>NZ_SADT02000296.1 GCF_004016445.2 Mesorhizobium sp. M2E.F.Ca.ET.219.01.1.1
CTTGGGATCGCTTCTTGATCGAGCGCTGGAGCCGGATCGCCCCGTCCGGCATGCGCAAGTATTTCGGCAAAACTGATCTCGCGTCATGCCCTCCAATAGTTTGGCGTGTTTTCAATGGTTTGTCCGGAGGTGGAGCGACGCTCCATTGGTCGCGCAATCGTGATCGGCTTTTGCCGCATTGCGGCCATGGCGTCTCAAGACAAGAGCAACGGGGACGAATGGCAATGCAAGGAGCCAGGAGAGCGTCATGCAATTGTCCTCCATCCATCCATTCGCCCGG
>NZ_SADT02000297.1 GCF_004016445.2 Mesorhizobium sp. M2E.F.Ca.ET.219.01.1.1
GAACAGTCCGTCGATTCCTTGCGCCGCGCCGCCGACCAGAACCAGCGACAACACAGCAGAGGCGGAAATGAAGGCGACGCGCACGACACTGTCCGTGGCGTCGGGACTGGCCGCTATGTTGATCAGCGTCTCGACGAAGGCCCAGCAGAACAGCACCGCCACCACCAAAAGCGCGATCGCCAGCGGCGCCACGATGGCGGCGTTCTCCAGTCCGGTGATGCGGCCGTTTTCGACCTCAAGGCCGAGCACCGCAAGGGCCGCGGCGACGCCGCGATTGCCG
>NZ_SADT02000298.1 GCF_004016445.2 Mesorhizobium sp. M2E.F.Ca.ET.219.01.1.1
GGCAAGACCAGGCTGCATGGTTCCGGCGGCGAATGGAACGTGGCGCGGCCACGCCTGTCTTGGCCGATCCTGAACACGGTGCAGGAAGCGGCGAAGGAATTCGGCATCATGCCGCGTGAGGATGTGAACGACGGCGACAATGAGGGTTCCGGCTTCTTCGAGGTGAACCAGAGCAGGGGCGTGCGCTGGAACACCGCCAAGGCATTCCTGCGCCCGGCGCTGCGGCGGCCCAACCTGCGGCTGGTCGCCAAGGCGCATGTCGAGAAGGTGCTGTTCGAGG
>NZ_SADT02000299.1 GCF_004016445.2 Mesorhizobium sp. M2E.F.Ca.ET.219.01.1.1
CGGAGGTTCAGGATGCCGGCAAACCAGCCGATGCAACAGGCTACCGGTAGAGCTGAACTGCTTCAGGCTGAGCGCCCATCGAAGTCGAAGATCGACAAGGTGGACGGGTCGAGACCGGTCAAGCAGTTGATGTTGACGTAGGCGCTGCGTTCGCCGCTTTCGCTGGTGTCTTCGGCAAAGGGATGGATGCCGCAGGTTCGGCAGAAGCGGTGTGCTATTTTCGCTTCGCCGAATGTGTAGCGGCCAAGGTCATCGCCCCAGGCGACGAGTGTGAGCTTG
>NZ_SADT02000300.1 GCF_004016445.2 Mesorhizobium sp. M2E.F.Ca.ET.219.01.1.1
GCAACACGCCGCTGCTCGTGCAGATGTATTTCTTCTACTTCGCCGTCGGCAGCCTGATGCCGGTCGGACAGAATGCCATCGGCCTGCCGGTGCCGATGATCGGCAACTTCACCTGGGCGGTGATCGCGCTTTCGCTCTATGCAGGCGCCTTCAACGTCGAAACCTTTCGCTCCGGCATCGGTGCCGTGCACGGCTCCTACGAGGAAGCGGCGCTGGCGCTCGGCTATTCGCGCTTCAAGGCTTTCCGCTATGTCGTGGCGCCGCTGGGACTACGCTTTT
>NZ_SADT02000301.1 GCF_004016445.2 Mesorhizobium sp. M2E.F.Ca.ET.219.01.1.1
GCGCATCCAAGGACACGCGGCTCTCGAAAAGGTCAGCTTATCTCAAAGGCAGTTACGCCCTCGGCACGAACGCAGCGGGACGGCGGCCGGCGGTTTTCCGCTCTAGCATCCAGCCGGGATATTCGGCCGGCAGGGCGCTCACCTCATCGAGCCTGGCGAGATCGTCGGCATCGAGCTTGAGGCTGGTGGCGGCGAGGTTTTGTTCGAGCTGCTCCATGCGGCTGGCGCCGATGATGACGCTCATCACGAACGGTTTTGCCAGCACATAGCCGAGCGCCA
>NZ_SADT02000302.1 GCF_004016445.2 Mesorhizobium sp. M2E.F.Ca.ET.219.01.1.1
AGCCGACCCGGTCCATCGTCACCTCGCCGGCCATGGCGTCGAGCAGATGCTGGATGCCCGGCGCGTTCGCCATCAGCTTATGCGCCTGCATCAGGTCGGGCATCATGTCGAGCAGCGGATGCGAGCCGTCGAGATTGAAATGCATGCTGCCGCAAAACAGCAGGGTCTTGCAGCCGTCGCAGCCGTTGGAGACGTCGAAGACGTTCTCGCAGACCGGCTCGATGGTGTAGCGGCCGATCGGCACCGGCGGCACGCCCGGCGCGCTCGCCAGCACATGCT
>NZ_SADT02000303.1 GCF_004016445.2 Mesorhizobium sp. M2E.F.Ca.ET.219.01.1.1
GGCGCCAATGCACAATCGTTTCCGTGTGGCAGCGGTGATGGTGGTGGCGCCAGCGGTAGCCGCCATTGTCGTAGTCATCGTACTGAGCGTTCTGGTCGCCGTCATACTCGTTGTCATAGTGGCGCATATGATGACGGCGAACGACGATTCCGGAATCGTCATCCGAGGAATATTGGCCGCCGTCGTCGGACTGGATAGTCAGGCTGGCGGCTTGGGTTGGCGCCATCGCTGCCGCTGTCGCGGCGAATGCCAGCACCGAGGCCAAAATCAACTTTTTCA
>NZ_SADT02000304.1 GCF_004016445.2 Mesorhizobium sp. M2E.F.Ca.ET.219.01.1.1
CAGCTCTCTAAAAATCGACAGCGCCAAATTCAATCCGAACGCTAGTTGAAGCAGTCCGGAAAACTCATTCAGACGAAAACACTCTGTTGCGAACGACTGAGATGCCATTGAAACTTACCCCCCGACCTTCGGCAGTGGAAAGCATCCGCCGCGCGCGACGATTGTCAATTGAAGCGGTCGCGATTGAGGCGAATATCCGACCAGATTTCTTGACTGAAATGGAAACAACCCCAACCGACGTCAGCAAGCGAGTGGCGTTTTCACTTGCCTCCGCTCTGG
>NZ_SADT02000305.1 GCF_004016445.2 Mesorhizobium sp. M2E.F.Ca.ET.219.01.1.1
TTCGGCTCGATCTCGATACCCTCGGCCGCCGTCTCGGTTGCGATCGAGGTGCAGCGCTGGATGATGCTTGCCAGCACGCTTTCGTGCTCGGCGTCGAGGTGCTGGATGACCACATAGGCAAAGCCGCTGCCGGCCGGGACTTCGGGGAAGAATTTCTGTAGCGCCCCGATGCCGCCGGCCGAGGCGCCGATGCCGACGATGGGGAAGGACCCGTCGGCAGACGCTGTCGCGCCGGCATCCGGTTTACTTCGCCTTTTCCTTCCTGTTGCCTTCTTCGAT
>NZ_SADT02000030.1 GCF_004016445.2 Mesorhizobium sp. M2E.F.Ca.ET.219.01.1.1
CTAAAATGAGCAACGAAATTGTACGCCGTGTCGCCGCAGGCAGTGCACTTGCTGGATAGCTGCTAACGAATTCGGCGAGTTCAGATATGGCTCGCACTGAGGTATACTCCAATATATCCGCTTCTTTGGCGATAAAATGCCTGCCAAAATGGAGGCTGACGTTGTGCAGGGGGACGGCTATTAGCGCCGCAGCCGGTTAACGCCTCAAGGAATTTTTTGCGTCTGAGGCAGCACGCGCGTGCTGGTGGCGCACGTCATGCAGGTTCTCTTGCAATCGAACTGCAGGCTCTTGCGAAGTTATCGATCAAATTGCGACAGGCGGGCTCACTGTCGTACATCCACTCAGGGTGCCACTGTACGCCGACCATGAATGGCCGGCCGGGTGCCTCGATCGCCTCGACGACACCATCGTCAGCTCGCGCCGAAACGACGAATTCAGGAGCCAACTGTTTAATGGCCTGGTGGTGATAGCTGTTTACTCGGAAAGACGATGATTGCGCTCCACAGAGCCGCCACAGCTGCGTGTCGCGTTCCAACTGAACCTCGTGAACCGTCTTATCCAACGGGGTGCCATCGCGATGATCGATTACGTTTTGTAGTTCATCTAAGGTATGAGGATAGATCGTACCCCCGCCTACAACATTCAAAATCTGCATCCCTCGGCAGATGCCGAGAACGGGCATGGGCCGATCGAACGCTGAACGGGCGAGCGCGAATTCGAAGTCGTCGCGCTCGGGGATCATCCGTTGAACAGCGGGGTGCGGAGGCGCGCCGTAAAGTTCGGTTGGAAAATCGCCACCTCCAGTAAGAACGAGCCCAGAAACGAGGTCTAATAACGCGCTCACGTCATCTTCTTTGACATACGGCAAGATGATTGGAAGCGCACCGGCTTTTTCGATTGCGCTTACATAGTGGACGAGACAGAAGTAACC
Source organism: Mesorhizobium sp. M2E.F.Ca.ET.219.01.1.1 (assembly GCF_004016445.2). GTDB lineage: Bacteria > Pseudomonadota > Alphaproteobacteria > Rhizobiales > Rhizobiaceae > Mesorhizobium. The sequence goes on from NZ_SADT02000030.1 coordinate 933, forward strand.
ATCCTTTTCCACGTCGAAATTGCTGACGATCCCTATGACTGGTCGCATGTGCTTTGCCATCTTGAATGGAGTGCTTATATACGCGAGAAGAGCTTGCGCTCCATGGTGGTCAGGCGTTCCGGGCCTTTTTCCGTCACCAGCACCGTCTCGCTGAAGCCCATCC
>NZ_SADT02000306.1 GCF_004016445.2 Mesorhizobium sp. M2E.F.Ca.ET.219.01.1.1
GCCGTCGCGAGATCCTTCCGTAAGCAGGGGGTGACGCCCGCGCATCGCCTTCTCGTAGTCGAGCGCGCGCTGGCCGTGGGCGGGATCGATCGCCAGCACCAGCCGGTCGAGGAAGCGCCGGCGGTCGGCCGCCGGCCCGGGGAACAGTCCGTCCATCGCCGGCGTCAGCCAGACGACACGCAGCCACTCCAGCATATCCTCGGACGACCGCGCCGCGGCGCCATTGATCCGCACCCGTCTGCCGCTCTCGCCGCTGTCGCCGCCCGCAATGCCGGTGCC
>NZ_SADT02000307.1 GCF_004016445.2 Mesorhizobium sp. M2E.F.Ca.ET.219.01.1.1
CGGCGGACGCTGGACGTATCCTGCCGGTTCGCCGTTGAAGGTGAAGTCGCCGTCATCACCGCCGACGGCGGCGCCCAGCACCGGAATATCCATCGCTCCGGCCGGGAGGGGGCCGGCATCGGTTACGATCTCGGCGTCCGCCACCGGGCCGGCATCGTCGAGGAAGACGACCTGCCCTTGGCCCAGCGCCACGGGGTCGACACGCAGGAAGGCGGGGGTCTTCAACAGGTTCTCGGTCTTGGGCAGGGTGCGCCCGGTGTCACAGTTGCCGACGGCGGC
>NZ_SADT02000308.1 GCF_004016445.2 Mesorhizobium sp. M2E.F.Ca.ET.219.01.1.1
GCCAAGGGCAGGTCGACCTCGTGCAGGTGGCAGACCGCCAGCAGGCCTTCGGCATCTTCGAACTGCTCTTGGCCTTCGAGATCCTGGTAGCGAACCCGGACGCGGGCGTGCCGCTCAACCTCTTCGGTGACACCGGGCATCGAAACGCTGCCTTCCGTATGACGGAGCATTTCGGTCGAGGCCTCGACAATCGCCGGATTCACGTAGATCGCCGGTCCGCATATCGGCATTTTGAAACGCCTGGTCGTGATCCAGGTGCCTCCTGCCGCAAAACCGGC
>NZ_SADT02000309.1 GCF_004016445.2 Mesorhizobium sp. M2E.F.Ca.ET.219.01.1.1
AAAAGACCCTGACGCCGGCGGCCAGCCGCGCGCTGGCGGAGGCTGAGGCGAGGCGCCGGAAATATCGCGAAAAGGAAGCCGCGATGCCCAAGGAAATCGGCGGCCGCGGCGGCAAGGAACCCGGCCGCTACGGCGACTGGGAGGTGAAGGGTCTCACCAGCGATTTCTGAGAGAATATCCAGGTGAGGCCGGCCTGACCTGAATCTCACGCATCCTAGGCTGCATCGCGCTGTGGTTCGAGGACGATCCAGCCGTCGTCGGTCGCGACGCCGAGCGCG
>NZ_SADT02000310.1 GCF_004016445.2 Mesorhizobium sp. M2E.F.Ca.ET.219.01.1.1
CGCTGAGCGCGGCGCCGAAGAGGAACCCTTGCACGAGGTCCGGCTTGACCGAACGCACCAGTATCTTCAGCTGTTCGAAGGTCTCGACCCCCTCGATGGTAACGACCAAGCCCAGCGTCCGGGTCAGGCCGACGATGCCCTTCAGAAGGTCGAGCGACTGGGGACTCTGGGTCACGTCGATCAGGAAGGAGCGGTCGATCTTGATCTTGTCGAGCGGCAGCTTATGCAGGTAGCTAAGGCTGGAATAGCCGGTGCCGAAGTCGTCGAGCGCGATGCGG
>NZ_SADT02000311.1 GCF_004016445.2 Mesorhizobium sp. M2E.F.Ca.ET.219.01.1.1
ACGAGATATTAACTTAGATGAACTTAAAGAAAAAGTTGCATCAGAATTTGTTGATGAAAATGATGATGAGAATGAAGATTTAATCAAAGAAGTATATAGTATATTAGATGACTTGGTTAAAGAAGAAGTAAGACGTCTGATAGCAGAAGAAAAAATTAGACCAGATGGTCGTAAAACAGATGAAATTCGCCCATTAGAATCTGAAGTTGGTATTTTACCAAGAGCACATGGTTCAGGTTTATTTACAAGAGGACAAACACAAGCACTTTCAGTATTAA
>NZ_SADT02000312.1 GCF_004016445.2 Mesorhizobium sp. M2E.F.Ca.ET.219.01.1.1
CGTACTTCGAGGCAACCGCGGCTGCATCCTTACTGTTGTATGCCTTCACGAACTCGGCATTAGCGGCTTCAATGGCTTCTTTCGCAGACTGGGCCTGGGCAGATCCGAGGCAGAGCGACGTGACAGCAACGACCAGCAGACAATGCTTGAAAGTCATTTCATCCTCCCGTGTTCTGGTCTCTAGTTATTCCCCGTTTGAGGTTATCACACAGACTTCCTGGTGGTCGCCCCGCCGCGAGATCATGACGTCCATCTGGTCGCGGCGTCACAGTGCTCGC
>NZ_SADT02000313.1 GCF_004016445.2 Mesorhizobium sp. M2E.F.Ca.ET.219.01.1.1
GACCTGGTAGCTCTCGCCATCGACATAGGGATCGTCGCCCTGCACCGCGAAGGCGGTCGAGACGCCGCTGGTGGCGCCGACCGCGATGGTGACGCTGGCGCCGTTGTCGAGGCTGATCACCAGGTCCGAGCCGGTGACGGCATTGGCGACATGGGCGGTGATCGTCGCCGTGCCGGCGCCCTCGTTGACGCTGACGTCGTCCAGCGTGATGGCGGTCGTGTCGATGGTGTCGTGCACCGTCACCGTCGCCTTGTCGGAAGTGTCGAGCG
>NZ_SADT02000031.1 GCF_004016445.2 Mesorhizobium sp. M2E.F.Ca.ET.219.01.1.1
GCTAGCTGTGAGCTTTCGGGAGGTTGTCCATTCGGACCGGACCGAGGAGACTGGAGTTACCACGCTTCAGCATCCATCGGAGGATCCGAATGAACATCCATAAGAATGCCCGTCTCACACCGCTGCGTCGAGAGGAGATGGCGCTGTCGGTGATAGAAGGCGCTTTCTCCAAAGCCCATGCGGCGCGTGTCTACGGCGTGTCGGCCAAGATCGTGGCGCGCTGGGTCGAGCGCTACAAGTCCGAAGGGCGGGCCGGCATGATCGACCGTTCCTCGCGGCCCGCCCATATGCCGCAGGCCACCGCTGCGTTGATCGCCGAGCGCATCATGGCGCTGCGGCGGCAACGTTGGACCGGCAAGCACATCGCCCATGAGGTCGGCGTCTCGCCCGCCACCGTTAGCCGGGTTCTCAAGCGTGCCGGACTGTCGCGGTTGCGGGATATCGAACCGGCCGAGCCGATCCGACGCTACGAGCGCGAGCATCCTGGCGAGATGATCCATATCGATATCAAGAAGCTCGGTCGTTTCGAGCGCATCGGTCATCGCATTACCGGCAAGCGCACCGGCAATGCCAGCTCGCGCGGCAGCAGTTGGGAGTTCGTCCATGTCTGCATCGACGACGCCTCCCGCATCGCCTTCTCGCAGATCCTGCCCGACGAGAAAAAAGAAAGCGCCATCGCCTTCCTCAAGGCGGCGGTGGCCTACTACGCCAGCCTCGGCGTCACGATAGCCCGCGTCATGACCGACAACGGCTCCTGCTACAGATCAAAGGCCTTCGCCAAGGCCTGCCGCGATCTCGGCCTCAAGCACGTCAGGACAAGACCCTATACACCCAAGACCAATGGCAAGGCCGAGCGCTTCATCCAGACAGCACTGCGCGAATGGGCTTATGCCATCGCTTATCCGACTTCAGATCACCGCGCCGCAGAGTTGCCGGTCTGGCTGCACAGATACAATTGGCACCGTCCCCACGGGAGCCTAAAGTCCAAAACACCTATCAGTCGCCTCGCTCTAACCGAGGACAACCTGTTGAGGCTCCACAGCTAGC
>NZ_SADT02000032.1 GCF_004016445.2 Mesorhizobium sp. M2E.F.Ca.ET.219.01.1.1
GATCAAAGGGTATTCGCACCTCCCCGTAGCTTATCGCAGCGTATCACGTCCTTCATCGCCTGTGCATGCCAAGGCATCCACCAATTGCCCTTAAGACACTTGATCGTTCTCATTGCCAATACCCATCGCGCGATCTCGCAGAGATCGTCGCTTCAGCCTCTCCCTTACGAGATTAGCAAAGCGCGACCCCGAAGGGATCGTCGCCTCAGCGAAGCTCTGTGCCGAGCCTCACTGAATGGAATTGGCACAAAAAGACCAGCTTCTCGAGATCCGTTCGAGGGCGCGGTTAGGCAAACCCATCATAGGCAAGGGATTGAGCGTCCCTTGCGACAAATCACAGCTTTGCAGCCATGAAGTTCGAACAAATCTTCTCTTTACGATGTCAAACAGAACAGGCGCAGAGCACAAAGCTCGGCGCAAACTCTTTTTCGAATGACTGACCACCGGCGATCATCTCTACTCTACACGCCCCATCTTCGCAGAAGATGGTTGGTGGAGCCGGACGGGATCGAACCGACGACATCCTGCTTGCAAAGCAGGCGCTCTCCCAGCTGAGCTACGGCCCCTGATAGTGGTCTCGATTGTATCGAGGAGATGGTGGGCCTGGGAGGACTTGAACCTCCGACCTCACGCTTATCAAGCGCGCGCTCTAACCAACTGAGCTACAAGCCCTAAACCGTACCCTGCTGGCACCATTTGCACCGGCAAGGCACGCCTTGTGGGCATAGCCAAAGGGAGGTTAGTCATTCGCGAAGAAAGAGAAACGAAGGCGGCAGACCCGCTTCAGGTATGCGCGACGGTAAGATTGACTATCTTCCGTCTTGTTCCAAGAGAACCGAAAGGGGTCTTTGCCCCACCCTTAAGCTCCTCGGCAAAAGCCTCGTCGCTGGTGGGGACCCCATTAGGGTTCTTCCTTAGAAAGGAGGTGATCCAGCCGCAGGTTCCCCTACGGCTACCTTGTTACGACTTCACCCCAGTCGCTGACCCTACCGTGGTCGCCTGCCTCCTTGCGGTTAGCACAGCGC
>NZ_SADT02000033.1 GCF_004016445.2 Mesorhizobium sp. M2E.F.Ca.ET.219.01.1.1
TGCCGGAAGCGTCGGTGGTCGTGGTGCGGTCGCCCGCGCTGAAGTCGCCGCTGTTGTCGTCGTCGATGAAGATCGTCACCGGACCATGCGTCCACGCGACGTCGTCCGCGGTCTTGCCGTCGCCGGTGAGGTCCTCGTACTTCGTGCCGGAGATCGAGAAGTTGCGGAAGTTGGTGAAGTCGTTGCCGGTGTCGGTGCCGCCGCTGCCGGGGTTGTCGATGGTCTGCACCAGGGTGCCGGTCTCCTCGGACCCGCCGGGAACCTGCTCGTAGATGTGCTTGCCGACATCGGCCAGCGTCAGCCCGCCGATCGACCAGTTGCCGGAAGCGTCGGTGGTCGTGGTGCGGTCGCCCGCGCTGAAGTCGCCGCTGTTGTCGTCGTCGATGAAGATCGTCACCGGGCCGTGTGTCCACGCGACGTCGTCCGCCGTCTTGCCGTCGCCGGTCAGGTCCTCGTACTTCGTGCCCGAGATCGAGAAGTTGCGGAAGTTGGTGAAGTCGTTGCCGGTATCGGTGCCGCCGCTGCCGGGGTTGCCGATGGTCTGCACCAGGATGCCGGTCTCCTCGGACCCGCCGGGAACCTGCTCGTAGATGTGCTTGCCGACATCGGCCAGCGTCAGCCCGCCGATCGACCAGTTGCCGGAAGCGTCGGTGGTCGTGGTGCGGTCGCCCGCGCTGAAGTCGCCGCTGTTGTCGTCGTCGATGAAGATCGTCACCGGGCCGTGTGTCCACGCGACGTCGTCCGCGGTCTTGCCGTCGCCGGTCAGGTCCTCGTACTTCGTGCCCGAGATCGAGAAGTTGCGGAAGTTGGTGAAGTCGTTGCCGGTATCGGTGCCGCCACCGCCGGGGTTGTCGATGGTCTGCACCAGGGTGCCGGTCTCCTCGGACCCGCCGGGAACCTGCTCGTAGATGTGCTTGCCGACATCGGC
>NZ_SADT02000034.1 GCF_004016445.2 Mesorhizobium sp. M2E.F.Ca.ET.219.01.1.1
ACCGACAACGTCCTAAGCGCGGAACGAAATGGAGCCTGCAGTCAAGGTCTCTCTGTTCGTCAGCATGCCCTTGCTGCGTGACGTTGGTCAAGTCGTCGAACCAGGCGGCTTCCACCGGCAAGGGAAAAGGTCTCGTCCATAGCAAACACAGGGTCCGCACGAAGGCGGGCCCTCACCGTCCTCAACACGAGCTTCTGATCCAGGCGGAAGACCCGAACATTATCTACAGGGTCATCGAATCGATGCCCTCACGGCCCTAGCTGACAGAGGTTCTTCCACCTGGCACCCGCCCTTCAACGAAGGGCCGGTAGTCGGAACCACCTTTGACGACAGCGTGCACGACGCGGGCCATCTTGGCGGTAATAGCGGTCATTGCCTTGCGGCGTAGATCGGGATTGTCGCGATCCCGCGCAATGTAGCGTTCGAACTTATGACGGAAGCCATTCTCCCGCTGGCGGATGGCGACTTGTCCGGCGATCCACAGGGTGCGGCGCAGCCGAGCATTGCCGAATTTGGAAAGGCGGGTCTGGCCCCGATATTGGCCTGACTGCTGTGTCGAGAGGTTCAGCCCGCAGAACTTT
>NZ_SADT02000035.1 GCF_004016445.2 Mesorhizobium sp. M2E.F.Ca.ET.219.01.1.1
TCTGGCGGACCACCTCTACGCCGGCATACATAACGACTGTCAACGCGATCAGCAGACTTGAAACGGCAGCGATTGTAGGCGTGATCTCTTCCCGAATTCCCGACCACATCTTTATCGGTAAGGTGGTGGTATCCGGCCCGCTCACGAAGAGTGACAGCACCAACTCATCGGCAGATCCGTTGCGGAAATTGAAGCTGGAAACCTGCAAGCCATGCCCATGAAATTTCGCCCGCACAGCAAGTACCTGCCCCTTCCTAGCTCAGGAGAATCGCGGCGTCATCTTCGGCATATCGCCTGCCCCGTCGAGAGAGAGCAGCCAGAAGAGGCCCAAGGCCTGCTGCTTCGAGGTTGCCTATTGCCGAGAGGATCTCGTCCTGCCACCGCGGGTGAACGTTCTCTCTGCTGAGGCCCTTGAATTTCTCCCAAATCTGATCGGCCGATAAAGGGCGCAGGACATCCCCAAGTGGGTGTCGTACAATCATTTCTTCCGGCCCTTTCCCTTGATCCATGACAACGCGGGCTGGCGTTTCGGCTGGAAACGCCGAAGCGAAATCGGAGGACGCT
>NZ_SADT02000036.1 GCF_004016445.2 Mesorhizobium sp. M2E.F.Ca.ET.219.01.1.1
TGTGCTCTTCCGATCTTGCACGCATCGGCCGGTGGCAACGTCTCCAACCGTGGCGACATCCTCGGCGTACTCTCGCTGATCATCTGGTCGCTGACGATCACCGTCACCATCAAATACATCATGTTCGTGCTCCGTGCCGACAATCGCGGCGAGGGCGGGGTGCTGTCGCTGATGGCGCTGGCGCGCAACAGTTTCCCGACGCGCTCGGCGGTGATCCTCGGCATCGGCATTGTCGGCGCGGCGCTTTTTTTCGGCGACGCAGTCATTACGCCGGCGATCTCGGTGCTGTCGGCGGTCGAAGGTATGAATGTCGTCACGCCGACCTTCCAGCCCTATGTGGTGCCGCTGACACTGGCCATTCTGGCGGTCGTGTTTGCGGTACAGCGGTTTGGCACCGGCGGCGTAGGATTGGTGTTCGGGCCCGTTACCGCGCTGTGGTTCCTGGCCATCGGCCTTTCCGGCCTCAACCACATCATGGACGACCCGGAAATCCTGCTGGCAATCAGCCCGCATTATATCGTGTCATTCCTG
>NZ_SADT02000037.1 GCF_004016445.2 Mesorhizobium sp. M2E.F.Ca.ET.219.01.1.1
ACCGGCGACGGCAAGACGGCGGACGACGTCGCGTGGACGCATGGTCCGGTGACGATCTTCATCGACGACGACAACAGCGGCGACTTCAGCGCGGGCGACCGCACCACGACCACCGACGCTTCCGGCAACTGGTCGATCGGCGGGCTGACGCTGGCCGATGTCGGCAAGCACATCTACGAGCAGGTTCCCGGCGGGTCCGAGGAGACCGGCATCCTGGTGCAGACCATCGACAACCCCGGCAGCGGCGGCACCGACACCGGCAACGACTTCACCAACTTCCGCAACTTCTCGATCTCGGGCACGAAGTACGAGGACCTGACCGGCGACGGCAAGACGGCGGACGACGTCGCGTGGACACACGGCCCGGTGACGATCTTCATCGACGACGACAACAGCGGCGACTTCAGCGCGGGCGACCGCACGACGACCACCGACGCTTCCGGCAACTGGTCGATCGGCGGGCTGACGCTTGCCGATGTCGGCAAGCACATCTACGAGCAGGTTCCCGGCGGGTCCGAGGAGACCGGCA
>NZ_SADT02000038.1 GCF_004016445.2 Mesorhizobium sp. M2E.F.Ca.ET.219.01.1.1
AGATGGTCATGGCCGTCTCGGCACCTTTGATCGTGCTTGCGCGCCCGGTTGGCATCCTGATGTGGGGGCTGCCAGGACGAGCGCGTCGCGTGGGTGCATCAGGGATGTGTTCGCCCCTGGTTCGCGGTCCGTGGGACTGGTGTACGGGCACCTTGAATGCGACCATCGTTCATGGCTTCGCGATCTGGGCCTGGCACCTGCCGGTATTGTTCGACGCGGCCGTCACCAACACTGCCCTGCATCGCGTCCAGCATCTTTGCTTCTTTGTGACAGCGATATTGTTCTGGTGGGCGATGATCTGGCGGAGTGATTACGGCGCCTCGGCCTGGCATCTGTTCGCGACCATGGTTCACACGAGTATTCTGGGTGCCTTGATCGCTCTCGCTCCACGCGTGCTCTACATCGCGCAGACCCGCACCGCCATGGCCTGGGGGCTGACGCCTCTGGAGGACCAGCAATTGGCGGGCATGATCATGTGGGTGCCCGCCGGCACGATCTATGCGGTGGCGGCAATGGCGATG
>NZ_SADT02000039.1 GCF_004016445.2 Mesorhizobium sp. M2E.F.Ca.ET.219.01.1.1
CTGGAAAGGCGTCTGCACCGTCCACGAGACGATCAAGAAGGTCTACATGATCCGCTGAGCGGACCCGGAGGATTGTTTCATGGAATTCTCGCCCGACCGTCCGGTATACTTCGTCAATCCGGACTACCGGCCGACCACCGGTGCGCAAAAACCGGTGATCGATCCGGCAACGCTGGAGACGGTCGGCGCCATCGCTTCGGCCAGCGACGGCGAGATCGATGCCGCACTGACCGCCGCGACAACGGCGCAGGCGGCGTGGAAAAGACTCGACGCCAAGAGCCGCGCAAAACATTTGCACGCGGTGGCCAATGCCATCGAGGCGGCGGACTTCACCCGCTGCGCCGAGCTGATGGTGCGCGAGATGGGCAAGCCCTATCCGGAAGCGATCGGCGAGATCGCCAATTGCGCGCCGATCTTCCGCTATTATGCCGAGATGGCGCGAGACGAGGCCGGCATGGTCGCCGGCACGACGCAGGCGGGTTCGTTCCAGTATGCGCGCTACGAGCCCTACGGCGTCTC
>NZ_SADT02000003.1:0-139132 GCF_004016445.2 Mesorhizobium sp. M2E.F.Ca.ET.219.01.1.1
GCCGCCCACGTTTCTCTTTCTTCAATATTCAATTGTCAAAGAACAGACACCACAGACGCAGCGTCATGGCCCGTTTCGCTCTCGGCTCCGGGGCCTCCCGAGTGTCGCTCACGCGGCTCTCTTGAATTCGGTCCAACTCTCGCGATACTCAGAAGCGAACTTCTTCGTCGCCAGCAGCGTCGCCGCCGTCGTTGGTGAGGCGTATATAGTCGGGGGGCACTCGAGGCGTCAACACCGATTTCGAACTTTTTTGAATTTTTTGCGACAAATTTTTCAGCCCGCTTTTTCGATAGCCGACTGCCCCTGCGGCAGCCCTTGGGTCATCCACAACGGGCCCTATTGCCGCCGCATTAAGGCGTGAAACCAGCCCATATAAGGAAGGCGCGCGCGTATGTGTGAGGCGCCCCCAAAACAGACGACCGCGACAGACGACAAGAGCACCGTCTCGCAAGAGACGCATCATTGGGGATATCGGCCGGCTTGCCGCTTCGTTGACTTCAACGGCCGTGACAGGCAAATGTCATGGCCGCAACGAGAACGACAAGCCGTTTCGCCTGGGGAAGAAGCAGCCTTTCTGGATGCCGGACACCGAAGAGGTCATAGCCGAACTCGGCAACGAGCCGCCGCTGATCGCGGACGGCCGCAGCGGTCCGCCTGACCGCCGCGAGGTGTCGGCGCGCTGGCTGTCGGGCACCTTCCTCACCGGTGTAACCTCGAGCGTGTTGATGGGTGTGGCGCTGTTTGCGGCGCTCGACGGGCGCCAGCAGTTGGCCACGCCACCCGAAATTGCGGAGCTCATCGGTCTTGCCAGCGGCGGCGATGATTCCGGCGAGCAGGCAAAGACCACCAGGCTGGTAGCGCCCCGCCAGATCGCCCGGGCGAAGGACCGGCGGCGCATGGAAGTTTCGATGGTCACCAAGGTCGGCGACCGTGACGTTATCCACACCATGCCTTTCGTGCAGATCAAGATGGCCTTGGCCGCCGGCCACACCACAAACCGCCCTTACCCGCCATTCGACCCCCTGCAGGTCTTCGGCGACGACAGCGACGACAATGCCCAGCCAGCAACGGCCGCCGCGGCCGCCGCGCAGATCTACGGCGCCAAGGTTGAAAGCGAAATGAGCCTCAAGACGGTCGATTTCCCGATCGAGACGGCTTCCTTCGACGAAAAGAGCGACCTGTCCGCCGACGAGGTGGAAAAGGTCGTTCGGGATGCCAGCAACGGCTTGAGCGACGGCGCCGTCCAGGTGGCCGCGCTGCATTATGTCGATCCGCAGCGATTCGGCGACGCCTTCGCCGAATCGATGGCCGGCTCCTATGACGTGAAGATCACGCAGGAAAACGTTTCGGTGACGCCTCGCGCCACGCTGGACGACCAGACGCCGGCCTTCGCCGAGGAAATCATCCCCTTCACCGAGGATACCGATATCGCCGAGGCCTATGCCGATTCGGGCTACACCGGCGCTGACGCCACCGGCATGGCGGAAGCGATCGGCAAGCTGTTGAACACCACGGCGCTCAAGGCCGGAACGGTGCTGCGTGTCGGCCTCGAAGTACGCGGCGACATCGCCAAGGTCGTGCGCACCAGCGTCTATGACAAGACCACGCACATCGTCACCATCGCGCTGGACGACCGCGGCCAGTATGTGCCGGCCCAGGAGCCGGAAGCCAATCCCGAGCTTTTGACGGCGTTCGATGATTCGCAGCCCGTGGTGGTGCGCGGCAACCTGCCCAATATCTATGACGGCATCTATCGCACCGCCTATTCCTACGGCATGTCGAAAGCAATGACCCAGAAGCTGATCAAGCTTCTTGCTTCGGACGTCGATTTCCAGTCGCGGCTTTCGCCCGCCGACCGGCTGGAGGTCCTGTTCTCACAACCCGACGGCGACGACCAGACCTCCGACAATTCCGAGCTTCTGTACGTTTCGGCAACCTTTGGCGGGCAGACGCGGAATTTCTATCGCTTCCAGATGCAGGACGGCAGCACCGACTATTTCGACGAGAACGGTTCGAGCGCCAAGCAGTTCCTGCTGCGCAACCCGCTGCCCAACGGGCGCTTCACCTCCGGCTTCGGCGCGCGCCGTCACCCGATTCTCGGCTATGTGCGCATGCACACAGGCACCGACTGGGCCGCCCCGATCGGATCGCCCATCATCGCGGCCGGCAATGGCGTCGTGGAGAAGGCCGGCTGGGCCGGCGGCTACGGCAAGCAGATCATCCTGCGCCACGCCAATGGCTACGAGACGTCCTACAACCACCAGAGCGCCTTTGCCAAAGGCATCGAGCCCGGCGTCCATGTCCGCCAGGGCCAGGTCATCGGCTATCTCGGCCAGACCGGCCTGTCGACGGGCCCGCATCTTCACTACGAGCTCATCGTCAACGGCACCAAGGTCGATTCGATGCGCGTGCGCCTGCCGGTCGGCAAGGTGCTGAAGGGTAACGATCTCGTGGCCTTCAAGAAGGAGCGCGAGCGCATCGACGATCTTCTGAAGCAGGAAGACGGCAACTCGCTGAAGGTCGCCAGCGCCAAGGCTGATTCGCAGCTCCCGAACTGAGCAGTTGCAGGAACCACTCTACCCCTTTCGACGCAATTCCAGACGGAAGCCTACGGCGAAATCGCAAGGCTGAACCGCTCACACTTTTCTGGGATTGCTCTAACCACGCGATTCGTCTGTCTGCTGCGGCCAGGGCGATGCCTGTCCGGGAACCGTGAACCAGGCGATGAGGGAAGAAAGCACGCAAAGTAGCGCCGTGACCGCCGCGACCGCGGTGAAAGCCGAATCGCTTGCCGCCACCCTGGCCGCATCGAGATTGGCCGCAAGCCCGGAAGCGGGCGTCTCGCCGAAACCGGGCATGCCGGGAGCACTGCCGGTCGTCCGCGCGTAAACCCAGGCCGCCAACGAGCCCATCGCCGCCACCGCGATCAGGCCGCCGACGCGCGAGACCGCATTGTTGATGCCGGACGCGGCACCGGTGTCCTTGTCCTCGACGGACGTCATGACCGCGGTCGACAGCGGTGACACGATCTGCGCCATGCCCAGCCCCATCAGCGCCATCAGCGGAAAGGTCCCGGTCCAGAAATTATGGATGCCGAAATGCGTGAGCATGGCGAGGCCGGCAAAGGCGATGGCGACGACCATGCTGCCGCTGGCGATCGGAAAGCGCGGACCGATCCGGTCCGACCACTGGCCGACCGGCCCTGACAAAAGCGCGATCGATGCCGACAGCGGCAGGAAGATGAATCCGACCTCGGCCTCGCTTAGCCTCCAGCCGGAGATCAGAAGCATCGGCAGGTAGAACAAATTGGCCGACAGCGCGAAATAAAGGAAGAATGTCGCCAGATTGGCGCCGGCAAAGGCGCGGATGCGGAACAGGCCGAGATCGATCATCGGGTCGCGCTGCCAGCGCTCATAAGCGATGAAGACAAAGAGCAGAACCACACCGGCTATGATCGCGGGCGTTGACAGCATTCCGCCGCCTTCGGCGTTCATGGCCGTCAGCCCGTAGGCGAGCAGGCCGAAGGCAAGCGTCGCCAGCGCCGCGCCCCCAAGGTCAAGGCTGCGTTTTTCGGTCGGCCTGTCGGCCGGCACCTTGGCCAGAAGCAGATAGATCGAGATCAGCCCGAGCGGCAGGTTGATGGCGAAGATCGCGCGCCAGACCCCATTACCGAACGTCGTCAAAACGAAGCCGCCCAGAACGGGGCCGAGCGCGGTGGTCAGCGCCGAAGCGGCGGCCCAGATGCCGATCGCCCGGCCGCGCTCCTTCTTCGGATAGGCTTTGGCGATGATGGCGAGGCTGCCCGGCACCATGATCGCCGCGCCGATGCCCTGGATGGCGCGGAAGGCGATCAATATGGCCGGGTCGGGCGCCACCGCGCAGGCGAGCGAGGCGGCAATGAACAGTGCGATGCCGGTCACGAAGGCGCGCCGCAGCCCGAACCGGTCGCCTGCGGCACCGCCCGCCAGGATGAGCGCCGAGAGCGTCAGCGCATAGGCGTTGGATATCCACTGCGCTTCGGCCAGGCTGGCGCCGAGGTCCGCACGCAGCGCCGGCATCGCGATCGCCAGGATGGACCCATCGATGAAACCCAGTGCCGAGGCAAGAATCGCTGCGACCAGCACGAACTTTCGCTGCGTCTGGGGGCAGAATGTACCGTTCACGCGCGCGGGCGAATGCGAGTCAACAGTCGTTTCGTTCGCGGATGACATGATTCCTGCTTAGCCCTCCGGAGTGATTGCAACAACGAGCCAGAGCATCACTGTTCTTGAAACCAGGCGACGGAGCATGATGCCGAAAAGTGTGAAGCGGTTTTCGGACAACATCATGCTCTATCTCTTTGATTCAGGGCCGTGTGGGGAGGTAGGCGCCGATCCTGATGCAAACCGCCGGCAGCGTGCTAGGTTCCAGCATTGCGTGGAGGGGGAAGCCATGAAGCGGCCGCTCGAACCGTCGACGGAAGGACGCGGGCGCATCGTCGGCATAACCGACGGCGTTTTCGCCATCGCGCTGACCTTGATCGTGCTCGAGATCAGGGTTCCGTCGCATGAGGCGGTGCATTCGGAAGGTGAGTTGCTCGCCGCGATCCTCGCGCTGGCGCCGCGGTTCCTGACCTATGCGCTGAGTTTCCTGACGCTGACCATCTTCTGGTTCGGCCAGCAGGCGCAGCATGGCCTGATCGCGAAGTCAGACCGCAGGTTGGCGACATTGAACCTGTGCTTTCTCGCCTTTATCGCGCTATTGCCGTTCTCAACCGACCTGCTGGCCGATTTCCTGGAATTCAGGATCGCGGTGCTGGTCTATTGGCTGAACCTTTTGATGCTGGGCGCCTCGCTGTTCGCGAGTTGGTGGTATGCCGACAGGAACGGCATGATCGCCGAAGATGTCGATGCGGAGACGCGGAGCACCGTCTACAATCGCATCGTCAAGGCACAGGCCCTATGGGCGGTCGGCGCGGCGCTTTGCCTGATCACGCCGCTGCTCAGCATAGGCTTCATCATGCTGGTGCAGCTCATCTATGCCGCGGCGCCGCGCGCCTCACTGCTGCGTAAACTCATCGGTTGAGGTCCCGCCGACCTCCACGATTGTTGGTCCGCCGATAAACTCCACCGTGACGCCCGGCGACACCAGCTTGGCAAGCTCGCGCGCATCCCAGTTGGTCAGGCGCACGCAGCCATGGCTCTCGGTCTTGCCGATCTTGGAGGGCTCGGGCGTGCCATGGATGCCGTAGGTCGGCTTGTCGAGCGCGATCCACACCGAGCCGACCGGGCCGTTCGGCCCCGGCGGGACGGTCAGGATCTTGTCGTTCTGGCCCTGCTTGAAATTGATGTTGGGGTTGTATGTGTAGTTCGGGTCGAGCGCGATGCGCGAGACGGCATGGATGCCGGTCGGCGACGGCGTGTCGGCCGAGCCGATCGTCGCCGGATAGGCCGCGACCAGCTTGCCGCCGCCATCATAGGCGTAGACTTCCTTCTTGGTCTTGTCGGCGACGATGCGCGTCACCGGCGTCGAGACCAGCTTGCCGAAATTGGCGACCTTGATCATCGTGCCAGGGCGATTGAAGTCGACCCCCTTGTTGATCGACTTCAGATAGGTCTCGTCCATGTGGAAGCGCTCGGCCAGCGCCTCGGTGACCGAGGTGTAGCACATGCAGTCGAGCTTGGCCTTCTGGCTGTAGTCCTCGGGAATCGAGGCGACATACGGGCCGGCCACATCTTCGGCCGTGATCGTGTAGGAAGCAAAGGGGTCGCCGCCCGACTGGGCGAGCGCCGCCTGGATGCCGACCGCATCGGTCGATTTCAGATTGGTGCCGTTTATTTCGTTATAGGCGGCCAGCGCCTTGTCGACATTGGAGCCGAAACGCCCGTCGATCACGCCCGGCGAGGCGCCGCCGCGATCAAGCAGCACCTGCAGCGCGGCAACATCCTGACGCACCCCGAGCGACAGCGACGGATCGACACTGGCCTTGCCGCCCGTGTTCGGCGGCAACGAGGTCTCCGGATTGGTCTGCAGGACCTCGCCCTGACCCGGCTGCTCCGGGTCGATCGACGCCTCGTTCAGCGGCTGGCGCTTGATGGTGTTGGACTTCGGCTCCTCCGGATAGGTGGTGGCATAGCCTTCATCATTGTTGGGCGCCGGCGGATAGGCATCGACGGAATTGTCGCCGTTGGGATCATATTCGTCGGCCGGCGGCGGGATGACCCGGCCATTCTCCTCCAGCTGCCGCCGACGGAAGCGAGCCATGTCCTCGGGATTGTCGAGATAGTAGCGGTCGTCGTCCTCAGCCGGCGCGCGGCCGAGCTCCTGCATCTGCCGGCGAAGCGCACGGCGGTCGAGCCTGCTGCCAGGCGGCTGGATGGCGATGACCTTGCCGGTGTCGGCATCGACCAGAACCCGATTGCCCCTGGCGTCGTAATAGATATCGATATTGCCTTCCTGGGCCAGCATCAGCGCGCCGCGCTCAACCGGGCGCACGCCTTGCGGGCCATCCACACTCGGCGCGGCGAACGCACCGGAAGACGCCAGCCCGGCCGAGAGTGCCGAAAGGGAAAAGATCAAGCGCAGCATGGGGGTCAAGCTCTCCGGTCGACTCTGGCTTCCGGCGGGCGAATCTTCGCCAGCAAACCAGTTACCCAAATTAAGATTCCAACATGAACCGGGCATGAAGATGGCGGATTTCCAGTGCCTTGAGGAACATTAGCTAGTCTGCGCGAGCCCCAATTGCCTGCGTGCCTCTCTGGTCAGCTTCAGCACGACCAGGCGGTGGCTTTCGCGCAGATAGTCCTTGAGCGCCGCATCATCTATGCTTTGGCTTGTCTGACGCTGGATCCATTTCATGCCGCGCGAGGCGAGATAGGGCGCCGGCCGGCAGCCCGGCTGATCCTTGAGCACGTCATAGGCCATCTCGGAACATTTGAAGGTGACGAAAAGCTCGCCGCCGTCGTTCCAGCCGCCGACGGCGAACACCTTGCCGCCGACCTTCCAGACATGGGCGCCGCCCCACTGGACGACATGCGTCGTGGCGGGCAATGAAGCGCAGAAGCCGTTGTAATCGTCGAGCTTCATCGAGTCCTTCCCGGTCATCCGAATCGGCAGCTGATTATGGGCAGTCCCCGAAAATAACAAAGCGCGCCGCACCAGTCCGGTGCGACGCGCCTGTTCATTCCAACATGCCGGGGATCAGGCGGCGGCTTCCGTCGCCACCACCGTCGGCTTCGAGCGGAAGTTCAGCCGGTCCGAACCCGCCGTGACCTTGACGGTCGAACCGTCGAGGATCTCGCCGAGCAGTATCTTCTCCGCGAGCGGGTCCTGCAGTTCCTTCTGCATCACCCGCTTCAGCGGCCGGGCGCCATAGGCCGGATCGTAGCCCTTCGACGCCAGCCACTCGATCGCGTCGTGATCGAGTGACAGCGTGATCTTGCGGTCGACGAGCAGGTTCTCCAGCCGCTTGAGCTGGATCTCGACGATGCGGTCCATGTCCTGCCGGCGCAGCCGGTGGAACAGGATCACCTCGTCGACGCGGTTCAGGAACTCCGGCCGGAACGAGGCCTTCACCACGGCCATCACCTGGTCGCGCACGGCATCGACATCCTGGTCGTCGCGAAGATCGACAAGGTAGTCGGCGCCGAGGTTGGACGTCATGATGATCAGCGTGTTGCGGAAGTCGACCGTGCGGCCCTGACCGTCCGTCAGCCTTCCGTCATCGAGCACCTGCAGGAGCACGTTGAACACATCCGGATGCGCCTTCTCGATCTCGTCGAACAGCACGACCTGATAGGGCCGGCGCCGCACCGCTTCGGTCAGCGCGCCGCCTTCCTCATAGCCGACATAGCCGGGAGGCGCGCCGATCAGCCGGGCGACGGAATGCTTCTCCATGAACTCCGACATGTCGATGCGCACCAGCGCCGTCTCGTCATCGAACAGGAAGCTCGCCAGCGCCTTGGTGAGCTCGGTCTTGCCGACGCCGGTCGGCCCGAGGAACATGAACGAGCCGATCGGCCGGTTCGGATCCTGCAGCCCGGCGCGGGCGCGCCGAACGGCCTTGGACACCGCCTGCACGGCTTCGCCCTGGCCGACGACGCGCTTGCCGATCTCGTCTTCCATGCGCAGGAGCTTCTCGCGCTGGCCTTCCAGCATCTTGTCGACCGGAATGCCGGTCCAGCGCGATACGACATGCGCGACGTGGTCAGGGGTGACCACCTCTTCCACCATGCCGGCCTTGCCGTCCTGGGCCTCGGCTTCCTTGAGCTTCTTCTCCAGTTCCGGAATCTTGCCATAGGCAAGCTCGCCGGCGCGCTGGAACTCGCCCTTGCGCTGCGCGATCGCCAGTTCGTTGCGCATCTCGTCGAGCTGTTTCTTGAGGTCGGCGGCCAGGCCGAGCTTCTGCTTTTCGGCCTGCCACTTCGTGGTCAGTTCGGTCGATTCCTCCTCGAGGCCGGCGAGTTCCTTCTCCAGCCGGGCGAGCCGGTCCTTCGAGGCCTCGTCCTTCTCGACCTTCAGCGCCTCGCGCTCGATCTTCAGCTGCATGATGCGGCGGTCGATCTCGTCCAGCGCCTCGGGCTTGGAATCGACCTGCATGCGCAGCCTCGACGCTGCCTCGTCGACCAGGTCGATCGCCTTGTCCGGCAGGAAGCGGTCGGCGATATAACGGTTGGAAAGCGTCGCCGCCGACACCAGCGCGGAATCGGAGATGCGCACCTTGTGGTGCTGCTCGTATTTCTCCTTCAGGCCGCGCAGGATCGAAACCGTGTCCTCCACCGTCGGCTCGTCGACGAAGACGGGCTGGAAACGGCGGGCAAGGGCGGCGTCCTTCTCGACATGCTTGCGGTATTCGTCCAGCGTGGTTGCGCCGACGCAGTGCAGCTCGCCGCGCGCCAGCGCCGGCTTCAACAGGTTCGAGGCATCCATCGCGCCATCCGCCTTGCCGGCGCCGACCAGCGTGTGCATCTCGTCGATGAACAGGATGATGTTGCCGCTGGCCGAGGTGACTTCGTTGAGCACGGCCTTCAGCCGTTCCTCGAACTCGCCGCGATATTTGGCGCCGGCAATCAGCGCGCCCATGTCGAGCGCCATCAACTGTTTGTCCTTCAGCGATTCCGGCACGTCGCCATTGACGATGCGCAGCGCCAGGCCCTCGGCGATCGCCGTCTTGCCGACGCCCGGCTCGCCGATCAGCACGGGGTTGTTCTTGGTGCGCCGCGACAGCACCTGGATGGTGCGGCGGATCTCGTCGTCGCGGCCGATGACCGGATCGAGCTTGCCTGAGCGCGCATCGGCCGTCAGGTCACGCGCGTATTTCTTCAGCGCGTCATAGCCCTGCTCTGCACTCGCCGAATCGGCGGTGCGGCCCTTGCGGATGTCGTTGATGGCCTGGTTGAGCGCCTGCGCGGTGACGCCTGCCTTGGACAGGATGTCGGCGGTCTTGGCCGACTTCTCCATGACAAGCGCCTGCAGCAGCCGCTCGACGGTGACGAAGCTGTCGCCGGCCTTCTTGGCAAGGTCCTCGGCGGTCGAGAACACCTTGGCGAGCGGCTGGGCAAGATAGAGCTGGCCATTGCCGCCTTCGACCTTGGGCATGGCTTCGAGCGCCGCTTCGACGCCGAGCTTGACGTCGCGGGCATTGCCACCGGCACGCTCGATCAGGGACGCGGCAAGGCCCTCGTCATCGTCGACGAGCACTTTCAGCATATGTTCGGGCGTGAATTGCTGGTGATTGCGCGAGAGCGCCATGGTCTGCGCGGACTGAATGAAGCCGCGCACGCGCTCCGAGTATTTTTCAAGATTCATATCTGTCTCCTTCCGTCACCGGCCCGCTTTGCGGCACCGGATCAGATTGCGGTGACGGACCCGCTCATAGGAGCCGAGCCCAGTTCAGCCGAGATATGGTGTATGGGGTGCGGTCCCTCAAGACGCCTTGATGTCGATCAAAGCAGAATATTCCAAATACGCACGAACGAAAACGGCGGAGAAATATCCCCGCCGTCCGCAATGCCTGAAATGGCGTTTCGGTCAGTTGTTCGCGTCGGCGGTCACAGGCTCGCCAGGAGCTTCGCCGGCGACCGGCGCCGGCTCGCTGGCGACAGGCTCGCTCACCGGCCTTGCCTCTTCGGCGGGCTTGGCGCCGGCCTCGCCGCCATTGTTCGGCGCGTTATGCGCTTCGCCTGGATTTGCTTCGCCTGAATTTTCCGGGCTTGCGCTCTGCGGCTGGTCGCCCTGCTCGCCATTGCCAGCCTGGTCGGCATAGTTGCCGCGCGGGCGGCGCGGACGCCGCGGCCGGCGACCGCCACCATTGTCCATGGCGGCTTCGTTGAGCTCGGCCTGTGCGGCGAGCGCTGCCGGCGAGAAACTGTCGAACTGCGGCGCCTGCTCGGCCTGGGGTCCGGCCTCTCCAGCGGCCTCTGGCTGCGCCGGGGTCTCATTGCGCCGGTTCTGGTCGAACTGCTGGCCGCCGCCATGCTCGCCGCGCTGGCCGTTGTCGCCACGCTGACTGTTCTGGCCATACTGGCCGTAGCCGCCGTTGCGGCGGTCACGATGCCGGTCGCGGCCATTGTTGTCGCGGTTGTCGCGCTGGTTATTGTCGCGCCGGTTGTTGTCGCGGCCGTTTTCCTGGTTGTAGGCGAGTTCCGCCGGCGTACCTTCGATCACAGGCTGAGGCCCCGAGCCGTTCGCTGCGGTCGGCGCCTCGGCTCCACTGCCGTTGGTTCCGACAGAATCGAACTCGTCACGATCCTCATCGAGATCGTCGTCGAAGTCGTCGCGGTTTTGCTGGGCGTTCTGGATCGGCATCTGCGCCTGCGCGGCGGCGATGATGCGATTGTAGTGCTCGGCGTGCTGGAGGTAGTTCTCCGCCATCACCCTGTCGCCGGAGCTCTGCGCGTCACGGGCGAGTGTGGCGTATTTTTCGGCGATCTGTTGAGCCGATCCGCGGATCTTCACGTCCGGGCCGTTGCTCTCGTAGGTGCGGGTCAGGGGATTTGGCCCCTTGCGGTTGTTGTTGTTGCCACCGCCGCCATTGTTGTTGCGACCGCGCATGCGCCTGTTCTGCTGTTGTGGCCTCATTAGACTCTCTTCATAGTGAATTTTCGAAAAACTCTTCACGAACGGAGGCGCTCATGCAGCCAGCCGTTTCGTTTCTTCACCGCCGTTCGCCCGCATCAATTGCGTTGGCGCCACGTGCCATCCTGTTCCGGTTACATCACTTGCCGGACGATTCCCGCACGAAGCTTGGGCGTCGTTTGCGCAAGAAGGCAGCTATTTCCAAGGAAAACCGAATCGCTGGGAGCACTGCCTGCTTCGTCTCATCCGGTTGAGCCGGACCCTAACTGCATTCCCTTATATTGCCAAGCGGTTTTTTCGCGCTGTATCAGGGCTTTCACCGCTCGAACACCAGAACTCTGTCATTGCCGCCAAGGTCGCGATGTGTCCCGGTTAACACATAGCCTGCCGCCACGAATATTCCGGTTACGTCGTTTTTCTGCGTGTGGCCGATCTCGACCGCTACTCTGCCTTGCGCTTCCAGAAATCCTGCCGCTTCAGCGGCGATGACCCTGTAGGGGTCCAAACCATCCGCACCACCGTCCAACGCTCGGTGCGGGTCGAAATCGCGGACCTCGTCCTGCAGATTTCCAATCTCTAGACTGGGTATATAGGGAGGGTTCGAGGCAATTACATGGTAGGAGCCCGAAACTTTTTCGAACCAGTTGGAATGCAAGGCTTTGAAGCGCCCGCCGAGCCCCAGATCCCGGGCATTTCCGGCCGCTTTTGCCAACGCCCCCTCGGAAATATCGACGCCGGTCGCGATCGCGGCCGGAACGGCGTTGAGCAGGGCCAGCGCGATGGCGCCGGTTCCGGTGCCGAGGTCGAGAATGCGGCATTCGCCCAGCCGTTCGGCAGTTGTCCTGGCGAAAGGCAGAATGGCGTCGACCAGCGTCTCGGTGTCCGGCCGCGGCTCAAGCGTCTCCGGTGAGAGCGACAGTCGCAAGCCGTAGAATTCGCGATAACCGAGGATGCGGTGCACCGGCTCGCCTGCGACGCGACGCCTCAGGGCCGTTTCGATGGCCGAAAGCGCCGCCGAACCCACCCTTTGCGCCGGTTCGGCAATGGCCTGGGTGCGGGTCGTACCGGAGAAATGCTCGACGATCAGCCGGGAATCGAGCGCCGGATCGTCGATGCCGGCGGCGGCCAGACGCTCGCGCGCCGCCTTCAGCAACGGCCCGAGCTCGGCAGGCAATCGATCAGCCATCTAGGCTCATATCGGCTAACAGCTTCGACTGATGGTCGGCGATCAACGCGTCGATGACCTCGTCGAGCTCGCCCATCATCACCCGGTCGAGCTTGTAGAGCGTGAGGTTGATGCGGTGGTCGGTGACGCGCCCTTGCGGGAAGTTGTAGGTGCGGATGCGCTCCGACCGGTCGCCCGAGCCGACCTGCGATTTGCGCGACGACGAGCGCTCCTCATCGGCACGGCTGCGCTCCAGGTCGTAAAGCCGCGCGCGCAGGATCTGCATGGCGCGCGCCCGGTTCTGGTGCTGCGACTTCTCCGCCTGCACCACCATGATGCCGGTCGGCAGATGGGTGATGCGAACCGCCGAGTCGGTGGTGTTGACGTGCTGGCCGCCGGAACCCGAGGCGCGCATCGTGTCGATGCGGATATCCTCCGGCCGGATTTCGATATCGACCTCTTCGGCCTCGGGCAGCACGGCGACCGTCGCCGCCGAGGTATGGATGCGCCCGCCCGCTTCGGTCTCCGGCACGCGCTGGACGCGGTGAACGCCGGATTCGAACTTCAGATGCGCGAACACGCCCTTGCCCGACACCGAGGCGATGATTTCCTTGTAGCCGCCGACCTCGCCGTCGCTGGCCGACACGACCTCGAAGCGCCAGCCGCGCGAGGCGGCATAGCGCTCATACATGCGAAAGAGATCGCCGGCGAACAAGGCCGCCTCGTCGCCGCCGGTGCCGGCTCGGATTTCGAGGATCGCGTTCCTCTCATCGGCCGCGTCCTTGGGCAGGAGCAGGATCTGGATATCCTTCTGCAGCGCCTCGATGCGCTCTTCGACGCCCGGCAGGTCCGCCTCGGCCAGTGTCCGCATCTCGGCGTCGGTCGCCTTGTCGGCGAGCATCGCCTCGAGATCCGCCTGCTCCTGCTCGGCGGCGCGCAACGACCGGATCTTGCCCACCATCTCCTGGATGTCGGCATATTCGGAAGCCATCTTGACATATTGATCGGCGGCGGGTCCGGCCGCCATCTGCGCTTCGAGCATATCGAAACGCTTGACGACTTGATCCATACGGTCGCGGGGCAGGTTGATCATGGTGGGATGGCTATAGCGGTATGGAGCGGTCGTCGGCAAACGCCTGCAGCAGCGCCCGCATCGGCGTCCCCTGGCTGGGCGCCATCAGATTGTCCTTGAAGAAGTCTTTCAGCTCCTGCAGCGGCAGCTCGGTCAGCATCGCCTTGACCGGGCCGATCGAAGCCGGCGACATCGAGATCGAGCGGAAGCCGAGGCCGATCAGCGCCATCGCCGAGATCGGCTTGCCGGCAAGCTCGCCGCACAGCGTCACCGGCGTGTTGTTGCGGGCGCCGGCATCGGCGATCGTCTTCAGCACCCGCAGGAATGGCGCCGAAAGCGTGTCGAAGCGGTCGGCAAGCTGCGTGTTGCCGCGATCGACCGCCATGATGAACTGGAAGAGGTCGTTGGAACCGACCGAAACGAAGTCGACCGCCTTCATCAGCTCGTCGAGTTGGAACAAGAGCGAGGGCACTTCCAGCATCGCGCCGAGCTTGAGGCTGGTGGGCAGGTGATGGGCAAAGCGCGACAGATGCCGGACCTCGCGGTCGATGATCTCGCGCGCCTGCGCGATCTCCGACAACTCGGTAACCATCGGCAGCATCAGCTTCAGCTCGCGGCCGCCGCTGGCCTTCAGCAGCGCCCGGATCTGCGTTCTGAGCAGGCCGGGACGATCGAGCGTCAGCCGGATCGCACGCCAGCCGAGCGCCGGGTTTTCCTCCTGGATCGCGCCCTTGAAATAAGGCAGCACCTTGTCGCCGCCGATATCGATGGTGCGGAAGGTCACCGGCTTGCCGCGCGCGGCGTCGAGCACGTCGCGGTAGAGCCGCTCCTGCGCCTCGGCGCGCGGGAAGGTCGAGGCGACCATGAACTGCAGCTCTGTGCGGAAGAGCCCAATGCCGGCGGCGCCCGACTCGGTCAGTTGCGGCAGGTCGACGGCCAGACCGGCATTCATCAGGAGATCGACCGGCACACCGTCCTTGGTGAGCGACGGCTTCTTGCGCAGCTCGCGGTAGACCTCCTGCCGTCGGGCCCGGAAACGGACCTTTTCGGCATAGGCGGCTTCCAGGTCGGACTGCGGCCGCAGATGGATCGTGCCTTCCTCGCCGTCGACAATGATGGCATCGCCGTTTTCCGCCATGGAAACGGCGCCCTTCATCTGACCGGCGACGGGAATGCCCATGGCGCGCGCGACGATGACGACGTGGCTGGTGGCGGCGCCATCCTCCAGCACCAGGCCGCGCAGCTTGTCGCGCGGATAGTCGAGCAGTTCGGCCGCGCCCATCGAACGGGCGACGATGATAGCGTCCTTGGGCAACGCAGCCGCGACGTCCTCCGGGCCGCGCCCCATCAGCTGGCGCAGGAGCCGGTTGGCAAGATCGTCGAAATCGCTCATCCGCTCACGCAGATAAGGGTCGGTCATGTGCAGCATGCGGGCGCGCATGTCGCTCTGCACCTTCTCGACCGCGGCTTCCGCGGTCAGGCCGTTGCGGATCGCCTCTTCCAGCCGCCGCACCCAGCCGCTGTCATTGGCGAACATGCGATAGGCCTCGAGCACCTCGCGGTGCTC
Source organism: Mesorhizobium sp. M2E.F.Ca.ET.219.01.1.1 (assembly GCF_004016445.2). GTDB lineage: Bacteria > Pseudomonadota > Alphaproteobacteria > Rhizobiales > Rhizobiaceae > Mesorhizobium. The sequence continues at coordinate 14,860 of NZ_SADT02000003.1, forward strand.
GCCCTCGAAGGCGACCTCGCGCCGCTCCAGCATGTCGTCGATGGAGAGCCGGAGCGAGCCGAGCGAGGACTGCAGCCGGCGCACCTCCTCCTCGCTATCCTCGTTGAAGAGGTTGGTGACGACGATGCGCGGCTCGTGCAGCACGACATGGCCAAGGCCGACGCCCTCGTTGAAGGAAAGGCCGGTGAAGCTCACCGGACGGCGCAGGTCGAGCTCCAGTCCCGGCTTGGTCAGGCGGGCGAGATCGCCGGTGGCGATCATCTCGGCGATCACCATCGCCGTCGTTTCCAGCGCCTCGATCTCGTCTTCGCGGTACTGCCGCATGGTCTTGTTCTGCACGACCAGGACGCCGAGCGTGCGCCCGGCCCTCAGCACCGGCACACCAAGGAAGGAATGGTAGATCTCTTCGCCCGTCTCCGGGAGGTAAGCGAAGGCCGGGTGCTCCTGCGCGTTGGACAGGTTGAGCGGCCGCGCGCTGGCGGCGATCGTGCCGACCAGGCCCTGTCCGAGCCTGAGCTGCGACAGGTGGACGGCGTTGGGGTTCAGACCCTCGGTGGCGTAGAGTTCGAGCACCGAGTCGGCGCGCAGCACGTAGAGCGAGCAGACTTCGGCCACCATGTTGGAAGCGATGTCGCGCACGATGCGGTCGAGCCGCTCCTGCGGCTCCAGCGGCTCCTGCATGAGCTCGCGAAGCCGTTTGAGCAGAACGCGCGGGCCACTGGCCGTATCACGCATCGCGGCTTGTTCTCCAATGGGCATTTCGCCCGCCGCAGTTTCTCCCGCGGCCGGCGTTCACGCAACAACTGACTCAGTTCTTGCTATTGCTTATCGAGACCGTAGACGGAATGCAAAGTACGAACTGCAAGTTCCGTATATGGACCGTCGATCAGTATCGAGATTTTGATCTCGGAAGTGGTGATGGCACGGATGTTGATCGCCTTGTCGGCCAACGCCTTGAAGGCGGTGGCGGCGACGCCGGCGTGGCTCCGCATGCCGATGCCGATGACCGAGACCTTCGACATCCCGGCTTCCGACTGCACGACATCGTAGCCGACTTCCGGCTTCAGCTTCTCCAGCACGGCAAGCGCCTTGTCGACGTCGCCGGACGGCACGGTGAAGGTCATGTCGGTGAACTTGCCGTCCTCGGAGATGTTCTGGACGATCATGTCGACATTGATGTTGGCCTCGGCCAGCGGACCGAAGATGCCGGCGGCGACGCCTGGACGGTCGCCGACGCGGCGCAGCGAAATCTGCGCTTCGTCCTTGGCGTAGGCAATTCCGGTGACGACCTGCTGTTCCACGATCTCTTCCTCGTCGCAAATAAGCGTTCCGGGCGGATTGAGCAAATCCCCCATTCCGGGCGCATCGGGATCGTCGAAGGACGACCGCACGAAGGTACGCACCCTGTGTACCATGGCAAGCTCGACCGAGCGCACCTGCAGCACCTTGGCGCCGAGCGAGGCCATTTCGAGCATTTCCTCGAAGGAAATCTTGGCGAGACGCCGGGCTTTCGGCTCAATGCGCGGATCGGTGGTGTAGACGCCGTCGACATCGGTGTAGATGTCGCAGCGGTCGGCTTTGACCGCCGCCGCGATCGCCACGGCACTTGTATCGGAGCCGCCGCGGCCGAGCGTCGCGATGCGGTTGTCCGGCCCGATACCCTGGAAACCGGCGATGACCGCCACCTGGCCCTCGCCGAAGCGCTTGATCAGGAAAGCGCCGTCGATGTCGAGGATGCGTGCCGCGCCGTGCGCATTGTCGGTCTTGATCGGGATCTGCCAGCCCTGCCAGGAGCGGGCATGCACCCCCATGCTCTGCAGCGTGATCGCCAACAGGCCGGCGGTGACCTGTTCGCCCGAGGCGACGACCGCGTCATATTCGCGCGCGTCATGCATCGGCGAGGCCTCGCGCGTCCAGGCGACCAGTTCGTTGGTCTTGCCGGCCATCGCCGACACCACGACCGCCACTTCATGGCCGGCATCGACCTCGCGTTTGACATGGCGCGCCACATTGCGGATGCGGGCGATGTCGGCGACCGAGGTTCCGCCGAATTTCATCACGATACGCGCCATGGAAGCGAAATGCCTTTGACTGAAGCCGGCGCAAGGCCGGAACCGGAGGAAACGCCAGGGTTAAGCCGGGCGCGGAAATGCGCGGCCTCCTTAGCCAAAACAGCAAGGCTTCGCAAGCGAGCGCGCCTATAGCCGGCCCGGCAACGCTCATCCTGACGGATTCCTGTCGCCGATCATGCCATAAGACTGCTGAAACCGGCCTTAGGAGATTCTTCATGACCGAGACTCTGGAAATCGTCACCTTCCGCCTCAAGCCCGGCACCGAAGACGGCTTTGTCGCCAATAACGGGATCGTGACCGACTGGCTTGCCCGGCAGCCGGGCTTTCTTGCCCGTCACCTCGGGAAGCGTAAGGATGGCACCTGGGTTGACGTCGTGCGCTGGCAGGGCCTGGATCAGGCACAGGCGGCGGCCGACCGCATCATGGCCGAGATCGGCGACAGCGAGGCCATGCAGGCGATCGAGCCCGCCAGCGTCGCCATGAGCCATGCCGAGGTTGCGCTGTCGCGCTGATGCATCTCGCCCGAAGCGAGGGCGCCGAAGCTCAGCCCTCGGCCGCGCTTCTGTCTGGGGTGGAAAGGTCCCAGTCGGGATCGGTCTTGCGCAATCCCGCGACGACGCGGTCGCGTCCGTCTGCCTTTGCCTGGTAGAGCGAACGATCCGCCGCGTTGACGATTTCGGCCCATGAGGCGCCGAGTTCGGGGAAGGCGGACACACCGAACGAGGCGGTGATGGTGCCCAATGTGCGCCCGCGATGCGTCAGATGCAGCTGCTTGACCGCCTTTCGCAGCGCCTCGGCGCGCTCGGCGGCATCGACAAGTGACGTTCCGGGCATCATCACCGCGAACTCCTCGCCGCCATAGCGCGACACCACGTCGCTTTCCCGGGCATGGTCCAGCAGCGTGCTGGCCACCTGCTTGAGCACGAGATCGCCGGCCTCGTGACCGAATGTGTCGTTGAACTGCTTGAAATGGTCGACATCGAGCATGATCACCGCCATCGGCTGCCCTGAGCGCTCCAGGCGCCGCAGTTCGCGGCTGCTCGTTTCCTCGAGATAGCGGCGGTTGTAGAGCCCGGTATTGGGATCACGGATCGATTGCTGTCGCAGCGTTTCGCGCAGCCGCAAATTGGCCAGGGCCAGCGCCAGCGTATCGACGACGCCGCGCAGCACCTGCTTCCGCTCGGCCAGCCAGTCCGGCCTGTCGGCGGCATTGGGCTCGGTGAGATGGACGATGCCGAGCGTCTCGCCTTGTGCCGCCAGCGGCATGCAGACATAGCCGCGCCCGCCATTTTCGGTGATGTGATTGCAGTGAGGCGTCAGCATGCCCGGGCCGGCGACATGTTCCTGGCCGCGGCGCAGCGCCCAGCAATCTTCCGGGGCAAATTGGCCCACGCTCGAGCGGACATCGCCCCAATGCGCCATCTCCTCGACCAGGTTGCGCGAGGCGCTGGTCAGATGGACCGTTCCGCTCAGGCCGCCGAAAAAATCCGGCATCGCCGAGCCGACGACCGAGAATGCCTCTTGGAAGGTGACGCAGGCCTGCAGCAGCTCACCCAGCTTGACCAACCGGTTTGTGGCTTCCGATGTCTCTCTCAGCTCGCGGTTGAGCACCGCCAACTCCTCGGCGCGGTCATTGACCGCCCGCTCGGCGCTGCGCAGTTCGCTTATGTCGCTGAGCGTCAGCACGATGCCGCGATCGGCCCGGTTGAGCGGATTGCAGCTGGCGATCACCGGCAGCTGCGAGCCGTCGGGCTTTACCAGACGCACCTCGCTTTGATGCCGCCGGCCCGTGGCAAGCGCCAATTCCACCGGGGATGCTCCCGTCCCGAGCCGGTCCCCGGTCGGTCCCCGCATTTCCAGGACCGATCGCCAGTCCTGCCCCTCGATCTTGCTCGCGTGTCGCCCGGCGATATCGGAGGCGGCCGGATTGACCGACATGACCCGGCCGTCGCCGTCGATGACGGCGATGCCCTCGGCCACTGTGCGCACGATATCCTCGATGTAAGCTTTCTGATCGACGAGTTGCCGTCGCGACGATTCGAGCTCCGCCGCCATCGTGTCGAAGCCTTTCGCCAGCTGTCCGAATTCGTCCTCGGAGGCGTGGCCGATGCGGGCGCCGCTATCGCCACGCGCCAGCGCTTCGATGCCGCGATTGAGGCTGGAAAGACCGGCGCCAAACCGGTTGAGCAGCAGAAAGGCGGAAAATGCCGCAATCAGCATGGCGGCGGCGGTGGACGAGCCGACCAGCCAGAGCATCGCGTTTGTGCGATTTTGGGCTGCATTCAGCAGGGGCGTGTATTCGAACAGGACGGCGCCGACGATCTTGCCGGGCGTTTCCTCGATCGGCACCACTACCAGGTTGATCGCCTCGGACACATCGGCGCTTTCCTCGACGAAGTCGCGCGGCTGGCCGTCCTCGAGCGTGCGGCCGATTTCGTTGCCTCGGTCGTGTCCGAACGCGGTCCCGACATTCTGTTCCTCGCCTGGTACGTCGGCGAGGATGGTCTTGCCGCGATCGACGACGACGAGATCGCGCTTTGAGTCGCTGTGCTGCAATCGTACGAATTCGCGCAGCGTCTCGGGGCGCTCGAACAGCGGGCGCATCGGCGGCTTTGAAGGCGATCGTATCCGCCAGTTGCCGTGCCACGCTTGTCGCCTCGGCCAGCGCGGCCGATCTGGTCATCGATATCTGGGAGACTATTGCGACAGCGCCCACCGCGCCGATCAGGGCCGCGGCGCTCAACAGCGTTGCAATGATCTGGGTCTTGATGCGCACCAAGCCCTCTCGACACCCGAGTCGGCAATGTACATGCCGGTTAGCACTTGCGCGTTGAAAAACCGTCAACCTCGTAAATTTGCTGTTAAGGAACCGTGGATGGTAGAACGGGATATGCATATATGCCGGCCGCTTGAAACGCGACGACGGCGCTTCCGGCAATCCCATCCCCGGGCGCTCATGGCAGCAGCCGGAAAAACCTGCCTTGACATTCCTTCCCCCGCGCCCGACTTCCTAGCGTTCTATAGCGCCGCGCGTCCCTTTCGACGCAGGGACAACTGCAGCACTTTGACTTTGCGCATGATCCTTTCCGGGATCAGGCGCCGGAGACCCGCCTATGCCAGAACCCCGTCGATCGACCATCGATGCCGGAGAAGTCGAACGCTTCTCAGCCCTTGCCGCCGAATGGTGGAACCCGAACGGCAAATTTCGTCCGCTGCACAAGTTCAATCCAGTGCGGCTCGCCTATATTCGCGACCAGGTCGCGGCCCGCTTCGGCCGCGATCCCCGCGCCGCGCGGCCTTTCGAGGGCCTGCGCTTCCTCGATATCGGCTGCGGCGGCGGCTTGCTGTGCGAGCCGATGGCCAGGTTAGGCGCTGAAGTGGTCGGCGCCGACGCTTCGGCGACCAACATCGAAGTGGCCAAGCTGCATGCGGCGGAGGTCGGCGTCAGCGTCGATTATCGGGCCACGACGGCCGAGGAACTGGCCGATGCCGGCGAGACCTTCGACGTCATCCTCAACATGGAAGTGGTCGAGCATGTCGCCGATGTCGATTTGTTCATCGCCAAATGCGGCCAGATGGTGCGCCCCGGCGGCATCATGTTCGTCGCCACTATCAACCGCACGCTGAAAGCGCTCGGCCTCGCCATCATCGGCGCCGAATATGTGCTGCGCTGGCTGCCGCGCGGCACGCATCAGTTCGGCAAGCTGGTGCGGCCGGACGAACTGGAAAAGGCGCTAGGCGCCGCAGGCCTCACGGTGATCGACCGCACCGGCGTCATCTACCATCCGCTGGCCGACCGCTGGCAGCGCTCGAAGGATATGGACGTCAACTACATGGTGCTGGCGGAGAAAGCCTCGGTCTGATCGCGTCAGACCTCAGGCTTCCAACGGCCGATAGCCGCCCCGCCAGTAGATCAGGGCCTGCCCGGAATCCTGCGTCCTCACCGCCTCGACCGAGCCGATGACGATCGAATGCGGGCCTCGGTCGATCATCTCGTCCAGGCTGCAATCGAACGCGGCCACCGCATCGGTGAGCAACGATGCGCCGGTCTTCAGCGTCGTCCACTCGACGCCCTCATAACGGTCCTTGCCCTTGATGCCGCCGAAGCCGGAGAAGCGCTCGGCCACCCGCTGGTGCTGGGGCCCGAGCGAGTTGACGCCGAAATGCCGGTAGCGCTCGATGATCGGCCAGGTCGACGAGGAGCGGTTCACGCAGGCAATCACCTTCGGCGGCTCCGCCGACAGCGACACCACGGAAATGACAACGAGGCCGGTGCGGTCGTCGCCGACGCCGGCGGTGATGACGCTGACATTGCCGACGATGAGCCGCATGGCGGCGCGGAAATCCGCGACGCTGACGGGACCTTCCGGGTTGGCCATGGCTTTCTCCTTTTTTCGCCGAAAGCAATCTCAGGAAAGATGCGCAGTTGTTCTCTGTCTGGAACAGCGTCAAGACGAACTTAGGACTGGGACAGCGAGCCAAGGCGCTGCCACCCATCGCCGCCGTCATCCGCAGCCGGAGCCCGCGGGCAAAGAGGATTAGCTACGGGATGATGCCGGCTCGATCCGAAGCGGCGCAGGCGCGCCGACCTGGCTTTGCGCCCTGGTCGTGATGAACACGCCCGCGGTGATAATGGCCGCACCCAGCCAGGTCAGAAGCTGGTAGTGCTCGCCGAGGAGGATCGTCCCGGCGAACAGGCCGACGGCCGCCGCCACATAACCGATCTGGCTGAGATAGACCGGGCCGCCGACGGCCTGCAGGCGGAAGAAGAAGACGAACATCGCCGAGGCCGAGGCGGCCTGTCCGACGACCACCAGCGGCACGCCGGCGAGCGATGCAAAGGCCTGCCAGCCCAAAAGCGTCCAAATGCCGACGAGGAGCAGCGTGGCCGAGGCCAGATGGCTGCCGACCGCCAGTTCGATCGGGCCGGTGCCCTCCGGCCAGTCGACAGTGCGATAAATATTGCCGGCCGCGAGGCTGACCGGGATGAGCAGCCCGATCGCCACCCAGAAATAATCCGCCGCCTGGCCGGCCTCGCCGCGCGTGAGCGCCACCATTACCGCGCCGATGAAGCCGACGGCGATGCCGATGACGCCGAGCAGGTTCGGACGCCTGACGCCGAGCAGGATCGAGAACACCAGCGTGACCACTGGCGACAGCGTGAACATGATGCCGGTATAGCCTGCGCCGAGATGCGGAATGGCGGAGAACATCAAAAGATTGGGGATGGCATACGAAATCGCGGCAGTGACGAAGAAATAACGCAGCTTGTGCGGGGTCAGCCGGATGCGCTCGCCGCGCAGCAGAAGCGCCAGCAACAGCACGCCGCCAGCGCCGAACGAGATAGTGAAAGCCCAGGCCATGGCAGGCACGCCGGCGGCGGTGGCGAGCTTGCCGAAGGGCAGCGTCATGCCGAGCAGGCCGCCGGTCACGACCAGAAGGCCGATCGCCGAATCCCAGAGAAATTTCATCGGATTGTCCCGTCGCTGCGTGACCGCTTGGCGGCCGGTTCATCTTGCGGTAACATAGCGTAAAGATTCTTGATGTCAAGATACTTCGTGGTGAGCAATATGGACCGAGCAGGCAGGGCTATCGAACAGTGGCGGCGGGAGCGGCCGGATCTCGACGTGTCGCCGATGGGCGTCATCGGACGGCTGAATGAAGCCTCGGCGCTCATCGCGCGCGACCGGCTTGCGCCGGTCTTTGCCCGCTTCGGGCTGCAGTCCGGGGAATTCGACGTCCTGGCGACGCTGCGCCGGTCGGGCGCCCCCTACGCGCTGACGCCGACCGAACTCTACGAGGCGACGATGGTGACATCAGGCGCCATGACCGCCCGCCTCGATCGTCTGGAAAAGGCCGGTCTGACCCAACGCGCGCCACACCCGAGCGACCGGCGCGGGGTTGTCGTGCAGCTCACCACGAAAGGCCTCGAGCTCACCGACACCGCACTCACCGCCCACGTCGCCAACGAGCATGAAATCCTCGCCGGCCTGACGCAAGAGGACAGGGAAATGCTGGCGAAACTGCTTGAGAAACTGATCGGAAGCCTAGGCCAACCCGCCGTTTAGCGTGCCTTGATCTCTACCTTCGTGATTTGCACCAAGGTGTGTTGAGATTCAGGTCAGGCCGAGTCGAAAATGGTGGTTTGCGAGAACCGGAGCGGAGCGTACTTAAAGTACGTGAGCACCGGAACCGCAGGAAGCCGCTATTCGCAGGCCGGCCTCACCTGAATATCGACACACCTCAGTTGCGGTCGTCCGGAAAGCTTGGGATCGGCATGAACTCGACGCCGTCCTCGATCAGGCTTTGCGCCTCTTCCGGCGTCGCCTCGCCATAGATGCCGCGCGGATCGGTCTCGCCAAAGTGGATCTTGCGCGCTTCCTCGGCGAACTTGTCGCCGACATAGTCGGCATTCTCGCGCACCTTCTCGGCCAGCGCCTTCAACTGCACCAGCGCCTGTTTCTGCGCTTCGCCCATGGCCAAAGCCATCTTTTCCTGCTTGCGCGAGGTCGAGACGGCCGGCGCCATCAGCGCCTTCTCTATCTTGTGCGAGCCGCAATTCGGGCAATCGACGAAACCGCGCTTCTTCTGAGTGTCGAAGTCGTCATTGCTGCGAAACCAGGCTTCGAACTCGTGCTCGTGCTCGCAAACCAGGGAAAAGCGGATCAAGAGGCAGCACCCCTGAGACGCGGCGCTTCGCCTGCGCCGGCATTGACGGTGAAGTCTCGCGCATTCCTGAGATTCGGGATCTTGCGGCGCGCGGCAAGCGACTGCGCCGGATTGATCTCGGCGACGATCACTCCCGGCTCGTTATGCGCGGCCTCGGCGACGATGCGTCCCCAAGGGTCGACGATCAGCGAACGGCCATAGGTCTCGCGTCCGTCCTCATGCAGGCCGCCTTGCGCGGCGGCAACGACATAGGCGCCGTTCTCGATGGCGCGGGCACGCAGCAGCACATGCCAATGCGCCTCGCCGGTCTGGCGCGTGAAGGCGGCAGGCACCGTCAGCACCTCGGCTCCGGCCATCGCCTCGGCGCGGAACAGTTGCGGGAAGCGCAGGTCGTAGCAGACCGCAAAGCCCAGCTTCGTTGCATTGATGTCGGCAACGACCGCTTCCGTTCCCGGCTCATAGGAAGCGGATTCGCGCCAGCTCTCGCCATTGTCGAGGTCGACATCGAACATGTGGATCTTGTCGTAGCCGGCAATCAGTGTGCCGTCGGGCGAAAACAGGAAGGCGCGGTTGGCGAGCTTGCCGTCGGCGCGGCGAATTGCCGTCGAGCCGATATGCAGGTGGATGCCGAGCTCCTTCGCCAACCTGCGCGCGGTGGCGACGACAATGTCCTTGTCCTCGGTGGTGAAGGCGGCCGCGCCGGCTTCCTTGTCGCGCACCAGCGCGCCGGTCATTTCCGGCGTCTGGACATAGGTCGCGCCCTGACCGGCGGCCTGGCGGACCAGGATTTCCATGTCGGCGGCATTGCGCTCGGGGCTCGTGCCCGAACGCATCTGCACGGCGGCGGCCTTGAAAACACCCATGATCATCTCCCGTTGGCGAGCATCACATCCAGCCGGCCCTGCGACTCCAGCTCATGGAGATCGTCGCAGCCGCCGACATGCGTGTCGCCGATGAAAATCTGCGGAAAGGTGGTTCGCCCATGCGCCTTGGAAATCATTTCCTGGCGCAGTTCCGGCGAGAACGAGGCATCGTGCTCCGTATAGCTCACACCCTTGCGGTCGAGCAGCCGTTTGGCGGCGCTGCAGTAGCCGCACATCATCCTTGTATAGATCGTCACATCGACCATCAGTCACAATCCTGCCAGTGCATATCGCCCAATGGTTGCATGACAGCGACCCGCACCAAAAACAACACTTGGGTTTCTATATAGTCGCGGACTCATCGGCCCGAAAGTCCCCCGGCAAGACCCGGGCGAAGGTCAGCACGTCGACCGCCCCGGCGCCGCCCCTCTTCAGCGCCTTGGCGACCGCCCTCACCGTGGCGCCGGTAGTGTAGACATCGTCGACGACCAGCACCCGGCGGCCCGAGATTTGGATCTCGGCGTCCGGTAGAACGCGGAAGGCGGCGCGCACATTCTCTTCGCGCTCATGCCGTTCGAGCCCGACCTGCTGGCGCGTCAGCTTCACGCGTTTGACCGCGGATGGCGAGAATGGCAGCCCGCTGAGCTTTGCAACGGCGCGTCCAAGCTCCGCAGACTGGTTGAACTGGCGCCGGAAGAAGCGCCGCCAGTGCAACGGAACCGGCACGACCAGATCGGCCTCGCCAATCAGTTCCGCGCCGGCGCGGACCATCCAGTTCGCCATCCAGGGCGCCAGGTCCGTCCGGTCCTGGTATTTCAGCCCCTGAACCATCTGCCGTGCGACGCCCGAATAGATGACGGCGGCCCGCGCCCGTTCGAAGGGCGGCGGATCGGCGATCGCTTCCGCCGACAGAAACCCCTCGCCCATGTCGTGGGTGAAGGGCGTTCCCATCACCGGGCACCAGGGTCTTTCCAGCATCCTGAGCTTCGGCCAGCAGGCGCCGCACAAAACGCCGGGCTGCGACACATGGCGACGGCAGCCGGCGCAAACCGGCGGAAACAACAGACGCGCCGGCCAGGCCAGTGCCTGCCGCGTCATGTCCGGAACCGCGCTGGTCTTGATCTTGTGCACCGGATCGGCCACGTGAAAGGAAGCCCCGCGCCACCTTAACACCACTCCGGCGGGCGCGGACAACAGGAAGCTTTTCATTGCAGCCTTTGATCGACACTGAGCTCTGGCTCGCGCGCATGCGCCGGGCTCTCGCCCGCCCCGTCGAGGGTGCCGATTTCCTGATGCGGCGGGCGGCCGAAGACCTTGCCGACCGGCTGGGTGCCGTCGAGCGCCGCTTCGGCAAGGCGGCCGCGCTGTTCTGCCAGACGTCAGCGGCGGTCGAGGTGCTCGCAGCCAGCGGCAAGGTCGGCGAGATTGTGCGTGTCGAGATGGATGAAGCGCTTCTCGCCGGCGGGCCGGGCCTGGTAGCGCCGCCCGAGACCGTGCCGTTCGAGGACGGCAGCCTCGATCTCGTCGTCTCCCTGCTCTCGCTGCACGCGATGAACGACATTCCCGGCGTGCTGGCGCAAATCCGCCGCGCGCTGAAACCGGACGGGCTTTTCCTTGGCGCTCTCGCCGGCGCGGGTACGCTCGCGGAGTTGCGCGAAAGCATGCTGACGGCCGAGACGGAGCTTTACGGCGGCGCGAGCCCGCGCATCCTTCCTTTCACCGACGTGCGCGATGCGGGTGCGCTGTTGCAGCGCGCCGGCCTGGCACTGCCGGTGGCCGATGTCGAGACGGTGACGGTGCGCTACGACACGCTGTTCGATCTGGCTAGCGACCTGCGCGCCATGGGCGAGACCAGCCCGCTCATCGACCGCAGCCGGCGGCCGGGCAGCAGACGCCTGTTTGCCCGTGCCGCCGAAATCTACGCTGAACGGTTTTCGGACCCGGATGGCCGCATCCGCGCAAGCTTTCCGATTGTCTGGATGTCCGGTTGGGCGCCTGACGCCTCCCAGCAAAAGCCGCTCAAGCCGGGGTCAGCCAAAGTATCGCTGAAGGCGATCCTGGAGAACCCGCCCAAGGGTTGACCGCGTCTCTGATTGCCGGCTCGGCTTCGTCAGTGGGAGAAGGCCTGCACCAACCTGCTGTTGTTGTCGCTGAACAACCACTGGAGCGCGTCCGCGGCCCTGCCCACGCCGCCGATGATTGTAAGCGAGAGCACAGCAACGATCAGGCCATATTCGATGGCCGTGGCGCCCGTCTCATCTCTTACGAATTGCTGCAGCAGGTTTTTCATGGTCATCCATCCCTTATGCAGAAATTCTAATGTCCTACCCGTTAAGAAAGGTTAACGGCAAAAGCTTAACAGCGAGTGAAATGCCGGTGTCCCAAAAAATCATTAACCATGTCAGCACTCGCCGCTGCGGCTGCCGTCATTGCGGATGACGCAGATTGAACTGGGCATCGGCTGCAGCACACTGCGGCGCACCGTATATGTATTGGTGCGATGGCCGATCGATCCGGTCGCTGTCATGTCGAGCCCGACGGCCAAGCCGTCGCGAGCGCCCTGCGATCGCGTCTGGCTGTCCAGCAAAGGCGTTGCGATCAGCGCCAGCGCCACGGCTGCCGAGCCGAAGAGAAGCGTGATTCGCAGGATGCCCATGCCGGCATCCGCAGCGCGGAAGCCGCGGTCGGGCCGGATCGAGTCCCACTCTCTTTCAAGGCTCATGCCGTGTTTCCCACAGTCATCGACGATCTCGCCGCGCGAAACGGCCCCGTGCAATTTTTCACGTCGAGATAAATCTTCCATTAACGCTGGCTAAAGCAGCTCTGGAAAACGACGCTTCCAGCAAATGGTGAACGGCGGCGAAGGCAGGTCGCGAATTACAGCAGGTCGATGAGGAACTGGATCAGCGGTGCGTCGGCCGGCGGCATCGGGTAGTCGCGCATCTGCCGCGGCCTGACCCATTTCAGCCCCTGCCCTTCCCTGGGTTGCGCGATCCCGCGAAAGCGGCGACAGACATAGAGCGGCATCAGGAGATGGAAATCGTCATAGGAATGGCTGGCGAAGGTGAGAGGCGCCAGGCACGGAATCTCGGTCTCGATGCCCAGTTCCTCATGCAGCTCGCGGACCAGGCACTCCTCCGGCGTCTCGCCGGGCTCGACCTTGCCGCCCGGGAACTCCCACAGGCCTGCAAGCTGCTTGCCTTCGGGGCGCTGCGCCAGGAGCACGCGCCGGTCGTTATCGACCAGCGCGCAGGCGGCGACCAGCAGCAGGCGTTTTCCGGCTGGCTTCATCTCGCTCATGCGCCCGGCGGCCGTCGATAGTGGTAGCGGTAGACTTCCTCGAAGCCGAGCGACCGGTAGAGCGAGAGCGCCGGCGCATTGCCGGCCTCGACCTGCAGCCAGGCCTCGCGCGCGCCGCGCAGCCGCGCCCATTTCAGCGCCGATAGAATGAGATTGCTGCCATGGCCCTGTTTGCGCGCCGATTTTTCGGTGGCGACCTCGAATAGGCCGGCGAGATCGCCATCATGGACGCAGATCAGCGTCGCCAGCGGCTCATTGCCGTCCTCCAGCGCGAACAACCCAGCTTCGGGCTGGATGGCGCCGATAACCTCGGACAGGCCGGGCCGCAGCGAGGCATCCGAGCCGCTGGTTCTCAACGACGCGCCGATGAAGCGGCTGATGTCCTTGAGCGGTATCTGGTCCATGGCCGCGCCGAGCTCGAGGTCCTTCAACGGCAGCCGCATGACCATGGATTCGTCGAACCTGTTCCAGCCGGCCTTGTCGAGATGCGTGGACAGCACCTGCCCCGACAGCGGCGACATGCGAAAGGTCAGCGGCCTGCCATAGGCATCGAAGCGGCGCGCGGCGCGGCCGATGCGCTCCTCGATGGCGTGCGTGTCGCCCGGATCGAGCGGATTGACCGAGTTGAGCCGCTTGGCGGGGTGCCCGGCGGTCAGCCGCACCACCCAGGTGCCGTCATAATGGACGGCCGCCGCCGGCCAGGCGCGAAAGCCTGCCGCCTCGTAGCGGCGCACGACCGCCAGCACGCTTGCCGGATGCCTGGACACCGGCGCCATCAGCTCCGGTAGTCGCCATTGATGGCGACATATTCCTTGGTGAGGTCGCAGGTCCAAACCGTCGCCTTGCCGCGGCCGATGCCGATATCGGCGCGGATGCGGATGTCGTCGCGCTTCATGTAGGCGGACGTCGCCTCCTCCGAATAGGCCGGATCGCGCTCGCCCTCATGCGCGAGCCGGTTGTCGCCGAACCAGATCGACAGCCGGTCGCGGTCTGCCGGCTCGCCGGCCTTGCCAACGGCCATGACGACGCGGCCCCAATTGGCGTCCTCGCCGGCGACGGCGGTCTTGACCAGCGGCGAATTGGCGATCGACAGCGCGATCCGCTTGGCCGAACGCGCCGACTTGGCGCCGGTCACCGTGACCTCGACCTGCTTGCGCGCGCCCTCGCCGTCGCGCACGACTTGCAGCGCCAGCGACTTCAACACCTTGCCGAGCGCCCGTCGGAACGCGCCGAGCCGCGCGTCCTTGGCATCGCTGATCGCCGGCGCGCCGCGCGCGGCGGCCTTGCCGGTGGCGAAGATGAGCAGCGTGTCGCTGGTCGAGGTATCGCTGTCGACGGTCACCGCGTTGAAGGTCTTGGCCGTGCCGCGCGACAACAGATCCTGCAGCACGGGCGCCGCGATCGGCGCGTCGGTGGCGATGAAGGAAAGCATCGTCGCCATGTCGGGCGCGATCATGCCGGCGCCCTTGGCGATGCCGTTGATGGTCACGTCGGTATCGCCGAGCTTGACCGTCGCCGTCGCCACCTTTGGATAGGTGTCGGTGGTCATGATAGCCTTTGCCGCCTCGGTCCACAGATCGGGCTTTCCGTCCTTGACCAGGCCGGTGAGCAGATGGCTGAATTTGGTGGTGTCAAGCGGCTCGCCGATAACGCCGGTCGAGGCCAGGAACACCTCGCTCTCGGAACATCCTGCGGCCTTGGCCGCCGCCTCGCCGGTCAGCGCGGTCGAGGCCTTGCCCTTCTTGCCGGTGAAGGCGTTGGCATTGCCGGAATTGACCACCAGCACGCGCGCCTTGCCGTCAGGCAGGTTCTGGCGGCAGAAGTCGACCGGCGCCGACGGGCATTTCGACCTGGTGAAGACGCCGGCGACAGCCGTGCCCGGATCGAAGACCATGGCGAGCAGGTCGGTTCTGTTCCGGTATTTGATGCCCGCTTCGGCAGTCGCGATGCGCACACCCTCGATGACCGGCATCTTCGGATATTTCTTCGGTGCGAGCGGCGAGATCGTAGCGGACATCGGAACCTCGGAATGGCAATAAAGCGAAAGGAAGGCCGGTTTGCCCGATAGCGCGTCCCGGCGCAAGGGGCGTTCTGGCCACGCCTGATCGCCCCGGCTGAAGGGCTCGCGGTCTGAAACGGATCGTTTCGTTTCGCCCGCGAAGCCAATATGATCGGCGGCAGATTCACCGGCTAAGGAAGACTGGAATGGGCGAGGCCGCCGCTCGCGGGCGCAAGTCGATCGGCGCAAAGCGCAATCCCGAGAGCGCCGACGCCATTGTCGAGGCGGCCGAGGCGGTGCTGCGCGAGGCGGGTTACGCAGGCTTCTCGATCGAGGCCGTCGCCCGGCGGGCGCGGGCGGGAAAACCAACCATCTATCGCTGGTGGCCGAGCAAGGCGGCGCTGCTGATCGAGGTCTACCAGCGCCAGAAGCATGTCGAGACGCCCGACACCGGAAACGTCGAGGATGATCTGGCCGGCCTCCTCGAGAATCTGTTCGCGCATTGGCGCGACACCCCGTCCGGCAACATCTACCGCTCACTGATTGCCGAGGCACAGTCGGACGAGACGGCCGCGGCGGCACTTGCCGAATACTCAAAAGGACGCCGCAGCCACACGGGCCTGATGATCGAGCGCGCCAAGGCGCGCGGCGAGGTGGCGGCCGATGTCGATGCCGGGATCGTCGCCGACCTGATCGCGTCCTACGCCTGGCGGCATCTGTTGAGCAACCGCCTCGGCGAAGACGAGGCGGCGATCCGCACCGCCGTGCGCTATCTGGTGCGAGGGATAGCCCCCGCCCCATAACGAAAAGGCGCCCGAAGGCGCCCTTTGCAAAACCGATCTCGAGCGGCCGGATTACTTGCCGCCTTCCAGCGTGTCGATGTCCTTCTTGAGCTTCTCGTCCGGAATCTCGACCTTGGCTGACGCGCGCAGCTCCTTGACCATGGCGAAATACTTGTCGCGGATCACCGCCTGCTTGGCCTGGTCCTTGACGTCGTCGAAGGCCGGCGGCTGCTTGGCGCGCTTGTCCTCGAGCTTGATGACGTGCCAGCCGAACTGCGTCTGCACCGGCTCCTTGGTGTACTTGCCGACGTCGAGCGCGAAGGCCGCCTTGTCGAATTCCGGCACCATCTGCCCCGGTCCGAACCAGCCCAGATCGCCGCCACTGGTTTTGCCCGATGGGTCGTTGGTGTGTTCGTTGGCGAGCTTCTGGAAGTCGGCGCCGCCGTCGAGCTGCTTGATGATCGCCTCGGCCTCTTCCTTCGTCTTAACGAGGATGTGACGCGCATGCACTTCATTGACCGGCGGCGTGTTGGCGATCTCCTGGTCGTAGCGGGCACGCACTTCGGCGTCCGTGACCTTGTCGACCACTTCCTTCTCGACGACCTCGCCATGCAGCGCGCGCGCCTGCAGGAAAGCCATGCGGCGCTGGAAGTCGGGATCCTTGTCAAGGCCGCTGTCGACCGCCTTCTTGGCCATGACGCGGATTTCGATCGCCGCCGAAAGGGCGGCCGCGCGGCGCTGATCGGGCGGCAGTTGCGCGAATTGCTGCGAAAGTTCGCCTTCGGCGAGCTGCAGATCGGCCTCGGTCAGCTTCTCGCCATTGATGGTGGCGACCACGGCATTGGGATCGACCGGCGCGGCGGGAGCGGCGGCAGGCGCGGCGGCATCCGCGGGCTTGGTCTCCTGCGCCATCAGCGGCGACAGGCAGAGAGCCGAGAGCCCGAAGGCCAGACCGAGGCTGGCGAGCGAGGCGCGGCGGAACGACAGGGACATCAAGATAACTCCAATGGGATTGCCAATGAGGATCGCGTGAGCGGAAGGGTTCCAGATCAGTCGAATTGTGGCGGAATTTGGCGCTGCCCATAGGGCTAACGCGGCGTTGACATCGATTGAGCCCCCTCTTATCTGTCCAACGACTTGGCGTCCAGAACCGTTTTCCGGGCGCTTTTTGCGTTTGTCCGCATTCACGCGGATTTGATGGGCCCGCCAGGCGCCTGTCGCAAACGGCCAAAATTGCTATCGAAAGGACCATTGGATGGTCAGTCTCGGCGGTCTCGCCCGTAAGGTTTTCGGTTCCTCCAACGACCGGCGTGTCAAGTCGACCCGGCCCAGGGTGGAAGCCATCAACGCCATGGAAAACGAGATGCGGGCGCTTTCCGACGCCGAACTCGCCGGACGCACGCAGAAATTCCGCCAGGATATCGCCAACGGCGCTTCGCTCGACGACCTGCTGGTCCCAGCCTTCGCCACGGTGCGCGAAGCCGCCCGCCGCGTGCTTGGCATGCGGCCTTTCGACGTCCAGTTGATCGGCGGCATGGTGCTGCACAATGGCGGCATCGCCGAGATGCGCACCGGCGAGGGCAAGACCCTGGTCGCCACCTTGCCCGTCTATCTCAATGCGCTCGCCGGCAATGGCGTGCATGTCGTTACCGTCAACGACTACCTCGCCAAGCGCGACGCCGAATGGATGGGCCGCGTCTACAAATTCCTCGGCCTGACCGTCGGCATCATCGTCCACGGCCTTTCCGACGACGAGCGCCGCGAGGCCTATGCCTGCGACGTCACCTACGCCACCAACAACGAGCTCGGCTTCGACTATCTGCGCGACAACATGAAGTATGAGCGCTCGCAGATGGTGCAGCGCGGCCATTCCTACGCCATTGTCGACGAGGTCGATTCCATCCTGGTGGATGAGGCGCGCACGCCGCTGATCATTTCCGGTCCGCTCGAGGACCGCTCGGAAATGTACAACACCATCGACGCCTTCATGCTGAAGCTCGGCCCGGCCGACTACGAGGTCGACGAGAAGCAGAAGACGACGATCTTCACCGAGGAAGGCACCGAGAAGCTGGAAAACATGCTGACCGCGGCCGGCTTGTTGAAGGGCGAGTCGCTCTACGACGTCGAGAACGTCGCCATCGTCCACCACGTCAACAATGCGCTGAAGGCGCATCTGTTGTTCCAGAAGGACCGCGATTACATCGTGCGCAACGGCGAGATCGTCATCATCGACGAGTTCACCGGCCGCATGATGCCCGGCCGCCGCTATTCGGAAGGCCTGCACCAGGCGCTCGAGGCCAAGGAGCACGTGCAGATCCAGCCGGAGAACCAGACGCTGGCCTCCGTCACCTTCCAGAATTATTTCCGCCTCTACAAGAAGCTCGCCGGCATGACCGGCACGGCGCTGACCGAGGCCGAGGAATTCGGCAACATCTACAATCTCGAGGTCACCGAGATCCCGACCAACCTGCCGGTCGCCCGCAAGGACGAGGACGACGAGGTTTACCGGACGGTCGACGAGAAATACAAGGCGATCGTCAAGGAAATCAAGGACGCGCGCGAGCGTGGCCAGCCGATCCTGGTCGGCACCACCTCGATCGAGAAATCCGAGCAGCTGGCCGAGCGCTTGCGCAAGGAAGGCATCAAGGACTTCGAAGTGCTGAACGCCCGCCACCATGAGCGCGAGGCGTCCATCGTCGCCCAGGCCGGCAAGCCCGGCGCCATCACCATCGCCACCAACATGGCCGGCCGCGGCACCGACATCAAGCTCGGCGGCAATGCCGAGATGCGCATCGCCGAGGAGCTTGGCGACATGCCGGCCGGCCCCGAGCGCGAGGCGCGGGAGAAGGCCATCATCGACGATGTCGAGCGCCTGAAGGAAAAGGCGCTGGCCGCCGGCGGCCTTTACGTTCTGGCCACCGAGCGCCACGAATCGCGCCGCATCGACAACCAGCTGCGTGGCCGCTCCGGCCGTCAGGGCGACCCCGGCCGCTCGAAATTCTTCCTGTCGCTGCAGGACGACCTTATGCGCATCTTCGGCTCCGAGCGCATGGACGGCATGCTGCAGAAGCTCGGCCTCAAGGAAGACGAGGCGATCATCCATCCCTGGATCAACAAGGCGCTCGAAAAAGCGCAGAAGAAGGTCGAGGCGCGCAACTTCGACATCCGCAAGAACCTTTTGAAATATGACGACGTCTCGAACGACCAGCGCAAGGTGGTGTTCGAGCAGCGCATCGAGCTGATGGACGGCGAAGGCCTCTCGGAGACGATCACCGAGATGCGTGAAGGCGTGATCGACGAGATCGTCGCCAAGAACATCCCCGAAAACGCCTATGCCGAGCAATGGAACGTCGCCGGCCTCAAGGAGGAAGTGGCGCAGTACCTCAATCTCGACCTGCCGATCGAGGAATGGGTCAAGGAAGAGGGCATCGCCGAGGACGATATCCGGGAGCGCATCGCGGCCGCGGCCGACGCCGCCGCCAAGGAGCGCGCCGACCGCTTCGGCCCCGACGTGATGAATTACGTCGAGCGTTCAGTGGTCCTGCAGACGCTCGATCATCTGTGGCGCGAGCATATCGTCAATCTCGACCATCTGCGCTCGGTCGTCGGCTTCCGCGGCTACGCCCAGCGCGACCCGCTGCAGGAATACAAAAGCGAGGCCTTCGAGCTGTTCCAGGGCATGCTGGGCAATTTGCGCCAGGCCGTCACCGCGCAGCTGATGCGAGTCGAGCTGGTGCGCCAGGCGGCCGACGCGCCGCCGCCCGAAACGCCCGAGATGTTCGGCAGCCACATCGACGGCTCCACCGGCGAGGACGATTTCCAGGGCGGCGAGACCGCGCTTCTGATGCGCCAGGACACCACCGCCGTCGTCGCGCCGGAAAACCGCGACCCGAAGAACCCGGCGACTTGGGGCAAGATCGGCCGCAACGAAACCTGCCCTTGCGGCTCCGGCAAGAAGTACAAGCACTGCCACGGCGCCTTCGCCTGAACCCCTCTTCCTTCTCCCCGTCATACGGGGAGAAGGTGCCCGAAGGGCGGATGAGGGGCAGCGCCGGCGTTACGCGATCCCGGTGGAACGCCGAGTTAGGCTTCCCCAGCAACTAATTCCCCAGCACACGGATTTTGACCGGCCGGCTCTGTCTGCGTCGGCAGGTGGCATGCCTTTGGCCGAAACGCCCGTCGCGATCGTCATTCTAGGGCGGAGCAGGAGCGAAGCTCCGTCGCGAAGACCCTAGAATCCACGGCATGGCAACTGTGTTCATGCGAATGCGGTTTTGTCGCGAATGATAGCGTTGAGGACGACCAGGAGCTTCCTTGCGACGGCGATGATGGCGAGTTTCTTGGACCCCGAGCGGGCAGCAAGCGCTGTGTAGAATGTCTTGAAGCGCTCACAGGTTCTGATGGCGGTGAGGGCTGCCATGTAGAGGGCGCGGCGCACGCGTGATCGCCCGCCCTGGATCTGGCTCCTGCGGTTGAGCTTGCCGCTCTTGTTGTCGAACGGGGCAAGGCCGACGAGCGCGGCGATCGCCTTGGGTGAGCGCTGGCCGAGCTCGGGCAGGAGCGCCAGCAGCGAGAGCGCGCCGCCCTTGGAGACACCGGGCACGGAGACCATCAGCGCATGGTCGCGGGCGGTGTCCTGGTTTTGACGAATGACTGCGGCAATCTGGCTCTCGAACGCCTTGATGCGCGTGTCGAGGTCGGCGATCAGGTCTTCAAGGCTGGTGATGACGATCTCCTCGAAGGCCTCGGCGAGGTGCTTCTTCGCCGTTGCCCGCATCCCGACCAGTTGATCGCGGTGGCCAGCAAGCGATTGAAGCTGCTCGACTTCTTCGCTCGGCGCCGGCTCGGCCTCAGGGTTATAGCGACGGCCGTAGCCGCTCAGCATCCTGGCATCGAGAGGATCGGTCTTGGCGCGCCGTCGCGTTGACTTCGAATAGTGGTGGGTGTGCGCCGGGTTGTGCCGCGAGAATGGCACGCCGGCCTTGGCCAGCGCATGGCGCAGCAGCCGGTCATGCACGCCTGTCGCCTCCATGACGACGAAGTCCCGACTGGGATCAAGGCCCGCCACATAGGCCGCTATCGCATCGGCCTGGTTATCGATGCGCCGAAGACGACCGCTTGTCTCATCAAAAAAAGTCGAGCCACTGCTTGGAGATGTCGCAGCCGACATAGTTCTGGGCTATCATGTCCACGCCTCTTCCTGTGGTGCGGGGTCTGCTTCGAACAGCCCCGTGCAACTGTTCAGGTTGATGGTTCACCGGTGGGAAGGGACCGGGCCATGCCACGGCCTGTCCGAAAGGACGACCAGGATCCACTCGGTCTCCTTCCCACTTCAACCATACACCGAAACCAACACACAGGATTCTATGGTCTGCGCGCGTCGCTTCGCTCCTTGCTCCGCCATAGAATGACGAGGTTGGGGCGGCTTCGACCAATCTCCGGCGTTGCGCTGATTTCACGGAAATGAACGGAGAATCTTGCACCAAGACAAACGGCAACTTTTCAAAATCCTTGTGTCGGGGAACGCACTAACCGTCACACCAGCCCCGAGGCGCGCGCCGCGGCCGCCGCTTCGCCGCGCGAGACGGCTTCCAGTTTCCCGAGCACCGCTGAAACATGGTGGTCGACCGTCTTCGGCGAGATGGTCAGATGCGCGGCGATCTTCTTGTTTGAGAAGCCTCGCTCGATCAACTGCAGGACCTCCATCTGGCGCTGCGTGAGGCCGGCCTGGTTGGCGCGTGTCGCCTGCCTCGGACCTCTGGCGATGCGGCTCACGCCGCTCTGCCGCAGCAGGCTGCGCACGTGCTGCGCCACCGGTCTTGCGCCGAGCGCCTCGAAAATGTCCAGCGCTTCACGCCGCGCGGCCTCGTCGCCCTGCAGCAAGGCAAGCGCTCGTTCGAAAGGGGCGCCCATCCTTGTCCAAAACGCAGCGGCGGCGCGCCAGTCGCCAACCAGTTGCAGGCGGTGCGGCTCGGCCATGCCCTCGGTCTCGCCGGGATCGCTTTCAGGCGACAAAAGCCGCCGCCAGATCGCCAGCTCACCGAACACCGCCCGCGTCGGCGCGAGGCCTTCGGCAAGGGCGATCAGATGCAGCGCTTCGTCCCTGTCGCCCTCGCCCAGCCACGCCAGCTCGGCCATCATCCCGGCAAAAGGAACAAGCCGTTGCAGCTCCATGCCCTTGTCCAGGAACCGCCTCATCTCTTCCACGATCGGCTCGGCCGACGGGTCGCCGCGGCGGATGCGCAATCTGGCCAGGGCCACCAGCGACGGATAGCGTACCAGCGCCGGCGTTGCTTCATCGTCGACAACCTCATGCGCCGTCGCCGCGGCATCGTCCCAGAGGCCGAGCCTCAGCAGAAGCTGCGCCTGCACGCCGCGCATGTAATCGCGCCATGTCGCCAGATCGTTCTCGACGCAATAGGCAATGCCGCGCTCCAGGAACGAAGACGCCTCGCTGAAATTGAGCCTGTTCATCTCGACGCAGGCGCAGTTGGTGAAGGCGCGCGCAGCGTGTTCCTGGAAGTTTCCCGACAATGCGATTCCCAGGCTGCGGGCCAGATCGCGCCGCCCTTTGGTGAAATCCAGCCATTGTCCGGCGGCGCCGACATTGTTCAGCGCATGACACAGAATATCCGGCCGGTTGAGCCGCTCCGCCAGATCGACCGCCTTGCCGCCGAGCGAAAGCGTGTCCTCGAGCCGCTCGGCGAGCATCGCCAGCTGCGAGAGGTTCGAGTAGGCCATCGCCAGCTCGGCGCTGTCGGGAGCGGTCTCCAGAAGCTCCACCGCCTGCTCACCGAAACGGTCCGCGGCCGCGCGATCGCCAAGCAGGTAGGCAAAGCGCGACAAACACCTGAGGCTGTCGCCTTCCTTGACACGGTCGCCCAACGCCTGGCGCAACTGGCGCGCCCGGCCCTGCGCCTCCATCGCCGCGTCGACGCGGCCGATCAAGTGGCACTCGAAGGCGTGGCCTTCATAGAGCTCGGCTCGCTTTTCGGCCGGCAGCATATCCGCGTAGCGCAGGGCAACTTCGTAATAGCCCACCGCGTCGCGATGCGCGCCGACCCGCGAAGCCTCGCGCGCCGCGGCCGGCGCGAGCTCGCGCACCACGTCCAGGTTCTGCGCTTCCACGGCATGGTGCACCAGCCTGGCAGTGGCCACTTGCGGGTTTTCGCGCAAGGCCGCCAGGGCGCGTTCATTGTATTCGCGCCGTTTGCTCGGCGTCAGCGCCATCTCGATCGCCGTGCGGGCGATCTCGTGCCGGAAGGCATAGCCGTCGCCGAAATCCTCGAGCAGCCCGTTGGCGACGCATTCAGCGAGCTGACCGGCGGCGGCAATCCCGCAAAGGCCACTCAGCGCCCAAGCGTCGGCGCGGCGCGGAAACACCGAGACGGCGTCGAGCATCGAGCGCGCGCCAGGCGACAGTTTTTCGGCGCGCGCCAGAACGGCGTCACGCACGCTCGCCGGCAATGCGCCATCGCCTTCGGCGGCGAGCAGCTCGGTGACGAAGAAGGCGTTGCCGGCGCTCGCCCGGTAGATTGCGTCGCCGTCGCGCTTGGCGGTTGCGGCGAGCGAGAGCACGGCGCTTTCGCTGAGCAGCGGCACGTCGATACGCACGGCATTGCCGGCCGGGATCTCGCCGAGCGCCCGGCGCACGCGCATCTGCCCTTCGCTGCGGTCGGTCCGCGCCGTGATCAGAAGCAGGATGTGGGTGTTTGCGATGCGCCGGCCGAGGAAGCGCACGAAATCGAGCGTCGCGTCATCGGCCCAGTGCAGGTCTTCGATGACGAGCACGCTCGGGCCCTTCGCCTCGAAGACGTCGAGCGCCTCGGAAAACAAGGGCAACCGCTGCACCTGGCGGTCGTCGATCGCTCGCGGCAGTTCCCACTGCGCGTTGCGGGCCAGGTCGTGAAGCGGCCCCAGCGGGTCCGGAATGGACAGGTCCTCGCAGGCGCTGCGAAGCACGGACAGGCCATCATCCAGTCGGCTCGCGAACGCCTCGACCAGCGCCGTCTTGCCGGCGCCGGCCTCGCCCAAGACGACCACGACGCGGCCACGACCCCCTGTTGCATCCGCCAACAAGGCATCCATCTGCTGCAGCTGCGGCTGCCGTTCCAGAAGCATGATCGCACTCTCGCGAAATCGGAATTCCATCACGGCGGGTCCCCGCCGCGATAGCGTGGGAAACGGCACAGAAATGTGACTTTCCACACATTCCGGTGCCATCTTCCACATAAAACGATCCAAAGATAGGGAATCGTCCCGGCCAATATGGGGAATGGCTCCGATGCGTGATCTTTGCCGAAATGGTGGGATCGGCCTTGCTCGAAACGAGCCCAATCCAATCACGAAAGGAATAACGATCGTGCCTCGCTACCTTGTTGAACGCACCTTCCCGGAAGGGCTGAACGTGCCGATGAACGATGCCGGCGCCACCGCGATGGGCGGCGTCATCGCCCGTAATGCCGAAAAAGGCGTGACCTGGGTGCAATCCTTCGTCTCGCCCGACAAGGGCAAGAGCTTCTGCATTTACGACGCGCCCTCGCCGGAGGCGATCCGCAGCACCGCGCAGAAGAATTCGCTTCCCGTCGACAAGATCACGGAGGTGCGGGTCCTCGACCCCTACTTTTATCGCTGATTGGGCGGACCGTGTCGGGCAGATCAGTCCCGCCGCCGGCGGACCTGATGCCGTGCCGGACAGCGAGAGTCTATCCGCCGCGGCGGATTACCTCCCGCCACGGCGCGGCTACATGCGACGGGCCTTGTCGGCGCTGCTTTCGCCGTTGCGAAACCGACGCCGCCTTCTGCCGCCTCGGGACGATTACCTGAAACGCGATATCGGCCTCGATGAGCGGGAGATGCCGCGCGAATACTGGGAATATTGGTGGCTTCACCGCTGATCCCGCAGCGTCGGGACCAGCGACCATCCCTTTTACCGACAGGCGCCGCCGGCGTGCGGAGTTGGCTTTGACCGGCCGACTCCCGTCGCTTGCGCGCCGCAACTGAATTGGAGAGACAAATGAGCATTCACATCCTGACTCGATGCGCCATCGGCGCCTCCGCGTCGATCATCCTGCTGATGGCGGGCGCCGCCACGGCGGAAACCATCAACCCGCTCGCCGAAAAGGTGCGGGCGCTCGACAGCCGCTTCGAGGACATCGCGGTGGCGAAGGCCGAAGGCTACGCGCCGATCCCCTGCGCCAGCGGCCTCACCGGCGGCGCCATGGGCATACACTACGTCAATGCCACCTATCTGAAGGACGACGCCGTCGACGTCGCCAGGCCGGAAGCCGTCATGTACGAGCCGATGGCCGACGGCACGCTGAAGCTGATCGCGGTCGAATACATCACGTCGAAAGGCCCGGCCTCGCTCGAAGGCCATCTCTTCAACTTCAACACCGCGCCCAACCGCTACGGCCTCGGCCCGTTCTACGAGCTGCATGTCTGGGCCTGGAAGCAGAACCCGACCGGCGCCTTCGCCGACATGAACCCGAACGTCTCGTGCGACGCGATGAAGGCGATGTGACGCCTTTTCCTTCTCCCCGTTTCACGGGGAGAAGGTGGCCCGAAGGGCCGGATGAGGGGCGGCGCCGGCGATTGCGACTTGCCGCCCCTCGTAATCTGACAGAGGATGGCCACTTCAGTTTAGGAGCCCCCTCCCGCAAAGAGGCTCTTCGAGACGCGATTCACCCCAAATTTCCAAGGCCGGCGCTGCCCCTCATCCGCCTGCCGGCACCTTCTCCCCGTTTAGTGACGGGGAGAAGGAAGCACCCCACCCACCCTTTCTTAAGGTGTTTCGGATAGACCCGAGCGCTGGAAAAAGGCGGAAAACGGAGAGTTGTGGGTGCGCTTTTCCGCGGCAACGACTGCCGGGCGGTTCTTGCCGCAGCGCTGGGCGCTGCGCATCACACCGCTGCTTGGCCGCATCGATGCCATCCTCTTCACCGCCGATGCGCGCGGCGAAGCCGGGCGCATGTCGCTGATTGCCTTTTCCATCCGCATCATCAGCGCCTTCATCGCCTTTGTCAGCCAGGTGCTGATGGCGCGCTGGATGGGCTCGTTCGAGTACGGCATCTCGGTGCTGGTCTGGGTGACGATGGTCATCGTCGGCAATCTCGCCTGCCTCGGCTTCCACACCTCCGTCATCCGTTTCATTCCGGAATATCGCGAGCGCGGCATGCTTGCCGAGCTGCGCGGCATCGTGCTCGCCAGCCGCCTGTTCGTGCTCGTCGCCTCGACGCTGATCGCCGGCCTTGGCGCCCTTGGCGTGTGGCTGGCCTCAGACTGGATCGAGAACTACTACGTCATCCCTTTCATCCTCGGCGTCATCTGCCTGCCGATGATCGCGCTCGGCGATCTCCTGCAAGGGCTGGCGCGCGCCAATTCCTGGGCGCTGCTCGCGTTGTCGCCGACCTATCTGGTGCGCCCGGTGCTGATCCTGGCGTTCATGGCGCTGATGCTTGGCATGCACTATGTGCCCGACGCCAAGACCGCGATCTTCGCCTCGATCGCCGCCACTTATGTCACCACGCTCGGCCAGCTGATGGCCGTCACCTCGCGCATGGACAAGAAAGTCTCGGCCGGGCCGATGACGGTGCATTTCGGCCAGTGGATCCTCGTCTCGCTGCCGATCTTCCTGGTCGAGAGCTTCTTCTTCCTGCTCACCAATGCCGACGTGCTGATGGTGGGCGCCTACCTTCCGCCCAACGATGTCGCCGTCTATTTCGCGACGGTGAAGACCCTGGCGCTGGTGCATTTCGTCTATTTCGCGGTCAAGGCCGGCGTTGCCCAGCGCTATGCGCAATTCACCCATGGTGAGCCGGACAGGCTCGCCGCCTTCGCCCGCGAAACCGTCTCCTGGACCTTCTGGCCTTCGCTTTTGATGGCGCTGCTGGTGCTGGCGCTGGGCGAGCCGATGCTGGTGCTGTTCGGTCCCGAATTCACCGCCGGCTATCCGTTGCTCTTCCTGCTGGTGCTGGGCGTCGTGGCGCGCGCCGCCGTCGGCCCCTGCGAAAGCCTGCTCACCATGAGCGGCAACCAGAACATCTGCGCCGCCGTCTACGCCATGACGCTTGCCCTCAACATCGGCCTCAACGTGATCCTGATACCGCTGTTCGGTCTCTGGGGCGCGGCGATGGCAACGAGCCTCGCCATGGTCTTCGAGGCCAGCGCGCTCTCCTTCACCGTCTGGCGCAAGCTCGGCATCGTGATGGCGATCTTCATGCCTTCAAAGAAGGAAATTGCTTGATGGCCGCCGTCCCGTTGCTCGAAGAGACCAGCGGCGGCCCCGCCGGCGCGATGGTCTCCAACCTTGCCGGCCTGGCGCGCGAGGTCGACCCGGCCCATATCGAGCTCTTCGCCAGCAACAGGCCGGAACGCAAGCTCGCCATCTACCCGGCCTCGGCCGGCTTCGACCTCGTCGAGGAGCTCGACTACCTCAGCGCCCGCACCGTCGAGCCCAATGTCTTCTTCAACCCGCGCTTCCTGGCGCCGGCGATGCCCCGGCTGGAAGACCGCGAGGTACGGCTGGCCGTCATCCGCGACGGCGACGAATACCGCAACCGGCTGCGCCTTCTGGTGCCCTTCTCGGTCGAGCGGCCGGCGATCCCGCTCGGCGTTCCGGTGATGCGCACATGGTCGAGCCCGTTCGGCCCGCTCGGCACGCCGCTGGTCGACCGCGACGATCCCATCGGCGTCATCGAGGATTTCTTCTCGATGCTGTCGCGGCCGCATCTCAAGCTGCCTAGGGTCTTTGTGCTGCCCGACATGCGCCTCGACGGTCCGGTGGCGAGCCTGCTCACCTCCTTCGCCGACAGCCGCGGCCTGACCCTGGTGACCACCGGCAAGGTCGAGCGTCCGGTTCTGGAGAGCGAGGCCGACGGCGAGGATTACCTCAAGGCGTCGCTGCGTTCGCATCACTATCGCGAATTCCGCCGGCTGAAGCGGCGCCTCGCCGACCACGGCAAGCTGGAGCACATCGTGGCGCGCGGACCGGACGAGATCCGCCACGCCATCGAAAGCTTCCTGACGCTGGAAGCGGCCGGCTGGAAAGGCCGCGAACGCACCGCCATGGCGATCGACCGCTACCGCGCCGCCTTCGCCCGCGAGGCCGTGCATCGGCTGGCCGAGCAGGACATGTGCCGCATCCACATGCTGACGCTCGACGGCCGCAACATCGCCTGCCTGGTGGTTTTCGTCGAGGCCGGCGTCGCCTACACCTGGAAGACGGCCTATGACGAGGCGCTCTCGGCCTATTCGCCGGGCACGCTGCTGATGATCGAGGTGACCAAGCAGCATCTCGACGATCCCAACATCGTCGTGACCGATTCCTGCGCGGTTCCGGACCATCCCGTGATGAGCCGCCTGTGGAGCGAGCGCAAGCCGATGGGCACGCTGGTGGTCGGGCTGACGCCGGACGCCGACCGGCTGGCCCGCCAGGCGGCCTCGCAGCTGCACCTCTACCGCGAGACCCGCAACATGGCGCGCCTGCTGCGCAATCGCATGCGGAGCCTGTTGAAAAGGCGCTAGATCAACGGCGGGACACAAGCTATGGGTCCGGGCGGGGAATATCGGGCGGGCCTTTACGAAACCATCCAGATGATCAGAAGTCTTTTGCGTCACACCAGTTTCCGTGCGGCTCTGCTGCTGCTTGCGCTGATGCCCATGCGCGCCTTGGCCGGCTCCTGCCCCGAAGACTGCAGCGAGCCCCCGCCGCCCGCCGTCAACATCTACAAACACACCGCCGCCGGTCATCTGAGCCCCGTGACGACCGGGTCGCTGCCGCGCGTCTATGTGCCCAACCGCTCCTCCAACAGCGTCTCGGTCATCGACAGCGTCACGCTCAAGGAAGTCGACCGCTTCAATGTCGGCAGCAAGCCGCAGCACGTCGTGCCGTCCTGGGATTTGAAGACGCTCTGGGTCGCCAACAACGGTACCGGCAAAAATGGCAGCCTGACGCCAATCGACCCGATGACGGCCAAGCCCGGCCAGCAGGTCCCGGTCGACGACCCCTACAATCTCTATTTCATGCCGGACGGCAGCGCCGCCATCGTCGTCGACGAAGCAATGCAGCAGCTCGATTTCCGCGACCCGCACACCATGGCGCTGAAATCGAGCCTACCGACGCCGACCTGCCCCGGCATCAACCATGCCGATTTTTCGGTCGACGGCTCCTATGCGATCTTCACCTGCGAATATGGCGATGGCGGACTGGCCAAGATCGACCTGAAGAACCAGAAAGTGCTGGGCCACCTCGATCTCTCCAAGATGGGCATGCCGCAGGACATCCGCCTGTCGCCCGACGGCAAGGTCTTCTACGTCGCCGACATGATGAATGACGGCGTGTTCCTGATCGACGGCGACAGTTTCAGGGAGATCGGCTTCATCCCGACCGGCATCGGCACGCATGGTTTCGTCGTCAGCCGTGACGGCAAGCGCCTCTATGTCTCGAACCGCGGCTCGCACAAGATGGAGCAGGGCAAGGCCAAGGGTCCGGGCAGTGTGACGGTGATAGACTTCGCCACCCGCGCCGTGGTCGCGCAATGGCCGATCCCCGGCGGCGGCAGCCCCGACATGGGCAATGTCAGCGCCGACGGCAAGCAGCTATGGCTCTCCGGCCGCTTCGACAGCGAGGCCTATATGATCGACACGACGAGCGGCGCGGTGACCAAAATCCGCGTCGGCGTCGAGCCGCATGGCCTGACGGTCTGGCCTCAGCCGGGGCGCTACTCGCAGGGGCATACGGGGAATATGCGGTAAGGCGCTTCCTCCTGCGAAGTCCCAGACCTTGGAGCGCCCTTCAGGCGCTTCAACTTTCGACATATTCGCCCGCGAACCCGGCAAATTTTATCAGCCCCGCGCGGTCGAGAATGCGAACATGGCCATGCCGGAATTCCAGAAACTTGCGCTCGCGCAATTCCCGCAGCATGCGATTGACATGGATCGGCGTGAGGCCGAGCGCGTCCGCGAGATCGTACTGGGTGAGAGGACATTCGAAACTGTTGCGGGTGACCGCGCCGACCCGTTCCAGACGCGCGGTTAGCTCGAGGAACAGATGCGCCGACCGTCCCAGCGCGCTCCGTCGTCCAACATCGGTGAGATGCTGAGCGATCACCGCTCCGTTTTGCACGAGCGCCTCAAGGACGACGGAAAAGAGCGGAGGCGATTTCATGGCAGCAAGGGCAAATGTCTTGGTCGACGCAACCAGCGCCGAAAGGTCGGTCAGGGCCGTGAACGTCTCAAGCGCGCCGCCGCCATTGACCTGAGGCAGGACGATATCGCCCTTCAGGGTGAAATCCAGGATCTGTCGTTGCCCGCCCTCGAGTTCATGAGCAATGCAGCCCCAGCCCGACTCGATCACGAACATCCGATCTTTGTGCTCGCCTTGCCTGACGATGACCGTCCCCGCCGCATAGCGCTTGGGCGTGAACCCAAGCGTCTCGATCAGTGCCGTATCACCGTCGTCAAGTCCGGCGCGTACCGGACCATTCTCGTTTGCGCGCAAAAAAGGGTGTGAAGAGTACGTCATCTATTGCCCCGCCCAATATCTTCCTCCCCCGGCTACCTTCCTCCTTGAATTGAAGGTACATCAAATTTGACGCGATCAGTACAACACTTCTTTTTCTTTGAACGGCGCGCGCCCGCCGAATACCAGCATCAGATCTGAATTCGTTTTGATGTGAGACCGATCAGCTTTTGTTCCTCTTGAAATTTTCTCGCATCGAATCGACTATTTTGCTGGCAGCGAGACAACTGCGGTTGTCCACCTCACCGGCGGCATTGCGCAACGTCGTCGACGCGTCCTTGAGCAAGCCTCTGATCTCCGCGGCTGATAGGAGTTCGGATGCTTCAAGTTCAAGCAGCACTGATTCGCTCACATGCAGCGCCGCTAGGGCAATCGCTCGCGGCCTAGTCGCCAGCAGCTTTACGAGATCGCCGTCGGGCTTGGCACGCGATTTTCTCTTTGCCATGGTTGCGTCCCAACCGTCGGACAAGAAGGGCTCAGAATTACATTGCTTCGACGCATTTCCGCGGTTCGGAGACGCCATCGTTAACCATTCTATCCCGCTTTGCAGGGCCGACCCAGAGGCAACGGATACCGAATTCGCAGTAGCTCCGGCCTACTACCGTCTTGGGAATCGCGGCGGAGCAATCCGGCGTGAACGACGGTGGTGGTGCCCCTAGCCGGGATCGAACCAGCACTCCTTGCGGAACTCGATTTTGAGTCGAGCGCGTCTACCAATTCCGCCATAGGGGCTCAGGCCGGGCGGCCTGGATGGGCGCGGACTATACGGGCGGATGGGTGTTCGTCAACTGGGCTGTTGCGGATTTGCCCACTAGACCGCCGGTATCGCCCACCCTTCGGCCTCGTGGCGATGCAGGACATTGTGCCTCGCGAAAAATCTTTCTAGACAGGCGAAGCGTTGAGCGCCTCGCATCGGGAAGCTGGATGCGGCGCTTTGGGTCCTTGTCTTCCTGCCTGCCGTTGCCCAAAACCGCCAAGTGTCCCGGGTGACATTGATCAGAGCAATTCCAGGAAAAGCGCGCTGCGGTTTTCCGTCCGGAATTGCGTCGACCGCATTAGGAGAGCCGATGCTTCGCGGACTTTACGACTGGACGCTGTCGCTGGCGGCGCGCAAATCCGCCGAATGGTGGCTGGCCTTCATCGCCTTCGTCGAAAGCTCGGTGTTCTTCATCCCGGCCGACGTGCTGTTCCTGCCCATGGCGTTGGCGCGGCCCGAACGCAGCTATCGCTACGCGCTGACCGCCACAGCGGCATCCGTGCTGGGCGGCATCGCCGGCTGGCTGATCGGCTACTATGCCTACGACACGATAGCGCGGCCGATCCTGGAGCATTTCGGCGGCCTTGAGACGTTCGAGAAGTGGCAGTCCTCGGGCACCGGGCTGATGCTGGTGCTGCTGGTCACGTCCGGCGCCGCGCACCTGCCGCCGATCAAGGTGGTCACCATTCTGGCTGGCGCGCTTCACGTCAACATTCTTGTCTTCATCGTCTCCGCCATCGTGGCGCGAGGCGCGCGTTTCCTGCTACTGGCCTGGCTGCTGCGCCGCTATGGCGAAGAAATCCGGGAGTTCATCGAAAAGCGCTTGGGATTGATTGTCGGCGCGGGCGCCGCTGCCCTGATTTTGCTCTATATCCTCGTCAGATACGCCCACGGATAGCGACGCAACGAACGGACCCGATCGATGACAGCGACCATGGATGCCGATACCGGACGCCAGCGCACGCGCGCTTCGCTGTTTCTCGCCGTCGCCATGGCGGCGACCGTCGGCTCGGCGCTGGCCTTCCAATATATCGGCGGCTACATCCCATGCCATCTCTGCCTGGAGCAGCGCACGCCCTATTATATCGGCGCGCCGCTGATGCTGCTGGCGGTGATCGCCTCGATGCTTCATACGCCGGCCTGGGTGGCGCGCGGGCTGCTGGCGATCGGCGGCTTGCTGATGCTCTACGGCCTCTACCTCGGCGTCTACCATTCCGGCGTCGAATGGCATTGGTGGGCCGGCCCGACCGACTGCACCGCCGGCGCCGGCCCGGTCGACACTGGCGGCAAGGGCGTGCTCGACGCGCTCGACAAATTCGTGCCGCCGTCCTGCGACAAGGCGGCGCTCCGCATCCTCGGCCTGTCGCTCGCCGGCTGGAACGCCATCGCCAGCCTCGTGCTTGCCGCCGTCGCCTTCCGCAGCGCGTTATCCCGCGACTGAGCCAATTTTCTATCGAACGGCACGGCGGAGAGTTCGCCCAGAAATTCGCCAGCCCGGATTGGCTGGCGCGGCTTTCGAGAACCGGAGCGGAGCGTACTTAAGTACGTGAGCACCGGAAGCGCAGAAAGCTGCGGCAGACGGCCGGGCTCGCGGATTTCTGCCGAACTCTAAGGTTCCAGTTCGACATCCCAGTACAGATAATCCATCCAGCTTTCGTGCAGATGGTTGGGCGGGAACAGGCGGCCGTTGTTGTGCAGGTCGTGCACCGTCGGCTGATAGGGCTTTTGCAGCGGCCACATCTTGGCCTGCGCCGGCATCATGCCGCCCTTGCGAAGATTGCAGGGCGAGCAGGCGGCGACGACATTCTCCCAGGTCGTCGCCCCGCCGCGATGGCGCGGGATGACGTGGTCGAACGTCAGATCCTCCGGCGTGCCGCAATACTGGCACTGGAAACGGTCTCGAAGGAACACGTTGAAGCGGGTGAAGGCGGGATGCCGCGACGGCTTCACATAGGCCTTGAGGCTGACCACGCTCGGCAGCTTCATCGAGAAGGTCGGCGAGGAGACCGCGTGCTCGTATTCGGCGACGATGTTGACCCGGTCGAGGAACACAGCCTTGATGGCGTCCTGCCACGACCAGAGCGACAGGGGGTAATAGCTGAGCGGACGGTAGTCCGCATTCAGCACCAGCGCGGGAAGCCCATCCGGAGATACGGCAACCGTCACGTCCTTCGCCTCCTACATTCCAAACCGAACGGCGCGGATACTGTAAGCCCGACATGACAGGGATGTGAAGCGGATTGTCTCTCGCCGAAACTCTCAAAAACGCATGATTTTCATGCTTTTTTGGCCATTTCGACGGGAGGCGCCGCGTCCCTGCCCTTCAGTTCACGATAATAGGCCCAAAAAAGCCGCGACGCGACACCCCGCCAGGGGCTCCATGATTCGGCCAGCCGGATAAGCATTTTCTCCGGCGGACGCGGGTCTATGCCGAGCGCATTGCCGACCGCCGTCTGCAGCGCGACGTCGCGCGCTGGGAACACATCCGGATGGCCGGCGGCAAACAAAAGGTAGCATTCGGCCGTCCAAGGGCCGATGCCGGGCACGGCCGTCATCGCCGCGATCGCCTCGCCGGCGTCCAGCGTGCACAGGTGATCGAGGTCGAGCCCGCCGGACACCGCTTCGGCGACGGCGAGCAGCCCGCGCTGCTTCGGCCGCGACAACCCGGCCTCGCGAAACACGTCTTCGCCCGCGGCCAGGATTGCCTGTGGCGTCAGCGGATCGACCAGCTTGACCAGCCGCCCGAAGATCGCATCGGCGCTGGCACGGGAAACCTGCTGTGAAACGATGATCGAAGCCAGGCTTCGAAACCCCGGTTCCGACAGCCGGAGCGGCACCTCGCCCGCCTTGCCGCGCACCGTCTCCAGCCGCGGATCGATCCGGCAGAGGGCGTCGAGCCCTGCCGCAATGTCGTCGAGCGAGGCGATGCGTTGCACGTTCTTGTTCCCAGGGCGCCTGTGAAGTGGCAATGGATGGCTAACTATCAACCCGCGAAAGCACCTTTCAACCCGAATGCCGTCTCGAAGATGACGCTCCTGACATTCCGCTTCGCGCCGAGCCCGAATGGTGAACTGCATCTCGGCCATGCATATTCCGCCCTGCTGAACCAACAGATGGCAGCGCAAGTAGGCGGGCGGCTGCTGCTGCGCATCGAGGACATCGACATCACCCGCTGCACGCCGCAATTCGAGGCCGGCATCTTCCGCGACCTCGACTGGCTGGGATTGCGCTGGGAAGAACCGGTGCGCCGCCAGTCCGAGCATTTTGCCGAATACCGGGCGGTGCTCGACCGGCTGATCGCCGAGGAACTGGTCTATCCGGCTTTCATGAGCCGGGGCGAGATCCGCGCCTTCATCGCCGAGGCCGGCGGCCGCGACTGGCCGCGCGATCCCGACGGCGTGCCGCTCTACCCACCGCTCGACAAGGCTTTGCCGGCCAGCGAGCGCAAGCGGCGGATCGCCGAGAACATGCCCTTCGCCTGGCGGCTCGACGTCGAGGCGGCGAGAATGCGCGTCAGGGCCGACCTGTCATGGATCGAATTCGCCGATGAGACGATGTCGGCGACCCGAACCGTCGAAGCGCAACCGCAGGCCTGGGGCGACGTCATCGTCGCCCGCCGCGACACCCCGACCAGCTACCATCTCGCCGTCGTCGTTGACGACGCGCTGCAGAACATCAGTCATGTCGTGCGCGGCCAGGATCTCTATGCGGCGACCGGCGTGCAGCGCCTGCTGCAGGAACTGCTCGGCCTGCCGCAGCCGCGCTATTTCCACCACCGCCTGATTCTCGGCCCTGACGGCCGTAAACTGTCCAAAAGCTTCAAGGACACCGGTCTTGCCGCGCTTCGCGAGGCAGGCATGTCGCCGCAGGACGTCAGGCGGCTTGTCGAGTTTGATTAAAGTCGCGCCATCCCGGCCTTGATCAGCGCCAGCACGCTGATGAAGGCAAAGGCGCCGCCGAGCCCACAGGCAACCGCCAGCCTGAGATCGTTCAGGCTGATGCCATGCTTGTGGGCGATCACCATCGCGGCAAAAAAACCGAAGATGAACAGCAGCGTGTTGCCGGTCGGGCCGAATCCGCTCTCCTTCATGACCGCGTCGAGCGCCGTACCGAAGAAGAAGCCGAAGCCGGCGATGATCAAGAAGGCGAACAACAGCCAGGTCGTGTCGAGATGCAAAAACATGCCCACCCATGGCGCGACGACGCGCCATGCCCCTCCTGGCACGGTTTGTTGAATTCGACTTAGCTTATGGATCAACCGTTTCGTTTTGCTTGCCGGATTGAACGGCATTAGAGCAATTGCCGTCATCAATCGTTCACCCCGGCAGCCTCCCATCCATGCAGAGCATCAAGCGGTTCATTCCCGCCTCTTTCGTCGTTTTGTGGGCGACGGGCTTCATCGGCGCACGCTACGCCATGCCCTGGGCCGAGCCCTTCACCTTCCTTGCCATCCGCTTCGTGATAGCGGCGATCCTGTTTGCCGGCCTCGCCGTGCTGCTTGGCTCGGCCAAGGCCACGCGCGACGAGGCGTTGCACGCGACGGGGGCCGGCGTCCTCATGCATGGCGTCTATCTCGGCGCCGTCTTCTGGGCGATCCACCGGGGCATGCCGGCGGGGTTTTCGGCATTGATCGTCGGCCTGCAGCCATTGATCACGGCCGTGCTTGCGGGCAGGTTCCTCGGCGAGGCGATCCTGCCCCGCCATTGGGCCGGGCTCGCTGTCGGGCTTGTGGGCGTCGTCATTGTGCTGTGGCCGAAGCTCGGAGCGGTCGGCGGCGGCGTGACCGCGGCGACATTGACTGCATCGCTCGTCTCGGTGCTCGGCATGAGCGCCGGCACCATCTGGCAGAAGCGCCACGCCTCCGGCGGCGATCTGGTGTCGGCGACGATGTGGCAGTATGTAGGCGGCTCCATCGTGATGATCCTGGGCTCGCTTGCCTTCGAGACGCGCGCCATCACCGTCAATGGCGAGTTGATCTTTGCCATGGCCTGGCTGGTCCTGGTGCTGTCGGTCGGCGCCATCTTCCTGTTGATGGTGATGATCAGGGACGGCGAGATGTCGAAGGTCGCCTCGCTCTTCTACCTGGTGCCGGCCGTAACCGCGATCATCGCCTGGATGCTTTTCGACGAGCAGCTCAACCTGCTGCAGATCGCCGGCATGGCGATCGCGACCCTTGGCGTCGCCCTGGCGACGGCGGGGCAGGGACGGAAAGAGGAACTGAGGAACTGAGGAACTGAAGAAAACACAGCGCTAGTTATTGCCGCCTTTTCCTCAGTTCCTCAGTTCCCGGCGCCATCTCAGCCGACGCGCGCACGCGCCTCCAGGTAACGGCTGATCGCTGCGTTGAGCTCGCCGCCGAGGATGAAGATCGCCGAGATGATGTAGAGGAAAACCACCGCGATCATGATCGAGGCGAGCCCCGCATAGGTCGTCACGTAGGATGAGAAATGGTCGAGATAGCTGGCGAAGATCGTCGAGCCGGCGAGCCAGGCGATCAGCGTGAAGACGATGCCCGGTATGATCGAGACGAAGCGGCGCTTGCCGGCCGGCAGCCAGATATGCACCGAGAACAGCCCGATGACGATGACGGTGGAGGCGACGACGTAACGCCACAGCGTGATGGTGCCCATATAAGGCTTGATCCATTCGAGATGCGCCTCCGCCAGCCTGGCCAGCAGGGGGGCGAACACCAGAAGCACGCTGACGGCCAGGAAACAGGCCGTGGCGATCAGCACGAAAATGATGCTCTGCACCCTGCGGTGGATGATGCCGCGCGTTTCCGTGACACGATAGGCCCGGTTGAGCGAGGTGCGCAGCGCCTCGATGCCGTTCGACGCGAAATAGGCGGCAAGCACGACGCCGTAGGTCAAAAGGTCGGTTCGCCTGACGGTGAGAACGTTCTGCACCTCGCGCGCGATCGGCTTGGCGATCTGCTCCGGCCAGGTGTCGAAAACGAGATGCACCGCCGTATCCGAGAACGCCTGCGCGCCGAGGAAGCTGGCCAGTGTCGTGGCGAAGATCAGGAACGGAAACAGCGCCATCAGCGAGGTGATGGCGAGATGGCTGGCCATCGCCCAGCCGTCGTCATTGGTGAAATGGCCGATCGCATCGTAGAGCACGCGCTTGACGGCGACGATATTCCTGAGCAAGGACCCGCGCTCCGCTCGATTGTGTCGACGCCGCGAATATGGGAAGTGATTGCGGCAAATGGCAACCCCAGGTCAGACAACGTCCACCGTCGCGAAAGAGTTGCGCACCGTCATCGTCACCGGGGCGTCCTCCGGCATCGGCGCCTATTGCGCGCGGGCCTTGAAGGCTGAGGGCTGGCGGGTCTTCGCGACGGCGCGCAAGCCGGACGATATCGCCGCGCTCGAGGCCGACGGCCTGGAGGCCTTTTACCTCGATTATCGCGAGCCCGAATCCATCGCCGCGCTGGTCGAGGCGGTGCTGGAGCGCACCGGTGGCACGCTTGACGCGCTGTTCAACAATGGCGCCTACGCCCAGCCCGGCGCCGTCGAGGACCTGCCAGTCGCAGCGCTGCGCGAGCAGTTCGAGGCCAATTTCTTCGGCTGGCACGATCTTACCCGGCGCGTCATGCCGATCATGCGCCGCCAGGGGCACGGCCGTCTCGTCCATTGCTCCTCGATCCTCGGACTGGCGCCTGTCCGCTTTCGCGGCGCCTATTCGGCATCCAAGCACGCCATAGAAGGCCTTATGCTGTGCATGCGCCAGGAACTCGAAGGCAGCGGCATCCATCTCTCGCTCATCGAACCGGGACCGGTGACCTCGAAGATCGCCAGCAATGGCCTGCCCTGGTTTTTGAAGAACATCGACGTCGAGAATTCCGTCCACCGCGCCGATTATCAGGCGCAGCTCGCCCGGCTTCAGGCCGGCGGCAGCGTGTCGAAGCTGAAGCCCGGGCCGGAGATCGTGCACAAGGCGCTCCGCCACGCGCTTCTGTCACAGCGCCCGCGCCCACACTATGTGGTAACGGTGCCGGCCAGGATCGGCGCGGTACTCAAACGCATCCTGCCGGCGTCAATGCTGTACCGCATGCTCGCCAGGCGCGCCTGACCGAAACTGAACCGGAGCCAGCCAGATGGTCATCGTCTTGAAGATTCTCGCCGTCATCGCGATGGCGGCCGTGCTGATCGTGCTGGTCCGCGGCCTGATCAACATGATGCGCGGCGGCTCCGGCGTCACCTCGAACAAGCTGATGCAAGCCCGTGTGATGCTGCAGGCCGTAGCCTTGGCGCTGCTGTTGCTGGTGGTCTATTTCACGCGCAATTAGGGTCTTTTGGGGGACGTTATGGTCAAGCTCAATAAGATCTACACCCGCACCGGCGATGACGGCACCACCGGGCTAGGCACCGGCGAGCGGCGGCTGAAATCCGACTTGCGCGTCGATGCCTATGGCACCATCGACGAGGCCAATGCCTGCATCGGCATGGCCCGCATCCATACCGCCGGCGAACATCCCTTGATCGACGCCATGCTGTCGCGCATCCAGAACGACCTTTTCGATCTCGGAGCCGACCTCGCCGTACCCGACGACGGCAAGCCGCTGGACTACGAGCCGCTGCGTGTCGTCGCCGCCCAGACCGGCCGCGTCGAACAGGACATCGACCTCCTCAACAAGGAACTGCAGCCGCTGAAATCCTTCGTGCTGAACGGCGGCACGCCGGCAGCCGCCGCGCTCCATCTGGCCCGCACCGTGGCGCGCCGGGCCGAGCGCCTGATGGTGGCGCTGGCGCAGGATCCGACCGAGCATGTCAACCGCGAGGCGCTCAAATACATCAACCGCGTCTCGGATTTCCTGTTCGTCGCCGCGCGTGCCGTCAATGACAATGGAAAGGCCGACGTGCTATGGGTTCCCGGCAAGAACCGCTGAATGAACCGCTGAATTCGGGGGCGGGAGGGTCCGATGTTCATCCCGCTTTATGACACCAACAGGCTGCGCCACATCCGCCTGCAATATGTGACGATCGGCCTGATCGTGGCGAATGCGCTGGTCTATCTGGCGACTACGCTTGGCGGTGAGAACTTCACCAATGCCGCGGTTCTCGGTCTCGGCTTCATCCCTTCGGTGGTGCACGACAAGGTCGAGCTGTCGCCAGAATTCGTCGTCATCCCCGAAAGCCTCAGCTACCTCACCTATTCCTTCCTGCACGCCGACATTTTCCATCTCGGCGGCAACATGCTGTTCCTGTGGGTATTCGGCGACAATGTCGAGGATGCGCTCGGCCACATACGCTACCTGATCTTCTACCTCGCCTGCGCCGTCGCCGGCGCTTTCTTCCAGGGGCTGGTGGCCTGGGATTCGCAGGTGCCGCTGATCGGTGCCTCCGGCGCCATTGCCGGCGTCGTCACCGCCTATTTGATTCTCTACCCTCGCGTGAAAGTCTGGGTTCTGGCCTTTGCCCGCATCCCCTTGCGCATTCCGGCCTTCATCCCGCTGATCCTCTGGATCCTGTTCCAGATCGTGATGTTTGCCGCCGGCGGCGAGGACCAGATTTCCTGGGCCTGCCACATCGGCGGCATCATCGCCGGATTCGTGCTGGTGCTGGTGCTGCGCAGCCGCGGCGTGCCGCTGCTGGCCGGCGCCGACGGCGAGCCGGACCCGACGCCGAACATCCAGCAGCCGCCTGTCCCCGTTGAGCCCACCCCGAGCGACGGCGCCCCGGCGCAGCAATGGGGCCGTGGAGCAGCGACGCCTCGCGACTGAACCGATTTGGGTGCGTCGTGGGATATTGACGCGCGGATTTGCCGCCACTACGGAAACGGCACCGTTGGGCGGATATTCCGCCCGGAATGTCGGCTTTCGACAACTCTGACAGGGCGTACGCTGCTATAGCGCCCCGACTATTTCAGGAGAGGTGACAGGAAAATGAAGATCCTTGTGCCCGTGAAGCGGGTTGTGGACGCCAACGTCAAGGTCCGGGTGAAAGCCGACGGACTGGGCGTCGAGCTTGCCAACGTCAAGATGGCGATGAACCCGTTCGACGAGATCGCGGTCGAGGAAGCGATCCGCATCAAGGAAGCCGGCAAGGCGGAAGAAATCATCGTCGTCTCGGTCGGCCCGCAGCAGGCGCAGGAGACGCTGCGCACCGCGCTCGCCATGGGCGCCGACCGGGCCATCCTGGTCAAGACCGACGAGCAGACCGAGCCGCTGGGCGTCGCCAAGGTGCTGAAGGGCGTGGTCGAGGCGGAGAAGCCCGGCCTCGTCATCCTCGGCAAGCAGGCGATCGACGACGATTCCAACCAGACCGGCCAGATGCTGGCCGCGCTCCTCGGCTGGTCGCAGGGCACCTTCGCCTCCAAGGTCGAGCTTGCCGGCGACAAGGCCAAGGTGACGCGCGAAGTCGACGGCGGCTTGCAGACGGTCGAGCTGAAGATGCCGGCGATCGTCACCGCCGACCTTCGCCTCAACCAGCCGCGCTACGCCTCGCTGCCCAACATCATGAAGGCCAAGAAGAAGCCGCTCGACGAGAAGAGCCCGGCCGACTTCGGCGCCGACGTCAAGCCGCGCCTCAAGGTGATCAAGACCGAGGAGCCCGGCGGCCGCAAGGCGGGCGTCAAGGTGAAGTCGGTGGCCGAGCTGGTCGAGAAGCTGAAGAACGAAGCCGGCGTGCTCTGAAGCGATCGGGAAAGGACAAAGAAAATGGCAATTCTCCTCATCGCCGAACATGACAACGCAAGCCTTTCCGACCAGACCGCGAAGGCGCTGTCGGCGGCTCTCCAGATCGGCGCGGAAGTCGACGTGCTGGTGGCCGGCAAGGGTGCCAAGGGCGCTGCCGACGCCGCCGCCAAGCTGAAGGGCGTGCGCAAGGTGCTGCTCGCCGAAGCCGATGAGCTTTCGGAACGCCTCGCCGAGCCGACGGCGGCTCTCGTGGTGTCGCTCGCGGGCGGTTACGACACGATCATTGCGCCGGCGACCTCCGCCGGCAAGAACATCGCGCCCCGCGTCGCAGCCCTCCTCGACGTCGCCCAGGTGTCGGAGATCATCGAGGTGGTCTCGCCTGACACGTTCAAGCGCCCGATCTATGCCGGCAACGCCATCCAGACTGTCCAGTCGACCGACGCCAAGAAGGTCATCACCGTGCGCACCGCTTCCTTCGCGGCAGCGCCGGAAGGTGGTTCCGCGTCGGTTGAGACGGTCGGCGCCGCCGCCAACCCCGGCCTGTCGTCTTTCGTGGAGAACAAGCTTTCCGAGAATGATCGTCCGGAGCTGACCTCGGCCAAGATCATCATCTCCGGTGGTCGCGCGCTCGGCTCCTCGGAAAAGTTCCAGGAAGTCATCCTGCCGGTCGCCGACAAGCTCGGCGCCGCGGTCGGTGCCTCACGCGCCGCCGTCGACGCCGGCTACGCGCCGAACGACTGGCAGGTCGGCCAGACCGGCAAGGTGGTCGCACCCGACCTCTACATCGCCGTCGGCATTTCCGGCGCCATCCAGCACCTCGCCGGCATGAAGGATTCCAAGGTCATCGTCGCCATCAACAAGGACGAGGAGGCGCCGATCTTCCAGGTTGCCGACTACGGCCTGGTCGGCGATCTCTTCGTCATCCTTCCGGAGCTGCAAAAGGCGCTTTGACGCCGTCCGTTCCGGCATATTAAAATCCAAAGGGTGGGGTAGACGAAGTCGCCCCGCCCTTTTAGTTTGCACTGCACAAAAAGCGGGCCATCAAGGTCCGGAGTCAATCCGGCGGTTCGCATCCGGATTGCGGGAAACAAACAAGCAGGAGCGTCTTTGTACTTCACGGAAGTGCAGGCGTTCCGGACGGGATCGGGGTCATGAGCAAGATCGAGACGATCGGCATTGTCGGCGCGGGTCAGATGGGTGGCGGTATTGCCCATGTCTCGGCGCTGGGTGGCTACAAGGTCCTGATCCACGATATATCGGCCGACCGGATCGAGAAGGGCATTGCCACCATCAGCGGCAACATGGCCCGCCAGGTCGGTTCCGGCAAGCTCGAGGAAAAGGCGCGCAACGAAGCGATGGCGCGCATCTCCGCCGCCCCGGCCATGGCCGACCTCGCCGGCGCCGACCTGGTGATCGAAGCCGCCACCGAGGACGAGACGGTCAAGCGCAAGATCTACGCGCAGCTCTGCCCGCAGCTCAATCCGGAAGCGATCCTGGCGACCAACACCTCGTCCATCTCGATCACCCGGCTCGCCGCCCAGACGGACCGCCCCGAGCGCTTCATCGGCATACATTTCATGAACCCGGTGCCGGTGATGAAGCTGGTCGAGCTGGTGCGCGGCATCGCCACTGAGGACCAGACCTTCGAGGCGGCCAAGACCTATGTGAAGCACCTCGACAAGACGATCACCGTCTCGGAGGATTTCCCGGCCTTCATCGTCAACCGCATCCTTTTGCCGATGATCAACGAGGCGATCTACACGCTCTATGAGGGTGTCGGCACGGTCGACGCCATCGACACCGCCATGCGGTTAGGCGCCAATCATCCGATGGGGCCGCTGCAGCTCGCCGACTTCATCGGCCTCGACACGTGTCTTTCGATCATGCAGGTGCTGCATGAGGGCCTGTCGGACTCGAAATACCGCCCCTGCCCGCTGCTGGTGAAATATGTCGAGGCGGGCTGGCTCGGCCGCAAGACCGGTCGCGGTTTCTACGACTATCGCGGCGACCATCCGGTGCCGACGCGCTGATCTTCCGCGGCTGAACCCTTTTGCCGCTGCTCAGGACGCCGCGGCGAGCGGCAGCGGCGGCACATCTCTTGAAGTTTCGTCCGGCGCGGCGGAAACGCAACCGCGGCCGGCAGCCTTGGCGGCGTAGCAGGCGGCGTCGGCACGCGCGATGATCTCGTCCACCTCGCCGCAACCAGCGCGGATCGGCGCAAGTCCGATGCTGGCGCCGATCGAATGCGGGCGACCGTCCCAGCTGAAATTGAGGTTGCGGATTGCATCGATGATCGAGCGCGCCGCAACCGGCCCGCCCACCGCACCCGACTTGAGGATGACGGCGAACTCGTCGCCGCCGAGCCGCGCGACGATGTCTTCCGGGCCAAGCACATTGCGCAAGGTGTCGGCCACGCGCCTGAGCAGCGCATCGCCCGCGGCATGGCCGCCGGTGTCATTGACGGCCTTGAAGTGGTCGAGGTCGACGAACAT
This sequence comes from Mesorhizobium sp. M2E.F.Ca.ET.219.01.1.1, assembly GCF_004016445.2. Taxonomy (GTDB): domain Bacteria; phylum Pseudomonadota; class Alphaproteobacteria; order Rhizobiales; family Rhizobiaceae; genus Mesorhizobium. Next base: position 57,955 of record NZ_SADT02000003.1, read on the forward strand.
GAACTGGTGCTCGTCGCCATTGAGGCGGCACTGATCGACCAGCTCCTCCATGGTACGGATGAAGCTCGAGCGGTTGGCGAGCCCGGTCAGCGCGTCATGGGCGGCTGCGTGGGCCAGCTGACGCTGCAGGGCGCGCGCGTCGGTGAAGTCCTGGAAGACGATGACCAGGCCGCAGAACTCCTCGCGGTCGTTCATGATCGGCGACACCACCTGGCGGATGCTGCAGCGCGTATCGTCGCGCCGCACGAGGACCGCGCGCGTGTTCTGGTCGCAAAGGGGCCGCGCGCTCGCCGAAGGGCGCGTCAAGCCGATTCTCTGCCCGCTTTCCTCGTCGACGGCCCAATAGACATGGCCGAGCACCTTTCCAAGGGCTTCGCCGACGTCAACGCCGGTGAGCTTTTCCGCGACCGGGTTCATGAAGGTGATTCGGTTGGCGGCATCGGTGCAGATCACCGCGTCGCCGATCGACTGCAACGTCACCCTTAGGCGCTCTTTCTCGTCGGCCAGCATCGCGGCCGAAACCATCAGCCGCGCCTCGGCCTCCTTGCGCTGCGTGATATCGGTCAGGCTGCCGATGGCCCGGATCACCCGGCCCTCGGCGTCGCGCTCGATCGTCTTGCCGCGGTCGAGGATCCAGACCCAGTGGCCGTTCTTGTGCCGCATCCGGAACTCGGCTTCGAAAAACGGCGTCTCGCCGGCAAGGTGCGCGCGATCCGCCTCGGCGACACGGCCGCGATCGTCGGGATGGATCATGGTCAGCCAGCGATCAGGGTCGCCGTCGAGCTCGCCATCGGCATAGCCCAGCATCTTCACCCAGGTTTCGGAATAGGTTGTGCCACCTTTGCGCATATCGAGGCTCCAGACGCCCTGTCCTGTGCTGGTGAGCGCGAAATTCCAACGGGTCTCGGCCTCGGCAATGCGCGCCTCCGCTTGCTTGCGCGCGTCGATGTCCTCGATCTGCGACACCAGATAAAGCGGTTTGCCGGTGTCCTCGTCGAGGATGACCGACCCGGCGAGCTGTGCCCAGACCGGGGTCCCGTCCTTCCTGAGGTAGCGCTTTTCGAAATGGTAGGAGCTGATCCTGCCTTCCTTCACGTTCAGCATCGTCTCGCGGCCGACCGACAGGTCGTCCGGATGCGTGATCTGCGGGAAGGTCAGTGCCTCGATCTCCGCGCGGCTGTAGCCCAGCATCGCGGCAAAGGCCGGGTTGGCCTGCTGGATGCGCCCGTCGAGGCCGACGATGGCGACCCCGATCGCCGAATCCTCCATGGCGCGACGGAAGCGCTGCTCGCTCTCGGCGATCTGCCGGCGGTCATCGACGATACGGTTGATGAACAGCGCCGACAAGAACAGCGTCGCGGCGGTGATGGCGATTGAAATCTGCAGGCAGAGCTTTAGCGCGTCCGCACCAAATTCAAAGCGTGGCGACAGGACCGACGCGGCGGTGGCAACGATGCCGATTGCCAGCAAACCCTGCGCAGCATGCCTGTCGGCACGAAGCCCTTTCCAGTTCAACCACGCCACGATGCGATCCACCCCCAATCCGCAACTGCACGTTGCCACAACCCTGGCGGATCGGTTTTAAGGAATCGTTGCGCAGATGAAAGCGGTCGCTCCGCTAACCGGCAAACAATTTCCGGCATGATTAAAGGACTGTTTCGAAACCGCCCCGGCGGACTACCAGCGCACGAAAAGCCGCCCGCCGATGGCCCCGAGCAGCGTCAGGAAGGCGATGGCGATCGTATACCAGGTGGCGACGAAAAGCGGCGAATCGTCGAAGCAATGCGCGGCGTAGAAGGTTGCCGCGAGCCCGCCCGCGAGCAGCCCGGCGGCGGCGCCCGCGAGCACCGGCCGCGTCGGCGCGCCGTAGCGCAGCATGCCGAGAAAGACCGCTAGCGGACCAACGCCGATCAGCGGGATGAAAGTCATGCAGATCATCATGTTCGAGCCGACGAGCCGCTTGCCCCACTCGGCCTGGGGTATGGCGAAAAGCTCCAGAACCACCGCCAGCACGACCAGAAGCGGCGCGGCAACCATCGAGGCCATCGCCCGCCTTGTCGAGGCACCCGGCATCGACAGCACGCGGATCAGCGCGAAGGCGCTGGCCGCAAGCACCAGCGTGAACACGAATTTCGACATGAAGCGCATCGTGTGCATGGCCGGCATGATGTCGGGACGCGGCCCGATAGTCGTAAAGAACACGGCTGCCGCGATCGCCACGGCAACGCCGGCCGCCAGCCACCAGGCCTTGCCCATCGGCATGGCCTTCTTGCCGGCATCCGCGTCGAGCGCTTTGATCAGATCCTCTGTCCTCATGTCACTGTCGTCCGAATCTTTTGGCGATTGCGGCGAGGCCGCGATGCAGCGACACGCGCACCGCCGTCTCGCTGACGCCGAGCTTGGCGGCGGTCTCGCCGATCGAATGGCCTTCGACCGAGATTGACGAGACCACCGAACGCTGCGTCGGCGGCAGTCCCTCGAGCGCCCGGTTTATGTCGCGCTCGCTGACCGTCTCCGTCTCCGGCTCGGCGAAGGTTTCGGCGATCTCGTCGATCTCGACCTCGATGCGGCGCCCTCGCCGGCGGAACGCGTCGATAAGCTTGAAGCGGGCGATCGCGTAGACCCAGGGCAGCACCGGCGCGTCCGGCCGCCAGGTGTGGCGTTTCACATGAATGGCCAGCAAGGTTTCCTGCACGACATCCTCGGGATCGACTCCGCCCTGAACGATCTTGCGCCGGACAAAGCCGCGAACGAGGGCGGCGATGCGGTGCAGAAAGTCGGCATAAGCCCTTTCATCTCCCGCGATCGCGGCCCTGAGCAGCCCGGAGAGCTCTGCCTCGTCCTTGCCGGTCACAAGAGTTTACCCCCCGAAGTTCGCATCTCGGCCCTGGTTTGTTACGTGCCCGGCGAAATAATGTCCAAGCCAAACTGCCGCAAAATCACGAAAGTTTGCGGAGCATGCCTTACCGCAAGGTCGGGTTATGCCTTCCCGATCGACAGGGCGTTTTTCAGGAACTTTAACCCTTTGCGCGCGGTCAACTTTCGGCGCCTCTTTCGGTACCTCTGTGCCAGCTCCGCCAACATCTCCAAATGGCTCTTGTCGATCTGAGGGACAGAAGCCGCGTCGCGGGCAGCCGGGAGCGCGAGCAGGGCGTCAGCATGCATGTTGGCGTAAGGCGAGGAATCATAGGTATCGAAGGGCGTGGGCGGGTAGCTCAGTATCGTCGGGTTGGTGTTGATCTCGAACACTTGGATGCGGCCTTCCACGAAGGCGTAGTCGATGCGGCCGTAAGAAATTCGGGCCATCTCAAAGACCTTCTGAAGTTCGACCGCATGCGGGTGCGTACGGACGAACAGACGATGCTCGTCCAAATGCCGGCCCGACAAACCACGTCCTGGGTCCTTTATGAACCAGTCGGTGCTCGCGAAACAGTGCTGGGCGTAGCTGTTGACGCCGACCCGATAGGCTGAATATTTTCGGTAGTATCCATCTGCCTCGGGCTTGGACCCAAACTCGACGAGCATGGGGCTAGCCCAATTCAGCTTCCGTAGCTCGACAAGGGCTGATTCCACCTCCGTCACAGATCGCAGGAGGCGCGGGGCCTTGTAAGCAGCGCCGACCTCGTCGCGCAAAAACACCGGATACCGCAACGCGTCCGGTAACGAATGGGGTCTGAACACTCGGAAATCATTGATGCCCTGATCGAACAGCATGCGCAACAGATCGTATCGCCGGAGGCTGTCGCGAGGATGGTTGAGTTGAGCGACCTCGGGGCAATCCCGCTCAATCTGGTCCCGAATTCGGCCCGCTTTGGCGACTTCGGTCGAATTTAGCCGGTCCATGTCCGACCAGATGATGGTTCCCCGCTCGACCCTGAGGAGCAGATCGATTTCGTCATATCCGACCAGACGAAAAATGCGCTGAAGGTCTGTCCGGTAATAAAGAAGCAGACAGGCCTGCGTATACGAATGCGATCGCTGACAAATATAAAAAATCATGATTTCACCCACCCCCCTCAAACTGCCTGGATGGGTGACAAAATCAAGGTCTTCCTCTTATAAGATTGCGCTCAGGCAACCTACTTTTCGAAAATGACAAAAATCACGTTTCATAGGATTGAAGAGAGCGACATTCCGCGTATGGCGGCGATGGAAGTGGCCTCATGGGGCTCTTTGGGCGCAGACGAGACGACGATCCGCCGGCGTCTGTCGCTTGGTCACACCATGATCGCAGCCGTTCGAGACACGGTCATCGCCGGGGCCGTCTGCTTTGTGGAGACCATTGAGGACCCGCGCGACAAGGCGACCTTCCCGGCAACCTTTACCGCTTATTCTTCCCTCGCGCGCTCCGCTCCTCCAAAATCTCTCTATGTCTACAATCTGGGCGTACGCCCGGAGTTTCGGGGAACACCCCTCTCGCGACGGCTATTGGCACGTCTTGTTGATTATGGCCGCGAGGCAGGGACGCGCTGGATAGTCGGCGACGGTCGCTGTCCTTCTTATGGCGGAGCTCAACAAGATTCTCCGGACAAGGTAGCGATAAATGCCGGCTTCCGAAGAACGATTGACGAATGGCACCGCACCGGAATCATGCCGTCTGTCGGCGATTTGACCCAGGATCCCTTGCTCAACTTCTATCACCGGCTTTTGAAATGCGAGTTTCTTCATCTTGCGCCGGCCTTTCTTCCCGAAGACCTTAGCTCCGGCGGGTATCGCGTCATTTTTGCAGTTGATCTCTGTAAATGACTGAGCATCGAGACCTGTTCGATCCGTTGGCACTCGGCAGCGATCCATTTCCGGCGTTCGCCGGCCGACGCAAGGCGGGCGGAAGCGCCTGGGGGAGGCCGCCATACCCAGAGCTGAACGGGGCTTTGTATGTGTTCAGTCACAAGCTCGTTTCCGAAGCCCTGAAACATCCTCTGCTCCTGCAGGCCCCACCAGGCGCATACCAGGAGGTACGGCAGAAGATCACGTCGAGCGACGCGCTCGGCCTTCTAACCCGATCGATGCTGCTGTCGGATCCACCCCGTCACCTGCAACTGCGCCGGCCGCTGTCGGGCCAGATGACCGGTTCTGCCAGCCATGGCATGATCGCGGATCTCCGGCGAGATGCATTGGCGCTGGTCCGCGCTGCCGCAACCGGCCGGCGGTTCGACGCAATCCGAGAGCTCGCCATACCGTTTTCGGTAGGCGTGCTCGCCAATATACTTGGGATCGACATCGAGGACCCCTCACGCGTGGCTGACCTCGCGCAATGCATGGCCGATGCGCTGGACATCAGAACGGCCCAGGTCAGCGAGGATGCGAATGAGGCCTGCCGCGAGTTGTCGGAATGGGTAAATCACATCCTTCAGACCGGCAGGATCAGCTCCGGCGGCCTGGTTGCTCGCATGCTTTCAGAGGCAGAGTTGGGCAAATGGGAGAGGGATGATGTCGTGGCCAATGTGGTGTTCCTGCTTTTCGCCGGTCAGGCAACAGTAGTGGACACGTTTGGAAATGCCCTCCTCGCACTGTCCGCATTCCCGGAGCAGCTGGAGCTGTTGGAGAGCCAGACCGTATCTTGGCAAGCCGCTGCCGAGGAACTGCTGCGGTACTGCGCTCCCGTGCACTACGCAGGAGCACGCATAGCCGCCGAGGGACTGCAATTTGCTGGCCAATTCATCGAGGCCGGGCAAGCTGTCGTACCTGTATTGGCCAGCGCCAACCGGGATGAAGCAGTCTTTCTCGCCGGCGACAGCTTGGATTTGAGGTCGCGAGTGCCATCTACTCTCACATTCGGCACGGGCCTGCATATTTGCTTGGGGCAACAAGTCGCGAGGCTGGAATTGGCCGCCCTGCTTGAAGCCCTGTTCACGGCCGCCAAGGACTGGCGACTGGACCTTGAGGCCTGCGTCAGAAGACCATCGATTCTCCTGTTCGGCTTGAAAAGCGCGCCGATGTCGGCTCGATCGGATCCATGACTGTGTCCGGATGTCCCACCGAAACCGACACGGGGCGCCTCCACCGGAAGCCGCGAGCGACCAATTGAAGCGGCGCCGCAATGTTGACTTTATCAATCAGGTATTGATAGGTGCGATCCGATTGACCCCCTGTCTCCAGATTTGAGGACGATGCCCCATGAAGACTGCCCTTTCCACGCTCGCCGGCGCCGCGCTGGCGCTTGGCCTGATCGCCGGCCCGGCCATGGCAGAGGATCAAGGCATCGTCGTCTACAATGCCCAGCATGAGAGCCTCGCCAAGGAATGGGCAAAAGGCTTCACCAAGGAGACCGGCATCAAGGTCACGCTGCGCAACGGCGGCGACAGTGACTTCTCCAACCAGATCGTCGCCGAGGGGGCGGCCTCTCCGGCCGACGTGTTCCTGACCGAGAATTCGCCGGCCATGGCGCTGGTCGAGGCGGCCGGCCTGTTTGCCCAGGTCGACCCCGGCACCCTCGCCCAGGTTCCCCAGGAATACCAGCCGTCGAGCGGCAAATGGGTCGGCGTCGCCGCCCGCAGCACCGTCTTTGCCTACAACAAGGACAAGCTGAAGGAAGACCAGCTCCCCAAGTCGCTGCTCGATCTCGCCGATCCGAGCTGGAAAGGCCGCTGGGCCGCCTCGCCCTCAGGGGCCGACTTCCAGGCCATCGTCAGCGCCCTGCTCCAGCTCAAGGGCGAGGCCGCGACCACCGACTGGCTGAAGGCCATGAAGGAGAATTTCACCGCCTACAAGGGCAACAGCACTGTCATGAAGGCGGTCAATGCCGGCGAGATCGATGGCGGCGTGATCTACCACTATTACTGGTTCGGCGATCAGGCCAAGACCGGCGAGAACAGCAAGAATGTCGGCCTGCACTATTTCAAGAACCAGGACCCGGGCGCCTTCGTTTCGGTGTCGGGCGGCGGCGTGCTGGCTTCCAGCAAGCATCAGAAGGAAGCCCAGGCGTTCCTGAAGTGGGTGACCGGCAAGGGCGGCCAGGACGTGCTGAAGACGGGCACGTCGTATGAATATGCGGTCGGCAAGGATGCCCAGTCCAACCCTAAGCTGGTGCCGCTGGCCGACCTGCAGGCGCCGAAAATCGATCCGGCGACGCTGAATTCCAAGAAGGTCATCGACCTGATGACGCAAGCCGGCTTGCTTTAGTTCGCGTTCGTCCTAAAAGGGCAAACGACCGTGCTCCCGCGGGAACTCGCTTCCGTGGGAGCGCTTTTGTTTTGGAGATGGCCTCGTCGATGACGATCATCTGCGTTTGCGGCCGCGGCCGCGGTTCATCACGTCGCTTCCGGGCGGCCTATTCCGACTGATGGCGTCCGCGATCCACCTCACGCCTTCCGCGCTGCCGGCGGCCGGAATGAAGAAGCGCCGGGCCATGTCGTGGATCACGCTCGCCGCGGCTCTGATCTCGCTCATCGCGCTGCTGCCTCTCGCCTTCATTGTCTCGGTCGCGATCCAGACCGGCTGGGACACCGTGGTGGCATTGATCTTTCGCCCGCGCGTCGGCGAGCTGCTGATCAACACCGTGCTCCTCATCATCATCACCGTGCCGATCGCCATCACGCTGTCGGTGGCGCTGGCCTGGCTGACTGAACGCAGCGACCTGCCGGGCAATCGGCTGTGGTCGTGGCTGTCGGTGGCGCCGCTCGCCATCCCTGCTTTCGTGCACTCCTATGCCTGGATCAGCTTTGTCCCTGGCCTGCACGGGCTGTGGGCCGGCGTGCTGGTCTCCGTTATCGCCTATTTCCCGTTCCTCTATCTGCCGATCTCCGCGGCATTGCGCCGTCTCGACCCGGCTCTGGAGGATGCGGCGGCGGCGCTTGGCCTAGGCCCCTGGCGGGTTTTCGCGCGCGTCGTGCTGCCGCAGCTGAGGCTCGCCATCTGCGGCGGCTCGCTGCTGGTCGGCCTGCATCTGCTCGCCGAATACGGCCTCTACGTCTTCATCCGTTTCGATACGTTCACCACCGCGATCGTCGACCAGTTCCAGTCGACCTTCAACGGCCCCGCCGCCAACATGCTGGCGGCGGTGCTTGTGGCCTGCTGCCTCTTTCTGCTCGCGCTCGAGGTGATCATCCGCGGCGAGGAACGCTACGCCCGCGTCGGCTCCGGCGCCGCGCGCAAGCAGCAGCGCGCCCGGCTTGGCCGCGCCACGCCGGCCTGCCTGTCCTTGCCGGCGGCCGTCGCGCTGCTGTCGCTCGGCGTGCCCTTCGTCACTGTCGGCCGCTGGCTGCTGGCGGGAGGCGCGGATGTCTGGCGCTGGGACGAGATCAGCCTGGCGCTTGGCCAGACGCTGTTCCTGGCCATCGTTGGCGCCGTGCTTGCAACACTTGCCGCCATGCCGATGGCCTGGATCTCGATCCGCGCGCCGGGACGGCTGCAGCGCCTGCTCGAGGGCTGCAACTACATCGTCGGCGCCCTGCCGGGCGTGGTCATTGCGCTGGCGCTGGTGACGATCACCGTGCGCGTCTCGCTGCCGCTCTACCAGACGCTGTTCACCATCCTGTTCGGTTATGCGCTGATGTTTTTGCCGCGCGCGCTGGTCAGCCTGCGCGCCTCGATCGCGCAGGCCCCGGTGGAGCTGGAACGCGCCGCTTCCAGCCTCGGCCGGCCGCCGGTCAAGGCGCTGTGGGCGACGACCATCCGCCTGTCGGCGCCGGGCGCGGCGGCCGGCATGGCGATGGTGGCGCTCGGCATCACCAACGAGCTCACCGCCACCCAGATGCTGGCGCCCAACGGCACCCGCACCCTGGCGATGGCCTTTTGGTCCTACAGCGGTGAGATCGACTACGCCTCCGCCGCTCCCTATGCGCTGATCATGGTGGCGATGTCGTTGCCGATGACTTGGTGGCTCTACGTCCAGTCGAAGCGGATGGCCGGACGATGAGCTTTCTCGAACTCAGCGATGTTGCCAAGAGCTATGGTCCGGTGACGGCGCTGGGGGGCGTCGACCTTCAGGTCGAAAGCGGCAGCCGCACCGCGATCGTCGGGCCGTCCGGCTGCGGCAAGACCACCTTGCTCAGGCTGATTGCCGGCTTCGAGGCGCCCGATCGCGGCCGCATCGCGCTTGACGGCAAGGTGCTCGCCAATGGCGGGGCGGCCGTGCCGGCGCATCGCCGCGGCATCGGCGTGGTGGCCCAGGATGGCGCCCTGTTCCCGCATCTCAGCATCGCCGACAATATCGGTTTCGGCATCGCGCGGAACGCCGACAAACGGGCTGAGCATATCGTCGAGCTCGCCTATATCGTCGGGTTGGACAAGGCGATCCTGAAACGACGGCCGCACGAGTTGTCCGGCGGCCAGCAGCAGCGCGTGGCGCTGGCACGCGCCATGGCGATGAAGCCGAGGCTGATGCTGCTGGACGAACCCTTCTCGGCGCTCGATACCGGGCTTCGCGCTTCGATGCGCAAGGCGGTTGCCGAGCTTCTGGAAGAGGCGGGCATCACCACCATCCTGGTCACGCACGACCAGGCCGAGGCGCTGTCCTTCGCCAGCCAGGTGGCGGTGATGCGCGACGGCCTGTTCTCGCAGATCGGCACGCCGCGCGAGCTCTATTTCCAGCCCAGGGACAGGATGGTCGCCGAATTCCTCGGCGACGCCATCATCGTGCCCGCCAGGATCGCGGATGGCTTCGCCGTGTCGCGGCTCGGCCGCATCGCCGTCGACACGAAGGAACGGCGCGATGTCGCGCGCATCATGCTGCGGCCCGAGCAGATCCTGCTCAAGCTGACCTCGCGCGAAGGCATGTCGGGCACACCGGACATGCTGTTCGGCGAGGTGACGGACTGCGAATTCGCGGGCGCCGTCTGCACCGTGGCGGTACGGCTGCTCAACAGCCCGGATCCGCCGGACGCGGCAGCGATCGGCAACACGCCGCTCATCTTGCGCAGGACGGGCATGGATGCGCCGGCGGTCGGCGAGATCGTGCGCCTCACCGTCACTGGCAAGGCGCATGTCTTTGCCTGACTGCTAGACTAAAGCGGCCTTTAACGGACTCGTTCGCCCGTGGCCGGCGACCAGAGCGGCCATTGCTCCAGGAAATCGCAGCTGTGGATGACGACGCGGGCACCGTCGATCAGGATGATCGAATAGGCGGGCGGCGCCTGCTCGACCATCTCGTCGCCGACCACGTCGAGCATGAAGCGGGCGTGCAGGCCGCGCTGCACCGAGAACGGAATGCCGGCGACGGTGCCGGCTATGTCGCGGTGGACATGGCCGAAGAAGATGTAGCGGACATTGCCGTGGCGCGTCAGCACGTTGATGAGCCGCTGCGGCTGCTCGAGCCCGAGCGGGTCGAGCAGCGTGAGCCCAAGCTCGACCGGCGGATGGTGCAGGAAGATATAGGCGGCCTTGCCCGCCGCCTCGGCGAGCCGCGCATCGAGCCAGCCAAGCCGGTCGTCGCACAACTCGCCGGTGACGCGGCCTTCGGCCAGGCTGTCGAGGAAAATGAGCTGCCCCTCCGGCGTGTCGAAAACCGACTGCACGAAACCGTTGCCGTCGGTCCCGTTTTCCGGGAAGACGGCGATGAGGTTGGCGCGCCGGTCGTGGTTTCCGGGCAGCAGCCGGTAAGGCACGGCAAGCCGGCTCAGCGCCGCCTTCAGGTCGGCATAGCTGTCGGCCTCGCCGTCGTCGGTCAGGTCGCCGGTGAAGATGCAGAGCGCCGCATCGCTGTGGCGCTGATTAATATGGTCGATGCAATGATCGAGCCGCTCATTCAGGTTCGCGCCATATCGCATCTCGCGCAGACGGCCGAGATGGACGTCGGTAACCTGGATGATCTTCATGCCCTGAACCCTCAATCAAAATGTTCGCATAACCGACGGGAAGGGATCACCCTTGGAGCGCAGGCTCAGGCACCGAGGCCTTGAACACGTCGAGCCTGCCGCCGGTCTCGGAGGAGAAGAAGTGCAGGTCCGACTCTGCGAACTGCAGGCCGATCGTGCTGCCCGGTTCGGGGTGGACTATCTCCGACGTCACGACCGAGAACGGCGCACCATCGAGATCGACATAGATGACACGGCCGGCGCCCAGTTCCTCGATGACGTCGACGGTCGCCGCGAGAGCGCCCGGCGTGCCCGGCGCCACCATGCGCACCGCCTCCGGCCGGATGCCGACCGCGACTTTCGCGCCCACGGCAAGGCCCGTGCGCGACACGCTGAGCTTCCGACTGCCGCCAAGCAGCGAAATGCCGTCGAGCGTCACCGTGCCTTCGAGCATGTTCATCGCCGGCGCGCCGACGAAGGTGGCGACGAAGCGGCTTGCCGGCCGGCCATAAACTTCCGCCGGCGTGCCGACCTGCTCGACGCGGCCGCCATTCATTACCACCAGCCGGTCGGCCAGCGTCATCGCCTCGACCTGATCATGCGTGACGAAGACGGAGGTGGCATTGAGCCGCCGGTGCAGCTTGCGGATTTCCGAACGCATCTGCACTCGCAGCTTGGCGTCGAGGTTGGAGAGCGGCTCGTCGAAGAGGAACACCTTCGGCTCGCGGATCATTGCGCGGCCCATGGCGACGCGCTGGCGCTGGCCGCCGGACAGCGCCATCGGCTTGCGGTCAAGCAAGTGCTCCAGTTCCAGGACGCGCGCCACCGCCTGGATGCGCTGGGTCCGTTCGGCCGACGGAACGCCGGCCACCTTCAGCGAATAGCCGATGTTCTGCGCCACGCTCATATGCGGGTAGAGCGCGTAGTTCTGGAACACCATGGCGCAGCCGCGTTCGCGCGGCTCGAGCTTGTTGACGACCGTGCCGTCGATGGCGATCGTGCCGTCGGAAATCTCTTCCAGCCCCGCGATCATCCTGAGCAGCGTGGACTTGCCGCAGCCCGACGGCCCGAGGATGACGACGAATTCGCCCGAGGCGAAGTCGAGGTCGACGCCGTGCACGACCTGCGTCTTGGCATAGTTCTTCTTGACGCCGCGAATGGTGATGGAGGCCATCTTATCGTCTCCTTATTTTTCGGTGGCGATCAGGCCGCGCACGAACCATCGCTGCATCAGCACCACTACCATCATAGGCGGCAGCATGATGATCAGCGTGCCGGCCATGGCGATATGCCATTCCGGCGCGCCGCCGACATTGGGAATGAGCTGCTTCAGCTCGGTCACCGCCATCGCATGCGACTGATCCGTGGTGATAAGCAGCGGCCACAGATACTGGTTCCAGGCCCACAGGAACATGATGGTGCCGAGCGCCGCCATGTTGTTGCGCGACAGCGGCAACAGGATATCGACGAAGAAGCGCAGCGCGCCGGCGCCGTCCATGCGCGCCGCCTCGGTCAACTCGTCCGGCACGGTCAGGAAGAACTGGCGGTAGAGGAAAGTGCCGGTGGCGGTCGCAATCAGCGGCAGGATCAGGCCGCTATAGGAATTGAGCAGCCCCAGGCTGAGCTGGACCTGAACCCCCGATATCTTCTCGATCAGCCAGGACAGCCCTGTCAGGTCCATGATCGTCTGATAGGGCTCGAGCACGTTGGCGACCACCGCATAGGTCGGCACGATGCGCACTTCGAGCGGCAGCATCAGCGTGATGAAGATCAGCCAGAAGATCAGCATACGGCCGGGGTAGCGGAAATAGACGATCGAGAAGGCGGTGAGCGCCGAGATGATCACTTTGCCGGCGGCAACGCCAAACGCCATGATGAAGGAATTGAGCAGCTTCGGGCCGAGATCGGCCGTCGTCCATGCCGTCTTGATGTTGACCCAGAAGTCGCTGCCCGGCAGCAGCGACATCGGCACGTCGTTGACGTCCTTCAGATTGTGCGAGGCGGCGATCGCCACGATGACGAACGGCGCAACGCAGAACACGAAGCCGGCGAACAGGATCAGATGCGTGAAGAAATTGAGGATCGGGGTGCGCTCGACCATGGCCCGCCTCAGCGATAATGCACGCGCCGCTCGATGAAGCGGAACTGGACGATGGTGAGCGCGACGATCAATAGCATCAGGATGATGCTCTGCGCGGCCGCGCCGGAGTAATCCAGGCCTTTGAAGCCGTCGGAATAGATCTTGTAGACCATCAGATTGGTGGCGTTGGCCGGCCCGCCGGCGGTCATGATGTCGACGATGCCGAAGGAATCCTGGAAACTCTCGGTGATGTTGATGACCAGCAGGAAAAAGATCGTCGGCGTGATCAGCGGGAACTGGATGTCCCAGAACCGCCGGATGACGCCGGAGCCGTCCATCGCCGCCGCCTCGATCAGCGAACGCGGGATCGCCTGCAAGGCGGCAAGGAAGAAGATGAAGTTGTAGCCGACATATTTCCATGAAAAGGCGATGATGACGGATGCCATCGCGTCGGCGCCGTCGAGGCCGGGGTCCCAGAAGCCGGGCCAAACCTTGTTGACGACGGCCATGAAGCCGGCCTCCGGCGCCAGGATGAAACGAAATGCCAGCGCCAGCGCCGGCGCGGCGATGCCGTAAGGCCAGATCAGCACCACGCGATAGAGCCACGAGCCGGCAAGCTGCCGGTCGGTCAGGGCGGCGAGCACCAGCGCGATGACCATCGCCAGGCCCGTGCTGATCCCGGCGAAGATCATGCTGGCGGTGATGGAATTCCAGTAGTCGGCGTTGGCGAGGATCGAGCGGAAATTGTCGAGCCCGACCCAGATGTTGCCGCCGCCCCAGGGCTGCTGCAGCGTCAGCGACCAGTAGACCGCCTGGCCGGCCGGCCAGTAGAAGAAGGTGAAGATCAGGATGAGCTGCGGCACCGCGAATAGGATGCCGATCGTCCATCTGCCGAAAGTGACGCGTTTTTCCATCGATCCGCCGATGCAGTGGAACCCATCAGCCCGCCTTCGCGGGACAAACTAGATATGAAATGGCCGCCCGTCGAATCTCGACGGGCGGCCGTTGTGCTATCCGGGATCAGGGCAGGGTCTTACCCGGATAGGTCTGCTGGAAGCGCTCGAGGATGGCGTTGCCATTCTTGACCAGCGTGTCGAGGCCTTCCTGGACGCTGACCTTGTTGGCGAAGATCGCCTGCATCTGCGTGCCGAATTCGGCGCGGATCTGGGTGAAGTTGCCGAGGCGGATGCCGCGGGTGATCTCGGTCGGCTCCGACGCGGTCAGGCTGGCGATGGCCACCTCGCGGCCCTTATAGGGCGCCTTGTCGTAGAAGCCGTTGGATTTCATGAAATCGAAGCCCGACTTCGTCACCGGAATATAGCCGGTGTTGGTCGACCAGAACAAAGCGGTCTTGGGGTCGTGGATGAAGTTGAGGAAGGCGGCCGCGCCCTTGTATTCGGCGTCCGACTTGCCGGACAGCACCCACAGCGAGGCGCCGCCGACCAAAGAGTTCTTGCGCTCGGTGCCGGCATAGACCGGCAGCTCGGCGACATCCCAGTTCATGCCTTCCTTCTGGGTGCGGCCGACCGTGCCGTGGTCGCCGACCGAGGTCAGGATGAGCTGGCAGGTGCCGGTGGCGAAGGCCTGCACCATATCCTGGCCGAGATCCTTCGACTTGATCTTGATGAGACCGGCGTCATACCACTTCTTCAGGTCGGTGACGTACTGGACGAACTTGGTCTTGTTGACTTCCAGACGCGCGTCGAGGCCGTCATAGCCGTTGTTCTTGGTGGCGATCGGCTGGTTGTGCAGCGCCGAGAACTGCTCCATCAGCTGCCAGCTTTCATTGGCCGAGATGTTGATCGCCATCGGGCAATCATAGCCGGCGTCCTTCAGCGCCTTGAGATCGGCGCCGACATCTTCCCAGGTCTTCGGCGCCTCGGTCTTGCCGATCTTGGCGAAGGCGTCCTTGTTCCAGTACATAAGCGCCGTCGAGGAGTTGAACGGGAAGGACAGCATCTCGCCCTTCGACGTCGCGTAATAGCGGGCGATGCCGGGGAAATAGTCGCTGTAGTCGATCTTGTAGCCGTTCTCTTCCATCAGCTTGTCGGCGGGCTTATAGGCGCCCGACAGCATCATAGTGGCGGTGCCGACGTCATAGACCTGGACGACGGTGGGCTGCTTGCCGGCGCGGAAGGCGGCGATCGTGTTCTGCAGCGTGGCGTCGTAATTGCCCTGGCTGGTGCAAACGACCTCGTAGTCCTTCTGCGAAGCGTTGAAGTTCTTGCACAGCGTGTCGACGACGCGGGCGAGATCGCCCGACAGACCGAACCAGAAGTCGAATTTGACCGGCTCGGCAATAGCAGGAACCGCAAGCGCGGTGCTCAGCGCGCCGGCGGCAAGGGCAGCGAAGCCCCGCTTGATGATCGTCATGGTTTTCCCTCTTGAGTGGCAGTGTGACAAGGGTTTTGCGCAAGTCCTTGCCCGCTCTCATAGAGAAGGTATGTGACAGTTCTGTTGTGGGCCCGAAGCCTCTGTGGACAGCCAGTCTCTCCTCCCCTGGCAGCGGCAGCGCCGGCATGAAAACGTCACATCGGCGCTCTAGGAAGCTAGGGCGCCTAGAAGCGTCGAAAAGATCTAGACGTGATTAACCGGCTAACTGATTGAGAAGACACATGCTGG
The DNA here is from genome assembly GCF_004016445.2 of Mesorhizobium sp. M2E.F.Ca.ET.219.01.1.1. Lineage (GTDB taxonomy): Bacteria > Pseudomonadota > Alphaproteobacteria > Rhizobiales > Rhizobiaceae > Mesorhizobium. The sequence goes on from NZ_SADT02000003.1 coordinate 73,390, forward strand.
TCCCGCAGCTCACACACGTGCCGGTCCCCGTCCGCAACGCGATGCGGGATGGGCCGCGCGACAGCGCCACCCACCTGCGCCACGCCGCCGCCGTTCCCGCCCTCGGTGAGATCGAGATCGGCGGCAAGGCTTCGCGTGAAAGCGCCGGCGAGAGCCTGACCGTGATGGCCTGGAACGTCGAGCGGCTGCGCCACATCGATGCCATCGCCGCAACGATCGCCGGCCAGGCGCCCCATGTCGTGCTGCTGTCCGAGGTCGACAAGGGCATGGCGCGCTCCGGCAACGGCCATCTTTTGAGCCGGCTTGCCGATCGCCTAGGCCATTCTTACGCCTATGGCGTCGAGTTCCTCGAACTCGGCACCGGCAACGAGGCGGAGCAGGCGGCAAATGGCGGCGCCGAGAATGCGGAGGGCTTCCATGGCAATGCTATCACCAGCGCTGTTCCGCTGCTGCGGCCTTTTCTCCTTCGCTTCGACGCCGCCGGCGCATGGTTCCTGCCGGAGCACGGCCAGCCGCGTGTCGGCGGCCGCATGGCGCTCGGGGGCCAGGTGATGGCCGGCGACCGCCGTGTCACCGTCGTTTCGGTGCATCTCGAGAACCGCACCACGCCGGCAGGCCGCGCCGACCAGACCCGCCATCTGCTCGACGCCGTCGACAAATATGATGCGGAAGCGCCTGTCCTGATCGGCGGCGACTTCAACACGCTGACCGCCACATATCCGGAACGCAATGACGACCCGGTCGCCTGGCGGACACGCATTGCCGCCGAGCCGGACCGGCTGATGTATCCGGAGCGTCACGAGCCTTTGTTCTCGGTTTTTGCCGAGCGTGGCTACGACTGGAAGACAGCCAATGCGTTCGACAAGCCCACCCAGCGGCGCATGGCCGGCGACCTGACGCCTGCCGGCCACATCGACTGGTTTTTCACCCGCGGCCTTGTGGCAAGCGCGCCAGCGACGCTGCCGGCCGTGTTGCCGGACGGCAGCCCGAGCGCCGACCACGAGGCGCTGGTGGTCACGGTGCGGGTGAAGTGACGGCCCTCAGGATCGATAAGGCTCAACTCAATCCTGGAATCCGTTCCGGCGCATAACCTCCTCAGGAAGCACAACCTGGAAAGCACGCGGAGGTTGCGGGCGACATAATCGTTTCTTCAGGCGTCCGGCCCTAATCAATCCCGTTGCCTTGATTGATGCGGGTAGATCAGGTGAAACGAGATGTTGACCGTCTATAATTGTATCGTGAACGAGCACGATCTGAGACTGGTTGCGCTGGCCGCGCTCATTTGCGGAATTTCCTGTTTCTCCGCCGTCAACCTTCTGCGCCATGTCGTGCAATCGACCAACCGGAACCGTTACGCGTGGCTGCTGATTGCCGCCGCTTCGACCGGATTTGGCATCTGGGCGACGCATTTCATCGCCATGATCGCCTTCACGCCAGGAATACCCAACGCCTACAACGCGGAGCTTTCGGTCGCTTCGCTGGCGGTTTCCGTTCTTCTGACGGCCGCCGGGATGTGGATCGCGACCGTGCGCAGCGGCGTCGACCACTATCTCGTCGGCGGCGCCGTGCTCGGCATCGGCATCGCGGCGATGCACTATACCGGCATGGCGGCTTTCGAGGTCGAAGGCCGGATCGTCTGGAACCAGCTTTTCGTCGCCGCCTCATTGGCCTCGGGTATAATTCTTGCAGCGCTCTCGATGCTTGTCGTGCTTCGCCGGCCATCGACGCTGGCGACGGTCGCCGGCGCTGTCCTGCTGACGCTGGCGATCTGCACGCTGCATTTCATCGCCATGGCCGCCGTCTCGATCTATCCGGACTCCTCGATCGAGATCTCGAAATTCACGATCGCGCCGATGTCGCAGGCCTTCGCCGCCGCTACGGCAAGCCTGGTCATCCTTGTGCTGGCCGCCACTGCGCTGTGGATCGATCTGCGCTTCCGCCGGCACAAGATCGAGGCCGAGCGCATGCATGGCCTCGCCAACGCCGCCGTCGAGGGCCTTATCGTCTGCGACGGCAACCGCATCGTCAGCGCCAATGACAGTATCGCGGCGCTGAGCGGCATCGCCTCCGCCACGTTGAACACGATGACGCTGAGCGACCTGTTTGGCCAACGGATTGCCACCGCCGTCGCCCCCGGCAACGGACAGGCGCAGGAAGCCGACCTCCGCGGCCAGGGCGACAGCCCGATCCCGGTGGAGCTGATCGCCAGAAGCATCGATTATTGCGGCAAGCCGCATCTGGTCGTGGCCGTCCGCGATATCCGCGAGCGCAGGAAGGCCGAGCAGGAGATCATGCGGCTTGCGCATTACGACCCGCTCACCGGGCTTGCCAACCGGCGCTCCTTCACCAGCCGCCTGGAAGCCGAGATCGCCGCGTCGGCGCCAGACGGCAAAAGCGCCGGCAAGGGGGGTCAGCTGGCGCTCATGCTGCTGGACCTCGACAGGTTCAAGGAAGTGAACGATCTCTTCGGTCACGCCGCCGGCGACGCCGTGTTGCAGAAGGTGGCGCACTGCGCCTCCGGCGTGCTGCGCCACGGCCAGATGCTGGCCCGGCTCGGCGGCGACGAATTCGCCATCATCGCTCCCAACCTTCCTGACCCGCAGGCAGCCGGCCGCATTGCCGAAGCGGTGCTTTCGGCGCTGCGCCAGGAAAACCGGCTGTCGCCCGGGGGCATGGTATCGGCCAGCATCGGCATCGCGCTCTACCCGCTCGACGCCGACGAACAGGCGGCTCTGGTCAGCCATGCCGACACCGCGCTCTATCGCGCCAAGGCCGAAGGCAAGGATACGTTCCGCTATTTCGAAGCCTCGATGGGGGCAGAGGCGCGCGACCGGCGCATCCTGGAGCAGGATTTGCGCACGGCCGTGGCGCGCGGCGAATTCCGACTCGTCTACCAGCCGCAGAAGGAAATCAGCAGCGGCAGGATGATCGGCTTCGAAGCCTTGCTGCGCTGGCAGCATCCCGAACGCGGCGAGGTTCCGCCTTCGGTGTTCATCCCGGTGGCCGAGGACAGCGGTTCGATCGCCCAGATCGGCGAGTGGGTGCTGGCGACCGCCTGCAAGGAAGCCGCGACGTGGAAGAACCCGCTAACGGTCGCCGTCAACGTCTCGGCGGTGCAGCTCCACAATCCCGATTTCAGCCGCAAGGTGCACGAGGTGCTGCTGCGCACCGGCCTGGCGGCGGGCAGGCTTGAGCTCGAGATCACCGAGACGGCGCTGGTAAAGGACATGCCGCGGGCGCTGGCCACCTTGCGCCAGATCAAGGCGCTCGGCGTGCGCGTGGCGATGGACGATTTCGGCACCGGCTATTCGTCGCTGTCCAACCTGCGCGCCTTCCCCTTCGATAAGATCAAGATCGACGGGTCCTTCATCAAGTCGGTCGACAGGAACGATCAGGTCGCGACCATCGTGCGCGCCGTGCTCGGCCTGGGGCGCGGCCTCGGCCTGCCGGTTCTGGCCGAAGGCGTCGAGACGCTGGACGAGCTGCGCTTCCTCGACGCCGAGGATTGCGACATCGGCCAGGGATATTTTCTTGGCAGACCCGGCCCGATCGAGGCGTTCGGCGAGCTCACCGGCGTTTCGCTGGCCGATGACGGCGTCCAGCAAGACGATGAGGCAACGGCCAAGGTCGAAACTGTCCGCGGCGGCAGCATCCTGATGCTGCAGCCGGCCGCAGCCGCGCGTTCAGTCTAAGCAATTCCAGGAAAAGTGCGTAGCGGTTTCCGTCCGGAATTGCGTCAATACAAAAAGACTACACGATCACGGTGCGAGCGCCGCTTCCACCAGCCGCTTGGCGTCCGGGCTCGACCATTCGGCCGGGCCGTTCATATGGGCGATCAGGCAGCCGTCCGCGTCGATCAGCATGGTGACCGGAAGCCCGAGCGCCAGGCCGCGCGTCTTGGCTTCGTTGAACAGCGCAATCGTCGGATCCCGGTAGAAGCCGAGCGTCTCGACGCCGATCTCCTTGAGGAACTTCTTCGGCTTCGCATCGTCGCCCGTGTCGACATTGACCGCGACGACCTCGAAGGCGTTGCTGCCCTTCTCCTTCTGCAGCGCGTCGAGCGCCGGCATCTCGGCCCGGCACGGCGCGCACCATGTCGCCCACAGATTGAGGAGCACCGTCTTGCCGGCATGGTCGGCGATCGTCATCGGTTTGCCGTCTGGCCCGTTGAAGGCAAGCGCTTTCAGCGATTGCGGCGGATCGGCCGGCTGCAGCGCCGCGACCTGGCCGATGGCTTTCGCGGCGACCTGCTTGGCCCGTGCGGCCTTGGTCGCGCAGGCGGTATCGTCCTTGCCGGCGGCCGCGGCGACCTTCTCCGGAGCATTGTTGCCAGAACCGCTCTCGCTGACATATACCGCGACCGCGCCGGCCAGCACGCCCGCCACCAAGGCGGCGAGGATGAGGCGCGGGGCCGGGAAGAATCTACTGCCGTCTGCCATTTTCAAAACTGCTCCGGAGCACGGGTTATAGCGATGAGCGACAAGAAGGCCAGCAACCAGATGTGGGGCGGACGTTTTGCCTCGGGTCCGGCCGCGATCATGGAAGCGATCAACGCGTCGATCGGCTTCGACCGCAAGCTCTATGCGCAGGACATAAGCGGATCGATCGCCCATAGCGAGATGTTGGCTGAAACGGGCATTATTTCGGCGGCCGATCAAGAAAAAATCGCTCACGGGCTGAACACGATTCTGAAAGAGATCGAGGCCGGCACGTTCGAATTCTCGACCAGGCTCGAAGACATCCACATGAATGTCGAGGCCCGCCTTGCCGACCTGATCGGCCCTGCGGCCGGACGCCTGCACACCGCACGCTCGCGCAACGACCAGGTGGCGGTCGATCTGAGGCTCTGGGTCAAGCAGGAATGCCAGCGCGTCGCCGGGGCATTGAAGGACTTGATCGCCGCGTTCCTGGAACGCGCCGAGGAGCATGCGGCGACCGTCATGCCCGGCTTCACCCATATGCAGGCCGCGCAGCCGGTGACCTTCGGCCACCATTGCATGGCCTATGTCGAGATGTTCGGCCGCGACCTGTCGCGCGTCCACGACGCCATCGAGCGCATGGACGAAAGCCCGCTGGGAGCGGCGGCGCTGGCCGGCACCAGCTTTTCCATCGACCGCCACATGACGGCCAAGGCGCTCGGTTTCCGCGAACCAACGCGCAATTCGCTGGACAGCGTCTCGGACCGCGACTTCGCGCTCGAATTCCTGAGCCTCGCCGCGATCTGCGCGACGCATTTGTCCAGGCTCGCCGAGGAGATCATCATCTGGTCGACGCCGCAATTCGGCTTCATCCGCCTGTCGGATTCCTTCTCCACCGGCTCCTCGATCATGCCGCAGAAGAAGAACCCGGACGCCGCCGAACTGGTGCGCGGCAAGACCGGCCGCGTCAACGGCCATCTCGTCGGGCTGCTGACCGTGATGAAGGGCATGCCGCTGACCTACGGCAAGGACATGCAGGAAGACAAGGAAGCGGTCTTCGACGCCGCCGAGACGCTCGACCTGATGCTGGCGGCGACCGTCGGCATGGTGCGCGACATGACCGTCAACGCCGCCGCCATGAAGAAGGCCGCCGGCGCCGGTCACGCCACCGCGACCGACCTTGCCGACTGGCTGGTGCGCAATCTGGGCCTGCCTTTCCGCGAGGCGCATCATGTCACCGGCCGCGCCGTGGCGCTGGCCGAGGAGAAGAAGGTCTCGCTGGAGAAGCTATCGCTGGAGGACCTGCGCTCCATCCATCCCGGCATCACCGACGATATCTTCTCGGTGCTTGCCGTGCAGAATTCGGTGAAGAGCCGCACCAGCTTCGGCGGCACGGCGCCGTCGGAAGTGCGGAAGCAGATCCGCTACTGGAAAAAGCGGCTTTCCAAGGCTTGATGCCTGTCGCCCGGACATGTGCGGCGGTTCCGGGACAACGACATGCATCAAAAAATTGCCCGGATGCAAAGCGCCGAAAACTCGGCTAAAAGCGGCGGCACAGGAAACAGCTTCGAACGGATGGATCGATGACCCGTAGCAGGATTTTGGTGACGCTGGCACTGCTGGCGGCGGTTGTCACCGTCACGGCCTGCGGCAGGAAGACCGGGCTCGACACGCCTTATGAGGCGGCGGAGCAGGCGCGCAAGGATGCAGAACGCGCCAAGCAGCCGGTGCCGCCCGAGCCGGAAAAACCGGTCAAGGACAGGAAGTTCATCCTCGATCCATTGCTCTGATCTTTTCCGGAACCAATACCAGTGAACCATTTCGATTACCGCGACGGCGTGCTCCATGCCGAGGATGTCGCCATCCCCGAAATAGCGGCCGAGGTCGGCACGCCCTTCTACTGCTATTCGACGGCGACGCTGACCCGGCATTTCCGCGTCTTCAGAGAGGCCTTCGCCGGCCTCGACGCGCTGGTCTGCTACGCCATGAAGGCGAACTCCAACCAGGCCGTGCTGAGGACGCTGGCAAGACAAGGCGCGGGCGCCGACGTCGTCTCGGAAGGCGAATTGCGCCGCGCCTTGGCCGCCGGCATTCCGGCCAGCAAGATCCTGTTTTCCGGCGTCGGCAAGACCGCGCGCGAGATCGACTTCGCGCTCAACGCCGGCATCCTTTGCTTCAACGTAGAATCCGAGCCTGAACTTGAACTTCTGTCGGCGCGCGCCGTGGCGCTCGGCAAGGTGGCGCCGGTCTCGCTGCGCATCAATCCGGATGTCGACGCGAAGACGCACAAGAAGATCTCGACCGGCAAGGCCGAGAACAAGTTCGGCATCCCGTGGCAGCGCGCGCGACAGGTCTACACCCGCGCGGCCGAATTGCCCGGCATCAAGGTGACCGGCATCGACACCCATATCGGCAGCCAGATCACCGAATTGCAACCCTTCGACGACGCCTTCGCGCTGCTTGTCGAGCTGGTCGGCGTGCTGCGCGCCGACGGGCATTCGATCGAGCATGTCGATCTCGGCGGCGGCCTCGGCATTCCCTACCGTGTCGACAACAGCCCGCCGCCTTTGCCCGACGCCTATGCCGAGATCGTCAGGAAGCATGTCACTAGGCTTGGCCTCAAGGTGATGTTCGAGCCAGGCCGCCTGATCGTCGGCAATGCCGGCATCCTGGTGTCCGAGGTTATCTATGTGAAGGAAGGCGACGCCAAGAACTTCCTCGTCGTCGACGCCGCCATGAACGACCTGATCCGGCCGACGCTCTATGACGCCTTCCACGACATCAGGCCGGTGGTACAGCCGCCCGCCTCGACGCCGCGCATCAAGGTCGACGTCGTCGGCCCGGTCTGCGAAACCGGCGATTTCATCGGCCTCGACCGCGACCTGCCGAGGCTGAAGGCCGGCGACCTGATCGCCGTTTCCACCGCCGGCGCCTATGGTGCGGTCCAGGCCGGCACCTACAACACCAGGCTTCTGGTGCCGGAAGTGCTGGTCGACGGCGACCGCTTCCATGTCGTGCGGCCGCGCCAGACCTATGACGACCTGATCGGGCTGGATTCGGTCCCCGACTGGCTGAAATAGCAGAACGGCGACGCCTCAAGGAGCAAGCCTATGCTGGAAAACAAGACGATCACGCGCGAGCGCATCGCCGCCGTGGAGCCGCGCATCCGCCCCTATGTCCGCCACACGCCGGTCATGCGCGTCGACATGGCGGATTTCGGCCTCCCCGCCTTTCCGGTTGATCTGAAGCTCGAATGCCTGCAGCATTCAGGCTCCTTCAAGGCGCGCGGCGCCTTCACCAACCTGCTGACGCGGCCGGTGCCGGAAGCTGGCGTCGTCGCGGCGTCGGGCGGCAACCACGGCGCGGCGGTCGCATATGCCGCCATGAAGCTCGGCCACAAGGCGTCGATTTTCGTGCCGGAGGTCAGCCCGCCGGCCAAACTCGCGCGCATTCGCGGCTATGGCGCGGATCTGGTCGTCGGCGGCGCCCGCTATGCCGAGGCGCTAGCCGCCAGCGAGGACTTCGCGGCCAGGACCGGCGCCCTGCAGATCCACGCCTTCAACCAAGAAGAAACGTTGCTCGGCCAGGGCACGCTGGGCCTGGAGATCGAGGCCGATCTGCCCGAAATCGACACGCTGCTGGTTGCCGTCGGCGGCGGCGGCCTGATCGGCGGCATCGCCGCCTGGTTCGCTGGCCGCATCCGCATCGTCGCCATCGAGCCCGAGGGCGCGCCAACGCTTTACCGCGCCTTGGAGGCCGGAGAGCCGGTCGATGCGCCCGCCGAAGGCATCGCCGCCGATTCGCTGGCGCCGAAGCGCGTCGGCGCGATGATGTTCCCGATCGCCGAAGCCTTCGTCGCGCGCTCTATCCTGGTCAGCGACGACGACATCATAGCTGCGCAGAAGGCGCTGTGGGACCGCGTGCGAATCATCGCCGAGCCGGGCGGCGCCGCGGCCTTCGCCGCCATGCTTTCCGGGCGCTATGTGCCCTCGGAGGGCGAGCGCGTGGCGATTCTGGTCTGCGGTTCCAACACGAATCCCGCCAATTTCTGATCATAACCCGGCCAAACCGCTTCACGTTTTTGGAACCCGCCTCGCCTTTGCCGTGTTTGCTGGTATCCTTCTCGCGATGACGTCCGGGCTGTTGTGCCCGGGCAGGAAGGGCCGATGACGGAACGACCCATTTCCAGCGGCGAACGCGGCCTGGCCTTGCGCCTGGCGCTCAGCCGGTTGGCGACGCGGGCCTCGATGGTCTTCGAGCGCGGCTGGCCGCTCGTGCTGCCGCTGTTGATCATCATCAGCCTGTTTCTCAGCTTTTCGTGGTTCGGCCTGTTCCCGCGTCTGCCCGACGTGGCGCGCATCGGCCTCTTGATCCTGTTCGCCCTGTCCGGGGTCGCGGCGCTCTATCCGCTGCGTTTCTTCCGTGTGCCATCGGCCGCCGAGGTCGACAGGCGCATCGAGGCGGCGAACCGATTGCTGCACAGCCCGGTGCAGGTGCAGACCGACCGGCCGAGCGGCGCCGAGAGCATCTTCTCGCAGGCGTTGTGGCGCGAGCACCAGAAGCGGATGGCCGAGCGGCTGTCGAGCCTCGGCGCCGACCGGCCGCGCAGCCGCGTGCCGGACTACGACCGCTGGGGCCTGCGCGCCGTGGCGGGGCTGCTGTTCGTCACCGCTTTGGCCTTCTCCTTCGGACCTTTCGGCGGCAGGGTCAGCGACGGCTTCGTTGCCCGCGCCGCGCACGATACCGTGCCGCCGCGCATCGACGCCTGGGTGACGCCGCCCGCCTATACCGGCAAGGCGCCGCTGTTCCTGACCGCCGATGCCAACCAGGCGGTCCAGACCTTCTCGGTGCCGCAAGGCAGCGACGTTTCGCTGCGCGTCACCGGCGGTTCCGGCGAGGAGACGCTGAGCTACGCCGATCAAGGCGGCAATGCGCGCGCCATCGAGCCCGCGGCGCCCAAAGGCCCCGCGCCCGCCAGCCAGGCCGCGCCCAAAGTGCGCCAGTTCTCCGGCAAACTGGATTCGAACGGCACGCTGACGCTTAGATCCGCCGAAAGCGATCTCGGCCACTGGGCCTTTGCCGTCATTCCCGACAAGCCGCCGGCGATCCGCTTCGTCGGCGAGCCGAAGCGCGCCGTCAACGGCGCCATCGAGCTGAACTACGAGATCGATGACGATTACGGCGCCGCCTCCGCCAAGGCCGTTTTCGAGCTGTCGGACCCGCCGGCCGCCCATGCGCATCCGCTCTACGGCCCGCCGGACCTGCCGCTGACCCTGCCGCGCCGCGGCGGCAAGACGAACGCGGCCAAGACGACCAAGGACCTGACCGAGCATGTCTGGGCCGGCAGCGGCATCAAGTTGACGCTGAGCGTCACCGACGATGCCGGCCACACCGCGACCAGCGAAACCAAGACGCTTGTGATGCCCGAACGGCCCTTCGCCAACCCGTTGGCCCGCGCGGTGATCGAGCAGCGCCGGCTGCTGGCGCTCGACACCAACGCCAAGCCCCGCGTTCTGGATCTGATGGACGCGATCACGCTGCGGCCCGAGGACACGTTCGACAACATGTCGAATTATCTCGCCATCATGAGCGCCAGGAGCCGGCTGAAGCTCTCCGAGAGCGACGACCAGCTGCGCAACGTCGTAGCCTATCTTTGGGAGATCGCGCTCGGCATCGAGGAGGGCAATCTGTCGGCCGCCGAGCGGCGGCTGCGCCAGGCGCAGCAGGCGCTGCAGGACGCCATCAAGAACGGCGCCAGCGATCAGGAGATCGAGAAGGCGATGAAGGAACTGCGCGAGGCGATGAACCAGTTCCTGCAGGAATTCGCCCAGCGCGCGCAGCAGAATCCAAATGCGCCGCAGATGCAGCAGAACGGCCGCGAGCTGCGCCAGAGCGACATCGACCGCATGATGGACCAGATCGAGAACCTGGCCAAATCCGGCGATCGCGACAAGGCCCAGCAGCTTCTCTCCGAGCTGCAGGACATGATGAACAACCTGCAGGCCGGCCGCCAGCAGCAGGGCGCCGAGCAGGACAGCGAGCTGCGCCAGCAGATGGACAAGCTCGGCGACATCATGCGACGCCAGCAGGAGATGATGAACGACACCTTCCGCCTCGACCAGATGCAGCGCGGGCAGCGCGGCCAGGACGGCGATCAACAGATGGGCGAGGATGGCGAGCCGCAACAGGGCCAGGACGAGCAGCGGCCCGGCCCCGGCGAGGACCGCGATCCGCTGGGGCGGCCGAAAATGTCGCCGAAAGACCTCGCCGATGCGCTGAAGCAGCTGCAGGAAGGACAGGGCCAGCTGCAGAGCGAGCTAGACCAGTTGAAGAAGGGCCTGGAAGGCATGGGCATGGAGCCCAACGAGGGTTTTGGTGAGGCCGGCAAGTCGATGGGCGACGCCGAGCATTCGCTCGGCCAGGGCGATGGCGACCAGGCAGTCGGCCACCAGGGCCGCGCGCTGGAAGCGCTGCGCCGCGGCGCCAAGGACATGATGAAGCAGATGCAGGCCATGCAGGGCGACCAGGGGGGCAGCGAGCAGGGTGGGCGCCAGCAGGGTGCCGACCGCGATCCCCTCGGTCGGCCGCGCGCCACCAATGGCCCTGATGACGGCACCTCGGTCAAGGTTCCCGACGAGATCGACGTTCAGCGCGCCCGCCAGATCCTCGACGCGATCCGCAAGCGGCTCGGCAACGCGCTGAGCCCCGACATCGAGCGCAGCTATCTCGAACGGCTGCTGGAGCTGAAGTAGCTTCTGCCTCACAGCTCTTAGACTGGATGTGACGGCCCTTGCTCACTTTTGGGATTCTGGCGCGAAGGATCGCTATGCGCCGGTATTTATGCCGCAGGCGCGACCTGCCGGGTCAGCATGAAGGCCTCGCGGATGGCGTTTTCCATGCCGTCGATCGCTTCGCCGGTCGCGAGCGGATTGCGATGCAGGACGACGTTGGAGGAATCGATGTCGCCGAACCCGTCGGCGGCCGTCAGCTCGCGGCAATCGGGCGGGATGTTGCTGCGCGAGATCGGCGCGATCGCCAGACCGGAAGTCACCGCGAGCGTCAGGCCGCCATTGGTGTCGCTGGTGTAGGCGACGCGGTAATCGAGGCTGCGCTGCTGCAGCGACTTGATGGCGAAGTCGCGGCACCAGCCGTTGCGGCTGTAAAGCGCGATCGGCACCGGCCGTTCCTCATGCATGTGGTGCAGCGTCGAGGTCACCCAAACCGTCGGGTCGTGCATCAGCACCTCGCCGCCGGAAGAGCCCTCCCATTCGAACACCACCGCGAGATCGAGCTCGCCGGCCGCCAGCGCCCTCACCTGCGAATCCGAATGCGCGTAGCGCACCGTGACCTCGACGCGCGGATGGCGCTTGGCGAACTCGCCCAGCGCCCTCGACAGGATCGAGCGACCGTATTCGGCCGGGATGCCGATGCGCACCAGCCCTCCAAGCGGCGGCGCCACAAGCGAGGCCGCGGTCTCGTCGAGCAGCGAGACGATCCGGCGCGCGTTGGCGATTAGCTCGCCGCCGCGGCGCGTCAGTGCCACGCCGCGCGAGCCGCGCTCGAACAGGTTGTCGCCGACCATGTCCTCCAGCTTCTTCATCTGCATGGAGACGGCCGATTGCGTGCGCCCGGCCTTCTCCGCCGCGCGGGTGAAATTACCGGTTTCGGCCACCGCCACGAAGGTGCGCAGGAGGTCGCTGTCGAGGACTGGTTTCATCGAATTCGCCATAAGAAAATCTGATTGCTGGCATCATTCCAATTCGTTTGCAACATGTCAAACGGCGCAGGATAGTCACCATACCCATTGGATATGCGGTCGCGAAATCGGCCGCGGACCAATCGAAGAGTCCTCACTCGTACCCGCTGCCTGAAAACGGTAGCGGGTTCTTTTTGCTGGTAGATTGCGGCTCGCGGGGGGCCGAGACTGATGCAGAAACGGATGGTGCTAGGCATTCTGAGCCTCTGCCTGGGCGTGCTGGTCTTTTCGCTGCAGGATCCGCTGGTGAAGGCGGTGTCGGGCGGCTATCCGGTGACCGAGGTGATGGCGATCCGCGCCATCGTGGCGCTGCCGATCCTGATCGTCATCGTCCAGGCCGATGTCGGCCTGAAGGCGGTTCTGTCGAAGCGCTTCGGCATGCTGACGCTGCGCGCCTTCATCCAGTTCTCGTCCTACACTGTCTATTACCTAGCGATCGCAGCCTTGCCGCTGGCCGACGCGGTGGCGCTCTATTTCATGGCGCCGCTGTTCATAATGGCGATGGCCGGCCCCTATCTCGGCGAGCGCGTCTCCTGGAAAACGCTGGCGACGGTGCTGATCGGCCTTGTCGGCGTGCTGGTGATGGTGCGTCCCGGCGCCGGCGTGTTCGACTGGGCGGCGCTGCTGTCGCTGGGCTCGGCCTTCCTGTATGGCTTTTCGCAGTTGATGGCGCGGCGGATCGGCGACACCGAATCATCGACGGTGATGGCCTTCTACCAGAACGGCGCCTATCTCAGCGGCGCCATCACGGTCGCGACCATCTTCCACCTCGCCGGCATCACCCATGCGGCGCATCCGAGCGTCGATTTCCTGGTACGGCCATGGGTGTGGCCGACAATGCCGGATTTCCTGAAGATGGCTGCTTGCGGATTCGTCGCTTCCGCCGGCATGATCCTGCTGTCGCAGGCCTACCGGATGGCGCCGGCCAACCGCGTCGCGACGTTCGAATACACTGGCATCCTGTGGTCGCCGCTGTGGGGCTTCCTGTTCTTCGCCGAAGTGCCGCGCGAGACGACCGTGCTGGGCGCGGTGCTGATCATCGGCGCCGGCCTGCTTGCGCTCAACGGTGAACGGCGGCGAAGCGCCGCGCCGGCGACCGGTGCGGTCTCAAGCGAAGCAGCTTAATGCCTTGCCGACGCGGGCGCGGATCTCGGCCAGCGTGAACGGCTTCTGCACGACATCGAGGATGATGCCGTTCAGTTCCTCGGCGCGCTCGCGCTGGTCGGCATAGCCGGTCATCAGCATGATCTTCATCGTCGGGAACTCTCTTGCGGCGGCAGTCGCCATCTCGATGCCGTCCATCTCCGGCATGCGGATATCGGACACCACCAGATCGTAGCCCCCGTGGGCCTGCCGGATCGTATCCAGCCCCTGCGCGCCGTCGGTGGCGATGGTGACATGATGGCCGTCGCGCTCGAGCGCGCGGGCGGCGAGGGTGCGGACGGACTCATCGTCCTCGACGATCAGAAGCTTTGCCATGCCGAGATAGATGCCGCCGAAACGTTGACGTTTTCTGAAAATTCTAACGATCGGCGGCTTTTCGGGATGACTTCGTCGCCCCCTCAGGCGTCGCCCTTCACCACCCCGACAAACGGCAGCTCGCGGAACGCATGGGCGACGTCCATGCCATAGCCGACGACGAAATAGTCCGGGCAGTCGAAGCCGACATAGTCGGCATTGAGCGCGGTCTGGCGGCGCATGCGCTTGTCGAGCAGCACCGCGATGGCGCAGCTCTTGGCGCCGCGCGAAAGCATCAGGTCGCGGGTATAGGAAAGCGTCTTGCCGGATTCCAGTATGTCGTCGATCAGAAGCACGTCGCGGCCGGCAACCTCGTTGTCGATGTCGCGCAGCACCCTTACCTCGCCGCTCGTGGTGCCTGCGCCGTAGCTGGAGATGAAGATGAATTCGACTTCCGGCGACAGGCCGACATCATGCATGGCGCGGATGAGATCGGCGGCGAAGACGAACGAGCCCTTGAGGATCGAGATCACCAGCAGATCATGATAGTCGCGTCCGGCGATTTCCTTGGCGAGCTCGAGATTGCGGCGTGCGATCGCCGACGCCGAAAACAGGACCTCGATGTCCTTGCCACGCACAACTGGCATTCTTTTGTCCTTCAAAACCACCTAGGAAGCCGGGCGCTAGGTTTGTCGAGATTCAGGTCAGGCCGAGCCGAAAATGATGGCTTTCGAGAACCGGAGCGGAGCGTACATTCAGTACGTGAGCACTGGAAGCGCAGAAAGCCGTCGTTTGCAGGCCGGCCTCACCTGAATATCGATACACCTAGCCGGCGAAGATTACGGAGACTGTTTTGACCCCGTCTTTAGGCACATCGAGGCGGCTGGAAAAGCCGAATCTTTCGCCGGGCGCCAGCGAGCGATTGGATGTCCCCAGCCTGTAGCGGATGATATTGCTGTCGTTGTCGGTGACGCGGATTTCCAGCGGTGGCAAGGTTTGCGGTGTCACACCGTCATTCGCCGCCTCGCCATCGACGAACAACACTGGCTTCAGGCCGGACGCGTCGATGCGCGACGTCACGCCGGAAATGGTCAGCGCGCTCGCCGGCGCAGCGTTCGTCCAGAACGGGCCCTGCCGGATCAGCGCATGGCCGCCCGACACCCAGAAGGAGACCAGCGCAATGCCGACGCCGGCGATCCAGAACAGCGGGCCGCCGCGTGAAGGCCGCGACGGCGTGGCATCCGGCTTGCGCAGCATGCCCATGCCCTCGATCGACGGCGTCGGCGGGATCTGCGGCTGGGGTGGCGACCGCTCCGGATGCGCGGCAAAACGCGGCAGCACCACATAGTCGGCATCGACGATGTCGGCCGCATTGGACACGACGCGCTCCGGCGCGGCATTTGTTGCCGGCCCGGTCATGATTTCGCCGGAAACGGGGCGCGCGATTCTGTTCTCAGCCATTACGGCACCAGTGCAGTCTTCGTTTCTTTTGCGTAAACGGAATTGGTTAACGCTTCCCCACCGGAATGGCCTTGACGAGTACCGATCGTTGAAAAATTAACCGCCGGTTAACCATGCCGGCCGATGGTCTGTTAATGTAGATTGTGGCGCGTCGCCGCCGAGAGTTTCAGGTCGCCGAACGTGATCCGCTTCGAAAATGTCGGCCTCCGCTATGGCATGGGTCCGGAAATCCTCCGCGACATCTCCCTGCACATTCCGGAGCGCTCCTTTCAGTTCCTGAGCGGCCCCTCGGGCGCCGGCAAGACGACGTTGCTGCGCCTTTTGTTCATGTCGCTGAAGCCGACGCGCGGCCTGATCACCATCTTCGGCAAGGACCGCTCGCGCATTTCGCGCAGCGAACTGCCGCTGCTGCGCCGCCGCATCGGGGTGGTGTTCCAGGATTTCC
This sequence comes from Mesorhizobium sp. M2E.F.Ca.ET.219.01.1.1, assembly GCF_004016445.2. Lineage (GTDB taxonomy): Bacteria > Pseudomonadota > Alphaproteobacteria > Rhizobiales > Rhizobiaceae > Mesorhizobium. Next base: position 88,928 of record NZ_SADT02000003.1, read on the forward strand.
GCCTGCTCGACCACATGACGACCTACGAGAATGTCGCGCTGCCCTTGCGCGTGCGTGGGCGCGAGGAGGCCGGCTACCGCACCGACGTCACCGAGCTTCTGAAATGGGTCGGCCTCGGCGACCGCATGCATGTGCTGCCGCCGGTGCTGTCGGGTGGCGAGAAGCAGCGCGCTGCGATAGCGCGGGCGCTGATCGAGCAGCCGGAGATCCTGTTGGCCGACGAGCCGACCGGCAATGTCGACCCGCCGCTGGCGCGCCGGCTGCTGAGACTCTTTATCGAGCTCAACCGACTGGGCACCGCCGTCGTCATCGCCACCCATGACCTCGGCCTCATGGAGCAGGTCGATGCGCGCCGCATGATTTTGGCCGGTGGAAGGTTGGACGTCTATGACTGACTTTCCGGCCGATCACCTGCAGGATGAAGCCGAGGCGCCGGTGACGGTCCGGCGCGTCCAGCGCAAGACGGCGCCGATCGTGCCGGCGCAGAACATCGCCGGGCGGGCGCTGGTGCTGGTCATCGCCATCATGACCTTCCTGTCCTGCCTCACCTTCGGCGCGGTGACGCTGGTGCGCGACACCGCGTCGGTCTGGGAGAATCAGATCTCGCGCGAGGCGACGATCCAGATCAAGCCGCCCGACGGCCTCGACATGGAGGCGGCGCTTGCGCAGGCCTCGCAGATCGCCAGCGAGTTCCCCGGCGTGAAGGGCACCAAGATCATTGACCGCGACGCAACGGCGCGTCTTCTGGAGCCATGGCTGGGCAGCGGCCTCAATATCGACGAATTGCCGGTGCCGCGCCTCATCATCGTCACCATCGACGAGGCCAGCCCGCCTGACTTTGCCGCCATGCGCGCGGCCATCACGCCCAAGATCCCGACCGCGGCACTCGACGACCACCGCACCTGGGTCGACCGCCTCGTCGCCATGGCGCACACCACGGTGACGATCGGCATCGCCGTCCTGGCGCTTATGCTCTCGGCAACGGTACTGACGGTGGTGTTCGCCACGCGCGGCGCCATGGCCGGCAACGGCCATATCATCGAGGTGCTGCATTTCGTCGGCGCCGAGGCACGCTTCATCGCGCGCGAATTCCGCTGGCATTTCCTGGTCACCGGCATGAAGGGCGCAGCCGCTGGCGGAGCGCTCGCGATCGTCGTCTTCATCGTCTTTTCCTGGTGGTCGTCGCGCAACATGGCGACGCCCGAGGCCGACCAGGCGACCGCTTTGTTCGGCAATTTCGCCATCGGCTCCGCCGGCTATTTCGGCGTCGGCCTGATGGTGCTGGTGATCGGCGTGCTGACCGCGGCGACTTCGCACGCGACCGTTGTCGCTTATCTCAGCGACATCGACGTTCGCCAGCCGGATGCGGGCTGACCATGAGCTCCAGCCGAAAGCCCGCGCAAGGCGTTGAATACAAACAAGACAACGATCACGGGTTGGGCAGGTGCCGTAACGCAAAGTGCGCCGCCCTACCTATCAAAGGCCGCATTTCGGAGTTAACCATTAGAAGCTTTCAGGATTAACCTGGGGATGATGGAAGCGCGGGATTCGATCGAGACGGCTGGACGGATGCCGGCGGTGCGTGCCCGCGCCGCCGCCCCCGCCGGGCTTGGTCGTCTGCGGCTCGCCCTGCGCATCTGCGGTTTCGTCGCTCTCGCCGCGCTGGTGCTTTTTGCCGGCGGCTTCGGCTGGTTCGCCGACAAGGTCAGCCATATGACGACCCCGACCGATCCAGCCAGGGCCGATGCCATCATCGTACTCACCGGCGGGCAGTCGCGGCTCGACGCCGCCATGGACCTGCTGGCGTCCGGCAAGGGCGAACGGCTGCTGATCAGCGGCGTCCATCCGTCGGCCACCAAACGTCAGCTGCAGGCGGCGATGGGAGGGGACAAGCGGCTCTTCTCCTGCTGCGTCGATATCGACCGTGCCGCGCTCGACACCATCGGCAACGCCGAGGAAAGCGCCAAATGGGTGGAGAACCACGCCTATGGCAGCATCATCATCGTCACCAACAATTATCACATGCCGCGCAGCCTGCTCGAGATGGGCCGGCTGCTGCATGGCGCTCGCCTTGAGCCCTATCCGGTGGTCAACACCAATCTCGGCAATGGCGGCTGGCTGACCAAGCCGGAAGCGCTGCGCGTGCTGCTTACCGAATACAGCAAATATGTGCTGTCGCTGGCGCGCGGCTTCCTGCCGCTTCGCGCAACGCCCGAGGGCGTCACGCTGGCGGAAGCATCGACTGTGGTGAAGAACTAGAGCTTAGCTGCCGCACTCTCGCGCAAGCGGGCAATCTCCTGCTCCAGGCCGGCGATGCGCCGGTCACGCTCGGCGAGCGCCGCGGCGACATCCGCCGCCTCGAAACGCTGCGGTATGTGCTGCGGACAATTGGCATCCCAGGCTGTGACCGTGAACAGGATCGCCTGCTCCGGCCGCGCCTTGTAATCCGCCGGCATCAGCTTCGCTATCAGCTCCGGATCATTTTCGACGACCCGCGCCCTGCCCCAGACCTTGATCCGCTGCCGCAGCATGTAATCGATGAGGAACAGGAAAGCCCGGTCGTTATCCTGCAGATTGCCCTGGGTGATGAACTGCCGGTTTCCGGAGAAGTCGGCAAAGCCGATCGTGTGCTCGTCGAGAACCTTGAGAAAGCCGGCCGGCCCGCCGCGATGCTGTATGTAGGGCTGGCCTTCGGCATTGGCCGTCGCAAGAAACACGCTGGTCTGCGCCTCGACGAAGGCGGCAAGGTCCGGCGTGATAGTCGCCCGCCAGCCGCCGCGCTGCTCGACGCGCGCATAGGATTCGCGCGAGCCTTTGCGGGACTGGATGGCCTTCACGGTCTGCGTGAAGGCGACGTCGCTGGTGAAATCATTCATGTTGGCGCTCCTCGCACAGGATCGCGTGTTAAATAGCCCCTTCCGAAAATCGGATGTAGATGGCATATCTGCAACCCATCCTTCCAGATTTCGGAAGAGTTATGGATCGCCTTGACGCCATGTCCCTGTTCGTCGCCACGGTGGAGGCCGGCAGCCTTTCCGCCGCCGCCAGGCGCGCCGGCGTGCCGCTGGCGACCGTCAGCAGAAAACTCTCCGAGCTGGAGAAGCATTTGGGGACGCGCCTGCTCAACCGCTCGACGCGGCGCCCGACGCTGACCGATGCCGGCCAGTCCTATGTCATCGCCTGCCGCCGCATTCTCGACGAGGTGAACGAGGCCGAGCGCACCGCTGCCGGCGAATATTCGAGCCCGACCGGCGAACTGGTCATCACGGCGCCGGTCGTATTCGGCCGCCTGCATGTGCTGCCGGTGATCACCGACTTTCTCGCCTTGTACCCGCAGGTCGACATCCGCCTGACCTTGTCGGACCGGATCACCCAACTGGTCGAGGAGCATATCGATTTGGCCTTGCGCATCGGCGATCTGCCGGATTCGGCCATGGTTGCGATCCGCGTCGGCTCGATCCGCCGCATCGTCTGCGCAAGCCCCGCTTATCTCGCCATGCATGGCACGCCGGAGGAACCGTCGGAGCTGGCGGGCCACAGCTGCATCACCTTCGAAGGTCTTGCCGCGCCGGCCACATGGAACTTCGGCACCGGCAAAACGGACACCGCCGTCGCGGTCCGCTCGCGCCTGCAGGTCAACACCGCCGAGGCGGCGATCGATGCCGCGATTGCCGGGCTCGGCCTGACCAAGGTGCTCTCCTACCAGGCGGATGTTGCGGTGCGCGCGGGCGCGCTGCGGGTCGTGTTGGAGCCGTTCGAGCCCCCGCCCTGGCCGGTGAGCCTGGTTCATGCCGGCCAAGGCCGGCTGCCGGTGAAACTGCGCGCCTTCCTCGATTTTGCGGCGCCGCGCCTCAAAGAGCGGCTGGCGCGGTCGTTGTAGAAGTAGATTCGACCACCGCGCCGTTTCCTTTTTGCCGCCGCTTGGTGTAACCAACGCACACTTCCTCTCGGGCCCCTTGCATGCTCATCATCCGCTCGCTGGCGTTCAACTTCGTCTTCTATCTCAGCCTGATCATCCAGATGATCTTCTGGACGCCTTTCTATTTCCTCTCGCCGCGCCACCGCGCCTGGTTTGTGCCGAAATTCTGGTCGCGCACCTCGATGTGGCTCTATGAGAAGATCGCCGCGACGAAGAGCGAGATCTCGGGCGTCGAGAACCTGCCGGAAGGATCCTTCATCCTGGCGCCGAAGCACCAGTCGTTCTGGGACGCGATCGCCTTCTTCCCTTATCTCGACGACGCGCTCTACATCCTCAAGCGCGAGCTGACCTGGATCCCCTTCTTCGGCTGGTACATCATGAAGATGCGCATGATCCCGGTCGACCGCGGCAGCCGCTCGAAAGCGCTGAAGGCGGTCGTCGTCGCGACCAGACAGGAGATGGACCGCAATCCGCGCCAGCTCATCATCTACCCTGAAGGCACGCGCCGCCCGCCGGGCGCCGAGCCGTCCTACAAATACGGCATCGTCGAGATTTATTCGCAACTGGGCGTCCCCGTCGTGCCGGTCGCCCATGTCGCCGGCCTCTATTGGCCGCGCCGCAAGTTCCTGCGCTATCCCGGCACCATCAAGGCGCGCTTCCTGCCGCCGATCCCGCCAGGGCTCGGAAAGGAGGAGTTCATGCGGCGGCTGATCGGCGAGACCGAAGCCGCCTGCGACCAGATGCTCATCGAGGCCGCGCAGGCGCCGAACCCGCCGCCCATGCCGCCAACGGCGGTGAAACGGCTGGCGGAGCTCGGCGTAACCGCCAAGAGCTGATCGGCCAGAGCAATTCCAGGAAAAGTGTAAGCGGTTTTCCGTCCGGAATTGCGCAAAAACAAAGAGATAGGGCTTTTCACCGTTTCCGTGTAACGGTGAAAAGCCCTATCGCAGCGCCGCGAGCAGCGTCGTCAGCACCAGCGTTGCGGCAAACACCAGATTGATGATCCGCGACGCCAGCGGATGGCGCAGGAAGCGCGCGAAAGCCGTTCCGGCAAGCAGCCACACGACGTGGATCGCGACGATCATCGCGGCAAGCACTAGCAGCCTGGTGGAGACGCCTAGCGGATCGGCCTGCGACGCGGCGCCGGCGAAAACCGCGGTAATCGCCACATAGGCCTTCGGATTGGCGACCGCGAGCATGAAACCGCCGAGAAAGTTGGGCTTCGTCGCCGTGCTTGCGCGCTCGGCCAATGGCGGCGCGGTTGCAATCTTGAAAGCCAGATAAAGGATGTAAGCGGCCGACAGGATCGCGAGCACCGTGGCCAGCCCGGGCATCGAGGCGAGCATGCCGACGATACCGGCCGCCACGACCAAGAGCACTGCGATCGTTCCGAGCACAAGCCCAGACGCGTAACCCAGCGAGGACCGCAGGCCGAACGCCGCGCCGACGGCGGTGACGCTGACGGTCGATGGCCCTGGGCTGCCCATGACGACGGTTGCCGCCAGGACCAGCGCCAGCAATTGCTGCCAGGGCAGCGCTCCGCTCAAGATGCCGCCAGCCATGCCAAACCTCCTCCTGCCGCCATGCGACAGGATTTACGAGGATTTTGTCATGGCCGTCTTGGATGATCGTGCGCGGCGATCATGTCAGGCGCTGGCGCGGTCGAGCGCTCCGACATCATCCGCCGAAAGCTTGAGCGATGCGGCGCGGATCAGGCTGTCCATCTGAGCCAACGTGGTGGCGCTGGCGATCGGGGCGGTGATGCCCGGCCGCGCGATGATCCAGGCCAGCGCCACTTCCGCCTGCTTGGCCGAATGGCGCGCCGCCACGGCATCGAGCGCGGAAAGGATGCGCATGCCGCGCTCGTTGAGATAGCCGGCAACACCCTCGCCGCGCGCGCTTTGCCCGAGATCGGCCTTGCTGCGGTATTTGCCGCTCAAGAATCCCTTGGCCAGGCTGAAATAGGTGATGACGCCGATATCCTCGGCCTTGCAGAGATCGAGCAGCGGTCCGTCGAGCGACGAGCGGTCGTACAAATTGTATTCAGGCTGCAGCACCTCGTAGCGCGGCAGGCTGCGCAGGCTGGCCACGTCGAGCGCGGCGCGCAGCTGCCCGGCATCGAGATTGGAGCAGCCGGGATAACGGATCTTGCCCTTTTCGAGCAGGCGCTGATAGGCGCCGAGCGTTTCTTCGTAAGGCGTGGCCGGATCAGGCCAATGCGACAGATAGAGGTCGATGACATCGACCTGCAGCCGCTTCAGCGACGCGTCGACCGCCTTTTCGATATAGGCGGCGGAGAGGTCCTTCTTGCCTTGCCCCATATCGGAGCCGACCTTGGTGATGATCACGACCTTGTCCCGGTTGCCGCGGCTCTTCATCCAATTGCCGATGATGGTTTCCGATTCGCCGCCCTTGTTGCCGGGGACCCAGCGCGAATAGGCATCGGCCGTATCGATAGCGTTCAGGCCCGCCCCGACGAACCGGTCGAGCAGATCGAAGGAAGTCTTCTCGTCGGCGGTCCAGCCGAAGACGTTGCCGCCCAGGACCAGAGGCGCGATGGAAAGGTCGGTGCGACCGAGACGGCGTTTCTGCAAGACGGATCTCCGTGCTGGAACGGGCCTGACGCCCAGGGATGGGATGCCGCTAAGCTAGGTCGTAGCCGGTCGAGGTCAAAGGCATGGTTTTGCTTTTTGATCGGACCAGCACTTCACGAAGACGAGACCTGGCGGCCCACCTCCTCCAGCCAGTGATCGCGGATGCCGAGCGCCTCGAGGTGCGCGAGCGTGCTCAAAACATAATCCTCGTTCCGTCCGGATTGGCCGACGGCGCCGCGAACGATCCTTGCCGCGTGATCGGCATCGAGCGCGCCGGCATATTGCTCATGCTGCCGGTCGACGATGTAGGCGACCGCCTCGACGGCAACGCCGCCGTCCAGCCGGATATCCAGCATGCGTTCGAGATAGACGCTGGTCACCAGTTCACGCTCGCGCAGATAGGAAAGCACCTCGTCGCGCAGATTGCCGGGGACACGATAAGCCAGGCCGATGCAGGAGCCGCCTCGGTCGAGACCGAGCACAAGGCCGGGCCGCCCGCGCGTGCCGCGATGCACGAAGGAATAGACGCAAAGCGAGCGCCGGTAGCCGTAAAGCCGGGCGCGGCGCGTCTCGACATGGGCAAATCCAGGCCGCCAGATCAGCGACCCATAGCCAAAAACCCAAAAATCGCCCATATCGCCAAGCCTGATCGCATTCGAGTGAACGACGCCGCACCGACAAGGTGCTTCTTCTGCCCTCGCTTGTTTGCGTGAAAGCAAACGCCTGCACGCCGGGGTTAACGAGAGCCGCAGCATGACGTCAAGTGACGAGCGATCGCCCAAACCCCGCCGCCGGCTGCTTTGGCTCGCGGCGTTCATCGTCGTGCTGTTCGCCCTTTACAGCGGCGGCTGGTTCTATCTCGCCGACCGACTCAAGACCGAGGCTGACCAGACGGTGGCGCGGCTGGGCAGCAAGGGCATCGCCGCCGGCTGCGCCAATCTCACCGTCAGCGGCTATCCGATGAGCTTCACGGTCTCCTGCGACAACATCGCCTATGAGGACGACGCCCGGAAGGTCGCGGCTTCCACCGGAAGCTTCAATGCCGTCGCCGCGATCACCGGCCCCTTGTCGCCGGTCGCCGATCTGCGCGGGCCGCTGCGGACGATCGCGCCCGGCATGCCGCCGCTGTGGATCGACTGGGACCAGTTGCAGGCCAATGTCAAAGTGTGGTGGCCGCTGCCGCGCAGCGTCTCGCTGCAGGCTGAAGGCCTGAACGGTCAGACCGACCCGCAGGACGACACGGATCCGATGCAGCTGTTCAGCGCCGGCAAGGCGGCCGGGCAATTGCAGCCGGTCGGCCAGGACATCAACTATGTCGGCAGCGTCGGCGATCTGGAAATCAATGCGGATGCTATCGAGGGACGCGTGCTGCCCGCGCTGGACGGCAGCGGCGACGTGACGCTGAGGAACGGCGTGGCGTTGATCGCGACACCGCCGAAGAGCCTGCGCGGCCAGTCGATCGACATCGCCAGGCTCGACCTGTCGTCGGGCACGGCGCGCATCACCGTGTCCGGACCGGTCTCCGTCGATGCGGAAGGCCTGGTAGACGCAAGCCTGATGATCAAGCTCAAGGATCCCAAGGCGGTGGCAGCAATCCTCGCCGGCGCGGTACCCGAGCATAAAGGCGAAATCGAGCAGGGTTTTGCCGCCCTGGCCATGCTTGGAAAAGAACCGTCGATGCCGCTGAAGATCGTCAAGGGCAAGGCCTCGCTGGGCTTCATCCCGCTCGGCAAGATCAAGCCGCTCGAATAACGCAACAATGGCGAAAACGGTCAGACTGCTCAGCGTCGGCGCCTTCACCCTCGACACGATCCTCCGCGTCGAGACGCTGCCCGCGCATCAGGGCAAGTTCATCGCCAGCGACGGCGTCCAGATCGCCTCCGGCATGGCGACCAGCGCCGCCTGCGCCGCGCATCGCCTCGGCGCCGAGGTCTCGCTTTGGGCAAGCGCGGGTGACGATCCGGTCGGCGACCAGTTGATCGCCGACATCGAGGCCGAAGGTGTCGACTGCAGCCTGATCCGCCGTGTCGCCGGCGCGCGTTCGGCGCTGGCCGCGATCGTGGTGGATGCGCATGGCGAGCGCATCATCGTCCCCTTCTATGACAAAAAGGCGCAGGCCGATCCCGAGGCTTTGCCGCTTGCCGATCTGTCTGGCTTCGACGCCGTGCTGGTCGATGTCCGCTGGCCGGGCGCCGCGGCTCTCGCTTTGAGCGCGGCCAGATCGACCGGCCGCCCGGCGATCCTGGATGCAGATACAGCACCCGTCGAGGTGCTGGAGCGGCTCTTGCCATTGGCCTCGCACATCATCGCCTCGGAGCCTGCGGCGCGCATCGTCTGCGGCCATGCGCTGGACCCTGAAAGCGCCTGCGCCGACCTCGCCTCGCGCACCGATGCCTTTGTCGCGGTGACCGGCGGCGCCGCTGGAACCTGGTGGCACGACCGGGCGACCGGACGCGTGCGCCATGTCGAGGCACCGAAGGTCAAGGCGGTCGACACGCTTGCCGCCGGCGACGTCTTCCACGGCGCCTTTGCCGTCGGCCTCGCCGAGGCCATGCCGATGGAAGAGGCCCTGCGCTTTGCCAGCGCCGCCGCCGCGCTCAAATGCCTGCGCTTCGGCGGCCGCCTCGGCGCGCCAAACAGGGCCGAGACGCTGGCCATGATGGCGGCGCACTGGTCGTCATCGCGAGAAGGCGAAGGGAGCTGAGATTCAGGTCAGGCCGAGTCGGAGTCGAAGACGGGCGCGAAGCGACCAAACTGGGTGGGGTCCCTAGAACCGGAGCGCAGCGTACTTTTCGTACGTGAGCACCGGAAGCGCAGAAAGCCGTCATTTGCAGGCCGGCCTCACCTGAATATCAGTTCCCTTTGGGATGCTCGACCGCCTGCCGACCAAAATCCGGCACATCGATGTCCTGGCCGGCCTCGATGATCGAGCGGCGGATGGCGCGCGTGCGGGTGAAGAGGTCGAACAGCTTCTCGCCGTCGCCCCAGCGGATCGCGCGCTGCAGCGAGGCGAGATCCTCCGAGAAGCGCGCCAGCATCTCCAGGATCGCGTCCTTGTTGTGCAGGCACACGTCCCGCCACATGGTCGGGTCGGAGGCGGCGAGGCGGGTGAAATCGCGAAAACCGGAAGCGGAATATTTGATGACTTCGCTCTTGGTCACCGCTTCCAGATCATCCGCCGTGCCGACGATGTTGTAGGCGATGATATGCGGCAGATGCGAAACGATCGCGAGCGTCATGTCGTGATGCTGCGGGTCCATCGTGTCGATGTTGGAGCCGCAGCGGCGCCAGAATTCCGAAAGCGTCTCGAGCGCGGCGGGATCGGTGCCCGGCAGCGGCGTGAAGATGCACCAGCGGTTCTCGAAGAGATCGGCAAAACCGGCATCGGGCCCGGACTTTTCCGTGCCCGCCAGCGGATGTCCGGGGATGAAATGCACGCCCTCCGGCACATGCGGCTCAATCTGCGCGATGACGGAAGCCTTGGTCGAGCCGACATCGGTGAGGATGGCGCCTTTCTTCAGCGCCGGCGCGATCTCGGCCGCGACCTCGCCGGATGAACCGACCGGCACCGAGACGATGACGAGGTCGGCATCACGCACCGCTTCCTTGGCATCCGTCGTGTAGGAATCGCCAAGGCCCAACTCCTCGGCCCGCTTCAGCGTCGAGGCGCTGCGCGTCGCGATGGCGATATGACGCGCCAGGCCTTCACGGCGGATGACGCGGGCGAGCGACGAGCCGATCAGGCCGATGCCGACCAGTGCTATTTTCTCGAACATCGGTGATGTCATGGCGTTCTAGCTTTTCAGGAAGGTCTTGAGCGCATCGATGACGCCGCGATTGGCTTCCTCGGTGCCGACGCTCATGCGCAGCGCGTTAGGGAAGCCATAGCCGGTGACGCGGCGCAGGATATAGCCGCGCGCGCTGAGATAATCGTCCGCGGCCGCCGCCGAATGTTTCTTGTCGTCGGGAAAATGGATCAGCACGAAATTGCCGACGCTGGGGGTGACGCGCAGGCCGAGCTCGGTCAGCTCCGCGCTGAGCCAGGCCAGCCATTTCTCGTTATGCGCCGCGCTGCGCTCGATATGGGCGCGGTCGCGGATGGCGGCGATGCCTGCTTCGATCGCGGTGGCGTTGACGTTGAAGGGGCCGCGGATGCGGTTGATCGCATCGACGATATGCGCCGGCCCGTACATCCAGCCGATACGCGCACCGCCAAGGCCGAGCTTGGAGAAGGTGCGGGTCATCACCACGTTCTCCGAGCTGCCGGCGAGCTCGATGCCGGCTTCGTAGTCGTTGCGCCGCACATATTCGGCATAGGCCGCGTCGAGCACTAGGAGCACGTTCTTTGGCAATGCCGCGTGCAGCCGGCGCACCTCCTGGAACGGCACATAGGTGCCGGTCGGATTGTTCGGATTGGCAAGGAACACAATACGCGTCGCAGGCGTGACCGCGGCGAGGATCGCGTCGACATCGGCGCGCTCGTCGGTTTCCTTCACCGCCACCGGCTTGGCGCCCGCCGCCTGGATGTAGATCTTGTAGACCATGAAAGCGTGTTCGGTGAATACTGCCTCGTCGCCCGGCGCGAGGTAGGTCTGCGCCAAGAGCCCCAGGATCTCGTCCGAGCCGTTGGAGCAGATGATGTTCGCCGGGTTCAGCCCATGCACCTCGGCGATCGCCTCGCGCAGCCGCCGCGCCGTGCCGTCGGGATAGACGTCGAGCTTTGCCGCCACCTCGCGCGCGGCCTCGATCGCCTTCGGCGAGGGCCCGAGCGGGTTTTCGTTCGACGACAGCTTGTAGACTTTCGTCACGCCGGCCGGGGCGGTGCTTTTTCCCGGCACATAGGCCTCGATGTCCATGATCCCCGCGCGGGGCGTCGGACGGGGCTGATCCTGCTTCATGTCACAAATCCGTCGAGAGGGCCTTTAAAGGCCGCAGCGGAAATACAAGCCGTGAGCTGGAATGTCGAGTGCCAGCGCTTGGCACAACGTCCGGTCGCGCGGAGGCTACCCGTTGACGAACAGCGGCGCTGGTCCTAGAAGGACTGCCAGACTTCCGTGGTGATTTGGCCGGTCGGCTTGCAGCCACGTTAAACAACTCGCTAAAGGGCCGTTTGCAACCTGTAACCGGCTTTGCGACGGCAAGCCGGTTTTTTGTTGTCCGCCGCTGGCCGGACACCGCATCGCGACGAGTCAGATGCGGGACAGGATGGGGACGGACATGGCCACTCAGCGCGCTGCAAGAACCAACGACGAGGCCGACCATCCGTCGAGCCCGGTGCTGCAGTTCGGCCCCGACAAGCCGCTGAAGCTCGACGCCGGCACCTTGCTTTCGCCGTTCCAGATCGCCTACCAGACCTATGGCACGCTGAACGATGCGCGCTCCAACGCCATCCTCGTCTGCCATGCGCTGACCGGCGACCAGCACGTCGCCAACACCAATCCGGTGACCGGTAAGCCGGGCTGGTGGGAGGTGCTGATCGGCCCCGGCAAGATCATCGACACCAATCGCTTCTTCGTCATCTGCGCAAACGTCATCGGCGGCTGCCTCGGTTCGACCGGCCCGGCCTCGACCAATCCGGCGACCGGCAAGCCCTACGGCCTCGACCTGCCGATCATCACCATACGCGACATGGTGCGCGCGCAGGCGATGCTTGTAGACCATTTCGGCATCGAAAAGCTGTTTTGCGTGCTTGGCGGCTCGATGGGCGGCATGCAGGTGCTGGAATGGGCGGCGAGCTATCCGGAGCGGGTCTTCTCTGCCCTGCCGATCGCCACCGGCGCCCGCCATTCCTCGCAGAACATCGCCTTCCATGAGGTCGGACGGCAGGCCGTCATGGCCGATCCGGAATGGCATGGCGGCAAATATCTCGATTTCGGCAAGCGCCCGGAAAAAGGGCTCGCCGTCGCGCGCATGGCCGCCCACATCACCTATCTTTCGGAAGCGGCGCTCCACCGTAAATTCGGCCGCAATCTGCAGGACCGCGAGGCGCTCACCTTTGGCTTCGACGCCGATTTCCAGATCGAGAGCTATCTGCGCCACCAGGGCATGACCTTCGTCGACCGCTTCGACGCCAATTCCTATCTCTATCTGACCCGCGCGATGGACTATTTCGACCTTGCCGCCGATCACGGCGGACGCCTCGCCGACGCCTTCGCGGGCACAAGGACGCGCTTTTGCCTGGTCTCCTTCACCAGCGACTGGCTGTTCCCGACCGAGGAGAGCCGCTCGATCGTGCATGCCTTGAACGCAGCGGGGGCTTCCGTCTCCTTCGTCGAGATCGAGACGGATCGCGGCCACGACGCCTTCCTGCTCGACGAGCCGGAGCTGTTCGCGGCTATCAACGGCTTCATTGGTTCGGCAGCACGCGCAAGGGGGCTCAGCCTATGAGCGTCAACCGCGCCCAGCGTGTCGACCTCGAAGTCGTCACCGACCTCATCCCAGCCAAGTCGCGCGTGCTCGATGTCGGCTCGGGTGACGGCGTGCTTCTGGAACTGCTGCAGGAGACCAAGCAGGTCGACGGCCGCGGGCTGGAACTGTCGCAGCGCGGCGTCAACGAATGCGTGGCGCGCGGGCTATCGGTCATCCAGGGCGACGCCGACACGGATCTGAAATTCTACGCCGACAAGGGCTTCGACTTCGTCGTGCTGTCGCAGACGCTGCAGGCGACGCGCAACCCGAAGGTGGTGCTCGATGAACTGCTCAGGATCGGCAACTGCGCCATCGTCTCCTTCCCCAATTTCGGCCACTGGCGCGTGCGCTTCTCGCTGTTAATCAAGGGCAGGATGCCGGTCACCAAGGACCTGCCCTACTCCTGGTACGACACGCCCAACATCCACTTCTGCACCATCCGCGACTTCGTCAACCTGTGCGAGGAGCTCGGCGCGACGGTCGAGAAGGCGACCGCGCTCGACGCCAACGGCCAGAAGATCGGCCTGTCGATGCCCTGGTGGTTCTGGAATTTCTTCGGCCAGCAGGCGGTGTTTTTGTTGAAGAGGGCCTGACCTCCTAGGGAGGTACTCGACCAGCGCACGGCTCTCGCCCTTTGGCCCGGGCGAGCGGACCTGTCTGCCCAAACCGGAAAGCCAATTGTGTTGCCATCAAACCGCAATGCTGCGGAAAAGCCGCCAATATCGGCGTTCCGTGGTGAGCGCGACGTGACAGAAAGATGGCTTTTTTGTAGCGTCGGCCACAACTCAGAGGTGGGACAAGAACATAGTCGTCAGACCCATCCGACAAACATCAGAACCGACCGGCAGTGGCAGCCCGATGTCGAGCGAAGACGTTCCGCTGATTACAGTGATCACGCCGACGCACAATCGGCGCAGCCAGGTCGTGCGCGCGGTGGAAAGCGTTCTGGCGCAGACGCTTACCCGCTTCGAGCACATTGTGGTCGACGATGGGTCGACGGACGGAACAGCCGCCGCGCTTGCTGAAATCCGCGATCCCAGGCTCATCTATGTCGGCGCCAAATGGCGCGGCGCCAATGCCGCGCGCAACGCGGGTATTGAGCGCGCCCGGGCGCCGGTGGTGACTTTCCTCGATTCGGACGATGTCTATCTGCCGGACCGGCTGGAGCGGACGCTGGCGCACTTCGACGAGAATCCTTCGCTGGAGGTGCTGATCAGTTCGTTCCTGTCGCTGAAGGGGAGCCGCAGCACCAAATGCATCAATCGCGGCGCCTTTCTCGACAAGAGCAAGCTGCAGCGCGCCCTGGTCTCGCAGACCATCTTCATTGCCGGCTCGGCTATCACCGCCAGGCACGAATCGCTGCTCGCGATCGGCGGCTACGATAGCGACATCACGCGCATGCAGGACCGCGAATTGCTGCTGCGCTTTGCCCAGCGCGGCGGTGCTCTGCTGTCCGAGGACATCGACTGGAAGAAGTACAATTCGGAGAATTCGATCTCCGGCCGCCACGACGGCTATGTCGAGGCCTATGCCAATCTGATCGACAAGCACCCCTATATCGCCGACCGCTATCCCGATGTTCCGCCTTATATGATCGCGCGCCAGATCATCGCCGATATCTTGAGGGGCCGGCTGCACCAAGCATTTTCCGGGTATCTCGCCAATCGATCGTCCAAGGCGCTCGGCTATTCGCTGCCGCAACTGCTGCGTGGTTATGTCGTCGGCCGGCGCTGGCGCCGCGACTGCTATGACGAGTTCCGCGCCAAATACGGCGCCCGGGCGGCTTGAGACGGACTGCTAGAGCAATTCCAGGAAAAGTGTGAGCGGTTTTCCGTCCGGAATTGCGTAAAAACAAGGAGATAGTGCGTTTAACCGTTTCCGTGAAACGGTGAAACGCACTATCTGTCGAGTTCCGGAAAATAGGGATCTGAGAACCGCCGCCGAAGGCGCTCGCCCAGCAGGCAATCGACGGGTGCCGTATCGTCGATGTGCATAGGCCTGGCGTCGGTGAGGCCGCTCACCTCCTGGATGAGTTTACGGCGGATGGCTGTCGAGAACTCGGACGCCGCGTAGATTGGCAGCACGAAGGAACCGGCACCTCCGGTCACGCAGTCGGCGTAATAGCGGTCGAGGCGGCTGACGCTCGGCGACGGCCTGATGAGTATGGGCAGGCCGTTGATGACGATACCCTTGGCGATGGTGGCATCGCGGATCTCGGCGACGGGCAGCCCGATATTGTTGGGTCCGTCGCCCGATATGTCGATGACGCGGCGCGGCGCCGAAAAGCCGGTTCTCTCCAGGAGCCCGGCGCCGAAGCCGAGGGCGCTTGAAATCGAGGTGCCGCGGAAGCTGCGGAACGGCCGCGCTTCTAGCCTGTCGGCAAAAGCGTTGGCGCTGGCCTCCCCATCGATGATCTGCCAGGCGATGACCCCGTCGTCGCGCACCACGCCCGCCCATTCGAAATAAGCGAGCGCGATGCGGCCATTTCGACCCGAGCGCACGGCATTGATGAAGTCGGGATGGCGCAGCGCCTCGACATAGCCGGCGCGCTGCAGCGCGAACTCCTCCTCATCCATCGACTGTGAGATGTCGACGGCAAGCACGAGTTCGACATCCATCGCCGAGCCGTCGTCTGGCGCTGGCATCGGCACCGCCGCGGCGCAGGCAAGGCAGGCAAGCAGGCCAAGTTTCGCAAGCATGGCAGCCTCGGACGACCCAGCGAATCTTCCCGGCGATCGCGGCGAAAATAAAGCTACTTCTTCTTGCGGCGGGCAAGAATGGGTGGTGGCTCGATTGCTCCGGCGCGGACGCGGGCCGGCTTCAAGGCCTGAGCCCCGGTATCCTTCACGATGCTCAGCGCGCGCGGGAAGAACTGGGTGTTGTGCAGGCCGCGTCCGATGTTGAGGATGGCGGTCCCCGGCAGGCGCTTTTCCATCATCGCCAGCACCCGCCGCAGCGAGGGGCCGTCGAACGCATCCAGGGCTTCGTCGATGATCACCCAGTTCGGTTTGCGCAAGGCCAGCCTGGCAAAGGCCAGCGCCCGCTGTTCGTCATCGCTGAGCTCGCGCTCCCATCGCCCGGGATGGTCCAGATCGACAGACAGCCGATCAAGACCAACCTCGGCAAGCACCGCCGCTATTTCGGCATCGCTGGCTGGGTCCTTCCCGTACGGATGATCGAGAACCTCGCGCAAGGGGCCTGCCGGGAAATACGGCACGCGCGGCACAAAGATCGGAGCCTCGCCGGCCGGCAAGCCGATCCGCCCGCTCCCCCATGGCCACAGGCCGGCAATGGCGCGGAAGAACAATGTCTTGCCGGCGCCCGGCTCGCCGGTGATCATGACGCGCTCGCCGGCATGGATTTCGACCTCCGCCTCGGCAAGCTTGGTGCAGCCTTCCGGCGAAGACACCTGAAGCTTGTCGAACGTCAGTAGGCCATTGGCGTTTTCACCGAACTGGATGCGTTTTTCGGTACCATGCAGCGCGTCGGTTTCGGTAAGCGCGATGCGGAAGTCCGCCACGCGCATCAGCGTCGCGCGCCAGTCGGCGATGCTGCCGATATTGTTGATGAACCAGCGCAGCGACGAATGGACCTGGTTGAAGGCGCCGACCGCCATCATCAGCCCGCCGAACGAGATGTCCCCGGAAAAATAGACCGGCGAAGCCACCAGGATGGGCGCAACCACCGTTATCCAGCCATAGGTGTCGGTCACCCAGGACAGATTGATCTGCGCGGTAAAGATGCGCCGCATGGCGACCAGCACCGTGCCCAGGTCAAGCTCGAGCCGGCGCCGGGCATCGGGCTCGCCATGGTAGAGCGCGATGGCGTCGACATTCTCGTTGACCCTTACCATCGAGGAGCGCAGCTCCGCTTCGCGGGTATAGCGCTCGCTGTTGAGGCTGATCAGCGGACGCCCGACCAGCCAGCTTAGCCAGGAGGCTATGCCGGCGTAGAGGAACGCCGCCCACACCATGTAGCCCGGTATCGCCAATGAATAGCCGCCGATGTGGAAGACGAAGCCCGAGGACAGCTCCCACAGCACCCCGATGAAGGAGACGAGCAGGATGAAGGACTGCAACAGGCCGACGCCGAGATCGGTCGACAGGTCCGACAAATGGGCGGCGTCCTGCTGCATGCGCTGGTCGGGATTGACGCCGATGGCGCCGGCATTGGCCAGCCGGAAGGCTCGCGCCGGACGCATCCATTGATCGATGAGGTCGAGCGTCAGCGCCTCGCGCAACCGCAGACGGATCATCTGGTTGAGCCAGGTCTGGCCGATATTGAGCACCAGAAGCCCGCCGGCGATCATCGCGAAGACGAGAAGCTGGTCCAGGAAGTCCGCCATGTCGCGCCGCGCCAGCGCATCGTAGAAGGGCTGGTTCCAGCGGTTGAGCAGAACCTGGCCGATCGACGTTGCGACGATGACCGCGACGATCCCAATCGAGACCCAGGCAAGCTGCCGGCGCACCGGTGAGGACTTGAGCCCCTGCCTGATCGTCGCCACCTGGTCGGCGAGGCTGCTTGCCTCGACCGAGACAGTGGCTTTTTGCGCCGCCGGCTTTTTATTGGTCTGGTCGTCCATAAAGGGTATTCCTGATTCCCGC
This sequence comes from Mesorhizobium sp. M2E.F.Ca.ET.219.01.1.1, assembly GCF_004016445.2. Lineage (GTDB taxonomy): Bacteria > Pseudomonadota > Alphaproteobacteria > Rhizobiales > Rhizobiaceae > Mesorhizobium. The sequence goes on from NZ_SADT02000003.1 coordinate 106,453, forward strand.
GGCGGTCATGAACGCCGCGCCAAACGAGCGTGCTCAGATCGAGCATGCCTCAGATAGGGTAACGATCGCCGCGCGATGCAAGGCGCGGTCCCGATCACGAACGCGTCACCCGTCGGGCGGTGGCGTCCGTCGCCTTGCGTCCGAGCCTCGTCGCGCCCTGTGGCGAGAAGACCGGCACGAAGACACGGCGTGAGGCGCGCTGGGCGACCGGCACGCCCTGGTAGAGCCGTTTCTGCGCCTCGACGACGATGACGCCCGAAAAGATCGGCCAGAAGCGACGGCCGGCCCGCTCCAGCACATTGTGGAACCGCATCATGAAACGCCGCGGCGACGGCGGGAAGAACAGCGCGTCGCTCCACGTCGCCGGGGTGAAGTTCGCCTCGCGCAGCAACTCGGTCAGCTGGCCGCGCGAGAACGGCCGGCCGTTGCCGAAGGGCGTGTGCTCGAGGCGCGCCCACACACCACGCCGGTTGGGCACGACGATGACAACTCTGCCCGCCGGCGACAGCACGCGCCAGATTTCGTTCAGCGTCTCGCGCGGATTTTCGGCGTGCTCGAGCGAATGCACCATGAGAACGCGATCGATGCAGGAATCGACCAGCGGCAGTTCCTCGTCGAAGACCAGCGCCGTCGCCGTGGGCCCCGACGCTGGCCAGACCACCGCGCCTTGCGTTGCCGGCATGAACGCGAAAACGCGCTCGGCATCGGTGCCGAAGCGTTCCAGCCAGGGCAGCGTGTAGCCGAGGCCGACCAGCCGCTCGTTGGGTACGGTCGTCCAAATGGACGACAGCGCCATGGTGATCGAATGCTCGGCGAGGCGGCCGAGCGTGGACGAGTAGAAGGAGCGCAGGTCGACGATGTCCGAATGCATGCGCGGGACGGTAGCCGCGATAAATGCCAAGTTCAACAAAGGCGCCAAATTCGATAAACGCGCCAAGTTCGATAAACCCGGATGACATCGGCGGCCAGTCGCCCTATGTCTGCGGCAATAACGGAGAAAAGATGCCGATGGCGGTCGAGATCGAGCAGTTCATGTGCCGCACCGACAATTTCGGCGTGCTGGTCCACGATCCGAAAAGCGGCGAGACGGCGATCATCGACGCGCCGGAAGAAGCGCCGATCCTGGCGGCGATCAAGCGCACCGGCTGGACGCCGACATTGATTCTCACCACGCACCATCATGCCGACCATGTCGAAGCCAATCTGGCGCTGAAGGAGCGCTTCAAATTGCGCATCGTCGGCCCGGAAGCCGAAAAGGCAAAGATCCCCGGCATCGATGAGACGGTCAGCCAAGGCTCGGTCGTGCGCCTTGGCGATGAACGGATCGACGTCATCGAGACCCCCGGCCACACCGCCGGCCATGTCTCCTACCACCTGCCGGCCTCGAAGGTGGCGTTCACCGCCGACACTTTGTTCGCGCTGGGTTGCGGCCGCCTGTTCGAATGCAAGCCGCCGGTGATGTATGAATCGCTGAAGAAGCTGGCGGCGCTGCCGGCGGAAACCGCCATCTATTGCGGCCACGAATACACTCTGGCCAACGCCCGCTTCGCGGTAACGGTCGATCCGGGCAACCCGCTACTGAGGCAACGCGCAGCCAGGATCGAGGCGCTGCGCGCCGACAGCAAGCCGACGCTGCCGACGACCATCGGCGACGAATTGTCCACCAACCAGTTCCTGCGCTGGCACGACCCGGCGATCCGCAAGCACCTCGGCATGGAGAAAGCCAGCGACGCCGAGGTGTTTGCCGAGATCCGCAAGCGCAAGGATAATTTTTGATCCACGTCGCCCAAAAATGTGCAGCGGTTCTGGGATAACGACATGCGTCAAGGCAAAGAATGCGAATGACCACCAGCGCCGCCGAGATCATCGCAACGCTTGGCCTCGAGCCGCACCCCGAGGGCGGCTGGTATGCCGAGACGTTTCGCGACGCCGCGGGCGGTCCGCGCGGTCATTCGACCGCGATCTACTTCCTGCTCGAGCAAGGCCAGCTTTCGGCATGGCATCGGGTGAAGGACGCGGCCGAGGTCTGGCATTACTATGCCGGTGCGCCGCTGGCGCTGTCGATGCATGAAGAAGGCACCGACAGCGTGATCGAGCAGGTGCTGGGCACGGCCCTTGCCGCCGGCGAGCGGCCGCAGCTCGTCGTACCGGCCGGCTGGTGGCAGTCGGCGCGCAGCCTTGGCGAATGGACGCTGGTCGGCTGCACCGTGGCGCCGGGCTTCGACTTCGCCGCTTTCGAGCTGGCCGAGCCGGGCTGGCAGCCGAGGATCGGCTAGAGCAATTCCAGGAAAAGTGTGAGCGGTTTTCCGTCCGGAATTGCGACAAAACAAAGAGCTGGAGCGTTTCACTGTTTCCGAAAAACAGTGAAACGCTCTAGCTGATTAGAAATCCGAGCGTGATGGCCAGCTGGGCCGCATAATACAGCACCCAGACCGTGTAGCGCATCCAAAGGCGCTGCGGCGAGATCGCCGCGAGCAGGAAGCGCTCGGTCGCCAGCAACCCGTCCGAGGCGATGAACAGCACCGCGCCGGCGATGACCCATGCGCTGCCGGTGGTGAGCGCCGAAATGCCCATGGCGAGGATCGCCGCGACATAGACGGCGATCGGAATGCGCAGTTGCGGACCGACGCGGCGCCAGAGCGCGGCAAGCATGACGATGCTGAATGCGGCCATGGCGAGCGCGATCGCACCCCGCCAGGATTCGGCGTTCAAAAGGCCGAGTCCGCCGCCTGACCGCGCGAACAGGGCGACATAGGCGACGTGGCCGGCGAGGAAGCTCGCCAGCCCGCCGAGAAAGGCTTTTTCGCCGTCGCGCGACAGGAAGGCGTCGCCGATGGCGCTCAGGCCCAGCGCCGCGACAAGCAGCAGCGGACCGCCCTGCATGACGGCAAGCACGGCCAGCAAGGCGACGGCAAGCGTCTTTGCCGCCGTGCGCGTCCATTTCGGCGGCATGTCGAGCGCAAAGGCGTAGATCACGGCCGCGGTGAACGAGAACAGAAGCGTCGCGTTGGCGTTGGCCTCGATGCCGCCCGGAAACGGCATCATGCGTTCGCCTCTTCGGCCGCCGGCTTGCGCATCAGCAGCGACTTCGCGGCCAGCGCAGCACCCCCGGTGATGAGCACGCAGGCCGCGAGGATGCGCAGCGACGGCTCGGCGACGCCGGCAGCGATCAGCACCAGCGTCGACAACAGCGGCGCGGCGTAGCTCGCGGCGCCCAGCACCTGGATGTTGCCGCGCTTGACGCCGATATCCCAGGCGTAGAAGGCCGCGCCAACCGGCATCAGGCCGAGCCCGATGACGGCCAGCCACTGTCCAGGACCCTCCGGCAGCACCGTTTTCTCAAGCAGAAGATGACAGGCCAGCGAAAGCACCGACGTCGCCGCGCAGAACCAGGTGACGATGGAGGTCGGCACCGAGGGGAAGCGCCGCGACAAGAGCGAGTAGGACGACCACAAAAGCGCGCAGACGGCGGCCATCGCGTAGCCGAAGGCATAGCGCGCATCGAAAGCCAGCCCGCCGCCCTTGGTGACGATCAGGAAGGTCCCGGCAAGGCCGAGCAGAGCGCCCACGACATGGTTCCAGGCCAGCCGCTCGCCCGGCATCAGCGCGGAACCCAGCACGATCAGCAGCGGCCACAGATAGGCGATGAGGCTCGCCTCGACAGCCGGTGCGTTGCGCAGCGCCGTGAAGTAGAAGAAATGGTAGCCGAACAGCCCGGCTATGCCGATCACCCAGACCTGTGGCGGGATCTTCTGGTTTCTGTCGGCGGCCGGCATCACCAGCCGCGCCGCCAGCCCGACGCATGTGCCGATGGCGAAGGTGATGGCCGACAGCAGGAACGGCGGCACTTGGCCCGATGCGTCGGTGAGCAGCGCCAGCAGCGCCCACATGGCGACCGCCGAAAAACCGATCAGTGTTGCGCGCCCCATATCTCCCCCGCCGGCGCGTGGCGGCGCCTGACCTAATTTACCGCTTCGAACCGTCTAGCGCTGATGGTCAACGGACCGATCTGGGTGCCGACCGTGGCGCGGATCGGCGCATATACGCCGGATTGGCCAACCGGCGCAAACGTCACCAGCATGCGGCTCCTGTTCTGGAGGAAGTTCAGCGCCTTGCGGCCCTTGCGGTAGCCTGCCACCGGCTCGAAGCCCATCTTGCAGGTCACCGTGTCGCCCTTGTAGCCCGGCACCGAGATCGAGCCCTTGGAGGCATAGGTCAAGCTCAAGTCGGCGCGCATTTCGCCATCGTAGAACTTGACCGTGCGTCCGCAGACCTTGTCCAGACTGTCGGCATGGATGACCGTCGCGGCCATCGGATCGAGCACCGATTTCAGGTCTCCGTCGCCGATCGGCACCCAGCTCTTCGGATCGCGCTTGCCCGGCGCGGGAACGACTTGCGTGGAGGTGACCGACCCGTTGCTGAAGCGGATGTCGACCATCGAGGCCTTCTTGCCGGACGTATAATCGGCCCTGAACACCTGCGGCGTCATACGCTTGTCGGAAATGGTGCCTTTCGACGAAATCGTGCCTTTGGTGTCGTCGAACAGCCTGCCGAGCCCGGCGGCCGAGACGGTGCCGTCGATGGCGTAGGTATTGCCCTCGTAGCGGCTGGAGAAAGTCGCCCTGGCGATCGAAAGCCCGAGAAACGAGACCGTGTATTCGCCCTTGAAGGATTGCGGCGAGGGGGCGGCGAAACTGGTTGCCGGCACGGCAAGGGCAAGCAGGCTGGCAAGTGCATGAGCAGGACGGAGCATGGCGGCTGGCGAATCCCTGGCAGTTCGGCCGAAACGCTAAGGCTCCAGCCTGGCATATCCCTTCGCGAAGGGCTTATAATACGAAATCCGGCCTTTATATGGAGCGCGCCGCTCCGCAGGCCACGTGCCGGAGCTTGACGCAGTGGTGAAATGCCACTATGGAACGCCAACTTTTCCAAAGGCCGCCTGACCGAGACCGCGCGCCGCCTGGCGCGCGCAGAATGGTTTGGCAGGTTTAGAAACTGAAGGTTAGTCAAGATGTCCCGCACCTGCGAACTCACTGCCAAGGCAGTTCAGACCGGCAACAATGTGAGCCACGCCAACAATAAGACCAAGCGTCGCTTCCTGCCGAACCTGGTCAATGTGACGCTGATTTCCGAAGCGCTGAACCAGAACGTTCGGCTGCGCATTTCGGCCAACGCGCTGCGTTCGGTCGAGCATCGCGGCGGCCTCGACGCCTTCCTGGTCAAGGCCGACGTCAAGGAACTGTCGCAGCGCGCTCGTCTGCTGAAGAAGCAGATCGCCAAGAAGCTTGCCGAGCAGTCCGCCGCTTAAAGCAGCTTTCGGGCGAGGGACGACCGCCTCGGGCACCGGCCATATCCGTTGTCCGAATAAGAGCGAGCGTCGGCACGACGCTCGGCTGGTTCCATTACCCAGGATAAAAAAATGAATTTCCTGACGCGATACCTGCCCTTCGTGGCCGCCATGGCGCTTGTCGTCGTGGCGTCGAACATCCTTGTGCAGTTCCCGATGCAGGGCCAGGTCGGCAACCTGTCGCTGGCCGACCTGCTCACCTGGGGCGCCTTCACCTATCCTTTCTCGTTCCTGGTCACCGACCTTGCCAACCGCCGCTACGGCCCTGCCGTGGCGCGCAAGGTGGTATTCGTCGGCTTCATGACCGCGGTGACCTGCTCGATCCTGGTCCCGCCCTTCCTGTTCCGTCATGGCCTGATCGGGTTCGAGACCGCCGCCGACCGGCTGGTGCGCATCGCGGCCGCTTCCGGTGCCGCCTTCCTCGCCGCGCAATTGCTCGACGTCACCGTCTTCAACCGGCTGCGCCGGCAGAGCTGGTGGCGCGCGCCGATCGTCGGCACGCTGGTCGGCTCGGTGTTCGACACGATCGTCTTCTTCGGCGTCGCCTTTTCCGCCGCCTTCGCCTTTGCCGGCCCCAACGACAGCTTCGCGCTGGAGTCCGCGCCGCTGATGGGCGTACTGCCGGTCGAGACGATGCGCTGGGTCTCCTGGGCGCTTGGCGACCTTTCGGTCAAGCTGATCATCGCTGTCGTGGCGCTGATCCCCTACCGGCTGCTCGCCGCGCGCTGGAGCCAGCCGGCGGTCGCGCTCGGAGCATGATCCCCAAAAAAAAAGTGGGATCCGGTTTTTGGAAAAGATCATGCTCCAAACAAAAAGAGAGAGCATGATCCCAAAAAGGGAGCCCGGTTTTTGGAAAAGATCATGCTCGAACAAAAAGAGAAAGCATGATCCCCTGGGTCCAGCTTGATTCCGCCCGTACGCCCGATGGCGGCCAGGAACTGCGCCTGAAGCAGCGCGGCACTGAATTTTCGATCATGCTCGGCACCAACGAGCTGATGAACAGCCGCCTCAGCGGCTCGGAGGAGGCGCTCGCCAGGCTTTCCTGCGAGCGGATCGCCGGCCGCAAGCAGCCGGGGATCCTCATCGGCGGGCTGGGCATGGGTTTCACCTTGCGCGCCGCCCTCGCCGCACTCGAGAAGGACGCCACCGTCACAGTCGCGGAGCTTGTCCCCGCGGTCGTCGCCTGGGCGCGCGGCCCGATGTCGGGAATCTTCGGCGGCTGCCTCGACGATCCTCGCGTCAGCATTCGCGAGGCTGATGTCGGTCAGTTGATAAGGGCGCAGAAAGCCGCTTGGGACGCCATCCTGCTCGACGTCGACAATGGTCCCGAGGGCATCGTCTACAAGGGCAATGATACGCTCTATGACGCGGCCGGCCTCGCGGCCGCGCGTGCCGCATTGAAGCCCGGCGGCGTGCTGGCGGTCTGGTCGCAGGGACCGGACGCCGGTTTCACCCGGCGGCTGAAGCAGGCGGGCTTCGCGGTCGAGGAGATCGGCACGCGCGCCCACGGCAAGCGCGGCGCCCGCCATGTGATCTGGATCGCGGCCAAGGGGCCTTGAGCCGACAGGATCGGCACGGCGGCTTTACGCTTTGTTACGGCCGATGATGCAGGATCGCGAAAACTTTCCAGGGCATTGCAACCAGCATGACCGTGCCAGGCACCGGTTGGAAAAATGATCTCCTGCTCGCGTTGTGCGCCACGCTGGTGGTGCTGACGATCAACGCCGTCTCCGGTTTCCAGACCCTTCGCGATTACGGCGCCGACAATGACAGCATGCTGCGGCTGGTCGAGGTCCGCGACCTGCTCGGCGGCCAAAGCTGGTTCGATCTCCATCAGTACAGGATGGGCACGGCGGGCGGCTTCGTCATACACTGGTCGCGGCTGGTGGATGCGCCGCTCGCATTGCTTATCATGGCCCTCGATGCGCTCGGCGCCAGCACCGCCACCGCCGAACGCGCCGCGCAGATCATCTGGCCGACCGCGCTCTATGGACTGACCATATTCGTGCTCATGCGCGCCTCGCGGCGCTTCGCCGGCGTCAACGTCGCGATGCCCTCGCTCATTCTGTCGACGGCGGCGCTGTTCTATCTGGTGATCTACAGCCCGGGCGTGATCGATCACCACAATGTCCAGCTGCTTTTGACGGCGGCCGGCCTCTGGCTTCTGATGGAAGCGCCCTCCTGGCGCCCTGCTGCCCTTCTTTCGGGCATTTGCGCCGGCCTGACGCTGGCTGTCGGCATGGAGACCGCTCCCTATGTGGCGGCGCTCGGCGTCTGCGCCGCGGTCTTGTTCATCCTCGACGATAAGGAGCGGCTCCCGGCGCGCGGCTTCGGCCTTGGATTTGCCGGCGTCGCCTTCGTGGTGTTCGTGGCGACCATCCGGCCGTCCGACTGGGGTGTGGCCCAGTGCGACGCCTTCTCGTCCTTCCAGTTCGCGGTTGCCGCGCTTTCCGGTTTCGGCCTCGCGATCGCCGGCGCGTTGACTGCGTCGACGGCGCGGGCCAGGCTTGTCTCGATGCTGGCGCTCGCGGCGGTAGTCGCGACCGTGGCGATCGTGTTCTTCCCGCAATGCCTGGCATCGCCCTATGCGGGCATGGACGAACGCATCCGCACCTATTGGCTGGCCGACGTGGTCGAAGCGCAGCCCTTCTGGAGCGTCGCCATCCACCAGCCCAAGCTGATGGCGGCGCGCTATGTGACGCCCTTCATCGCCATGCTGCTGATCGGCTTTCAGCTGCGAAGCCGTCGCCTGCGCCGCGAGGAGATGCTAGCCGCCATCCTGCTTGTCGTCGCCTTCGGCGTCAGCCTCTGGCAGGTGCGCGGCTCGACCTTCTCCGTCGCTTTCGCCGTGCTGCCGCTCTCGGCCTGGATCGCGAAAATCCGAGTGCGGGCGGACGCCGCGCCCTCTTGGCGGCTTTCCACCGGCATTGTCATGGCGTGGCTGGTCTCGCTCAATGCGACCTGGGCCGGGGTCGCGGTGGCGGCGCAGTCCGTGGTCCAGAAGGCGCCGCAGCGGGTGAATTCCGATCCCGACCATGCCGTGACCTGCGGCAAGCCGGCCGACTTCCACGATCTGGCCGCCTTGCCGGCAACGACGGTGCTTGCCTCGTCCAATCTCGGTTCGGGGATATTGATGTTCACCGGACACCGGGCGCTGGCCGGCCCTTACCACCGCAATGTCGGCGGCAACCTCGCCATGCTCGACGCTTTCATGGGGACGCCGGAGATAGCCCGCGCGGTCATCCAGCGCGAGCAAGTGGGATTGATCGCGATCTGTCGCGGCAACACGGAAGAGATATCGCTGGGCTTGGACGCACCCAAGGGCCTTGCCGCGACACTGCTGCGGGGCGACGTGCCGGATTGGCTCGAGCTGGACTCCTCGACCGCGGGCAAGCCGATCGAGATCTATAAGGTTCGTTGAATATCGGCCTGGAGCCATATCCGCATCGTCGGCATCACGCTTTGCACCGCACTACTCTTGTGCTGAACCATCTTCACTTTGTGAGGCGGCAAACCGCGATTAAGATCAGTCCGGTGGATCATTGCAATCCAGCCTGTGCTTTGGTTAGCATTTCGCCCGAGCAGCGATATATGTGAGCAGGGAATTTGGATTCGGGGTTTCAGTTGGGGAAAGAACATCCATGTCGGTCATAGACGGCGCGGCGGCGCCAGCATCAGCCACACAAACGCTGCAGCATATTGTCTCCCACATGGTGGAGGCCGTGAACCGCGCCAGGTTTGTGGACATGCCGTTCTGGCACCTGGAAATGACCGATGTCTTCCCGTCGGACCTTTATCTGCGCATGCGCGCGGCCATGCCCGAGGCGCGCGAATATCGCGCGCTCAAGGGCCGCAACAATGTGAACATCAAGGCCGACGGGACCGCGACGCGGGTCAAGATCGACCTCTACCCCGAATATATCCGCCATCTGCCGGCTGAGAAACGAGCCGTCTGGGCCTTGGTCGGCAAGGCGTTGCATGCGCCGGAACTGAAGGAGGCATTCATGCGCCGCCTTGCCCCCGGCCTGGAGCGCCGGTTCGGCTCGGACTTCATGAAGGTCGGCATGTATCCGGTGCCGATGCTGACGCGCGACGTGCCGGGCTACCAGATCAAATTCCACACCGACACGAAATGGAAGGGCATCACGGTACAGTTCTACCTGCCGGAGGATGAAAGCATCAACCACATCGGCACGCGCTTCGCCCAGCGCAAGCCGGGCGGCGGCGGTTTCGAGAATTCACACCGGATGTCGTTTTCGCCGAACACGGGCTACGCCTTTGCGGTCGGCACCGACACCTGGCACGCGGTCGACATCGTCGGACCCGAAGTCCGCACCCGCGACAGCATCCTTCACACCTATTTCGTCGACAACACCGCGACGCTCAAGATCCGCAACCGCAGCAAGCGCGCCGCCAATTTCCTGATGAACGAAGTCCGCCACGTCGGCCGGTGACCTTCCCCTGCCGGCGCTTACCGCCGGCAGTTCCGACGAAGGTCAATCCTCGTGCACGCTGAATTCCAGATAGAGGTTGCGCTGGAGGATCGAATGGTTGTCGTCGGAGATCAGCGACACCATCAGCGCGCCGTCGTCGCGCGTCCAGACGTCGAGCCCTTCCATATTGTCGATCTGGTAGCCCGTGTCGGCTTCCATCAGCACCGGCCCGTCGGCGACCGCGCCCTTCTCGACGCTTTCACCATAGATGCGCCGCAGCCGCATCTTCACCCCGCGCGCGATGGAAAAACTCCGCTCAAGCAGGAGCAGGTCGCCGTCCGGCAGGAAGGCACCGTCGGTGATGTCGAAATCGCCGTTCCGCTTGATGGTGAAGACGCCTTTGTGCGGCCCTTCGATAATGGCGGCGTAGACATTGCCCGCCTCGTCGAGGCTCCTTTCCGAGACCACGACCAGCCCGCCCGCATGCTGCCCGTAGGGGTTGGCGTGGGTGACGGTCTCGAAGCCGCGGTTCTGACGCAGTTCCCTCGCAGGAACCAGATAGTCGAGCTGCTTGACCGGCGCTTTCATATTGTCGGGATCGATCTTGAACTGGGCGACGCGCTGGTCGCGCTCGAAGCCGACGGTGGCGACGCCGTCCTTGACCGCGAGACCTTCCGCATCGACCTCCCACTTCCTGCCGATCGGCCGGCCCGAAGCGTCGACCATCTGCTGCATGCGGAAATTCGTCACGCCAGAGGGGCGCTTGCCGGCGTCATGCGCGATCGTGCCGAAGAACCAGAAGCCGGTGTCGGCGACCCCGATGAAGTCGCTGCCCGGCTTCAAGAAGCGAAACGCCGACAGCGCGCCGAAATCGCGCGCCGGCGAGGTCATCTCCAGCCCGCCGACGAATTCGAACGGCCCGAACCGCGTCTCGTCGTGGCCGACATGGAACTGGCTGATCGGCCGCGCCGAGATCTCGACGGTCTCGACGGAAGCTCTTTGGGCGGCAATGGCCGGCGAAGCGCAGGTCAGCACGCAGGCGAAGAGCGTCCGCCGCGCGCGCCGCCCCGAAAAGATCATCCGACGCGCCGCAGCCCGCCGCGGCGGGTGTCGCGCGCGCTTTCCTCGCCAAACAGCGAGGCGAGCTGCTCGGTCATGGCCCCGGCCAGTTCCTCGGCGTCGACGATGGTGACGGCGCGGCGGTAGTAGCGGGTGACGTCGTGGCCGATGCCGATGGCGAGCAGTTCCACCGGCGAGCGCGTCTCGATCAGCTCGATGACCGCCCGCAGGTGCCGCTCCAGATAGTTGCCCGGATTGACCGAGAGCGTCGAATCGTCGACCGGCGCGCCGTCCGAGATCATCATCAGGATCTTGCGCTGCTCGGGCCGGCCGATCAGCCGGTTATGCGCCCAAAGCAGCGCCTCGCCGTCGATGTTCTCCTTGAGCAGACCCTCGCGCATCATCAGCCCGAGATTGCGCCGCGCGCGACGCCATGGATGGTCGGCGGACTTGTAGATGATGTGGCGCAGGTCGTTGAGCCGGCCGGGATTGGGCGGCTTGCCGTCCTTCAGCCATTTCTCGCGCGCCTGCCCACCTTTCCAGGCGCGGGTGGTGAAGCCGAGGATCTCGACCGAAACGCCGCAGCGCTCCAGCGTGCGCGCCAGGATGTCGGCGCAGGTCGCGGCGACCGTGATCGGCCGGCCGCGCATGGAGCCCGAATTGTCGAGCACCAGCGACACCACCGTGTCGCGGAACTTGGTGTCGCGCTCCTGCTTGAAGGACAGCGGCTGCATCGGATCGATGACGACGCGCACCAGGCGCGCCGGATCGAGATAGCCTTCCTCCAGGTCGAAATCCCAGGAGCGGTTCTGCTGCGCCATCAGCCGGCGCTGCAGCCGGTTGGCGAGCCTTCCGACGACGCCGGACAGGTTGGCGAGCTGCTTGTCGAGGAAGGCGCGCAGCCGGTCGAGCTCCTCTTCCTCGCAAAGGTCCTCGGCCCCCACCGTCTCGTCGAAGGCGGTGGTGAAGACCTTGTAGTCGATTTCCTTCGGCAGGTTGAGGAACGGGTTGTCGTTGCGCTTGGCCTCGCCAGGCGTCTCGGCGTCGGAATCGTCCTCGTCGGAGAGGTCGTCGGAGGTGGCGTCCGTCGCTTCCGTCTCGGCCGACTCTTCCTCGTCGGCGGAGGCTTCGGCGTCTTCCGACTGCGACTGCTCGGAGCCTGAATCCTCCTCGCCGCCTTCCTCGCTCTGTTCCTCGCCCTGCTGCTCGTTCTCTTCGTTTTCCTCGGAGTCGTCGGTTTCCTGGTCGTCGCCGAGTTCCTCGGCCATCTCCATGGAAACCAGCATGTCGCGCACGACGCGGGCAAAGGCCTGCTGGTCCTCGAGCTTGGCCGAGAGGCCTTCGAGGTCGCCGCGGGCCTTTTCCTCGACCCAGGGACGCCAGAGATCGACCAGCCGCTCGCCGCTCTTCGGCACTGCGCGTCCGGTTAGTTTTTCGCGCACGATCAGCGCGATCGCTTCCTCGAGCGGCGCGTCGGCCTTGTCCCTGACGTCGACAAGATTCGCCTTGGTGTATTTGTCCTCGAGCATCGAGCCGATATTGTCGGCCACGCCCTGCATGGCGCGGCTGCCGATCGCCTCGACGCGCGCCTGCTCAACGGCATCGAAGATGGACCGCGCCAGCTTGCCTTCCGGCGCCAGCTTGTTGTGGATGCGCTGATCGTGGCAGGCCCGCTTCAGAGCCATCGAGTCACCCAGACCACGGGTGATCGCGATATCGTTGCGCGACGCTTTCTTGGGCAGTTCAGGCAGGCGCGCCCGATTTCCCGCCAGCGCCGGCCGGTCCTTGGCGAAGCCGACCTCGAGATCCTTGTCGCCGGCGACGGCGCGCATGCAGACGGTGACGGCGCGCTTGAAGCTGTCCGCTTCAGACCCGTTCTTCGGCTTGTTGCGCGTGTTGTCGCCCGGACCCGCCACTAAAGCACCTCTTCTCCAGCAGCAACTATCTGCTGTGTCACCACAGCTTGCTGAATATCCTTGAGTCGCTCTGGCTTCCTGTTGTCACAAGCTGACTCGCCTGGCTCTCCGTACTTCAGGTAGCCTAAACTCGAAACAGCCCGTGATCGATTGTCGAATTGCCACCCCGACAAAACCGCGCTGCCGCTCAAGCACGTTGCATAAACACAGACCACCCTGACCGTACTGCCGTTCTTGCGTGCGTCCGCGCAGGATGCTCCACGCTCAGTCATTTCCTGCGCGAAAAAACTCTGCGATTGGCCTAACTGTTTAAGACGTACGCCCTCAAGGGTTCCAAAAAATTCTGAATCCGTTCCGGGCCTTATCGTCACGGTAGAACAACCAGCCAAGATTGCGAAAGAGATGCCCGCAATCAGCTTCGGTTGAAGCCGCCGATCCAAACTGTTACCCCAGCACCACGTTGGCGGCGCTCTCCGGCAGATCCTCGCCAAAGGCGCGCTGGTAGAACTCGGCCACAACCGAACGCTCCAGCTCGTCGCATTTGTTGAGGAAGGTCAGCCGGAACGCCATGCCGATATCGCCGAAGATCTCGGCGTTCTCGGCCCAGGTGATGACGGTACGCGGACTCATCACGGTCGACAGGTCGCCATTGATGAAGGCCGAGCGCGTCATGTCGGCGACGCGCACCATCTTGTTGACGATGTCCCTGCCCTTGTTGTCGCGATAGTGCTTGGCCTTGGCCAGCACGATGTTCACCTCATTGTCGTGCGGCAGGTAGTTAAGCGTGGTGACGATCGACCAGCGGTCCATCTGGGCCTGGTTGATCTGCTGCGTGCCGTGATAGAGGCCGGTGGTGTCGCCGAGGCCGACCGTGTTGGCGGTGGCGAACAGCCGGAAGGCCGGATGCGGGCGGATGACGCGGCTCTGGTCGAGCAGCGTGAGCCGTCCCGACGATTCCAGCACGCGCTGGATGACGAACATCACGTCCGGGCGGCCGGCGTCATACTCGTCGAAGCACAGCGCCACATTGTGCTGATAGGCCCAGGGCAGGATGCCGTCGCGGAACTCGGTGACCTGCAGGCCCTCCTTGACGACGATGGCGTCCTTGCCGACGAGGTCGATACGGCTGACATGGCTGTCGAGGTTGACGCGCACGCAGGGCCAGTTGAGCCGCGCCGCGACCTGCTCGATATGCGTCGACTTGCCCGTGCCGTGATAACCCGACACCATCACGCGGCGGTTATAGGCAAAGCCGGCGAGGATCGCCAATGTCGTCGCCTTGTCGAACAGATAATCAGGGTCGATGTCCGGGACATGCTCGGTCGCCGCCGAATAGGCGGGAACGACCATCTTGGAGTCGAAGCCGAATTTCTCCTTCACCGACACCGTCGTGTCGGGCAGGTTGGCGATGTCGCGATCGACCTTGTTCATCTCTATCAACGTCTCCACGGGCGAAACGCCGCGTTTCGCCGGCAATCGATTTTGTCCGGGGGCGGTCTTAGAGCCTTTTCCAACCTTATGAAAGTTGGAAAACGACTTGGGACCGTGGGGCCGCTCAGCACAATCCTGCTTGCTTGAGCACGCGATAGGCCTGCAGCACATCGCGGAACCGGTCTTCCGAACCTCTGTCGCCGCCATTCGCATCCGGATGGTGACGCTTAACCAGTTCCTTATAACGCGCCTTGATGTCCTGACCAGTCGCCTTTGTATCAAGGCCAAGCGTTTCCAGCGCCTTGGCCTCAAGCGGCTTTGCTTTGCGTTCGCGCGGCTCGCGCGCGCCTGAGCCGAACAGGTTGAACGGATCGCGCATACGGTTGTAGTAGCCGGCGCGCCCCGAGCGCTGCTGCGCGAAATCCGGCGCCGAGCGCGTCCCGCCGCCATTGGCGCCCATGCGCCAGGTCGGCCTGTGGCCGGTCAGCGCCTCCTTCTGGAAGCGTGCGATCTCGCTGTCCGACACGCCGGAGAAATAGTTGAAGCCCTTGTTGTATTCGCGCACATGGTCGAAGCAGAAGCGGAAATACTCGCCCTCCTTGAGCCGTCCGACCGGCGCCCGGTGCGTACCGGCCTCGTTGCAGCCGTCCCACTGGCAGACCGGCGCGCGCGACTTCAGCTCGGCGTCCTTCTCCGGCCGGATCCGGATCTTTTCGAAATATTTGGGATACGCTTTCATCTCACCCATTTATGGGCTGTTCGCATATGCGAAACAAGAATTGACATTTCGCCGATGATCGCCCTAACCGCTGAATCGCGGCTTAAAAGCGGTCGAAATTCAAGATTTGCGGCTGTGCCGTAAATGTGGTGAAGGGAAGCCCGGATGTCCATACAGGCCAAGATGGAAGACAAGCTGAAAGCGGCATTTTCGCCCGAACGGCTCGCCGTCATCAACGAAAGCCACCTTCATGCAGGCCATCACCATGTCGAGTCCGGCCATCATGCGACTTTCGACGGCACCGGCGAGACCCATTTCCGCGTCCGCATTGTCTCGCCAAGTTTTGCCGGCATGAGCCGTATCGACCGCCATCGCGCCGTCAACGAACTGCTTGCCGACGAACTGAAGGCAGGCGTGCACGCGCTGGCGATCGAGCCTGCCGCGCCTGGCGAGAAGACGCGCTGGTAGTCAGGCCACCGTCGCCTTCAGGAACGCCAACGCCGCGGCGGTGAGCGCGTCACCTTCCTCGCCGAAATCGCCATTGATCGACATATGCGTATAGGCGCTGCCGTCGAACAGCGTGACCTTGGTGCCGGTGGCGCGCAGGCGTTCCGCGAAAGCCTTTGATTCTTCGCCTCGCCCTGGCGCGCGCGAATAGGCGATGAAGGTCGGCGGATGTTTTTTGCCGTCGACATAGCTCGACGGCGACAGCGCCGCCCATTGTTTCGGGTCGGAGAAGACACGCGCATAGGCGCGCACCATGCCGCCATTTCTCGAAAGCGCGGCAAGATCATAGGCCCTGGTGTCGTCTAGGATCAGCGCGGCGACGCCCGGCAACCCTCCGCGCATGCCCGTCAGCGCGACCAGATGGCAGCCGGCCGAATGGCCCATCCCGACGATGCGGTCCGGATCGCCGCCATGCCGGGCGATGTTGGCGCGCACATAGGCGTAGGCCTTTTCGACATCGCCGGCCTGGGTAGCGACGTCCGCTTCCGGCAACATTCGATAGTCGATCGAGACGAACACGAAGCCATTGGCAAGCAGGAAGTCCGGCTTTGAGCCGACCTGGCTGCGCTTGCCGAACCGCCAGGCGCCGCCATGGACGAAGAACACCACCGGCAGGTTCTTCGCGCCGGCCGGCGCGTAGATGTCGAGCTTGGCCGGGCCGTAGTCGAGGGTTTGCGGTTCCGGCTGGCTCGAACGCTCGGCGGCTGACGCCCCCGCCGGCAACAGCGCCGCCAGGGTTGCCACGATGAAACTGCGTCGATTAATCATCGCCATCTCCGGCCAGGCTGTGTCCCGGCGGGCACGGGTGCTCGCCAAGCGTCTCCTTTAAGAAGCAAAAATGACAACTTTCGGTGCGAAACCAAATCCGCTCCTTGACCGTCCGCTGGCAATCACCACGTATGTTCATAGGCGAGCATTTACGGCCGAATCGGGGTGGCCCGAAGGCCAATACCGGAGTGCATTGTGCACACTTCCTTCAAGTGAAGGGAACCACAATGCTTTCCGGCGGTTGATGAAGCGATGAGCCGATTGGCAGCCTATCGGCTCCGAGGCAAAGCATCATGCGCGAGAACCAATCCGACGTCTTCGATCTGTTTTCGGAGATCTATTCCAACGCGGCCCAGGAAGAGATCAGCCTCCAGCAATATCTGCTGGCATGCCGCGAGGACAAATCCATGTACGCCTCGGCGCCCGAACGCATGGTCGAGGCGATCGGCGAGCCGAATCTGGTCGATACCAGCAAGGACGAGCGGCTCGGCCGCATTTTCTCCAACCGCACCATCAAGATCTATCCTTCTTTTTCCGACTTCTACGGAATGGAGGATACGATCGAGCGCATCGCCGGATATTTCCGCTACGCCTCGCAAGGCCTCGAGGAGCGCAAGCAGATCCTCTATCTCTTAGGCCCGGTCGGCGGCGGCAAATCCTCGCTCGCCGAACGGCTGAAGAAGCTGATGGAGGAGCGGCCCATCTACACGCTCAAGGTCGGCAACCAGATCAGCCCGATCTTCGAATCGCCGCTCGGCCTCTTCCATCCCGACCGGATGGGCGATCTGCTGGAGGATAAATACGGCATAGCCCGCCGCCGCCTGAACGGACTGATCTCGCCCTGGGCAGCCAAACGCCTCGACGAACTGTCCGGAGACATCTCCAAATTCAGCGTCGTCAAGCTGATGCCGTCACGGCTGCGCCAGATCTCCATCGCCAAGACCGAGCCCGGCGACGAGAACAACCAGGACGTCTCTGCCCTGGTCGGCAAGGTCGACATCAGGCAGTTGGAGCATTTCAGCCAGTCCGACCCGGACGCCTATTCCTACAGCGGCGGCCTCAACCGGACCACGCAAGGCCTGCTCGAATTCGTCGAGATGTTCAAGGCGCCGATCAAGGTCCTGCATCCGTTGCTGACCGCGACCCAGGAAGGCAGCTACAACGGCACCGAGAATTTCGGCGCCTTCCCCTATCAGGGCATCGTCGTCGCCCATTCCAACGAATCGGAATGGCAGCAGTTCAAGAACAACAAGAACAATGAGGCCTTCCTCGACCGCATCCTCGTGGTCAAGGTTCCCTATTGCCTGCGCATCACCGAGGAGCGGCAAATCTACGAGAAGCTGCTGCGCGAAAGCGAGCTGGCGAACAGTCCTTGCGCGCCCGAGGTGCTGGACATCCTCAGCCGCTTCACCGTCTCGACCCGTCTTGCCGAGCACGAGAACTCGCCGCTCTACACCAAGATGCGCGCCTATGACGGCGAGAACCTCAAGGAGATCGACCCGAAGGCGAAGTCGGTCCAGGAATATCGCGATGCCGCCGGCGTCGACGAGGGCATGACCGGCGTCAGCACGCGTTTCGCGTTCAAGATCCTGTCGCAGACCTTCAACTACGACACCAAGGAGGTGGCTGCCGATCCCGTGCACCTGATGTACATCCTCGAAGAGGCGATCAAGCGCGAGCAATTCCCGAAGGAAACGGAGGCCGCCTATCTCGAGTTCATCAAGTCGGAACTCGCTAGCCGCTATGCCGAGTTCATCGGCCACGAGATCCAGAAGGCCTATCTGGAATCCTACAGCGAGTACGGCCAGAACCTCTTCGACCGCTACATCGCTTATGCCGATGCCTGGATCGAGGATCAGGACTACAAGGACCCCGACACCGGCCAGATCCTCAACCGCGAGGTTCTGGAGAAGGAGTTGTCGCAGGTCGAAAAGCCGGCCGGCATCGCCAACCCCAAGGACTTCCGCAACGAAGTGGTCAAATTCACCCTGCGCGCCCGGGCGCGCAACCATGGCCGCAATCCTTCCTGGACGAGTTATGAAAAGCTTCGCGAGGTTATCGAGAAGCGCATGTTCGGCCAGGTCGAGGACCTGTTGCCGGTGATCAGCTTCGGCTCCAAGCAGGACAGCGTCACGGAGAAGCGGCACAATGAATTCGTGCAGCGCATGGTGGAGCGCGGCTATACCCAGCGGCAGGTGCGCCGATTGGTCGACTGGTACATGCGCGTGAACAAGGCGGGTTGAGGGACGCCCGAACGGTGCCATGCCGATCTTCATCGACCGCCGTCTGAACCCGAAAGACAAGAGCCTTGGCAATCGCCAGCGCTTCCTCAGGCGTGCCCGCGAGGATCTCAAGCGCAGCATCCGCGACAAGGTCCGCACCGGCGGCATCGCCGATCTCGACCGCGAACACGCCGTGCCGATGCCGCGCAAGGGCACGGACGAACCGAGCTTCGGCGACGACAGGCAAAGCGGCCGGCGCCAGCACGTCCTGCCCGGCAACAAGACTTTCAGCCCTGGCGATCTTATCGACAAGCCTGGCGGCGGCGGCGGTTACGGATCGGCTCCGGGGACCACGGAATCCGAAGACGACTTCCGCTTCGTGCTGTCGCGCGAGGAAGTGCTCGACCTTTTCTTCGAGGACCTCGAACTGCCGGATCTGGTCAAGCTCAACCTCAAGCAGATACTGAGCTTCAAGCCGAGGCGGGCAGGCTTCGCTGCAAGCGGAGCGCCGACCAACATCAATGTCGGACGCACGATGCGCAACAGCCACGGGCGGCGCATCGCGCTGAGGCGTCCCAAGCAGGCAGAGGTGGACGAAATCGCCCGGCAGATCGCCGAGTTGGAAGCGAAGCAGGCAAGCGCCGCTGTGCGCGAACGCATCACGGCACTGCGCGAAGAGCTTGAGCGGATCGAGCGTCGACGCAGGCGGATTGCCTATGTCGATCCGGTCGACATCCGTTTCAACCGCTTCGATCCCCAGCCCGTGCCCAATGCGAACGCGGTCATGTTCTGCCTGATGGATGTCTCGGGTTCGATGGGAGAGCGCGAGAAGGATCTGGCCAAACGCTTCTTCGTGCTGCTGCATCTCTTCCTGACGCGCCGCTATGAACGCATCGAGGTCGTCTTCATTCGCCACACCCACCAGGCCAAGGAGGTGGACGAGCAGACATTCTTCTATCACACCGAAAGTGGTGGCACGGTCGTCTCCACCGCGCTCGAGGAAATGCATCGCATCATCCAGGAACGCTATCCGGCCGCCGAATGGAACATCTACGCCGCCCAGGCCTCCGACGGTGACAACTTCGCCACCGACTCCGAGCGCTGCATAGAACTGCTTGACCGTAAGCTCATGCGGCTTTGCCAGTATTTCGCCTATGTGGAGATCATCGACGAGCGGGAAAGCCATATCTTCGGCTCGACCGAGAACGGCACGTCGCTCTGGCGCGCCTACAACGCCGTCGACGGCAAATGGCCGAACTTCCAGATGAGGCGCATTGCCGCGCCGGCCGATATTTACCCGGTCTTCCGCGAGCTCTTCGCCCGGCAGCCCGCTCTGCGCAAGAGCGCTTGAGGGGTTTCGGCAATGGTCAGCCAGGCGCGCAAATCCGAACTGCTGTTTTCCGGCTCGGACTGGAATTTTGCAAAGCTGTCCCGCGTCTATGACGAGATCGAGGCGCTCGGGACCGAGGAGTTGGGCCTAGACATCTATCCTGTGCAGATGGAGGTGATCTCTTCCGAGCAGATGCTCGACGCCTATTCCTCGGTCGGCATGCCGCTGATGTACCGGCATTGGTCTTTCGGCAAGCGTTTCCTCTATGACGAGTTTCTCTACCGCAAGGGCGCGCGCGGCCTGGCCTATGAGTTGGTCATCAACTCCAACCCCTGCATCGTCTATCTGATGGAAGAGAACACGATGGCCTTGCAGGCCCTGGTGACCGCGCATGCCGCGCTCGGCCACAACCATTTCTTCAAGAACAATCATCTCTTCCGGCAATGGACCGATGCCGGCGGCATTCTGAGCTATCTGGATTTTGCCAAGAGCTACATCGCCCGATGCGAGGAACGGCATGGCCTCGCGGCCGTGGAAGCGATCCTGGACTCGGCCCACGCGCTGATGGAGCAGGGCGTGTTCCGCTACCATCGGCCGCCGAAACTGTCGTCCGAGCAGCAGCGCGAGGGGCTGCGCGAGCGCCTCGAATACGAGGAGCGCTCCTTCAGCGATCTGTGGCGAACGCTGCCGCCCTCGCAGGGAAAGACCAAGCCGGAAGCGGGGGACGAAATCCTTGCCGAGCGGAAGAAATCGCTCAAGCTGCCGGAGGAAAACCTGCTCTATTTCCTCGAGAAGAACAGCCTCGTCCTCGAGCCCTGGCAGCGCGAGATCGTCAGGATCGTGCGCGTCATCGCGCAATATTTCTACCCGCAGCGGCAAACCCAGGTGATGAACGAAGGCTGCGCCACCTTCGTGCACTACACGATCATGAACACGCTGTTCGATCGTGGCCGCATCAGCGAAGGCGCCATGCTCGAGATCCTGCGCAACCACTCGAACGTGGTCTTCCAGCCGACCTATGACGATCCGCGCTACTCCGGCATCAATCCCTATGCGCTGGGCCTCGACATGATGCAGGATATCCAGCGCATCTCGACGGCGCCCACCGCCGAGGACCGCGACTGGTTCCCGGACATCGCCGGCCGCGGCGACTGGCGCGACACCCTGCTCGACGCCTGGGCCAACCACCGCGACGAGTCCTTCATCCGCCAGTATCTGAGCCCGGCGCTGATCCGCAAATGGCGGCTCTTCATGCTGGCCGACGGCGCCGACGAGCCGCATTACGAGGTGGCCTCGATCCACAATGAGCGCGGCTATGCCAAGATACGGTCGGCGCTGGCGCAAAGCTACGATATCGGTGCCAGCCGCCCCGACATCCAGGTGGTCGACGTTGACCTGCTGGGCGACCGGCATCTGCGGCTGCAGCATAAGGTCAAGGACGGCATCATGCTCGAGGGCCAGAGCCGCGACGCAACCCTGCGCCATATCCGCAACCTTTGGGGCTACGAGGTCAGCCTGGCGGCAATCGACGCCGGGACTGGCGCGACGCTCAGCGAGCGCTGGACGAAGGAATTGTGAGATCGCAAGCCGCTCCGCCTAGAGCAATTCCAGGAAAAGTGTGAGCGGTTTTCCGTCCGGAATTGCTTCAAAAACAAAGAGATAGAGCGGTTCGCCGTTTCCGTGAAACGGTGAAACGCTCTAGGTGTGTTGAGATTCAGGTCAGGCCGAGCCGAGAATGGTGGCTTCCGAGAACCGGAGCGGAGCGTACTTAAAGTACGTGAGCACCGGAAGCGCAGGAAGCTGCCATTCGCAGGCCGGCATCACCTGAATATCGACACACCTAAAGCGCGTCGCGTTGAACCGGATTCATGCGACGCGCTTTAGGTCTTTGTTTTTATGCATGTCGTCTTCCCAAAACCGAGGTCACTTTTGGGCGACATGCATTAGCTTTCGCTGGCGGGCCTGATCCTCAGCCTCGAAATGCGGTTCTTGTCGCGCTTCATGACGACGAAACGCTTGCCGTGAAAGGTGAAAGCCTGCTTTTCCTCGGGGATCGACTGCGTCTCATGGATGACGAGGCCGGCGATCGTCGTGGCTTCCTCGTCAGGCAGGTCCCAGTCGAGCGCGCGGTTCAAGTCGCGGATCGGCACGGTGCCGTCGACGACGACCGAGCCATCGGCTTCTTTCTTGACGCCCTGCATGTCGACATCGTGCTCGTCGGCGATCTCGCCGACGATCTCCTCGATGATGTCTTCCAGCGTCACCAGCCCTTCGACCTCGCCATACTCGTCGACGACGATGGCGAAATGCGTCTTGCGCCGCAGGAAGGCGTTGAGCTGTTCCTGCAAGGTGGTGGTGTCCGGCACGAACCAGGGCTTCGCCGCGATCTTCATGACGTCGATCTGTGAAAAGTCGTTGCCGACCTCGTTGAGGGCCCTCAGCAGATCTTTAGCGTGCAGCACGCCCACGATGTTGTCGAGCGAGCCCTTCCACAGCGGCATGCGGGTGTGCGGACTCGTGAGGATCTCGCGCACCACCGCCTCCGGCGCATTGTCGGCATTGACCGAGCGCATATTGGTGCGATGGACCATGATATCCGACACTTCGAGCTCTTCGAGGTCGAAGAGGCCCTCGAGCCGGTTGCGCTCCTCGCGGCCGGCTTCGCCGTCACGACGGGAATCGTCGCTGTCGTGATCCTTGCCGTTGCGCTCGGATCGCTGCGGCGGCTCGATCGGCCGCAGCGCGTAGCCAAAAGCGGCAAGCAAGCGGGCGCGGAACAGAAGCGCCGAAAGCAGGATGACGGCGAGGACGGCGGCGACGATCCAGCCGGCGTCGGTCATCCGGAACGGCTCCTCTTGGACCGTTCGGGATGGCTCAGCTTGAGCGCTGCGGGATGGCTCAGCTTGAGGAAGGAGAGCACTTCCGAGGGCGGCACGTCCTTGGCGATAAACGACTGGCCGATGCCGTGTGTGAGGATGAAGGTCAGCGCGCCGCGCGAGACCTTCTTGTCCTGGGTGATGAAGGAAAGCAGCGCCTCGGCGTCCGGCAGTTCGCCCGGAATATCCGCCATGCGCCAGGGCAGGCCGACGGCGCGCAGATGCGCTTCGACGCGTTCCGCGTCATCCGGGCTCGCCAGGTTGAGCCGCGCCGAAAAACGATGCGCCAGCGCCATGCCGATGGCGACGCCCTCGCCATGGACGAGGCGGGATCCGTCATATTGCGTGGCGGCTTCCAGCGCATGACCGAATGTGTGGCCGAGATTGAGCAGAGCGCGGTCGCCGGTCTCGAACTCGTCGCGGGCGACGACGTCGGCCTTGGCGCGGCAGGCCTCGGCGATGGCCTCGACCCGCGCCGGGCCGCCGGCAAAGACGTCACGCCAGTTCTGTTCCAGCCAGGCGAAGAAGGCCGGGCGGTCGATCAGCCCGTATTTGGCGAGCTCGGCATAGCCGGCGCGGAACTCGCGGATCGGCAGCGTGTCGAGCACTTGAGTGTCGGCGAGCACCAGCCTGGGCTGGTGGAAGACGCCGACTAGGTTCTTGCCGCGCGGGCTGTTGATGCCGGTCTTGCCCCCGACGGATGAATCGACCTGCGCCAGGAGCGAGGTCGGGATCTGCACGAAATTCATGCCGCGCCGCACGATGCCGGACGCAAAGCCGGCCAGGTCGCCGATGACGCCGCCGCCGAGCGCGACCACCACGTCGCGGCGTTCGAGCTTTGCGGCGAGCACGCCGTCGACCACCTCCTCGAGATGGGCGAAGCTCTTGGTCTTCTCGCCGGCCGGCAGCGTGATGACGGCGCACTGGATGCCGCCTTTCTCCAATCCCGCCTTCAGCGCGTCGAGATGCGCGGCGGCGACGTTCTCGTCGGTGACGATGGCCGCGCGGGTGCCGGGAAGCCGGCGCGCAATCTCCTCGCCGGAGCGCGCAAGCAGCCCCGAGCCGATCAATATGTCATAGGCGCGGTCGCCCAGCCCGACCTCGACCTTCACCGGTTCGGCATGGCTCACGACTGCACCTCGTCCGTTGTGGCGCTTGTAGCGTCCGTCGCGATCGCCTCGACACCAAGATGGGCGCAGAGCGCCCCGACGACTTCGCCGGCAATGATCTCTTTGCGGTCGTCGCGCGTCGGCACGGTCAGGTCGGCGGTGGCGTAGACCGGGTAGCGCTCAGCCATCAGCTTCTCCAGCACGCCGCGCGGATCGGGATTCTTAAGCAGCGGCCGGTTCTGCTTCTTGGAGACGCGCTCCATCAGCAGGTCCAGATCGGCCTTCAGCCAGACCGACACGCCATGCGCCGAAATCGCCTCGCGCGTGTGCGCGTTCATGAAGGCGCCGCCGCCGGTCGACAGCACCTGCGGTCCGTTCTCCAGCAGGCGCAGGATCACACGCTGCTCCAGCGCACGGAATTCCGGCTCGCCATAGCGCTCGAACAGTTCCGGCACCGTCATGCGCGAGACGCTCTCGATCTCCTGGTCGCTGTCCATGAAGGGCAGCGAAAGCATGGTCGCCACCTTGCGGCCGATCGCCGTCTTGCCGGCGCCCATCAGTCCGACGAAGACGATCGAGCGGCCGCCGAGCCGTTCGACCAGCGCGGCATGGCCTTCGTCCGTTGGATTTGCGGGCAGAGCGTTCATCAGGGCCTCTTTGCGCCGTATCGACATCAAAAGCCTGTTTGCGTCAAGCACGGCCGGACAAACGTCCCAGGCAGGTTCCGCAAAAGTGGTCCACGGTTTTGCAAAGAGTACCTGCGGAAAACACCAATCCCTAAGCAGGCATTCGTGGGCTCGCCCGCGAATGCCTGCTTAAGAGCTTTTCCGGCAAAACCTGCGGCGACCGGAATCCTTCGTCCTTGAATTGCCCCGTTTGGCGTCCCATAAGGGCACAGGGCTTTGGAAAAGCAGAACAACAAGACGGGCGAAATTTGAATGCCGACTTTGTTTCGCTTCGTCGTGACGCTGGCGGTTCTGGCAGGCATTGCCTATGGCGCGATGTTCGCGCTGGCGATGTTCGTGGAGCCGAAAAAGGCGGAGATGAGCATCCGCATTCCCGCCGAGAAGCTCAACCCCAAGAAGAACTGACAAACCCGGCCCGATGAACAGCGCCGCCCGCATCGAAGCCTTCCTCGAAATGATGAGCGCCGAACGGGGGGCGGCTGAAAACACGCTTGCCTCCTACCGCCGCGACCTCAAGGACGCTTCCGAGGCGATCAAGGGCGGACTTGCGGGCGCGGGATCGGCCGACATCCGCGCCTATCTCGACGACGTTGCCGCGCGCGGCTTCGCGCCGACCTCGCAAGCACGCAAATTGTCGGCGATCCGCCAGTTCTTCAAATTCCTCTACGCCGAGGGACTGCGCGGCGACGACCCGACCGGCACGCTGGACAGCCCGCGCAAGGGCCGGCCGCTGCCGAAGACGATGAGCGAGGCCGAGACCGGCCGCCTGCTCGACCGGGCGGCGCAGGAAGCCGGCGAAGCTGGTCCGGATGGCGACCGGATGGCGGCGTTGCGCCTGCACGCGCTGGTCGAGGTGCTCTACGCCACGGGCCTGCGCGTGTCCGAGCTGGTCGGCCTGCCGGTCACCGTGGCGTTGCGCGACGACCGCTTCTTCATGGTGCGTGGCAAGGGCGACAAGGAACGCATGGTGCCGCTCTCGACCAAGGCGCGCACGGCCATGCGCGCCTGGCTTGCCGCCAGGGCCGAGCGGCCGGCCTTTGCCGAGAGCCCGTTCCTGTTTCCGGCCCCCTCCGACAGCGGCCATCTTTCCCGGCAGGTTTTCGCCCGCGATCTCAAGGGCTTGGCCGCGCGATCCGGCATTGCGGCGGCGAAAATCTCGCCGCATGTTCTTCGCCATGCCTTTGCCAGCCATCTCCTGCAAAACGGCGCCGATCTCAGAGCCGTTCAGCAACTCCTTGGCCATGCCGACATCTCGACCACGCAGATCTACACCCATGTGCTGGAGGAGCGGCTGGTGCGGCTGGTCAACGATCATCATCCGCTTGCCGACTAGGCCTCATATCGCTATGTGAGGGCGACGTTCCACCGCCCGGAGCCGGCATTTCAGCGGTTCCGCCAGCCATTTGCCTTCCGACGGATCGGTCCGCTCAAGCATGTACAACTACCTCGACTTTGAAAAGCCGGTGCAGGATCTGGAGCTCAAGATCCTTGAGCTGAAGAAGCTTGCCGAGAACGGCGAGGCGGTCGATGTCGCCGAAGAGATCAGCCGGCTGGAAAAGCGTTCGCGCGACGCCTTGCGCGACCTCTATAAGGCGCTCACGCCCTGGCAGAAGGTGCAGGTCGCGCGCCACCCCGACCGCCCGCATTGCGTCGACTACATCAAGGCGCTGTTCACCGATTTCACGCCCCTGGCCGGCGACCGCAATTTCGGCGATGACCAGGCGATCGTCGGCGGCTTCGCCCGCTTCCGCGGCGAGCCGGTGGCGGTGATCGGCCAGGAAAAGGGTTCGGACACGGCAAGCCGCATCAAGCACAATTTCGGCTCGGTGCGGCCGGAAGGCTACCGCAAGGCGGTCCGCCTAATGGAACTGGCCGACCGTTTCAAGATCCCGCTTCTGACGCTGGTCGACACCGCCGGCGCCTATCCCGGCGTCGGCGCCGAGGAGCGCGGCCAGGCCGAGGCGATCGCGCGTTCGACCTCGGCCTGCCTTTCGCTGAAAGTGCCGTCGATCTCGGTGGTCATCGGCGAAGGCGGCTCCGGCGGCGCCATCGCGATCGCCACCGCCAACCGGGTCTACATGCTGGAGCACGCCATCTATTCGGTGATCTCGCCCGAAGGTGCCGCTTCGATCCTGTGGCGCGACACCACCCGCTCGAAGGACGCGGCGACCAACATGAAGATCACCGCGCAGGATCTTCTCGAGATGAAGATCATCGACGCCATCATTCCCGAGCCGATGGGCGGCGCCCAGCGCGCGCCGGAAACGGTGATTGCCTCCACCGGCGACCTCATCGCAAGGACGATGAAGGACTTTGCCGGCGCCAACACCGATTTCCGCGAGCAGCGCCGCGAGAAGTATCTCGCGATGGGCCGCAGCCTCTAAATCGGGCATCTGGCGGTAAACTGTGGCGGCCACGACCAATTTCGCCACAAAAATGCCGCCGCATTCGGCTCAATGAAACTTGTCGCGAGGGGTTGGCCAGGATTTGCTGGCGAGACTTGCGGTAAGGAATTTTCAAGGTTAACGGGCTTACGGTCCACTGGTGTACAGCCTGCAGGCCCGGCCATGCCGAGAGCCGTTGGCCCGAGACCCGAGAGAAAAGCATAGCCGTACCCATGTTTGCCAAGCTTGCCCGCACCGGAGTCCTGATCGCCGCCATCGGCGTCGCCGGCTGCAATGATTCGTCGATGAAGGATTTCGCGCCGGAAGCCAACAAGCCGCTGCCGGACAAGATCCTCGCCGACATGAAGGCCAAGGGCATGGTTCGCACCTCCTCGGTGATGGCGCGCATCTTCAAGGAGGAAGGCAAGCTGGAGATCTGGAAGGCCAAGACCAACGGCCGCTACGATCTCGTCGCCAGCTACGACATCTGCAAATGGTCGGGAAAGCTCGGTCCCAAATACACCGAGGGCGACCGCCAGGCGCCGGAAGGCTTCTACACCGTCCGTCCATCGCAGATGAACCCGCGCTCGAATTACCATCTGTCCTTCAACATCGGTTTCCCCAACGCTTATGACCGCGCCAATGGCCGCACCGGCCAGAACCTGATGGTGCATGGCGCCTGCTCGTCGTCCGGCTGCTATTCGATGACCGACGCGCAGATCGAGCAGATCT
Organism: Mesorhizobium sp. M2E.F.Ca.ET.219.01.1.1; assembly: GCF_004016445.2. Lineage (GTDB taxonomy): Bacteria > Pseudomonadota > Alphaproteobacteria > Rhizobiales > Rhizobiaceae > Mesorhizobium. The sequence goes on from NZ_SADT02000003.1 coordinate 133,971, forward strand.
ATGCCTTCGGCCGCGATGCCTTCCAGGGCGGCCAGACCGAATTCCAGATCCAGGCCTTTCCGTTTCGCATGACCGCCGCCAACATGGCGCGCTACCGCAACGACCCGAACTACGAGTTCTGGAAGATGCTGAAGGTCGGTTACGACAATTTCGAGATCACCAAGGTGCCGCCGAAGGTCGATGTCTGCGAGAAGCGCTACGTCTTCAACCAGGTGGCGCCTGAAGGCACGACCTTTGACCCAACCGGCCCCTGCCCCGCGACGACGCAGCCGGATTCGCTGAAAGTGGCCTACGCCAATTACGAGAAGAGCTACGACGCGGCCTTCAATTCGGCCGTGAATTCGAGCACGCCGCCGCCGAAGCCGACGATTGCCGGCATCAAGGAAGCCAGCATCGTTTCCGACTGGTCGAAGCGCCGCGCCCGCGGCGAGCGCGTGCCGATCGAGCCGCCGTCGATGAATGCGGACGGCTCGGTGACGGAAACGACCCGCATGGGCCGTATCGATTCCCCGGCTGGCCGCAAGATGGCCGCGCTCGACGCGGAGAAGGAAGCCAAGCGCAAGGCCGAGGAGCAGCGCCTGGCGGCGATCGAGGCGGCCAAGGCCGCCAAGGAAGCAGCCAAGCAGCAGGCTTTGGCCGAGAAGGAAGCCGCCAAGCAGGCCGCGCAGCAGCCGGTCGTCACCGCCGGCGTCGAGCCAGCGCCCGCGCAGGAAACCCAGCAGGCGGCCGACGCCGACCAGGGCACCGTGTCGAAGCTGAAGAAGAAGCTGCTCGGCATGTTCGGCGGCTGAGAGCCTTCAGCTTGGCAAAACCGGCCGCCATCTACGATCTCAAGGGACTGAACTGTCCTTTGCCGGTGCTGAAAGCCCGCAAGCGGCTGGCCGCCATGCGGCCGGGCAGCCGACTTTGGCTGGAAACCACCGATCCGCTGGCCGTGATCGACATCCCGGCCTTCTGCGCCGACGCCGGCCATCAGCTGGTCGAGACGGCCGCGATCACCGGCGGCCACCGCTTCCTGGTCGAACGTGGCAACGCGGCCTGAGCCAGGCGTCGCTTTCGGCCTATAACCCTGCAATCGCCAGCGGATTGGACTCGAGCGCGGCCCTGTCCGGCGTGTCGATCGACGGCTTGTTGGTGAACGCCGCGAACAGGCGCTGGATATAATCCTGAGGCATGTCCAGCGTGATCAGCACCAGCCTGGTGCCGCGCTGGCCGTCCGGCCATGCCGGCAGCCTTGCCGGCGGATGCAGGATCTTCTGCACGCCATGAATGACCAGTGGCCGCGACGGATCCTCCGCAAGCTCGATGACGCCCTTCATCCGCAGCAGCTTCTCGCCATGCGTCGAGCGCAGAAGGTCGAGGAACATCTCGATCGCCGAGAACGGCACCGGGCCTTCATGCACGAGCGAGTGCGTGCGCACGCGCGTATCATGGCGATGCTCATGATGGTGGTTGTGATCATGATCGCCGTCATGGTGATGATGGCCATGATCTTGGTGATGATCTTGATCACGCGCCGCCTCTTCGCCAAGCCAGCGCCGCACGTCGGCGGACTTGGTCTCAGGATCATAGAGACCGCAATTGAACAGCGCCGCGGCGCCGGCCTCGTTGACGTCGAGCACGAGGGCGCCCGGATTGACCTGCTTCAGCCTCGCCCGCAACACCTCGACCTCGGCCGCGTCGGCAAGGTCGGTCTTGGTCAGCACGATGCGATCGGCCACCGCCGCCTGTTTCACTGCCTCGACATGCGCGTCGAGCGTCGTCTCGCCATTGACGGCGTCGACCAGCGTCATGACGCCGTCGAGCCGGAAGGCCTGCACCAGCGCAGGATGCGCCATGATCGACTGCAGCACCGGCGCAGGATCGGCCAGTCCCGTCGTCTCGACAACGACGCGGGCGAGTTTCGCGATGCGGCCGGTCTGCAGCCGGTCGACGAGATCGGCAAGCGTGTCGACAAGGTCGCCGCGCACCGTGCAGCACAGGCACCCGTCGGAAAGCTGGATGATGCCGTCGGACGCCTGCTCGACCAGGAGATGGTCGATCGCCACCTCGCCGAACTCGTTGATGATCACCGCCGTATCGGCAAGCGCCGGATCCTTGAGCAGCCGGTTGAGCAGCGTCGTCTTGCCGGCGCCGAGAAAGCCGGTAAGCACGGATACGGGAATGGGAAAGCCGCCCATCATGATGGCTAGTTCGCCGCCTTGGCGGGCTGGTCACCTTGCGCCGCGGCAGCCGCCGTTCCGGTCGCCGCCGGCTCGACGCCGGCCGGCGCCGGCCTGTCGGGCCGCCAGCTCGGTAGCGGCACGTCGGCATAGTTCTGATCGGTCTGGTCGACGAATGCCTTCGGCGCCGGCCCGGTGGCGCCGCCCAGGCCGACCGCGATGAGCGTCGGATGGTCGAGCTTCACCTGGTAGGGGGATTTCGGCTTATCCTTGGCAGCGACCTCGGGGGCCGCCTCGGATTGCTCCTCCTTCGGCTTCTTCTTGCAGATCTCGTCATGCATGTCGTTGGGCGACAGCGTGTCGCCATAGGGCTTGAGCGCGGCCAGCGTGGTCGAACCCGCCGCCGGCGTATCGAAACCCTGGTCGAGCAGCTTTGCCGCCGCCTCGGCGCGGCTGACCGCCGATTTCTCGCCAAGCACCACCGCGACCAGCGTGCGGCCGTTGCGCGTCGCGGAACCGATCATGTTGAAGCCGGAAGAGCAGACGAAGCCGGTCTTCATGCCGTCGGCGCCGGGATAGCGGCCGATCAGGAGATTGTAGTTCGGGAGCGCCTTCTTGCCGACGGCAAGGCCCTCGATCGAGAACCACGGCGCATATTGCGGGAAGTCGTTGCGGATCGCCGTCACCAGCACGGCGAGGTCGCGCGCGGTCGTGTACTGGTCCGGCGAATAGAGCCCGTTCGGATTGACGAAATGCGTTCCGACCATGCCGAGCCGGGCCGCTTCGGCGTTCATGCGGTCCGCGAAGGCTGCCTGCGATCCGCCGATATTCTCGCCCACGGCCATGGCGATGTCGTTGGCCGACTTGACCAGCATCATCTTCAGCGCATTGTCGAGCCGCATCACCGAGCCGGGCTTGAAGCCCATCTTGCTCGGCGGCTCGCCGGCCGAATGCTTCGTCACCTTGATCGGCGAATCGAGCGCCACCTCGCCGGCCTGGATCGCCCGGAACGCCACATAGGCCGTCATCAGCTTGCTGAGCGAGGCCGGATACCAGCGCTTGAACGCGTCCTGATGCTCCAGAATGGAGCCGCTCTTGAGGTCGAACAGGACCACCGGATTGGCGCGCGCAACGCCGGCAAACACCGGAAGCGCCAACGCGCCCGCCAGCAATAGGTTGAGGAAATGCCTCTGCCGCATGATCAAATCCGAAATCGCCTCTTGCCGTGATCGCCGGTGGGTCCGTAAGATTTCGTTACCCATCGCCAGCATAAATGCGGCCCGATCCCTCGACCCGGACCCCTTTGTTGCGGTGCTATTTACCCTATGTGACGCCAAAATGGCAGAGTTCAAGACAATCACAATTGCTGGGCAGCGGCTCTGAACCCCCTGCCGTCAACCAAGAGATGGACCGATCATGCCGATTCTGAACCGCGCCGCGCAAATGCAGGAAGAAGTCGCCGGCTGGCGACGACATCTGCACCAGACACCGGAGCTGAATTTCGACGTCTTCCAGACCGCTGGCTTCGTCACCGAGAAGCTGAAGGCCTTCGGTTGCGACGAGGTGGCGACGGGGCTGGGCAAGACCGGCGTCGTCGGCATCATCCGCGGCCGCAAGGGCGATGGCCCGACGATCGGGCTGCGCGCCGACATGGACGCGCTGCCGATCGAGGAGATCACCGGCAAGCCATGGGCCTCGACCGTGCCCGGCAAGATGCATGCCTGCGGCCATGACGGCCATACCGCGATGCTGCTGGGAGCCGCCAAATATCTTGCCGAGACGCGCAATTTCGCCGGCACCGTGGCGGTGATCTTCCAGCCGGCCGAGGAAGGCGGCGGCGGCGGCAACGAGATGGTCAAGGACGGTATGATGGAGCGCTTCGACATCGAGAAGGTGTTCGGCATGCACAACATGCCGGGCCTGCCGGTCGGCCAGTTCGCCATCAAGCCCGGCCCGATCATGGCCGCGACCGCGGAATTCACCATCACCGTCAAGGGCCGCGGCGGCCATGCCGCGATGCCGCACGGCACGATCGATCCGATCGTCATCGCCAGCCAGCTGGTGGGTGCGCTGCAGACCATCGCCTCGCGCAGCACCGACCCGGTCGAGGCCGTGGTGGTGTCGGTGACCAAGTTCCACGCCGGCGATGCCTATAACGTCATCCCCGAAAGCGCCGAGATCGCCGGCACCGTTCGCACGCTGAAGAAGGAAGTGGCCAAGAAATCGGAAGAGCGCATCCGCGCCATCTGCGCCGGCATCGCGACCGCCTTCGGCGCCACCATCGAGGTCGATTACGACGCCAACTACCCCGTCACCTTCAACCATGCAGAAGAGACGGTCTTCGCCAGCGATGTCGCCGCCGATGTCGCCGGCGACGCGCATGTCCATCGCGCCATACAGCCGGTGATGGGCGGCGAGGATTTCTCCTATATGCTGGAAGCCCGCCCCGGCGCCTTCATCTTCATCGGCAACGGCGACACCGCCGGCCTGCATCACCCTGCCTACGACTTCAACGACGAGGTCATCCCGCACGGCATGAGCTATTGGGTGAAGCTCGCCGAGACGGCGCTGGCGGCCTGACGGCACAGGCTTGGAGCTGGCCGAGCCTGAGGCAGGAACTGGGCGGCCCGATATCGCAAGGGGCCGCCCGCCAGCACGTCAGACTCCCCTTGGCGAACCGGCCCGAAGCGTTTATGTGTCGGGCCGCGTGGTCCCGTAGCTCAGTAGGATAGAGCGGCAGATTCCTAATCTGTAGGTCACAGGTTCGATTCCTGTCGGGATCACCACCTCTTCGACAGACAGGTGAAAATGCGGGCCCGCGGTGCCGCGCCGGTCCCGCAGCCGGCCAACTCAGCCGGAGATAATCTCATAATGCAGGATCTGGGCGTCGCCGAGGGACGATCTGCGTCCAGGCGAGATGACGCCGGAGCCGAAGAGGAGGATATCTTCGCGGCGTACGAAGACTTCTTCCTGGCCGGGTCCCATCGACACGAATGTGCC
>NZ_SADT02000003.1:139230-583897 GCF_004016445.2 Mesorhizobium sp. M2E.F.Ca.ET.219.01.1.1
ATGCAGGATCTGGGCGTCGCCGAGGGACGATCTGCGTCCAGGCGAGATGACGCCGGAGCCGAAGAGGAGGATATCTTCGCGGCGTACGAAGACTTCTTCCTGGCCGGGTCCCATCGACACGAATGTGCCCGACGAGCTCCGCTCGACAAGCCGCGCCTTGCCCCGCAATTCGCAATGCTTCGACAACTACACCTGTTTTCCAGAAGGCTTCGTTTGCAAGGCAGGGATGGACGAATTGGCGGACAAGGCTAAGCGCATGGCCCGAGGGTATGAGGATTTGCGTCAATGCCTCAGCCGGGTCTCCAGCATGGACGATGTCGAGAGCTGCGTCAGACAGGACAACCTGAACAGGTTCTAATGCTAGGGGCATGGTGTCCAACCTCGCCGCTTTTCCGGTGACAGCGCGTGGTTTGTAAACTGGAGGTTCCGATCGTCGCGGCCGGCGGCGCGGCATTCCTGGCAGAACACGACCTTGATCAGACCCCAGTGCATGCACGAATGATCCGCCCCGAGCCGCTTCACCATCTCGGCGATGTCGAGCACGGCCTTGCGGTGGCGAAGCTGCGCGCTCGACCGGCGGTGAAGGCGTTTGGGAAATGCTCCGCCATCCGTTTGTGGAGGAAAGAGGTGTCCTCTAGTCAAGGCTTCCTCGACACAAGAGCCGAAACGTCCAAAACGCGACTAAACCGTGCAATCCCGACTTTGCCTCCAGTCGATAGCATTTCGTCGTGTCCAATGCAGCGGCACTTCAAAACGAAGGAGGAATAGCCATGCTTATTAATCGTCGCCGCGTTCTCGAAGTCGCGGCCGCACTTCTGATCATTTCGGTCGCGTCGTCTATCACAACCTCTGCCGCATCCGCAGCGGCCTTCGACTTCTCCAGCATCAAGACTGTCAAGCAATTTGGCGCCGAAGTCATAGGCCGCGCTGACCTATCGCGAGCGGCTTGTGAGGTCGCGCTGAAAAAGGCGACGCGGGCCGATGCCAAGGAGTTCGCCGGCTTCGAGCTAAAGGAGGCCGAGACAGTCATCGCTGTGTTGAAGGAACTTGGAACCCCGTTGCCTCCGATGGGCGACGCTGCGAAAAGCGCGCTCGAACACATCGCCGGTTCGGCGGCAGGCACTGCGTTTGACACAGCCTATATTGGGGCAGAGTACGAAAACCATGCCTTCTTGCGCGACTTAGCGGAAGCCTATCTGAAGAATTCTGACCCGTCGGACCCATCTGAACAGCATGGGCGCCAGCTGGCGACCGTCGCACATTGGGCTTTCTGGGAACACACTGCTGTCACTCAGCGAATCGCCCGCGAATTGGCGGCCTAGGACACAGCTTCAGCTGGCTTCTCATCATTGCCGAGCGCGTACTCAAACGCGCTCGGCGACCTATAGATTTCGCGCTCGCCGCCATGTGGCCGGGCTGGTCCCTACGAGACGCACAAAGACGCGGGTGAAATGGCTTTGGTCCGAAAAACCACAACTCAGAGCCACTTCCGCGAGAGTGGTTTTTTCGTTGATCATCGCCGACTTAGCACGTTCAACGCGGCGGTACAGAAGCCATTGATGCGGCGCCAGGCCGGTGGTCTTGCAAAAAGCCTTCGAAAAATAGCTCACTGACAATTTGCACGCCGCTGCCACGTCTTTCAGTGGCAACTGGCCTGTAAGGTCACTCTCGAGCAGCTCGATTGCCAATCGTGCCTGCCACGGCGCCAACCCGCCACGATGCTGCAGGGACCGCGGCTTTAGCCCGCCATAAGTTTGCGCCAAATGAACTGCGGCCGCCATCATCAGATGGTCAAGAAAAAGTCGGTTCGTTTCCTCTGGCGCTTTGATTGCCGCACGCACGGTACCAATCAGCCCGCGAATGACGTCATCATCGATGGGCTGCGCGGGGACATAGGAAAGCTCGCTGATTGATCGCGCTTCAAGGTCTTCGGCCACCGTGGTGAAAGTAGCGCGAGGGATGTAGAAATGAACCGTGTGATGCGGGCCCATTATGATAGCGTTGGGCTTTCGCTGGAGGTCGCGGAGGATGGTTTGTCCCGCCCGAAGCGTTCCTACTATGCCGGGCCGTCCGTCCTCCCACGATATATGGTTGGGATAGTCCTGTAGCTGCGTTTGGACGAGAAACGCATCTTCCGGGGGAACAGGTACGCTAGGCTCGGGCTTATGGCAGTACCCGGACGTTTCAGTGTATGCAATTTCTCCAGTACGCAGCGCACCTGTTTTAAAAATGGTGGCCTTTCCAAGCTTGAAGTAGCTCGCAAATCGATCGCCATAGGCGCCGGCAGCAGGCAGCCGTGATTCTAGGTTGGTAGACCCTTTCATGGGGGTTGCGAGCCTGCAATTTGAGGATGCCCTGAAGGATCGATGCTCCAAAAATGCACTGCACTAGGTTCCGTCGCATTATGAACACCACTGTGCCGTCCAAGCAATACGTGTTCCCAGCATCGCACGCGAGATATTGCCAGACGGTCCGCACCGCTATTGAGCGTCGTCCTCTCGGAAGTCCTGCGGTGCAGCATGGCGCAAGTCCTCTTCCCCGCGCAAGTGCTTCACGCGGCCAATCAGTCCCGGCTTTACCCATTGTGTCGCCCTTTGGCGCCGGCCCAGCGTGCTCCTGGACGTGCTTCCAGAGCCGGTCGCGCTTCTCCCTGTTCAAGGTGATGAAAGGTGATCCCACATAGCGCCCTGTGCCGCGCTCAGCCATCAAGGCAAAGGCCGGCTTGCCCAGCTCGCGCTCCACACCAACCAGCTCACACTCGTCAATGCTGTGGCACTTGGCCTTCAGCCAGTTGGTCGAAGGTCCGCTCCGATAGACGCTGTTCTTTCGCTTCGAAAACCACGCCCTCAAGGCCTGCCTTGTCAACCAGGTGGAAGATCGACCAAGCGTCGCCGGGGAGTGCCTGGCTGAATTGGGTGCGCTTGCCGGCCGGGATCATCTCGCGCCGGTCGATCAGCGGCATTTCGAAGGTCATGCCCGTTTAGGTGGAGAAGGTCGAACGCGACAAATAGAGGTCATGCGGCCCGCGCGTGATGGCCCTTGCGTAGCCCGCCGAGGCGCGCGACGCCTCGGTCAGTCCCGAGTATTTAGAAAAAATGCATGTTTGAAAGGTTATTTCTTGGGCTTAAGCGCCTTGGCCACGTCATCCACTGAAGTGAAATTCGCCAGATTTTGATCGGACAGCAAACCGCCACCGCAATAGGCCAGCGAAAAATGCGGGCCGGCGGTGCCGCGCTCCTCCCGCAACCGGCCAGATCAGCCTGAGATAATTTCGTAGTGCAGGATCTGGGCGTCGCCGAGGGACGATCTGCGTCCAGGCGAGATGACGCCGGAGCCGAAGAGGAGGATATCTTCGCGGCGTACGAAGACTTCTTCCTGGCCGGGTCCCATCGACACGAATGTGCCCGACGAGCTCCGCTCGACAAGCCGTGCCTTGCCATTCGAAATGGTGAAGGTCGCGTGGTGCCTTGAGACCCAGGGCCGCTGGACGACGATGTCGCATTCCGGAGATCGGCCGATCGTCACCAATTCGTTGTTTCCGCAGGATCCCAACTGATCTCCATAGCGGATGACCAGATTGATCTGCCGCGGCGGCGTGGAGCGCCTTTCGATAATGGTGCCCCGGCTGGCGACGTTCGTGCTGGGGACCCCATCGTCGCTCCTCAGCGTATAGACATCAAAGAGTTCCTGCTTGCCCTTGAACGCCATTTTGTCGAGGAGCCGCAAGGCACTGCGGCTGCCCGCCGAAAGCGCTTCGAAGAAGCTCTGGCTGATCAGCACCTCCCCCGGATTGGCCGTGGTGGACAGCCTTGCGGTGACATTGACAACGTCGCCGAACACCGCGCCGCGCGCGCGAATGACCGCCCCGAAATGCAATCCGATCCTGGCGCTCAACGGCCCTCTCGTTAGTTGGCTGTTGATTTGGCAGACAGCCCTCAGCGCCGCCTCCGAGCTCTCGAACAGGCTGAGCACGTCATCGCCCTTCGAGTAGATGAAGTCACCGCCATGCTGGGCGACGATCCCGCGTATCGCGTCGAGGCAATCCGAGACCTGCCGCAGGGCGGCATCGTCGCCGATGCGCTCATAGAGCGGCGTGCTGCCCACGACATCAGCTAACAGGACTGCGGCTAGAAGTCTTTCCTGATCCATTGCCCCGCATCCGCCACGAGAACGCAGCGTTTATAACATACCAAAGTCGACCTTGACCTATCTACTTGCGCGCCTTGGGGCCGGCGCAACGGGGCAAGTGCTTTGGCGCGATTGTCTCGGACGGACAGGCCCCTGCCTTCATCCCACCAAACGGGTTATCGGCGCAAAAATAGCGGCGATAAAGAAGTCTCTTTTCCCTAACCCGGGCTTCCCGCCGCCGGGTTGGCGACGACCGCCGCCCGGAAGCGGGCGACGAAATCGTCGAGCGCGGGGCGTTCGGCATCCGAGATCGCCCAGTAGGAGAAAGCGTCGTCTGTCCAGTGGACCAGGAGGAAGCCGCCTGCCGACAGATCGTCCGCCACCGGCACCGACTTGGCCTCGTTCTGCCGCGGCGCGGCCACCAGGGTGATCAGATGCTCGTGATGGCGGTAGACCAGCGCCGGCATCGGCCTGTCGCCAATCACCTCGACGCGTCCGCCGAGCAGCGCGTAGCCGTCCTTGGCCATGTCGGGCGCTGCCGGCGACACGCCGATGCGGCCGTCGAGCCATGGTTTCACCGTATGGCGGTCGGACGACACGATGTCGACCGGCGTCGCCGCGAGCAGGCTGCGGCGATGGCCGTTGGCAACGGCCACGGCGAAGCTGTCGGACCCATTGTCCGCCGTCGCCAGCCACTGCGTCGCGCCGCTGGCGAGAAACGCCGTGAGCACGATCGAGGCCGCCATCTGGCGCCAGTCGAAGGAGTTGAACCAGCGCGACGCGCGTGGCCGCATCTCTATGACTTTGCCCTGTTGCAGTTGCGGCTGCTGCTCCGCCTTTGCGGAAGCTGCTTTCGGCGCCTCCGGTTCTTCCGGGCTTTTCACCTGGGCAATGGCGGCGATGCGCGCCAGGAAATCGTCGCTGACGGTCGGGCGCGGCACGCTGGCGACAGCGCCGCGCAGCGCCACAAGGCGTGCATGCTCGGCGGCCAATTCCGGGTCGGCCGCCATGCGCCGCTCGACGGCCAGTGCGGCCGCGGCATCGAGCTCGCCATCGACAAGGGCGTGGATCATCAGCTTCATATCCTGCGGGTCTTCCGGCAATCCGTCCTCACGCGTGCGATTTTCATGCGGGCCATTTTCACGCGGGCTCATGGCGCCCTCCAAGTTCCGTCATCAACAGGCCGCGTGCCCGTGCCAGCCGCGACATCACCGTGCCTTGCGGCACGCCGAGCATGGCGGCGATCTCGCGGTAGCTGAGACCGTTTACGTCGCGCAGCACCAGCGTTTCGCGGAAGGCTTGCGGCAGCCTTGCGATCGCCGCTTCCACCGCCGCCGAATTCGCCTTGGCGATCAGCGCCGCCTCCGGGCTGTCAGCATCATTGTCGGGCGGTGGCGACACCTCGTCGAGATCGGCAAGGTCGCCGACAGCCACCACGCTACGCGGGCGGTTCTTCGCCATCCATGTATAGGAGGCGTTGCGCACGATGGTGAGCAGCCACGCGCGGGGGTTTCCCCCAGCGAAGCCGGCAATGCCCGCATGCGCCTTGAGGCAGGCCTCCTGCACCACATCCTCGGCGTCGGCGTGATTGCCGGTGAGCCAGCGGGCAAGCGACAGCGCGTCGCCGAGATGCGGCAGCACCACTTCGGCAAAACGCGCGGCCAGTATCTTTTCGCTCAACACCGTTCCACCGTCAGCCGCTTCCGTCAGGGGCTTGCGGCCACCTTCGGCGGGTGGCGCTGACCTGTCCCTGCTCGTGCGGGTGAAGATCGCGACTGCAGGCGCCGGCGCCTGCTTCGGGGGAGGAGAAGGCATTGGTGTCACCGGAGTCAAGTATCTCGGAGGAGCGGCGCGCCTCGGAAGGGGACGGCGCACCGCTGGCTGCAATGAGGTGACCGCCGTCATGATCGTGGTTCTCGATGGTTGCGATAGGCACGGATCAGGGCCGGCGGCGGGGCTGTATCGCCCTGAACAGATGCGCCCAGCGCCAACGCTCCAAAGGGTGGCGGCGGCTGATGCCTTCGCCCTCTTCGGCGCTCACGCTCGTATTTTCATGCCGCTTCATGGGTCGTCTCCTGCTGTTGCGCACGTGGCGCATACCCAGAAGACCGGCGGACCCAGCCGTTTATTCCCGGCGGCCGGCTTTTTTGTTCAAGCCTGGAATGATCGGTTTGTTGAGCCGTCTCACAGCGCCTGCAGAACGAGCCCCACCAGCGCCGATCCGGCCAGCGTCGGCAGCATGCCGGCCTTCAACCTGAACATGGCGACCATCGCCGCCGCCGACAGCAGCGCGGCGCGCCAGTCGAGCGAGGACAGGACCGGCACCTCGACGCCCCAGCCGACGCTTGCGACCTTGCCGAAGACGACATGCAGCGCGAACCACAGCGCAAGGTTCATGATCACGCCGACCACCGCCGCCGTGATCGCGCCGAGCGCCGCCGTCAGCGCCTTGTTCTGCCTCAGCTGCTCGATGTAGGGCGCGCCCAAGAATATCCAGAAGAAGCAGGGAACGAAGGTGACCCAGAGCGTCAGCAGCGATCCGAGCGATCCGGCCAGCAACGGGCTGACAAAGCCGGCATGGCGATAGGCGGCGGCGAAGCCGACGAATTGTAGCACCAGGATCAGCGGCCCGGGCGTCGTCTCGGCAAGGCCGAGCCCGTCGACCATCTCGCCGGGCGACAGCCATCCGAAGGAGGTGACCGCCGCCTGCGCGACATAGGCCAGAACCGCATAGGCGCCGCCGAAAGTGACGACGGCCATCAGGCTGAAGAAGCCGCCGATCTGCGCCCACACGCTGCCTGGCCCCGCCAGCAAGGCGATCAGCGCCACCGGTCCGAGCCAGAGCGGCAGCCAGATGGCAATGGTGCGGGCCGCGTGCCATCTGGTGGGCACGGTGTGGGCCAGCTCGCCGCGCTCGAACATCAGGTCGACCACGCCGATTCTGTCGACGGTGGCCCCGCCCTTGCCATGCGCCGAGCCGGAAAACAGGCCTGGCGCGAAGCGGCTGCCGACCCAGCCGATGAGGCCTGCCGCAAGCACGATCAGCGGGAACGGCAGCTTGGCGATGTAGATGGCGAGGAACGCCGCCACCGCGATCGCCACCATGGCACGGTTCTTCAGCGCCCGCTTGCCGATGCGGATCACCGCCTCGACGACGACGGCCAGCACCGCCGCCTTGACGCCGAAGAACAGCGCCTCGACGACCGGCGCGTCGTTGTAGAGCATGTAGAAGCTGCTCAGGCAAAGCATCACCAGCGCGCCGGGCAGCACGAACAGCGTGCCGGCGACCAGCCCGCCCGCCGTGCGGTGCAGCAGCCAGCCGATATAGACGGCAAGCTGCTGCGCCTCCGGCCCAGGCAGAAGCATGCAATAGTTGAGCGCGTGCAGGAAACGCTCCTCGCCAATCCAGCGGCGCTCCTCGACCAGCTCCTTGTGCATCAGCGCGATCTGCCCGGCCGGCCCGCCGAAGGACAGCAGGCCGATCTTGGCCCAGAGCCGCGTCGCCTCACGGAAATTCGGCATGGCCGGAGCTTCGGCCGGACGCGCGGCTCCATCCTTGGCAAGGACAGTCATGGCGCCTTGCCTCCGGCCGGCCAGTTATGCGTCTCGTCCGCCGCGTCGCGGCACCAGCGGAAGAAGGCGTCATAGAGCAGCATGCCGGCTTCCAGCTGCTCGAGATCGTCGCGGAACATGCGCGACAGGCCGAGCGAGGCAGCAAGGAACCCGGCCGCCTGCGGCACGAGGTCGAGCCGCGCCGTGTCCGCCCCGCGCACGATCAGCGCCAGGCGATCGAGCGCTTCGACGCGCAGGCCGAATTCCTCGATCATCGTGTCGAAGCTGCAGCGATCGCCCCGGTGGCTCCAGAAGACGCCTTCGATATCGAAGGGAACCGCGGCGAAGCGGTCCGCCACCAGAGGCACCTCGGCCGGATCGACGAACAGGAACACCGCATCGGGATCGACGAAGCGGCGGATCAGCCAGGGGCAGGCGATGCGGTCGACCTTAGGCCGGGAACGGGTGACCCACACGGTGCGTCCCTTCTCGTCGCGCGGCGGGATCGCGCCGGCGCTGACCAATGGCGCCTTGGCGGCGACCCAGGCCTCGAAGCCGCCTTCCAGCGACTCCGCCGGTATGCCCTCATGGCGCAGCCATGCGGCCACGCCTTGCGACAGCTTCTGCCCCCTCTGGCAGATCACGACGACTTTTGCTCCGGAGAACTCGGCCGCCCAGGTCGAGACGGTTCTGAAGTCGCGCCGATACGAAGCCGGCAAAAGGCGTGGGTCGGCCTGGTAGTCGTCATCGACGCGCACGTCGATGAGAACCGGCGCATCGGGCAGGCCGACGAGACGGGAAAGCTGCGGAACGGTGATTGCGGTTGTTGACGGCATGGCGTCCACCTCCTGAACAGAGAGAGTTTGGACGCGATCGTTGGGCTGACGCCTCACGGGGTCGTCGCGGGGAACCCCTTGTGGGAATGCTGGAACGGTCCCCTGCGATTGTCAAGAAATCAATTGCCAAGGAGGACGCTAGCTCCGCTCCGCCCTTCCTTGAAACGGCCTTTGCCCCTACTGCGCCGTCCAGCCGCCATCCATCGGCAGAGTGGTGCCGGTGATCTGCCTGGCCGCGTCGGTGCACAGGAACAGCGCAAGCGCGGCAAGCTCCTCGACGGTGACGAATTCTTTGGTCGGCTGAGCGGCTAGCAGCACATCGTGCTTGACCTGCTCCTCGGTCATGCCGCGCGCCTTCATCGTGTCCGGTATCTGCTTCTCGACCAGCGGCGTCCACACATAACCGGGCGCGATCGCATTCACCGTGATGCCGTCCTGCGCGACCTCCAGCGCCACCGTCTTGGTCAAGCCGGCAATGCCGTGCTTGGCCGAGACATAGGCCGACTTGAACGGCGAGGCGACCAGCGCATGCGCCGAAGCCGTGTTGATGATGCGGCCCCACTTACGCTGCTTCATGCCCGGCACCGCCGCCTTGATGGCGTAGAAGGCGGCCAGGAGGTTGATGCGGATGATGGCCTCCCACTTGTCGTCGGGAAATTGCTCGATCGGCGCGACGTGCTGGATACCGGCATTGTTGACCAGGATGTCGAGGCTGCCGAACGCCTCCTCGGCCTCGTGGATCATGGCGGTGACGGCGGAACCATCCATCATGTTGGCGTCCGAGTAACGGCACTTGACGCCGAAATCCTTCTCGATGCCGGCCCGCTCCTGCTCGATCGCCGCGGCATCGCCCAGGCCGTTGATGGTGACGTTGGCGCCCTCCGCGGCGAAGGCGCGGGCGATTGCAAGGCCGATGCCGCTGGTCGAGCCGGTGACGAGCGCGTTCTTCGAAGACAGGGAACCCATGGGAGATCTCGCGACAGGAGAGAAGGAATCTAAGGCACATAGTTTGTGCGCCGCAGCATGACAATGCCATGGTCATATGTCGTTGCGATTACAATGTTGTGATGCGGTGTGAGAGCCGTGAAGCTGGCGCCCGAAGACGATGACATGGCACTGTCATGGTGCCGTGCAACATAAACCTCCCGCGCCTTTCGCGCGTATCATTTCCTGAACCGACGGGTGAACAGTATGGAAATCGCCGATGTCGTGGAGCGCGCCTATGCGATGCCGCTCACCAACCCGTCCTTCCCGCCCGGCCCTTATCGCTTCTTCGACCGCGAATACATCATCATCACCTACCGCACCACGCGTGAGGCGCTGGAAGCCGTCGTGCCGGCGCCGCTCGAGATCGACGAGCCGCTGGTCAAGTACGAGTTCATCCGCATGCCGGACTCGACCGGCTTCGGCGATTACACCGAGACCGGCCAGGTCATCCCGGTGCGCTACAAGGGCCAGCACGGCGGCTATGTGCATTCCATGTATCTCGACGACGACGCGCCGATCGCCGGCGGCCGCGAGCTCTGGGGTTTCCCCAAGAAGCTCGCCAGCCCCAAGATCGTGCATGAGGGCGAGGTGGTGGTCGGCACGCTGCATTATGGCAGCGTGCTGTGCGCCACCGGCACGATGGGCTACAAACACCGCGAGACCGATCATGATCAGGTGCTCGCTTCGCTCGCCGCGCCAAATTTCCTGATCAAGATCATCCCGCATGTCGACGGCAGCCCGCGCATTTGCGAGCTCGTCCGCTATTACCTCACCGACATCACGCTGAAGGAAGCCTGGACGGCGCCCGCCGCGCTCGACCTGCGCCCGCACGTCATGGCCGATGTGGCCAAGCTGCCGGTGCTCGACATCGTTTCGGCCGTGCACTTCAAGGCCGATCTGACGCTCGGCCTCGGCGAAGTCGTGCATGATTATCTCGCGGACCGCGGCCGATCGGCTGCCGTCGCGAACAAGCTGGAGAAAGCTGGTGCTTGAGCGTACCCGCAACAAGGCGGCCGCCGCCACCATCGCTGAAATCACCGCGCAATATGACCGCATCGCCTTGGTCTTCCAAGGCGGCGGCGCGCTCGGCGCCTATCAGGCCGGCGTCTATCAGGCGCTTGCCGACGCCGGCTGCGAGCCGACCTGGCTCTCCGGCGTCTCGATCGGCGCCATCAACGCCTCGATCATCGCCGGCAACGAGCCGAGCCGCCGCCTGCAGCGGCTGGAACAGTTCTGGCAGACGGTCTCGGGCCGCAAGATCTGGGCCTATACGCCGGAAGGCGACATCTATCGCGACATCCGCAACCAGACCTCGTCATTCATGACCATGGCCATGGGCCAGCCCGGCTTCTTCAAGCCGCGCAGCCCCAACCCCTGGTTCCAGCTCTCGGGCGCGGAAGGCGCCACCAGCTTCTACGACACCGCCGAGCTCAAGGACACGCTGGAAAGCCTGATCGATTTCGACGTGCTGAACGACGGCAAGAAGCGGCTGAGCGTCGGCGCGGTCAATGTCCGGACCGGCAATTTCGTCTATTTCGACACCGACAAGGTGCGCATCGGGCCGGAGCACATCATGGCGAGCGGCGCCCTGCCGCCGGCCTTTCCGTCGATCCGCATCGAGGGCGAGTATTACTGGGACGGCGGCATCGTCTCCAACACGCCGCTGCAATATCTGCTCGACCAGGAGGAGGACCGCTCCTCGCTGGTGTTCCAGGTCGACCTGTTCAGCGCGCGCGGCGTGCTGCCGCGCGGCATGGCCGACGTCCTGTCGCGCCACAAGGACATCATGTATTCCAGCCGCACACGCCAGAACACCGACAATTTCCAGCGCATCCATGCGCTCAAGATGAAGCTGCTCGATGCGCTGAAGCGTGTGCCGTCGGACCAGCTGAAGGACGGCGAGAAGGAGCTGATCGCCGACTACTCCGACGCCGGCGTGGTCAACATCGTCCACCTGATCTACCAGCACAAAGGCTATGAAGGCCACGCCAAGGACTATGAGTTCTCCGGCACCTCGATGCGCGAGCACTGGGAGATGGGGCTGGAAGACACCGAGCGCACGCTACGCCACAAGAAATGGCTGATGCTGCCCGACAATGCCGAAGGCGTCACCATCCACGACCTGCACCGCGAAGACCCGACCTGAGCCTTGCGTCCAGCACAGGCGGGGTAAGAAAGGCCGCGAGAATTGCGGTGCGGCGCGCTTGGAAACGCTCGCCTGACTATGAAGCTGTTCTTCATAGCCTATCAACATTGTCGCGAATAGCCGTTCGCTTAAAGCAGGCGTACATCCTGACTGCAGCGCAAAAGCGCTGGGCTCAACGGAGTACCGCCGGTGACCACCGACACTGTTCCTTCGACTGTCGTTCCATCCGGTGACGCGTGGCGCGGCCTGTTTTGGCTTGCGCCGCTCACGGCGCTTTGGCTACTGCTGATCTTCACCTTCCCGGCGATCCAGGCCAGCGGCGTTCCGACCACGGCCCATCAGCTCGCGGCCCACGGGCTTATCGCGCTGGGATTCTGGCTCGGTCTCGAACAGACGAGTCTGACGCCAGGCCAACGCCGCCTGACCTGGCTGGTGATCATGATCCCGGATACGCTGTGGCTCGCCATCGCCTGGAGCGCCGCGATCAATGGTGTCTTCCACACGGACGCCTCGTCTTTACCAGCGTTGCCAGCGGCGATCTTCCTGCCGCTGATCATAGGCGCGCCGCCGCTGCTGTTCTCGAAGCGGATCGGCCAGGTTCTCGATGCGATGCCAGCAGGCTGGCTCGTCGCGCTTCAGCTCTACCGCATATTCGGCGGCTGGGCTCTCGCGGCCTGGCTGCATGGCGCACTGCCCGGCGCCTTCGCGGTGCCCGCAGGCATCGGCGATGTGCTGACTGGGCTGCTCGCCTTGCCCGCGGCGTTGGCGGTGGCGACCGGCACAGTCGGAGGCCGAAGAGCAGCAACTCTCTGGAACATCCTCGGCCTCGCCGATTTCGCGGTCGCGGTTACCATGGGCGTGATCACCTCGCCCGGCCCGCTGCAACTGATCGTTCCGGATGTGCAGAGCATCGGCGCCGGCGCCTATCCGGGTGTGCTGACCCCTGCTTTCGTGGTGCCAAGCTCGATCCTGTTGCACATGTTGTCGCTGCGCCAGTTGCGCCGCCGCAACTGGGCTGAGGCTGCGCCGACGTGGACGGAAACGGCGCCGCGAGCCGCGCCGTTTCCTTGAGTGTCTTGCCGCTCAGAAAACGTGGCGGAAGATCACGAAGAGCACGAAGGCAAGCGCGATCGAGCAGGGCAGCGTGAGCACCCAGGCCAGCAGAAGGTTGCGCACCGTCGACCACTGCAGGCCGGAGCCGTTGGCCGCCATCGTGCCGGCGACGCCGGACGACAGCACATGAGTGGTCGACACCGGCAGGCCGAGGCGGTCGGCCATGCCGATGGTGATCATCGCAACCAGCTCGGCGGCGGCGCCCTGGCCATAGGTCAGGTGGCTCTTGCCGATCTTCTCGCCGACGGTGACGACGATACGCTTCCAGCCGACCATGGTGCCGAGCCCGAGCGCCAGCGCCACGGCGATCTTCACCCACAGCGGGATGAACTTCGTCGCGTTGTCGACCGCCTTGTGGTAGTCGGTGACCGCCTTCAGGTCGGCGTCCTGCATCGGCAGCAGCTTCTTCTTGTCGATCAGCTTCAGCGCCTCGCCGATCAGATAGATGTCGTTGCGCGCATTGCTGACCAGGTCGGTCGGAACATTGTCGACCGAGGCGTAAGGCTGCAACCCGGCGGTCGTGTTGTGGATGTAGCTCTTCAGCGCGAGCGTCGTCTGATCGCTCCACGACTTGCTGCGCACGGCTTCCTGCACGGCAGCCTTTGCGGCATTGGCATCCGCGATCGCGACGCCCGGCTTGACGTAATTGCCCAGCGCCTGCTCGACGGCGACGGACGCCGACTTATAGGCGTCGAGATAGTTGATGTCGGGTGTGCGGTTGAGCGCATAGGCGGTCGGCACCACGCCGATCAGGATCAGCATGATCAGGCCCATGCCCTTCTGGCCGTCATTGGAGCCATGCGCGAAGCTGACGCCCGTGCAGGTGAAGATCAGCAGCGCGCGGATCCACCACGGCGGCGGCGTTTTGCCCTTCGGCGCTTCGTAGAGGGCAGGATTACGCACCAGGAGCTTCATCGCATAGAGCAGTACGGCGGCGGCGAAGAAGCCGATGATCGGCGAGACCAGCAAGGTGGTGCCGACATTGGTCGCCTGGCCCCAATCGACGCCGCTGGTGGCGCTGCCGGCCGGAGCCATGAACTGGTTGGCGAGGCCGACGCCGATGATCGAACCGACCATGGTGTGCGAGCTCGAAGCCGGCAGGCCGAGGAACCACGTACCCAGGTTCCACAGGATGGCGGCAACCAGAAGCGCGAACACCATGGCGAAGCCGGATGACGAGCCGACCTGCAGGATGAGCTCGACCGGCAGCAGCGACAGGATGCCGAACGCCACCGCGCCGCTCGAGGTCAGGACGCCGAGGAAGTTGAAGACGCCGGACCACATGACGGCGAATTCGGCCGGCAGCGACCGCGTATAGATGACGGTGGCGACCGCGTTGGCGGTATCGTGGAAGCCGTTGACGAACTCGAAGCCCAGCGCAATCAGAAGGGCTATGCCGAGCAGGATCCAGGGAACCGTCTTGGCAATCGCTAGATCCTGGCTCAGCGCGTAGCCGACATAGATGATGCCGACGAGCACCAGCACGCCGAAAGCCGGCAGGAACCACTTGGCGCCGCCCGATTGCGCCAGGGGATGATCCGGTCTCGGGATCCCCGCCTCACTTGATACCACGTCCACCATTGTCCCACTCCATTTGCATTGCAGCAAAGAACCGGGAAGGACGCTATGTCCCCAGGATGAAGCTGGTGTGACGCTCTACAACCTATCCGGTTATTCTCAGAGGCAGAGAGACGAGGAGCTTGCGCTCCTCTCTATCCGGCTATCTTTAGAAGCGAGGAAACCAGAAGCTTGTGTTCTTCCGCCGAGAGCACGTCCGAATCGAAGAGATTCATGCTGCGCAGGCCTTCGATGGCGAGGAAGCAGATCAGCAGCGAGCCGAGGTCGTCCGTTTCCCCCTTCAGCCTTTCTAAGAGCTGCCGCTTGAACGCCTTTATCGGCGCCAGGAAATCGGGATCCTCCGCAATCGCGGAGAACATCCAGGAAGCCGAAGGTTTCGGCTTCTCGCAGTCATCGGCCGAAAGCTGGATGTAAGCCGCGAGCGCGCTTTCACCGTCGGCCTCGGCCATGCGTGCTTCCAGCGCCTGCTCGAACTCCTTGAGATAATTCTCGACCAAGCCCTGCATCAGCTTGGCCTTGGTCGGGAAATTGTAGAGCAGGCCGCCCTTGGAGACGCCGGCGCGGTTGGCGACGGCGTCGAGCGACAGGCTTCCCGGACCCGCCTCGCGCGCCACGTCTGCGGCGGCGGCCAATATTTTGTTGCGCGAATTTGCCCTGCGAGCCTTCATCACGCATCCCCTTACATTAGCATATGCGGAATTGACAAGACCGTCCAGACGGTACAGTAAAGCGCCCGCCATTTGAAATCGGGATTCATCGTCGGTATGTGTCCCGGCATCGATCGTTTGCCGGTTGCCGGCTCGAGGGGACTGTTCGTGAAGCGCTTTATCATCATCACCGTGTTCCTGATCCTGCTCGCTTTGGTGTGCGTCGGTATCGTCGGCTTCAACTTCATGCGCGATGCCGGCATCAAGCAGTATTTTGCCACCATGAAGCCGCCGGCCGCCACGGTCTCGACAGTGATCGTCAAGCCTTCGGAATGGACGCCGGGCGTTGAGGCGATCGGCACCGTCAATGCCGTGCGCGGCGTCGACCTTACCGTCGAAACGAGCGGCATCGTCAAGAACATCCTCTTCCATGCCAACCAGAAGGTCGCCACCGACGCCGTGCTCCTGCAGTTGGACGACGCGGTCGAGAAGGCCGATCTGGTGGCGCAGAAGGCGCAGGCCGCCTCGGACCAGGCGGCGCTGACCCGCGCGATCGAATTGCAGCGGCGCGGCGTGGGTACCGACGCGACGCTCGACGCCGCGCGTGCTGCCGCGGATGCCTCGGCCGCGCAGGTGAACAAGCTGCAGGCCGTGCTCGATCAGAAGCAATTGTCCGCGCCCTTCGGCGGCACGGTCGGCATCCCGAAGATCGATATCGGCCAATATCTAGCCCCCGGCAACTCGGTGGTGACGATCCAGGATCTGGACACGATGCGGGTCGACTTCACGGTTCCGGAACAGCAGTTGCCGCTGCTCAAGATCGGCCAGACCGTCAAGCTCGGCAGCAGCCTCGCCGACATGTCCTTTGCCGGCTCCATCCGCGGCATCGACCCCAAGATCGACCCGGCAAGCCGGCTGGTCTCGATCCGCGGCGAGGTCGCCAATCCGGAAGGCAAGCTGACGCCTGGCCAGTTCGTCCAGATCCGTGTCGAGCTGCCGCTGGAAAACAATGTCATCTCCGTTCCCCAGACAGCGGTGACAACGAGCCTCTACGGCGATTATGTTTTCGTGGTCGTGCCGGCAAAACCGGCGGCGGGTGCCGCTGCCACGCCGGCAAAGCCGGACGAGCAGAAGGCCGCCACCGACAAGCCGGCCGCCGATGCCGCCAAGCCGCAATCGGACACGTCCAAGCCCGCCGACAACGCGGCGAAGCCGGCTGACGTCAAGCCCGCCGATGCCGCGCAGCAGCCTGCGCTCGCCATCTCGCAGGTGTTCGTGAAGCTCGGCCGCCGCAACAACGGTATGGTCGAGATCACCGAGGGCCTCAAGGATGGCGACCAGGTCGTAACGGCCGGGCAGAACCGGCTCTTCAACGGCATGTCGGTTGCCGTCGACAACACCATCGATCCCAGCAAATCGGCGAACAAAGAGGTTCAGCAATGAACTTTTCCGACCTCTTCATTCGCCGGCCCGTTCTTTCGACGGTACTTGCCTGCATGATCCTGCTTCTGGGATTCCAGGGCATCTTCAGCCTGTCGATCCGCCAGTATCCCAAGGTCGACGAGACCGCGATCACGATCACCACGGCCTATCCGGGCGCCAGCGCCGATCTGATCCAGGGCTTCATATCGGCGCCGATAGCGCGCGCCGTCGCCTCCACCGAAAACATCGACTACGTCACCTCGTCCAGCCGTCCGTCTTCAAGCACGGTGACGGTGCAGATGAAACTTGGCTCCAATCCGGACGTCGCGCTCACCGAGGTGCTGTCCAAGGTTCAGGGCGTGCGCGGCACCTTGCCGGATGCCTCCAAGGATCCGGTCATCGTCAAGGGCACCGGGCAGCAGTTCGCGATGATGTACATCTCGATGCAGAACCCGAACATGACGAAGGAGCAGCTCACCGAGTATATCGAGCGCGTCATTCGTCCGCGCATCTCGACCGTGGAAGGTGTCGCCAATGTCCAGATCTTCGGCGCCCAGGAATATTCCATGCGCATCTGGATCGATCCGATCCGCCTCGCCGCGCGTGGCGCCACGGCCGTGGACGTGCTGACCGCGATCAACAACTCGAACTTCCTGTCGGCGCCCGGCAACACCCAGAACGAGTATGTGGTCTCCTCGATCACCGTGCATTCGACCCTGCAGACGCCGGAGGCGTTCGCCCAGCTCCCGATCCGCTCGACGAACGGCGAGGTCGTGCGCCTGCGCGATGTCGCGCGTGTCGAGCTCGGCGCAGAAAACACCGACACCAGGGTGAGCTTCAACGGCAAGCCCGGCACTTTCCTTGCCATCTTCCCGACGCCTGCCGCCAACCCGCTGACGACCGCGGCCGCGGTCACCAAGCTCGTGCCGGTGATTCAGGAAACGCTGCCGAAAGGCATGACGATCGAGGTCGTCTACGACGCCACCGGCCAGATCAGCGCCTCGATCGAGGAAGTGTTCAAGACCATCGGCGAGGCGGTTGCCATCGTCATCGTGGTGATCCTTCTGTTCCTGGGTTCGTTCCGCTCGGTGATGATGCCGATCGTGACGATCCCGCTGTCGCTGATCGGCGTCTGCTTCATCCTGTTTGCAGTCGGCTACTCGATCAACCTTCTGTCGCTGCTTGCCATGGTGCTGGCGATCGGCCTCGTCGTCGACGATGCCATCGTGGTGGTGGAAAACATCCACCGCCACATGGAAGAGGACCACATGTCGCCGATGCAGGCGGCCTTCAACGGCATGCGCGAGATCTTCTCGGCCATCGTCGCCATGACCATCACGCTGGCCGCGGTGTTCGCGCCGCTTGCCTTCACCGGCGGTCTGACCGGCGCGCTGTTCCGCGAATTCGCGGTCACGCTAGCCGGCTCCGTGGTGCTGTCCGGCCTGATCGCGGTGACCATCACGCCGATGATGTCGGCGCGCCTGCTGAAGGCCGGCGCGCATGGCCGCTTCCAGCGCATCGTCGATGGTATCTTCGGCCGCGTCGAGCATATCTACGAGCGCGCGGTCACCGCCTCCTTGAGAAACCGGCCGGTGACGTTGATCATCGTCGTGGCGCTTGTTGCGCTTACCGGCTTCATGTTCACCAAGACCTCGACCGAGCTTGCGCCGGAGGAAGATCAGGGCTTCCTGCTCTCGATCGTGACTGCGCCGCGCTACGCAACGTCGGACTACACGGAGACTTACGTCAACCAGATGCTCGGCCTGGTGAGGGATATCCCGGAGACCAGGGCTCAATTCTCGGCCGTCGCCTTCGGCGGCGCGACCAACGGTGCTTTCGTCGGCTTCGCCTTCAAGGATTGGGCCGACCGCAAGCGCAGTTCGAAGGAACTGCAGGCCGACATCACCGCACGGCTCGCCAAGGTCGCCGGCGTTCAGGCCTTCGTCTTCGCGCCGCCGACGTTGCCCGGCTCCGGCGGCGGTCTGCCCATCTCCATGGTGGTTCGCTCGATCGGCGATCCTTCCGAGGTCTTCGACCAGGCGGAGAAGATCAAGAACAAGGCGCAGGCTTCCGGCCGCTTCATCGTCGTGCAGAACTCCATGGCCTACGACGCGCCGCAGGTGACCGTCACCATCGACCGCGAGCGCGCGGCGGCGTTGAACCTGCCGATCGCCGATATCGGCAATACGTTGACGCTGCTTGTCGGCGGCGCCGAGGTGGCCCAGTTCGACCGCGATTCCAACAGCTACGACATCATCCCGCAGGTGCCGCAGGAATTCCGCGACAATCCCGAGAAGCTCGGCGAATATTTCGTTCGCAGCGTCGACGGCAAGATGGTGCCGCTGTCGGCGGTGGTGAAGATCTCGACCAATGCCTCGCCGGCCGCCATCGAGCAGTTCAACCAGCTGAACTCCTCGACGATCTCGGCCTTGCCACTGCCCGGCGTGACCACCGGCGACGGCTTGAAGGTGCTGGAGGATCTCGCCAAGGAGACCCTGCCGGACACCTTCTTCGTCGACTATTCCGGTCAGTCGCGGCAAGAGAAGGAACAGGGCAACACCATATTGATCGCCTTCGCCGCGGCGGTGGTCGTGATCTATCTGGTGCTGGCGGCCCAGTTCGAGAGCTTCCGCGACCCGCTGATCATCATGATGGCGGTGCCGCTGTCGATCTTCGGCGCCATCGTGCCGCTAAACATCGGGCTGGGGACGCTCAACATCTATACCCAGGTCGGCCTGATCACGCTGATCGGCCTGATCACCAAGCATGGCATTCTGCTGGTGGAGTTCGCCAACCAGCAGCGCGAGATCCACGGCATGCGCCGCCGCGACGCCATCATCGCTTCGGCCAAGGTGCGCCTGCGGCCGATCCTGATGACGACGGCGGCGATGGCGCTGGGCGTCGTGCCGCTGATCATCTCCAGCGGCGCGGGCGCGGCCGCACGCTATTCGATGGGTCTGGTCATCTTCACCGGCATCCTGGTCGGCACCATGTTCACGCTCTTCGTCGTGCCGATGTTCTACACCTTCATCGCCAGCAGGGACCTGCCGCATCTCGCCGAGAAGCCCGATCCGAAGCTGATGCCGGCGCTGCCGAGCTGAGCGGAGGCAATAGCGAATAGGGAGTAGCGAATAGGGAAAGAAAAGGCGTTCACGCCGGAAGACTCTATTCGCTATTCGCTCAAAAGAGGCCGGGGTTCCCGGCCTCTTTTGCTACTTGACGATCACGATGCTGGTGTTGCCGGGGCCGAAGGCCTCGACGAGCTGATAGAAATCGGCCGCGGCATCCGGATGCAGCCGCACGCAGCCATGCGAGGCCGGGCTGCCGAGACGGCTGATGGCATAGGTGGCATGGACGGCATAGCCGCCGCTGAAGAACACCGAATGCGGCATCGGCGCATTGTCGTATTTCTTCGAATACCACATCTCATGCATGCGCGTCGGCTTGAACGAACCGGTCGGCGTGATGTGCCTTCTGTCGCCGGTCGACACCTTCCACGTGTAGGTCGGGCGGCCGTCGACCGTGACTTCCATGATCTGCTGCGACAGCGAGACCTTGGCGACGATCTGGTTGGCGTGAGCGGCATTGCCGGCGCTGAAGAGCAGCGCGGCGCCGGTGAGCTCGGCGGCGGCGATATTGATGAGCTTGGCGGAAATGGCGGTGTGCATGACGGATCCCTCTCTGTTTTTTGCCGGTCGCGCCGGCTTCAATTCGATGGGCCCTTATCGTGCTCGTCCGTTTCCGAGCTATTTCGCTTGATGCTCGTTTCTGTTTCGAATTCGTTTCCATAAGTTAACAAAAGCTCCGCCCGGCCGTTACATCGGACCTCTTCTGAGACGCGGTGGTTCGGCGCTACACAATGGGCTTGGTTCGGAAACGAAAGTTCATTTCATCTGTATATGAAACATTTACGCCCACCTTCGAAACCAAACTGCAACAAAGTGCAGCCACGGCGGCATGATCTGGATACAGGCCGGCGGCAGATTTGACGCAACGGGAACAGCAACTGCAAACGAAAATGGGCAGGAAATCGAAACTCCGCTCCTGGCTTCTCAGGATCAGCATCGCGGCAATCGCGCTCGGCGGCGCCGGCTCGGTGGCCCCCGGCAGCCCGGTGACGGCGCTGGCGGCGATGACGTCCGGCGAGGTTTCGACACTGCACATGGCTCTGTTCATCGCCACGGTCTGGATTGTCTCCAGCCTGCGCGTCCACCGGCTGAAGGCCCTCTGGCGGGTCGGCCTCCGGCTGATGAGGACGCGCGGCCCCTCCGGCTACTTGCTGCCGAGAGGACCGAAGGCCCGCGCCGCAGCGGGGGGCTCCGTCAGCGGCGCGGGCGCTTCGGGAGTTTCCTGAAGCACCGACGATTTCGCGATTGGGATTTAAAGAGATGAAGACGACATTTGCTGCCTCGGTGCTTTCGGCACTGCTCTACGCTCAAGGCTTGCTCGGCTTTGCCGCGCTGGCGACGGTGCTGCTCAAGGAGCGCGCCCACGCCGAGACAACCGCCGGCGCCGACATTTTATCCGGCCCTTCGATCATCGTGGTGCGCTGACCGCCAGGCGCCGGTCCCAAAATGACCACCGCTTTGGGGAATCCGATGCGCGGAAGCCTCGCTCACTTGAATTCATTCATTGCGCGACGCCGGCGGATCGAAACGATAGCCGGCGCCCCTGATGGTGGTGATGGTATCGGTGTCGAGCTTGCGGCGCAGCCGCACGATGCGCGAATCGATCGAACGGTCGAAGGCGTCCGCATTCTCAGCCGGGGCCGCGGCAATGATGTCGTCGCGCGTCAGCACCTTGCGCGGGCTGGCCAGGAACAGCTTCAGCAACGCCACCTGTCCCGGGGAAAGCTGATCCTCCGCCCCCGAGCGATGCATGACCATGGCCGATCGCAGGTCGACGGTGGCGTTCTCCAGCACGATCAGTTCTCCGGGGGCCCTGCCGCGCCTCATCAGCAGGCCGCCGATGCGCGCGGCAAGCTCGCGCACATTGAGCGGGCTTTCGATCACGTCGGCAGCACCCAGCTCGAGCGCCAGCACCTTGTCGACGAGGTCGCGCGGCCGGCAGATCAGGATGAAGTCGGGACCGCCTTCGCCGCCCCCGCCCTGGCTGCTGTACCGCTTGAGCAGTTCGCGGCTCTCGGCCTGGGTGACCTCGTCGCCGACCACCACGACATCGATACCGCCGGCCGAAAGCAGCGTCTCCGCCTCCCAGGGCTGGCGCGCCTGACGCACATCGTGCCCGCGCCGATCGAGATGGGCGGCCAGATCGCCCGCCACCACCTCGGCGACGGATACAAGCGCAATGACGGATCGTGCGGCCATTTTTCTCCACCCGCCACAGACAACTCGAGATGAGTGCTGGACATCATGTTTATACCCAATCTACTTTCCGCTGAAAGCGGGAGCGAGCGCGTCGTGAAGGCACGCATCATCGTCGTCGAGGACGAACCGGATCTGAGAGAGGCCGTGGCCGAGTATCTCGGCGCCAGCGGCTATGATGTCGTGACGGCCGAGAATGCCGTGGCGGCGCGCGCGCTGTTCGAAACGCAGCCCTTTCACCTTGCCATCCTCGACATCGCCATGCCCGGCGAGGACGGACTGTCGCTCGGCCGCTGGCTGCGCTCGAAAACGCAGATCGGCATCATCTATGCCACCGCCGCCGGCACCGCGCTCGACCGCATTGTCGGGCTGGAGCTCGGCGCCGACGATTACATCGTCAAGCCATACGAATTGCGCGAGGTGCTGGCGCGGGTGCGCAGCGTTTTGCGCCGCGTGCCGCAGCCGGCCGAGCCGCAAGCCGCGAAGGCCGAAGCCGGCAATCGTCGCTTCATGAATTTCGGCGGCTTCCAGGCCGATTTCGATGGAAGACTGGTCACTGCCGCCAATGGCGCGGTGATCGAGATGGCCAAGAGCGAGTTCGACGTGCTCGAGGTTTTCCTCACCCGCGCCAACCGGCTTCTGACGCGGGCGGCGATTTCGGAAGCCATCGGCTTCGTCGAGGATCCGGAATCCTCGCGCGCGGTCGATATCCGCATCATGCGGCTGCGAAAGAAGATCGAAGCCGACCCCGCCAATCCGAAATTCCTGCGCACGGTGCGCGGCGAAGGCTATATCTTCTCGCTGCCGAGCGGCGACGCCAACTAAGGCGTGTTGATATTCAGGTCAGGCCGAGCCGAAAATGGCGGGTTCCGAGAACCGGAGCGGAGCGTACTTAAGGTACGTGAGCACCGGAAGTGCAGGAAACCGGCATTTGCAGGCCAGCATCACCTGAATATCGACACGCCTTAGAGCAGGTCCGGGAAAGTGCGAGCGGTAGGCTCGGCGGTTTCGCCGTAGCCTTCCGTCCGGAATTGCGTCAAAACAAAGCGATAGAGCGGTTCGCCGTTTCCGTCAGTACGGAGGGATGCTCTGAACGACTACGTCCAGGCCTGGAATGACCATGACTGCTGATGCAGCTCGCACCGATACGCATGGCTCGCGCCCGGGCGGCGCCGCGATGGCGGCCGTCCATGTCGTGCGCCGCCTGCGCGAGGCAGGCGACTGGCAGCGCGAGATGGACGACATATTGGGCACGATGTGCCGCAAGATGGATTGCCAGCGCGGCATCCTCTTCCGGCTGCGTGAATTGCCGGGCGAAGGCTTCGCCCAGTCCGTCGCCGCTTATTGGATCGACCCGGATTTCGGCGGCGAGCTGGCGTCGCCCACGGTGATCATGCAGTCGATCATCAACTCGGATTCCTTGCTGGAGCGCCTGCAGGAAGACGAGCGGCAAGGCAAGATCTTCTCCGGCCACACGCGCGACCTCGACGGCTTCCTGCGGGCCGATTTCGAGAAGCAGAGCATCAAGTCGTTCCTGTCCGTCTCGGTTTTCGCGCATGGCCACCTCTGGGGCACGCTGGCCGTCAACGACTGCGTCGCCGAGCGCGAATGGACGGATGAGGAAGAGGCGACCCTGCACATCATCGCCCTGGCGATCGGCGATGCCATCGAGCGCTCGCCATCCGAGGCGCATGCCAGTGAAGTGATCCGCCGCACCATGCTGCAGGCCTCGCTCGACGCCATCATCGTCATCGACGAGACGGGTTCGATCATCGAGTTCAATCCGGCCGCCGAGAAGATGTTCGGCTTCCAGCGCAGCGCCATCCTCGGCAAGGACCTGCTCGATACCATCGTTCCAATATATTACCGCAAGGGCTATGCCTCGGGTGCCGAATACATGGCCGGCCGCGGCGCCCCGATGGTCGGCCAGCGCCTGGAGACCGTTACCCAGAACGCCGCCGGCGAGATTTTCCCGATCGAGCTGACGGCGACGGAGATGCGCGTTGCCGACCGCCGCCTGATCTTCGGCTCGATCCGCGACCTGCGCGAAAAGCTGCAGGCCGAGGAAGAGATCAACCGCCAGCGCGAGAAGCTGCATCAGAACGAGAAAATGGCGGCGATGGGCTCGCTGCTCGCCGGGGTCTCGCACGAGCTCAACAACCCGCTGGCGGTGGTGGTGGCGCAGTCGACGCTGCTGCACGAATTCGCCGGCGACCCGCAGACCAAGGTGCGGGCCGAGAAGGTGCGCGCCGCCGCGGAGCGCTGCGGCCGCATCGTCAAGAGCTTCCTGTCTATGGTGCGGCTGCATCCGACGGAGCAGGCCGAGACCGATCTCAACCAGGTGATTCGCTCGGCGCTCGAAGTCACTGCCTATGGTGCCCGCTCCAGCGGCATCATAATCGACACCGATTTCGCCGACGGGCCGCTGCTTGCCATGGCCGACGCCGACCATATCACGCAGGTGGCGGCGAACTTCCTCATCAACAGCCAGCATGCGCTGGCCGGCGTCACCGGCGAGCGGCGCATCAAGGTGCGGACATTCCGCAACGAGCGCGGCAATCCAGGCTTCTCCGTCGAGGACAACGGCCCGGGCATCCCCGAAGCGATTCGCTCTCGCATCTTCGAATCCTATTTCACCACCAAGCCGGTCGGGGTTGGCACCGGCATCGGCCTGTCGATCTCGAAGTCGATCGTCGAGCGCCACAACGGCAACATCTGGTTCGAGGAGGTCGTGCCGCAGGGCGCGCGCTTCGTCGTGCAATTGCCGGCGATCGCGAGTGCCGGCGCCGCGCCCGGCGAAGGTCCGGTGCGGTCGAGCGGGTTGCGCCATGCCTTGATCATCGACGACGAGCCCGACGTCGCGGGCTCGCTTTCGGACATTCTGGAACTGATGGGCCTTAAGTCGCGTGTCGTGGCAAGCTGGACCTCTGCCGCCGATGTGCTCACCGGCCATATGCCGCCGGACATCGTCTTTTCCGACCTGCGCATGCCGGGCACCAGCGGCATCGCGATCTACCGTCAACTGCTTGCTGAGAAGCCGGCGCTGGCAAAGCGCTTCGTGCTGGTGACCGGCGATCTGATCGGCGCCAAGGCGGAGATTGAAGCGCTGCCGCCGCCGCAGCGCCCGCACATTCTGGAAAAGCCCTTCTCGACGCTCGACGTCCGCGGCATCCTGTCGGCCGTCGCCGACGAAGCCGCAGCCGACAACAGCGCGCACATCTGAGCGGGGCAGGTGGTATGGCCTGCAACGGATAAGTGATCGGGCCTGAGCTTGCGCAGCCGCAGGATCTGCCGAGATTCAGGTCAAGCCGAGCCGAGAGTGGCGGTTCGCGAGAACCGGAGCGGAGCGTACTTGTAGTACGTGAGCACCGGAAGCGCAGGGAACCGCCATTCGCAGGCCGGCTTCACCTGAATACCGATAGATCCGAAAAAAGAGGCTCCCGACCGACTTTGCGGCGGGAGCCTGACTTGAGCGCAGGAGGGAGCGCTCTGGGGAGGTCTTAAAAAATGTTCGGCGTGTTGGTGAGCGGCGCCGCATTGGCGATCATGCGCACAGCGTGCTCGCGGTGCTGGCCGGACTGCTCGGCGATGGCGCGCAGGCAATCGATGCTCTCGGCGCCCCAGTTCTGGCCCTTGCAGGCAAAGTCGATTGCGCTTTCCGGCAGGCGGGCGGTCTTGAGCGTGGTCTGCGCGCCTTCCACGACATTGGCCGGCGGGTTGATCGACGCGAAGGCCGGACCGGAAGCAGGCGCGGCCAGCATGCCGACAAAGGCGCAGGCGCCAATCAGCATGAACATCGCCATCGGATGGTCGCTGGCGCGCTGGCGCAGCGCAAGCTTCGGCCGGCGGTCATTACGCTCCGGGCCATGCAGGCGGCGATTCGTATCGGCGGCATGAACTTTCGCAAACATCGGTCGTTCCCTTCACTATCTTTCTTTTTGGCTATGAAACGAACTTAATCGCACCGGGTAACAACAGGATATTGGCTGCGGCCGACTCTGTAACAGGATTGAAACAGCGCTCGGCATTCTCGCCCTGCCGCAACCATTCCTTGGTTCGAAGCTGGTCGACGCAGATAATGCCACCTGTCGCGGCCGGCCGACTGTAAACGACCTCACACAAGCCTTGCCGGGATCGGCCACCTCGGCGGCGTTGCCGTCCGCCTCGCAATCCATCGAAACGGAGCTTCTCCGGGGCAGCTGTCGGCGCACGATTTCGCCGTTGCGCTTCCTTGATTAAGGCCCGGATTTTCCGGGATTTTTCCGGTTCAGTCGAGTTTGAATTTTCCGCCATGGGATTTTCATATTTTCACAAGCCATTGCATTTCAATGAAAAATATGCCTATATTGAATGACTATTCAACAAAAAGAAGAGCATTCCGATGAACCCGCACCTCCGTGACGTGGCGATCCCCAATGATTGGGACCGGCGGGGTTTGCCGGGGTGGAGTTATCACTCCAACGCCCTTCTCGAGCTCGAGAAGGAATACGTCTTCCGCAATCACTGGCAGATCGCCGGCCATGTCTCCGACGTGCCGAATCCGGGTGACTATCTGACCATGGACGTCATCGGCGAGCGCGCGCTGATCGTGCGCGGCAAGGACGGCGTCGTGCGCGCCTTCAACAACATGTGCCGCCATCGCGGCAGCCGCGTCGTCGCCGACAGCCAGGGCAGCTGCAAGAACGCGTTGGTCTGCCCGTTCCACGGCTGGGTCTACAATCTCGACGGCACGCTGCGCGGCGCCGCCCGTCCGCGCTCCTTCCCCGAGCTCGACAAGACCGAGTTCGGTCTGATGCCGCTCGACCTCGAAATCTGGATGGGCTTCATCTTCATCCGCTTTCGCAAGGGCGGCCCGCAGCCTTCGGTGGCAGAGCTCTTGAAGCCCATCGAAGCCGAGATGGCGCATTACAACATCGCCGACATGGTGCCGTCCTGGGGCATCTGGACGCAGAAATCGCCAGTCAACTGGAAGTCGGTGCGCGACGTCGACAATGAAGGCTACCACGTCGCCATGGCGCATCCGGCGCTGCAGGACCTCTACGGCGCGACCTATTTCGACGAACCCTTCATCAATGGCGTGTCGCGGTCCTTCGCCACCTACAATCCGCATGCCGGCCGGCGCTGGAGCGTGCGCGAATACATCAAGCTTGCGCCTGAGGCCACGCATCTGCCGGAGCATCTGCGCAAGGCCTGGATCTACTATGGCATCTTCCCCAACAACGCGCTGTCGATCATGCCGGAATCGGTGCAGTTCTATCAGGAGTTTCCGCTGTCCACCGGCGAAACGCTGCTGCGCGGCGCCATCTACCGCTACAAGGACGAGACGCGCGAGCAGGCAGCGGCGCGCTACCTCGCCTACCGCATCGACCGCGACACGATGAACGAGGACGTGCAGCTTTCGGTGTGGTCGAACGAATCCATGCTGTCGGAGGCTTTCGAAGGCTTCTACTTGTCGGATCTGGAGTATGGCGTGCGCACCCACCATGACCATTTGCGCAGGCAGGTGCCGGTGCTGAACCTGGAGACGGCGCCCGAGGAAAAGGACATGTGGGGCCTGAACGATGCGCTAAGGTCGAGGGGGTAGCCTCTTGCTTCTCCCCGTTCCACGGGGAGACGGTGCCCGAAGGGCGGTTGAGGGGCAGCGCCAGCGTCGCGCGATTGGCTTGCCCTCAACCTCAGAAACCTACCTCCGACTGGAATTTTGGCGCCGGCCGGCCGGTGAGATCATCATCTCGGACGGACGAAGTCCCTTGTGCGCACCCAATCGCCAATGTCGGCGCCGCCCCTCATCCGCCTGCCGGCACCTTCTCCCCGTGAAACGGGGAGAAGGAAAGAGGCTAATCACCCCCGCCACACCCCCTCCTTCCGCAAATCATCCATCGTCCGCGAAATCCCTTCGCGCAGGATCGCCACCATGTCGTCGATCTGCTCTTTGGTGATGATCAGCGGCGGCGACATCACGCACATGTTGATCAGCGGCCGCACCAGAAGACCGAGCTCATGACAATGCGCGTCGATGCGTTTGCCGACACTCTTGTCGAGCTGCAGCGGGTCCTTGCTTTCGCGATCGGCGACGCATTCGACGCAAGCCATCAGGCCGACGCCGCGCACCTCGCCGACCAGCGGCAGCTCTTCCAGCGTCTTCAGTCGCGCCTGGAAATAGGGTGCGATCTCGCGGGTGTGTTGAAGCACGCCCTCTTCCAGCAGGTCGAGATTCTTCAGCGCCACCGCGCAGCCGATCGGGTGGCTGGTGTAGGTGAGGCCATGGCCGAACATCGCGTCCGGATGGTTGGAGCGGCGCAGCTCTTCCAGCAGCCGCTCGGAGATGATGACGCCGCCGAGCGGAAAATAGCCTGAGGTGACGCCTTTGGCGAAGGTGATCATGTCCGGATCGATCCCGAACACGTCGCCGGAGGCGAAGACATGGCCGAGCCGTCCGAAGCCGGTCACCACCTCGTCCGAAACATAGTGGATGTCGTTGTCGCGGCAGATCTCGCGGATGCGCTTCAGATACCCGTCCGGCGGCACGATGACGCCGCCCGAGGCCTGCACCGGCTCGCCGACGAAGGCACCGATACGCTCCGCGCCGACGCGCGCGATCGTGTCGCGGAACTGGTCGACCAGGAAATCGGTGAAGGCTGCGACATCCATGCCCTTCGGCCGCCGGAACGGATCGGGCGAGGAAAGCTTGATCACCAGATCGCCGGCGCCGTCCATCCAGTCGTGATCGCGCGGACGGCCGTTGAGCGAGGCCGATAGATAGGTCGAGCCGTGATAGGCGCCGCCGCGGCTGAGGATCAGCTTCTTCTCCGGCCGTCCGCGCACATTGTTGTAGAACTGCATGAAGCGCAGCGCCGTCTCCACCGCCGATGATCCGCCGGTGGTGAAGAAGGTGTGGCTGAGGTCGCCGGGCGCGGCATGGGCGATGCGGCGGGCAAGCTCCGCCGACGGCGCATTCATCGTGTACCAGGGCGTGTTGTAGGAGAGCGCCATCGCCTGGTCGTACATGACCTTGGCCAGCTCCTCGCGGCGATGGCCGACATTGATGCACCACATGCCGGCCGGGCCGTCGATCAGCCGCTTGCCCGAGGCATCGGTGATATAGATGCCGTCGCCCTCGCCGATCAGCGTGCGCGCCTCGGCGCCGACCGAGCCGGCATAGGGCCAGGGCTGGACGAGATGGCGCTTGGCGAGCTCGACCGCATCGTCGTCTTCAGGCCCGATAAGTTCGCTTGCCTTGATCTTGCTTTGAGCCGCCATCTTCGCCTCACACCATCGGGTTGCAGAAATTCTGTCGCACATCAAACAGTGTGGAAAACCAGGGAAATTCGGCTTTTCAGCACTTCATTTTGAATGTTCGTTCAATCAATATTTCAGAAATAGCGCTTGATTTCAATGGGCGGATGCGCTCATGATGAAAGAATGTCGGCAAGCCAGGGAGCCATCGCGCTCCAAGCATAAATCGGGAACAGGCGGCCGGCGCTACGAATGGGAAGGCCGCATGGCGGGACAGTCCGAGCCAGCTACCGAAATCACGCCTGGGGCGCTGCAATGACGGTTGCCGCGGAAGGGTCGCCCCCGTTGCGCATGGCGGGGGCCAGACGAAATCCCCTTCTGCAATCGGAAGCCGTCCAGGGCTTTGCCCTGATCAGTCCCACCTTCGTCTACGCCCTTATTCTTCTCGTCCTGCCGATCCTGGTCGTCATCGCCCATTCTTTCTGGACGCAGAACTACCTCACCATTGACCACACCTTCACGCTGGAGAACTACCGGATCGCGCTGACCGAGCCGATCTACCGCGACCTGCTCTGGCGCTCGCTTTACATCTCGCTGACGGTCAGCCTGCTCACCGTGCTGCTCGCCTACCCGATCGCCTATTTCATTTCCTTCCATGGCGGTCGCCACAAGAGCCTGTGGCTGTTCCTCATCACCATCCCGTTCTGGACGAGCTACCTGCTGCGCGTGATGTCGTGGAAGGTGATCCTCGGCTATAATGGCGTCTTGAATTCCGGTCTGATGGGCCTTGGCATCATCAGCGAGCCGTCGGACGCGCTGCTCTACAATTCCACCGCCGTCATCATCACGCTCACCCATGCCTGGGCGACCTTCGCCATCCTGCCGATCTTCGTTTCGCTGGAGAAGGTCGACCGCACCCTGGTCGAGGCGGCGACCGATCTCGGCGACGGGCCGCTGCGCTCCTTCCTGCGCGTGACCCTGCCGCTGTCGGTGCCCGGCGTCATCTCGGCCGCGCTGATCGTCATGATCCCGACCGTCGGCGACTATGTCACGCCGAAGCTGGTCGGCGGCAAGGACGGCGTCATGATCGCCAACGCCATTCAGGCGCAGTTCGGCAAGGCGTCGAACTGGCCGCTGGGGGCTGCGCTCTCCGTCACCACCATGATCATCGTCTCGCTGATGGCCGGCGCCACCGTGCTGGTCATCCGCGCCCTGCAGAGGCTGGCACGATGACGGCGATGAGACGTTTCCTGCCTGGATGGCTGTCGAGCTACGCCACGCTCTACATCCTGTTCCTTTATCTGCCGGTGATCTTCCTGCCGATCTTCTCGATCAACACGGCAGCGACGCCGAAATTCCCACTCTCCGGCATCACGCTGCACTGGTACGAGGACCTGCCGAAAACGCCGGCGCTGATCGACGCCACCTGGAACAGCCTTTTGGTCGGCATATCGGCTTCGATCCTGTCGACGGTGCTCGGCATCCTGGCGGCACGCTCGATCACCCGCTACCGTTACCCGGGTCGCCGCGCCATCAACGGCCTGATCATGGCGCCGCTCGTGCTACCCGAAGTGATCGTCGCGATCTCCATGCTGCTGGTCATGCTGCAGCTGGGCCTCAGCCTGTCGCTGTTCACCGTCGTGCTCGGCCATGTGCTGGTCTGCATCCCCTATTCGATGACCGTGCTGACCTCCGGCTTCGAGGGCTTCGACCGCAGCCTGGAGGAGGCTTCCGCCGATCTCGGCGAGAGCGCCTTTGGCACTTTCCGGCGGGTGACGCTGCCCATGGTGGCGCCGGCGATCATCTCCAGCCTACTCGTCTGCTTCACCATCTCGCTCGATGAATTCATCATCGCCTTTTTCCTTACCGGCACCGAGGCGACGCTGCCGATCTACATCTGGGGCCAGCTGCGTTTCGCGGCCAAGCTTCCTGGCGTGCTGGCGCTCGGCACCTTGTTGCTGTTGGCGTCCTTCGTGCTGATGACAATTGCCGAAATCCTGCGCCGCCGCGCGGCGAGACGCACCCAGAACGAGGGAGGCCTCCATGCTTGAGCGGGTCCAATCCGAGCGCATGCAATCCGACCGCACCATGATCGACATCCGCGACGTCACCCGCAGCTACGGATCGTTCAAGGCGCTGGACAACGCCTCGCTGGCGATCCGCGAAGGTGAGTTCTTTTCGCTGCTCGGGCCCTCAGGCTGCGGCAAGACCACGCTGTTGCGCATGATCGCCGGTTTCGACACGCCGACCAGCGGTTCGATCGCCGTCGACGGCCAGCCGATGGACGGCATTCCCGCCAACCGACGGCCTACCAACATGGTCTTCCAGAGCTATGCGATCTTCCCGCATCTCAATGTCGAGCAGAACGTCGCCTATGGGCTGAAGCGGCTTAAGCTCGATGCCGGCGAGGAGAAGCGCCGCGTCGAGGAGGCGCTGGCGCAGGTGTCGCTCACCGGCCTCGGCAAGCGCCGGGCCACCGAGCTTTCCGGCGGCCAGCGCCAGCGCGTGGCTTTGGCCCGCGCCCTGGTCATGCGTCCCAAGGTTCTGCTCCTGGACGAGCCGCTCTCGGCGCTCGACAAGAAGTTGCGCGAGCAGATGCAGGTCGAACTGCGCCGGCTCCAGCAGGCCGTCGGCATCACCTTCGTGCTGGTCACGCATGACCAGTACGAGGCCTTGGCGATGTCCGACCGCATCGCCGTGATGTTCGGCGGCCGCATCGCGCAGGTCGCGTCGCCGAAGGAGATCTACCAGCGCCCGGTCAACCGGCAGGTCGCCGACTTCCTCGGCGGCATGAACTTCGTCAAGGCCGAGATCGTCGAGGAGAACGGCGCTTCGCTGGTGCTCGACACGCTGGGCTTCGGCCGCGTCAGGACCGACAAGCCCAAGGCTTTCATGCGCAATGGCGGCGCGGCGACGCTCGGCATCCGGCCCGAACGCCTGCGCGTTCTGTGGGACAATGCGTCGGCAAAATTCGAGGTCGCCGGCAAGGTCGTCGAACGGCATTATTTCGGCGAGATCACCCATCTGATCGTCGAGATACCGGGGCTCGAAAAACCGCTCTCGGTGACCGAGACCAATGATTTCGGCGCCGACGATATTCCGGTCGGAGCCCCGATCCGCCTCGCCTACGACCCCGAGGCCTTGGTGGCGATGGCGGATTGAATCTTGGCCGCAGCGATGCGTCCCGCGACGATCGCGCCCTCGACATAGCCGGGGAAAGACGGCGAGAGCTCCGAAGCGGCGAAATGGACCGGCGGCGCGCCGGCAAGAATGGTGCGCTCAGCATCGCGCGCAGTCACATCGACGACGAGATCGCTATAGGCGCCGCCGCTCCAGCGGTCATGCGTCCAGTCACGCGCGCTGAAATCGACGATGTCGGCGGCCTGCGGGCCGAGCGCCTGGACAAGCCTCGCGTTGACTTCCGCCTGCAATGCCGCCTCGCCGAGCGAATGCCAGCGCAGCGCGAGCGGCCCGCCGACAAAGACGATAAGCGCGGCGTGATCGGCATCCCTGCTGGCGTCGCAGGCAAAAAGCCCGGGCTGGTCACGCCACATCACCATGCCGCACAGGCCCCGCTCGCGCCAGAAGGGCTTTGCGTAGCGCACCAGGATCTTGATCACCGCGCCGCTTTCCCAGACGCCGAGCGCGCTTGTAAGCTCGGCAGGCAGGGCAGGCGCGAAGTCGAGCTTCGCGGCCGTCGCCGGCGGCAGCGCGATCAGAACCTCGCGCGCTTCGATCGTGGCCGCGCCGGTGCTGATGCGAATGCCTTGCGGGGCGCGCTCGACACGCGTCGCCGCCTGGTTCAGGCGCAGCCGGTCGCCGAGCTCGGCGGCCAGATCCTCGGCCAGCGATTGCATCGTGTCGCCCAGAAAATACTGCAGCTCGAACACCTCGTTGGTGATGCGGCGATCATTGTCGATCAGGTACCAGAGCGGCACCTTATCCGCCGCCAGGCACCACAGGCCCTCGACCAGCGAGCGGAAAGCAGCTTTGGCATCGGCTTCATCATGCTGGCGTTCCAGCCAATCGGCGACGGTCAGCCCGGCAATCGTCGGATCGTCGGGATCGATCCGGTTCATGCGCTCGCGGATCGCCATCGAGACATGATAGGTCCGCTCCGCCCGCGCCGCTGTCATCGACGGATGAGTGATGAACTCGCCTTCGATATAGGTCTCGACGAAGCTCTTGCCCCGCGCCTTGGCCAGCGCCATCAGCTCGGGCATGTCCTGGCATAGGAACTGCCCGCCGCTGTCGATCAGCTCGCCGAGCCCGTTGCGGACGGCCTCCACCCTGCCGCCGACGCGGTCACGCGCTTCGAGCACTAGGAAATCGATACCGGCGCGCTTCAATTCGAGCGCGGCGGAGAGGCCGGTGAAGCCGGCGCCGACGATGACGACGTCGGTTCTTTCAATGATGCTGCTCAATAGCCGGCCTTGATCTTCTCGAACTCGGCGACCATGCGCTGCTTGAGGTCCGGCGCCACCGGCTGCTGGAACAGCGTCTTGTCGAGGAACTTGTCGAGATTGTCGAAGCCGCGCTCGGTGAGCAGTTTCTGGTCCATCGCCGCCATGCCCGCGCTGTTGCCGTGACCGTAGCCAAAGGTCTTCACCATATACTCCGAAACACCCGGCGCGTTGACGGCGCTCAGGAAATCATAGGCCTGGTCGAGCTTGCCCGGCGCATCCTTGAGCAGCACGTAGCCGCACACCCAGGTCGAGATGCCTTCCTTGGTGTCGCGGTTCATGGCGATCGGCATCCCCTGGCCTTTCAGCGTCACATAGGTCTCGTTCCAGCCCCAGACCAGATCGACCTCATTGCCCGTGAAGGCCTGGTTGAGGTCGGTATCGTCCGTCCAGTAGAAGCGGACATTCTTGTGCACGTCGCGCAGGAAGGCCGAGGCTTGGCTGAACTGCTCGTCCGTCATCTTGGTCCAGTCCTTCAGACCGATCACCAGGCTCGCCAGCGCATAGGCGTCATCGACATTGTCGCCGATGGTGACGCGGCCCTTGAACTTCGGGTCGGCGAAGATCTTCAGCGACTGCGCCTCATCCGCCGTCACCTTGTCGGTGCGGTAGAGCAGCGAGGTATTGCCCCAGTCGAAAGGCATGAACCAAGCCTTGCCGTCGGCGGTGGTGGCGAGATCCTTCATCGCCATGATGCCGGGATTGAGATCCTTCCAGCCGGCGATCTTCGAGGTGTCGAGCGGCTGCAGCAACCCGGCCTCGCGCCACTTCACCACGCTTTGCGAGCAGGGATGCGCGATATCGGCCTTGAAGCCGGCGCGTATCTTCTCGAAGGCCTCGTCCTCGTCGCCGAAGAAGGAGAAGGTCGGCTCGGCGCCGTGTTTGGCGGTGTAGGCCGGATGCAGCAGCGGATCCTCGTAACCGGACCAGTCGAAGACGACGAGGTCGCCGCCGCCTTCCGCAAGCGCATAGGCGGTGCCCGCGCCGACGGTGACGAGGGCAGCCAGGGCAAGGCGGCGAAGCATGGTTTTCATGGCGCGAGAAACTCCCCCATCGCGGACGACGCGAGGAAGTTAAGAGAATTCAGAAGCTTTGGCGAGCCCGCTCACTTTGCTCTGCTCGGCAAGCGAGCGGGTCGCTGAATTCGTTCAATAGCCGGCTTTGATCTTCTCGAATTCGGCGATCATCTTGAGCTTGAGCTCCGAAGGCAGCGGCTGCTGGAACAGCGTCTTGTCGACCCACTTTTCGACGTTGTCGTAGCCCTTTTCCTTCAGGATCGCCGGGTCGACGCCGGCCATGCCCTTGGCATTGGCCTGGCCGTAACCCCAGTCCTTGACCAGCGTCTTGGCGACTTCCGGATCGTTGACGGCGTTGAGGTAGTCATAGGCCTTGTCGACATTGCCGGGCGCGTCCTTGAACAGCACGTAGCCGCACACCCACGTCGAGATGCCTTCGTCGGTGTCCTTCTTGGACTTGATGGGCACGCCCGCGGCGACCGACTGCACGGTGGCGTCGTTCCAGGCCCAGGCGAGGTCGACCTCGCCGCCGGAGAGCAATTGCACGATGTCGGTGGTGTCGGTCCAGTAGGAGCGCACATTCTTGTGCACCTGGCGCAGGAAGTCGGACGCCTGTTTGAACTGCTCGTCCGTCATCTTGGTCCAGTCCTTCAACCCGATGGCGAGGCTGGCCAGCGCATAGGCATCGTCGACATTGTCGCCGATCGAGACCCTGCCTTTGTATTTGGGATCGGCGAACACCTTCAGCGACTGCACGTCCTTTTCGGCGATCTTGTCGGAATTGTAGGTGAGCTGGGTGTCGCCCCAGTCCCAGGGCATGAACCAGGCCTTGCCGTCGGGCGTGGTGGCGAGATCCT
The DNA here is from genome assembly GCF_004016445.2 of Mesorhizobium sp. M2E.F.Ca.ET.219.01.1.1. Classification (GTDB taxonomy): domain Bacteria; phylum Pseudomonadota; class Alphaproteobacteria; order Rhizobiales; family Rhizobiaceae; genus Mesorhizobium. Next base: position 174,536 of record NZ_SADT02000003.1, read on the forward strand.
TCATCGCCATGATGCCGGGATTGAGGTCTTTCCAGCCGGCGATCTTCGAAGTGTCGAGCGGCTGTAAGAGCCCGGCCTCGCGCCACTTCACCACGCTTTGCGAGCAGGGATGGCCTAGATCGGACTTGAAGCCGGAGCGGATCTTTTCGAACGCCTCGTCCTCGTCGCCGAAGAAGGCGAAGGTCGGCGAGTCGCCGTTCTTCTCGACATATTTGCCGTGGAAGCTCGGATCCTCGTCGCCGGACCAGTCGAACACGATCAGGTCCTTGTCGGCGGCAACGGCGAACGCCGCTGCCGAAGCCGCGAGCGCGCCGCCAAGCGCCAGGGTCAAAGTCAGGCGTCGGCTGAGTTTCTTCATGCTGTTCCCATCCTCTTTTTGGTTTTGCCGGTCTTGTTTGGCCGGCTGTTGCTAACCCGGCATTTGCTAGCCCCAGTTCTCGCTAGCCATAGTGTTTCGGGAAGGCGGCGGCCAAAAACGCATTCGCCGCCTGCAGCGCGGTCTCTCGGGTGGTGTCCTCCGTCCCCATCATCAGCCGCAGCCACAGACCCTCGAGCATGGCGCTGAGCGCGAGCGCGATGGCCTGGGGGTCATAGGCGTAACCGCCGCTCTGTTTGAGCGTCGCGCAGAGATCGATGAAGACCTGCTGATAGTAATTGTCGCGCGAGCTGCTCAGCGCCTGGTAGGTCGGCCGCGACTTTGCCTCGCCCCAGAAGGCGAGCCAGGCGGCGAGCTTGCGCTTGTTGCAGATCGAGCGGTCGAAATCGGCCCAGACCAGATACTGCAGCTGCCTGGCCGGATCGTCGCCGGCCTTCTGCAAGGCGGTGCGCCAATGCGCCGAATACTCGTCATACATGTGCTGCAGCGTGGCGATGAGCAGCTTTTCCTTGCTCTCGAAATGGAAGTTGACGATGCCGCGCGACAGGCCCGCGCCGTCGGCCACGTCAGCCATCGTCGTTTCGGCATAGCCACGCTTGGCCAGTGAATCGATCGTGGCCTCGATCAGTTGCAACCGCCGGACCTCTTTCGAGGCCTTGCGGCCGCGCTTTTCGGCATCGCCTTTTTGCGACGTTTCGGAGAGAGCATCGCTCGCCTCGGTGTTCATGGGTGTGACGGTCTCCAGCATGGCCGGCTATCCAACCGGCTTCCAACCGCGCAGATGAGTGGGGCGGTGCTCGCCACTGTCAAGCACCTTCTGCATCGCCTCCCAGGTCCTGATGTTCTTGTCGACATAGGCCGCGCCGACCGCTGCCGCGGCCTGCGCGTAGAGCGGCCCCTTGAGCCGCAAAAGCTCTTCGCGGGCGACCTCGCGGTACCATGGATTGCGGTCGCGCACCGTGATGTCGGTGAAGCCGGCGCGCCGCATCGCCTCGGCGTAGCGCGCCGGCGAGGCCATGGCGAAGGAGAGCCCCTCGGCCGCGACATAGGCCTTCATCTCAGGCGACGGTTCTCCGTCATGCGAGATCATCCAGTTCGACGCGGCAAAGACTCCGCCCGGCTTCATCACCCGAAAAATCTCGGCGAACAGCGCGTCCTTGTCCGGCACATGCAAAAGCGCGTCCTTGGAGAAGACGACGTCGAAGGAAGCATCGGCGAAGGGCAGCGGCCCCGGCGGCGCCTGGACGAAGCCGACGCGGTCGTCGAGGCCCTGCCTGATCGCCCCTCGCCTCGCCGCCTCGATCACCGGCTTTTCGACGTCGAAGCCGGTGGCTCGAGCCGCGCCGTGCGCTGCCACCAGATGCAGAGTGATGCCGCCGGCGCCGCAGCCGATATCGAGGATCGTCTTGCCCCTGAGCGATAGGCCTTCGACCACGCGGTCGACCTCTTCAGGACCGCCCGGCGACAGGTAGCCCTCGCCCCACAACGCCTCCAAGAAGCGGATGGCGGTGTCGTCATATTCCGGCTCGGCGTCAGCCGTCTCGATCATCGGATCCTCAACCCAAAATGCCGATGTGGATCAGTCCAGAGATACGGGCAAAGCCTAGCGCATTAACGGGAAAACGCAACATCATTTGTTGAACATTCATTCAATATAGCTGGACAAAAAGCCGTTAGCCGTGCCAAATTCGGCGCATCGGGGAACAACCAGCCCAGAAAAAGAAGGGCGACCAGATGGAGGGTGAGCGCGCATGAAGGCATGGGACGCGATCGTCATCGGCGGCGGCCACAACGGCTTGGTCAACGCCTGCTACCTGCAGCGCGCTGGGCTCGACGTGCTGGTTCTCGAGAAGAACGACTGGATCGGCGGCGCCGCCACCAGCCGCGAGCTGACACCGGGCTTCCTCTATTCCAACTGCTCCTATGTCTGCTCGCTGTTCCGGCCCGAGATCATGCGCGACCTGGAGCTGCCGCGCTTCGGCCTGCAGGTCATCTCCTATGAAGGCGGCGCCGTGTTCACGCGCGACGGCGACTATCTCGCCAACTACCGCGACCATGACGCGCATCGCCGCGAGTTCGCCCGCTTCTCGAAGCGAGACGCCGAGGCCTATGACCGCTATTCGCGCGACGTCACCAGGCAGTGCCGCTTCATCCAGCCGCTTTTGATGCGCACCGCCCCCGACCCGACCAGTTTTAGGCCGCGCGACCTGGGTGAACTGCTCTATCTGGGGAAAAAGTTCGCAGGTCTCTCGGCCGAGGAGATGGCGCTCACCCTGCGCTTCTGGACGATGTCGATCTCCGACTTCCTCGATGAGTATTTCGAGACCGACGTCATCAAGGCGAACTTCGCGCTCTCCGGCATCATCGGCACGGCGCTCGGGCCGATGTCGCCCGGCACCGCCTATGTGCTGCTGCACCACTATATGGGCGAGGTCGACGGCTCGGTCGGCGCCTGGGGCTATGCGCGCGGCGGCATGGGCGCCGTCACCAAGGCGCTGGCCGCCTCCTTCAAGGCTTCAGGCGGCACCATCCGCACCGGCGCCGAGGTCGATCATGTGCTGATCAGGAACGGCAATGCCAAGGGCGTGGTGCTGGCCGGCGGCGAGGAGATTTACGGCAAGCTCGTCATCTCCAACGCCGACGTCAAACGCACCTTCCTGAAGCTGGTCGAAGAGAAGGAACTGCCCGACATCTTCCTGCGCCGTGTGCGGAATTTCAAAATCCGCGGCTCGTCAGGCAAGGTCAACATCGCGCTGGACTCCCTACCCGAGTTTCCGGCTCTGCCGAAAGACTCGCCGGTCTACCGCGCCGATATGCATTTCACCGATTCCATCGAGCGCATGGAGCGCGCCTATGACGACTGGAAGGCCGGGCGCTGGTCGGCCGATCCCTTCCTCGACATGATGATCCCGACCACGCTCGACCCGACCACGGCGCCGCCCGGCAAGCATTTCATGAGTTGTTTCGTGCAATACGCGCCGCCCAAGTTAGACGGGCGCGACTGGACCGACGCCGACCGCGACGGCTTCGCCGAAAGCGTGATTTCCCAGATCGCGCAATATTCGCCCGGCTTCCGCGACCGCATCGTCCACATGGAAGTGCGCACGCCGCGCGAGATCGAGGCCGAGGTCGGCCTCACCGAAGGCAACATCTTCCAGGGCGAGCTCACCTTCGACCAGCTGCTCTTCAACCGCCCAGTGCCGGGCTACGCGCAATACCGTTCGCCGGTCGGCGGCCTCTATATGTGCGGCTCCTCCACGCACCCGGGCGGCGGCGTCATGGGCGCGCCGGGACGCAACGCCGCCGCCGAGATCCTGCGCGATCTTGCCAAGCCAACCTTGCATATGAGCCCGGCCCATGACGTCATCTGATTTGAACTGGGACGCCATCGTCATCGGCGGCGGCCACAACGGCCTCGTCGCCGCCGCCACACTGGCCAAGTCCGGCCGCAAGGTGCTGCTGCTCGAAGCCGGCAACGAGGTCGGCGGCGCCGCGCGCACCGAGGAATTCGCGCCGGGCTTCCGCGTATCGGCCGTCGCGCATCTGCTCAACCGCCTGCATCCCGATGTGGTGAAGACGCTGGAGCTGGAACGCCACGGGCTGACGATCGAACGCGGCGACTTCGTGCCGTCGGTGGCACTGTCGAAGGACGGCCCGCTTACGCTGCACGACGCCTATGGTGAGGTGTTGACCGGCGCGAGCCCTGCGGAACAATCCGCCTGGAAGGAACTGCGCGCGCAGCTGCTGCGCTATGCCGGCGTGCTGAAGCCGTTCCTGTCGCGCCGGCCGCCTGACCTCGGCAACATGTCGCTTGCCGAAATGACCGGACTTGGCCAGACCGCGCTGGCGCTGAAGCGGCTCGGCAAAGAAGACATGCGCGACTTCCTGCGCGTGCTTCTGATGAACGTCTACGATCTGCTCGACGAACAGCTTTCGGACGACCGGCTGAAGGGCCTGCTTGCTTTCGACGCCACACTTGGCTCGCATCTCGGCCCGCGCTCGCCGACCTCGCTGCTTGGCCTCTATTACCGGCTTGCCGGCGAGATCGGCGGCCTTGCCGGCGCGCAAGTCCAGCCGAAAGGCGGCATGGGCGCCGTCGTCGCCGCCATCCGCGCCGCGGCGGAAAAGGCCGGCGTTTCCATCCGCCACGCATCGCCGGTCGCCAGGGTGATCGTTGAAAAGGGCCGCGCCGTCGGCGTGGTCACGCAGACCGGCGAGACGCTGCGCGCAAAGACCGTCGTTTCCGCCGTCAACCCGGCGACGACGATCCTCGATCTGGTCGGCCCGCGCGAGGTCGACACCGGCTTCGTGCGCAAGGTGAAGAACATCCGCATGAAGGGCGACGCAGCCAAGCTCCATCTGGCGCTCGACCGGCCGCCGCAATTTACCGGCGTCGATGCCGCCGGCCACAAGGGCCGCCTCGTCATCGCCCCCTCGCCCGACCATGTCGAGCGCGCCTTCAACCCATCGAAATATGGTGAGTTTTCTCCGGAGCCGGTGATGGAGATCACGCTGCCCAGCCTCGTCGATCCATCGCTCGCTCCGCCCGGCGCCTGCGTGCTCTCAGCGGTGGTGCAATACGCGCCCTATGCGTTGAAAGAGGGCTGGACCGCCGGCAAGCCGAAATTCCTCAAGGCGATCATGGGTGAGCTCGAAGCCTATGCGCCCGGCATCGGCGCGACGGTGCGCCACGCCGAGCTCCTGACGCCCGCCGATATCGAGGCGCGCTACCGCATGCCCGGCGGCCACTGGCACCATGGCGAGTTGCAGGCCGACCAGATGCTGATGTCGCGGCCGGTCTCCGGCTGGTCGGGCTATGACACACCGCTCGAAGGACTGTTCCTTGCCGGCGCCGGCTCGCATCCCGGCGGCGGCATCTCCGGCGCGCCCGGCCTCAACGCCGCGCGCCGCATCATCGCGATGAGGGCATGAGGATGAAATTCGTCGAAGTAGCGCTCCACGGCGAAGGAACGCCGTCATGAACCATCATCCCACGATCAAGCCGTCAACCGACGCCCGCACAGCAGCCCAATCCCACTTCCGCACGCTGCGGTTGGGCACTCCCTTCCAGCCGCGCATCGACGCGCTGGGGCTGAAGCAGGACTGGTACAGCTGGGCCGGCTACCGCGCGCCGCATTCGCTGTGGGACGAGGAGCTGGAATATTTCGCCATCCGCAGCCAGGCGGCGCTCTTCGACATCTCGCCGATGACCAAATACCGGATCGAGGGCCCGGACGCCGAGGCCTATCTCGACCGCGTCACGCTGCGCGACGTGACCAAACTGAAACCGGGCCGCGTCCACTACACCGCCTGGTGCGACGACGAGGGTTTCGTGCTTGATGACGGCACGCTATTCCGGCTGTCGCCGACACGCTTCCGTCTGTGCTCGCAGGAGCGGCATCTGCCCTGGCTGCTCGACAGCGCTTTTCGGTACGATGTGACTGTCGAGGAAGAGACCGAGGCCGTCGCCGGCCTGGCGCTGCAAGGCCCGACTTCCTTCGCCATCCTGCGCGACGCGGGCTTTGCCGGCGTCGAGCGGCTGAAGGTTTTCGACCTTGCCGAGTTCGCACATGACGGCGCGACCGTCACCATCTCGCGCACCGGTTTCACCGGCGATCTCGGCTACGAGCTGTTCGTGCCGGCCGACAAGGCGCTGAGCCTCTGGGACCGGCTGATGACGGCGGGCGAGCTGCGCGGCATCCGCGCCATCGGCTATACCGCGCTGAACCGCGCACGGCTGGAAGCCGGGCTGATCGTCGCCAATGCCGACTTCACCACGTCCGAGCATGCCATTCGCACCGACCACCTGCGCATGCCGGACGAGATCGGCCTCGGCTTCATGATCGATCCGGACAAGGGACACTTCAACGGCCGCCGCGCCATCCTCGAAGCACGCGCCAGGAAGAAGCTGCGCCACGTGCTGGTCGGGCTGGAGATCGAAGGCAACATCCCGGCCGAGCACGCCATCGTCTATTATCGCAAAAGCCAGGAGGTCGGGCTGGTCAGCGCGGCGATGTGGTCGCCTATGGCCAAGCGCAACATCGCGCTCGCCTCGCTGCAGCGGCCTTATGGCGATACGATCGTCGACGACCTCTGGGTCGAGATTTACGCCATGCGCGAGCTGCAGTACCAGAAGCTGATGAAGAAGGCGAAGGCGGTGCCGCGGCCCTTCATCAAGCTCGACCGCCGCACCGCCAACCTGCCGGCGGACTTTTGACCGTGGCAAGCGAAGCGGAAGAGCTGGAGGCGGAAGCCGCCGAACAATGGCAGCTGGTCAACACGCCGCTCGGCGAGATGTGGTCCGGCCGCACCCGCTACGCGGCGGCCATGTTCTTCTTCAAGCGCGGCGAGATGAACGCCGAGACGCTGGAAGTCTACCGCATCTGCGCCCGGCTCGATCATGAAGATCCCTTGCCGATCATCCGCGACCGCGGCGTCGGCAAGGAATGGCTGAAGCGGATGGGCTACGCGCAGTAGGCGCGCTTACCCGATCGTCCTTTCCAGCACGCTCAACCAGTTCCGATAAGCGATCTTCTCGATCAGCGCGCGGCCGAAACCGCGCGCGGCGAGCGCGTCGATGAGCTTGGGCAGGCCGGCGACGTCGCCGATGGGGGCCGGGATCATGGCGCCGTCGAAATCGGAGCCGAGGCCGACGCCGTCCTCACCCAGCGCCTGCAAGAGCGAGTCGATATGGCGCACCATGATGTCGATGCTGGTGTCGGCATTCATCCTTCCGTCCTCGCGCAGGAAGCCGGTGGCGAAGTTCAGGCCCACCATGCCGCCCGATGCGCGGATCGCGCCGAGCTGCCAGTCGGTCAGGTTGCGCGAATGGCCGCAGATCGCATGCACGTTGGAATGGGTGGCAACCAGCGGCGCGTCGCTCAAGCCCGCCACGTCGCGAAACCCCTTCTCGTTGAGATGTGACAGGTCGATCATGATCCTGAGCTTGTTGCACGCCTTGACCAGCGCCTTGCCGGCATCGGTGAGGCCGGGTCCGGTGTCGGGCGATGAAGGAAAGCGGAACGGCACGCCGTTGCCGAAAGCATTCGGCCGGCTCCAGACGATGCCCAGCGAGCGCAGGCCGGCGGCGTGCAGCACGTCGAGCATGGCAAGCCCCGGATCGATCGCCTCGACGCCTTCGATGTGGAACACGGCCGCGACCGAGCCTTTCGCCATGGCGGCGCGAACATCGCCGGCGCTGCGGCAGACGGTCAGCGCGCCGGCGCGCTCCAACCGGAACAGGATCGAAGCCATGCCGATGGTGGAGGTGATCGCTTCCGCCTGCGGCAGCTCGGGCGGCAACGGCTCGTTGTCGCTCGGCGCCGGCGGCACGGCGCTGCGTTTCGACTTCTCGACCGGCGGCGGAAAGATCGCGAACATGCCGCCGGCAAAGCCGCCCTTCCTGGCGCGCGGCAGGTCGATATGGCCGCCCGGCGTCCCTTCGATGAACAGTTTTTCGACATCGGCTTCCTTCGACTGGTAGAGCCGAAGCAGCGTGTCGTTATGTCCGTCGAAAACGGGGATCAGGTCGGTATCGGTCATCAGGGGAGCCATTCAAATCAGTGACGGGCGGGACGTTCGTCCGAGCGAACCGTCAACTTAGGCAAGATGACCGGGCGGTGCAAATGCGAAGGCTGGCTCTTTTCCTTCTCCCCCTGTGGGAACTGAGGAACTGGGGAACTGAGGAATTGAAGAAGCGACGTCACGTCGGACGCTGAGCTTTTCTAAAATTCCCCAGTTCTTCAGTTCTTCAATTCCTCAGTTCCCGCATGGGGAGAAGGGAGAGGCCGCGCTCACTGTTTCAGCACATCCGCCCATTCCGGATGGCGGCGGAACTGGGCGTTGGCGAAGGGGCAGAGCGGGATGATCTTCTTGCCGGCGGCGCGCGCGTCCTCGACGGCGCGGGTGACGAGCCGAAGCCCGGCGCCCTGGCCGCGAAACACGTCAGGCACCTCGGTGTGATCGATGATGAGCTGGTGCTCGCCGATCTTGGTGAAGGTCATCTCGGCCTCGGCGCCGCCGGGGCCGCGCAGCACATAGCGCCCCTTGGAACCGCGGTCTTCCAGTTCGATCTCGGGCAATTGGTCAGCCATTTCGCTTGTCTCCTTCGACAGCCGGCGCCGGCGCAAAGAGCCGCCGCGCCGCTTCGATTTCATTCGGCCGAACCTCATGCCCGCCGTCGTGCCATTCCACTGTGACATCGGCGCCGTCGGCGCGCAAATAGGCCTCCAGCCGCGACGTCAAATTGGGCGGGCAGATCGGATCGCGCCTGCCGGCCGTGATCAGGATATGGCGACCGGCAAGGCTGCCCTGGACACGAGGCTCGAACGGGATCAGCGGATGCATCAGCGCCGCGGCGTCGAACAGGCCGGGCTCGGCGAACACCACCGAAGCCAGGATGTTGGCGCCATTGGAGTAGCCGAGGCCGAACACCGCCGAAGGCTTTGCCGCCTCGACATGCGCCTTGACGAAGCCCGCCATCTTCGCTGTCGCGCGCGCCAGGTCGTCCATGTCGTAGACGCCCTCGCCGGTGCGGCGGAAGAAACGGGCAGCGCCATGCTCCGATACGTCGCCGCGCGGCGAGATGATCGTCGCCGAAGGCACAAGCTCGCGGCCGAAGCCGAGAAGCTGGTTCTCGTCCGCGCCGGTGCCGTGGAAGACGAAGAGCAGCGGGCTGCCCGGCGAACCGGGCAGCATTTTGTGGATGTAAGCGTCCTTGCTCATGGCTCAGTCTTCCAACTTCTGCAGGTGTTCTTCGAGATAGGGCCTCAGATGCTGATGCTGCGACGGCAGCTTCAGCGCCTCGCCAAGATGCGCGGTGTCCTCGTCGCGGTCGAAGCCCGGCTCATTGGTGGCCACCTCGAACAGCACGCCGCCCGGCGTGCGGAAATAGATCGCCCAGAAATAGTCGCGATCGATGACCGGTGTCACGCCGTAGCCGGTGTCGACCAGCGCCTTGCGCACCTCGAGCTGCTTGGCGCGATCCTCGACCGCGAAGGCGACGTGGTGCACCGAGCCGGCGCCGAGATTGGCAAAGCCTGCGCCCGGCAGCGATTCGATGTCGACGACATCGGCGCCATTGCCGTTCTTGATCGCCAGCCGGCGGACGTTGCCGGACTTGTCGACCTCCTCATAGCCCATGAACTTCAAGAGCTCCTCGGTGGCGCCGCCATCCTTCAGCCGGAGCGAGACCGAGTGAAAGCCGCGGATCGCCTCGTCGGAGGGAACGCCGCCCTTGACCCAGGGCGCTCTGCTGTCGGCCTTGTCCTCGACGAGGGCAAAACTGTCGCCGTCCGGACCGGTAAAGGTGAGCCGCTTTTCGCCGAAGCTTTCGGTGCGGGCGACATTGCCGACGCCCTCATCGGCGAAGCGCTTTTCCCAATAGGCGAGCGTGCCTTCGGGCACCGAGAACACCGTCGTGCCGACCTCGCCCACGCCGTGCCGGCCCTTGCCGATATCGGGGAACGGGAAATAGGTCATCACCGAACCCGGCGTGCCGACCTCGTCGGCATAGTAGAGGTGGTAGACATCCGGCGCGTCGAAATTGACGGTCTTCTTCACCCGGCGCAGGCCGAGCTTTTTCGTGAAGAACTCATTGTTGCGGCGTGCATCGCTCGCCATCGAGGTGACGTGATGCAGGCCCTGGATCTGGTTGAGCATGATCGCTCCTTCCTTTGTTCTTGCGCGGCCCTCGCCGCTGTCCACGCCAATATGAGGATAGGCGGGCCAGCGGCAAAGCGGTCAAACACAGAATGGACTGTGTCATAAAAGTGAACGACTGTTCGAAATATGTTCACCAATCTATCACTGTCGCTGGCTTGCGCCGCCGATGATTTCCGTTCCATCTGAGCGCTTCCACAAGGAGACGATCTTGGACCACCAGCCTCGACGCCCGAATGTTCTCCTCATCACCTGCGACCAATGGCGTGGCGATTGCCTGTCGGCGGCCGGCCATCCGGTGGTGAGGACGCCGAATGCGGATGCGCTCGCCGCCGAGGGCGTGCTCTTCCGCCGACATTATGGCGGGGCAGCGCCTTGCTCTCCAGCCCGCGCCTGTCTCTATACCGGCCTCTACCAGATGAACAATCGCGTCTGCCGCAACGGCACGCCGCTCGACGCGCGCCATGGCAACATCGCGCTTTCGGCGCGCGCCGCGGGCTACGATCCAACCCTGTTCGGCTACACCGATGTCTCCCTCGACCCCCGCCAGCTTGCGGCGGGGGATCCGCGCCTGCGCAGTTATGAAGGCGTGCTGCCCGGCTTCACCGTGCGGCAGGCCCTGCCCGAGCATCAGAAGCAGTGGCTGTCATGGCTGCGCGCGCAAGGCATAGACACAAGCGCCGGAAGCCCCGGCATCCACCGTCCGGCCGAAGGGCAGCCGGAACGCGACGTCACCAACGCGCCGCCGGTCTATTCGAAGGACCAGACGCCGAGCGCCTTCCTGGCCGGCGAATTCATCCGCTGGCTTGGCGAGCAGGAGAAGCGCGCGCCATGGTTCGCGCATATCTCCTTCATCAGCCCGCACCCGCCTTTCATCGTGCCGGAGCCCTACAACACCATGTATGATCCGGCCCAAGGTCCTGCCTTCAAGCGCGCGGCAAACCCCCAAGCTGAAGCCGCGAGCCACCCCTACCTCGCCTACGATCTCGCCCTCCAGAAAAGAACGAAATTCATTCCGGGCATGGAGGGTAACGTGCCGGACTGGAGCGAGGAGAATTTTCGCCGCATCCGCGCGATCTATTACGGCATGATTTCGGAGATCGACGCGCAGCTCGGCCGCCTCTGGCAGGCGATCAAGTCGGTGGGCGCCTGGGACGACACCGTCATCGTGCTGACCTCCGACCACGCCGAGATGATGGGCGACCATTTCATGCTCGGCAAAGGCGGCTTCTTCGATGGCAGCTACCACATTCCGTTGATCGTCCGCGACCCGCGCCGGAGCGCCGCGGCCGGTTCATCCGTGGATCATTTCACCGAAGCCGTCGACGTATTTCCCACCTTGCTCGACCTGATCGGCGCCGCGCCGCAGCGCCATCTCGACGGCTGCTCGCTTACGCCGTGGCTTGACGGCGACCGGCCCGGAAACTGGCGCAACGCCGCGCATTGGGAGTTCGACTTCCGCACTGTCGCGGAAGGCGAAGCCGAACGCCATTTCGGTATGGAATCGCGCGACTGCAACCTCGCCGTCATCCGCTCGGCCGACTTCAAATATGTCCATTTCGGTGGCGGCCTGCCGCCGCTTCTGTTCGACCTGTCGAAAGACCTGGGAGAACTGAACAACGTGGCGAACGACCAAGCCTATCTGCCGGTACGGCTGGCGTTCGCGGAGAAGATGCTCGCCTGGCGCGCCGCTCACCTCGATCAGTCGCTGGCGCTGGCGGAGCTGACGGACGATGGCGTGGCTGGATACGTTGCCAAGGCAGTAGGGCAGTAAGGCAATAGGGCAGTATGGGAACCGCTACCTACTGCCCTACTGCCCTACTGCCCTACTGCCCTATTCCCTTACTTCAACATCATCCGCTGCTGGTCGCGATTGGCGGCATAACTGCTCTTGTCATAGGCCGTCTGCGCCTGCAGCTGTTCCTTGGTGAAGTTGGTGTAGAGGTATTTGTTGCCGTTCTTGTCGGTCATGAATTTGAGCTTGTCCATGCCGACCGCCACTTCCTTGGCGCCGATGCCGAGGAAACCGCCGACGTTGACGATCACCGCGTCCGGCTTTTTGTCGGGCGTCAGCACGACATCGCCGATGGTACCGATCTTGGCGTCGTTGGCGCCATAGACCGTCGTCCCCTTAAGATCGTCGACCCTGATATTGCCCATGGGCATTTCCGTCAGCGTCGACTTGTCGATCGAAGCGGTCTTGGTCGCGTCTGTAGCAGCAGCGCCGGTATCGGCCGGCTTGTTTTCAGCCGTGCTCTGGGCCGGCGGCGTCGCAGGCTTGGTCTCCGCGGTCGACTTGGCAGGCTCTGCTGGCTTGGCCCCCTTGTCGGAGGTCGTGTCCGAAGACACCACCGCAGGCGTGGTCGCTGCAGGAGCGTTGTTCGCGGCCGCCGTCGTGGCCGGTGCCGGATCATAGGCCTTGCGGTCGAAGTCCGGCTGGGCCTGAAGCTGCTCCTTCGTCGTCTCGGCCACCAGCCAGCGATCACCGTTCTTCTCGGCCCACTTGGCCTTGTCGAAGTCATAGGTGACGTTCTTCGTGCCGATGCCGAGGAAGCCGCCGACACCGATCACCAGCGAGTCCGCCTTGCCGTCCTTGGCAAGCACGATGTCCTTCACGTCGCCGATCTTCTGGGCATCGTCCGCGGTGCCATTATAGACCGACTCGCCCATGATGTTGGAGGCAAGGTTGCCCTCGGCCTTCTTCACCGGCTCGGCCGGTGCGGCCGCCGGAGCCTGGGCTGTCGTCGTGTTGTTGGCAGGCTGCGTTGTATTGGCCGACTGCGCCGGGGCCGGGTCATAAGGCTTGCGGTCGAAGGCCGGCAGGGCGTTCAGCTCATCCTTGGTCGACTTAGCGACCAGCCAGCGGTCGCCGTTCTTTTCGGCCCATTCCAGCTTCGCGTAGTCGAAGGCGACGTCCTTTTTGCCGACGCCGAGAAAACCGCCAACCCCGATGATGGCGGATTTGGCCTTGCCGCCGGAATCGAAGACGACGTCATCGACCTTGCCGATGTTCTGGGCATCGTCACCAGTGCCATTATAGACGGACTCGCCGATGATGTTGGACATCAGCGCGCCGTCGGCGCGCGGCACCGGAGCCGTGTTTTGGGTCGCTGGGGTCTGTTGCGCCGGCGCGGGCGCCGTCTGCGCATAAGCGCCGGTTGCGAGCAGTGTAGCGATCGCGGTGGTTGCAAAAAGAGTGCGGATCATGATGGTCTCTCCTCGTGCCTGATTTGTGCATGGCGGTCACGCGGCCAGCCGCTGAACGGCGGGCCGGGAGCGGCAGTGTCTACAGGTTCACAACGTCGTGACCGAGGTGTTGTTCCAACCACGACCCCGTCCACCAGCCTCTGGGTTGCTAAAGCTCCGTGGAACCTTTGCGGCCGCATCCTCGTTCCAGCCTGCGGCTGAGGGGCCAGGCGGCTCAAGCCGCCTGAAGGGAATACGGAGTTGGTATGCGGTTTGCTGCGGTGCTTAATCGGGACGGCGGCACGCTCCGCACCGTCGACATGGAAGCTTTTTCCGGACAGTTACGTCAGACGCTTGAAGCGGCGGGACATTCGGTCGAGATCGACATCGTTGCCGGCCGGGATGTCGCTACCGCGCTGGCGAAGGCCATCGCCAGGCGCAACATCGACGTAGTCCTTGCCGGTGGCGGCGACGGCACGATCTCGACCGCGGCGTCCCTTCTCATGAACAAGAAGAAGGCGCTGGCCATCTTACCTGCAGGGACAATGAACCTCTTCGCGCGGGGCCTGGGCATTCCGCAGACATTGGAGGCAGCGCTGCAGTCCTTTGCCGATGGCGAGGTGATCGCCGTCGACATGGCGAGCGCCAATGGCCAGCCTTTCGTGCATCAGTTCTCGGTCGGCATGCATGCCAAAATGGTCCAGCTGCGCGAGAAAATGGATTTCGGCTCGCGCCTTGGAAAGATGCAGGCCTCCGTGCGCGCCGCCTGGGCGGCGATCAAGAATCCACCGGCGCTGAAAGTCAGCCTGAGCATTGGCAAGGCCGAGATCGTGACGCGCACGACGGGCATCGGCATCTCCAACAATCTGTTCGGGGAAGGCCACCTGCCCTATGCGGACAATCCGGCCGGCGGCGTGCTCGGCATCTATGTCAGCATCGCGCGCCGACGTCACCATTTGGCAAAGCTGCTGCTCGACATGCTGCGCGGCCGGCTGCGGCAGAGCGCGCATGTGGAAGTTCATCAGGCCCGCATGGTTGTCCTGAAGGTCCTCTCGCCCGCCAGGAAATTCAGCGCCGTCCTCGACGGCGAACTGATCAGGCTCGAGCGCGAAACCACGATCGAAATCCACCCCGGCGCGTTGAAAGTGCTGGTTCCGTCAAGCGGCGTCAACGCAAAGGCAGCTTGAAGACAGCGCTGCTTCAGGGTTTCGCGGTCGGCTGGCCTGGAGCAGTGCCCTGCTCGGTGCCGGGCGGCTGCGGGACATGCTGCTCGCCGGAAGTCGGCGACTTTATCAATTCCCCGTAAATCTCCACCGCGCCCCACGCAATGAAGGCCAGCAACAGGCCGGCTATGAGAATCCTTAAGGCGTGCCAGCCCCAGTGTCCCTGCCGGGCTTTGTCTTCAGGAACGATCTTGGTCATGATTGGCCTCCATGTTGCGTGGCGGCGGGCATCTCGGGCGCGGCACGATCGGGTAACGGGCCCTTGCCGTGAAGGTTCCGAGCGGGTGAGGATCATTGGACGGCCCGATGCAGGCGTTTGAAGCTCGCCAGCAAGTCAGCCGTGAGGGCCATGCTTAAGCAGGCCGCAGCGCTGAAAGACCTCGACGGCCTAATGCAGGTCGTCCGGACCTTGCCTTGGCGGCGGAGGCTTGGTGTTCTCCCGATAGATGGCGTAAGCGACGACCGCGAGGGCGGGCGCGGCAAGGACTGCCAGTCCGCCCCTGCTCTTGGCCAGGGCCGGAAGCAGGGCAAGCGCCGCGGTAACACCCACCGCCGTCATGTCGGCCTGTCGCCGTCGCGCGCGCCGTTTGCCGCGCATGCGGGCCGTCAGCTTGTGGATGACGATGATCAGCCCGGCAACCACCAGGAACCCGATGCCGAAGCCCAGGCTGGTCGCCAACGGCCCGTAGCGCGCCGCCAGCCAGATATAGGCGGCGCCGATAAGGAAGCCGACGCCGCAGAGGGCAAGAATGGCGGCAAGCCCATAAAGGATGACCGTTATCCGCGCCCTTTGCACGGCAGCCATGGCCTCGCCCGAGGCGAGGGCCGAGATCAGCGAGACAAGCGTCCCCATCTGCGGTTAGCGGCGGGAAAGGAGGGCGAAGAGATAGCCGACGCCAGCGGCGATCGCCAGCGACGTCACCGGCTTCTCACGCACCTTGGCTATCAGTTGCGCCTCTATGTCCTCGGCACTTCCCCGCACGCTCTCGAACGCGGCTTCGCCTTGCGCGCGCAACTGTTCAACACCATCCGCGGCGGCGCGCCGGGCGGCGCCGTAACCGTGTTGGCCGGTCTTGGCGAGTTGCTCCGTCAGTTTCTGGATATCCGCCTTCAACTGCTCGATATCGGCCTCGAGATCGGCGGTGGTTGCTTGGTCCGTTGCGGATTTGCCTGCGGCGGTTGCCATTCTCTAACTCCTTGCGTTTGCGCTGGTTTCAACGCCCGTTCAGCACCATGGTTCCGGGCTTGGTCGCTCACAGCACCCTAGGGCGTGTCGATATTCAGGTCAGGCCGGCCTGACCTGAATATCGACACGCCCTAGATCAGCGGCCTGCGTTCCTCGCCCAACCCTTCCCATCGGGCCAGCTTCTTCAGCCCATCATAGTCGATCACTTCGCAGCCACCATCCCGCCACAGGACCAATTTGCGGTCCATCAGCTTGCGGATCGTCTTGTTGGTGTGAACAAGCGAGAGGCCAAGCGTGTCAGCGATGTGCTGTTGCGTGATCGGGATCTGCACCGGCGTCTTACCGTTGAGGCCGGCGCCGCGAGCCCGGCTGGCGATGAAGGCGATAAGATAGGCGGCGCGCTCGAGCGCGGTGCGACGGCCGATGCTGAGCAGGTTCTCGTCCAGCATGCGCTCCTCGCGCGAAGCGATCCAGGTTATGTCATAGGCAAGGCCGGGGTGGTTGCGATAGAGTTCCTGCAACTGCTCGCGTTCGAAGACGCAAAGCAGCATCGGCGACAGGGCTTCGACGGAATGCTGCATCTCGCCCATCAGGCTGCCCTGCAGGCCGATGAGGTCGCCGGGCATGGAAAAATTGAGGATCTGCCGCCGCCCGTCGGGCAACAGCTTGTAGCGAAACGCCCAGCCCGACAGCACTGTGTAGAGATGGGCGCTGTGGCTGCCTTCGACCAGGACCGTCGCCCCCTTGTCGACGGCAAGTTCACCGCGCTTGAAGGTGCTGATGAATGACAGTTCCTGCTTGTCGAACTCACGGAATGCAGGCAAGGGCCGCAACGGGCACTTTTCGCAAGGATATTGACGGCTGGCGACCGGACGTGCGCTTTGGCTGGACATTTCGACCCCTCTTCGAAATCCCTGCCCTTGCGGGCGCAGGGAAACGCTTGAGACAGGCAGGGGTTCCGCGAGGCGGACCCCATGTCTTTTTTAAATGACATGACAGCCAATTCCGCGCATGAGTGCGGCCCTGCCGAGGAGACATAGGTGCCAGCATTGCTTGACGGACTGCGTATCCTTATCCTGGAAGACGAGTTCCTGATCGCGATGGATGTCGAGCAGCTTTGCCGCGACCACGGCGCCGCGGATGTGACGATTGCCCGCGAGCTCGCGGAGATCGACGGGCAGGCGCTGCCGGAGCGCTTCGACGCGGCCGTCGTCGATCTGATGCTTGGCGGCGTCTCGACCCTGGATTTCGCCGCGCGGCTGCGCAGCGAGGGCGTGCCGTTCGTATTCGCCTCCGGCTATTCGGATTCGGATGAAATCAAGGGTTCATTCCCAGACATAAGGCTGGTGACCAAGCCTTACTCGGGCGACGATCTGATCGAAGCCGTGGCGATGGCCTGCGGCCGGGTCGCCTCGGCCTGAGGCCATTATGCTATCGGAATTGTTGGCGATCGGCTCACGCCGCGTTCGAGCCTGTCACTTGCGCCGAGATCGCGTCAGGTCCGAATTCGTCCTCGCCGGAAATCTTGAGGATCTCCTGCAGCCTTGTGCGCGCCCGGCTGACACGGCTCTTGATCGTGCCGACCGCGCAGCCGCAGATTTCGGCGGCTTCCTCGTAGGAAAAGCCGGAAGCACCGATCAGGATGATGGCTTCGCGCTGGTCCTCGGGCAGTTGCTCGAGCGCGCCGCGGAAATCCTTGAGGTCCAGCTGGCCATGCTGGGCCGGATGAACGGCAAGCCTGGCGGTCATGATGCCGTCGCTGTCCTGCACCTCGCGGCCGCGCTTGCGCATCTGCGAATAGAATTCGTTGCGCAGGATGGTGAACAGCCAGGCCTTGAGATTGGTGCCCGGCTGGAAACTCTCATGCTTGTCCCACGCCTTGACCAGCGTTTCCTGGACGAGGTCGTCGGCCCGGTCGGCGTTCTGCGTCAGCGACACCGCAAAAGCACGCAGGCTCGGGATCGCACCGAGCAGCTCGGTCTTGAAGCTCTGGGATACCGCCACCATGCCTCAGTCCTTTTTCTGGGCAGGTTCGGTCTGTTCCAGTTGGCTCAGCAACTGAGCGAAGCGGTCCGGCACCTGGTCCGAGACCAACTCGTCATAATATTGCTTGAGCTTGCGGGCAATTTCGGAGTTCGCCCCAAGCGGGTTGCCATCCCCGTTCCGATGCCTGCTTTTGGCATCAGCCATCTGTTTTTTTGACATTTCTTTCATAGTCGCCCTAATTTCCAGCACCCGAACCGCTCTTCGACTTCAAACCACAACGCAAGCGGAACCTTCGTCTGGTTGCCCATCCCGAGACCCCGAAACGCCGGTCTGCTAATTTTGTTCCACGGCCGGCGGAACTTTTTCCGGAAGCCGGCGTTGGTTTTCAGGGGCTTGCAACGGCATGGCCTTGAACGCGCAACGTCATCTGAGGGAGACGTAAATAATGAGTTTGTCCGCAACCATCGCTCCGCATCTTCCGTTCCTGCGGCGCTTCTCGCGCGCGGTGTCGGGATCGCAAGAGAGCGGTGACGCGCTGGTCGCCGCGATGCTGGAAGCCATCATCGCCGACACCAATATCTTCCCCGAAGCCTCCAGCGACCGTATTGCGCTATATAAGGTCTTCGCCAGGCTCTTCACCTCCGTTGCCATCCGCGTGCCGCAGGAGCAGGCCCAGACGGCCTGGGAGCAGCGGGCTGCGGCCAATCTGAACGCGATCGCGCCCCTGCCGAGGCAGGCTTTCCTTCTTGTCGCCGTGGAAGGCTTCAGCGAGGACGAGGCGGCGGAAGTTCTCGACGTCGACGAGGACGAGTTCTCGGAGTTGCTTGCGCAGGCAAGCAACGAGATTTCGCGACAGGTCGCGACCGATGTGCTGATCATCGAGGATGAGCCGCTGATTGCCATGGACATCGAAGAGATGGTCGAAAGCCTCGGCCACCGGGTCGTCGGCACGGCACGTACACATGCCGAGGCAGTGGCCATGTTCGGCAAGACGCGGCCGAAAATGGTGCTGGCCGACATCCAGCTCGCCGACGGCAGCTCTGGCATCGAAGCCGTCAACGAGATCTTGTCGTCGACGCCGGTACCGGTGATCTTCATCACCGCCTTCCCGGAACGCCTGCTGACCGGCGAACGCCCCGAGCCGGCCTTCCTGGTCACCAAGCCTTTCAATCCCGACATGGTCAAGGCTCTGATCAGCCAGGCCCTGTTCTTCGACCGGCAGGCCAAAGCCGCCGCCTGATCCGCGTTTTGGACCGTTTTGAGCGTCATGCGAGGCCTTCGCGCCTCGCATGACGCTCATCCGTCTGCGATCTGAAAAGTCCCTTCAAAGGGGATCGTCTTTTTCAGCAAATGGTGGAACAAACGGCACCGACCCACGTTCTTTTCCCGACATAACAAGGAGACGCATCATGCTGTACTGGGCGCTCGTATTTCTCGTGGTTGCGATCATCGCCGGCGCGCTTGGGTTCGGCGGCATCGCCGGCACATCGGCTGGCATCGCGCAAATCCTGTTCTTCATCTTCCTCGCCTTCCTGGTGATTTCGCTCATCGCAGGCCTCTTCAGGAGAGCCTGACCGCGACACTGGAAGCCGCACCCCTCAAACGGTTTCCAGCCACCGCCGGGCGGCGTCTCGAAAGAGCGCCGTCCGGCGGACCGTTTTGGAGAGCATGGTCGTCGGAACCAGTTGCGGATTGAGCCGTTCAAGGACCGAGTGCGGGGATGTTCCAATGCCTCCCGAGGATCCCACGAAGGACAGAACTGAAAAGCGTGACGGTGAGGTAATCGCGATGCATCCCGCCGAAAGCGGGATGCAGGTGGGGCGAGCCTTGCTTCATGCCCTGCACAATGCCGGAATCTCGGTTCTTTATCAGGATCGGCAGATGAAAACGGTCTGGGCGCGCAACATGAGCGCGCCCTGGGCTTCCGAAACCGCCGACGGCAAGGATTTGCTTTCGCCGGCGCAGGCCGAACGCATAAGGGCCGTCAAGCTCAAGGTGATCGAATCCGGCAACGCGGACCAGCTCGAGCTCAGCATTCCAGGAAGCCAAGGCGTCCGCTGGTTCCAGCTTTGGATCGACGCCGACCGCAGCGACACCAGCGAAGTCCTCGGCGTCGTCACCACCATGGTCGAGACGACGGAGCAGAAACGCCGCGAGCAGACGCTGAAGACATTGCTGCGCGAAGTCAGCCATCGATCGAAAAACCTGCTGGCCATCATCCAGAGCATCGCCACACAGACAGGACGCTACACGGAGACGCTCGGCGAGTTCCTGGCGCGGTTTCGCGGCCGGCTGCAATCGCTCGCTTCCTCGCAGGACCTGGTCACATCCTCCAACTGGCGGGGAGCGGCATTGCATGAACTCGTATCCGGCCAGGTCGGCCGCTACAGCGCCGATCTGGCGCGAAGCCTGCGGTTCGCGGGCGACAATCCATATCTCAATCCCAACGCCGCCCTGCACATCGGCCTGGCGATGCACGAATTGGCTGTGAACTCGGTGAGCTATGGCGCGCTGTCGCAACCGGACGGCCATGTCGAAGTGAGTGCAAGGCTAGAACCCGACGGCGGAACTTCGCCCAGCCTTTTGCTCACCTGGACGGAGTCGGTCGGCGACGCGCCGCGCAACGAAAAGCGCTTTGGCAGCGTGGCGCTGGAGCGCGTCGTGCCGATGTCGCTGAACGGCTCCGCGACGCTCGAGATCGGCAAGGACCGCATGGAATACCGCCTCACTGTCCCGCATGGAAATTTCGAGACGGATTGATTGCGCCCCTATGGCGCCAAGCTTTGCAGGCGAAGGCCTTTAACCCCCTGTTCACCATAAAGTCCGGTCCTGTGTTGCCGGCTGGCGATGCGCCGGAAACCCGTCCGTGCCTGCCGGCGCGCGATCTGGGAGACTGAAATGATGGTTGCCGATACGAACAGACTGGAGCAGGCCGCCCGTGTTTCGATGAGCGGCTTCCAGGATGCCGAGCCGCAGCCGGCGCCGCGACCGTCCCATCTTTCGCTTCGCCTTGGCGCGGTCGCGCTTCTCGCCGCCGTGGCCCTGACCGCCGCCTGGCAATTGTTCTGATCCCCGCATGCGGCTTGGACCGCAAGCATGTCGACCAAAGTTGTGCGGCGGCTTGGTAGATGACAGCCATCAGGAACGGGACGTAAAGCGCGTCGCCTGAATCCATTTCAGCGTCACGCTTTGACCCCGGCCCGGAACTTTCGCTCGGCGAGAATCGTTGTTTGCGGCGAGAGGTTTGGAGCCATGGAACACATCGCCGCACTGCTCTTCGTCGTCGGTTGCTCGAGCACAATGACCGATTGCCGCGAACTCGAAGTGCCGGTCAGCGTCTTTGAGACCGCGCAGGCCTGTACGGCCGAACGGCCCTTCGCCCTTGGCGATCTGCAGGGCCGGGCTCCCCGCATTATCGGCAAATGCCTGGCCGTCGATCCGGCCCTGGAGGACGATTACGACCACATCGCCTGGAACGTGCGGCCCGACGGCACGCTGGTCGCGTCTTTAGAGGTTTCCGGCATGCTTGTCGCGTCGAACAGCGGGCGCCCCGAAAAAGACTATCTTAAACAACAGTAAGATCGGGCAGGCAAAGCCCGTTTTTTCATGCTAAATGGCGGCTGGTACTGCCGAAAGTGAGGACAAAAGTGAGGAGCATTTCAATGCGGAAAATGATTATTGCCATGGTAGCCGTTGTCGCTGTCAGCGGCTGCACCACGACCGAGCAGGATGTCGTGGGCGGTGGCCTGATCGGCGCCGGCGTGGGCGGCCTGGTCGGCGGCGGCAAGGGTGCGCTGATCGGCGCGGCCGTCGGCGCCGGGTCGGGCCTCCTGGTTCGAAACCTGCGCAACGGCTATTGCCAGTATCGCGATCATCGCGGCCGGATCTACACGGCTCGCTGCAACTGATACCGGAAAAGAACCGGAGGCCGCTAACCGGCTTCCGGTTCTAATCCGCTGATAAGCCCGCCATCGCGGGATCTTGGCCGCTCATTCGGCGAGCGGGATTTTGATTTCCACCTTTAATCCGTCGCTGCGATAGTCGCGCGCGATCGTGCCGCGCAATTCACGCGTGACGTTGAGATCTATCAGCTTGGTGCCGAAGCCGGTCTTTGCCGGCGCCTCCAGTTTTTTCTGCCCAGCTTCGCGCCAGTTCAGGAGCAGCGTCTGCGCACCGCCGCGCGTTTCGACGCTCCAATCGACCTTGAGGGCGCCCACCGAATTGCCGGCCTCGCCATATTTCAGCGCGTTGGTGGCGAGTTCGTGGAAGGTAAGCCCGAGCGCCTGAGTCGTCGTCTCGTCGAGCAGCACTTGCGGCCCGGACAGCACACCTTCGGGAAGATCCTTGCCGAACACCTGCCCGAGCTCGATACGCAGCAGGTCGCTAAGATCGGCCTTCTGCCAGCGCGAGCGCGTGAGCATATCCTGCGATGCGGCCATGGCCTGGAGGCGTGCAGAGAATGATGCCGAGAATTCCTTGACGTCGGTGGCTTGCGAGGCCGTCTGCCGCGCGATGGCCAGCACGCGGGTGATCGAATTCTTGATGCGATGCTTCATCTCCTGCAGGATCAGGTCCTTCTCCAGCAGGCTCTTTTCCGTCGCCTCGTGCAGCGCCGATTTCGCGTCATAGGCACGCTCCTGATAGCGCGCCACCAGGGCGATGGCGCCGGCGAGCAAAAGGCCGAACAGCCCGAGCATCACCGGGATGGCGCGCGAGGACGGTGGCTCGAAGGCGCTTGTCGGCCTGAACAGCACCGTCCAGGGCCGGCCCGCGACGACGATATCGCGACGCGCCAAAAGCTTCGCGCCGATACGTTCCGCCGGCGGTGCTTCCGAACGGAAAACCAGATTGCCGGCCTCCGGCTTGCCGTCATAGACCTCGACATTGACCGGCAGCAGCGGCGAATGGCTGAGCGCGACCTGGAACAGGTCCTGCGCGCGGAACGCGGCGTAGAGAAAACCGGCTGTCGAGGAGCGGCTTGCATTGATCACCTCGGGCGCGGTTTCGACGTTCAGCCGCACGAAAACCAGGAATCCGGTGAAGGTCTGCGCCACACCGGCGCCCTGGCCGAGCTGGACCATGCCGCTCGCATGCTGCTGGTCGTCGGCCATCGCCCTTTCGATCGCCGCGCGCCGCACCGGCTCGCTGAACATGTCGAAGCCGATGATCGACTGGTTGGACGTGTCGAGCGGCTCGAACAGCACGATGGGCGTGCGCCATTGCTGGGTCGTCGCAGGGTAGATCGGGTGGGCCGACCCATGGTCGCGCAGGATATCGCGTTCGACCGCGGCCTCGTCGCCGGCTTTGGCGAGCCTCAGGAAGCCGATACCGCGCAGCCCGGCGAAATTGTCGTCGATGTCGAGGGCGGTGAAGAAGGCCTTGAACTCGCCGCGCGTGATGTCACCGTTGCGCGCGTCGAACAGCGCCTGCGTCGAGCGCAGCAGCGACAGATGCAGGTCGATGCGGCTCTCGATGCGGCTGAGCGCATCGTCGGCGGTGCCTTCGAACTTTATCCGCGCCGCCTCTTGCGTCGCGAAATAGGCGAACCCCGCCATCGTAAGGCTGATCAGCGCGACGGCGATGAAAGCGACGATGGGGAAGAGTTTCTTCAACTGCCGGGTCCAGGAATGCTCGGACCTTTATGGGCAAGTCTGGGTGACAAGACAATGGCGAGGCCAAACCATGAAGGCGGCTGGCACAGGAGCCGGCCGCCGGCGGCTTGCTAAGTCACCACCTCAAGCCGCGATCTTCAGCGCGCCCGGGCCGGGGATGGCGCCGGGCGGACATTTGCCCAGGATAATCATGCCGAGCACCTCGTCCTGAGTGACGTCGGTGGTGCGCGCGGTGCCGACCACCTGGCCGTTCTTCATCACGCAGACCCGGTCGGCGAGATCGAACACGTCATGGATGTCGTGGCTGATCAGGAAGATGCCGATGCCGTCGGCCTTGAGCTGCTTGACCAGTTCGCCGACCTGCGCCGTCTCCTGCGGACCGAGCGCGGCCGTCGGCTCGTCCATGATCAGGATGCGGGCATTGAACAGGATCGCGCGCGCGATCGCCACCGACTGCCGCTGGCCGCCCGACAATTTGATGACCGGCTCCTTGAAGCGCTGGAAGCGCGGATTGAGCCGTCCCATCACCTTGCGCGCCTCGGCTTCCATGGCGACGTCGTCGAGCGTGCCCCAGCCGGTCATCAGCTCGCGCCCGAGGAAGAGATTGGCGGCGGCATCGACATTGTCGGCCAGCGCCAGCGTCTGGTAGATCGTCTCGACGCCGTATTTCTTGGCGTCGCGCGGGTTCGAGATCGAAGCCTCCTCGCCATTGATGAAGATCTGTCCGCTGTCGCGCTTGTAGGCGCCCGACAGGATCTTGATCAGCGTCGACTTGCCGGCGCCGTTGTGGCCGAGCAGCGCCATCACTTCGCCGGGGAAAAGATCGACGGACGCGTCGTCGACGGCGCGGATACCGCCGAAGGCGATCGAGATGTTGCGCATGTCGACCAGCGGAACGCCGGCGGGAGCGGATGTGTCAGCCATGTTGTTTCTCCTCCCTATAGTTCATGCTTGAGCATGATCTCGCCCGAAAACCGGTTTCCACTTTTCGGGATCATGCTCAGGCCCGCTTGCGATAGAGGGTGTCGAGCCACACCGCCACGACCAGCACGGCACCGACGACGATGCTTTGCAGCGGGGAATCGACGCCGAGCAGCACCATGCCGGACTGCAGCGACTGCATCAGCAGCGCGCCGAGCATGGCGCCGAGCACGGTGCCGGAACCGCCGGCAAGCGACGTGCCGCCGATGACGGCCGCTGCGATGACCAGCAGCTCGTCCAGCGTTCCGAGCGCATTGGTGGATGAATTCTGCCTGGCCGACGAGATCGCCGCCGCGATCGTCGCCAGCACGCCCATGATCATGAACACCTTCATGGTGATCCAGCGCGTGTTGATGCCGGCGAGGTTAGCCGCTTCCGGATTGCCGCCGATGGCGAAGACATAGCGGCCGAAGCGCGTGCGCTTGGTGACGAAGGTCATGATCAGGCCGACGGCGACCGCCATCAGCACCGGAATGGCGATGCCATGCGCGATGAACAGCCCGCCCTCGGGGACGGTGATGTTGTTGGCGGCGGCGTAGCGGTTCACGATGCCGACCGGCCAGGGATAGGAGTTGGCGAGCCACACTGCGCCCAGGATGATCGCGCAGGTGACCGTGGCGAGCAGCGTCTCGGCCCAGACCGGGCGCAGCGGGAAACGGAAGCGCTTGCGCTGCACGCGGCCGTTATAATGCATGAAGATGACCGCCAGGCAGGCGACGATGCCGACGACCCAGCTCCATTTGGCACCGATCGAGCCCGCCGGGCCGCCGCCCATCAGCTGGAACGTGGCGTCCAGCGGCGCAACGGTCTGGCCGCTGGTGACCCACCAGGCAGCGCCCCGCCAGACCAGCAGACCGCCCAGCGTGACGATGAAGGCCGGCACTTCGAGATAGGCGATGACGAATCCCTGGAAGGCGCCGATGATGAGGCCGAGCGCCAGGCCGATCAGCAGCGCCAGGACCCAGATCCACGGGTTGCCAAGCTCAAGCCCGACGAAGCGAACCAGAAAATGCACCTGGGCGAAGCCCATGACCATGCCGATCACCCCTTCTGCCGAGCCGACGGACAGGTCGATGTTGCGCATGACGATGACCAGCACCATGCCCGACGCCATGATCGCCACCGCCGAAGTCTGCACCGACAGGTTCCAGAGATTGCGCGGCGTGAGAAAGGTGCGGCTGTCGAAATCGAGCGGATTGACGCCAAGCCGCAGGCTGGAGATCACATGCAGCCCGATCCAGATCAGGAGCAGCGCGCCGATCATGCCGAGCATGCGGGTGTCCAGCTCGGTTGCCTTCAGGAACCGGGCGACGGCGCCCAGCTCCGAGGCACGCGCGGTGTCTGCCGGTTGGGTAGACGTCGTGTCGGTCATGATTTTCTCCCGCCGGCCTGCCGTCTGACGCGGATGCCGGACCTCAGCCTGGAAGCCTATCCGCTCGCGGCGGAACGGTAAATCTTTGAGAAAACGCCGCGGCCTTCAGGCCGCGGCGCAAGGTTTTGGTCTAGTGTCGGCAAGCTTAGTTGCAGACCTTGACGCTGCCGGCGGGCACGCCGGCGCAGACTTCGTCCTTCTTGATCCAGCCGGCGTCGATGACGACGTTGAGATTGTCCTTGGTGATCGCGATCGGGGTCAGGAACAGCGACTTGACGGTGTTGCCGCCAGGCGTCGTGAAGTCCTTGGCGCCGGCGATGTCGCCCATCTTCTTGCCGTCGGCGAGCTGCGAGGCAATCTCGGCGGCGTTCTTGCCGAGCTCGCGCGCGTCCTTCCACACCGACACGGTCTGCGTGCCGAGCGCGATGCGGTTGAGCGCCGCGTGGTCGCCGTCCTGGCCCGAGACCGGAACGGTGCCTGCCAGGCCCTGCGCCGTCAGCGCCGCGACGACGCCGCCGGCGGTGCCGTCATTGGCCGCCACGACTGCGTCGACCTTGTTGTCGTTGGCGGTCAGGAACTGCTCCATGTTCTTCTGCGCGTTGGCGGGCAGCCAGCCGTCGGTATAGGCCTCGCCGACATTCTTGATCTTGCCGCTGTCGATCGTCTCCTTCAGCACTTCCATGGAGCCCGAGAACAGGAAGTCGGCGTTCGGATCGGAGCCCGAGCCCTTGATGAAGACGTAGTTGCCTTCGGGCTTGGCCTTGAACACCTCACGGGCCTGCATGCGGCCGACTTCCTTGTTGTCGAAAGTCAGGTAGAAAACGTCCTTGTTCTCGATCAGGCGGTCGTAGCCGACGACCGGGATGCCTTCATCGAGCGCCTTCTGCACGGCCGGACCGATCGCCGAGGCATCCTGCGCCAGGATGATCAGCGAATTGGCGCCCTGCGAGATCAGGCTTTCGACGTCGGTCAGCTGCTTGCCCGGATTGGACTGCGCGTCGGCCGAAATATACTTGTCGCCGGCGGCCTCGATGGCGGCCTTCATCGCCGCTTCGTCGGTCTTCCAGCGCTCTTCCTGGAAATTCGACCACGAGACGCCGATCACCTTGCCCTTCGCCTCGGCGACCGAAGCCAGCGTCAGCGACATGGCAACACCCGCCAGAATGGCGGCTGCGAATTTTTTCATGATATCCTCCCTGCGCCCTGTATGGCGCGACCCAGACTGGCCCAAAGGCCGGCATAGAGGCTTTTTTTCGAGCCTCAAAAAAATAGTGATGCAGCGAAATGGTGCTGTCAACCGAGATTCTGATGGCATTTGATGGGTCCAGGCATTTTTTTCGGGGTTCGCAATAAATAATGACATCGGCTTTGGCTTCTGCCACTATCCCTAGCGTGTCAGCGACAGGCCATGGCATCATCACAAGGCCGCGATGACCGGGGAGGACGTGCGAGACGATGTCGGTCGGAATCCGCCACGACGATTTGCGTCGGCGCAACCGCGCCATGGTGATTTCGGCCGTGCGCCGCGCCGGCCAGCCGTCCCGGACGGAAATTGCCGCCACCACCGGCCTCAGCCACTCGACCATTTCGGCGATCTCCGCCGATCTGATTCAGGAGGGCATTCTCACCGAAAGCAAGGCCAGCGAGCCGACGGCATTGAAACGCGGCCGGCCGCAGATCGGCCTGGCGCTGAACCCCGAAGCCGCCGCGGTGCTGACCGTGGTGCTGTCGCTGAACTTCCTGTCGGTCGCCGTCATCGACTATGCCGGCCAGGTGATCGCCGAGGAGCAGCGGCGGCTGGATACGCTTGTCATGCCGCGCGACGAGCTGATCGGCGAGTGCCTGGCGATCGTCCGGCGCCGGCTGCAGGATCCCGATCTCGACGTGAGCAGTGTCGCCCGCATCGCCATGGGCATTCAAGGCATCACCGATTCCCACTCGCGCGCCATGCTGTGGTCGCCGATCACGCCGCTGACCGACATTCCGTTCGCCGACATCCTGGAGAGGGAATTCGACATCCCTGCCACCATGGAGAACGACTGCAATATGATGGCGGTGGCGCTGCGATGGCGCGATCCCGAGCGCTATCGCGACAATTTCATCGCCATCCTGCTCTCGCACGGCATCGGCATGGGCCTGGTGCTGAAGGGCGAACTGTTTACCGGCACGCATTCTTCCGGCGGCGAGTTCGGCCACATGATCCATCGTCCGGGCGGCGCGCTTTGCCGCTGCGGCCGCCGCGGCTGCGTCGAGGCCTATGCCGGCAATTACGCCATCTGGCGCAGCGCCATGGGGATAAGCGAGGACGCCGCGCCGATCGACATCGGTGACGCCGACATGCGCGCCCTGGCCGCCAAGGCGCGCGAAAAGGACGGCCCCGAGCGGGTAGCATATCGGCGGGCCGGCGAAGCGCTGGGGTTCGGCCTGGGCAGCCTCTTCGCCCTTATCGATCCGGCGCCCGTCGCCATGGTCGGCGTCAGCGCGGCCGCCTTCGACCTGATCGAGCCGGCGTTGAGAGAGGCGATCGCCCAGACCGCCGGTGGCCAGCACACGAACTCGATCTCCTTCGACACCGAGCCGAACGAACTGCCGCTGATTCGCGAAGGCTGCGCCATGCGCGCGCTGTCCTTCGTCGACCAGGAGATCTTCGCGCCGGGCGTCCAGGCGAGGTCTGGCGCAACCGGGAAAAACGTCGCCTGACGATTAGGGTAAAACCAATCATCTCTAAGCGACCGATTTCCGACCCAATTGGGAACCTTGAGCTGCAACGGCTTTGCGTCAAATGCTGACATCGAGACTTTCGAGTCGATATCGGACAAGCGAGTCAACCTGCTTAGCTCGCTTACCCGGTCGCAATCGCAGCCAACCGCGCTTCTTCGCGCGCAATCAGGGCTTGATATCGCGGATGGCCGTGCAGCGGCATCAACTCGGGCTCTCGCTTGATCCATGCGAGGAGGTGCGCTTTGGGAAGGCAAGTCTCCAACAAATCGAGAGCCCGATCTGGCTCGCCCATTTGGGCAAAGGCGCATGCAATATTGTGGTAGTCCCTCATATCGTCCGGCTCGATCGTCAACGCCCGCGCGGCCCATTCCTCGGCGCGCTCTTTCTCTCCCAGATGGGCCAATGCGATCGCTCCCAACGATAAGGCACGCGCGTTGTCGGGGTGCAGCGCGATCTCCCTTTCGGCGCGCTCCAAAGCCCGGCGTGAAGCAACACCCAGTTCGTCATGTCGTCCCAACAATCGATAGCAATCAGCCGCAATGAGGAGAGCCCAATGGTCTGCTTCAAGAAGCTGAGCGGCGCGCTCGCAATGCTCGATCGCGTCTTCGTAGCGGCCAAGGTAAAGGCAGGTCAGGCCAAAGTTAACTCGCACCTCAAACGAGTCCGGTTCAAGGCGTAGCGATTCCTCATGCGCCGCCAGCGCCTCATCGTTGCATCCCAGCGCGGCCAGTGCCCGCGCCCTGGCGGCATGAGCCTCGGCCAATGTCGCATCCAGCGCGAGCGCCTTTTCGGCCGCTGATAAGCCTGACTCCTCCGATCCCCCGAAATGCAGGAACGCTTGGCAGAGGGCGACCACAGCCCAGGCGCGGGCGTAATCAGGATCGATCTCCAACGCCTGCCGGCAGAAGCGAACGGCGATCTCCAAGCTTCTCGCTCCCTGCTGCGTGAGGTAGTGCCGACCCAGGAGATAGAGCTGATAGGCCTTCGGGTCTTGCGTTGAGCGGCTCTCGATCGCCGTCTTTTCGGCCGGCAGCAGCCTGATCTTCAGCGCCACCACGATGGCCTGCGCGATTTCGTCTTGCAACGCAAAGATGTCTTTCAGTTCGCGGTCATAGCGCTCGCCCCAGACCTGGCTGTCCTTGCTCGCGTCGATCAGCTGCGCCGTGATCCGCACCCGCCCGCCAGCCTTACGCACGCTCCCTTCGACGACATAACCGACCTTCAGCCGCTCAGCCAGCTGACCTATTTCGACGGCCTTGCCCTTGAACGTGAACGTGGTGTGGCGCGACAGCACCTTGAGCGTGGAAACCTTCGAGAGGTCGGTGATGATGTCCTCGGTGATACCGTCGCTGAAGTATTCCTGCTCGGGGTCGCCGCTCATGTTGACGAAGGGCAGAACGGCGAGGGAGGGCCCGCCGGGAATCAGGAGTGCCGGCTTCAGTTCCGCTCCTTCCTCCTGGGGCGGGTCCCTCGTCGCGACCACTGGTCCGACGAACCGATAGCCGCGGCGCGGGAGCGTCTCGATCCAGTGCTCGCCGCCAGGTTCTTCCCCGAACACCCGCCGGAGTGCCGCGATCTGGGCAGTCAGGTTGCTTTCTTCAACGGCGAGACCGGACCATCCGGCATCCATCAGCGCAGCCTTGGAGACGGGCGCGCCCGCTCGTTCCACCAGGACGCGCAGGAGCGCAACCGCGCGCTGTCCCAATGCAAGGGGCTCAGCATTCCGAAACACGATTCCCATCTCGGTATCGAGACGGAACGGTCCCATTCGGTGGATCGTCACCATGGCCCGAAATCTACCCGACTTCGGAAACTTTTCCGAACTCTTTCAGGAGCATTTCACGTCTTTCGGACGGAGAAGGCAGAGACTGTGTAAACATCTCTTGGAGGTTCGACATGACAACGAATGTGAAGTCCCCGCTGCCATACGCAAGGCCCCATAACTGGCGCCGCTGGTCCTCTGCTGGTGTCGGCCGCGTTCTCGGCAAACTGGTGGGCTGGTGCCAGGATGAGGTATTCCGGATCGCCGCGATTGACGAACTGAATAGGCTCAACGACCACTATCTCGAAGACGTGGGTATCGATCGCAGTGACATCGGTCCGATCGTCGATGCAACGGTGAAGCGCCTGCGGGAAAGCCGGAAGAAGGCTTGAGGCCATGCGAGCCGGGTCTCATGCATATCCCCCCTGCATCGCCACTACTGCGGCATCGGCAACCGCCTGCTATTGAGTTCTACCCCTGGAACATGATTTCGGTCCATTGGGATGGCGGGGCTCTAGCCTAATCTTCCCTGATTGCATACCCCGCGCCACGGATGGTGCGGATGACGTCCGGCATGCGGCCGTTGTTGACGGCCTTGCGCAGGCGGCCGACATGCACGTCCACCGTGCGCTCGTCGATATAGATCGTCTCGCCCCAGACATTGTCGAGCAGCTGGCTGCGCGAGAACACGCGGCCTGGATGCCGCATCATGAATTCGAGCAGGCGGAACTCGGTCGGGCCGAGCCTGATCTCGCTCTTCTTGCGGTAGACGCGATGCGATTCGCGGTCGAGCACGATGTCGCCGACCTTGAGCACGCTGGACAGCACCTCAGGCTTGGCGCGGCGCAGCAGCGCCTTGACGCGCGCCATGAATTCCGGCGTCGAGAACGGCTTGACCAGATAGTCGTCGGCGCCGGTGGACAAACCTCGAACCCGATCGCTTTCCTCGCCGCGCGCGGTCAGCATGATGATCGGCAGCCGCTCGGTCTCGGGCCGCATCCTGAGGCGCCGGCAAAGCTCGATGCCGGAGACCGCCGGCACCATCCAGTCGAGCACGAGCAGGTCGGGCACATTTTCCTGAAGGCGGATTTCGGCCTCGTCGCCGCGGGTCACCACTTCCACCTGGTAACCCTCGGATTCGAGGTTGTAGCGGAGCAGCACCCCCAGCGGCTCCTCGTCCTCCACCACCATGATGCGTGGCGCGATCATCGGGGTAACCTTTTCCGTCAGGCGGCCGGCGCCGACATTGCCGTCTCGTCCTGCTTGGGACGGTTGGCGGGCAATTGCGTGCCGGTCAGCACATAATAGGCGTTCTCGGCGATGTTGGTCACATGGTCGCCGATGCGCTCGAGATTCTTGGCGCAAAACAGAAGATGCGTGCAAGCGGTGATGTTGCGCGGGTCTTCCATCATATAGGTCAGGAGTTCGCGGAAGACGGATGTGTATTTGACGTCGATGCGTTCGTCGTCGTTGCGAAGCTTGGCCAGCGCCGTGGCGTCGCCCACCGTATATTCCTGGATCACCGCCTGGACCTGGATCAGCACCAGCTGCGCCATGGAATCGATCGAATGCGTGAGGTCGCGCGGAGCGGTGCTGACGCCGACCGACCCGACGCGCTTGGCGATGTTCTTGGCGAGATCTCCGATGCGTTCGAGGTCGCCCGCCATGCGGATCGATCCGACCACGTGGCGAAGATCGTCCGCCATCGGCTGCCGCTTGGCGATCAGCGTGATGGCGCGGTCGTCAAGCTCGCGCTGACGCGCGTCCATGATGGCATCGTCGGAGACGACGCGCTGCGCCAGCGCATTGTCGCTTTCGAGCAAGGCCCTGGTCGAGCCGCCGACCATGGAGCCGGCGAGATCGCCCATGTCGTTGATGAGCCGGCTGATCTGCCTCAGATCTTCGTCGAAGGAGGCGACGGTATGTTCGGCCATGATGGTGTCCTCGTATGAGCTCAGCCGAAGCGGCCGGTGATGTAGTCCTGGGTGCGCTTCTCACGCGGCGAGGTGAAGATCTTCTCGGTCCGGTCGAATTCCACCAGTTCGCCCAGATACATGAACGCCGTCTGCCGCGACACGCGCGCCGCCTGCTGCATGTTGTGGGTGACGATGACGATCGTGTAGTCGGCTTGCAGTTCGTCGATCAGCTCCTCGATCTTGGCGGTCGAGAGCGGATCGAGCGCCGAGGCCGGTTCGTCGAGCAGGATGACCTCCGGCTTCACCGCGACGGTGCGGGCGATGCAAAGGCGCTGCTGCTGACCGCCGGAGAGGCTCTGGCCGCTGGCGTTGAGCTTGTCCTTGACCTCGTTCCACAGCGCCGCGCGCTTCAGCGCCGACTCGACGCGGCTGTCCATCTCGGCCTTGCTGATCTTCTCATAGAGCCTGACGCCGAAGGCGATGTTTTCATAGATCGACATCGGGAACGGCGTCGGCTTCTGGAACACCATACCGATCTTGGTCCTGAGCAGGTTGAGGTCCTGCGAGCGGTCGAGGATGTTCTTGCCGTCGAGCAGCACCTGGCCCTCGGCGGTCTGCTTCGGATAGAGCTCGTAGATGCGGTTCAAGACGCGCAGCAGCGTCGACTTCCCGCAGCCCGACGGGCCGATGAAGGCCGTCACGCTGCGCTCGGGCAGGGACAGGTTGATGTCCTTCAGCGCCTTCGACTGGCCATAGTAGAAGTTGAGGTTCTTGACCTCGATCTTGGCCTTCTCGACGGTCGTGTCGGCTACGTTCAGGTCGGTGGACAACATCGGTTTCATCTGTCCTCTCTGCGTCCGGTCAGGCTGCGGGCGAAGATGCTCAGCCCGAGAACCGTCAGGGTGATTATGAGTGCGCCCGTCCAGGCCAGTTGCTGCCATTCCTCGTAGGGGCTGAGAGCGAACTGGAAGATGGTCACCGGCAGGCTGGCCATCGGAGCATTGAGATTGCTCGACCAGAACTGGTTGTTGAGCGCGGTGAAGAGAAGCGGCGCCGTCTCGCCGGAGATGCGGGCGATCGCCAGCAGGATGCCGGTGACGATGCCCGACATCGCGGCGCGGTAGGCGACCGAACGGATAACCACCCAGCGCGGCGCGCCGATTGCCGTGCCCGCCTCGCGCAGCGCATTGGGCACGAGGTTCAGCATGTCCTCGGTGGTGCGAACCACCACGGGGATCACCAGGATGGACAGCGCGACGGCGCCGGCGATCGCCGAGAAATGACCCATGGGCCGCACCAGCAGCTCATAGACGAACAGGCCGACAATGATCGAAGGGGCCGACAACAGGATGTCGTTGATGAAACGCACGATTGTCGTAAGGCGTGAAAAGCGCCCGTACTCGGCCATGTAAGTGCCGGCCAGCACGCCGATCGGCGTGCCGACGACGATGCCGATGATGGTCATGACGATGCTGCCGTAGATGGCATTGAGCAGACCGCCGGCATCGCCGGGAGGCGGCGTCATTTGCGTGAACACCGCCAGCGAGACGCCGGACAGGCCCTTGTAGATCAGCGCGCCGAGGATCAGCGCCAGCCAGGCGAGGCCAATGCCGGCGGCGACGACGCAAAGCGCCATCATCACGCCGTTCTTGCGCTTGCGGCTCCGGTGGAGAGACAGGGCTGTCGACATGGATCAGGCTCCCGCACGGCGATCGATACGCAGCAGCATGTAGCGTGCGATGGCAAGGATGACGAAGGTGATGATGAACAGGATCAGGCCGAGCGCCACCAGCGAGGAGGTGTAGAGCTCGCCGTCGGCCTCGGTGAATTCGTTGGCGATGGTTGCCGAGATCGTGGTGCCGGGCGCGAACAGCGAGGCGCTGATGCGGTGCGCATTGCCGATGACGAAGGTGACGGCCATGGTCTCGCCGAGCGCGCGGCCGAGGCCGAGCATCACGCCGCCCATGATGCCGACACGGGTATACGGGATGACCACGCGCCGCGTCACTTCCCAGGTCGTGCAGCCGATGCCGTAGGCCGATTCCTTCAGCACGGCGGGCACCGTGTCGAACACGTCCTTGGTGATCGAGGTGATGAAGGGCAGCACCATGATGGCGAGAATCAGCGAGGAGGTCAGCAGGCCGATGCCGTAGGGCGGGCCGGCAAACAGGCTGTTGAGGCCGGGGATGCCTTTGAAGACCCAGATGATGAAGGGCTGGATCGTCGTCTGCAGGAACGGCGCGAAGACGAACAGGCCCCAGATGCCATAGATGATCGAGGGAATGCCGGCGAGCAATTCGACCGCGATGCCGATCGGGCGCCTCAGCGGGCGCGGGCACAACTCGGTCAGGAAGACGGCGATGCCGATGCCGATCGGCACGGCGATAAGAATGGCGATGGCCGACGTGACGAGCGTGCCATAGATGGGCGCCAGGGCGCCGAAATTCTCAGTGACCGGGTTCCAGGCCTCGGTCGTCAGGAAAGAAAAACCAAACTTCGACAGCGCCTGCCATGAGCCGGCAAACAACGAGATGGCGACGCCGCCGAGAATAACCAGCACGAGGATGGCGGAAAGACGCGTGGCGGAGCGGAAGATCGTATCGGTGAGGGCGAAGCGGCGCACCGTCGCTTCTCTGGTGCGCATGGAGGACGCGGTCACGGCTTCGGAAGCGGCACTCATCTAGCCCCTCGCATTTCGAAAGAGACAGGAGGGCGCCGGAAGCGCCCTCCCTTGTTCGTCAGAATTACATGCCGGAATAGAGCGGCTTGCCGTTCGCGTCGACGATGTCCTTGCCCCACATTTCCTCGACGCTCTTCACCACCGCGCCGGGCATCGGAACATAGTCCAGCTCGGCGGCCATGTCGTCGCCCTTGGCGTAGGACCAGGCGAAGAACTTGAGCGCTTCGGTCGTAGCCGCCGCGTCGTCGGGCTTCTTGTAGACGAGGATCCAGGTGGCCGACGTCATCGGCCAGGTTTCGGCGCCGGCCTGGTTGGCCAGGATCACGCCGTAGCCCGGCTGCGAGCTCCAGTCGGCACTGGCCGCCGCAGCCGAGAACGCCGCAGCGGTCGGCTCGACCTTCTTGCCGTCCTTGTTGACCAGGTCGGTATAGGTGAGCTTGTTCTGCTTGGCATAGGCATATTCGACATAGCCGATCGCGCCGCCGGTCTGCGAGACGTTGTTGGCGACGCCCTCATTGCCCTTGGCGCCGATACCGACAGGCCATTCCACAGCCTTGTCGACGCCGACCTTCGACTTCCAGTCGGCGCTGACGTCGCCGAGATAGTAGGTGAAGTTGAAGGTGGTGCCCGAACCGTCTGAACGGTGAACCACGGCGATCGCCTGCGAAGGCAGCTTGACGTCGGGGTTGAGCTTCTTGATCGCCGGGTCATCCCAGCTCGTGATCTTGCCGAGGAAGATATCGGCCAGCGTCGGGCCGTCGAGCACCAGTTCGCCGGGCTTGACGCCTTCGAGGTTGACGACCGGAACGATGCCGCCCATCACCATCGGGAACTGCGCGAGGCCGGTGCTGTCGAGTTCGTCTCCCTTCAGCGGCGCGTCGGAAGCGCCGAAGGTCACCGTCTTGGCCTTGATCTGCTTGATGCCGCCGCCGGAGCCGATCGACTGGTAGTTGAGACCGATGCCGGTCTCCTTCTTGTAGGCGTCGGCCCACTTCGCATAGATCGGATAGGGGAAGGTGGCGCCGGCGCCGGAAATGTCGGCAGCCATCGCGGCGGCGATGCTAAAGGTAGATGCCGCAGCCATTGCAATCGCAACGGCCGCCGAGCGGATGAAATGTCTCATGTGGCCTGCTCCTGTTCGGAAGATGGTCTTTCGGCACCCGTTCTATCGGCGCCCGGTGAGCGCAATAGCCCTCGATTATTACAGTCGCATGACAGTTTCGTGTCAGCCCGGTAACGTCTGGACGAGGATGTCTGGAGAGGTCGGCGGAGGCCCCGAAGGACCGGCCGAAGTTTGCCGCGGGAATCAGCAACTTGTCTGACTTTTGAATCAAAAATTATCCCGGCGGCCATATGGTGGCCGCCGGGAAATAAAATCCGGACGAGAGCGCGTTGCCTGCACGCCAGAGCGGATCATGGCCTGGCCATCGCCGAAAACAGGTCCGTTGGGGTAGAGTCGACACTGTTTCTTGTTGGCGGTCGCTTGCTCCCGCCCGTAACCGAGGAGCGGAATCAATGACACATTGTCCAAGCTTGGCTTTTGCTTTGGTATGGTGCGATCGCACCATACGCATGCGTCAACGCCTTGCGCCCGCCTGCCGGCTAAATTCGCTCTAACCCGCGTTGCGCCGGGTCTCGATGTCCGAACCCAGCCAGCGCTCGAGCTTCTCCAGCAGCGCCCGCGGGCTGATCGGCTTCGGCAGGTAATCGTCCATGCCGGCCTCGAGGCAGCGTTCGCGATCGCCCTTCAGCGCATGCGCCGTGACGCCCACGATCGGCACATGCGTGCCCGTGTCCTCCTCGAGCTTGCGAATGGCGCCTGTCGCCTCCAACCCGTTCATTTCCGGCATCGACACGTCCATCAGGATCATGCGCGGATTGAGCTTGCCGAAGGCATCGAGCGCCTTGCGGCCGTTGCCGACGATCTCGAAGCGGTAGCCGGTCTCGCCAAGGATCTGGGTGAACACCATCTGGTTCACCTCGTTGTCCTCGGCGACGAGGATGTCGAGCTCGCGCTCGGCTTCGGCCGGGCGTGGGCGCGCACGCACGGGCGGTGGCTGCAGCATGGCGCGGTCCGACGCCGCCGTCTGCGCCGGCGCGGCTTGCGGTGGGCTGCCGCCAACGGCGGGTTGCACCACGGCGCTGCTGTGGCGATGGCGCTGGATGGTTGCCACCAGCGTCTCCAGAAGGACGGAGGAGCGCGCCGGCTTGATCAGCTGCGCATCGATGCCAAGGTCGCGATAGGCCGTATTGGCGAGCGATTGGTCGACCGAGGTCAGCATGATGATGGGCGTATGCGCCAGACCCGCCGTGTTGCGCACGATGCGCGCCATCTCGGCGCCGGTCATGCCGGGCATCTGGTAGTCGAGCACGATGCAATCGACCGGCACGCCATAGGCCGCGGCGGCAATCAGCACCTTCAACCCTTCGGCGCCGCTTTCGGCCGCGCAGGCATCGAACGTCCACGATGCCATCTGCTCGCTCAGGATCGAGCGGTTGACGCCATTGTCGTCGACGATGAGCACGCGCGCGCCGGTGACGTCGACCGGCGTGATGCGCTGCGCGCCCTGCTC
This sequence comes from Mesorhizobium sp. M2E.F.Ca.ET.219.01.1.1, assembly GCF_004016445.2. Lineage (GTDB taxonomy): Bacteria > Pseudomonadota > Alphaproteobacteria > Rhizobiales > Rhizobiaceae > Mesorhizobium. The sequence goes on from NZ_SADT02000003.1 coordinate 211,770, forward strand.
GGCCCTGGGCAGCGTGACGGTGAACCAGAACGTCGAACCCTTGCCCTCCGCGCTGTCGACGCCGATCTCGCCGCCCATCATCTCGACCAGCCGCGAGGTGATGGCGAGGCCGAGGCCGGTGCCTTCATGCCGCCTGGTCGAGGAGGTGTCGACCTGGCTGAATTTTTCGAACACCAGCTTCAGCTTGTCCTCGGGAATGCCGATGCCGGTATCTGTCACGGAAATGGTGAGCTTCGTTCCCGCCGGAACCCGCTCGCCCGTCACGTCGACCAGGACGTGGCCCTCATCGGTGAATTTCACGGAATTGCCGAGCAGGTTGGTGACGATCTGCCGGATGCGGCCGACATCGCCGACAAACTCGCCGTCGAGCCCCGGCTGGACGCGGACGATGAGCTCGAGATCCTTCTCCTTGGCGCGCGTCGAGACCAGCGTCGCCACATCCTCGATCGCCTCGGCGAGGTTGAAGGGCGCCGGATCGAGCACCAGCTGGCCGGCGTCGATCTTGGAGAAATCGAGGATGTCGTTGATGATGGTGAGCAGCGCGTTGCCGGATTTGACGATGATGTCGGTGAACGTCTTCTGCTTCGGATCGAGGTCCGACTTTGCCAGCAGTTCCGCCATTCCAAGGACCCCGTTCATCGGCGTGCGGATTTCGTGGCTCATATTGGCGAGGAATTCCGACTTGGCGCGGTCGGCGAGCACGGCGCGCCGGCGCGCTTCGCTGAGCTCGGCCTCGCGCTGCTTGAGCTCGGTGATGTCGGTGGTGGAGCCGATGAGATAGAGCGAGCCGTCGGAGGCTATCATCGCGCCCTTGCGGGCGAACTGGTGCCGGACGCTGCCGTCCGGCAGCGTCACCGTCTCTTCGATCTCCTGCGTCTCACCGGTGCGCAGCACTGCAAGGTCGCCGGCCACGAAGGCTTCGCCATCCGCTCCGAATATCTCGACATCGGTCTTGCCGATCGCCTTTTCCCTGCTGAAGCCGGTGAGATCGCACCAGCCCTGGTTAACGTAGAATTGCCTGAGGTCCGAGCGCTTGGCGTAGATCGACACCGGCACATTGTCGATGAGGCTGCGGAACACCTCGTTCTCGCTCATGCTTTGCCGAAGCGCCTGCTCGCGCGCTTTGACCTCGGTGATGTCGGTGCTGGAGCCGACCAGATGCACCGAGCCGTCGGTCGCCACCAGCCGGCTCTTACGCGTCATCAGCTGCCGCACCGTGCCGTCGCGATGGGTGACAGCCTCCTCGACCTCGCGCCCCAGACCGGTCGACACGACTTCGGTATCGTCGCTGCTGAAGCCGTCGGCTTCTTCCGACGCGAAAAGCTCGCGATCCGTCTTGCCGAGCACCTCGTCCTTGTCGAACCCGGTCAGCGCGCTCCAGGCCTTGTTGACGAATTCCATGCTGAGATCGTCGGCCTTGATGAAGGCCGCCACCGGCAGCTCGTCCATCACGTGCCGGTAGAGGTCGATCTGGCGCATGGAGTCGCGCAGCGCCTTCTCGCGGACCTTGATGTCGGTGATATCGACGCGCACGCCGATGAACGTCCCGTCATCGGTGCGCATGTCATAGACCTGGTACCAGCGCCCGTCGGCGTTGAGGCGCTCGTAGGCGGAATTTGGCAAACGGTACCGCTTGAGCATTGCGTCAAGCCAGCGCTCGGTGTCGACGCCGTACAGACTGTCGATCTGGGTGTCGCCGCTCGAGCGGAAATAGCCGACCGAATGACCGAGAACCAATGCTTCGCGAAACATGCAGCCCGGCTGCCAGGCCGGCTTCAGCGCCGGCAGCGTGTCCTGCAGCTTGCGGTTGGCGAAGACGAAGCGGTCGTCGCGGTCGTAGATGATGACGCCAGCCGGCAGCGATTCCAGAACGGTGGCGAGGTTCCTGCGCGCGTCCTCGGCCTCGGTCTCGCGCTGCTTCATGTCGGTGATGTCGACATAGGAGATCAGCCGCTTGCCGCCCGGAAGCGGCGCCAGCGAGGCGATCAGCGTGCGGCCGTCGCTGCGCGGCAACTGTCTGGAGCCTGCGGCGCCGGCCCGGATTTCGGCTTCCCGCTCGGCCACATGGCTTTGCCAGTTCCGCTCCTCGCCGCCGAACGGATCGGCAGCACGAGTGGCTTCCATGAGGTCGCGAAAAGAGGTGCCGGCCGGAGCGCGCAGCGGATCGATCTTCCAGAAGTCGTAGAAGGCCCGGTTGATCACCTCGACGCGCATTTCGGCATCGACAACGATGACGCCGATCGGCATCGAATTTACCATCAGGCTGAGATTGCTGAACGTCTCGGCCGTCCTGGCATTGGCTCTTTCGATCTCGGCGTCTCGGCGCTTGACCTCGGTGACGTCATAGTAGGTCAACAGGCGTTTGCCGCCGGACAACGCCGTCACCGAGAATATCATCGTGCGGCCGTCGGCATGGACGAACTCGCGCGGCGCGACGGAACCGGCACGAATTTCCGCGATTCGGCTGACCAGGTAGCGCTGCCACTCCTGTTCTTCGATCTCGCCATAGATGCCGTTGCGGCGATTGAGATCCATCAGGCGGCTGAACGGCGCGCCGACAGTCACCGCCCCCTCGGGGATCTTGGACAACTCCCGGTAGGCTTTATTGATGATCAGCGTGTCGAGCCGGGCGTCCAGAAGCACGACGCCCATACGCATGGCGTCCATCGTGCGTTCGAGATCGGCAAGATGCTGTTCGCCGCCTTCGCCGACGGGCGTGTCGTCGTCATGCCCAACCGTTGCGCCGAGGGGGTTGCGCATGCCGCCCGTCCCACTCGTCTTGTCCACGTCCGCCATGCTGTTGCCACCCCCAGCCGAACCCCGCTTCGCGGTTCGTCGGCGGAATGTGCCCGACAAGCATTAACGATCCGCTAACCATAATGAGTGCAACCCGGCTGCCTTTCGATGCCGTTGAGAGAACCAGGATCGTGGCGCCGGTTGCGGTAATCCGCCTGTTGGCGATTGGGGCAACGACACATTATAAAGCGGCTGAGGTGTTGCTAATGTTCAGTCGAATCGCCGCTTTCGTCCTGTGCCCGGCGCTGCTTGCAGCGGGCGCCTGCACGCGAAGCGACGACGGCACGGTGATCGTTCCAAGCCGGATGGATGTCAGGCGTGTCTGGGACGAGGCGCCGCCGGGAACGGCCGTCTCGCGGCAGATCGTGTCGAATGTGTTTCCCCCGCCGCCGAGCGCGCCGGCAAGCCTGCCGGCGAGCCCGACCGTCCGGCGCCATTCCAGACCCGCTTCGGCGAAGCCGTCCTTCGGCCAGGATTTGCCCGACCCGGCAGCCGGCGAGCAGAGCCCCCTCACCTGCAGGAATGTCGGGGAAGACGGCAAGCGCTATCGCGTCATCTGCGAATAACGTTCCTTCATTCCGTGGACCCAGTGCCGGCCGGACAGCGCCGAACAACCGCCGGCGTAAGAAACCGAGCCGCCGTCGCGATCACGGATTGCTGATGAAACCTTCGACCGGTGGTGGACGTTTTCTGGCACTGATGCGATCCGCGCTGCACCCAGGAGACTGAAGATGTCGATTCACTTCACTGTCTCTGGCCTGACCAGGAACCTGATCCATTCGCTTGGGTTGGATCATGAGCCGGCGCCGAGGCCCCTTACCCCGGAACAGAACCTTCTGCTGGATTGTTACATGGCCGGGCAGATCCCGGACTCGGCCTGGAGCGACTATGTCTTCGAGATGCCGGAGTTGGAAAAACATGCCCAACTCAGGCGTGCCAGGTCAGGCGTGCACGGCCTCACCTGAAACGGTGAGCCTGCCGCTCATTTCTTCGGCGAGTTGAACTGCAGCGTGAAGACGTTGCCGGGAATGCCTTGCGCCAGCGCCGGCGAAAGGCTGAGCGGCAGGCAATCATTCAGCGCCTTTATCGCCGCATCGACATAGGCCTTGCGCGCCTTGTCGTCGCCGGCGACATGAATGGCGGTTGTTTTAGGCGGCCCGATCAGCGTGCCGTCGCGCTTGAAGCTGAAGCTGAGCGTGACCGAGGAATTGTCGGAATTGGCCGGCGGCGTCCAGCAGGCGAGCAGGGCGGCGCCGACCTCGTTCATGCCGTTGAGCGGTGCGGTGGCGCCCGCTGGAAAGGGCACAACCGACAGCGCGCCCGCCATCATCAGAAATCTTGCCGTGTTCATCGCAGGTCCTCGTCGCCGTCGCTCTGCCCTGACGGCATCGTACGATCCATGACGAGGATGACAATAGGCTTTCAGTCCACCCGTCGATGGTGCAATCATACTGTCATGATTTCGGCGATGTCCGCAAAAAAGCAAAAGGCCGGCACGGAGCCGACCTTTCCCTTGCCTCGCCATCGCGCCAGTACATCCGTGGTCGCTGCGAGGACTGAGATCAGTAGACAGGCCTTGGGTAAACGAAACCTTAACCGCCGCTAGGCTCTCGCCTGCGATTTCACATGCGCGATGTAGCCGCGCACGTCGCCGGCCGGTTCCGCATAGGCCTTGCCGAGCTTCTTCTCCAGCGCCGCCATGTACTCCTGCGCCCATTTGGGCAGTGGGTAGTCGACGACCGCCAGGAATTCGAGCGTTGCCCCCAGCCTTATATCGGCGATCGACGGGTGGTTGCCGCCGATGAACGGTTTGCCGTTGCGGAAGAATGAGTGAAACACCTCGAGCGGCTCGGCGATCGCGGCCATCGCCGCCTTCTGCGCTTCCGATTTCTTGTCGGGATGGGCGTCGCTGTGGCCGACCTCGCCGGCATATTGCGGGAAGCCGAGCGCCGGATAGGTGGCGCGCGCGACATAAGGATAAAGCGTGCCGATCAGATAGAACATGGCGCTGTCGATCATCGCCCGCTTGGCTGGCGCCTTCGGATAGAACTTCTCCAGCCCGTGCTTGTTGGCAAGATACTGCATGATGGCGCAGCTTTCCCACAGCACGCCGCGCGGCAGACGCTTGTCCTCGATCATCGGCGTCAGATGCGCCGGATTGCGCGCCAGGAACTCAGGCGAGCGCGTATGGCCCCAGGCATCGGTCTCGGCGGGATCGAGGCCGGCCGCGCGCGCGAACACCCTGACCGTCATGTTGTTGACGCTCGGCCTCAGCATGCTGAGTTTTATGCCGGGCTTCTTGGCCGGTTTGGCCTTGGCTTTAGGTGCGGCCTTTGCCGTCACTTTAGGTGCGGCTTTAGTTGTCGCCTTAGGCGCGGCTTTTGCCGTCGCAGCCTTCGCCGTCGGCTTTGCCGCGGCCTTGGCCGTGGGTTTCTTCACGCTCTTCGCTGCAGCCTTTGCCATCTGTTCCTCCCCTTGTGGCTTGCTCAATATGGATTCTTCGCCGTCCGCTCATCCGACAGGGTTTCGCGCGACCGCTCGACCAGCGCCTGGATGGCGTCGGCCAGATGGAGTTCGGCGATATTGTAGTCGCCGCGCGCCACGCGAATCTTGTGCGCCTCCATCAGCACGTCTGCATGGGTGAAGCCGGCCGGCGGCTCGAAACGGTAGGAAGCAAGCTCGATCAGCAGCCCCAGCGGGTCCTCGAAATAGATCGAATCCATGAAGCCGCGGTCCTTGACGCCGCTGTGCTTGATGCCGCGCTCGTCGAGCCGCACGACCGCCTGCAGGAAGGTGACCCGCGACACCGCGAAGGCGATGTGGTGGACGCAGCCGATATCGGTCGGCGTCCGCCGCTTTACCGGGGTCCGGCTCTCGTCGGTGAAGACGGTGATCAGGCGACCGTCGCCCGGATCGAAATAGAGATGGCTCTCGCTAGCCTTGTCGAGATTGGGCTGCTCGAAGATGAAGGGCATGCCGAGCACCCCTTCCCAGAAGTCGATCGAGGTCTGGCGTCCGGCGCCGACCAGCGTGATGTGATGAACGCCTTGCGACTGCAGCTTCCGCATTGGTTCCTCCCCGCATTCCGCTCGCCTCTTCCGCCGGGCAAGTTCGAAACCGCATTCCCTGGCGCCTTCGGCCAGAGGAGCATGATGTAATGCTAGTTCAATCCGCGATACCACGCCAGAAGGGACATGTGCCGCTAGATCTGAACCTGGACCGAAAGACCTTGTATGGCTGAGGGGGAAATCGAACCCCTAGTTCCCGCCGTGGCAATTGCCCCTCGCGAGGCAACGCTCCTCGAAACGCGTACATCATTCGAGGCCGGCGGTCCGCAACCCCTCGATATAGGCGGCGCGATCCTGCTCCCGGATCATCGGGTAATATTTCTCCACCCAATGGACCGACAGCTTTGGATGGAGTCGCTTCACCTCTGAAAGGGCATGTGTCGCCTCATCGAGATCCCCTGCCATTCCTGCCGCGGCGGCCAGCGTACGCCACGCAGCGCCAAAATGTGGCCGAAGCTGCACTGCTCGGCGCTCGAAACTCGCTGCGTCGACATATCGTTGGGCAACGAAGTGACACATCCCGGTCACGGTCAAAATTCCCGGCTGCTGCGTGGAATCGCGCGGGCTAAGTCGCTCGGCGATCGCCAGATGATGCAGGCCGTCCTCAGGCATTCCACCAAAGCCGTACGCGGCGCCCAGAATGACATGTGCGATGGCCAGGTTTGGATTGAGCGTGATCGCATCGGTTAGTGTGGTGATGGCAGCCTGCGTTCGGCGTGCCATCATGTGCACGTAACCGGCGGCGAAATGCGTCCAAGGATCGTCGGCATCATGCGCAATGGCTCGCTGAGCCATCTCATTCGCTTTCGGAAGAACCTCGGCCGGCTCCGCCAATCCGAGCAGCACCCGGGATGCCATCGTCCAGGCGAGCAGGCTATTGGCACGCGGGTAGTCCGGGTCAGCGTCTACGGCCCTGCGTAGCAGTTGCTCGGCGACCGCGAGTTCGCTTTCTGAGCTCCAGCTCCATATGTGAGGCATCGCCTTCATTACGAAGCCCCAGGCGTCCAGGCTGGCGGGAGGCCGGCTGATGTAACGCTGATGCTCTGCCGCATAGAGTTTAGGTTCGACGGCACCGATGACGCTATCGGCGATCTGATCCTGTAGCGTGAAGAAATCAGCCAGTTGGACGTCGTAGCGCTCTGTCCATACTTGGCGCCCAGTGGAGGTCTCACTCGCCTCGGCGCTGATCCTGAGCCGCTGACCCGAGCGGCGAACACTGCCGCTCAGCACGTAGCGGACTCCGAGTTCACGCCCGACCTGTTTCACGTCGATGGTTTTGTCCCTGTAGCTGAAGGACGAGTTGCGGGCGCAGACGAAAAGCCACCGCAGCCGCGCCAGCCGCATGATGATATCTTCAGCCAGGCCGTCGGCAAAATATTGCTGCTCGGCATCGTCGCTCAGGTTGACGAAAGGGAGCACGGCAATCGAAGGCTCAGGCTCCGCAGAATTTTGCGCGGCTGCCGCCTCGTTGAGCCTCTCGATCGCGCCGGTGAAACGGTAACCAACCCGCGGAACGGTTGCGATCCACTCTGTTCCGTCTGCCATGGAGCCGAGAAGGCGCCGCAGGGATGCGACCTGAACCGAGAGATTGCTTTCCTCGACTGCGGTCCCAGGCCAGGCGGCGTCCAGTAGTTCGGACTTGGTCAGGACCTCACCGGCGTTCCTTGCCATCGCCGACAGGAGCAGCAGCCCCCGGTAGCTGATCGCGACAGGCAGGCCCTGCCTCAGAAGCGTTCCCGCCTCGGGGTTGAGCACAAAAGGGCCAAATGCGAGCCGCTGCTCCGGCATTGCGAGACATTACGTGTTTTCGGGGATTTTCGGAACTATTCGGCCGCGCTTCGATACGTTTTGCAGGCGGCCTGACATCTTGGCTCCAGCTCAGCCACAGGAGAGCGTGAATGCCTGGGAGCCGCGATTACCCGACGGTAGCAACTGAACCCCCGACTGTACGGCAGGCTCAAAGCCCTCCCGGACGTGAGGAGGAGTTCCGTGCCGCGCTCGATCGCTACATGGTCTTTTATGTCGAACAACAAAGACACCATACGGAGTCCGTCGAGCGGTCTGGCGAACGCGCAGGCTCGTGTCTGCCGAGGCGGAAACGTGAAACGTCCTGCTGGGACCTTTCACCGGTGAAAATCATCGACAAGTTTCGCAGCAGTCCCAAATCGTATCCGTTGGGAAAGTTGCTCGTAAAGCGCCTCTAGGCCGGCGGACGGCTCAGCAGTCTGGACCGACTCGGACATGCTTTGCATTGTCGCGATAGCTGTAGCTGGGGTAGGGTCCAATCGAGACCTGCGTTTTTAAGATGGCGCCTGTCCCACGGAACTCTCTGCCCGCAGTGACCGTTTAGCGGTTGATGGCATTGGCTGATGACATCCAGATGGCGGAACGGCACGTTCTGCAAGCCGAGCGACACATAAAGTGCCAGCGCGCGCGCATCGCCGCGCTGAAGCAGCGTCGGTTGCCCCGGGGCAAGGCGGCCACCTTCCTGCAATTGCTTGAAGACGCGCAATCGATGCACCTCCAGCATCTGTCGAGGTTGTTGGAGCAAGCATCACGCGAAAGAACCGCAGCCGAATCAGCCGCCGTCTCCCTTGCTGCGGAATGACCAGCCCTGCGGAATTGTCTTCGAAAGTCGGTTTTTGGAAGCTTGGTACGCCCAAGGGGAATCGAACCCCTGTTCCCGCCGTGAGAGGGCGGTGTCCTGACCGCTAGACGATGGGCGCGCTCAAGAACCGGCTACATAGGCTGGCGGCCGCGAAAAAGCAACTGGGGTTTCTGGCACCCGGACCACTTTACCGAACGGCCCTGGTCAGACCTGCCGTTTCGGCTCGATCAGGTCCCAGAGATTGCCGTAGAGATCGGCAAACACCGCCACCGTGCCATAGGCCTCGTGGCGTGGCGCCTCGCGGAACTCGACGCCCCTGGCGAGCATCGCCTGATGGTCGCGGGCAAAATCGTCGGTCTCGAGGAAGAGAAAAACCCGGCCGCCGGTCTGATTGCCGATGCGGCTGGCCTGCTCCTCGTCGGCTGCCTCCGCCAGCAGCAGCCGTGCGCCCTTGCCGTTGGCCGGCGCGACGGTGACCCAGCGCTTGCCGCCGCCGAGGTCGACATCGTCGATGAGCACGAAGCCGAGCCGCTCGACATACCAGGAGATCGCCTCGTCGTAACTGCCGACGACAAGGGCCACGGTCGCGACGCTGCGGCGTTCGGCAAAGCCGCTCATTTGTTTCGGGCTCATTTGTTTCGGATTGGGAATTGGCCGATCACGCGGCGCTCGGCGATGTCGTAGACGAAGATCGACCGGCTGCCGTCGGCAAGCTCGGCATCGATCGACAGGCGGTTGCCGGAGAGCGACTGGCTGATCACCTTGGCGCCCACGGGAAGCACGATGTCGCCCGAGAGCGACGCGCCGACCGGAACCTGGACATCGCCGACGGGCGCTGATCCGGCAACAGGCGCGTTGCGCGCTTTGTAGACAAGCGCGCCGATCACCACCATAAGGGCGAGAAACAGAAGGCCGAGATTGACGATCATGAAGCGAACGAGCTTGCGGCGCACATTCTCGGCCGCAGGGTCGAGCGGCTTTTCCTCATCTTCTTCGGCGATCGGCCGGGCCATGGCTAAACAATCCGCAACGGGTTTCGATGAGCGCTCATAACGAAGAGACCCCGATATTGATAGAGGACGAATTGGCCGACGAGGAATCCGGCGAAGCCGTCGCGCTGGAAGCCGGCCCCGACGCCGCCGGCCAGCGCCTCGACCAGTGGCTTGCCGCCCAGCTCGACCCGGATCTCTCGCGCAGCCGCGTACAGGCGCTGATCAAACAAGGCGCGGTCTCTATCGACGGCAAGCCGGTGCTGGAAGCCAAGCGCAAGCTGACGGCCGGCGAGCGCATCGAAATCCTGGTCCCCGCGCCCGAACCGGCCGCGCCGCAAGGCGAGGACATTCCCCTCGACATCCTCTACGAGGACGACGAGCTGGTCGTCATCAACAAGCCGGCGGGACTGGTCGTCCATCCCGGCGCGGGCAACTGGACCGGTACGCTGGTCAACGCGCTGATCCATCATTGCGGCGAGACCCTGTCCGGCATCGGGGGCGTTAGGCGGCCGGGTATCGTCCACCGGCTGGACAAGGAAACCAGCGGCGTCATGGTCGTGGCCAAGACCGACCGCGCCCACAAGGCCCTGTCGGAGGCCTTTGCCGACCATGGCCGCACCGGCGATCTCGAACGCGCCTACCTGGCGCTGGTCTGGGGCATTCCGCAGCGGCCGACCGGCACGATCGACGCCCATCTCGGCCGCGCCGCCGACCGTGTGCGCCGCGCGGTCGTTCCCGAGGGCCGCGACGACGCCCGTCATGCCGTCACCCATTTCAGCGTCGTCGAGCGCTTCGGCGTGGAACAGCAGGCCTTTGCCACCGCAAGCCTGGTCGAATGCCGGCTCGAAACCGGCCGCACCCACCAGATCCGCGTCCACATGGCCCATATCGGCCATCCGGTTGTCGGCGATCCGGACTACGGCCAGGCCTTCCGCACCAAGGCCAACCGGCTGCCCGCACCCTTGAAAACCAAGGTCAAAGCCTTTCCCCGGCAGGCCCTGCACGCCTGGCTCCTTGAATTCCGGCACCCGACCACCCACTTAACGATGAGGTTCGAAGCGCCGATGCCCGGAGACATGGAGGAACTCGTCGGCGACTTCCGGAGACTTTGAATTTCACCCGCCACGAAACAAGCTGCAAACCAGCCATCAAAAAACCTGACCGGCGTTGTTCACTTCAACGTGACAGACTGTTTAGCGTTGAACAAATGCCTGTCTTTTCTGGTTTTGTTCCTATATACACAGGTTGTCGCGGATGAGCCTTTGGCATCCGTGACGAATGCCCGCCGCGTTTCGGGGGCATCCACTCCAAAGAGAGAGGGGGCGCTATCATGGCCCAATCATTACCCAGTATTGTTTCCGGTGAAGGCGGTCTCGCCCGTTACCTGGAAGAAATCCGCCGCTTTCCGATGCTTCAGCCGCAGGAAGAGTACATGCTCGCGAAACGCTACGCCGAGCATCAGGACACCACGGCTGCGCACAAGCTCGTCACCAGCCATTTGCGGCTCGTCGCCAAGATTGCCATGGGCTATCGCGGCTACGGCCTGCCGATCGGCGAGGTGATCTCGGAAGGCAATGTCGGCCTCATGCAGGCCGTGAAGAAATTCGAACCGGAGCGTGGTTTCCGGCTCGCCACCTATGCCATGTGGTGGATCAAAGCCTCGATCCAGGAATACATCCTGCGCTCGTGGAGCCTGGTCAAGATGGGCACCACCGCCAACCAGAAGCGTCTGTTCTTCAACCTGCGCAAGGTGAAGGGCAAGATCCAGGCGCTTGACGAAGGCGACCTGAAGCCCGACCAGATCGCCGAGATCGCCACCCGCCTCAACGTTTCCGAGGCCGAAGTGGTGTCGATGAACCGCCGCCTGTCGGGCGACGCCTCGCTCAACGCTCCGATCCGGGCAAGCGAAGGCGAGTCCGGCGAATGGCAGGACTGGCTGGTCGACGACCACGAAAGCCAGGAAGAGATGCTGATCGAGCAGGACGAGCTGGAAAACCGGCGCTCCATGCTGTCGGGCGCTCTGTCGGTCCTCAACGACCGCGAGCGGCGCATCTTCGAGGCGCGCCGCCTCGCCGAAGAGCCGCTGACGCTGGAAGAGCTCTCGGCCGAGTTCGACATCAGCCGCGAGCGCGTGCGCCAGATCGAGGTGCGCGCCTTCGAGAAGGTGCAGGACGCGGTCAAGGCCGCCGCCAAGCGCCAGATGCAGGCGCTGCGCACCATCGAAGCGCAGCCGGCGGCTTAATAAGCTCGAAAGCATTACGCAAAAGACAAAACGGCGGCGCCACGATCTGGCGCCGCCGTTTTTTTATTGGCGAAGGCGGCGAACCAGCCCTTTCTCCCCGTCACTATACTGGGAGAAATGCCCGGCAGGGCAATGAGGGGCAGCGCCGAGCTGCGAGGTATCGTTCCAACAATCGGATCGGGAGCCGGCGCGCTCATCCTCCGACCGCCGCGCCGCCCCTCATCCGCCCTTCGGGCACCTTCTCCCCGTTGACCGGGGAGAAGGAAAAGGCTCACGCCGTCGGCTGCTTGGTCTTGCGCAGATAAGGCAGCACCGTCTCATACGCCCCAAAACGCTTGATCGCATCCTCGTTGGAGACCGCGGCGGTGATGATCACGTCCTCGCCCTGCTTCCAGTTGGCCGGCGTCGCCACCTGGTGCTTGGCGGTCAGTTGGATGGAATCGATGACGCGCAGGATCTCGTCGAAGTTGCGCCCCGTGGTCATCGGATAGGTCAGCACCAGCTTGATCTTCTTGTCCGGGCCGATGACATAGACCGACCGCACGGTGGCGTTGTCGGCCGGCGTGCGGCCTTCCGAGCTTTCGCCAGCGCCGGCCGGCAGCATTTCATAGAGCTTGGCGACGTGAAGGTCTTTGTCGCCGATCAGCGGATAGTGCACGGTATGGCCGGTAGCGGTCTTGATGTCGGCCTGCCACTTGTCGTGGCTCGACACCGGATCGACCGAGATGCCGATGATCTTGACGTTGCGCTTTTTGAACTCGCCCTCGAGACCGGCCATGGTGCCGAGCTCGGTGGTGCAGACCGGCGTGAAGTTCTTTGGATGGCTGAACAGCACCGCCCAGCCGTCACCGATCCAGTCATGGAACTTGATGGTGCCCTGCGTGGTCTCGGCGGTGAAATCCGGCGCGACATCGTTGATACGAAGACTCATGACGCTCTCCCAACCCTTTTTTGTGAAGCAATGACCGGCATGGACCGGCGCGGGTGCTAAGCTAGCACCATCGCGGTAACGGTCCAACGTCGGGAGCCGCAATCGAGAACGTCACCGCGCGAAATTTTTCCGCGACCGCCGGTAATCCGCGACAGTTATTCTGCTTGCGAAGATAGGGGAGCCGCTCAGGCCTTCTTCACCGCGAGCGTCAGCGCGAGATCTTCCATGCGCTGCGCAAGCGCGCCAAGCGCGGTTGTCAGCACGCTGTCGCTCTTGTCGGCCTTGGTCAGCGCCTCGTCGCGCGTCTTGCGCAGGGTCAGCACCTCGCTTTCCATGCCCTTGACGCGCTTGGTGAGCTCCGAGAGTTCGTCCATCACCATGATGCCGGCCATGACGGTGAGCCGCTGGTCGCCGATCTCGCCGAAGGAATCCTTCAGATGCGAGACATAGCGGTCGAAGCGCTCGGCAAGGTCGATCAAGTGCTCTTCCTGGCCCTCGTCGCAGGCCATGCGATACTGCTTGCCGTCGATGGAAACCGTGACCTGTGCCATTGCGCTACCTGTCCAGCACCGCCCGGATGGTTTCCATGGCGGTCACCAGCCGTCGCGACACTTCCTTGTTGGCGTCTTCAAGCCGCTCGGCACGCGCCTCGGAATTATCGAGCTCCTGTGCCAGGCGCGAACGGTCGGCGTTCATGCGCTGCACCTCGGCCTCGGCTTCCGAATAATCGCGCTCATGCTCGAGCTTCGCCGCCACGGCGTTTTCCAGCCCTTCCATGGCCTTGCCCAGCCTGGCGATGACTTCCTTGAGGGTCGTTTCCCCGGTCATGGCCTTCGTCCTATGCCCTGCCCATCACCGAATCGCACGCATTCAGAACGCGTTACCTCGGAAAGATTAGGCGCCGGGTGAAGGGCGCGTCAACAAAGCTCTCGCGACTGTCCCCCGCTATCGCTAATGTAAGCCGCCCGACCCACAAAAAGACGCCATCACAAGCCCGGCAAAATCCGTCCCGATTTGTTGACTAAAAGGCCGCGCCTGCTATGTGTCGCGGCATCCTTTTCCAAGGGTTCTCCCCAGGCTCCAACCCACTTCCGGAGGAAGCATGACCTCGCGTGAACAACATGATCGGATGGCCAACGCGATCCGTTTCCTTTCCATGGACGCCGTCGAGAAGGCGAATTCCGGTCACCCCGGCCTGCCGATGGGCTGCGCCGACATCGCCACAGTCCTGTTCAGCCGTTTCCTGAAATTCGACGCCAAGGCCCCGCACTGGGCCGACCGCGACCGCTTCATCCTGTCGGCCGGCCATGGCTCGATGCTGCTCTATTCGCTCCTCTACCTCACCGGCTATGAGGACATGACCATCGACCAGATCAAGAATTTCCGCCAGCTCGGCTCCAAGACCGCCGGCCATCCCGAATACGGCCATGCCGCCGGCATCGAGACCACCACCGGTCCGCTCGGCCAGGGCCTGGCCAATTCGGTCGGCTTCGCGCTCGGCGAGCGCATCATGAACGCCGCCTTCGGCAATGATCTCGTCAACCACTACACCTATGTGCTGGCCGGCGACGGCTGCCTGATGGAAGGCGTCTCCCAGGAAGCCATCGCGCTGGCCGGGCATCTGAAGCTCAACAAGCTGATCGTCTTCTGGGACAACAACAACATCTCGATCGACGGCCCGGTTTCGCTGGCCGACAACACCGACCAGGTCGCCCGCTTCCAGGCCTCGGGCTGGAACGCCAGCCACATCGACGGCACCGATCCGGAAGCGATCGCCTATGCCATCGAGGCGGCGCGCCATTCCGACAAGCCGACGATGATTGCCTGCAAGACCACCATCGGCTTCGGTGCCCCGACCAAGGCCGGCACCAACAAGGCGCATGGCTCGCCGCTCGGCGCCGAGGAAATCGCCGGCGCCCGTAAATTCTTCAACTGGGAGTCGCCGCCCTTCGAGATTCCCGCCGACATCCTCGACGCCTGGCGGGCCATCGGCACGGGCGGCGCCAAGGCGCGCGCCGACTGGGAAGGCCGCCTGGCCAAGGCCGAGCCGAAGCTCAAGGCCGAGTTCGAACGTCGCATCGCCGGCAAGCTGCCTTCCAATTTCGACGCCGTCATCGCCGACTACAAGAAGAAGCTGTCGGCCGACAAGCCGAAAGTCGCCACCCGCAAATCCTCCGAGATGGTGCTCGAAGTCATCAACGGCGCGGTTCCCGAAACCATCGGCGGCTCGGCCGACCTCACCGGCTCCAACAACACCAAGACCAGCCAGACCAAGAACATCACGCCCGACGACTATGGCCAGCGCTATGTGCACTACGGCATCCGTGAGCACGGCATGGCGGCGGCCATCAATGGTCTCACGCTGCATGGCGGTCTGATCGCCTATGGCGGCACCTTCCTGTGCTTCTCCGACTATGCCCGCCCGTCGATGCGGCTCGCCTCGCTGATGGGCATCCGCTCGATCTTCGTCATGACGCATGACTCCATCGGCCTCGGCGAGGACGGCCCGACCCACCAGCCGGTCGAGCACATGGCGGCGCTGCGCGCCATCCCGAACCACAACTTCTTCCGCCCGGCCGATGCGGTGGAAACCGCCGAATGCTGGCAGATCGCGCTCGAATCCGAAAAGACGCCGTCGACCCTGGCGCTGACCCGCCAGAACCTGCCGACGGTGCGCACGGAGCATTCGGCGAAGAACCTCTCCAGCCAGGGCGCCTACGAGCTTGCCCCGGCAAATGGCGAGGCGGTGGTGACGATCTTCGCCACCGGTTCCGAGGTCGAGATCGCGCTCGGCGCGCGCGACCTGCTCGAAAAGCATGGCCATCCGACCCGCGTCGTCTCGGTGCCCTGCTTCGAGCTGTTCGACCAGCAGAGCGACGATTATCGCGCCAAGACCATCGGCAACGCCAAGGTGAAGGTTGCGATCGAGGCCGGCATCCGCCAGGGCTGGGATCACCTGATCGGCACCGACGGCATTTTCATCGGCATGCACGGTTTTGGCGCCTCCGGCTCGATCGAGCAGCTCTATCCGCATTTCGGCATCACCGCCGAGGCCGCGGCGAAGGCGGTCGAGACTCGTCTGCACGGCTGACCGGCTGCGTCAATTCGCGGGGCCGCAAATAGGCGGCTCCGCGATGCTGGACCAACCTAATCGATTTAAGTTCGACCTTCTGCGGCTGGATTCTTTGGCCCATCGCCGCTATGAAGCAGCGGACCCAATCGCCCCAGTCCCTAGGGAGAAAACAATGACCGTCAGAGTTGCCATCAACGGATTTGGCCGTATCGGCCGCAACATCCTGCGCGCCATCCATGAATCCGGCCGCAAGGATATCGAGGTCGTCGCCGTCAACGATCTCGGCCCGGTTGAGACCAACGCGCACCTCTTGCGCTATGACAGCGTGCATGGCCGCTTCCCGCACGAGGTGACCGTCGACGGCGACCAGATCTCGGTCGGCAAGGAGAAGTTCAAGGTCACGGCGATCAAGGATCCGAGCCAGCTGCCGTGGAAAGAGCTCGGCGTCGACATCGCGCTTGAATGCACCGGCATCTTCACCGCCCGCGACAAGGCCGCCGCGCATCTGACCGCCGGCGCCAAGCGCGTCCTCGTCTCGGCACCGGCCGAAGGCGCCGACCTCACCGTCGTCTACGGCATCAACCACGACAAGCTGACCAAGGACCACGTCGTCATCTCGAACGCCTCCTGCACCACCAACTGCCTGGCGCCGCTGGCGGCCGTGCTGCATGAGACCGTCGGCATCGAGAAGGGCATGATGACGACGATCCACTCCTACACCGGCGACCAGCCGACGCTGGACACCATGCACAAGGATCTCTACCGCGCCCGCGCGGCAGCGCTCTCGCAGATCCCGACCTCGACGGGTGCCGCCAAGGCGATCGGCCTGGTCCTGCCCGATCTCAAGGGCAAGCTCGACGGCATCTCGATCCGCGTGCCGACCCCGAACGTCTCGGTCGTCGACCTCAAGTTCATCGCCAAGCGTTCGACCTCCGCGCAGGAGATCAACGAAGCGCTGATCGCCGCCTCGAAGGGCAAGCTGAAGGGCATCCTTTCGGTCACCCACCACCCGAACGTCTCGATCGACTTCAACCACGATCCGCATTCCTCGATCGCGGCGCTCGACCAGACCAAGGTCATGGACGGCAACTTCGTTTCGGTGCTGTCCTGGTACGACAATGAGTGGGGTTTCTCGAACCGCATGGGCGACACCGCCGTCGCCTTCGGCAAGACCATCGCCTGATCCAAGGTTCATTGGCAGTTTGAAACGCCCGGCTTTGGCCGGGCGTTTTCATTTAAGACCTGGCGGAGCACAAGTTGCGTCGTCATTCCAGGGCGGAGCAAGGGCGGAGCCCGTGGACGACGACAGGAAAGCGGCTCCTCCATTTCCCGACGCCAGCAGAATCCAAAAAACCACGCCGTTGCCTTGCACTGGTCATGTCTTCGCCCCACTCTCCCTTAAACCGACAAATGAGAGGGACTTGAGGGGCACTGGCTGATGGAGCATGCGATCTATCTTGTGACGCTGGTCGGCACCGCGCTCGTTGTTGCCGCCGCGTTTTCGAGCCTGATCGCCTTCCGCTTCGGCGCTCCTTTGCTGCTGCTCTTCCTCTGCATCGGACTTGCCACCGGCGTCGACGGGCTCGGCATTGAATTCGACAATGCGCGGCTGGCTTATTTTGCCGGCTCACTGGCTCTTGCGATCATCCTGTTCGATTCCGGTTTCGGCACCCCGCTCAACGCGCTCAGGCAAGCGGCCGGACCCGCTCTGTCGCTGGCCACGATCGGCGTGATCCTGACCACCGGCATCTTTGCCGCCGCCGCGTCCTATGTTCTCAAACTCGATTGGCTGGAATCCTCGCTGCTTGGCGCCGCCGTCGCTTCGACCGACGCGGCCGCGGTGTTCTTCCTGCTGCGCGCCGGCGAGATCCATTTGCGCGAGCGGGTGCGTTCTACGCTGGAAGTGGAATCCGGCACCAACGACCCGATCGCCATCTTCCTCACCATCACCCTTGTCGAGATCATCGCCGCGCATGCCAACCCGGAAGCCAATGTGCTGGCCACCAGCCTGTTGCTCGGCTTCCTCGTCAATATGGGGCTCGGCGCCGTCATCGGCGTGCTCGGCGGCTTTGGCATCGTGCGGCTTGTCGAGCGGCTCAATCTCGATCACGGCCTGCTGCCGATCTTCGTGCTGACGCTGTCGCTGATGGTGTTCGCGGCGGCCGGCGCGATTGGCGGCTCGGGCTTCCTTGCTGTCTACCTTGCCGGGCTGATTGCCGGCAATTCCGATATCCGCGCCGTCACCATCCTGAAGCGCTTCCAGGACGGCATGTCATGGCTGGCGCAGATCATCATGTTCCTGATCCTCGGTCTGTTCGCCACGCCCTCGCAGTTTCCGGCGATCCTGGTGCCGGCGATCCTGCTCGGCCTGTTCCTGATCTTCGTGGCGCGGCCGGTCGCCGTGTGGCTGTGCCTGATCCCGTTCCGCCTGCCGCGGCCCGAGGTCGCCTTCGTCTCCTGGGTCGGCCTGCGCGGCGCGGTCTCGATCCTGCTCGCCATCACGCCGCTGCTTGGCGGCCTCGAGCATGGCCGGCTGATCTTCAACGCCGCCTTCATCATTGTGCTTGTCTCGCTGGTGGTTCAAGGCTGGACCGTCGGCCCGCTGGCGCGCCGCCTCGGCCTGATCGTGCCGGCCCGGCTCGGGCCGCTCGACAAGGTCGAGCTCGAATTGCCGGGCTCGGCCCATCACGAGCTGCTCGCCTATCGCGTGGCGCCCGGCAGTCCGGTGGCGCGCGGCGAGCGCATCCCGCGCTGGGCAAGGCCCTCGCTGGTGCTACGCGACGGCCGATCCATGCGCTTCCAGGACATGGGCCGGCTCACCGCCGGCGACCAAGTCTACATCTTCGTGCCGGACCGCTACCCACGCCTGCTCGACAAGCTTTTCGCCAGCCGTGCCATCGTCGATCCCGAGGATGCCGATTTCTTCGGCGCCTTCGCGCTCGATCCGGCCCGCCCGGCGGCCGAACTTGAAGCTGCCTATGGGCCTGGCCTGACAGAAGCCGAGCAGAGACTCACCGTCGCAGCGCTGGTTTCGGAGCGGCTCGGCGGCCGTCCCGAATATGCCGACCGCGTCGTGATCGGTCCGATCGAGCTGATCGTGCGCGATGTCGACGAAAAGGGCAGGATCACCGGACTTGGCCTCTCCTTCGAGCCAACCGCGCCGGTGGCGCGCGTGCCGGTGTTCATGAGCGCCGGCGAGATCGGCGACCGCATAGCGGCGCTGATCCGCAACTGGCGCAGGCCGGTGGAAAAGCAGCCGGTCGAGGACGTCCCGATCGACCCCGTGGCGCCGGCACCGGGCGAGCAAAAGGCAACCGGCGAAGGCTGATGTCTCACGGCGACATCATTTTTGCGCGCGCGCCGTCGACGCGACCCTTGCATCGTCCTTCGCGCCGGGTAAGGTCGCCCGCGTTTTCGCTAAAGCAATTCCAGGAAGAGTGTGGGCGGTTTTCCGTCCGGAATTGCGTCAAGGCACCAGGAAGGAACGACGACCATGGCCAGCTTCAAGACACTCGATGATATCGGCGCCGTCAGCGGCAAGCGCGTGCTGGTGCGCGTCGACCTCAACGTTCCCGTCGCCGACGGCAAGGTGACCGACGCAACCCGCATCGAGCGCATCGCGCCGACCATCGCCGAGCTCTCGAAAAAGGGCGCCAAGGTGATCCTGCTTGCGCATTTCGGCCGTCCCAAGGACGGCCCCTCTGCCGAGTTCTCGCTGGAGCCGATCGCCAGGGCCACGGCTGAAGTTCTCGGGCGCCCGGTCGGCTTCGCCGCCGACTGCGTCGGCGACAAGGCCGCCGAAGCGGTTGCCGCCATGAAGGACGGCGACGTCCTGCTGTTCGAAAACACCCGGTTCTACAAGGCCGAGGAGAAGAACGAGCCCGCCTTCACCGAAAAGCTCGCCGCCAATGGCGACATCTATGTCAACGACGCCTTTTCCGCCGCGCACCGGGCACATGCCTCCACCGAAGGCCTGGCGCGTCATTTGCCGGCCTATGCCGGCCGCACCATGCAGGCCGAGCTCGACGCGCTGGAGAAGGGCCTCGGCAATCCGGTTCGGCCGGTGGTGGCCATCGTTGGCGGCGCCAAGGTCTCGACCAAGATCGACCTTTTGATGAACCTGGTGAAGAAGGTCGACGCGCTGGTGATCGGCGGCGGCATGGCCAACACTTTTCTCGCCGCGCGCGGCACCGATGTCGGCAAGTCGCTTTGCGAGCATGACCTTGCCGGCACCGCCAAGCAGATCATGATCGAGGCGGCGGAAGCCGGCTGCGCCATCATCCTTCCCGCCGACGGCGTGGTCGCCAAGGAATTCAAGGCTGGTGCTGCGAGCGAGACCGTCGCCATCGAGGCCGTGCCGGCCGACGGCATGATCCTCGATGTCGGTGCAAAGACCGTGCAGAGCGTCAACGACTGGATCGACCGTGCCGCGACGCTGGTCTGGAACGGCCCGCTCGGCGCCTTCGAGATCGAGCCTTTCGATCGCGCAACGGTGGCGGCGGCA
Source organism: Mesorhizobium sp. M2E.F.Ca.ET.219.01.1.1 (assembly GCF_004016445.2). GTDB lineage: Bacteria > Pseudomonadota > Alphaproteobacteria > Rhizobiales > Rhizobiaceae > Mesorhizobium. Next base: position 231,984 of record NZ_SADT02000003.1, read on the forward strand.
AAGCATGCCGCGGCCCGCACCAAGGCAGGCAAGCTGGTGTCGGTCGCCGGTGGCGGCGACACGGTGGCGGCGCTCAACCATGCCGGTGTCGCCGACGATTTCACCTATGTTTCGACCGCCGGCGGCGCCTTCCTCGAATGGATGGAAGGCAAGCCGCTGCCCGGCGTCGAGGTGCTGAAGCGGTAAGACCGGCAAGGGGCGACCAACTCAGGGCTGGCCGATTTCAGTCGCGAAAACTTTCAATCGATTCGTGCTTTTCGACGCCATTCCATTGGCGGTAGAGTTCCGCTAAGCGCGGAACCGACACCGTCAAGGAGAGCACCCATGAGCGAACGTCTCGAAGATATTGCCGCTGCCATCGTGGCCGGTGGTAAGGGCCTTTTGGCCGCCGATGAGAGCTCCGGCACCATCAAAAAGCGCTTCGACGTCATCGGCGTCGAATCGACCGCCGACAACCGGCGCGACTATCGCGAGATGATGTTCCGCTCGAAAGAGGCTATGACGAAGTACATCTCCGGCGTCATCCTCTATGACGAGACCATCCGCCAGAAGGCTGCCGACGGCACGCCGCTGGTCGATATCATCAAGGCGGCCGGCTCCATTCCAGGCATCAAGGTCGATGCAGGCGCCAAGCCTCTTGCCGGCTTTCCCGGCGACACCATCACCGAGGGCCTGGACGGGCTGCGTGAGCGGCTCGCCGACTACTACAAGCTCGGCGCCCGCTTCGCCAAATGGCGCGCGGTGATCGATATCGACACCGGCAGAGGCGTGCCATCGGCCAATTCGATCGCCTCGAACACCCATGCGCTGGCCCGCTATGCCGCGCTCTGCCAGGAGGCCGGCATCGTGCCGATCGTCGAGCCGGAAGTGCTGATGGACGGCGCGCATTCGATCGACACCTGCTACGACGTCTCCAAGGCGACGCTGGTCAAGCTCTATGACGAGCTCTACGCGGCGCGCGTCGTGCTGGAAGGCTCGATCCTGAAGCCGAACATGGTCATCTCCGGCAAGAAATCGGGCAAGACCGACAGCCCCGAGGAAATCGCGGAAAAGACGATCAAGCTGTTCCGCGAAGTGGTACCGGCGGCGGTGCCGGGCATTGCCTTCCTCTCCGGCGGCCAGGAGGACGAGGAGGCGACCGCCAACCTCAACGCCATCAACGCCATCGGCCCGCATCCTTGGAAACTGACCTTCTCCTATGGCCGCGCGCTGCAGGCCGCGCCGCAGAAGGCATGGAGCGGCAAGGCCTCGAACATCGCCGCCGGCCAGGCCGCCTTCACCCACCGCGCCCATATGAACCATCTGGCGGCGCTCGGGAAATGGCAGCCGGCGCTTGAAAAAGCCGCCTGACGTTTATCCATCTCGTTCATCGACAACCCGGGCCAGTGGCCCGGGTTTTGTTTTTTGCAGGCCGCACTCCTACCTGAGGCAGCGATGTCGGGTCGCGCCGATGTCGAACGTCCTTGGCAGGAGAGGACAGGAGATGGTCATGCAACGCAATGCCGTGGTTTCACGCGAGGACTGGTTCGAAGCGCACCGAAAGCATCTTGAACGCGAGAAGGAACTGACAAAGTTCCGCGACCTTATTGCCGCCGAGCGGCGGCAGCTGCCCTGGTTCAAGCTGCGCAAGGATTATGTGTTCGAGAGCGAAGCGGGGCCGAAACGCCTTGGCGACCTGTTCGCCGGTAAGAGCCAGCTTATCGTCTATCATTTCATGATGACGCCCGGTTGCGATCATCGTTGTCACGGCTGCTCGTTCCTCGCCGACCATATCGACGGCGCCAACCAGCATCTGAAACATCATGACGTATCGCTGGTCGTCGTTGCACGCGCGCCGCTGGCCGAGATCCTGCCCTACAAGCAGCGCATGGGCTGGAAGTTCGACTGGGTGTCGTCCTATGCGTCGGATTTCAACTTCGACCTGCAGGTCTCCTTCACCGACATGCAGATCGCGGCGGGCGACACCACCTACAATTTCGAGAAGCGACCGTTGCGCTCGAAAGACCTGCCCGGCACCAGCATCTTCTACCGCCACGGCAATGGCGACATCTTCCTCACCTTCCTGTCGCGGGCCCGCGGTGGGGACGCGCTGATCGGCGCCTATCACTATCTCGACATGACGCCGAAGGGCCGCGGCGAGACAGGCCCCTATCACAACCTGATGGACTGGGTGCGCCTCCACGACGAATACCAGGACAGGGACGAGGACCGGCCGGACTGCTGCGCGTGATCGTCTCGTTCACCTCGACTGAAACATGCGCTAACACGGAAATAAACCGCATGGGCGTGCGGCTCCGCAACGAACGCGGCGCCGTGCCCGCCTCGCGCCTGCCGATCACCAACCCGAAAGCCGGCTTCGCCTCTGACGGCATCCACGCTTCCGAAGCAGGCTATCGCCTGGGCGGAGCATCTGCTGGATTTCGTGCTGGACCGCGCTGAGGTACGTTGAGATTGAGGTCAGGGCGAGCCGAGAATTGCGGGTTCCGCAGACTTGTCGTGCAAGGCCATCAACGTCTGTTGGGTGGTCAGCGCAAACGCTGGCGATGAGCTGAAGGCTCCTGAACCTCGTCATTCCAGGGCGGAGCAAGGAGCGAAGCGACGCGCGCAGACCCTGGAATCCATGCCGTTGCCTGGACCGAAGTGTGCAACGGTGCAGAATTCTGGATCGCCGCGGCGCTTCCAAGTCTCGGCATGGATCCTCGGTCTGCGCGCGTCGCTTCGCTCCTTGCTCCGCCCGTGGATGACGACCGCGATGGGCGTCGAGGCCAATCGCCAAGGCATAGGACGTGCCAACGCACACTAACCAACCGGTCAAAACTTCTGTGTTAAGGAACTAAGCCCAGTGCCCTAGCACAGCGGCAAGCGAGATGGCCACCATGGCGAGCAGCGCCAGCTTCCAGAAATCGCCGCGCCGCTTCAGCCCCGGCCATCCCAGCGGCTTGATGACCTGGATCAGCATGATGCCGCAGATGACTAGGGCGAGCAGTTTCGTCATGCCGCCTTTGACCAGCAACGATGGCGGCTGTCAAAGCTGTTCTTAGGGCACAATTCGGGCCGAGCACTCCTGACAGAAATCGGCTTCATCCGGGCCTTGCGAGGGACACCGCGCCGCCTTCTTTCCTACCCTGCCAACCTCCTGACAGACTGCTGTCAGGAGGGGTGTGAGATACTCTTCTCATCGAAAAGAGAGGAGTGAGGTCATGAACGGTTCTACCATTCTGCGCGGCGTGCAGCACTATGTCGGCAGGATCCGCGCGGTGCGCAACGAGATCCGCACCCAGCGTTTCCTGAACACCTTGCCGGCGGATATCCGTAAGGACATCGGCTGGCCGGATCTTTACACCGGCCGCGTGCGTGAAAACTGAAATTTTGCCGCCGCGACTTGGATTGTGGCGGCACCACGCCCAGATGTAATGCGGCCAGTGATGTTGAGTTCAGGGAAAGAAGCCTTTGTTGCCGATAGCTTCACCGCAGCCTCCTGACAGTATGTTGTCAGGAGGCATACGGTAATTGGGGTGGCTTCAATCCTGACAGTTACGAACATGAACCGACTATCCGGAGTAATCCGCGTATGGTGAAAAGCTGGAACGACAGGCTGAACACGCCGGGCATCAACGGCATCAAGCCGTCGCCGCGCACGGTCGGCGATGTCGTTGAGGGCCAGTCGATGCTGGTGCCGACCGCGCGCCAGGTCGACGACTTCATCCGCTCGATCCCCGAAGGGGTGGAGATGGACGTTCGCGCGCTGCGCACCGCACTGGCCATCGAGCACGGGGCCGAAGTGACATGCCCGGTGACGATCGGCTATCATCTTCGCACCGTTGCCGAGGCCGCTCACGAGGATCTCGAGCGCGGCATGGCGCTGAGCGACGTCGCGCCGTTCTGGCGTGTGCTGGACGCTGGGACGCCGACCACGGGCAGACTGTCCTTCGGGGCGAAATTCGTTGCCGCGCAGCGCAAGCGCGAAGGGCTGAAGCCATAAACCCCCGGGGGAGAAACCGATGCGCCGCGCCGACAGGCTTTTTCAGATCGTGCAGCATTTGCGGGGTGGTCGGCTGGTCACCGCGCAGAAGCTCGGCACGTGGCTCGAGGTTTCCGAGCGCACCATTTACCGCGACATAGCCGACCTGCAGTCGACCGGCGTGCCGATCGACGGCGAAGCAGGCGTGGGCTACATGATGAGGGAGGGTTTCGACCTTCCGCCGCTGATGTTCACACGTGACGAGATCGTGGCGCTGGTTGCCGGCGCCCGCATGGTGCGCGCCTTTGGCGGCGCGGCAATGGCAAGGGCGGCCGACGAGGCGCTGGTCAAGATCGGCGCCGTGCTGCCCGACACCGAGAAGGACCGCATCGCCCGCACCGAGATCCACACGCCGATGTGGGTGGTGAGCGACGCCGCGCGCGAAGCGATCGACCTGATCGAGCGCGCCGTCGAGAAACGCCAGGTGCTGACCATCGACTATTCCGACGAGGCCGGGCGCGGCACCGCGCGCGACATCCGGCCTTTGGGCCTGTGGTTCTGGGGCAAGGTCTGGACGCTGGTCGCCTGGTGCGAGATGCGCGACGATTTCCGCGCCTTCCGCATCGACCGCATCGCCTCGGTCGTCATCGCAGGGCGTGTCTTCAAGCCTGAGCGCGGCAAGCAGCTCGCCGATTTCTACCGCGCCGTCGAGCGGTCAGAGGATTACGGCATGGCGCCCGACCGCGCCGCGCGGACGTGACTTCCTCCCAAGCTCAACAAAAAAGCCCGCTCGAAGCGGGCTTTTTTGTTGAGTACCCCGAAGGGCTTACTCCTGATCGTCGCCTTCGTCCTTGTCCTTCGACTTCAACGCCGAAAGCTTGGCGAAGACCGCGTTGGCGTCGAGCTCCTGGTCCTCGTCCTTCGGCTTCTCCGGCGCCGGCACCAGCCGTTCGGTGAGCGCGGCCGGCAGCAGCGTGTCGCCGACGGGTTGAGGCTGCTCGCGGCCGCGCGAGGCGCGGTTGACTTCGAGGTCGAGGTCGATCTGCGAGGTGAGGCCGAGCGTCACCGGGTCCATCGGCTGCAGATTGGCCGAGTTCCAGTGCTTGCGCTCGCGGATCTGCTCAATGGTCGACTTGGTGGTGCCTACGAGACGGGCAATCTGCGCGTCCTTGAGCTCGGGATGGTTGCGCACCAGCCACAGGATGGCATTCGGCCGGTCCTGGCGCTTCGACAGCGGCGTGTAGCGCGGGCCCTTGCGCTTCGATTCCGGCACCCGCACCTTCGGCTCCGACAGCTTCAGCCGGTAATTGACGTCCTTCTCGCCGCGCGCGATCTCGTCGCGCGTCAGCTGGCCGGTGATGATCGGGTCCATGCCCTTGATGCCCTGCGCCGACTCGCCGTCCGCGATCGCCTTGACCTCGAGCGGATGCAGCCCGCAGAACTGCGCGATCTGCTCGAAGGAGAGCGCGGTGTTGTCGACCAGCCAGACGGCGGTCGCCTTGGGCATCAGCAGCGTATTGGCCATGTCAAAAATCCTTCTCGTTCGCCCGCGTTCCCGCGCGGGCGGTGGTTTTAGAGCCACCAAAATGGGAAATTCGCGGCCTGTATAAACGCTCCCTCGAATTTTCGCAATGTTTTTGGGAAGGACCCGATTCAGGGCCCTGAAAAGACAAAACCCGCTGGACGAGGTCCAGCGGGTTTGGAACCGGAAACGAAGCAAGCGTCTCGACGGCTCTTGCTTGCCTGTCCAGCCCGGCCTTGCGGCCGGGCTGCGTCTGATTACACCGCCTGGCGGGCGATGCGCTCGATGTCGCCACGGCTGATACCAAGGTCGTTCAGCTGGCGGGCATTGAGCTTGTTCAGCTCGCGCACGGTTTCGTTGTACATGCGCCACTTACGGAAAGCACGGATCGGGTTCATTTCAGTTTCTCCAGTCATTTGAGGAAATCGTTTGATGCCGCGTAAATAGGCATGCCTGCCCAAGAATTGAACGGACGCTTTTGCATGGCCGCAATGCGTTTTGTGCATTGCACCATTAAGCCTTTGTTCAGCTTGTCACTCGGGGACGCGCGGCGCCTGAGGATGTGCGGAGATTCAGGTCAGGCCGAGACGAAAATGGCAGCTTCCGAGAACCGGAGCGGAGCGTACTTAAGTACGTGAGCACCGGAAGCGGAGGAAGCTGTCATTTGCAGGCCGGCCTCACCTGAATGTGCGCACATCCTAGCCGACGTCGAGGACGATCTTGCCTATATGCTCACCCTCTTCCATCCGCTCATGCGCCCGCCAGGCTTCGGTGAGCGGAAAGATCATGTCCATGACGGGAGCCACCTTGCGCGTGCCGAGCAGCGGCCACACCTGCGCCTCCAGCGCGGCCGCGATCGCCGCCTTGAACTCGACGGTGCGCGGGCGAAGCGTCGAGCCGGTATGGGTCAGACGCTTGACCATGAGCGTCCCGAAATTGGTGCTTGCGATAGCGCCAGCCTGCACCGCGATCTGGACGATCCGCCCCTCGACGGCCGCGGCTTCGTAGTTGCGGGCGACATAATCGCCGCCAACCATGTCGAGGATGACGTCGGCGCCCTTACCGTCGGTCGCCTCCTTGACCGCGGCGACGAAATCCTCCTCGCGATAATTGATCGCCCGGTCGGCGCTGAGCTTCAGGCAGGCGTCGCATTTCTCCCTGCTGCCGGCAGTGGTGATCACATAGGCGCCGAAGGCCGAGGCAAGCTGGATGGCGGTGGTGCCGATGCCGGACGAGCCGCCATGGACGAGCAGCGTCTCGCCCTTCTTCAGGCCGCCGCGCTCGAACACATTGTGCCAGACAGTGAAGTAGTTCTCCGGCACCGCCGCGCCCTCCGAATGCGTGAAGCCCGCCGGCAGCGGCAGCACGCTGCCGGCATGCACCTTGACATATTCGGCATAGCCGCCGCCCGGCGTCAGCGCGCAAACCCGGTCGCCGATGCGCCAGCGCGATATGTCGTCGCCAAGCGCCACGATTTCACCCGAGGCTTCGAGGCCAGGCAGGTCCGAGGCGCCGGGCGGCGGCGGATAGGCGCCCTTGCGCTGCTGCACGTCCGGCCGGTTGACGCCGGCCGCGTGCACCCGGATCAGCACTTCGCCGGGGCCGGGCTCAGGCACATCGCGGGTTTCCGGCTTGAGCACCCTGGGGCCGCCGGGTTGCGAGATCGCGATGGCCGTCATCTTTGCCGGTATCTTGTGTCCGTTTGCCATGGCTTTCCCGTCTCCTCGGATCCCTTGTCGTCGCTCGTGGTTTGCATCGGCGCCCCTGCCCTATGTATGCTGATCGCCAAATCAGGCAAATGGCCAAGCAAGGGAGAAGCGACGATGGCGATCTTCGACGACGAACCCAGGAAGAAGCCGCGCCCGCACGAGATCGGCCAGGATCTGTCGCTGCTTTCCGTCGACGAATTGTCGGAGCGCATCGCGCTGCTGCGCGACGAGATCTCCAGGCTGGAGGCAGAGCGGGTCGCCAAGGGCGCCACCAAATCCGCCGCCGACGCATTGTTCCGCCGCGGATAATTTCGTCGGCGCGCAAGACTGCCGCCGAAAAGCCCCAATACGCCTGTTTTCAGACCCCGGCGCCCGAACCAGGACAAGCGATGTTTGCAACCTACCGACCGATCCTCTCGCTGCTGCGCGGTACCGCCTTCCTGCTCGCTGCATCCGGCCTGCACGGGCTGCTGTTGCCGCTGCGCGGCCAGATCGAGGGCTTTTCGACGGCATCGCTCGGCCTGATGGGCACGGCCTGGGCCGGCGGCTTCGTCACCGGCTGTTTCTTCGCGCCGCGGCTGGTGCGCCGCGCCGGCCATGTCAGGGCCTTCGGCGCCTTCGCCGCGTCGGGCGCCATCATCGCGCTGCTCACCGGCCTCATCATCAACGAGTATTTCTGGATCCTTTTGCGCGCCTTCACCGGCTTCACCATGGCCGGCGCGTTCATGGTGATCGAGAGCTGGCTGAACGAGAAGGCGACCAACGAGAACCGCGGCACCGTCTTCGGCCTTTATATGATGGTCACCTATGCCTCGATCATGGGCGGCCAGATGATCGTCGCCGGCGGCGATGTGCGGTCGGCTTCGCTGTTCATGATCACCGGCATCCTGTTTTGCCTGTCGCTCATTCCGACGGCGGTTTCTACCCAATCGACCCCGAAACCGCTGCAGGACGTCAAGCTCGACGTCAAAGGCCTCTACGCCAATTCGCCGGTGTCGGCGGTGGCCTGCCTCCTGGTCGGCATCGCCAATGGTGCCTGGGGCACGCTGGGCGCGGTCTATGGCGCGCGCATAGGCATCTCCACCGCCGAGATCGCGCTGATGATGAGCCTTGTGGTCGTTGCCGGCGCCGCCATGCAGCTTCCGGCCGGACGCCTTTCCGATACAACCGACCGCCGCTTCGTGCTGGCGGGTGCTGCCTTCGGCGCGGCTCTGGTCGCGGTGCTGATCTTCCTGATTGCGCCGCGTTCAGGTGTCTTCGTCATCGTGCTGACCGCCGCCTATGGCGGTTTCGCCTACACGCTCTATTCGATCGCCGTCGCGCATGCCAACGACCACGCCCGCCCCGAGGACTTCGTCAAGGTTTCCGGCGGCCTGCTCCTGCTCTACGGCTTCGGCACCATGATCGGCCCGCTTTTGGCAGCGGCCCTGATGGGTTCGGTGCGTCCGGAAGGGCTTTTTCTTGCAACCGCGCTCGCGCATCTCAGCCTCGCCGGTTACACGCTGCTGCGTATCCGCGCCCGCGCGCCCGTGCCGATCGAAAACCGCGATGCCTTCAAGACGCAACCCGCGGACCGTGCGGTCACGCCCGAAGCAACCCGGCTCGATCCGCGCAGAAAGATTGAAACCAATAGTTGAGATTCCGAAAACTTTGCCCCACAAATGAAGGCATGATCTTTTCTGATGCCTTCGTGGCGATCGCCGATCCCAATCGGCGCTATCTCTTGGAAGAACTCCGGCGCGGCCCGAAGACGGTGAACGAATTGGCGGCCGGACTGCCCGTCTCGCGCCCGGCGGTTTCCCAGCATCTCAAGGTCCTGCTCGATGCCGGCCTGGTCAAGGCCAAGGCCGAAGGCACGCGGCGCGTCTATACTGTCAGCAGCGCCGGCTTCCTCAGGCTCAACATCTGGCTCGACCAGTTCTGGGAAACGGCGCCGGGGGAATAGCTCTCGCGACTGCCGATTGCCAGTTCGACGGCAATCGGAGTCGCGAAAGACGTCAGCTTGCCGACAGGGCTCTGCCGAGCATGTCCAGCAGGATGTTGGTTCCATGCTCGCGTGTCGATGACGTGTCATGGCCGTCGAGGAAGGCGCCCTGCTCGGTCAGCACCAGCCTCGTGCCCGCGCCTTCCGGCCGCAATTCCATTGTTGCCAGCGACACCGAGATACGGATGTCGCCGAACAGCATGTCGTAGCTGTAGACGATGCGCTCGTTGGGCACGATGTCGAGGTAGGTAGCGGTGTAGGTATGAAGCGGTCCGTCCTTCGGCCCGCCAGTGTTGACCTCCTGGCCGCCGATGCGGAAGTCCATCCGATAGCTGTCGGGTCTGGGGTTGGCCGGATCGGCGAACCAGCGCTTCTTGGCCTCCTTGTCGCTCAGCGCGAAATAGACCTTCTCGGGCGCCACCGGGTAGACGCGCTCGATGACGAAGGTGGAATGGACGACGGATCGTTCAGTCATGACGGGTCCCTTCAGGTGTGGTCTTTGGTCTCAGCCAGGAAATCGCCGAGACGATCGAGCCGGCGCTCCCAGGCGAGCCGCCGCTCGTTAATCCAGTTCTCCGCCGCGCCCAGTGCCTTCGGCTCGATCTGGCAGGTGCGCACTCGGCCAAGCTTTTCGGTCCTGACCAGGCCGCTCGCCTCGAGCACGTTGAGATGCTGGACGACGGCCGACAATGACATCGCCAGCGGCTCGGCCAGCTGGCTGACCGACGCCGGCCCACGCGACAGCCGGTCCACCATCTGGCGCCGAGCCGGATCGGCAAGCGCCTGAAACATCAAATCGAGCTGGGCCGGATCATGCAGCATCTTGTTCTAGTCGTTGTTATAGGGAAAGAGCTTGAAATAGGGCTGCGCTTCCTCGATGACGCGGGCGAAGGACGGACGCGCCAGCAGCCGGTCGTGGTAGCGTTTCACCGCCGGGAATTTTTCGCCGAACGGCTCGACCTTGTTGGCGTAGAACAGCGCCGGCGCGGCGGCGCAATCGGCCATGGTGAAGCTCTCGGCCACCGCCCAGGTCCTTCCCGCCATCTCCTCTTCGATAATGGCGTAGGAATTGCGCAGTTGCGCGCGGGCCTCCTCGACGCCGAACGGATCGGTCCTGTCCTTTGGCCGCAGCCTGTCGCCGACGATCTTCTGCATCGGATGCTGCACGTAAAAATCGTAGAAGCGGTCGGCCTGGCGGACCTGCAAAGCGAGATCGACGTCGGCCGGAACAAGCTCGACCGGCCCCGGATAGTGAGCGGCGAGATATTCGACCACCATGGTGGATTCCAGCACCGTGCGGCCCCGCGCGTCATCACGAAGCGCCGGCATCTTGCCGGTCGGCGATACCTTCAAGAAGGCGGCGCGAGAAGCCTCGTCGCCCAGGTCGACGATCACCGGTTCGAAAGGCGTGCCGTTCTCGTAAAACGCGATCAGCGGCTTCCAGCAGAATGAGGCCAGCGGGTGGAAATGCAGCGTCAGGGACATTCTCGCTCTCTTTCGCGTTTGGCCATAGGGCAATGCTGAAGTAATTGCTTCACTATTGTCGTAAGCTCGCTGAGTCAAGCCGGAGCTTCCGCGCCGAGCACCCCGACACAGGGGTTTTGAAAGGTTGCCGTCTGTCTTGGCACAAGATTTTCCATTCATTTCCGCGAAATCAGCGCAAACGCCGGGGATGTTGAAGCCGCCCCAACCTCGTCATTCTATGGCGGAGCAAGGAGCGAAGCGACGCGCGCAGACCATAGAATCCATGCCGTGACTTCTAAGCGCCGCCACGGTACAGAATTCTGCTCCGTTGCACTCCTGGGCGAAGGTAACGGCATGGATTCTAGGGTCTGCGCGCGTCGCTTCGCTCCTTGCTCCGCCCTAGAATGACGATCGCGATGGGCGTTTCGGCCAACCTCCAAGGCATGCCGCCTGCCAACGCAAACAAAGCCAACCGGTCAAAATCCCTGTGCAGTGCCACTAGCCGTGCGCGGCGATGGCGTCGACGATTTGCAGCCAGTCGTTGCGATGCAGCTCATGGCCGCCGCCTTCGATCTTGACCAGCCTTGCGCCGGGAACGGCCTTTGCCAGAGCTTCGCCATGTTCGATCGGAAAGAGCGGATCGGCGGTGCCGTGGATGACAAGCAGCGGTGCCGCCAGGTCTCGCACCGTCCGTTTCGGGCCGCCGCCCTTGAGCAGGAAATGGTTGGTCGTGCTGGCGAGGCCGCCGGAGCGATCATAGTCCGCCTCGATCATCGCGCGCGTGCATTCCTCGTCGAATGGATGGCGCGTGCTGGCGATCGCGCGGGCATCCTTGACCATGAAGTCGATCACCTGCTCCCGCTTCGACCAGTCGACGTCGCCGCCTTGCGCTGAATGCTCCTTGTAGGCTTCGGTCGCTCCGGGCAGGCCGGACGTATCGACGCCGAGCGGCGAAGATGAGATCACGGTGAGCGCGCCGACGCGTTCGGGATATTTCAGCGCCACGCTCTGCGCGAGCATGCCGCCCATCGACATGCCGACGACATGCGCCTTGCCGACGCCGTGGTCGTCGAGCACGCGAATGGCATCGTCCACCATGTGCTCGAAATTGTAGGGCGGCGCGCCTGGCGGATACTTCGTCGACAGGCCGGTGTCGCGGTTGTCGTAGCGGATGACGAAGCGGCCGCGCCCGGCGAGCTGCCGGCAGAAGGCTTCGGGCCACCACGACATCGATGCCATGGCGCCCATGATCAAAAGGATCGGCGGATCTTTCGGACTGCCGAAGCTTTCCGAAACGACGTCGGGGCGCTGTGTTGTGGTGGTCATCTGCTCCTCCAATCCGATTGCAATTTGCAATCAGTTGCACGATACTGAAACCGATATCATAATGCAACTGGTTTTTCTGGAGACTGCCATGAACATCGACCGCCGGTCCGGTTGCCCGATCAATCTGTCGCTCGAGGTCTTCGGCGACCGTTGGAGCCTGATCATCCTGCGCGACATGATCTTTGGCGGCCGGCGTCATTTTCGCGAACTGCTCAATGGCTCGCTGGAGGGCATTGCCTCCAACATCCTGGCCGACCGGCTGAAGCGGCTGATGGCGCTCGGCCTGCTGACCAAGGCTGACGACCCCAGCCACAAGCAGAAGGCGATCTACAGCCTGACCGAGATGGCGATCACGCTGGTGCCGATCATGGCGCAGCTCGGCGCCTGGGGCCGGGTCTGGCTGCCGGTCAGCGAAGAATTGTCGATCCGCGCCGAGCTGCTCGAAAAGGGCGGTCCGCCGCTATGGGAGCAGTTCATGGACGAATTGCGCCACGAGCATCTGGGCGCGCCCTCGAGGACACCACCCGGCGCGCCGACCGTGCGCCAGCAGTTGCGGGCAGCTTATGAGGCCGTCGTCGAGCGCAAGGCCGAGGAACTTCGCAACATCAAGACAGAAGCTTGAAGCGCGTTGCGCGGATCCGGTTAGCGCGACGCGCTTTACGATGAAGAAACGCACGTAAACGCGTCAGATGCCCTCGCCGGCGAGTTCTTCCGAAAGCGTCGAGACCTGGTTCTGGGCGCTGCGCATCATCGGATAGATCGCCAGCACTTTTTGCCAGGCCTCCAGTGCCGACTGCTTGTGGCCGGTCTCGGTCATGATCTGGGCGAGGCCCGAGAGCGCGCCGAAATGGCGCGGCTCGAGCTGCAGGGTGCGGTCGATGTCGGCCATCGACTTCCCGTAATTCTTCATCAGGAAATGCACGGTGGCGCGCCGGTTCCAGCCTTCGGCATAATCGGGCTGCAAGGTCACCACCTGGTCGAGGAAATCGAGCGCGACGTCGAATTTCTGGTCTTCCGTCGCCTTTTGCGCCCATTGCATCATCAGGTCGATCGAGGCGCTGCCCGACTGGTTCCATTCGTTCCAGATGCGGCCGGCGATGCGCTCAGCCGCCTTTTCATTGCGCTCGCGCTTCAACTCCGTGAACAGCTGGTCGAGGCGGCCTTGCCTGGTCGGCGCGGCCGGCGGCGGTGTCGCAGTGGGCGGCGCGGCATCGGGAGGCAGCGCGCCCGGCACCGTTTCTGCTCCCGCAGGCGAAGCTGCGCCGGAAAGCAAAAACGCCGTGAAAAATGCAAAGAGAATCCGCATCGCCGGAATCTAATCCCGGACGGCGGATCGTCAAAGTGATTTTAGCGTGAAAGGGCCGGCGAACCGGCACCCGACATCAGCGCGGCCTGGTCTCTTCGTGCATCTCGTTCACCCAAGCCGCTTGGCGCGTTTGGCCGACATGCACTAAGCCGCGCGCGCAAGCGTCAGCCCTGGCGCGCCTTGTAGCGCGGAGCGGTCTTGTTGATGATGTAGATGCGTCCCTTGCGGCGAACCAGCCGGTTGTCGCGGTGACGCGCCTTGAGCGCCTTGAGCGAATTCTTGATCTTCATGGTCTTGCCTGTTCGGTCAGGGCCCGTCCCGGGCCGAATTTTAAAGGCGCGCCGGAAAAAAGCGCGCCTTTGAACTTGGCGTGGCTCATAAACGAGGAGTGTTGTTCGTGTCAACCACGTGACGGCGCCGGAATAGGGCAATTGGCGCGATCCATCAAATATTCGCCACCTCGACAGGCGCGGCATTGCGCGACTCAAGGGTGGCTGGGATGGTGATCCAACGCTCAAGCGACTGGAGATCTCCCATGCGCAGCCTCTTTCTGTCCGCCTGCCTGCTCCTTCTGGCAACCGCCCCCGCTGCCTTTGCCGAGGATTGCGACCGCAGCGACGACAGCCAGTCGATGCTGAACATCTGCGCCGATGCCGACTATCAGGCCGCCGATGCCAAGCTCAACGCCACCTATAAGAACATCGTCAGCAGCAACGCTCAGGCCTCGAACAAGCTGCTACAGACGGCGCAGCGCGCCTGGATCGCCTTTCGCGATGCCGAATGCGCCTATTCGACCGCCGACAGCGAGGGCGGCTCGATCCATCCGATGGAGGTGTCGCAGTGCCTGACCAAGCTCACCAACGAGCGCATAAAGCAGCTCATCTCCGGCGCCAACTGCAAGCTGAGCGATCCGAGCTGCGCCGGCTCGGACGCGGGCGACGACGACCAGGATATGCAATAGAGCGCAATCACGGCCTGATGAGGCGCGTGAAATGGCCCATCTTGCGGCCGGGGCGCGACTCGGCCTTACCGTAGAGATGCAGCATCAGGTCGGGCTCTGCGAGCAGCGCCGGCACTTTCAGCATGTCGTCGCCGATCAGGTTTTCCATCACGCAGTCGAAATGCCGGGCGGGCGAGCCCAGCGGCAGGCCGGCGACGGCGCGGATATGCTGCTCGAACTGCGAGACGACGCAGGCGGCCTCGGTCCAATGGCCGGAATTGTGCACGCGCGGCGCCAATTCGTTGGCCAGAAGCGAGCCGTCGGCGAGTACGAAGAATTCGACGCCGATGACGCCGACATAGTCGAGCGCGGAAAGGATTTTCGCGGCGGCATCCTTGGCGGCAGCGGCCGTTTCGGAGCGGATGCTCGCCGGCAAGGTCGAGCTGCGCAATATGCCCTCGCGGTGGACATTCTCGGCCGGATCGAAGGCAGCGACAGTTCCGTCGAGACCGCGCGCGGCGATCACCGAAATCTCGCGCTCGAAGGGCACGAGCGATTCCAGGATCAGCGGCACATTGCCCATCGCCTCGCAGACGCCGGCAAAGCCGCCCGTTTCCATGTTGCGGAAGACGCGCTGGCCCTTGCCGTCATAGCCCATGCGACGGGTTTTCAGCACACCGCTGCCGTTGAACGTCCTCAACGCCTCGGTCAGCTGATCGTCATTGTCGACCGGGCAGAATTCGGCCGTGGGAATGCCGATGCCGTTCAAAAAGCTTTTCTCGGTGACGCGATCCTGCGCAACTTCGAGCGCGCGGGCCGGCGGATAGACTGGAACCCTCGCCGCCAGCGTTTCGGCGGCGGCGACCGGGACATTCTCGAATTCGTAGGTGACGACGGCGCTGGCGACAGCGAGCTCGGCAAGCGCCGGCGGATCGTCATAGGCGGCGACGATCTGCCGGTTGGCGACCTGGGCCGCCGGGCAGTCGGCCTGGGGCTCCAGGACGACGATGCGGTAGCCGAGGCGGGCGGCAGCCATCGCCAGCATGCGGCCGAGTTGGCCGCCGCCGATGATGCCGATGGTCGATCCGGGGGCCAGGCTCACGGCGCGTCCGTCGGCTCGGTGGCGACCTTGGCGGTCTGCGCCGAACGCCAGGCGTCGAGCCGGGCGGCGAGCTTGTCGTCGTTGAGCGCCAGCACCGCCGCGGCAAGCAGCGCGGCATTGGCCGCGCCGGCCTTGCCGATCGCCAGTGTGCCGACCGGAATGCCGGCCGGCATCTGCACGATGGAGAGCAGCGAGTCCTGGCCCGACAGCGCCTTGGATTCGACCGGAACGCCGAAGACGGGCAGCGGCGTCATCGCTGCGGTCATGCCGGGCAGATGCGCCGCGCCGCCGGCGCCGGCGATGATGACCTTGAAGCCGGCGGCCTTGGCGCCCTTGGCGAAGTCATAGAGACGGTCGGGTGTGCGGTGAGCGGAGACAATCAGCCTTTTGTGCGGGATGCCGAGCGCATCCAGGGTTTCGGCCGCCTGGCGCATCGTCGCCCAGTCGGACTGGCTGCCCATGATAATGGCGACGTCGGCACGCTGATCGGTCAAGGTTTCGCTCCCGGCGGCAAAGGCGCGCCTTAGCGGAATTCGCCGATAGCCGCAAGGATTGTCGATGCCGGCGGCCAGCTAGTCCGGCCAGCGCAACGATCCGGCCGAATCCTTGCGCGCCACTTTCATCGCGTCAGTCGGCCGGTCCTTCGCCGTCAGCACCGCGCGCAGTTGCTCGGCCACGATCTCCGCCTCGCCGGGATGCAAATTGCAGGGGTCGAGGAAGAAATGGCCGCGCTCGACCTCGTGATTCCGCACGATGATCGGCGGCGAGCCGGCAGCGAGCGCGGAGGCAAGTCCGGCAGCGGTGAAGCGGCTCTCAGGGCGCACGAACACCTGCAGGCGATCGAGAGGGTTGTTGGTCGGGTCGGGAATGATTTGCGCATTGATGCCCGGAATGCCCTGGACCGCGTCCTTCCACAGATTGAGCGCCGCCTCCTCGCGCCGGCGAATGCCTGTATGGTCGCGCCTCTCCCAGGCGTCGAGCGCCGCCATCGTGCCGGCGATGCTTTCCTTGCCGACCTTCATGGCGCGCGCCACGCCGCGGTTCTGCAGATAGGCGGCGCGCACCAGGTCCTTGCGGCCGGTGACGATGCCGCTGGTAGGCCCTGAAAGGAATTTGTGGCCGCTATAGACCACGATGTCGGCGCCGCGCGCCAGGAAGCTGCGCAGATCGTATTCCGAGGCGGCGTCGACGATCACCGGAACGCCCTTGGCGTGGCAGATCTCGCAGAACTCCTCCAGCGAAAGCATGCCGTACTGCACCGTATGGTGGGCGACGACGTAGAGGGCCGCCGCCGTGCGCTCATTGATTGCCTCGCGCACATGGTAGTCCTGCGTGACGCTGACTGTGCCCGCCGGAATGACCTTGGCGCCGGCGACGCGGACCGACTGGTCGATGGGCGCGCCATAGTTGACGATGTGGCCAAGCTGGATCACGACTTCCGACTTCAGCCCTTCCGTGTCGTCCGGCAGCCGCTCGATTGCCAGAAGGTTGGTGCCGGTCATCGCGCCGGCGACCGCCATGGTGATGCCTGAGGCGCAGCAGGCGGTGATGAAGCCGGCTTCGCCGCCGGTGAGACGAGCCACGACCGCGCTCGCTGCGCGCTGCAAATCGTCCATCTCCACCCATTGCGAGGCCATCTCGGCCATGGCGCTGATCGCCTCGGGCACGATGATCGAAGCACCCAATGCCGTCATCGTGCCGGAGACGTTGATGATGGGTCTCAGCCCCAGACGCTCACGGATTGTGGTGTTGGAGCCGGCGTCGGAATAGGTTTTCATGAGGGCGAACTCCTAAAGTCAGGCGGTGATTTCGACGACCGCTTCGATTTCGACGGTGATGTTGCCAGGCAGCGAGCCGACGCCGATCGCCGAGCGGGCATGGCCGCCGATCTTGTCGAAGACATCGGCGAAAAGGTCCGAGCAGCCGTTGACCACCTTCGGGTGGTCGCTGAAGGTCGGGGTTGCGTTGACGAAGCCGAGCAGTTTTACCACGCGCACGATGCGGCCGAGGTCGCCCGCCGCCGCATGCATGACCGCAAGCAGGTTGAGGCCGGTGAGGCGGGCATGCTCATAAGCCTGCTCGACGGTGACATCGTCGCCGACCTTGCCGGTGCACAGCGTGCCGTCGGCGCGCAGCGGCCCTTGGCCCGAAAGGAAGATCAGACGGCCGCTCTCGGCATGGGTTACGAAATTGGCGATGGGTGTCGGCGGCTCGGGCAGGGTCAGGCCGAGTTCGGCGAGCCGTTCGTAAGGCGACATGGAAGGGTACTCCTTGGATGGCGAAAGCCATCCGCTTTCAGAAATGCGAGGCGCGGAAACGCGCCAGGAAGGTGCGCAGCCGCTCATTGGTGGTCTCCGCGGCAAGGACTTCCTTCGGCGGCCCAACGGCCGAGACGCCGCCATCGGCCATGAAGACGATGCGGCTGGAGGCGTCGCGGGCGAAGGCCATTTCATGCGTCACCATCACCATGGTCATGCCGTCCTCGGCAAGGCTTTTCACCACGGCCAGCACCTCGCCCACGAGCTCGGGGTCGAGCGCCGACGTGATCTCGTCGAGCAGCAGGATTTTCGGTTCCATGGCGACGGCGCGGGCAATACCGACGCGCTGCTGCTGGCCGCCGGAAAGCTCCGCCGGCAGGCTGTCGGCCTTGTGGGCGAGGCCGACGCGAGCCAGCCAGTGCTCGGCGATGGCGCGGGCCTCGGCACTGCCCTTGCCGCGAACCTTTGTGAGGCCGAGCATGATGTTGCCGGCGGCGGTCAGATGCGGGAAGAGGTTGAAGCTCTGAAACACCATGCCGGTTTCGGCGCGCATGGCGGCCAAATCGCGCTCGCTGCGGCGCTGGCGCGTCCCGGCGTCACGGTATCCGACTTCCTTGCCGTCAATGCGGATCGAGCCCGAGTCATAGCTTTCGAGGAAGTTGACGCAGCGCAAAAGCGTGGTCTTGCCGCTGCCGGACGGGCCGATGATGGTGACCACCTCGCCCTTGGCAACCTGCAGGCTGACCGAGCGCAGCACCGCGACCGGACCGAAGGATTTCGAGACCTCGGCGATCTCGAGAAGCGCTGGGCTGTTGTTGGAGCTGGTAGCCATGGCGTTAGTCCCGGATGAAGGCGAAGCGCCGTTCCAGCCTGCGGCTGGCGTAGGAAAGCGCGTAGTTGACGGCGAAATAGATCAGGGCGCCGAGGATATAGAGCGGCATCGCCTCATAAGTGCGGCCGATGACCTGGTTGACCGCCTGCATCAGGTCGGTGATGCCGAGCAGCGAAACCAGCGCGCTGCCCTTGACGGCATCGGTGACACCGTTGATCCAGGGCGGCAGGAAGCGGCGGAAGGCCTGCGGGAAGATGACAGAGGTGAGGCGCTGGCGGAAGGTCAGGCCGATCGCCATCGCCGCTTCCGACTGGCCTTTCGGTATCGAGGCGACCGCGCCGCGCACATATTCGACGACCTGCGCCATCTTGAACAGCGTGAGTGCCAGCACCGCCGCCCAGAAGGACTGCAGATGCAGTCCGACCGCCGGCAGGCCGTAATAGACGAAGAACATCAGCACCAGGATCGGGATGCCGCGGATGGTGTCCGAGAAAATGCGCACCGCCCAACGCAGCGGCGCCGGCCCATAGACGAGGCCGACGCCCAGCAGGACGCCCGCAATCAAAGACAGGACCACGACCAGCAGCGAGACCCACAAGGTCACAGCGAATCCTTCGGCAAGGAACGGCAGGGCGTAGAGGATCTGGCTCAGCATCTCAGCGCGCCGCCCTGAACCGGCGTTCGACCAGCCTGAGCGCGAACAGCAGCGCATAGCCGGTCACCAGATACATCGCCGTTGTCACCAGGTAGACCTCGACGATGCGGAATGTGTTGAAGTTGATCCACTGGGCGCCATAGGTCAGCTCGGGCACGGAGATAACCGAAGCGATCGAGGTGTCCTTGAACAGCGAGATGAAGGTGTTGGACAGCGCCGGCAGCGTGATGCGCAGCATCGTCGGCAGGCGTACGTGGACCAGGCGCTGCCAGGGGGTCAGGCCGATCGCCTTGCCGGCATCAAGCTGGCCGCGGGGCACGGCCTCCAGGCCGGAGCGGAACACCTCGACCAGATAGGCGCCACTATAGACCGACAGCGTCACCACAAAAGAGGTGGGCGCGCTGTAGGCGAGGTCTATGACGGTCGGCACACCGTAGAAGACGAGATAGACCAGCAGGATCAGCGGGACGTTGCGGATGAATTCGACATAAGCCGCGATGATCGTGCGCACGACACGCCCGGCCGAGACGTACCAGACCGCCAGCACCAGCCCGATGACGATGCCGATGGCGATCGAGATCACGGCGAGCTCGAGGCTGAGCAGCAAGCCGCCCCACAGCTTGTCGAAATGCCGCCAGATCAGGTTGAAATTGAGCGTGTAGCCCATGCGTCCGTCTCAATGGCCCGCGGTGACGAACAATCTCTTGTTTTGGCGCAATTTCGAACGGAAAACCGCTTCACACTTTTCCTGAAAATTGCTCAAGGATTCGTCACCCGGATGGCCCGTGTCGAGGAGAACAGGCGGAAGAGCGCCTGTCGCTCCTCCGCCGGTTTGGCGTAGGCTCGGTCAGATGACCGGGAAGCCTGGATGGCGCGGCGGCGGCTCCTGGCCGAAATATTCCTTGAAGGCGGCATCGTAGAGCGCCGTCTCGTGGCCGAACATGGCGATGGTGAAGGTCTGGTTGACGAAGGTCAGCCAATCGAGGTCGCCTTGCCGGACGGCGGCGCCGTAGAGCATCGAGTACCAGCTCTTGCCGGCGTCGAAATATTTGTCCGGGTTGCGCGAGGCGAGCCAGCGCACGGTCGACAGATCGACGGCCGCGGCGTCGGCTCGCTTGGATTCCAGCGCTTGCAGCACGTTCGCCTGGGTGTCGATCTGCAGCACCTGAGCCTGCGGCAAAGCGAAATGCACCGAGCTTTCGGCATCGACATTCTGCAGGATCGAGATGCGGGTGTTGGCGCCGTTGGCGAGGAGCTTGTCGAAGGTCTTGTTTTCGGAGCCGGGCAGCGTCAGCAGCGCCACGCCCTCGACATAGTAGGGCCGCGAGAAATGGATCAGCTGCGAGCGCTGCGCGGTCATGGTCATGAACTGGATGGTGATGTCGACCTTGTTGGTTGTCACGTTGGGGATGCGCTGCGCCGGGTCCTGGGTTACGAACTCGACCTTAGTCGGGTCGTCGAAGAGGCCCTTGGCGAGGATGCGGCCCATGGTGATGTCCATGCCGACCAATTCGCCGGCGTCGTTCTCGAAATGCCACGGCGCGTTGGTGCTGCCGGTGCCGACGATCAGCTTGCCGCGGTCGAGCGCGGTGCGCAGCACGCTGTCGGACGCGGCTTGCGCGGCGGCCTTCTCGGCGCTGATGGCGGTGAGCGCGCCGGCGGTGGCCAGCCCCGCCATTCCCAGTTTCAGAAAATCACGTCTGCCGGATGTGTCGTTCACGGCGACCTCCTTTGATGGTGTGTTCCCCAATGCAGCAGAAATACGCATCGCAATCAGCGATTGTCTCTTACAAGAGACGTGTGTATCCTGTACAAGACAGATACTAGCATCAGGAATCGACAATGCAAGATGGTGAAACGATGAGGGGCCGGGCGGTGGAAGCCCCGCAGGAGGAGCGGCCGGCCGGCTCGCGCGAAAAGGGCCTCAACAGGGTTTTGAACATCCTGGAATTCCTGCACGCCAACCAGCGCGCCATCGGCATCGGCGAGCTGGCCAAGGGGCTGGGCGCGCCACGCTCTACCACCTACACGCTGGTGCGCGAGCTGGTCGAAGCCGGGCTCCTGGAAATGGCCGGCGACGGCAATCGCGTCTATTTCGGCAAGAAGCTCTATCTCTACGGGATGGCTTATATGCGCGGCAACGACCTGCTCAGGCGCGGCCGCCAGGAGGTCGACACGCTGTCGCGGGAGACCGGCGAGACGTCGGAACTCTGCATGCTGCAGAGCGGTCGCTACACAATCATCCATTCCAGCCCGGGAACCAGGCCCTTCCGCATTAGCTCGGCCACCGGCCTGCAGATCCCGCTGCCATGGACAGCGTCCGGCCGGCTGCTGCTGGCCGGCTTTGATCGCAGCCGGATCGAAGCGATGGTCACGGAAGACGATCTCGTGCTGCCGGACGGCCGCAGGATCGAGCTCGATGACTTCATCGACGACATCGCCAGGGCACGCGTCACCGGCTATTGCGTCACGTCGGGCCTTGTCGACGCCTACACCAAATGCCTGGCAGCGCCCGTGTTCTCGGCGCCCGGCAAGGTCGAGGCGACGATGTGTCTTGTGGTGCCGATCGACACGTCGGAGGCGCGGACTGGCGAACTGGTCGCGCTGCTGCGCGAGCGCGCCGCCCGGCTTTCGATCTCGTAACGGCATTGAGCCGGTTATCGATCCAAGGAGTGTTGAGATTCAGGTCAGGCTGAGTCGAAAATGGTGGCTTCCGATAACCGGAGCGGAGCGTACTTGAGGTGCGCGAGCACCGGAAGCGCAGGAGGCCGCCATTTGCAGGCCGGCCTCACATGAATATCGACACGCTTAGGCGATGATGTCCGGAATAATGCGGTCTTCCAGCGCCGACAGCCGGTCCTTCAGCATCAGCTTCTTCTTCTTCATGCGCTGGATCTGAAGCGGGTCACAACCGGTGGCGATCATCGCGTTGATGGCGGCGTCGAAATCGGCGTGTTCCTGTTTGAGCCGGGAATATTCGAGGCGTATTTCAGCCTGTTCCTGTTCGGACATTATCTACCGTTTAGCGTATGCGTCGCCCAATCGGGCTGTCTGGGCGGGGCCGGTCGGGTTTCTGTCTGTGACCGGCGCGCAGCCCTTATCACATTTCACTTTGTCGTGGAATGCTACCACGTGTCATTCGACATCGAGATCGGTTGGTGGCAAAGTGTCATGGTGCCGTCACAGTCTCAACCTGCGGTGGACGTGCCTGCGACGGCTGCAATCGAGGAAACCATGAAAGGGAGAACCAATCATGTCTCTTGCATCCCATCTTGATGAGTTGCAGCGGAAACACGGTGATATCGAGCGTGAGCTTATCGACGCCATGAACCATCCTTCGGTGGACGACCTCGAAATCGTGAATCTCAAGCGACGCAAGCTGGCAATCAAGGACGAGATTGAAAAGCTGAAAGGGAAACCGACCTCGCACTGAGCATCTTTTAAGGCAGCATCACCGCTCCCGCCGCGGTGCCAACCTACCGGTGGCAAGAAATGCCACCGGCCCGGTTGTCTTTAACTGAATCATCTGATCATTTTTGCGTAGATCTTGCGGCCCAAGGCTTTTGCATGAGCCCTGCGGCCGCTGATCGCGGGCGGTCGATTTGCCGGCCTTGCCTGCCGCTTGCCATTGACAAGCCATCTTTGCTCCGCCACCTCATGCCCGGGACTTTCAGATGAAGGCGGCCGGCATGACCGGATATTTTTCCTCTCCCTTCCCGCGGCGCAGGTCGGTCGGCGTGTCGGTCGGCGGTGTGATCGTCGGCGGTGGTGCGCCGGTCGTCGTGCAGTCGATGACCAACACCGACACGGCCGATGTCGACCAGACGGTCGCCCAGGTCGCGGCGCTGCACCGCGCCGGCTCGGAAATCGTGCGCATCACGGTCGACCGCGACGAAAGCGCCGCGGCGGTCCCGCGCATCCATGAAAGGCTGTTGCGGCTCGGCATCGACGTGCCGCTGGTCGGCGACTTCCATTATATCGGCCACAAGCTCCTCGCCGATCATCCTGCCTGCGCCGAGGTGCTGGCGAAATACCGCATCAATCCCGGCAATGTCGGCTTCAAGGAGAAAAAGGACCGCCAGTTCGCGGCGATCGTCGAAATGGCGATCAAGCATGACAAGCCAGTGCGCATCGGCGTCAACTGGGGCTCGCTCGACCAGGAGCTGCTGACCCGGCTGATGGACCAGAACCAGGCTCAGGGCTCGCCGCTAACCGCGCAGGAAGTCACGCGCGAGGCGATCGTCCAGTCGGCGATCCTGTCGGCCGAGATGGCGGAAGAGATCGGGCTTGGCCGCGACAAGATCATCCTGTCGGCCAAGGTCAGCGGCGTGCAGGATTTGATCGCCGTCTATACCGAGCTTGCCACCCGCTCCGACCATGCGCTGCATCTCGGTCTCACCGAAGCCGGCATGGGCACCAAGGGCATTGTCGCCTCTTCCGCGGCGATGGGCATCCTGTTGCAGCAGGGCATCGGCGATACGATCCGCATCTCGCTGACACCGGAACCGAATGGCGACCGCACGCGCGAAGTGCAGGTGTCGCAGGAACTGCTGCAGACCATGGGCTTCCGCCAGTTCGTGCCAATCGTCGCGGCCTGCCCCGGCTGCGGCCGCACGACGTCGACCGTGTTCCAGGAACTCGCCCAGAGCATCCAGGCCGATATTCGCAAGAACATGCCGGTCTGGCGCGAGAAATATCCCGGCGTCGAGAACCTCAAGGTCGCCGTGATGGGCTGCATCGTCAACGGTCCCGGCGAATCCAAGCATGCCGATATCGGCATATCCTTGCCGGGCACCGGCGAGACGCCGACGGCGCCTGTCTTCATCGACGGCAAGAAGGCGGCGACGCTGCGCGGTCCTTCGATCGCGCAGGATTTCGAGAAGATGGTCGCCGACTATATCGAGCAGCGCTACGGACACGGCAAAGCCGCGGCCGAGTAGGCCGATGCACCGTTTCCTCACGGTGGCCCTGGCCTTGCTTTGCAGCTTGAGTTGGGTAGCGGGCGCGTCCGCCGACCCGCCGCAGTCGAAATCGGCTGCCAAACGGTTGATCAACCGTGTCTGCGATCTGATCGAAGCCCAGGCCCAGCAGAATGGCCTGCCCAAGGATTTCTTCGCCAGGCTGATCTGGAAGGAAAGCCGTTTTGATCCGAACGCGGTGAGCCCGGTCGGCGCCGAAGGCATCGCGCAATTCATGCCCGGCACCGCCAAGATGCGCGGCCTGGCCAATTCCTTCGACATCGAGCAGGCGCTTCCCGCCTCGGCGAAATATCTCGCCGAGATGAAGGCAGGCTACGGCAATCTCGGCCTCGCGGCGGCGGCCTATAATGCCGGCGAGAACCGTGTGTCGCGTTGGCTGGATTCCGGCGGCTTCCTGCCGATGGAGACGGAAAGCTATGTCTTCGACATCATGGGCGAACCGGTCGACAAGTTTTCGGACAAATCCTATGCCGGCACCGTCCAGCCGCTCGACCCCAAGATGAGCTTCGCGGTCGCCTGCCGCAGGCTGCCGGTGATCATGTCGCAGACCGTCGCCATGGCCTCGATCAACGTCAAGCCGTGGGGCGTACAGGTGGCCGGCAACTTCCGTCGCTCGGCGGCGATCGGCCAATGGCTGAGGGTCAAAAGCCGGTTCCCGGCGCTGCTTGCCAACCATGATCCGGTGGTGAGCCGGGTACGCACGCCGATCGGCCGGCGCGGCATCTACGCGGTCAGGATCGGCGCCGACTCGCGCGGCGAGGCCAACGGCATCTGCGACAAGCTGCAAAGCGTCGGCGGCGCCTGCGTGGTGATGCGCAACCGGTAGGTTGTCTGCAACAGGATATCTAGAAACGCTGGCGGGACAGCGCCCCCATCTGCCCTGCCGGGCATCTCCCCCACTTGGGGGAAGATCAGATGTCGCGCCGGCTTTCGCCAATCAGCAACGTTGCAGAAAGAGTGCCGGCGCCGCAGCTGCCAATCTCCCCCCAAGTGGGGGAGATGCCCGGCAGGGCAGAGGGGGGCGCGAAGGAACTCGGCGGTCAATGGCCGCCAAACGTTACCTGCCGCCCCTACGCCGTCTTCGCCGTCACCGTCTCGCTGAGCCAGGCGCCGATCTTGGCGCCGAGGCGATCGGGCGAGACGGGCTTGGGCAGATAATCGTCCATGCCGGCCTCGATGCATTTTTCGCGGTCGCCCTTGAGCGCGTGCGCGGTGACGCCGATGATCGGCGTGCGGTCGCCGCTCTGCGCTTCGATGGCACGAATGGCGCGGGTCGCCTCATAGCCGTTCATCTCCGGCATCGAGACGTCCATCAGCACCAGGCGGGGGCGCAGCGCGCGGTACATCTCAACTGCCGTGCGGCCGTTGCCGGCGATGCGGTAGCTCAGCCCGAAACCGTTGAGGATCTGGCCGAAGACCAGCTGGTTCACGTCATTGTCCTCGGCGATCAGGATATCGATCGGACCGCTCGGCGCCGCGGTCGATTCCAGTGCCGCCGGCACGGGCACCGCCGGGCCGCGGATGACGGTGAAGGCCGGCGGCGGCGCCTGCGCCGCGACCGGCTCGCGCACGAAATGGGCCTTGGCGCCCTGCGTGCGCGCCTTCTGGATGGCGGAGATCACCGTGCCCAGCAGCACCGCCGAACGCGCCGGCTTGGTGAGATGCGCGACGATGCCGAAATCGATCACCATCCTGCCGAAATCGACCTGGTCGACCGAGGTGAGCAGCACGACCGGGATGGACGAAAGACGGCTGTCCGAGGCGATCGCCTTGGCGACATCTGCGCCGTTCATGCCGGGCATCTGGTAGTCGAGGATGATGCAATCGACAGTGGCGCCGAGCTGGCAGGCGCGGTCGAGGAAGGCAAGGCCGACGGCGCCGCTTTCGGCGGCCGCGCAGTCGAAGCTCCAGCTTCTGAGCTGCTCCAGCAGGATCTCCCGGTTGACCGGGTTGTCGTCGATGACCAGCACCCGGGCGCCCGTGACGTCGACCGGCACCAGCTTGTCGGCCGCCTCCTGGTTGTGCGCGGGCAGCGGCACGGCGAACCAGAAGACGGAGCCGCGGCCGATCTCGCTTTCGACGCCGATCTTGCCGCCCATCAGGTCGACAAGCCGGGCACCGATCGCAAGGCCAAGCCCGGTGCCTTCGTGGCGGCGGGTCGAGGAGCCGTCGACCTGGGCGAACTTCTCGAACACGCTTTGCAGCTTTTCGGCCGGAATGCCGATGCCGGTATCCTCGACGCGGACCTTGAGCTGGACCACGCCGTCGACGACGTCGCCGCCGACATCGACCAGCACATGGCCCTTTTCGGTGAACTTCACGGCGTTGCCGAGCAAATTGGTGACGATCTGGCGGAAGCGCCCGGCATCGCCGACGACGAAGGCCGGCAGGCGCGGATCGACGCGCACGATGAGCTCGAGGTTCTTTTCGGCAACGCGCGCCGAGACCAGCGTCGCTACATCCTCGACCGCTTCGGCCAGGCGGAAGGGAGCGGGGTCGAGGGTGAGCTGGCCGGCATTGATCTTCGAGAAATCGAGGATGTCGTTGATGATGGTGAGCAGCGCGTTGCCGGATTTGACGATGACGTCGGTGAAGGTCTTCTGGCGCGGCGTAAGCTCCGTCTTGGCCAGCAGCTCGGCCATGCCGAGCACGCCGTTCATCGGCGTGCGGATCTCATGGCTCATATTGGCCAGGAATTCCGACTTGGCGCGGTCGGCGGCCTCGGCCTTGAACAGCGACGCGGCGCTCTCGGCGAAGGCGCGCCGGATCGCGTTCTCCATCGGCCGGAAGATCAGAACCGCGGCGATGCCAAGCACGGCAAACAGCAACCCGCTCGCCCACAGCAGCAGCCGGTCGTTGGAAGCGTCGGCGAGGCGACGCTCCTCGTCGAGCGCGGTGCGCACCTTGACCAGCATCGGCTGGGCGAACAGGTCGTTCTGATTGCGGATTTCGCGGTAGCTCCATTCATCGACCTTCTGGGCGGTCGACATCAGATTGAAGTTGCGCACCATGTCGCGCGCCGACCAGAACAGGTCGTTGTTCACCGAAGCGGTATCCAGCGCGTTGGTGGTGTTCCTGGACAGGCGCGGCCTGATCGCGGCAAGCTGTGCGTTCAGGATCTCGATCTCGCCCGTCAGCCGCTCGGAATGCCCGCGCGCGGCGGCGGTCAGCGCATCCCGCGTCTCGCTGCGCCAGGCGGTGCCGGTCGTCTCGGCGAAATTGGTGGCGTTGCGCAGGTCGCGGGCGAAGATGACGAAATTGCCGCTGAGGGCATCGACCTCGTGGCGGTACGAATTCACACGGTTGAGGGCGAACATCACGGCGGCCGAGGCCAGCGCGAAGACAAGCAGTCCCGAAATGTAGCGGATCCGGATCGACCGGAGGAAGGAAGAATATTCCGGCATGCGCAACCCCAACACATACGCACAATTTTAATGGTCGGGATTACGCTTGATTTACATTAAGATTTCGTTGGTGGGCGAGATTCCCCTGCGCTCACGGATCAAGTCGGGCGGGCCGCTCTGCAAGCGGCCCGCTTTTGGTCAATTCAGACCTTATTTCTTGGCCCGGTAGGCGTCGGGGATGACGAAGACCTCGTCGGCGCGGCCATAGCCCCCATCGGGAACCTCCTCGATCAGCACCATCGTGGTGGGACGCACAGCTTCGCCGAAAAAGTCGACGAACATCTGCGTGGTCTTGTGGACCAGGTCCTCTTTCTGCGCCTTCGTGAGAGCGGCTTCGGGCATCTTGAAGTTGGCAAAGGGCATTTATCGGTTCCTTTCGGGTTGGGTTTCAGGGCTTTGGACGAAGGAGGTCGGCAAGGCCGATGCGCTCCAGAAGCTGAGCGCGGACGCGGTCGGCGACGCCGTTAACGATGGCAGCCCCGTCGTCGGACGGGTCGATATGGACGCGGAACGGCCGGCGGCCATGCGGCATCGCCACCAGATCGACGATGGCCTGCGCGACCTTTGAGGGGTCGGCGTCGGCGGGCTCCAGGCCGGCAAGACCCTTGAGCGCCTGCTCATCCGCGCCCGCGTAAGGGCCTGACCAATAGGCGACAGCGCGCCCGGTGTCGGCGGGCTTCCCGGAATGAGCGAAATGCTCGGTGCCCTTGGTGAAGGCGCCCGGCACGACGATGCTCGTCTCGATCCCGAAACGGGCAAGCTCCAGCGCGTAGCTCTGTGCCAGCGCATCCATGCCCGCCTTGGCGGCGAAATATGGTGCGAGGAAGGGCGGCGTGCCGCCGCGCGTGCTGCTCGATCCGACCCATATCATCAGTGCGCGGCCGAGCGAGCGCATATGCGGAAGCACCGCACGGTTGACGCGCTGGGTGCCCAACACATTGACGTCGTAGAGCGCAGCCAATTGCTCCGGCGTGAAGGCTTCGGCCGGTCCGAAGACCATGTGGCCGGCATTGTGGACGACGACGTCGATCCGACCGGCTTCTGCGAGGATGGTTTTGACCGCCGCCTCGATCGACGGTTCGGACAGCACGTCCAGCGCAATGGCGCAGATCGCCAGGTTCTCGTCGCGGGCCAGTCTTTCGATCTCGGCCGCGGCGGCGCCTCCACGCGCTTGCGGATCGCGCATCGAGGCATAGACCCGGTGACCGGCCCGGGCGAGCGCCTTCGCGGTCGTAGCGCCAAAACCGCTCGATGCGCCGGTGATGAGAATTGTCTGCTGCATGATAGCTCTACCTTTAGATCGCGCCGCCATTGGCGCGGATGATCTGGCCGTTGACCCATTGGCTGTCCGGGCCGGCAAGGAAGGCGACGAGCCCGGCGATATCGTCGGGCTGGCCGAGGCGGCCGAGCGGAATGAGCCTGGTGATCGCCTCGATCTGCGCGGCGCTCTTGCCGTCGGTGAAGAGTTCGGTGTCGACCGGGCCGGGCGCGACGGCGTTGACCGTGATGCGGCGCGGGCCGAGCTCCTTGGCAAGGATATGCGTCATCGCTTCGACGCCCGCCTTGGTCGCGGCATAGACGCCGTAGGCCGGCTGGTAGAAACCCACGACACTTGAAGAAAAATTGATGATGCGGCCGCCATCGTTCAATCGCCTTGCAGCTTCGCGCATGCCGCGGAACGTGCCGCCGAGATTGATAGCGAGCTGGCGTTCGAATGCAGCGTCGTCGGTGTCGGCGATGGGCGACAGCCGCATCATGCCGGCATTGTTGACGAGGATGTCGGCCTTGCCAAAGGCCTTTTCGGCGGCGTCGAACAACGTGGCCATGCCGCTCAGTTCGCCGACGTCGGCCTGCACCGCGAGAGCAGTGCCGCCGGCGGCCTCGATGGCCGAGACGACCTCGCCGGCCGCGTCCTTGCCGCGCGCATAATTGACGATGACGGCGATCTCGTCCCGGGCGAGCCGCTTGGCGATCGCGGCGCCGATGCCTCTCGATGCGCCTGTCACGATCGCGGTTCTTGTCTTGTGCATGATCGGTCTCCGTTCGTTTGTTGTGAAGCGGATATAGATCCCTCGCCCTTCCGGATAATCGGTCGGCTATTGACAGCAGTATTCGGATGGAGCGAACAATCACCCATGGATCGATTGGACAGGATGCGGCTGTTCGTCCGCGTGGTGGAGCGGCGCAATTTCACCGCGGCCGCAGCCGATCTCGGCCTGCCGCGCTCGACCGCGACCGAAGCGATCCAGCAACTGGAGGAGCATCTGGGGACAAGGCTGCTGGACCGCACCACGCGCCATGTCGCCACGACGCTCGACGGGCAGGCCTACTACGAGCGCTGCCTGTCGATCCTTGGCGAGGTGGAGGATGCCGAGGCCGGGTTCCGCAGCGCCGAGCCGCGCGGTCTATTGCGCATCGATGCGCATCCGCTGATCACGCAGCGCTTCCTTTTGCCGGAACTCCCGGCCTTCCTCGAACGCTATCCCGGCATCGATCTGCATATCGGCCAGGGCGACCGGCTGGTCGACCTGGTGCGCGAAGGCGTCGACTGCGTCATTCGCGCCGGTGAACCGCAGGACAGTGGCATGATCATGCGGCGGCTGGCGATGATCGGCGAGATCACCTGCGCCAGCCCGAGCTATCTGAAGCGGCATGGGATGCCGGCCTCACCGGAAGCGCTGGACGGTCATCAGGCCGTCGGGTTCGTCTCCTCGCGCACGGGCGAGGTCCTGCCGCTGGAGTTCACGATCGGCTCAACGGTGCGTCAGGTCACGTTGCCCGGCCGGGTGCGTGTGAATAATTCCGACACCGCCGTCGCGCTGGCGCGCCTCGGTCTCGGGCTTCTGCAAGCGCCACGCTACCGGCTGGAAAAGGACCTCACGGACGGGACGCTGGTCGAGGTTCTGGGGGATTTTCCACCGACGCCGACGCCGCTCTCGGCGCTCTATCCGCAGAACCGCCAGCTCGCGCCGCGTCTGCGTATGTTCCTGGAATGGGCGTCGGGCATTTTCGCCAAAGCAAAACTGTGAAGCCGGTTCGGCTCGGCTAATACCCACGCCGTCAGTTATTGCGCGTCGCCACGAAAGTCGCGGCTTCCTTGAGCAACTCCGCCTGCTCTCCATAAGGCTCGAGCAGCGCATGCGCCTGGTCGATCAGGCCGTGCAACTGGCCGCGCGCCCAGTCGGGGCCGTGCAGCGAAGCGAGCGTCGCCTTGCCGGCGGCGGCGTCCTTGTTGGTCGCCTTGCCCATCTGCTTGGCATCGGCGGTGAGGTCGAGCAGGTCGTCGGCGAGCTGGAAGGCAAGGCCGATCGCCGAGCCGAATTCGGCCAGCCGCTCGCGGTCCGCTGGCGGCGCGCCGGCGACGATCGCGCCGGCCTCGCAGGCGAAGCGGATCAGCGCGCCGGTCTTCATCGCCTGCAGCGTGATGATGCCGGCCCCGTCCGGCCGTTTGCGCTCGGCGTCGAGATCGAGCATCTGGCCGCCGACCATGCCGCCGGCGCCGGCCGCGCGCGAGAGCGCCAGCACGAGCGCCACCTTGCGGTCGGCAGGCAAGGCCGTCGCCTCGTCGGCGATGATGTCGAAGGCCAAGGTCAGCAGCGCGTCGCCGGCGAGGATCGCTGTCGCCTCGTCGAAGGCCTTGTGCACCGTCGGCTGGCCACGCCGCAGATCGTCGTCGTCCATGGCCGGCAGATCGTCATGGATCAGCGAATAGCAATGCACGCATTCCAGCGCCGCGGCGACGCGCAGCGCGGCGTCGTTGTCGGCCGAAAACAGCGCGGCACTTTCCATGACCAAAAAAGGGCGCAGCCGCTTGCCGCCATTGAGCACGCCATGCCGCATGGCCGCGATCAGGCGCTCGGGCCGCGCGATCTCACTGGTGAGCGGACGTCCGTCGAGAATCCGGCGCAGCTCGGTCTCGACGGCGGCAGCGCGCATCAAAAGCGTGGTTTCGAAGGCGATCTGGTCGTCTTTGCTCATGGGCGGGACCGGTAGCCGACACTCAGACATTGCGCAAGCAGGCGCGCGCCTTTATGCCGGAGGGGGCGAGGCACGGGTGGGACGGCTTGACGGAACCGATCGTCGAAGATGGAAGCGAGGGGCTGGACATGGCGCGGTCGCGGCGCCTGAGCCGCGCCAGTCTGAGGCGCATCGGCCGGCGCTGCCTGGTCGTCGCGCTCGTGCTGGCGGCCATCCCGGTCGTGCTCACTTTCCTGTACCTGCCGTCCTTCGTGCACCCCGTCTCGACGCTGATGCTGAAGGACCTCGCGACATTCTCCGGCTACGACCGGCGCTGGGTGTCGATCGATGACGTGGCGCCGGTGCTGGCGCATTCGGTGATCATGTCGGAGGACGGGCAGTTCTGCTTCCATCGCGGCGTCGATCTCGGCGAATTGCGCGGCGTGGTCGATGACGCGCTGGCCGGCGAGGCGACGCGCGGCGCCTCCACCATCACCATGCAGACGGTGAAGAACCTTTTCCTGTGGTCGCGGCCGCTTGGCAGCGTGCGCAAGGTCGTCGAGCTGCCGTTGGCCGTCTATTTCGACGCGGTGATGTCGAAGCGGCGCATCATGGAGATCTATCTCAACATCGCCGAATGGGGGCCGGGGATCTACGGCATCGAGGCCGCCGCGCGGCATCATTTCGGCATCTCTGCCAAGCAGTTGTCGCGCAGGCAGGCGGCGCTGCTGGCCGTCAGCCTGCCCAACCCGATCGCGCGCAACCCGGCCAAGCCGGGGCCGGGACTGAGGCGTCTTGCGAGCTTGATCGAGCGCCGCGCAAGCAGATCCGGCGCCTATGTGGGATGCCTCGATTAGGGCGTGATCCCGAAAAGTGGGAACCGGTTTTCGGAAAAGATCACGCTCCAACGAAGACCTGGACCAAGACGGCGTGTCGACGAAACGGCATCCTGATCCAACCGAAGCGGCGCCGCTCAAAAAAATTCGCGGGTAACGCTGGCCAAAACGGCGCAAGGCGTGTATAGGCACCCGACTTTCTCAGATTATGGCCTCGATGCGGCCCTTTCGCGAGGGTTGCCGGGGCATTTTGACCATGTAGTGGAGCATATCCATGGCCGTTCCAAAAAGAAAAACCTCTCCGTCGAAGCGCGGCATGCGCCGCTCGGCCGACGCCCTCAAGGCCCCGACCTATGTCGAGGACAAGAATTCCGGCGAAATGCGCCGCCCGCACCACATCGACCTGAAGACCGGCATGTATCGCGGCCGCCAGGTGCTGGAGCCGAAGGAAAGCTGAGAAGCTTCCAGGATTTCTGACGTTCAAAAGACCGGCCTTTGGCCGGTCTTTTTTGTTTGTCGCCGGCGGCGTCCGGAATTGATCGCTCGCCTGCCGATGGCTAGGGCGGTTCACCGTTTCACGGAAACGGCGAACCGCTCTATCTCCTTGTTCTGACGCAATTCCGGACGGTAAACCGCTCACACTTTTCCTGGAATTGCTCTAAGCAACCGGCTGACATCGTTATTTCATTAGGTCTTACAGCGTGTTCACCGCCGCGGCGAAAAACCTTGACGGCGCGCTTGCCGCGGATTTTACAAGAGGGGGTGCCCTCATTGGAGTCGCCCAGATGTTCGGTGCCGTCCCGCTGCTGATCGTGCCTTTCGTCCTCTACAATCTCGGCCTGCTTGGATTGTTCGGCGGCGGCGACGATCCCTGGATGACC
This sequence comes from Mesorhizobium sp. M2E.F.Ca.ET.219.01.1.1, assembly GCF_004016445.2. Lineage (GTDB taxonomy): Bacteria > Pseudomonadota > Alphaproteobacteria > Rhizobiales > Rhizobiaceae > Mesorhizobium. The sequence goes on from NZ_SADT02000003.1 coordinate 265,100, forward strand.
GAGATGTTCTCCTTCCGCATGATGTCGGGCGGCGTGTTCTCGATGACGCTCGGCGACCTGATGGTGCTGATCGGGTTGATCTTTCTCTTCATCGAGATCTCGAAATCGGTGCGCACGACCAATGCCTCGATCCTGGATCACCTTCTGTCGACGCTGGTCTTCATCGCTTTTCTCGTCGAGTTCCTGCTGGTGAAGGGCGCGGCGCACTCCGTCTTCTTCACGCTGATGATCATCGCGCTGTTCGACGTGCTGGCCGGCTTCTCGGTGTCCATGCGGTCGGCAAGCCGTGACATCAATCTGAACTAACCCGGCACGGGAGTTTTGACGGGCCGCTTCCGTTGCCGGATGGCATGCGTTGCTGATTGGCAGAAACCGCCGGCTCGCGCAGACCACGGCAGCACGACAGATTCCGGCTGACCAACGCGGCCTCAACCTGTCAAGATCGCCAGACCGCTGAACCAGATTGTGACCTGCCCTCGTATCTCACCGCATGAACCTCATCGGCGCCGCGCTCCTCTTCTTCATCGCGCTCCTCTTTGCCCTGGCCGGCGTCACCCGCGCCGGCGTCTGGCTGATCGAGCGACGCAGCCCGCCGGCCGGCGAGTTCGCCGAGATCAATGGCGCGCGCATCCATTATGCCCATATCCCGGCGCCCGCCGGCGCCGACCTGCCGCCGGTCGTCTTCATCCATGGCGCCAGCGCCAACCTGAAGGACCAGATGTTGCCGCTGCAGCCGTTGCTCGAGGGCCGCGCCGAGATGCTGTTCCTCGACCGCCCAGGCCTCGGCTGGTCGGAACGCGGCGACAATGATACGCTTGCCAAGCAAGCCGACACGATCGCCGGGCTGATGGACCGCCTCGGCATTGAAAAGGCCATTGTCGTCGCGCATTCCTTCGGCGGCGCGATCACCACGGCTTTCGCCCGCCAGCATCCAGAAAGAACAGCCGGTCTCGTCTTCGTGTCACCGGCCACGCATCCGTGGCCGGGCGGCGCGACCGCCTGGTACTACAAGCTCACCGCCATGCCGGTGGTCGGCTGGCTGTTTTCCGAAACGCTCGCCTATCCGGCCGGTATGTTGCGGATCAGCGATGCGACAGCTTGCGTCTTCTCGCCCAACAACCCGCCGGACGATTACATCGGCAGAGCTTCGATCCCGCTGGTGCTGCGACCGTCTGCCTTCCGCGCCAACGCCCGCGACGTCGCCCAGCTCTATGACTATGTCCGGGCCGCCTCGCCCGCTTACCGGGAAATCAAGGCGCCGACCGTCGTCATCTCGGGCGACCGCGACAAGGTGGTCTACGCGACGATCCACTCTGTCGGCCTCGAGCGCGACATTCCCGGCGCCGAACTGGTTTGGGTCCGCAATCTCGGCCATAAGCCGGACTGGATCGCACCCGATCTCGTGGTCGGCGCGATCGAGAAGGTGGCCGGCACGCCGATCGACTTGCAGGCAATGGCAAGGACCGTGGAAGGCCGTATCGCCGGTGATGCCCATAACGACGGAAAATGCCCGGACATCAAAGTGCCCGACGCCGAGCTCGCGCCGGGTTGAAATTTCGGGAATTAGCTCCTGAATTCCACGGCGGAGACGGTTAGCTATGTCGAGATTCAGGTCAGGCCGAGTCGAAAGTAGTGGCTTTCGAGAACCCGAGCGGAGCGTACTTAAAAGTACGTGAGCACCGGAAGCGCAGGAAGCCGCTACTTGCAGACCGGCCTCACCTGAATATCGGCATAGCTAATGCGTGTCCGACCCGATATACGCAATGCGCAGCATATTGGTCGATCCAGGTGTCCTGAGCGGCACACCGGCCGTGATGATCACGCGGTCGCCAGGCTTGCCGAAACCTTCTTCCAGCGCGATGCGGCAGGCCCGGTCGACCATGTCGTCGAGATCGGTCGCATCCTCCGAAACCACGCAATGCGTGCCCCACAGCAGAGACAGGCGGCGCGCCGTGTTGAGGATCGGCGACAGCGCCACGATCGGCACCTGCGGGCGCTCGCGCGCGGCGCGCAGCCCGGTCGTTCCCGACGCGGTATAGGAGATGATCGCCGACAATTTCAGCGTCTCGGCGATCTCGCGGGCCGCCAGCGAAATGGCGTCGGCCCCGGTCGCCTCGGGTTCCGAACGCTGCGCGTTGATGATGCCGGCATAGGTCGGGTCGGTTTCGACCTTGGTGGCGATGCGGTTCATCATGCCGACCGCCTCGACCGGATAGGCGCCGGCCGCGGATTCGGCCGAAAGCATGATCGCGTCGGCGCCTTCGAAGACGGCGATGGACACGTCGGAAACCTCGGCGCGGGTGGGCACGGGCGCGGTGATCATCGATTCCAGCATCTGTGTCGCGATCACCACCGGCTTGCCGGCGCGGCGCGCCGCGCGTGTGATCTGCTTCTGGATGCCGGGCACGGCTTCGATCGGCATCTCGACGCCGAGATCGCCGCGGGCGACCATCAGCGCATCGGACAGCTCGATGATCTCAGGGAGCCGGGCAACGGCCTGCGGCTTCTCGATCTTGGCCATGATCAGCGCGCGGCCGCGCGCGATCTTGCGCGCCTCGGCCAGGTCCTCCGGCCGCTGCACGAAGGACAGCGCCACCCAATCGACGCCGGTGGCAAGCACCGCGTCGAGATCGGCGCGGTCCTTGTCGGTCAGCGCGCCGACCGGCAGGTCGGTGTCGGGCAGGCTGACGCCCTTCTTGTCGGAGATTCCGCTACCGGCAACGACGGTGCAGGCGATCGACTTGCCGTCGGCCTTCACCGCCTTCAGCTCCAGCTTGCCATCGTCGATCAAAAGTCTGTGACCGGCCTCGACCGAGCTCAGGATTTCGGGATGCGGCAGGTACACGCGCTTCGACGTGCCGGGTTCCGGATTGTCGTCGAGCGTGAAGGTCTGGCCGACAGTCAGCGCTTCCTTGCCGTTGGCGAACTTGCCCACCCTGAGCTTCGGACCCTGCAGGTCGGCGAGGATGCCGATCGGCCGGCCGACGGTGGCCTCGACGGCGCGGATGCGGCCGACCAGCGTGCGCATCAGCTCGTGATCGGTATGGCTCATATTGATGCGGAAGACATCGGCGCCCGCTTCGAAGAGCTTCTTCAGCATTTCCTCGGAGGAGGAAGCCGGACCGATGGTGGCGAGGATCTTGACCTTGCGGTTGCGTCTCATTGAGTGTTTGTTCCCGGAGCGGGGGTCGCTGGCGCGCCTCCCGTTGCGGGCTCGTCGGTCAGCTGGACCATCCAGCTGGCCTGCTCGCCCGTGTCATATTCCTGAAATCCGGCGCGTTGGAAGCCCCGGGCGACGCAATCATTCACGCCGGCGATCTTGAACTCTTTTTCGGCGACGCACATGTTAATCGGGCCGTCCCAGCGCCCGCCGCGCTCGGCGTCTTCTGCATAAAGATAATAAAACCTTGATGACAGCGGACCCTCGATCAGCGTCTTGCAGGTCGATCCTTCGATGTGCCACCAGCCCTCGGTGATCCAGCCGGCCTTGGCGCGATAGCCGATGCCGACGCCCACCAGATTTTGCGTTGCGTTGCAAACGCGGAAGTCGGCCCGGGCCGGCGAGGCCGCGGCTATCGCGAAAAATCCCGCGCAGACGATCAGCAACGGCAGGGCCAGGCGCTCACGCAGCCGGCCGGCAAAACCCATCGCAGATCCCCTTGCGAACCACATTTGCATCTCTCGAAGCCCCTTTTCAGCAAACTCCGGTCGCATGTCAACGTGCCGTTTTGTTCAATTCCAATCGATTTAGAAGGGCCCGTCGCGCAGATTCTCCCACCGCCGGGGATTTTTTGCGGAAACCTTGGCCAAACAACGGCATTGCGCCAGCGTCCTCTTCGTGGAATGACGATACCACATCGCAGCCGCCATCCCCTTTTCAGCCGATGACCCGATCCACAGTTTTCACGCCGTTCGACATTGTCGAGGGCGACCGCAAGAAAGGCGTCGTGCTTCTCGCCGACCACGCCCGCCGCGACCTGCCGGAGGAGTATGGCAGTCTCGGTTTGCCGGCGGCCGAATTCGACCGTCACATCGCCTACGACATCGGCGTCGAAACGGTGACGCGCGAGCTCGCGGCGGCGCTCGACGCGCCGGCGGTGCTGGCCGGCTTCTCGCGGCTGTTGATCGACCCCAACCGGGGCGAGGACGACCCGACCATGATCCGTCAGCTCTATGACGGCACCGTGGTGCCGGGAAACTATCCGATCGCCCCTGAAGAACGCGAGAGGCGGCTCGATCGTTTCTACAGACCCTATCACGACGCTGTCGGCGCGATGATCGCCTCCGTCGTCCACGCCTCGGGCAAGGCGCCGTTCATCTTCTCCGTCCATTCCTTCACGCCGGTGATGCAGGGTTTCGTCCGCCCCTGGCATGTCGGCGTGCTGTGGGACCGCGACGACCGTGTGGCGCGGCCGCTGATCGACATGTTGGCAAAGGACAAGGCCCTCATCGTCGGAGATAACGAGCCCTATGACGGCGCGCTGCGCGGCGACACCATGTTCCGCCACGCCATCGTCAACGGCTACGCCCATGCGCTCATCGAAATCCGCCAGGACCTGATCGCCGACCGTGCAGGGGCGCTTGCCTGGGCCGAGCGGCTGGCGCCGATCGTTGACGCCATCGACCGCCGTGCCGATATACACCAGGTGAAAATGTTCGGCTCGCGCACCGGGCCGGCGTGAGAAGGCCGACAGGCCGGGAGTTTTCCCAATGACCGAACTCAGCGACGACCAGAAGCGCGACTTCGAGGCAGCCGTTTTCCGCCGCCTGGTGGCGCATCTGCGCGAACGCGGCGATGTCCAGAACATCGACCTGATGAACCTCGCCGGCTTCTGCCGCAACTGCCTGTCCAACTGGTATCGCGAAACTGCCGAGGCCGAGGGTGTGGCGCTGTCGAAAGATGAATCGCGCGAGATCATCTACGGCATGCCCCATGCCGAATGGCAGGCGCTCAACCAGACCGAGGCTTCAGAAGCCAAGAAGGCAGAGTTCGAGGCCAAGCGCCCGAAGGATCATTGAGCCAACGGCGAGGGCATAAGGGCGAACGCTGGCGAAGGATCCCTACCGAGCGACTTTTCATTCGCACGCACCTGGTCCAAGCACTTCCTCGACGCGGTCCTTGACTACGAATTGAATCGATCTAATTTGCCGCGCAAAACCCCTTTGCATGGCAGATTTCAGACCATGAGCGTGCAAACTACGATGCAGGCCGCGACGCGCGGCCGCTGGGCCGTCGCCGGCATTTTCCTTGCCAATGGTTTCTTGACCGGCAGCTGGGCACCGCAGATCCCGGTCTTCCTGACCCGGCTCGACATCACCAAATTCACGCTCGGCCTGCTGATCCTTCTGTTCGGCGTCGGCGCGGTCATCGCCATGACCTGGTGCGGCCATCTCATCTCCAGGCATGGCTCGCGCAGCGTAACGCGCTGGTTCGGCATATGCGGCAGCTTCGGCCTGCTGATCGTGGCGCTGGCGCCCAATGTGCCGCTGGCGGCCATTGCCATGCTCATCTTCGGCGGCTCGATCGGCGGCATGGATGTCGCCATGAACTCGAATGCCGTGGTGGTGGAAAGAAGGCTTTCCCGGGCGATCATGTCGTCCTCGCATGGCTTCTGGAGCCTTGGCGGCTTCGCCGGCGGCGCGCTCGGCGGCTATTCGATCCAGAACTACGGCTATCTTCCCCATGCCGTCGCGGTGACGGTGATCGCCTTTGCCGTCATTGCCTTCGCCATTCGCTATCTCGTCGCCGATGACAAGCCGCAGGCCGTCGAACATCAGAAATTTACGCTGCCGCGGCACACGGCCGTCTACCTGGTCGGACTGATGGCGCTACTCACGATGATCTCGGAAGGCGCGGTGCTCGACTGGGCGGCGCTGTTCCTGCATCAGGAACTGGGCGCCGACCTCGCGGTCGCCGGCCTCGCCTATGCCGCCTTCTCCGGCGTCATGGCGCTGATGCGCTTCCTGGGCGACGGCGTGCGCAACCGCTTCGGCGCCGTGGCGACGCTGCGCGGCTCGGCGCTGGTCGCCGCTGCCGGCATGCTGGTCGCCGGCCTGTCGCCCTCGCCCTACCTCGCCATCGCCGCCTTCGCCTTCTGCGGCTTCGGCATCGCCAACATGGTGCCGATCCTGTTCTCGGCCGGCGGCAACCAGGAAGGCATGTCATCCGGCACCGGCATGAGCGTCGTCACCACCATGGGCTATTCCGGCATATTGGTGGCGCCGTCGGCGATCGGCTTCGTCGCCGAGCATTCGAGCTTCGGCCCGATCTTCGTCGCGCTGTCCGGGCTGCTGGTCATCGTGCTGTTGATGGCAGGGCTTGCTCACCGGGCTGAATTCGCTCCCGAACCGGTGCCCGCCGAATAGCGCTTCAGCTCCTCATGCAGGAAATCCGCCACGCGGCGGATGCGCATGCTGGTGCGCACGTCGCGATGCATGGCGAGCCACACGGGCAGAACCGGCAGGGGTACATCGGGCAAAAGCTTTTCCAGGTCCGGATCGCGGTCGGCCAGCGGCTCCTGGCCGAGGCCGATGCCGTTGCCGGTCCGCACCGCTTCCCACAGCACGATCTGGTTGTCGGTCCGGAAACGGAAATGGTTGCGGGTTACCGGAGTGCCGAAGGCGCTGAAGCCGCGAATGATCTCGTCGCTGCGGTCGAAACCGACCAAGACGTGGTCGGCAAGGTCGGCGGGTGTTTTTGGGCGGCCGCGCCGATCGAGATAGGAGCTTGCCGCGCATACGCAGAGCGCAATGTCGGTGACCTTACGCGCCACCAGCTCATTCTGCGCCGGCCTGACCATGCGGATAGCGATGTCGGCGTCGCGACGCAAAAGGTTCTCGACCTGGTTCGAGGCGACGATCTCGACCTCGATACCGGGCTCCTCTTCACCGAGCCGCGCCATCATGTCCGGCAGAACGAAGGCGGCGACCACCTCGCTAGCCGCGATGCGCACCGTTCCCTCGATCGCTTCGACCGAGCCTAGCGCCAAAAGCGAGAACGCATTGGCCTGCTCGCTGACCGCCCGCCCGCGCTCGTAAAGCGTGCTGCCAGCTTCCGTCAGCTCATAGCCTCGCCGCCCGCGCCGGAACAGCGTGACACCCAGCGCCGCTTCCAGTTCGGCGATATGGCGGCCAAGCGTCGGCTGGCTGGCTGCGAGCCTGCGCGCCGCTCCCGAAAGACTACCGGTTTCGGCGACCGCCACAAAACTTCTGATCAGGTTCCAGTCGAATTCTTTCATTCATTCTTGAATAACAGAATGCCGATTTCAGTCAATTTCAATTCGTTTGTGAACGCCTCACATTAGCCGGGCAAACGCAAGCAACGGAGAGAACAAATGACCAAGATCGCAATCCTCGGCGCTAATGGCCGGCTCGGCCGCGTGGTCGGCAAGGCCTTCATCGATGCCGGCTTCGACGTCCGCGCCGTCACCCGCACCGGCAAGGTGCCGCCCGAACTGAAGGGCGCCACCGCCGTTGCCGGCGACGCGCTGGACCGCCAATCCCTGATCCGCGCCACACAAGGCGTCGACATCGTCTTCAACGGCCTGAACCCGATCTACACCGACTGGGGCAAGTGCATGCCGATGGCCGAGAACGTCATGGCCGCTTGCCGCGAAAACGGCGCCCTGCATCTATTTCCGGGCACGGTCTACAATTACGGCTCGCCGATGCCGCGGGTGATCACGGAAGCAACGCCGTTCCATCCGACCACCGAGAAGGGCCGCATCCGCTGCGCCATGGAAGCGCTGTTCCGCCGCGAGGCAGAAGCCGGCCGGGTGCGCACCATCATTCTCAGGGCCGGCGACTTCTTCGGCGGCACCGGCTCGGGCTCCTGGTTCGACCTCGTCGTCGCGGCCAAGATCGCCAAGGGTGTCTATACTGCACCTGGCCCAGCCGACCTGACGCATGAATGGGCCTATCTGCCGGACTTCGCCGTGGCCTTCGTCGGCCTGGCGAAGAACTTCGACAAAACGGGCTCCTTCGAAGCCATCAACTTCCCGGGTCATGCCATCACCGACGTCGACATGAAGGCGGCGGCCGAGAAGGCGCTCGGCCGCAAGCTGAAGCTCTCCTTCATGCCCTGGTGGGTGCTGCGCGCCGGCAGCCCATTCGTCGCCATGTGGCGCGAGATCGTGTCGATGTCCTATCTGCGCTTCGAACCGCACCGGCTGGTCTCGACGCGGCTGGAAGAAGTCATTGGCGAAATCCCGCATACCCCGCTCGACCAGGCGGTGAAGGAGGCCTTGCAGGATATCGGCATCGCCGTGCAGCCCTCGCGCCTGGCTGCTTGATCAAAAGCTCCAACGAAAGATGAAACGGCCGGGTTTCAAAGCCCGGCCGCAATTCATTGAAGGTCAGATTCTGCCCATCAGCAGCAGGATCAGCAACACGACCAAAATGACACCGACGATGCCGGAAGGGCCGTAGCCCCAGGAGCGCGAATGCGGCCAGGCCGGCACGGCGCCGATCAGGATCAGGATCAGGATTATTACGAGAATTGTACCGATCGTCATGAAAAATCCTCGCCGTCTGGTTGAACTTCGAGGGAACAATGCAAAAAGCCGCCCGGTTGTTCCGGACGGCTTCTTGCACTGCCTACCTGGAAAAGCTCTATTCCGCGGCTTTCGGAAAGGCCTCCGCCGGCTCGACGCCGGTCTCGCTGGCGGGCGCGTCGGTCGAGACCTCGCCCTTGCCGCGCCGGAACAGGCGGCCAAACCAGTTGCGCCGCTGGCCGGGCTTCACCTTGGCGCGGGTGAACACCATAAGCATCGACGGCGTCACCACCAACGTCAGCAGCGTGGCGAAGGACAGGCCGAAGACGATCGCCGAGGACAGCGATATCCACCATTGCGTCGACGGCGCGTTGATCGTCGTCTCGTGATGGAAGATTTCCAGGCCGAGGCCGAAGGCGATCGGCAGCACGCCGAGGATGGCCGACACCGCCGTCAGCACCACCGGACGGGCGCGCTCGCGGCAGGTCTGCAGCACCGCGTCCATCTTGTCCCAGCCTTCCTCGCGCAACCGGTCATAGGTGTCGATGAGCACGATGTTGTTGTTCACCACCACGCCGGCGAGCGCGATGACGCCGATGCCCGACATGACGATGCCGAAGGCCTCGCCTGTCAAAAGCAATCCGAGGAACACGCCGATCGTCGCCATGACCACGCAGGACAAGACAAGCCACACGCTGGTGAACTTGTTGAACTGCGCCAAGAGCACCAGGAAGATGAGAAAGATCGCCGCGCCAAAGGCCTTGCCGAGGAAGGCGCTGGCCTCCGCGCTGTCCTCGTTGGAGCCGGCGAGCTTCCAGCGTATGCCGCTGCCGAGATCCATGTCGGCGACGGCGTTGGTGACCTGTTCCTGCACCGCCGCGACCTGCGCGCCGGCACTGACATTGGCCTGCACGACCACGGTTCGCGCGCCGTCGATGCGGTTCAGGATGCCGACGGTCGGCTCAGGCTTGCGCACGACGAAGTTGGAGATCGGCACCGACCCTTGCGAGGTCTGCACGCGAAGCTCGTCGAGCGTCGACAGCGTGCGCCTGTCCTCGGGCAGGCGCAGCCGGATGTCGACAGCGTCGTCGGCGCCGGCCGGCCGGTATTCAGAAAGCTTGAGGCCGTTGGTGACCAGCTGCACCACCGTGCCGACGGAAGTCGGGCTGATGCCGTATTGCGCCGCCTTGGCGCGGTCGACCTCGAGCGCCCAATCGACGCCGGGCGGCGGCAGGCCGTCCGAAATGTCGATGACGTTGGGGATCTTGGCGATCCGCGCCGCGACCGCGCGCGCCTTGTCGTCGAGCCCGGCCGGATCGGCGGCCGACAGCCGGATCTGGATCGGCTTGCCGGTCGGCGGGCCGGCTTCCGGCACGCGCACTTCGACATCGACGCCGGGAATGCCCGCCATCACGCCGCGCAGATCGTCGAGGATCTGGTTGGCGGATTTGCGCTCGCGCCAGTCGACGAACTCGTACTGGATGACGCCGACCACGTCCTCGGGAATGTCCTGGCCGCCGCCTTGCGTCTTGCCGACGCGCGTGTAGACCGATTTCACGCCGGGCCAGCCGAGCAGCCGGTTCTCCGCGGTCTTCGTCGCGGCGTCCATTTCGGCCAGCGAAAGATTGCCGCGGGCATGGACATAGAGCAGGCCGTAATCCGGTTCGACGCTGGGGAAGAACTCGACGCCGGCGCCATATTTCGAATAGGCGAAGCCGACGCCGACCAGCAGGCCGACGGTGAGCAGGATGACGGTGATCGGGAAGCGCACCGCCTGCTTGACCACGGCCATATACCAGCCGTCGCGATTGCCCTCCTCGTGATGCTCCGGTGCCTTGGCGAAGATCGCGCCCAGCGTCGGCGCGAAAACCAACGCGTAAAGCATCGAGGCCGACAGCGTCACGATCAGCGTGATCGGCATGTACTTCATAAAGTCGCCGATGATGCCGGGCCAGAACAAGAGCGGCGAGAAGGCGGCGATGCGCGTCATCGTCGCCGCGATCACCGGGCCGGCCATGCGCCTGGCGGCCAGAGCGAAGGCATCCGCCTTCGGCATGCCCTCGCTCATGCGCCGTTCCGCGAATTCGGTGACGATGATGGCGTCGTCCACCAGCATGCCGACGGCCAGGATCAGGCTGAACAGCACGATCATGTTGATCGTGTAGCCCATCATGGCGAGCAGCAGGATGCCCATAAGGAACGATGACGGGATGGCAAGCCCGATGAGCAGCGAGGCGCGTCCCGACAGCGCGTAGAGGATGACGATGAACACCAGGATGACGGCGATCATCACATGGTTCTGCAGGTCGCCCAGCAGTTGGTTGACGAAGACCGACTTGTCCTGCGTGTAGGTGACGTGCATGCCCTCCGGCATCGTCTTGATGAAATTGTCCGACACCTCCCTGACATGGGTCAGCGTGTCGATGAGATTGGCGCCGATGCGCTTCTTCACCTCGATCGCGATCGCCGGCTTGCCGTCGAGCCGGGTGACCGTCTCGGCGTCCTTGAAGGTCGAGCGTATGGTGGCGATGTCCTTGGCCTGGACCACGGCGTTCGGCGTGGCGACGACCGGCAGGTTGGCGACATCCTCGGGCGTCTCGATCAGCGACGGCACCTTGACCGCGTATTTGCCTTCCGACCCTTCGAGATTGCCGGCCGCCACCAGGCTGTTCGACGAAGCGACGCCCTGGATGACCTGGTCGAGCTGCAGCCCGTAGGAGGAAAGCTTCACCGGATCGACGACCACCTCGACCAAATCGTCGCGCGCGCCCTGTATGGTGCCCTCAAGAACGCCCGGCACTTCCTCGATGCGGTCGCGCAATTCGCGCGCGGCGGATGTCAGCACACGCTCGGGCACATCGCCGGACAGCGTCACGACCAGGACGGGAAACTCGGAAATGTTGACCTCGGTAACAACCGGTTCTTCTGCCGCCTGAGGCAAGTCAGCCTTCGCGTCCTGAACCTTCGAACGTGTATCAGTCACCGCGGTGTCGACTTTTATAGACGGCAGAAACTCAAGAAAGACAAAGGCGCCGCCCTGATAGGCGGATGACTTCATCTCCTTTAACCCTTTGAGACTCTTGAGCTTTGCCTCCAGTGGCCTAAGCAGAAGCCTTTCAGCGTCTTCGGGCGCAATGCCTTGATAGGCGACATTTATGTAAACGTAAGGGGTAGGAACGTCGGGCTCCGCTTCCTTCGGCGTCGACTGATAGGCGACCCAGCCGGCGACGAGCAGGAACAGCAGCGCCGAAATCGTGAGGCGGGCGTTGTTGATGGCGAGTCTGACGATATCCATGACTTCGGCCTGTTATGCTTCCAAGGCTGCGAACTGCCGTCGCGGATTGGTCCGGCGACGGATGCGTCGTGCTTTACTGCGTGCCGGCGGTGGCTTCGCCGATCAGCTTGTTGATGGTCGCCTGGTCGGCTTCGACGGGCTTCACCAAGTCGCCCTCCTTCACCAGCTCCTGGCCGGCGACGATGATACGCGCATCTTCCGGAATGCCGCCCAGCACCAGGCCGCGCGGCGTGTCGTCGACCAGATCGATCGGGAAGAACGCCACCTTGTTGTCCTTGCCGACGGCGCGAATGCCGAGATCGCCCTTGTCGCCAAGCGTCACCACCGAGCGCGGCAGCATGACTGCATTGGTCGGCTCGGCGCTGAGCGTGATCTCGGCCGTCATGCCGGCGGGGATGGAGCCGTCGCCATTGGGGATCGCCACTTCGACGCGGAAGGTCCGGGTCTGCGCCGAGGCGTCGCGGCTGATATAGCGTACCGTGCCGGTGACCTTCTGGTCGTTGACCAGGCGCACATCGGCCTCGTCGCCAATCTTGACATAGCGCAGGTCGCGCTCGCTGATCTCGCCGCGCGCGATCACCGGATCGAGCTTAAGGACCGTCGCCACCTCGCCGCCCTGCATCACCGAACTGCCGAGCTCCACCGGAATCCGGTCGATGACACCGTCGAACGGCGCCTTGACCTCGTTGCGGTCGAGCTCGGCCTGCGCGGTTTCGAGCTGCGATTGCGCCTGGGTCAGGTTGGAGCGGGCGGTGTCGAGCTGCAGCTTCGGCAGATTGCCGGTCTTGGCCAGCCGCTCGGCGGCATCGAGCTCGGCCTTGCGCTGCACCACAAGCTGCTTCGCGTTGTCGACCATCGAGATTTTCTCTTCGGCAGCAAGCATCAGCACCAGATCGCCCGTCTTGACGTGGTCGCCCTGCTTGACCGGCAGCTTGTCGATGACGCCGTTGACGCGCGTTGCAAGAACCGCGCGCTTGTCGGCCTCGGTGAGACCCGAGATCCGTATCGCCCGCGCGAAGGTCTTGCGCGGCGGCGTGACCACTGCGACGGTGCGAGGCGCTGCCTTCGGCTCGGCTTCGGCTGTCTTCGCGTTGGCGGCCTCCGGCTGGCCGGCGCCGGCCTGCTTGTCGGTGGTGACCGACTTGCCGGTGCCAACCGATTTGTCGGCGGCGCTGCCGACGGAGGAAAACTCGCCCGTCCCCATCCAGGCCGCGAAACCGATGAGCACAGCTATGGCCGCAAGCTTGTGAAACCTGATTTTCGGCATCGTCATTTTTCCGTTGCAGGACCTGGCGAGGTCGGCGCTTCCGACTGGGGCGCGCGGCCGATATGGGTGTGCGCGGGGCCTAGTTCAATTTGCCGTGATCGGCGGACGCGCGCTTCTACCTGAAAGTTGCGGCGCAATATAGTCGGAAAAGTTGCAAGAACATTGCGGGATGGAACGCTGTGCCTCGACAAAAGCGGGCTGTTCTGCCCGCCGGCTGGCGCTTTGCCGGCGCGCCGGCAGGTTTCCCCAACGTTACTGGCAGCAGCCGTCAGCATGATGCGAAAAATCGTTCATCGCCGGCGACAACCGCCCGGTTGGAGCGCGGTCAAACTCCCGCTATGCTCCGGTTGAGGCTGTCAAGTGATGAGGTTGAGCAACCGGAAGATCCGCTCGAATGTCCTGCCGTAGGGCGGGCGCAGCAGGCTGCCCGCGCTGAGCTTCGACTGGATGAAGATCGGCTTTTCCTTGCTGAAGGTGCGGAACCCCCATTCGCCGTGATAGGCTCCGGTGCCGCTCTCGCCGACCCCGCCGAAGGGCTGCCGCTCCTGCACCAGATGCAGCATGCAGTCGTTGATCGTGACGCCGCCGGCGACCGTCTCGCGCATCACCTTTTGGCGGTTGGCGCTGTCGCTGCCGAACCAGTAGAGCGCCAGCGGACGCTCGCCCCGGTTCACATGGTCGATGGCCTCGTCGACCGTGCCATATTCGACGATCGGCAGCACCGGCCCGAAGATCTCCTCGCGCATCAGCCGCAGATTGTCGCCGGCATTGCGCACCAGCACCGGCGCCATCTTGCGGTCGCTGACGCCGAGCGTCTCGTTGGCCGGGTTGACCTCGATGATGTCGGCGCCGCTGTCGCGCGCTTCCGCGACCATGTCGCTCAGCCGCCGGTGATGCCGCTCGCTGACGATCGCCGTATAGTCGGGATTGTCGCCAAGCCGCGGATAGAGCTTGGCCATGGCGGCCGAAAACTTGGCCGCGATCGCCGCGCCTTGGCCTTGCGGCACCATCAGATAGTCCGGCGCGATGCAGGTCTGTCCGGCATTGAGCAGCTTGCCATAGGCGACGCTGGCGACCGCCGCATCGAGGTCGCAGGAGGGATCGAAGATAGCCGGCGACTTGCCGCCAAGCTCGAGCGTCACCGGCGTCAGATTGGCGGCAGCGGCCAGCGCAACCTGGCGGCCGACGGCGGTCGAGCCGGTGAACAGGAGATGGTCGAACGGCAGCGACACGAATGCCTTGCCGACATCCGCGTCGCCGACCATCACGCTGACCTCATCGGCGGCGAAATATTTTTCGACCAGGCCGGCAAGCAGATCCGAAAACTTCGGCGTCAGCTCGGACGGCTTGATCATGACGCGGTTGCCGGCAGCGAGCGCCGCAGTCGCCGGCGCAACGGCGAGTTGGAACGGATAGTTCCACGGCGAGACGATGCCGACGACGCCGAGCGGCTGCGGCAAGAGGCGGTTGCGGCCGGGCATGAACGGCAGGCTGGTGGCGACGCGCCGCTCGCGCATCCAGGCGCTCAGATGCGACAGCGCATGCCTGATGCCGGCGCGCACGACGAACAATTCGGCAAGTCGCGTCTCCTGCGCCGAGCGGGCGGAAAAATCGCTGTCGATCGCCGCACAGATCTCGGCCTCATGTTTTTCGGTGAGCGCCAGAAGACGGTTCAGCCGGTCCTTGCGCATGTCCAGTGTCGGGAAGGGCTCCTTCTCGAAGGCCCTGCACTGCGCTTCAAACCGGACTCCGAGCGCGTTCTGCCTGGTCTGCAGCATCGCAACCTCCCCTTTACGTTCAGGTAAGACTACATCGCGCCGCAGGCATGATCCAGCGCTCCGCCGGTTCCGTTGGGGAAGATGCTGACAGCCAGGACGGACTTGCTGACAGGTAGGAAGACCTTAAGCCCGCCGTCGCGCCGATTCCGGCTTGATGCGCGCGGCGAGGAATTCCTTGACGCGGCGCCCTGGTGCCGGGCCGCGCAACGGCTTGAAGCCGTCATCGAGCTCGCCCGAGAGATCGAGCGTCGCCCGCTGGCCGACGGCATCGTAATTCTCTTCCAGCCAGTCGCTGGCAGCACTGCGGCCAAGGTCGCGCAGATAGGCAATGAAAGCCCATTCGGCATTGACCTTGGACGACGCCGAAAGGTCCTTGAACGCCTCGTCGGCGTCGATGCGGTGCATGCGGATGTCACGATATTCGCCATGCGGCAGGCGTCCGGCCGCGATCAGCTCCTTGACGAAGGCGATCGAGCGGAATTCGCGCAGCAGCCCGGCATTGAAGGTGATCTCGTCGATGCGGTTCTGGATCTCGTTGGCGCTTTTCGGCGTGCCTTCGCGCACCACGGGATTGATCTGCACCAGGAGCACATCCTCGGTAGCCGCCGCCTTGAAGAAGGGAAAGAGCGCCGGATTGCCGCCATAACCGCCATCCCAATAGGGAACGCCCTTGATCTCGACCGCACGGAACAATTGCGGCAGGCAGGCCGAGGCCATCACCGTGTCGAGGTCGATTTCGCCGTCGGAGAAGACGCGCAGCTGCCCGGTCTCGACATTGGTCGCCGAGACGAACAGCTCCATCGACTTGCAGGCGCGCACATTGCCGAAGTCGATCTCCTTCGCCACCACATCGCGCAGCGGGTTGAGGCCGAGCGGATTGGCGACATAGGGCGAGAACACTCGCGACATCGTGTCGAAGAAGAGATAGCCCGGCGTGTTCTCGATCGACCAGTTGCCCCATGCGATGTCCCACGGCATGCGCTGTACCGGGCTGAAACGGCCCTTTGAGGCCACCGCCCGCCAGAAATCGTCGAGCTTTTTTCGCGCGCCTTCCACGCCGCCCCGGACAAAACCGTCAGCCAGCGCCACCGCGTTCATGGCCCCGGCGCTGGTGCCGGACACCGCCGCGATCTCCAGCCGCCCATCCTCCAGCAGGCGATCGAGGACGCCCCAGGAGAAGGCGCCATGCGAGCCGCCGCCCTGGAGCGCGATGTTGATCTTCTTCTTTTCCTCCGCCTTGCCGTTCTTCGCCATGGCGTTGTCCTTGATATGCCGAGCGCCTCGCTGGATCTGCCATCGGACAGCATCAAAGCGAAATTATGTTGCAGTGCAGCATATAGGCACCCCGAAACACAAGGACACATGAAATCTTTGTCACCAGGCTCCAGACAAAAAGCGCCGCCCTGAGGTGTGTCGAGATTCAGGTCAGGCCGAGTCGAAAATGGTGGTTTCCGAGAACCGGAGCGGAGCGTACTTTGCGTACGTGAGCACCGGAAGCGCAGGAAGCCGCCATTTGCAGGCCGGCCTCACCTGAATATCGACGCACCTAGGCCACAAGATCCGGCACCGGCCCTACATAACGCGATTGCGGGCGGATCAGCCGTCCGGTCGCCTGCTGCTCGCGCGCATGCGCGACCCAGCCGGCGACGCGGCCGGCGGCGAAGACGTTGGAGAAAGCCTCTTTCGGGAAGCCGACCGCTTCGAGCAGAAGCGCGGTGTAGAACTCGACATTGGTCTGGATGGAGCGCTGCGGCTTGGCGATCCTGAGCACATCGAGCGCGGCCTGTTCCACCGTCTCGGCGAAAGCCAGCCGGCTGCCGGTCTCGTTGCGGGAACCAAGCTGCCGCACCACCGCCTTCAGCGCGTCGGCGCGCGGATCGCGCACGCGGTAGATGCGATGGCCGAAACCCATGATGCGCTCGCCATGCGCGATCTCATTACCGAGCCATGCGGTGGCGTCGCCACTCGCCTCGATGGCGTCCAGCATCTCGATCACCGGCCCCGGCGCACCGCCATGCAGCGGGCCCTTCAGCGCGCCGAGCCCGGCCAGGATCGCCGAGGTCAGCCCGGCCTGTGTCGAGGCCACCACGCGGGTGGCGAAGGTCGAGGCATTGAGCCCGTGGTCGCAGACCGTCACCAGATAGCTGTCCAACGCCTTGGCAAGCGCGGGCGAAGCGGTACCGGCGAGCATCCGCAGCATATCGCCGGCGTGATCGGCTTTTGCGTTGGGAGCGATCGGCGTCTCGCCCCGGCCAATCCGCAGCAGGGCCGGCGTCAGCACCGCCGGCGCCGCGATCAGGCGCAGCGCGTCGGCAAGCCCATCGCCATCCGGCAGGACGGCCATGCCGGCCCGCATGCCGCTGTAGATATCGAGCGGCGCAAGCTGAGCAAGCAGCGGTTTCACACGCTCAAATACCTCGACCCGCGCGTTGCCGATCGCCTTCTCCAGTTCAGCATCGCCGGGAAGATCGTCGAAGAAGCCGTCGAACAGCAGGCGCACCACCTGCGTATAGCGCCAGCGGCCGACCAGTTCCGCCAGCGAATGGCCGCGGATGGTGAGATGCCCGCCAGCACCGTCGACATCGGAAAGCACCGTGTCGGCCGCCACAACATCATCGAGCCCATTCGCCATGATCGTCTCCTTGACCTTTTGCGCATTGCAATTAATGCTGCGCAATCAACGCATCAATCTTGATCAAGATAATCAATGTAAGGCGGCAGATGACGGAATGGCTGACTCGGGAGCAGGCGCTGGAGCGCCTGAATGTCAGGCCGCAGACGCTCTATGCCTATGTCAGCCGCGGCCGTATCGGTATGAAGCCGGACGACGCCGACCCGCGCCGCAGCCAGTACCGCGCCGACGATATCGCAGCACTTGGCACGCGCCGCGACCGCGGACGGAGCCCGCGGGCGATCGCCGAAAGCGCCATCGCCTGGGGCGAACCGGCCATCGCCACGTCGATCTCAACGGTGCTGCATGGCCGGCTGATCTATCGCGGCAGGGACGCGGTGGCGCTTTCGGCGACGGCGACGCTGGAGGAGACCGCCGAACTCCTGTGGGCCTCCGACCGTCCGGTGTCGTTCGCCTCGCTGACGTCGTCGGCCGCCCGGCAAAGCGGCACGCCGGCCGCCTTCGCCAGGCTCTCGGCGCTGGCCGCTGAAGGCTGGCCCTCGCTCGGCCGCAGGCCGGCCATGCTGCAGCAGGACGGCGCCGCCGCCATCAGCGCGCTGGCCACCGCGCTCGGCGCGACGCCGGGCTCCGAATCCGTCCACATCAGGCTGGCGCAGGGCTGGTCCGTTGAGGCGGCCGGCGCCGACCTTATCCGCAGGGTGCTGGTGCTGCTGGCCGATCACGAGCTCAACGCCTCGACCTTCGCCGCCCGCGTCGCGGCCTCCACCGGGGCGCCGATCGCCGCCTGCCTGCTCGCTGGCCTCGCGACGCTCACCGGCCCGCGTCACGGCGGCGCGGGTGCGGCGGCGATCGCGCTGGTCGAGGATGCGGAGCGGCTAGGTCCCGACGAGGCGATCGCCCGCTGGCTCGCGCATGACCGGCCGCTGCCCGCCTTCGGCCACCCGCTCTATCCGGAAGGCGACCCGCGCGCCGAGGGCCTCTTCTCCGGCCTCAAGATCGACGACGGGCTGTCGCGGCTGCGCAAGGCGATCCTCGCCGCGACCGGTCTGCATCCCAACATCGACTTTGCGCTTGCGGCGATGACGCGCAGCCTGCGCCTGCCCGCCGACGCTCCCTTCCGCCTGTTCGCGCTCGGCCGCAGCGTCGGCTGGACGGCGCATGCCATCGAGCAGGTGACCAGCAACAGGCTGATCCGGCCCCGCGCCCGCTATGACGGGCCGGTCGGGATTTAGTGGATGGGTCTTCTATAAGGGTGAAGCGCTTAGTGCTTTGCCTTGCGGCAAGTCGCGCCAGGGTGTGCCGAGATTCGGGTCAGGCCGAGTCGAGAACGATGGCTGCCGAGAACCGGAGCGGAGCGTACTCAAAGTACGTGAGCACCGGAAGCGCAGGCAGCCGTCGTTCGCAGGCCGGCCTCACCCGAATATCGGCATACCCTAAGACATCGTGTCGAGCTTGCGCTGCATCGCCGCGATCTGCGCCTTCAGTTCCTGCAGATCGTCGGACTTCTCTTCCTTCTTCGGCGGCTCGGCCGGGGCCGCGGCATTGCTGCCGGCGGGCGGGAACGGCGTGAACATGCGCATGGCGTTCTGGAACATCTCGACATTGCGGCGCGTCTGTTCCTCGAGCGCCTTCATCGGCGTCTTCATCATGTCGATCGGCGTCTTGCCGAAGGCGCCCTTCATCTGCTCGCGAAACCGCTCCTGCTCCTTGGAGAAGGCGATCATCGACTGTTCGAGGAAGCTCGGCACGATCATCTGCATCTGATCGCCGTAGAAGGAGATGAGCTGTCGCAGGAACGGGATCGGCAGCATGTTCTGCCCGTCCTTGTTCTCCAGCTCGAAAATGATCTGCGTCAGCACCGGATGCGTGATGTCGTCGCCGGTCTTTGCGTCCTGGACCGTGAACTCCTCGCCCTTCTTGACCATCTCGGCCAAGTCCTCGAGCGTCACATAGGTGCTCGTGCCGGTGTTGTAGAGCCGGCGGTTTGCATACTTCTTGATGACGATCGGGTCGTCTTTTGCGGCCATCCGTATCCTCCCCAGGACACCGGCACCTCTAGGAGTAAGCGGCCGGTAACGATTGCGCCCTCTATCGAGGATACGCGCAAAAGCGTCACAATTCCAAGTGGTTTGTGCACTGCGGCATCAATTAATGCTGCACAGCCATTGCAAAATCCGCCGCGCGGCCGACGTCACGTTCCCGCGACTGGCGCGCGCTCTGCTTGCCGCGCATGGCGGCCATGCCCATTTCCGGTTTGACTCAGATCATTGAACGGGCAAGAAAAGTCTTCAACGATAGCCTAAAATACGACACCTCGAAGTCTGGAGAAGAAAATGGCCGCTTCCAATTCAATCGTCGTCGCCAGCGCCGCCCGCACCGCGGTCGGCTCCTTCAACGGCAGCTTCGCCGCCACGCCGGCGCATGAGCTCGGCGCCGTGGTCATCAAGGAACTGCTCGCCCGCGCGAGCGTCGAGGCCGCGGAAGTCGACGAGGTCATCCTCGGCCAGGTGCTAACCGCCGCTCAGGGACAGAACCCGGCCCGCCAGGCGTCGATCAATGCCGGCCTGCCGAAGGAGACCACGGCCTGGGGCCTCAACCAGGTTTGCGGCTCGGGCCTGCGCGCCATCGCGCTCGGCATGCAGCAGATCGCCGCCGGCGACGCCAAGGTGATCATCGCCGGCGGCCAGGAATCGATGTCGCTGTCGCCGCATGCCGAGCACCTGCGCGCCGGCGTCAAGATGGGCGACTACAAGATGATCGACACCATGATCAAGGACGGCCTGTGGGACGCTTTCAACGGCTACCACATGGGCAACACCGCCGAGAACGTCGCCCGCCAGTTCCAGATCACCCGCGAAACCCAGGACGAGTTCGCGCTGGCCTCGCAGAACAAGGCCGAGGCCGCGCAGAAGGCCGGCAAGTTCAAGGACGAGATCGTCGCCTTCACCATCAAGGGCAGGAAGGGCGACACGGTCGTCGACCAGGACGAGTATATCCGCCACGGCGCGACGCTCGACGCCATGACCAAGCTGAAGCCCGCTTTCGACAAGGACGGCACGGTCACCGCCGCCAACGCCTCTGGAATCAATGACGGCGCAGCCGGCGCGCTGCTGATGACCGAGGCCGAGGCCGCCCGCCGCGGCATCACCCCGCTGGCGCGCATCGCTTCATGGGCGACCGCCGGCGTCGACCCGGCGATCATGGGCACCGGACCTATCCCCGCCTCGAAGCGGGCGCTGGAGAAAGCTGGCTGGTCGGTCAAGGACCTCGATCTCGTCGAGGCCAACGAGGCCTTCGCCGCGCAGGCCTGCGCCGTCAACCAGGGCATGGGCTGGGACCCCTCGATCGTCAACGTCAATGGCGGCGCCATCGCCATCGGCCATCCGATCGGCGCGTCCGGCGCCCGCATCTTCAACACGCTGGTTTACGAGATGCGCCGCAGAAGTGCCAGGAAGGGCCTTGCCACGCTGTGCATTGGCGGCGGCATGGGCGTCGCCATGTGCGTGGAAGCGCTGTGAGCGAATAGCAAATAGGGAGTAGCGAATAGGGAAGAAAAAGCGACGCGCGCGGCGGGACATCAAATCCCTACTCGCTATTCGCTACTCCCTATTCGCTCAGACGATTTCAAAGGGAGGACCACATGAGCAAAGTAGCAATCGTCACCGGCGGATCGCGCGGCATTGGTGCTGCGGTATCGGTCGCCTTGAAGAACGCCGGCTATTCGGTCGCGGCCAATTATGCCGGCAATGACGAGGCAGCCCAGAAATTCAAGGCCGAGACCGGCATCCCGGTCTACAAATGGTCCGTCGCGGACTACGAGGCCTGCGCCGCCGGCATCAAGCAGGTCGAAGCCGATCTCGGTCCGGTCGGCGTGCTGGTCAACAATGCCGGCATCACCCGCGACGCCATGTTCCACAAGATGACGCCCGCACAGTGGAAGGAAGTGATCGATACCAACCTCTCCGGCGTCTTCAACATGACGCACCCGCTGTGGGGCGGCATGCGCGATCGCAAGTTCGGCCGCGTCATCACCATTTCCTCGATCAACGGCCAGAAGGGCCAGGCCGGCCAGGTCAACTATTCGGCGTCGAAGGCCGGCGACATCGGCTTCTCGAAGGCGCTCGCACAAGAAGGCGCCCGCGCCGGCATCACCGTCAACGTCATCTGTCCGGGCTATATCGCCACCGACATGGTCAAGGCGATCGACGAGAAGGTGCTCAATGAGCGCATCATCCCGCAGATCCCCGTCGGCCGCCTCGGCGAGCCGGAAGAGATCGCGCGCTGCGTCGTCTTCCTGGCTTCCGACGAGGCCGGCTTCATCACCGGCTCGACCATCACCGCCAATGGCGGCCAGTACTTCGCCTGACAGCATTTGTCGCCATGGCGGCTCCTGTTAGCGAGTAGCAAATAGGGAGTAGCGAATAGGGAGTAGCGAATAGGGAAGAACGGCGGCGTCAGCGCGACGGCTATCAGATTTCTATCCCCTATTCCCTATTCGCTACTCCCTATTCGCTCCAACTTGCCTCAATTCGGGACGCAAAAGTTAACGGCCCGGCCGCGCTCTGTGCACAACCCCTTCACAAGCTGTGAATCCTCGGTGGGTAAGCTGTGGACAACACCATATCTAGGGGTGAACAAACCGTGAAACTTCCTGCATCTCCGATTCGTCGCCGATTCGTTCTGGCTTTGGCCGGAAAGTTAACCGCGGGAAGCGAAAACGTTACCCAAATCGTTAAAAGCGATTAAGAAAAATCAACAAATTCATAACCTTGACGATGGCCCTCGAATCGATCCCGACCGTTCACCGGCAAAAGTTAACGGCGGCTCGATCCGGCGGAGGCAAGGCATGAATTGGGCCAGTTTCCCGATTCAGCATGTGGTGAGACTCGCTGTCAAAAAATCCACATATAGCCGTGAACAAAACCTGAATCAGATCGAGTCAGCGATTCGTCGCTGATTCGTTCCAGACTCGTTCCAGCCGTTAACAACGACCGATTTTGGCTGCCCCGACCGGCCCTGCCTGTCCTCGAAGGAACATTCCGCTTTCTCTTCCCGCCCGAAGTCCCTATGTGTCCCTTGTCACACGCGGCGGCACCGCCGTGCTCCAGACTGCAAGCGGCAGAAACCTTATTTCCGAGCCGATGAACATCCAGCCGAAACATTCCCAGCCACTGATCCTTTCGGGCCGCGACGTGACGGCCGTGCTCGGCCCGACCAACACCGGCAAGACCCATCTCGCCATCGAGCGCATGGTCGCGCATGAGACCGGCATCATCGGCCTGCCGCTCCGGCTGCTCGCCCGCGAGGTCTATGCCCGCGTCTGCGAGAAGGTCGGCGCCCACAAGGTGGCGCTGATCACCGGCGAGGAGAAGATCGTCCCTGCCGGCGCGAAATATTCGGTCTGCACCGTCGAGGCGATGCCGCGCGAGACCGACGCCGCCTTCGTTGCCATCGACGAAGTGCAGCTCGCCGGGGACCTCGAGCGTGGCCATATCTTCACCGATCGCATCCTGCATCTGCGCGGCCGCCAGGAGACGCTGCTGCTGGGCGCGGCCACCATGCATGGCATCCTGCAGAAGCTCTTGAAGGGCGTCTCCGTGGTGACCCGGCCGCGCCTGTCGCATCTCGCCTATGCCGGGTCGAAGAAGCTGACCCGGCTGCCGCGGCGCACGGCGATCGTCGCTTTCTCGGCCGACGAGGTCTATGCCATCGCCGAGCTGATCCGCCGTCAGCAGGGCGGTGCGGCCGTCGTGCTCGGCGCGCTCAGTCCCCGCACCCGCAACGCGCAGGTGGAGATCTTCCAGTCCGGCGACGTCGACTATCTCGTCGCGACCGACGCCATAGGCATGGGGCTGAACCTCGACCTCGAGCATGTCGCCTTCGCCCAGAACCGCAAGTTCGACGGCTACCAATACCGCAACCTCAGCGCCGCCGAGCTCGGCCAGATCGCCGGCCGCGCCGGCCGGCATCTGCGCGACGGCACGTTCGGCGTCACCGGCCAGGTCGACCCGTTCGACGAGGATCTGGTCGCCAAGATCGAGGCGCATGATTTCGACCCGGTGAAGGTGCTGCAATGGCGCACCGCCGATTTCGATTTTTCCAGCCTCGACGCGCTCAAGCGCTCGACTGAGACCAATGCGCCGGTCGAGGGGCTGACCCGCGCGCTGCCGGCTGTCGACGCGCAGGCGCTGGAGCATCTGTCGAAGGACGGCGACATTCGCGCTTTGGCCACCGGCAAGGAGCGTGTCGCGCTGCTCTGGGAAGCCTGCGCGCTCCCCGACTACCGCAAGATCGCGCCAGCCCAGCACGCCGACCTCATCGCCTCCATCTATATGGACCTTGCGCGCCATGGCCATGTCGATGAGAATTACATGGCCGAGCAGGTGCGGCGCGCCGACACGACGGAAGGCGATATCGACACGCTCTCGCACCGGATCGCGCAGATCCGCACCTGGACTTTCGTCTCCAACCGCCCTGGCTGGCTGGCCGATCAGCTACACTGGCAGGAAAAGACGCGCGAAATCGAAGACAGATTGTCGGATGCGCTGCATGAGCGGTTGACGAAACGCTTCGTAGACCGCAGGACTTCCGTCCTCATGCGGCGCCTTAGAGAAAATACCATGCCTGAAGCCGAAATCAGCCCAACCGGAACCGTCCTCGTCGAAGGCCATCATGTCGGCGAGTTGCAGGGGTTCCGCTTCACCGCCGACCAGAGCGCCGGCGGCGAGGACGCCAAGGCGGTGCGCACCGCTGCCCAGAAGGCGCTTGCGGCCGAGTTCGACGCGCGCGCGGAACGCTTTGCCGCCTGCGCCAATGGCGACCTGGCCCTGGGCTCCGACGGCGTCCTGCGCTGGATCGGCGCGCCGATCGGCACGCTGGTCGGCGGTGACGAGGCGCTGAAGCCGCGCCTGGTCCTGCTTGCCGACGAGCAACTGACCGGCTCTGCCCGCGACAAGGTCGCGGCGCGCGCCGAGCGTTTCGTCAATTTCCAGATCGAGTCGCTGCTGAAGCCCCTGGTCGATTTGAAGAATGCCGACCAGCTCACCGGTATCGCGCGCGGCATCGCCTTCCAGCTCGTCGAGCATTTCGGCCTGATCAATCGCCGCGACATCGCCGAGGAGATGAAGTCGCTCGATCAGGAAGGCCGCGCCGCGCTGCGCCGGCTCGGCGTGCGCTTCGGCGCCTACCATGTCTTCGTGCCGGCGCTGATCAAGCCGGCTCCGGCCGGCCTGGTGACCTTGCTCTGGGCGCTGAAGAACGACGGCAAGGACAAGCCGGGCTTCGGCGATGTGGTGCATGCGCTGGCCTCCGGCCGCACCTCGGTCGTCATCGACCCAGCCTTCGACAAGACCTTCTACAAGCTCGCCGGCTACCGCAATCTCGGCCGCCGCGCCGTGCGCGTCGATATCCTCGAGCGGCTTGCCGACCTCATCCGCCCGGCGACCAACTGGAAGCCCGGCCTTGGCCAGCGCCCGGACGGCGCCTATGACGGCCACGCCTTCATGGTGACGCCGCCGATGATGTCGATCCTTGGCGCCACCGCCGACGACATGGAAGAGATCCTGAAGGGTCTCGGCTATCGCTCCGAGGCGAAGCCGGCCGCCGAAGTGAAGGCGAAGCTCGACGCGCTGGACGACGCTGTCCGTGAGCAGGCCGCAGCCAAGCTGGCGGCGGAAGAAGCGGCGCGTGCCGCGCAGGCAGCGGCGGCCGAAGTTGCGACGACGGACACGGTTGCCGAGACATCGCCCGAGGGTTCGGAGCCGGCCGCAGTAGAACCCGTCGCCGAAGCTCCGGCTGAAGCCGTCGCGGAAGTGGCGGCGGAGCCTGTCGCGGGAGAGCCGGCAGAGGTTCCGATCGAGGTCGCGGAAGAGGCTCCGGCTGTGGAAGAGACCGCAGTGGTGGACATTGCTGCAGCGACCGAGTCGGCCGCAAGCGCCGACGCGCTTACCTCCCCCTCGATGGGGGAGGTCGCGGCGCGAAGCGACGCGGGTGGGGGTGAGGGCGCCGACGATACAGGCAGTGCCGATACCACCGAAGCCGGCGCTCCCACCGCCCCGGCGCTGCGCGCCGACCCTCCCCACGAGGGGGAGGGTACTGCCGCTGCCAGCGAGGGGCCGGTCGGGGCCGAAGAGCCAAAACCGATCCTTCTGTGGCGGCAAGCCCGTTTCGACCATCAGCGCCCGCGCCATCGCCAGGACAACCGCCGCGACAATCGTCCGCGCGGTGGCCAGCCCGCGCGCGAGGCAGGCGCCGGAGGCGGCCAGCCCGGCGACAAGCCGGCGAATGAGGCTCGCCGCGACGGCGCCGGCAAGCCGCGCTTCGACCGCTCGAAATTCAAGCCGAGGCCGGATGCGGGCGACCGCCGCGAGGGCGGCGAACGCCGCGAAGGCAGGCCGCAAGGCGAGCGCCCGGATCGCCACGAAGGGGGCCGCCGCGACGGCCGGCCCGACTGGAAGGCCAACCGGCAGGACGGCAAGGGCAACGCGCCGGGCGGCAAGCCGGCCTTCCAGGGCAAGCCGCGCGAAGAGCGCCCGCAGCGCTTCGATCCGGATTCGCCCTTCGCCAAGCTCGCCGCCTTGCGCGACCAGCTGAAGAAATAACCTCGGCCGGTTGCAATGGTTGGAGAAGGCCGCCAGCGCATCGACAAATGGCTGTTCTTCTCGCGCGCGGTGAAATCGCGCTCGCTGGCGGCGAAGGTCGTCGTCGCCGGACGCGTCCGCATCAATCGCGACAAAGCAGCGCAGGCCTCCGATCTGGTGAAGCCCGGCGACGTGCTGACCATCACGCTCGAGGGCCGTATCCTGGTCTGGAAAGTGATGGATTGCGGCGTGCGGCGCGGGCCGGCCGATGAAGCGCGCCTGCTTTACGAGGACATGTCGCCGGCACCGACGCCCAAGGGCGAGGCCGTTGCGGACGCCATTCCGGCACTGCGCGAGGCCGGCAGCGGCCGCCCGACCAAACGCGAGCGCCGCCAGACCGACCGTCTGTTAAGCGACGATTGAGACATAACCGGCCCGGTGCGTAGCCGGAGCAATTCCGCGAAACCTGCGCGGCGATCAGGCTCGGTGGCCTCGATCCGCTGTTCCGGCCGGAATTCCTTTCCGGCCCTCCGGCTCCGCCGGCAATCCCTACCCTTGCATGCGGCGGGCAAAGGCGTTACCTCAGCCAAAAAGCCCAACAAAATGGGACGTTCCGGAGCCTGCAATGACCTATGTCGTGACCGACAATTGCATCAAATGCAAATATATGGACTGCATCGAGGTCTGTCCGGTCGACTGCTTCTACGAGGGCGAGAACATGCTCGTCATCCATCCCGACGAGTGCATCGACTGCGGCGTGTGCGAGCCCGAATGCCCGGCGGACGCGATCAAGCCGGACACCGAGGGCGGTCTCGACAAATGGTTGCAGATCAACGCCGAATACGCCGAGAAATGGCCGAACATCACGGCCAAGAAAGAACCGCCGGCCGACGCCAAGACCTTTGACGGCGAGACCGGGAAGTTCGAGAAATATTTCTCGACCGAACCCGGCGAGGGTGATTGATAAAGAGGCCTATAGCGCGGGCATGACGCCGCGTAACGGGGCCGATACAAATACTGTCTTGACAGGCAGCGCTGCCGCTTGGCGTCAGCGAACGCGGCAAAACCTTGATTCTTCCGACTTTTTGTGTTACATAAGCCAAACATGCCGGTGACACGACGTCGATTTATGGCGCTAACGCCCCAAATCACTGAAAGGTGAGCTTTTAAATCCGGACCAGAGCGATCTGGGGCAGGCGGTTGCATTTGTGCGATATGCCGGTCCCCTGCTTTTCCGGTGGGTTCATCCTGTTGCGACGGCTAACGGTCGGCTATCGCCGGCCCCATGGGTTCGCGCCGGCATGATGCCGGCGGCACAACTAAGGAGTTCAGGGCGTAATGGCAACGATCACCCCGCAGAAGAAGTCCACCGCGGCCCGCCACGGGTTCAAGACCGGCGAGTTCATCGTCTATCCGGCGCATGGCGTCGGCCAGATCGTGGCGATCGACGAGCAGGAAGTTGCGGGTCACAAGCTGGAACTGTTCGTCATCGATTTCCAGAAGGACAAGATGCGGCTGAAGGTGCCGGTCGCCAAGGCGACATCGATCGGCATGCGCAAGCTGTCGGAAGAGGATTATGTCGACCGCGCGCTGAAGGTCGTGCAGGGCCGCGCCCGCATCAAGCGCACCATGTGGTCGCGCCGCGCCCAGGAATATGATGCCAAGATCAATTCCGGCGACCTGATCTCGATCTCGGAAGTCGTCCGCGACCTCTACCGTGCCGACAACCAGCCGGAGCAGTCCTACTCCGAGCGTCAGCTCTATGAAGCCGCGCTCGACCGTATGGCGCGCGAGATCGCCGCGGTGAACCGCATGTCGGAGACCGAGGCGGTTCGCCTCATCGAGGTCAACCTCAACAAGGGTCCGAAGCGCGGCGCCAAGGCCGACAACGAAGAATCCGAACAGGAAGAAGCTGCCTGAGCTTTTTCGCCTTAAGTTTACGAAGAACCCGGCCTCGCGCCGGGTTTTTTGTTTCTGAAGGCCTGTCGAAGGTTACGCGCCTCCCCCTTCCTTCTGCGCCTCTTCCTGGCGCAGCGAGGCAATGAAGCGTTTCGTCCGCTCGCGCTCCGGATTGTCGAACACGACCGAGGCCGGACCTTTCTCGACGATCGCGCCGGCATCGAGGAAGACGACCTCCCCAGCGATCTTGGAGGCGAGCCTGAGATCATGCGTGGCCATCACCATGGTCGTGCCCTCGCGCGCAAGCTGCCCGAGCACGTCGACCACTTCCTGCGCCAGCTCCGGATCGAGCGCCGAGGTCGGCTCGTCGCAGAGCAGCACGCGCGGCGACGGCGCCAACGCGCGGGCGATCGCCACGCGCTGCTGCTGGCCGCCGGACAGCGTCGCCGGCCACGCCTCGGCCTTGTGCGCCATGCCGACCTTCTCGAGCAGCGCCATCGCCCGCTCGCGCGCCCTCGGCTCGGGCCATTTCAGCACTGTCACCAGCCCTTCCATGACATTCTCGATCGCTGTGCGATGCGGGAAAAGCTGGAAGTTCTGGAACACCATGCCGGTCTGCAGGCGGATGCGCTGGATATCTTTCGCCGGCACCTTGCCGCCCGGATGGAACGCAAGCGTCTCCTCGCCGATGCGCAAGGAACCGGACGTCGGGATCTCCAGCAGGTTGATGCAACGCAGCAGCGTGCTTTTGCCCCCGCCGGAAGGGCCGACCAGCGCCGTCACGCCGCCTTCGTCGATGCTGACGGTGACGCCCTTCAGCACAAGATTGTCGCCAAAACGCTTCTCGATATTGGTGAGGCCGATCATGCGTTGGCCTCCAGGAAGCCGCCATAGCGGTTGAGCCGCACCTCCAGCCGCGCCTGCAGCGCCGACAGCACCGAGCTCAATGCGAGATAGAGCGCCGCCGCCTCGACATAGAGGATCAGCGGCTCGTAGGTGGTGGCGACGATGCGCTGCGCGGCCTGGAACATCTCCGGCACGGTGATGGCTGCCGCCAGCGAGGTGTCCTTGACCAGCGAGATGAAGGTGTTGGAGAGCGGCGGCACCGCGACGCGACCCGCCTGCGGCAGGATGGTGCGGCGCATCGCCTGGCTCCAGGTCATGCCGATCGAGTAGGAAGCCTCCCACTGGCCCTTCGGCACCGAACCGATGACGGCGCGGATGATCTCGGAGGTGTAGGCGCCGATGTTGAGCGTGAAGCCGATCAGCGCCGCGGGAAAGGCATCGAGCAGGATGCCGACCGACGGCAGGCCGTAGAAGATCAGGAACAATTGAACGAGCAGCGGCGTGCCGCGGAAGATCCAGACATAGAAGCGCACCAGCGCGACCAACGGCTTCGGGCCGAACAGCCTGATCAGCGCCGTCACCAGTCCGGCGATGAGCCCCAGCGCGAAGGACAGAAGAGTGAGCGGCACGGTGAAGATGAGCGCCGCCCACAACAGTGTCGGCAGCGACTCCAGCATCAATTGCAGCCAGTGCGGCACGGGGCGCTTCTCCTTCCCAGATACGGCGGCACCTTCCCCCGTACGGAACGACTATCTTGCAAAAACGAGCGGGCCGTCAAAGACGGGCCCCGATGGATATCATTGAAAAAATGGCGGGTCGTCGAAGACGGCCCGCCGGTTTCGAACAAACGGCAATGGCTTACTGCGAGACGTCCTGGCCGAAGTACTTGTCGGCGATCTTCTTGTAGGTGCCGTCGGCCTTGATGTCGGCCAGCGCCTTGTTGATGGCCGCGACCAGTTCCGGATCGCCCTTGCGCACGATGACGCCGGAATAGTCGGCATTTTCTTCCTGCGCGGCGATCTTCACGTTGGCGTCCGGTTTGTGCTTCTTGAAGTCCAGGAAGGACAGGCTGTCGTTGATGGTGGCGTCCGCGCGGCCGGTGAGCAGAAGCTGGATCGACTGGTCGAAGCCGTCGGTGCCGACCAGTTCGGCGCCGTTCTTCTCGGCGAGCTTGCCGAAATTCGAGGTCAGCGACTGCGCCGACTTCTTGCCCTTGAGATCGGCGAAGGTCTTGATGTCGGTGTTGTCGCCGCGCACGATCAGCACCGCCTTCGAGGCGATATAGGGATCGGAGAAATCATACTTGGCCTTGCGGGCGTCGGTGATGCCGACCTCGTTGATGACGGCGTCGTAGCGGTTGGCGTCGAGGCCTGCGATCAGACCGTCCCACTTGCCTTCCAGGAACTCGACCTTGACGCCGAGCTTCTCGCCGATCGCCTTGGCAATCTCGACATCGAAGCCGACCAGCGCGTTGGATTCGTCATGATAGGTGAAGGGCGCATAGGTGCCTTCAGTGCCGACCTTGAGCACGCCGGCCTGCTTGATCTGGTCGAGATTGGCGCCGGCATGGCCGGCGGTGACCGCCAGAACCTGCAGCGTTCCGGCGATGAGGAGCGATTTAAGCCATTTCATTTTTCTGTGATCCCGTTTTGACCGGTGGCCCGGTCCGATTGTGAGAGCCGGAAACTGACAGATAGAAGGTCGCGAAATAAGGAACCAGATTTCAAAAATCGGCCTTGCCGGAAATCTGATTCTCAAAATCGCCCGATAATCCGCCAAGCGGCATTTCGGGGCCCGCTAACGGAATGTTCCCGCCGGCAACATTTGCCCCCTCGGGCGGCGGAACCATCCATGCGCCTGACACGTTGCATGGCAGTTGTAGGGCGCGGCGGCGTCTTTTCAACCGTCGTAAGCGCAATCACCGCCAACAGGAGCCGGCATGATCGAGGACGCGGCAGGACGGACACTGGTCCGGGCGGCAATGAAGGCTCCCTA
This sequence comes from Mesorhizobium sp. M2E.F.Ca.ET.219.01.1.1, assembly GCF_004016445.2. GTDB lineage: Bacteria > Pseudomonadota > Alphaproteobacteria > Rhizobiales > Rhizobiaceae > Mesorhizobium. The sequence goes on from NZ_SADT02000003.1 coordinate 295,883, forward strand.
TCTCGAGCGCGACGAAGAGCATGTCCTTGCGCTCCGCTGGAAGGAAGAGAACGACCAGCACGCGCTGCATCGGATCACCGTCGCCCATATGCGACTGGTCATCTCCATGGCCTCGAAATTCCGCCATTACGGCCTGCCGCTCGGCGACCTCATCCAGGAGGGCCATGTCGGCCTGCTCGAGGCGGCGGCCCGTTTCGAGCCCGCGCGCGAAGTGCGCTTCTCGACCTACGCTACCTGGTGGATCCGCGCCTCGATGCAGGACTACATCCTGCGCAACTGGTCGATCGTGCGCGGCGGCACTAGCTCTGCGCAGAAGGCGCTGTTCTTCAATCTCAGGCGCTTGCGCGCACGGCTGGCCAACGGCGCCGAGCCGCTCTCCAACGCCACGCTCTACCGTGAGGTCTCGGCGGCGCTCGGCGTTCCCGAAGCGGACGTGGCGATGATGGATTCACGCCTGTCCTCCCCAGACAGCTCGCTCAACGCACCGCTTGCCGACGAAAACGGCGCTGCCGAGCGGATGGATTTCCTGGTCTCCGAAGACCCGCTGCCCGACGAGATCGTCGGTGAAAGAATCGACGTCCAGCGCCGCGCCCTCTGGCTGAAAAGCGCGCTTGGCGCGCTCAACGCCCGCGAGCTTCGCATCATCGAGGAGCGCAGGCTGAGCGATGACGGCGCCACGCTTGAATCGCTTGGCGAACAGCTCGGCATCTCCAAGGAGCGTGTCCGCCAGATCGAGGCGCGTGCCATGGAAAAGCTGAAGCTGGCGCTGGTGAAGCAGAACCCGGAATTCTTGGCGGAGGCCGCCTGACAGAAGCAGACAGAATCTGGTATGTTAGTCTATAAATTTATTGAATAGACATGCACTGAAGATTTTGCCGATATTATTTTCGTAAAATATGCGAACACTGTGAATTTCCTGACATAAAATCGCGGCGCAATCAGCCTTGTTGAAGCCTCCACGTCTTTACGAATGGGGGATTTGCCATGCTGCGATGCTGCGTGTTTCTTGCGGCCTTGATGCTCGTGAGCCTCACGACCCTCGAGGCTCATGCCGATCGAAGGGTTGCTCTCGTGATCGGCAATTCGCAATACCGAGAGATTCCGGCGCTCAAGAATCCGGACGAGGACGCCGATGATATATCGAACACTTTCCGGCAGGCCGGCTTCGAGGTTTTCGCGGCCAAGGACCTCACCAGGCTTCAGTTCGAAGAGCGGTTCCGCAACTATCTGGCCGCAGCCGATGGCGCCGATCTGGCGGTCGTCTACTATTCCGGCCACGGCTTCCAGATCGGTGGCGAGAACTTCCTGATCCCGGTCGACGCGTCGCTGAAGGACGCGGCCGACATGGAGGTCCAGGCCATCAAGGTCGACGACATATTGCGGCAGCTGCGCTCGAAATCGAAGATCCAAATGATCATCCTCGACGCCTGCCGCAACAACCCGTTCCCGCGCAAGGACTATTGGCTGCGCGACCAGCTGATCGTCGCAGACGGCAGCGGACTTGCACAGGTAACAGGTTCGCAGAACACGCTGATTGCCTTCGCCACCGAGCCGGGGGCTGTCGCCTATGACGGATCCGGCGCCCTCAGCCCGTTCTCGTCATCCTTCTCCCGCCGCGCGCTGGCGCCGAACCAGGAGGTACGCTCGGTCATGGCGGCCGTGCGCCGCGATGTGGTCAAGGCGACCAACGGCAAGCAGGTTCCGTGGGAGAGCTCCTCGCTGATCGATGATGTCGTGCTGATGCGCGGTACGGAGCAACCCGTGCCACCGCCACCCGACACCGAACAGGGCCAGCAGGTGGCGGAACGCGGAATCCAGGTCGCCGCTGCCGCTGAAGCGATCGGCAATCGCGACGTCGGCGTGCCGGTCGGCGTCGGTCCGGTTCCGCTCAAGCTGGATTTTCCAGCCAAGGATGCTTCGGTCAGCCTCAAGCTTGCGCGCTATCCGGCGACCGGAACGCTGTCTTTGCCCGATCGCGTGCTTTCACCGCAATCGAGTCTGAACGCTGCCGAGGTCGACAAATTGCGCTACGAGCCGCAGATCGGTTCGACCGCTCCCATTGAAGTCGGCTTCGAGATCCGGGCAGGCAACGCCGCGAGGCAGACGACGATGAAACTGTCGCCGAATGTCGACGCCTGCGACCAGGCCGCGGGCGAGCCGCTGGACCTGCAAGGCATCGTGCCGGGCCGATTGCCGAATGAGATCGGCGGCGGGGCTGTCGAGGCCTGCGAGGCGGCGGTGAAGTCCTATCCCGACATTGCGCGCTTCCGTTACGAGCTGGGGCGGGCGCTGCTGGCGTCGGGCAGGATCGACGAAGCCAGGCAGGCCATCCAGGAGGCCTCTGACAAGGGACATATCCGCGCCCAGTTCGCGCTCGGCTCCATCGCCTCTTCCGGGACGGCTGTCGATACGTCGAAAGCGAACGACCTCTATTCGAAAGCGTCCGACAGGGGAGATCCCTACGCCATGGCCGTCTGGGGACGCGCATTGTTCAACGGCCTCGGCGTCCAGCGGGACACCGGCAAGGGATTGGACTTTTTGCTCCAGGCAGCGGCGATGGGGCACATCGATGCCATGAAGGAGCTTGCGGTGATCTTCAAGGAGGGCCGCAATGGCGTGCCCGCCGACCCGGCGCGCGCGCTGGCTTTCCTCAAGGCGAGCATGGAGCGGCAGGACGTCTATTCGATGGGCATCCTCGGTCTTCCCGCCCGCAGCGCACCCGTGGTTATGGCGTGCAAGGTTCCGCCGAAGGTCATCACGAAGATAAAGGTGGTCCGCGTGCCCGTGTCGAAACCGGAGACCGTCACGCCGACAATTCCAAGCGTGCCTGAGGTCGAGCCGATGCCAACGGAAACCGGGCGGGCATCCTGGAGTGGCGGCAGTCAATATAGCGGCGCCGCTCGCACGGATGGCGGCAAGACCGGCGAAAGTAAAGCTAAGGGCAAAGGTAAAGGAGATGGCGAAGGTAAAGGTGATAGCAAAGGTGATGGTGGCGGCAGCGTCAGTGACGGCTAGAGCAATTCCAGGAAAAATGTGAGCGGTATTCCAAAGGGACAGAGCGGTTCGCCGTTTCCGCGAAACGGCGAACCGCACCAGTAAGGACAACAGCCGAGCGATTGTTCAAATCGCCGGCTCGCCCGGTGGGTCGGAATTGGCGATTCGCTACTTGTCGGTGACGATCTTGACCTTGTCGCCGGCCGATACGCTGGCGCCCGGCGACATGGCGTTGAGCACCCTGAACAGATCGAGCTTGCGGTCGACGCCGACCATCTGCGCGGCGAGCGAGCCCATGGTCTGGCCAGCCTGAACGGTGACGACGCGGATGTGCAGCGGCTTCAGCGCCGCCTTCTCGGCCGGTGTGAGCACGCGGAAGGATGCGCTGACCGAGCGCGCTACCGGATCCAGCGACGCGCTGGCCGAGGGCGCGGCCGTCAGCAGCCGGTAGACCTGCCCGCCGGCGCGGATCACCGCGATGTCGAACTGCCAGCCCTGCGCGGTGGCATGCGCCATCGCCGCCTCGTTGCCGTTGATCGTCTCCTGGCGCACGCTGGCGTCTTCGAGCCCCGCCACCCAGCCGCTGCGGATGTAGTCCGTGAGCGACACCGACTTGTCGATCGCCACGCCGTCGAAACGGATGGCGATGTCGCCCGGCCCGGTCGCGGTGACGGCGGCCGCCGAATTGTCAATGACGAAACCGTCCGGCACGGTGAAGGAGACACCGAGATTGGGGTGCATGAAGGTCTGGCCGCGCACATAGCCCTCTTCCGGTGTGTCGCCGTAAAGCAGGCCGTCTATGCCGGCCAGAAATGCGTCGCGGTCGCGCGTGCCGACGCCGGGGGGGCCGAAATTGCGCGCAAGGCGCTGCGCCAGTTCAATGCGCTGCGGCGTGTTGGGGTGCGTCGCCAGGAAGTCGAGGCTGGCGTCGGTGGCGCCGCTGACCGAGCGGAAATCGGTATAGGCCGACATCGACTGCAGGAAGCGGCCTGCCGCGTAAGGATCGTAGCCCGCCTCGCCGATCGACTTGATGCCGATGGCGTCGGCCTGCAGTTCCTGGTTGCGCGAGAACTGCGCGAGCCTCAGCTTGCCGCGGATCAGTGCGGCCTTGGCGGTCGGGCTGTCGCCGAGCACATCGGAAACGACCTTGGTCGCCAACCCTTCCTCGGCCTCGAGCTGCTGCCGCTGCAGCCCGTGATTCGCCGTGACGTGGCCCATCTCATGGGCGATGACGGCGGCAAGCTCGGAGGAATCATTGGCCAGCGCCAGCAGCCCGCGCGTCACATAGAGATAGCCGCCCGGCAGCGCGAAGGCGTTGACGTTGGGCGAGTTGAGGATTGTGATGCGGTAGGTCTGGGTCGGGTTGGCCGACACCACCGTCAGATTGCCGACGACCTTGGCCACCATGCGTTCGAGCTTCGGGTCGGAATATTCACCGCCATAGGTGGCGAGAATGCGCGGATGCTGCGCCTTCGCCATCTCGGCGAGCTTGGCGTTGGCGACGACATTGTCGACGGTGATCGGCTTATCGGAAGGCTGGAAGCCGCTCTCCTGCACGTCCGGCGGCGTGAACATCTGGCAACTTGCCAGCACGGCCACGCCTGCCAGCGCGAAAAATCGTGCAAGCGGCCTCATCCACACTTTCTCAGCGCCGGTCGACAGATCGGCTTCCTTTCGAAATCTTTCGGCAAATCACGGCCCCGCCGGACCAGCATGGCCGGACCTAGCCACACTCCCCCGGACAAGGCAAGCAAACGCCGGATCACCCGCTACCGGTTTGGCCGCAAATTATGTCCGCTTCCGGGCAATGTGTTGTGATCCGGCAACGGTGCCGCCTCGATCGCCGATATAGCGCCTGAACGCATCCGGTCCAGATCGATCGAAGAAATCGCCGGCCGCGCCAGTCGCCGCGATCGCGCCTTCATCGAGAAATGCGACGTCCTGGCCGATGCGCCGCGCATCCTCCGGCTGATGCGTGACGAAGAGCACCGTCATTTTGCGCTCGGCATGGATGCCGACGAGAAGGTCGAGCATGTCCTCGCGCAGCGCCGGGCCGAGCGACGCGAAAGGTTCGTCGAGCAGTAATACAGGCCGGTCGCGCAGCAGCACCCGCGCCAGCGCCACGCGCTGCCGCTCCCCGCCGGAGAGCTCGCGCGGCAGCCGCTTTTCCTTGCCGGCCAGGCCAACCCGCGCAAGCGCCCCGGCGACGGCGGCACGATCGGCATCGCCGAGCTTCAGCGACGGCGAGCGACCGAGCCCAACATTGGCCTCGACCGTAAGATGCGCGAACAGGTTGTTTTCCTGGAACACCATCGACACCGGTCGCGCCGAGGGCGGCAGGTTGCCAAGATCGGTGCCGCCGATCAGCACCTTGCCGGCAACGGGTGATTCGAAGCCGGCTATCAGATTGAGCAGTGTCGACTTGCCGGAACCGCTCGGCCCCATGATCGCGGTGATCCTGCCGGCCGCGAACTCGGCATTGAAGCGGAAGGAAGATTCGCCATAGCTGAACGACACGTCTTCGAGTGTGACGGTCAGCGCCTTCCCTGCTGCGATGCCGTTGTCCGTCGATATCATGCTTTTGCTTCCCGCCCCAGCCAATCGGCGACAACGACCAGCATCAGGCAAACGAAGCCGAGCAGCAAGGCAAGTCCCGCGGCGTCCGCGGTCCGGTAGCTGCCCATCCGGGCGAGCAGAAGATAGGGCAAGGTCTGCACGGAATCGCTGCCGAACAGCGCGATCACGCCGAGATCGCCGAGCGACAGTGCCATGGCGAAGGCGAAGCCGGTGGCGAGCGGCCGCCTGAGCGACGGCCAGTCGATCAGGCTGAGCCGGGTCCAGCCGGATATGCCGAGCGCCAGGCAAAGCCGCTCATGGCGTTCGCTCGCCGCGTCATAGGCCGGGCGAATGGCCCGGACGGCGAAGGGCATTGCCATCAGGGCGTTGACGGCGACGACCATGACCGGCGCGATGGCAAAGACATCGGTGATGTTGCGCAGCGCCAGGAACCAGCCGGCGCCAAGCACGATCGGCGGCACGACGAGCACGAAGCCGGCGCCGGTGTCGGCGGCATGTTCGAGCAGCGAGATGGCGCCGCCGGGACGCCGACGCAAAGCCAATGCCCGCCGCGCCGCGATCAATGCCAGTGACAGCGACACGCTGAGCAGTGCCGCAAACAAGGCGAGGCCGGCGCTGGTGAGCGTCGCGCGACGCACCGCTTCCTCGCCCGCCAATCGGCCGAGATCGGCCTGAAGGCCCGAAACCACCGTCGCCACCATCGGTCCGGCGACGAACAGCAGGGCGAGCGCGATGAGGCCGGCATTCAGCACGCTTTCGATCCGGCTCGCCGAAAGGTAGCGGCGCGGCGCCACCGGCAGATTGGCATCGCCGACCGTGTTGGCGCCGAGCCGCGTGAGTGCTGCGACCACTACGAAGGTGAGCGCGATCTGCAGCAGCGTCAGCACGACAGCACGCGCGGGATCGAAGTCGAAACGCAGCGCCTGATAGATGGCGACCTCGAGCGTCGTGGCGGCTGGACCGCCGCCCAGCGTCAGCACGATGGTGAAGGAGGTTATGCAGAGCATGAACACCAGTCCGGCGACGCCCGGCAAGGCCGCACGCAGCACCGGCCATTCGATCAGCCGGAAGGCTGGCCGGGCGCCCATGCCGAGCTGGCTCGCCAGCCGCCACTGGTCGGCGGGAATCGTGCCCAGCGCCTCAAGGAACAGGCGCGTCGCCAAAGGCAGGTTGAAGAAGACATGCGCGACGAGGATGCCGGAGAGGCCGTAGATGCCGGGCCACTCTCCCGCGCCGAGCCTGGTGAAAGCGTCGGCAAAGTAGCCGGCGCGGCCGTAGAGCGCCAATATGCCGAGCGCGGCAACGATGGCCGGCAATGCCAGCGGCACGGTGAACAGCTGCAGGATCAGGCGGCGACCGGGGAAGCTTGGGTGCCTAGAAAGCGCGCGTGCCACCAGAAGCGCTGGCGCGACTGACAAGAGCGTCGACAGCAGCGCCTGCCAGAGCGTGAAGCGGGCGACGCGGAAGAGGTAGCCGTCGAAGGCCGCGGCAGCGCCTGAGAGGTCGTGCGCCCCTTCGAAGGCGAGGCCGGCGAAGGCGCCGCCGATGAGCAGCGCAATGGCTGCGAGCGCGATGACGCCGGCGGTAATGCGAGGATCGCTAGGATGGGGTGCTGCCATTCCGCCTAGCCAAACACCTTGAATGGCTTGGGTAGGGCGGAAGCATTATCCGCGTCGAGTTCCCGCCCACCCCCCTCTGTCCTGCCGGACATCTCCCCCGCAAGGGGGGAGATTGGCAGCTTCGATCGCCGTGCCAGTCTTGCAACGTTGGCGATTGGCGAAAGTGGTCGAGCGCTTGATCTCCCCCCTTGCGGGGGAGATGGCCGGCAGGCCAGAGGGGGGTGTTCAAGCGCCATCCTGAAGCCTACTTGCTCATCACCGCCAGCCACTCGTCCACCCACGCCTTGCGGTTGGCCGCGACTTCCTCCGGGCTGAACAGCAAGGTCTTGGTCGGCTTGACCAGTTTGTCGAAAGCCGGATTGAGCGGCTTGTCGGTCTTGCCGGCCGGGAACATCCAGTTGGTTTCCGGAATGACGTCCTGGAATTTCGGTCCGGTCATGAAGGCGATGAACTTTTGCGCCAGCGGGTTCTTCTCACCCGTCGTGGTGATGCCGGCAACCTCGATCTGCAGGTACTCGCCTTCCTCGAAGGAAGCCGCTTGGTAGCGCTCGGTGTTCTCGGCCACCATGTGATAGGCCGGCGATGTGGTGTAGGAGAGCACCATCGGCGCCTCGCCCTTGGTGAACAGGCCATAAGCCTCGCTCCAGCCGGGCGTTACCGTCAGCACTTTCGCCTTGAGCTTGGCCCAGGCCTCCGGCGCCTTGTCGCCATAGACCGACTTCACCCACAAGAGCAGGCCGAGGCCGGGCGTCGAGGTGCGCGGATCCTGGATGACGATCTTGTCCGTGCCGGAGCCCTCGACCAGGTCCTTCAGGCTCTTCGGCGGGACTTTAAGCTTCTGCGTGTCATAGACGACGGCGAAATAGCCATAGTCGAAGGGCACGAAAGTGTCGTCGGTCCAGCCGCCTGGCACGTTGATGCCGGAGACTTCGCCATGCGGCGCGAACAGGCCGCTCGCCTTGGCATCCGCCGTCAGGTTGGTGTCGAGGCCGAGTACGATATCGGCCTTGGTGCCGGCGCCTTCGAGCTTGACGCGGTTGAGCAATGCCACGCCGTCGGCCACCGAGACGAATTCGAGATCGCAACCGCATTCGGCCTCGAATTCCTTCTTGACCGCAGGGCCTGGCCCCCAATCGGCGGTGAAGCTTTCATAGGTGTAGACGGTGAGCTTGTCCTTCGCGGCGGCGGGCGCAACGCCCGCCAGAAGCGAGACAAGGCCGGCTGCGAGAATAAGCTTGGACAATATCGCGCGCATCGGCGCCTCCTTCGTTCGAGTGACAAGGAATTGAGGCGCCGGATGGTCCGAAACGTCTAATCCCTCCGCCGGTACAAACCGGATCAGGTTCAGCGGGTTGGCTTTTCGCCTCTCAGCCGGATAACGTCCGGCACCCCGTTAGAGCGCCTCGACAGATAGGCCCGGCCGGAGCGACGCGCAAGCGGAAGTTTGCCGGGCAGCTAATGTTCCGAGGTAGAGCTCGCACCCAAAGCGCGCTGTATCCCGGCTTCCGTTTCCCTCGGCGGGCTGGTAAGGGCGACGGCCATGGGCACATTCACCATCCTGCTTGGCGGCGAGCTTATCCGCACGCCCCGCCTTGAACGCCAGATCGAAGGCTCGCGCGTCATTGCCGCCGATGCCGGCATCGGTCATGCCCGCTTGCTCGGCCTGCTGCCGGAACTCTGGGTCGGCGATTTCGATTCGGTGCCGGCGAACCTGCCGAAAGACCTGGCCGCCGTGCCGCGTAAAGTATTTCCGGCCGAGAAGGACATGACCGATGGCGAGCTCGCCATTGCGGAAGCGCTCGCACTCGGCGCCACCAGCCTTGTGCTGGCCGGCGCCTTCGGCGGCAAGCGCGCCGACCACGCCTTCCTGCATCTGGCGCTGGCCGTGCGGCTGGCCGCGGCCGGCACGCAGGTGCTTTTGACCAGCGGCGCGCAGGAGGGCGTTCCGGTACTGCCCGGCGAAGCCAGCTTCGATTACGACGACAGCACGCTGTTTTCGGTGCTCGGCTTCTCCGATCTGTCGGGTCTGACGGTCACTGGCGCCAAATGGCCGCTCGACAGCGTCGAGGTGGCGTTCGGCTCCTCGCTCACTATATCAAACGAGGTCAAAGGGCGGCTCGGCATCGCGCTGGAGCGCGGCCGGGCGCTGCTTCTGGCCCACCCCTATCCTCTTCCCGAAAGCTGACATTCCAGACATGGCGCCGCCACTTCTCAACCTCGACGGCATTAAACTGACCTTCGGCGGTACCCCGCTGCTCGATGGCGCGGCGCTCAGCGCGTCCGCCGGCGAGAAGATCGCGCTGGTCGGACGCAACGGCTCGGGCAAGTCAACCCTGCTCAAGATCGCCGCCGGCATGATCGAGCCGCAGGACGGCGAAGTGTTCCGCCAACCCTCGGCGACCGTGCGCTATCTGCCGCAGATGCCGGATATGGACGGCTTCGCCACCGTGCGCGCCTATCTCGAGGCCGGCCTCGGCCCGGCCGACGATCCGCACCGCGCCACCTATCTGATGGAGCATCTCGGCCTCACCGGCGAGGAACGGCCGAGCGACCTTTCCGGCGGCGAGGCGCGCCGCGCCGCCCTTGCCCGCGTCATGGCGCCCGAACCCGACATCCTTCTGCTCGACGAGCCGACCAACCATCTCGACCTTTCCGTGATCGAATGGCTGGAAGAAGAGCTTGCCCGCACCTCTTCAGCGGTGATCCTGATTTCCCACGACCGGCGCTTTCTCGAGCGCGTCACCCGCGCCACCGTCTGGCTCGATCGCGGCCAGACGCGGCGGCTGGACAAGGGCTTTGCCCATTTCGAGGAATGGCGCGACCGGGTGCTGGAAGAGGAAGAGCGCGAGCAGCACAAGCTCGGCCGCCAGATCGTGCGCGAGGAGCATTGGCTTCGCTACGGCGTGACCGCGAGGCGCAAGCGCAACATGCGCCGCCTCGGCGAATTGCAGACGATGCGCCAGCGCTTCCGCAGCCACCGCGGTGCGGAAGGCACCGCCACCATGGTGGCGAGCGATGCGGCCGAATCCGGCAAGCTGGTGATCGAGGCCAAAGGCATCGACAAGAGCTTTGGCGACCTCACCGTGGTCAAGGGCTTCTCGACCCGCATCCAGCGCGGCGACCGCGTCGGCCTGGTCGGGCCGAACGGCGCCGGCAAGACGACATTGCTGAAGATGCTGACCGGCGAGCTCGCGCCGGATGCCGGGACGGTGCGTCTCGGCGTCAACCTGGAGATCGCGACACTCGATCAGAAGCGCGAGGCCGTCGACCCGGCCGAGACACTGGCGCATTACCTGACCGACGGCCGCGGCGAGAACCTGCTGGTCAATGGCGAGCAGCGCCACGTCGTCTCCTATATGAAGGATTTCCTGTTCAAGCCGGAGCAGGCGCGCACGCCGGTGCGCGAGCTTTCCGGCGGCGAGCGCGCGCGCCTTCTGCTGGCCCGCGTGCTGGCGCGGCCGGCGAACCTTCTCGTGCTCGACGAGCCGACCAACGATCTCGACATGGAGACGCTGGAGCTGCTGCAGGAACTGGTCGCGGGCTTTGCCGGAACGGTAATCCTGGTCAGCCACGATCGCGACTTCCTCGACCGCACCGTCACCAGCGTGATCGCGCCGGAGGGCAGCGGGCGCTGGATCGAATATGCCGGCGGCTATTCCGACATGCTGGCGCAGCGCGGCGGCTCGAAGCTGGAAGACCGCAAGGCAAGGTCGAAGGCCGAGGCCGCCGAGGTTTCGCCGAGAGCCGAACAGGCCGCGCCGAAAGGCCCGGCGAAAAAGCTCTCTTTCAAGCAGAAGTTCGCGCTGGATTCCCTGCCGAAGAAGATCGAAGCGGTGACGGCCTCGATAGCCAGGCTGGAGAACAACATCGCCGACCCCGCCTTCTATGAACGCGATCCTGTCTCGTTCCAGAAGACCATCGCCGCGCTCGACAAGGAGCGCACTACGCTCGCCGCGCTCGAGGAGGAGTGGCTGGAGCTGGAGATGCTGAGGGAGGAGATGGAGGGGTAACGTCCTCATTGCGCGAACGAGTTGATGCGCATAAAGTATGCGCATGTCGAGGTGATGTCATGCGCAAGATCGCGACGAACGCAAATCGCCAGCCAGCTAATCTGTCGATCGATTCTCACCTCATGGCGGAAGCCAAGGGGCTGAACGTTAATGTATCGCGGGCGGCTGAGGCCGGTATAGCGGAAGCGGTTGCTGCGGAAAAAACGCGGCTATGGAAGCTTGAGAACCGCGCGACGATGGACGCCTGGAATGACTATATCGATAAGCACGGCATCCCGCTCGCCGAGCATCGGCAATTCTGATGGCGCGCTATGACGTCTTCGCCAGCGGCATCGAAGGCGGCTATCTGCTCGACGTTCAATCCGACCTGCTCGACCACTTCAAGACGCGGGTGGTCGTTCCGCTTCTGCCACTGACCTCGGCGCCTTCGCCAATGCGCAAGCTGCATCCGGTCTTTGAGATCAACGGCCGGAAGCTGGTGATGGCCACTCACCTCATCGCGACGGTGGCCGCGACCGAACTCGGCGAAAATCGAACCAATCTTATGAGCCACCACGACGACATCGTCGCGGCGCTCGATATGCTCTTTCAAGGCTTTTAAGGCGCCTGTTTTTAAGCAATCCCGGACGGAAAACCGCTCACACTTTTCCTCGAATTGCTCCTCATCCCGACGTCTTCGCCGCCCAGGCCTTCAGCGCCTCGTCGAAGACCTTCTCGCCGGGGATGCCCTTTTCCATGGTCAGCAGCGCGCGGCGTCCGGTCTTGTAGACCACCGGCACGTCGATCCAGGACTGTCCCCGAAGCAGCGACAGGTTGGCGTCCTCGTCGGCCTTGGTGTCGTTGAGCGCAACGAGGAAGAAGCCGTCGGCGATCTTGGCCGGGATGCCGATCAGCGGGCTGCCGGCATCCTGCTCGGAGCTCTTCATGGCGATGCGCAGGATGTTGTCGACACCGCCGCCGTCAAACCCTTCCGGCGTCAGGAAGATCATCTCGATGATGTGGCTGGCCGGCAGCGTCTGGTCGGTGTTGCGCCGGATCGTCATGCGCAACTGGATATTCTTGCCCGGGATCGTCGCCTCGGCACGGATCGCCGGTTCCGGCGGCAGGTCGCCGCCCGGCGATTCCTGCACCAGCGACCACACGATGCTGCCGGGCTCGGCCGTGCCCTGCTGGGTGCTGGTGCGCTCCTCATAGAAGATCGCCTTCTGCCCGACCGGCACGGTCGCCTCGGCCGTCGCCGGCGCGGGCGGCGTCGTGCCCGCGGCCGGCGGCGTTGCTCCGGCGGCGGGCGGCGCGGCACCGACCGCAGGGGGCGTCGTTGCCGCATCAGCGGTTGGCGGTGTGGTTCCAGCCGCCGGCGGCGTCGGATTGGCCGCGCCGGTCGCCGGCGCCGCCGGCGTAGTTCCCGCGGCAGGCGCCCCGGGCGTTTGCGTGGCCGCAGCAGGCGGGGTCGTCGCTGGCGCCGTTGCCGGCGCGGCCGGCGGCCGCGAGGTCAGCGCCGCGACGGATTCGCCTTCGCCGATCGTCGCCTGCCCGCCGGCGGGGCCAGGATCGGTCTCCTTGCCCTCGGGCGTCAGGCGCTGCGTGAACTTGGTCGTGTCGGCGGACTCGCCGGTAGCGGCCGGGGCCGGGGCTGGCGCTGCCGCCGTCTCGGTCGCAGGCTTGGCTGGAGCGGGCTTGACCAGCGGCTCGGTCGAGACCGTCTTGTTGCCGCTGCCGCCAAGGCCGAAGAGCGAGCTGAATGCGTTCTTGTTCAGCCAGACCCCATAGCCGCCGCCGGCCAGCACCAAAAGCGCGATGACGGCGGCGATCAGGCCGCCATAGCCGCGCTTGCGCTGCGGCTGAGGCCGCAGCCGTTGGAAAGTATCGGCCGCCGGCTGCTCGTCATTGGCAAAGACGTCGCTGCCGTCGTCGGCATCGGCCGCGTCCATGCCCGCGAGGCCGACATCGTCCTCGCGCGGCGACGGCATCGGTGGTGGCGGCGCTTTCTGCCAGGCAGGCTCCGCCTTTGGCGCGGCCTGCCAGCTCGGTTCCGTCCTAGCTCCGCTCTGCGAGGACGGCTCGGCCTTGGCGGGGCTTTGCGGCGCCGGCTCGGCCTTAGGCGTGCTTTGCCAGCTCGGTTCAGTCCTGGCGGGCGTCGGCGCCGGCTTGAACGGCTCGGATTTGAACGGATCCGGCTTGGCCGGCGCGGGCGCCGCCGGCTGGCGGGCATGGCTCGGCTGGTTCTTGTTGCGGTCGATGGAGGAGAAAATATGTTCCAGCTCCGCCAGCGGATCCTCGGCTGGAGGGCGCTTGGCGTAATCGCGCTCGACGCTGGAAATGGCGTCTTCCAGCGAGCGCTTCTGTTTGCTGACGACATCGGGCGCAAGCGGCGGGGAATACTCGGCGAGCTTCTTCGCCAGCACCGCGCGGGCACCGTCGTATATCTGCTTGCGCACCTCGAACGAAGGATCCCCCTTCTTCTCGAGCTGCTTTTTCAGAACACTAACGAAATCTGCCATACGTCAGGTGACCTGCATTCTTTTCCCGCCGGCCGCAAATCAGCCATAGCGCCGGGAAGGGCTGTGAAACTAGTCTTGAAACGGATCGGTCACAAGTATCGTGTCGTCCCGTTCCGGGCTGGTGGAAAGCAGCGCCACCGGAGCCCCGATTAGCTCCTCGATATAGCGGACATACTTGACGGCTTGCGCCGGCAAATCATTCCAGCTCCTGGCGCCGGCCGTGGTCCCCTTCCAGCCTTCGAGCGTCTCGTAGATGGGCTCGACCCGCGCCTGCGCGCCCTGGCTGGCCGGCAGGTAATCGATCGTCTCGCCGTCGAGGCGATAGCCGGTGCAAACCTTGATCTCGTCCAGCCCGTCGAGCACGTCGAGCTTGGTGAGCGCGATGCCCTTGATGCCGTTGACGGCGACGGCCTGGCGCACCAGCACGGCGTCGAACCAGCCGCAGCGCCGCTTGCGTCCCGTGACGACACCGAACTCGTGGCCCCGCGTGCCCAAAAACTCGCCGATCTCGTTCTTCTGCTCGGTCGGGAACGGCCCCTCGCCGACGCGGGTCGTGTAGGCCTTGGTGATGCCGAGCACATAGCCGATCACGCCGGGACCGACGCCGGAACCGGCGGCAGCCTGCCCGGCCACGGTGTTGGACGAGGTGACGAAGGGATAGGTGCCGTGGTCGATGTCGAGCAGCGTGCCCTGCGCGCCCTCGAACAGGATGCGCTCGCCGGCGCGACGCTTGTCGTCGAGCACTTTCCAGACGCGGTCCATGTAAGGCAGGATCTCGCCGGCCACCGAGGTGAGCTCCTGCATGATCGCCTCATGCGTCGCTTCCGGATGGCCGAGCCCGCGGCGCAGCGCGTTGTGGTGCGTCAGCAGCCTGTCAACCTTCAAGGGGAGCGTTTCCAAATCCGCCAGATCCATCACCCGCACCGCCCGCCGTCCCACCTTGTCCTCATAGGCGGGGCCGATGCCGCGGCGGGTCGTGCCAATCTTGGTTCCGGAATTCGAGGCGGCGTCTTCGCGGAATCCGTCCAGCTCCCGGTGCAGCGACAGGATAAGCGCGGTGTTTTCGGCTATTTTCAGGCGCTCCGGCGTGACCTCCACGCCCTGGTCCTTGAGCTTCTTGGCTTCGGCCACGAAGGCATGCGGATCGAACACCACGCCATTGCCGATGATCGAGAGCTTGCCCTGCCTGACCACGCCCGAGGGCAGCAGCGACAGCTTGTAGACCTTGCCGTCGACGACCAGCGTATGGCCGGCATTGTGGCCGCCCTGGAAGCGCACGACCACGTCGGCCCGTTCCGACAGCCAGTCGACGATCTTGCCCTTGCCTTCGTCGCCCCACTGCGAGCCGACGACCACCACATTGGCCATGTTCTTTTCCCTTGAAATGCCGCGCGGGCGGCCTGAAACGACAGGCCTCTATAGCGTCAAGCGCCGGCCCGCGCGACCCTTTCTTTGCCGCCGAAACCATCCCTGGAACATGATTTGAAAGCGGAAGCCGGCTTTCGGAACCCGATCGTGCTCCAGGAGTTGGATCGGGATGACGATCCCGGCGAAGCCTCGTCCCGATCAGGCATAACAAATTCCGGCTTTCGCATCATTTACTTGCCGCCGCCGCCATTCTAGGCCGGCCGGAACCCGCGAACATCCATGCAGGGCCGGATATTTCATGCACAGAGCCGCCTATCTGTTCCTCCTGTCGACCATGTTGTTGTGGGGCGGCAATTCGGTGGCAGGCAAGCTTGCCGTCGGCCATGTCTCGCCGATGACCCTGGTGTTCCTGCGCTGGGTCATGGCTGTGCTCATCC
This sequence comes from Mesorhizobium sp. M2E.F.Ca.ET.219.01.1.1, assembly GCF_004016445.2. Lineage (GTDB taxonomy): Bacteria > Pseudomonadota > Alphaproteobacteria > Rhizobiales > Rhizobiaceae > Mesorhizobium. The sequence goes on from NZ_SADT02000003.1 coordinate 311,389, forward strand.
TGCTGCCCGTCGGCTGGCGGACACTGCGCGAGGACTGGCTGGAAGTGCGCAGCCACTGGAAACTGCTTGCCGGCCTCGGCGCGTGCGGCTTCACCATCTTCAACGTCATCTTCTACACGGCGCTCAACTACACGACCGCCATCAACGTCTCGATCGAGCAGGCCGCCATCCCGATCGTCATCATCCTTGCCAATTTCATGCTGTTCAGGCTGCGCGTGCAGCCCCTGCAGATCGTCGGGGTCGTGCTCACCATCGTCGGCGTCGCGCTGACCGCCAGCCATGGCGACCTCGGCCAGCTCTTGAAGCTAAACCTCAACTTCGGCGACGCCATCATGCTTGTCGCGGTGCTTTGCTACAGCCTCTATTCGGTGGGCCTGCGCCTCAAGCCTGCAATCCGCTGGCAGAGTTTCATGCTGGCGCTGTCGATCGCCGCGCTGTTGATCTCCCTGCCCTTCGTCACCTGGGAGATCGCGGCCGGCCGCGCCATCATGCCGGACGCGTATGGATGGGCGCTCACGCTCTACACGGCGCTTGGCGCCTCGGTCGTCTCGCAGGTCCTCTACATCAAGGGCAACGAGCTGATCGGCGCCAACCGCGCCGGCCTGTTCATCAACCTTGTGCCGATCTTCGGCACGCTGCTTTCGGTGCTTATCGTCGGCGAGCAGTTTCAGCCCTATCAGGCCTTCGCACTCGCCTTGGTGCTGGGCGGCATTGCGCTCGCCGAATACAGCGGCAGTAGAACAGCGCTGCAGGCGGGATGATTGTTCTCGATCACGCGCCGACCAACCGTCCGTGACGGCTGTCTCATCCACGCCCCGACGGCTCGTGCCGGCGGGGCGTTTTTCATATCAGGCCTTCACTCGGCGCCGACGTCGAAATGCAGCGGCTTGGCCGAGTCGATCGATTGGTGCGCCCGCAGCTGATCGAGCACTTTTTCCGGGAACGGCGCGTCGAGATAAAGCAGCGCGATCGCGTCGCCGCCCGGCCGGTTGCGGCCGAGCTGGAAGTTGGCGATGTTGACGCCGTTCTCGCCGCACACCGTGCCGAGCAGGCCGATGATGCCGGGCGCATCCGCATTGGTCGTGTAGAGCATGTGCTGGCCGACCTCGGCGTCGAGATTGATGCCTTTGATCTGGATGAAGCGCGGCTTGCCGTCGGAGAAGCAGGTGCCGGCGATCGAACGCGTCATGTGCTCGGTCTTGACCGTCAGCTTGATGTAGCCGTCGAACACGCCCGACTTGTCGCGCTTGACCTCGGCGACGATGATGCCGCGCTCCTTCACCATGATCGGCGCCGACACCATGTTGACGTCGGAGACCTGCGGCCGGATCAGGCCGGCAAGGGCGGCGCTCACCAGCGCGCGCGTGTTCATCGTCGCCGTCGAGCCGTCGAACAGGATCTCGACCTCCTTGATCGGATCCTCGGTGACTTGGCCGACGAAGGCGCCAAGCACCTCGGCGAGCTTGACGAAGGGCTTGAGCCTCGGCGCTTCCTCGGCAGTGATCGAAGGCATGTTGATGGCGTTGGAGACGGCGCCCTTGATAAGATAGTCGCTCATCTGCTCGGCGACCTGCAGCGCGACATTCTCCTGCGCTTCCGTGGTCGAGGCGCCGAGATGCGGTGTCGCCACGACATTGTCCATGCCGAACAGCGGGTTGTTTTCCGCCGGCTCGACCTCGAACACGTCGATGCCGGCGCCAGCCACCTTGCCGCTCTTCAGCGCCGCGACCAGGTCCGCCTCGACGACCAGGCCGCCACGCGCGCAATTGATGATGCGCACGCCGTCCTTCATCTTGGCGATCGCAGCCCCGTCGATGATGTTACGCGTCTTCTCGGTCAGCGGTGTGTGCAGCGTGATGAAGTCGGCGCGGGCGAAGAGCTCGTCGAGCTCGACCTTCTGGACGCCGAGTTCCTCGGCGCGGCTGTCCGACAGAAACGGATCGAAGGCAATCACATGCATCTTCAATCCGACGCCGCGCGTGGCGACGATCGAGCCGATATTGCCGCAGCCGATCACGCCCAGCGTCTTGCTGGTGATCTCGATGCCCATGAAGCGGTTCTTTTCCCATTTTCCCGCATGGGTCGAGGCATTGGCTTCTGGGATCTGCCGCGCCAGCGCGAAGATCATCGCCACAGCATGCTCGGCCGTGGTGATCGAATTGCCGAAGGGCGTGTTCATCACGATGATGCCCTTGCGGCTGGCGGCGGGGATATCAACATTGTCGACGCCGATGCCGGCGCGGCCGACGACCTTGAGCCTGGTTGCCGCATTGATCAGCTTCTCGGTGACCTTGGTCGCCGAGCGGATGGCGAGGCCGTCATACTGATCGATGACTTCGAGCAGCTTTTCCTTGTCCTTGCCGAGATCGGGCAGGTAGTCGACCTCGATGCCGCGATCCTTGAATATCTGTACGGCGGTGGTTGAAAGTTTATCCGAAACGAGAACGCGGGGCGCCATCACGGCCTCCTTGAAGGGAATTGGATGTGTCGGGAAATGGTGGCGGCCCGCAGGCCGCCACGGATTTCAGGCCGCTGCTTTCAGTGACGCCTTCTGCGCGGCAAAGGCCCAGTCGAGCCATGGCAGCAGCGCTTCGAGATCGGCGGTCTCGACGGTGGCGCCGCACCAGATGCGCAGCCCGGGCGGCGCGTCGCGATAGGAGCCGATGTCGTAGGCGACGCCTTCCTTGTCGAGCGCCGAGACGAGGCCCTTGGCGAAAGCCGCCTGACCGTCGGCATCGAGCGCCGCAACATCCGGATCGGTGAAGGACAGGCACACGGACGTGTTCGAGCGCGTTGCCGGATCGACGGCCAGATGGCCGAGCCAAGGCGACTTGCCAACGAACCGGTCGAGCACCGCGGCGTTGGCGTCGGCGCGGGCAATGAGCGCCTCCAGGCCGCCGATCGACTTCGCCCAGTGAAGCGCATCGAGATAATCCTCGACGCACAGCATCGACGGCGTGTTGATGGTCTCGCCCTTGAAGATGCCCTCGATCAGCTTGCCGCCCGAGGTCAGGCGGAAGATCTTCGGCAGCGGCCAGGCCGGCTTGTAGGTCTCCAGCCGCTCGACGGCGCGGGGTGACAGGATCAGCATGCCGTGCGCGCCCTCGCCGCCCAACACCTTCTGCCAGGAGAAGGTGACGACATCGAGTTTCTCAAAATCGAGCCTTTGCGCGAAGGCTGCCGAGGTCGCGTCGCAAATGGTCAAGCCCTTGCGGTTCGCGGGAATGAAATCGCCATTCGGCACGCGCACGCCGGAGGTGGTGCCGTTCCAGGTGAAGACGACGTCGCGGTCGAAATCGACTTGCGCCAGGTCTGGCAGCTTGCCGTAGCCGGCCTCGAACCTGCGCACATCGGCGAGCTTGAGCTGCTTGACCACATCCGTTACCCAGCCGGAGCCGAAGCTCTCCCAGGCGACCATGTCGACGCCGCGCTCGCCGAGCAGCGACCACAGCGCCATCTCGACCGCGCCGGTGTCGGACGCCGGCACGATGCCGATGCGATAGCTCGCGGGAACCTTGAGGATGTCGCGCGTCAGCTCGATCGCCTGTTCGAGCTTGCTCTTGCCGATCTTGGCGCGATGGGAGCGCCCGAGCGCGGCCTTCGAGAGCGCCTCGACCGACCAGCCGGGGCGTTTTGCGCAGGGACCTGAGGAGAAATTGGGATTTGCCGGACGGAGTCCGGGCTTGGTAAGCGTCGTCATCGTGGTCTATCCTTCCAGATAGTGGCCCCTCGTTGGGGAGGGGTGGCCCACGGACGGCGATATGCTTTCAGGCTTTCGGCGTCAAGAGCAAAGTTTTTGTCGTTGTCGGGATATTCCCTATGACCAGGGTGCGCGGCCCCGAAATGAAAACGGCGAGCCGTTGGCCCGCCGTGGCATTTCGTAACCCGCTTCGCTTTACCAGAGGTCGTAGCGCAGGCCGAGCTTGACCTGATGATTGCTGATCCCCTTACGGGTGGGATAGGAGGTCAGGCTCTCGGCGGCCACATATTCCGCATTGGGGGCGGAGAAATACTGGTAGCCGAGATCGACCAGGAGGTTCTTGCTTACCTGGTATGCAAGGCCCGCATTGAGCGTATAGGCGAGCGAGTATTGGGTCTTGTTGCTGCTCAGGACGAAATCGTTGGTGGAGTCGGCGCTGTCTGTGTATGAGGCCGAAAGCTTGCTCGTCGTGCGAACCAAACCAATGCCGGCGCCGACATAGGGCGTGACCCCGACATAGGTGCCCAGATCGACATAACCATTGAGGATACCGGAGAACGCGTAGTTCTTCACATTTCCCGAGCCAAGGATCGCCGTTCCCGCCGGTGCGACCCCTGAATCGTCATAGCTGTCGCTGACGTGATTGCCGGGCAGATAGCCCAGGTTGAGATCGGCACGAAGGTAGTCGTTGAAATGATAGCCGAAGCCGATGCTCGCGAAATACGCATCCTCGCCCTCGCTGAAGCTTTCGTTGTTGATCGTTGACGGGAAGGTGAAATCCCCGTTGTCGAAGGTCTTCTGCGGCAGATAGGCGACGTCCCCGCGCAGATACCAGCCCGAGCCGACCTCGACCGGCTGGTAGTCCGGCGCCTGGTCGACATAGATCGGCGGATCGTAGTCGGCCGCGAGCGCCGGCGTCATCGGCAACAGGATGGTTGCGGCAAGCGCTGACGCGATACGCGATCTGGATTTCATGGTCCCCGGCTCCCGAGATTGGCGCCAGCCACGAATACGGGCGCCGTTTCAAGGAGCCATTGTTAACCATAGTGGTTAAGTGGCGGTTAAGGATAACAGGGAGTTACCGAATTGATTTCGATGAGGTTTCACCCGCCGCGCACAAACGAAAACCGCCCGGCTGATGCCGGGCGGTCGAACTGTCGGATGCGCCAGTTCTACTTGGTATAGATCGGTTCCGGCTCAGGCTGATAGGCGACCACCGGCGCGGCGCAGCCGTTATTGCCGCCGAACTGATAGCGCAGACCGCCGCGCACTTCATGCGTGTTGATGCCGTGGTCGAAGCCCGGTCCGGAGCTGGTCGTATCAAATTCGAACATGCGCCCACCCTCGATGTGAGTGAAGCGGTAGCCGGCATCGAGGATGACCTTGTCCGTGAGGCAGTAGGAAGCGCCGGCCATAAGCGCGTAGGCGAAGCGCCAGTTGGACGACCCGGGGTTGGTTTCGGTGGTGTTCGGGTCATGGACCGTGTCCCACTTGACATGCGCACCACCGATGCCAGCGCCGACATAAGGCGTGATGCCGTTCCACGTGCCGATATCCACATAGGCATTGGCAAGCAGAAGCAGAGCGCTCATGCTCGACTCTTCGGTCGATGTCGTGGTCAGATCCGAGGTCTGGCCGTTGAAGTCCGACTTGAACCAGTAGTCGGCAGTCAGATCCGTGCGCAAGTAATCGTTGATCTTGTAGCCGACGCCGGCGCCGAGCGAGAACCCGCCCTTTAGGTCGCCGAAATCGAAATCGTTGGTGCCGGGCGGTGGGCCGTAGGTGATGTAATCGATGCTATCCAAATTCGACCAGTGGTAGTCGATATCGCCGCGGATGTACCAGCCGCCGAGATCGACCGGTTGAGCCTCGACAACCGGCGGCGGCGCTTCCTCGACCGGAGGCGGCTCCGCGAGGTCGGCGGCGAGCGCCGGTCCGGCCACTCCCGCGAGCAGCGCGGCAAACAAAGCCATTCTTGCTGAATTGAACATGCTGTCACCCCTAAGAAGCCTCGGGACGACACCCGCCCGAAGTGATTGACCTCGGGTGTGGATAATGAATTGCAAAGGTTAAAAGCCGTTTAACCGTACCGATTAACCACGAATCTATACAATTTTAGATGGTAGGCCGTTGTCCGGGATCTCTGCGGGCGCACGAAAAAGCCCGCCGGGCGGCGGGCTTGCGAATTCTGAGGAACTGCGCGACCGGGTTCAGGCGGCGCTGCGCGTTTCCTGGAGGATGCCGACGATGTCGTTGACGACCGCCTCGACCAGTTGCGGATCGTCGCCCTCGGCCATGACACGGATCAGCGGCTCGGTGCCGGATGGCCGGATGACAAGGCGGCCGGACTTGCCGAGCCGGTTGCGCCCGTCTTCGATCGCCGCCTTGACCGGAGCTTCCTCCAGTGGCTTGCCACCGGAGATGCGGACATTCTTCAGAAGTTGCGGCACCGGCTCGAATTTCTTCGACAATTCGCTGACCGGGCGGTTCTGCCGCTTGATGCAGGCGAGCACCTGCAAGGCCGAGACCAGACCGTCGCCCGTGGTCGAGAAATCGGAAAGCACGATGTGGCCCGACTGCTCGCCGCCGACATTCAGGCCGTGCGCGCGCATGTGCTCGACCACATAGCGGTCGCCGACCTTGGTGCGATGCAGCTGCAGCTTCATGTCGCCGAGGAAGCGCTCCAGGCCGAGATTGGACATCACCGTGGAAACGACGCCACCGCCGGCCAGCCTTCCGCTCTGGTGCCAGGATTCGGCGATCAGCGCCATGATCTGATCGCCGTCGACGATCGCTCCGTTCTCGTCGACGATGACGACGCGGTCGGCGTCGCCGTCGAGCGCGATGCCGATGTCGGCGCGCACCTCGTGCACCTTCTTCTGCAGGCCAGCCGGATGGGTCGAGCCGCACTCCTTGTTGATGTTGAAGCCATTTGGCTCGACATTGATCGCCACCACCTCGGCGCCGAGCTCCCACAGCGCCTCGGGCGCCACCTTGTAGGACGCGCCATTCGCGCAATCGACGACGATCCTCAGGCCCGAGAGCGACATCGAGCGCGGCAGCGTGCGCTTTGCGAATTCGATATAGCGGTCATGCACGCCGTCGACGCGCTTGGCGCGGCCGAGCCCGTCGGAATCGGCGAGCGCCAGCTCGATGTCCTTGTCGAGCATGCCTTCGATGCGCTCCTCGATCTCATCGGAGAGCTTGTAGCCGTCGGGCCCGAACAGCTTGATGCCGTTGTCGTAGTAGGGATTGTGCGACGCCGAGATCATCACGCCGATATCGGCGCGCAGCGAGCGCACCAGCATGGCGACGGCGGGTGTCGGTATCGGGCCGAGCAGGAACACGTCCATGCCGGCGGCGCACAGGCCGGCAACCATGGCGTTCTCGATCATGTAGCCGGAAAGCCGCGTGTCCTTGCCGAGCACGACGCGGTGACGATGATTGCCGCGCTGGAACGACAGCCCGGCGGCCATGCCGACGCGCATGGCGACCTCGGCCGTCATCGGAAATTTGTTGGCGCGTCCGCGAATACCGTCCGTGCCGAAATACTGACCTGCCATGTCCTTACAGTCCCCGTCGGTTTTTCAGCGGGCCCGTATTGCCACAATTGGGCCGCATCCGATCATCAAATTTCGTGATTGTATATTACCAATCCTTAGAAAAACATTGTCGCGGTCAGCGCAAGTGATTCGACAGCCTATCACCACCTTTGACTTGGCGGCGCTACACCTGCCTACGCGAGCTTTTCGGCGCCCTACCCACCGGCAAACCTTGGCTGGCGGGGAACCCGCAAGCAATTCATCACCTTATCAGGAGCAACACACTTTGTGACGGGTACCGCGCCGGAAGCATCTGGCGCAACCGGACATTGAGAGCTATTGATTTGGCATAGGGACACTTATTGGCGGCATCAAGGGAGAAAACGCCATGCTGATTCATAGACTTGCAGCTTTGACGGGTATCGCCGTCGCGACCTTGTTCCTGGCTGCGCCGGCCAACGCGCTGACCATGGCCGAATGCAGCACCAAGTATAACGCGGCCAAGGACGCGGGAACGCTCGCCGGCCAGACCTGGAACCAGTTCCGCAAGGCGCAATGCGGCAGCGATGCTTCGGCCGCGACCGACGCCAAGCCGGCGACGGATACCAAGGCTGCGACCGATACGAAGGCCGCCGAGACCAAGCCTGCGAAGAAGACGAAGGCGGCCGCCGCCACTTCCGACGAAGCCGCCAAGGGGCTGAGCTCCAAGGAATGCAGCGCCAAGTACCAGGCTGCAAAATCCGCCGGCACGCTGAACGGCATGAAGTGGAACGATTTCCGCAAGGCCGAGTGCGGCCCTGGCGCAACCGCCGCGGCTGCCGCCGCGCCCGCCACTGAGACCAAGCCCGCCAAGACGACCAAGACCTCGACCGCAGCTGCCGACGGCGGTAAGGGCCTGACCATGGCGGAATGCGGCACCAAGTACCAAGCCGCGAAGACCGCCAACAAGCTGAACGGCATGAAGTGGAACGACTTCCGCAAAGCCGAATGCGGCGCCAGCGCTGCTGAAGACGACACCGTGCCGGCTCCGACGGAAGCCACCTACACCAGCGAGCCGGCGAAGCCGACGGTCGCCGCGCCGAAGGGCGTGAGCTTCCCGAAGGCGATTTCGCCGAAATTCGCCACCGAAAATCCGGGAAAGGGCCGCATGCATACCTGCCTCGAGCAGTACTATGCCAACAAGGACGCCAACACGCTGAACGGCCTGAAGTGGATCCAGAAGGGCGGCGGCTTCTACAGCCTGTGCAATGCCAAGCTGAAGAGCTGATCGCCTAATTATTCGAAGAGAAAAGGCCCGCGCATCGCAACATGCGCGGGCTTTTTATTGCGCGCGAAGACGCCCGCAGCCTAGCTCGCATCTGCAGCAGGACTGTCGTCATCATCGGTTCGCCCACACTGCCCACCGCCAGGCTTGTCCGTAGTCGCAAAGATTCCGGTTGAACATATAGAGAACAAACAGTATACAAAAAGACGTCAACTTGTTATCAATCAGGAGGGTCTCAATGTTCAGTTTGAAATTGGCGGCGTTGGTTGTGACGGCACTGGTCGCTTGGAGCGCCTCGCCTGCGAGCGCACTGACGATGAAGGAATGCGGCGAGACTTATCGGGCAGCCAAGGAAGGCGGCACTCTGAACGGCATGGACTGGGCCGCTTTCCGCAAGGAGAAATGCGCGACGTCCGCCGCGGAGAGTGTCAGCTCGGATTCGGTTAAAACCGCGGAGCCAGCAGAAAAGGACACCAGCGCGGCGGTCGCCCCCACTGTAGCGCCGGCGGGCGTGACATTCCCGACCACCCTCGCCGCCGAGTTCAAGACCGAAAAGCCCGCGAAGGCCCGGATGAAAACCTGCCTGCAGGGTTATCACGACAACAAGGAGGCAGGTACGTTGAACGGCCTTCGCTGGATCCAGAAGGGCGGCGGCTACTACAGCCTCTGCAATGCGCGGCTGAAAGCTGAATCTTAAAAAAATCGAATACGGCGGATAAAGCGGCTCACTGTTTTTCCATCATACTCGGGCGTGTCCGAGGATCTGCTGTTAGGCGATATCTGGCGCCCCGGCGAGGGAAGCCTTCTTGTCTCCAAATCCCAAACAAAAACGCCGCGGACCAAGCCGCGGCGTTTCTCGATCGGTCTTTCGCGCACCAACCTCAGCTTGACGGCTGCGGTTCCATGCCGCCTTCGGGCTCAGGGCCCTTCTTGCGGCGGCCGCCGGTGCCGGCCTTCGGCACCGCCGAACCACGGCTGGGCGGGGTGTCGTCGCCGAGGTCGCGGGCCGGCTTGTTGCCCGCGATCAGCTGCTTGATCTCTTCGCCCGACAGCGTCTCGTATTCGAGCAGCCCCTCGGCGAGCGCGATCCATTCCTTCTTCTTCTTGGTCAGGATGGACTTGGCGGTCGAATAGGCATCGTCGATCAGCCGCCGCACTTCGGCATCGATGATCTGCGCCGTCTCTTCGGAGATGTTTTGCGTGCGGGCCACCGAGTGTCCGAGGAAGACCTCTTCCTGGTTGTCGCCATAGGCGACATGGCCGAGCTTGTCGGAGAAGCCCCAGCGCGTGACCATGGCGCGCGCCAGCTTGGTCGCCTGTTCGATGTCGGAGGAGGCGCCGGAGGTGATGTTCTCCTTGCCGAACTTGAACTCCTCGGCGACGCGACCGCCCATCATGATCGCGAGCCGCGAGATCATGTACTTGTAGCTCATCGAATAGCGGTCGCCTTCCGGCAGCTGCATGACCATGCCGAGCGCGCGGCCGCGCGGGATGATTGTCGCCTTGTGCAGCGGATCAGCCGTCGGCACGTTGAGCGCCAGGATGGCGTGGCCCGCCTCGTGATAGGCGGTCAGCTCCTTCTCGGCTTGCGTCATCGCCGACGAGCGGCGCTCGGCGCCCATCATGATCTTGTCCTTGGCGTCCTCGAACTCGGCCATGGTGACGAGCCGCTTGTTGCGGCGCGCCGCCATCAGCGCGGATTCGTTGACGAGGTTCATCAGGTCGGCGCCGGAGAAGCCGGGCGTGCCGCGCGCGATGACCTTGAGGTCGACATTGGGCGCCAGCGGCACGTTGCGCACATGCACCTTGAGGATCTTCTCGCGGCCGACGATGTCGGGATTCGGCACCACCACCTGGCGGTCGAAACGGCCGGGCCTCAGCAGCGCCGGATCGAGCACGTCGGGCCGGTTGGTGGCTGCGATCAGGATGATCGACTCGTTGGACTCGAAGCCGTCCATCTCGACCAGCAGCTGGTTCAGCGTCTGCTCTCGCTCGTCATTGCCGCCGCCGAGGCCGGCGCCACGATGGCGGCCGACCGCGTCGATTTCGTCGATGAAGATGATGCAGGGCGCGTTCTTCTTGGCCTGGTCGAACATGTCGCGGACGCGGCTTGCGCCGACGCCGACGAACATCTCGACGAACTCCGAGCCGGAAATGGTGAAGAACGGCACGTTGGCCTCGCCGGCGACCGAGCGGGCGAGCAGCGTCTTGCCGGTGCCGGGCGGGCCGACCAAGAGCACGCCGCGCGGGATCTTGCCGCCCAGGCGCTGGAACTTCTGCGGATCGCGCAGGAACTCGACGATCTCTTCGAGGTCTTCCTTGGCCTCGTCGACGCCGGCGACATCCTGGAAGGTGACGCGGCCATGCGCCTCGGTGAGCAGCTTGGCCTTCGACTTGCCGAAGCCCATCGCTCTTCCGGAGCCGGACTGCATCTGGCGCATGAAGAATATCCACACGCCGAGGATCAGGATCATCGGCAGCCACGAGATCAGGTAGCCGAACAGCGAATTGGAGCCGTCGGTCTCAGGCTTGGCGGTGATGGTGACGTTCTTGTCCTGCAGCCTGGAGACCAGCGACGGATCGCCGGGCGAATAGGTCTGGAAGCCGTTGGCGTTGTCCGTGTAGTTGCCGAAGACGCGGGCGCCGGCGATGGTCACGCTCTTGACCCGGCCGGAGGCGACGTCCTGCAGGAACTGTGAATAGGGGATATCCGTCGTCGCACCGCGCGTCTGGGGCGTCTGGAACAGATTGAACAGGGCGATGAGCAGGACCGCTATGATCGCCCAGAGCGCGAGGTTGCGATAATTCGGATTCATCTATTGTCCCGTTGGGGCCCGCCTGCGGGCCCGCGATGATTGAGAAGCTTGGCCTAACATAGGGAGAGCGTCACCCCTTGCCAAGCAGAACAGCATGTATCGGTTAAGCTTTCGCCCACCCTCTCCCACCATCATGGCCGCGAAATGGCGACGCCGGCAACGGCGGTGCGCAGACAAGCGCCGCGACGGCGGCAGCCGGCTCAAGGTCGAAGGACGGCAGGAAGCGTGCAAAAGGGGCAACCGCCGGAACGACAGACACCGGTTGCGGGCCGGCATTGCCGCCAGCAAAATCAAGCTGTTCGCCGCCGGACCACAGCGATGGCTCCGCGGCTAGCGCTGCGCGCGACAGGCTTGGTGGGATATCCTCGATCGGGGGCGCTCGCCCGGCAGCCGCAGCCCCAAGCGGCGCGATCACCAAACCGCCCGGTTGGTCTTTCAAAGTGATGCGCCCACCCAAGGTGACGCGGCGTCGGTTGTCCCAAAGCTGGTTGTCTACCGGTGGAGCGGCGGCGGGCAGGTTGCGGTTCTCGCGGCGAAGGAAGATGCCGAACCGGCGCGCGTCGACCACCGTCCGCGACAATGTGGCGCAAAGCGGCGCGGAGCGCAGGCGGGCAAGCAATGCGGCGCAACGCGCCTCGTCTACTAGGAACGACATGCCGCCAACCGTGGCCAGCAGGATGCGCAGCGCGTAAATGGCCGCTTGGCCGTCCTTATGCCCAGCGAAATCGCGATCGAGGCGGATGAGGCCCGGAACCGGTCTGCTGGCGAATGCGTCGATGAGCCTGGCGGCGCGGCGACCGATGTCGTGGCGCTCACGAGCCGCCTGGGCCGACCGCGCCAGCGCCTCGGCGACGCACCGTTCGCCCTCGCCCTGCGCGAGCGCCGCGCGGATGCGCGGCCGCTCGAAGCGGACATCCACATTGGTCGGGTCCTCGATCCAGCCGATGTCGCGATGCCGCAGCATGTCGCGCAGCGCCGCGCGCCTTGTGCCGAGCAGCGGCCGGACGATCCAGGTGCGCCAGTCGAAGAGCGTTGCGGGCGCCATGCCGGCAAGGCCGCGGCCGTCATCCTCGCGCGCCTGCCGCATCAGCACCGTCTCGGCCTGATCGTCCGCGGTGTGGCCGGTCAGGATCAGCTTGATGCCTTCGGCATCGGCTGCTTCGGCAAGCAGCCTGTAGCGCGCCTCGCGCGCGGCCGCCGGCAGGCCGGTCGCGGGCTTGTCGCCGTGCCAGGCAAGAATGCGATGCGCGATGCCGCGCCCGGCGCAGAAGCTGGCAACCAGCCGCGCCTCGACGGCCGAGTCCGGCCTTAAGCCGTGATCGATCGTCACCGCGAGCAGTTTGGCGCCCGATACGGTGCGGTCGAGGTGATCTTTGAGAAGGAGAAGAAGGGCAGTCGAGTCGCTGCCGCCGGACACGGCCGCAACGGCGCCGGTCGAAAAGTCCAGGTCGGTGAAAAGTCTGGTTGAAAGGTCAGGCTTGGTATCGGGCGTCAGCACGCCGCCAGAGCCTTTTCCTGCTTGATGCGTTCCTTGAGCGTGACGGAAACATCGGGATAGCGCTTGCCGATCTCGTTGAAGGTGGCGCAGGCGACGTCGTTCTGCTTCAGGCCGACCAGCGAAACGCCGAGCTTGAGCAGCATGTCGGGCGCCTTCTTGGCCTTCGGGTAGTCCTTGCTGGCGGCGAGGAAGATCTCGGCCGCGTCGCGGTATTTCTGCTGACCGAGCAGCGACTCGCCCAGCCAGTAATGCGCGTCCGCAGCCTTCGCGTCCTTGGGGAAGCGGGAGATATGGTCGCGAAAACCCTGTTCGGCCGTCGGATAGTCCCCCGACAGGATGAACTGGTAGGAATTGCGGTAGAGCTCGTCCGGATCGTTGGTCGACGGCAGGGCCGCGACTTGTGTGTCGCCGGCCTTGTTCTTCTTGGCAGGCGTTTCGGCGGAAGGAGCGCTTGCCGTAGCCGAGGGAGCCTGCGCCGGTGCGTTGGCCTGCGGGTCGGACTCGGCATTGACCACATTGCCGTTCTTGTCGACGGTGATGGTGCCGAAATTCTTCGGCGGCGCGCCGGTGATCAGCTTGCCGGGATCGCCGGTCTGCGACTCCACGATGACGTCGCCGACCGTCTTGCCGCCGCCATTTTGCCCGCCGGTATCGGCCGGCGCCTGCGTCACCGGAGCCTGGGCGACGCTGTTGCCGGTTCCGGCGTCGCCGGTGCCGGAATCCCCGGTGCCGGCATCGCCGAGGTTAGTGTTGCCGCCGGTTCCGTCCTGAGGCGCGGCGTCCGATTTCTTCTGCCCGGTCGGCTTGGCGCCGCCTTGCGCACCGCCCTCGAGCTGCTGGAAGCGGAACTCATTGTCTTCCTGCTGCTTTCGGATCTGTTCCTGCATCTGCAGGATCTGGAAATTCATCTCCTCGATCTTGCCGTTCAGCTGGCGCAGCTGGTCTTCCAGACCGGTCACGCCGCCGCCGCTATCCTGCGCGATCTGCGCCTGTTCAGGCTTCTTCTTGTCGCCGAAGATGCCGAGCGTCGGCAGATGGAAGGTAAAGCCGCTGCCTGACGCCTGTCCGGCGCCGTCGGCCGACGCGGCGAGGCTTGGGAGGCTTGATATGAGCAGCAGCGCAAGCGTGCCGCTCAGGACCGTTCTAAAATGCATTCTGTCTCTCGCGGTGGGTGTTGGCCTGATGCGCCTTTCCAAATCAGAACAGGGGGAGGAGCGCCCTCGCGCTCATAGCAGGACGCGAGACTTCGGCCAAATTTTGTTTCGGGGTGTTGCAAATGAAAAAGGCGGCCCTGAGGCCGCCTTTCATGTCCGGGATGTTGTATTTTTGCCGCCCTCGGTGCGCCGGACCGACGTCGCGGCGATAAGCCCTTAGGAACCGGCGCCCGACAGCGTGGTGACGGCGCGGCGGTTCTGCGACCAGCAGGAGATGTCGTCGCAGACCGCGACCGGACGCTCCTTGCCGTAGGAGATGGTCTTCAGGCGGCTGGCGGAGACGCCCTTGGAGACCAGGAAGTCGCGGGTGGCGGCGGCGCGGCGGGCGCCCAGTGCCAGATTGTACTCACGCGTGCCGCGCTCGTCGGCATGGCCTTCAATGACGATGGCGTACTGGCGATACTGGTTGAGCCACTGCGCCTGGCGCGCCAGCGTGGTCTGCGCGTCGGCGCGGATCGACGAGGAGTCGGTGTCGAAGAAGATGCGGTCGCCGATGTTGACGGTGAAGTCTTGCGCCGAACCCGGCGTGGCGGCGCCGGCGCCGTTGAGGCCGAGATCGGCCGCGCTGTTCGGAGTCTTCTTCGAGGCGCAACCGGTGATGGCGAGAGCCGCCACCAGCGCGATCATGGCCGGGTTTCGGGTAAGTGCTGCGATACGGCCCATGCCGCCTCTCCTTCGCATTCGAGTGATTTCGTTGATCACCCAGTAACCACGTTTGGGTTAACCGGCATTCAAGAAACACGGTTAATTTTTGGTTTCGAGCCGCCGTCCTCGGCCGTTACGCATCCACGCATTTACCAAGATCGACAATGGGCGCGGACCGTAGGCGGAAATGCGGCCAAAACGCGACCAAGACATGAAAAGCGGGGATTTGAGCCCTTCTCCGCTTCTTCATTTCCTCAATTCTTCAGTTCTTCAATTCCTCAGTTCCCCGCCCCTCACTCCAACAACGGCGACCAAGCCGGATCCGAAGCATAGTTCGCGGTCGGGATCGGCTGCTCGTTGCGGCCGGTGAGGTCGACCGAGACCAGCTTCGGTCCGCCGCCCGAGTCGCGGAAGAACATCAAGACGCGGCCGTTCGGCGCCCAGGTCGGACCCTCCTGCTGGAAGCCTGAGGACAGGATGCGCTCACCCGAGCCGTCGGTCTTCATGACGCCGATCTGGAATTCGCCGCCGCTCTGCTTGGTGAAGGCGATGAGATCGCCCCGCGGCGACCAGACCGGGGTCGAATAGACGCCGTCGCCGAAGGAGATGCGGTGCGGGTTCGAGCCGTCCCCGCCCATGACGTAGATCTGCGAGCGCCCGCTGCCGCCGCCGCGGTCGGAGGTGAAGACGACCTGCGAACCGTCCGGCGAATAGGACGGCGAGGTGTCGATAGCGGTCGAATCGGTGAGCCGCGTGGTCGAGCGGCTTCTCAGGTCCATGGCGAAGATGTTGGAATTGCCGTCGTCGCGCAGCAGGCTCATGATCACCTTCTGGCCGTCGGGCGAGAAGCGCGGCGCAAACGTCATGCCCGGGAAATTGCCGACCAGCTCGCGCTGCCCGGTCTCGATCTGCAGCAGGTAGACCTTCGGCTGCCCGCTCTCATAGGACATGTAGGTGATTTCCTGCCGGTTCGGCGAGAAGCGCGGCGTCAGCACGATCGCGCGGCCGTCCGACAGGTAGCGCACATTGGCGCCGTCCTGGTCCATGATGGCGAGCCGCTTCTTGCGCGCGTTCTTGGCGCCGGATTCGTCGACGAAGACAACGCGTGTATCGAAATAGCCCTTTTCGCCGGTGATCTTCTCATAGATCGCATCGGCGATGATATGCGCTACACGGCGCTGATTGGCGTCGTTGGCGAAGAACTGCTCACCGGCCATCTGCTGATTGCCGAAGATATCCCACAGACGGTACTGCGCCCGGATGCGGCCGTCCGCTTCCTTGCTCACGCTGCCGGTCACCAGAGCCTGCGCGTTGATGACCTTCCAGTCCTCGAAACGCGGCGAGGCATCCGGGTTGGTGATCTTTTCGACAAAGGCGGCCTTGTCGATCGGCGCGAACAGCCCCGACCGTTTCAAGTCGGCCGTTACGATCTCCGATATCTGCGGGCCAAGCCCCCCCTGGAAGTCGGGGATGGCGATGGGCATCGGCTCGACATTGCCTTTGTTGACGTTCAGCTCAAGAGTTGCCCAGGCGGGCAAGGTGGCGACCGAACTTATGCCCAGCGCCATTGCGGCGACCATCAGGAGCGGCTTGAGGATGGATTTCATGTCTTCTCGCTTCTCTTGCTGATTTCTTTTGGATGCTCCGGCTACAGGCCAAGCATCGCTCTCGGATCGAAGTTGACGCGAATGTCAGACCAGATGTCCTGCTTTCCGGCGGGAACCTGCAGACCCGCGACATCGCATTTCTGCACGGCGCGAACCGCGCTGGCGTCGAACTGGGGGTTGCCGCTGGACTTCTCGACGGTCGGGCGGCCCTCGAGCTTGCCGGAGGCATTCAGGTTGAAACGGATGACCACGGTGAAGTTTTCAGAACCCTCGAGTCCAACCGGAAGGGTCCAGCAACTCCCGAGCTGATCCTCCAACGCCCCTTGCTCCGACTTGGAGAGCTTCTGGCCCTGATCCTTCTCGCCGCCCAGCGAAGCCTGCTGGGTCGAGCGCTTGGCGCCGCCGCCGGACGGCTTCTGCTTATCGAGCAGAGCGGTTATCTCGTCGGCGTTGAACTGCTTCTCGTCCGATTTCTTCTTGGAAGATGCTTCCTTCACCGGCTTTTCCGCGTCCTTGCGGTCCGGCGCCTTGGCGCTCTCGGCCTGGGCCGGCTGCGGCTTCGGCCGTGCTTCCGGCGCCGGCGCGGAATCCGGCAGCTTGGCTTCCTCGGTCGGCTGCTGCTGATCGATCGCCTCGGCGACGGCGTCCGGCTTCACCTCTTCCTTCGGGATGGCGGCGGTCGTGTCCTTCGGCGGTGTCGGCGCCGGTTGCTTGGTCGGTGTCGGCTTGGGCTCCGTCTGCTTGACCGGCTCGGGCTTGACCTCTTCCTTCGGCGTTGGTGTCGGCGCGACTTCCGTTGCAGGCGTCGGCTTCGGCTTCTCCTGCGGCTTCGGCACGTCCTCGACGGCAGGCTTCTCGGTCGGCGTCGGCGCGGGCGGCGGCGCCGCCGTCTTCTCGACCGGCTTCGGCTTGGCTTCGTCGGTCACCGCCTTGTCGGTGTCGACGGTGTTCTCGCCGACCTTCTGGGCATCAGGAACGACATCCGGTCGCTTCGTCGGAACCGGCGCCGGTTTATCATGCATGACCGACTTCTTGTCGCCCTGCAGCGTCTGCGCGATGGCTTCCATCGGCACGATGTCCACCGCCACCGACTCCACGTCGGAGGTCGGCATGGCCGGCGGCGACGACAGCGTGAACAGCCCGAATGCCAGCGCTACCGCATGCAAGATGACCGATGAGGTGAGGCCGGTCCGCATCGTCGTGTTACTGGTCCTGTTCCTGCAATGAGACCAGGCCGATATTCTTGTAGCCGGCCGCTGAGATGCGAGCCATGACCTTCATCGCCGTTCCGTAGTCGGTCGACTTGTCGCCGCGGATAAAGATGCGCTCATCATAGCCGGTCTTCGAAATCGCCTGCAGCTTGGCCACAAGTTCCTCGATCGGGATTTCGGTTTCCTGCAGGAAAATCTTGCCGGTGGCGTCGATCGAGACGGTGATCGGCTGCGTATCGACATTCATCGCCTTGGCCTGCGTGTCCGGCAGATCGATCGGAACCCCGACGGTGAGCAGCGGCGCCGCGACCATGAAGATGATCAACAGCACCAGCATCACGTCGACCATCGGCGTGACGTTGATTTCCGACATAAGCGCGTGGTGGCGGCCGCGCCGCCTGTGGCCGCGTCCGCCTCGCCCTGAACCGCTTGCCCCTGCAGCAGACATCCCCATGATCGTTCCTCAGGCTTTCTGCGCTACTTTTTCATCGATTTGGCGCGAGAGTATGGCGGAGAACTCGTCCGCGAACCCTTCCATGCGCATGCCGATCTTGTTCGCGTCCGATGACAGCTTGTTGTAAGCGATGACAGCCGGGATGGCCGCGAGCAGGCCGATGGCGGTGGCGAGCAGCGCCTCGGCGATACCGGGCGCCACCACCGACAGGCTGGTGTTCTTCGAGGCGGCGATCGCCTGGAACGACGTCATGATGCCGATGACGGTGCCGAACAGGCCGATGAAGGGCGCCGCCGAGCCGGTGGTGGCGAGGAAGCCCAGGCGTCCCTCCAATTTCTCCATCTCGCGCGTCAGCGCCAGGTCCATCGCCTTGTCGATGCGGGTCTGCAGCGCCAGCGCCGATTTCGCGCCCTTTTCAAAGCTTTTCTTCCACTCGCGCATGGCGGCGACGAAGATCGCGCCCATGCCGGTGGTCTTGCGATCGGCGAGCGTGCGGTAGAGGTCTTCCAGCGACTGCCCCGACCAGAACACCTGCTCGAAGCGGTTGAGCGCCATACGCATGCGGCCGTAGGCGACCAGCTTGTCGATGATGATCGCCCAGGTCCAGATCGAGGCGCAGAGCAGGCCGATCATGACCAGCTTGACCACCCAGCCGGCCTGCATGAACAGAGCCCAGATCGATAAATGCGCTGCCGGATCGGCGAGTGCGATATTTTCCATCACTTAAGTCCTTAAGATTTTCCGGGCATCGCTGGCGGCTGGCCCATGGGCATCCCTTTGGTCCGATCGCGCGAAGCGTGAAGCTTGCGGGACACGCCCCGAATGCACCGTTTCGCGGCCTTTTCGAGGCAAATATTGGTGAAAGGAAGGCGCACGAATTGCGCCAATCTTCGCCGATTCCTTCATGAACCGTTATGGTTAAGGATGGGTTAGGATGTCAGGCGCGGCGCATTGCCGCGCTTGGCCATCGGCAGAGCTCGTCGAGAAGCGTCTGGAAAATACGCCTGCTGAATTCGGCAAGCGCCGCGGATTAGCCCGTCGTTTTCTGCGTGAAGGCCGCTATCCATTCTCTAGGGAAGCGTTTGGGTCTGCCGCTTTCGCCGACGATCGCGGCCTCGACTTTCGCCTCGACCAGCACATCGCCGCCGCGCTTCAGCTGCTGCCCCATGAAGATGCGGGCGCCGGAAATCTCGTCGGTGCGGGTGTCGATGGTCAGGATGTCGTCCATGCGGGCCGGCGAGCGAAAGTCGATTTCCATGCGCCGCACCACCCAGACGATGCGCTCGCCATGCTTGCCGTCGAGAAGTTCGGTGTGGTGGACGCCGGTCAGCCTCAGATAGTCGGAGCGGCCGCGTTCGAGGAACTCGAGATAGCGCGCATGATAGACGACGCCGGAGAAATCGGTGTCGGCATAGTAGACCCTCGCCATCAGCCGGTGGCCGAAATCCGTCAGCGCGCCGGAAAGCCCGGCGCAGAGCGCCGCCGATTCACCATGATCGTCCATCGCGCTTTCCTTTTCTGGCCCATAGAGGCAGGTGTTTGTCGCGCGGGAACGGGATGGCACTGTTGGGCACGATGATCAAGACCTTGATGGCGGCGCTTTGTGCGCTCGCCGTGCTTGCGCTTCCAGCCGGCGCGGCGACGTTCTCGATGAAACGCGGCCTCAATCTCGACCAGTGGGTCACCTGGCCCACCGAGGACAAATGGGGCGACCGCCAGGCGATCCTGCCCTATCCGGAGTGGCGCAAATTCCTCAAGGAGGACGACCTCAAGGCGCTCAAGGATGCCGGTCTCGATTTCCTGCGCATGCCGGTCGATCCCGCGCCCTTTCTGTCGGACGGGACCGCGGCCTTTCGCGACAACCTCTATGCCAGCGTGCTCGACTCGGCGCGCATGATCAACCGCGCCGGCCTGAAGGTGGTCGTCGATCTGCATCTGATCCCCGCAGGCGGCAACCGCAAGATCGGCATGAGCGAGGTCATGCGCGATCCGGCGGTCTTCGATGCCTATGCCGAGCTGGTGCGAAAGATGGCGCGGACGCTGGCCAAGGAAGACCCCGGCCAGGTCGCGCTCGAATTGATGAACGAGCCGATCGTCGATTGCGACGCGAACGGCACCAATCTTTGGCCCGACCGCCAGAAAGAGCTGTTCGCGGCCGCGCGAGCTTCCGCCACCAGGCTCACGCTGATCCTGACCGGCGGCTGCTATTCGAATGCGGCCTCCCTGGCAAAAGTCGACCCGAAGGCGATCCCGGACGACAACATCCTCTGGGCCTTCCATTCCTACGATCCGTTCCTTCTGACACACCAGGGCGCGACCTGGGCCGGCGATTTCATCCAATACGTCACCGGCCTGCCCTATCCGTTGACAGCCGTTCCGAAGGCGCAATTGGACATGACGCTGGACACGATCCGCGACCGGATAAGGGCCGAGGCGCCCTGGGCGCGGCGGAGCGGCCTGCTCGCCTATCTCGACGAGCAGGTGGCGACGATGGACAGTCCCGAAAAGCTGGCCGCCGTCATGGATGCGCCGTTCAGGACGGTCGACGCCTGGGCGAAGGCCAACGGCATCAAGCCGCAGGATATCACGCTTGGTGAGTTCGGCATGATCCGCAAGGAATACGGCAACGGCTTCGTCATGCCGGCCGCGTACCGCGCCGCCTATGTGCGCGACATGATCGCCCGCGCCGAGGCGCATGGCTTTTCCTGGTCGGTGTGGAGCTATGGCGGCGCCTTCGGCATCGTCGATGCCTTCGACGGCGAGAGGGCGGAGCCCGACGTGATGGATGTAATCCGCCAACTTCCGCGTTAGTACCAGCGATGCTACCAATTCCGCGCTGGCATCGGGGGATTGGGCTATGCGCTCGCTGCTTTACACGACCGGATCACCTTTCGCGCGCGGCGTTCGCGTCGTGCTCGACGAAATCGGCCTCGACTACGAGCGGCTGGAGGAAACCACAACGCCATCCGCCGCGTCCCGCGCCGAATGGACGCCGGCGCTTCAGGTTCCGACGTTGCGTGATGGCGACCTGACGCTGTGGGATAGCGGCGTGATCGCCGAGTATCTGCTTGCCACCTATCCGCAGCGAGCCGGGGATGATCCGGCTCTGGCGCCATCGATGTGGCGGGCGGGATCGGAATGGCAGGACCGGCTGCTCTTTGCCTCGATCCAGACGCTCGGCACCGCCGCGACGACGATCAGCCAGATGCGATGGTCCGGAGTGAGGCATCACGGCAATTCGCATCTGACGCGCTGCGCCGAACGCATTGCCCATCTGATCGGGTGGCTGGAAGAGCGGATCGACCGCGACGGCGAGGGACTTTTCGGCAAGGTCGTGTCGGTCCACGACATTTTTCTGACCTGCCACCTTCGCTTCATCGCCAACCGGCCCCTGGACCTGGATACCCGGCTCGCCGCGCATCCGAAAATCGGCGCGCTTGTGGACAGGATGGAAGATCGCGCCAGCTTCCGAAACAATCCGGTGCTGTGGTGGGAGCCTGGCATCACCGGGTACGAAGCCGACGGCACCCCCATCCGCGCCAGCTGATGGAAGGTTCAGCCCAGATCGATCTGCAATATCTCCGGCCGCACCCCGAAACGGATCGGGGCGATGCTGAAGCCGAGACCGCCCGACACGATCAGGTTGCGGTCGTTCTCGACGACATGGCCATAGGCGTAGCGGTTGCCATAGGCGGAAGGCACGACCGGTGAATAGCCGAACAGCCGCACCTGGCCGCCATGAGTGTGCCCGGACAGCGTCAGCGAGACTCGCCGCGGCACCTTTGGAAAAATGTCCGGCTCATGCGCAAGCAGGATGATGGGCGCAGTGTCGCCGACCTTGGTCAGCGTGCCGGGAAGATCGTCGAGACCGGTGAGCCCCCTGCGGCCCTTGGCCTTGTTCGGCAAAAGCGCAATCTGGTCGGCCATCCCGGCGATCCAAAAACCCTGCCCGTCCTTTTCCAGGCGCACGACGTCGTTTTCCAGCACCGGAATGCCAACGGCCTCCAGCGCCTTGCGTGAAATGGTCGGGCCTGCCCCGGCGGCTTGAGCGGAGCGATCCTCCCACCAGTCGTGATTGCCGAGGATGGAGAACACGCCGAGCGGCGCCTTGAGCCCGGAGAGCGCCGGCGCCCACTCCGATGCCTTCACCCAGCCTGTAACCATCCGGGTTCCTGCGGGGTAGTCGCCAAGCATGACGATGACGTCCGGCTGCAGTGCATTGGTCTGCTCGGCGAGCGCTGCGATCCGCTCCGGCGTCATCCATGGACGGCAGGCATGGATGTCGGCCAGCGCCACGACCCGCAGCTTGAGGCCGGTCGGCCAATGCGGCGGTGTCAGCGCATAGCGCTTCACATGCGTCAGCAGCATCGGCTCGATGCCGACCGCATAGGCGCCGAGCGACACCATGGCGAAGGCCGAGCCGCCGACTAGGCGCAGGAAACCGCGTCTGGTGATCATGGAACGACCCAAGCCCCTCGGGTTTTTACCAGGAAGCTGCCTTAAAGGCGGCAATTGCGCCCTGAGCTGGGCCAAGCCGCGCAGATTCTGCGCAGATCGGCCCCTTGCTTGGCCGAGCGGCGAACAAATCTGCGTTACTCTTCCTGGAACAGGCTGATCTGCTGCTGGGCGATGTCTTTCGGCGGGTCGAAACCGAGATGGCGCCAGGCATTGGCGGTCAGCACCCGACCGCGCGGCGTGCGCTGGATGAAACCCTGCTGGATGAGATAGGGCTCGATGATGTCCTCGATCGCGTCGCGCGGCTCGGAGAGCCCGGCCGCGATCGTCTCGATGCCGACCGGCCCGCCGCCGAAATTACGCGCGATCATCGACAAATAGCGGCGGTCGAGCGCGTCGAGGCCGAGCGCGTCGACTTCCAGCCTGGTGAGCGCCTCGTCGGCGATCTTCCTGTCGACATGCGCGGCGCCCGCGACGCTGGCGAAGTCGCGCACGCGGCGCAACAGCCGGCCGGCGATGCGCGGCGTGCCGCGCGCGCGGCGCGCGATCTCGACCGCGCCGTCGTCGCCGAGCGGCATCGAGAGAATGCGGGCGCCGCGGCGCACGATCTGTTCCAGCTCCTCGACCGTGTAGAAATTGAGCCGCACCGGAATGCCGAAGCGGTCGCGCAGCGGATTGGTGAGAAGCCCGAGCCTTGTCGTCGCCGCGACCAGGGTGAAGCGGGCGAGGTCGATCTTGACCGAGCGCGCCGCCGGTCCCTCGCCGATGATCAGGTCGAGCTGGAAATCCTCCATCGCCGGATAGAGGATTTCCTCGACCGCCGGATTGAGGCGGTGGATCTCGTCGATGAAGAGGACGTCGCGCTCCTCGAGATTGGTGAGCAGCGCCGCTAGATCGCCGGCCTTGGCGATGACCGGACCGGAGGTCGAACGGAAATTGACGCCGAGCTCGCGCGCCATGATCTGCGCCAGCGTCGTCTTGCCCAGCCCCGGAGGGCCGACGAACAGCACATGGTCGAGCGCCTCGCCGCGGCTCTTGGCGGCATCGACGAAGACCTTGAGATTGGCGCGCACCGCCGCCTGGCCGACAAACTCGTCGAGCGACTGCGGCCGCAGCGTCTGGTCGGCATCCTCGCCGCGCTTGTCGGGGGCAATGAGGCGGGGCGAAAGACTCATGCCGCCTTCCTTGCATAGGACCGATGGCGGAACAAGCGCTGCCTCACCGCGCCAGTTCCTTCAGGCCGAAGCGGATCAACTTCGAGGCATCCGCTCCCTCGCCGGCCGATTTCAGCGCAGCCGCAACCGCGTTCGCCGCGATGTCGCGCGAATAGCCGAGATTGACCAGCGCCGAGACCGCATCCGTGATCGGTGCTGCGGCCACCCCTTCGCCGAGCTCCTGCTTGAGGCCGATCGTGCCGGTGGCCGCGCCCGCATAGGCCGGCGCCTTGGTGCGCAATTCGGTGACGATGCGCTCGGCCACCTTCTTGCCGACGCCAGGGGCACGGGAAACCATGGCGATGTCGCGCAGCGCGATCGCGTTGGCGAGGTCGGCCGGCGCCAGCGTCGACAGCACCGCCAACGCCACCTTGGCGCCGACGCCCTGCACATTGTTCATCAAGAGACGGAACCACTCGCGCTCCAGCCCTGTCTGGAAGCCGTAGAGCCGGATCATGTCCTCGCGCACATAGGTCTCGATGAAAAGCACCACTGCCTCCCCGGGTGATGGCAGTGATGCCAGCGTGCGGGCCGAGCAATGGGCGACATAGCCGACGCCATGCACGTCGATGACGCAGCTATCCTCGTCGATCTCGTCCAGCGTGCCCTTCAGCTTGCCGATCATGATTTTCCCCTCACCCCGCAATCGCCATCCGATAGGCGACGCTCGGGCGGTGATGCGCATGGCAGATGGCGATGGCCAAAGCGTCGGCGGCGTCGTCGGTATCGAAGACCGCCTTCGGCATCAGCACCTTGACCATCATATGGATCTGCTTCTTCTCGCCGTGGCCGACGCCGATCACCGCCTTCTTGACCGCATTGGGTGCGTATTCGGCGACGACCAGCCCGGCGCGCGCCGGCACCAGCATGGCGATGCCGCGCGCCTGGCCCAGCTTCAGCGTCGCCGTCGCATCCTTGTTGACGAAGGTCTGCTCGACCGCCGCCTCATGCGGCATGGCCTGGTGCAGCACCTCGGCCAGCCCGTCATGCAGTTGGCAGAGCCGCGTCGCTAGCGGCGCCTTGTCATCCGAGCGCACGGTGCCGGACGCGACGAAGCGCAGCGAATTGCCGAGGCTATCGATGATGCCCCATCCGGTGCGCCTCAGGCCCGGATCGATGCCGATGATGCGAATCGCTTCCCCCATGCGCCAAGTTTAACCTCGGCGGCAAGCGATGCCAGCGAAATGTGAACAAACCGGAAACGATCACGATCCTGGGATCGCATCCAGAAATCCCATTGAGCCGGCGCTCGCGGCCGGCATGCCCAGAACCTAATTCGTCACGCGACGGATGGTTTTCGACAGCCGCGTGAGAACTGCCGGCCTGGACGACGCGACCAGCTTCCATGCCAGGACCGCATTGCCCATGCGCCGCGGCAGGATTCCGATGCAAAGGAACCAGGCCGCAAGGGCAGCCCGCCGCCGCCAGGATGCGTTCATTTCCAGGCTGGCGGCGGCGCCCGCTCTTGCCAGCCCCAGCCGGGAGTCGGTCGCAACCGGATGCTGGGGCTCGTCGACGCAGAGCGAAGCCAGCCGCTCTTCCAGATGAACCGGATCGCGAAGGCCTGCATCCGGCGGTACGGTCAAGCCGATCTCGGCCGCCCGGCCGGACAAGGCTTCGAGGCGCCGGAAGTCATGCTGCATGCGCCAGCGCGCCCGCTCGGCAAGCTTTTCGGCAAAGACCGAATGGTTGGAACCGTGGATGCGGTAGGCGCCAAGGCAGGTGTCGATGGATTTCACCTCTCCGTGAAGCGGCGCGAGTGTCGCGAGATAGCCATCGGCGCCTTGCCGGAAATCGCTTTCAGGCATGGGCATTATCGGTTCCAGCGCCTCGCGGTCGAACGCCAACCCGCTTGTCACCGTCGTATGGTAGCGCCCCTTGCGCAACAATTCCGGCACGACGTCGCCCGAATCGAACGGCTGTTCCGGAGGGGGAAAGACATCCTTGATCTGCTGGTCCTCATCAACGAGATGCAGTCGGAATTGCGCCTGGACGACATCCGCGTCCCACTCGTCCAGGACCTCGGAGACGGCGTTCGGATAGAGATAATCGTCGGCGTCGAGGAAAAGAATGATCTTCCCGGTGCTCGCCTCGAACCCGGTGTTGAACGCAGCCGCATGCCCGCCATTCCTGCGCCTGAGGCACGGACGGATCTTGTCGCCGTAGGATTCGATGACGGCCACCGACGCGTCGGTCGAAGCGTCGTCGACGACCACGACCTCGACATTGCGGTGGTCCTGTTCGAGGGCGCTGTCGATGGCGCGTCCGAGAAACTGTTCGTAGTTGTAGTTGGGGATGATGATCGATACTGGAATGCGGTCCAATGGCGAATGCACGGGATCAAGCCTCGCAATCTGCTTTGGTCACAGTGACGGTGATTTTTTGCAAATCCGGCTCGGGTCGACCCGGCTGCGGCGAGCGGCTGCAACTAGGGTCCCGTCGCTTCCAGGCAAGGGTGATCGTTTTCGGGAAGGCCGGCATGGCCTTCAAATACGATGACGGCCGCCGCAATATTGAAGAGCGCTCGGAATCGCAGACGTTCGACTTGCGGCCAAAACGGCTCACCAAATCGCGATCCGATCAAGAATATGCCGGTGCCCGTTCGCGCGTCGCTACCGCCGCGTTTGTTGCGGTGTCAGCCGCGCGCGAACGCCGTGTTCAAAAGGCTGATCTGGTCGGAAACCGGATTGGCCCGCCGGCTGGGGGCGTGCGTCTCGGCGACCACGCCGCCATAGATTTCCTCGTCCATGCGCCGCACCAGCGCCTGCAGGCGCAGCGAGCGCGTCACCAGATCGAGGAATTCCTTCGGCAGCTCGTTCCAGCCGAGCGCCTCGTCATGCGCCGACGCGGTATCGAGCCGCACTTTGGATTTCTCCGAGGCGACCTGGTCGCGCGTCATCTCGCCGGAATTCGCCGCGCGCTGCAGCAGAAGCCAGGAAGCGACCTGCATCAGCCTTGTGGTCAGCCGCATCGACTCGGCCGCATAGAGGGTCGCGGCCGTGCGCGACAATTTCTTGGCCTCGAGCCTGCCCTTGCCATCGAGATATTCGGCGGCCTGTTCGACCAGCCCCATGCCTTCCTGATAGAGCGGCTTGAAGGATTGGGAGAAAACCCGGCGCTCCGCCAGTTTGATGGTTTTCGCGCTGCCCTTCGAAGGCTCGTTCATCGATACGCCCCTGCACTGCCGCAAGCCGATTCGGCAATCCTTGCCGACATGGCCCGCACCCTTAAATGACTGAGGCTTGAAAATGCGCTTCGACGCTCATGAAGGCAAGCGCATGTTTAACAAACGGTTAACGCCGGCCGCGTTCCAGCTATCCGCCGGCGGAAGGCAACGGCCTGCCTTGCGCGGACAAAAAAAGAGCCGCGGATAAGGCGGCTCTCAGGAGTTTAACAGGGAGGCGTCAAACAAAGTGGCTCCAACCACTCGGTAAGAATCCAGCAAAACTGGATGCGGATAGTAAACGCCTGTAAAGCTTAACGAAGCCTTAACGCGGCGGCGATTTTTTAAGCGAACGCGCTTTCCTGTGCCGGAACAGGACAGCGGCCTCCCTGTCGAGATCGACCAAAAGCCGGATTTTCCGAACACCTCTCGCGGCTTCGAAACATGGCGGCCGCTGCCGCGGCATCGTTCCGAAACACGCGCCACGCAAAAGGCCGCTCCTCTCAAGCGCTACGCAAACCCGCGTCGGCGCAAATCAACAAGCACATCCGGGAGCAAACCATGGATTGGTATTCGATCGTCAAATTCCTTCACGTCGTTTCGGCTATTTTGTGGGTCGGCGGCGGCTTCGTGCTGTTCCTGCTCGGCGTGCTGGCCGAGCGCGCCGGCAACATCGAGGACAAGCTGCAGGCGATGCGCGCCACCGGCCAGCTCGGCAGCAAGTTCTTCGCGCCGATGTCGATGCTGACGCTGATTTTCGGTCTCGTCATGTGCGGCTTCTGGGTCGGCTTCACCGAACTGTGGATTGTCATCGGCCTCGTCGGCTATGCCACGACCTTCTCGATCGGCATGCTGGTCTTCAAGCCGACCGGCGAGCGCATGGGCGCCATGGTCGCCGAGCAGGGCATCACTCCCGCCGTCCTTGCCATCGGCCAGCGCATGATGAAATGGGCGCGTCTCGATTATGCGGTGATGCTGGTGATCATCGCCGACATGGTGCTGAAGCCGACTCTGCACGACATCGGCATTCTGGCCGGCATGGCGATGGTGGTTGCACTAGGCGCCGCGCTCGGCTTCGGCGGCGGTCGCCAGATGGCGCCGAGCGCCGCCTGAGCGTCGCGATTTTTGGAGCGAGGCGGCCGAATGGCCGCTTAGCTTCTACATCAAGCCGTCCCACAGCAGCTTGACGGCGACCACTGCGACGGTGGCGTAGGTGAACGGATAGAAGATTTCCGGCCGCATGCGGCGCACCAGCCAGGCGCCGGCGATGGTGGAGAGCGGCGCCAAGGGCATCAGCACCGCCGAGGCCGTGAGGTTGGTGGTGTCGAACTGGCCGAGCGCGAAATAGGGGATGAGCTTCAGCGCATTGGTGGCGGCAAAGAAGATCGCCGCCGTCCCCGACAGCACTTTCGGGTCGAGCCGGATCGGCAGCGCATAGACCTGGAAGGGCGGACCGCCGACATGGGCGACGAAGCTGGTGAAGCCGGCGACGGTGCCCCAGAAGGCGGCGGCAATGCGGTTCGGCTCAGCCGCATGACCGGCGCCGTGGCGGAACTGCAGGTAGATCCAGCGCAGCACGAAGACCAGCGCGACGGCGCCGACGATCAGCCGCACCATCTCCTCGGTCACCAGGGCCGCGGTCAGCCAACCGAGACCGATGCCGATGACGGCGCCGGGCATCATATCGACCAGCATCTTGCGGTCATAGACGCCCCACCATGTCCACACCGAAACGATGTCCATCAGGCACAGGATCGGCAGCAGGATGGCCGCCGCCTGAACCGGCGGGATGGTCAGCGCCATCAACGGCACGCCGACGAAGCCGACTGCGCCGCCGAAGCCGCCTTTCGACAGGCCGACTAGGATCACCGCCGGAATGGCGGCGGCATAAAACCACGGATCGCTGAGCAGGCCTGACATCGGTAAGAAAAGGTTGGAGAAGGCGGGAAACCCAGCCATAGCGCACAACAGCGCCGCCCGGATAGTCATTAATGCCGGCATCCGCTATTGCGGCCAATATAGGCGACCGGCCGCTCCGCCAAGGTCCGCAGTCGGTCGGCCCGATATTTCGAGGTGTGGAAATGAACGCCATCAGCATTCGCCGGGCGATCGAAGCGGACGTTGCGGCCATCGTCGCGATGCTTGCGGACGATGCGCTGGGCCGGGCCCGCGAAGACGCGACCCTGCCATTGTCGCAAGCCTATTTGGACGCCTTCGCGGCGATAGACGGCGATCCGAACCAGTTGCTCGCGGTGATGACCGATGGCGATGACGTCATCGGCACGCTCCAGATCACCTTTCTCGCCGGCCTATCGCAGCGCGGCGCGTGGCGCGGCCAGATCGAGGCCGTGCGCGTCGCGTCGAGCCGGCGCGGCGAGGGGCTGGGACAGCGCCTGTTGGAATGGGCGATCGACAAATGCCGCGAGCGCGGCTGCCGGGTCGTGCAACTGACGACCAACAAGAGCCGGCTGGACGCGCACCGCTTCTATGAGCGCCTCGGTTTCAAGGCCAGCCATATCGGCTACAAGCTCGAACTCTAGAGCAATTCCAGGAAAAGTGTGAGCGGTTAGGCTCGGCGCCTTCGCCGTAGCCTTCCGTCCGGAATTGCGTAAAAACAACGAGATAGCGCGTTTCGCCGTTTCCGTGAAACGGTGAAACGCACTAGCGATCGGCCGCTGACTGTCGGCAATTGCGCCGCTGCCCTACATCTTGTCCGGTCCCGGGTCGCCACCGGCGGCGGTGATTGCGAGCCGACCCAGATAGTGCGTCCAGCCCTTCTCGTGGCTGTCGCAAATCTCTCGGTCGGCGAGGCCGCTATGGGTGAGCTTGACCCGCGTCCCACCCGGCTCTTCGACCAGATCGATTTCGACAAGGCTCGAACCGGGCGGCGTCCGGTCGTTGCCCTCCCAGCCGAAGCTGTAGGCAAGGCGGTGGACGGGTATGACCTCGGTGAATTGGCCGCGAGCCGTGGCTCTTCCTCCCAAATTCAGCAAATAGAGACCGCCGGGGTTGGGTTCTGCCGTTGCCTCCGTCCCCATCCAGCGCACAATCTTGTCCGGATCTGTCAGGAAGGCGAAGACCGTCGCCGGCGGCGCCGCGATCTGTACCTCGCGACGAACGATCAAGGGTTCAGCCATCGAAACCTCCCGGGTTTGCGCGCCAACACGCCTCGCCTGACAGGTCGTGCCGGGTCAGCGCTCTCGATTCGAAGCCAAATCGCCCTGCCGTTCAACTAAAATCTCGTTGGGTCGATTCGCGCTGGTGACAACGACGGAACGCCGAAGCATGATTGTATCGATGCGGCTTTCGTCAACTCTCGCCTGGCTGGTCGACAGCGCCGGCGGCGCCGTCCAGCCGGATGATTTTCTGGCCACGCTCGGCGCGCGGCTGGTCGACGACGGGTTGCCGCTCGCCGGTGGAGCCCTGACGCTCGCCGCGCCGCATCCGATCATAACGCGCCGCGCCTGGCTGTGGCGGGCCGAGACAGGCGTCGTCATGGAGGCGCTGGGTTTTGGCGCCGGCATGATGCCTGGAACCGGAGAGGGCGATCTCGGACGCGAATGGCTGGCGGAACTGGGAACCGGTGTCGTGCACGATTACACGGTTGGCCCCGAGCGCGAGGATGCGCAATCGGGGAATCCAAAACTGAACTGGGCCGCGGCACGCCCCCTCGCGGAGCACGAATCGAAAACACTGGACCAGGTGGCGCGCTTCGCCGTCGCGCCGCTTGCCGCTCTCGCCGCCAGGTCGACGCTGTCGGCCCTGCTTCAGGCCTATCTCGGGCAACGCAGCGCGGCGCAGGTGTTGGCCGGCCGTTCGCGGCGCGAGGTTGGCGAGACAATCCGCGCGGTCCTGTTCTACAGCGATTTGCGCGACTTTACCGCCCTGTCGGAAGAGACGGACGCCGAGCAGGTCGTGGCGGCGCTCAACGCCAGCTTCGACCGCATCGCCGGCGCCGTTCACGCCTTTGGCGGCGAGGTGCTGAAATTCATCGGTGACGGCGTGCTGGCGGTCTTTCCTGTCGGCGAGCGCTCGGCTTCAGAGGCTTGCGAGGCAGCGTTGCGCGCGATCGGTGCGGCGCGGGCGGGAATGGCGCAGCTCAATCAGGTCCGCGCCGGACAGGGCATGCCCGAACTGCAGTTCGGCATGGCGCTCCACATCGGCGACATGGTGTGGGGCAATGTCGGCACAGCCGACCGTCTGGATTTCACCGCGATCGGCCCGGCCGTGAACCTTGTCAGCAGGCTAGAAGGCCTGTGCCGGCCGCTTGGACGGAGCGTCCTGATCTCCGGCGCTGTCGCGGCGGAAACCTCGACGCCCCTGGTCCCGCTGGGCGAACACCAATTGCGCGGAATTGTCAGACCGTGCGCCGTCTTCAGCCTGCCGGACGGGTCAATTTAGAGCGATTCCAGGAAAAGGGTGAGCGGTTTTCCGTCCGGAATTGCGTAGAGACAAAGGGATGGAGCGGTTCACCGCTGGCACCCCTCGCCGATCTATCCCAGTTTCCCACCGATGTGGCTGGCACCCTCCGGGCGACCGAGGCAACTATCGCCTTCGAAGAAATCCGGCCGGTTGCGAATGTTCTACACCATGTCCGCCCTTCTCTGTCCGCATCACTTATGCGATGAAATGAGCCGTGCAAAGTGGTGGGGCGGCGTGGAAAATCAGCTTCTTCAAGGTCGGCTGTTGCCGCATGAGCGCATTTTGTGGAGCGGAATCCCCGCACAAGGTCTGCTTTTCTCAGGTCGCGATATCTTCCTGATACCATTCAGCCTGCTTTGGTGCGGCTTCGCGATTTTCTGGACTTATATGGCGACAAAACAGGGCGCGCCGTTGTTCTTCGACGCCTGGGGCGCGATGTTCGTCTGTATCGGGCTCTTTTTCGTTTTCGGCAGGTTTGTATTCGATGCATGGTTGAGACGGCGGATACACTACGCCGTCACGAACCAGCGCGTCCTCATTATGCGCCAGGCTCCATCCGCCAATTTCACGTCGATCGACCTCGACCGCATTCCCGATGTTCAACTGACGGGGGAAACCGCGACGAGAGGCACTTTGCGTTTCGGAGCGGCTGCGTCGGGCTATCCGCTCTCCGGCTATCCAAGGATGACCGGATGGTTTCCGGCTCTTGACCCGGTCCCGCAATTTATCGGAATCCAGGATCCGCGGCGCGTGTTTGACCTTGTCATGAAGACGAGACACGACAGCAGGCGTTGAAACCGATCCGCGCCGCTGCGCGGCCCAGCCTGTTCAAACCCTGCGCTTTGCTCTATGCCGCAATGCAACCATCTTCGCCCGGCATAGGCGAAACCGGGATCGAAGGCCAATGAACGATTTAACCCCGCCCAATCGCTGCCGCATCGTGCTGATCGTGCCGCCGCTCGTACCGGCCGAGCATATCTGCGCGGCCTTCGAGGGCGGCGACATCGCTTCGCTGATCCTGCCCGACAACGGCATGGACGACGCCTCCTTCCAGGCCTTCGCCGAACGGATCGTGCCGATCGCTCAAGGCGCCGGCATCGCCGTGATCATCGCCGGCGACAGCCGCATCGCGGGCCGCGTCCAGGCCGACGGCATCCATGTCGAGGCAAAGCCGCGGGAGCTTGCCGAGACGATCGAGCGCCTGGCCGGCAAGATGATGATCGGCGCCGGCGGCGCCAAGACGCGCGACGAGGCGCTGGAACTCGGCGAGGAACGGCCCGACTACATGTTCTTCGGCCGCTTCGGCTACGACAACAAGCCGGAGCCGCATCACCGCAACCTTGCCCTCGGCGAATGGTGGGCGGAGATGATCTCGATCCCCTGCATCGTCATGGGCGGCTCCGAGCTTGCTTCCGTCGAGACGGTGGCCGCGACCGGAGCCGAGTTCGTGGCCCTGTCCAGTGCCGTCTTCGCCGATGGGCGCGATCCCGCGGCGGCGATCGCCGCCGCCAACGCGCTGCTCGATGAAACCGCGCCGCGTTTCGAGGACTGACATGCGCCTGCGTGTGCTTCCTCTGGCCGTCCTGGCCGGGTTGCTGGCTCCGGCTTGCTGGCCGGGCGAAACGGCGAGCGCGGCCCAAACCGTGCCTCTGCCCCAGCCCCGGCCGGAGACGAATGCGCCGGACAAGGGCGCGCCCGACGCAGCCAAGCCGGATGCGACCAAGCCGGAAGCGGGCACGACGGGCACGGGTAAACCGGACACAGCCACGCCGGACACCGGCGCCCCGGCTGCGAGCAGGTTCGGCGGCGATCCGCATATCGACAAGCCGATCCAGAACACCTTGCCGCAGCCTGCCACCATGACGCCGCCATCAGCCGACACCGTCAATCCCGACCGTTTCGGCGCCAAGCAGCCGGACGCCGCCTATGGCGCCTTCCAGCGCGGCCTCTACAAGACCGCCTACAATCTTGCCGTGGAGCGCGCCAAGAACGGCGATCCGGCGGCCGAGACGCTGGTGGCCGAAATCCTGTCGCGCGGGCTGGGCGTGCCGCTCAATCCGGCCGAGGCCGCAAAATGGTATGGGCTGGCCGCCGAACAGGGTGTGCCGGAGGCGCAGTTCCAATACGCGCTGATGCTGCTCGACGGCCGCTATGTGAAGAAGGACGAAAAGGGAGCCTTCGCGCTGATGCAGGCCTCGGCCGAGGCCGGCAACCGGCTTGCGCAGTTCAACTTCGCCCAGTTGCTTGTCCAGCAGGATCCCGGCGATGCCGGGCTTGCCAAAGCAGCTGTCTACTATGAACGCGCGGCCGCCACCGGCCTTGCCGACGCGCAATATGCGATGGCGCAGCTCTATGCCAATGGCGCCGGCGGCAAGCCGCATGACGACGGCCAGGCGCGTATCCTCCTGGCGCAAGCCGCGCGGCAGAACTACGACACGGCGCAGATCGATCTCGCCGCCTGGATGATCGAGGGGCGCGGTGGCGAGCGTGACCTGAAATCCGGCTTTGCCTGGATGAAGCGGGCGGCGCAAGGCGGCAATGTCGCCGCCCAGAACCGCCTCGCCAAGCTCTATATGGGCGGCATCGGCACGGACCCCGACCTGATCCTCGCCGGCGCCTGGTACATCGTCGCCCGCCGCGCCGGGCTGATCGACCCGCAGATGGACGATTTCCTGCAGGGCCTCGACGACGACCAGACCAAGCAGGCGCTGCAAAAGGCAAATCGCCTGCCTTGAAGCGCGTCGCCGCGGCGATCGCTTGGGCCCCCCGCCCTTGCCACTATGTGCAATTTGTGGTCTTGGAGGCGCCGAAGCGCGACCGCGCCAGAAAATCTCATTCCGGATCAGTTCAACATGGCCAAGATCAGTGGCAATGAAATCCGTCCCGGCTATGTCATCGAGCACGATGGCGGGCTGTGGGTGGCGGTCAAGACCAACACCGTCAAGCCCGGCAAGGGCGGCGCCTACAACCAGGTCGAGTTGAAGAACCTGATCAACGGCACCAAGCTCAACGAGCGCTTCCGCTCGGCCGAAACCGTCGAGCAAATAAGGCTCGACCTCAAGGACTTCTCCTTCCTTTACGAGCAGGGCGACGCGCTGGTCTTCATGGACACCGAAAGCTACGAGCAGCTCGAACTGGCCAAGGACTTCGTCGGCGAGCGCGCCGCTTTCCTGCAGGACGGCATGATGGTTACGGTGCAGCTCTATGAAGAGCGGCCGATCGGCATCTCGCTGCCCGACCAGGTGACGCTGACCGTCACCGAGGCCGATCCGGTGGTGCGCGGCCAGACGGCCGCTTCCTCTTACAAGCCGGCCGTTCTGGAAAACGGCATCCGCGTTCTGGTGCCGCCCTTCATCTCGGCCGGGGAGCGCATCATCGTCGACACCAACGAAATCACCTATATGCGCCGCGCGGACTAAGCGCCGGCCCGTAGGAAGAAAAAGCCAGGAAGAAAAAATGGCGCGTTCCGCTCTCCTCAACGTCATGGTCCAGGCCGCGATGAAGGCCGGCCGCTCGCTGTCGCGCGACTTCGGCGAGGTGCAGAACCTGCAGGTCTCGATGAAGGGACCGGGCGACTATGTCAGCCAGGCTGACCGCAAGGCCGAAGAGATCGTCTTTGCTGAGCTCTCCAAGGCGCGGCCGGGCTATGCCTTCCTGATGGAGGAGCGCGGCGCCGTCGAAGGCGAGGACGCCCAGCACCGCTGGCTCGTCGATCCGCTCGACGGCACCACCAACTTCCTGCACGGCATCCCGCTCTTCTCGGTGTCGATCGCGCTCGAGCGCCAGGGCCAGGTCGTTGCCGGCGTCGTCTACAATCCGGCGATGGACGAGCTCTACACGGCCGAGCGCGGCGGCGGCGCCTTCATGAACGACCGCCGGCTGCGCGTTGCCGGGCGCTCCAAGCTGACCGACGCGGTAATCGGCTGCGGCGTGCCGCATCTCGGCCGCGGCCAGCACGGCAATTTCCTGATCGAGCTGCGCAACGTCATGGCGGAAGTCTCGGGCGTGCGTCGCCTGGGCTCCGCCGCGCTCGATCTCGCCTATGTCGCGGCCGGACGCATGGACGGTTTCTGGGAAACCGGCCTGTCGTCCTGGGATATCGCCGCCGGCATCCTTCTGGTGCGCGAAGCCGGCGGCTTCGTCTCCGACATGGATGGCGCGCAGGACATGCTGGACAATGGCGAGGTCGTTGCCGGCAACGAGCTCATCCAGCGCGCGCTGCTCAAGACCGTGAAGAAGCCGCTGGCTCCTCGTTGACCGGCAAGTCGCGCTGACGCCCTTAGTCCGAAAGTCGGAATCGATTCTCGGAAAGGCTCGTGCGCAAATTAAAGTGCTGCAGCGTCGAAAGGACGCGCGGCGGCGCAGTCGCAAAACCGCAACGGAAGCTTGAAATACTGGTCCGCGACCGCCCAGATTAGGGTCTGCAGGATCATTCATGAACGACGCGCGCGCAGATACGAGGCTTGAGATCCCCTTTGTGGGGCGCTGGCACTATTCGCGCGCCGAGATGATCGCCGATGGCATCGTCCACGCTGTCGGCATCGTGCTGGCGATCGCCGCCGGTTCGGCCTTCCTGGCGCTGGCCGCTTTCCATTCCGGCCCGGGCGAATATGTCGCCGCCGTCTTCTATGTCGTGTCGCTGCTCACCGTGCTCTCGGTATCGCTGGCCTACAACCTTTGGCCGGTCTCGTGGCCGGCGAAATGGATCCTGCGCCGCTTCGATCACGCCGCGATCTATCTGCTGATCGCCGCCACCTACACGCCCTTCCTCGCCCAGCTTCACACATCGGCGCTCGCCGTGCCCATGATCATCGTCGTGTGGGGCGCCGCGTTGGCAGGCATCGCCATCAAGATGTTCCTGCCCGGCCGCTACGACCGGCTGGCCATCGTCTTCTACCTGGCCATCGGCTGGAGCGGCGTCGTGCTGGCCGGACCGCTGGTCGAGACGCTGCCGACCGCCTCGATCGCGCTGCTTGTCGCCGGCGGCATCGTTTATTCCTGCGGCGTCATCTTCTTCGCCTGGAAGGGCCTGCGCTTCCACAATGCGGTCTGGCACGGCTTCGTCGTCACCGGCGCCGGCCTGCATCTCGCCGCCATGGTCGACTGCCTGGTCGTCAACCGGTTCTAAGCCCTGGAGCAATTCCAGGAAAAGTGTGTAGCGGTTTTCGTTCGGAATTGCGCCAGAACAGGCAGGCATAGGCGATATTGCAAAGCGCCATTCAATTTGGTCACAATTCCGTTTAGAGTCGCGGCAATTCTGCGGCGGTGGCATCGGAAACGGGGCACGGATGGCTTTTCTAAGATCCTTCGGCAGGCGATCGGACGTCCTGATCTACGATCCGCACAAGCTGTCGAGCCCGCAGGTGTTCCTGCTCACCATGATGATCTTCCTGATCATCGTCGCTTTCATCGCCGCCATCCTCACCCGCCAGATCTCTACCGCCTTCTCCAGCAATCCCGGCCTCAACGGATTGATCGTCGGCGTGCTGGCGGTCGGCATCCTGCTTGCCTTCACGCAGGTCGGGCGGCTGTTTCGCGAGGTGCGCTGGGTTAATTCCTTCCGCGCCGGCTCCGAGACCACCGAGCCCGTCCTGCTGGCGCCGATGAAGGCGATGATCGGCCGTTCGTCCTCGATGGCGTTCTCGACCTCCTCGATGCGCACGATGCTCGATTCCATCGCCACCCGCCTCGACGAAAGCCGCGACACCTCGCGCTATCTGGTCGGCCTGCTTGTGTTCCTCGGCCTGCTCGGCACCTTCTGGGGCCTGCTCAACACCATCGCCTCGATCCGCGAGACGATCGAGGCGCTGGACCCCGGCACCGGCGATGCCGCGGCTGTCTTGGATGCGCTGAAGCAAGGCCTGTCGGCGCCGCTCGCCGGCATGGGCACCGCATTTTCGTCCTCGCTGTTCGGCCTTTCCGGCTCGCTGGTGCTCGGCTTCCTCGACCTGCAGGCCGGCCGCGCCCAGACCCGTTTCTACACCGAGCTTGAGAACTGGCTGTCCTCGGTCACCGACCTGTCGTCGGACATCGTCGTCTCGGACACGGCCAAGACCGAATCCTCCGAGGACATCCGACTCCTGTCTGAGCGGCTGCGGAGCCTGCAGGAGAATGGCGGCGGCTCCAATCCGCGCGTCGCCACTGCCATGGCCAATCTTGCCGACGGCATCTCGGGCCTGGTGAAGAACATGCGCTCCGAGCAGCAGATCATGCGCGACTGGGTCGAGGCCCAGTCCGACGAGCAGAAAGCCATGCGCAACACGCTGGAAAAGATCGCCGACGCGCTGAAGAAGCAAGGGGTCCACTGACGTGGCGCTGGCAAGACGGCGCGCCGACCGCCGCATCGACTACTGGCCGGGCTTCGTCGACGCGCTGTCGACGCTGCTTCTGGCGATCATGTTCCTGCTGACGGTGTTCGTGCTGGCGCAGTTCCTGCTCAGCCGGGAGATTTCCGGCAAGGACACCGTGCTCAACCGCCTCAATTCGCAGATCAACGAGCTGACCCAACTGCTCGCGCTGGAGCGCTCGAACAGCCAGGACAAGGAAGATACGCTCGCCAACCTGCAGGCCTCGCTGTCGGCGGCGGAAACGGAAAAGAGTCGTCTGCAGCAATTGCTGGACCAAGGCGCCGGCGCCGGCGATGCGGCCAACAGGCGGGCCGACCAGCTTTCCGGCGAGCTCAGCAACCAGCGCCAGATCAGCCAGCAGGCGCTGAGCCAGGTCGAGATCCTCAACCAGCAGATCGCAGCACTGCGCAAGCAGATCGGCGCGCTGGAAGACGCGCTCAACGTTTCCGAGCAGCGCGACCGCGACTCCAACACCAAGATCGCTGATCTCGGCCGCCGCCTGAATGTAGCACTTGCGCAGCGCGTCCAGGAACTCAACCGCTACCGTTCCGACTTCTTTGGCCGGTTGCGCGAGATCCTCGCCGATCGCGAGAACATCCGTATCGTCGGCGACCGTTTCGTCTTCCAGTCGGAAGTGCTGTTCCCGACCGGTTCCGACGAGATCAACGACGCCGGCAAGGTCGAGATGAAGAAGCTCGCCGACGCCATCATCGAATTGCAGAAGGAAATCCCGCCGGAGATCAGCTGGGTGCTGCGCGTCGACGGCCATACCGACAACAAGCCGCTGTCGGGCACCGGCCGCTACCGCGACAATTGGGAATTGTCGACCGCGCGCGCCACCTCGGTGGTGAAGTTCCTGATCGAGAACGGCGTGCCGGCCAACCGCTTGGTCGCCGCCGGTTTCGGCGAGTTCCAGCCGCTCGACCCGGCCGATACCGACGAGGCGCGCAGCAAGAACCGCCGCATTGAACTGAAGCTCACCGAACGGTGAACTATCATCACGCCAAGTCACGGGAAGTTGTTCGCCGGCTGAATACTTAGAGCACCAAGTTCCGGCGGCAAGGCCTGAAAAGATTATCTTTTTTTAATTACACATCGGCAATCGACGCACCTAGTTTGCCGCGTAGGGCCGGGAACCGCCGGCGATGCCTCCCATCGCGACGCGACGGAACCGGACGGCCTGGAACGTCGGAACGCTGGCGGCACGACCGCTGCCTTCCGTGGCAGGAGGATGCGCCGCCATGCGCGCTTCAACATCACTCAAGACTGCAACCCTCGCCGCGACTCTGATCGCCGCCCCGCTCGCCGGCGCCCACGCGGCCGGGCATCACAAGGGGGCGCTCGACGCGAGCGATCCAACCGATTTCACCGGCCCGCGCGTGACCAGCCTGATCGAGCAAATCCAGGGTGTGAACCAGGGCATCACGGACGCCCGCGAAGCAAACAACATCTCGGCCGCGGAAGCGCGGCAACTGCATATGCGCGCCGCGCGCATCAGCCAGGCCGCCGAGCATGTCGCGGCTTCGGATCACGGCCGCATCCCCGCCGCGCAATATCATGAGCTGCTGCGCCGCCTCGACAATGTCGACCAGAGACTGATGAACGACACCGGCAGCGGTTTCATGATGGGCGACGGCTCGGACGGCGGAAACTATCCGAACGGCTGACGTCTTCGGAGGAACGAATGGGACCACCTGGCGCTCGCGGGACCTGGCCCCGAGGGCGTCCTTTTTCGATCGGTGTCCGATTACAGGCCGAACCAGAGAGCGAGGATGGCAAGCACCGCCGGCACCGTCTGGATGTAGAGGATCTTCCGGCCGACGGTCGCCGCGCCGTAGAGGCCGGCTATCGCGACGCAGAGCAGGAAGAACATCTTCACCTGGAAGCCGGCGCCGCCGAGATAGAGGCCCCAGAACAGCCCGGCGGCGAGGAAGCCGTTATAAAGCCCTTGATTGGCGGCAAGCACCTTCGAAGCGCTGGCGAATTCCGGTGTCAGGCCGAACGCCTTGCGGCCGCGCGGCGTGTCCCAAAGCACCATCTCCAGATAGACGATATAGCAATGGATCAGCGCCACCAGCCCGACCAGTATATTGCCGATCATCGTCCCCTCCAGCGATTTGTTCCCGGCATTGATCACGCAGTCATGTCACAAGGCAAGATGGCTGATCCCATCCCAACCGGGCAGGGTTGCCAAGCGCGATGCCTTGGTATCTTTTCGCGCCAGCCAAATTGAAGCTGGGATCCATCCATGTCCTTCCAGAAACTCGACGAACTCGGCCACAAGCTCGAAGCGCTGGAACACGCGCTGGCCATCCTCGGTGCCGATGAGGCAACGCATATGGCCGTCGGCGGCGGCGAGAAGCGCGCCGAGGCGATGTCCTCGCTTGCCGGGATGCTGCATCGCCAGGCGACCGCGCCGGAGATCGGAGATTGGATCGCCGCCGCTGAAGCCGAGCCGCTCAGCGAAGAGCAGCAGGCGGCCGTGAGGGAACTTCGCCGGCAATACACCAACCTCACCTGCCTGCCGGCCGAATTCGTCGAGCGCCAGACGGTGGCGCGCATGCGTTCCGAGCAGCTCTGGCGGAGCTTGCGCGCGAGGAACGACTGGGCGGGCTTCCTGCCGGCGCTGGAAGGCGTCGTGGCGCTGGTGCGCGAGGAAGCGGCGCTACGCGCCGATGCGCTCGGCCTCGCCCGCTATGACGCGCTGATGGAGCAGTATGATCCCGGCAACCGCGCCGCCGACATCACGCCGGTGTTTGCCGAGCTGAAGGCCTTCCTGAAGGATTTCCTGCCGCATGCGCTGGCCGTGCAGGATGCACGGCTGGCGAAGCACCCATTGAAGGCGTTGTCGGGCAGCTACGCCATCGACAAGCAGCGCGAGCTCGGCCTTGCCATGATGGCGGCGGTCGGCTTCGACCTCACCCATGGCTCGCTCTCGGTGTCGCACCATCCCTTCTGCGGCGGCGTGCCGACCGACGTGCGCATCACCACCCGCTACAAGACCACCGATTTCCTGTCGGCGCTGATGGGCGTGCTGCACGAGACCGGCCATGCGCTCTACGAGCAGAACCTGCCCAAAGCCTGGTCGCACTGGCCGCTCGGCAAGGCGCGCGGCATGGCTGTGCATGAGAGCCAGAGCCTGTTCGTCGAAAAGCAGATCGGCCGCAACCCGGCCTTCTGGCGCTGGGCGCTGCCGGTGGTCGAAAGACATCTCGGCGAAGCCTGGTCGCTCGACGCCATCCTGCCGCATGTCCACCATGTCGAGCGCGGCCTGATCCGTGTCGATGCCGACGAGGTCACCTACCCGCTGCACGTCATTCTGCGCTACGAGCTCGAGCAGGAACTGGTGTCCGGCAGGCTGGAGGTCGCCGACCTGCCCGAGGCATGGGATGCCAAGATGCGCGACTATCTCGGGCTGTCGACCATCGACAACCCGGCCGACGGGCCGATGCAGGACGTGCATTGGCCGGGCGCTGCCTTCGGCTATTTCCCCTCCTACACGCTGGGCGCCATGATGGCGGCGCAGCAATGGGCGGCGCTGACAAGGGAGCATCCCTCCGCTGACGAGGACCTCGCCAAGGGCGATTTCAGCGCCATCAACGAGTGGCGTCGCGCAAAAATCTGGTCGCAGGGCTCGCGCTGGTCGACACCGGAGCTGCTCAAGCGCGCCACCGGCGAGAAGCTGAACGCAGCCTATTTCACCGAGCATCTGCGCAAGCGCTACGGGAACTGACGCGCAGCGGTTAAAGACCAACAGGATGCGGCGGGGCTACTCCGCCGCGCCCTTGAAGGCGCCGGCGCCCGTC
Source organism: Mesorhizobium sp. M2E.F.Ca.ET.219.01.1.1 (assembly GCF_004016445.2). GTDB lineage: Bacteria > Pseudomonadota > Alphaproteobacteria > Rhizobiales > Rhizobiaceae > Mesorhizobium. Next base: position 352,747 of record NZ_SADT02000003.1, read on the forward strand.
TCGAACTGCAGCTTGGCGAGCCTCGCGTAAATGCCGCCCTTGGCGACCAGGCTCTGATGCGTGCCTTCCTCGACGATGCGTCCGCCTTCCATGACGAGGATGCGGTCGGCCTTGAGCACGGTCGCCAGCCGGTGCGCGATGACGATGGTGGTGCGGCCGCGCATCAGCCTTTCGAGTGCGGTCTGCACCAGCGTCTCGCTCTCGGCGTCGAGCGCCGAGGTCGCTTCGTCGAGCAAAAGGATCGGCGCGTCGCGCAGGATGGCGCGGGCGATCGCGATGCGCTGGCGCTGGCCGCCCGACAGCGTCACGCCGCGCTCGCCGACCTGGCTGTCATAGCCCTTGTCGAGCCTGGCGATGAATTCATCGGCAAGCGCTGCCTTGGCCGCTGCCTCGATCTCGGCCTCGCCGGCGCCCTGCCGGCCGAAGCCGATATTGTCGCGCACGCTTGCCGCGAAGATGGTGACGTCCTGCGGCACGATCGCGATGCGCTCACGGATGGCGGCCGGATCGGCCTCGCGCAGGTCGACCCCGTCGATGACGATGCGGCCGGTCTCGGGATCGTAGAAGCGCAGGATCAGCGAGAAGACGGTGCTTTTGCCGGCGCCCGAAGGCCCGACGATCGCCACCGTCTCGCCGGGCTTCACCTGGAAGCTCAGCCCATGCACGGCGGCGCGGTCCGGCCGCGCCGGATAGGAGAAGGAGACGTCGTCGAAGCTGATCGCGCCCTTGGCCGTGGCCGGCAGCGGCTGAGGATCGACCGGCCGTTGGATCGTTGGCGTCTCGGCCAGGATCTCCGTCAGCCGTTCGGCGGCGCCCGCCGTCTGCGACAGCTCGCTCCACACTTCCGACAGCGCCCCGAGCGCGCCGGCGGCGAACACAGAATAGAGCAGGAACTGGCTGAGCGTGCCCGGCGACAGCGTGCCGGCCAGCACGTCACGCGAGCCGAACCACAGCACCGCCACCACCGAGGAAAAGATCATGAAGATGGCGAAGAAGGTGAGGAAGGAGCGCGCGAATACCGAGGCCCGCGCCGCCTCGAAGGCGGCGTCGACAGCGCTTGAGAAGCGGCTGGTTACCAGCTTCTCATTGGTGAAGGCCTGCAGCGTGCGCACCGCGCCGATCTGCTCGCTGGCATAGGCGGTGGCTTGGGCGAGCGTATCCTGCGCCTGCCGAGACTTGCGCCGCACGGAGCGGCCGAAAGCGACCAGCGGCAGCACGATCAACGGAATGGCCGCGATCACCAGGGCGGAAAGTTTCGGGCTGGTGACGACCATCATCGCCACAGCGCCGAGGCCGAGGATGAGGTTGCGCAGCGCGACCGAGGCGGTGGCGCCGACCGCCGACTTCACCTGCGTCGTGTCGGCGGCGAGCCGCGACACGATCTCGCCCGAGTGCGCGCGATCGAAGAATGCCGGCGACAGTGTCGTGACATGGGAAAAAACGTCGCGGCGGATGTCGGCCACGACCCGCTCGCCGAGCGTGATGACGAAATAGTAGCGGCTGGCCGAGGCCGCCGCGAGCAAGGCCGCCATCGCCACCAGCGCTGCAAAATATTCGGCGATGAAGGTTGAACCGGATGCCTGGAAACCATGGTCGATCATACGCCGCACGGCCATCGGCAACGCAAGCGTGGTCACCGCGGCCACGATTAGTGACAGGATCGCGCCGACCGCCAGTTTCCGGTAGCGCGTGATATAGGGGAAAAGGTTCCTCAGCGGCCGGACCGAGCGCCTACGCTGGTCTCCACTGGCACCGATATCCGCCATGAGCATTTCCTCTGGCCGCTTGCCAATACCGCGCTTCAATATGCGCTTGCCGCGGCCTTGTGATTCAATTCCGGCTGATGTATAGGCTCGCCGACCGTTTTAGAAGCCGTGGCTTTTCATTAGCTGCGGCTTCGAGTTTTAAAAAGGGGCGCATCGACGCAGGCCTTTGGCCCGTCACCGGCGCCGGCAAGCCAGGACATAAGACAATGAAGGCCTCTATCCATCCCGACTACCACACCATCAAGGTCGTCATGACCGACGGCACCGAGTACCTGACCCGTTCGACCTGGGGAAAGGAAGGCGACACGATGAACCTCGACATCGACCCGACCACGCACCCGGCCTGGACCGGTGGTCAGCAGACCCTGCTCGACCGCGGCGGCCGCCTGTCGAAGTTCAAGAAGCGCTTCGAGGGTTTCGGCCTCTAAGCCGGATACATCAGCAGGATTCGAAAAACCCGCCTTCGAGGCGGGTTTTTTCGTTGCCAAGTTTCTTCCTTCTCCCCGTTCAACGGGGGTGAGGAGTGGTCCGCGCAGCGGACGAAAAGCCAATTGCTTGGCTTTTCGAACGACGAACGCCCGAAGCGACAGCGAAGGGCCGGTGCCCGAAGGGCGGATGAGGGGCAGCGCCAGCGCTTGAAAGTTCAAGGTTCCTCGCCCCACGAAGTGGGGAGAGGTGGCTCGGCGAAGCCGAGACGGAGAGGGGAGTACCCTACGAAGGCCCCCTCTCCGTCCGCTTCGCGGCCACCTCTCCCCCGCCTTGGCGGGGGCGAGGAACCCAAGCCTTGCGATGCTGCGGAAATCGCCCCTACCCGCCCACCAATTCCCTCAGCGCCATGCGCTTGTAGGCCTCAACCAGCCTGTCGCCCTCTTCGCGATCGACCGAGATTGCCAGCCGCACGGCCGCCTCGCCCATCTGCCAGACGAGGAAGGCCGTCGTCTCCAGCTCGACCGGATCGGCATCCGGCCTCAGCCGCTTCAGCACCGCGACCAAAAATTCCGCATTGGCGCGGCTGTCGCCGAGCTCCAGCTCGCGCAGCGCCTTGTCCGCCTGCGTGCCCGACCAGACGTCGCGTATCACCGGCTCGGCCAGGAACAGCTGGTAATAGATGTCGACCAGCTCTGAAAACGCGCTTTTGAAGCCTTCGGCATCACCGACGTCCTTCAGCGCCGCCGAAATACAGGCCTGGCTTTCCGCCGTGTAGCGCTCGGCCAGCGCCCAGACGATCGCCCGCTTGTCCGGAAAGAACTGGTAGAGCGAGCCGATCGAAACCCCAGCGCGCTCCGCCACCTCACCCATGCGCATGGCATCGCTGCCCTGCTCGGCAATCAGCGCCGAGGCGGCGGCAAGCATCCGCTCGACCCGTTCGCGACTGCGCTGCTGGCTCGGCGACCGGCGCGGCAAAGCGATAGCGGCCTGGCCCGGCTTGGCGGTGACTTTTTCATCCATGGCTCTCTCCGGACGCATTTTCGAAAACCGGCTTGACTCGCAAAATACGAGGGTTTATCACGTTTTGCAAATGTGAGGATTACTCATGTTTTGACGAAACCCGGCATCTGGAGCAACTGAGATGATGAAACTTCTTCCCACCCTCACCTTCATCGCCGCGATCGGCTCCGGCGTGGTCGGGGGCGTGTTTTTCGCTTTTTCCAATTTCGTCATGGCAGCACTTGCCCGGCTGCCTGTCCCAAGCGGCATCGCGGCGATGAATTCGATCAACGTCACGGTGATCACGCCGACCTTCATGACGGCGCTGTTCGGCACCGGCCTCATCTGCCTGGTGTTGATTGCCGCCGTTTTCTTCGGCTGGAGCCAGTCCGGCTCGTACTGGCTGCTTGCCGGCGCCGTGATCTATTTCGTCGGCAATCCGCTCGTGACCATGGTTTTCAACGTTCCGCTTAACGACGCTTTAGCCGCCGTCGATCCGCAGAGCGCCAACGGCGCCGCGGTGTGGGCGAACCATCTGAGCCAATGGGTGATGTGGAACCACGTCCGCACCATTACCGCCATCGTGGCAATGGCCTGCTTAATCATGGCACTGATCTGAAGCACGCTTGGCAAGCTGTGCCGAGATTCAGGTCAGGCCGAGACGGAAGCGCAGAAGCCTCCATTTGCAGGCCGGCCTCACCTGAATATCGGTGCAGCTTAGGCGGGGTCTTTCGATTTATGACCTTTGCGGTCGGAGTGCCCCAGATCTCGCTCCGGATCGATGACGTCGCGGACCAGCTGCTTCAGCTTCGCCGCATCCGGGAAGCCGCCGTCACGTTTACGATCCCACACAAGCACCTCGTTGCAGGAGATCGTAAAAATGCCGCCGGTGCCCGGCACCAGCGTGACTTCACCGAGCTCGGTGCCAAAGGTCGAAAGCAGCTCCTGCGCCATCCAGCCGGCACGCAGCAGCCACTGGCACTGCGTGCAGTAGGTGATGCGGATGATGGGCAGCGGCTTCTCGCTCATATCGGACCGCGAGGCGGGTCAGGCCGCGCTGAGCTTGGCCATCGTTTCGTCGTCGACCTCGAAATTGGCGTAGACGCTCTGCACGTCGTCATCGTCCTCGAGGGTCGCGACCAGCTTCATCAGCGACTGCGCCCGCTCTTCGTCGACCGGGACATTGTTCTGCGGCTGCCAGATCGGCTTGACAGATTCAGCCTCGCCAAGCGCAGCTTCGAGGGACTTCGACACTTCGCCTAGATTTTCGAAGCTGCAATAGATGGTGTGGCCTTCCTCATCGGACTCGACATCGTCGGCGCCGGCCTCGATCGCGGCTTCCATCACCTTGTCGGCGTCACCGACGGAAGCCGGGTAGTAGATTTCGCCGACGCGGTTCCACATGAAGGACACCGAGCCGGTTTCGCCGAGCGCCCCGCCGGCCTTGGTGAAGGCGGCGCGCACATTGGAGGCCGAGCGGTTGCGGTTGTCGGTCAGCGCCTCGACGATCAGCGCCACGCCGCCCGGGCCATAGCCCTCGTAACGCACAGCCTCGTAGTTCTCGCCGTCGCCGGCGGAAGCCTTGTTGATGGCGCGCTGGATGTTGTCCTTCGGCATCGACACGGCCTTGGCGTTCTGCACCGCAAGGCGCAGGCGCGGATTCATCGCCGGGTCGGGCGTGCCGGTCTTGGCGGCGACGGTGATTTCGCGCGCCAGCTTGGAAAACATTTTCGACCGCACCGCGTCCTGGCGGCCCTTGCGGTGCATGATGTTCTTAAATTGCGAATGGCCAGCCATGGCACCCCTGTCGTGTTCGGCTAGAGCATTGCGGAGCGAAATGAGATCACCTCGCCATCCGCAAATGCTCGAATTCAAATTTTCAGAACGCTCCAGGCATGCCTGCGAAGGCACACGGCGCTCTCTGTCGGAATGGCCGGCTTATAGATAAATCGGCTCAATTCGTCCAGACGCGGCGTTATGGCTGGCTCGGGGCGCCGGCCTCGCGGCACAACTCACCCCTCGAGGTCGGACCTCAGCTTGTCGAGAATGCTGATCGCGTGGCCGGCATACTGGTTGATCCAGCGGTCGTGGATCTGCCTGATCGGCAGCGCGTTGAGGTGGTTCCAGCGCTCGCGTCCCTCGCGCTTGGCCACCACCAGGCCCGCCTCCTCGAGCACCTTCAGATGCATCATCACCGTACAGCGGTCCATGTCCGGGAAAGCCTCGCAGAGCGCGCCCGTGGTCTGCGGCTGATCCTTCAGGCGATCCAGCAATTCGCGCCGGCGCGGATGCGCCAAGGCCTTGAAAACATGATCGTCCGTGGTTTGACTTGACATGTTATATTTCTATAACATATCGTTTAGAGCGGCAAGGAAGGAGCTGTGGATATGTCCCTTGGATTCAGGATTTCTGGGCGCATCGGCAAGCCGGTCGCCGAAGTCTTCGACGCGGTGGTCAATCCGACGAAGCTCAGTGGCTACTTCACCACCATCGGCGGCGCTTCGGCTCCGCTTGTGGCGGGCACCACCGTCACCTGGTGGAAGGCAGTGCCGGTCGAGGTCGACGAAGTGACGAAGGACAAGCGTATCGTGCTGCGCTGGGACGCGACCGACGCCGAGGGCAAGCCGGCCTACAAGACCCGCATCGAGATGAATTTCGAGCCGCTGGAGGACGGCGGCACCTTCGTCACCATCGCCGAGCAGGGCTGGCACGAGGGCGAGGTCGGCCTGAAGAAATCCTACCTCAATTGCGAAGGCTGGTCGCAGATGCTGGCCTGCATGAAGGCCTATCTCGAATACGGCATCAATTTGCGCGACGGCTACTATCGCAGCGAGCTGCGCGGCGAGCCGGCCAACGAAACCAACATCTGAGCCCGACATTCGAGTCCCGATATTCGGCAGGAGGAGGTCGCCCGACGACGAAAGCAACGCCATTCCTGATGTTCGAGGGAAAGGCCGAGGAGGCCATGGCCCTCTATTGCGGGACCATTCCCGATAGCGAGGTTCTCGACATCACGCGCTACGGCTCGGGCGAGGACGGAGCGGAAGGATCGCTCAAGCTGGCACGCGCTCTGATCGGCGGCGTCGAGGTCAGGATCTACAACAGCCCAGTGCACCACGCCTTCACCTTCACCCCGTCCTTCTCCTTCTTCGTCGACTGTTCGTCAGAGCAGGAACTGGAGCGCATCGTCGGCGTTCTGTCCAAAGACGGCGGCTTCCTGATGCCGACCGGCAATTACGGCTTCAGCCGCCGCTTCGCCTGGTTCAACGACCGCTTCGGTGTCTCCTGGCAGATTAATCTGCCGTGAAACAATCCGTGGAGGAGAACCGTGGAACTCAAGCAAGCTCCAACTGCCGAAACCGCCATGCTGATCCGCCGGCCGGTGGCCGAAGTCTTCGAGGCGATCGTCGATCCGGCGGTCACCACGAAATTCTGGTTCACGCACTCCAGCGGCCGACTGGATGAAGGCAAGCCGGTCGAGTGGGAGTGGCGCGTGTATGGCGTCTCGACCAGGGTCGAGGTCAGCGAGATCGTCCCCCGCGAAAAGATCGTCATGCGGTGGAACGACCCGCCGACCACCGTCGTCTGGACCTTCACTGATATGACTGGCGATGCGACCTTCCTCGAAGTCCGCAACTTCGGCTTCGTCGGCTCGGGCGACGAGCAGGTCAAGCAGGCGGTCGATTCGACCGGCGGCTTCTCGCTGGTGCTGGCCGGCGCCAAGGCGTGGCTGGAACAGGGCCTGACGCTAGGCCTGGTCGGCGACCGTCACCCGAAGGGCATTTCGGCCGGATAGAGGCCGCCGCTCTGCGGCCTTAGTGCCCGCCGCCCGACCCCTGCTTCTTGCGATTGCGTGCCAGCATGTTGAGGCCTTCGACCAACGCCGAAAAGCCCATGGCCGCGTAGATGTAGCCCTTGGGCACGTGATAGCCCATGCCGTCGGCGATCAGCGTCATGCCGATCATCAGCAGGAAGCCCAGCGCCAGCATGACGATGGAGGGATTCCTGGCGATGAAATTGGCGAGCGGCGTCGCCGCCAGCATCATCACGCTCACCGCCACGATCACGGCGACATACATGATGGCGATCTCATCGGTCATGCCGACGGCGGTGATAATGGAATCGATCGAGAAGACGAGGTCGAGCAGCAGGATCTGGAAGATGGCGCCGGCAAGGCTCAGCTGAAGCGTACCCACCATCGTGTCCTGATGATCCTCCGGGTCGACCGTGTGATGGATTTCCTTGGTCGCCTTCCAGACTAGGAACAGGCCGCCGGCGATCAGGATCAGGTCGCGCCAGGAAAAGCCGTGGCCGAAGGCGGCGAACACCGGCGTCGTCAATTGCACGATGATCGAGATCGTGGCGAGCAGGATGAGGCGCATGACCAGCGCCGCCGAGATGCCCAGCCGGCGCGCGCGGGCGCGCTGCGCTTCCGGCAGCTTGTTGGTCAGGATCGAGATGAAGATCAGATTGTCGATGCCGAGCACGATCTCGAGCACCACAAGTGTCAAAAGCGCAACCCAGGCGGTAGGGTCCGAAACAAAAGCAAAGTGCGGCGCCAGGAATTCGACAAGCTGCATGGAGGTCGTCCCCTCTACGATCTAGAGCAGTTTCGTCGCCAGTTAGGCACTGACCTCGCCTATATCAATGTCAGGACCAGAAAGACGGCGCCGTTTCTTCGAGCCGCGGCCCGCGACGAAACGGCGCGATTTTTTCGGTAAGTCCGGTGCGGTCGGAAATATCGACGCCGACGCCGCACAATGTCGCCGGTCCAGTCGCCGCCTCGAAGCGGCCTTTCGGCACCTTGGAAAGAAACCGGTTAAGCGGCTCTTCCTTGTCCATGCCGAGCGACGAATCATAGTCGCCGCACATGCCGGCATCCGAGATATAGGCGGTGCCGCCATTGAGGATCTGATGGTCGGCGGTCGGCTGATGCGTATGCGTGCCGACCACCAGGCTGGCGCGGCCGTCGACGAAATGCGCGAAGCACATCTTCTCCGACGTCGCCTCGGCATGGAAATCGACGATCGCCGCATCGGCCTGCTCGCCGAGCGGACAGGCGGCGAGTTCGCGCTCGCCGGCCTGGAACGGGTCGTCGAGCTCGGGGTGCATGAAGACGCGCCCCATGATGTTGGCGACCAGCACCCTCGCGCCATTGCGGGCGATATAGACGCCAGAGCCGCGCCCCGGCGTGCCCTTGGGAAAATTGGAGGGCCGCAGGAAGCGCTCCTCGCGCGGCGCGAAGATCAGCGCGTCGCGCTGGTCCCAGACATGGTTGCCCGTAGTGACGACATCCGCGCCCGCCGCGAGCGTCTCGCGAAAGATTTCTTCGGTGATGCCGAAGCCGCCGGCGGCGTTCTCGCCATTGACGATGACGAAATCGAGCCTGAAGTCGGAAATCAGCCCCGGCAGCTGTTCCCAGACCGCCGTGCGCCCTGTTTTGCCAACCATGTCGCCTAGGAAGAGGAGTCTCATAGCCACTTCTATCCAGAGCTGTGGACGCTAGGCAAGCGGCACCGAGGTCCTTAACGCCGGCCGAAAGGGCTGCGTTGCTGATCGGCTGGCCCCGCGCCAGCGCCGCCAACGCGAACGGTCGATGGCGCCATGGGCGGCGTTTTGCGTCCTCGCAACCAGAAGAACCAGACATAGAACAGGGCGAACCCGCCGGTGACGGCAAGCAGGAGCAGCCCGCCGCGCCAGCCTTTCATGGCGGCGGTGTCGAGGCTCGATGGATCGGCGGGGTCGTAGTAAAATTCTATCCTGTCGCCCTTGGCCGCCTTGTAGAGACCGATGTCCTTGCCCTTGCCGGACCATGTCATCGGCGCGTCGTTGGCGACATAGCTCACGGCGACATTGATGCCGTCCGTGGTGAGACCGTTCGCCCGCGTTTCGCTGTAGGGGCTGACATCCGTCACGGTGGCGACGGTGCGTAGCCAAACAGCTTGGTGATGCAAGCTCGTGCCGATGATGTGGGCTCCCATCGCAAACAGCACCGCGGCGATCAGGGCGAAAGGCATCAGCAAGTAACGTGCGAAGATAAACACCGCGACCCCCGTCGGCTCGGACTAGATTGCAGGAATATCACCCGACGGTTCTTTGAAACGCGTTAAGCGGATGGCGATATTTTAAGCGATATCGAAGCGGCGCAACCCGCTTTCGGTCAGTATTTCCGGAATGATGACGTCATGGTTCTCTTCCGGCACCCGCTCGACTTCCTGGCAATCGAAGGCGATGCCGATCAACCTTGGCGCGATGCCCTTTTCGGCCAACCTGGCGATCGCCCGGTCATAATAGCCGGCGCCGTAGCCGATGCGGTGGCCGCGGCCGTCGAAGGCGGCGAGCGGCACCAGCATCAGCGTCGGGTCGAGCACTTCCGCCTCTTCATGCGGGCCTACCGTGCCGAAGCCCATCTCGACCATCGGCGCGCCGCGCACCAGCTCGCGGAAGACGATCGTGGTCTTGTCGAGGATCGCCGGCAGGCAAAGCCTGGCGCCCTTCTCGCGCAGCGCGAACATCAGCGGCCGCACATCGACCTCCGAGCGCATCGGCCAGAAGCCGGAGACGATCCGGCCGGGCTTGAAGTCGATTTTCTCCTTCGCCGTCTCGGCCATTTCGAGAGCGATTTCGACGCGCCAGAATTCGTCCAGCGCATCGCGGCGCGCCAGCGCTTCCTTGCGAAGCTGTTTTTTCAGGTCTTTGGAAGGTGACATGTGCGGACGCTAGAAAAGGCCGGGATTGGACGGCGTTACAGGAACGACGTTTTCTAGCGCATGTCTCCCAAAATCGGGAGAGCGACGATCCACACAACCGGTGGAGAGGTCGATCCCGGGTGCCTACAAAGTAGGTGGGCGCCGTGTGAGAAAACCCACGGGTCTTCCCAGGGACAGCTCCCTAAGGATCGATAAGGCCCCGGGGATAAGTTTCTCCTGCCGGGAAGCGCAGACCGCCGAGGGCGAATATAGGCCGGTGGGTGGCCGAGCGCCAGAGAAACGGATGGGCGTTTGAGCGTTATTTGCTTGGTCGGCTATCGCCAAGGCGGACCACTTTGGCTTCGAAGCTTGCGCGCATGCGCATGGCTCCTTACGGTCGCCGCAAAATAGCCAGGAGAAGAAATGCGTTTCGAAGGCACAGCGGCTTATGTCGCCGACAAGGATCTGATGGTCGCGGTCAACGCCGCGATCGCGCTGGAGCGGCCCTTGCTGGTCAAGGGCGAGCCCGGCACCGGCAAGACCGAGCTCGCCCGCCAGGTGGCGTCGGCGCTCGGGCTGGACTTCATCGAGTGGAACGTCAAGTCGACCACCAAGGCGCAGCAGGGCCTCTACGAATATGACGCCGTCTCGCGGCTGCGCGACAGCCAGCTCGGCGACGAGCGCTTCAACGACATCGCCAACTACATCAAGCGCGGCAAGCTGTGGGACGCCTTCGCGGCGCAAAAGAAGGTCGTGCTTTTGATCGACGAGATCGACAAGGCCGACATCGAGTTCCCCAACGACCTCCTGCAGGAGCTCGACCGGATGGAGTTCTTCGTCTACGAGACCGGCGAAACGATCCGCGCTGAATTCCGGCCGATCGTCATCATCACCTCGAACAACGAGAAGGAACTGCCGGACGCCTTCCTGCGCCGCTGCTTCTTCCACTATATCCGCTTCCCCGACATCGACACGCTGCACCGCATCGTCGAGGTGCATTACCCCGGCATCAAGCAGAATCTGGTGCGGGCGGCGCTCACCCAGTTCTACGAGATCCGCGAGGTGCCGGGGCTGAAAAAGAAGCCCTCGACCTCCGAGGCTCTCGACTGGATCCGCCTGCTGGTCGCCGACGATATCGCGCCCGAAGACCTGCGCGCCGACCCTAAGAACATGCTGCCGAAGCTGCACGGCGCGCTGTTGAAGAACGAGCAGGACGTGCACCTGTTCGAGCGGCTGGCCTTCATGGCCAGGCGGCAATAAGCCGCCAGCAATAGCGCTTTCCCCTTCTGTGGACCGTTGCCGGGGAACAGCTGCTGCCGGAGCTTCGGCCCAAAATGTTGGAGGAGAAAATGTCCGAAATCAAAATCCGTCCGCTGGTGCAGTCCGACCACCCCGACTGGCGGCGGCTATGGACCGACTATCTGACCTTCTACGAGACGAAGCTCCCGGAAGAGGTCTACGCGATCACCTGGAAGCGCCTGTTCACGGATGGCGAGTTCGAGCCGAAGGGTTTCATCGCAACGCTCGACGGCAAGGCGGTCGGCCTCACCCACTACCTCTACCACCGCTCCGGCTGGTCGCTGGTCAACAACTGCTATTTGCAGGACCTGTTCGCCGACCCGGACGTGCGCGGCAAAGGCGTTGGCGCGGCGCTGATCAAGGCTGTGCAGGACGAGGCCGGCAAGATCGGCGTCAAGAACGTCTACTGGATGACGCACGAGACCAACGCCACCGCGCGCCGGCTTTACGACCATGTGGCGCGGCGGACAGGCTTCATCGAGTACGATTTGCTATAAGGGACTGATGTTCATCCCCTTCTTCCTCGAACTGAAGGCCGCGCGGGTTCCCGTTTCGCTCAGGGAATATCTGTCGCTGCTGGAGGGGCTGGAAGCCGGGCTCGTCGACTATGACGTCGAGGCTTTCTACTATCTGGCCCGCTCGGCCCTGGTGAAGGACGAGCGCCATATCGACCGTTTCGACCAGGTGTTTGCGCATGTCTTCAAGGGCGTCGAGGCGCTTGGCGGTCCCGACGCCGTCGATGTCGCCAACATCCCGGAGGAATGGCTGCGCCGTTTGGCCGAAAAGCACCTGACCGACGAGGAGAAAAAACTGGTCGAGGCTTTGGGCGGCTTCGACAAGCTGATGGAAACCTTGAAGCAGCGGCTCGATGAACAGAAAGGCCGCCACCAGGGCGGCTCGAAATGGATCGGCACCGGCGGCACCTCGCCCTTCGGCGCCTATGGTTACAACCCCGAAGGCGTGCGCATCGGCCAGCACGAGAGCCGGCATCGCCGCGCGGTGAAGGTTTGGGACAAGCGCGAATTCAGGAATTTCGACGATACCGTCGAGCTCGGCACCCGCAACATCAAGGTGGCGCTGAAGCGGTTGCGCCGCTGGGTGCGCGAGGGCGCCGAGGAGGAGTTCGACCTGCCCGGCACCATCCACGCCACCGCCGAGCACGGCTATCTCGACGTCAAGACCAGGCCCGAGCGGCGCAACGCCGTGAAGCTCCTGATGTTTTTCGATGTCGGCGGCTCGATGGACGACCACATCCGCGGCGTCGAGGAATTGTTTTCCGCCGCGCGCGCCGAGTTCCGCCAGCTCGAATATTTCTACTTCCACAACTGCCTCTACGAGCGCGTCTGGAAGGACAATCGCCGCCGACTGGCCGAGACGATCCCGACCTTCGACCTCATCCACAAATACGGGCCGGACTATAAGGTGATCGTCGTCGGCGACGCCTCGATGAGCCCTTACGAGATTGCGCATCCGGGTGGCTCGGTCGAGCATTGGAATCCGGAGGCCGGCAGCGTGTGGCTCACGCGGCTCTTGCAGCAATGGCCGAATGCGATTTGGCTCAATCCGGAAGCCGAGAAGAACTGGCGCTACACGCATTCGATCGCCATGATCGGCGAGATCTTCGGTGGTCGCATGTTCCCGCTGACATTGGCCGGGCTGGAGGCAGCGACAAGGCAGTTGTCGCGCAAGCATTAGCTCGCTTTCGCTGGCAGCGCTTGTAACAAAGGCCTATGTTTCGGCGAATACCCGTTGCAAGCAACAACGAGCCGCCAAGGCCGAGGAGATTTCATGGACACCCACGCCTATCCCGTCACCCGCACCGATGCCGAGTGGCGCGCCCGGCTGACGCCGGAGCAATATGCCGTCATGCGCAACCACGGCACCGAGCGCCCCGGCAGCTGCGCCCTGCTCTATGAGAAGCGCGCCGGCACCTTCCATTGCGTCGGCTGCGACCAGCCGCTGTTCGAATCCAAGCTCAAGTTCGAGAGCGGCACCGGCTGGCCGAGCTTCAACGATCCGGTGCCGGGCTCGATCGAGACCACCGTCGACCGCAGCTACGGCATGGTCCGCACCGAATGCCATTGCTCGCGCTGCGGCAGCCATCTTGGCCATGTCTTCGAGGACGGCCCGCCCCCGACCGGCCTGCGCTATTGCATCAACGGCGTGGCGTTGCGCTTCGAGCCGTCGGCCTGACCTGTCTCGGATCATGACTTCGCAAAGGGCGGCTTCGGCCGCCCTTTTTCATGTCGAGCAATTCCAAGAAAAGTGTGAGGCGGTTTTCCGTCGGGAATTGCTCAATAGAAAAGCCTCTCAACCGACAGCCGTCGCGATCAACCAGAGCGCGGAACCCAGCATCATCAGCTGCGCCTTGAAGCCGCCGGCCTTCTCCGCCGTCCGCCAGACGGCGACCGTCAGGAAGATGTTGAAGGGAACGGGGAGGAAATGCACCGTCAGCACCAGCCAGAGCGGCAGCTTCAGCCCGAGCAGCACGAGCGCTAGCGCCGACGAGGCGATGTTGATTGCCGTGCCGACCAGCAGCATGTCGCGCCAGAACAGCCGGTCGAGCGGCGCTTCGCCTCTCCAGCGGGCACGGAAAAAGTCCGTCATCCCCGGCGACCTATCTCCGCCCCAGCACTTCGGTCACCGCTTCTTCGAAGCGTGAGCATTCCCTCACCAGCCAGTCGGTCATGGCCGGCCAGTTGTCCTCGGCATAGCAGTTCACATGCCAAAGTGAATTGATGCCGAGACCTTGCGCGCTCTGCTCCGGCTTGAGCTTCAGCCTCGCCTCGATCGCCGGCTGGAACGGCTTCAGGCGAGACCATGAGTCCGTTGCGCCGAACTTTTCATTGCGGCCGAAGAACACGCCGACATGGTTCTGCGCCGGCGCGACATACATCGAAAGGACCAAGGCGAAATCCGGCAACCCGCGCTGCCAGAACCACGGTCCGCGCCGCGCCATCCTTGGCCTTTCTTCCGGATGCCGTTCGGCGAACAGCGCCCAGAAACCGCGATGGCGGAACTCCGAGGCGCGGCGGCCGCCGAAGTCGAACTCGTTCATGGCCGGCCTCCGGCCACGCGGCTCAGACCATGCCGAGAGCGGCCTTGTAGAGATCGAGGATGGACTCCTCTTCCTGGCGCTCCGCCTGGTCCTTCTTGCGCAGCCGCACGATGGTGCGGATCGCCTTGGTGTCGAAGCCGGTGCCCTTGGCTTCGGCATAGACATCCTTGATGTCGTCGGAGATCGTCTTCTTCTCTTCCTCGAGCCGCTCGATGCGCTCGATGATGGTGCGCAGCTGGCCGGCGGCTACAGTCTGGCTGGTCTCGGTGATTTCGTCGGCCATTTTTCTCTCCGCGTCTTAAGTGCCGCGACTCTGGCGGCAAATTGGAGCGGGTTCGATGCCCGAGCGGACGCTGCGGGTCAAGACACTTGTCGAGTGCCTGTGGACGGCTGCTGTCAGCCACCCATCAGGGATCGCGAGCCGATCGTCATTTAAATGCGATCAAGAGATCCTTCGCGTCGATCTGGTCGCCGGCCTTGACCAGCACCTCGGCGATCTCGCCGTCGCGTTCGGCGTGCAGCGCGGTTTCCATCTTCATCGCTTCGATCGACAAGAGCACATCGCCCGCCTTGACCGCCTGTCCAGGCGCGACGGCAAGCGCCGACACCACGCCCGGCATCGGCGCGCCCACATGCCCCTCATTGCCGGGCTCGGCCTTGCGGCGCGCCTTGGCGGCGGAAGCGCCATGCGCCCGGTCCGGCACCTTGATGCGGCGCGGCTGGCCGTTGAGCTCGAAGAACACGGTGACCATGCCCTTGTCGTCGACGTCGCCGAAAGCCTGGCAGCGAACGACCAGGGTCTTGCCCTTCTCGATGTCGAGGAAGATCTCGTCTTCCGACTTCATGCCGTAGAAATAGGTCGGAGTCGGCAGCACGCTCACCGGTCCGTAGGTCTCCTGCGCGGCGGCGAAATCGGTGAACACCTTCGGATACATCAGCCAGGAAGCGAACTCATACTCCGAGAGCTTGCGCTCGAGTTTCGTCTCGATGTCCTTGCGGCTTGCCTTGAGGTCGGCGGGCTTCAACAGCGAGCCGGGCCTAACTGTGATCGGCTTCTCGCCCTTCAGCGCCTTCTTCTGCAGCGCCGCCGGCCAGCCGCCTGGCGACTGGCCCAGATCGCCGCGCAGCATCGACACGACCGAATCCGGGAAGGCGATGTCCTTGGCCGGGTTCTCGACATCCGCGACGGTGAGGTCCTGGCTCACCATCATCAGCGCCATGTCGCCGACCACCTTGGACGACGGCGTCACCTTGACGATGTCGCCGAACATCAGGTTGACGTCGTGATAGGCCTGCGCGACCTCGTGCCAGCGCGTCTCGAGGCCAAGCGAGCGGGCCTGTTCCTTGAGGTTGGTGAACTGGCCGCCCGGCATCTCGTGCAGATAGACTTCCGAGGCCGGTCCCTTCAGATCGCTCTCGAAGGCGGCGTACTGGTTGCGCACCGCCTCCCAGTAGAAGGAGATGTGGCGGATCCACTGCGGGTCGAGGCCGGGATCGCGCTCAGTGCCCTTCAGCGCCTCGACGATGGAGCCGAGGCAGGGCTGCGAGGTGTTGCCGGAGAAGGAATCCATTGCCGCGTCGATGGCGTCCGCGCCGCTCTCCACCGCCGCCAGCACCGTCGCCGCCGAGAGGCCCGACGTGTCATGCGTGTGGAAATGGATCGGCAGGTCGGTCGCTTCGCGCAGCGCCTTGAACAGGACGCGGGCCGCGGCGGGCTTCAGCAGCCCGGCCATGTCCTTGACGGCGATGATATGCGCGCCGGCCGCTTCCAACTCCTTGGCCAGCCCGACATAATATTTGAGGTCGTATTTGGCGCGCGCCGGATCGAGGATGTCGCCGGTGTAGCATATCGCCGCTTCGACCAGCTTGCCTTCGGCCCCGACCGCGTCCATGGCGACGCGCATGTTCTCGACCCAGTTCAGGCAGTCGAAGACGCGGAACAGGTCGACGCCGCCGCTCGCTGCCTGCTTGACGAAATGCTGCACGACATTGTCGGGATAGTTGGTGTAGCCGACGCCGTTGGCCCCGCGCAAAAGCATCTGCAGCAGAAGGTTTGGCGCCGCCTCGCGCACCTTGCTCAGCCTCTCCCACGGATCCTCGGTAAGGAAGCGCATGGCGACGTCGAAGGTCGCGCCGCCCCAGCATTCCAGCGACAAGAGCTGCGGCAGGGCGCGCGCGTAGGTCCCGGCGATGCCGACGATGTCATAGGTGCGCATGCGCGTGGCGAGCAGCGACTGGTGGCCGTCGCGCATCGTCGTGTCGGTGACCAGCACCTGGCGCTGCTCCCGCATCCAGGCCGCGAATTTCTCCGGGCCGAGCGCATCGAGCCTCTGCTTGCTGCCGTCCGGGATATGGCCGTTGAGATAGGGCACCACCGGCGCGGCCGCATTGGCCTTCGGCACCGGCCGGCCGCGCGTTTCGGGATGGCCGTTGACGCTGACATCGGCCAGATAGGTGAGCAGCTTGGTGGCACGGTCCTGCCGCTTCACCTGCTCGAACAGTTCCGGCGTCGTGTCGATGAACTTGGTCGTGTAGGAATTGTCGGCGAAGCGCGGGTGGTTGATAATCGCTTCAAGGAAGGTGAGGTTGGTGGCCACACCCCGGATGCGGAACTCGCGCAGCGCCCGGTTCATGCGCGAGATCGCTTCGCCCGGCGTCGGCGCCCAGGCCGTCACCTTTTCCAGCAGCGGATCGTAGAAGCGGGTGATGACCGCGCCCGAATAGGCGGTGCCGCCGTCGAGCCGGATGCCGAAGCCGGCCGCCTCGCGATAGGCGGTGATGCGGCCGTAATCCGGGATGAAATTGTGCTCCGGATCCTCGGTGGTGATGCGGCACTGCAGCGCGTGGCCGTTGAGCCGAATATCCTTCTGCGCCGGCACGCCGGATTGCTTGGTGCCGATGGCAAAGTCGTCGAGGATGTGGATCTGCGCCTTGACGATGTCGATGCCGGTCACCTGCTCGGTGACGGTGTGCTCGACCTGGATGCGGGGATTGACCTCGATGAAGTAGAACTTGCCGGTGTCGGCATCCTGCAGGAATTCGACCGTGCCGGCGCCGATATAGCTGGTCTCGCGCGCGATCTTGAGCGCATAGCCGCAGAGCTCTTGGCGCAGCTCTTCGCTCAAATAAGGCGCCGGCGCGCGTTCCACGACCTTCTGGTTGCGGCGCTGGATCGAGCAGTCGCGCTCGAACAGATGCACCGCATTGCCGTGGGTGTCGCCCAGCACCTGGACCTCGACATGGCGAGCCCGCTCGATCAGCTTTTCGAGATAGACCTCGTCCTTGCCGAAGGCGGCCTTGGCCTCGCGCTTGCCTTCCATCACCTCGCGCGCGAGATCGGCCTCGGCGCGGATGGCGCGCATGCCGCGGCCGCCGCCGCCCCATGAGGCCTTCAGCATCACCGGATAGCCGATCTGAGCGGCGAGCTTCTTGACCTCGTCCATGTCGTCCGGCAGCGGATCGGTTGCCGGCACGACCGGCACGCCGACCTCGATCGCGAGGTTGCGCGCGGCGACCTTGTTGCCCAGCCGGCGCATCGTTTCCGGCTTCGGCCCGATGAAGGTGATGCCGGCCGCCGCACAGGCCTCGGCGAATTCCGGGCTTTCCGACAGCAGGCCGTAGCCAGGATGGATGGCGTCGGCGCCCGACAGCCTGGCGACCCGGATCACCTCCTCGATCGACAGGTAGCTCTCGATCGGGCCCATGTCCTTGGCAAGATGCGGCCCGCGCCCGACCTGGTAGCTCTCGTCGGCCTTGAAGCGGTGCAGCGAATATTTGTCCTCCTCCGCCCAGATCGCCACGGTTTTGAGACCGAGCTCATTGGCCGCGCGGAACACGCGGATGGCGATTTCGGACCGGTTGGCGACGAGGATCTTCGTGATTGCCAAGGACAGGGCTCCAGCAGCGTAAAGGAGGTGAATGGCGAATGATTAGCGTGAAAATGCTGCAGCGCAAACAAATTTGCGCGACAGCTAAAACGATTTAACTCGCTTGTTTGCGGCAGACGCGTCGTTACCGCCCCTCCGCCGGTCCGCCGTGGGCGGCCAGAGCGCGTTCCGAGCCGCCGGGTGGAGTTTCCGGCCGGCCGCGGCCGCGCAAACGAAGATGCCCGGCGCAAGGGCCGGGCATCCATTGCAAGTCGGCTTCTATTTGCCGGCTTATTTCTCGAAGTAGCTGTACTTGCCGTCGTCACCCTTCTTCCATTCGTAGATGACGTAGTCGGGACGGGTGATGTCGCCCTTGGCGTCGTAGCCGATCTCGCCAATAACCGTCTTCCACGGACCGCCGGACTTGATCACTTCGGCAACCTTCTGCGCATCGTCGGCCGAACCGACCTTGGCGATGGCCTGGGCGATGATCTGCACGGCGGCATAGGAGTAGAGCGTGTAGGCTTCCGGCTCGAAGCCGGCGGCGCGGAACTTCTCCACGACTTCCTTGGCGTCCGGATTCTTGCGCGGATCCGGAGCGAAGGTGTTGAGCGTGCCGGCAACCGCGTCGCCCGCGATCGAGGCCAGTTCGTTGGAAACGATGCCATCGCCCGAGAACATCGGCGCCTTCAAGCCCTGGTCGGCCGTCTGACGGATGATCAGGCCGGCTTCGGTGTGCAGGCCACCCCAGTAGATCAGGTTGACATTGTTTTCCTTCATCTTGGCGATGAGGGCCGAGAAGTCCTTGTCGCCGACATTGATGCCTTCATACATCACTTCCTTGATGCCGTTGGCATTGAGGTTCTTCTTGGTCTCGTCGGCAAGACCCTGCCCATAAGGCGTCTTGTCGTGGACGATGGCGATCTTGGCGTCCTTGAAGTTCTTGGCGATGTAGTCGCCGGCCACCTTGCCCTGCTGGTCGTCGCGACCGCAGGTGCGGAACGTGTTCCACAGGCCGCGCTCGGTAAGCTTCGGATTGGTTGCCGACGGAGTCATGACGAGGATGCCGTTTTCGGCATAGACTTCCGAAGCCGGAATGGTCACGCCCGAATTGAAGTGGCCGTCGACGAACTTGACGCCGTCGGCGACGAACTTGTTGGCGACCGAGATGCCCTGCTTGGGATCGGAGACGTCGTCACCGATCTCGATCTTGAGCTGCTGGCCATTGACGCCACCCGCCGCGTTGATGTCGGCGACCGCCTGCTCGGCGCCCTTCTGCAGCTGTGCGCCGAAGGCGGCGTTCGGGCCGGTGATCGGACCGGCGACGCCGAGCAGGATGTCAGCGGCCCACGCGCTGCCGCTGAACGCGATGAACGCGGTCAGCGCAACGGCGGACAAGAGTGATTTTTTCATTGAAACGCTCCCATTTACGGAGTGGGCGTGGATGATACTTTCATGCGATGCCCACCCTTATCGCAGAAAGCATAGAATGCCGATTTTCAGGCACTTGTCACGCCGATTCGTCCCTGAAGCGGCGTAATGGTGAACGTCAACCTTTCGGCTTCCAGCTTAACAAGGAAGCTCTTTCGTAGAGCCAGTTATACTGTGTGACCATTTGGTTGGTGCGCGTGTATTGATAGCCCAGGAAGCCAAGGATCATCAGCACGATGGTGTCGACGAGATAGTAATGCAGTGAGAACATCGTGCCGTCGAACAGCGCGTGATGGATGAACCGGATGCCTATGCCGAGACCGAGCATATAGAAGAACAGCTGAACGTGGCTGCTCCAGGTCTGAGCGGCGGCCTTGCCGGTCATCCACGCCGCCCAGCCGCCAAGCAGGCAGGTGACGAACAGGAACTGCCAGATCGAGGCTTCTTCGTAGATAATGCCCATGGTGAAGACTCCTCTTAGTGATGTCCGCCTTCGAGATAGGCGGCGCGCACTTCCGGATTGGCGAGCAGTTCCTTGCCGGTGCCGCTCATCGTCACATTGCCGTTGACCATGACATAGCCGCGCGTGGCGAGCTTGAGCGCGCCAAAGGCGTTCTGCTCGACCAGGAACACGGTCAACCCTTGCGACTTATTCAATTCGCGGATGGCGTCGAAGATCTGCTTGACGATCAACGGTGCGAGACCCAGCGACGGCTCGTCGAGCAATAGAAGCTTCGGCCGCGCCATCAGCGCGCGGCCGATCGACAGCATCTGCTGTTCGCCGCCCGATAGCGTGCCGCCGCGTTGGCCGATGCGTTCCTTCAGTCGCGGGAACAGTGCGAACACCTTCTCGACGTCCTCGTCGTAATGCTTGAGGTTATCGAGGCTGGCGCCCATCTGCAGGTTTTCCATCACCGTCATGCGCGGAAAAATGCGGCGTCCTTCCGGCGACTGGGCAACGCGCAGGCGGGCGATCTCATGTGTCGGCATCTGGGTGATATCGGTGCCGGCGAAGGTGATGGTGCCCGCGCGAGCGCGCGGAGCTCCAAAAATGGTCATCATCAATGTCGACTTGCCGGCGCCGTTGGCGCCAATCAGCGCCACGATCTCACCCTGGTTGACCTGCACGTTGACGCCATTGAGCGCCCGGATGTTGCCGTAATAGGTCTCGACGCCCTTGATATCGAGCAGCGTTGTGCCGGCCATTATTTGCGCCCTCCAGGCTTGCCCGCTGTGGGCTTGGCCGCTGTTTCCTTGGCGGCCGGCTTCTTCGGCGCCGCTTTCGCAGTGCTGGATTTCGCGGCCGGTTTGGCTGCCGGTTGGGGCTTTCTGGCGATTGACGCGGCGCGCGCATCGACCTGCGCCGCTTTCGAAGCGCCCTTCGACACCGTGACCCGTTCGCCCTCGTCAGCGTGTTCGAACGTATCGGAAACCGGTCCCGCCATCATCGAAGCGGAATTGCCAGGGCCATGCGCTGAGTCAGGGCCCGTATCGAGCTGCTCGATGACATCCTCGTCGCCGACTTCGACGAGCACTTCCTGCACTTCCTCGTCGTCGACGCCGAGATAGGCGGCGATGACGCGCGGGTCGGTGCGGACCGTCTGCGGACTGCCGTCGGAGATCTTGCGGCCGTATTCGAGCACGACGACATGGTCGGAGATCTGCATGACCACCGACATGTCGTGCTCGATCAGCAGGATCGACGTGCTGTTTTTGATGTCCATCAAGAGTTCGTTGAGCGCCGCCGACTCTCTCGGATTGAGACCGGCGGCCGGCTCGTCGAGGCACAGAAGCTCGGGACCGGTGCACATGGCGCGCGCGATCTCCAGACGTCGCTGCGCGCCATAGGGCAGGTCGCCCGCCGGGTCGTCGGCGCGGTCGACGAGATCGGCCTTTTCCAGCCAATGCCTGGCCAGCTCGATCGATTCGGCCGAGGCCTGGCGATAGCTCGGAAAGCCGAACAGGCCAAGGAAGGTGTAGCCCGAGGCCTTCATCAGCTTGTTGTGCTGGGCCACCAGCAGGTTTTCGAGCAGCGTCATGCCCGAGAACAGGCGGATGTTCTGGAAGGTGCGAGCGACGTTGGCGCGTGCCGGGATCTCGTGATTGGGCAGGCGCTCCAAGAGGTAGGTCGAGCCGTCACGTTTGTTGAGCGTGATCATGCCCTCGGTAGGCTTGTAGAAGCCGGTGATGCAGTTGAACACCGTTGTCTTGCCGGCGCCGTTCGGGCCGATCAGCGCGGTGATCTCGCCGCGCCTGGCCTGGAACGACAGGTCGCCGATGGCGACCAGGCCGCCGAACTTCATCGACAGATGCTCGACCTGCAGGATGAAGTCGCTCGAAGAAGGAGTCGTGTTCATCAGCCGTGGCCCTCCTTGGTGAAGGACCCTGAGACCGCTCTTCGCTCCTTGAGGAAGGCTGTCGGTTCTCGACTGCCGACGAAGCCGCGCGGCTTCCACAGCATGACGATGACCATGGCCATGCCGAACAAAAGCATGCGGTAAAGCTCCGGCGTGAAGTCGGGGCCGAACACGACCTTGAGGAAGCCGAGCTCGCGCAGGATCTCGGTGCCGCCGATCATCACCAGTGCCGCTACCGCGATGCCGCCCAGCGAACCCATACCGCCGAGCACGACGATGGCGAGGATGATCGCCGATTCCAGGAAGACGAAGGATTCAGGACTGACGAAGCCTTGCCGGGCGGCAAAGAACGAGCCGGCAAAGCCGCCGAACATGGCGCCGGTGGCAAAGGCCGTCAGCTTTGTGGTGGTGGTGTTGATGCCGAGCGAGCGGCAGGCGATTTCATCCTCGCGCAGCGCCTCCCAAGCGCGGCCCACCGGCAGGCGGCGAAGCCTGATGGTGACGAAGGCGGTGAGGAAGCAAAGCGCCAGGATCAGATAATAGAGGAAGATCTTGTAGTAGGCGCCCGACTGGGCGATGTGCAGCACCTTGGCGATGTAATTCGGGTCAGACACGTTGAACGACATCAGCCCGAAGAATGAGACTTTCGGAATGCCGGAAATGCCGGCCGAGCCGTTGGTTACTTCGCGCCAGTTGATGATCACCAGCCTTATGATCTCCCCGAACGCCAACGTCACGATCGCCAGATAGTCGCCGCGCAACCTGAGCACCGGGAAACCGAGCATGACGCCCCAGAAGGCGGCCATGCAGCCGGCGGCTGGCAGCAGGATCCAGAATGACAGCCCGAAATGCGTGCCGAGCAGCGCATAGGCATAGGCGCCGACGGCATAGAAGGCGACGTAGCCGAGATCGAGCAGGCCGGCGAGGCCGACAACGATGTTCAAGCCCCAGGCCAGCATCACATAGATCAAGATCTGGATGCCGAAATTGTCGACCCATTTAAGCGAACCCTGGAAGCCGAAAGCGAGCACCATCGCGATCGGATAAAGCAGCAACACGACGATGCCGATCTTGTTGAAGTTCCGGCGCACGAAACCAGGTTCCGCCACGACCGCTGGCGCCTTGGCCTTTTCGGCCTTGGCCCGCTCCATCGCCGGCTGCGCGTAGCCGACGTAGAGGAAGCGGCCGACGGCGGTTGCGATAACCACCAGGGCAAGCAGCAGCCAGCGCTGCACCAGGATCAGTTCGTTGCTGATGTTCTGGTCGGTCCTGAGGCCGATAAACAGAACGAACAGGCCAAGCGCGATGGCGCCAGCATAGAGCCCTTCGCGAAAAGCGCGCTGGATGGGAGGGGCGACGACGTCGCGCTCCGGGGACACAGTAGCGGCCATGAGGATCAGACCTTTTCGACTTCAGGCCGGCCCAGGATGCCGGAGGGCAGGAAGATGAGCACGATCGCCAGGATCGAGAAGGCGGCGACGTCCTTGTAGTCGATCGAGAAATAGGCCGACCACATGCTCTCGATGAAGCCGATCAACAGCCCGCCGAGCACCGCGCCGGGAAGCGAGCCGATGCCGCCGAGCACGGCCGCCGTAAAGGCTTTCACGCCCGGCACGAAGCCGTCCGAGAACACCACGACGCCGTAATACATCAGGAATAGCGTGCCCGCGACGGCGGCAAGGGCCGCGCCCATGATGAAGGTGATGGAGATGGTGCGGTCGACATCGATGCCGAGCAGCGCCGCCATCTTGCGATCCTGCTCGCAGGCGCGCTGGGCGCGGCCGAGCGCCGTTCGATTGACGAGGTACCAGAAGACTGCCAGCAGTATGATGGTGACGATCACGATGATGATCTGCTTCAGCGAGATGCTGATGCCGTCGATCGTGTAAACCTGGCTGACCAGCGGCGGGATCGGCTTGTTGCGCGGACCCTGGGTGACCTGCACGAAGTTGGACAGCGCGATCGACATGCCGATGGCGGTGATCAGCGGCGCCAGCCGGAACGAACCGCGCAGCGGCCGGTAGGCCACCTTCTCGATCGTCCAGTTGTAGAGGCTGGTCAGAAGCATCGCCACGATCATCATGATCAGAAGCGCCACCACGATCGGCACCGAATAGAACAGCGCGCCGAGGATCAGAAAGACGATGAGGGCGGTGAAGGCGCCGACCATGAAAATGTCGCCATGGGCGAAATTGATCATGCCGATGATGCCGTAGACCATCGTGTAGCCGATCGCGATCAGCCCATAGATAGATCCCAGCGTCAGCCCATTGATAAGCTGCTGGACGAAGTACTGCATATTTATGCGGCTCCCCTGGAATGTCGCCCGTTTCCGGATCGCACTCCTTTTCGTATTTCCCCTAGTCGTAAAGTTTCGAGCCCGGATTGCAACGTGATTTTTCAATCGCTCTGCGTGGTTTGGAAGCACGCCGTCCGATTGCCCGTTTTTTCACACCCGACCCCTGGACTATCGCGGACCCTAGCATTGGCACAACGCAATGTCTTTGACGATTCAACCTCATGATGGGCCTCCCGTCGAAGAAATCGGCGTCAAAATAAGTTGATGAGAAGAATCCTTGCGCCAACCGAAGCGCCCGGTTTCCTGCCACCGCGCCTTCCGTTAGGTCAGGATTCCGTCATCTGTGACGAGCATGTGACGGTGCGGCGCCCTTTGGCCGAGGGCGCCACGCCACATCGGAAAACCTTGAAGCGAGGTCTCAGTAAGCAGAGCCTCCTTCTCCATTGAGACTGTGCTTTTCGGTGCCTTTGAGCGGCGGATTGAAGACGCTCACCAGCACCATGTCGCCGGCGCTGTCGGCGCGCAGGAAATGGTCGTCATGGGCATCGAGCACGTAGACCGTGCCCGGCTCGACGCGATGAACGGTGCCGCTCATGTCCTCGACCTCGCCGCTGCCGGAGATGCAGTAGCAGGCCTCCAGGTGCCGCCGGTACTGCAGTCGCGATTCGCTGCCGGCGCGCACCACCGTGTGACATATGGTGAAGCCCATGCCGTCTTGGCTCGTCAGCAGCCGATGGCTGGTGCCATTGCCCCAATCGACGAAGAAGTCAGTTTTTTCTACATCGGCCAATTGTCTGGTGAACATCGTTGTCTTTCCATGAGATGAGGTTTGAGAAGCGGCAGCGCGCGTCGAATTCGGCGGCAGGCATCGACTTTTTGGTCTCGCCCAGTTAGATTTTGTGCCGCTGGCTAAGATCAATGACTCAAGTCGAATCGTGCTTCAAATGACGGATTTTGGCTTTTTCTGTTAGAGAATTTTACAGATGGACTATCTGCCACTGAATGCGATCCGGGCCTTTGAGGCGACCGCTCGCCATCTCAGTTTCTCCGCGGCCGGCGAGGAACTGCATGTCACCCACCCTGCCATCAGCCACCAGATCAGGCGCTTGGAGGAATGGCTTGGCGTCGCATTGTTTCATCGCGACGCCCGAAAGGTGCGCCTGACCGAGGCCGGGCTGATCCTGCAGGCGTCCGCCAGCGCGGCGCTGACGGAGCTGAGCGCGACCTGCCGCCGCATTCGCAGAAACGCCGCCCAGGCATCGCTGTCGGTGGGTTGCATTCCCTCCATCGCCAGCCGCTGGCTGGTGCCGCGCCTGTCGGATTTCACCGCGCGCCATCCCGAGATCGCGATCCGTGTAGCCTACGCCAAGGCCGAAGACCGGCTCGAAGACGACAACGACATCCTGATCACGCTCGGCGCCGATCCCTCGCCGCATGTCACGAGCCTCAAGCTGTTTTCCCGCATAAGCCGGCCTGCCTGCAGCCCGCACTACCTCGCGCGCAAGGGGCGGCTGGAAACGGTGGCGGCCATCGGGGCAGCCGACCTGTTGCATGACGAGACACGCCAGGGCTGGCAGGAATGGTTTTCCAAGGCCAGGATCGAAGGGCGCGATGTCGGCAGCGGCCCGGTTTTTGCCGATTTCAACATACTGGCGACGGCGGTCATTGCCGGCCACGGCGTGGCATTGTGCCCGGTCGAGGTGTTTCGCGAGGAGCTCAGGCGCGGCGACCTCGTCGTCCTCTCCGATATTTCGACCGACGACGACAAGGGTTATTTCCTGACGATGTCGGCGCAACCCTCGTCTGCCGAGTCCAAGTTCGCCGAATGGTTCCGCGATCAGGTTTCGATCAAAACCGAGGCCTGACCGCGAGGCGGCAGGATATTCCCGCTGACGATCACGTCACGATGAAGCCGTGCGCGAACGGATCGCGGTCGTCGATGAAGATGGTGTTCAACCCTGTCATCCGTGCCCAGCCGCCGATCGAGGGAATGATCGCCGGCTTGCCGGCAACGGAAACCTCTTTTTCGACCCTGCCCTTGAACAGCGAGCCGATGATCGATTCATGCACGAAGCTGTCGCCCACCTTGAGCTTGCCCTTGGCGTGGAGCTGCGCCATCCGCGCCGAGGTGCCGGTGCCGCAGGGCGAGCGATCGATCGCCTTGTCGCCGTAGAACACGGCGTTGCGCGCATCGGCCTCCGCGTTCCTCGGCTTGCCCGTCCACAGCATGTGCGAGAGCCGGTTGATGCCGGGATTCTCCGGATGCACGAAGGAATATTTCTCGTTGAGGCGCTGCCGCACGACTGGACTCCAGGCGATGAGGTCGCCGGCCGTGTAATCGGCCATGTCCTGATAGTTCTTCTGCGGCTCGACGATGGCGTAGAAATTGCCGCCATAGGCGACGTCGACGCTGATCTCGCCGAGCACCGGGCATTCGACGGTCAGGCCTGCGGCATAGAGGAAGGAGGGCACGTTGGTGATGCGCACCTCCTCGACATATTCACCGACCTGTTTGTATTCGGCGATGACCAGGCCGGCCGGCGTGTCGAGCCTGAGCACGCCCGGCGTCTTCGGCTTCACCAGCCCATGCTCGATGGCAAAAGTGACCGTGCCGATCGTGCCGTGGCCGCACATCGGCAGGCAGCCCGACGTCTCGATGAACAGGATGGCGATGTCGCAGTCCTCGCGCGTCGGCGGATAGAGGATCGAGCCCGACATCACGTCATGGCCGCGCGGCTCGAACATCAGCCCGGTGCGGATCCAGTCATATTCGGCCAAAAAATGCGCCCGCCGCTCCATCATCGTCGAGCCCTCGAGCAAGGGCCCGCCGCCGGCGACAAGACGCACCGGATTGCCGCAGGTGTGGCCGTCGATGCAGGTGAAGGTTTTTTTGGCCATCATACTCTCTTTTCAGAAACGCCCTGGGCGGAAAGGGGTGAGATCGAGCGGCGGAGTCTGCCCGAGAACGAGATCGCGGATCAAGCTGCCGGTCGCCGCCGACTGGGTCAGGCCGAGATGGCCGTGGCCGAAAGCATAGTAGACGTTCGGCGCGCGCGCCGCGCCGATCACCGGCAGCGAGTCCGGCAGCGACGGGCGGTAACCCATCCACTCGCGGCCGCCCGACGGATCGAGCCCGGGGAGGAAACGTTTTGCTTTCTCCAGCATCGCTTTGGAACGGGCGAAATTGGGCGGCCGCTCGATGCCGCCGAGCTCGACGGCGCCGCCGACGCGCAGGCCTGTTTGCAGCGGCGTGATGACGAAGCCGTGTCCGGAAAAGATCAGCTGCCGCTTCACATCGAAGGCCGACGCCGGCAGCGTCGTGTTGTAGCCGCGCTCGGTTTCGAGCGGGATGCGGTCGCCGAGATTCTTTGCCAGGAGATGCGACCAGGCGCCGCCGGCAATCACAAGCTTCCCTGCCTTTCGCCTGGTGCCATTGGCCAGCACGATCGTGGCGCCGTTCGCACCTGCCTCTACGCGTTCGACCCGCGCATGCTCGAAACGGGCGCCAAGCTTTTCCGCATAGGCCCAGACCGCCTTGCCGAGCAGCTTCGGATCGGCGACCGTCTTCCAGCCCGGCACGAAGGTGCCCTTGACGAAGCGCGGCGAAAGACCTGGCTGGAGCGCGGCCATCTCCTCGCCTTCGACATGGCGGAAGCCGATGCCGAAACGCTGGCGCTCGGCCCAGCCGGGCAGCGAGGCGCGGAACTCCGCCTCGCTCTCATAGAATTCCAGCGAGCCGTCCTCGCGCAGCATCGGCCGCGTGCCGGAGCGGTCGAGCAACCCCATCCATTCGGCTTCGGCGAGCCTCATTATGCCCACCTGCGCCGCCAGGCTCGCTTCGTAATGCTTCGCCGCGCCCGCCCGCCAGAAGCGGATCAGCCAGGGCAGGAGCTTCGGCAGATAGGCCGGCGGAATGGCCAACGGCCCGAGCGGATCGGCGAGCCATTTCGGCAATTGCCGGATCATCCCCTTATGCGCCAGCGGCAGCACGTCGGAGAAGGCGAAGGCGGCGGCATTGCCGGAGCTCGTCTCCTCACAGATGCCGGTACGGTCGAAGACGGTGACGCTGCGCCCCGCCTCGGACAGGAGGGCCGCGGCGCAGATGCCGATGATGCCGCCACCGACAATGGCGATGTCTTCTCCTTCTCCCCGTTCACGGCGAGAAGGTGCCCGAAGGGCGGATGAGGGGCGGCGCCCGTCCTCCGAATTTTCCTGCACGTGAAGGCTGTCCCTTATTCGGCCGCCACCAGCCTGTCCGTCGATCGAGGAGACGTCTGGAGCGACGGCAGCGTCGGCCGCACCGCCAGCGCATCCCGCACAACCTTCTCGACCGCCTTGCGGCGTTCGCCCGACAGCGGTTGGCGCGGCATGCGCACGCGGTCATTGGTACCAATCGCCAGCACTTCGGCAAGCTTGATGTTTTGGACCAGATAGGTCGAGACATCGAGGTCGAGCAAGGGCCGGAACCAGCGGTAGATCGCCAGCGCTTCTTCGCGACGGCCCTCTCTCATCAGCTGGTAGATCGCGACGGTCTCGCGCGGGAAAGCGGTGACCAGGCCGGCGACCCAGCCGATGGCGCCCACCGACAGCGCCTCGAAGGCGAGATTGTCGACGCCGGTGAAGAGGTCATAGCGGTCGCCGAGCCGGTTGATGATCTCGGTCGAGCGGCGGATGTCGTCGGAGGATTCCTTGATGGCGACGAAGCGCTTGTCCGACGCCAGCTCCTCCATCAGGTCGACGGTGACGTCGACGCGATAGGCGAGCCGGTTGGAGTAGATCATCACCGGCAGGTCGCCCGCCTCGGCCACCGCGCGAAGGGCGGCGACCGTCTCTTGCCGGTCGGTGTGGTAGATCGGGCTCGGCACCACCATCAGGCCGTCGGCGCCTTCCTTGGCGGCGCGGCGCGCGATGCTCGCCGCCTCGCGGGTGCCGGGCTCATTGACGGACAAAAGCACCGGCTTCTTGCCAGCCACTTTCCGCGCCGTCTTCAGCACCTCTATCTTCTCGTCAGGCGACAACATGGGGCCTTCGCCCAGCGAACCGCAGACGATGATGCCGTCGCAGCCGGCGTCCATCTGCAGCCCGTAGCAGCGCTCCATCTCGGCATGGTCGAGGCCGTCGTCGGCGGTGAATTTGGTCGTGACGGCTGGGAAAACTCCGATCCACATGATCTGTTTCTCCGCTGATATATCAGTCGTATATCTATTAAGAATTGGCGTGTCAACGCTGAATCCGTTATGATATATGAAAAATATATCAGGAGCCTGCCGTTGATCTCCCCGCTGATATCCGCTGAGGCGAACGCCCCTTTCGAGCCGGCCGCAACCAAGGCCTACCGCGCGCTGGAGCACATGATCGTCACGCTCGAGCTGGCGCCGTCGAGCTTCGTCACGGAAGGCGCGCTGATCGATCGCCTGGGTCTCGGACGCACCCCGGTGCGCGAGGCAATCCAGCGGCTGGCCTGGGAAGGGCTTCTCGACATCAGGCCCCGCGCCGGCATCGCGGTCGCGCCGCTTCACGCCGGCGACTGGCTGCGGGTGCTGGATGCGCGGCGCGGCATCGAGGTCGTGCTCGCCCGCTCGGCCGCCCGCTTCGTCACACGCGAGGCCGCAGACCTGTTTCACGAGGCGGCTCTGGCGATGCAGAAGGCGGTGATCTCGGGCAACGTGCTTGCCTTCATCCAGGCCGACAAGGCGCTCGACGAAGCGCTGGCCATCGCCGCCGACAACCCCTTCGCGGCGCGTGTGGCCGCCCCCTTGCAGAGCCACAGCCGCCGCTTCTGGTTCCGCTACAAGGCCGACACCGGCCTCGCCGAATCGGCCGAGCACCATGTCGCGCTGATCCGCTCGGTCCTCGACGGCGACGAGGAAGGCGCCGCCAAGGACGCCAAGAAACTGATGGCGCTGCTGCGCTCCCACGCCGAGGTGGCCGCCACGCGTTGAGCAGGGCAGTACCTGCTCGAGGTCAGCCGCCCGGCTGCCCGACCGCGGTCGCCAGCGTATCCTCCCACCCCTCGCCGGCGGCCAGGATGCAGCTCTGGCCTTTGACGTCGGTCATCAGGATGGTCCAGGTTCCGCTTGCCGAGACGAACACCTCGAAGATGGCGGCTTGGCCGGCCACGCCATAGCCCAGCCGCTTCTCCTCGAATGCTTCCGCCAGCCTCGCGACCAGATAGTCATGGTGGCCGCAGATGACTTGCGCCCACGCCGGAACAGCCGGCAGCGCCATCAGGGCGCCAACGGTTGCAAGCTTGACCCATCGAAACGAAAATTCGCGTGCCATGGGGCACCTCCTTCGCCTTCGCATTCCGGCAAGGGAGGCACATACGGCCGCCTCAGTGTGCCGGAAGGCTCCAGGCCGGATTCGACGTCTTCATCACGTCACTCCTTCTGGTTTCCGGTCTGTCCTGGGGAGATCATCACTCCCTGGATTCGATATGGTGAAGCGTCGCACCGTAAACAAGCGCTCCACGAACCGCTGGCCATCGCCGCCGACAACCCCTTAGTGTCACCGCGGCCAAGTCGCGGTGAGGCGATCGGTCAGCCTTCGGCAGCCTCCTTCCGAGCCGCCCACTTCAACAGGGCATCGAGAGCCGGGCACAGTGCCTGACCCCAGTCGGTCAGACAGTATTCGACCTTCGGCGGCACCTGGTGATGGACGATGCGGCGGACGATGCCGTCGGCTTCCATCTGCCTGAGTTGCTGGATCAGCATCTTTTGCGAGATCGCGGGAATGGCCCGCTCGAGGTCGGAGAAGCGCAGCACCTTGCCGCCGAACAGATGAAACAGGATCACCAGCTTCCACCGACCTTCAAGAATGCGCAGCACGTTCTCGACGCCGATCGCCGCGGATGAAGGCGTCAGAGCCTCAGGCTTACTTTCGGGTAAGTACCTTACTTTTTCGTCGGTTCTTGTCATTTCCACAGCATACCTCATCTTAGCGGCCGACAACAGCCGCCCCCCTCCCACGGACGGGCCGCATCCAATCGGAGACAAACCGTGACTGTGACCCTTCCTCCGCCGCTGGCAGATTACTTCGTCGCTAGCAACCGCCACGACATCGGCGCGATGCTCGCGCCTTTCACGCTGGACGCCATCGTCAAGGACGAAGGCGAGACCCATCGCGGAACCGAAGCGATCCGTCTTTGGATGCAAAGCACGACCGACAAATATCACGCGAAAGTCGAGGTGAAGGAGGCCAGTGTCACAGCCAACGCATGGCGGATCGCCGGTATCGTCTCCGGAGATTTCCCCGGCAGTCCGATAACGCTCCACTACAATTTCACGCTGGGCGGCGACCGGATCGCGAAACTGGAGATTGGCCTATGACCATCCGGCAGACACTCGCCACCGATGACCTCCGGGGCAAGCGCGTGCTGGTGACCGGCGGCACCAAGGGCGCAGGCGAAGCTATCGTTCGCCGGCTTGCCGCGGCAGGTGCAAGGGTCGCGACGACCGCCCGTTCGCCCGACGCCGGATCACCGGCGGAACTCTTCGTGCAAGCTGACGTCGCCACTCTCGACGGCGCGGC
This sequence comes from Mesorhizobium sp. M2E.F.Ca.ET.219.01.1.1, assembly GCF_004016445.2. GTDB lineage: Bacteria > Pseudomonadota > Alphaproteobacteria > Rhizobiales > Rhizobiaceae > Mesorhizobium. The sequence continues at coordinate 384,470 of NZ_SADT02000003.1, forward strand.
AAAGGTCGCCGCCGCCACTATCGACGGACTTGGCGGCATCGACATCGTCATTCACAGCGTCGGCGGTTCGAAAAGCCCGGGCGGCGGATTTGCGGCGCTGTCCGACCGGATCTGGCAGGATGAACTCAACCTCAATCTGCTTGCGGCGGTAAGGCTCGACCGATTGCTTGTTCCCGAGATGATCAAGCGGGGATCGGGCGCGATCGTTCACATTTCGTCGATCCAGCGCCGCCTGCCCTTGCACGAATCCACCATCGCCTATGCGGCGGCAAAGGCTGCGCTCTCGACCTACAGCAAGGCACTATCCAAGGAACTCGGCCCCAAAGGCATCCGCGTCAACGCCGTAGCGCCAGGCTGGATTCACACCACGGCATCGGAAGCCATGGTCAAGCGTTTGGCCGCTCATGCTGGGTCGGACGAGGAAGCCGCGCGTCAGAGCATCATGGATGCGCTTGGCGGCATCCCCATCGGCCGGCCGGCATGGCCGCAAGAGATCGCCGAGTTGGTCGCCTTTCTGGTTTCGGATCGCGCATCGGCAATCCATGGCGCCGAATACGTCATCGACGGCGGCACGATCCCGACGGTCTGAACGGCGTCTTGCCATCAGACCTCGCTGCGGGGGAGCCTTCGCTAGGTCCCCGGCAGCGACGCGGTGATCGTCGGGCTGTCCCATCCCTCGCCGACGGAGAGCACGCAGCTCTGGCCCTTGGTATCCGAGGCCAGCACTGTCCAGCTGCCCTGATCCGAGACGAAGATCTCAAGCACGACGTTCGGATTGATCAGCCCGCGCCCGGCCTCGGTTTCGTGGAATTTGTCGCCCAGCGCCTTGATGATGTCGGCGCGCGCCGCGCATTGCGCCGCCGCGCTTGCCGGGGCGGCTCCAAGGGTGATCGCCGCCGTCGCTAACATTGCCGCCACAACAAATCGTGTCACCTGACACCTCCTCGCGCCAGACGAGTACCCCGGCTGCCACCGGCGCTGTTTGATTGCCTGCACGCATGGCAGGAATACAGGCTAAGACGGATACCGGTCTGTTGGTTCCATCACACGGCGATGGAATTTTAGGAGGTGCGGATACGCTCTCGACGTCCCGTTCTTGGAATCAGGCACCTGGGTTGGACACGGGGCCGAAAAAGCGAGAGGTCGAAGCTGCACAAAAAAGAAGCGCGGTTTGCACCGCGCTTCCTCTAAGTCTCTTAGAAAACCGTCCGGCTAGTTCATCGTCGGGATGACGAATTCCGCGCCGTCCTTGACGCCCGCCCGCGCGCCCGCAGCCGAAGGCGAGGACGCGCAAACAAGAAAACCGTCCGGCTAGTTCATCGTCGGGATGACGAACTCGGCGCCGTCCTTGATGCCGGACGGCCAGCGCGAGGTAACCGTCTTGGTCTTGGTGTAGAAGCGGAACGCGTCCGGGCCGTGCTGGTTGAGGTCGCCGAAGGACGACGCCTTCCAGCCGCCGAAGGTGTAGTAGGCGATCGGAACCGGGATCGGCACGTTGACGCCGACCATGCCGACCTGAACGCGCGAGGCGAAGTCACGGGCTGCGTCGCCGTCGCGAGTGAAGATGGCGACGCCGTTGCCCATCTCGTGGTCATTGGCGAGCTTGATGGCATCCTCGTAGCGCGGCGCACGCACCACCGAGAGCACCGGCCCGAAGATTTCTTCCTTGTAGATGCGCATGTCGGCGGTGACGTTGTCGAACAGGCAGCCGCCCATATAGTAGCCGTTCTCATAGCCCTGCATCTTGAAGCCGCGGCCGTCGACGACGAGCTTGGCGCCTTCCTTGACGCCGATATCGACGTAACCCTTCACGCGCTCCAGCGCCTGTGCCGTCACCAGCGGACCGAAGTCGGCGGAAGAATCCGTCGACGGGCCGACCTTCAGGCTTTCCACGCGCGGCACCAGCTTTTCCATCAGCCGGTTGGCGGTGTCGTTGCCGACCGGGACCGCCACCGAGATCGCCATGCAGCGCTCGCCGGCCGAGCCGTAGCCGGCGCCGATCAGCGCATCGACCGTCTGGTCCATGTCGGCGTCGGGCATGATGATCATGTGGTTCTTGGCGCCGCCGAAGCACTGCACGCGCTTGCCCGAGGCGGTGCCGCGCGAATAGATGTAGTGGGCGATCGGCGTCGAGCCGACGAAGCCGATCGCCTTGATGTCCGGATCGTCGAGGATGGCGTCGACCACTTCCTTGTCGCCGTTGACGACGTTGAGGATGCCCTCGGGCAGGCCGGCCTCGATGAAGAGCTCGGCGATACGCAGCGGCACGCCTGGGTCGCGTTCGGACGGCTTCAGGATGAAGGCGTTGCCGCAGGCGATGGCCGGCGCGATCTTCCACAGCGGGATCATGGCCGGGAAGTTGAACGGGGTGATGCCGGCGACGACGCCGAGCGGCTGGCGCATCGAATAGACGTCGATGCCGGGGCCGGCGCCGTCGGTGAACTCGCCCTTCATCATATGCGGCGCGCCGATACAGACCTCGACCACTTCGAGGCCGCGCTGGATGTCGCCCTTGGCATCGGCGATGGTCTTGCCATGCTCGCGCGCCAGGATGTCGGCCAGTTCGTCATAGTCGCGCTGGGCCAGTTCGAGAAACTTCATCAGCACGCGCACGCGGCGCTGCGGGTTGGTGGCGGCCCATTTCGGCTGCGCCGCCTTGGCGTTCTCGACCGCGGCGCGCAATTCCGCCTGCGAGGCCAGCGCCACGGTGCCGCGCACGGAGCCGTCCATCGGCTGCATCACATCCTGCTTGCGGCCGCTGGTGCCGGCGACACGCTTGCCGCCGATGAAATGACCGTATTCGATCATCGTTTCTCTCCCTTGTTTGGTGATGGCGCATTGTCCGCCTTTGCGGCGGCGATGGCAACGCGAGGAAGATCGCAACCGTTGTGCGGAAAATAGACAGCGACGGCGGAGTGTGCATTAATTGTCGCAAATGGCAGCACCGCAAAGATATCCGCCCAAAGACCACAGATTGAGTTCCTTCGCGCCCCCCTCTGTCCTGCCGGACATCTCCCCCACTTGGGGGGAGATTAGCAGCTTTGCCGCCGGCACCACCTCCTGCAACGCTGGTGATTGGCGAAAGCCGGCGCGACATCTGATCTCCCCCCCTGTGGGGGAGATGTCCGGCAGGACAGAGGGGGGCGCGACAGAACGCGGCCTTGATCGTTATCACAAGGACCACCCCCATGAACTGGGATGACGTCCGCATCTTTCTCGCCGTGGCGCGCGCCGGCCAGATCCTGGGTGCCGCCAAACGTCTGGAGCTCAACCACGCTACCGTTTCGCGCCGCATCGCCGCGCTCGAGGAGGCGTTGCGCACAAAGCTCTTCCGCCGCCTGACCACCGGCAGCGAGCTGACGCCGGCTGGCGAGCGCTTCCTCGACATAGCCGAGCGCATGGAAGGCGACATGATCGCCGCGCGTTCGACCATTGCCGGCGAAGGCGACGACGTGTCCGGCACGGTGCGCATCGGCGCGCCCGACGGCTTCGGCGTCGCTTTCCTGGCAAAGCGGCTGGGCGAACTGACCGCTTTGCACCGCGAGCTCACCATACAGCTGGTGCCGGTGCCGCGCTCCTTCTCGCTGTCGCGCCGCGAGGCCGATATCGCGATCACCGTCGAGCGGCCGACCGAAGGTCGGCTGGTGGCGGGCAAGCTGGTCGACTACACGCTGGGGCTGTTCGCGTCGCGCGCCTATGCCGAGGCCAACGGCCTGCCCCAAACGCCAGCGGAACTCGCCCGGCACACGCTGATCGGCTATGTGCCGGACCTCATCGTCAGCCCCTCGCTCGACTATGCCGCCGAGTTCAGCCCCGAATGGCGCACCAGCTTCGCCATCTCCTCGGCGCTCGGCCAGGCCGAAGCGGTGCGTTCCGGCGCCGGCATCGGCATCCTGCACACTTTCGTCGCCCGTTCGATGCCGGAGCTGGTGCCCGTCGACATCGTCGCGCCGATCCGCCGCGCCTACTGGCTGGTCTATCATGAATCGGTGCGGCCGCTGCGCCGAGTCCAGCTCGTCGCCAATTTCATCACCAAGGCGGTGGAGCGGGAGAAGGGCTTGTTCGTCTAGAACACGATCTAATGGCCGCTTAAGCGAACCTACCCAGTTTCCAGCACAAGGATTTTCGCCGATCGACTCTGTTCGTGCTGGCGGGCGGCATGCCTAGGAGATTGGCCGAAACGGTCTGGCCTCGTCATCCACGGGCGGAGCAAGGAGCGTAGCGACGCGCGCAGACCCGAGGATCCATTCCGCGACTTTCGAGCGCTGCTGCGGTGCAGAATTCTGCTCCGCTGCATTCCACGGTCACGGTCACGGAATGGATTCCAGGGTCTCCGCGACGCCGCTTCGCGGCTGCTCCGCCCTGGAATGACGAGGTTGGAGAGGCCTCCGCCAATCGCCAGCGTCTGCGCTGATTTCATGGAAATGGACGGTGAAAATCTTGCCTAATCCGCGTCGAGCACGAACGAGCTCACGATCTTGTCGGCCTGATCCGCAAACGGCGCCCATTTGCGCGCCGCCTCGTCGGCGCTGTCGGCCGAGACCCCGCAATCGATAAAGCCGTAATGCGAGCTGCGCAGCGTCAGCGCGATGCGGGAATGGCCGTAGAAACTGACGTTCTCATCGGCATAGTGGAAATCCATGTCGGCGATCCGCACCGGATAGCCGTCCGGGAAATGCGCCAGCCTGTCCTGGCTGAAGCTGGCCGATCGATAAGCGACGCCGACCGTGGTCTGCCAGTTGCTCATCTGCCAGTCTTTCTCCATGAACGCCCTGACATCAGGCGGATTGTCCGGAGCGGTCGGATCGTAGGCATTTTGCGACACCCTGCAGGTCAGGCCTTTTTCGCCGGATTTGACCTTGAGCCGGATGGTATTGTCAAAGGCGGTTTCGCTCGCCCACTCCTCGGGATAGGTCAGCGAAAAGCCGTGCTCCCTATCGTGAACGGTCTTGTCCGCGGCAAGTGCAGCCGAGGCGCAGGTGAGATACGCGGCCGCCGCCAAAAGAAAAAGACGCATTCCAAAGTCCCCTCGCTGCCGCCGACCTTATCACAGGCAGTTGGTCCTTGCCGCCTTGCCTCCGCCACAAATTCAGCCACTGTGGCACCAGCGCGCCTAGCCATGTCATGATGGGGCGCCAGAGCAATCTAGGAATTGCGTCAGAACAAAGAGATAGAGCGGTTCGCCGTGAAACGGTGAAACGCTCTGAGGGACAATCTTCGGAACGCCGGCGGGAAAATGCGAGCCGTTCTTGCCATTCTGCCGCTGCTTTTTCTGTCGGACTGCGCCAATCCCTGGGCGAAGGTTCCAGAGGCGGAGCTGCCGAAGCCGGTACTCTACGCCATGTCGCGGCCCTCGCCTTTCGTCATCGGCAATTATTGCGGCCCGGGCACGCGCACCGGCGATCTGTCGGCAAAGCCGGTCGACCGCCTCGACGCCGCCTGCCGGGTCCATGATGCCTGCTACATTGCTAGGCACAATCATTGCGACTGCGACGGCGCGCTCGTGGCCTCCGCCAGGAAGATCCGCGACGACAGGACGGCGCCGCGCAAGATGCGCAACGAGGCGGAATTGCTGATCGCCACCTTCGCGTTTCCCGTCTGCAGGATCTTTCCGCAAGGCTTCCTGCCGCCGCGCGACCCCGCTCAGCTCAAAGCCATGAACGGGGCAACGGGATGAGCGTCAAGCCTGCCGTCGCCAAGGCATTGCTTGGACTGGCGCTGACGGCGCTGGCCGGCTGCGCCGGCATGCCTGGGCATTCGGCCTGCGCCTTCTTTCCGCGCGACGACGCCTGCGGCCGCCCGCCGGTCTCGGCGGACAGCACCGGCGCCGGGATCGCCATGGCGCATTACTTCGCCAGCGACGGCAACAGCGCCTACGAGAGAGAATTCCAAGCGCTGCTCGCCCAGAGCCGCCTCGATTCGCTCGACCGCGCCAACGGCACCGGCCGCTTCGGCCGCGACTGGCGCGATGTCCAGAACAGCGCCTTCCATGCGACCTATCCAGCGCTGCAACGGTTGGCCCGACCGCTCGACGACACAGAACTTGCGCCGACGCCGGGCAAGCCAGGCGAAGGCCGGTTCACCGGCCGCTGGCGCATGTCGCGGCAGACGCTTTATCTCGATGCCGCCGCGCGGCCCTCGGCGCCCAAGACCTTCAGCTTCTCCGGCCTGCAGGCACGCTCGGTCGAAATCGTGCTGCGCCAGGCTGGCCAACAGCCTGTCGACATCGCCGGCACCTGCAACGGCCCGCTCGCGATCCGCGCGTCGGGTCGATCCATCACCGTCGCCGCGGCCTCGCCATTCCATTTGAGCTTGCCGGTCGCCGAAACCTCCGTCAGCCTGTTTCCGGACCAGGCGCTGACCCGCTGCGATCTGCGCGTCGGCTCCACCCTGGCGCCGGCCGGCGCGCCGTTGACCTTGCTGCGCGAGGAGACCGCCGATCCCTGGATTACGGCGCTGGACAGCCGCTACGATCGCTGCCCGGTGCCCGATCCAGCGGGGATGGAGGAACTCGACCGCGTCTTTTATGCGAGCCGCTGGCTGTCGCAGACCTGCGCGCTGCCGCTCAGGAGCGCGACCCTGCTGCGCAAGTCGCGCGACGGCTTCAACGCCAAGGTCGAGGCCCTGCTCGGCAGGAGGCTGCCGGACAGCGCCCTCGACAAAGCCGACCCCGAGCTGCCGCTCGATTTCTCCAACGCCCCGAAACTCAGGCTGATCTACCTGTCGTCGCTGGAATTCAAGGCGGATTTCTCCGGCCGCGTGATGGAGCGGCTGATCCGCCATCACGCCGCACTTGGCACCAAGGTGCGCATCCTGGTGACCGACGTGCTGGAGCGCGAGAAGGACGACGCCATGCTGCACCGGCTGGCCTCGGAATTCCCCAATGTCGAATTGCAGGAATATCGCTGGCAGGCCGATCACGGTGCGCCGTTCGACGAGCAGATATCGCAGCTGCACAAGACCCATCACGTCAAGATGCTGGCGACACTGGCCGAAGAGCCTGGACGCTCGCGCGTCATCATCGGCGGCCGCAACATCCATGACGGCTTTCTGTTCCACCGACCGGTCGACCTGACCCGCTATCCGGACCTCGAGCAATACGGCAAGACCGACGGCTTCTCGCTGAACTACTATTCCAACTGGAGCGACTTCGACATCGAGATTGCCGACCAGGCGACCGTCGAGACGCTGGCCGCGCATCTGTCGACCATCTGGCTGCGCGACGCCGACACCAATCTGTCGCGGCCGTTTTCCATTCCGGTTCGTTCCGTAGCTGCCCCGCACGGCGTGGCGCAGCATTTCATTTCCGTACCCTATGAGGACGGGCACGCGCTCGAAGCCTATTTCGTTGAACTGATCGACACCGCCGAGCATCGCATCGAGATCGTCAATCCCTATCTCAACCTGACGCCCGCTATCGCCCGCGCCTTCGACCGGGCGCTGGCCAGGGGCGTGAAGATCGACGTGGTCGGCCGTATCGACCTCAAGGGCGACATCGGCGGCCGGTTCCTCACCGCGCTCAACAAGCTGTTCGTCGAGAAATATGGCGACCGCATCAACATCCGCGAGTTCAAGGCGCCGGACGTCGTGCTGCATTCCAAGATCATGATGATCGACGAGAGGCTGGTCGCCATCTCATCGGTCAACCTCAACAACCGCAGCTTCTTCCATGACTCGGAAAACGGCATGGTGGTGCTCGATCCGGCTTTCTACCGCCGCATGAAGCCGGTCTATGACGATTACCTCGCCCATTCGCGCCCGGTCGCCACCAATGTCACGATCGGCTGGGCCTACCGGCTGCTGTTCAGCGACAGCTGGGTCCGGCAGGCGTTTTGAACGCCACCGCTCGACTTGAGCAGGATCGCCATTCGCAGCTCGGCCTCACCTGAATATCAGCGCACTTAGATCGGCTTCAGATAGCGCTCCGGGCTGAGGTCGCGCGCATTCACGTCGGGCACCCGGTTGGACATGATGTCGGCCAGCACCTTCGCCGAGCCGCAGGCCATGGTCCAGCCGAGCGTGCCATGGCCGGTGTTGAGGTAGAGATTGGCGACCTCGCTTTGCCCGATCAGGGGCGGTCCGTCCGGCGTCATCGGCCGCAGGCCGCACCAAAAGCTCGCCGCCTTGAGATCGCCGCTTCCCGGGAAAAGATCGCCGACCGAGTGTTCGAGCGTGCGGCGGCGCGATTCATGCAGGCGAAGATCATAGCCTGAAATCTCCGCCGTGCCGCCGACGCGGATGCGGTCGCCAAGCCTGGTGATCGCCACCTTGTAGGTCTCGTCCATGACGGTCGACATCGGCGCGGCCCCGGCGTCGCTGATCGGCACGGTGATCGAATAGCCTTTCACCGGATAGACCGGAATCGGCCGTCCCAGCTCGCGCATGAATTGCGCCGAATAGCTGCCCATCGCCATCACGAAGGCGTCCGCGGATTTCCATCCGCTATCGGTGAGGATATTGGTGAGGCGATTGCGGTTCCTCACGACGCGCCGAACGGTCGAGCCGTATTCGAAGGTGACGCCGCGCCCCACGCAGAGCTCGGCGAGCCTGTCGGTGAACATCTTGCAGTCGCCGGTCTCGTCGCCCGGAAGCCTGAGGCCGCCGACGAACTTTTCACGCACCGCCGCCAGCGCCGGCTCGGCCGCGATACAGCCGTCCCGGTCGAGGATCTCATAGGGCACGCCGTATTTCTTCAACACCTCGACGTCGCCGCCGGTACCGTCGAGCTGCTTCTGCTTGCGGAAGAGCTGCAGCGTGCCTTTGGTCCGTTCGTCATAGGTGATGCCGGTCGCTTCGCGCAGCGCCTTCAGCGTGTCGCGGCTGTATTCGGCCAGCGGCACCATGCGCGACTTGTTGAGCGCATAGCGCTCGGCCGTGCAGTTGCGCAGCATCTTGAGGAGCCAGGTCCACATATTCAGGTCGAAAGCCGGCCGCACCACCAGCGGGCCGTATCTCATCAACAGCCATTTGACGGCTTTGATCGGAACGCCTGGCCCGGCCCAGGGCGAGGCATAGCCCGGCGACACTTCGCCGGCATTGGCAAAGCTGGTTTCGAGCGCCGGCCCCGGCTGGCGGTCGTAAACGGTCACCTCATGACCAGCCTCGGTGAGGAAGTAGGCGGTGGTGACCCCGATCACGCCGCCGCCCAGCACGATGACTTTCATTCTATCTCCCTCAAAGGCCGGGCACGCCGAGGCGCTTTGGCTGTTTCATCTGTGTGCCGGATTTTGCGGCGCGCGCCAAGAGGCGTGGTCAGGCGCCGACGTAGCGGCGGTGAAAGCGCGCGCCGAGGCTGGTCAATATCTCGTAGCCGATGGTGCCGGCGTGGCCGGCCGCGTCGTCGACGCTTTGCGAGGGACCGATCAGTTCGACGAGATCGCCTTCACCGAGCCGCCCTGCCGGAAGCGCCGAAATGTCGATGATGATCGAATCCATCGAAACGCGCCCAACAAAGGGCAAACGCACGCCCTCGAACCAGGCGGCCGAAGCGGCGCGCCGGTGCCAGCCGTCGGCATAGCCCAGCGAGATGGTCGCGAGATCGAGCGTCCCGTCCGCTTGGTGGGTGTGGCCATAGCCGATGCCTGTGCCGGCGCCGACCCGCCGAGTCTGCGCCACCTTGGCCTGCAGCGCTACGACCGGCAGCATCGGATTGGGTTCGCGGGGCGTCGGGTTGATGCCATAAAGCGCGGCTCCGGGACGGGCGAGATCGTAGTGGTAGGCCGGCCCGAGAAAGATGCCGGACGAATTGGCCAAGGAGGCGGGTGCCGCGGGCAGCATCTTGCGCAGCCGTTCGAATTCGCGCCGCTGCTTCTCGTTTGCCGGCTGAAGCGGCTCGTCGGCGCGGGCGAGATGGCTCATCACGAACCGGATGTCGATGCCATCGAAGGCGCCGGCCTCGCCCGCTACCGCCTCGACGTCCGCGGGCGCCATGCCGAGCCGGGCCATGCCGCTGTCGACCTGGATGGCGGCAGGCAGGCTCCGGCCTGCGCCCTGCGCGGCCTGGCGCCAGGCCTTCAGCTGCATGACGCTGTTGATGACCGGGCAAAGTCCGGCCGCCAGAGCTTCCGGCTCCGAACCCGGCGGCAGTCCGTTCAGCACGAAGATGTCAGGTCCGGGCCCGATCGCCTTGCGCAGCGCGATGCCCTCGCCGAGCAGCGCGATGAAGAAGATGTCGCAGTCCTCTTTCGCCAGCGCCGAGGCCACTTGGACGGCGCCAAGCCCATAGCCGTCGGCCTTGAGCACGCCGGCGCAGCGCACGCCGCCCAGCCGCGCCTTCAGCCGGCGATAGTTTTCCCGGATGGCACCGAGATCGATGGTCAGGATCGCGCCGGCGGCCGCCTCGCTCACCGGCTGGTTGCCGGCGGCGGATCCGATCAAAGCGCGGCTGGTGTCGTCCATGGCGACCCCCATCATTACATCAACAATCAATAGAATTCTGTCGTCGATGCAGCAACTGCCCTGAGTCTGTCGAGATTCAGGTCAGGCCGAGTCGAAAATGACGGGTTCCGAGAACCGGAGCGGAGCGTACTTTTCGTACGTGAGCACCGGAAGCGCAGCAAGCCGCCATTTACAGGCCGGACTCACCTGAATATCGGCAGACTCATCTCGCTAGGTGCTGGAATGCTGCAACCACCTGCTCATAGACCTTGCGCTTGAACGGCACGATCAGCTCGGGCAGCTCCCGCATCGGCCGCCAGGCCCATTCGTCGAATTCGGCCGTGTGGCCGCCGGGCGGCGGATTGATCGCGATCTCGCTTTCGTCGCCCTCGAAACGGTAGGCGAACCATTTCTGCGTCTGGCCGCGATAGCGGCCCTTGAAGGCGACGCCGACCAGATGCGGCGGCAGATCGTAGTTGATCCAATGCGGCGCCTCGGCAAGCAGCGACACGCTGCGCATGCCGGTTTCCTCGTAGAGCTCGCGGCCCGCGGCCTCGACCGGCTCCTCGCCCTTGTCGATGCCGCCCTGCGGCATCTGCCAAAGCTGCGTGGTGCCGGCAAACTCGCTGTCCGGCTCGGCGATGCGGTGCCCGACCCAGACCAGGCCGGCCCTGTTGAGGATCATCAGCCCGACGCAGGGACGGTAAGGCAGCGTTTCGGGATCGATCGTCTTGGCCATGGGTCAGCGTTCCAGCGGTCTCGAGGATTGACTGCGGCGAGAAGAGCAGCGTTAGCCCTTTTGCGGATCGATGGCCACCGCCGAGATCGGCACGATCTCGATGCCGCGCTTCTTCGCCTCGGCGATCCAGGATGTCACTGTGTCGACGGTGATGTCGAAGGCCGAACCGATGCCGACCGCTGAGCCCTTGGCCCGCGCCGTCGCTTCCAGGCTGTCCAGCTTCTTCAGGATCTCGCCGCGGTCCTGCACCGCGTCGATCGCTGTGTCGCCGGCGACGAACGGCACGCCGTCCTTCAGCGCCAGGTCGGGCGCCACGCTGCGCGAGGATGAGCCGTCATCGACATAGGCAAGGCCGCGCTTGCCGAGCTCGGCCATGAACGGTTCCATCGCCGAGGCGTCGGCCGAGAAGCGCGCGCCCATATAGTTCATGACTCCGGTATAGTTCGTGGTCCTGGACAGCGCCCAGTGCAGGCTCTTCAGGTTCTCGTCCGGGCTGGCCGAGACCGTCAGCGTGTTGCGGCCGGGATTGACGTTCGGATAATCGAACGGCTCGAGCGGCACCTGCATGACGATCTCATGCCCGCTCTGCCTCGCCGCCTGCATCCAGCGGCCGATGCTGTTGCCTTGCGGCGCGAAGGCCAGCGTCACTTCGGCCGGCAGCTTGGCGATGGCGGCCTGCGTGCCGGTCTGCGAGACCGCGAGGCCGCCGATGACGATCGCCACCCGCGCGCCGCGCGCGCCCGACCACGGCCGCGCATAGACGTCGAAGGGCCGCCTGCCATCGGCCGAGCGCATCGGCAGCGGGCCGGTCTCGCTGCCCTCGATCAGCGCCCTGTCCGGGATGTGCGCGACCTTGAGGTTCTGGCCGAGCGTCGACGGATCGCGGATGACGATCGCTGCCTTCGGCGGGCCGTTGCCCTCCTCGGTCTGGACATGGATGATCTGCGGCCCGCCGCTCTTCATCGGCGTGCTGGCCTGCGGCGTCGCGGCCGCAACCGGGGCAGGTGCTGGCGCCGGCGCGGGTGTGGCGGGAGCAGCGACGACCTTCGGCGTCGAAACCGCCACCTCTTGCGGTTTACGGAACGGCTTCTCGCGCAGCGCGATCGCGCCGGAAACGCCGATCACACCGAGCACGGCGGCTATCGCGGCAAGTGCACCGCCGCTAATGCCGCGCGAGGCTTTGCGCTGAGGCCGAAGCGTCTGTCCGAGCGGGCGTTCGATGTCCTTGCCGATGTCTGCCAAGTTAAGTTCCCCGGAAGCACGCCCACCTGGGTGAATGTCACGTTCTCGTGACATTTCGCGTAAACTTCACAATCGCAGGCGCGATACCCCAGACGCGTGGCGCCCCAACCGCAGTCCCCGAATCAAACTGCCGGAACCTCGCGGTCCCGGCAGCATTGCATTGCTTCGCTCAGCCGGCCAGAGCCTTGCCTCCGGCCGCGACGGCCTTACTGGTTCAGCACGGCCTTGTCCGGGTTCGGCGGGAAGGCCGGGTCGGTCTTCTGGCCGCGCAGCAGCTGCTCGGCATAGATCAGCTGTAAATCGTCCTTCGGATCCGGCGGGACATAGGCGGCCGAACCCGAGCCGGTGGAGCTCTCGTCGGCGCCCTTGATGTGGCCCTTGAGGTCGGATTCGCCGCGGGTCAGATCGCGGCCCTGCAGATCCGGCGGCAGCGGCTGGTCGACCTTGATGTCGGGCGTGATGCCCTTGCCCTGGATCGATTTGCCCGACGGCGTGTAATAGAGCGCCGTCGTTAGCCTGAGCGCGCCATTCTCGCCGAGCGGGATGATGGTCTGCACCGAGCCCTTGCCGAAGGACTGCGTGCCGACCACCGTGACGCGGCGCAGATCCTGCAGCGCGCCGGCGACGATTTCCGAGGCGCTCGCCGAACCGCCATTGACCAGCACGATCATCGGCTTGCCGTTGATGTCGTCGACCTGCTTCGGCTTGGCGTCGAAGCGAGTGACGTCCTTCGGATCGCGGCCGCGCGTCGAGACGATCTCGCCGCGCTTGAGGAAGGCATCCGAGACGCTCACCGCCTGGTCGAGCAGGCCGCCCGGATTGAGGCGCAGATCGAGCACATAGCCCTTCAGCTTGTCGTTCGGCACCTGCTTCTCGATGTTCTCGATGGCGTTCTCGAGATCGTCATAGGTCTTTTCGGTGAAGGAGGTGATCTTCATGTAGCCGATGTCGTTCTCGACCCGGTACTTCACCGCCTTGACCTTGATGATATCGCGCACCACCGTCAGTTCGATCGGCTTGTCGGCACCCTGGCGCAGGATGGTGAGCTTGATCGGCGTGTTGACCGGGCCGCGCATCTTCTCGACCGCGTCGTTGAGGGTGAGGCCGCGAACCTCCTCGCCGTCGATCTTGGCGATGTAGTCGCCGGCGAGCACGCCCGCCTTGGCGGCCGGCGTGTCGTCGATCGGCGTGATCACCTTGACGAGGTCGTTTTCCATGGTGACCTCGATGCCGAGGCCGCCGAACTCGCCCTTGGTCTGCACGCGCATGTCCTGCGCCTGCTCGGCATTCATGTAGGAGGAATGCGGGTCAAGCGAGGCCAGCATGCCGTTGATGGCGTTCTCGACCAGTGACTTGTCGTCCGGCGGCGTCACATAGTTCGCGCGCACGCGCTCGAAGATGTCGCCGAAGATCGCCAGCTGCTTGTAGGTTTCCGAACCCGCAGCGTTCGCCGCCGAGCCCGGTGTGCCATAGACCAGGCTCATTGCCGATGCGCCCATCAGCGCGCCGGCAAACAGAAGCGACAGTTTCCGCATCATTTCACGTCCTTCCAGAGAATCGGTCCGCCCACCATGGGGCAGGATCGACGGGTTTTCCATCCTTGCGGAACTCGACATAGAGTTCCGACGTCGAATTTTCATTCCGCGAGGCCGAGGTGCTTGCCACCCGGGCCTCTCCCATCGCGCCGATCGGCTCTCCCGCGAGCACCGACTGTCCCGTCGCGACGCTGATTCTGCTCATCCCCGCCAGGACGACATGATACCCATCGCCCGCATTGAGGATCAAGAGTTGACCATAGGAGCGAAACGGCCCCGCATAAAGCACGTTTCCATCCACCGGCGCGGTGACGATGGCCCCCGATTGTGTCGCAACCATGTCGCCCTGCATCGCCGCGCCATTGCCGTCGTCGGTGCCGAAACGCCGCTTGATCTTGCCGATGACCGGCAGCGCGATCTGGCCTTGCAATGCCGAAAACGGCGCCGACCCCGTGAGGCGGTTGGCCTCCGGCACCGGCAACGCGGCAAGCTCGGTCGTCGAGGCCGTCGTGTCGCTGTCGGTCGCCTTCCGCTCGCCTGCCTTGACCTGGTCCTGCGCCTTGCGCGCCTTGTCGGCTTCGAGCGAGGCGATCAGGTCCTTGAGGCTGCTCGCCTTCGCCGCCAATTCCTGCGAGTGCCGCTGCTCGGCCGCGATCGCTGTCTGGGTGTCGGCCTGCAGCTTTTTCTTGGCCTCGAGCAGCATTGTGAGCCGCTTCTTCTCCGCCGTCTGGTCAGTGACGGCGGTGGTGAGTCGGGCCCGTTCGGCCTCGATCGAGGCCGTCACCCTTGTCTGCTCCTTGAGATCGGCCATCAGCCGGTCGGTCTGCTGGCGCAGTTCCGGCACCACGGCGCCGAGCAGGATGGCACTGCGGACCGACGACAGCGCGTCCTCGGGCTTGACCAGGATCGCCGGCGGCGGATTGAGCCCCATGCGCTGCAGCGCGCCGAGCACCTCGGCCAGCACGTCGCGCCGCGCCATGAGCGAGGCGCGCAGCTTCTGTTCCTCGTCCTTCAGCCCTTCGAGCTTGGCGCCGATGTCCTCGATGTCCTGGCCGAGCTTCTGCTCGGTCATCGCCGACTGGATGAGCGCGGCGGTGATCGAGGCATAATCCTTGCGCACCGAGGCGATATCGGCGGCAAGCTTGGCCAGCCTTTCCGACGAGAGCGTGATTTCCTTGGAAACCTGCTCGTACTCGGCCCGGCTCTGATCAGGATCGGGCGCCATGTCGAGCGTGTTCTCGGCCGCCCGGACCGGACCGAGCGCGATCGCGGCGGCGACAAGGGTCAAGCCACAGCGGCTGCGCCATGTGCGCATGATCGGGTACCAGCCTTCAGACATCAGGCCTCTAACCTATCCGCCGCTTCGTTAACGAACCATCAACCATGTTAGAAACGCCCTACTCCAGCAGTGATGTTCAGCCTTTGAGGCGAAAATCCGAGCCGGGATAAGCAATCCCCAGCTTTTGGAGATGGCAAGCGCCATTCACGAGCGATGATAGGGATGACCCGCCAGGATGGTCGCGACCCGATAAAGCTGCTCGCCCAGCATCACCCGCACCAGCTGGTGCGGCCAGGTCAGCGCGCCGAAGGACAGCACCAGGTCGGCCTGATCGCGCAAGGCCTTGTCATGGCCGTCGGCGCCGCCGATGGCGACGACCAGCGCCTTGCGACCGCCATCACGCAACTGGCCGATACGCGCGGCCAGATCCTCCGAGGAGACAGACTTGCCGCGTTCGTCGAGCAGGATGAGAACGGTTCCGGCCTGCAACTGGGCCTGCAGCTTCTGGGCTTCCTCGCGGCGGCGCTCGTCGGCGCTCTGTCCGCGGCTTTCGGGGACCTCGACGATGCCGGCAAATTCCAGCCCGACCGCGGGCCCGCTCTTCGAAAAGCGCTCGAAATAGCGGTCGGCGAGTTCTCTCTCGGGGCCGGTCTTCATCCGGCCCACGGCATGAACGGTGATCTTCATCCTCGCCCCGGCGAGCTTGTTTCAGCGCATACCGTGATGGTTCACGGCACGCGGATCAAGGCTCAGTGCAAGGTCTCTTCCTCGAGGTCCGGCGCCTGCCACATCTTTTCGAGATTGTAGAATTCGCGGACTTCGGGGCGGAAGACATGGACGATGATGTCGCCCGAATCGATCAGGACCCAGTCGGCGCTGGCCAGCCCCTCGACGCGCGCATTGCCGAGACCGGCATCTTTCAGCGCCTTGAGGAGATGATCGGCGACAGCCGAGACATGACGGTGCGATCGGCCCGAGGCGATGACCATATAGTCGCCGAGGCTCGATTTTCCCTGGATGTCGATTGAGACGATGTTTTCGGCCTTGGAGTCTTCCAGACTGGCAAGGACTGTGTCGAAGGCGAGGGTCGCGGCGGCGTTGCCGCTGATCCCGGCCGGCGAAGGCATGATATCAGCCTTCTTCCGCAGTGCTGTTCTCAGTGTGTTTCCTTTCCCAACAAGAACAACCAAATCACCCTGCAAATCAGGTGACACCACTTAGATAGGCAGAGTTCCGTTGCAGTTTCAAGACGACGGCCTCTTTCGCCTGGGCCGCGCCTCGGTCCGGATCGCTGTTTTAGGAGTGTCTGAAAAGGGGGAACTGATCCCGGACGCATGGGTTATCGGCGCACCGACCAACGGGATCCCCGCCATGCCCACCGATCCGCAAAGCGCCCTCATCACCATCCAGGCCGGGCTCGCCCAGCTCAGCACCTTGATCGTTTCCTATTCCTTCTCGGCCATCGGCGCCGTGATCCTTTTGGTTGTCGGCTATCTGGTCGCCGGGCTTGCCGAACGCTCGATCTATGCCGGCCTCGGCCACATCCACGGCTTCGACGAGACCTTGCGGCATTTCTTCTCGCAGGTCGTGCGCTACGCCATCCTGATCCTCGTCACCATCATGGTGCTTGGCCAGTTCGGCGTGCAGACGGCCTCCATCATCGCCGCGATCGGCGCTGCCGGCCTCGCCATCGGGCTGGCATTGCAGGGCACGCTGCAGAACATCGCCGCCGGCATCATGCTTCTGGCGCTGAGGCCCTTCCGCATCGGTGAGAATGTCGAGGTCGGCGCGATCGCGGGCACGATCGAGGAGATCGGCCTCTTCGCCACCAAGCTGCGCACCGCCGAAGGCGTCTACATATTGGCGCCCAACTCGACGCTGTGGAACCAGCCGGTGCGCAATTTCACCCGCAACGGCGTGCGCCGCACCGACGTGACCTTGAGCATCGGCTCCTGGAACGATATCGACCGCGGGCAGAAGACGCTGCTTGCCATCGCCGGCGCCGAAAGGCGCATCCGGCGCGAACCGCCTCCGATCGCCTTCATCGCTAGTCTCGGCGACGCGACCGTTTCGCTCACCTTGCGCTACTGGACATCGGCCGCCGACTATTTCTCGACCCAGATCGACATGACCAAGCGCGCCAAGCAGGCCTTCGACAGCGAAGGCATCTCGATCCCGCTGCCGCCGCCGGAAGTGCCGGCGCCGGAAGCGCGCAAGCAGTAGCCCCCTCAATCCTGCCGGGGCTTCTCGTCCGGGGCGAAGGCAAGCTCAACCGGCAGCGGCGTCTGCGCCGACATCGGCGCGAAACTGCCGCTTGTGGCCGCGGGTGTCGGCCGGCCCGCCGTCACGCGCCACAGCACGAACAGGCAGAAGGCCGATGCGATCGCGATCCCGACATAGATGAAGGTGGCGGTGCCGAAGACGGCGGAAAGCGCCGTGACGATGCCGGGCACGATGAAGCCGGCCAGCGACCAGGCAAAGAGCATCGAGCTCGACAGCGCCAGAAGCTCGTCCTTGGCGGCGCGGTCGGCGGCATGCGCGCTGGAGAGCGCGTAAATCGATTCCGACGCTCCGTCCCAGATCAGATAGATCACCACCAGCGCCATCAGCGCGCCGCCGTCGAAGACGATGGCCAAGGTGCTGGCGACGACCGCCAGCGCCGCCGCGCCCGCCAGCACGTAGCGCCGGTCGGTGCGGTCGGAAATCCAGCCGAGCGGAATCTGCAGGATCAGCGTGCCGACCGGCATCGCCGACAACAGCAGCGCCACGTCGGCCTGGCTGTAGCCCTTGGCGGTGGCGTGGATCGGCGCGAAGCCGGAAACGATCATCGACAGGCCGCCAACGGCGAGCATGCCGGCGACGCCGACCGGCGAGATTCGCCAGGCGCGGCGCAGCGCGACCGACGCGGCCTGCGGCGCCGGCGGCTGCGCAAGCCTGGTCATGCCGACCGGCAGGATGGAGAGCGCGGTGAAGGTGATGCCGATCAGCGACGCTGCGGCCGTGTGGATGTCGACGGCCGCGAGCGTCGCGTAACCCACGCCCAGCCCAGCGATATAGGCGACGTAGAACACCGCCATCACCCGGCCGCGGATCGAATTGGGCAAGGCATCGTTCAGCCAGCTCTGCGCGACGATGAACAGCCCGCAGATGGCAAAGCCGTAAAGCGCCCGCGCGGCGATCCACAGAAGCGGGATCGGCCCGGCGCCAATCGCCGCGTTGGAAAGCGCGATCAGCGCCGAGAGCACCATGAAGGCGCGGGCGTGGCCGACGCGCCGGACCAGCGGCCCGGTCAGGATGCAGCCGGCCAGTCCGCCGGCCGAAAGCCCGGTGACGATCAGACCCGCCCAGGTCGGGTCGAACCCGTCGGCGCCGAGCCGCACCGGGATATAGGCGAACATCAGCCCATTGCCGATCGCGATCAGCGCCATCGACACGATAACGCTGGCAATGGCGATCAGCGGCGCCGGTTGTTCGGCGCGGACGGCATCGGTCGTGGTGGGGTTTTTCTCCAGCATCGCTTGTCAACATCGCTTACCGGAGAGCAAAAGGCCGCCGCAAAAGCGACATCACAGGCCTTCCCTTCCCCCTTGTGGGGAAGGAGGGCGCTCAGCCCTTCGCGGCCTTGCGGATCGCCGTGGACGACAGCGACGAACGCGGCCCGTGGATGAAGGTCCAGGCCGGCGCCTGCATGCGGGCAAGCAGCGGCGCGTCGCCCTCGTCGATGCGGGCATAGTCGAAGGTCTTGGCGACCACCGACGACAGGAAGGAGAGCGTCGCGCCCGGACGATCGATGACCGCGATCGGGAAGGTCAGCACGATCTCGCGCCAGCGCTGCCAGCGGTGGAAGTCGCGCAAGGAGTCCGCGCCCATGATCCAGACGAAATCGACGCCCGGGTTGCGCGCCTTGACCAGGGCCAGGGTGTCGGCGGTATAGCGCACATGCTGCGCCGCTTCGAAGGCCGTGACCTTGATCCTGGGATTCCTGGCGATCTTTTCGGACAGCTCAATGCGCTCGGCAAGCGGCGCGAGTTCGCGCGCGCTTTTCAGCGGATTGCCCGGCGTCACCATCCACCACAGCTGGTCGAGCGCCAGACGCCTCAGCGCGATCTCGGCGACCAACGCATGTCCGGCATGCGGCGGATTGAATGAGCCTCCGAAGAGCCCGACGGTCAGGCCCCTCGCGGCGTGGGGCATGCGGAGATAGCGCGAAGGAACCGGTGGTTCAGAAAGGGAAAGCATGGTGCTAGCCCCCCCTCTCTGCCCTGCCGGGCATCTCCCCCTCAAGGGGGGAGATCAGCAGTTGCGCCGACGGCGCCCAATCTTCAACGTCAGCGATTGGCGAAAGCCAAGGCGACATCCAATCTCTCCCCTTGAGGGAGAGATGGCCGGCAGGCCAGAGAGGGGGGCCTGGGCGCAAGCTTCAGCCCCTTAAGGCAAGCGACATCAAGGCCTCACCTGCCCCGAGCCGCGCACGCGGTATTTGAACGAAGTGAGCTGCTCGACGCCGACCGGCCCGCGCGCATGCATCTTGCCGGTGGCGATGCCGATCTCGGCGCCCATGCCGAACTCGCCACCATCGGCGAACTGTGTCGAGGCGTTGTGCAGCAGGATCGCCGAGTCGATCTCGTTGAAGAATTTTTCGACCGCTTGGGCGTCCTCGGCGATGATCGCCTCAGTGTGGTGCGACGAGAAGGTCTCGATATGCTCGATTGCGCCGGCGACGCCGTCGACCAGTTTCACCGCGATGATGGCATCGAGATATTCCGTCACCCAGTCGGCGTCGGTCGCCGGGCTGGCTTCGGAGAAAGCCTTAAGCACCTCTTGGTCGGCATGGATCTCGCAGCCGGCGGCGCGCAGCGCTTCCAGGATCGGCACCAGATGCGTGGCGGCCACAGCGCGGTCGACCAGCAGCGTCTCGGCGGCGCCGCAAACGCCGGTGCGCCGCATCTTGGCGTTGACCGCGATCTTCACCGCCATGTCGAGATCGGCCGAACGGTCGATATAGAGATGGCAGATGCCTTCGAGATGCGCGAAGACCGGCACCCGCGCCTCGGTCTGCACGCGCCCGACCAGGCTTTTGCCGCCGCGCGGGATGATGACATCGAGATTGCCGCTTAAGCCTTTGAGCATCTCCCCGACGGCGGCGCGATCGGTGGTCGGCACCAATTGAATGGCATCCTGCGGCAGGCCGGCAGCCTTCAGCCCTTCGACCATGCAGGCATGGATCGCCGAGGAAGAATTGAGCGAATCCGAGCCGCCGCGCAGGATCACCGGATTGCCGGCCTTGAGACAGAGCGCGCCGGCATCCGCCGTCACATTCGGGCGACTCTCATAGATGACGCCGATGACACCGAGCGGCGTGCGCACGCGCTCGATATGCAGCCCGTTCGGCCGGTCCCATTGGGCGATGACGTCGCCGACCGGATCCTTGAGCGCGGCAATCTCGCGAATGCCGTCGGCCATCGCCTTGATGCGCAAGGCGTTAAGCTTCAGCCGGTCCATGAAGGAACCGGACAGGCCGGCCTCCTCGCCATTCGACATGTCGATGGCATTGGCGTCGAGAATCGCCTGCTCGTTGCGCAGGATCGCGTCGGCCATGGCGACAAGCGCGGCATTCTTGGCCTTGGTGGAGGCGATAGCCAACTGTCGGGCGGAGGCGCGTGCGCGGCGGCCGATATCGGCCATCAGCGCCACCGTGTCTTCGCTGGATTTTTCATGCAGCTTCAGCATGGTCATCCTCCGCCTCGTCGTCGGTCAAGCCTTAGTCGTCGGCCAATACGTGGTCGCCGGCGACGCTTACCACAAGGTCGTCGCGATGGATCATCGCCGAACGCGCCTCGTAGCCGAGCACATTTTCGATCTCGGCCGTCTTCAGACCCGCGATCCTTACGGCATCGGCGGCGTCATACGCAACCAGCCCGCGCGCGATCTCGCGGCCTTCGGGCGACAGGATCGCCACCGTGTCGCCGCGCGAGAAATTCCCGCTGACCAGCTTCACGCCGGCCGGCAGCAGCGACTTGCCCGATTTCAGCGCGCCTATGGCGCCGGCATCGACCGTGAGCCGGCCGGCCGGCTCGAGCTGCCCGGCGATCCAGGTCTTGTAGCCCTTCACCGGATTGGCGCTCGGCTTGAAGAAGGTCGCGCGCTCGCTGCGCTCGATCGCCATCAGCGGAGAGAGCCTGGTGCCCGAGGTGATGATCATCGCCGTGCCGGCGGCATTGGCGATCTTGCCGGCGTCGAGCTTTGTCCGCATGCCGCCGCGCGACAGCTCGGATGCGGCGGCGCCCGCCATCGCCTCGATGTCGGGCGTGATGCGATCGACCACCGGAATGAACTTTGCCTGCGGGTCCTTCGCCGGCGGCGCGGTGTAGAGCCCGTCAATGTCGGAAAGCAGCACCAGCAGATCAGCGCCCATCATCGTCGCCACCCGCGCCGCCAGCCGGTCATTGTCGCCATAGCGGATTTCCGAGGTCGCCACCGTGTCGTTCTCGTTGATGACCGGCACCGCCTTCATCTTGAGCAGCGTCGAGATCGTCGCGCGCGCGTTGAGGTAGCGGCGACGTTCCTCGGTGTCGCCGAGGGTCAAAAGGATCTGGCCGGACTTCAGCCCGTCCTTGCCGAGCGCGTCCGACCAGGCGCCGGCAAGCGCGATCTGGCCGACGGCTGCCGCCGCCTGGCTCTCCTCGAGCTTCAGCGCGCGCTTGCCGAGACCGAGAATGGTGCGGCCGAGCGCGATGGCGCCGGACGACACGACCAGCACTTCCGCGCCGGCACTGGCCAGCACCGCGATGTCGTCGGCAAGCGCGGCCAGCCAATCGCGCTTCAAGCCCGTCGTCCGGTCGACGAGCAGCGCCGAGCCGATCTTCACCGTGATGCGCTTGTAGGATTTGAGCGACTTCATGGTCATTGCTGCCAGCGCGTCTCGACAGGAGCGGGCACGGCGTCGCGCGCCTCTGAGACCACCGCCATCAGAGCCCGCAGCACCGCCTCGACGCCTTCGCCGGTGACGGCCGAGACAAGCATCGGCGCGCGACCGGCGGCACGCTTCAGCGAGGCCGTCTTCTTCTTGCGGGCGTCCGGGTCGAGGATGTCGACCTGGCTGAGCGCGACGATCTCGGCTTTCTCCGCCAGACCATGGCCGTAGGCTTCGAGCTCGGCGCGCACCGTCTTGTAGGCCTTGCCCGGGTTTTCCTCCTGCGCCGAGACCAGATGCAGCAGCACGCGCGTGCGCTCGACATGGCCGAGGAAGCGGTCGCCGATGCCAACGCCCTCATGCGCGCCCTCGATCAGGCCGGGAATGTCGGCGAGCACGAATTCACGGCCGTCGATGCGGGCGACGCCAAGGCCGGGATAGAGCGTCGTGAACGGATAATCGGCGATCTTCGGCTTGGCGGCGGTGACTGCGGCAAGGAAGGTCGATTTGCCAGCATTGGGCATGCCGACCAGGCCGGCATCCGCGATCAGCTTCAATCTCAGCCAGATGCTGAGCTCCTCGCCAGGCAGGCCGGGATTGGCGCGGCGTGGCGCCTGGTTGGTCGAGGTCTTGAAATGCTGGTTGCCGAAGCCGCCATTGCCGCCCTTGGCAAGCAGGAAGCGCTGGCCGACCACGGTCAGGTCGCAGATCAGCGTCTCATTGTCCTCGGCGAAGATCTGCGTGCCGGCGGGCACTTTCAGCGTAATGTCGGCGCCTTTAGCTCCGGTCATGTTGCGGCCCATGCCATGCATGCCGGTCTTGGCCTTGAAATGCTGCTGGTAGCGATAGTCGATCAGCGTGTTCAGTCCGTCGACCGCTTCCGCCCAGACATCGCCGCCGCGGCCGCCGTCGCCGCCGTCCGGGCCGCCGAACTCGATGAATTTCTCACGCCGGAACGACACCGATCCGGCGCCGCCGTCGCCGGAGCGGATATAAACTTTGGCCTGGTCGAGGAATTTCATCGTTTCGAGTTTCTGCTATTGCGCTTGCGGGATTGCTCTAAACCAAGGTGCGGCACAGCGCGAGGCCGATTTGCGACTAAAGCGCCGGATGCCCTTTAGCCGGGGACGCGGTAGCACTGTTGCGGGGACGTGATTGGAGGGGCGCGGAAATGAAGATCGTCACCTACAACATCCAATACGGCATCGGCCTCGACGGCAAATACGATGTCGGCCGTATCGCCGACGCGGTACGCGGCGCCGATGTCGTCGCGCTGCAGGAAGTGACCCGCAACAATCCGCGCAACGGCGGTCGTGACATGGTGGCCGAGATCGGCGAGGCGCTGCCCGACTATTTTGCCGCCTATGGCAGCAATTTCGAGGTCAATATCGGCTCGCGGCTGGAGAACGGCCGCGCCGTCTCGACCTCCTTCCAGCTCGGCAACATGGTGCTGTCGAAGACGCCCATCCATCTGTCGCGCAATCTCCTTCTGCCGCGCAGCCGCAGCCTCGAGACCATGAACTTCCAGCGCGGCGCGCTGGAGGCGCTGATCGAGACGCCGCTCGGCTTCATCCGCTTCTATTCCACCCATCTCGACCACCGCAGCCCGGTCGAGCGCCAGGGCCAGATCCGTTTCCTGCGCCAGCGCCTCCTGAACTATGCGCTGGAAGGCGGCGGCCTGTCGGGCATCCCCGAGATCGGTCTGCCGGACCTGCCCTACCCGGAAGCCTTCATCGTCATGGGCGACTTCAACATGCTGCCGGGCTCGCCCGAATATGTCGAGCTTGCCGGCCGTCCGGATCATGAGTTCGGCATGCCGCTGACCGCCGATCTCGCCGTCGACGTCGCCCAGCGTCTGGCGGTTGCCGACCTCATCACCTGGGTCGACCCCGACCGCCCGGCCGACAAGAGCCGCCACAAATGCATCGACTACATTTTCACCAGCGCCTCGCTCGCCAGATCGCTGAAGCGCCTGTGGTCCGACCGCCAAGCGGTCGGGTCGGATCATCTGCCGCTCTGGGCCGAGCTGAGTTGAGCTCCGGACTCCCCCTCACCCGGCCGCTTCGCGGCCACCTTCTCCCCGAGGGGAGAAGAGGTTGCCGCCGGCGCTTACCTGCTCCTCTCCCCTTGGGGAGAGGTCGGATTGCCCCGAATTGCTCTTCGCAATTCGGCTGGCAATCCGGGTGAGGGCGCGCCGCTCAACCTTCCGAAGCACCGATCAATAGTGGATCCAGTTGCGAAGACTGTTCCACGTCTTGCGATCCAAGCGGTAACGCTCGACAGGCACCTGGCCGGCGACGATCGAGTTCAACATGCCCTGGCCGGCATACTGGAAGCCGCATTTGTGGATGACCCGCCGCGAGGCCGGATTGATCACCCGGGTCGAGGCATGCAGCACCTGGATCGAGGTCCGCTGGAAGGCGAGGTCGACCAGCGCATGCGCGGCCTCCGTCGCGTAGCCGCGCTTCCAGAAAGGCTCGCCGATCCAGTAGCCGAGCTCCAGCCCGCGATCGGTCGTGTTGAGCCCGGCGCAGCCGACGAAGGTGCCGCTGTCCTTGAGCGTCAGGGCATAGACGATGCCGGCGCGCCGCGACGCCGCCATGGCAAGGAAGGTGCGGCCCTCGGTCTCGCCGTAGGGGTGCGGCATGCGGGCCAGCATTTCGGCGACATGTCGGTTGTCGGCAAGCGTGACGAGTTGCTCGAGATCGCTCTCGCGCGGGGCGCGCATGACCAGCCGCTCGGTGGCCAGCGCCGGGCAATCGATCGCGTAACTTTCGTCTTCGGTATCTTCCGCTTCGGCAACCATTTTAGTCCTCCAGGGCAAGAAAAAATGAAAAAGGAGAGAGGGCGAGCCCATCTCTCCTGATCCTTTTCCTGGCCTGGCCAGACACCGGTTCCCGAGATGGGCGCCGGTGTTATGGTGCGGAACCGGCTACTCCGCTGCTTTGGTAATCGGGTTCACCGATACGTAGGTTCGGCCGTTGGCTTTCTTGTTGAAGGTGACTGCGCCGGCTTCGAGCGCAAAAAGGGTGTGGTCCGTGCCCATGCCAACATTGGTGCCCGGATGCCATTGCGTGCCGCGCTGACGAATGATGATGTTGCCGGCGACGACGGCTTCGCCGCCGAACTTCTTCACGCCCAGACGCTTGGAGTGCGAATCGCGACCATTGCGCGACGAACCGCCAGCTTTCTTGTGTGCCATTTGATTAACTCCGATGCGCCCTGAGGCGCTTGAATGGTCTTATGAACGCGTTCGCGTTCCGTTTCAAGTCCCGTACCGGCGACGATCGTCGCCGGAAAAATTACTTCTTCGCCAGTTCCTTGGCCTGCTCGCGCCAGTCCTTGATCTGGTCGGCGCTGAACGGCATGTGCTCGTCGATCTTGGCGACATCCTTGTCGCTGAGCTTGGCGAGCTGCGCGAAGGTGACGATGCCCTGCTCGGCGAGGTCCTTCGCCGCGACCGGGCCGATGCCCTTGATCACGGTCAGGTCGTCCGGCTCGCCCTTCGGCGCCTTGAACAGCGGCGCGGCCTTCGCCTCTTCGCCGGCAGCGGCCTCAGCCTTGGCTTCCTTCTTGGCCTTCGGCTCCTTCGGAGCGGACTCGGCCTTCGCCTCGGCGGCGACTTCAGCCTTGGCCTCTGCCTTGGCTTCCGACTTCGCGGCGGCCTTCTTCGACGGCTTGGCGCCACCCAGCAGGATCTCGGCGATCCGGACGGTGGTCAGAAGCTGGCGGTGGCCGATCTTGCGGCGCGAATTCTGGCGGCGGCGCTTCTTGAAAGCGATGACGGTGCGGTTCTTGCCCTGCTCGACGACCTCCGCCGTGACCAGAGCGCCATCGACGAACGGCGCGCCGAAGGTGACATTCTCGCCCTCGCCATGCGCGAGCACATTGCCGATCTCGACGATATCGCCGACCTTGGCTTCGAGCTTCTCGATCTTCAGGAGATCGTTGGCGGCGACGCGATACTGCTTGCCGCCCGTTTTGATGACTGCGAACATTTTTTGCCTTTCGCTGTTCGGTCGGCCTCGATGAACCGCCTCGGGCGGTTCGGCCGTCTTTTTGTCAGTCTGCGGGTTCAAAAAACAAGCGGCGCGGAAGAGCCTCCACGCCGAATGCGGGCTGTCCCTAACCGAAGGTTGCGCTGGAGTCAAGGCAAACGGCCCTGTCTCTGAAGAGACCCGAGCAGCCTTGCCGGCAAATATCGGTCCGGCCCGTCGCCGCCGCTATTCGAGGAAGCTGGAATTCGCTCGAATAGGGCCTTGTATCTCCGGCAGCCACCCGTTATCTAGTGCGCCGCGCCGGCAACGGCCGACCATGACCTCGCGGAGAGGTGGCAGAGTGGTCGAATGCACCGCACTCGAAATGCGGCATACTCGCAAGGGTATCGGGGGTTCGAATCCCTCCCTCTCCGCCATTTAGCTTCCATAATAATCGTTTCCTTTCAAAAGCTTCCTTGTTGCGCTTGACCAGCGCGAAGCGAAACTTATCTTAGACTGTGTAACAAACTGTGTAACATTAGAGAAAGATAATGCGACGTTCCGCAGCGCCAAAGCCGCATAAACGTGAAGGCATCTGGTATCTCGTCCGCAGGGTGCCGAAGGAATTCGCGGCGTTTGATCGCCGCTGCCTAGTACGCATTTCCACGGGCGTCGCCGTGGCTGACGATCCCCGCGGTGTACGGGCGCGAGATGCAGTGCAAAGCCTCGGCGCGGGGCTGGAGGCGTATTGGCGTAGACTGCGGGAAGGCCAATCCGCCGAGGCGGGGCTGCGTTTCGAAGCCGCGAGGAAGCGCGCGCGGTCATTTGGATTGGCCTATCGCTCTAACGAGGAACTAGCAGCGGGGCCGCTCGACGAACTCATGGCCCGTATCAAGCTGCTCCTCGACAAAAAATCGATCGAGGACGCGCAGGACGTCTCGGCCGTCATGGGTGGGGAGAAGCGGCCAGCGGTCCGCCTGAGCGGTCTTATCAAGGAATTCGAGACGATCGAGCAACAGAACTTGCTGACCATGTCGCCTAACCAAATCAAGAAATGGCGTAACCCCAAAAAGCGCGCAGTTGCCAATCTGGTTGGAGTCATTGGCGACAAGGAGATCGCAAGCCTCACTCGGGACGACGCAATCGCGTTCCGCGAGTGGTGGCAAAAGCGGATCGTTGAGGATGGACTTGATATCGGTACGGCCAACAAGGACATCGGCCATGTTTCGAAAATGCTGCGCGTCGTCGATCTGACTCACCAGCTCAAGCTGGAGCCGGTTTTTCGAAACCTGCGTCTTTCCGGCGCCGTCCCCGGGCAACGCGCTGCGTTCACAGCGGAGTTCATTCAGGAGAAGATACTCGCTGAAGGCGCGCTCGACGGACTCAATGACGAAGCCCGCCATCTAATCTATGTGATTGCCGATACCGGACTCAGGCTTTCTGAAGCGGCAAACCTCACCACCGAAACAATCCACCTCGATCAAGAAATCCCGCATGTGCGGGTGCGCCCCAATGGCCGTCGCTTGAAGACCGGTCATTCAGCCCGTGACATTCCCTTGGTTGGCGGCGCACTTGCAGCCATCAAGCTCCATCCGGACGGCTTTCCTCGTTATCGCGACAAGGCCGCGTCACTTTCAGCGCTCGTCAACAAGGTGCTCGCCAGCAAGGAACTTCTGCCGACTTCCGAGCATAGTCTTTATAGCCTGCGACACACTTTCGAGGACCGGCTGACGGCAGTTGAGGCGCCGGAGAAGGTAATTGCTTCTCTGATGGGCCACAAATGGATCCGGCCCAAATACGGCGCGGGACCTTCGTTAGCGCAAAAGCGCGAGTGGCTTCAAAAAATCGCTTTTACCCCGCCCGGGCGAATGTGATTGCGGCGCCATCCAGGCCTTGAGAACCAACCTCACGGCTCCAGCTGTCCGAGCCATTTAGGTTGAGCGTGGCCAGCACGCGCTGCGCTCGCTCGCGATTTCCGAGCTTCCGCCGCATTTGTTCGACCTCGTATTCCAGCCTTTCGAAGGTCGGTATATAGGCATCTCCATGCCGGATGACCAAGTAGGCGGCAACAGCTAGACAGCATTCTAGCTCCGTGGCCGATGGATCGGAAAAAGGGGCGACGCCATACCAAGACGAGCAACGCCTCTCGAGGGCTTCCGAACTAGGCAAACGGCCAGCATGTGGCATGGGATACAAACCTATGCCTGATCGACGAACCTAAAGTGCTCACGAAGCTTGACCGGTACGCGGGCCATCGGAGGGTTCTGCCTAAAACCGCCAAAAATTTTGAAACACCCATTCATCCGGCTCGAATTCAAAGGGATCGGCGATTTTTGGGTTATGGCTTGCAAGCATAGTTCAGCCCAGACAAGAACGCCTGATATCTTGTCGTTCACTGTCACCCTGCCAAATATGGTGCCGGTGACAACGGCAGTTTGGCGAGCAGAAGAATTCCCGAGACTGAGACGTTCTACGGCTTGGCCCATGTTCGCGCTCCTCCTCGATTGGAGACAGGATGGGCCATATGGAAGCGAATAAAAGGAGGTTGGTGACGAGTCTCGGTAGTGGAGTAGAAACGGGTGGAAAAGCTTGCGCTATTCGCCGTCGGCGCCGCTAAGCGCATTTGAGAGAAGGGGCAACGATCGCCAAGAGATGACGTCCGATCGCAAGCCGGCTAGAAATGCGACAGTGACGCGCCTTTTTTGGCACGACCTTAGCACCCGATCGGGCCTCAGCTGGTCGTCGTTGCGCAGCCGATCGGGTGCGATTTTTATAAAGCTCTCTTGGCTTTAGCTTTGAGAGCCCGTCATCGAGACAAATGCAAGGGAACGGTCCCGCCCCCTGGGGACATTCGACATGCCGTGGCAGCTTCCTATGGTGAGCCAGCGCATTCCGATACACGTTTTCCGCGCTCTACCGTTGCTCCAGCACCTGTGCTGAGGCTGAGCGCTTGATCAGGACCCGACCGCTGCTGTTGCGGGATGGTGACTGGGTTGAGGTCGCGAAAACCTTGACCGCGGGTACGTTGTTCATCCAGATGAGCGCTGAGCCGAGAAGCAGCCAAGAACGCTTCCCGTAATCGAATCCTACGGGAACCGCGAAACCAGCGTCCAAGGGACGCAATTCTCCGACGTCGTTCACTCAAGCTCATCTCGCAACTTGAACGCTTGTATGAAGCCGCTGCATGTGCGCCGGTGGACCGGATTGCTGCTATCCAAACCACGTGCTCAGTTTCGCCCCCGTAATAACTCTACCGTCCGAAACGGCTTTCGCGCGTCAGGTCCACCCCACATGAAAGTTCCGCGAGCAGCACGGACGGAGAGGCCGGTCACAACTCCTTCGCGTGCTCTTTTACTACCGAATCAAGTGCCAAATGGAGAGGCACTGCCTTAGAGAACAGGAAGCCCTGCGCGGTTCTGCAGCCAAGCTTGTACAGAGTTTGCCGATCTGCCTCTGTTTCAACGCCCTCGGCCATGACCTCGATCCCGAGCGTCCTACCAAGGTCAATCACCGCTTTGACAAGCAGCCGATTCTCCCGGGACTTGGCTAAGCCGCGAATGAAGCCCTGATCTATTTTCACTTTCCTGATCCGACTGTCCTTGAGCGATGCCAACGTCGAAAAACCGGTGCCGAAGTCCTCGAGCGCGATAGAAATGCCAGCATGTGAAAGCTGGCCGAGCTTTTCATCCACTCTGTCCGGATCCACTGGGGCTTCTTCGGTAATCTCGATGTCGAACATCGTTGCAGGGAGGTCTTTTGCCGCCAGACCATTAAGAATCATCTCGTCAATATCGCCAGCTTCCAACTCGCGCGGTGAAACATTCATCGCCACACGAACATCACGACGGTCAGCTTTGACCAAGCCCTCGATAAGAGCGCAACAGTCGGCGAATACCGTTTGAGTTAGCAGCTGAAGCATTCCAGTTTCGCGTGCCGCTGTCATGATCTCGGGCGGAGAAATGGGACCGTGAAGCGGGTGAGACCATCTTAGCAAGGCTTCAAAACCGACGACGCTTCAGTTTCGAGTCTTACGATTGGCTGAAACCAAGCGACCAAGCTTCTCATCGTTATCGCCGAATGAAGATCGCGTTCGATTGACTGGCGGCGTTGCAGTTCCCGGGCTAGCTCGGCACCGAACAGACAAAATTCATTCCTGCCGCGGCGCTTAGCTGTGTAAAGGGCGATGTCGGCCCGCAACAACATTTCCGTCAGTCCGGGGTTTTCAGCCAAGTAGATTCCTATAGACGCTCCAATGCGGACGGATGCGATCCCAGGATAGGGGCGAGCAAGCTTGGCTATGAGATTGGACGCGAGATTGGTGGGAGAAGGAGAATTCTTTCGCGAAGAAAAAACCAGCACGAATTCATCCCCACCGATGCGGGCGAGCGTTGAGCCCTCCGGTGCTTCTTCCTCTATTCGGCGGGCGATCCTGGCAAGCAGCTCGTCACCCGTTCTGTGACCGTAGGTACCGTTGACAGATTTGAACCCGTCCAGATCAATCAGCATGGCCACAAAGGGTCCATCGGTGTTCTCAAACTGATCGATTGCATGTTCGAGGCCCCGCCTGTTGAGGAGCGCGGTAAGATGGTCCTCCCTGGAATTGCGCTCCATTTCCGCGGCAAGCCGCTCGGCTTGATGTCTCAGGCGGCTCGCGTCACGGAAGCGCGCTTGTCCAACGAACGAGGATCGAACCAGGCCGCCCTCGAAAAGCAGGACGGCAAAAGCCAGAATGTAGTTTTCCGGGGCTCCCTTCGTCAGCAAACATGCGGCGGCAATGAGGAGTGGCGGTGTGATGAAGCATATCGCTGCCGCAGCATATGAGCTGCCGTACGTGACCGCGCCAGCTGAAATGCCCGCCAGAATTATTAGATGCAGCGATGCTTGAGACGTCGTGTATCCAGCCGTTAGGATGGCAAGGAATGACCAGGTGAATCCCGCCAGAAGAGCAAGCCTGCCAAACCAGCGAAGCCGCAGCCAAACCCGTGTCAGATCATCCTGGACTCCGGGTTCCTTCAGCTGATGACGGGCGAGTGCAAGGCGGGCGGCATTTATCGCATTAACGACCGAAAACCAGGCCGCGCCAGCAAGACCGTTCCCGGAAAGGGCCTGCACGGTCAAAATCAGCCCGGACAGCACAATGCTTATCGGCATTGAGACGAAAAGGCCTGCCCTCAGATCAGCGAGCTGGTCCTGAAGGATTCTCGCCTCCAGCGGATCTTCTTTTCCAAGGCTGGACGGGTCAGCTTGCTTACTCCTGCTTGTCCGCAGCCTATGCAGCCCCCCTGAAGGACGGGTTAATTCTTCAATCGGAGATCAGCGTCGGGGAGCAGGATTACTCCGGTGCATCATGCACTCTCTCCCATCGCTCGCCCAGCACGCGCAAAAATGCGACTGCTGGTGCAGTATCACCGCTGGAGCTCCGCCGATATCCCATGCCGGACAAGGGGAACATGTTGGGCAAAGCGAAGCCCCAGATGCCTTGCAAGCCGTGCCGCCAGGTGGTCTCTGGAGTAGAGTCCAATCAATATGTTCGTTGCATGGTAGAGCGGCGCCGCCGACAGGCGCAGCCGCCTTTCGTATATATGCAGCATGTCGGGGTCGCCAACATTGCGGCCGTCGCGGCACGCAGTCATGATTCCACGGGCGAGTTGCTTCTGGCTGCTGAGACCGATGTTGAATCCGTGAGCGGTCACCGGGTGCATGCCGATGGCAGCGTCGCCGATGAGTGCGGCGCTCGGCGCCCGGAATTTGTGCGCCCAGGTCGTGACCAGCGGATAGGTGTGGCGCTTGCTTGCCAAGGTCATTTTTCCAAGGCGCCCTCGACACCGTTTCGTCAACTCCGACAGGAACAAATCATCATCGAAGGCAAGCAGTCTATAGGCCTCGTTTGAGCGCAATGTGAGCAGCAGCGACGACATGCCCTCCGCGAGGGGCAACATCGCTATCGTCTGATGGTGATCGAACCATTCGATGGCGATCTGGTGGTGGGCGCGCTCGTGCCTCACTCGGCAAATCAGCATCGAGTGGCCAAGCCGGTTGATATCGGCGCCGATGCCTAGCAGATCACGCGTGGCGGACAAACGCGAATCCGCGGCAACAACCAGCCGAGCAGTTAAACGCGCGCCATTAGAGAGCGTTACGACTGCTCCTTCTTGGCTGTTTGTTGCATCGACGACCGAGTGGCCGCACAACAGCCGGGCGCGATCCTGCAAGCGGACGATTTTGAACAGCGCCTCGCGGATCCGGCAATTTGGAACCAAAACCCCCAGCGGTTCTCCAGAGTTGCTGGGAGGATCGAAACGAAGAGCGAATGCGCTCGAGCCGTTGAGCACGCGCGCGCCTTGAAGTGCTGATTTGTCCGAAGCCGGGATGACATCCCAGGCGCCGAGCTCGCGAAGGGTTCTGATCGAAGCGTTGGTCAGCGCGATTTCGCGACCATCGAAAGCCGGATTCGCCAGACTATCGAATGTGTTCTGTTCAACAACTGCCACCTTGAGTTCGCTTTGGGCAAGCGACGCAGCGAACGAAAGGCCGACCGGGCCGGCTCCAACGACAACGATGTCAAAATTATCGTCAGAGCCCATCAGCGTGCCGCCATCCGGTCGCCTATCCTCGTGTAACGGTGGAACTGAGCCGAGTGACATGAGCTCCGTGGCCGCCGCATTGCCTAAAGGCGCTGGGCCGGGAGATTCGCATCGATCGGCAACGAAGCACTCAAAGCGCTCAGAGGTGGATGCGGCTAACCGATCCCGCCCTTTGGCCGCGCAGCCGCGCAGATCGCCGCCAGCAAGCGAGACACTCGCGACGCTGGTCAGCCACGGCCGCGCCGCATCGATCGCCACATTCCACCTGGAACCCTTGCGCATACTACTCACGCTCCACGACGTCGAAGCGGGCTCTCTTGCGAGGGTATCGAACGTAGCGCTCTCTCTCGTCATCCCAGCCAAGGTAGCGGAAACTTTTATCCACGACCGCGCATATCTCATCAAGAACCTGCTGCATGGCTTCGATGTCGATGTCCTTGCAATTCAGTCGCCGATAGAGCAAAGCCCACGCGGCGACATAGTCGTCGAAATAGCGCGCGTCACTCGAACCAATGATCAACTTCGGACGGTTGATCGATCTCGAAAACGCACGTCCCAACCCCGATGATGCTCCGCAGCACGTTGACATCACGAGGATCTTCGGCGCTGGATGCGAGCCCTGGAACATTTCTACGAAGTCAGCCCAAAGAAGGCCACTTTCGACGCACACAACCCATCAAAGGCGAAAGCTGTTGATCGGCCCCCGTGTCCGCGCAGCCACGCGGATGGTCAGCCAGCAAGCGAGATACACACGACGCCGGTCAGCTAATGGCTGCGCCGTAAGCACAAGGCATGGCCGACCACACGACAGAAAACCCAGAACCGTGAAGGTGCTGATAATGACGACCAATCTTTCCGTAAGTCATGCATTTCTCCGTCGAAGACTGGTCAATAGAACACACCGATGAGTATGACCCTGATCTGGATCAGCCAGACATGACCAATCGGCACTGGCGGTTCACGGTCAGGTGATCGACCGTGACGTTCCACTTTGGAACCCGTGCGCACATGGCCAAGCTCTCGTCCGGCCACGCGAGGTACTCTCGTGGCATCAGCCGCCTCATACTGGGTGCAATGGGAGGCAGTCCTTCGCACGACAGAGGCTTTTCACAAATGTAGTGTGCAGCTTAGGTCAAGATGGTCATGGAGCATGGAGCATGGAGCATGGACAGCTTGTTCCCGACCGAGCCGGCTCGACTGACGAGCGCGATCCGCGCATCTTATGCACAGCGGATTGAAATCAGCGTTCCGGTTTGTCGTCCCGATCAATTAGTATCCGCTCGGCGGCTCCGTCGAGATCTTCGTATTGACCGCTTCGCAATGCCCAGACGAAGCCGGACACACCCAGTGCACCCAGAAAAAGGGCCACTGGTATGAGATAGAGCAACGTCGTCACGAGGATTATGCCGAATAGCTGACTGCGGAGCGTCCGACTTTTTGAATAACTTGCAGCGTCGCATTCGCCCCGAAGCCGTGCAAGCGCAATGCGTTTCCAATAACAAGCACCGATGAGGCAGACATGGCAATCGCCGCTAACAAAGGCGTGGCGTGCCCGAGGATGGCGATTGGTACTGCCACCGCATTGTAGACGATCGCAATCGCGATGTTCTGGCGGATCAGGTGTCCCGCCTTGCGCGAGACGTCCAGCGCGAGAGGCACTGCCAGAAGGCTTTCGCGCAGGAATACGAAGTCGGCGGCATTGCGGCCAATGTCGGCGGCGGTAGCTGGAGCGATCGAGACATGCGCCGCGCTGAGCGCCGGCGTGTCGTTGAGGCCGTCGCCAACCATCAGAACCTTGTGTCCGTCTTTCGCCAGGGTCTCGATGCGCTCGACCTTGCCGGATGGCAGCAGGCACGGAACGAAGTCCTTGACACCCAGCATTTCTGCGACTTCACCGCAGGCACCCGCAGTATCGCCCGACAGCATTTCCACTGACACCCCGGCATGGCTCAATTGCCCGATCGCCGCCTTGGCGTCTGCGCGCAGCGCGTCCTCAAAATCGAAGGTCGCGACAATGAACCCGTCTTTTGTCAGCACGGTTCCGCCATGTTTGCCTTCACCACCGGTCCGGGCTCTCCATCCAGCCCATCCGCGTCGGCCTAGCCGCCAGGTGCTTCCGGCTCCAGTGGCTTCGATTCCAAACCCTGGATGCTCGGTGACGGCATCAAATTTGTACTGCCCGCCGGGATGGGCAAAACCGGCTATGGCCTTTGAAAAAGGATGGCGGGAATGCGTAGCCATGTCTCCCGCGACTGCCAGCATGGCCGGATCGATCGACGATGCATTGACCAGCCGGGGCTGGCCGAGCGTGAGCGTTCCGGTCTTGTCGAACACCGCTGTATCAATCGTCGCCAGGCGCTCCATGGCAGAACCGTCCTTTACCATGATGCCGTTCTCAAACAGGCGCCGCGCGGCGACCACCTGAACGATCGGTACGGCGAGGCCGAGCGCGCACGGGCAGGTGATGATCAGAACGGCAATGGCGATGGTTATCGCCCGGTGCCAGTCGCCGGTCACCGCCATCCAGCCAAGGAACGTCGCGAAGGCTGTGAGATGAACCACCGGGGCATAGAGCGCTGAAACGCGATCGGCGATCCGGCGATAATGCGCGCGGCCGCCCTCTGCGGCTTCCATAAGACGAACCATTTCCGCCAGAAACGAATCCTTCGCGGCGGCTGTCGCCTCAATCGTCAGCGGGCCGGTAAGATTGAGCACGCCGGCCTGAACTGCTTCGCCCGGCGCCACGTTTTTCGGCGTGCTTTCGCCTGAGGCCAGCGAGCAGTCGAGATCCGACGTTCCCTGGATGATCTTGCCGTCGACGGGGATCCTCTCACCGGCTGCGATCAACAACCGCATGCCTGGTTCGATCTCGCCGACCGGCAAATAGTCGCGCGCGCCGTCGCTGCGCAGCACCATGGCGCCATGTGCGGCCAACTGGGACAGGCCTTTCACAGCGGTCCGGGCACGTTCGCGCATCACGTGATCCAACGTGCGGCCGATCAACAGGAAGAACAGCAGCGATACCGACGCGTCAAAATAGGCGTGATCGCCATGGTTGATCGTCTCGTAGAGGCTCATGGCGTAGGCGAGCGAAACACCGACCGCGATCGGCACGTCCATATTCATGCGGCCATGGCGCAAAGCATTCCAGGCCGAACGGAAGAAGATGCCGCCGGCGAAGGCGAGGGCAGGAATGGCGATCAGCGCCGAGACCCAGTGAAACAGGTCGCGGGTAGCACCTTCGGCGCCGGACCAGACCGAGACCGAAAGCAGCATGATGTTGCCCGCCGCAAAGCCGGCAACCGCGACCGCGCGGATCAAATCCGATAACGTCCTGTCCTTGTCGCCGACCTCGGAAGGGAAGAGATGCGCCTGGTAGCCTAGCCGCCCAAGCGCGACGACGAACGGTGGGACCTCGTCACCACGCCACCGGACAGAGACCCGTTTCGTCGACAGGTTGACGCGGGCGCTCTCGACGCGATCGAGCTTTCCCAGCGCCGTCTCGATCGTCTGGATGCAGCCTGCGCAATGAACCGTCGGTACTGAAAGATCGGTCTGGTGAAGATCATCGCCAAGCGATCGGCTCGCCAGCCTGATCTCCTGGCTGGACGGCAGGACCGATCCGGTGTTGACCAGATCAAGCGCCATTTCGGCGCCCGGTGCACAACAACTCATTGCAGCGCTCCATTGGAAATCATGATCCGGCGGACGTCGCGATACGGTTTGTCCAGACCGGCGTCGGCGTCGACTTCGACAATCCAGACGCCGTCCTTCGGCATGTGCTGGGCTGCGAATTCCTGGCCCGAGGCGGGTGCGAGGGTGACCGACTTGTCCTCCTTCTCGTACGCGGGATGGCGAAACAGCACCTTGACGCCGTGCAAGGGAACCGGCTTGCCGGCGACGTCGGCGAGGCCATAGCGAACTTCGCCCCATGCGATGGTCAGCTTGCCGGTCCAGCCAAGTGCTGCCTGCGCCCGTCCTTCCTCGGCCTTCTTGTTGAATTGCTGGCTCGCCACATAGGTGTTTTCGACGACGAGGCCAGTCCAGCTTGTGCTGGCGAGCGTTGCCATGGTCAGATTGACTGCGATGACCACGCCGAAAAAGGCCAGGATGATGACCAGCATGTGCCTGCCGGTGAATTCACGAGGCTTTTGTACATTGGCAGTCATCTGAGGGGCTCCGGCGCGTTGAAGGTGGCGGTGTACTCGTTCGACTCAAAGCTGGCTCTGTCCTCGACGCGGAACTTGAAGGTCTGTGCCGGAGCGCGGATCTGGTCCGCCGGCTGGCGAACGAAGACCCTCAGCATTTTCAGGCGGTCGGGTTCGACCGGAATGGCGAAGGAACGGCCTGCGGGGATGTCGTCGCCGACGACGACCATGTCAGCGCCTTCAAGGCCCTGCATGGTTACGACGATCGTCCTCGGCTCGGGGATCATGTTGAGCAGCTTGACGGTATAGCCATTGCGGATGGATCCGTCGGTCAGCGTGACGAACTGGGGATTGCGATCATGCAATACGTTCAGTTCGAGCCGATCGCGCGTCAGCAGCGAATAGAGCAGGCCGAGGCCGATCAGCGACCACAAGCCCATGTAGACGTAGGTGCGCGGCCGAAAGATCTTGCGGATGTGAAAATGCGCCACCTTGTCGGAGAACAGGCCATCAGCGGTCCTGATCAGCGATGGATTGACTGAGCTGGACCCGCCTGCAGTCGCCAGCATCATGTTGGCGTTGTAGTCGGAGAGCGTCGCATAGGCGATCAGCCCACGCTCCTTGCCGAGCTTGTCCATGACGCCGTCACAGGCGTCGATGCAGAGCGCGCAAGTGATGCATTCGAGCTGCTGGCCGTCGCGAATGTCTATCCCCATCGGGCAGACCGCGACACAGGCATTGCAGTCGACGCAGTCGCCCACGGGCTGGCCTGCGGCCAGCACCTTCTTGGCGTGGCGCGAACGCGGTTCGCCGCGCCAGTCATTGTAGGTGACAGTGAGGGAATTTTCATCGAGCATGGCCGCCTGGATGCGGGGCCACGGGCACATATAGGTGCAGACCTGTTCGCGCATCAGACCGCCGAACGTGTAGGTGGTAGCCGTCAGGACGGCGACAGTGATGTAGGCGACGGGCGCCGCAGTGCCGGTGAAGAGCTCGCCGAGCAGCGTCGGTGCATCGGCAAAGTAGAAGATCCAGGCGCCGCCAGTCGCCGCCCCTATGACCAGCCAGATGGTGTGCTTGGACACACGCAGCATGAGCTTGCGCGCGGTCCAGGGACCTGCGTCAAGTTTCATGCGGGCGTTGCGGTCCCCCTCGATCGCACGTTCGACGACGAGGAACAGATCGACCCACACCGTCTGAGGGCATGCATAGCCGCACCAGGCACGGCCGACAGTCGAGGTGATCAGGAAAAGACCGACGCCCGCCATGACCAGGAGGCCGGCCACATAGAAGAATTCCTGGGGCCATATCTCGATGAAGAAGAAGTAGAAGCGCCGGTTCGCGAGATCGAGCAGGACTGCCTGGTCCGGGGCAAATGGACCGCGAGCCCAAGGCAGCCACGCAGCCAGGTAGTAGATGCCAAGTGTGATCGTCATCACCAGCCATTTGAAGCGACGAAAGTTGCCCGAGGCGCGCTTCGGAAAGATCTTTTGACGCGCGGCATAAAGCGGCTTGCGGGTTTTGGCGGAATTGACAGTTTCTGTTTCGAGCCGTGTCAACTGCGTCTTATCACGCATGTGCAACTCCACTTTCCCAGCCAATGTCAGGGGCACCTGTCGTAAAGCCTCGCGGTAGGATAGCCTTGCCGGGTTGTGCAGATCGCATTAGGGATGGTGTCGAGGCCCGGCTCACGCCGGGCCTCGTCCGCTTGGCAGGGGGGACCGAAGAATAGGACTTCCATTCCTATTCTCCGCCGCCAAGCGAATGGACATAAACTGCAAGTTCCTTGACCTTGATCTCGCCGAGACGGCCAACCCAGGCCGGCATGACGCCCTGTTTTGGCGCACGGACCTGTGCGGCGATGGCTGTCTCACCGGATCCATAGAGCCAGATCGCATCGGTCAGGTCGGGGGCGCCGAATTCCCTGTTGCCTTTTGCATTGTCGCCGTGACAGGCGACGCAGTTCTCGGCAAAGACCTTGGCGCCGGGTTGGATCAGACTTGCATCGCGGACCTTGCCGGAAAGGCTGGCCACGTAGGCGCTGACTTGTGCGATCTGGTCGGCGGTAATGATGTCGCCGAAGGCCGGCATTTCCGACAGGCGCGTGTCCGGATCGGATGCGAAGCGGATGCCGTGCGTAATCGTCTGCTGGATCTGCTCGGCCTTGCCGCCCCATAGCCAGTCGTCGTCGTTGAGATTGGGAAAGCCCTTGGAACCTTGGGCGCCGGAGCCGTGACATTGTACGCAATTGACCTTGAAAGCGGCGCCACCGGCGGCGATTGCGAATTCGCGCAGGCCGTCGTCCGCGGAGATCTCCGAGACGCTCTTGGACTCCACCGCCGAGATATATTTGCCCTTGGCGGCCTCAGCCGCAGTCAGCTCGTTCCTGACCTCGTTGCGGCTGGAATAGCCGAGCACACCCTTCGTCGCCGAGTGCAACAGAGGCCATGCTGGATAGGCGATGGTGTAGCCTATCGCCCAGACAATGGTGACGTAAAAGGTGATAACCCACCATCTGGGAAGCGGGTTGTTCAGCTCCCGGATGCCATCCCATTCGTGGCCGGTGGTCGAGACGCCAGAGATTTCATCGATATGCTCGTCGCTCATGATCACTCGTCCTCGAGCGGAATGCGGGCCGCTTCGTCGGCCAGCCTTCGGCTGCCGGGGCGTAGGGCAAAGGCGATGCACCCCACGAAGAACAGCGCCATCGCAACCAGGCCCCAGCTGTCGGCAAACGCCCGCATCAAATTGTAGGTCATCAGCGTTCTCCTCAGCGGTAGCCGGCGGCTTCGTCGTAATTTTTGAAGTCGACCAGTGTGCCAAGCATCTGCAGGTAGGCGAGCAGGGCATCCATTTCGGTGACCTGTTGCGGGTTGCCGTCGAAGTCGCCGATCTTGGCTTTTGGGTAACGCGCCTCAAGGCCTGATGTGTCGGCATTGGGATCGGCCTGCGCCGCCAGATCCGCATTGGCGTGGACGATCATGTCATCGGTGTAAGGGACGGCTACAAGCCTGTTGGCGACCAGATGCGTTGAGAAATCCTTCACGTCGATCGGCGTGTCTTTCAGGAACCCATAGCTCGGCATGATCGATTCCGGCACCACCGAGCGCGGGTCGGTAAGATGCGCGACATGCCATGCATTCGAGTAGCGGTCGCCAACTCTGGCGAGATCCGGCCCGGTGCGCTTCGATCCCCACTGGAAGGGGTGATCGTACATGGACTCGGCAGCTAGGCTGTAGTGGCCATAGCGCTCAACTTCGTCGCGGAACGGCCTG
The DNA here is from genome assembly GCF_004016445.2 of Mesorhizobium sp. M2E.F.Ca.ET.219.01.1.1. Lineage (GTDB taxonomy): Bacteria > Pseudomonadota > Alphaproteobacteria > Rhizobiales > Rhizobiaceae > Mesorhizobium. The sequence goes on from NZ_SADT02000003.1 coordinate 424,539, forward strand.
ATCATCTGGCTATGACAGAGGTAGCAGCCCTCGCGCATATAGATGTTGCGCCCGACAAGTTCGAGCGGCGAATAGGGGCGCATGCCTTCCACCTTCTCGATCGTATTGTCGAGATAGAAGAGAGGCGCGATCTCGACGATGCCGCCGACCGTCACCACGAGCAGCGAGCCAACGAGAAGAAGCGTGGCGTTCTTCTCGATGATTGCGTGTTTGTCCATCAAGCCCATTACCTGGCTCCTGATCGCGCAGGTCGGATGGCGACGGGGCTCGGCATCGGCTCCTCCTCGCGCTGGTGGCCGAGGATGGTCCTGGTGATGTTCCAGGCCATGATCAGCGCGCCGGAGAGGTACATGGCCCCACCGATGGCGCGCATGACATAGTAGGGGTGCATGGCGGCGACGGTCTCGGCGAAGGAGTAGACCAGGAAGCCCTGCTCGTCGTATTCGCGCCACATCAGGCCCTGCATGACGCCGGATACCCACATCACCGCGGCGTAGACAACGATACCAAGTGTCGCCAGCCAGAAATGCCAGGTGACCAGCCGCAACGAGTAGAGCCGTTGCCGGTTCCAGAGCTTCGGCACCATGTAGTAGATTGCGCCGAACGAGATCATGCCAACCCAGCCGAGCGCGCCCGAATGGACGTGGCCGATCGTCCAGTCGGTATAATGCGACAGCGAATTGACCGCCCGGATCGCCATGATGGGGCCTTCGAAGGTCGACATGCCATAGAAGGCGACGGCCATCACCATCATGCGTATGATCGGATCGGTGCGCAGCTTGTCCCAGGCGCCGGACAGCGTCATCAGGCCGTTGATCATGCCGCCCCAGGACGGCATCCACAGCATGATCGAGAACACCATGCCGAGCGTCTGCGCCCAATCGGGCAAGGCGGTGTAGTGCAGGTGATGCGGCCCGGCCCAGATGTAGAGAAAGATGATCGCCCAGAAATGGACGATCGACAGCCGGTACGAATAGACTGGCCGGTTCGCCTGCTTGGGCACGAAATAATACATCATGCCGAGGAAGCCGGCGGTGAGAAAGAAGCCGACCGCGTTGTGGCCGTACCACCATTGCGTCAAGGCGTCCTGGACCCCTGAAAAGGCGGAGTAGCTCTTGGAGCCCAGGAACGAGACTGGTATGGACAGGTTGTTGACCACATGCAGCATCGCGATGGTGACGATGAACGACAGGTAGAACCAGTTGGCCACGTAGATATGCGGTTCCTTGCGCTTCAGGATCGTGCCAAGGAACAGAATGAGGTAGGCGACCCAGACGATGGTCAGCCAGACATCCACATACCATTCGGGTTCGGCGTACTCGCGGCCCTCGGTGATGCCGAGCAGGTAGCCGGTCGCGGCCATGACGATGAACAGCTGGTAGCCCCAGAAGACGAACCAGGCCAGATCACGGCCGAAGAGGCGGGCGCGGCAGGTGCGCTGCACGACATACAGAGACGTGCAAAGCAGCGCGTTGCCGCCGAAGGCGAAGACGACACCGGATGTGTGCAACGGCCGCAAACGACCGAAATTGAACCAGGGCTGGATGTTGAGATCGGGGTAGGCGAGCTGCAGCGCGATCACCACGCCGACCAGCATGCCGACGACACCCCAGAACACGGTGGCGATCGCGCCGTAGCGGATCGGACCATCCATGTAAGCGGATGGGTCAATCGGAGCTGCTGGCTTGAACTCCGTGTTGCGCAACAGGATCGCAGTGAAACCAGCCACTGCGAAGAACAACACCCACATGTGTCGGCGGAAAGGTTCATCCACGCCGAAGCCGGCGGCCACCAGGGCCGCAAAAGCGAACACGCTTAGAAGGACGATCTCTGTGCCGAATTTCATTGCAGATCCCGATCTCGAATCTGGTGGATGCCAAATCCGCAGCGCACTAATCGCGCAGCCGCCGCCCCCTCGCCCTGATCTATGTCAGGCCGCAAGATTTTGTGTCGGCGGCGCAATCAGCAGGTGGCGAATGAACGAGGAACGCAGCGCGGGCTCACCCCCCTCATGGAAGGCGTTCCCTGGGTTGGGCGGGCGCAGACGCGATCGCTGAGGCGAAAGCTGAGGCCCTGCGCGCGTTGGATGCTATTGCCGATGCCCTGCCAAACGTTGTTCGGATCCCATTGGAAACGAACGCGATCGTTCCGCCGAGCCGTGGCAGATTAAGGACCATGCTTCGCCGGTATGTGCCGAAACACACCTGGCGATTGGTCACGTTCCTATCAAAGCCCGAAAGCTGTTTGTCTCGACCGTGACGCCGCTTCGTCGAAGGCGCGGCAACATCGCATTAAAAGGCAAACACGGCCCGCCCCGGAGTCATGCGACATGGCCTCGCCGCTTAGGGCCGCTCGCGTCCGCCGCCACAGCGCTTCTCCAGACGGCTTATGCTGTCCACCGTCACATGGCGTGCGTTCTCAATCCGAATCACCCCGTCAGCCCGCAATCGCGTCAGTTGGCGGCTCACGGTCTCGTTGGTGATTCCAAGGAAATCAGACATTTCGACACGCGTCAGCGGCAGATCGAAGGACGCCGACCCGGAAGCCGCATCGAGACTGGAATCGATATTCCGGGCCATCATGAGGAGAAAAGTCGCTACCTTTTCCGGAGCTGTCTTGCGCCCCAGCGTCACCATCCACTCGCGCGCCTCATCGAGTTCATTCAGCGTCTGTTTGAGCAGGCGATGCTCGAATTCCCGTGACGCCTTCATCATCCGTTCGACGGCCGCTCGCGGAAACGAACACAGCGTGACTGCTGTTGCCGCTTCCGCATTGATCGAGCTTTCCACCTTGAAAGGACGTCCCAGAAAATCCGGTGCAAACTGGAGACCGACGATCTGCTGGCGCCCATCCGACAGGCTCTTTGATAGCTTTACAACGCCTGAAAGCACGTTGGAGTAGCTGTCGACGTTCTGTGCCTCGCCGGTCAACTCCATTCCTGACTCGATCCGGCGACGCGAGCAAGTCTTGGCGAGCCCAACCAAATTGTCTGGATCGAGCGCACCGCAGACACCGCGACGCCGTGCCTCGCAAGGGAAGCAAAGAACAGGAATGCCGGAACTATGAATGTCTTGCCGAAAGGTCATGCGTTCGCCTTACCCGATCCTAACTGCCGGCAGGATACCCATCCAGGGTAGAGAAATCCTGCGGCGGTTTGTCCATGAGCGCGGCTGATCGAGATCAGGGTCTGCTTCAGCGATGCGTGCAGTGTTCCGGCGGGCAACACGGTGAACGCGAGATGCAATCGGAAATAGCTGTCAAACTCAGCGAGAACGTCCCACGCTACACCAGCTATCCGACGGCGCCGCATTTCCATTCGGGGATCGATGCTGCCATTTACCGTGGCTGGTTGGAGACGCTGGAAAGCGGCGACGAAATCTCGCTGTACCTGCACATTCCTTACTGCGACAAGCTCTGCTGGTTCTGCGCCTGCCACACCAAGCAGACGCACCAATATGAGCCGGTGGCCGCTTATCTGCGCTCGCTGAATGCCGAAATCGTCACGATTGCCGGTCTGCTGAGCGGCAAGGCACATGTCCGTGCAATCCACTTCGGTGGCGGTTCGCCAACTATTCTGAGGCCCGATGATATGGTTGCTCTTGGAGCGGCCTTGCGGGACAGCTTCGACTTTCTCCCGGATGCTACGGTCAGCATCGAAATCGAAACCAACGACATGGACAAGGCGCGCCTTGATGCACTTGCTCAAATCGGCGTAACCCGGGCGAGCCTCGGCGTGCAGGATTTCGATCCGCAAGTGCAAAAAGCAATTAATCGTGAGCAGAGTTTTTTGCAGACCAAGGCAGTCGTCGACGGGGTTCGTTCGCGGGGCGTCGAATCGGTCAATCTGGACCTGCTCTACGGGCTCCCGAATCAGACACGCGAGACGATCTGTTCCACGGTGGCGCAGGCACTGACCTTGGAGCCAGACCGGATGGCCCTGTTCGGCTACGCACATGTGCCCTGGTTCAAGAAGCATCAGACGATGATCGACGAGGCATGGCTGCCGAGTCCCACTGAGCGTTTCGCCCAATCTCAACTCGCGGCGCGGGCAATTGTCGCCAAGGGATATGAGGCAATAGGACTCGATCATTTCGCGAAGCCCGACGATGCGCTGGCCATAGCGGCCCGCGCAGGGGTTTTGCATCGCAATTTTCAGGGCTACACTGAGGATCGCTGCCCGACACTGATCGGACTTGGCCCTTCGTCCATCGGTCGTTTTCGCCAAGGCTACGTGCAAAACATGGCTTCGACTGCCGGGTACGGGCGCATGGTTGCGGATGGCGGGTTGGCTGCCGTCCGCGGCGTTGCCCTTTCCGACGACGATCGCGTCCGTGGCTGGATCATCGAGCGGCTGATGTGTGATTTTGCCTTCTCGGCAGTCGATCTGGTGGAGCGGTTCGGCAAAGCCGGCGAGCAGCTCCTTCATCGCTCGAGGTCCATCGCACTCCACGATCCTGCCCGAGCGCTTGAATTCGATGGTGACAGTTTCCTCGTACGGACTGAAAGTCGCCCCTTCATTCGAACCATCGCGGCCAAGTTCGATACATATTTCAAAGGGGGAACGGCGAGGCACTCGGTGGCGGTCTGAGCAAAGCACAGTGCGCTCGCCGTTTGGTCGATCGGCGAACCAGCTGCGTTCGTTTTGACCGCTCATAGGCGACTACCGCATCAAATCGAAAATGCAAACTTAGGCTGTTGCGCGGTATCTCCTTCCACATCCTCTCTTGCGCATACCTACATTCCAAGGGGTTTGATCCTATGCTTCGCGAGGAGCAGGTAGGTCGCGACAGCTAGGCAATGTTCCAGCTGCCCTAGCGGAGGAGTCACGATTTTCCGGCAAGCTCCGTCGGCAGACGTTCTTTTCTGGCCCTGGCAAAGGCTCGGTCGCCTTCCAGAAACGCCGCCAGCATGAAAGGGATGAGTTCTGCCACGGTTTCAGACTGACCATAGGTCTGACGGTAAAGTGCAGCATACTCCTTGAGTGTTTGGCTCAGCTCCGCGCTGACGGTAATGGTGATCTTCGAAGCTGTTCGGTCCGGAAGTTTTCCAAGTTTCAGGTCAGCCATGATAACTCCTGCTCAACTGGCGTATGGCCGCAGCACGATGTCCTTGTGCACGATGACGCGCAGTGGCCAACCTGGGCGGACGACGATGGTGGGCTGGATATTGAGGTTTTTTTCGGTGATGCGCTGGCCGGCTCGACTGGCGTTCTGCTGGGCTGATTCCCGGATCGCCTTGACCAGATCGCTCTCGTTTTCGCCGAGGCTGAATTCTGTGCCGACACCGAGCAATGTGGCAAGCGCCACTCCCTTGATCATCTGCCAAGTGTGGAAATCGACTTTGTCTTCCAGCCCTGCGTAGCCGGCGGTGTCGCTCGCGGGCAGATTGTCGATTTCGGCCGACGAGCCGTCGGGCAGCAGAATGCGCTGCCAGACCAGCAGCGCTCGCTTTTGCCCGAACGCGACGACGCTGTCGTAGACGCCGATAAGACGTGAGCCCTGCGGAATCAGCAATATGTTGCCCGTGACCGTGTCGTGCACATTTTCGGTGACTTGCGCGACGACAAGGCCCGGCAAATCGGAATTGATGCCGGTGATCAGGCTGGCGGCAATCACGCTGCCAGCCATCAGTTGATATGGCGAGATCGGCGTCTGAAGCGCATGCGGATTGTAGATCCCGCCAGTGCTCCGCTGGCTGAGAAAATCAAGCTTTCGCTGCTGATTGTTCTGGTCGCCTTCCGCCGCCGCCACCGAGGCTGACGCGCGTCCTGCTTCGGATTGGGGAAGCGCCTCAAATGGATGCTGAGCAGTTTGCACGCTCTCTCCGACATCTGTCTGTTGAGCTCGATTTTCGACGCGGAAAAGCACCCGCGATTCACGCGCTTCGATCGCCTGCTGCGCTAGACGCTGCTCCTCGGCCGAGATGTCTTGGCCCGGCACGATGCCGAGCTGGCGCTGCCGCTCGAGGATGGGGCGGCCGAGGTCGCCCGGCAAAGGTAGCCCAAGGACGGGAGGCTTTGGCTTCATGCCGGAATAGTCATGGGGAAGCGTATCGAGTCCCTCGGCGGTTGGTTTGCGCTCAGTGTTGTAGAGATCTTCCGCCTGATCCCTGATGCGAAGGGCCGGCCCCTGGAGGGCGATCATGGTAACGCCGAAGACAGCGCCGGATCCGAGCGCTGCGATAGCGATGATCACACCGCGCCTGAACCGCACCACGCGGCGGGGAGAGGCCCGAAGCTGCAGTTCCTCGGGATCCAGTTTCGGCGGGATGCCAGAGCGGGAATTTTCGATCATGAGCCCTCACCTCGCCGGCTGCCGCGAAAGAGCGAGATCCGCCGTTGCGGTTGCCTGCCGTCAATCCTGCTGATGCGGATCACCTGCTGCCGCTTGGTGCCGAGGCGAAGTTCGGCCGCGGCGAAGAGCCGATCGACGATGTAATAGTTGCCGCGCACGCGATAGTTGACGAGCTCGCTGCTCCCATCTGCGCCGACGATGAAGAGTGGTGGCGCCTCGCCCTGATCTATGCGACGAGGGAACTCAATATAGACCTTGCTGCCGTCGTCGAAGGCTCGCGTCGGTCTCCAGGGCGGTGTGTCGCCACTGATTGAGTAGCGAAAGCGAAGGTTTTCGAGCGCGATGTTCGACGCGACCGGTGTAACTGCCTCGGCTTGAGCATTGCGCTGGCGAAGCGCGATGATCTGGTCTTGGCTGTAGGTCCAGGAGATTGCCGCCATTGCGGTCTTCTCGGTGCTTTGAAGCTGCAAATGATAGGTCCGCCGGTCCGTCGTAATGACGACATTGGTGGCAAGACCCGGCGCGAAGGGTTTTACCAGAACATGGGTGCGCTGATTGTCACCGGTGCCGCTTGCGGTATCGCCAATGACCCAGCGCACGGTGTCGCCAGCCGACACGGCGGTTAGTTTCTCGCCCGGCTGCAGAGCGATGTCGGTCACGCGCTCCGGCGCGGCATAGAGTTGATAAAGCGCGCCATCGGTGAAGGGGTAGACTTGCACTGCATTAACATACCCGTACTTGGTGGGTTGCTGGGTCGCGGCTTTGTTGGCATCAGCGACGCGTTCTTCAGGAGGGCGCTTGTCCTCGGCCTTGCCGGGCTCGGGCTGCATTTGGCCAGGCAGCGGCAGTGGTTTTGGCACCTCGACAATTCTAATCGGCCTCTCCGGCGCTTTTTCGATCGCGGCCGGTTTGAAGTCGGCAGCGTCATAGGAAATCTCAGGCGGCGGCACCTTCTTCGATGCACAAGCGGAAACGACCGCTGCCGACACCGATAGGATCAGCACGGCACGAATCGGTGACATTTTACCTTTCATTGGTGGACTCCGTCGGAGAAAGGGGGGCTGGGACGGCGCTGTCGAGCTCGCGTGACCAGTCAATGGCATTGATGAAGACGCCGAGCGGATTCTTGCGCAGCTGATCCGTATTGCTTGGCGAGCGGATCACGATCGTGAGGATCGCAGTCCAGCGCATCGTGCTGGCAAGGCTTCCGCGCTCAAACACCTGCTCGGTCCATTTGACCTGGAATGAACTTTCGGAGGCTCTGACCACGCTGGTGACCTGTACCGAAACACTGCGCGTTCCGATCTGACCGAAGGGGTCGTTCGCCTTGGCGTATTCGTTGAGGAAGAGCGCTGCGCGATCGCTAGCAAAGTCGTACGCTGCCAACCAGTTCTGCCGAACCAAAACCGGATCGGTGGAAACGGAACGGACATTCTGGATGAAGCGGCCGAGATGCCAGGCGATCTGAGCATCCGAGGGCTCATAATTCCGGACCGCCGGCGCGACGGCGCGCGTCTCGCCGAAGCCATCGACCTCGACGACATAAGGCACGACACGGCTTTGCATCGACTGCCATACGAGTCCGCCGGAAAGCCCGGTCGCCAAGGCCAGGCAGCCAAGGGCCATGATCCGCCAGTTCCTGGCCTGCAGTCGAGATGAGCCGATGCGCTCGTCCCACAGTTGGGCGGCTTTTTGATACGGCGTGACCGGTTCGGGTGTTTTGCCGTAACGGTGCACGGGTCGCTTGAAGAGCATCTAGTCATCCTTGTCGTTGAGAGAGGGGTTGGCGCTGCCTCCCGGCCGGTCTCCGTCTCGGACAGCTTGCATGGCAGCGTGGCGATTTGCCCGGGCGGTCTGTTCAGAACGTAGGCGCCTTGCCCACGTCGGCGCCGAAACAGTGGCCGAACCGGCAGAGCGTTCGGTCATTGACGCTGTCGGCGCGCCGCCGGTCGCGGTCCACGCGGCATCGCGCCCGGCATCGGCGTTGCGCCCAACACTTGCAGTGGCGGATCGCGCTATGCGTATAGCGGCGCCGCCAGCTGCACTGGTTACACCATGCATTCCAGCAGCCACACCGGAGAGGCCAGCGTCGGGCGAGGTTGCGCGCCCGATCTGCCATGACGTGGAAGCAGCCGATCCCATTGTTGTGCCGGCTCGGATGGCGGCGAGACCGCCGCTGGTTGCCATACGCGCGCCAGCAAATGCTGTGCCTCCAGCAACGAGTGATACACCCGCTGCCGCCGCGGTCGTGCCGAGGGCGGCGCCCGCCCCAAGCTGCGGTGCGCCTGAGACAAGACCCGACGCGATCCCCGGCCCAAAAATGCCAAGGCCAAGCAGTGCCAGTGCGCCCAGTACCTGGGACATGGCACCGGCAAGATCCGGCTCCTTGCCTTGCAATGCGGAAGCGAACTCCCCGAAGAGCGTGGAGCCGATACCGACAATGACGGCGAGCACCATCACCTTGATGCCTGACGAGATAACATGGCCGAGCACGCGTTCGGCCAGGAACGCTGAACGGTTCCAAAGTGCGAATGGAACCAAAACAAAACCTGCCAGCGTGGTGAGCTTGAACTCTAGGATGGTGATGAAAAGCTGGATGGAAAGGATGAAGAAGGCGATGATAACCAGGAACCAGGCCATCAGCAGCACGAAGATGGTCAGTGCGTTGCCGAAGATTTCCGGGAAGCCCAGGAGCTGACTGGCTTGGTCAAGCATTGGCCAAGCACCTTCGAAACCGGTCGCGGCAATGCGGCCCGGGCGCAAGAGATTGTCTGCCGACAGATTGCCGGCCGACGCCTTAATCCCGAGACCGGCAAAAGAACGATAAACGATATCGGCGAGGTTCTTGAAATTGTTCAGAATGAAGGCGAAGACGCCAACATAGAGCACCTTGCGGACAAGCCGGCCGAGAACGCTGGTTTCGTCGCCGAGCGCCCACGCCAGGCCGGCAAGTGTGATGTCAATGCCGATCAGAATGGTAGTGAGGAAGGCGAGGTCGCCCGATAGCAGACCGAACCCGCTGTCGATGTAGCGGATGAAGGTCTCCATGAAGCGATCGATGACGCCAAGGTCGTTCATGCCGCTGCCTTTCTCGTCGTGATGAACTCGTGATTAATTGCCGGGATAAGCCGAGCCGGTACCCAAGAACCGCTTCGTCATCTCGCGGGCGGCTTCGTCTGACTGGGCCTTGCGGGCGGCATCCTCGGCCTCAGCTCGAAACTGCGTTGCGAGCAGCGTCTGGATCTGCATCTGCTGTTTTGTCGAAAGCGCCATCAGCTGGTTGGTGGCCTGGCTTGCCTGAAGCGCACCGGCCGCCCCTTGGCTGCGGTTGACGAGATCGGCGAGCAGATCGCCGTCGGCGCGGACGTTCTCGACGATTTGCGACTGGACACCCATGGTCTGGCGGAACGCCTGCATGGCGGTTTGCCAACGCTCCCGCGCAGCACTCGCCACATCGCTGACTTTGATCGTGGCGTCGTAGCTTTCCGGATATTGGCTGCGCCACTGGTCTTGAAGCTTGCCCAGATCAAAGCTGAGGCCACTCGCCTGGTCCATCAAGCCGTCGATGCGATGGAGCGAACCGGTGAGTTGGCCAACGGAAGAGAAATCCAGACGCTGAAGATTGCGCGCCATGTTCTGCAGCATGGTCGCCTGATTCTGCAGCGACTGGATTTGGTTGTTGATCTGCTCCAATGCGCGCGCGGCCGTCAGCACGTTCTGCGCATAATTGGACGGATCGAACACGATAAGGGCGTACGCGGGCTGCACATAGTCGGCCATAGGCTTGGCGATCAGGGAAACGGTGATCAGGCCGGAGAGAAGGCGTCGCCGCATCATGAGAATTGCTCCTTGTCTGGTTGAGGGAATTGCTTGAGAAGTTCGCCGGCCCAATCGAGGCCGCGCGCGATCAGGAACTGCGAGGCAAAGCTGCCTTGCCCGTCTTCGGACATGATCCTGTCGATCAGAGTCTGCGTGGCCGGATCGGAAGCACCGCAAAGCGCAAGAGCGATGGGGCCAAGCTCGAGCTCGAACAGACGGTTGCCGCGGCGCGATTGCAGATAATACTGACGCTTCGGCGTGGCGCGGGCGATCAATTCGATCTGCCGCTCGCTTAAACCGAAGCGCTCGTAGGCTGTGCGCGCCTGGGGTTCCACGGCACGATCATTGGGAAGGAAAATGCGCTGCGGGCAGCTTTCGATGATTGCCGGCGCTATGCCAGAGCCCGCGATATCAGCCAGCGACTGCGTAGCGAAGACAACCGACACGTTCTTCTTTCGCAGCACCTTCAGCCATTCGCGGATGCGGGCGGCGAACAGCGGATTGTCGAGATAGACCCACGCCTCGTCGAGCATGATCAGCGTGGGCCGTCCGTCGAACCGTTCCTCAAGTCGCTGGAACAGATAGGTAAGCACCGGCAGCAAAGCGCCTTGGCTGTGCATTAACTCCTCGGTCTCGAAACACTGCACATCCGACAAGGCCAGCCCATCATGATCGGCATCGAGCAGGCGGCCGAAGGGACCGTCGAGCGTGTAGGGCATCAATGCGGTCTTCAGCGCATTGGATTGAAGCAGGACCGAAAGACCGGTCAGTGTGCGTTCCTGCGCCGGCGCGGTGGCAAGGCTGGCCAGCGCTGACCAAATAGCCTCCTTCACCTCCGGCGTGACGGTGACGTTCTCGTGGGCAACAAGGCTGGCGATCCATTCGGCCGCCCAGCTTCGGCTAGCCTGGTCGTTGATGCTGCGCAGTGGCTGAAAGGCAAGGGAACCGTCCGCTCCTAGCGCGTGGTGTTCTCCACCCATGGCAAGTGTTGCAGCACGGGCCGAATTGCCTTTGTCGAAGACATAAACCTGGGCGCCGGCATAGCGCCTGAACTGCAGAGCAATCAGAGCAAGCAGAACCGACTTGCCGGCGCCGGTCGGACCAACAACCAGCATGTGGCCGACATCTTCGACGTGGGTGGAAAGCCGAAACGGTGTCGACCCACTGGTCTCGGCAACGAAAAGCGGTGGCGCTTCGGTTTGGGTGACTTTCGCGAGATGCTCGTTTGTCGCAGGACCGGCCCAAACCGACGACAGCGGCATGAGATGGGCAAGGTTCAATGTATGAACGAGCGGTTGGCGAACGTTAGCGTAGACATGGCCAGGCAATGAGCCGAGCCAAGCCTCGACCGCATTGACGCCTTCTCGGATCGTGGTGAAGCCGAGCCCATTGATGATGCGCTCGACCGCGCGAAGCTTCTCTGCAGCGGCTTGGCGATCCTCGCCCCACACCGTCACGGTGGTGGTGAGATAGCCGAAACTCACATGATCACCGCCCAATGCCTGAAGGGCTTCGTCGGCATCGAGCGCCTTGTTGTCGGCATCGTTATCGACAAGCGGGACCGGCTCGTTGGTAATGACCTCGCGTAGGATTGCCACGATCGATTTGCGCTTGGCAAACCACTGCCGGCGCAATCGCGTCAGCGTCTTCGTGGCTTCCGTTTTCTCGAGCGGAATGAAGCGCGTCATCCAGCGATAGGCGAAATCCTGATGATTGAGGGTATCGAGGATTCCGGGCCGGGTGAGGTTCGGAAAGCCGAGGATGGTCAGTGTGCGAAGATGCTGCTCACCCAGCATCGGCTCCAGGCCACCGGTAAGCGGCGCATCGACCAGGATTGCATCCAGATATATCGGCGTTTCCGGGGCCATGATAGGATGGCGACGAGGCGAAATCGTGCCGTGGAGGTAGGTCAACGTCTGAGCATCATCGAGGACGCGTACTTCGGACATGAAACCCGAGAAGAGATCGAGCACGCGGTTGGTCTCGTCACGGAACCTCGCCAGATCCTGGCGCCAGTCTCTTTCTCCTCGGGAATAATGAGAGTCGACGAGCGCGCTTTCTGCGCGCGCCTGGGCGTCCGGCGGTGGCATAAACACCAAGGTCAGATGATAGCGGCTCTCGTAGTGCGCTACCTTCCCCTCGAAAGCAGCGCGGCGTTCTTCGTCGACCAGCCACGACGCGGCGTCAGGAAAATGCGAGTTCGGATAGCCCAGCGCTTCTGTGCGCTCGGCCTCAAAGAACAATGCCCAGCCAGAGCCAAGGCGTCTGAGAGCATTGTTCGCCCGGGCGCAAATGCCGACGAGTTCAGCCTCCGTCGCACTTTCGAGATCCGGGCCGCGGAACCGCAACGTCCGCTGAAAGCTGCCGTCCTTGTTGAGCACGATGCCGGGCGCCACCAAGGCAGCCCAGGGTAGATGGTCGGCAAGCCGGTCGGCTTTGCTTCGATATTCCGAAAGGTTCAGCATGCAAGCCACCCCTTCAGACGTAGGTGGCGCACAAGCACGCTGGCGAAGTCCGGATCGCGTCTTGCGGCAAACACCGCTAACGAGTGGCCTGCGATCCAAAGCACCAGACCAGCAATCCATTGCTGCAAGCCGAAGCCAATGGCCGCGGCCACTGTACCGTTGAGGATCGCCACCGCGCGCGGAGCCCCGCCGAGCAGGATCGGCTCGGTCAGCGCCCGGTGGACCGGTACTGCGAAGCCCTCGATATGCTGCTCCCCGGCGGCCATCAGACGAGCGCCCCACCACCGAAGGAGAAGAAGGAGAGGAAGAAGCTCGATGCCGCGAAGGCGATTGACAGACCGAAGACGATCTGAATCAGGCGCCGAAAACCACCGGCGGTGTCGCCGAAGGCAAGCGTCAGGCCGGTGGTGATAATGATGATCACCGCAACGATCTTGGCGACCGGTCCCTGCACGGACTCCAGGATCTGCTGCAGCGGCTGCTCCCACGGCATGCCGGAGCCGGCGGCATAAACCGGGGCCGTGTTAAGAAACGCGAGCGCTGTGGACGAAAGAAAGCGAAGCTTCTTGCGCATGAGGAAGGCCTTTCAAAGCTGCTGGAGTTGCGAAAGCGTGAGCGGGGCAACGGCGTAATCGCCGCTGCCGTCGAGACCGGTGACCTCGGCGATTGCGTCGATGTGGCGCGACGAGCCGCGTCCCGCTATGAAGACGATCAGATCTATCGCCTCAGCGATGAGCCGGCGGGGAACGGTGACCACCGCTTCCTGGGCGAGTTGCTCAATGCGATAGAGAGCCGAGCGCGCGGAATTGGCGTGTACGGTAGCGATGCCGCCTGGGTGCCCGGTGTTCCATGCCTTCAGCATGTCGAGCGCTTCCGCGCCCCTCACCTCGCCCACGATGATGCGGTCCGGCCTGAGCCTCAGCGTCGAGCGCACGAGATCGGCAAGGGTGACCGAGCCCCGCCTTGTTCTCAGGGCAACGCAGTCCCTGGCCGCGCACTGCAGTTCGCGTGTGTCCTCGATCAGGATCACCCGATCGTCGCATTCGGCGACTTCAGCCAGCAGAGCGTTGGCGAGTGTTGTCTTCCCCGAGGAAGTGCCGCCGGCGATCAGCATGTTGCGCCGCTCGCGGACGGCCTTTTTCAGCGCATCGGCCTGCAGCGGCAGCATGATGCGTTCGGCAACATAGTCGGCCAGGGTGTAGACTTTCGCGGCGGGCTTGCGGATGGCAAAACATGGCGCCAACACCACAGGTGGCAGCAGGCCTTCGAAGCGTTCGCCAGACGGCAATTCGGCACTGACGATCGGGTTGTCGGCGTGCGCCTCGGCGCGCATGTGCGAAGCAACCAGGCGGATGATACGTTCTGCCTCGGACGGGTGCATGTGAACGTCGGTATCGACCCGACCTTCGCCTAACCGGTCGAGTCGCAGCGCGCCGTCGGGATTGACCATCACCTCGATGACGGACGGATCGGCCAGGGCTTCGGTGATTGCCGGACCCATGGCGGTGCGCAGCATGACACGCCGCCGGTGGTCGGCCTCGGGATGAGAGCTCATCCTTCCCCTCCCCCACCATTGTCTTTGCTAAGCGACTTTTTGCCGGAAGCGATCTGGCGGCCGACCTTCTCAACGAATTTCTCGAAACGCTCTTGGGCAATAGCCTGCGTTGCCCGATCCGGGACCGGCGTGTGGGCGTGAAGGGTGATCGAAAAGCGGATGAAGAGCGCCAGGCTCTCCAGGATCACCTCGGAATCGCGCCTGACGTGGGCAAGATCGCGGGAGAGCCGGTCAAGCCTTACGCCGTAGCGCCGATCGAACTCGCTCTCGCCACGCCGCTCGATGAACGCCTCGATCGCCTTCGCCACGATCGCTGATTTGGTCGTTGACGGATCGCGACTGAGGTTGTCCAGTTTCTCGCTGAGCTCCGGCTCAAGCAGAAACTGATGGCGAATGCGGTGCGGCTTCATGCGGCTCGTTCCGACGGCCCGGCGTTGCGCCGGCGACGGGAGAAGCATCGGCCAGACGCTCAAAATTGCTTATGGCCGTTATCTACGCTGAGGTGCGCTCTGCAACTCAGCGGACTTCAGAAGCCGGGAATGACATCGTCGCCCCTGCCCTCGTTGATACCGTAGGCGCGGGCCGCAGTGGAAATCCGATCCATGACACGCTTGTCCGCGAGCGCTTCGCTGTCATCGTCTGCGGGCTTGTACAGATCGGCCTGATCGGGCTCTTGAGAGACAACAACGTCTTCTTCGGGCAGGCTTGGATGGCGTTGCTGCTGAACGCCTCCCTCGTCTTCAACTGGCGCGTCGGCGCTTTCCTCGTCCGCAGCAAGTCGGCTATCGACGCTGCACACTTGTCCAGTCCAGCCGTCCGGGCGTGATGCAGGGCAGTCCGCATAGGGTCCGTCGTGCAGCACCGGCGCAGGCAGCACCCGATCTGTGAAATTCTGATCCTGATAATAGCGCAGCTTCTTGGCGCGGATCGGCGGCAACCCAGAAACCAGGACCAATTCGTCTGACGGCGGCAATTGCATCACCTCGCCTGGCGTCAGGAGCGGGCGCGCGGTTTCCTGGCGGCTCACCATGACATGTGAAAGCCAGGGCGCAAGCCGATGGCCCGCATAGTTGCGCATCGACCTAAGTTCGGTTGCGGTGCCGAGGGCATCCGAGATGCGCTTGGCCGTGCGTTCGTCATTGGAGGAAAAGGCAATTCGCACGTGGCAATTGTCGAGAATAGCATTGTTCTCGCCATAGGCCTTTGAAACCTGGTTCAAAGATTGTGCGATCAGATAGGAGCGAATGCCATAACCTGCCATGAAGGCGAGCGCCGTTTCGAAGAAGTCGAGGCGACCGAGCGCCGGAAACTCGTCCAGCATCATGAGCAGCTGATGCTTACGGCTCTTCTTCGGGTCCCCCTCCAGACGCTCCGTCAACCGCCTGCCGATCTGGTTCAAGATCAGTCGCACCAAAGGCTTGGTGCGCGAGATATCCGAAGGCGGCACGACCAGATAGAGCGACAGCGGTCGCTCTCCATCCACTAGGTCAGCGATGCGCCAGTCGCAGGACGAAGTGGCCGCCGCGACCGTTGGATCACGATAAAGCCCAAGAAAGGACATGGCGGTCGAGAGGACGCCTGAGCGCTCGTTTTCCGACTTGTTCAGGAGTTCGCGAGCCGCCGAGGCCACTACGGGATGGACCTGAGGGTTATGCCCCGTCCCGAGATGGTTTGTCGTCATCATCCGCCGTAGCGTTGCGGCAAACGAGCGTTGCGGGTCCGACAGGAAGGTGGCGACGCGGGCTAGCGTCTTGTCCTCTTCAGCGTAGAGCACGTGCAAAATGGCGCCAACTAGGAGTGAATGGCTGGTCTTCTCCCAGTGATTCCGTCGCTCCAGCGCGCCCTCGGGATCGACGAGGATGTCGGCGATGTTTTGAACGTCCCGGATCTCATCTGGGCCTTTGCGCACCTCCAGCAGCGGGTTGTAGCGTGCCGATCTCGGGTCGGTCGGATTGAACAGAAGGCAGTACGAGAATTTCGACCGCCAGCCGGAGGTCAACTGCCAATTTTCGCCTTTTATATCATGAATGATGGCAGACCCGGTCCAGGAAAGTAGCGTTGGAACAACCAGCCCCACGCCCTTGCCCGAACGCGTCGGCGCAAATGCCATGACGTGCTCCGGGCCGTCATGGCGCAGATAGCGATCGTTCAGCCTACCGAGGAAAACGCCCGCCGGCCGTAACAACCCTGCCGTCTCGACCTCATGAGTCGTGGCCCACCGTGAAGACCCATAGGTCGTAACCGACCCGCGCTGTCGCGCGCGCAAAAGCGAGCCTGCGATTGCGGCGGCACAGCCCAGGAATCCGCTGGCGCCTGCAAGCGTACCGGCTTTGTCGAAGACCTCCGGCGCATAAGCATCGAAGTGGAACCACCATTCAAACAGCTTCCACGGCTTGTAGATTGGCCAGCCGGCGAAGAGAAACCATGGTGCGCCGAGAGGCGTCTGGTAGGTCAGCATTTGAGCGCACCATTGGGTTGCCGTCCATACGCCGATAATGACAATTGCGCACACAACGGCGATCTGCCCGATCAGTAGCTTCGTAGGTGTCATCGGCTTGGCCCGCTGAACAACGCGACCTAGCATCGCGCGGTGCAGCCGGGACAGGAATGTTCCTCACATACGATTTGGGAGCAATGAACGACTTCCTACTATGCAGGTCGGTCAGCACGCGTGTTGCGCCTTCACGCGACACCATCCTCTCCATTCACCCTGAGGCCCGGCGCCGCCGACAGTTGCGTGACCGCTCCTCCGCAAAGTTATCTTCTGCGTTCAGGGAGCCAGGGCGCCTGGGCTGGCTGATGAACACCGTCCGCTCGCGCATGTGGGGTCGAATTGATTTGTGCCCAAGTGGAGGCAGGCTCATCATTCAACAGTTGCCGCAGTTCCCCTGGCTCGAACGCCATCATTGGTGGGGAGGCAGGCTCGTCTTCCAACAGTTGCCGCAGTTCCCCTGGCTCGAACGCCATCATCGGTGGGGAAGCGGGTTCATCCTCCAACAGCTGCCGCAGTTCCCCTGGCTCGAACGCCATCATCGGTGGGGAAGCGGGTTCATCCTCCAACAGCTGCCGCAGTTCCCCTGGCTCGAACGCCATCATTGGTGGGGAGGCAGGCTCGTCCTCCAACAGTTGCCGCAGTTCCCCTGACTCGAACGCCATCATTGGTGGGGAGGCAGGCTCGTCTTCCAACAGTTGCCGCAGTTCCCCTGACTCGAACGCCATCATTGGTGGGGAGTCAGGCTCGTCTTCCAACAGTTGCCGCAGTTCCCCTGGCTCGAATGCCATCATCGGTGGGGAGGCGGGTTCATCCTCCAGCAGCTGCCGCGGCTCTTCCTCGTGCGGCAAGCGCCTCCTTAGCCGGTCTTGCAGCGCCTGCCGATCGGCAACGAGGTTGTCGAGGGGCAGCGGCTCGTGGTCTGGCCGCTGCCCTTTCACCAATCGTTCAACCAGCGCCCACGTGCCCTCCAGGACAAATACGCCGCAATCATAATGGTTCGTCTGTCTGGCCATGGGGGCTGGCGCCAAGGTAGCATTCAGCAGTCCTGCGAGCTGTTTTGCAGGCACGTCGTTATATCCCTCTCGCTGGAGGGAGTCGTAGTGATAGGCGAACCGCCTTTCGGGGTCGCGGCGATCAACGAGCAGCAGCGACCAATGGGTGCCGGGGCTAGTAGCCGTGCCATTATTCACTGGCAAGAACAGGAAGTCGGCTGTGGCGTTGTTTTGATTATAGATGGACTGCAATATGCCTCGAGCGTCTTGCGGCGACGTGTGTCGCAGTAGATGGGATACGGAAGGATCCACCAGCCGAGTCCGGGCAGCGAGCGCCGGATTGATCCCCTGCAGTTGCCGCTCCAGCAAATTGTAATCTCTCTGGACATGGGCGTCGCTCAGCCATTCGGCGGCGCCGAGCACCCGCCCCGTTGCAACGTTGGACGGGGCTGTCGGATCGAGCGCCCCGATCTGAGCCCCAGAGGAACTGGTCGTCAGTGTGGTCACATCAACCAGTGGAAGGCCGCGGTAGGTGCCTGGCAGCTTAGCGGTTGCTGGCGAGGCGGGTTGGGGAGCTCTTGCCGGTGCCGCTGGCCCAGCTTCAGCAGCGGCCCCAACGCGCCTGGTGACTGCGTCTGCCGGATGAGCAGCAAGGACAGTTTCGCGCCCGAGCACAATGCGCGGCAGGATATCCCGGAGGTGAGCCAATGCAGAACCGATACTTAGTCTATTACCATAGGAGACAGCCTTGAAGCTCTCAACATCTTTATCCAGCGATTTGTCGTGAATCCGAGCGGCAATCCCAGGCTTGTTATTTTGACGCAGATACTGGCTAAAATGTCTAAGAAAATTTGTATAGCCGCCCACGGTATCTGGATTCCGTCCGGTCGCAGGCGCTGCCAGGTACTCCTTGGTCGAAGCGGCTCTGTAATCTCTAATGAGCTCGGCATCGTCAGGATAGGGGATCACGAGAGGGCGACCCATAATCGGGGCTCCGCTTGTCGACTTCTTGAGGTAACGCAGTGCGCCAGCCACGGTGGAGGAACCACCCGTACTCTCGTACTCCTTGAGATCCTGATCCAGCGACGAATGGTAAAGCCGAGCAGCAAACCCTGGCTTGTTGTTTTGAAGGAGCCACCGACTAAAGCCGAAAAGAGAATTTACATTGAAAGTGACCGTGTTCGCGCTGGCCTTACCCGCGTGGAATGCTGCCCTCAGCCCTTCGATAGCGGTCGCATCGTTGGAATAGACAGGACGCTTGTCGGAACCGTTGGGGACTACAATTGGACGATCCGGCTGCACTGTCGAGGACATCGAACCACCACCTCCGGGATGCGGTGCTGGGGTGGATTCGTGTTCATCCCTCTGCCTGACGAGCTGCGCCTCAGATTCCGGTGTAGCCACCTTATGAGGATCCTGCATCGGTTCGATCCCCTCCATCTCCTGCTGCAACCAAGCCAAAGCTTGGCGAGCGGCGGCTTCATCAACCGCGGAGGATGTCTCCACACCTCTGGCGGACGCCGGCAGAGCCTGCTCCGCCCGCCGTCGAAAGAGCTCTGGCGAGGCGGATTTCTCCGCCCACAATCTGGGCTGCGTAGCGAGTCCCCGTCCAGATTTATGTGGCACCGCCTCGCTTGGCAGCGGGCTGCTCCTGTCCCGTGCAGCTACCAGCCCCTCCGGGGCGCCCTGGTCGCCGTGGCGCCAGTTCAAGTGAGGGACGGCCTCTCCAAAGTCGGGTGCTTGGTGTTGGTGCGCGGTTGGGGCGAGAGACAATGGTAGATCGGTGCCCTCCTTATAACCTACCGGCAGGAGCTCCTCTGGCCAATCGAATCCCTGCTGTGGTGCGGTATGCTGAGCAGCGTCGCCACGGGGACGAGCCTCCATGCTGACCGCGTTTTCCAGATGACTCCCGAGTATAACGCGCGGCGGGTGCTTGCGGATATAAACCAGTGCAGATTCGATCGGAGCTCCACGAGTAGAGGAGGCGGCCTTGTAGCTCTCAACATCTTTATCCAGCGATTCATCGTAAATCCGGCCCGCAATCCCGAGCTTGTCATTTTGACGTAGGTAATGACTGAAATGGTTAAGAGCAGTTGCGTAGCCGCTCGCGGATCTGAAATGTCTAGTGAGCGCGGCGTCGTCAGGATGGGGGTTCAGGACAGCGCGACCCACAATCGGGGCGGCTCCGCCTATCGGCTTCATCAGTTGACGCAGTGCGCCAGCCACTGTGGAGGAACCACCCCTACTCTCGTACTCCTCGAGATCCTGGCTCAGCGACGGATGGTAAAGCCGAGCAGCAAACCCTGGCTTTTTGTTTTGAAAGAGCCAACGACTAAAGCCGAAAAGAGAATTTGCGCTGCGAGTGACCGTGTCCGGCCTGGCTTTACCCGCAAGGAGTGCAGACTTCAGCCCTTCGATGGCGGTGGCATCGTTGGAATAAACAGGACGCTTGTCGGCACCGTCGGGGGCCACAATTGGACGATCCGGCTGCACTGTCGAGGGCATCGACCCATCGAGATGCGGCGCTGGGGTGTATTCGTGCTCATCCCCCTGCATCGCGAGCTGCGCCTCCCGTTCCGATGTACCCACCTGATGGGCAGGGAGTTGCATCATCGCGCGAGCGCCTGAGTCACCAACCTGACCTGGTTGCCGCTCAGTGACAGCATGCTGCAGATTGCTTTGGATCCTCTGCCTCTTCGTTGGTCTCAACTCACCTTTGCCATGCGAGCCATTGACGAGGACATCCTCGCCTGGTGCACTCATCAACTCATCCGCCGCCTGCAATTCGCCCAAGTGCTGCTCAAAACCGGCTTGGCCGGCTTGTCCGCTTGCTCGTGCGGTACGGCGTGCTGCACCTGCAGCCAAGCTGCTACGATGAATGTCCAGTTTGTACGGGTGCACGCTAGCCTCACTTCCACAGATCACATGAGCAACCTACTCAGGCAAGCTTTCGAAAGGCTGACGAGGTCCGCCGCCGCGGAAGGCGAAGGCTGGTTTTCTGCTCAGCGGTTGACGGCCTAGCGTGTTGCGGCCGCGCCGGGTATCACGCCAATCAATCTGAATAGTCGATGCGTCAAACGAACCAGGATAGGATTTTCGTAGCGGGGCTGCTCTACTCACTCTTGTCCTGAGGTAGAATTCAACCATATCGCCGAGCAACTGGATGCCGATTGGATACCCGATCCGGAAAGCTTCAGCTCATATGTGACGCGAGGATGAGAATCGTGGCAGCTCCAGACCGACGGGCTGCCACCCACAGCGGCGATGACCGACGAGGGTCTTCTATTGCCAAGGTAATCGTCCGTTCGGGGACCTATGTGTTCCTATGCTCGTCGAGCGGATCGGGTGGGTCGCACCGCCGTAGCGTTACGGCGAGCGGAAGCGGCGTTGGGTGCGGCTTTTCCCCTGAACGCTTCACACCAGGCTGATAGGGGATCTTGCAATCGCACACACGCGGTCTGCAGGCGTGCCTATCAAGCAGTTTGCTCAGACCAACGTCGCGGCGAGCCTATCCTCAATACGCAGCGCAAGTCCTAGACTCCACGATCGTCCTTCGGTGCAGATTTGCTCGCGCCTCGCCCTGATTACAGCCGATAAGGCGAGCTAACAATTGCAAGAGCCACAAGCTACTCCAGCTCGATCGGTTTGCTGTTCCAGTCGGGCGGGGTCTGACCGAGAATGTTGCGAACGAAGAAGTCTAGGAGTTTGCGCTCGGTGTAGGTGCCTAGAGTATGGTGATTGGCACCAGGAACGTAGACAATGTCAAAATCTTTTCCTGCCTTGATGAGTCGATCGGCAAGCTGGAACGAGCAAAACGGATCGACATTATCATCCATTTCGCCGACCGCGATCATCAGCTTGCCCTGCAGCCTGTGAGCATTGTCAACGGCGGAGGATTGCGAATATTCAATGCCGACCGGCCACCCCATCCACAGTTCATTCCACCAGGTCTTGTCTATCCTGTTGTCGAAGCAGCCGTTTTTGGCGACGGCGACCTTGTAGAAATCGGGGTGAAAGAGCAGCGCGCTGACTGCACTCTGGCCGCCGGCGGATGCGCCAAAAATGCCGACGTTGGATATGTCGTACCATGGATATTGCGCGGCCGCCGCCTTGTGCCACAGAATGCGATCGGGAAATCCTGCGTCCTTCAGATTCTTCCAAGCAACATCATGGAAGGCGCGGGAGCGGTTGTTGGTGCCCATGCCGTCGATCTGAGCAACGACGAAGCCCAGCTGCGTGAGCGGCTCTGTCCACCGCGAGAAGGATTTTGGGACGAAGGAGCCGTGGGGTCCAGCATAGATATTCTCCACAACCGGGTATTTCTTCGTCGGGTCGAAGTTGGCTGGCAGGTGGAGCACACCCCAGATGTCAGTTTTGCCGTCGCGCCCCTTGGAATGGAAACTGAGCGGCGGCTGCCAGCCTGCGGCGACGAGCTCGGAAATGTCGGCCGTCTCGATCTGCTGGAGCTTGGCATTGTCGCTGGCGCGGTAGAGTGCCATGCGCGGGGGCAGATCGATGCGTGACCAGAGATCGACATAATAGCGCCTGTCAGGCGAGAACTCGATATGGTGGTTGGCCGGTTCGGGCGTCAGTGCAGTCAGTCCCTTGCCGTCAAAGCCGATGCGGTAAGCATGGACCCAATAGGGGTCCTCCTGCGAGTTCATCCCGCTCGCCTCGAACCAGATCTGACGCTTCACCGGATCGACATGGTTGACCCTCCGGACGACCCACTCACCTCGGGTGATCTGGTTTTCGAGCGCGCCTGTCCGGCCGTTGAAAAGATACAAATGCTCATACCCGTCGCGCTCTGATGCCCAGATGATCTCCTTCCCGTCATCGACATCGTAACGGAAGATTTTTCCGGCATCCTCCTGGCCATGCCCCAGCGGCAAATAATCCACGAATGTCTCGCTGGTCTCATCGATCAGGGAGCGCCCGCGGCCCGAGGCGGCGTCTACCTCGACCAAGCGATAGAGCTGATGCCCGCGCTGGTTATATTCGAAAGTGAAGCCGCGGCTGTCCGCCCACCACCGGAGAGGGGAAAGTTCGAAGACGTTCGAGAAGAGGGCACCGTCAATCACGATCTGGCGCCGGCCGGCAATGTCGAACAGGACTGGTTGGGGCAGCGGAAGGACATCGCCCGGCCTGGGATAGAATATTGTTGAATATTCCCGCTCCAACTGGTCCGTCGATGAATTGAGGTAGCGGACCTCTCGCCTATAGCCGGGGCGAACAAGGTAAGCGGCGAGGTGGCGCGAGTCCGGCGACCAGCTCAGCGTCGAAAAGACGTAGCAATTGCCTTCGGCTCCGTCCCGGCTCAGAGGAACATCCTGCAATCCGTCCTCGCTGCGCAGGAAAACGTTGCAGTTCTTGATATAGGCGATCCATTTGCCGTCGGGCGACGCGTTGCTCTTGTCGGGGTTGTTCTCCGCTGGCGGCGTGTAGCGGTGGCTGAGCTCCCTACGGTCCCCTTTCCTTGCATCGAATGTGGTGCTGGTACAGTCATAGCTTGCAAGGTCGCAGCTCCACCGGGTGTCTTCAATCTGGAAGTCGAGCCTGCGACCATCCTCACTCAGTTCGAAACGGTCGAACGGAAGATTGCCGGCTTGATAGCTCTCATGGCTCACCTTGTTTAGCGCTGCCGCCAGACGCGCCTGATCGAAAGCGGGCCGCTTGAAACCCGTGGCAGCATCGACCTGCATGAACTGCTGCTCGCCGTGGCTAGTCCGGCGGTAGACGAAGGCTTCACCCCCGGTCAGCCAGAAAGGCATTTTGGGGACATTGACAGTGAGCCCGCCATATCGATCGTTGATCGTAAGTGCGCGCTTGAAATCGGCCGGCGCTAGCGTCGGGTGTAAACTTTTCGAACCCTTGGCCAGCGTCTGAGTTGCCGATCGCCATGCCGCGCGCGTCAAAGCGCCGATCCTGGACATACCTGTTCACTTCTTTCGGTTTTCGGAATGCTAATTTTGAAGTTGGGTTCTCGTCGCCGGTCTGCAGCAGCGCCGAGCGTCGCCTTGGAGGAGAGCCAGCACGCGGGTGCAGCCAGGCACGCGCAACAGGGGCGCTCCTTGGACATCCAGGCACTGGTTCGGGTGCCGATTGAAGAGTTGGCGTCCGTCGCCGAAACAACCAGGAAAGAGCGTCCATGCAGCCCTGACGCGACTATTTCCCCGCGAGTATGGCCGCTTGCTTTTCTGCATCATCTGAAAGGTCCTGCTCTAGTCGGGCCGGATGTCACCCCGGCAGATTGTGCTATTTCGACAATCTCCGAGCGATTGCCGCCGGCCCATGACGAGGTTTACCGATAGGGCGCAATATGCGTGCCAAAGGAAAAGCGGTTTAATACACGGCAATCCGCCTATGTCGCATCCCCAACATCGTCGCACACCGGACAATGCCGGACGATATTGTCCCGGGGCGTCAAATTGGTTTGATGGTGACCCAACAACTGGCGGATGACGATCTCGAAATGCGCGACAACGGCCTCGGTGGACACTGTCGCCGCGCCCAGCACGCTGGCCGCCTGCCCGGCGATGTCCGCGCCCAGGCGGATGGCCTTGGCCACGTCGACGCCATCGCGGATCCCGCCCGACGCGATCAGCTTCACCGTTGGCAGCGCCCGACGCACCGCCTGCACGCTGGTCAGGGTGGGAATCCCCCAATTGGCGAATGACATCGCCACTGCACGGTCGGCGGCATTGCGGGCGCGCTCGCCCTCCACTGCGGCCCAACTGGTGCCGCCGGCGCCGGCGACATCGATTACCGCCACGCCCGCCTCGACGAGCGCACAGGCCACCGAGGCGGACAGGCCGCCCCCACTTCCTTGGCCACGATCGGCACGCCCACGATGCGCGCGGCGCCAGCGATCAGCGCCAGGACGCCGCGCCAGTCGCGGTCGCCCTCCCGGCTGTACCGCTTCCTGCAGCGGATTGAGATGGACGATGAGCCCATCGGCCTCCAGCGCGTCCACCGCGCGACGCGCCAGGTCCAGGCCGTCGGCCTCCCGCAGTTGCGCGGCGCCGATATTGGCCAGCAAGGGAATGTCTGGCGCCAGGCGGCGCAGCGCGCGCGTTAGCCCCTGGGAGTTACGGGATTGCAGGCTCACACGCTGCGAACCGCACATGGCGATCCGCAAGGCTTGCGCTGCCTCGCTCAAATGCCGGTTGATGGCCTCGGCCCGTGGCATGCCGCCGGCCATAGAGCTGATCAGCAGCGGCGCGCGCATAGCCTTGCCCAGCAGCGAGGCGCGCAGGTCGATCTGCGTCAGGTCCAACTCGGGCAGTGCGCAGTGTTCGAAATGGATGTACTCCCAGCCAGCGGCCACCGTGGCCGGCGCCGTTCGCCGATCCAGCACCAGCGAAGCGCGCAGCTGAGCGCAGCCCTCGAATCCGGAGAGAACGCACGGTACGCCGTGCCCCAGCGCCTGCTCCACGGCGGCGAGCTGCTCCGGCGCGATCAGGCCAACGTCGTTGCAATCGTCTAGCCAGAACAGCAGCGCCAGTTCGCGATAGAACGCCACGATCAGCGTTTCGTTCTGCGGATCACGGCCGGTGCGGGCGCTGGTGTCGCGCAGGCTCGGGTGAATGCGTTGCAGGATTGGGGGACGCGTGACGCAGTCAAAGCTCCCCTTGCCAAGCACGGAGCAGGCGAGTGAGAGAGCAGATGAATAGGCGTGTCGCCAATATTTTCGCATTGCTATAATCGATTATAGTTGTGAGGAGCAATTTGAGACCATTTACTTGCGGCTCAAGTCACCCATAAAAGAAGGCAAGCACCGATTCGGTAGCTTATCCCCTGTCTTTCGCGTACTCGCGGCCGTGGCGCCGGGTGAACGATTGAAGACCGCCGGTCTCACTCGCAGGTGGGCGCCAGGGCGTGGGACGGTTGGCAAGCCACAGGAGTAGGACAATGTCGAAGGATTCGGGTAAGGGCGATAATCACGGCGGCGGGCCGGGCAAGATCGAGATCACGATGGTGGTGAACGGCCAGCCCACGCAGGTCGAAGCCAATCCCAACCAGCCGCTTCACGTCATTCGTACCAAAGCCCTTGAGAACACGCAGAATGTCGCCCAACCAGCCGAGAATTGGGAATTGAAGGATGAGGCCGGCAACTTGCTCGACGTCGACAAGAAGCTTGGCGATTTCGGTTTCCCGAATACTGTGACCCTGTTCCTCAGCCTGAAGGCGGGCGTCGCAGGTGCCTAAACCCCAAAGTGTGGATCCGGAGGTCTCCCGAGCGAAGTTTGATCGGGAGATCGGCCGGTTCCGGCCATATGCTGATGTCTATCGGGCTCAGGGCTGCTTCTTGATCGAGGCGACCTTTCCGCGCGCTTTCTTCATTTTCGCAAGCCTCAAGTTAAAACCACGGGTGATCAGCGCAGCGAGCGAGGTCGACTTCACCGACTACGACTTAAGACCACCGTCCGTGGTCTTCGTCGATCCGTTTACGCGTCATCCGATTGCCCGGAAAGATCTATACCTGAAAATGCTTAGACGTCCGCCGCTGCCCGGAACGCCGCCGGAGATGATAGGAGCTCTCATCCAGCAGAACGCCGTGCCGCTGACGGACTTCATCCAGGCCAACAGTCCCGAGGACGAACCATTCCTGTGCATGGCGGGCGTCCGGGAATACCACGACAATCCAGCCCATTCAGGTGATCCATGGCTACTTCATCGGGGTTCTGGCGAAGGCTGTTTGGCCTTCATCCTGGACAAGATCATCAAGTACGGAATCATTCCTATAGAGCAGTTGCAGATTCAACTCCCACCGGCAATCGTAGGAATGGTGGTATCCCCTCAGGCGATACAAGAATGACTGGTTTGAGAGATGTAACGATCGTGACTCTCCCGCGCGGCTGCATCTCGACCACGCATGGGCATCTGCGCTCAGTTGGTCGCGAAGGCAATGAGGGGATGGCGCTCTGGGTCGGCGTTCAGCAAGACCGGCACTTTGCCGTAACAGAGACGGTTATCCCGGCGCAGCGTCACATTCGGACAAACGATGGCGTTTGCGTGATCGTTGCGGCCGAAGAACTGCACCGGCTCAATGTCTGGCTCTACAAAAGCGGCCTGAAACTCTTGGCCCAGATTCACAGCCATCCGGGCCGCGCCTACCATTCGACGACGGACGACGCTTATGCGGTTGCTACCACGGTTGGGTGTCTGTCGCTGGTAGTGCCGAATTTCGCCCGCGAGCCTTTCGATTTTGCTCGGGTCGCCGCCTATCGGCTTGACGAAAAGGCCAAATGGAATGCGCTCCCTCCCGCGGCACTGTCGCGAATGATCATGATATCGAGTTGAACAATGGCATTCGCTAACTTCATCGATCGTGCCGCCACGGCGGCATCTCAGGTCCTGGCCGATTTTCATCTGGGAGACTTCAAAGCAGCTCTTGAAAAGCAGGTCGTGGCAGTCGCCTTCGACCATCAGGCCGCTTCCTGCGCCGAAGGCCAGGCGACACTAGATCTTGCGGTGAGATTGCTCGCTAGGCTCTACCCGGTTCTGGCGATACTCCCGCTGGACAGCGCGGCGAGCTCTCAAGCCCAAGCGCTGGAGCGCTTGGCAAAGTCGATCAATCCAAAAGTCGGCATCCGGCGTTCCGGCAAGTCTGCCACCGTCTGCGTCGTTGCAGGGGTAACGCGCCCATCACTCCGGTGCCCGATCTTTTTCGTGGGATCGGACGGTTGGGCGGCAAAGCTGTCGCGTACGGACCCGGTGGGCTCTGGCCCAAGTCTGCTGCCTTTTGGAGCTGGCGCCGCCAGTTGCTTCGGCGCCGCCAACGTCTTTCGAACTATCTTCGCCGCCCAGTTGACCGGCGCCGAGTTGGACGAAACCATCGACCTCTCGCTATGCAGCTACGACAAGACCAAAGCCGGGGAGGCTGGCCCGATCGACTTCCCAGTCGACCTTGGCGAAACCCACCTCGTTGGGCTCGGTGCGATAGGCCATGGCTCGCTTTGGGCGCTAGCGAGACAACCCGATCTCAAGGGTCGTCTGCATGTAATCGATCACGAAGCGATCGAACTCTCAAACCTGCAGCGCTACGCATTGGCCGGCCAGGCGGAGATTGGTATGTCCAAGGCGGTTCTTGCAGCCACCGCCCTTAGATCGACTGGCCTTGAGGTCGAGGCGCACCCTCTGACGTGGGCAGAATATGTTGCGCGCCGGGGCAATTGGGTCTTAGACCAAGTGGGTGTGGCGCTTGACACCGCCGCCGACCGTCTGGCTGTCCAAGGTGCACTGCCGCGATGGATCGCAAACGCTTGGATGCAGGAGCACGATCTCGGTATCTCCCGGCATGGTTTCGATGACGGCCAGGCTTGCCTTTGTTGCATGTACCTGCCATCCGGAAAATCCAAGGACGAGCACCAGCTGATTGCCGAGGAACTCGGAATACCGGAAGCACACGAGCAGGTGAAAACGCTCCTGCAGACAAATGCCGGAGTTCCCAACGACTTTGTAGTTCGCGTGGCTACAGCGATGGCTGTGCCGTTTGAACCGCTAGCCCCGTTTGTCGGCCAGCCCCTGCGCTCCTTTTATCAGCAGGCTATCTGCGGCGGTCTGGTGTTCCAGCTTAGCGAAGGAAGTCGCCGCGTTCGAACTGTGGTTCCGATGGCCTTTCAGTCGGTGCTTGCCGGGATTATGCTTGCCGCGGATTTGGTCAAGCATAGTGCGGGGTTTCCCATGAGCCCGACGACGAGCACTCGGGTGAATCTTCTGCGCCCCCTTGGCTCTCACTTGCACGATCCGAAGGCCAAGGACTCCAGCGGCCGCTGCATCTGTAGCGACGACGATTTCATTGCCGCTTACAGGCGCAAATACGGAGCGCGTTGATCAGGTAAGCGATGTCTCGGCCGCCTAAGCAGACGCGCACCTCTCCGTAGACGCAGGGGGCGCGGCTTGTGGGCGTGACCATGGGCGCCATTATGACACGCTTGGCCCGCTCCTTTGCCGGCCTATCGTCCTCCGCGCATGATCCCGTGCCGACGTGATGATCCAGCACCAGCCGCCATGGCACCAGAGGCTGGTCAAACCTCCGTTGTTGGCCGGTTTGGACAGTGCTGCATCAGGTCTCGACCGACGTCTCGACAGTCAGGGCTGCTTCGACGGGTGTGAAGATGTCAACATCGACCCCAGGCGCCCGAATCGTCACAATCAGGGCGTACCGAGCCAGAGCGTCGACGCGTTCCAGGTAAGGCTTCTCCTTCCACCAGCCCCCGACCGGGAACACGCCGATCGCGTCACGCTCGGCGAGATCGGCGGCGCTGCCCGACCAGAAATCGGCGTGCAACGAGCCGCGATCGCGGAAGGTGCCGAGCAGCCACTCTTCTCCGCCTCCAGCAGGCGCCCCTTCCTCCTCGTCCCGAGCGGCCTGATTGATGCGGGCTCGGAATTCGTCGACTGTCTCGGTCGCTGACTTTACTCTGAACCGAAGACCATGGGACGCGTAACGATGCCGGCGGGTCCATCCGCGTTCACCGGGGTTGGGTTCGATGAAATAGGACAGCGTGACGCGGAGCTCGACCTGGGCAGCGCCGAGCGCCGCGAGCTGCTCCTTCGGCCAAGGCAGGCGATGCAGCTTCATGTCACGCGTTTTGGCAGCCGCGCCGCCCTCGCGCTGGAAAGGCTGAAGCTCATCTTCAACGATAAGCGTGAGGTCGTTCACCGTTGACAGAAGCGCGCGCCCAAGATCTGGCACGCCGTAACCATAGCGCCGCACGAGCGCCTGGATCTCGCCCTTCGCTCCGTTGCACGCATCGATGCGTGCGCGCATCGCCGGAGTCCATTCGGCCGAGTGGACGATCAGGGCGCGAACCGATTCAGGCCACAGCTCGGGGCGCGCTGATAGAATTAGTCCCGCCATCCGTGCGGCATGGGCCGTTGCCGCGCTCGTATCTCCGAGGGTGGTGAAGTGGCGCAGTTCGGGTCGACAGAAAGTGGTCAATATCTGCAGATCGTCGATCGGCTCGCCGGGCAACACACCGTCATGGGCGAGATTGCCGCCTTCGAAGACGACCTCGGGCTTCACCGGCCACTGCCTGTCCCAAACGACCGAAGTGCGACTGCGCGGC
The DNA here is from genome assembly GCF_004016445.2 of Mesorhizobium sp. M2E.F.Ca.ET.219.01.1.1. Lineage (GTDB taxonomy): Bacteria > Pseudomonadota > Alphaproteobacteria > Rhizobiales > Rhizobiaceae > Mesorhizobium. Next base: position 454,231 of record NZ_SADT02000003.1, read on the forward strand.
GAGAGCTCGCCGACCGGCGCGATCGGAGCGTAGCCCGAAAAGTCGGTGTCAATGATATCGACCTTTTCTGTGAAAGCGCCGACCGTCAGCGCATTCCAGGCCTGAGAAGGATCATCGACTGCTTCCAGATCGTTGCGCGTCAAATGCTCGGCCGGCATGAGGTCATCGCCGATGTTGCCGGCAGAGAGAACGATCAAGCGTCGCTGTTCCTCTTCGAAACAGAGTTGGTCGATAGCGGCAGACCACGATGTGGGCCTTCCACGCGCCGGACTGGCGCTTGTCACAGCCATTGCGATCGCGCGGCGGCGCTCCGGCGCCTGCACCTCGGCGCGGGCGATCGCTTCCGCGGTGATCGCGCCATAGAGTTCTGGATCGTTTGCCTCGTCTTCTGGCGGAAGGATACGAACACTCTCCAGCCGAAAGGGCAATGGAACTGGATCGCCTCCGACCAGGAGCGGGACCAGATCACCGTACAGGCCGACACCTGCCATTCGCGTCCCGTGGCCGCTCCACGCAGGTGTGTCGTCGCTGCCCCATGCCGGTTTGACGGTGTGCCAGTCTTAAACGGCAAGTGCGGGTTCGATCAACGGGTGGGTGCGACGCACGCCGCTGTCGAGAATGCAGACCGCAATATCGGATTGAGGCGGTCTGACGCGCCCGAGAAGCTCGTCGCTCCAGTCCCTTTGCTCCGCGCCGCCAAGGCCCAGGAAGAAGGACGGCGTATCCTTCGCGCGCCGCAGCTCGGCGACGACATCGCTGTGCGCAATCATGCGGTCGAGCATTGCCGTGCTGGCGAGGGCCAGCATGACCACCCGCTCCGGAAACCTAACCGCATGCGTGCGCAAAGTGATGTTCAGGGCTTCGGCAATGTGCTCGAAGTTCTCGCGGCGACCGTCGCGCAGCCAGACTTCCCACCACACCTGCTCGTCAGCGGCCTGGGGGAAGAGGTCGTCGTGGTCGGTAAACAACGATCGTGCAGTCGCCAGCCTGACTGTCTCCATGCGGGAGACGAGCGGCTCGTTGCGCGGTCTGCCGCGGTCAGTATCAACGTCTCGATACGCCTCGACTTTCCGCAAATAATAGGCTTGCGCGCTTTGCGGCAGGAACACCGACGCTGTGATGGGAGCACCGGGTTGAGTTGGCTCATGGACGGCGACCAGCTCCATGTGCTGGCGACGATCGGCCAACTGGTCGAGGGCCGCCCGTCCGGACATGGGCAGATCGATCGCGAGGTAAAAGCCAGGCGTGCCGACCGACAGCTGGGGGTCACGCGCCGCAATCTGCTGGCGTGCACTTTCGACCGCTTGTTCGATGGATTGCGTCAAGGCCGCAGCATGCGACGCCCGATCACGCGCCGGCAGCGGCGGTGCATGTATAAGTTGGTTGGGCCGCCGATAGGCTTCCCGAATGCCGTTGTTGCGAAGGTGGATATGGGCGCGGTCGCGCGGAAAATCGTCTGCCATTATGATCTGTGCTGTCGCTACTCAAACAGCGACGCCTGCCGGCGTTCCTTCAGAGCGTCGATGAGCGCTTCCGAGGTGATCCGCTTCCCCCCCCGCAATATGATGGTTTTTGCAGCGTCGTCGGCCGCGCGCGTGATCTCGGCCTGCGACAGTCTCTCTGCCTGAGAGATCGCCTCGTTCCAGGCAAGCCCTCTGGTGTCGAAGCGGTCGAGTCGAGCCCGAAGCAGCGCCTCTATAATCGGCCGATCGGGCACGGCGTATTCGATGACATCGTCGAAACGGCGGAACAAAGCTCTGTCGAGCAGCTCGGGATGATTTGTTGCCGCAATAATCAGGCTGTGGCTGTCGTCTTGCTCGAGAAACTGCAGAAACGAATTCAGCACGCGCCGAATCTCGCCAACATCCTGGCGTTCGCCTCGACGCGCGCCGATGGCATCGAATTCGTCAAAGAAGTAGACGCCCCGCGTCGCCTGCATTGCATCAAAAACAAGCCGCAGCTTTCCGGCAGTCTCTCCCATGAACTTGGTGATCAAACCATCGAGGACGATCGTGAAAAGGGGCAGATGAAGCTCCCCGGCCAATGCCGATGCGGTCATCGTCTTGCCTGATCCTGGCGGGCCGACCAGAAGCAGTTTGCGACGGGGAACAAGCCCGTGCTCGCGCAAGCTTGCTTGTTGGCGCTGCTCTCCCAGCACGCGGTGCAGGCGCGAGCGCAGACTGTCCGGCAAAATCATGTCGGTCAGTCGCAGGTCCGGATAGCGCACATGCAGGAGCCCTGCGAGCTCGCCCTTTGGCTGAAAAAGGGGAACCGGCCGACTGCTCTTGACAATCCGGGCGTCCCTGCTCTTGGCTGCGTCGACCAGATCCTTGAGCTCCTGAGCAAGCTTACCATGGCCTTGACGTGCCTCATGCGCAGCAAGCTGCATCGCGATAGAGAGGAAACGATCCTCGTCGCCGGCAATGTGGCTTTTAAGCAGCGTCACGATATGGCGGGCCGTGGTCATGGCTCTCTTCTGGGGTATCCGTTTACTTGGCGAAGCGCATGCAACCTAAACGCTTTCAACGGCGATTTGTATCGCGCAATGGTGTTTTTTCTCTTGTCGATGTTCGCCCGTGGCAACTTCAGCGGTGAACTGTTGCGCCGCGGTCATAGGCCAGCCGGAATAACGCCGGCCAGCAGACAACAGTCCGCATCTTCGAGCGCTCGAAGTCTGGCCACTCACGCAGCGTGTCGGGTCCGAACGCTCCAAAGCCGCCCCGCCTGGCAGGTCCATGCGACCGATTGCGGGCGTGCGGCCATAAGGTCTACGCGGGCTCGCATGGCTGCCCGCGCCGCTGGCTAAAAAGCTGTACACCATCTCACGAAACACCAGGTCCGCTCCTTTGCCGGCCGACGGTCCATGAAATCCCCTCCCCACTTACGACACCGGAGACCTCCTTGCCCACATGGCGCTCAAGCACCGGCCGCCATGGCACCAGCGTGAACTCGCGCGACTTTTCAACGACGGCATATTTTCCGCTGGCAAGCTCGACGGAGCGGCGGAGCGTACCCTCTACTCGTCCTCCGGATCGCGCTTCGGCATAGGGCAGGCCAAGTTCCTCCGACAGTTGGCCAGCAACACGGTTCAGTTCTCGCTGGCGCAGGATCGAAAGCATGTTGGCTCGATAGACGATCCCATCCTGTTCTTTATGCGCGAGGCCTTGCGCGATCAGCCACTGCCGCCGGCGAGCTTGCGCCTCTCTCACGTCGCGGCCGAAGCCGGATCCGTGCAAAGGCTCGGGTCTATCGGCAACCAGCTCCCGGTCGAGCCAGGTGGCGCCGTTGAAGCTGACCTGTCGCTCCAGCGCCATTGAGGAGAGCTTGTCGGCAACGACAGGCTCGGCCCTGGCCCGCTGGCCCTCATAATTCGCGACGCGATCGAGATGGTCCGGCGCGATGAGCCAGGTGCCGTTCGGCTCTCGCTCGACGCCGCCGGTCGCGCGGCGGATCGCCTCCAGCCGCCGCACATGCGTTCGCGCAAAGCTCTCGGTGGCGGATGGGTCATGCTTCAGGTGCATATCGACGTCGTAACGGCCGCCATGCGCGGCGGCGATTTCGGCGATGGTACGATCGACCTGCCTCGGCTCGGTGTTCCTTGGCGCGACACGCACGATGCAGCCATTAGGCATCGTTTCCATCGCCTCGCCTCTACCGATGTTGATCCAATGGCTCTTACCGTCGACGGCGTCGACGATCATGTAATGGCGGTCATTGATCTCGTCGGCCAGTCCACGCGCGACAACGCGACCGACGAGAGACTGGACGGGCTCGCCGGATCGATCGTGGATCACCCAGTCGGCGGCCCTGCGGGCAAGCCCCTTGCCGGTCAGTTCGCGGTGCATGGTCTTGATGATGTCGCCGCGTTCGCCGGTGCGGCGCAGCGTGGCTTCGAGCTCATCGTCGAGGCGCCAGGAGCCAGCGCCGACCTCCGCGGCCAGACCCATCCGCTCGAGCTTGCGCAGCCGTCCCTGGTGCAGCGTCTGGCGAATGGCGTCGGGACCGCCCGGCGAGACCAGGCCGTCATCATCACGCATGCTGAGCAGCCGACGGTCGATGCTGGTGAAGCGTTCCTGCTCCATTTCCCGGCGCAGGCGAAGCTCAATCTCGCGGTCGGTTCGCGGACCGAGATCGAGGCTGACCAGCTCGGCCGCCCGCTCGCGGATGCCAGATGAGATATATTCGCGCGCGATGACCAGGTTCTCGCCACGGTCGTCCCTGCCACGGACGATGATGTGGCTGTGCGGGTGGCCGGTGTTGAAATGATCGACCGCGACCCAGTCGAGCTTCGTGCCGAGGTCTTCCTGCATCTGCGCCATGAGCCGCCGCGTCAGCGCCTTGAGGTCGTCGTACTCGATGCCGTCTTCGGCAGCGACGATGAAGCGGAACTGATGGCGGTCGCCGTCCGCGCGATCGATGAACGCCTTGCCGTCGACGCGGCCGCTGTCGGCGCCGTAGAGCTCGCCAGGTTCACCTTCGCGGGTGACCCCGTCGCGCTGAAGATAGCGTAGATGGGCACGCGCCCCGTCCGCGCCCTTGCCGGCGAGCTTGACGACCCGCGCCTTGACGATCACCCGGCGCTGGCGGAAGGCGGCATACCGGTCGCGCGATTTCAGCAGTGCGGCGGCCGCCCCGCCGCGCCCTGTCCGGCTTCCTGTGAAGCGACCACCGCGTTGCGGCCGGCCGCCAGCCCGGTTGATCGCCGCACGAACCTGGCCGGCATAGCGTTTGCCGGCCTTCGAGCCGCGCGACCCGATTTTGCCGAGCTTCGGCCTGAACTCGTCATCCTTAATGCGAGCCTCCCAGACATATCAAGCAAAATCAGACACTTACACGTCAAACCCTCTTGGCACCGGCGGCAGCCTCCCGGAAAAACGATGTGCAGACAAAGATTTAACCGCCTCCTGGAGGCGGTACCTTTATCTTGCCTTCCGCGCCCAGCCCCGCCAGACGCGCCCCCGTCCGCCATGGCTAACGCACCGGCTCCTTCGGCTGCGCGCCGTCCTTGCCGAGCGGCACGAAGAGATCGCCGTTTCGCACGCCTGAGTGAACACCGTCATGAATGAAGAACAGCGACCGTCCGAGAGGAGCGATTTGCGCCTTTGGAGCGACAGATTGGCTTTCGAACGCCTCGATGTCGGCCGCCGAAACTCCGGCCGCCTTGAGTTGGTCGAGGTACTCGACGGTCTCTTCTGGCAGCGGTTTGCCACGCTTCAAATGCTCGTCGTAGCGCTCGGGACCGGCATTGTAGGCGCCAAACAGGCCAGGAAATCCGAAGCGGTCATACATGGCACTGAGATAGGCCGTGCCGGCCAGGATATTGTCGCGCGGATCGTGGGGGTTAGGCCCAAGGCCGTGTTCGACCCGCATCTCTTCATAGGTGCCGGGCATCACCTGCATGAGGCCCATGGCGCCAGCGGGGGAGGTGATGGGGCGGCCGCCGCGCATTGTCTTGCCGCCGCTTTCGGCAGCCATGACGGCATAGATCCAGGCTTGGGGAATATGGAAGCGCCGGCTTGCTTCCGATACCAACGTCTGCCACTTTCGCAGCTGCGGACTTTGGGAGATGGCGACCGGCTCAGCGCCGGTCGAGGCGGAACAGGCGCATGGCGCAATGGCGATCATGCCCAACAAGAGGAGGGTCACTCGGTCCATAGTGGTACGAGCCTCCCGATGACATTTTGAGTGGGAACAGGCCCGAAATAGCGGCTGTCGAAGGAGCGGTTTTTGTCGCTGCCGAGCAGGAAAACCTCGTTATCCCCGAGCGCTCGGCAGCCGTTCCACCATGGCAAAGGTCGGCCTTCGGCGTCGATTTTGAGCCGGCGCGCGACGATGTCGCCGCCGATGATGATGGCGTCATTGAAGGCGCAGACATTATCGTCCGGCAGCGCTGCAAGACGTTTTGCCAGCGGCACATTGCGAGGCAGATAGCTGCGCTCGGCGGCGAGATACGCCGCGTATTCAGGCGGGCGCACGAGCACGAGATCGCCACGCGCCAGCGCTCCCGCAGCGATGCGGTAAAGGCCGATCGGCGCGCTGGCCGAGGCGTTCCAGACCAGCCAAGGGGCGGGCTTTCCCAGCGCCGTGAAGCCCAAAAGACCGAGACCGGCCGCGGCCAAGGCGACCGTCTTACGGGCTCGAACACGCCTCAGGCGGCTGCCGATCAGATGGATGGAAGGGCGCCGCCTCATGAACGGCCTCCCGTGCCGCCCTGGCCGGAACCGGCCTTGCCATCGCCGGCGATGGAGTGCTGCGGGTGTCCTTTCGACCAATGGTCGAGTTCGTCGATGTGATAGCGGACATAGCGGCCGTGCTTGCGGAATTTCGGGCCGCCGCCCTTGAGCCGCATCTTTTCGAGCGTGCGCTGGGAGAGCCCGATATAGAAGGCGGCTTGGGCTGTGCTGAGAAACGGGCTGCCCTTTTTCGCGCGGGCCGCGCGTTCGTTTTCGTCGTCCATGATGATCCTCGTTTCGCTTCGGACAAGCGAGGGCGAGGATGGGCGAGGGAGATCGTCTCGGGGACGGGCGAAGAGTCGGGGGAGAGTTTTCGCCGCCCTTTAGGGCGGACGGGGTTTGGGTGGAACTCCTGGGAATGAGCCCCGCGCCGGGGCTGCGGCGCGAGGCTCTTATCTCGGCCGGTCAGTCGGCCGGGTTCCAGATGATGGCGTAGGTGTCGTGATCGTCCTGGCCGGCGGCTCGGCCGAGATTGGCGTAGAGCTTGCGCGGTCCGAACTCCGGCGCTGCAATCGACAGGCTCACATAATCCTTGCCGGAAGTCTCGCCGGTGCGGATCCAGCCAGCGCCGACTTCGACCCCTTGCGTAAGCACCCGGAAGTCGGGATGGTTATCGGCGCTCTTGGCCTGGTTGGGGACGATATCGATGTCGGCGCGGACGCTGAGCGTCTTGAACTGGCCCTTGTAGGCGCCGTTTTCCTGCTTGTTGACGTAACCGATCGCGGTCATTTCGAAGTCTCCTTTTGTGGTTTCGCCGGGGACCATCCCCTGCGATGGCGCACCGTAATGGGCGCGTCAGGACCGCCTGAATCCGACAGGGCCGCAGCGACAGTGAAGGACCCGAGCGGGCAGCTTTTTTGTGAGCGAAGCGGCGCGAGGAAGCCGCCGCAGGCGGCGGGGAAAAAAGCTGATGGCGCGAGGGTTTCGGGCGGCCGGACCCGCCCATAGGTCGACAAGCCAGCCGCAGGGATGGTCCTTGGAGAGAGCATGGAGACCGCTCGCCAAGTGCGGTCTGTCAGCCAAGCAGGACGCCGGGATGAAACGGCCTGCAAAGATGCTGCGCCCTTATGCCGGATCGAGATCGTGCCAGCGGGTCGGGCGCCAGAGCAGACATCCGGCATGGTGCGATCTATGAAAGCAGGGCTCGCCAGCGGGAATTTGATACGCGAGGGGGCCAAAGTAAGGCTGGATGAGAAGCCGGTGCTACCTGCAGGTCCAGTGTCATGTGGCGGCGCTCGGGAAACCGCTACGCAATGTAACGCGCTCTTATGAGGCGAACAGACCGGCCCCAAAACCGATCGACCGGTGGTCGGCGCGAAACGCGTCATGCCTGTCCGAAAGCTGACAGTGGCAGAAGACGCATGTCGGGTTCCGCACAATTGACCATGCTGGATTTGTGAGGTTTTCAGGGAGAGCCATGCGTTCACTTCCCAGTGAGCTTTGGCACGGCATTTGCTCTTGATGTGGCAACACGGATCGAAGGTTGACTGCATGCACAAGCGCGAGATGAGCAATGCTCTCCTTTCCTGGAGGCTTGGCAGCAGATTCGATTTGACGTTGCGAGGAGCTTCAGCCGCTCGCGGCGGAAGTGATCTCAAATCTGAAGGCACCGTTGGGGCCGCAGCCATCAAACACATCTTTCTCTTTTTCGCAGCTCGTCTTCAACGCGATGCGGACTTCTTCGCGTCGACGGCGGCCGAAGGTGGAGAAGGGGCTCGACTTGCAAAAAGGAGTTGTCAATGACGTCTTACGTTCGCACCAACAGCCCGGCGCAGGTGCGCTCACTGTCCACCTTTGGCAAGCATCTGCAAAGGAGCGTGCTGACGGCGACGCTGCTTGCCGCGGCTTCGACGGGAAGTGAAGCGCAGCCCTATGTTCGTGCTGACGGCAGCACGACTGACGACTTGGAAGCGGCGCGAGCAAGTTGGCGTCATGACGCCGAATTCAATGGAAATGTGGGGCTCGCAGCCATCAACGCGGATGCCGCGTATGCGTTGGGTTCCACCGGGGAGGGGGCCAGAGCTCCTCGCCTGCCCTCGTCCGTCTTGACGAGTGCCCGCTTACAGCCTACCTCACTATCGCGTTAGCACTCGTCCATCGCGAGTGCTAACAAAAACCCCTCAACAGCGCACCAGGGAAAAATCCGAAAATGGCAAAGTCGAAGTTCCGCCCGCTGCATGACCGCGTGGTCGTTCGCCGGGTCGAATCCGAATCCAAGACCGCTGGCGGGATCATCATCCCCGACACGGCAAAGGAAAAGCCGCAGGAAGGCGAGATCATCGCTGTCGGCTTCGGCGCTCGTGACGAAGCTGGCAAGCTGGTCCCGCTGGACGTCAAGGCCGGCGACCGCATCCTGTTCAGCAAGTGGTCGGGCACGGAAGTCAAGCTCAATGGCGAAGACCTTCTGATCATGAAGGAATCCGACATCATGGGCATCATCGGCTCATATCAGGCCCTTTCGTCAACTGAATTCCCGGGCTCGATTGAAGCCCCTGCCAGGAGCTAAAAATGGCTGCCAAAGACGTAAAATTCTCCCGCGATGCCCGCGAGCGCATGCTGCGCGGTGTCAACATCCTCGCTGACGCGGTGAAGGTCACGCTCGGCCCCAAGGGCCGCAACGTGGTCATCGACAAGTCGTTCGGCGCCCCGCGCATCACCAAGGACGGCGTCACCGTCGCCAAGGAAATCGAGCTTGAGGACAAGTTCGAAAACATGGGCGCGCAGATGGTCCGCGAAGTTGCTTCGAAGACCAACGACATCGCTGGCGACGGCACCACGACCGCGACCGTTCTGGCGCAGTCGATCGTCCAGGAAGGCCACAAGGCCGTTGCCGCCGGCATGAACCCGATGGACCTGAAGCGCGGCATCGACCTCGCGGTAACCGACGTCGTTGCGACCCTGATCAAGAACGCCAAGAAGATCAAGACCTCCGAAGAGGTTGCCCAGGTCGGCACCATCGCCGGCAACGGCGATGCTTCGGTCGGCAAGATGATCGCCGAAGCGATGCAGAAGGTCGGCAACGAAGGCGTCATCACGGTTGAGGAAGCCAAGACCGCCGAGACCGAACTCGAAGTCGTCGAAGGCATGCAGTTCGACCGCGGCTACCTCTCGCCCTACTTCGTCACCAACGCCGACAAGATGGTTGCCGAGCTCGAGGACGTCTACATCCTCCTGCACGAGAAGAAGCTGTCCAACCTCCAGGCCATGCTGCCGGTTCTCGAAGCCGTCGTGCAGACCTCGAAGCCGCTGCTCATCATCTCGGAAGACGTCGAAGGCGAGGCTCTGGCCACGCTGGTCGTCAACAAGCTGCGTGGCGGCCTGAAGATCGCCGCCGTCAAGGCGCCGGGCTTCGGTGATCGCCGCAAGGCCATGCTGGAAGACATCGCCATCCTCACCGGTGGCCAGGTCATCTCGGAAGACCTCGGCATCAAGCTCGAGAACGTCGGCCTCAACATGCTCGGCCGCGCCAAGAAGGTGTCGATCTCCAAGGAGAACACCACCATCGTCGACGGCGCCGGCAAGAAGGCCGAGATCCAGGGCCGCGTTGCCCAGATCAAGCAGCAGATCGAAGAGACCACTTCGGACTACGACAAGGAGAAGCTGCAGGAACGTCTGGCGAAGCTCGCCGGCGGCGTTGCGGTGATCCGCGTCGGCGGTGCGACGGAAGTCGAAGTCAAGGAAAAGAAGGACCGCGTCGATGACGCCCTCAACGCGACCCGCGCGGCCGTCGAAGAAGGCATCGTTGCTGGTGGTGGCGTCGCGCTGCTGCGCGCTTCGGCCAACATCAAGGCCACCGGCGTCAATGCCGACCAGGCCGCCGGCATCAACATCGTGCGTCGTGCGCTTCAGGCTCCGGCCCGCCAGATCGCGGCCAACGCCGGTGCGGAAGCATCGATCGTTGCCGGCAAGATCCTTGAGAACAAGGGCGCGACCTTCGGCTACAACGCCCAGACCGGCGAGTATGGCGACATGATCGCCATGGGTATCGTCGATCCGGTCAAGGTTGTCCGTACGGCTCTTCAGGACGCGGCCTCGGTCGCCGGCCTGCTGGTCACCACCGAAGCCATGATCGCGGAGGCTCCGAAGAAGGAGTCGGCTGGCGGCGGCATGCCTGGCGGCATGGGCGGCGGCGGCATGGGCGGCATGGGCGGCATGGATTTCTAATCCAGCTCTGGCAGCTTTCGCAACGAGAGGGCGGCATCAATGCCGCCCTCTTTTTTTGCGAACCTCGGTCCGATGAACGATCGACGCCAACGCCGGCCATCGGCGTTAGGGCAACCTCAAAAGAACTGTCGAGTTGGTTGCGCGCGGCTTTGCGTCATCAGAGGCGCAAGGCGGTCGCGTGTGAGGATTGCGCGCTCCCATAGGCGGTTTCGGCATGTGCCTCGCCTTCGACATCGACATTGCGGCCAAGCAGGAAATCGGCGGCTTTCGAGGCATGGCTTGCGGCGCGGAAGATGGCGCGGTTGTCCTCGCGCAAAACCGTCAGCCATGAGCCGATGTAGTCGGCATGGCGCACGCTCGGCTCGATGCCGAGACTGCTGCAGATGAAGGCTGATGCGATTTCGGCGACCAGTTCCTCGCGCGCATAGGTGTTGGACCCGAAGGAGCCGGACAGGTCGCGCGCGAGTCGCCTCGGGTGGCCGGTCCAGTGTCCAAGCTCGTGAAAGCAGGTCCGGTAATAGTCGATCTGGTGGAAGAAAGCCGGCTGCGGCGGCACCTGTATGGTGTCGCTGCCGGGCATGTAGAAGGCGCGCTCGCCGCCGATGCGAAAATCAGCGCCGGTTGCATGAATGAGCGCCTCGGCCTGCGGGACCATCTCGCGCTCAGGCAGAGGCTCGCCGGCGGCGTAAAGATGTTCGGGCAGATTATCGCACTGCGCGACATCGAAGACGGTGAAGCGCTTCAGGAAGGGCACCGCCTGCGGTTCGTCGCCATCGGTGTCGGCGCGTTGCTTTTCGTTCTTGGGAACAAAGCGGTCAGCGTGAACGATGGTGGTGCCGTGCTCGCCCTTCCTGACATTGCCGCCAAGCGAAAGCGCCTGCCGGAAGGTGAGCCAGTTCTGGCTGGGGAAACCGCGCTCGATGACCGCGCCCCACAGGATCAGGATATTGATGCCGGAATATCGGCGCTGGGTGGCCGCATTCCGCGGCAGGCCGAGGCCTGTCCTTGCCCTGCCCCACGGCTTGACCCATGGCACGGTGCCGCGCTCCAGTTCGGCAATGATGCGGTCGGTGATTTCCTGATAAAGGCTGGCGCCGGTGCGCCCGCCACTGTCTGCGCCAGCCTGTCGGCTGCCGCAACGTTTGTTGTTTGCACGCATCGTGATGTCCTCCGCTCTACAATCGCGCGCCCTCCCCGGAAGCGGGGTGGGCGGCAAAAGCGACCGGAAAGGCCCGCCGTCGGAGGCGGACTGCATCAGCAGGACCGGAACGGAGTGGAGGACCCGAAAGCGACAAGCGAAGGGTTGCGGGACGCCGCGGCGGGCCTAGAAGGGAGTGCTGCCCACCCTGCGCCAGGGGGAAGGCCACAATAGAAAGACGCCGGCCGACAGGCCGGCGACCGTCAGCAGCCGAAGGCTGCCCCGCGCCAGGGGGCGATGCCGCAGGGCCAAGACCGCCTGAGCTTGCCGAAGAAAAGCGGGCTCGGTTCACGAGCACCCGGCCAGCGACTTCAGGCGCGGGCGCTCAGGATTGTTGTTGGCGCCCACGGCAGCTGGATGACCGCAACAAGATTACGAGGAGCGACAGCAAAGCCAGCTGCCACAAACGGCACGCTCCGGCAACAACAGCGTGGCCGGTCTACAGATGCTGCCCCGCACGAGAGCCAGCACGCTTTGAGCGCGCATCGGCGATGCAAGCGTTGCAAGCTGGCCATGTCCACAAGGTCGGCGACCACTATATCGCCGACCACCAACGCGGGCGTACCGTCTAAGTGCAGACCTTTCGCGAGTGCGCGGACCGCGCATTTCATCTGCGATGGCCGGATCTTGCATTCCCGCTTGAGCTGCTCAACGTCAAGGCCTACACGCGCTGCGATCTTGAGAGTGACCCTTCAACTGGGGGAAATCATAAGGGCGCGGTGGAATTCGTCGAACTTTCCCTGTTTTCTCGAGGCGAGTGCGGCGAAGGCTGGGAATTGGGAATCCGGTCCCAGGACCGGGAACTGTTTGATCACAAGCTTCAGATTGGGTTCATGCTTGAAGGCTTTTTGGTAGTTGATATCAGCCAGTCTGCAATGCGGACAGTTGTGGTAGTCATTGAATATGACCAGAACGGCATCGCCTTGCGGGTTGCCGGCGATTGGCGAAGGAGATCGTTGTCGAATGCGCCGCTCCACTTTTGCCTGTCGGTCGACCACGCCTGCCGGTGCAGGTTCGCGCTATATTGGCTCGCCAGCAAGGCGAGGAGTAAAAGAAGAGCTGCGACAGTGATGGCAGTCGGCTTAGACATGAGTCTCCAATCCATGGACGGCGTGGCAGCAACGGCCGCCTTTTTGGTGTAAAATGGGTCAGTTTTGATCGTGCCCCGCAGTTGCTACAGGCGCACAGGTGCCGGTGCGATCTGGCGGTTTCTCAAATACGGCTTTGCGCCATCGGGTCCACCCCAATAGCTGAGCGTCGTTCGCACGGGGAATTGTGTTCACCACGCCGGGCGACTTGACCGTCCACCGCCGGAGCGCTGAACGGTCCGCTAGTGAGGCGCTCCCCGAATCGTCGTTTATCCCGCTCGCCCCGGACCGGGTGACAGCCAGCGTTGCCGCTACGCTGCGGAGAAAAACCGTCAGCGCGTGGCATTCGGACATAAGCTGATCGACGCCAAGAATAAGCCCCACGGAGGTGACCGGTGCGGCCGGAACAAGAAAGAGCGTTGCAGCCATTGTGACGAGGCCTGCACCGGTAATGCGGGTTGTTCCGTTCGAAGGGAACAATGCGACAAACAGCATGAGGATCCGGCAGCCGATCGGGAGATCAGTTTTCGTCGCTTGGGCGATGAAAAGGGCGGCGAGCATCATATTCGTGCCGTCCAGATTGAATGGAATGAGACCCACGACCGAATGCGTGGCGCCGGCCCTTTCCATCTTCTCCATGAGCGAGGCCAGCGCGGCCTCTGAGGAGGACATTGCGAGCAGCAGCTCGTCCTTGATGTATCGGACGAGAGAGAAGAGCGAGCGGCCGTTGTAGCGGCAGACCGCGCCGAACAGGACCGAGAGGAACAAGACTTGCAGGATGTCGCCTTCCGCGAAGGCATTGGCAATCGTTGACGGGATGATGTTCATCAGGAAGCTGGTCACGGACTGCTCGTGAGCCGTGGCCACATAGCCCTTAACGGCTTGGACATCGAGCGAGGCCGGATCGATGTTGAGGCCGGCGCCAGGCTGAACGATATTCGCGACAATCAGCCCGACAACAAAAGCGAGCGTCGAAAAGGTGAGAAAATAGACCATCGCCTTGGCGGCAACTCGGCCGACCTTCTGCAGATCGCTCATGCCGGCAATGCCGGTCGCCATTGTCAGGAAGATGACAGGTACGGTGATTATCTTGACGACATCGACGAAGGCATCGCCGAGCGGCTTCAGGCTGTGGCCGGTCTCCAAATGGAAATAGCCGATTGCGGCACCCAGGATTATGGCGGCAAGTACCTGCACGTAGGTCCGGGCAAAATGGCGCTTGCGGGGCGCTGCGATCGCGCGGGGAACTCTTGGAACCAACACCGTCTCTCTCCTTGACCGGATCGGGGTGGGGCTCCTCCCTCTCCCATGCAGTGCTCCGGTCGAACGCTGCGCCCACTTCGGCGCAAACGATGTGCCAAATAGCAAAGAGGGGAAAACGCGCAGGACCTCACGCAATGCTTGCGATTCGCTCTCCCACACTCGTGCAGTGGTTGCCTGTCGCAACTATGGAAGGGTCGATTCTTGGGAACTCCAAAGGCCGCTCTTTGCGTCGAGCAGCTTGGCTGCCTGGAAGGTTCCCTCTTTGCCTTGCGGTCTGCGAGCTGAGTCCAGATCGTCATCATTTGGCTGCGCGCCGCACGGGGCTCGAAAGATTCAATCGAGGACGGGTCCTCTTGGAAAACGGGGGCAGCGTTGGTCAAGCCCTTCCACCCTGCTGTCCCAATGGTGTTCAGAAGCTCAGTTCACGATCAAGCGATGGATCAGCGTCATCTGGCGTTTGCGCCATCGCGGCGGCGTTGCAACGGGTCTGCCAAAGATGAGAAGGCCGCGAGGCAGGGTCCGAGACCTAGACTCCAACCTCATAGCGCGCTCGGCTCGCGTTCGGAAGGTTCGAACCGCAGCACGATCAGGTGGCGACACCGTTGGTCGGAACCGGAACCCGACGAATGATCGTTCGTGACCGACATCTGTGAACAAGCAGTATGTGTCATTGCAATCACCACCCGTTGCGCGGAAATGCCCATATGGCCGTGAATGAACTGGATTTGGTGATTTTCCAGATGGCGGTGGAAAGCGTCCGCTTGCTCTCTTCAAGCTTTGATGAGAAGGCGGCTGAGATAGCCACGAGGAGCCGTGGTAGCCTTCTTTTTGACGTGCGGGTGGACGGTGACCTGGAGGTCCAGCGAGTCGCAGCCATTGGATATCCAGGCGACAAGATCGGTGTGGTGGCATTGGACCGAGAGGGCCTTGTTAGCTGTTGTTGCCTAGTCAATGGCACCTTCTCACCTTTCATTGCACCGTTGGAGAACTGGACCAGCATGCCCCTTTCGATGCAGGCCCAGATCGATGTCACAGGCTATGCGAGGCTCCTTCTGGCCGCCTTGCGAAATGCTGGACATATGCTGGACAGGTAGCATCGCGATGATGTCTGTGATGAGATGGTGCAAACGGCTGGATGAGGCGATCGCTTGCTGGCAGCTTTGGCAACAAAGCGATCGGTGAGTTCGCAATGCTGGAACACGTCCTTTAGACTCTGCAGTTAAGTTAGCGGACTACCATCTGACGAATGCCCTCTGACAGTCTGCATGGCGCGGCATGCCCTCTTAGGAATGCAGCCGTGGTTCTACACCATCGGCTGTTTTTGTGTCGAAGGCGACGGGCACGCCATGAACGAAGGAAGCGGCCGCCAACAGTTCCTCCAACTCGCGGTCGGTGGCCTTGCATGCCGGCATTAGTGTTCGGATGGCGCGGATCGCCTGCGCCATGGAGAGAAAGCGGACCCTTCCCCTGGAAAGGACATAGGCTTCTGCGGCTTTTTCGACGGTGACGGTGTGAAACGAATTGGTCATGACGAATTCCTCCCTGAACCCTGACCAACCCGACTTATGGCACGAATTCGACCGCCTTCAAGCCTATGTCCGATTGCGGACAATAGCTGCGATTCGTTCAAAACCGCTGATGCTTTTGGGCGACCTGGTGAGGGGCAAGGAGACGTCGGCTGAACCCGTTTCAACCGACATGCTTCAGGCAGCGGCCAGGCCGAAATAACGCTGCTCCTCCTTGTCATAAGCGCCATGTGTGAGCTTTATCAATCCGGCACGGTCGATGATCGTGATCTCGCCGCGCTTGGCGTGCACCAGTCCTCGATACTCAAGCATTTGCAGGGCCGTGGTGACCCCGGGCGGTGGGCGCGAGCATGGTCGCCAGAAATTCATGCGTCGGGAGGATCTTATCTCCTTCCGCACGGTCGTGGACCATCAGCTGCCAGCGGGCCAGCCGTTCTTCGATCTTGGAGTGGCCATTGACCAGTGCCGTCCGGCATGATTGGACGAGGAACGCGTGGGCATAATCCAGCACTGAGGTGCGAAGCGACGGGCTAATCGCAGGGCGAAGGTTTTCAACCGGCAGGCGCCAGGTAGTGCTTTCCTTTCCGAGAATGACGGCAATTCCTTTCATCCCGTCATAGCCGACAATGCCGACTTCACCTTGCCGCCCGCCGGTCATGGTGGCGACCACCGACGCGATGCCCCTCTCGGGAAAATATACGTTCTTGATCGGCTGATGCGCGACCTCCAACTGGTCCTTGATGCCCGGTTCGACGTGATGCAGCGATGGTCGCAAAAGCGCGAAGTCCTGCGGGGTGAGGGCTTCAGCACCTGGTCGCGAAAGAGGGATCGGGCAAGGCTCTCTTCCAACGGGGCAAGAGCGCGTACGTCTTACTGTCGGCTGCACCGAAGTAAATGCCGGCCGATGCCAAAGCATAGGCTTCGAAACGCGCGATTGCAAAGCCCTGTCGGGGCAGTGCAGTCATGCTAGAAGTCGCGCCGCCTACGATAGGCAGCGGATGACATGATTCCCTTCTGCGGCGGCCACCAAGAACGGCTCGGGCACGCTTTAATCGTTCATACACAAGCTCGCAGGAATGTAAGCAGCGGAACAATCGGGTGATTCGTACCGCCCTGCCCTTTCAGAGATCAAGTCATTGGACGTCAATTCGGCTGGAACGCCTCGTCGAACGGCCCAGGAAAATGCAGCCGGATGAGCAATGGTGGTTCACCTTATGTGCGGTCCCGGATATGCGGTCCGGCGGCTCATCTCCCAATAGCTTGTCGATGGGGAAGTGGAACTCGTCATGTCGCCGCGAACCGTCACCGCGCTAGCGGGGCTCTTTTGAAGACGCCGGTGTTTTTCTTTGTGGAACTGAATCTGTGAGGTGATTGATGCATGAATCAAACATTTGCGTATTTCCGCTGCATCGGCGACGTATATTGGTCGAAAGTATCGCCCAGGCCCTCGAGACCAAGAACGGCGAGGCGGCGAGTGCGTTCTGGCGCTGTGCTGCCAAGAAAATGCTCATTCAATTGTCCGATGTAGGAATTGCGCCAGAGCTCGCTGCGCAGGAGGTTGGAAGCCTTCTTCATGCGGTCTTGGACGACATGGCCAACCGAACGGTAATGCACAAAGCATAGGCTCGGGCGCTGTTGGACCGCGCGTCAGCTCGGGTCCTTATCAGGGGACTGCTCCGACTGGCCGACGGTCCGGCCAAACCGGCATACCGGCAAAGGTTTGAGGTTGCGATCGCTCACGGCGGCCGGTCCAATATTCTAAGACGACCTCAGAAGCCACGTTGGCTTCTTTGGACGAAGCGGAGGGGCGCCATTTTGGCGTGCTCACGCTGGACTGCGGGTTGCGCCTACGGAAATCCAAAGTCCGGCCGCGCGAGCCAATCGACCGGAACAGTCGAAAGCTCGTGGGGGCGGGTCCGCTCACCCTCACGGCGGCGGTGGCGGCCGTGAGCAGACTTAACTCAAGTCACGGCTGAGCATCCGCAGGCGCTATGCCGATTGGATGAGAACTGGTTGCCACAACACCGGCCCGTTGAGGCGTCCCCTCCAGCGGATGCGCAAGAGACTGGCGTAGGAAATATCGAGGAAGCCGGCGACTGCCTCGGTGTTGCCGACCTGCTTGGGCTGTCCGATACGTGACAACGGCCAGGTGGCGAGACGAAGGATCCTTTCGATGCGCGTATCTGTCACCGTTACGATCCCGGAGAGATTGTTGGCCAAGCCGAATTCGATGATCCCCGCGAAGAGCTCGTAGGTTGCTTGGGCCAGGCCGCCAGCTGCCTTCGGCGCTGTCGCAGGGAGATCGAGCGCGAAACGACTACTCTCCCAGATATCGGCACTCGCAGGGACCACCATCTCATCCAGCAGCGTCGGAAACGTATCGCGCAACATTGTCGGTCCGGTGGTCGGCAAAAGGCGGACGCAGCCGCAAGTTCGCCAATCGGACCCCTTGAGAAGCAGGTAGACGGGGTTCAGGCTGTCAAACGGGTCCGTTTCCATTTCGCCTTCGGTCTGCACTTCCCAATCGAGCCGCTTCTTGAAAACCCGATACCTAAGTCCGTGCATTTCCTTGAGTTCGCTCGCAAACTCGGCGTAGCAGTCGGGTGTTATCAGCTGCATCATTGTCGTCTCCGTGCGGGATGTGTCCACGCAATCGAAGGGCAAAGCCGTCATGAATGCAGCCTGTAGACCTTTACAGCTAGACTTGGAGAGGATCAGGATCTCGCCCGAGCAGCCATCCGCACTACGGCCTGGTTGATGGTTCGCACGCCAAGCTTCGCCTTGGCGTTTTCCTGATGGAAGGTCACGGTGCGTTTCGAGACACCGAGAATCTGGCTGATATCCCAGGCCGACTTGCCGCACGCCGCCCATTTCAGGCACTCGAACTCCCGCCGGGTGAGCGTTATGCCATCTACCACGCAATCTTCGGCGAGCCTGCGCCGGGCATGGATATGAACGTTGATCGCAACCAGTTGCATTGCTTTTTCGTAGCGCGTCAGCGACCTCAGAAATGGCGGATGCGCCTCGTTGGAGGCGAAGGTCAGTGCGGCGAACCGGCCGCGATGATCATGCATCGACATGGTCAGTCCGCCGCGAATGCCGAACTCAGCTGCTTTTTCCAGGACTTCCTGCTGAGAGGTCGGCAAATAACGGTGATCGCGGTCCACACCCCAGTCGAAGGTATCCCAGCCCCGCAGTCCCCGCAGGATCACGGGATCCACGCTGTGGTAGCGCTGTTGCAGGTAATGTGATGTCCATGATGATGGATAATTCGAGATCAATCGCGGCCTGTCGCCGGAAGCGGATGGGTAGGTGAAATAAGCGAAGAGCGGAAAGTCGAACCCGGCTGCGGCGGACGCCATTGCCTCATGGAGATCGACGGCATCGACGCTTGCAGAGAGTTGCTCGACCAAGGTTTCAAATACGCGATGCATCTGCGCTTAGCGTACCTCGCGGAGGTTGCTGGAAGCCGACGGAGACGTGGTTCTAAATGATGGCCTGTCCCTGCAGGGCATACGACGCGCCGCCGTCATCACCGCAATTGCTGTGCTGCTTCCGATTGGAGAGAGCTCCGCCCACCTGACCAACTACCGATGGGTGATATTGCGACGTTATCGATGAGCCGCGTGTCGCCAAGCCAAGCCGCAGCAAGCAAGCGTGCCGGTCGGTCAAGGCTTGCTAACGATTGCAGGTCTGTTTCTCCGCGCAGCTCCAGGTATTCGAGCTCGCGATAGCCGGCAGCCAGAATTGCTGCACGCGCTTCATCAAGCGTAGGCAGGATGGGGGAGCCGCGTGCAAGCCGCTCGGCCGTATCGAGCAGGACCGATGCTAGTTTTGGGGCAATGGCGCGTTGGGCTGGGGAGAGCCGCACGTTACGCGACGATAGCGCAAGACCATCGGCTTCGCGGACTGTCGGACAGGGCACAATAGTGATCGGAATGTCGAGATCCCGGACCAAGCGCCTGACAAGCTGAAGTTGCTGAAAATCCTTTTCGCCAAAAAAGGCGAAGTCAGCGCCGGCCTGCAGGAAGAGCTTGGCCACGACCGTCGCCACGCCATTGAAATGGCCGGGCCGGAATGCGCCGCAAAGGCATTCGCTGATGCCGGACACTGAAACGGCCGTGGCGAAGCCCACCTGGTACATTTCCTCTGTGTCCGGCACATAGAGCAGATGCGTGCCCAGCAGAGCGAGCTTGGCAGCATCGTCGCTTTCCGTCCGAGGGTAGGCAATCAGGTCGGCGGGGCTGTTGAACTGCTTGGGGTTTACGAACAGCGTCACGATCACCCGCTCGGCCCTTTCGAGCGCCTTCCGCACGAGGCTCAGATGCCCGTCGTGCAAGGCTCCCATGGTCGGCACAATACCGATCGTGGCACCCGAGCGACGCCATTGCGCAACGACGCCGCGCAGCTCGCTCACGGTTCGAGCGATCGGCACGCTCATGTGAAGTCACCGGCCTTCAAGGCGTTGACATAGAGATGTTCGACCGCCGGAAAGTGCCGGTTCCGCACATCGGTGGCGTAAGCGGCGATTGCCGCCTCAGCCTGCTCACCGAGCTCGGCATAGCGTTTGACGAACTTCGGCCGAAATGAGGTGAAGAGCCCGAGCATATCGTGGCTCACCAGAATCTGGCCGTCGCAAGCTGGCGAGGCACCGATGCCGATTGTGGGTATGTCGATATCGGCGGTTATCTGCCGTGCAAGCTGCTCCGGTATCTTTTCCAGCACCAAGGAGAAGGCGCCCGCTTCGGTTACCGCCCTGGCGTCGCGCCTGATCCGCTCTGCATCGGCTCCCCGGCCCTGCACACGATAGCCTCCAAACGTGTTTACCGCCTGCGGCGTCAGGCCCACATGGGCCATGACAGGTACGCCGCGCGCGGTAAGGAAGCGGATGGTTTCCGAGATGGTCTCGCCGCCCTCGATCTTTACCGCTGAACAACCGGTCTCACCCATCACGCGCGCAGCGTTGCCGAAAGCGTGCTCTGGGCTTTCCTCGTAGGAACCGAAGGGCAGGTCGACGACCATCAGCGCGTGTTCAAGGCCGCGGCGAACGGCCTGTCCGTGCATGATCATCATGTCGAGCGTGACCCCCAGCGTCGACGACAGGCCGTGCAGCACCATGCCGACGCTGTCGCCGACAAGAACGATGTCGCAGTGGCGATCGAGCAGCCTCGCGACCGGCGTGGTGTAGGCCGTCAAGCATACAAGTGGCGTCTGGCCTTTTCGCGATCGAATATCTGGAGGAGTCATCCCTTTTATCTCACCAGCCGCGCTCAACCGAGGCCCCTTCCCTTACGTTACCAACAGCGGGTGTCGCGTTTGGCATATTTTTGTGCGACTGCGAAGAGCTAAAAACAGCGCTTGAGTACTCTGGTGTTGACGTGCTGGCTTCCAAGGTTACATTCAATCGATTAAGGCGCTCCGTTGGGCCAACCCGCTTTCGCAAACATGGATCCTCAGACAAGAAGAACCAAGAAAGGCAAAGCCGCCGTCAAAGCTGACGAAGCCAAAGTGGACCTGACTGCCGTCGTGGTCGCCGTAAACGACAGTGAGCCCTGTGTCCTCACAGTCGGTCATGCGGACACCCTCCCTTCTGGACCTTTTGCCCTTGAGCATCGATCACTGCAGTCGGGTTTGAGGGGGTGGGTGGAGCAGCAGACCGGCCATGCACTTGGATACATCGAGCAACTCTACACCTTCGCCGATCGCGATCGCATCGGCACTGAGCGCCACCAGCGCGTCATCTCAATCAGCTATCTCGCATTGACCAGGAAGGAACAGGCAACGAACTCGGCCGCGTGCGGCTGGCAAAGTTGGTACGAATATTTTCCCTGGGAGGACCACCGCTTCGGCACGCCGCCTGTGCTGCTCGATAGATTGCGGCCCCGCCTGATTGAGTGGGCCGGCGGCGCCAGCGAGCCGACCACTCAACGCGAGCGCCGGCAGCGCGCTGCGATAGCCTTCGGCTTCGACGACCGCCATTGGAACGAGGAACTCACGCTCCAACGCTACGAGTTGCTCTATGAAGCTGGTCTGATTGAGGAGGCCGGTGGCGGCAGGGACGCGATTGCGGCCGCGGCTGGCAAACCAATGGTCGCTGACCACCGTCGTATTCTGGCAACCGGGATCGCGCGGCTGCGTTCGAAGATCAAATACCGGCCGGTCGTGTTCGAGCTTATGCGGCCTTCCTTCACGCTGCTGCAACTGCAGCGAACCGTGGAAGCTTTGGCTGGCAGGCTGATCAACAAGCCGAACTTCCGGAGATTGGTCGAGCAGCAGGAACTTGTTGAGGAGACCGGGGAGACCTCCCTCGACACGGGCGGCCGACCGGCGAAGCTTTATCGCTTCCGGCATGCCGTCCTCGACGACAGGGCTATCGCCGGGACAAAATTACCGCTGGCGCGGGCTTGACATACTTATAGTCAAGGTAGATATATTCCCTTATTGTCAAACCGAATATAATCGAGGCGCCAATGACTGGGGCGTTACCTATGGCTGCGTCCCTGTATGAGCGTGTCCGGCGGGTGATCCCACCCGTTGAATGGCTCGCGTTCGCCGGCGATATTGAAGCCATCTTAGCGCTGAAGCGTGAGCGCAATGCGGTGGTGCTGGCGCACAATTACCAGACGCCCGAAATTTTTCATTGCGTGGCAGACATCGTCGGCGACAGCCTGGCGTTGGCCCACAAGGCGGTGACGGTCGACGCCGACATCATCGTGGTTGCCGGCGTTCATTTCATGGCCGAGACGGCAAAACTGCTCAATCCGAACAAGACCGTGCTCATCCCGGATCTCCGCGCCGGCTGCTCGCTGGCCGAATCGATCACGGCAAACGACGTGCGGCTAATGCGGCTGCGGTATCCGGGGGTCCCCGTTGTTACTTACGTCAACACTTCCGCCGCCGTAAAAGCGGAGTCCGACATCTGCTGCACGTCCGGCAACGCCAAGGCGGTGGTGGAATCGCTTGGCGTGGCGCGTGTGCTGATGCTCCCGGACGAATATCTGGCGAGGAACGTGGCAGCCGATACAGACGTCGAGATCATCGCCTGGAAAGGCCATTGCGAGGTGCATGAGCGCTTCACCGCAGCAGACATCCGGGAACTGCGCGATGCCCATCCAGGCGTCATCGTGCTGGCCCATCCAGAATGCCCACCAGACGTTGTCGCGGAGGCGGAGTTCTCCGGCTCGACCGCGGCGATGTCGGATTATGTCGAGCGTGAGAAACCGACGCGTGTCGTCCTTCTGACCGAATGTTCGATGAGCGACAACGTCGCGGTCGCGCATCCCGACGTCGAGTTCGTTCGCCCATGCAATCTGTGCCCGCACATGAAGCGCATCAACCTGGCCAACATTCGCGCCGCACTCGAGCAGAACCGGCATGAGGTCCGGATTGATCCCGAAATTGCCGGCCCCGCCCGCCGCGCGGTCGAGCGCATGCTTTCCCTATGAGTCTGGAGGTTCGCGACATCGCCGGGGCGCCGGTCGTCATCGGCGGCGGCATTGCCGGCCTGATGACGGCGCTTCATCTGGCGCCGGAACCGGTCGTGCTTTTGACCAACGCGCCGCTTGGAACCGGAGCCTGCAGTGAACTTGCCCAGGGCGGTCTTGCGGCAAGTCTCGGGGGCGACGACGGCCCAGATTTTCACCTTTGCGACACGATAGCTGCCGGCGACGGACTCTGCGATGAGGCCACGGTGCGGCGAGTGGTACGAGCTGCACCCGAAGCGATTAGGACGATCCAAAGGTTCGGCGTCGACTTCGACCAGCACCCTGACCGCGCGTTGCGACTTGGGCTCGAGGCGGCACACTCGCGACGGCGAATTGTGCATGCAGCCGGCGACGCCACCGGTCGCGAGTTGGTGCGCGCGCTCGTCGCCGCGGTTCGGCGTACAGCCTCGATCACCATTATCGAAAATGTGGAGGTCCGCCGGCTGGTCGTGCAGGACGGGTCGGTCATCGCCGTGGTCGCAGCAGGACGAGCCGGCGCGCTCGCTCTGCCCACGCGTCGCGCGGTGCTGGCGACCGGCGGCGTCGGCGGGCTGTTTTGCGACACGACAAACCCCGCTGGCTCATGGGGTCACGGGCTGGCGCTCGCCGCATGGGCGGGGGCGGAACTCGCCGACTTGGAATTCATACAGTTCCATCCAACTGCGCTCGACGGTCCGCGCCGGCCGATGCCGCTGGTGAGCGAAGCCGTGCGTGGCGAAGGCGCGGTGCTCATCGATGAGCGAGGAGAGCGCTTCCTCGCCGACACACCTGGCGGTGAACTTGCGCCTCGCGACGTCGTAGCGCGCGCCATTTGGCACCAGCTTGCCGTTGGACGCCGCGTATTCCTGGACGCACGGCAAAGTCTCGGCCCGAGATTTGGCAAGCGTTTTCCAGGCATCGCCGAATTGTGCCGGAGCGCAGGAATCGACCCCGCGACCGACCTGATCCCGGTGCGCCCGGCGGCACATTATCACATGGGCGGCGTCGCCGTAGACAGCGCCGGCCGCAGCTCCATCGAGGGATTGTGGGCCTGCGGTGAGGTGGCCTGTACCGGCCTGCACGGCGCCAACCGCCTGGCCAGCAACTCGCTCACCGAAGCGGCGGTCACCGCGAGCTGGGTTGCCGAAAGCGTTGCCGGCACGTCGTATACCCGGCGACCGCGCAGATGCTCCACATTCGTCCCTCCACGACCAGACGCTTCCGTGGTCCGCCCGATTGTCTCCGCCGCCCTGGGTATCATCCGCGACGGCGAGGCAATGCGCGAAGCGGTGGCGACCCTGCTGCCGATCGCAGCCAATAGTGTCGCTGCCTCTGGTCCGGCTTTGGTCTCACTGATGATCGCCGCGGCGGCCCTGAGGCGGGAAGAGAGTCGAGGCGCGCACTGTCGGTCCGATTTCCCGCTCCACGATGCCAACGTGCGCCCATCACGGCTGACACTGCACAGCGCAATGCGGGCCGCGGCCGCACTCGATTGCCGGGCTACCATACGGAGCACTTGATATGACTTCATTCTCCCCCCTCCCCGCGACCCTGATCGAACCGATTGTGCGCGTTGCGCTCCTCGAAGACCTGGGCAGATCCGGCGACCTGACCACCGATGCGGTTATCCCGTATGATTGCACTGCCACGTTGGTGCTCAAAGCGAGGCAGGCGGGCGTCGTTGCCGGGCTCGATCTGGTCTCGTATGCCTTCCTTCTCGTGGAACCGGCGATCAACATCCAGATCTGGCGCCCTGATGGCAGCGAGGTTGGGGCCGGGGAAACCATTGCAAGATTGTCCGGACCCGCACGAGGCCTGCTCACGGCCGAACGCACGGCCCTCAATTTCTTATGCCGGCTGAGCGGCATTGCCACTGCCACAGCGGCCATGGTTGAGGCCGTGCGCGGTCACAAGGCGAGGATTGTATCGACGCGAAAGACGACGCCCGGGCTGCGGGCATTGGAGAAATACGCCGTGCGCGTCGGCGGCGGTGCCAATCACCGGTTCGGCCTCGATGACGGCGTGCTCATAAAGGACAACCACATCGCGATCGCCGGCGATATCCGCACAGCAATAGAGCGGGCGCGCGCCGCAGCAGGGCATATGGTGAAGGTCGAGGTCGAGGTCGACACGCTGAAGCAGCTCGATGCAGCGCTCGCGATTGGTGTTGACGCGGTGCTGCTCGACAATATGTCGGTCGAGGATCTTGCCCGCGCGGTTTCTATAGTGGATGGCCGTACGATCACCGAGGCGTCCGGTCGGGTGATGCCGAAAACGGCGGCGGCGATTGCGGCGACCGGTGTCGATCTCATCTCCATGGGTTGGCTGACGCACAGCGCCCCGATCCTCGACATCGGCCTGGACATGCCGGACCACCAGAACATCTGCAAGCACTTGAACTGAGGATTACGGCGTGAGGAGCAACATCAGCTCGGCAGGCGTAGGAGGTGCTGGAAAGACGTGCCGCAGCTCGCCTTTAGCGAGTGCGCCCCAAAGCCAAGAAGGCGTACCGGACTAGCAAACAAAGGTTTGACGATGACGATTGGAATGAACTCGGAGTTCGACGTGAACCAGACCATGCAATCGGTCGATGGAACGCCTCCGCGATGGAACCGCAAAGAGGCCGAGGCCATCTACGGCATGCCATTCAACGATCTGCTGTTCCTAGCTCAGACGATCCACCGCCAGAACTTCGATCGAAACCGAGTGCAGCTGTCGCGGCTCCTTAGCATCAAGACCGGCGGGTGCCCCGAAGATTGCGGCTATTGCAGCCAGTCTGCGCATTACGAAACCGGTGTGAAGGCGTCGAAGCTGGTGGACGTCAAGCATGTCATCGACGAAGCGGCCATGGCGCGTGATGGCGGCGCAACGCGCTATTGCATGGGCGCGGCGTGGCGAAGTCCCAAGGAGCGCGACATGGAGGTTGTGGTCGCCATGATTGAGGGCGTCAAGGCCCTCGGCATGGAGACCTGCATGACGCTCGGCATGCTCGATCTTGAGCAAGCTGCTCGCCTGAAGCAGGCCGGTCTCGACTACTATAACCACAACATCGATACCTCTGAGCGCTACTATGGCGAGGTTATTTCAACCAGGACTTTTGCCGACCGGCTGGAAACGCTTGGGCACGTGCGCGCGGTTGGGATGAAAGTCTGCTGCGGCGGCATTGTCGGGATGGGAGAAGAAAAGACCGATCGCATCGACATGCTGGTCACGCTCGCGAACCTGCCCGAGCCGCCGGAAAGCGTGCCGATCAACATGCTTATTCCCATCGAAGGCACGCCGCTTGCCGCGGCCGACGCCATCGATCCGATCGATTTCGTCCGCATCGTTGCGCTCGCGCGGGTGATGATGCCGAAATCCTATGTAAGGCTGTCCGCCGGCAGGACGGCGATGAGCGACGAAACGCAGGCGCTGTGCTTCTTTGCCGGGGCCAATTCGATCTTTGTCGGCGACACGCTGCTGACGGCGGGAAATCCCGGCGAGGACAAGGATACCCTTCTGTTCCGGCGCCTCGGCATTGAGCCTATGGAACTCGCCACGCAATGAAGGAGGCAATTCTTGCCCGCTATGACGCAACCTTGCGGGGACTGGGGCGCAAGGACCGGTTGCGGACGCTCGCACCGCGCGCCGGGCTCGACTTCTCGTCGAACGACTATATCGGACTTGCCGCCTCCAAAAGACTGGGCGATGCGGTTTCGACGGCGATTGCGCGGGGCACGCCAGTGGGCGCCACCGGATCGCGGCTGTTGCGCGGCAATGCACCGGAACATGAGCAACTGGAGGCGGACGCAGCGGCATTTTTCGGAGCCGAGCGTGCACTGTTCTTCGGCAGCGGCTATATCGCCAACTTCGCTCTGCTGACGGCCCTGCCGCAGAAAGGCGACCTGCTGGTCCTCGACGAGCTCGCTCATGCCAGCATGCATGAGGGTGCCCAGGCCGGGCGCGCTGAGTTCAAGCTGGCCGCGCACAACGACGTCGACGCTGTCGAGGACGCAATCACCCGCTGGCGCGCCGAAGGCGGCATGGGGCGGGTGTGGATCGCCTTCGAAAGCCTTTACAGCATGGATGGCGACCGTGCGCCGATGGAGAGCCTGGTCGCGCTGGCTGATCGGTACCAGGCATTCATCGTCGTCGATGAAGCGCATGCCACCGGCGTCTGGGGACCGGACGGCCGGGGACTGGCCGCCGCGTATGAAGGCCGCGACAACATCGTCACGCTCCACACATGCGGCAAGGCGCTTGGCGCATCCGGCGCGCTCGTTACCGGACCGCGAACACTGTGCGACTATCTTATCAACCGGTGCCGGCCATTCATCTATGCGACCGCACCATCGCCGCTGATGGCAGTCGCGGCACGTGAGGCGCTGACTATTCTGTCTGACGAGCCTATGCGTCGTGCTCAGTTGCACGAGCGTGTCGCTTTCGCGAGCCGGCAATTGGCCGAACGCTGCGGCGTGATGCCCAGCGGTTCGCAGATCCAGCCGCTTGTGATCGGCGATAACAGCCGCACCATGGCGGTGGCGGCAGGACTGCAGGCACGCGGCTTCGACATACGCGGCATTCGCCCGCCGACAGTGCCTGAGGGTACGTCGCGCCTGCGCATTTCGCTGACTCTCAACGTCGACGAAGCCGACATTTCCGCCATGGTCGAGGCTCTCGTCGGAGTGTTGGCCACAGCATGACCAAACGCATCGTCGTCACCGGAACAGACACTGGAATTGGCAAGACAGTGTTTTCGGCCGGACTTGCCGGGCTGCTCGACGGCTTCTACTGGAAGCCGGTGCAATCGGGCCTCAACGAGGAGACCGACAGCGAGGTCGTCGCCCGGCTTTCCGGCTTGCCCGACGGACGCGTGCTGCCCGAAGTCTATCGACTGACGATGCCGCTGTCGCCGCATCGATCAGCCGAAATCGACGGCGTCGCGATCGAGGCCGACGATCTTTCATTTCCGGTCCTGCCGACACCGCTCGTCATCGAAGGCGCCGGCGGGCTGATGGTGCCGCTCAATCGACAGACAAGGTTCATTGACATATTCGAACAATGGCGGCTGCCGGTCATACTGTGCGCCCGCACCGCGCTTGGCACCATCAATCATACGCTGTTGTCGATCGAGGCCCTGAGAGCCCGCTCCATCCCGCTCATCGGCATTGCCTTCATTGGCGAAGAGGTGGCCGATACACAAAGGACAATCGTGGAATTCGGCGGCGTGCCGCAGCTGGGCAGGCTGCCGCACCTCGGTCCGCTGACGGGTGAAACGTTGAGAGATGCAATGATTTCCGGCTTCGACCTGGCCATGATTGCCGGAGGCGACTGATGGCGGAGTCTCGAGTCTGGCATCCGTTCACGCAGCACGCGCTAGAGCCCTCGGTCCCTGAAATCGTGCTGACTGAAGGCGCCTATCTCCACAAGGCCGACGGCTTCCGCATCCTCGATGCGATTTCTTCCTGGTGGGTCGTCACCCATGGCCATCGCCACCCCCGCATCATGAAGGCCATCGAGACGACCGCGTCGAGCCTCGACCAGATCATCTTCGCGGGCTTCACCCACGAGCCGGCCGAACGGCTGGCCGAGGCGCTTATCGGCATCGCACCCGCCGGCCTCGACCGGGTGTTCTATTCCGACAGTGGCTCCACCTCAGTCGAAGTCGCGCTGAAGATGGCGCTCGGCTATTTCCGCAACATCGGCGCGCCGCGTTCGCGCATCGCCGTCATGGAGCACAGCTATCATGGCGACACGATCGGGGCGATGAGCGTCGGCGCCCGCGGCGTCTTCAACGCCGCCTATGATCCTTTGCTGTTCGAGGTCGACGCCATCCCCTTCCCGGCCGCCGGGCGCGAGCAGGAAACGCTGGATCGGTTCGAGGCCGTTAGCCGCGACCGGCGCGCAGCCGCGCTGATCGTCGAGCCGCTGGTGCTTGGCGCCGGCGGCATGCTGATGTATCCGGCCTGGGTTCTTGCCGAATTGAAGAGGATCGCCGAAGCCTCCGGCACGCTGCTGATCGCCGATGAAGTGATGACCGGCTGGGGGCGCACCGGAACCATGTTTGCCTGCGAACAGGCGTCCGTCTCGCCCGACATCTTGTGCACCTCGAAAGGTCTGACCGGTGGTACCATCCCGCTGGCCGCCACGATCGCCACCGATGCCATCTTCCACGCTCACTTTTCGGAGGATCGCAAGAAGACGTTTTTCCATTCGAGCTCCTACACCGCCAATCCGATCGCCTGCGCGGCAGCACTTGCCAATGTCGAGATCTGGCGTGACGAGCCGGTGGCCGAGCGGATCGCGGTCTTGAGCGCGAGGCAGGCCGCCGGGCTGCAACGCTTCCGGGTCAATCCATATTTCACCGACTGCCGGACAACCGGCACCATCGCGGCACTCGACCTACGCACCGGCTCAGCCGGTTATCTGGCCGAGATCGGGCCAAAACTGCGCGCTTTTTTCCTTGAGCGGGGGCTACTTGTGCGCCCGCTCGGCAATGTCCTCTATCTTCTACCGCCCTATTGCATCACCAGCGACGAATTGGGCGGGCTCTATGACGCGATAGAGGAGGCCGGCGAACGCTTCGGCTCGCGGCCATGAACCTATCGTCGCGCGTTCTCGGCTTCGGCCATCATGCGCCGGCGCGCAAGGTCGAGAACCCGGAAATCGAAGACCGGCTCGGGCTTGAGCCCGGCTGGATCGAGCGGCGCACCGGAATTCGCTCGCGCTTCTGGGCAACAGACGAAGACACGCTGTCGGGCCTTGCCGCCTCTGCCGGCGACATGGCGCTGACCAATGCCGGTATCGACCGCGGCGACGTCGGTCTACTCTTGCTCGCCACGTCGACGCCCGATCACCTTCTGCCGCCAAGCGCGCCGCTGGTCGCACATCGGCTGGGGCTAGGCCGCGCCGGAGCGATCGACCTGACCGGCGCCTGCGCCGGCTTCATCTATGCGCTGATGTTCGCCGACGGGTTCACCCGCCTGCACGGCAAAGCGAGCCTTGTCATCGCCGCCAACATCCTCAGCCACCGCATCAATTTGGCCGAGCGCGCCAGCGCCGTGCTGTTTGCCGATGCCGCCGGCGCCATGGTGATCAGTCCTTGCGATGACCCGGATCGAGGCATTCTCGGCGCTTCGGTGGATTCCGACGGCTCGCGCTACGGGCTAATCCAGATTCCCGCCGGGGGAAGCAACACTCCGTTCCATGCCGACCTCGACCTCGCGCAGACACGGATGACGATCACTGACGGCCGTGAAGTATTCAGCAAGGCCGTGGAGATGATGACCGCCTGCTCGAGAGATGCGCTCACTGCTGCCCGACTGAGGCCGCAAGACCTCGATCGTTTCGTGCCGCATCAGGCCAATGCGCGCATTTTCGACGCGGTCGGCAGGAACCTCGGCATCGCTGATCACTCGATCGTCAAGACGATCGCCGAATATGGCAACTCTTCCGCCGCGACGATCCCGCTCTCATTGTCGCTGGCCCATCGGGCGCAGCCGTTTCGGCCTGGCGAGAAAGTCCTCTTGGCGGCAGCGGGTGCGGGTCTCAGCGGCGGCGCGCTTGTGGTGGGAATTTAGCAAAGCAATGCTTGCGCACAGGACTGCTCATGAATGAGACTATGAGAATGGCTCAATACGTAAATAGTCGCCGGCAAGCTCCATAGAGCTGGGTTCCGTGCGGTGCTCCGCGATGTCTAAGTATCGACCCGCTTGCTCAAATCGCAGCGCTCATCGAAGGCCAGCAATACCTCATGCAGAGCGAAAATCCTCAACCGCCCGTTTCAAAGACGCTCGCCCCATTTCGAAACAAGGTGTTTCGCTCAATTTGGGCGGCCACCCAGATTTCCAGCCTCGGTTGGCTAGTGCAAACGGTCGCCATCAGTTGGCTTATGGCAACGATTTCAGCGTCCGACCTCATGGTGGCACTCGTCCAGGCCGCATCCACATTGCCGGTGTTCTTCCTCTCAGTTTTCGCCGGAGCCATTGCCGACAACTTCAGCCGCCGGTGGGTGATGTTTGCGGGACACTGCCTGATAGCATCGGCGTCGACGACGCTGATGATTTCTGTGGGTCTGGGATTTGTCAGTCCTTGGCTGATTCTCGGGTTAGGTTTCCTGGCCGGCTGCGGCTTTGCCTTGAATGATCCGGCTTGGCACGCTTCGGTCGGCGATATCCTTCACAAACGCGACATTCCGGCCGCAGTGACGCTTATGTCCGTCGGATACAACATTGTGCGCAGCGTTGGTCCGGCCTTGGGGGGCGTGATCCTGGCCGTCTTTGGGCCGCTGGCCGCTTTCGCCTTGGCTGCGGTGAGTGATCTGGCGCCCATAAGCGCGATATGGCGCACCAAATGGGAGGTCCGCTCTTCGCCTCTCCCTCGTGAGAGAATGACGACGGCAATTCATGACGGAGTGCGCTTTACTGCGATGTCTTTGGAGATCAGGGCAGCGACCGCCCGAGCCGCTCTTTTCGGATTGGCAAGCATCTCCATTCTGGCGTTGCTCCCCCTCGTCGTCCGGGATCAGTTGAAGAGTGGGCCAATTGTCTACGGTATCTTATTGGCCGGCTTCGGCATGGGTGCTTTCATCGCGGGCATGGGCAACGGCTTCTTGAGGAAGGTCACGTCTCAAAACAGGCTGGTGGCCTTCGCCTCTGTGGCTTGTGCAGTCTGTTGCCTCTCCCTTGCCCTTACATCGTCGATTCCTGTGGCGGCCATTTCGCTGGCGCTCGGCGGAGCGGGTTGGCTTATCACCTGGACGGGCATTGACGTGTCGGTGCAGTTGGCAAGCCCAAGGTGGGTTGTAGGCCGCACGCTCTCCATTTACTACGCCTTGAGCGCAGGCGGTATGGCTGCTGGCAGCTGGATCTGGGGTTCTGTCGCGCAAAACTATTCCTTGACCTTAGCATTGGAGGGCGCCGCAGGCGCTCTGTTGCTGGTTGCAGCAGCGGGGATCGTGTTGCCGGTCCGTCCCTGGGAAGAAACCGATCAAGAAAGTTCAGTTTTTCATCCGCCGGACGTGGCTCTCGATCTGAAACCCAGAAGTGGCCCTATCGTGGCCAAGGTCGAGTATTTGATATCGGAGGAAAATATCGAGGCCTTTCTGGGCTCCATGCGCACGCGGCGACACGTCCAGAGCCGTGCCGGTGCACGAAACTGGACGCTCCAGCGAAATCTGCAAACACCGTCACTTTGGACGGAGACATTCCGCACCCCCACCTGGATGGACTTTCTCCGCCTAAATCATCGACTCACCGCAGCAGATAAGGAAGTCGCCCAGCATCTCCTGTCACTGCATGAAGGAGAGGTGCCTCCGCAGACAGTGCTTTCGATTGAACGGACGACCGAGGCAATTCGTACCCGTACCTCGACAATCTTTTCTCGTCCTCCAAGATGACGCCATCAAGCTGCTGTCCAGGGACAGGGTGGATCACCGGTGCTTTGCAGAGCACAGCCTCACACCGAGAGCAGCGTGCTCCGGGTTGTGCGCTTTCGCGCGCACCCAGGCGAGATGATGGTGAACGCGGCGTCAAGTGGAAGTCCCCTGCATACGCTTGCGGAGTCTTCTGCGAGAGCCCATGCCGACGAGCGCCAAACAAGGTTTGATGCCTTTCGGCGTCGTGGCCTCAACTCATCGATTCGCGAGAAAAGCATCGAATGCAGCAGCAACGGCGCGAACAACAAAGCGGTGCTCCGGCCGCACGCGGATGAAGCCGTTTTCGACGTCCAGGATCCCCTCCTCAGCCAGCGTCACCAAACTCTCAACTGAATCGAGAAAACGAGCTGGTTCGATTTCGTGGGCGGCACAGATGGTCGGCACGTCGGCCTCCAAATCGCACATCAGTCGCTCGATGATCGCTGCGCGCACCCGGTCATCGTCGGTCAGACGGTGACCCTTTGATGTCGCCAGACGTCCACTTGCGATGTGCCGGGCGTAAGAATCCCGTGTTACTTCGTTCTGAACATACCCCTCGCGGACTCGGCCAATAGCCGACGCGCCTAAGCCGATCACGTTTTGCAAGTATCGGCCGAGTATCCCAGCGAATTACGCCGTAGGCGCGCCCGGTCTTCTGCGCTAGCGCGAGTTCGTCGTCCGGCGGAGCGAAATGATCGAGCCCGATCTCCCGGTAGCCAGCGCCAACCAGTGTCTCGGCGACAGCTGCAGCCTGTTCGGCGCGAAGATCGCCGTCCGGTAGACCTGCCTGCTCGATAGGCGCTGGTTCTTTATCACGGAAGGAATATGCGCGTATCCGAACACCGCAAGCCGGTTGGGGCGCATGGCGACCGCAGCCATCGCGGTCTGGATGCAGGACTGCACAGTCTGTTTCGGTAGACCGAAGATGAGGTCGAAGTTGATATGGCCAACGCCATGCCGGCGGAGATTTTGGACTGCAGCGGCCGTCTGCACCTTACTCTGGATCCGATTGATCGCCTTTGCACATCGGGATCAAAGCTCTGCACGCCGATGCTCGCGCGGTTGACACCGTTAGCTGCCAAGGCTTCGGCCATTTCCGGTGTGAACGTTCGGGGATCGATCTCCACGGTGATCGCAGCAGTTTTGCTGAAAGCGAAGTGGCGGCGTAGAAATTCCATCAGCGCCAAGTGCTCGGCTGGCCCGATAAGGTGAGGCGTTCCGCGCCGAAATGCACATCGCTCACCGGCAGCCCTTGCCGCACTTGCTCCGACACCAAACTGATCTCCTGACGCAGCACCGCTAAATAATTAAGGATCGGGCCGTTGCGACGGATGACCGCGGTAGGGAAGCCGCAATACCAGCACATGGATCGGCAAAACGGAATGTGGAAATAGAGCGACACCGATTCGTCGGCCGGGAGGCCCCCCAGCCATTCCTCATAATCGTCAGCACCAACTGCCGCAGAGAAGTCTGGCACAGTCGGATAGATGGTATACCAAGGCGGCCGGGGGTCCCGGTACTTTGTCAGGATTGAGGTGTGCAAGGAGCTGTCATCCCACGTCGCTGATCCATCATTCTTTCGTTGCGCGCTCGTCCTGGTCTCTGACCTAAGTCAGTGCGTCCCGCTTATGTCGCAGTCTCGTTTGGACAGGATGGGGTCAACCACGCCGGGGAGCGCGCGTGCCATGGTTGCGCCTGAGGTGATGGTGCGGTGCCGCATTCAACGTCTGAGTAGTACGTGACGCCAGTGCAGTGTGCTTGAGGCGTCTGCGGAAGAACTTTGCAATGCGAAATTCATGTCCGACGCAACGGACCTGTCAAGCCTCGTTCAGACGCCATCCAGGTCCAGCCAGCGGCCTTCCCTGCCGGCCGAAAAACCATACCGGCTTTAGCCACCGAGACGCTCTAAAGCTGACGTCGGCTCATTTGATGAAAGGAGGACGCCGCTAGGGGGTGCACAAGGTTCCCCGGCTTGACGTCGCTTCGAGCGAAGAGCGGCGGTGTGGCTTGTCGTCAAGCGCCGGGCAGCGTGCCCCCTACCGATATCCCGAAAAGATCGACCAAGATGGCCATGCCGACGCCACACGCGGTCTGGATGAGGCCGACCATGAAAATGCGATTGGCGCGTTCGTAGATGGGGCGCCGCAAGGAACTCATGTCGAGCAGCATGGACAGCGCTCTCATCTGCAGTGCGATGCCGAGCAGGATCGGCACTACGGCGAACAGATCGTAGAGTTGCCATGGCAAGGGGTTCGCGGCCCAATGAGTGAGGAAGCCGAGCGAAAAGGCAAGCAGGATACCCACGGCAGTGATTGTGCCGTTGCGGAAAATGGTCTCGATCGGTTCTTCCTTCGGATCGTGCTCGTCCAAGCGGCTTCCTTTCGTTGCTCTTTCCGTCGAGACTAAGTTCTCGAGAATGCTGTTCATCGCCAATTACTCGAGGCGAGCCGTAGGCAGCCGTTTCAGGGTGCGCTCCCTCTCGCTTCCGGCCGCGCAATGTACCTGCACGGCGAACTTACAGCGGCGAAAAGGTGCTGCGGCCACCATGCGACGCCTCGGACGCGCACGCCCTCTGTTCCTGGCGCAGCCCTTGCGGAGCGTACGCGCAGTGATCCTTCTCGGTAGCGCATGGCGCGGCCTCCGTTGCGGTCAGACGGGAAGCCGTCGCTGTTAAACGAGACTGTCACATATCGAACATGGCGAACCGTGTCGCACATTGCTTTTCGCAGTGACCCTCAAAAAAAGTGATTCCAGCGAGACGAAGGCGCGTCGGCCCGATTTTGGTGTCGGCCGCATTTACGCTTCAGGTTGGCATGTCGCTTGCTGCTCTATTTCGGAGAGCTGCAGCGGTCCGACCGGAGTGTTTCACATGTAAACGATAATGAATCTCCTAACAGAAAACACTATTATAAGTACATGTGGCTTTTACGCTGGCTCACCTCTCGTGTCAAGCGCTTTGGCGTCCACATATTGGAGACAACACGCATAAAATTTAGAGGAAAAGCTTGCTCTTTCGCCTCTATCCTTTTTATTCCTTCATGGAGATCTAGACATGTACATCAAGAGTCCTCTTCTCGGCTTAACTGCTCTGATGACCGTTTCCGTCGGTCGAGCAGCTGGCGCCGAGCGGGAACCGGCCGAGTACATCAAGATCTGCGACGTCCTCGGCTCGGGATATTCCTATATTCCCAACACCGAGACCTGCCTGCGCATCGGCGGCTATGTCCGTTACGATATCGGCCTGGGTGACGTCCGATCGTATGACAGCGCAAGAACCTCGGACGTGAGAACTGGCGAGGACCAAGGCACTTGGCGAAACAGCACACGCTTCACGTTCAAAACTTGGACCGGCCAGCAGACCGAGCTCGGCGCGTTGACGACCTATACCGAAACCCACGTGAATTTTGGCAACAGCGCTAACTCGCATGACAGTCCTCAGAACTATGATTTCAACAGCGGCCTCGCACTGGCTTCTGCCTGGGTCGAGCTGGGAGGCCTGCGAGTTGGCAAGGAGGGGTCGGCCTTCGATACGTTTGTAAGCTACGCTGGCGACGTTCTCGATAGTATGCTCGTTCCGTCGGCCGGCTTCGACACCAACGTGGCTCAGTACCACTTCGACGCCGGCAACGGCATTTCGACTGTGATTTCGCTCGAACAAGGATCGGGCTCAGCCGGTACTATCGACAGCTATATTCCGCACGTTGTCGCCGGCTTGAAATACACGCAAGGCTGGGGCTCGATCACCGGCGTCGCGGCTTATGACAGCAATTACGAAGCTTTTGCCGGCAAGATCCGCGTCGACGTCGCTGTCACAAACCAGCTGTCGCTGTTTGGACTCTTCGGCTACGGTTCCAATGCCAGTCTCAACGAGGACTCAAACGGCGCAATTGCCAATCATGGGCGCGGCTCGTACAAAATCTGGAACGGCCAGTGGGCTTTCTGGGCGGGCGCCACCTACGAGTTTGACGAGAAAACTTCGTTCAACCTTCAGGTCTCGGGTGATCAGCTCAAGGATGCTGGTGTGGCTGCAAACGTCGCCTACATGGTCGTTCCCGGCTTCACGGTCACAGCCGAGGTCGATTACGACCACTACGGCAACTCTGGCCTCGGCCCTGCCGAGCCTACCGCCGTCAAGGGCACGAGCAAGCCGAACAGCGTCGGCGGCATTCTCCGCTTACAAGGCTCATTTTGAAATCTCTCCAGTCGCGAGCATGGCAAAGGCACTTGCCTCGACAACGCACGCATGGAGAGCTTCGTTCGCCATCTTGAAGTCTGCATCGACCGTCCACGGCCCATCGTACCAACTAGAAACTGAAAGTTATGAGCCCTGTGTACTACACCTAGCCCTTGACCTGCCCGATGAACCGGCCAGGGGCCGTCAGTTCAAATTCGGGGCCGCTTAGAGGGCAGTGTGAGGCCGTGTTAGGTAAGCGCCACTGCAATGTCGAGGCCGCGACACGCCTGTCGCTTTGGACGGCTGGAATTGCCCTTCGCGGCGCCATTCATTCTCTCAACATTTACGTGATAATGCACGCTGAGTCCGAGCCGCGTGGCAGCACCCATCCTAGGTCACTATCGGGGGGCCTTAAACCTGAACAGCTCCATCGTCGCGGCTGCTGCGGAAGCAGGAGCTATCACTGGGACCCGTACTGGTGCTTGTCAGCCGCTGAGCCGCTACTTCGTCTTAGGAAGAGCATTGTCCTTGCCAAAAGCCGGCCAGTATTTCGAGATTGCCAGTGTGGCGCCGGCTGAAGAGAAATGACCATAGTCGAAATATAAAAACTCTCCTCTATCGGAATAGGCGCAGCGTCCTGCGCTGCACAGGAATTTCAGCGGATCGATGAATGTGGCGCCTTTGGTAAATGAGCGCACACGTTCGTTGATGTCGGGGTCCATCGCGATCGGCCAGGACGTATCGTCCAGATTTTGGCGCTTGGCGAAGAACGCAATTTTCCGGACGTCAGTTGGGAACTGCGGAGACTGGCCGATGACAAACACGCGCACGCCCAGGGCACGAAGCGTAGCGATTGTTTGCTGAAGACCGTCGAAACCTCTGACCTCATAGTCACTCCATCTACCGCTGAGGATAACCGTCTTGATGTCCGCTTCCAAGATGACGTCCAAGGCCTTGCGATTGAACCGGACACAATCAAGACGATCGTAAGGGTAGTAATAGAGTATCGGCGCGCAGCTGGCGTACGTATATTCAACGATGTTCGCCTGCAATCGATTTATGTTAGCACCCAAGCCGGAAACATAGTGCGCGGCGAAGGAGTCGCCCCACAAAAAAACCGTTGTTGGAAAACCGCTGGTGCGCGTGCAATCCTCCATATTCCAGCTTTCGATCCGGCTGGTGCCCTCGTTGAAACAGATGCCATTCCTCCAGTCCCCGACGGAAATGCGCCGCTGGACATAGTCCGGAAACCGTTGCGGAAAGCCATTGCCGAGCGCCCCCGCCGCTCCGCCGGCACAAAGGACAACGATCGCGAGCGCTGAAAAGGCGAAGATAGGCCCCGGGGAGGTGAAGGCCCTCTTCTGTCGAAACGGCTGCTCTACAAACTTCCAGGAGAATGCAGCCAATGCGAGGCTTGCCACCAACATCGCACCGGTCATCAACGGATCGAGTTTTTGGAACGAAAGATAGTGCGCGAACGCATTGAGAGGCCAGTGAACAAGATACAACGAATACGAGATGAGCCCAATCCAGACCAGCGGCCGGACTTCGAGCATGCGGGTGGCGACCGTCGAGGGGGTATTTTGGCCAACATAGATCAGAAGGGCCGTTCCGATGCATGGATACAAGGCGTTGTAGCCTGGGAACGGATCACTCGCCGAAATCGCGAAGAACCCGATGGCGAGAAGGCCAAATCCGGCCACCCCCACCGACTCCATCAGGAATCGGTTGCCCAGCGGCGAGGGGCATTTGAGCATGAGCAGGGCGCCCAACATGAGTTCCCAGATTCGGGTCGGCAGCAGATAGAATCCGGCGGTGGGTGCCAGCGATGTCGCCATCACCGCCACTACGAAGCTGCAGAGAATTATCGGAAGAAGTGTCGTCAGCCAGCGCTTCCCGATGTAGCGATAGATTAGGAACATCAGGATTGGTGCGAAGATGTAGTACTGCTCCGCTACGGAAAGCGGCCAAGTGTGCAACAGTGGTAGAAGCGCGGCATCGATAGAGAAGTAACTTGACGTTTTCCAGAAGAAAACGTTCGACCAGAAGGTCGAGGTAGCTATGATGCTAAGACTGAATCCGCGCAGATCCGGTGGCAGAAGAATGAACAATGCTGCAATGCAGGTGAGAAGCATCACAAAGACGAGCGCCGGCAGAATGCGCCGGGCACGGCGCCAGTAGAAGTTGACGATGGAAAATTGGCCGCGTTCAAGGTCATCCAGGAGGCTTCCGCTGGTTAGGTAGCCGGAGATGACGAAGAAGATATCGACCCCGCTAAAGCCACCCGGGATCGCCGAAATTCCGAAATGAAAGAGTACGACCGGAAGTACAGCAACGGCCCTAAGGCCCTCGATATAGCGCCTATATTGCATCCAGCGGTTCCTTTTATTTTAGATCAGGACGCGATTGGAAGCTTTCAATCTCCGGTAGGAGTGCTGCCGAGATAAGGGCGGTATCAGCCACCTTTATCCGTCCCGAATGTTCTGTAAGTTGCAACTGGTACAGAAGCACGATCGCCATCGCCGGCCTTGACGGCCTGATTGTCGAGCAGATCGCGCGGATCGTTGACCATCACGGCCAGGTTATGTCCTGTCGAACAACCAAGCGGCTGTTTGAAGGATTCTTCATTGGGTAAGGCACCATATGAGGGACAGACCGGCGGACGGGCGTGATAGACAATCGCCTCAATTCGCACTGAGCCGGCGTCGTGTTGATCGCGCAATTGAATGTTGTCTTCTTCGATTGCCAACTGCCTGGCCTGATGGGCTACCCCTGCGCTGAGCTGGGGCGAACCGCTGATGAGGAGGTGGATGGCATCGAACCGGCCGCGACTGGCCTTGTCTAGGAAAACACGCAAACGCTGCCGTTCGGAAGCGCGCAGGCTTTGCAACGTCAGGACGGTGGTCTCCTCTCGGACAAGCATTGGTGCCGATGGTTCGACATCAACTGGCGTAGTGCTTGTGCAGCCACTTACGCTTGGTGCCAGAGCGACAAAGAGGATTATAAAACGCAACATCTTTGGATGACACTATTCGATGATGAAGCCGAGACCGCCCTGGGCGCTTGGCGCGCCCGCACGGATAGCAGCGCGGTCTCGCGGGGGACTTGTCACGGAATTCGTCGGAGCGCCCCCTCCGTTCAAAGCCGGTGCCGCCCGCTCGGTCGGTGCGCTCATCTGGTTTGGGTTGGAGCCTGGTCTTACAATGTAAGGCGTAACTAGAATGACCAGTTCTGACTCCTCTTTTTGAAACGAGGTCGAGCGAAAAAGCGGTCCCAGGATCGGCAGTTCTCCGAGCCAGGGAAAGGCCCTGACATCATTGTTGACGTTCCGCCTGATTAGACCGCCGATTGCGAAGCTCTGGCCGCTGGCGAGTTCGACGACCGTATCGGCTCGGCGCGTGGAAACTGCCGGCACGGAAATTCCGTTGATTTGCACGGCACCTTGCGTCGACAGTTCACTGACTTCGGGCGTTACGTGAATGTTGATTTGATTGTTGCTGAGAACTGTCGGCACAAATTCCAGACTGACGCCGAAGTGACGGAATTCAACCGATACCTGCCTGTTTTCCTGCAGGACAGGAATGGGAAATTCGCCGCCCGCGAGAAAGCTGGCCTTTTCACCCGACATAGCGGTGAGGTTCGGCTCAGCCAGGACGGAAGCTATATGCTCCTTGGCGAGCGCGTCGAGAACCGCGCTGACGTTGACGGCACCGTTGTCGAATCCGATTTCTGCTGTACCGCCACCCTGGGTTGAACCAGACCCAGCGCTTGCAGCGCTTCCGCTTAGAACGCCCACTTTGAAATTGCCGATTTGACCGAAGGCGGACAAGTTGACGCCGAGTGACTTCATGGCGCTGCGTGAGACTTCGGCTACGCGCACGCTGAGGTTAACTTGCAGGGATCCAGCGACCTTGATGTTGTTGACGACTTGCGCTCCGTCGCCCAGATATTGCTCAGTGACTCTTTTTGCGGTGTCGGCGACCTCTGCGTCGGGCGCCGTCCCGCTAAGGATTGCGCCGCGCGGCGTATAGTTGACGCGGATGGGATAGTCGCCGACCTGCTCCCGCAACATGGCGCGTAAATCCCCGATCGGTTGCGTGACAACGATACGCAATTCGGCGAGAGGCTCGCCATTGCCATCCAAGGCGAATAGGCTGGTCCGCCCCGATTTCTTGCCAAAGACGAAGATTGTTTTGCTCGATGGCGCCTGAAAATCCGCGATCGTGGGGTCAGCAACAAAGATGGTCGTGGCTGGCGCGGGCAGATGAACGGTCTCCCCGAGCGAAGAGGAAAGGGTCAGCGTGGCGTTGATGCTATTCGAAGCCGCATGCGGCGGGCCTTTGTCCTGCTTGTTTTGCGCCGCGACACCAAGTGGGAAAGTCACAATAAGCGCGCAGAGGAGATGGCCCAGGTAACGGGGAACTGCAGGTCTTGTAACCTTGTTGGCGATCGCCCGCCAATTGAGCGCATGGCAAGGATGTTGAAGGATCAGCAAAATAGATCTTCTTTCGATTCGACAAACTATGCGGACGAGGCGTCAGTCAATTCTAGGATGTAACCAATGCCTCGGATGGTCT
This sequence comes from Mesorhizobium sp. M2E.F.Ca.ET.219.01.1.1, assembly GCF_004016445.2. Lineage (GTDB taxonomy): Bacteria > Pseudomonadota > Alphaproteobacteria > Rhizobiales > Rhizobiaceae > Mesorhizobium. Next base: position 495,311 of record NZ_SADT02000003.1, read on the forward strand.
TGATCCGTGGCGTTGCACCTGATCTGGTCAGATGTCCCCGTAAACGATAAATTCCGACTTCAAGCGCGTTGGCAGACACGTCGTCGTTGAATGAATAGAGGTGATCTTCCAATTGCGCACGGGGCACGATGCGGCCTGCCCGGTTAAGCAGGTGCTCTAGAATACAGAGTTCGCGACGTGCGATCATCATTGGGTGCCCATCAACGAAAACCTGGCGGGCGACCGGATCAAAGTCGAGATTGCCAAATACGAGCCTCAGGTCGGTCATCTGTGTCGCCCGGCGCAGAATGGCTCTCATTCTGGCAATAAGCTCATCGGTAGAGATGGGTTTGAGCAGAAAGTCGTCCGCACCACCGTTGAAGATCGCAATTCGCTTATCGAGATCGTTAAGGCTGCTCATAATGACGGCAGGAACTGAATGCCCGTGGGTCCTCAACTGCCTCAGCCAACCCAAGCCATCGCCATCTGGCAGAGCCAATTCCAGCAGGAGAATTTCATAGCTGGCGCAAGAAAATGCACTCGAAGCCAGTTCCAGAGTACCAACGACATCAACGACGAAGCCGCCATCCCCGAGCGCAAGTCGCATGGCGCGCGCAAGATCCGCATGATGATCCACGAGCAGCGTTCGCATTTCATCTCCTCTCGAAGAGGGACGGCCCATCGAACGCGTCACCGGCGGCCATCTGATCGGAGCACACGGCGCGCAACTCGTCGCAGCTCTCGGAACTGGTCCGAGTCGGAGGGACATGCAAGTCGCTCGGTGGCAATAGGCGCGGGTGAGGACCAACTGACGGGCTCAAATACGCCGGTCGGCGAACCCACGAGGCCAGCAACCCGCGTGCGATTTCTCGTTGCATCATCTCTCCTACGTGCAGCCCCTGCGCTCGCAAGGCAGCGTCGCGGCTCAGAGCCCGATTCCCACAGAGGGTAGGGTTAGCTTTCGAGAAACTGATTGAACAAATCGATTATTTGGATCGAATGCATCCACGGTATGGATGCAGCGCACCATCTTCAACGACTGCGGCGTCCTGATGCACTGTTGTGTCTGTCGTGCTCTGCTTTTTTCGCTGTCCTTCAAGGCTGGCGAGCCTGGTGGAACCTGCGCGTCATTGGCTTGGTAGCTTGAATGCTCAACAACGGAGCGCCCTGCGCAAAGCCGCTCTCATTTCCAAAAAGCCTTGCAATCTGGTTGGAGCACTTCGCGCTCGACACCAAAATAGGCGAGGAAAACTGACGTCTGACAGGGATGTACATGCAACAGCCGATTTGCGGCACCAGCAAACGACCGCGTTCAGGCTGAAGATCGACGACCAACGGCTCCTCGATTTCCGCACCGACCGCTTTTACAAGCTCTTCCTGTGCGGGCGGATGCCGGCAAACAGCAGCACAGGGTCAGCGAAACCGGGAGCGGGCCTGCTTGATCGCCATGATCACATTGCCGCTGTCGCGCGTGCGGAGCGGAATGCAATCGGTCCAGCCGGCGGCAATCCGGTCAGCACCATCGTCTGCACGAAGCTCCCTGACGAAGACGTGCCCGAATGCGCTCAACAAAGCCGGGCGGCGGATCTTTCCAATCGCCGAAGGTGCGGGCTGGCACCGAGCGGCGAACTGCGAACTCATTCCTGCCCGGCGGCGCTGGCCGCCGCGAGCGTCGATGCGGACCCAGCCGCTCCGAATCCTCCCACAACACGATGAGCGCGTCGCGGACATCGCTGCCGTAACAGCGGCTGCGGCTCTTGCCCGCAGACGGCCTCTGCTCACGACGGTTCATAAGACGGATCGCGCGCTTGCGAATAATAGCCGGTTACCGCCTCGAACTCATCCAGAATGCGCCGCTTGTCAACGCCGCAATAAAGCTCCACGATCGCCGCTTCACCGTGTCGCCATGCTGAGCCGCGCCATCCTTCCCCCGAACCGGAATGGCACGACCTGTCCATCCCCTTTGGAACAGGACACTATTGGTAACATTTTGCTTGAGGCAATGCGGCTCGTTGCCTTCCTTTTCGCTGACCGGAAGGGTACCGGAAGTCGTCTATCGCATTTTACCCGCTGAAAGCGGCAACACCTCGACCTCAATCGCAGATCATAGGAAATAGACGATCGCGTCGGGGCCTCAGCATCGGTTCACCGGGTTTCCGTCATCGACTGAAGCGAATTGCCCCATCGACCGTCACCGGGTGGGCCGCGATACGTCGCCGTGTATGATTAGCGAGCGCACGTAGCGGAGCCATAGCTCTCCACCCAGCCATGTTCCCCTAGTTGGAAAATGTCCGGCGGACCAGAGGTGCTGTCGTCAGCTTTTCCTGAATAGCGGCCAAGGCAATCCCTACCAGTCCATCACCACCTTGCCGGAACTGCCGCTCTTCATCGCATCGAAACCGATCTGAAAATCGTCGATGCCGATGCGGTGGGTGATCAGGCCGGAGACATCCAGCGGACCCTGCACAAGCGCGATCATCTTGTACCAGGTTTCGAACATCTCGCGGCCGTAGATGCCTTTGAGATGCAGCATCTTGAAGATGACCTTGTTCCAGTCGATCTCGAAGCCGGTCGGCGCGATGCCCAGAATGGCGATCTTGCCGCCATTGTTCATGGTGTCGATCATGTCGCGGAAAGCGGGGGCGGCGCCTGACATTTCGAGCCCGACGTCGAACCCCTCGGTCATGCCGAGCACCGGCATGACGTCGCGCAGCTTCTCCTTCGAGGCGTCGACGACATGCTGGACGCCGAGTTTCTTGGCTAGCGCCAGCCGCACCGGGTTGATGTCAGTGATGACCACTTTGCGCGCGCCGACGCATTGGGCGACGAGCGCGCCCATGATGCCGATCGGCCCGGCGCCAGTCACCAGCACGTCCTCGCCGACCAGATCGAAGGACAATGCGGTGTGGACGGCATTGCCCAAGGGATCGAAGATCGCGGCAATCTCATCGGGCACATCGTCGGGGATCGGCACGACATTGTGCTGCGGGATCGCCAGATACTCGCCGAAGGCGCCTGGACGGTTGACGCCGACGCCGAGTGTGTTGCGGCACAGATGCCCTCGCCCGGCGCGACAGTTGCGGCAATGGCCGCAGACGATGTGGCCTTCGCCCAATACACGCTGGCCGACCTTGTATTCGGTGACCGCTGCGCCGAAATCGGCAACGGTGCCGACGAACTCATGGCCCGTCACCATCGGCACCGGCACCGTCTTCTGCGCCCACTGGTCCCAATTGTAGATGTGCACGTCGGTGCCGCAGATCGCCGTCTTCTTGATCTTGATCAGCACGTCGTTGGGGCCGATTTCCGGCACCGGCACCTCTTCCATCCAGATGCCCGGTTCGGCCTTGGCCTTCACAAGCGCCTTCATCATGTTCGACATCAGGATTTCCCTATTCCGTGATTGCGCTTCTGGCGAGATAGCCTGCACAACGGGAAGGTAGGCCACTAACTCGTTTGAACGTCCGGAATGGTCAGCCCCGCCTGCTCGGCCTCGCGGCGCAAATTCTGACGGGGCCTGGGGCCGATCTGCTGGATCACCAATCCGGCTGCCAGTGAGCCAAGGTCGCCGCAAGTCTGCAGGTCGCGGCCTTGCGTGTAGCCATGCAGGAAGCCGGCGGCATAGAGATCGCCGGCGCCCGTCGTGTCGACCAGTTCCTTGATGGCGGTCGCCTTGATCACCACGGTCTCGTCGCCGCGCACGATCACCGAGCCTTTTTCCGAGCGGGTGACGGCGGCGATCCGGCAATCCTTGCGGATCTGGGCCAGCGCCTCGTCGAACGACGATGTCTGGTAGAGCGACTTGATCTCGTGGCTGTTGGCAAAGACGATGTCGACCGTGCCCGAGCGCATCAGGTCGAGGAATTCGTCGCGGTAGCGGTCGACGCAGAACGAATCCGATAGCGTCATCGACACTTCTCGGCCTGCCGCGTGCGCCAGCTTCGCCGTCTGGCGGATTGCCTCCTTGGCGCGCGGCGGGTCCCACAGATAGCCTTCGAAATAGGTGACCTTGGCGCCGGACGCCTTGTCGGCTTCGACATCCTCAGGGCCAAGCTCGACGCAGGCGCCGAGATAGGTGTTCATCGAGCGCTCGCCGTCGGGCGTGACGAAGATCATCGAGCGCGCCGTCGGCGGCTCACCCTTGAGCGGCGTGGTGCCGAAGGCGACGCCCTGCGCATGGATGTCGTGGGCGTAGATTTCGCCCAGCGCATCGTTGGAGACCTTGCCGAAGAAGGCCGCGCGGCCGCCAAAGCTGGCGACGCCGGCCGCCGTGTTGCCGGCGCTGCCGCCGGACGCTTCGATCGCCGGACCCATGCGGCTGTAGAGCAGTTCGGCGCGTTGTGTGTCGATGAGGTTCATCGCGCCCTTGATGATGCCGTTGGTCTCGAGGAATTCCTCGTCGCACTGGGCGATGATGTCGACAATGGCATTGCCGATGCAAAGCACGTCATAATCCGGCATCAAAATCTCCGCCAAAACCCGAGCCGGCTTCTTGCCACGCCGGCCGGGCGTGGTCTCGCGAGTTGAAATGGGTTGCCGCATGCGCTTGATCCAGCCGCCCTCACGCAGCTGCCGGTCCGGCTTCACGCAGCAAATCGTCAGCTTTGTCCGTCTTCTCCCAAGTGAACTCAGGCTCTTCACGCCCGAAGTGTCCGTATGTCGCCGTCTTGCGGTATATCGGCCGTAAGAGATCAAGCATCTTGATGATGCCTTTCGGTCGGAGATTGAAAACCTCGAGAACAAGGCGCTCGATCCTTTTTTCCTCGATCCTTGCGGTTCCGAAGGTATTGACCATGACAGAAACCGGACTGGCCACGCCGATCGCGTAGGCAAGCTGAACCTCGCAGACCTCTGCAAGGCCGCTGGCAACGATGTTCTTCGCGACATACCGGGCGGCATAGGCCGCCGAGCGGTCAACCTTGGATGGGTCCTTGCCCGAAAAGGCACCGCCGCCGTGACGCCCGGTCCCACCGTAGGAATCGACGATGATCTTCCGTCCTGTGAGGCCGCAGTCGCCGGCAGGCCCACCGACCACGAACCGCCCTGTTGGGTTGACCAGAAATCTGATCCCCGAAGTATCCAGGTGGGCCGGCAGGACCGGTTTTATGATCTCCTCAATGACGCCTTCGCGGACCGTGGCTTGTGAGACCGCTTCGTCATGCTGCGTTGACAGGACTATGGTATCCAGCGCCACCGGGCGGAGCCCTTCGTAGCGTACCGACACTTGAGATTTCACGTCCGGACGCAGCCAGCCAAGCTGTCCCGCTTTCCGGACCTCGGCCTGTCTTTTCGTCAAATGGTGAGCGAGTTGGATCGGCAGGGGCATCAATGTATCCGTCTCGTTGCATGCGAATCCAAACATGATGCCCTGATCCCCTGCCCCTTGCCCGAGATCCTGCCCTCGTCCTTCATCAACGCCCTGGCTTATGTCGGGCGACTGCTCGGTGAGGGCCAGAACGACGGCGCAACGTCGACCATCAAAGCCAATCGCATCATCGTCGTAGCCAATATCGAGTATCGTATCGCGGGCGACTTGGCTGTAATCGATGTGGGCATGGCTGGTGATCTCGCCAGCCACAACGACCATCCCCGTCTTCACCAACACTTCACAGGCGACGCGCGCCTTCGGATCGGTGCGCAGGACCGCATCGAGAATGGCATCGGAGATGTTGTCTGCCATCTTGTCGGGGTGTCCCGCGCCGACGGATTCGGAAGAGAACACGAACTGCCTGGTCATAAAAATGCCCTCGCTTCAAGTGCTGGAGTTAGTGAGGAGTTTCTGGATTGGGGTGGCTTATCGGTCGCGGATGCCGGGAACATCGAACGCAGTGCAGAAGTCGGCAACGTCTCTTCGTACGCTCGCATGAACTTCCTGGTCATCGGGCTGGCGGCAGACCGAGTCGATGAAAGCGGCGATCTGCACCATCTCCGTTTCGCGCATGCCCATGGACGTCACCGCTGGTGTCCCTAAGCGGATGCCGCTTGTCAGCGCCGGATGCCGCCGGTCGCCCGGGACCATATTGAAATTCGCAATGATGCCTGCACGCGATAAGCGCTCCGCATAGGCTTTGCCTGACAGCGGCCGGTCCCGAAGATCAAGGATCAGCATGTGATTGTCAGTGCCCCCAGTGACGAGTTCATAACCTCGCTCCAGAAGCGCCTGGGCCAGAGCCTTGGCGTTGTGGACGATCTGCTGACCGTAGACACGAAAGGACGAGTTCGCTGCTTCCTGCAAAGCGACGGCAAGCGCGGCGATAGTATTCATATGCGGTCCGCCTTGCAGAAGAGGGAACACGGCGCAGATTGTGTTTGCTCTTCGGATGATGGAGGGGCTGATAACGGTCTTCATTCCTTGATAAAATGAAGCCACCCCGGGGACCGCGGATCGACTTGTGAGAGGTGCTGGTGACCACATCGCAATGGGACACGGGGTTCGGATGCACTCCTGCGACAACCAGGCCGCAGATGTGGGCGATGTCAGCCACCAGATACGAGTTCACCTCCGAAGCAATTTCGGCCATTGCCGCGTAGTCAAAAATACGCGGATAAGCAGTTCCGCCGACCCAAATTAGCTTCGGGCGTTCCCGCTTGGCGGTCTCGCGCAAGTGGTCATAGTCAATTTGCTGTGTCTTTTCGTGCAGCCTGTACGGGACGCGCTGATAATCGCTGCCGGAAAAATTGACGGACCAACCGTGAGTCAGATGGCCGCCTTCGGGTAAAGGCAAGCCCATGACTTTGTCACGGGGGCTCAAAAGCGCGCGATAGACAGCCTGGTTGGCTGGCGAGCCTGAATAAGGCTGGACGTTGGCGTGTTCACTGCCAAATAGCGCTTTCAGGCGCTCGATCGCGAGGGTCTCAAGCTCATCGACGATCTCGTTTCCGGCGTAGTAGCGCGCACCGGGGTATCCCTCGGCATACTTGTTGGTGAAAATCGACCCGGTCGCTTCCAACACCGCCGAGGAGGCAAAGTTCTCGGAGGCGATCAGTTTGAGAGTTGTCCGCTCCTGACGCTCCTGTCTTAGAAGCAGTTCGTGAACGCGGGAGTCGACGGCGGCTAAGTGAGGCCGCCCGTAAGTGTCGGGCTGCGCGATGGCGCCGCCGGCGGAGTTATCCATGGTAGTCGCGCTCCATTTGGACTGATCTATTTCACGATCAAGCAGGCGGTCCCTTCAACCGCGCGTCTTGTATTGCTTCCAGGCGTTGTAGGTCTCTTTTATGATGGCCATCATCGTGGGGCAGGAGATCGACCACCAATTGAGCCAGCCCGCCATCCTTGCCTCCTGCTTGCATATGGTACGAAGACTGCGGACGTTGTTCGTTGCAGCAAAGAAAGTTGGCTCTGCCCAGCCGCCGAACGTGGCGTCGAACCTGCTCGCGAGGCAGACTGGTAATATCGGCCAGCTCGCCGACGGTTAGATCCGCATGCGCGCAAAGGCCCAGGATTCGAAGGCGATCAAGATGCGCTGCCGTCCTTAGGCGATTTACCAGTGTCAACATTGGTTGGCATCAACCCGGACGGGATGCAGCAAGCCGCTAGCCCTTCTATCCCCATCAATCCGCATGAGACCTCTCTCGTCATTTGCTGTAAATCCGCTGGTATGGATGCTAATGGAAGATGGATCACAGTCCTTTCTACGACTAAGACGCCAGATATTGGGGCTAATGTACCACCTGACAGGAGACTACACTCACGAACATTATGTGAATTTTTTTTAACGTTGCTGAGAATCAAGGGTGAGGTTTGGCGAATGTCTCGCCGTCGACTGTCGAATCCTGCCCGACGGGATTATGGGGTGCGTAGCCTGCTTGTCCTTTCCACATGACCAGCGACGATGGGGCGGAGGCGGCAGACATAGCTCTGGAGCATGCTGCGGTATCTTTGGCCTGAAGCCGAGGAAGGCGGACCGTGGCTTCCGCGCCGCTGCCGGGAGCCCGCGAACAGGCCAAGTTGATCAGCCGGGTGTTGCCGTCATAGAGCGTGAGACCCAAAGCTGGCCAGCCGCGCCCTGAGGCTGACGCACCGCTCAGCGTCCACCTTGCTCTCGAAGCCCATCGGCATAGCGCCGATAACGACTTGACCGCGTGCGTGTCGACGAGCGATCGGTGAGCGCAAGGATCGAGGGTGCAGTGCAGGATAATGCTGTTTTAAATCAGCGCTGTTTTCAGCCGACTGCCTTGAGCGTGGGCACAAGGATATAGGCCCAAGGCAGGAGATCATCGTCTGCTGTTCGGGAGGCCGCCCTGGGCGCGCGACAGCCGTTCCTTCGGCTGCGCCGCTCCGCCACCATCCGCGCCGTGCCTTCCGGAGACCATTCCCGCTGCCGGCCGGCGCCCGTGAAAACCTCGACCCGGCGCACCGGCTCGAGATGGCTGGGCTCAGCGTAACTCTGAAGTCGTCATATACCGAAGCCTTCACAGACTTCGGACATCCCCCTCACAGTCCGATCCAGATGGCGTCAGGAACACCGCTGCGTTGATGCGGATGAACCCCTGCTTGTGCCACAATGACCCTTATGTCAGCGCGCGAGCCAAAGCTTCCGCGCAAGGCGACGGCTAGGATAAGGCAATGCCGACGAAGGGCACATTGCTTGCCACACTCTGGAATGATGGCATGCTCGGAAGGCCTAGGCTTTGCTCAGGGCCGCCTGCAAGGCGCGCTTTGAGGTTATTCACATAGCCTTCTGCGTAGTCCTGCGCCGTCGAGACCGAAAGATCAATGCCTGCCGCCAAGGCCTCTTCCATCAGGTGCTTTACGAGCCCATTTCGAATGGCCAGCTTGACCTCGGGGCCTGCGATAAGGCCGATCGCCTGCGCGGCCATATTGAGGCCAGCTTCCTCCAGCGCTCGCTTCATATCGCCTCCGTTAATGGCCGTACGCAGGAGATTGGCTGCTTGCGACTCAGCCTCGAGAACCATCGAGGCAAGATCGGCTACTTGTCCGAGGCCCGGAATGAAGCTGAGCAGTCCCACCGCCGTTGCCGCCAAGTCGAGCACTTTCGTCTCGATTTTGAGCACGGAGTCGACGACGTGCATGACGGCCCCGCCGTTCTTTTTGGCTGACTTAATGTCAGGCTGGTCCATCAGGCCCATCTTCATGTCCGCGACGGCATTCTGCTCTTCTGCGGTTTGGGCGCCGTGGGTGATTGGCTGCTGAACGTTGCGGTTCGCAGACGACATGTTTGTGCAAAAATGGGCAAAGTCTTTTTTGCTGATATTGCCGGAATCAACCGTATGCCCGCCGCCAAAGTCGAAGAATTTATGATGGGTCTTATAGCCCGTGATCGAATTGTTCAGGAGGCCAAACAGAAGAGGATCTGAAAGGAGCTGAGAGGCTGCTTCCCGCACTTTCGGATCAAGGCTCTTGTCGTCTTTCATTTTCGCCAGTTTGTCGCGAGTCAGAACACCGCTTCCAAAGAACGTGTCCTGATGGTCCTTGATCATCTCGACCGTATTCAGCTCAGTTTGCGTGAGGCTCATCGACGATGAGGCGACTTGCAGGAAATCCTCTTTGTGCATCTTCCCTTTCGAGCCACCGCACAACTGGTTCCAAGCATCGGGGTGATCGAGGAAATATTGCGCCGCCGCAATGACCTGGGGCGGAAATTTGCCGTTTTTCGATTCGCCGCCGACCATTTTCTTGAACTCATCCAGACTCAGGTCCTTGGACAGATTTTCGGAGTACCGGTAAAACTCCCGCAAGGCATCGCTCAAGGTCATGACCGAAGGCTGCAAACCTCCGCTGCCGTCGGATGGTATGTAGTTCTGCTCGTAGCTTCGCGCTTGGGCTTCCTGAAATGCAGCAACTTGTGGGTGGTGGTTTGAAAATCCGGCCAAGTCCTTGGCGTTGATCTTGCCTCCACAGCGGCCGTCGCCCTGCGAGCCAATCGCATAAAAAAGTCCCGAATCCTGCTGCAGTCCCTGGATCGCCGCTTTCAGATCCGGTGGCGTAGAGGGATCATTGGCTTTGTCGGTCAACGACTTCCAAGTAAGCGGGCATTGGTCCTTGTGACGGTTGAGTACCGCAACAATCTGCAACTCAGCCGTGGTCAGCGACCCACCGTTCCACGTGATTCCGGGGCTCGGCCTGGGAGCCGGCTCGATCTTCGGAGTGACGCCGAGCAGATGTTGGGCTTCAGTCGCCTTGGAGCGTTGCGATTGGTCCTCCTTGAGAGCCGCCCTCATATTTGGCGGCAGCAGATCCAGTGGGTGTTGCTCCAAGCCATTCAATGTCAAGACATCCGGTGCCAGATGGCCCAAAGGGTCCTGCCGCAATTTATCCATTGTCGAATCAAGATTCGACGCTGGCAGATCCCCTTGCGCGAAAGAGCCGGGCTTGTCTGCCAGCACACAAGTGGACAGCATCGCTTCGAAGCACGATGCACTTTGCTGATGCTGGGTCGCAAAATGGGAAACTTTCAGGCCCGGCCAACCCCTTGCGGACTGTAGCGAATTTGAGCGGTAGAAAGTTGAAAGATTACTGGCCGACATTATGCATCCTCAGACGTGACGTTGAAATCCCCACAAGAGACCCCGACAGAAGATCCCTTGCGTTTCACAAAATTCGACAATTCCAAGCGTCGGCAGGTCACGAATGCGCCTGCCCTGCCTTCAATTGCTGTGTTCCGGGCCGGCTCCAAGGTTCGGTCCAACACAATGGCCGGAGTCACCGCGAGAGCTGCCGGGACTCATCATGAGCGGATTAGCTTTCGAGAAACTGACGAGTTTGCGAAGAGTTCACAAAGGGGTAGCCGCAGTCATGTTCTTCAGAGCTGCGGGAAATCCTCAATGTTCATTTCTTGCCCAGCTCAGGCTTCCCGCCAACGCTATCCTGTTGTGGGATGTCAGAAGAATAAGAAGCATCCGGTCGTCCGTCGCGAACGACCGTAGTGGAGGAGCCGCGAAACAAGATCAGCACTGATTCCTTTGGCGTTGCCGCTATGTGAGTCTGCGCCTGCGCCTGCGCCACCAAGCCGTTAAAGGTCTGCTCCACGAGTGCGACGAAGCGCGGTGGACCGGAAACGAAGACGAGGCCATTGCCTGGCACGGGTTTGACCACATAGCGCTCGTCGGAGATATCAAGCTTGTCGAGAGCCCCCTTGAACGCATCGAAGCGAATCGACGTCATCAAAAGCATTCGAGTTTGCGATTCTTGTGCAGCAGACACATAGAGCACAAGGCCGTCATAGTACCATTGTAGACCGTAAAGGTTCGTCAAGCGGTCGAGGAACGCGCGCGGTGGCAAATCAGGCATACGTCCGCGAATTCGCCCCTTCACCGCAGGACTGATGTTGACCCTGATATTCAGGTTGTTGCCGAATTCCTGCAACGCTGCAGCGAGCTCCTGATCCAGAACCGTGTATCTATAGGGTGTCGCCGGAAGGGACAGCGGGACTGCATGCGCCGGGTGAATCCCGGTGGACAGAAAAAACCCGGCACAAAGAAGTCTCAAAACATGCAGGGTGACGGGTTGGATAAGCGTTCTCGGCATGTCGCACTGATAAACCAAACGCTGAAATCATCACAAGTGACTAAATTGCCGAAGAGATTTTAGATTGTCGAAATGACGCCGCCGTTAGTCAGCTTGTTGTCAGCTTGCCCCCCTAGGAGTGTTGCGCCGACACCGGGTGATGAATGGGCGGGGCTCGCCCGGTCAGAGAGAGCAACCGAGTCCTTACATGATGATGCCTGTCACGTCGATCTCTGCCACTCTAACGGCTGGCCTCCCCAGGGTCGGATCACCGTCGATTGTCGAGCAGGCCCAGTTTGAGCGCGCCTTAGGGCATGCAGCCGACTCGCTGAAAAACGATGCCGCCGCGGGGCCAGCGAGTGCGGCGCCAGTTGCTGCGGCGATGGATGTTCAGCGCGCGGCTGCGCCGACGAGCGGCATGGGCGATCGCGTGTTGCAGACGATTTCCTCCCTATATCCACACAACACTGTTTCCTTCCCCGCGCTCGACCATGACATAGCCCTTTCGAAGGGCGCTCTACCGGGACCGGCGCAGAAGCTTCCCGTTCCAGGTGAGGCGGGAACCGGAATCTCGGGCATTCCCCAACAAGGGCAAGACTTCGAAACGATGATGGCTGGTCTTCGGGATGTTTACAACGGCGTCACCCAGGTGGCGCTTATCTCCAAAGGCGTCAGCGGCGTCACATCATCCGTGAATAAACTTTTGAAGGAAGGCTGAACCGCGCGCATGATTGGCTTGGCCGAGGGCGAAATCATGCGTGGCCTGTCAGGGTGGCGGTCGGTTAGACTTGTCATGCTGCCAGTTCTCGTCGCCCTCACTGCTTGCAAAGCCGACCTCTACACGCAATTGCAAGAGCGTGAGGCAAATGAAATGCTCGCACTTCTTGAAGACAACGGGGTCGCCGCGATCCGGGTGGTCGCCAAGGATGGAACCAGCACGATCCAGGTTGACGAAAAGCTGCTCGCCTTCTCAATCAACCTTCTGAACGCCAAGGGGCTGCCGCGCCAATCCTTCAAGAACCTCGGTGAGATATTCCAAGGATCAGGCCTGATTGCCTCGCCGACCGAAGAGCGTGCCCGTTACGTGTATGCCCTGAGCGAAGAGTTGTCGCGGACGATCAGCGATATCGATGGCGTTTTTTCTGTACGTGTTCACGTCGTGCTGCCGCATAACGACCTTGTGCGAGCCGGTGCCACGCCATCCTCGGCCTCGGTGTTTATCAGGCACGACGCAAAAACAAATGTCGCGGCTCTGCTGCCAAAGATAAAGATGCTTGTAGCCGACAGCATCGAAGGCCTGTCCTACGATAAGGTGGAAGTGGTTTTGGTGCCGGTAGAACGGTCCGCACACGAGCAACGGCCCGATCCGACTGCTGTTTTGCCACAAGCATCACTACCTCTTCCTGCGCCACTTCTGGCGACCGTAACAGGTTTTGCCGCAGCCGTATTCGCCGTGGCCTGTTATCTCTTGATCGGCGTTGTTACGCGTCGGCGCAAGCAATCAACCGGCGTTTCCAAGGTCGAGGGGCGCCGGGATGCTTCTGCTGTCGAGGCCATTCGCAAAAGAATGCCTGCAATTGGACGTGGGTGACATCTCATTGCCAATGCCTATACAGACCGCCCGACCTGATGGTCCGCACTTTCCGGGCGCGAGCGAGCTTGCGGCTTCGGCCCATCCAACCCGTCTTGCGGCGCGTCTTGATCCAGCGTTATCGGCCGAAACGTTAGTGAAGTTGCAGAAGTGTTCCAGACTGCATCCAAGGCTGGCAGAATTGCTGGGCAACGATGACGTGGATCTGAACCACATCGGCTGCAGGCCGGACCTTCTACGCGGGCATGATCCATATCGAGCGGCCCTTCTTGCTGGTAGTATCTGGCATGCCCGTTCGCTGGTCGCGTTTGTCTCTCAGCCTGAGCTTGCCATCCTTGTTAAACGCATCGGCGTGGATGCACACGCATTCGGAATCCGACACCTGCTGCATGCTGTTGACAAAAGACTGATCTCGGACCCAGAAAAACTCGCTCAGCAAATCGAATACGATGGACACGCATGTCTTGGAGCTTGGCTCCAGGACAGTTCAGCGACCGAGCGTAACCGCGTGCTTCTTCGATTGCCCGAGGGGACTGCCGCGGAGACTCCAGCACATGAGCATTGGACCGCCGCCGGCCAATTGCTTTCACTTGTAGTAGCTCATTTTGAGACAGAGACCCCGGTGAAATGACAGTCGAACTTTCCGAGGGGCCAATAGCGCCGCAGATGCGTCCAGTCGGACCACTGATACCCGCGAGCGAGCTCGAAACCTGGCACAGCGCCGCGCAAGCCCTTGCCGCGGCAGAACGGCATCGGCAGCGCGTTCGAAACTGGGCACGCGCGGTTTACCAGCGGGCGTGGGCGCGCGGCCACATGGAGGGCTCGAATGCAGGCACCGAGGAGATGGCAGGGTTGATTGCGGAGACAATCTCCGAAATCGCGCGACGAAAGGCGGCTCTGGAGCAGGAATTGCCGCAGCTCGTGATGGAAATATTGAGCGATCTTATCGGCGCTTTCGATCCGGGCGAGCTATTGGTGAGGGCTGTTCGTCACGCCATAGAGTGTCAATACAGCGGCGCCGACGTTTGCCTTCATGTTTCTCCCATGCAAGTCGACATGCTTGCACGAGAGTTTGCTCGATGCGACGGCCAGGATGGTCGACCAAGGGTGCGGATCGAGCCCGACCCGACATTGTCGCCGCAACGCTGCGTGCTGTGGAGCGAGTACGGCAATGTTGACCTTGGACTTGACGCCCAGATGCGCGCGCTGCGCCTTGGTTTCGGGACGCTCTGTGAGAAAGGCGAGCTATGAGAAAGCCCGTCCCAGAACATAACGCTGACGCCGACACTCGAGCTCTCGTTCCAGCAATCTCGTCTTTGAGGGCTGCGGCCAAGCGAATTGACACGCGTGCGGTGCGCGGTCGGATCACGCGGGCTATCGGCACACTGGTTCATGCCGTCTTGCCAGACACTCGTATTGGGGAACTTTGCCTCCTAGAGGACCCGCGAACCGGGCTGTCGCTCGAGGCCGAGGTGATCGGCCTGTCGGGTGATGGTGTATTGCTGACACCGATCGGGGACTTGGTGGGCCTATCCAGCCGCGCAGAGGTCGTGGCCACTGGCCGAATGCGTGAGGTGCCCGTCGGCGGCGATTTGCTCGGTCGCGTGATCGACAGTCGTTGCCGCCCATTGGACGGCAAAGGCGAAATCAAGACCGTCGAAACTCGGCCCCTGCATGGCAGAGCCCCCAATCCGATGACGAGGCGCATGATTGAGCGGCCATTCCCGCTTGGGGTCCGTGTCCTCGATGGTCTGCTGACGTGCGGCGAGGGCCAGCGGATCGGGATTTATGGCGAGCCAGGTGGTGGCAAGTCGACGCTGTTGTCACAGATCGTAAAGGGTGCCGCCGCTGACGTCGTCATAGTGGCGCTCATAGGCGAACGTGGACGGGAAGTTCGTGAATTCATCGAAAGGAATCTTGGTGAAGAGGGCCTTCTCCGTACGGTCGTCGTGGTTGAAACATCCGACCGCTCGGCGGTAGAGCGTGCGCAATGCGCTCCAATGGCGACTGCGCTCGCGGAATATTTCCGCGATCAAGGCCTACGCGTTGCTCTCATGCTGGATTCGCTGACGCGCTTCTGCCGCGCTATGCGCGAAATAGGCCTTGCTGCGGGTGAGCCGCCGACGCGACGGGGCTTTCCTCCTTCCGTTTTTGGCATGCTGCCAGGCCTGCTCGAGCGCGCCGGCATGGGTGAGCGGGGCTCAATCACGGCCTTCTATACGGTGCTTGTAGAGGGTGATGGCACGGGTGATCCAATCGCCGAGGAATCGCGTGGTATTCTCGATGGCCATGTCATCCTCTCACGCGCTATTGCGGCGCGATCGCATTTCCCCGCTATTGATGTGCTGCAGAGTCGCAGCCGCGTCATGGATGCAGTCGTTTCGGGGACACATCGCAAGGCAGCATCCATTTTCCGCGAGCTCCTGTCGCGCTATGCCGAGACCGAGTTCTTGATCAATGTTGGCGAATACAAGCCAGGTGGAGATCCCCTGACTGACCGGGCTGTCGCGTCAATCGACGAACTGAGGGAGTTTCTGCGCCAGAGCGAAGATGACGCGTCAGATTTCGAGGAGACGGTCGCATGGATGTCGCGTCTGACCGCGTAAACTGGATTCAGTCTTCGAGGTTACGGCTTCTGAAGGAAATGCAAGAGCGTCGTGCCCTTGGCGAGCTGTCCAAGAAGGAAGCCCAGCGCGATGTGGCCGCCTCAGCCGTACAAAATGCCTCTAGGGAGCTTGCAATGATACAGCAACATTGTTCAAGAAAAGAAGCAGCGCTCTATCAGCATCTGATGTCACTCGACAACTTGTCTAGCGCAGCGCTCGACCGTCACCGCCTTCACACTGAACAACTTGCCGCTGAGATCAATTCCAGACGGCAGATGCTTGATGATACCCAAATCGCTCAAGAGGAGGCTGAGATGGCGGCGTCCAGGACGAGGGAGCTATGGGTCATATGTTCGGCGGCAAGGGACAAATGGCAACAAATCGAGGACGACGTGCGGCGCGCCGTCGAGACTCATTCGGAGGCCGCAGCCGAGATCGAGGCCGACGATGAGATACTGCTGAAATATGCGAGGGGGTCGCTTGCCTAAATGCCGCGCAACCGGATCCGACGGTCGCAAGAGGTCGTCCGAATGACACGACCGTGCAGTCTTTGATAGGCGCTGCGGTCACACCCGCCATGTTCGAACCAGTTCTGAAACTGTCCCACACGGTTGTCTCGTGGCTCAATGATACAGCAGCGCCGCGCACGCCGTTTCAAAGCCGGATCAACGAGGTGCCGCTATCGGTGCGAACGGCAGGGCTTGTCTGGCAGCAGGAACCTGCTGCCATTCCGATGCTTGACTGCGTCTGGAGAGTGGGAGCCGAAACGGTCATCTTGTCACTGTCGCGCCCGCTCGTAGAGGAGTTCATCACGACAGTGCAGAACGGCTTGGCCTTCCCTTCCGAGCCAACTGCTTCGCTAATTCTCGAACTCGCTCTGGAGCCGCTTGTCACTCGACTGGAGGAGACGACGCGTCTGAACGTGCAACTCGTGCGGGTATGCGAAGCCACGATGCTGGCTCCTCATCTTGAACTCGACATCATTTTCGGCGCGGTCAAGGGCAAGGGCCGTCTATTCCTGTTCACGCCACTTGACGGCTTAGTACCGCCTGCGTTTCGCGCGCTAGGCGAACTGCTTGCCCAGTTGCCGCGGCAGCTGGGCGGGCTGCCTCCAGAGCTCCCGCTCATTGTTGCAGGAGAGGTCGGCACGCTTCGCCTTCCTGCGGCGCTTCTTCGAAGCGCATGTGTCGGTGATGCATTGTTGCCCGATATTGCGCCGTTCGGCCGCGGCCAGATCACCCTAGCTGTCGGCCAGTTGTGCGCCGAGGCGGATCTTGACGGCGATGAATTAATCTTGCGGGGGCCTTTCCGCCCGCGACCGTGTCCTTTGGAGAGTGCGCATATGACACAACCCGGATCGCAACTGGAGCTTACTAAGGATCTCGACGATGTCGAGATCGTGCTTGTCTTTGAATGCGGCCGCTGGCCTATTTCTCTTGGGGAATTAAGAAGTGCCGGCGAAGGGCATATTTTTGAACTTGGATGGCCGATCGACGGCCCGGTCGACATAGTGGCCAATGGTCAGCGTATCGGGCGTGGCGACATTGTCCGCATCGGAGAAGAGCTGGGCATCAGGCTCCGTGGCGGGTTTGCATGCAATGAGTGAAGCTCAGCCGACAATCCTGGCGCTTCTTGCGGTTACCGCCGGACTCGGTCTGCTGGTTTTAGCAGTTGCCACGACAACGGCCTTTGTAAAGGTATCAATTGTTCTTTTCCTCGTCCGCAATGCGCTCGGGACCCAGACCATACCACCCAATGTGGTGCTGTACGCCGCGGCGATGATCCTCACTATGTTCGTTAGTGCGCCCGTTGCTGAGCAGACCTATGACCGCATGTCGGATCCCAAGCTCCACTATCAGACATTCGACGACTGGGTAAGCGCCGCTAAAGCCGGAAGTGAGCCCTTGCGCGAGCATCTCAAGAAATTCACAAATGAAGAGCAGCGGCGATTTTTCCTATCTTCGACAGAAAAGGTCTGGCCAGAGGAAATGCACGCTGCAGCCACGCCTGATGACTTTGCAATACTTGTACCATCTTTCTTGCTATCAGAATTGAAGCGCGGATTTGAGATAGGATTTCTACTTTATCTGCCTTTTATTGTTATAGATCTGATAGTGACAACTATCTTGATGGCAATGGGTATGTCGATGGTCTCACCAACTGTTATATCTGTCCCGTTCAAGATCTTCTTGTTTGTTGCCATTGATGGTTGGTCAAAATTGATGCATGGGCTTGTGCTGAGTTATACGTTACCGGGAGGCTGATCATCACTGAATCCAGCATCATTACTCTTATGAGCCAATCACTGGTGGTTTTCATGATCTGGATTCTACCGCCGCTCATTGCATCAGTGGTTGTCGGCCTCGTCATCGGCATCCTCCAGGCGGCGACGCAGATCCAGGATGAAAGCTTGCCGCTCACCGTGAAGCTTCTGGTCGTTGTCGCGGTGATTGGGCTGTTTGCTCCTGTGCTAAGCGCCCCGCTCATAGAGCTAGCCGATCAGATCTTCACCGAGTTTCCCGCAATGACACTTAGCTACTAGTCCGCCCCATGGACGCGCCATCGGCCGATATTCAAATTCTGATCCAGACGGCTCTCGAACTCGTCGTTGCGGCAGGTCTTGGGGCAGCCCGCGCGATGGGCATCATGCTGATCTTTCCCGTATTCACACGCTCGCAGATCAGTGGGCTGATCCGGGGCTGTTTGGCTGTTGGCTTCGCACTACCATGCCTGGCACACGTCAGCGGCGGATTGCCGGCGCTGGATCCTGATACGCGCCTGATCCAGCTAACCCTGCTCGGATTCAAGGAAGTTTTTGTCGGTGTACTCCTTGGCACTTTTCTTGGCATTCCGCTTTGGGGCCTTCAGGCTGCCGGGGAGCTTATCGACAACCAACGCGGCATCAGCAGCCCGACCGCTTCGGCCGATCCCGCGACGAACAGTCAGGCTTCCGCGATGGGCGTTTTTCTGGGGATCACTGCGATTGCCATATTCGTCGGATCAGGAGGCCTGGAAACTTTGATCAGTGTCCTGTACCGCAGCTACTTGATCTGGCCGGTGTATCAGTTTCACCCGACACTGAGTGGGCCAGGAGCAATGGAGTTGTTGGGGCTTCTCGACAGCATAATGCGCACGGCATTATTGGTATCGGGGCCTGTCGTGTTCTTCCTGATACTGATTGATATATCGATGATGCTGCTGCGTCGCTTTGCCCCGCAATTTAAGGCGAGCCAACTGTCTCCGGCAATCAAGAACATTGTCTTTCCAGTTCTCATGGTCACCTACGCTGCCTATCTGGTGGAGAGCATGAAACTGGAGGTCACACGTGCCAACGGCGTGCTGGAGTGGTTCGACAAATTGCTGCCATGAGCGACACAAGTGAAGAGAAGACACACGCCGCCAGCCCGAAGAAGTTAAGTGAAGCGCGCAAAAAAGGACAGCTGCCACGTAGCTCCGATTTCGTCCGCGCGGTCGGGACTTGCGCTGGGCTCGGCTACCTTTGGCTAAGAGGCAGCGTGATCGAGGACAAATGCCGGGAAGCGCTCCTATTAGCCACCAAGTTGCAGAGCCTACCTTTCGATACCGCGGTGCCGCAGGCATTGGTTGTGCTCGTCCAACTCACAGTCGCGGCTGTTGGCCCGCTGCTTGGAACCCTTGTCGCCGCGGTGATTTTGGCCAGCCTGCTAGCCAATGGTGGATTTGTCTTCTCTCTGGAGCCGATGAAGCTCAGCTTTAAGAAAATTGACCCCTTTGAAGGGCTGAAGCGCTTGGGGTCTGCTCGTTCCATGGTCGAAGTCTGCAAGACCATGTTCAAGGTATTGGTTCTCAGCGCAACCTTTTCCATTGTCCTTCTCGGGATGTGGAAGACAATGGTCCCTCTGCCGATCTGCGGCATGGGCTGTGTTGGCCTCATCTTTATGGAGACAAAATTGCTGATGGGAATTGGCGCCGGCGCACTGCTGGTCGGCGGACTGATCGATCTTCTGCTCCAGCGCGCGTTGTATCTGCGCGAAATGCGCATGACCAATACCGAAGTGACGCGCGAGTCGAAGGATCAGCAAGGAGCGCCAGAGTTGAAAGGTGAACAGCGTCGCATCCGCGAGGAGGCGGCCGACGAGCCTGCGCTTGGCGTGCATCGCGCCACGCTGGTCTTAACAGGAAGGGCGGTCCTGATCGGTCTGCGTTACGTTCGCGGTGAAACCGGGGTGCCGTTCTTAGTTTGCCGTGCCGAAGGTGAGCGCGTTTCACATGTGTTGAGCGAGGCGCGGGCACTACGCCTGACGATCGTCCATGACCATGTCTTAGCGCGTCAGCTGATAGGCACTACAAAACTCGGCCACGCGGTTCCTATGCAATATTTCCAGCCTGTCGCGAAAGCATTCTTTGCCGCAGGCTTGGCCTAGTCATTGGAAGTCCACGACTGCCCAGTTCAAAACTGACCTGGCTCCATGCTAGTGGCAAATGTCGGCTGGCCATCCGTGCCCCAGTGTCTCTGTCAGGCCAACCGCGCAACCGCGGGCCTGGGGCAATCACTCCCCTCGGATCTGCCACCCAGCAACTACGGCAAGTCCTCCGGGCATGACCTTGCAGCCTCTGCTGGCCGGTGCGTGGCGCAGTCCGAGGTTTTGAGGCCGGCAGTGCGGATTTGATTGGTGCAGCCGTTGGAATGCCCTCGTCAGCTAGTCGTCAACTAAGCGCCCTATGTTGAACAGCCGTGCTAACTTGAGCTCGGTTGCGAAACATAGGAGTACGAATCGTCATGTATGGTCGAATTGGTGGCTCATCCGATAGTTACCGCGCGCATAATGCCGGCGAGCAATCGGATGCAGGAAGCGAAGGGTTCGCGGACACATTTGCCCGAATGCACTTATCCGGATCGGAAGGTAGCGGCGCCTCATCATCGGCGGCTCCCCAAGCATACTCCCTCAATTCCCGACCTCCTGTGGTGGAGATCAACAGGACTTCCTTCAGGAGACAGGTGAGGCAATTTCATGGTGATGAAATCACGCACATCGCCGACAATCCTCAAGAGTATTCGGAGTTCGTATCGTCACGAGCCAGGCGCACCGCGGACGTTGCTCAGCAATATGGCATCCGTCGAGATACGGAGCACGCGCGATATTTCAGTTACCAATTGGGAGACCGGAGTGCCGGACTGCTGAGAATGGAAGGCGGATTCAGCATGAACGAGTTCGAATCGGAAAGTTGGCGGGAACAATTTCCTGGTCGAACTGAGGTCACTTCCATAGTGGATCTTCAAGTCGCCCATCCGCTCGTCGAAAATGCGGGCGATATTCTGCTGGAGCATCAACTTCGGATAGACGGCGACCGACCGTTGCTGAATTGGCGTGCGGCTAATCCGGAAGCACAAGCGCGCGCGCAGACGATGGGGTTTGTTGAAGTGGATCATGGCGACCTGGTGCTTGACCCTACGCAGCATCCCGACAAATGGACGAAGAACAGTGCCGGTGAGTGGCAGCGTGCAGGCAAACCTCCACTCTATCTCCACAAAACCGAGGATAGCGACAGCAGCGATAGCGGGTCCGACGACGATTTCATGTGATTTGTCGACCCGCCGCCGAGCCTTGCAACTGGTGACGGTTGCAAGGCTGTTGGCAGTGAATGCTAATTGTCCGGCGACAGCCCCGCCTTAGCGCCAGCGCCGCCGAGCAATCCAGCCCATCTCCCAGACAATAAACTGCGGATGCGCATCGTGGGTGCTTGCGAGCGGATTGTATTCGGGCCGGAACTCCGCCTCTTGGAACCGAGCTCTCCCGAATCCAATTTTCTCCACCACACCGTTGGGTCGTTGCGATGCGCCGATCCCGATCGGATCGGCTATGCCTGCTCCGCGCTCGCAGGAAGACCTTCCGCCTCGATCTTGGCGGCGCGATCTCGGCGATAAGTTGGATGGGAGGCAAGATACGCCGCCACGTCAACAGCCGGTAACGCGACATCGCAAATCGGCCCTGACGGTAGCCGATCGACTCCAATCGCCGGACCGCAACTCGCGCAGCGGCATTCGCGGTTTGGCCAGGAGAAATGCTCGCTGACTCACAGCGTGGCCGGCCGCATTCTGAGTGCCCTGTCATGCAGCCTGCGCCGACGGGAGCTCGGCACGCGAATGGCGTGGTTGGCGGCCAAGCCCTGAGGTCAACAAGGACTTACAGAAAGCGGGGGTGAGTTTGCCGCGATGAATTATGACCTTCTCGCGACCGGACCTAGCATCGGCTTCCTCTCGCTCTCGATTGTAGCCGCGCTGTTCGTTGGATTTAACGTGGCAAGCGGTGAATTCGGAATCAGCCAGCCCTTCCAAGTTTCTGGCCATGACGGGGCGACTCGTGTGGATGTGCACCCACATCGGGCTCGGCATCGCACCATTGACCAGCATCTTGGGCTGCAGCTTCATCTCAAACAGCTTTCCTGGCTCGCCACGCAGCGCGACCGGTGCCTCCGGCGGCATCAATTCGTCGGCATTGCACAAATGTTCCAGGTATTTTTGCGCCGGAAATGCGTAGGTCTTCATGCAATCAGTCGTAATGCCGGCTTTTCCTTCATTCAATGCGTTGGCCTGTCCCAGCACCATGTTCAGCAACCCTTTGAGCTGGTCTGTGCGTTCGTGCACTTTGGGTAGCTGGGTGGAGGTGAGTAGCAGGCGTACATTACGCCCCTGCAACCCGGCGAGACAGGTTTGCATCTCAATGGCCTGGGCTCGCAGGTACTGGGCCACATCGTCCACGACCTTACCGGCCTCCTCAGGCTTCATCTGGCGCACTTGGGAGACGACGCTTTGCTGACCGGCCAGATCGAACTGCAAAAGTTCGTCCAATCGTTTGAGCCGCTCCGTCAATACCTCCATTGACAACGCGGCGCCCCCGATTGTCGAGCCTGCCCCCGACGAACTCGCAGCCACCTCTTGCGCTCTCACCTGTGTACTCGCAACTTGATCCGAGCGCGCGAGAACCTTGGCTGCTGGCACTGTGCCGGCGTTCGCAGCGACTGGTGTTGATGGCTGCCCGGCGGCAGAAGTCCCGGCGCGAGCTGCCGACTTATGCTTTGACTTCCCTTTCCTTCGCGCTGTAGTGCCTTCTGACACTGCAGCCGTACCAGCAGTGCCAGCCGGTATCGCAGCGCCTGCCCTGGCCGGCATCGCAGCGCCCGCCTGGGCCTGTGGCGCCATGATGGCTGACGGCGGAGACTGCAGGTTCAACAAGTGCATGGCATCGTGCGCAGTGATCCATGCATCGTCCACGATCCGTTCGAACAGTTTCAATGGGAGGCCGGCATCTGGGTAGGTATGGCTTAGCTTGGTATGCACCTCGTGCAACGCCAATCCAAAATCCGAAAGCCGCTCCATGATTTTTTCTACAACCGCGCAATCATGAGCGTTGAGTGTTTTGCCATCATCCATTATGCCCTTCGCCAAAGAGAGGGCGCGAAGAGCTTCTTGAGCGGCGCTTGCCATCAGCTGCACCACTCCATTTCGACCGACGAGGAGTTCCTTCAAATCTGGCTCGAACCTGCTCGCCCGCAGTTCAATCTTGGCCCGCGCAAGACCGATCCGCTCACGGACCAGCCAGATCCTGACACTCAGTACCGAGCCGGCACGCAGCCGCAGTGCGCACCGCTCGGCTTCCCGCATCACGGGCGTTCCACTGGATAGGCTAGCGGTGGCAGCGCAGGCGGATCGCTGCCGTTCGGAGCGCCATGCCTTTTTTTCCCACCACTTAATTGCCGCCGTATGGTGGTTCTCCACATTTAAAATCAACAGCTCCTGCCGGTCCGCCTGGGAGTAGGAGTAGAGTTTATCGACCATACCTGCCGCTTTCTTGGTCTTTTTGTCCAATTTCGTGATCGTCGACAGGCCAAGTTTGTCTACTTCATTCGCGGCGTCGCACACGATCTGGCAACATCTACGCACCTTGTCGTCTGGCATAATTGTCTGCGCCTCAGCCGCAGGCAGGCTAGCGCGGTACTCCAGAATTGCTGAGGCTGCATCGACGACCCGACTGATCAGCTCCACCGCCTCCTCGGGGACGTCGGTTTTCCTGGCCGCAGCCTCGCAATCAGTCAGTTGTTGAACAAGACTGTTCATTCTGAGCTGTGTCGGACTGATATCTTCATTTGACGATGAGCTGGTGCCTTCCACCTGCGCGGTTGATAGTTGGCTACCGACCGGCGCCATGGCTTCGCCCTCAGACATGGAGGGAGAACCGCGCCGCCTTGCGGCTGCGCCACGTGGCGCTACGGTTCCGCGTGGTGGCGCAGCGGCTCCACGTCGCGGTGTGTTCAGGATTTGATCTTCGCCAATCGAGGCGCCTGGCAGACTTTCGCGGGCATCGCCTGGACCGCGCGCAACTGGAAGGGAGGAGGGCCTCCTATCGGCGTCCCCAGAGCGCATCTGCTCCACAACGGAATCGAATGACTGTCCACCTTCTCCCGCAGCAAGACTTGATTGCGAAAGGGAACTGCTCGCCCGCCCCGCGCGGCTGGCTCCAGTTTCAGCCTGCGATTTCCGTGGTCGGCCAATGCCCTTCATATTGCGTCTCCGTAGTAGGCGAGAATGTGCTGCTATTGTGCTGGCGGCTGACGAGACCAGCGGCATCTTTCGGTTAACGTCACGGTCAGCCAGACCCGCGACGGCGTAATGTTCCCGCCAAAGTGCTTCTCAGTAGCAGGCCAAGATTGGCCCGAGCTCACAGGACTTTCGCAACGTTGCCATCGATGTCCTGAGATTATCAGCGCTTCAGTCCGCCGATTTCCAGGAACAGCGAATGAAATCAGACCAACTCGGCTAGCTCCCCTTCCTAGACACGTGCCTGACGATTTTATTGATGCGTCACTCCTCTCGTTCGCCACCGACAAAGTCACACATTTGCTTCAGAGAAGCGTGTGCGTTGCGTATCACGCGGACCATTTCGATCTATAGTTACAAAAAGTGTCGAGACGGGACCTTTGGATCCGAAGGTCAGGCACGGCCGGCCTAGATAGACCGCTTGGCTGACGATTAGCTGACGATGGGAGTTCTCACGAACAGGGCAAGAAAATCCGACCGCTTCAAGCTTTCGATATGGTGAGAAGAGGATCCGCACCGGCCTCCCAAAGCCGGCAGACCATCCCATGTTCGTACGGTCGCCGACCTTCTCGAAGCCAATGAGCTCACCGCGCCGGGCCGTGATGTGCAGGCGAGAGAATGGTGATGCAAAGACCGAGTTCCTGCTCGTTGCGTGCGCCCGTGGAGCCAGCAAGAATACGGTCATTGCGGTCATGCAGCACGTGGACCGTGTCTCCTGTTCGACACCACAGCATCGAGGATGCAAACGAGCTGCTGCGGCTGCCATTCGGTCGCGGCATGCGTGGACGGCGGGATTGGCCGAACAGCCGAGATCGTGGTCGACTGTTCGATGCGAGAGCAACATCCTGCAGAGCATACGTTTTTGCGCTGGCCGGTTTTTGTCAAAAGCCGTCAGGTTCTCGAAAGCTCCCGCCCTTAGCTTGATCGAGGCTAACCTTTAACACGTCGCCGCCAATGGCAAATGCCGGAGTACCTGATGATAGCAGCAATTGGGAGTGGAGTTGGCAACCTCGGGACTTCCTTGATCCGAAAGGGCCATGGGGATTCGAAATCCGAGCATTCTGGTGATGGCAAGCCGGCTGATGGCAATGATGGCAAGCCAGCTGGTGGGAATGATGGCAAGGCAGCTGGCGGGAACGATCGGGCGGATAACCGGACCGTTTCAAATGATCAACTTCAAGACAACTCACAGTCTGCAGCACAAAGTGAAGCCTTCCAAAGTATCCTGCGATCGTTCGCGTTCCAATTCGCGAACGATGCGATGGCTGAGGCCGATGAAGCTTTGGATGACACAGAAGATGCCTGACGCGGGAAATCCGGCGTGAGGTCATACAGGCCGTTATTGACGGCACAACTCCAACAGAAAAAGGAATGATCATGGCTGCAGTTGATAATAATAAAAAATCAGGCAATACCAATACCAGTAGCGCCGGCAATACCGATAAAACTAACAGTGGCACTCCCGGCAATACAAGCGGAGCTGATGCTACTGCTTTTCAGGCGCAAGTGCAGGAACTAACCAATGTTAGCTTGGAGGCGACGAAAAGGAGTGTCCAGTTGCGCACTCTAACGACCAATCTCCAGACCATCAAGAAGGCCGCCGACGAACGCGTTTCGTAATGTCGGAAGCGGGTTTTAGACTGCCCCCTAGCGCGTCTCCTTATTGACGCGACGTAGTCCCGAAATGAGCCGCATGGCAATTGCCATGCGGCTTCTATCCTGTTTGAGAGATGCTCTGTGGATGACGCCGTTTCCCTCCGTTTCGAAGTGCGTTCGGGGCACTATTGCGGTCTGACCGGCAAGACGGATCTTCAAAAGTGTTTAATCGGCAGCGGCTTCGATGCCGATTTGGTCTTTGTCGAGCAGGGACTGGCACCGCATCACCTTCGTGTAACTCTTCTTGGCAAGTCGATCGAACTGGAGGCGCTTGCACCCGGACTCAGTATCGAGGGCAACCGGAATATCGCCGCAGGCCAGTCCGTTGTTGTGCCCCTTCCTGTCGTCCTGCTCGTAGGCGAGATGTCCATTGCTTTGTCCGTGCAGGATGCAGAGCCGCCTGGTTCGACCGGCATACCGCGCCTACCGATCGGTGTGCTCGCCATGGTCATAATCAGCTCACTCGGGATCGGCGCGCTTTCAGGCACGATCTCCTATCTTGGCAATGCAAGTGGATCGAGCCCCAATTCACTTCGGGCTGAAGTCGCGTCCAGAACGATCAGTCACCGCGCTGACAATGAACTTACGGAGGCAGCGGCCCAAGAGCTGCAGGAGGAAGTCGATCGAGCGGGTCTTCTCGACGTCAAGATTGGGTCGGCAAAGGGTGTTGTGACCGCCGAAGGCACCGTCACGTCTGAATCGGTCATCAGCTGGCAGAAGCTTCAGCAATCGTTCGATCGTCGCACCAAGGGTACTCTAACACTGGTGAACGGAGTGCTCATCAAAGAGGAGAAGGCGCCATCCGCAATCGCGGTCGAAGCTGTGTGGCATGGGGTCCAACCATATATTGTCATCGACAGCGAGAAGTATTTTGTCGGCGCCATTTTGGCTGATGGATGGGTGGTCGAACGTATTGAGGACAGCCGTGTGCTGCTGAGCAGGAATGGCCGCATTGCTGCTCTCCAATATTGAAAGCTCGCAGGCCCCATCAAGCAGCACTCTATGGCCAGCCAAACATCCTGTCGCGCTCGGTGCTGACAAGCTGGCTGCGTTGGAAACATTTGCTGCCCAGCCATTTCGCGCCTGCTTGTGGCTCTCATGCAGGGTCACGCGCTGGCCAAGGCTGAGGCGCCTTCGGAGTTCGAAAGCCACGTTTCATGGCGTAACAGCAGAGTAAGTCTCAACCGATTGCAAAGGTGTCTCGATGGCCAACGTCCTGCGTGACTTCATCAAGCGTGCGCCGGCCAGCCCGGATTTAATGGTTGCGTTGATGCTGCTTCTGGCTGTCGCGATGATGGTCATGCCTATCCCGGTCGTGGTGGTCGACGCCCTGATAGGATTCAATATGGGGTTGGCCATACTGCTGATGATGGTTGCCCTGTATGTCAGTACTCCACTTGATTTTTCCTCTTTGCCCGGCGTTATTTTGATTTCCACTGTATTCCGTCTCGCGCTCACGGTCGCAACGACGCGACTGATCCTGGCCGAGGGGGAGGCCGGCAGCATTATTCATACTTTTGGCGATTTCGTCATCTCAGGCAATATCGTGGTGGGTTTCGTCATATTTCTGGTCGTCACCATGGTGCAATTCATGGTCCTCGCGAAGGGTGCCGAACGGGTGGCAGAAGTGGCGGCGCGTTTCACGCTGGATGCTCTGCCGGGCAAGCAAATGGCGGTCGACGCAGAGCTACGCAACGGCCACATCGATGCCAACGAATCCCGCCGGCGGCGCGCCGAATTGGAGAAGGAAAGCCAACTATATGGCGCGATGGACGGCGCGATGAAATTTGTGAAGGGCGATTCCATCGCCGGGCTGGTGGTTATCTGCATCAACATGCTGGGTGGAATTTCGATCGGCCTGCTCTCCAAGGGCATGTCCTTCGGCGAGGTACTGCATCACTACACTCTGCTGACGATAGGCGATGCATTGATATCGCAGATTCCGGCCCTTCTGCTCTCCATTACTGCGGCGACCATCGTCACCCGTGTGACTGGGACGGCGAGGATCAACCTCGGTACAGAAATGGTCAGTCAGCTCACGGCCAGCACTCGAGCCTTGCGACTGGCGGCCGGCGTCCTGGTTGTAATGGGGTTCGTTCCTGGGTTTCCCCTCCCCGTCTTTCTGATGCTGGCCGCAGTGTTCGCTGCGGTAAGCATTGTCAAGGCTGATGTGCTGGGCGCCGGCACTGCCGATGCGAAAGGTGGAACTGCAGCGGAGCCTAAGCAAGCCGCGCCTGCGAAGGAATTCCCGATCGCATTTTTTCTAGCGCCAGATCTTATGCAGGCGGTCGATCAAGCCGAATTGCAAAAACATATTGGGCGCGTTTCGCTCCTGGTCACAGCCGATCTGGGCATTATCGTTCCTCGCATCCCTGTCTTGGTTGACGAGCAGCTGCCTGAATCGCAATTCCGAATTGATGTCGAGGGCGTGCCAGTCGAACAGGACGCCTTAGATCCAAACCAGATGGCGCTCCGAGCCGATGTAGCGCACGTCGACTCGAGCGGTGTCCCCCTTAGACGTGAGCCGAAAACGGACAGACTCCCGGTTGAACATACCCCTGCAAAGGCCCTTACGGGCGCCGGCACGGAGCATAGGGCTCCCGGCGAACTCCTCGCCTTGCGCGTCCATGCAGCGTTGACCCGCTACGCACCGCGATTGGTGGGCATCCAAGAGACCCGACATTTCCTGGGCCGAATGGAGCAGGAATATTCTGAGCTTGTGAAAGAGGTGCTACGCACGACGCCGATTCCTCGGATTGCCGATGTTCTGCGCCGCCTCCTGGAGGAAGGTATCCCAATCCGCCACACCCGTCTCGTGTTGGAGGCATTGGCCGAATGGAGCGAGCGTGAGCAAAACGTTGCCCTGCTGACGGAATATGTCCGTTCTGGTTTGAAGCGACAGATCTGCCACCGCCATGCCAACACGGAGGGCATCGTGTCCGCCCTGGTCGTCGAGCGCGAGAGCGAGGATGTGATGCGTGGCGCGGTTCGAGATTCGGATGCAGGCCCCTATCTCGCACTGGAGGATCGGCAAAGCGAAGCGATGCTATCACAGATACGTCAGGTCCTTTCGAACGCAGAACCGGGTCAAACCCGCCCTATTCTGTTGACGTCGATGGATGTCCGACGTTTCGTCCGCGGCTTTCTGACGCGAAACGGGGTTGATCTCGCCGTGCTGTCGTATCAAGACCTCGCCTCCGACTTTACAATTCGCCCCGCAGGATCCGTCACACTCCCGCACGGATCGAACAGCGGATTGTTAGAGTAGTCCCACCTTTCCTAACTGAACGCCACGCGCCTCCCCGATAACTGAGAGATAACATGAATAGTAATACAGTTTCTCCATCGCCTATGTTTCTGCGCCGGAACTCACTTCTTTTTGCCGTACTCGCCATTCTGCCTTTGGGCGGTTGCGCCAGCTGGCAAAAGCCGGCTCTTTCCGTGCAGGAGACATCTTCCCCCGAGTTGCTCAGCGCCGATCAAATCGATCCGGCTATGCGCGAACGCATTTTGCGCGAAGTTGGTCAGGATGTTCAAGAGCGGGCTTTGCGGGATGAGGTGAAGCAGCACCCGGACAATGTTGATGCGGCGATACGACTTACAAATGCCTTGGTGGGCCAGAAGCGCCCGCACGAAGCGGTTGAGGTGCTCGACAGCGTCTTGGTTGCAGCCCCAGGAAACGTACGTGCATTGAATGCGAAGGGCGTGATTTTGGACATTGAGGGGCGGCATGACGCGGCACAGGCCCTGTATCGGCGAGCTCTCGAAAACGAGCCAGGCAATGAGATGGTGCAGCATAACTTCAATCTGTCGCTTGCCTTTAACGGCAAGTCCGAACAACCAAGGTTAGCACGATCGCAATAGGTGGGCACAGTGCATGCGCAGCCTGTTCCCCGGCTCGAACACGCGCTCGGCTCCCATCATAGATGGCCCCCTGAAGAGAGCCATATCTATGCAAAACAGTTGCTCCAGATCTGGCCGGCAGAGATCGGCAGGAGAGCCGGATGACATCACGCGGCCACCCGCAAGGCCACCCGCCTCGCTTCGTTGCCAGAGCGCCCTCTCCCTCGCCGGTCACCGTCTCGCAATGCGGCGACCTGGCTTAAGGCGGTCGACCGAGCGCCCGATGCAGTAGCCATGAATACGTAACGCAGCGATGGACCCGCCGGATCGTGTCGCGCTTGTGCTGGCCGTCCCGGCCATTACAGCACGGTGATTGTAGCTGGATCATATTCTAGAGGCATCGATGGTGTGGATGCCTTCGATCCAAACAATCGATTTGTTGAATTCGTCCGCCTGAGGAAATTAGCTGCGGCGATCCGACTTCCGACGCCTGCAGGCGCAAAACCAACAGCGTGAGCGCTGCGGGTCCGGAGGCAGGCTGCAAAGTGCAATCACCAGCGCTGATAAGCGGCAAGTGAAGAATGTATCGCTCGGGCGACTCCTGTGTTGTGCACGGTTGCCCCGCGAGGTGAACTGTAGCAGCTTGGCAGCTCAGCGTTCACGAAAGGAGAAAAGATTTGGGGCCAAGCAAAGACCGGCTTTTTTGATTGTCTTGCTGTATCGCTATGGTGGGGCGGGCGCGACCGCTCCCATAATTCAATACGCTGCCTTTAGCGATGGACGATGACGGGATGCGTCGCCGAGACTTCAATGGTGGAGGAGCAGCGCACCCGTCGATCCATTTGCTTTCAGCGGCAACCGCCACTATGAAGCGACACTTCGCCCAACTGTGTTTCAAGCTGCCCGGAGAAGTTTATGACAGAAGAACCCCACAAGACCGACATCCTCATCGAGCTCACTGCCGATGTTGTATCAGCCTACGTCTCCAACAACCCCGTCCCGGCGGGGGAGCTTCCTGCCCTGATCGCCCAAGTGCACGGGGCTCTAAACGGCACGGCTGGACTCATACCGGCAGAAGAGCCTGTGCCTTTAAAAAAACCTGCTGTCCCGATCAAAAAGTCGATCGAACCGGACTACATCATTAGCCTTGAAGACGGCAAGAAATTCAAATCGCTAAAGCGCCATCTGGCGACGCACTATGGTCTGACCCCAGACGAATATCGCGCCAAATGGGGTCTGCCGTCGGATTATCCCATGGTGGCGCCGAATTACGCCGCTGCGCGCTCCGCCTTGGCCAAGACCATGGGACTCGGCCGCAAACCGAAAGAGCCGGAAGCCCCAGCCACGGCGCCGGCGAAACGGACCCGCAAGAAGGTCGCAGCCTAAATCCGTATTAACAGTCGTTCGGACGCGCAGCAGCCGTTGGCCCAATCTGCGCGGAATCAAAGGGCGGGGATGAGCCCCGCCTTTCCCGTCCAAGAGCCTCATTTCCAGAGTAATTCATGATGGCTCCAGCAATCCCTGCCGCGGCATTAACTTGCATGCTCCGGCCCGGGTTTCGAGCCGTCAATGCGTTCCGGCGATGACGAACCTTGCCAAGGCTTTCCCGGACCGTTAGCCAACCTTGCTGAGGCTGCCTGCAGAGGACTTTCCCGTGCGGCGATCCTGTTCCACCTCGTAGTTGATCTTCTGGCCCTCATTAAGGGTCGACAGGCCCGCTCGTTCAACAGCGGAAATGTGGACAAAGACATCCTGACCGCCGTTGTCAGGCTGAATAAAACCAAAACCCTTCGTGCTGTTGAACCACTTCACCGTTCCAGTCGCCATATCCATTCCTTTGTAATAAGTCGCAACTTAGGCAGGCCATTCACGCCAGCCTGATTTGTACACGAGACTTTAGGCGCATCAAAATCGGAAAATTGCAAGGCCCACTCGATCGCCTGATCTCCAGCAGCAACTGCAACATATGCGAGGCGCGTGCCAGACGAGGCGTATGCCAGACGTTTCGTCGTGCCCTGTCGCTCGAACGTTGACAGAAACAATGACACACCTTGCAAACTCGGCACATCTTGTGGACGTGCTCGGGTCGCTTCTCGACTGCGATACCCGCTCCTGACCGGGTATCGTCGGCCAAAATGAGGGTTTTTGTCATGTGCCGCCAGACCGAAAGATCAGGCGCGCAGCGACCTGCACATTCAAACCGGAACCCGCGAACCTCGATTAGCTTCTGCCTGCTCCGAAGGGCGGTAGCCTGCTCTGAGGCGGGCCACTGTCGGGTTGAAAACCAACTGTCGGGTTCGGAACCCCAGATTGTCGGCAAGGTACGCGCCGCCCACTGGTTGGCCAAAGGGGCACTGGCTCCTGATCCTGCCGCCATGCTCGCCCGATCTCAACCCGATCAAGACAGGTCTGCTCAAAACTCAAGGCGCGGCTGCGGAAGAAGGCGGCCAAAACTTTCGACGCTCTCTGCGGAACTCTCGGCGATATCTGCCAGCTGTTGGAGCCAAATCAAAAACCATTAATTGCGACAGGTGATTTTATGACATTCATTGCGAAGAGGCCAGAATGAACAGCGGAAGAGAGTAGCAGCTCTCTGGCCGCGGCGAGGTGGATCGTCGACACGATCGGCACCTGGCCCGTGCGGGGATCGCACCGCAGCCAGCACCAGAGCCAGACCTTGACCGCTTGCCTTGCTCAGGCGCCACAACAACGAGTGGCTGGAAGCAGATCCACGTGAACTCAGCGATATCGATCAGACGATGCTTACCCTCATGAAAGCCGATCCCGACGCTGTCCAGCGCCGCGAAATCCTGACCAGCATATGGCGCATCGGATGCCACCGCCTGCACACTCACCATCGACATGCCGGAACTCGGAACCAAAGGCCGCAAGCCTCGCCGGCCTCGGCAAAATGGAGCGGCCGCGCCTTCATCCGGGGCGGCCGGGCCAATGTTCGCCAGGCCCTCTACATGCCCGGCCTTCGCCCTGCGCTTCAACCCCGACCTCAAGGCAAAATACCAGGCGCTAAAGGCGGCAGGCAAACCCGCAAAGGTCATCATCTTGTTGCGAAAGCTCCTCATCCTAGCAAACGCTCTCCTCAAGGCGCAGCGAAAATGGCCCCTAAAACCCTTGACCGAAACGGATACCTTAGCCTTTCAGGTGAGGCGGGCCGAGATAGACCAACCGCGGGTTTAACTTCGCGAGTTTAAGCTGATTATGCCGATGCAACTCTAGCGCCTGCGCGACCGTTTTAGCTTCCATCAACAAGGCGGCAGGGTGGGAGGAAGTACCCTCCCCTGCCGCGAACAAGCTTTGGACAAAGCCCCACCTTGTCCGTAATGTGATCGGGAGGCCGGGGCGCGGCGGTGCTCAGCGGATGTGACGCGCGAGATCTGCGACCCTACCCATCAGCACTTCCACCGGTCCTCGCTGGAAGACGCGCAGCCAAAGCACCGCAAAAGTGCTGATAACCACAACGAAGCCAAAGAGCGTGGACAGGCTCTCGTCTTTGAAAATGTTTATCTTCATAAGATAGGCTATTCCCGCAATGTGCAGCACATAGGCCGTCAAAGACATCGAGCCGACTGCGATTATTGGCCAGACCAGCTTTCGCAGACGCGGGAGCGCATCCACAGCGAGCATGCAAGCCGCCAAGATGATCATTGCGCAACCGGTGCTGCCCACGATCGAAAGCGTCGTTTCGCTATGAGGTGCGGCTATCCATGACGACTTGACTATAAATGACGACTTGGAAGGCTCAAAAGCGCCGTCAACGTCAGACCACCACAAGGAGGTTTCAGTCAAAGCGCGGGAACTCAGCGCGAGCAAGGATCCCCCATGGCCCAACACGGCCAGCGCGACCCCCGCCAGACCAAGGCGCCAATGCGCTGCTAGCGTATTAAGATTAAGGCGCGCGATGGCCATGCCAGCGATGAGGAAAGGAACCCAGGTCACCGCGGGATAGTAGCCGTTGACCATGAGGTTGAAGACCGGGTCGAGGAGGTTGGGGGCAACCGACAGAAGGGAGGAACGGACTTGCGGGAGAACTAATGCCGTAGCGGCAGCGATCAAGCCCAGCTGATATGCGCTGAGCCGATGGAGCGGCAATACCAACAAGAAGCAAATTCCGTAGTATTCTAGGATGACTTCGACCTGGGTACCGAGGCAGCCCAGGATTGAGCCAAGCGCGAGCAAAACAAGGGCACGAATTGCGACTCTGGCGATGGCCTGTCTACCGGCTATCCCCGACTTCGGCGCCTTGCGACCTGTAATCAGGAGG
Source organism: Mesorhizobium sp. M2E.F.Ca.ET.219.01.1.1 (assembly GCF_004016445.2). Taxonomy (GTDB): domain Bacteria; phylum Pseudomonadota; class Alphaproteobacteria; order Rhizobiales; family Rhizobiaceae; genus Mesorhizobium. Next base: position 529,307 of record NZ_SADT02000003.1, read on the forward strand.
ATTGAAAAACCGGCCAATACGGCAAACAGGGCCGACGGCCGCCCATGGGTTAGTTCCATCAGAAACCCGACTAGTCCTCCTTCGCCGGGGTCGGGACCGAGATGGGCGGCATACATCCCGAAGACAGCCAGGCCCCGAGCGAGGTCGATGCCGACCAGCCGATCTACTACCGACCCATTCCTAGCGTCGGCAACCGGTGCCTTCATTACCATGGTAGATTCCCTTGTTGGGTGTGTGGATCGCGGGAGCCGCGATAGGAGAGCCGGTCGGCTGCTGCCGTCGCCTCGTGAAAGGGTTCAAAACATCGCGCCATCTGGCGCATCGAGCCGGCGACAGAGCTGTTCAGCCATTAGCCTGGGGTAAGAACAACAGATCGGCTCACAAAGCCTGTGTCACGGACCTGAAAAGTGGTGTCGCGGAACCGTCGTTTTTTGCATGATGGCTAAGCCGAGAGATCCACTGCACCGACGAGAGACTCAGCGACGTTGGATATCCGATCAGTACGCCGCGGCTCCGCCGGTGACGATCACCCCGGGTGTCAAGGCCAGGGCGTAAACCTGCCATAATCTGTGGTGGTGCGCCCGCGACCAATCCGTTCGACAAAGCTCGGCGCATGGTCGAGCCAATCATATTCTTCCATGTGGCTGTTGCCTGAAAAACCGAAGACGCCGTTCGCTGGTCCAGCTGTTCCAGACCTCGGCCTGCGTCGGTCATTAGAACCGGCGCGCCTGTTTCCCAAATCAATTTGCTGATGCAGCCGCCGGGGGTCACATTGAGCAAAAGTGCCGAGGTCAGGACGGGTTTCATAGGGGCTCTTCGTTTGGCTTTGTTAACGACCCCTTTCTTGCAAGTTGTAGCTGACAGCAGCCTGAAAGCTCCCCAAATAATTCGCTGCCGCCGGTTCAGCCTATTGTCAGCTTCGACCAATAAGATGGGAGCCTTGCCCTCATACCGGAGCTCGGAAGCATGATGCGAATACTGCTCACTGAAGACGATAAGGACCTTGGAAGTGCTATGCACGATCATTTGGTGGCTGGTGGCCACGCGGTCGACTGGGCCAAGAACCTGTCCGAAGCGCGCGATTATGCAGCTGTGGTCGGCTACGACCTTATTTTGCTCGACGTTCACCTGCCGGACGGCAATGGGATCGACTATCTGCGGGAGCTGATCAAGGAACTTGAATCGGCACCGGTCATCATTCTGACAGCCTGCGATCGGATTTCGCATCGCATCGAGGGCTTCAACGCTGGAGCCGACGACTATTTGGTCAAGCCGTTCGATCTGGGGGAACTCTCAGCGCGTATCCATGCAGTGGCACGTCGCCATGGGCATTTTCCGGAGCCGCAATTTTCGGTTGGGACGCTTTCCATACAGGCAGCCGAGCGACGCCTCTTCCGCGAGGGGCAGGAGGTCTACCTGACTTGACGCGGATGGGCGGTGCTCGACTACCGTCTGCCCCAGCCCTGCACGGTCGTTTCAAAAGGGAAGATCGTGGACGCGCTTTTCGGCAGACGGCGCTGATTCATACTCTAAAAGAAAATTCGGCTTCCAGTTGCCTTGGCCATGACTGCCCTTCCCGAGAGATGGGTGACAGTTCATTCCGGATAGATGGGTTAAACTTTCGGCCCTTTGCAAGGAGAGCAAGGTGCCTTGGAAGGAGTGTAACGTCATGGAAGAGCGGCTGAAGTTCGTCGCCCGGCTGCTGGACGGCGAGAAGATGGCGGTGCTTTGCCGGGAGTTCGATATCTCGCGCAAGACCGGCTACAAGATCCTCACGCGCTACAACGACAGCGGCCTGGAGGGGCTGACGGACCGATCGCGGCGGCCCTATCGCCACGCCAATCAGCTTCCGTTTCAAATCGAGAAGCTGATTGTGCGCCTCAAGCAAGACAAGCCGACATGGGGTGCGCCGAAGATACGCGAGCGGCTGGCCCGGCTGTATCCGGATGTGCACCGGCCCGCGATCTCGACCGTGCATGCCGTGCTCGACCGCCACGGCATGGTCGAGCGCCGCAAGCGCAGGCGCAACAGGGCGACGGGGACACCACTTTCAAACGGCTGTCGCCCTAACGATCTTTGGTGTGCCGACTACAAGGGCGAGTTCGGCAGAGAACACGGCCGGGACAGGGGATCACAAACACTTGACCGTTCCAGACCCTGGCAGTGGCGCATCGATTGACCGTTGGCTCTGTTCGTGGGCACCGAAAATAGGGCCTTCTTGGTCCTCGGCAGAGAATATGGCCCGGACGGGGGATAACAAACACTTGACCGTTCCAGACTCTGGCAGTGGCGCATCGATTGACCGTCGACTCTGTTCGCGAGCGCCGAAAATACGGACGACCCCTATGGTCAAAGTGCACTTCTGACCTGCTAGGCACTGTTCGATAACTGGAGGCACCCGCTACGGTGCCCTCGTATTTAAGACACCTGTCAGTTTCAAGCCTGGACATTGACGCGTGGCGCGGCTGCCATTCGTTGACCGCCACGTCGAATTGCCCGCCAACCAGTGTACAGCCGCCGGTGGTCACATTGAGCAAAAGTGCCGAGATCAGGAGGGGTTTCATAGGGGCTCTTCGTTTGGCTTTGTTAACGACCCCTTTCTTGCAATTGTAGCTGACAGCAGCCTGAAAGCCCCCAGATATTCGCTGGCGCCGGTTCAGCCTACTGTCAGCTTCGATCAATAAGGCAGGAGCCTTGCCCTCATACCGGAGCTCGGCAGCCTGATGCGAATACTGCTCATTGAAGACGACGACGACCTTAGAAGTGCTGTGCACGATCATTTGGTGGCTGGTGGCCACGCGGTCGACTGGGCCGAGGGCCTGTCCGGAGCGCGCGGTCATGCAGCTGTGGCCGGCTACGACGTTATTTTGCTCGACGTTCACCTGCCGGACGGCAATGGCATCGACTATCTGCGGGAGCTGATCAAGGGGCTTGATACAACGCCGGTCATCATTCTGACAGCCCGCGATCGGATTTCGCATCGCATCGAGGGGCTCAACGCTGGCGCCGACGACTATTTGGTCAAGCCGTTCGATCTGGGGGAACTCTCGGCACGCATCCGTGCAGTGGCACGTCGCCAAGGGCATTTTCCGGAGCCGCAATTTTCGGTTGGGACGCTTTCCATACAGGCAGCCGAGCGACGCCTCTTCCGCGACGGGCAGGAGGTCCACCTGTCTGGACGCGAATGGGCGGTGCTCGACTGCCTTCTACGCCAGCCCGGTTCGGTCGTTTCAAAGGGGAGGATCGAGCACGCGCTTTATTCATTCAATTCGGAGTTCGAGAGCAACACAGTGGAGGTTTATGTCAGCCGGCTCCGCAAGAAGATCGGCGGGGATAGAATAGCAACCGTGCGTGGCTCCGGATACAGGCTCGTGGTCACATGACGAACTCGAACAGCATGACGAGAAAGCTGCTATCGTGGTTAGGCGGGGCAACGCTCCTGGTTTGGATCGCCGCCCCAACCATGGCTGCGTTCATTTTTTGCAATTATGTAAACGAAAGTTCGGATGACTTGCTCCAGGGGAGCGCAAAGTACAGACAACCAGAGCTGATCAAGGTCTTGAATGGAAAACACGTTGATCAATACAATAACAACTTTCCCACTTACGAAAAGTACTTTACCTATCGTGAGCAGGTTATTAATAAGTACGGGATAGTGCTTATTTCTGAACCGGAAGAGGGTCAGCAGCCCTTCCCTGATGCTCCCCTGAGTAACGGCTTTTGGGGAAACGCTGATTACCGCGTCTACACAGAGGAGATCCAAGACGGCGTGTATCATCAGTTGGCCGAACCGCTTCATGGCCGCCGTACCACAATCGCGAAGGGCGCACTTTTTGTCTTCCTTCCGACACTCGTGCTCCTGCCCTTTAGCTTAGCTGTTTGGTGGATCGTGATCCGGCGCTCGCTGCGGCCAATCGAGGTACTGCGACAGCAGATCGGATCGCGCGACGGCGGCAATCTGTCACCAATGGACTTGGGCGATTTCCCGGCAGAGTTGGCTCCAATCGCGGCATCCGTCAATCGGCTTCTCGATCGTCTGCGGGCGGCTCTCGAGGCCGAACGCGAGTTCGCCGCAAACAGTGCGCATGAACTGCGCACGCCGATCGCAGGTTCAATCGCTCAGATGCAGAGATTAGTGGCCGAGCTTCCCAATGGGTCGGCCAAAATGCGTGCGCGCGGCATCGAGCAAGCGCTGTCGAGCCTTGGCCGCCTTGTCGAAAAAGTGCTTCAGCTCGCTCAAGCCGAATCGGGGGTTGGCATGGCGGATCACGCGATCGATCTTGTCCGATCGGTTCGGCTGGAAATCGACGACCTGAGGAAAAAGCCGCAATATGCCGGACGCCTGCATCTTAACGTCGACGGCTGCCCCACTTTGATGCGCAAAGTGGATGTCGATGCGTTTGGGATCCTCCTTCGTAACCTGATCGAGAATGCGCTGATACATGGACTGCCCACTGTTCCGACAACAGTTTCCGTCCAAACTGATGGAACCATCGCTATTGCAAACGCCGGACCGGTGGTGCCCCTCCCCGACCTCGAAGGGCTTACAAAGCGATTTAGTCGTGGTGCTACTCCTGCTGCGGGCTCAGGCCTTGGTCTACATATCGCTAACATGGTTATCCAGCGGATCGGTGGCAGTCTAGAGCTTGCGTCGCCCGCCCGCGGTCGCAATGATGGTTTCGAGGCGATCATACGAATTCCTCAATGACACCGGTGAATTCGACGACATTTGGACACAGGGCGGATTGCTGGCAAGGCTGCTGACATGGCGAACTGTACGGCAGTATGTATACGGCGTAGAAATCGTACTTCACACAACGCATTTCGGCCGCGGCAATCAATGCCGCTATCATCGTCTGAGCAGTTCGATCGAAGCGACACGACATGATCGGCAAAATCGAAGGCTCCGCCTCACCGCTCGCTCGATTTCGCCCGGGGAGAAAAGAGGCCATCCGAGAAAGTGCAAGCCGCCGCGCAAAGGCGACGTGTCCAATTGTCTGGGTGCCCCTGTGCGCCGGCCCGATCGGGTTGGCGCAGGTCCAGTAAGGACCCGGACCAACCATTCCATTTAGACGACCGGCAGGTTTTAATCGGCGTCCGGATCGCCGGCCCAAAATGCCCCAAGTATACGGCTAGAAAGGCTGCCAACGATCGAGCTTTGGTCGGAGGCGTGCTTGTCAGCGTCTTGGGTGCTTGACCGGCCTTTGCAATGGCCATCGCCATCGCAAGTATCGTGCGTGGCCAGTGAGACCGCAATTTCATCAGCCTGGAGCCGACCGTATCGGTGCTTTTTTCTGATTTAGGGATTTTTCGTTTTCCTCTTGGATCATCACGGGTTTGGAGAGGATCTGGTGTTAAGTGCCATTCGGAGCGCCGGCGAACCGCCCGAAATTAATGTGGTCGAGTCATGAAGCCTCCCGAATGCGTTAAACGAGACCCTTTATGGCGGCCCTGGCTGACAACAGTCTGAAAGCTGCAAGCGGCATGCGAAAATGGGGCGATCCTGAATGACGACAGATGCTATCAACATGAAAGAGGCTCGCCCTGAAAGCTGAGCACGCTTTATGCTCAGGCTGCTGACAAGGCCAAAGCAGCGTAAGTGCGTAGTGAAATCCAAGGTCCACATGGGTCGTCGCGCGTCCCGTGCGCCTGGGAAGGCGCCGGCCCGGCCAAGCTTTCCCAGCTCGTCCGCATGATGCTTCGCTGAGCGTCAATGGACGTTGGCGCGAGACCAAGGCGTCGTGCGTTGCAATCCGGACGGTCCAGGGTATCAGGAGTTTCACGGCCTCGGCCCGCTTGGCTGGCCACAGTTGAAGCTCCAACGTACCGGCTGGCACCGGGAAATTGGGCTCTGCGCTGCCTCAACGCTGATGGCACGGTCAATGCTTGCCTACCGATGGGGCCGCCCATGCCGTGATGCTGTCGGTCGACGTTCGCAAACCAGACCCTCGCGAGACCCAGCGAAGGGGCTCGCCGGTACGACGAGGGACCTTACCTCTTTATGCGCGGCATCATTATCGAGGATGACATGTTGCCTTACACGTCGTCCCTCGCGCTCGGGTCTTTGTGGGGCGGATGAAGTCCTGATCGCGGTGGCACTGCTGCATGTTTGCGTAAGACCCATCCAGTCACGATCGCGCTGTCCTTCGATGTCGCGGTGCTGATAGGCGGGCAGATCGGTGTGCGCGGCGCCCGCCAAAGGATCGTCGTCACGCCGGAGGAGGCGAGCGTCATAGCCGGCGCGCCGGCGAAAGGCGCTTTCTGTCGGATGCCCGACAATGTCGGATATCGCAAGTATCAAGGTTGGATCAAACCTTGCGAATCGGGGCTTTCTTACTTGGCACGGGGCATGCTCAGGTATCCGCAAACACCCAATGGATAACGAGCAGACTTCCCATGGCCTCACCATGCCGAAAGTTTCCCGGACGCATCCAAAGATGAGGCTCGCGTCAGGCCCAGCAACACGCTGACGGCTCATGTGGCTCGGCGTCGCGTGCCGATCCACTTTCTCCCAATAGGCGTTCGGGAGACATAGATCCTTCAAAATGAGGAACAGATCACTTTGCCAGGAACGCAGCCCATAACCCCACTCTCCCTACCAGAACTACCAAGCAAGCCCCGCACTCATGGGCTTCGCAGGACGTCCGTTGCGTCCGAGTTGGTCGGCGCGGGGCCGGCTCCGATCCCCGTCGCATGGGAGGACGGCAAGGCGAGGGATTTCGTGCTCGACAACGGCATGGAGGTGGTCGTCATTCCCAACCACCGGGCGCCGATCGTCACCCACATGGTGTGGTACAAGATCGGCAGCGCCGACGAGCCGCCGGGCAAATCCGGCATCGCCCATTTCTTCGAGCATCTGATGTTCAAGGCGACGACCAACCATGCGGGCGGCGAATTCGACCGCGCAGTGTTCGAGATCGGCGGCTCCAACAACGCCTTCACCTCCTCCGACTACACCGCCTTCTATCAGACAGTGGCGCCGTCGGCGCTCGAGCTGATGATGAGCTTCGAGGCCGACCGAATGCGAAACCTCATCCTCACCGACGATGTCGTCAAGACCGAGCGCGACGTGGTCATCGAGGAGCGCCGCTCAAGCACCGACACCAACCCGCAGGACGTGCTCCATGAGGAGATCGACGCGACGCTGTGGCAGAACCAGCCCTATCGCATCCCGATCATCGGCTGGATGCAGGAGATCGAGCAGCTGAACCGCGTCGACGCCACCGCCTTCTATGAAAAATACTACTGGCCCAACAACTCCGTGCTGATCGTGGCCGGCGATGTCGAGCCGGAAACGGTGAAGGTGCTGGCCGAGAAGACCTATGGCAAGGTGGCGCGCGGGCCCGACCTGCCGCCGCGCATCCGGCCGGTTGAGCCCGAGCAGAACACCAGGCGCACCGTCACGCTCTCCGACGCCCGCGTCAGCGTGCCCAGTTTTTCGACGCAGTGGGTGGTGCCGTCTTACCATACCGCCAAGCCGGGCGAGGCCGAAGCGCTCGACCTGCTGTCCGAAATCCTCGGCGGCGGTAACCGCAGCCGGCTTTACCAGGCGCTCGCTGTCCAGCAAGGTATCGCTTCCAGCGCCTGCGCCTATTTCCAGGGCACCATGCTCGACGACACCAGGTTCGCCATCTATGGCGCGCCGCGCGGCGATGCCAAGCTGGCCGATCTCGAAGCGGCGGCCGCTGCCGAAGTCGCTCGCATTGCCAAGGATGGTGTCAGCAGCGAGGAACTGGGCAAGGCCAAGGAGCGCTTTGTGCGCGATATGATCTTTGCCGAAGACGACCAGGACGACCTCGCCTGCATCTACGGCTCGACGCTGGCCACCGGCGGCACCGTGAAAGATGTCGAGGAACGGCCGTCTCGCATCCGCAGGGTTACCGCCGCGCAAATCAAAGCAGTTGCCGCCCGCTATCTCGCGTTCGACCGTTCGACCACGGGCTATCTCTTGCCCAAGACGGAGAATCAAGAGATGACGCTCGGCGCTCAGCCCCATGCTGCGATGAACATCCAGGAGGTGAAGTCCGAAAAGGGCATCATCGCCTGGCTGGTGGAGGACCACACAGTGGAAATCGTCAACATCGGCTTTGCCTTCAACGGCGGCACCACGCAGGACCCGGTCGGGAAGGAGGGGATGGCCAAACTGATGGCCGGCCTGTTCATCGAAGGCGCTGGCCATTACGACAGCGATGCCTTCCAGGTGAAGCTCGACGATGCCGGCGCCGAAATGAGTTTGGACGCGCAAAGCGACGACATCTACGGATCGGTGTGCATGCTTTCCAAAAAGCAGGACGCCGCGTTCGGCCTGCTTCGGCTCGCGCTGAACGCGCCGCGCTTCGACCAGGGGCCGATCGATCGCGTCCGCGCCGAGATTGTCTCCGGCATCGTCGGCAGCGAGCGAGACCCTGGCGCAATCGCTCAGCGCAAATGGCTGCGCGCGATCTACGGCGCGCATCCTTGTTCAAGGCCGGGAGAAGGCACAAAAGAGAGCCTCGCCGGCATCACGCCGTCCGACCTCCTCGCCTTCCACCAGGCCATTTTCGCTCGCGACGGGCTCCATATTGCCGTGGTGGGTGACATTGACGCGAACACGTTGAGGGAAAGGCTTGACCAGCTGTTTGGTGATTTGCCTGAGCAACAAACCCTCGTCCCCGTCTACGATGTCGCGCCGAAACTCGGTCAACTGGTGGAGGAGAACTACGACCTGCCGCAGACTTCGCTAACGTTGGCCTGGCCTGGCGTGAAGCGTAGCGCGCCGAATTTCTACGCCGCCGTGCTGATGAACGACATCCTTGGCGGCTCATACTTGACTTCCCGCCTTTACGAGGAGGTACGCCAAAAACGCGGCCTTGCCTATCACGTCAGCTCTGAACTGACCCTTGACAAGCTTCTGGTTACGACAGAGACACGCTCGGATTGCGCCGCCCAAACGCTGAGCATCGTGCGAGAGGTGGTAAAGCAGATGGCGCAGCAAGGACCGACCGGGGCCGAGCTCAAGGCGGCGAAGAAGCACCTGATCGGCACCTATGCCATTGACCGTCTGGGCTCGACCAGCTCGATTGCAGACCGGCTCCTGGATTTGCAGATTCAAAATGCCGACGTCGACTACAACCAGCGTCGCGCCCGCAGCATCGGTCGGGTGACGCTCAAACAGGTCAAGGCGGCGGCCAAGAAGCTGCTTTCGGCCGAGCCCGCCATTTTGGTGGTCGGCCCGCCGCTGGGCGGCAAGGATGAGTAAAGAAACTCATCTCGCCTTCCTTCTTCCTTGGGGCTTCTCGTGGGAAGAGCGAATATGGAGGCCGGTGGGCCAAGCAGATCATGCAGACCCGCGGAGTCGTTTCGCGGGCCTTGCGCGGCATTGGCGGTCCAGGGGCCTCTCGCCGAAAAGGCGCTCCTCAGCATGCATGCCGCCTTTTGCAGAATACACTCGCACGCCACCAGCAGGCAGCGGGTGGATGAAGCAAACATCCGGCTGCTCAATCCATCAACTGATGAACCGCGGGCACTCAAACTAACGGAACTGTTGTCGTATGTTTGGTCTACCAACTGCTTTGCCGAGGCCCTAGGACGAACCCGCTGGTGCAGAATACACACCGACGGCCTGTCGACCTGGATGTTCGCTGCGTTGAGGAGGAATCCGGTATTGCCCCTGTGCCTGCCGATGATCCGCCGTCTGAAATCCCCGCACCTGTTTGGAGCCATCGACCGCCTGCCGGCACTCGGCAGACCGGTTGGCAATAAGACGTTCGAGGTCGTCAATCCGTCGACCGGCGAAGTTTTGGCAGAGCTTCCCGATATGGGCGTGGAGGAGACACGTGCTGCGGTAGACAAGGCCTATGTTGCGCAGTCGGGATGGGCCGCGTTGACTGCCCGAGAGCGTAGCGACGTTCTTTGGCGATGGCATCAGCTGATCATCGACCATGCAGGCGATCTCGCCGCGATTCTGACCGCGGAAATGGGCAAGCCGCTTGCCGAAGCCGTGTCAGAGGTATCGCATGCGGCGGCGTATCTGCAATGGTATGCCGAGGAGGCCAATCGCGTCTATGGCGAGACGATCTCGGCACCCTCGACAGACCGCCGAATGCTAGTGATCAAGCAGCCCATCGGCGTTGTTGGCACGATCACGCCATGGAATTTCCCGGCCTCCATGGTGGCGCGCAAGATCTCGCCGGCCTTGGCTGCGGGCTGCACGATCGTGCTCAAGCCCGCTGAACAGACGCCGCTCGTGGCTGGCGCAATGTTCGCCCTTGCCCATCAGGCCGGCTTTCCCGATGGCGTGGTCAACCTGATCTATGCGTCCGAAGGTGATCGCGTCGGCCGTGAACTCTGCACCAATTCCAAGATCCGCAAGATCAGCTTCACCGGTTCGACCGAGGTCGGGCGGCTGCTGATGCGTCAGTGCTCTGACCAGATCAAGAAGGTTAGCCTTGAGCTCGGCGGCAACGCACCTTTCATCATCTTCGATGATGCCGACATCGACGCTGCTGTTGACGGTGCGATCCAGGCGAAGTTTCGCAATGCCGGCCAGACCTGCGTTTCGGCGAACCGTATTTACGTCCAATCGAGCGTTCACGATGAGTTCGTCAAGAAATTCGTGGAGAAAGTCCGGCACTTGTCGGTTGGCGACGGATTCGGTGCCGGAGTAGACATCGGACCGCTCGTCGACAGGCATGCTCTGGCCAAGATCGAGTCTCACATCGCAGATGCCATTGCGAAAGGCGGCACAATACGATGTGGGGGCCAACGTATCGGCAAGAATGGCACGTTTTTCGAACCCACGGTCCTCACCGAGATTTCCAGCGTCATGGCAGTCGCGCAAGAGGAGACATTCGGGCCGCTCGCGCCGATCATTCGCTTCAACGATGCGGATCAGGTCGTGCGCGAGGCCAATGACACGATCTACGGCCTCGCCGCATACTTCTATGCCTCAAACCTGAAGCGGGTCTGGCGTGTGGCAGAGGCTCTGGAATATGGCATGGTTGGCATCAACACGGGACGCATGTCCTCGGAGGCGGCACCGTTTGGCGGGATCAAACAATCCGGCATCGGGCGGGAGGGTTCCCGTCATGGCCTCGAGGACTATCTGGAAATGAAATATCTTTGCATGGGCGGGATTTGAAACCTGCTGCACTGTCTCTCCGCCCCACCGGGGGGCGGCCTGCGGCCAATGCCGCCACCTAATTGGAAGTTCCAAACGCCGTTGACCTGAAACACGGATGCCCGGCAGGAGACTGAGCTCGCTGCCGGGCCGGACATGCCTTGGGAGGGCATAAGTCAGCGCTCCTAGGGCCGATGGGCCACTCAGTTCGTGCGCCTTTTGCCGATTGCGTTGCATGTGCCGTGCCAAGCCAAAAAGCATTGATAAACCGCCGATGGATCAGCTTTTGCCCTGTTGCGCATTCTACATTGTGGGGATATGCGACAATGCCCAAGCGGTTGAATCGTCGTGTTGCAGACCCCCAGACGGGTCATGACTGCTGTTCTTAGGACAGTGCGCAGCAAGCCGCTACTCGCTGCACTCCAGGCACACCATTTCCATAATCAAGCGGTGGGTGCTATGTCTGACCGAGCTGTCGACCAGGGAGCGGTGTGAGGCCTCAAATCCCTCCATATTGTTGCACCCGCCGGTCCAACAGGACTGCAGGTCCGGACTCAAAGGATCTTGGCTGCTATGGCGACATTGCGGTGCACGCCGCTTTCCGACCAATGATGTGCGTCCAGGTCGAGGCCGGCCCTAATGAACCACCGCCTTGGCACCCTCGCCCATCTCATTGCGGCATCGACAAGCTAGACCAGAGCGCACCTTGCAAGGCGCCATGCAGTCCTGTCGGCGGGCGAACTGTTGGTGACGGGTACAGCTGCGAGCGAACGTTCATCCACCGACGCACAGCGCGGACTGTCGCTTTTCAAATTAGGAAATCTCTGTAGCCACCATTCATGAGCGCGCGGCCACGCGAGACGGCCCGACGGATGCGGTCGCGCAGATGATCGCGAGGATCCGCCCAGTCGGCATGGACGCGCCGTTGACCGATGAGAACTTCGGCGAGCTCGCGATGAGGTGCTCCGGCGAGCGAACCGTCGAGCGCACGAAGAACGAAGGACAAACGGACGCCGCGCTTTTCCGGCGCAAACAAGCGGGGGGGCAACTGTTGCCCTAGACTGAGAGCATTGAGGCACTCCAGTCCCCTCAGTCGATGCTTTAAAAGCACCGCGGGCCAGATGGCTTGCGTATGCAGGCAAACAGGGTGGAGGATATTCGCGCCCGAGACGGCGAGCTGCAGCGCGTGGTCCGCATTGCGAAGAAGAACATGCTGGCTCTTGTCGGGCGCCAGCAGGACGGTTGCACGACAGGGCAATGCCGAGAGTTCGAACGGCGGTGTCGGCGACGAGGCAGGCAACCGTTCCGCAATGACCGGCAGCACATGGACGCACCAGAGCGGACACCAGAATACGACCGAAGCGCGGCCACAAGACTCCGCGAAACAGAACACCCCAGCGTGACAGGTCGCCGGCCGACGCGACCATATCGAGAAAGGATTGGAGAGACCAAGTCTTGCAATGCTGGCGCGCAGCGGTCAGATCGCGCTGGAACGCTGGATTGCGGCGTAAGAACTCCCAAGCCCACTCCCGCAGCGTCAGGCCAGCGGTGTAGTCGTATGATCTTTCATCCCGCCAATCGGCCTGATCCGCGCCAGTCAGGAGATTCATGACTGACATCCCCTGCCCGCGCCTGCGTGCGTCGAAACATTATGCCACTTCGCAAAGCATCGGCGAAGGCAGCAGACGTCGAAGACCCCGTTTCGTTGAAGCGTCAGCCATCGCCACTGTCGGCGACAGAAGATGTGCCCAAATTGCCACCAGACCGTCGAACTGGCACAGCGACGGCCAGCGCGACCTGGAATTGATCCCGTAACGGTCATCGGCTCCTGCGTCGCGATCCAGACGTCCCTTGAAGGCGCAGTAGCGCGGCAGTGGATCGCACGCTGCTTGTCGGCAAGTTGTCGTAGCGGCGGCGCCATAGGCACGGTCATCGGAGGGTCTCCTGCGGCAAGTTTTCGCCATTGGAGGCCAATCTCCCCGCTAGGGCAGCCTGTGCAGTTGCACAGGTGAAGCGGATCAATCAGGGGGAGCCATGGCGGAAACTGGATGATGGCGGCTTGAGGAGAGCGGCGTATCGAGGCGGGTGATGAAGCCTGCCAGTACCTCTCAAGGAGAGTGATACGCCATGAACGAGACTATCAACACATTGTTCGCCTTCGTCAGCCCGACGAAATCGATGATACCCTGACGGATGTACTTCGCAGCGGCGCGCGCAAATTGCTTGCGCATGCGATCGAGATGGAGGCCGAGGCGTATGCCAAGGCGGTCGACTGCCTGACGAAAGATCAGAATGCGTCGCTGGCGCTCTACGATTTCCCCGCCGAACACTGGGATCATCTGCGAACGTCCAATCCCATCGAAAGCGTCTTTGCAACCGTTCGCTATCGCACGGTTCGCACCAAGGGCTCGCTATCCTCGAAAACCGCCCAGCTGATGGTCTTCAAGCTGTTGGCCGCGGCCAGGAAGTGGCGACGATTGAAAGGACAAAATCAGTTGCCGAAACTCATCGCAGGTGCCAGGTTCCTGGACGGAATCCAGGTCATCGAAACGAAGCCGCAGAGCGCCGCTTGATCAGCCTCGTCGCCCAAATTCCAGCATAGCTCCATCGGAACTGCCAGCCTTCCTTGCCGATCAGGCGCATATCAGCGCTGACGATACCGAGGACGGCGATGGCGATCACCTCCAGGCCGCCGAGTAACGACCCTCAAAACACCGCACTGGTCGAGGCCAGCCTGAACCGGTATCTTGTGCCTGCCCTCGGGAGTCGCTCTATCCACCATGTGATCGACACCGACATTGCTAACATCACCAAGAAGATCGTCGCCGGGGGTCACCCGCAAAGGGCTAACACGGCCTTCTGGTATATGCGGGCATTTTCAACTGGTATCGCAAACCGCCGCAACGGCTCATCGCGGTTTCCCGCGAGGGTTTGGAAAATTAGGTATCCGGCCCCGATCGTCAAGCGCAAGCGAGTGGTGAACGATGCCGAACTGGCGGCTATATGGACGGGCTGTGAGCCCGAACCGGGCGATATCGGCTATTCGTTCGGCTCCATCGTCAAGCTGCTCATGCTGACCGGACAGAGGCGTACGGAAGTTGCCGCGATGCATTGGTCTGAACTCAACCTTGAAGCCGGAACATGAGAACTATCGGGTGACCGCACGAAGAACGAAGAGCCTACGCTTATTCCGCTGTCCACACTGGCGGTGTCGGTCCCCCAGTCGGCACCGAAGACTAATGACACGTTTGTTTTCCCTGCCAGGGTCAACAAAAAAAGCCACTTCTCAGGCTACGCGAAGGGCAAGAAGGCTCGAGACGGCAAGGTCAATGTTGACGGGGTGGCTTTGGAGAACGGGACCCTTCACGATCTGCGCAGGACGCTCGCGACAAATCTCGGCAGGCGGCAGGTATTGCCACACGTCATCGAGCACATAGTGAACACAAGGCGTCGTCCCTGAGACATTGGCGAAATCTACAATCTCTTTAGCAACGTCAAGGAGAGGCGCGAGGTGTTGCAGATGTGGTCAAATCACATCGAATGGCTGATCAAGCAGGCTGCGGATGACGCTCTGGCGGCGTAGCTGCTGGCATGGGCGGAAGATGCGGCGCAACAATCGTCAGAGCCTCATCGAATTGGAGATCATGCTTGACCAGCAAATGCGCGGCCAATGCTTCGATGGCTGACCAGTGATCGAGTACTAGCCGGGCCGTGCGATCTTCGATCCGCCTCCAACGGGGGCGGCGCGGCATCAGGAACCGCAACTCACCATAGATTCGCTTGGCATCCGCGTAGTCGCTGCTCCCGTCATTCCCATCGGACGCATTCATCGCCATATCGCGCGGGTCCAGATAGCCTTCGAATGCGGATTCTGCAAAAGGACCTGCCAGACACGCAACTATCTCTTGGATCGCACAATCGCGTTTCAAATATCGATCCATATCGTCCTCGAAAATCGGCTTTCGCTTCGAGGTGACTCCTTGCGCTGAATAAAAACCCGCGCCTTCGACAACACCACCGCACTCTCCGTCACCGGCGTCGGGGTAAATACTAACACTTGAGAAAGCAGGGAGTTCACGGTCGTCGTCGAACACCTGACGGTGCAAAACGATGGCGGCCACCGCGTGCCCGGCTTCGTGATGCGCCACAAGCGGCAGATATTGGGAGGCTACATTCATGCGGTGCGGCTCTCAGGTCTAGTTTGCTTTTGCGCATAGGACCGCAATTGTCGTGCCAACTGGGAAAATCGTTTCGGGCAATGCGATCGCTCCGATAGCGTTGTGCCTCCTGTCTGACATTGTTGGGAAGTCGACACGCGCCCGTCGCAATGCGGTCGACCTTCCGCGCGAGTTGGGTGACCCGTGAAGGCGGCCGACCAGGACGATGTTGCGCTGATCGGCGACGAAGGCGCCGCCGGGCGAGATCGCGCATCAGGGGGTGACCGGCGTGTCGGCGAAGTCGAAGTCGTCGATGTCCTTGGCCAGCGGCAACTTGGCGACAGCGAACTGGTATTTGATGGAGCGGGCCTGCTTCTCCGATATCTCGGCCTGCAAGAGATCACCGACAATCCTGGGCTCGTGCCGTCGCTTGATGGCGACGCGCCCATGATCTCGTCATAGGCTCTGCGCATTCCGTAGAGCTTCAGCGCTCCCATCAGTTCCAGTACCTCGGTGCGTTCCATGGCTGTTTGTCCTCCTGAGACTGTCATAGCGGGCGCAGTCGGCGACCGCTCGTGAGCTAGCTTCAGCGCCTGGGGAATGGAAAGGATCGTGCCCGGCGCCGGATCGCGGCTGCGGGCCAGGATGTTGAGGATCACCGGCGCCGACGATGCACCGTGCTCGATGGCTTCCTGACAGGCGGCCTCGACCGCGCTCAATCCGTCGGTCAGCACCCAGGTGAGGATCAACACCATCTGCCGGTCGACGTCATCAACCGCCTTGAGCTGCGCCGCACCTTCTCCATTGCCGACCGCAGGACCCAGCTAAGGAACGGCGCGCGCCGTGTGCCAGGGATCGTAGACGACCTCGTTGCGGCCAAAGGAGCGAACGTGTTCTCCCACGACCACGCCATCCTCTGGCGGATGCGATCCGATCGACATAAGCATGGATCTCGACGGGCCGACCGACGGCACTCGACAGCACCGAGTATTTGTTGTTGTCGAAGCGCACCGTGCAGGTCTTCGACACCGACGGGGGAATGCAATGGAAGCCGTCGAAGCGACCGGCAGCCGCTCCCGCTGCGGCTTGGCCGCATTCGCCGACAGCAGCCGGTCCCGCGTCTCACGCCAGGCTCCCATGCGGGGAGGGCTGGTGCTTGCGCTCGTAGCGGAACTCCGTCTGCTCAGAACGCAGGACCTTGCGCACCACCTTGCGCGAGATCTTCAGCTCACGGCAGATCGCCTTGATCGACTTCCCCTGGACCAGCGACAGCCGACGTATCTTTGCAATCGTCTCTAAAACCAACATCCAAAACACAAATGCCTCCGATGAAGCCGGAGGCATCTTGATGACCCCATCGTTAAAGGGTCCCGTTTGGACGAAAATCACCCTTTAAACAGGGTCCCCATTCCACGAAAAATCAATGCACTACCTTCCAAAGCTGCGAGAGATCGCCACCGACCGCTTTGAAGGGCCTTTCGGCGGTCTCGTCAGCGAGGTTGTGGCATGAAGAAACATCAATCCACAGCATTGGGCCGAAGCATGCCACGGGCTCATGCCGCGGGAGAGCGGGAAGATATTCTTGAAAGAAGCGGTCTCCGACATCAATACCGACAGGATGGGCAGCTTTCTCACATCACTTGAGGTCGAGCGTGGCAGTTGCGACCCGCAATGCAAGGCTGGCGGCGATGCATGCCTTTGCGCGGTTCCTGATTTCGGAGCACCCCGAATATTAGGATACGCTGCAACTGGTGGTGACACTTCCCTTCAAGAGAGCGCGTGGGTGGCACCTGTCGAATATCTCGATGAGCCCGGAAATCAAGAGCGTCCTGGCGCGTATCGACCGCCGCACGCCTTCTGGACAGCGGGATTACGCTCTGTTTTCGCTGATGTTCAATACGGATGCACGAGTTCAGGGATCCTGACTCTTCGATTGTGACCTTCGTCTGGTATCGCCCTGTCCCGCCGAGCAAAGCAACGACCGCCCCACACTGCTCACCCGGTTCGGTGTTCGATACTTGCTGCGCACACATGGCTGCGGGCGAAGGAACCACCCTGGCGGAAAAAAGCATCCATCATCGCCCTTTGCGGGACACGACGGCCATCCACCTCGTCAAGGCGGGTGTTGACATCGCCACCATCAGTCGATGGCCAGGCCACTCGGGCTGAACTAACGATGCGCTACGCCCAGGCCGGTATCGATATGAAGCGGCAAGCGCTCGAACAAGTCTTCCCCGACGTGATGTCATCGGCAAAAGATCAGACGATCATCGCTTTGATGGCTGGATGTTTGGCTGGCTGCACCGCTTGTAGACGCTCAGTTATGTGGAGTTGTATCGCGGGAAGTCGCGCGTCTTGGGCTTTTGCGATGTCAGCTCCACATCTCTCCGCAGTGCACGTTGTCACTGTTGAAGAGCCGTTTGTTCAATCTTCGTCCTGGCACGGCAAGGGTTGTCCATATTGTGGGCGTCTTACGCTTGCCGAGCTTGTCCGAAATCCAGCGCCGGATCAGGCGTGAACACTGTTGCGTAGTTCGTCAGCCAGAGCGCGGAGAACGTCGGCGCTTCCTTCCAGCGCCGTAAAAGCGTAGGGATTGAGGAACTGTCGGCCCCAGAACAGATTGCGATCTGTGCCGGATAGCGTAGCTTCCTCGCTAACACGCGGCCAATTCTCCGCAATGCATCGGAGCTGGCCTTCAACAATCGCAAGAGCTTCCGGCGCGCTGAGCAGGAAGTGATGCGCGGCTTCAAGGCAGGACGCTATCCGGCTCATGCGGTTATTGCCGCTGATGAGCATGGCCTGGCTGGCCTCCTGGCCACTGCGGGCCTGCGGACAAATATCGTACGCAGGCGTGAGGGTGAGCTTAGCCCCATCCCAGAATGCCGCATGGTTGCGGGCATGATCGTCGGTGTTGCCGCAAAGTATGTTGAAGACAATGCGGCTGAATAACTCGCGCAGAGTTTCCGACGGCGCGGTGAATCGGTGGCGAATGATCTCCGCCAAATCCTGGTAGCTGGCGTAACGCGCCATCATCTCATCGAGCGCGAGCATCGTCAGCGCTGAGACCATGGATTTGCGTTGCCAGCCGCCCGTGACCTTGATCCGGTCGAATCGCTCGACGAGCAACACGTCGTTGCCTGCGGCGCGAACGAGCGAGACGGATGCCGCTCTGATGCCGCACAAGGCGGCAAGCCGCATGGCTATGAATTCTCCTTTGACGACGCTGTAAAGGTCGGCAGACGAGGAAAATTTCGCGACATGCTTGACGGCGTCATCCTCGATCAGCGCCTTTGGCCTTGCGCCGCCGATCGAGCTGCCGTGATGCAGCGCCTGATCTAATTCGGGGGTGAGCGGAATACCTTTCTCTACCCGCTCCGCCGATTGGACAAGCTCTTCGAGAGTGGCATTGGCCAGTGCGCGCGGCTCGTAATTCGTGGGCGAAAACTGAAAATCGAGCGCGCCGATGCGGTCCGAGCCTGATTCCAGCAGGAACGTCAGTTCTGAAATATCGAGCCGCGCGATTTCATCGCCCTTCACACCGAATTTGCGGTTTAGGATAACCCGTCGTCCCCAGGCATCGGGGGCAGCATCGCGGATGCATCCCGGCATGGTTAGGCCAGGAAGCAAAGGCAATTCGCCTGCCTTCAGGGGCAGTTCCGGGAGATAAAGCGGGATCGCGCTGCCCAGTTCACGAAAGCTCCTGCCATAGTTGAAGCTGACGAGTCCGTCATGGGCATATAGCCGCCCGGCGACAACCGGCGCGGTCTCGCCCGGCAGCCAGACCCAGACATAGGCTTCGTCGTACTTGGGGACCTTAGAACTCATCGACGATCTGCTTGCCGGCCTTGTAGACGTGCTTCGGCAGCAGCGCGATGCGATCGTCAATGCGGCCTGTGAGGGCTGTGATGCCATTGCCGTCGGCATCGAACAGCTTCACACCGACAATGGCAGCAGCTTCGAACATCAGTCCGATTTCGACTTTGGGATCGCCCTTCTCGATGCGCTGCAGGGTGCTGCGTGAAACACCGATTCTCTCGGCTAACTCCTGTGCGGTTAATCGGTGCTGCATCCGGCCCAGCCGGATGGTCTTACCGAAAAGGCCAAGCGCTTCCATCGCGTAGCGCGAATAGGTGCGTTTATGCGCTGCCGTCATTCGGGTCTCCGTGACCTATGCATGATCCATATCACCATCTTTCGACCTTTATATAGGTAATGTCGCAGAGCGACTGCCAAAGTCAAGACTCCGTATCGTATGACTCAATCCCCCTGATTCGACTTTATATGCAGCAAGAGTTCGCATCACGGCTACGTTCGGAAAGCCAGGTAGAATGCGACGGGAGACGCAAGCGTTACACGTCCGAACAAGGAAGGCGAATATTGCCTACGGCTCCTGCACAACCGGCCAGCTCTGCGCGCCTCGGGCGAGGCGGAGATCTGGCGCTGGATCGCGGACAGCCTTGAGACGCCTCGCATGAGTCATTCGATGGGCGGTCCCTGGTGCGAGGCCGAGGCGCTCGACTACTGGCCGACATCCTCGGCGGCGGGACTCGCAGCCGGCTATACCAGCACTTTTCGACCGCATACGCGCCCAGCTTCTCTCCGAAATCATTGCCAATGAGCGCGAACCTCACGCGATCGCCGAGCTGGCCTGGCGGCGCGGAATCTACGGCGTATTCGAGACCGCCCAAGGGAGCCTGACCAGCGTAACGCCCTCCGATCTAAGCGCCTTCCACAAAGCCGCTTTCGCCCGCGACGGGCTGCATGTGGCGGTCGTAGGCGACATAGATGCCAAAGCCCTGAGAGCAAGGCTCGACCAGCTGTTCGGCGATTTGCCTCAGAAACAGGCGCTCGCCCCCGTACCTGATGTCACCCCGAAGCGCCGAGCGGACGCAGGTCGCATACGCCCTCCACCAGACTTCGCTCCAGCTGGCCTTTCCCGCCATTGGACGCAACGACCCGGAATTCTACGCGGGACAGCTGATGAACGATATAGTCGGAGGCTCACGATTTACCTCACGTCTGTTCCAGGAAGTGCGCGAAAAGCGCGGCCTTGCCTACGGTGTCTCGTCCAGCTTGGAAGGCTACCAGCATTCCAACATGCTTGTCGTGACGACGTCGACGCGCGCCGACAGGGCGGCCGAGACGCTCGACCTGATAACACAACCAATCAACGAGCTGGTGGACACAGGCCCAACAGCGGCCGAACTCGAAGCGAGCAAGAAGTATCTGATCGGCGCCTATGCTATCGACAATCTGGGTTCCTCCAGGTCGATTTCCGCCACGCTTGTCGGGTTGCAGCTCGACAAACTCGGCATGGACTACATCCAGCGCCGCCCGGCCCTCATCGAGCAGGTGATCCTCGACCAGGCAGGGCGGCGGCGAAGAAGCTGCTTTCGGCCGGGCGTTGGCCCGTGACAGCGAATAATCCCACGCTCTACAATAGCTGAAGGACTCGCCGAACTACGTGTGGCTGATCCGATTATGGTGTGGCAGAATGAACGCCTTGAGACTGCCTGCGCGCCCTCGCAGACCAGGTTCTCTCCCGTGATTCGATTTCCCGCCCCGAAGAATGCCGTCGTTCCGAGAAAGTATTCTAACTTTTGCGTATACCAAATACGGGAAAGTTAGAAACTCTTGAATATGATGATTATGCTAGCTTTCCCGTATCTCAGGGAACTTTAGAAATGGCCCTTCACCTCGTTGTGAAAACATCGATAAAACCCGCAGCCACTATCAGGCTGAAACGGGCAAGCTCGTCCAGTTAATGCGCGGCATCTATCTCGATGCCGGGGAGGATATCGAGGCCATGATACTCAAGCACGCCATCGCCAAATACCTGTATCCCAACGCTTACCTCTCGGCGGCGAGCGCTGTGCTTCTCGGCCCGACCCGGGATGGCCGCCTGTTCCTGAGCGGGCGACGAATACAGCGCACGCGCTTGCGCTTGCTGGAAATCATTCAGAACGCAGCTCCCGACCACCCATCAGTCGCTCAAGCGGTTGTCGATGATGGAATGGGAGAATTCCGGATCGACGTCTCCTCGATGCGCCAGCGCTTCCTCGAAGCTTTCCGCCTGCGCAGCGAACACGCGGCATCCATCGGCGAGACGATGCGCGAGGCAATCGCGAACCGCCTCATAGAACAATACGGCAGCGCCCAGGGCGCTGCCGACGCGACATGGGCGCTTGCCGGCGCGAACCAGCGGTATCGCGAGGGCGAGCACGCCGAGCGCTTTTTCCTCCGCCCTCCACTGACCACAGAACCCGCACGCAACGAAGCCGCGCTCGATCTGATCGTGGCGTGGCACGGCTAGGTGCAATGTTTGCCCTCGCGCAGCAAGCCGGCTTTTCCTGACGTCGTCGTCAACCTGGGTCTATGCGACCGAAGGTGGTCGCGTGGGGCCGCGAACTCTGCTCCAATGCCAAGGTCCGAAAGATCAGCTTTACAGGCTCCACCGCGGTTGGCCGACTGCTCATGCGCCAGCGCTCGGACCAGATCAAGAAGGTCAGCCTCGAGCTCGGCGGCAATGCGCCCTTCATCGTCTTCGATGACGCGGATATTGACGCTGCGGTTGACGGCGCGATCCAGGCGAAGTTCCGCAATGCCGGCCAGACTTGCGCGTTTCATCGAACCGGCTTTACGTCCAATCGAGCGTTCACGATGAGTTCGTCGAGAAGTTCGTGGAGAAAGTCCGGCACTTATCGGTTGGCGACGGCTTCGCTCCGGGAGTGGACGTCGGACCACTCATCGACATGCATGCTTTGGCCAAGATCGAGTCCCACATCGCAGATGCCGTTGCCAAAGGTGGGATAATTCGATGCGCGGCCGAACATATCGGCAAGGATGGCACCTTTTTCAAACCCACAGTCTTCACCGAGATCTCCAGCATCATGGCGGTTGCGCAAGAGGAGACTTTCGGGCCGTTGGCGCCGATCATCCGCTTCCACGATGCGGATCAGGTCATCTGTGAGGCAAACGACACGATTACGGGCTCGCCGCCTATTTCCATGCCTCGAACCTGAGGCGTGTCTGGCGCGTGGCCGAGGCATTGGATGGCATGATTGGCATCAATACGGGCGTATGTCTTCGGAAGCGGCGCCCTTTGGCGGCTTGAAGCAGTCCGGCATCGGGCGGGAGGGTTCCCGCCACGGGCTCGAAGACTACCTCGGAATGAAGTACCTCTGCATGGGTGGAATCTAAATGACGTCGCCCCGAGTTTCTCCAGTTTTGGGTTCGTTTCCGGCGTGGGTTGTGCGCTGCTGGGCGGGTGAAGCGACGGGCGCTGGCGCGGAACCTTTCGCATAGCGCAGCGCGAGCGACCGTCGCGGGTTGAAGGTGGTGGCGAACTCGGCCGATGTCTGCCAGGCGATTTGGGAGTGCGGCCGCGCGGTGTTGCAGTCGGCGCGCCACAGGCGATAGCGATGCTTGCCATGCGCATGGAATGCCATTCGACCGGTTCTGATCCGCGCAGGAGAGGATGGCGTTCGAGATGAACTCGCTGGCATTGTCACTGACCAGTGATGAGCCGGTTCAATTCCCGGGCAACCAAGTGCCCTCGACCGTGCTGAATAGCGCGCCTTTGCCATACCGGCGGATTAGCGCGGCCGACCTTACTTCGGCATGATGCGAGCAATTTCTGCACCAGGCGCGCGACGTATGCCACTCCCTCAGATCGCCCAGCGATACGTCTGGGCCTGCATGTTTGCTGCCTTCTGCGATGGCTTGCCGACACTTTCGGCTCGCCGGGTGTGATGATCTTCTTCTGCGTCTTTCCCTCTCGGCGATATTGCCGTTCGGCCGTCCCGACCAAGGCCAAACCTCGGGCCGTTTTCCCGTTCCCGGGTAGAGCTTGAACGTCTCGTCGATGATGTCTCTGGCGTGCTGCGAGCTCAACGCCGAGGCGCTTGGCATCGATGCATGGCGCGACATGATTGCGGCGGTGTCGCACGGGTTCGACGGTTTGGGCTTCAGGATCGTGCGGATGGGCCACGCTTTTCTGGCGGCGCGAAACACGGGCAATGCGCGTTCAAAACCTGACAAAGGCAGAAATTTGTCAGGTTCAATCCAACCGCCATCCGGGCACTACGGAGGTTTTTCAAAGCATATTCATGCACTTGCGCGCTGAGCCCGCTGGCATGGACCTTGCAACGCTTGCAGCAGGACGGTATGCAATGGAGCAGACGAGGATGTTCTCTCCCCTGAACCGTGTGCCGTCTCTGAGAGGGAAATAAGCTCGTGCAGAAAATCTCACAACCTTTGACAACGGCTTTGGAGAACAACGTGGTGTTGCAGATCGAGTCCCCGGCTCCTTCGATTCAAGCGGAAACCTGGCTGCGTGGCGAGCCCCTCACCAGCTTCGAGCCTGGCAAAGTGTACATCGTCGAATTTTGGGCAACTTGGTGCGGTTCGTGTGTGGACGGGATGCCCCATCTGATGCAGCTGCAGGAGAAATACAGGGAAAGCGGCGTTGAGATCGTAGGAGTCGCGGCTAGTGAACGCGCTCCAACGGCCGATGAGGCCCGAAGCACGTTGGACGCTTGGTTGACGGAAAAGTTCCCGAATCTGAACTATCGGATCGCATTCGACTCGACAGGCGAAATGGACAAGCTTTGGATGGAGCCCAGCTTTTCTTTCTGGATTCCCACCAGTTTCGTGGTCGACCGAGACGGCTGCATCGCCTTTATTGGTGCACCGACGGAACTCGATGAGGTCTTGCCGAAGGTGCTTAACGGCAGCTGGCGCACCAGCGATAAAGCAAAATCCGCCGATGCGGAGCGGATCGCTGAAGGCGAACCCATAGCGCGCGAACAAGCGCTGAAGAAGCCGATCAATGACAGATATCGGGCGGCGGTGGAGAAAAAGAATTGGAGGACGGCGCTCTCGGCGATCGAAGAAGGCATCGCCTTGATGCCGGACAACCTCGGTTTCCGCCGTTCTCATGTGAATCTGTTGCTTCACAAAATGAAGGACATGCAGGTCGGCTTGCCCGTCATGCGCCAATTCGTTCGCGACGCGATCAACAGAAACTCCGAGAATTGGATGGTTGCGGCGTTAGACGAGCTCTTCTTTCCGAACTATGACCATTCGCACTTTCCGTCTGCTGAGCGCTTGGCGATGGGAAAACAGCTGTCCGAACACATCCTGGCACTGAATCCCCCGGAAAGCGACAAACGTAAGCTCCTGCCCTATCGTTTGGCAGCCCTCTACTATCACGAGAGCGGCAACAAAGATCGGGCGATCGAGTTGATCGAACTGGCACTGAAGTCGCAGGGCGGTCCGGAGCTTATCCGGGACGAAGATGAACAGCGCGAAATATCCCATTTGCTGCAGTTCCTGGCCTACTTCAAGGGTGAGAAGGTTTGTTACGGCGCTCTGTGTGCGGTTCCAAACAATGGCCGATTCGACAGCTGGTATACCGTTTGCGGCTGACCGCCAGCTTATGTGAGGGACAGAACTGGCCGGGCGGACAGCTCTTGATGCGAACGGCGCAAACCCCGCCCGGCTTGCGAAATCACCTGGGCCGCTCTTTTGGACCTAAGTCCGAAGGACTGCGGCCTTGTACGATGCCCGCCTTTGTTTAGGCGGGCTATGAGCTGAGCTACGGGTTTTGCCCGCTACTAACCGTTCGCCAGCCTGGCGCAGGTGCCTCTCAACACCTCCACCACACCAAGGTTTCATGCCGGTAGCGAATTCGATCTTGGCGGCATGGCCATTAAGCACATGGGAGGGCCTCGCTGGCGGCATGCCTGTGATCTGGTACTGCAGCCCACGCTTGCCTCCGCCAGCGGTTCGATGAGGCAGCCTGTCGCACAATTGATATCAGGACTTCAATGCCGGAACACCGGACCCACCCTCAATTCAATAAATGAGGTGTCGCGTACCACGGTTGGCTGCTTGATCCAGGCAATTCAGGCCGCCGTCATCCTCAATGAGGTGACCTCGACCAGAGCCTCGGCCTTGAATGGCATGATGCAGGTGCATGGGATGGCGGCCACCGTCATTTTCGTCGATCCGAACGGAATTTCTTGCAACCGGTTTGCGGCTTTATCCAACACGCAAGGGCCGCGCTGTCGACAGTCTCCCAACGCACCAAAAAGGCAACTGTGCAGAGCAAGCCTTCTATCCATCAATCTCCCTTTTGAAAATCATCATATCTGTGACCAACACTGCGATATTTTTCGCGGCGGAAGGAGCCAGGCACAGTCATTTCCATGCGCAACAGCATTTCTAAGTTTCTCAGCTCGCCGGAACACGTCGGCGGCCGATGTCGCGCTCCGGGGGAGCTCTATTCCTTTTCGAACAACATCAGATTTGTCGCAGAACTGAGTGAATAGGATCTCGTCCACAAATCCATCATCACTCTTCGCATCGGCGATCACTTGAGAAATCTTCTTTCTTCTTTCGGCGCTAAGCTTCTCCAGCCAGCGGCCCGGCGTTTCGAAGCGTCTCCTTATCGCATCCGCCATGGACGCTGCTCGCACTGGCAATTTCTGCATGTCTGAAATGCTGACGAGACCTTCGGTCTGGCGTCAGGAAACAACTAGCCGACACGGCCTTTGGTCGGCGTCTCGGATGAAGTCTAGAATGCTTGCGTCGGCTCCAACCAACGTCTCTTCTGGAGCGGAAACACGCTCAGAGATTTTTCCACTCGGCGGTGTCGCGTCGAAGAAGCGTTCTGCAAAAGAATAGTCCCCCGAAACCGCCGTCATGAACCACAGGGACATAGCTGTGACGAATTGATATTTCGCGTAGTTACATCGGAAACCGACTCGCAAGTCATAAGATGAGCTCTAGTGTCATTATCATTCCAACCGTAAGGCCTCCCTGTAGCGTGCCAATTTCCGGACTTACGTCGGCGAGTTCTTGATAATCGTTTTTTCCGCACGAAACTTAAGGTCCCATAGGAGAAGGCGAGGAAATCAATGCACGGTAGCAACGACGAGCCTGTCTCTCGAGAAATTGTAGAAGCGAGAATCAATTCTGAGTTCCACGTTTGAAGGCCGATTCCCAGTGCAGCGTCTGGACCCGGAGGCGTCTAGGAATCCAACAGCGGCATTCAACCAGAACCGAAATTCACCCACGTCGAAATGCGCAATGTTCGAGCGTATGGTCTCAGCGGCATGCTTTTCATGGACCCGCGCCAGCTTGCAGATTGTCATTGCCAGCATGATTGGCTGGCTGTTAGCCCGCTCCCACAGGAAGTCGTCGTCTAGAAATGCTGCTTCGTCAGCATCCGAAAACTCGAATCCACTACTGTCCCGTACCTCGGCAAGATTTTCATAGGGATGACTGTGGAAATCACCGATGAGCGTCAAGTGTGGTGCCCATCGATCCATCAGTTCGCTCTTCAGGCGGACAGCCTGATTGTTGGGCTTCACGCTGTTCCGTGATCGCTCGGCTGAAATGCTGAGACTCATAAGATCGACATGGAAATGGGTCGTTCCTTTCGAGTCCTCGCGACTGAAGCCCCAAAGATACCCCAGCGTTTCCAGCTTTGTTCGGCGCGGACGACCATCTCCGAGAACATAGGCTTCCAGTGTGGCAAGCGTAATAGTGTGACGAGCTGCATCAGAAAGGGAAATGGTGAAATTCATCGTGCGTTACCTGAAGGTGCCTCCGATTCGTTTCCGATCAACGGCCAGCCACGATCCTCACGGGGGCTTTGCTGGTCCAAATCGCGACATATCCTTGCATTTCAAAATTCGCAAGATTATAGCGATTGCGGAGGTGCGACATGTCGACTCCCACCATCAGCATCCGTTTGAAAGCGCTGCGCAGACAGCGCAACCTCTCGCAGGAGGAGGCCGCGCGTCTGTTCGGCTTCAAGGACCGCCAGACCATTTCCGCCATCGAGACGGGCGAGCGGCGACTTTCGGCCGAGGAACTCGTTCGCGCCGTCGAAATCTTTCGCGTTCCGCTGGACTTTTTCACCGATCCGTTTCTGCTCGTCGGCGAAGGTAAGTTCTCCTGGCGTCAGAACGGCGTCATCGGTCGTGCCCTACTGGGTTACGAAGAAGACGCGGGCCGCGTGATCGCGGCATTCCGTACGCTCGCGCCACAAGTGGGCAGGGAAGCTCCGCTGCTGAGGTGCTCGCTCGGTCTTTCAAAAGAATCCAGCTACGAGGATGCATCGGCTGCGGGCGACCGGTTCGCCGGCGAATATAAGCTAGGAAACGTGCCTGCCGCTCGCCTCGCCGAGGTCATGGAGCGGGATCTCGGAATGCTGGTCCTGATGGTTGATCCGATCGAAGGCGTGTCGGGCGCCGCCTGCCGCCTGCCGGAACTGGATGTCGTGTTGATCAATCGCCGCGAGGTTGCGGGTCGCCGCCATTTCGACCTCGCTCACGAGCTTTTCCACATCCTCACCTGGGACGCGATGCCGCCGGATCATGTCGAAGATGTCGTGCCCAAGAAACGTAGCCGGGTCGAGCAACTCGCCGACAATTTCGCCTCGGCTCTCCTCATGCCTTCAACTGTGCTTGGCAAGGTTGGCGATTGGTCCGAATTGGCAGGCGACGAACTCATCGTACGGCTGAACGCGGTCGCAGATGAATTGAGGGTCACGGCTTCCGCATTGCGCTGGCGGCTGGTCGGCCTTGACTGGATCGACAAGGATATTGGCAGGGGTATCGCCGAAGATCGCCTTCGCAACAACGGCCGTAGCAAGCCCGCCGAAGAGCCGCTGCTTCCGCTGTTCTCCCCGACGTTCGTCGAGGTGATCGGCAAGGCTGTCAATGAGGGTCGTGTGGCGATGAGGCGCGTATTGCACCTGCTCGGCATCTCGATCGACGATCTTGCGGACCTCTTTGCAGTTCACAGCGTGGAAGCGCCATACGAGTTGTAGGCGGGTGAATGCCGCGGCACCGAAGTTCGTTGCTGGTCGATACCAACGTCATCATCGAGTGCTGGCGTGTGTCGGCATGGAAGGCGCTGACGAGCGGGTACCCGGTGGAGACGGTCGAGATGTGTGAGATCGAAACCCAGACAGGGCTCCAGAGGCGGCGGCCCGAACAGCAGATCGAAGCTAATGTTCTGAGAGAGACACTTAAAGCCGTACATCCGGTCAGCGACATTGAACGCGCGAGCGCGCTATTGCGTGACGACCATATGCGCTTTCTGGACGCCGGAGAGCAGATGCTCTGGACACACCATCACGCGCAGCGACGCTTGGCTCCTTTGCGGTCCGGATAAGGCGAGTCTTCGCGTTGGGCTGCGCCTCGGCTTGCGCGACAGACTGGTCTCGTTGGAGCGGCTCCTCGCCGATATCGGCCATCGTCCGAAGGTCCTGTTAAAGATGCCTATACCCAAAAATGGCTCGACCAGACGCTGCGCAGCTTTACCTTGAGAGACCGACACCATGACGAATTCGCTCGAGGTACGAAACAAGCTGATCGACATCCTCCGCCGCGACCTAGTCGGCCCGAATCCTGACCTTGATCAGAATCTCGCACGCGAAGTTTGACCGAGAAGCAATCGCTGGGACGCCGGGGGCTTTATCGTTCCCGCCTACGACGGTGTTGCGCCTGTGATACCTGACGGCGAGGAAACCATCGAAGAAACCGCCGACGACCTTCTCGCCAGTGAGATGCTGGACTCCGCTGTCGAGGGGGAGGTCGAGGAGAAGGATTCGACTGACCAACCACCGCGGGACAGGTTTCTTCCGTCGTCGATAGGGTTGACGGTGGTTCTTCCGCAAACGGTGAGTCAAGTCACGCTGCGCGCAACATGGGGGAACTATAAGACGGAGCCCCCATTGCCCGATGCGCTCCTCATTCCCGAACTGTCGGGAAAGGGCAAGCCAAAGCCAGAAAAGCCCGAGAACCTCCGTTGGGTTCGGGTTCCCGGCGAAGCCGCGATCGTCCTCGACGTCACTCGGAACCAGTCCGGAATCCTGCTGCCGGAAAGCGCTGACTCAGAGGCCGGGCGGCGGCATCGAAGTCGCCGTTGACACCGTGTGCTCCGTCAAAAGACTCCGGAGGGGGCTGAAGAGCGTCTGCGCGTCATCACCGTCTTCTTGGTAAACCGTCGACGGAGCACAAAGGCTCCGTACAAGGACGTGGCCTACGCGTTCCAGACCCGGATCGAGCTCGAATGTGCGGATGGATTTTATCCGCGCAGCGACCTGTCCACCTACCAGTCCGATGATTTCGACCTTAGGCTGGGCGATCTCCATTATCGCGATGTCCGCGAATATGCCGTTGGTCGCAACACATCTGCAGGCTGGCAAGAACGGCTTGACGCGACGAACGATCCGCTCCCCGTGACGCGTGTTTGGACCGATTTCCTTCCGCAGCAGGAGGTGGAACGTGTCGTCCCGGCAAGGAGCGATGGCGTCGAGTTCGGCATGGAGGCTCTCGCTCGGGCTGCCGTTTCCGGAGCCGAAGCGGTCAGTGCAGCCTTGGATTCACTGCCTGAACTTTACGCCGAGTGGCGGCGGAGTCAGGAAGGACTGATGACAGGGCTTGCGCCGAGACGGCTAAAGACGGGCCAGGCGCTTCTGGAAAATGTTGACACCGCCGGCAGCAGGATTCGCGATGGGATAGATCTCCTTAAGCGTGATACGATGGCGCGTGAAGCATTCGGCCTGATGAATACGGCGATGGCGATGGCCAACCGCCGGCGCGAGGCAGAAGAAGCTGCCGGGCGATGTAGACCCGCCAACATGGCGGCCGTTCCAGCTAGCCTTCGTCCTCCTCAATCTCGTTGGCGTGACCGACCGAAACAGTGGTGAGCGCGAGATCGTCGACCTGCTTTTTTTCCGACCGGCGGCGGCAAGACGGAAGCATATCTTGGACTTGCCGCCTATGCGATTGTGCCGAGGCGGCTCCGCGGATCTGGCGTGCTGGGTGCGGGCATCAGCGTCATCATGCGCTACACGTTACGCCTGCTCACGCCGCTGGTCTCGTCTGCGCGCTCGAACTCCTGCGGACCCATGATGACAATGGCCGGAAGACGCTTGGCGAATGGCCGATCGAGATTGGACTCTGGGTGGGCGGCGCAGCCTCACCGAACAATCCAGCCGCGAAATTCTTCCGGCAAGGACGCCGCGACGACCTGGCTGAAGCGGTACCAGAGCAGACCTAAGACGAAACCCCGGTGCCACTGAAGGCATGTCCCTGGTGTGGTGAGCCCTTCAAGCCAGAGAGCTTCCACTTCACGCCCAACAGGACAGCTCCGCAGAATCTAGTGCTCAAATGCGAGAACGCCGAATGCGACTTCACGCGGGATCGACACCTGCCGGTGCTCGTGGTGGACGAGCCAATTTACCGCCGTCTTCCCGCATTTCTCATCGCCACGGTGGACAAATTTGCCTCCCTTCCATGGATTGGCAAGAGCGGCGCATTCTTTGGACACGTAGATCGGCATGATCCGGACAAGGGGTTCTTCGGCGCGTCTGAGCCAGGCGAAGGTCGCCCCTTCGGAAACGGGCATCGGCTCGATCCGCCGGATCTTGTCATCCAGGACGAACTGCACCTGATCTCTGGCCCGCTTGGAACGGCGGCCGCACTCTACGAAACAGCGATCGACCTGCTGTCGTCGCGGCCGGGTCTTCATGGACTCATTCGTCCAAAAATCGTCGCCTCGACCGCGACCGTCCGAAGGGCGGAGAAACAGATCGCAGCCTTGTTCGATCGTTCGGAGACGGCCGTATTTCCGCCACCCGGCATCCACCGTACCGACAGCTTCTTCGCCAGCACTGTGCCATCGGCACGAGAGCCAGCCCGCCTCTACGTCGGTGTGGCGAGTCAGGGTCGCGGGCTTAAACTCCTCTTTCTTCGGAGCATGCAGACCCTGCTGGCAGGCGCGCAGGCATTGACTTCCAGCCCGACGCAAGAAGGGGAAGATGCCGCCGATCCGTATCTGACAGTGCTCACGTATTTCAATGCGCTTCGCGAGCTTGGGGGCGCTCGTCTGCTCGAATTCTGCACGGTGTCACCGACTGGCGCCGGAGTTGACCCGGGATTAGGAGGAGCACTCGTTGTCGGATTCTCGACGATGTCGGACATGTGACACAACGCTTCCAGAGCGATCGCATTGTTCCGAAACGATTTTCCCAGTTGGCACGTCGGTTGCGGTCCTATGCGCAAAAGCACTGCGATGCCGCACCGACTGGAAGAACTCATCAATGATCACGCTTTTCGAACATGTGGGCGCCGCTACCAACACTGAGCGTTCCCGATCAAACGGAAGCCATTCCACTTTCATTCCTCAGGTCGTTCGGACATGAACGCATTTGATGTCCGTCCAACGCTGGATGCTCCCGACGACGATCCCTATCTCTGGCTTGAAAATGTAGAGGGCGAGCGGGCACTTGCCTGGGCCGCCGGCCAGTCGGCAAAGACCCTAAAGCACTTCGGTGGAACGCAGTTCGAGCGCGACCGCGCGGCTCTGACAGCCATTTTCGACAATCGCGACAACCTTCCCCTGATCGCGCGCCATGGTCAGTACCTCCACAATTACTGGCGAGATGCCGGAAATCCACGCGGACTGTGGCGCCGGACCACCCTTGCCGCCTACATGAAGGCGGATCCCCAATGGGAGCTACTGCTCGATCTGGATGCTCTCGCGGCTAGCGACGGAGAGGATTGGATCTGGGACGGCGCGTCCATCGAGCCGGAGAGACGGGAAAGAGCCGTTCTGCGCCTGTCGCGCGGCGGCAGCGACGCGGTCGTGCATCGCGAATTCGACCTGATCTCTCTGAGCTTTGTCGCCGACGGTTTCAATCTCCCCGAGGCCAAAGGCTACGTTAGTTGGCTGGACCCTGACACGCTTCTGCTTTCCAGTGCGCTTGGTAATGGCATGGCCACCCGCTCCGGCTATGCGCGCACCGTGCGACTGTGGAAGCGTGACGCGGATCCCCTCACCACACCGGTAATCTTCGAGGCCGGGTTCGAGAGCCTCAAGGTGTCTGGTCATTCGGACCGCACCGGCCGCAGCGAGCGCCTTTGGTTCATCGAGAAGCCGGCCTTCTTCGAGGAAATCAGCTGGATCGGCGACAGGAGCGGGCCGAGGAGGCAGATCGATCTTCCTCGTGACGCGTCGTGGCGGGTCTTCGGCGACTGGCTGGCGGTAAGGCCGCGCAAGCCGTGGACGGTGGGAGGCACCACCCATCCCGCCGACGCGCTGATCGTCATCTCGCTTTGCTCTTTCCTCGCCGGCGGACGCCGATTTGAGACCCTGTTTCAACCAGGGGAAAGGCGCTCCCTGCAGTCATTCTTCTGGAATGACGGGAAGCTCATTATCTCTTACCTCATCAATCTCGTACCGCGTTTCGAGATGTTCACTCCCGGCCACCAGGAATGGACGCGCCGAGTCCTGGACACTCTGCCCGCCGAAGGGACTGTCCACGTCTGGTCATTCGATGCGGCAGTTCACGAGGCCAATGGAGAGGTCCTGGTCTGTGCTCAGGATCCGATCACGCCGCCGCAGCTCTTGCTATTCGATCTCAATGCCGCGCCGTCTCTCAGCGCTTCAGCAATCCTGAAGCGCAGCCCGGAGAATTTCGATGCATCCGGACTGGTGGTCACGCGCCACGAGGCAGTCTCTATCGATCATGAGCTGATCCCCTATACGCAGGTTGGTCCGGCGAACGGGAACGGAGATGCTCCGATTCACCTTTCCGCTTATGGCGGGTTCGGCGTATCACTCCTGCCCTACTACAACTCCCCGCTGGGCAAGCTGTGGCTCGAGCGCGGCGGCACGTGTGTCGAGGCGAACATCCGCGGCGGCGGCGAGTTCGGCACCCGCTGGCACGAAGCCGGGCGCAGGGAGGGCAAGCGTCTCGCCCATGACGATTTCGCCGCCGTTGCCGCCGACCTCGTGCGAAGGGGCATCACCCTGCCGAGGCGGATTGCCGCCGAGGGTGGCTCAAATGGCGGCCTGCTGATCGCAAACATGCTGACCCGCTATCCTGAGCATTTCGGGGCTCTGTTCTGCACAGCACCGCTTATCGACATGCGTCGCTACACCAAGCTCTTGGCGGGCGCGAGCTGGATCGACGAATATGGCGATCCGGACAAGGTTCACGATTGGGCTTTCCTGAAGGAAATCTCCGCCTATCACGCCGCAGCGCCGGGACAGCCCTATCCGCCTATCCTGATCGCCACCACGAAACGCGACGACCGCGTCCATCCGGGCCATGCGCGCAAGATGGCCGCAAAACTGCAGGCTCTTGGCTATCCCGCTTACTTCTACGAGGCCAGCGCAGGCGGGCACGGCTGCGGCGAGGACAATCGGGAGCAAGCCGCATTCATCAGTCTAGGCACCAATTTTCTCCGCAGCGCAATCGGCTTCAACGATCACCTTCCGGAGACGGCGGAACGCGTTGCAACGCAAGTGGGGCATTTGAGGTCCATCAACAATTCATTCGAGCAGGAGACGAAATAGTGCAGTGCATCCTTTCTGAACATCAAGGAGTGAATCTCATGGCGAGAACGCGAATGGGCGTAGCGCGGGCAACAGCAGCGGCGGTGGCCCTGATCATGGTGGGACAGCAGGCCGTCGCCGCGGAGCCTGCGCAAGCAGAGACCGTCCTGGCGGAGACGGGAGCCTCGGTCACCGAAGCGCCAATCCCTTGGCAGATCCGCCTGCGGGCGTTGGGCGTCGTTACGAAAGATCTGGGCTACGTTGATACGCTTCCCGGCTCCGGTCTTTCGTATTCGGACACGGTGACGCCGGAACTCGATATCTCGTATTTCTTCACCGACAACATCGCCGCCGAACTCATACTCGGTACCACCTATGCCAACATCGCGGGCCAAGGGACGATCGGAGGGTTGGGCAACATCGGCAAAGTTTGGCTGCTGCCGCCGACGCTCACGTTGCAGTACCATTTTACCGATCTCGGCGCGTTCAAACCTTATGTCGGCGCAGGCGTGAACTACACGATCTTCTACAACCAGGACACTGGCAGCGCTGATGCTCTCAAGGTGAAGAACACGTTCGGCACGGCGCTGCAGGTCGGATTCGACTACATGGTGGACCAGCACTGGGGCCTCAACTTCGACGTGAAGAAGCTTTTCCTGAAGCCGGACTTCGACGTCACGGTGGCCGGCGCGAAGCTGACGGGGAAGGCGGAGCTCGATCCCTGGCTGATAGGCGCAGGTGTCACCTACCGCTTTTGAATATCAGAGTGAAGTCTGCTTCCCGACTGCCGGTTTAAATGAAGGGCGCCTCGCGCGCCCTTTTTTACGGTCGACACTGCAGGGCGAGACCTCATGAAGCCGATTGTCGAGAGGGCGGGGCTCTCTTCCGGCGGACCAAGAAGGTGCACTGGCCAGCAGGCCTCGCGCCTGAGATGGAGGGCTTAGAAGCGCTTTGGATCGGGACGGGCTTTGGTATTGTGGGTGGAATGCTTCAGCCAGACTATTTGCCAGCATCGTCTCCCGGACGTTATGTCTGAGCTTCGTGTCAGCGCAAGGCGAACACGCGACTCCTAGATGCCGACACGATGGCTGGTTCAGCCATGCTGCGACAGTTGCCTGTTTTTTCGGTTCCTTTGCTGTTCGCGCGCTAACCGCAACGCTCCATACTAGTCTCGCGTGCCTGTCCCCGTGGGGCGGGCGACAGAAAGCGATTAGGCCCGCTGAAAGAGGCAGACCGCATCCGAAGGACCGTAACCAAGAGAAGGACCTGAAGCGAGAGCGAAGGTTGCGGCAGGCCGCGGCGGGCCTAAAAGGGAATGCCGACCACCCCACGTCCCAGGAAAAGCTGACAAAAACGCAGCGGCCGACTGTCCAATAGGGTGCGCCCGCGCGAGGGCGAGCTAAATGGCAGGGGCTGCCGGGGGACCTAAGAAAAGCGTGGGCTCACAAGCACCCGGCGCGCGCCATCAGGCCGCCAGCTACTTGGAGGGCGGGGGCATCAGGCCTGTTTGTCGGGCCGAACCAGATCCATGTGGCTGACGCCGAGGGCCAATGCCAGTTCATAGATCGTGATAATTGTCGGATTTCTTCGGCCTTTCTCCAAGCCGCTGATGTACTGCTGACTGAACCCGGAAATCTCCGCAAGCTGCTCCTGCGTCAGGCGCTTCCTTTGCCTGATCCTCTGCACATTCCGTCCGACCAACTTGCGCATATCCATGCACGCAAGCCAGCGGATCAGGCGGCTTGAGTTTATCAACTATAATATGTAATCCACATTTAGCAGGCACAGGGCTTCGCGGGTCCATCGGCCGGAGATAGAATTAGCGATGTTGCAGCCCAGATCGAACACGCCGTTCGCCGACGAGGTCCCCTGGTCGGACCGCATCACGCCCTACGACAAGGACCACTTTACAACCTATATGAGGCTCCTGGACGCCTCAGCCGACAACGCCACTGAAGAGGAAATGGCCCATGTGATCCTCGGCATTGATCCGGCACGCGAACCGGAGCGCGCACGGAACGTTCTTCGCAGTCATCTCGACCGTGCAAACTGGGTGGTGACGAGCGGCTACAAGGATTTGTTCGCCAATTGACGAAATGGGCGGTGCGGTCGCTTCGCTTCAAGCAACGAAGTAGCGCAACCACCATGCATCGACGCATCACCACAGCGCGAATGCCGCTCCAAGATGATCGCGAGGACTTCCAGTCGGCGCGGATGGCCCTGCGCTTCGCTGGTCTCATCGTTTTGTCCTCCGCTCGCCAATGGCTGCTTCCCAGGAAGCGGTGCGGCGGCGAGTCATGACAGGAAGGGGCGCGCCGTCTGAGCCGCACCGCATCCGGAGGACCGGATGGACGACCTACTGAAAGCTCACAGCTGGCTAAGGGTTGCGGGACGCCGCGGCGGGCCTAGAAGGATACGGCGCCACCTGCTGGGAAAGGCACAAACAGAGAGAATTGCGAGAGTCTAACGACGCGCTAGGAGGCGCAGCGGAATGGTCGAGACGCCAGAGCCAAGAAAAGCGGGGATCAATCCACCGGCACACGGCACGCGCGGTGAGGGCGCGGGCGCCCACTACGTGCGCAGGCTCAACAGAATCTCACACGGATCAGCATCGAGGGCCGCAGTTACGTCGAGAAACTCAATGATATCGAGACGCCGCTCGCCACCCTCATATTTCGCCACGAAAGATTGCGGACGACCAAGCTTCTCAGCCACCTGCGCCTGCGTCAGCCCTTTGACATTGCGCAGTGAGATCAACTGGGCCAGAAACCGCTGGTGGCGGGGAGATCGAAGAGATTTGGGCATTTAGGTGAACCGGTCAGGTAGAGACCGGCTCAGCGACTAATCCCCGTTTCGGATTATCCCATTTTGGGATATTCTGCCTTGCATCCAGCGATCAACATGCGAGGTTCGCGGCAGACATGAATCGATCACCGGGAACAGATAGGACTCAAAGCTCAACACTGCTCGACGAAGTCCCTTGGTCTGACCGTCTTACCTCCTACGACAGGGCGCACTTTACCATCTATATGAGGCTCCTGGACGCCTCAGCCGATGAGGCGCCCGAAGAGGAAATGGCCCAACTGATCCTCGGCATTGATCCGGCACTTGAACCGGAGCGCGCCAGGAAGGCGCTTCGTAGTCATCTCGACCGTGCGAACTGGATGGTGACGAGCGGCTACAAGGAATTGTTCGCCAGCTGACAAATTCGCAGTGCTCGGTCATAGAAGCAGGCAGTTCCTGTGGCAGCCACGGTCAGGCTGATCGGGACCTGCACTACAGCCCCGGCAAAATGGCCCCAGTGGCGAGCACAATTAAGTTCCCAGGAAATCGGGTTTGGCAACCGAGCGTCTGACGTGATAGAAGGTTCCGCTCTGTCTGGATGGGTATTAGCCCGGAGCAGCACTCCATATCGTGCCGGCGCTCGACGAAGGGTCCACCTCTTCGCTTTCAAGCCGCATAACCGACAGCCATCGCCCTAAGTTAAGGGTTTAGAGATTACCGGCAGGCAGGTATGCAAGCGGGCCATCCTCGGAAACTATATAACCGCACGACTAGCTCGTCAGCGACGAAACACCCGCTCGAGCACCCATAGACTATGAGCACCGGCGCGGACTGGAAGAATACGGCTGCATCGCCCGAGCCGGCGGAACAGAAGATCTTGGCATCCAGTCAACGCTCGATACAAGGCGTGCGATCGAATGGCCCGAGCACAAGGGGATCAGAAAGCTTCTCAGAGAATTGAGGACCCTTCGGACCCCAAAAGGGCTATAGCCTGATTTTGGGTTCGCACGCCTAGCTTCTTCTTGGCATTGTCCAAATGAAAAGCGATCGTGCGTGGCTTGATACCCAAGATGCGGCCGGTCACCCAGGCTGAATTACCCCGCGCTGCCCACCTCAGGCACTCATATTCGCGGGATGTCAGCGAAATCCCATCCACTGTTCGATCGCTCGGCAATTTGCGGCGAACGCAACGATGAAAGCAGGCCGCCATCAGTTGAAGAGCTTGTTCGTACCGCTCAGCGACCCGAAGAAATACTGGACGAGGCTCATCGGCGGCAAAAGTAACCGCAGCGATGCGGCCGCGGAGATCGACAATTGGGATCGTCAAACCGCAGCAGATGCTGAATTGAGCCGCCTCATCGAATAGCTGCTGTTGAGCCGGCGACATTTTATCGCCTCCGAAATTCGATCCCCAGTGAAACGGGCAGCCGCCATTTCGAGCACGCAAGACCACAGGATCGAGTTTCTCATACTGATTTTCCAGATACTGTCTGGTCCAGCGGGGTGGATAGTTTGAAATTAGCCTCGGTTTGCCGGAAGGCCGTGCTGGCAAGGAGAGGTAGGCAAAGAAGATTAGGTCAAGTCGTCCGGCCGCCTCAGCCATGGCATCCCGGAAATCTGCCTCATCGACACTCTGTGACAGTCTTTCTAGGAATGTCTCGAAAACAAGTGGCATGTCCCTCGTCATCGTCGCGCTCGATTCTTCCTCTTTCTGCACGCCTTCCGGCTGCGTCGTGTATGTCCCGACAAACGTGATTGAATCCGCGGGCGTCGCTGGGCTGACCGGGCTCCAGAATGCTGCCACACTTTCGATCTTCGTCGGTCATCCCAATCATGCTGGGCTCACCCGATGGGCGTCTGGCAGACGCCTCATGATCTCAACAGCTCAATCAGAGAATCTCCATGCATTAAATCATGACCGCCCCTGCACCGACCAAACCAGGAGAAATCATCCTGCGCTGACCAAAAGCCATCATTGACCCCAGCTTTTGCAGGAATTTGGGTCGGCATTAGCATAACAATTCGGATAGCCGCTCATCCCCCACCCGGGGCGCCGTGATCCGCAAAGAAGTGTTGCGATGCTTTCTTTTCTTTGATAGGCAAATCGTCTCAACAATATTAAAATGCCTTTCCTTGTGAACGGGGTGGCGTGTGAGTATCGTCCTTTTATATACCTGACGTGATAAAATTCACCGCAATGATTATTCTGCTCTTTGTGATGTGAAGGAAGATAATCATCGGCATTGCCGCACTTTGGAACCGGCGACCGTGGCCCGCTGCAATGATGTAAAGGGCACGTCTAAGCTCAATCTGCATCGGAACGTGCAGATGACCTTTACCAGACCCTCGATTCCGCACGGGCCATAATGATACTGATTACGTGGGTCAAAAAGGGCGCCCTGCCGGCGGGGAGGTACACCCGCAGGGCGCGCCGCACAGAGGTCCTGGTCGTTGGGCAACAGGACAGCGGCGGCAGATCTGATTCGGTTACAAATCGTGACTGAAATAGCCCGGAGCATGCTCAAGATCAGATATCTGGAATTCAACAGTTTTGGGTCTGCTCGGCGCAGTAGCGCGCAGGGACATGCCTGCCTCCGGACTCGCTCCTTCGCGATCGCAAAATCATACGGCACCCTCGGCCTTCAGCGCGCGATAGGTGGTATCGACCGACTTTACCGTCGCGTCGACAATGATGTCGATCTCTTTTCGGGTAATGATCAGGGGGGGGGCATAACCGAGGATGTCGCCATGCGGCATGGCCCGTCCGATGACACCATTCTCAAACAGAGCAGCTGCAGTGCGCACCCCGACCTGAAGGTCGGGTTCGAATGGTATCCTTTGTTTTGGGTCCCGCATCATCTCTACGGCCGACAGGATACCCACTCCGCGAACTTCACCAACGATGGGATGTCCCGCCAGCTCGGCCTTCATCCGGTCTTGCCAATACGGTCCAACATCGCGGACATGCTCCAGAATATTTTTTTCTTTAAGCAGTCGAATATTGGCGAGCGCGGCTGCGGCACAAAGCGTGTGCCCCGAATATGTCCAGCCGTGGCCGAGTGCGCCGTGCTTCTCAGTTCCTTGTTCCAAAACCGACCAGACACGGTCGCCAATGATTGACCCGGAGATGGGGAGGTAGGCGGAACTCAAACCCTTTGCGATGGTCACGAAATCCGGACGCATGTTATACAGGTGGGAACCGAACTTCTCGCCGGTTCGCGCGAAGCCACAGACCACTTCATCCGCGATTAGAAGGATATCGTATTTGTCGAGCACCGCTTGAATGGACGTCCAGTACCCTTTGGGGGGCGGCACAATACCTCCTGTCCCAAGTACCGGCTCTCCGATAAAAGCTGCAACCGTTTCCGGTCCTTCGGCCAGGATCAAGGCTTCAAGCTCATCGGCACAGCGCCGGGAGAACGCTTCCTCGCTCTCCTCGACACGCGCCTGGCGGTAATAGTGCGGCGTGGTTGTATGGCGCACCAAATCCAGAGGCAGGTCGAAGAAATTGTGAAAGAAGGGAAGGCCAGTTAGGCTACCCGTGACCAATCCAGACCCGTGATAGCCGCGATTTCGCGAGATGATCTTTTTCTTTTCGGGCCGGCCAAGAATGTTATTATAGTACCAGACCAGCTTGATGTTGGTTTCGTTGGCATCGGAACCGGAGAGGCCGAAATAGACCCTTCGCATGTTCTGACCGAAATACTCGACCACGGCCTCTGCCAACAGGGCGACCGGCTCCGTACCTTGGCTGGCATAGACGTGCGCGAACGGCAATTCGTGTGCTTGCCTGGCAATGGCCTCGGCGATCTCCGTGCATCCATATCCCATGTTGACGCAGTAGAGTCCTCCGAAACCGTCGAGGCTCCTTCGGCCTTCGGTGTCCCAGATATAGACGCCTTCCGCACCGGCCATAATCCTATTTGGCGTTTCGCCTCGGCTGTGCTTGGCCAAATGCGTAGAAGGATGGAAGACGAAGCTTCTATCCTTCTCCCGGAGTTGCTCGGTTCCCAGATTGCTCAAGCGCATGTCCCTCTCCTCGCGATAAATTGGCGGAGGGCACTCGGCCAGCCACCTGTTTAGCAAATAGCATACCGGAAACGTCCCTCGAGTTTCTCGGGAATGCAGGTTATTGGCCGTGGAATTCGCGGGATCGGCCCGAATTGCCGTGAAAACTAAGGCGTCACCTTCGCCTTAGCCGAGGGTCGGGGGCGCGTCCTGCAAACACGAACAGCTTACGACGCGCATGCGCCCACCATAGTGCCCGATTAGCGGGCGATATTGGGTAGTGTGCTGAGGGTTCTGCAAATTCGCTGAGAGAGGGCGGTCATGGCAGGCTGGTGATGTTCAACGTCACCGATTCCCTGGAAGGAACGCCACCATGACCAAGACAGAAAGTAAGACCGCCAGCGCTGCCGTCAAAGACATTCTGCTTTCGAATCCGGATGGATTGCACGAGGTGATCCGCGCGGTGATGCAGGAGGTGCTCGAGGCCGAGATGGACGAGGCGCTGGGTGCTTCGAAGAGCGAGCGCACGCCGGAGCGTCTCGGCTATCGCTCGGGTTACTATGGCCGCACGCTTGTCACCCGGGTCGGCAAGCTTGAGCTGCGGGTTCCGCAGGACCGGGCGGGCCGCTTCTCGACCGAACTTTTCGAGCGTTACCAGCGTTCCGAGCGGGCCTTGGTGGCGACGCTTGCGGAGATGTATGTGCAGGGCGTGTCGACCCGGAAGGTCAAGGCGATCACCGAAGAGCTGTGCGGCCATGAGTTCTCGGCCTCGTCGATCTCGGCCATCAACAAGCGGCTGGACGAGAGCCAGAAGGTTCGGCCCGGCAAAGACGCGCGGCGAGAGCTCCTTGCCATCGACATCTTGATTCGCAGCCGACCAGCGCCGCCAAGTTCTATCGGTCAGCGTGTTGCCTTTCTTGCGATCGCAGATTCGTGGTTGCAGCGCAGGGCGAGCCGAGCTGCGGCTCGCAGGAGGGGGCAGCCGACAGAATTGCGCGGCCTGAAAAGCTGCCTCCATCAATGCTCGCCGCTCGTGCAGTCTCGAAACGCTGGATCAAGCCTCAACGTCGAACAGCCGCTCCTTTTCCTCGCGAAACCAGCGCCCTCGCGCGACGTGATCGTGCCTGACGATCCGACGCTTCGAGCGGGGCTCCTCAAATAGGTTGCACATGACCTGCAGCTTTCTGCCAAACTCAGCAAATCGGACGTCTTCTTATCATCGCTCGGCAAGCTCGGAACAGGCTGGCGGTCGTTGCTAAGGCTAGTCGCCGCCAGCGGATGGCGAGGATGTTTTGGCGGCTAAGTGCTTTTAGGTGGGCGATTATAAGCCGAGATCGCGATAGGTGCTTTCGCCATAGCTCCTGGCGCCATCGCCACGCTGAGCGTTTGAAAGCCGATGAAATTCGCTCGGCCAATTGGCTAGCGCGTGCTTGATGGCCTTCATCTTGAACGGCACGTGCACAACACATTTGTCCCTGATGATAGGCGGACAGCTCACATCTTGTTGCCGCGAGCCGTTAAGGTTTGCTGCGATTATCGGCAGACCTAGATCAAGAGCCAATTCCATTTCCCAGCGCACGAAGCGAAAAAGGTTTTTCG
Organism: Mesorhizobium sp. M2E.F.Ca.ET.219.01.1.1; assembly: GCF_004016445.2. GTDB lineage: Bacteria > Pseudomonadota > Alphaproteobacteria > Rhizobiales > Rhizobiaceae > Mesorhizobium. Next base: position 571,319 of record NZ_SADT02000003.1, read on the forward strand.
TCTTCTCACCGATCAGGACAAGTACCTGGCTCGATCCATTCATTCTGTTGCGAAGATTGCGTTTAACATAATCTTCGTCCTGTGCTCGGCCCGTCATATTGTCCAGATCGTGAGCGTTCGCGAATTCAAAACTCACATTCTCGCTGGCGTTCCACCCTTTCATAAAGCGGTATGCCCAAGCGTCTTCATCGCCGTCAAATATTACATAGGTCGGATCGCTGTATGCCATTGTTGTCTCTTAGTTGTTTTGACGAGCAACCCACTGGGTGTGCTCCCGTGAGAAAGCCAGTTCGGCTTCGTTCACCGCGGCGGAGAATGCCTCATCCGAGTTGGCGTCCGTAATAAGGTCGGCAGTCAAGCCGATCTCGTGAGCTGTCAACGTGTAAGCCGATGCCAATTCGTTAAATTTCTTGATCTGGGTCCACCCGATAAGGGAGGCGGCGATGACAATTAGCGGCTCGGTCGGCCAGCCTGGCATCGCGGGGTCAGCGATGCGTACTACGATGAACGAGAATCCCAGAGCGTATGCAAAAATACCAAGGCCCATCCAGACTTTCGCGGACCTCTTGTTCGAGCGCGCCTTCTTCTCGTACCACTTCCGTTGGTCGCAGATTCGTCTCTGCAGATATAGGTCTTTTCGTTCTTTTCGCGGGGAGTCCCTTATCGACATCATCTCGTCCGTTGTTTGGGGCGATGCTGAATCGGTGCCGCTCAACGCGCTACCAAGGTGACGATTGCTATCAAGGATATCTTCCATGAGCTTTCGAAAATCAGCTCTGGCGTCAGCCGCGCGCGCGTCATCGAACGGCTGTGCTCGCATCGCGAAGCGCCAAGTCAATGTCTTCACCGACTCTGCCAGAGCTCGAGCCTGATACCAGACCTGCTCGGGCTTTGTGACCGACCGGAAAATGAGGACTCCCATTGAGCAAAGAAATACCGCAGCATAGACACCGAAATAGGCTTTTGATGACGACAAGTCCAAAGAGAGCACCGACGCTAAAAAAAGAAGAACGTACTCTGCCCGGATCAGGCGCAGAAACGTCGCCTGCTGCTCGTTGGATGCCACGTCGGCGCTATTATAGAGTCCAGGATATTTCATTTTTGAAGCACACCAGTCTATTTTGTGGCGGTAAATTCTTTAAGCCAGGATTTGGCAAACGTGAGGTTAGCAGTCGAGCTTACAGAGCCTATTCTTGAGCGAGGCGCGGTCCCTCTGTTCATAAACAGGAATGCAGGTCCTGTCCCATCAATGTAAGGGTATAGGCCCAAAAATTCTTGCCCGGAGAATGTTTCCGAAGAATTTTTTGCCACGGGCAGAACCGCTACCGCGGTCCGAAACCCATCGAAAAAGCCAAGCTCCCAAGGCATCCATCTGGATCCTGGAGAATTGTTTGAATGCACATAGATAAGCGTCTTTGACTGCCTCATACGGGTTCGCAGCAACTCGGCGGTGGCCGAGGAGACCTTTGTGCGGTCCAGTTGTGAATCTTCGACCCAATCTACGTAAGCAGTGAACCCAAGCTCCTCGAAAATTCGCTTCACACCGAGAATGATCTCTGCGTCCTTGAAAGAATGTGACAGAAAAACGTCGAATGACGATCTGGCTGTAGCTGCGGCCGTCTCTTCCTTTAGAACGATCGATGCGGCTCTATGTCCTCGACTGGCATTCGCAACTCTTTTCAGCTCTGCCTCGGTCAGTAGCACTATTCAAATCCCCCCATGATCTGTTCGCAATCTATGAACTTGACGCCCATTCGATTAAGCGACCCTTGTCTTGTGAAAACTGGCACCATGCTCTCCAGCCGGGTAGCGCAACCTCCACCTTCTCAAAGACCACGTCGGCTGGCAGGAGTGACCGGCCTTGTCACCCACCTACGCGCCCCCGGCACAGCCATGCTCCTCACTTAGAAGGCTGCGGAGACCAGCAATGTCAAACAGGACAGACGATCTCCTAATCTCGATCAGCAACGAACTTAGGACGTAAAAACGCGATGGAGCGATCTCCGAATGTCCGCAGGCGTCGAGGGCCCGGTTGGTCGTCAAGGCCGAGCGGGCCAGCTTGCACTCCCGCTATCCGTCGGCTTGCCAAACCCTCGCTGTAGATTTCGCCCCCTACACGGATGCGCTGACCGCGACTAAGCTCAATCGCCACTGATCGCCAATCCAGGGCGAAAGTTCCCCCCTTGAAGTAGCGGTAGAGGCATTTTTCGGCACTTCGCATCTTAGATATGGACGCCTCCTCAACCAGGCACGATCCGGTTTGGCTTCTCGCCGTAACCGTGCTGGGCAAGTGCGTCCGATGGCTGCTTCGATCCGTCTCCTGGAATGATCGGTTCCAGATTGCTCAAGCGCATCGTCCTTCCTCGCCATCAACTGGCGGATAGCGCTCGGCCACCTTTTTCCAGCAATTAGTATACCGCAAATGTCCCTTGAGTTTCGTCGGAATGGGCGCCTTTTGCCGACGAATCTACGGGATCCGCGCCAAACGCCGTTGAAACTTAAACTTTCGGTTTCACCGTTGCCTCAGTGCGGACAAAGGTATCGGTGAATTGGACTTCACTGGTTTCGTGACGACAAGGCTATAGTATTGATCAATGCCCAAGCCTGCCTGCAGCAGTCCCTCCATGAAATCCTGATAGGCGGCCATAGAAGGAGATGCGACCCGCATCAGATAATCGACGCGCCCCCCAATTGCCCAGCAGTCCAGGATTTCCGGGATCTCTTGGATTGCAGTTTCGAAGTGTCGTTGGTCCTCAAGACGATGGCGATCCAGCACGACTTCTACCATCACAAAGATCATGCCGCCAATGAGGGCAGGACTCAGTCGCGCATAGAATCCCTCAATAATCCCTGCGGCCTTGAGTGCTCGGAGCCGCTCCGAACAGGCCGACGCCGAAAGATGAACTCGTTTTGCAAGCTCACTTTTTGAAATCCGACCGTCTGCCTGAATCTCGGAGAGAATCCGGACGTCCCAACTGTCGAGTTGCACGGGGTCGGGTTTCGACTTCATAACCTGTTGCTCTCAAGCAGCGATGACAGCGCCTTGTGCGCCGATCAATTCTATCCATCTTGAATGACCGAATGTAGTAGTGGAACGCATCCGTTCTCGGTCCGAAATGTGCCAGAATGGGGTACGACAATCAGCTGAGGGAGAGCGATCCGCTGAGAAAAGCTGCAGAAGTACTTTGGCTATCGCCCCGACGCCTAACGGGGCAATGATGCCGCTGGAGAGAATAGTCGGCGGCGGCGAAGACCTCCTAATAAATAGATACCCCATTTTCTTGAATCTCCGCTGCCGTACTTGATAGACGTGCGACAGCATTCGAGCCTCGATCGCGTGGACGGCATACTCAATGCAGTATTCAGTGGCACATTCAGCTATTGGGGTGAATTGAAGGCCTTGCTCGTCCGGCTCGCGGAGGCGCAAGGCACCGCAAATGCCGCTCGTCTCACGGCAATTTGACGCTGGAGTCTGGCCGAAATCGCCCAACGGAAAGACTCAAACGCCAATGTTGCGTGCGATGCTGTCGGCCGCCATACGCTTACGCCACTCAAGAGGCCCGGAATTGTGAATGGAGTTTCCCTCAACATCGACGGCCATGATAACAGGCATGTCCTGCACATCGAATTCATAGATGGCTTCCATGCCCAGGTCTTCAAAGGCAACGATCCGCGCCGCCTTAATCGATTTTGAGATCAGGTACGCAGCGCCACCCACTGCAGCAAGGTATGGCGTTTTGTGTCTTACAATCGAGGCGATGGCCGCCGGTCCCCTCTCCGCTTTGCCCACCATCGCGAAAAGGCCGGTTTCGGCGAGCACCTTGTCCGTAAAATCGTCCAAGCGGCTGGAGGTTGTTGGACCGGCGGGTCCAACGATCTCATTTCTCGCTGCCCGGACGGGACCGACGTAGTAGATCACGCGTCCCCGCAGATCGACTGGAAGCGGCTTGCCGGCATCGATCAGTTCGACCATTCGCTTGTGGGCAGCGTCACGGCCCGTCAGCATCTTTCCAGACAGCAGGAGCGTTTCACCGCAGCGCCACGATGCCGTCTCTTCCTTCGTCAGCGTATCTAAATTGACCCGCCGGACGCCGGCTGGGTTCAATTCGTCGGCTCCGATGTCGGGCCATTCGCGCAAATCGGGCGGCTGGAGGCTGATGGGTCCAGAGCCGTCCAAAGTAAACTTCAGGTGCCGGTTGGCGGCGCATTGCGGGATGAGCGCCACAGGCTTGGACGCTGCATGAGTAGGATAGGTCGCAACCTTGACGTCAACGACTGTCGTCAGACCACCAAGGCCTTGGGCGCCGATACCAAGCGCGTTGATCCGCTCATAAAGCTCAATCCGCAGCCCCTCCTCTGCGCTTGACGCCCCCCTTGCGATCAGTTCCGCCATATCGATGGGCTCGTTCATGGCCTCCTTGGCCAGCAGCATCGCCTTTTCAGCGCTACCACCGATGCCGACAGAGATCAGTCCAGGTGGACACCACCCGCTGCCAAGGGTCGAAACGGTATTGACCACCCAGTCGGAAACGGAGGCGCTGGGATTGAGGGTGGTAAAACGTGCCTTGTTCTCCGACCCGCCGCCTTTTGCGGCGATGGTGACCTCAATCTGGTTACCTTGCACCAGGTCGACATGGACAACTGCCGGCGTGTTGTCGCGGGTGTTGACCCGTCTGGCGAGGGGATCCGCAACGATCGATGCCCGAAGGGGATTGTCCGGATCGAGATAGGCTTGACGTACGCCCTCATTCACAAGATCAGCGAAACTGGCCGTTGACTTAATGCGGGCATCCATGCCGACCTTTGCGAAGACAACCACAACTCCGGTGTCCTGACAAATCGGGCGCCGCCCAAAGGCCGCCATGCGGGAGTTCAGCAGAATCTGACCTATGGCATTCTTCGCCGACGGGCTCTGTTCTCGCGTGTATGCGTGAGAAAGAGACCGGATATAATCTGGAGGATGATAGTACGAGATGTACTGAAGAGCGTCGGCGACGCTTCTTGTGATGTCCTTGCCAGCGATGGTCCGTGTTCTATTTCCCACCGGATTTTATCCAAATGACCCGAGGCCATTCACCATTTTCAGAATCTGGAAGCTTCGCACCCCCTGCTCGCCGCCTTCATATCCATAGCCGCTTTGCTTGACTCCTCCATAAGGGGCATCAGCGGAAACCCCTTTCAGGTAATTCACACTAACAGCGCCCGCAGAAAGACCGCCCACAAGCCTCTGTTGCGTATCGGCCGCGCCAGTAAACAAGTAGGCGGCCAGACCGTACTCCGTGGCGTTGGCTTCATCGATCGCCTCTTCGATCGTATCGAAAGGAGCCACGCTGAGAATTGGTCCGAACGGCTCTTCATGAAGCACTCTCGCTTCCTTCGGTACGCCAGTCAGGATGGTTGGCGGCCAGTAAAACCCCGGTCGGTCAAGGGGGGTGCCACCGGTCTCGATTTGGGCGCCGCCCTCTACCGCATCTTTGGTCAGGCGTTGCATGGCCTCGATTCGCCGCGCGTTTGCCATGGGACCCATCTGCGTTGCAGGGTCATCCGGTGGACCGATCCTGATTTTTCGGACCGCCTCCGTCATCCGGAACAGGAATTCCTCATAGCGGGATCGGGCGACAAGAATCCTGCTGGGCGCATTACAACTCTGGCCCGCGCACTCGAATTTGTATTCCGAAATAGCCGGTATCGCCGTTGCCAGGTCGGCATCTTCGCACACAATAACCGGGGAATGTCCACCGAGCTCAAGGATGCAGCGCTGCAGATTATTCGCGGCCAGTGTGGCCAGCTGTTTCCCAACAGCGGTCGACCCCGTGAACGTCAAGACTTTGACAATTGGCGAACTGAGCAGATGCCGTGATATATGCACAGGAACACCGAACACCAGGTTGACCACGCCTTCCGGTATCCCTGCTTGACGCAAAGATTCCACGATATGGACAGCCACGCTTGGCGTCTCTTCGGCCCCTTTGAGGATCACCGGGCAGCCTGCCGCCAGCGCGGGGGCGAGCTTGCGGGCGATGAGAACGGCTGGATAGTTCCACGGCGTAAAGGCAGCGACGACACCGAGGGCCTCCGGCACGATCATCCTGTTCGGACCCAACGGAATCGGGGTCGACAACTCATCGGCATGCCGGCCATTCCATTCCAGCGTTTCGACTGCGCGCGCGTACTCTCCTGTTGCTTCGGCAATCGTCTTTCCCTGTTCGGACGACAGGTCCCTGGCTGCGGCGCCAGCTTTCTCTGCCAGAATGCTGGCGGCAGAGACGAGTATCTCGCCACGCTCTTTGGCGGGTCGTGAGGACCACGCCTTGCGGCTGCGTTCTGCCGAAGCAAGAGCTTCATCCAAGTCTGAAACCGTAGCCGAGGCCACTGAGGCAAATACCTTCTCCGTCGCCGGGTTGATCACCGGCAAAGTGGCTCGGCTACCACCGGCTCGCCATTTGCCATTAATGAAGAGCTCGTAACTCTTGGCGTCGGACATCGCGGGCTCCACTTGACTGAATTCTTGCATACGAGCGCAGTTTCGATATCGAAACTGCTGAACTCGCTTGAGCCAGTTTCATCGCGATGGTCGCGGCGGGTCAAATATCGAATATTGCCGAAATCCATCTGGAATCCAGATCGGGCTGGTCCTAATGGCCGCAAAAGATCATGCCCAGCTTTAAAGGTTAGTTTGTCAGGTCGCCTCAGGCGCCACCGCTGCCCAGCTCCGGATTTCAATCAATTCTCGAGCGACCTTCGGAATGAGCGTGCGGACTGCGGACACGGCGGCGGAACGCTCATCTTTCGGGTTTACAGCAAGCACAACGGAGCGGGTAATCACCGGATCCACGATCTTGACCGTACGGACCAGACCCTGAGAGGCTTCTTTCTGAACCGCAGACGCGGCGAGAATAGAATGCGCTTTCCCCTCTACGACCATGTTGATGATCGTTGAAAGCGAGTCCACTTCAAACCTGACGTCCAGCGCGCAACCGTGCTGTGCGACGACGTCAGCCACCGAACGCCTGACATTGTTATTGCGCATGGGAACCGCCAGGGGGAATGCATGCAGGTCGGCCAGAGATATCGCATCTTCGAATGGCGGCTCACCCGACGGTACCACCAGACAAAGGTTTTCGCGCGCTATCACCGTCATTCGGCCTACGCTATCCGCAGTGCGGTAGAGTACCGCCAGATTGAAGCGTCCAGCAGCCATCCACTCCTCCAGCGGTCCCGTCATACCCTCGACCATCTTGAGGGAGACCCTGGGCAGTTCGTTTCTCACCGACTCAAGCAGGGGGCCGCTCAGGACGCGGGCAGCTCCAGACGGAATGCCAATCGTCACCTCCCCGGCGGGGGAAGCAGCTGTGTTGGTCAATTCCACCTCGGTAAGTCGAATTTCTTTAAGAATCGCCCGAGCGCGTTCGAGCAGTTTGGCTCCTGACGCCGTCACGCTCACACCGGTCCTGTCGCGTATCAGCAGTTGAGTGCCGAAGGCTTCCTCCAGTTGACGCACATGCAGGCTCAGCGCACTCTGGGCAACATTAAGGAAGCCAGCGGCCTTCGTGAAACTGCCTGCTTCGACCACACCGACGAAGTATCTTAACTGCCTGATTTCCACGAGTACCCATCCGAGAGCGGACTGCAATTAGTTTAATCTATCTCGAAATGCGATGGCGCGACAGCAATAATTGTGCCGAGTTGCATAACTCCTAGCCGTAGGGTCGCTCCAGTTTGGTAACCAACCTCTGAGGCCTCAGACGCCCAACCCGGCGCCCGGATCCGTGGCGATGATATCTCGGGCCCTTTGGATAACCGGTGGATCGACCATCCTTCCGTCCAGGGCGAACGCGCCTATGCCCTGCGCCGTCGCATCTTTCTCCGCCGCGAGGACACGACGGGCCCATTCGAGTTCCTGTGGGCTTGGCGAAAAAGCGTCATTGAATATGGCAACCTGGTTTGGATGGATCGCCAAAGCTCCGGCAAAGCCGAGCCGCCGTGCACGCTCCGCAGCCTCACGAAGTTTGTGAGTGTCAGAGAACGCGCCAATGCTTCCTATGAAGCCCAGCGGGAGCAACCCCGCCGCACGGGCGGCAAAAAGAACAGAAAGGTTTGGCGTCAAGAGAAGATCAAGTTCTGGGGCGCCGCCAACAGCGGCACTAAAGTCTTCAGGGCCAAGGGCCATTGCGACCATCCTGGGATGTGACGAGGCAATGGCCGATAGCTCTTGCAAGGCACCTGGGGTCTCGATTTGGGCAAGAAACCGGATACATCCCAACGGAAGATTTCTTTCTCGTTCGAGTTCCGATACCGCATTCGCGATCTCAGCTACCCACGCTGCCGAATCCACTTTCGGAAGAACAAGTGCATCAACGCCCGCCATCACGGCTGCGTCGAGATCGGCCGCCAAGGCTCGCAAACCGCGATTCACGCGAACTAAAACAGAAGCGCCCCTGCGGCCCACCTTTGCCACGGATGCACCAAGCTGGCGCCGTGACTCACCTTTTTGATCCTGGGGAACGGAGTCCTCTAGGTCGAGTATGATGCCATCTGCCCCGCGCTCATGAGCCGCCTCCACAAAACGCGGAACATGAGAAGGAACGAAGAGCAGAGATCTCCATCGGCGAATGGACATCGGGCTTTCAACGGCCGGAATGGTGCCCTTCATGAAGTCGCCTCTGGTGCCGGTTTTAGCGCGGGCTGTGTCAGTGAGCTGGCTGGGCGGCCGTGGGACTGGAAAGGGTTAGGAGTAGGCATGCACTCTGTGGGTCGCAACCGCGCCCCCTTCCCGACAAGGCGCGCGCTCACGCTGACGCAGCTCGTTCGCGCAAACGTCCCAGAACCTCCTCGCGGACAGCCTCGGTATGAGCTCCAAGAGCCGGAACGGGGCGCAGCAAAGGGCGCTCAGAGTTGAAGATCGCCGCCGGCGCTATCGCCTCGATGGTTCCTTCGGGTGTTCCGACCTGCACCTTGCGAATGTGTGGGTGCTTTGAAACATCCGCGACTTCGTTCAGTCGGCCATATGCCAACCCGGCCGCCTCAAGCTCCTGCATTGCTTCGTGGCATAACAGTTCGGAAAACCGCTGTTCGATGATCTCATCAAGTTGCGCACGGTGACCGAGGCGCTCCATATTATCGGCGAAACCAGGTGTGCGTATAAGCCCCGGCTGCTTCAGGAACTTCTCGCAGAAATTCACCCATTCACGGTCATTCTGAACCGAAAAGATGACCTCTTTGCCGTCGGCACAGCGATAGGCGCCATACGGCGCGAGCGACGGGTGTTTTACGCCCGCGCGAACCGTGTGATAGCCGCCGTATTCGTTTTGAAGAACCGGCACGTTCATCCAGTCGGCGACGGCATCGAACAGTGACACCTGAATGCTGGTCCCGTCGCCGGTGACCTCGCGGTGATACAGCGCCTGAAGAATGGCACTGTGCGCTGTCATGCCTGCCGAGATGTCGCAAACCGACACACCCACACGGGCGGGTCCCTGTTGCGTCCCGGTGATCGCACACAGACCAGTTTCGGCCTGGACGATGAGATCATAAGCCTTCAAGTGGGAATACGGCCCCTGCTCCCCGAAACCAGAGATATCGCAGGTGATCAGCCGCGGAAAACGTCGACGCAGATCCGCAGACCCGAAACCCAATTTTTCGATACTGCCCGGCTTTAGATTTTGGATCAAAACGTCGGCACCGGCAATGAGCGTATCCAGGACGGCACGATCCGCCTCAGATCTCAGGTCCAGACAGACTGACTCCTTACCCCGGTTGAGCCAGACGAAGTAAGCGCTCTGACCCCGCACCAACTTGTCGTAATTTCTGGCAAAATCCCCTTCGGGCCTCTCGATCTTGATCACCCGGGCGCCGGCATCAGCAAGGCGAGACGAAGCGTAAGGCGCAGCAACCGCCTGCTCCACGGCAACGACGGTGATCCCCTCAAGAGACTTCTGCATGCGACACCGTGTTTTCATCCAACGTTTTCGTTTTGAATTCGACGACGGTTCAGCATAGCCAGCAACCGATTTTGTTCGTTCCCAACTATTGAGAATGCCTCGTCGACACCCATTCCAGGCTTCGCAAGCATCATGTCTGCCTGGGTCGCCACCGATATGTGGACAGAAGCTTGGGCAGAGAGATCTGTCTCGGTACAGCTTCCTCCAACGTACGCGCCTACCTTGTTCTCCTTGCACAGGAGCACGGCATGTGCCGTGTCAGCCAATGAACCGACATCGGGCGTCTTGATCTGGACAAGATGCGCGGCCCTCGCTTCGGCAAAGAGCCGAATATCCTCGAGCGTGTTGCACCTCTCGTCCACGACAATCCGAGCGCTGGATCCCCGGTCATCCAGAATCGATACTATCCGGGCGTAGTTATCAATTTGCGCTTGCGTGGAACCAAAATCCGCGGGGCACTCAACGTTAAGCGTGACACCCGGAACGGTATCGGCGACCCCGCAGATAAAGTCGGCGATCCGTTGCGGGTCCAAGCCAATTTCTAGTCCTATCCAGCCGTACACATCGAAATGCAGCACCGGATCGTAACCCTGGCGGCCGATTTGGCGCGTGCGCTTTGCAACCCACTTCACAAGCTCCATGAAGGTCTGGCCGCCCACCCCGAATTTCTGCCGTGAATTGATCAGGCCGTGGGGGAGAACATCCACACCCTTCAGAATCATCTTGTCAACGTTGATTTCGCGAGCATCGCCGCTTTGGCAGTAAATCGGGACCGCGCACGTCGGCAGCGGCAGATCGAATTCATTACATATTACCTCTGCCATCGTACTGTGGTGGAGATGGGCCGCGGCGCGGAGCAGCGCCTGGCTGACGCCATACTCAAGCGCGAGAGGCAGCCGCTTATGTTCAAAGGGCTCGAAAACCTTTGCACAGGCATCAACGAAACGAGACGCATCGACGTCGAGCAGCCGGGGCGCCACAACGCCTGACGTCAAATCCGCGGTTTGAGCGGCTTCAAACAACGGATCGCGCCCGCCCGCACCAGAGTATTGGACGCTCATCATATCGCCCCAGACAACTGTATCGTCGCTGAGGACAAGCCCCACGCTGAGCGAAGATGCCGGAACGCGAATGGAGGTGAACCCCGTCGTCATCGGTCTGCCAACATAGATGAAACCGTCTTGGATTGCTCCGGCGCCGATGGCGGCTTGGTCGTCATAGAAGAACGCGCCATTTCCGGGCGCGAGCAGGACGTCTCTGATCTGCACTTCGCTTCGCTCAATGTATTCTAGAGGGCCACTCGGTGCGCGATTATGCGCCACTTGGCATTGAGTTAGCCAATATAATGTTCTGGACCGTCCCATCGCGTTTTCAGATAGCTGGGGCCAGAGTTTCCGAGATCGCTCGATCGGCCGGCATTCATGGGAGCCAGCTTTTCCGGTGGCGCAAAGAGCTTTGCCAGATCTCGGCGCCATCAGTGCCACTGCTCGTGCAGTGGAAGTCGTCGAGGAGCGGCCTGCGGCGCAGCCGCCTGTGCAGCAACCACCGATACCGCGACGGCGCAAAAAGAGCAGCACGGTGACGATCGAGCTTGGCGGCGCCCGTCGGCTGCAGGTCGAGGGTGACATCGATAGCGAGGCGCTCGGCCGGATGGCTTGCCACTGGCTATACGGATGTGCTCAAGGGCTTCCCCGGCCTTGCATTGATGGTGCAGAAGATCTTGAAGCGCGATCCGCACAGCGGCCACTTGCTCGGGCGTCAGGGAGGGCTGATCAAGGTGATCTGGCATGACGGCCAGTGGGCCTGCCTTTTTACGAAATGGACGTTTTATTTGGCCACGTGGCCGACGGCACCCTGGTGATCACGCCCGCTCAACTGGCGCATGCCGCAAATAACCTGGAGCGCGACTCGGCGGGATGAGCAAAGTCGTTGCACGGAGGAGCGAATATTCGTCATGGCCGATGAGCCGATCAGCTTCCTGATGATCTTGCCAGTGCGCACGCGATAATCCTCGCGGAGCTGGCCGCCCGCGCGAGGCACCCGGCGATCGCAGAGGCGCCATGGGAATGGATGCGGAGCGAGCGGGCAAGACTGTCCCGAAGCCTGTCCGGTTGTTGAGCCGATCGACCACTCTCAAATACGTTGCCGAGATGCTCGAGAGGACTGAGCACCTACGACGGCTATCGCAACCGAATTAAGCGAAACTGTCCTCCTCTTCACCTAAGACGACATCAACAACATTCGGCAAACCTACACGAGCGCAGGCTACCGGTGATGCTCCGCCCAAGCCTGCGGCAGGAAATCCCGATGCCATAGCCATCTCGGCCTTGCCCTATGGGGACTCATATCTGGCTCTGGTGACTCAGCCTAGGGGATGCCGATTCCGAAGGATCGCGTGTGAGCGAGATCGAGAATGCGATTGATCAAGCTCGAGTAGCTATGTCCGGCAGTCATAGCGGCCAAGGCGTAAGTGCCGCACATACTCAGCCCCGGCATCGAGTTGATCTCCAGGACAAAGGGCTGACCGGAGCGGTCGATCCGGAGGTCGACGCGGGCGTAGTCCCGGCACTGGCAGGCACGGAAGGTCGCAACCGCAATGTCCTGCAGCAAAGTTGCAAGGCTGCTCTCGACTTGCGCC
>NZ_SADT02000040.1 GCF_004016445.2 Mesorhizobium sp. M2E.F.Ca.ET.219.01.1.1
TCCGATCGAAACGCAATCGAAACTCCGCCGCGAGTGGATCTGAAAGGCCGCAGGTTGCACGCCGAAGGAAAAACCGGCGATTTCACCCACGAGCTTGTTCCGGATTGCTTTTGCGAAGTCGGCTGTGTTTTCGACAGTGACGATAAAGGCTCCGGAACCGCCGATGACGCAGTTCTCATAATACAGTTCGACGTTGCCGGGACCAAAATTGTCGGGTGTGTCTGCTGAGTGCAACGAAATCGCCAGTCCGTTGATGGTGACGCCGGAACCAATGAGTGCGTCGCGCACCGGTGGAAGGGGCAAACCTGCATTGTTAGGTCCATCCCCGGAGACATCGATGACCATGCGGTCACCTATCGGCGAGCCTGCCAACAGCTTGCCCGCCGCCAGTAATGCTCCCGTGATCGAGGTGCCATGTCCTCTGACGATCGGCTGAACCCGCAGGGCCCCGGCGAAGCCGGCCGCGTCGTCGGGCGTGTCGAGAACGGTCCACGGCACCAGGACACGCTG
>NZ_SADT02000041.1 GCF_004016445.2 Mesorhizobium sp. M2E.F.Ca.ET.219.01.1.1
CTTAACGCAATGTGTGGTGCTTCGGGCAATGACGGGCTAGGGAGCCGGGAAGCGGGGCGCAGTGCTAGGTGCCTGGCCCGGCCACGAGCCATCGATCCTGACATTCATCCGCCACCGATCGTGTTAGTTGGTCGTGCAGGCGATGTCCGATGTGCCTTAGGCTGGAACGAAGAAGAGGGATCACCAGGACCAGGATCAACCGCCGGGCCTTTGGATCCCGGCTCTTTGTTCCAAGTGACCGAGGCAGGCGGCCAAGAAGGCCACATTGCTGTTCGCGCTGCAGATGTGCCCGTGCCCTACGATCCCGCCGCGGACGGCCCGAAAGTGAGAATAATCAAGAGGGCGACAAAAAGCATCGCGGCTATCATGGCACCCCACATCAGGATATTTCCGGTGCCGCGTTGCTCCGGGGCTCGAGACAGGTGTTTTGCCATTGGATGCGAACCTCAGTAGAATCATCTCTGAGCAACGTGCCTTCACAAGGGCTGGTTCCCGGCCGCTGCACCGCAT
>NZ_SADT02000042.1 GCF_004016445.2 Mesorhizobium sp. M2E.F.Ca.ET.219.01.1.1
CTCCGACTGCGCTTCAGCCGTCTTTCTATGTCAAACCCTTTGATTGATCGAGCGCCGGTCAAACCCTTCGACCCGATCGCCTGTCAGGCGGCTGCCGGGCGCAGCGGAGGTCAAGGGCGGTCGGACGCTTGCCGATCGATGCGAACGCTCATTGCGCGTCGATGTGCGGCAAACCAGTCCGGCCGGCGAAGCCTTGCCCTTGACGGGAGCGAGCAAGGCGGCAGGCTTTTCACGCGTCGGGACGGCGGTGAATGCGCTGTCATCCGGCGAGGCGTGACGATGCTGTGTGCATGCGTCATGCTCCTCCCTTCTGCATCGGCTGTTTACGCAGAACCTCTTTCTCATGGCGAGGGGCCGGCTCTCTCCAACGCCAAGACTTCGTCCGCTGATCCCTGGTCGGCTCATATCCGGGAAGCCGCGATACGTTTCGCCATTCCCGAGCGGATGCTGCGCGCGGTCATGCAGGTCGAGAGCGTTGATTATGTACATGCGCTGTCGAG
>NZ_SADT02000043.1 GCF_004016445.2 Mesorhizobium sp. M2E.F.Ca.ET.219.01.1.1
CAAGCTCTCGTGATCGCATTGGCGAATGCCGGTCTGGGACCGGGGTGGTCCTCGCTTCTCGTCGGGATCGCTGTCGCAATTCTGGGCATCTTTCTGTTGCGCAGCGGCACAGCAAGCATGGCCCCTTCTGAGCTGACGCCGGATCGGACACAAGACCAACTCAAGCGTGACGCACGCGTGATCAAGGAACAAATAAAATGAGCGAGAAATCCGCAGCCGAGCTGGAACGAGATGCCGATATCGCCCGGGCGAAAGTCGTGGACACCGCTGATTCCATCCGCAGCAGGATGACTCCCGGTCAATTGATCGATGAATTTGCCGGAATGTTTGCCGGCGGGGAGGGAGCCGTCATGCTTGGCAATCTCAAGGCGCAGGTCAGGGACAACCCGCTGCCGCTAACGTTGGTTGGAGCCGGCCTGGCCTGGCTAATGCTTGGCAACGGGGCGTCAGCGACCACTTCAGCGGCTGGCAACCATACAGGCATGAGGCCAAGCGAC
>NZ_SADT02000044.1 GCF_004016445.2 Mesorhizobium sp. M2E.F.Ca.ET.219.01.1.1
CGCCGCTGGTCGAGCCGCTCTCCATCGACGAGGCCTTCCTCGATCTTGCCGGCACCGAGCGCCTGCACGGCATGCCCCCTGCCCTCGTCCTGGCGCGTTTCGCGCTGTCCGTGGAAAAGGAGCTCGGCATCACCGTCTCGGCCGGTCTTTCCTACTGCAAGTTCCTCGCCAAGGTGGCGTCCGACTTCCGCAAGCCGCGCGGCCTTTCGGTGATCGGCGAGGCCGAGGCGATGGACTTCCTGGCCGAACAGCCGGTGACGATGATCTGGGGCGTCGGCAAGGCCTTCGCCGCCACGCTGGGACGCGACGGCATCCGCAGCATCGGCCAGCTTCAACGCATGGAGCGGGCCGAGCTGATGCGCCGCTATGGCGTGATGGGCGACCGGCTTTACCGGCTCTCGCGCGGCGAGGACGACCGCCGGGTCGACCCGGATGGCGACGCCAAGAGCGTGTCGGCCGAGACCACCTTCGACACCGACATCGGCGCCATGGCCG
>NZ_SADT02000045.1 GCF_004016445.2 Mesorhizobium sp. M2E.F.Ca.ET.219.01.1.1
GCACTGCCGAGTTCCGCCACTTTGTCAAACGCAGGGGTGATGGCCTCCTGCATGCGACGATCGGGATCCTTCTCCAGCCGGTCGCCGACCTTCACGAAGCCGACCGGGGCAGCGACGACGAGTTCTCCGCGCCGGGCCTTCTCATAGCGGGCCGACAGGGAGCGCTGACGCAGAGGATCAAGTTCATACTTGTTAAGAGTGCCCTTCACAGCAGCCGGTCATTGCCTGCCGCGGTGCGTAGGCCGTCTCCTGGTCGATCAGCACGGTATCGACGACGCGGCACATCTCGATGAGCCAGTCGCGGCTGTTGCGGGCAAAGCGCGATACTTCCCGCGCCGCAACCGCCCCAGCCTTGCCGAGACAGACTGCGGCGACCATCCGGTCGCACGGAAACCTCTCTACCAGCCTTCTCGACCAACTCATAAATAGGGCCATGCTCCCGGCCCAAGGATGCCACGGGTAAGAAAGCTCGTG
>NZ_SADT02000046.1 GCF_004016445.2 Mesorhizobium sp. M2E.F.Ca.ET.219.01.1.1
AGTAGTTCCTGGTATTGACCAAGTAGCGCGCACAATTGGCACTGCACGAGAAGATGCCACGCGAGGTCGAAAGGCTTATCGAGCTGGTCAAAATTGCGCATCAGGCGCTCTTTCTCTTCGACTGCAGCGTCAAAGAAACCCAATATGATCAGCGATTCGCTGAAATATGCTTGGGCAGAGACACGTTGATCCGCACCGCCGAACAGAATACGATGACTTGGGTCAACCCGATCAATCAGATCTAAGGCCTTGCGCAAGGCCTCCGCTGCCAGCGGCTCTTCTCCCCGGTTGGAATGAGCGATCCCCTTTGTTGCCCAAAGACCACTCAGATGGGCCGTTGGAAGGAGATCGGCACAGTTTGCGAGCTGCTCTTCGGCCAGGGTCAGGTAATCGTGATTGCGCCCAGTGGCATAAAAAAATGGAGCGAGTGAAAGCGCAACGTCACATTGCAATTCGACCGATGCAGTCTTCGC
>NZ_SADT02000047.1 GCF_004016445.2 Mesorhizobium sp. M2E.F.Ca.ET.219.01.1.1
TTCCACGATTTCGACGCCATGCGCATCTTCCAGACCCCGGTGTTCGAGGTGGCGGTGCTAGAGAATTTCCACAAGATGGGCGGCGTCGGCGAGGTCGGCACGCCGCCGGCCGCTCCGGCGCTCGCCAATGCCATCTTCGCGCTGACCGGCAAGCGCATCCGTAGGTTGCCGCTGTCGAAAGAGGTGACCTTCGCATGAGGAAGCTTCTCATCATGCTGACGCCTGCTGCCATCATCTTGCTGGCGGCGCCTTTTGCAACCGCGCAGGAGTCCCAGCAGCCAGCCCCAGCAGCAGTCGACACGGCCAAGGGCTTGCCCGAATGGGACAAGGTCTATGCGGTGTTCTCGCATCCGCGCTGCGCCGACTGCCATGTCGCCGACGACCGGCCGCGCTGGTCCGGCGCGCATTATGGCGGCACGCGCGTGCATGGCTTCAATGTCCAGCGCGGCGCCGACGGCTCCGGCTTCGGC
>NZ_SADT02000048.1 GCF_004016445.2 Mesorhizobium sp. M2E.F.Ca.ET.219.01.1.1
AACTCACCGAGGAGCAGCGCGCCATCCAGGAGATGGCCGAGGCCTTCGCCGCCGATTTCCCGCTCGACGCCATCACCTACGACATCCCCATTCCCTCCCCGGAAAAAATCATCTGCGTCGGCGTCAACTATCCCGACCGCAACGAGGAGTACAAGGACGGGCAGGCGGCACCTTCGAACCCGTCGCTGTTCATTCGCTTTGCCAGTTCCTTCGTCGGTCATGGCGCGCCGCTGGTGCGGCCGCCGGAATCATCACAGCTCGACTACGAGGGCGAAATCGTCATCGTCATCGGCAAGAGCGGCCGCCGCGTCGCCGAGGCCGACGCGCTCGGCCATATCGCAGCACTTTCGCTGTGCAACGAAGGCACGATCCGCGACTGGGTGCGCCACGCCAAGTTCAACGTCACGCAAGGCAAGAACTTTGATCGCACCGGCGCGATCGGACCATGGCTGGTGCCGTTGAC
>NZ_SADT02000004.1:0-388399 GCF_004016445.2 Mesorhizobium sp. M2E.F.Ca.ET.219.01.1.1
TTCAGCGCGGGCGACCGCACGACGACCACCGACGCTTCCGGCAACTGGTCGATCGGCGGGCTGACGCTTGCCGATGTCGGCAAGCACATCTACGAGCAGGTTCCCGGCGGGTCCGAGGAGACCGGCACCCTGGTGCAGACCATCGACAACCCCGGCAGCGGCGGCACCGACACCGGCAACGACTTCACCAACTTCCGCAACTTCTCGATCTCCGGCACGAAGTACGAGGACCTCACCGGCGACGGCAAGACGGCGGACGACATTCCATGGTCGCACGATCCGGTGACGATCTTCATCGACGACGACAACAGCGGTGACTTCAGCGCGGGCGACCGCACCACGACCACCGACGCTTCCGGCAACTGGTCGATCGGCGGCCTCACACTGGAGGATGTCGGCAAGAGCATCTACGAACTGGTGCCGGCGGGCTCCCAGCAAACGGGTATCCTTGTGCAGACGGTCGACAATCCAGGCAGCGGCGGCGTCGACACCGGCAACGACTTCACCAACTTCCTGCCACCGCCGGGTCAGGGCTTGACGCCTGGCTTCTGGAAGAACCACATCGATATCTTGAATCAGGAGTTGGGTGAGTTCCATCCGGGCTGGAACTCCAACACCTCCTTTGAAACCATCTTCGGTTTCCAGAACCTGAACATTATCTCTGGAACGCCCTCGATCGCGAATGCGTTGGCAGCCAAGGGTGGCGGCATCCATCACCTCGAACGCTCGTCGGCGGCGGCGTATCTCTCAGCCGCCGTCACTGCGGTGCCCGACGGCCCCGGCGGCAAACCGGAGCTCAATTTCAGTTTCTCCGCCGCGACCAGTCCAAACCCGGCCATCATCTCTATTCTCAATCTGATCGATGCGAACCATGATCACACGCTGCAGCCGGGCGAGGTGACAGCCGCGGTGCGGGACGTGCTTAACGACACCGGCGCCCCGACCTCCAATTTCGGCCTGACCGGGCAACCGGGGATCGAGGATGTCGCCAACGCCTTCGATGCGATGAACAACCAGACGCATCCGGACGCCAGCGTCTTCCTCATTTAACGAGCTGTGCGCAAATCTCGTGATCGGGGGCACCTTGCCCCCGATCGTTCGGTGACAAAACGCAATCAGACACAGGGCTTATGCGATCAAGCGGGCGATCACGACCGCGGCACCATGTCCAGCGTCGGAAGCTGCTCCTAACCCTTCGCGACCGTGGCGTATTCCATCGCCACCACGCCGTTGCCGAGCGGCGCGGCCGAGACCAGCTCGAGCGCGACCGGTGCATCGTGCGGAAACAGTTGCTTGCCCTGGCCGGCAGCTCCTGGATAGACGAGCAGCCGCACGCGGTCGACCAGCCCGGCGCCGAGCAGCTGCCGGGCGACGCTCAGGCTGCCATGCACATAGATGTTGCCGCCGGATTGCTGCTTCAGCCGGGCCACCGCCTCGGGCAGGGGGCCTTCGAGGAGCTCGGCCGGTTTCCAATCGACCGTCTTGAGGCTGGCCGAGGCGACATATTTCGGCAGCGCGTTGAAGCGGTCGGCGAAGTCGCCGGTCTCCGAAGGCCAATGGCCGGCAAAGATCTCGTAGGTCACGCGCCCCAGAAGCATGGCGCCGCTATCGGCAAGCTCGTCCTCCTTGAACCTGTTCATCGCGTCGTTCCAGACGACGTTGGGCAGCCGCTCGTGCTCGGCGATGCCGTCGACGGTGATGAACTCGGTGACGATCAATTTGCGCATCGCATCCTCCGCATTCGACCAGAATGCCGCATCAATTCGAATATCGAACAGTATGGCAACGGGAAATATGCCAAGGAAACGCTCGGGGGCTCAGCTGCCCCCCATTGCCATGCAGGTCTCAGATCGGCGCCAGGATAACGAGGCAAAAAAAGAAAAGCCCGCCGACCGGCAGGCTTCCTTTGCTTTGGCTGGAGGCCTTTGCTTAGAGCGTTTCACCGTTTCACGGAAACGGTGAAACGCCCTAACTCTTTGTTTTTACGCAATTCCGGACGGAAAACCGCTCACACTTTTCCTGGAATTGCTCTAGTTGAACTTGTACTTGGCGCCGATCTGGACGGTATGGAAGGACGGCGTCGTGGTCGCAAGCCCGCTCGGGATCGGGAATTCGTCCGAGAAGTCTTCCTTGGCGAACTGCGAATAGCGGTATTCGATGCCGACGGTCATCTTGTCCGACAGGGCGGTTTCCAGGCCCGCGCCCACCGAGAAGCCGCTGGAGCCCCAATCGACGTCGAGCGGCGCCGGAGCATCGAGCTTGAAGTGCTGCCAGCTGTAGCCGGCGAGCGCGTAGGCCAGCGTCGCTTCGTTGACCTTCATGCCGACACGGCCGAGCACGTCGAAACCATAATCGGTGTTGAGGCTGATCGAATCGACGCCGCCACCCAAGAGCCCGCCTAGATCGAGCTTCGACTTGATGCCGGAGAGACGCGCGTCCACCAGTCCGCCGACCACCCAGCTGCCCATGTCCTGGTCGTAGCCGATGCTGGCTTCGCCGAACACGCCTTCGCCGCCGAGGCCGTTGAACTTCGCGCCGGCAAGCGGCGGGATCTCGATCTGATGCACAACCGCGCCGGCGCCGAGCCCGCCGCCGACATAGAAGCCGGTCCAGTTGTAGGAAGGCGTCTCGAAGCTGGCGGCGCCACCATCAGCCGCGTTGAAGCGGTAGCTGGCGGCCACTTCGAAGGTGTGGCGCGAGGTGTCGAGATTGAGCGCGCCATCCGGCACCGGCAACCCGGCATCCGAGAGCAGGCTGTCGTTGGTGCTGAAGCGGGTGTAGCGATACTCGCCCTTCAGCGTCCAGTTGCTGCTGATCGCCGTTTCGACACCGGCGCCGACGAAGTAGCCGCCCTGGTCCCAATCGAAACCGAAGCCTCCGATATTGGTGTCGAGCTTGTACTTCTGCCAGGCATAGCCGCCCAGGACATAGCCCAGCGTGGTCGGCGTCAGCAGGTAGCCGGCGCGCACGCCGACGTCGAAGCCGTAGGTCTCCTTGATGTCGGCATTGAAGCCGGCGGCATCCAGCGACGTCTTGATCGTGCCGACATGGGCGTCGATCAGGCCGCCAAGCAGGAAGCGCTGCGAGACCATGTAGTCATAGCCGACGGTCGCCTGGCCGAAGACGCCTTCGCCGCCGATGCCGTTGAGCGAAAGACCCGGCAAAAAATCGCTGCTGAGCTTGTGCACATTGGCGCCGGCGCCGACGCCGAAGCCGACATAGATGCCGCTCCAGTTGAAGCCGGGAGCCGCCTGCTCCTGGACAACGTCGGCAGCATGCGCGGCCGACATCAAGGCGACCGCCGAAACGGCGCCCAGCAGAATGGATTTCGTGGAAACACGAAGAAGAAGCATAGCCCATCACCCCAAGTTAAACCCGCGGCGTTTCTAGCAGGGGTTGTTGAAATTTGTGGTTGCAGAAATGCAACAGTCGGGGATCGAACTGCCTAACGCCTGGGCAACTTTCCGCAGGACTCGCGGCTTCCGGCAAAAATGCACCCAAAAAAGGTCAGTTTGGTTGTGGAAGCCGCCAGGCGCTTCGCCAGGGACTCGATGGGCCGCGACATCGTCATTTCGAGCGCTGCGCGCACGCCGGTGGGATAGGTGCGCTCCTGGGTGATGCAGGCGCTATTCAAAGGCGGCATGGGTGGGCGGACAGCCATCCGCTCATTCCAGAGGAAAAGGTTGCTCCTAACTAGACTAAGCACTTGATATCAGGCTGTATCAGCTCGGTCGTACTTCCAATGCAGTGCAGAAGATCATGGCATTCGGGGTTTTCATTCACCGCACAGATTCGATCTACGACGACAGCCCCGCTGAGCAGTATCAATTCCCACGCCAGTATCTGCGCCGTGTCGAAGCCTGCGTCGGCGATTGGATCATCTATTACGAACCCAGCAAGGTGACCGAGACGCGCGGTTACTTCGCGATGGCGAAGGTCCAGCAGGTCATTCCCGATCCCGCGGCGCCTGACATGCACCTCGCTCTGATTGAACCCGGAACCTACCTCGATTTCGTCAATCCTGTTCCATTCAATGCGGCCGATGGCCTGGTTGAACGTGGCCTGCTCAATGACGAGGGCAGAATATCCGGCCGCGCCCAATCCGCCGTCCGCCCGCTTAGTCCTGCCGACTTCAACCGCATCATCGACCTGGCTTTCGATGCGAGCGAGGTGGTGTTGCCGCGCGTCGATGAAACCGGCTTTCAGGAAGAGCAGGCGCCGTTTCAGTTTGAGCAGAACCGCGACCGGGTGAACTACATCGGATCGCGAATCGTGCGGGATCGAATTTTCCGCCGCATCGTCCTGCGCGCCTATGACGAGCGCTGCGCGATCACGGGGCTGAAGCTGATCAATGGCGGCGGCCGAGCCGAGGTGTCAGCCGCCCATATTCGACCGGTCGAAAGGAATGGCCCGGATGTCATCAACAACGGCATTGCGTTGTCCGGCACAGCGCATTGGATGTTCGATCGCGGTTTAATCAGCTTGTCCGACGATCAGGAGATCCTGATCTCGCGGCAAGTCAACGACGTCGACAGCGTGCGCGGGTTCATCAACAAGACGCTCCGCGGCCTTCCGCCGCGCCGACCGTCTGAACGCCCGCATCCACGGTTCCTGCAATGGCATAGGGAGCATTGTTTTAAGCAGTGAGGTCATTCATTCACGAGCTCTAACTCTTCGTCCCCGCTACCCTCACTCTCATCGCTTTGCCGGTTGGGTCTGAATAAGCGGCCCATGCTTCTGCGTGCGGGTTGAAGGGAATCGTAATAGTCGTCCGCCGCGAGGCTCAAACTTTCTGGCGCCAATGCATGCTTGACTGCGTCGGCATCCCATTCCTTGTTCAACTGCTTTGCTAGAGCGAATACAACAGCCCTGCCAACCCGCAGGATCATGCTTTTTTCTGCTTGCTGCATCGCCGCCTCCCGCATCCCGTCGACGTCGACGACGGTGGCGTATGAAGCTTCGAGTGTTTCGCGCATTTCGGCGATCGAAGGGTACAGCATGTTGAGAAACAACTGCCCATTTTCATAGTAGCGGCCAGCTCGGCTTCGAAGCTGCTTCTCGTCGATCTCCTCCGCCGATCGCAAGAGCACGATATCGGGGGCTCGTTCGCGATCCTTCCACAGGTCCGCCGCTTTTGCACCTTGCGGTGCCAGGTTGAGATCGACGTGTTTAGTTCTCGGCTTTGACCCGCTCACCGAGCCTTCGCCTTCTCGCGCTGCCTGAGCGCCAGCACCTGACGACGCGTCTACTAAGCGGACTCCGGTCGGTGTAGCGCGTGGTAGAACACGACGTACGCGCAGCTCATCGAGTAACTTCTGAAGTTCATCGCGAATTTCGTCATTTGAAGTGCTCTCGGGCGCAAGAGAACGAATGATCTCGATGAGCCACTGCGGGCGATGCTGAGCGACTAGATCACCGAAATGCACGGCTTGGACAGTCTCTTGCTCCCCCGATCTATAACGCAAAAACTGTCTGTAGCCCTCCGGCAGAACCGATGCGTTATCCGGGAGCTCAATATGAACGGAGATGTGCTTCGACCCGAATGATATACCAAACAGAGGCGCATTGATTGCCCAAGCCCTTCCTGTTTTCACATCGTAGAGCTCATCCTTATAGACGACGCCCACGAGACTAAGGGCGGACTGGATTGCGCCGCTTATTGATCGATTATGGCTCGGGGATTTTTCGTAGGGTGGGTCGTAGTAGTAGTGGATCTTGATCCCGCCCGGCGCTTCAACTGTCTCGCTTCTTTCGAACGCCCCCATCGCCGCCCTTCGCGGTAGCGGCTCGAACACTCGTGTGCCGTCGCCAAGCTTGTGCGTCCCGGCTTGAAGTACTACTCGAACTCCATCGGGTAGTCGGTAAAATCGGTGGTACAGATAAGTCGCCAGCCACTGGGCATCTAAGGCCGGATCGCCGTTGTAAGGATCGCGCGCAGTCTCTTGCTCATCCTGATTTCCCAGAAGTCGCACTTCCGTCCAATCCTCGTCCAGATTGTATCCGTCCTCGCCCGCTAAATCCGTAACGTTCACGACCTCCGCGAATTCCCCGTTATCAAGTCGGCGGCGCAACCGGCCGTAGCGGCCTTCGCGCTGACAGAGTATGACTTCGTTGACTTCGCCGGCCTTGCATGACCGGTAGATCATACCGAGCTTGTTGGAAGGAAGTGAGGCCACTTTCGCACCCATACCAAAGTTCGCGTCTAGGCCTTTCTCCTTCCGGATTGATGCGGCCAGATCGCACATCCGATAAAGTTCGCTCGCATCCATCCCTGGCCCCGTATTCCATAT
The DNA here is from genome assembly GCF_004016445.2 of Mesorhizobium sp. M2E.F.Ca.ET.219.01.1.1. Classification (GTDB taxonomy): domain Bacteria; phylum Pseudomonadota; class Alphaproteobacteria; order Rhizobiales; family Rhizobiaceae; genus Mesorhizobium. The sequence continues at coordinate 6,291 of NZ_SADT02000004.1, forward strand.
GGCGAGTTTCGGCGTGCCGCCGAAATCAATTACCCGGAAAACGACTTGCCGATTTCCATCTTTCGCCTGAGATGCAGCCTCGAGCGCGTTCTTCGTAAGCTCGCGGATCATCATCGTCCGTGGGCAGCGCTCGATCGTGGTGGCGACCAAGAAATCGGTATCGTCAATCTGGATCGGCGTAATGGTCGAAGAATCCATTGCGAACCTTACAACTTAAAGCCGGATTTCCGGACACGGGGCGTTTCGAAGCGTGCCTCTACCGTAGCGACGGCTTCCCGTAGGGCACGGATGACTTTTCTCACCTCGGCCTCCTCGTATTCGTAAACCTGTCGGTTCGAAAGGTTCCCGATACGAGCTATCGCCTCCAGCGCCTTGGTGGTCCGGCTCTCAGCGAGTTGACGAAATTTTTCGCGCTTCTGTGACATGACCAATGCATATTTGGTGTAGAGTTACCAATTTTGACGAAATACGTGGCATAGAACGTACGCATTTGCAATCGCGGGGCTTCCAATCGCCGTGAATCGCGGTGAATCCGAGGAAGGCCTTTCCGGAAGGGACGGTCCTCTTAACTTTTGAACTGTGTGTGCCAGATAGACTGCTGTTATCCCTTGCCAACCTCCCCGCCTTCCCATACTCTCGGCCCTGAGAAAACCTTTTCCCAACCCGCCCCGCGCTCCGTGACCTCACCCGTCATCACCCCGCAGGGCGATAAGAGAAAACCTTTTCCCAACTCAGGGAATCCGCCGCGCCATGCCTTCCAACGCCGAGCCAGCGCCAGTTTCCGCCAAGCCGCCGGTCACGCTGCGCGAGGTGGCGGCCGCGGCCGGCGTCAGCGTCGCCACGGCGTCCAAGGCGCTGAACGGGCAGGGGCGGATGACGGTGGAGACGCGCGAGCGCATTCGCGAGACGGCCAGGCGGCTCGGCTTCCGGCCAAACAGCCTGGCGCAGAGCCTGCTCAGAAAACGCTCCTTCACCGTCGGGCTGCTCACCAACGATACCTATGGCCGCTTCTCGCTGCCGCTGATGGCCGGCGTTTCGGATGCGCTGGTCGACAAGGGCGTGTCGGTGTTCCTGTGCAATGTCGAGGACGACCAGCGGCTCGGCCAGCTCCATGTCGAGGCGATGCTCGACAAGCGCGTCGACGGCATCATCGCCACGGGAAAACGCATCGACCGTCATCTGCCGGTCGATCTCTCCAACCTGCGCATTCCAGTCGTCTACGCCTTCACCCAGCCCGATCCCGGCGCAGTCGGCCTCGTCTCCGACGACGCCGGCGGCGCGCGGCTGGCGGTCGAGCATTTTCTGCGGCTCGGGCGCCGCCGCATCGCCCATGTCAGCGGCCCGGCGAGTTTTGCCGTGGTGCACGCGCGGGCGAAGGCTTGGCGCGATGTACTGAAGGAGAACGGTCTCGCCGTGAGCGAGCCGCTGCTCGGCGCCTGGTCGGAAGGCTGGGGGCACGAGGCAGTCGAAAAACTGTTCGGCAAGGCGGGCAGGGACGGCTGGCCGGACGCCGTCTTTTGCGGCAACGACCAGATCGCCCGCGGCGTCATCGACGCGCTGCGCGAACGCGGCATCCGCGTGCCCGACGATGTCGGCGTCATCGGCTTCGACAATTGGGAGATCGTGGCCGAGGCGACGCGCCCGCCGCTCACCTCCGTCGACATGAATCTTTCGACGCTCGGCCGCGAGGCCGGACTTGCCCTGCTTTCGCTCGTCGATGGCCAGCCGGCCGCGCCGGGCATCAGGAAACTGCCGTGCCGGCTGGTGGTGCGTCAGTCGTGCGGAGGTCCGCCGGAATGAAGCAACGAGGCCACGCGCCCGCATCCGCCGGGCGGCGTGGCTAAAACTGGGAGGAGAACCATGAGGAGGAGTAACGTGAAGACCATGCTTGCCAAGCTGATGCTTGCCGCTTCCGTCATCGGCGGCGGCGTGCAGGCGGCGTCCGCCGAGACCGCCAACATCTGGGTGCGCGCCGACGGCTCGAACTTCATGCCGCGCATCGTCGACGCCTTCAACAAGGCGAACAAGGACCAGATCAAGCTCGACATCATTCCCAACGCCGAGATCATCCCGAAATATGGCGCGGCCGCCGCCGGCGGCACCGCGCCCGACGCGCTCTCGCTCGACCTCATCTACACGCCGTCCTTCGCCGCCGCCGGCCAGCTGGAGGACATCACCGACTGGGCGAAGTCGCTGCCCTATTTCGCCAGCCTGTCGCCGGCGCATGTGAAGACCGGCACCTATAAGGACCGCATCTACGGCCTGCCGTTCTCGGCCGACGCCTCGGTGCTGATCTGGAACAAGAAACTGTTCAAGCAGGCTGGGCTGGACCCGGAGAAGGGGCCGACCAACTGGGCCGAGATCGAGGCCGACGCCGAGAAGGTCAACGCGCTTGGCGGCGACATCAAGGGTTTTTACTTCTCCGGCAATTGCGGCGGCTGCAACATCTTCACCTTCACGCCGCTGATCTGGGCCTCGGGCGGCGACATCCTGTCGGAGGACGGCTCGAAGGCGACGCTCGACAGCCCGCAGCTGCGCGGCGCGATCGACCTCTACCGCTCGATGATCAAGAAAGGCCTGGTGCCCGAGGGCGCCCAGACCGACACCGGCGCCAATTTCTTCGCCGCCTTCGCCGGCGGCAAGATCGGCATCTCGCCCTCCGGCGCCTTCGCCATCGGCGCGCTCAACACGCAGTACCCGGACATCGACTACGGCATCACCTTCCTGCCGGGCAAGGATGGCGGCTGGTCGTCCTTCGCCGGCGGCGATAATTTCGTCGTCACCAAGGGCACCAAGAAGATCGCCGTGGTGAAGGAGTTCCTGGACTTCGCCTATTCGCTCGAGGGCCAGACCATCCTCGCCAAATATGGCAGTCTGCCGGTGCGCAACGACATTGCCAAGGACGCGCTGAAGGATCTCGACCCGCGCTACCAGGTGGCGGCCGAAGCGATGGCCAAGGGTAGGACGCCCTATTCGGTGGTGTTCAACGATTTGATCAACTCCGCCAACGGCCCGTGGACGCAGATGATCAACGAGGTGTTCTTCGGCGACGACGTCGACGGCGCCATCGCGAATGCGCAGGAGACCATGCAGTCGATCATCGACCAGGCGCCGAACAAGTAGACACCAGGGCCGGCCGGCGGCGAGGCTCGCGCAACGCCTCGCCGCCAAGGCTCTGACCGGCCGCCCGCCCCGTCTCCCTGGCCGGGCGGCCGGGATGTTGTATCGCTGAATGGCAGGGTTATAGCGTTGAGAAAAGACCCCCTCATCCGGCCGCTTCGCGGCCACCTTCTCCCCGGTGGGGAGAAGAGGTTGGCGCCGGCGCTCGCGATCTCCTCTCCCCTTGGTGAGAGGTCGGATTGCCCCGAATTGCCCTTTGCAATTCGGTTGGCAATCCGGGTGAGGGGGCGTCGGCGCTTCTCGCCGATCCACCACCCGGCCCTTCGCCGGCTCAGGGCGTTCGAAGCTGGAAAACCCAAGCAATTTTCGTCCGCTGCGCGGACCGCTTCTCACCCCACAAGGGGAGAAGGGGAGTGAAACCATGACCGCCGTTGCTACGATTTCCGCGTTCGCAAAGCCCCGCGCCAGCGCCAGCCTGCGGCAATGGGTGGGCCTGCTCTATGTGCTGCCGGCCGTCGCTTTCGTTGTCGTCTTCTTCGTCATCCCGCTCGGCATGACGGCGTGGATGTCGCTCAACAACTGGCCGCTGATGGGCGAACATTCCTTCATCGGCTTCGACAATTATGTCGCGATCCTGCGCGACACGCGCTTCTGGAACGCGCTGAAATTCACCTTCTACTACACGGTGATCGTCACCATCGCGATCTTCGCCGTCGCCTTTCCGCTGGCGATCTTCATCGAAAAGCCGCGCCCGCTCACCAATCTCTACCGCACCGCCTTCTTCATGCCGGCGGTGGTCGGCTTCGCCTCGGCGAGCCTGCTCTGGTCCTGGCTGCTCAACGTTGATTCCGGCCTGTTCAGCCCGGCCGCCTACGACCTCGGCCTGACCGGGAAGAAGGTCAATCTTCTCGCCACCTTCCACCCGGCCTTCTGGTCGATCATCGCCATGGTGGTGTGGAAGGTCGCCGGCTTCACCATGATCATCCTGATGACCGGCTTGCAGTCGATCCCGCAGGATCTGCAGGAGGCCGCCGTCATCGACGGGGCAGGGCCGCTTGCCCGCTTCAGGGCGATCACGCTGCCGCTGATGCGCCGCACGCTGGCGCTGGCGCTGATCCTGTCGGTGGCGGGCTCGATCCTCGCCTTCGACCAGTTCTACATCATCCTGCGCGGCGGCCCGCGCAACCAGACGCTGACGGCGGTCTACTGGATTTTCAACCAGTCCTTCGTGTCGTTCAAGCTCGGCTACGGCGCCGCGCTCTCCATGGTGCTGCTGGCCATCCTGGTCGCGCTCAGCCTCGTCCAGCTCTGGCTGCTGCGCAAGCCCGAGGGGCTCGACTGATGGCCGAGGCGATGTCGCAGAACCGCAAGGCGGCCTTCAGCCTCGCCAGGCATTCGACAGGCGTCATCGCCTCGGTGCTGTTCCTGGCGCCGATCGTGTGGACGGTGCTCTCCACCTTCAAGCCGGCGCAGGAAGCGCGTCAGCCGCCGCTGCCGCCTTGGCCGACCACCGGCTTCTCGATCGAGAATTACGAGACGCTGAACTCCTTCGGCGACGGGCTCTGGGTCTCGGCGCAGAACAGCATCTATGTCTCGGTGATGACTGTGCTGCTCTCGGTTCTGGTCAGCGTGCTTGCCGGCTACGGCTTCTCGCGCTTCCGCTTTCCGTTCCGGGACTTCTTCTTCGTCCTCATCCTGTCGACGATCATGATCCCGTTCCAGTCGATCCTGACGCCGATCTTCCTGGTGCTGACGAGGCTCGGCCTGCACAACACGCTGACGGGGCTGGTCTGCGTCTACGTCACGCTGCAGCTGCCCTTCTCGATCTTCATGATGCGCAACGCCTTCGACGCCGTGCCGCGCGAGATCGAGGAGGCGGCGCGGATGGACGGCGCCAACAATGTCACCATGCTCATCAAGGTGATGCTGCCTTTGGTCTGGCCGGGCGTCGTCACCATCGCGCTGTTCGCCTTCCTCGGCGCCTGGAACGAGTTCCTGGCAGCGCTGGTGCTGATGACCGACCAGTCCAAATTCACCCTGCCGGTGATGATGACCGCACTTCAGTCCGGCCGCTTCGGCGCCATCGACTGGGGCGCGGTGCAGGCCGGCGTCACGGTGATGATGGTGCCCTGCCTGATCCTGTTCCTGGCGCTGCAGCGCTTCTACATCCGCGGCCTCATGGCCGGGGCCGTCAAGTAATTCGAATGGAGTGAAATCATGACCGCATCGCAGCCCGCCAAAGAGACCGGCACCTCCGCCAGGCCGAAGCTCGCCTTCCGGCCGTTGCCGGTGCCGCAGGTCGATGTCCGCGGCTTCTGGGGCGACCGTGTCGATGCGGTGGCCAGCAAGACCGCCGGCATCCTCTACGACCGCTGCGTCGAGGCGCGCATGCTGGAGCAGATCGATCCGGACCGGCCGTCACCGGGCGTCGTCATCCCGTTCCATTCGCCGTCGCCCGACGAGGCCGACGGGCAGAGCGCCGAGTTCACCGGCTCGACGGTGACGACGCAGATGTTCTGGGATTCAGACTGGGGCAAGACCATCGAGACCGCCGCCTATTCGCTCTATCGCCGCCGCAACCCGGAACTGGAGCAGAAGATCGACGCCGTCATCGACATGTATGAAAAACTGCAGCAGGAGGACGGCTACCTCTCCAGCTGGTACCAGCGCATCCAGCCCGGCCTGCGCTGGACCAACCTGCGCGACTGCCATGAGCTCTACTGCGCCGGCCACCTGATCGAGGGCGCCGTCGCCTACTTCCAGGCGACGGGAAAGGGCAAGCTGCTCGACATCATGTGCCGCTACGCCGACCACATCGCCTCAATGTTCGGCCCTGAGCCCGGCAAGAAAAAGGGTTATTGCGGCCATGAGGAGATCGAGCTTGCCCTGGTCAAGCTGGCGCGGGTGACGGGCGAGAAGAAATACATGGATCTGGCCAAATATTTCATCGACCAGCGCGGGCAGCAGCCGCATTATTTCGACGAGGAGGCGCGCGCTCGCGGCGCCGATCCGAAGGCCTATCACTTCAAGACCTACGAATATAACCAGTCGCACAAGCCGGTGCGCGAGCAGGACAAGGTCGTCGGCCACGCCGTGCGCGCGATGTATCTCTATTCCGGCATGGCCGATATCGCGACGGAATATGGCGACGACACGCTGCGCGTCGCGCTCGATCGTCTGTGGGACGATCTGATGTCCAAGAGCCTCTACGTCACCGGTGGCCTCGGGCCGTCGGCGCACAATGAGGGCTTCACCAGCGATTACGACCTGCCCAACGAGACCGCCTATGCCGAGACCTGCGCCTCGGTCGGCCTGGTGTTCTGGGCAAGCCGCATGCTCGGCATGGGGCCGAACGCTCGCTACGCCGACATGATGGAGCGCGCGCTTTACAACGGCTCGATCTCGGGCCTGTCGCTCGACGGCTCGCTGTTCTTCTATGAGAACCCGCTGGAGAGCCGGGGCGGGCACCACCGCTGGAAATGGCACCGCTGCCCCTGCTGCCCGCCCAATATCGGCCGCATGGTGGCGTCGATCGGGAGCTATTTCTACGGCCTCGCCGACGATGCGCTGGCCGTCCATCTCTACGGCGACTCGACAGCCCGCTTCGAGATCGCCGGCCGCCAGGTTACCCTCGTCCAGACCAGCAACTATCCCTGGGACGGCGCGGTCGCGATCGAGGTCGGGCCGGAGGCGCCGGTTGCGTTCACGCTTCATCTGCGCGTGCCGGCCTGGTGCCGTAAGGCGGCGCTGCGGGTCAACGGCAAGCTGGTCGATCTCGAAGCCACCACGGTCGACGGCTATGCCGCAATCCGCCGCGAATGGCGCCAGGGCGACAAGGTCGAGCTCGACCTCGAAATGTCGATGGCGCGCCTGTTCGCCAACCCGCAGGTGCGCCAGGACATTGGTCGCGTCGCACTTGCGCGCGGCCCGCTGATCTACTGCGTTGAGGAAACCGACAATGGCGGCGGGCTGCATCGCATCGCTTTGCCGCGCGAGGCAAGGCTCGAGGCCCATAAGGAGCCAAACCTGCTCGGCGGCGTCGTCACCCTTTCGGCCATCGGCAGCCGGGCCGAGGCGGAGAACTGGGGCGCCGATCTCTATCGTCCCGAACCGCCGGCGACTAAGGAGACGACACTCAAGGCGGTTCCCTATTTCGCCTGGGACAATCGCGATCCTGGCGAGATGCTGGTCTGGCTCAGGGAAGGGTAGGCTTTTTGTCGCGGAACTTGAGACGCTGGCGGGACAGCGCTGTCCTGCCGGACACGTAAAGGAACGCTACTTTGCCAGCCTATCCTTATTCTTTCGCCTCCCTGATCCCGCGCCAGCCTTTTGCTCCTCCTCCAGCGCCGCCTTCACCAGCGCGTTGGCCGCCCAAACCGACAGGTCCTCGCCCTCGGCCGCGCTGAGGGCGCAGATGTCGCGCTGGACGATCAGCGCCTCCCAGCCGATCACCATGGCCAGCGCGCGGACGAGCCGGTTCCAGCGGTCCGGTTCCAGCCGGTCCCGCAATGGCGACAGTGCCTGTTCGATCCATTCGATCCGCCGGTAGCCGCGGCGCGGCACGCCTTGCCCGGCCGGCGCGCCGTCTACGGTCAGGCGGATCAGCGAGCGCCCGAGGCGCTCGACCTCGGGACTGACGTGATGCAGCGCACGGACCAGGTGCTCCACGCGCGCTTCGCCATCGTCGGTCGCCTGTTCGATGGCACGATCGACCGAGGCCTGGCTAAGCGCGCCGACGGTTGCATCGAGCAGCAACTGATCGAAGCTCGGAAAGTAGAGATAGACGGTTCGTCGCGAGACCTCGGCCGCCGCGGCCACGTCGTTGACGGTCGGCGTCTCGCCACGGGCGAGCAAGGCGATCGCCGCGTCGACGATCGCCTTGCGGGTGCGCCGTTTCTGCGCGGTGCGGGGGTGTGGATTGACATTCATGCGAGCTAAGTATACCGGAGTGCATTAATTGCACAAGAGTGCAATATAGATATCAGACATCTGAAAAGGGGCTTCAATGACAATCTCCAGCCATACCGCCGATGACGCACGGTTCCTGGGACCGGGTGAGGGGGAAGCAATCTGGTTTCTGAGGAACCGCATGACGGTCAAGGCTACCGAGGCCAGCACCAGGGGCGGATTCGGCCTGCTGGAATCCCTTATCGCGCCGGGTTTCTCGCCGCCGCTGCATGTCCATCGCCGTGAGGACGAGTCCTTCTACGTGCTCGAAGGGGAATTGACGATGAAATGCGGCGATCGCACCTTCCGGGCCACCGCCGGGTCGTTCGTGTTCCTGCCGCGAAACGTTCCCCACACTTTCGTGGTCGAGGGAGACAAGCCGGCGCGGATGCTGACGCTGCTGACCCCAGGTGGCGGCGAGGGCGTTTTCATAGACGGTGGACGTCCGGCGGAGGGGGAGGGACTGCCTCCGGCGTCGCCGCCGGATATCGAGGCCCTGAAACGTGTCAGCGCCCGCTATGAGGCCGAGATCATCGGGCCGCCAATGGCACCGACGGCCCGGTCTTCGGCAAGTCATGCCGCGGCTTAATCTTCGCTAAAGATGCACGAAGGCCGTCAGCGGCAGGTGGTCGGAGGCGACGCGCGACAGCGGCGTGTCATGCGCCTCGACGCCTGAAACCAAATCGTGCCGGTTGCCCATGATGCGGTCGAGCGCCAGCACCGGCAGGCCGGACGGGAAGGTCGGCACCGCCGGCGGCGTCGGCCCGAAGGTCGTGTGCAGCGTGTTCAGCGCCGAGCGGTTGCCGAGCCGCCATTCGTTGAGGTCGCCAAGCAGCAGCGTCGGCCTCTCGTCGGCGCTGCTCATGATGTCGAGCACGACGCGGGCCTGCTCGGAGCGCGAGCGGCGCAAAAGGCCGAGATGGGCGGCGATGACGCGCAGGCTGCGTTTCTCGTCAAGATCGATTTCGGCAACCAGCGCGCCGCGCGGTTCCAGTCCCGGCAGCTTGAGCTGGTGGACGTCGCGCACGGTGCCGCGCTTGAACAGCAGCACATTGCCGCGCCAGCCATGCCCCTTGCCGTTGCCCGAGACCGGCACCGGCACCAGTCCCGTCTCCAGTTCCAGGCGGGCGAGATCGAGCAGCCCGGCCCTGTCGCCGAAGCGGTTGTCGGCTTCCTGCAGGGCGATCACGTCGGGGCTGATTTCGCGGATGACGCGGGCAGTCCTGTCAGGGTCGAACCTGCGGTCCGTGCCGATGCATTTGTGGACGTTGTAGGAGGCGACGACGATTTCAGTGTCGTTGACTCGCTTGCGCGGCGTCGCCTTCGCCTTGCGCGCGTTCCTGGCGCGGATCGTAAGGAGCACGGTCTCCGGGAGGCTGCGTCCTTTTATGTCGTTTGTCTCCATGGTCCCGATGCTCGTTTCCGTTCTAAAGATAGGGTGATCCCAGCCACAGCAAACGGTCGAAGACGCGGATTACGAATGGCCTTGCATTCAGCGTCTGCAGCGTTACCGGCTGCGCGCTTGAGATGGCGGCCACGATGCGGGCGTCGATCTCGGCGGCGAAGTTTTCATCCAGCACTTCCATGTCGATCTCGAAATTCAGCCTCAGCGATCGCGCGTCCAGGTTGGAAGAGCCGACATAGGCCCACACGCCGTCGATCGCCATCAGCTTGGAATGGTCGAACGAGCCCCCGTGGCGCCAGACCCGGCAATAGTGCTTCAGCACCTGGTCGAACTGCGCCGTCATCGCATGATCGACGAGGAAGAGATTGTTCACCGCCGGCACGACGATGTCGATTTCGACGCCGCGCCGGGCGGCGGTGGTCAGCGCGCTGATGAACTCCCGGTCCGGCAGGAAATAGGGCGACATGATGCGGATCGATTTGCGGGCGACCGAGAATGCGCCCATCAACAGCTTCAAGTTGGTTTCGTTGGAGGCGTCCGGCCCGCTCGCCACCGCGCGCACCAGCACCGGCTGCCCGGCCGGCGGCGCGGCGCGCTCGACCTGCCAGGGTCCGTCCTTCAAGGCCTCGTTGCCGGCAAAGCGCCAGTCCTCGGCAGCAACCGAGAACAGGTCGGCCACGACCGGCCCGGTAACCTGGAAATGCGTGTCGCGCGAACTTTCGGAACCGGCGAATTCGGCGGAGAATCCCTTTCGGATGTTCATGCCTCCCGTGAACGCCACCGCGCCGTCGACGATCAGGATCTTCCTGTGCGTCCTCAGATTGGCATAGGGAAGTCTCAGGCCCATGACGATGTTGCCGTTGAAGAGGTCGACGGTGACGTCGGCCTCCCTGAGCTGCTTCAGGATGCTCGGCACCGAATAGCGCACGCCGACGGCGTCGATCAGCACCCGGACGGTGACCCCGCGCTTGACGGCGTTGCCGAGCGACTGGACGAAAAGCGCCCCGACCGCGTCGTTGTCGAAAATATAGGTTTCCAGAAGGACGCTTCTTTGCGCCGCGTCGATTGCCCGGCACATCGCCGTATAGGCCTCGTCGCCGGTCTTGAGCACGGCGATGGTGTTTCCGGAGGTCAGCGGACGCCGCGCCACCCTGTCGCCAAGCGTTTTCAGCCCGGTGAAACGCTGGCCGTATTCGGCGTTGATCAAGGCCTCCAGCGCGAGGTCGCGGCCATGCCTGGCGGCGGCCGCCTCGGGCGAGACCGGCCGCATGGCGCTGATCGACGCGCGGCGGATGCGGTTGATGCCGGCGATGGCGTAGATGATCGCGCCGAGAAAGGGCGAGAGCAGCATCACGCCCACCCAGCCGGTGGCGGCTCGCACGTCCTCCTTGGTCATGATGGCGTGCACGATGCCGACCGCCGCCATCGCCAGCGAGAGGATCAGGATAAGCGTCGACCAGTGACTCGCAATCGCCTCGAACATCGACCCGACTATTGTGCGAGCCGGCGCGGAAGGCAATGCGGACGGTCTTCGTCAGGCTTTGCTTTTTCCTAGGTATCAGCGGTATGTGGGACTACGATAGGGCTCAATGGGGGGTGTGCGATGACGGACGTCTCGATACGCCGGGCGGACTTCATGATGGTCCTTGCCTATGCTTCGGACCTCGCCACCGGCCATTCGCGCGATTTCGCGCTGAAATCCTGCGTGCTGGCAATGCGGATCGCCGAGCTTGCCGGCGTTTCGGAGCAGGTTCGGCGCAATGCCTACCACCAGTCCATGCTGCGCTATGTCGGCTGCAACGCCGACACCGACCTTCTCTCGGGCCTCTTCGGCGACGAAATCGCGCTTCGCCAGGACCTTGTCGGTCTCGATATGGGCAACCGTGCGGAGCTGGGCAGGGTCTTCGTGCAGGCCTTCAAGCGGTTCTATTATGATCTCGAGCCTGACGCGCAGGCCAAGGCCATCGAGGCCGCGATGTCGCAAGCGCTCGCCGTGGCGCGTCCGGTTCTGACGGCCCATTGTGAGGTGGCGCAGCGGATCGGCGAACGGCTCGGTCTCTCCGACGAGATTCGGCGCAACCTCGGACAGATCTACGAACGCTGGGACGGCAAGGGCCTGCCGCGTGGCTTGAGCGGCGAGGATGTCCTGCCGGCCGTGCGCCTGATCACGCTGGCGCAGGACGCGATTGCGCTCAGCGATGCGGTCGGCATCGACGGCATGGCCGAGACCATCGCCGGTCGCGCCGACGGCCCGTACGAGGCCGATCTGGCCCGGCTCGTCTCCGCCAATGCGGCGACGCTGATGCGGGGTATCGGCGCCACGGTCGATCGCGAGACGATCCTGGCGCTGGAGCCCGATCCGCCGGTGACCCTGGACGAGGGGGCTTGCGACGAGGCGTTCCTCGCCATCGCCGACATGATCGACATGCGCATGCCGTTTACGCAGGGGCATTCGCGGATGGTGTCGGAGTTGGCCGCGGGCGCTGGGAAGCGCATCGGCTTGCCTGATCCTGATGTCCGCGCGCTGCGCTGGTCAGGCTGCATCCATGACATCGGCGAACTCGTGGTGCCGGTGGCGACTTGGATGCGCAACGGCCCGCTATCGGTGCGCGAGCGCGACGCCGCGCATCTGCATGCCTATTACGGCGAGCGGGCGCTGGCTTCCTTCGGCCAAGATGGTGATGCGATGGGCGCGCTCGTGCTGCGTCATCACGAACGCCTGGATGGTTCGGGATATCACCGCAAGGTTGGCGGCTCCGACCTGTCTCCGGCAGCCAGGATCCTGGCCGCCGCCGAGGCATTCCAGACGTCGCGCGAGGAGCGTCCGCATCGCAAGGCGCTGTCCAGCGAGGCTGCGGCCGCACAGCTGCGCGCGGCTGTTCGTGACGGCTGTATCTGCCCGGAGGCTGCCGAGGCCGTGCTGTCGTTCGCCGGGCAGCAGTCGCGCCGGGCCTTGCCGCAGGCATTGGCCGGCCTGACGCCGCGCGAAATCGAGGTGCTGCGCCTCATCGCCGCCGGCCTGACCGCGAAGGAGACGGCTCGCAAACTCGATATCTCGCCCAAGACCGCCGACCACCATATCCAGAGCGTTTACTCCAAGATCGGCGTTGGAACCCGCGCCGCCGCCGCGCTCTATGCGGTCGAGCACGGCCTTGTCCGGCCAGGCGAAATGCCGGCATAGGGAATCCACCCCATGTGCGCCCGCTGCGGGGAGCGCATCGTGATCCTGTCGACGGACCAATGGCGGCCGCGACCGACAGGAGGAAATCCGATGCTTCTTGCAACGACCAAGGTGGCGGACGTCGACCACTTCATCCGTATCTTTTCAACCAAGGGCGCCGACAAGCGCCGGCTGCACGGCTCGAACGGCGCGACCGTGTTCCGCGACCCGAGCGAACCCGACCGCGTCTGGGCGATCTTCGACTGGGACGCCGAGGGCTGGAAGAATTTCGTGTCGGATCCGGAGGTGCCGGCGATCCTTCAGGAAGCCGGCCATGTCGGCAAGCCGCAGGCGGCGCTGCTGCTCGGCCACTACGAGGCCTGACATCAACGCCGCGCGTCGCCTGCCGTCGGCGGGGGCGGCGCGCTCGACAAAATCCAGAACACGAAACCCGCAATCGGAGATTTCAAATGGATCCGAAACCCATCAAGATCGGCCTCATCGCCGAGCTGACAGGCCCATTGTCTTTCATGGGCATCGCAAACGCGAACCTTACCGCAATGCTCGTTGACGATATCAACGCCAAAGGCGGGCTGCTCGGCCGGCCGGTGGAACTCGTCATCGAGGATGGAGAAACGATCGACAGCGTCGCCAAGGCAAAGGCAGCGAAACTGGTCGATGTCGACAAGGTCGATGTGGTTGTCGGCGGCATCTACAGTTCGACCCGGCTGGCCATCAAGAGCGAGGCGGTCACCCGTGGCAGGACGCTCTACATCTATACCGAGCAGTATGAGGGACAGGAAAACGATCCGCTGATCTTCTGCACAGGTCCCGTGCCCGCGCAGCAGGTCGAGCCTCTGATCCCGTGGCTTATGCAGTCCACCGGAGCCAGGAAATTCTATTTGCCGTCGGCCGATTACATCTGGCCCCATTTGCTGAACAAAGCCGCGAGCCGGGCGGTGCGCGCCAATGGCGGCGAGATCGTCGGCGAGGAGTATTTTCCGCTGGACACCGTCGATTTCCGGCGCACGGTGCAGCAGATCATGGCGAGCGGCGCCGACGTGGTTTTCAACACCATCGTGCCGCCGGGCCTGACGCCGTTTCTCGAAGAACTGCACAAGGCCGGTTTCGGCAAACGCGGCGGCAGGATCGTCTGCACTTACTTCGACGAGAACTTCTTCAATCTGGTGCCGTCCGAGCAGATCGAGGGCCTCTACAGCTGCCTCGACTACTACCAGGAACTCGACGAACCGTTCGGCCGCGCGCTCTTGCGCCGTTACAGCGAACGGTTCCCTGGAGGCGCCACCTTGACGGCGGGCAGCGGGTGCACCGGCCACTACCGGGCAATCAAGATGTGGGAAGCAGCGGTTAAGGAAGCGGGCAGTGTCGAGCGCGATACGGTTATCCGGGCACTTGACCACGTCCGGATCAGCGAAGGCTCTGGCGGTCCGGCCGAGATGGTTCCCGGACAGCACCATGTTCGCATGAACATGTACATTGCTGAGGCGCAGAGCGGTCGATTCCGGGTCGTGAAGAATTTGGGTCCGATCGATCCCAACGAGAGCATGCTTACCGATGGGTTCCGTCTAAGCAACGTGGGGTAACCAGCGACCGTCGACCGTTTTTCTCCGAATTGGCGGGGGCAGCTGAACGGCGCCCCGTCCTGCCATCCATCCTGGCCAGCAACAATGCACCCGACATGCACATCATGTCATGGCCGCCGAAGCGGCCGTAACCAACGCCATCACCCGCCAAGGTCGGTGTCGCTGCGAGGCGGACCAGTCGGCTAACCGCCGTTCTACAGTTTTCGAAAGAAGCCTGACAAGATATTCGGGCCGGCTTCTCCGGGCCGCAGCCTGATCCCGTCCTCGAATCCGTTCAGGGTCACGCAGTCGAAGCCGTTATGCGCGAGCAGCGCCACCAGCGACTCTCGGTCGAAATGGTGCAGGTGCTCGTTGGGTAGGCGCATGCGCCAGGTCCTGAACCAGGCGTCGCCATCGGCGCCGAGCTCACGCCAGCGGCAATAAGGGACGGCGACGGCGAGGTGCCGGGTCTTCAGGCGGGCGAGGAAGCTCAGATCCGGGATGTGTTCGAGCACGTCGAACATGGCGACGAGATCCCACGAGCCGGCGAGCGCCTCGTCCCAATCGACAAAGCGGACACCCTGGGGCAGCGGAAACTCGGCGATGTCGCAGCCGGCGCAATCGGCAACGCCGGTGATCTTCGCGGCTTCGATGAATGTGCCGGTGCCGTATCCGATTTCGAGCACCGAGCGCGGAATGTCGCCGGTGATGCCAAGCACCCAGCCAAGCCGCTGATAGCCGAGCTTGATGGTCCGGTCGCTCAGGTCCTCGTAGTAGGAAATGTATTTCTTGTCGTATTTGATCGGCGTGAAGTCGATCTGGTGGATCACGCCGAATTCGTCCGCCTCATAGTTGTCCAGCATTCAGACGCCGCCTCCGCATGCCGAATTCTCTACATGGCAGAGCTAAACGCAACGTAACGGGAACGCTGAGCGCTTGCGTCAAATCCCGTTGGTGCGCCTGGCCACCAGCCGCAGCCATGGCGCCAGATGGAAGCCGGCCATCAACAGATACATTGGCGTCATGCCGCCGAGCACCGAGGCGCCCGACATGCACATCATGTCGTGGCCGTCATAGACGGCCGTCAGCAGCGCCATCATGGCTGGCGCGGAAGGCAATGCGGTGGGTTATTCCGTGGTAAAGTGAGGGTGTCGCCCTGGCCGACGTCAGCTTGGCGCGCAATGGCCCCCACCGGGCGGCGGTCTCCCTTTCGGATTGAGGGGATGGCGCCCGACTGTTCGCCATGCACCCACAAAGATCCGCCGCCCGTTACAATGGAACCGAACCACGGGTCGCGCGTTCTGCCTCTCGCGGGAATTTGGCCGCGAGGGGCATTTTCATTCACGACCGTCGTTGTCAGCCGGGGCTGTGAGGGGGCGCTGTGAGTACGCTGAGATCCAAGTCGCAATTGGACCGCCGCCAGATTTTGAACGCGCTCAAGGCCTTCCGGCGCGGTGATTTCTCTGTCCGCATCGACAATGTCTATGAAGGCCTCGACTCAGATATCGCAGACACCTTCAACCAGATCGTGGAGATTAACGATCAGGTCACGCGCGAGTTCGATCGGCTGAGCCGGGTGGTCGGCAAGGACGGGCGGATCGGCGAGCGCGGCCACGTACGCAATGCCACGGGCAGCTGGGAAACAAGCGTCCGCTCCGTCAATGATCTGATCGAGGACATGGTCCAACCGACCACGGAGGTGGCTCGTGTCATCGGTGCAGTTGCCAAGGGCGACCTGTCGCAAACGATGATGGTGGAGATCGACGGCAGGCCTCTGCGAGGCGAGTTCCTCCGTATCGGCAAGGTCGTCAACACGATGGTCGGACAGTTGGGGTCCTTTGCTTCGGAGGTGACGCGCGTCGCCCGCGAAGTGGGCACCGAAGGCAAGCTCGGCGGCCAGGCGCGGGTGAAGGGCGTGGCCGGCACCTGGAAAGACCTGACCGACAACGTCAATGCCATGGCGACCAATCTCACCGGGCAAGTCCGCAACATCGCCGAAGTCACCACGGCCGTCGCCTCAGGCGACCTGTCGAAGAAAATCACCGTCGATGTGAAAGGCGAGATCCTGGAGCTCAAGAACACCATCAACACGATGGTGGACCAGCTAAATTCATTCGCCTCGGAAGTGACGCGCGTGGCGCGCGAGGTCGGCACCGAAGGCAAGCTCGGTGGTCAGGCGCGCGTCGAAGGCGTCGGGGGCACCTGGAAAGACCTAACCGACAACGTCAATTCGATGGCCGAGAACCTTACGGGCCAGGTCCGCAACATCGCCGAGGTGACAACGGCCGTCGCGCTCGGCGACCTTTCGAAGAAGATCACCGTCGATGTGAAGGGCGAGATACTCGAACTGAAGAACACCATCAACACGATGGTGGACCAGCTCAACTCGTTCGCCTCCGAGGTGACCCGCGTGGCGCGCGAGGTCGGTTCCGAGGGCAAGCTGGGAGGCCAGGCTCAAGTGCGTGGTGTCGCGGGCACCTGGAAGGATCTGACGGACAATGTGAACTCGATGGCCGAGAACCTGACCGGGCAGGTTCGCAATATCGCCGAAGTGACGACGGCGGTCGCGTCTGGCGATCTGTCGAAGAAGATCACCGTGGCCGTCCAGGGCGAAATCCTGGAGCTAAAGGACACCATCAACACGATGGTGGACCAGCTCAATTCCTTTGCGTCGGAGGTAACGCGCGTTGCCCGCGAAGTCGGCACCGAGGGCAAGCTTGGCGGCCAGGCCGATGTGAAGGGCGTCGGCGGCACCTGGAAGGACCTGACGGACAGCGTCAACCTGATGGCGGCAAACCTCACCGGCCAGGTGCGCAATATCGCCGAGGTAACCACGGCCGTCGCGCGCGGTGATCTGTCGAAGAAGATCACGGTCGACGTCAAGGGCGAAATCCTGGAACTGAAGGACACCGTCAACACGATGGTGGATCAGCTCAACTCTTTCGCCTCGGAGGTGACGCGCGTGGCCCGCGAGGTCGGCTCGGAAGGCAAGCTCGGCGGTCAGGCCCATGTCGAAGGCGTCGGCGGCACCTGGAAGGATTTGACCGACAACGTGAACGCAATGGCCGGCAATCTCACGGTGCAGCTGCGTGACGTCTCCAAGGTCGCGACGGCAATCGCGACCGGCGACCTTACCCAGAAGATCACGGTCGATGCTCTGGGCGAGATTCTGCAGATCAAGGACGTCATCAACACGATGGTCGACCAGCTCAACTCGTTTGCCTCGGAAGTGACGCGCGTCGCGCGCGAGGTAGGTTCGGACGGCAAGCTGGGCGGGCAGGCGCAGGTGCGCGGTGTGGCGGGCACGTGGAAGGACTTGACCGACAATGTCAATGCCATGGCCGCGAATTTGACGGGCCAGGTCCGCAATATCGCCGAGGTGACGACCGCTGTCGCGCTCGGTGATCTTTCCAAGAAGATCACGGTCGACGTCAAAGGCGAGATCCTGGAGCTGAAATCCACCATCAATACCATGGTCGACCAGCTCAACTCCTTCGCCGGCGAGGTGACGCGTGTCGCCCGAGAGGTCGGCACCGAGGGCAAATTGGGCGGCCAGGCCCAGGTGCGCGGCGTCGCGGGCACTTGGAAAGACCTCACCGACAACGTCAACTCGATGGCGGAGAACCTAACCGGTCAGGTGCGCAACATCGCCGAAGTGACCACCGCCGTCGCACGCGGCGATCTGTCGAAAAAGATCACCGTGGACGTCAAGGGCGAGATTCTGGAGCTGAAGTCGACGATCAACACCATGGTCGATCAGCTGAACTCCTTTGCCGGGGAGGTGACGCGCGTGGCGCGCGAGGTGGGCACCGAAGGCAAGCTTGGCGGCCAGGCCCGCGTCGAGGGCGTTGCCGGCACCTGGAAAGATCTGACCGACAATGTCAACCTGATGGCCACCAACCTTACCAATCAGGTGCGCGGCATCGCGGATGTCGTGACCGCGGTGGCGCAAGGAAATTTGCGCCGCAAGCTCACGGTCGACGCCAAGGGCGAGATCGCTTCGCTGGCCGATACCATAAACGGCATGATCGAGACCCTCGCCACCTTTGCCGACCAGGTGACCAACGTCGCGCGCGAGGTCGGCATCGAAGGCAAGCTCGGCGGCCAGGCTCGCGTGCCGGGCGCGGCAGGGCTCTGGCGCGACCTGACCGACAATGTCAATCAGCTGGCAGCCAACCTCACCACCCAGGTGCGGGCCATCGCGGAAGTCTCGACCGCGGTGACGAAGGGTGATCTTACGCGCTCCATCAGCGTCCAGGCCTCAGGCGAGGTGGCGGCGCTCAAGGACAACATCAACGAGATGATCCGCAACCTCAAGGATCAGACGCTGAAGAATGCGGAACAGGACTGGCTGAAGACAAATCTGGCGCGGTTCTCGCGCATGCTGCAGGGCGAGCGCGATCTGGCGACGGTGTCGCGTCTGATTATGTCGGAGCTGGCACCGCTGGTGAATGCGCAATACGGCGTGTTCTATGTGACCAACCGGGAAGAAGACGAGTCCTATCTCGAGCTCGCGGCGTCCTACGGCGCAGAAAGCAAGTCGGCGATGAAACAGCGCCTTGATTGGCGCGAGGGCCTAGTCGGCCAAAGCGCCGCCGACAAGCGCGCGATCGTCCTCGACAATGTGCCGCCGAACTTCCTGCGCATCACATCGGGCCTCGGCAACGCCACGCCGGCCAACGTCATCATCCTGCCCGCGCTCTTCGAAGACGAAGTCAAGGCGGTGATCGAACTTGCCTCCTTCAGCGAATTCCGCGACACGCACCAGTCGTTCCTCAACCAGCTGATGGAATCTGTTGGCATCGTGCTCAACACGATAGCGGCGACGATGCGCACCGAAGGGCTGCTGAAACAGTCGCAATTGCTGACTTCGGAATTACAGGCGCGCCAGGCGGAACTGACCAAGAAGCAGGAAGAGCTGCACGCCACCAACGAGGAACTGCAGGAAAAGGCTCAGTTGCTCGAAAACGAAAAGAAGCAGGTGGAGAACAAGAATCTCGAAATCGAAATGGCTCGGCGGGCTCTTGAGGAGAAAGCCGAACAGCTCGCCCTGACCTCCAAATACAAATCCGAATTTTTGGCCAATATGAGCCACGAGCTCCGCACGCCGTTGAACTCGCTGCTCATTCTCTCGAATCTCCTGGCCAGCAACCAACAGGGAAATCTCAACGACAAGCAGGTCGAGTTTGCCCGGACCATCAATTCGGCGGGGACCGACCTGCTCAGCCTTATCAACGACATTCTCGATCTATCGAAGATCGAGTCCGGCACCGTCTCCGTCGAGATCAACGATATGCCCTTGGCGCATCTGCGCCAGCACATGGAGCGCACTTTCCGCCAGTTGGCCGCCGACAAGGGATTGGGCTTCACAATAGAGCTTGACCCGGGACTTCCGGAGACGGTGCGCACCGACGAAAAGCGGCTGCAGCAAATCGTCCTCAACCTGTTGTCGAACGCATTCAAATTCACGTCGAGCGGTAAGGTCAGCCTCACACTCAGGCCGGAGAAGACCGCGCGGCGGAACGGCGCTCAGGCGCCGAAGGCGCTCGCTATCGCGGTCACCGATACCGGCATCGGCATTCCCGAGGACAAGCAGAAGCTGATCTTCGAAGCTTTCCAGCAGGCCGATGGTACCACCAGCCGCAAATACGGTGGCACAGGGCTCGGCCTGTCGATCAGTCGTGAAATCGCCCGGCTGCTCGGAGGCGAGCTGAGGGTGGAAAGCACGCCAGGCAGGGGCTCGACATTCACGCTCGTTATCCCCGTCGAAGGTCCGAGAGCCGTTCCGCAGCCCGGGATTGCCGAACAGGAGGTGTTGGCTCCCGCGGCCGGTGTTTCCGTTCCGGAACTCATCGATGATCGCGATGTCCTCTCGCCCGAAGACAGGGTAGTGCTGATTGTTGAGGACGATCCTACCTTTGCGGGACTGTTGCTGGGTATGGCGCGTTCGGCGGGCCTCAAAGGCGTGTTGTCCACCGCGGGCTCCGGGACGGTGGCGCTGGCGAGGAAGCTGGTTCCGGATGCAATCACGCTGGACCTCGGCCTTTCGGACATAGATGGCTGGGTGCTGTTCGATCTTCTGCGGCACGACCGCAAGACCGCGGGCACCCCGATACATGTCATCTCGGGTGCGGAAGATACGGCTGGCCTGTTGCGCAGTGGCGCCGCCAGCGTCTCGACCAAGCCGGTATCGTCGGACGACCTTATGAAGGTATTCGAGGACATTCGTTCGAGCAAGTTGCGCCTCCAGCGCAATGTCCTGATCGTGGATGCCGATCCCGAGCGGCGGCTTTCCCTGGTCGAAGCGACCCGCGACGGCGTCACTTCCGTAACGCCTGTCGGTAGGATCGCCGCAAACGGTCGGGGAATAGACTTCGACATCTATGACGCGATCGTGCTGGGCTTTGGCAGGTCGGGCAAGGACAACGCGAAGATGATTGAGGAGATCGCGGCGTCGCTTGAGAGCCTGTCAGCCAAGCTCGTGTTCTTCGCACCACATCCGGAGGCCCTGGAGCAACTGATCGGGCTCAAACCGCAGTTGGCGGATGTTGCCCGTGCCGAGAATCTTGACCAGTTGGCGCTGCTGATGTCTGCGACCGTGCCGCGGGACGGTCACACCAATGGGGCTGCGCCCTCCCAACGACCGGATAAGACCGATCTTGCCGGCGCCAAAGTCCTCATCGTGGACGACGACATCCGCAACATCTATTCGCTGACCAGCGTGCTCGAAACATATGGTATTCAGGTTTTGCATGCCGAGCGGGGTCGCGACGGCATCGCGTTGCTTCAGCAAAATCCAGACATGGACGTCGCCCTCATCGACATCATGATGCCTGAGATGGACGGCTATGAGACGATGCGGCAGATACGCGGCACGCCCCCAATCGCGCATGTCCCCCTGATCTCGGTGACTGCCAAGGCGATGAAGGGCGATCGGCAGAAGTGCCTTGATGCGGGTGCTTCGGATTACATAGCCAAGCCTGTGGATCTTGACCTTCTGCTGGCGCTGCTTCGTGTCTGGATCGGGCGATCGAGACAGCACGCACAGCCGGCAGAGAAGCTCGTGGCGGCCATGTGATGGGTTGCCAATGCAAAGCATAGTGAACATCAAAACCGAGCAGCGCGCAGCCTTGTCAGAGGTGGCGCAAGGCGCGCGCATCCTCGCCGTTGATGATGACGATCGCAATCTCCTGGCGATCAGCGAAGTCTTGGCAGGAGTGGGCGAGGTTGTCTGCGTTCAGTCGGGCGAGGAGGCGTTGCGGTTTCTTCTGAAGGAAGAGTTCGCCGTTATCCTTCTGGACGTGCTGATGCCGGGATTGGACGGATACGAGACGGCCTCATTGATCCGCCAAAGAGAGCAGTCGAGACGCACCCCGATCATCTTCCTGAGCGCGATCAACAAGGAAGAAGCGCATATGCTGCGCGGCTACGATGCCGGTGCGGTCGATTTCGTCTTCAAGCCCTTCGATTCCGTTATGCTGCGTTCGAAGGTGGCCGTCTTCGTCGAATTGCACGAGAAGACCCTGGAAATCCAGCGTAAGGCGATCGTGGAGCAGACGCTGCTGGAGCAGGCGCTGGAGTCGCAAAAGTCGAGGCTCGAGGCGGAGCGAGCGCTGCGTGCCGCGGAGCAGCGGCAGGAAGCCATACTGCAATCGATCCCGGTTTGCTTTCATGCCCGGTCACTAGACCCGCCTTTTGACGCCCGCTTCGTCACCAGCGGGATCGAGCGGTTGACAGGATTTTCTCCCGAGCGGCTGACGTCCGAGCCCGGCTTCGGCCTGAGCCGTGTGCATCCGGACGACTTGTCCGATGTCGAAGCCGCTCTTCGCGGCGCAAAAGCGGCCGGTTCCTACAGCTGCGAGTTCCGCTGGCAGTGCGCGGACGGCAAATACCGAAGCTTCCTCGACCAGGGCGTCATCTCCCATAATCCAGTGGACAACACGGACGAGATTGTCGGCACGCTGCTCGACATCACCGAGCGGCGCGAGCTCGAAGACAGGTTGCTCAAGGCGCAGCGTCTTGACGCGATCGGCAAGCTTACCGGCGGACTAGCCCATGACTTCAACAATCTGCTTGCGACGATCCTCAGCGGGCTCGGCCTGCTCGAGCGCAGCACCGCGCTCGATGAGCAGGCGAAGAAAGTGCTCGACCTAACAAGGCGCTCGGCCAAGCAGGGCGCCGACCTCGTTAATCGCATGCTCGCCTTCTCCCGGCGTCAACATCTGAAGCCCGAACCTTTGCAACTGGCAGCACTCGTCGAGCCGCTGAACGGGCTCGTCGCGCCAGTGCTTGGAGGTCTGGTTCGTTTCGAATGGAACATAGACGACTCGGTCTGGCCTGTGCTGGTAGACGGAAGCCAGCTCGAACTTGCCCTGATGAACCTCGTTTTCAACGCGCGCGACGCAATGCCCACAGGCGGTTCGATCACGATCCGCGCTGAAAATCGGACGATCGACGGTCGTTCCGACGAACTGGGCGCTGGCGACTATGTCGTCATCTCGGTCATCGATACCGGTTCGGGCATTCCGGCCGATCTCGTGGCGAAGGTCATAGAGCCCTTTTTCACGACGAAACCCGTCGGCAAGGGCACCGGCCTTGGCTTGAGCACCGTCTACGGGTTTGCAAAGCAGTCAGGCGGCACACTTCGGATCGAGAGCGTTGTAGGGCGAGGCACTGCGATGCAGCTGTGGCTGCCGCGATCGTTGAAGCGGCCGGCCCGATCGATCGAGCAGGGACAGGTCAGTCGGCCTCGCGTTGAAGGCAACGGCGCCCGGCCGTCCATACTGTTGGTCGACGACAGCGATGCGCTGCGCGAGTTGACGGCTGCGTCATTGAGGCAAAGCGGTTTCGAGGTGACATGCGCCGCCGGCGGTGCCGAGGCACTGGCCAGGATCGAGAAGGCTCCGCGGGATTTCGACGTGATCGTCACTGATTTCGCCATGCCGCTCGTGTCGGGTTTGGACGTGATCCGATTTGCGCGCAACCTGAAGGCAGAATGGCCCGCGGTCATCATTACCGGCTATACCGACACCAAGGTGATCGGCGATCTGCCGGCCGATGTTCCTTTGCTCGCGAAACCTTTCAAGGACCAGGAGCTTGTCGAGTCCATCCTGCAGGCCAAACACAAGCGTGGCCGGACCTGAAATCGAATCCGGCGATCTCGTCAGTCTCACCCGCGCCTGGCCACCAGCCGCAGCCATGGCGCCAGATGGAAGCCGGCCATCAACAGATACATTGGCGTCATGCCGCCGAGCACCGAGGCGCCCGACATGCACATCATGTCGTGGGCGTCATAGACGGCCGTCAGCAGCGCCATCATGGCGAAGGTTGGCGCCGCGGCGAGGCACAGCCAGTCGGCGAGGCCGAAGCCGCTCAGGCCGGTCGGGCGAGGGGAGTCAATGCTCATGATAGCCACCTTCTGAGGGCAGGTTTTCAAGCTCATAGGAATAGGGCGAAGTGATCGGCTCCGGCGGCGCGGTTCGCGCCGCCGGAGTCGCTTCACGTTCAGGCGCTCTTGTTGCGGAACGCCGCTTCGCCGGCATCCGAGACCTCGACCCATCTCTGGTCGGGGGCGGCGCCCGCTTCGTAATTGTCGTGCCAGTTCCACCACTTGTAGGTCTGGGTCTGCGGGTAGCCCTCGGGCGAATCCTCCCACACCTCCTGTCGGCCGAGCGGCGTGACGTCGAGATAGCTCCAGACAGTGCCGAAGGCCTCGTCGCCGCGGTTGTTGACGAAATAGGTGCGGAAGATGCGCTTGCCGTCATGGATGAAGACGTTGTGGCCGTGCCATTGATCGACGCCGAAATCCTTATCCCAGCTGTCGGTGATGGTGTACCAGGGCATTTTCCAGTCCATCTGTTGCTTCAACCGCTGGATGTCGGCCTGCGGTGCCCGCGAGGCATAGGCGAGCGTGGTGTCGCGGGCGTTGAGGTGGGCGAGGTTGCCGACCTGGTCGGCGCCGAGCGAGCAGCCGCGGCAGGCATGTTCGGGCCAGCCATAGACGCCCGGTTCGAAGAAGGCGCGGTAGACGATCAACTGGCGGCGTCCTTCGAAGAGGTCGAGCAGGCTCGCCTTGCCGTTCGGGCCTTCGAACACATAGTCCGTCTTGACTTCCATCCACGGCATGCGGCGGCGTTCGGCGGCCAAAGCATCGCGGGCGCGAGTGAGGGTCTTTTCCTTCACCAGCATCTCTTCATACGCGCCTACCCATGCTTCCTGCGAAACGACCGGCGGTGTCTTCATGTGTTGGGTCATTGCTCTTGTCCCGTTCTTGGGTTTGGTTGGGGGTGACAGGGACAGACATAGGCCGCATGGTTCGATGGTGAGAGTTACAAGTGTGACGCGATTTGCTCCGGCGCACCCTGAGACGGCGGCATGGACTCGCTGATCAACGCCGCTGGGCGCGCTCTTGCCGCGGGCGATCCGCTCGGCGCCTTGAAGCGCGTCGCCCTGCGCGACGACGCGCCGGCGCTGGCGCTGCGTGGCATCGCGATGGCGCAGCTCGGCGATTTCGCCAAGGCCAAGGCGTTGCTGAAGGACGCCGCCCGCGCCTTCAGTTCGAGGGAGATCGTCGCCCGTGCGCGCTGCGTCGTCGCCGAGGCCGAGATCGCGCTGGTCTCGCGCGATCTTGGCTGGCCGGAGAAGGCCTTGCGATCCGCCCGCGCCACGCTTGCCGCTCATGGCGACCGGCTGAACGCCGCCTATGCCGGCAGCCTCGAGGCGCGCCGCCTCATCCTGATCGGCCGGCTCGACGAGGCCGAGCGCCTGCTTTCCGATTTCGATCCGGCGCCGCTGCCGCCGGTCGCGCGTGTCGCGCATGAACTGGCCGCGGCCGGCATCGCGGTCCGGCGCCTGAGGACAAAGGCGGCGCGCTCGGCCTTCGGCCGGGCATCGCTGGCCGCTTACGAAGCTAACATCCCGGCCTTGAAGGCGGAGGTTGAAGCGGCGTCCCTGGTTATGAATACGCCGGTCGGCCGGCTGATCGCGCGAGGCACAGAGAAAGAGCTGCTGCTTGACGAGGTCGAAGCGTTGCTGACCTCGGGTGCGCTCGTCGTCGATGCTTCGCGCAACGCCGTCCGGCTGGCCGACGCGGTCGTTTCGCTGGCGACAAGGCCGGTGCTGTTCGCGCTGGCGCGCACGCTTGCCGAAGCCTGGCCGGCGGATGCCTCACGCGAGGCGCTGCTGAGGCGCGCCTTCCGGGCAAGACACGCCGATGAATCGCATCGCGCGCGGCTGAGGGTCGAGATGGGGCGGCTGCGTGCCGAGCTGTCCGCCCTCGCGGAAATCAACGCCACGACAGCCGGATTCACGCTCACGCCGTTCGACGCTACTGAAGTCGTCGTGCTGGCGCCGCCTGTCGAGGAAGAGCACGGCGCGGTGCTCGCCTTCCTGACCGATGGCGAGGCTTGGTCGAGCTCGGCCCTGGCGATCGCGCTTGGCGCCAGCGCGCGCACCGTGCAGCGGGCGCTGGAAGAGCTGTCGACGCAGGACAAGGTGCAGGCGGTCGGCCGCGGCCGGGCGCGCCGTTGGATGATGCCGCCGGTGACTGGATTCCCGACTGTCTTGTTACTCCCGGGTCCGCTGCCGACCGACTAGTCTGCCGCCATTATTGGAATGGAGATCGAAAATGAAACGAGCCGCTGCCGAGATCCTGCGCGAATACGGACCGTTCCCCGGCATCGACCGCGTCAACGGCGTGACCTATGACGGCAAACATGTCTGGTTCGCCAGCGGCGACAAGCTGAACGCGCTCGATCCCGACAGCGGCAAGATCGTGCGTTCGATCGATGTCGCCTCGCATGCCGGGACTGCCTTCGACGGCGAGTATCTCTACCAGATCGCCGAGGATCGCATCCACAAGGTCGACCCGAAGATCGGCAAGGTCGTTGCAACCATTCCTGCCCCCGGCAACGGGGGTGATTCAGGGATGGCCTGGGCCGAGGGCTCGCTCTGGGTCGGCGAATACCGGGCGCATAAGATCCATCAGATCGATCCTGAAACGGGCAAGGTGATCCGCACGATCGAATCGAAGCGCGTCGTCACCGGCGTCACCTGGGTCGACGGCGAGCTCTGGCATGCCACTTGGGAGGGTGAGGAGGGCGACCTGGTGCGCGTCGATCCCGACACGGGCGACGTGCTGCAGGAACTGGCGATGCCCTCCGGCGTGTCAGGCCTGGAATCCGATGGCGGCGGCTGCTTCTTCTGTGGTGGCGGCAGCAGTGGCAAGATCAAGGCCGCAAAACGTCCGGGACATAAAGCAATTCCAGGAAAAGTGTGAGCGGTTTTCCGTCCGGAATTGCGTAAAAACGAGGAGATAGAGCGGTTCGCCGTTTCCGCGAAACGGTGAAACGCTGGAGCGCGGCAAGTAACGGACTTGCGGAAAGGGCGGCGCGGTCAGGCCGCTTCGCGCGCCGGTCGCGGCATGGGCTTGCTGGGTGCCTTCGCGGCGTTCGGCTGGTCGACATGCGCCCAGGCCGGCCGCTCGAACAGGAAGGTGCCGAAGCCGATGCGCTTGACGATGAAATAGAGCACCACCGGGCTGACGACCGAGACGAGCAGCACGGCAAGGCTCAGCATCCCGGTGTCGGTCAGGAGGCCGCTCGCCAGCATGACACCGCGGAATATCGACATCGGGATGGTGAAGGCGACATAGACGACCAGCGAATGCTCGCCGAGCCAGCGCAGCCATTCCATCGAGGCGAACTTCGACAGGAAGCCACCGGCGACGCAGAGCGCCACCGCACCGGCCACGGCAAGCGTAAGATGCAGCGGCGGCCATGCCGCCAGGCCCATCTGCATGCCTACCGGCTGCATGGCATAGCCCGGCGAATAGACGAGCAGCCCGTTGACCAGCGCCCAGACGAGCAGGCCGGCCACGGCGAGCGCCGGACGAGCTTGCGTCCATGCCACCAGCCGGAAGATCAGCGGCGCGAGCACGAAGCCGAGATAGAAGAACACGAAATAGGCCGCGAACTGCTCGAGCGCGTAGCTGTCCGGCTTCGGCGCCCACATCTGCAGCGCGGCGGCGATCGGGAAGACGATCCAGTGCGGCACTCTGAATTCGCGCAGCAGGCGGATGACGATCCCGAAGACCGCCAGCATGTAGATGAACCACAGCACGCCATAAGGCTGGACGACGGCCATTGCGAGGTCGTGCAGCATGCCGGCGGGGTCGCGGCTGAAGAGGCCGATCTTCAGCCCGATCGAGATGAGTGCCCACAGCACGTAGAAATAGAGATAGTGGATGACGCGGCGGTCGACATAACGCCGCCACGGCCGGTCGATCACCTGCGACAGGAACAGGCCCGAGATCAGGAAGAATTCCGGCATCCGGAAGGGCGTCGCGAAGCCGATGACATAGTGCAGAAAGCCGACGCCGCCGGTGTATTCACCGGTGTTGTATGCCGAATACATCATCACCACCAGGATGATGGAAAGGCCTTTTGCCGTGTCCACCCACGGCATGCGGTTGGGGCTGCTCATGCGCGATCTCGAGGAAAATTCAACTGCCGCGATTGTAGCGGACCGGCGAATGCCTCGCAGCAACAAGCTTACGATATCGTAAACGGAAACCTTGTTTGGAGCCTGCGTTAACCATCACCTTACGGAGACTGGACGGCGGCACGCGTCTCGCGCATCGCTAGCGCGACGACTACGCCCGACAGGAACGTCAGCGCCGCGATGGCACCGATCGCCGCGGCGAAGCCGAAGAAGTCGGCGATGAGACCCGCCGACAGCGCACCGATCGCATAGCCGAGGTCGCGCCAGAAGCGGTAGACGCTGAGCGAGCGCGCCCGCCAGGAGGGATGAGAGGCGTCCGAAACCGCCGCGATCAGGCTTGGATAGACCATCGCCGTGCCGAGGCCGAGCAGCAGGCTCGCCAGCAGCCACCAGCCAAAATCGCGCGTCAGGGCGGTCAAGAGAAGTCCCGCCGCCTGCACCCACATGCCGGCGACGATCAGGCCCTTGCGGCCCCAGCGGTCGCTCAGCGGCCCGGTCGCGACCTGCAGGATGCCCCACACCGCCGGATAGACTGCCTTGAGGATGCCGATGCGCTCGACGCCCAGCCCATTGGCCACGAAAAAGAGCGGGAACAGCCCCCAGCTCATGCCGTCGTTCAGATTGTTCACCAGGCCGGCTTGCGAAGCGGCGAACAGATTGCGGTCTCCGAACGAGGTCAGCATGAAGATCTCGCGGAAGCTGAGCGGTGAAGCCTGTTTTGGGTGGTTGGCCAGTTCCAGCCGCACATGCTCGCGCGTGTCGCGCACCAGCAGGATGGATAGCGTCGCACCCAGGATCGCATAGCCGACCCCGAGATAAATCGGCACCGGCCGCAGCCCGTAGCGGCCGGCGAGATAGCCGGTGAGGAAGGCGGTGACGCCGACGGCGAGGTAGCCGGCGAACTCGTTGAGGCCGACGGCAAGCCCGCGCGATTTCGGCCCGACCAGATCGACCTTCATGATCACCGTCATCGACCAGGCGAGACCCTGGTTGATGCCGAGCAGCGCATTGGCAGCGACGATCCAGCTCCAACTCGGGGCCCAGATGATGATGAACGGCACCGGCAGGCCGAACAGCCAGCCGAGGATCAGCACGCGCTTGCGGCCCCATGTGTCGGCAAGCTGGCCGGAGACGAGGTTGGCGCAGGCCTTGACCACGCCGAAGCTGACGATGAAGGAGGTGACGAGCGTGGTGGACGCGACGCCGAATTCCTCCGCACCGATCAGCGGCACGACGGTCCGTTCGATGCCGACCATGCCGCCGACGAAGGCGTTGATCAGCACCAGCAGCGCGAACTGCTTCCAGTTGGCCTTGAGGCCGAGCGCGACGGCGGGCGCCGCTGCGCTCAAGATGTCGCTCCGGCGTTGAGCGCCCGGGTCCGGGCGGCCTCCGGCGGCGGGGGAGGGATGTCGGCGGTCATGGCGGCGATGAACTCACCCTCGTCCTCGATGCGGAACGCCTTGTTGAAACGCCGCTCGAAGCCGATCGTCGATGTAGGCTTGCCGCTCAGCGAGCGGCCGCAGACCGAGCCGGAATAGGCGCCGGGCAGCACTTCGATATGGTCGGGCAGTTCCTTCAGCCGGCGCACGCTGGCAAAAAGCGCGCGCGCTCCATCCTCGGCACTGGAAGCAAGCTCGGTGCGGCCGAGATCGCCGACCATCAGCGTGTGCCCGGTGAGCACGAACCAGGGTTCGGCCGACCGTGTCCGGTCGGTGACGAGAAGGCTCAGATGCTCCGGCGTGTGACCCGGCGTGTGTATCACCGTCGCCGTGACATTGCCGAGCCCGAGCACCTCGCCGTCCTTGACGCGCCGGAACGGGAAGTCCGCCTCCGCGCCCTCGAACAACATGTATTCGGCGCCGGTCGCCTCGGCGAGCGCGCGTCCCGCCGAAATGTGGTCGGCATGAATATGCGTGTCGACAACATAGAGGATGCGCATACCGGTCGCGCGCGCCGCCTCGACATAGGGCGCGATGTCGCCGACCGGATCGACGACCGCCGCGGACGCCTTGCCGCCGCAGCCGAACAGATAGGAAGCGGCGACCGGATCGGTGTGCAGGAACTGCCTGAGAATCATCGCTTTCTCCTCCGAGCGAGCAACTGAGCGGCGGGCAAGCCGCTTCGCTTGACAGCAGGTCGAAATCGTCATTCAATCGTTCTGGTGAATGACGATGCGTCTCAGAAAGGCCGATGTCAATCCGCAATCCGAAGCAGGCGCTCTACGAACAGTTCGCGATCGTCGCCAAGGCGCTCGGGCATCCGTTGCGCCTGGAGATGATCGAGCATCTGGCGCAAGGCGCGCGCAGCGTCGACGCGCTCGCCGCGAAGCTCGGCCAGCCGGTCGCCAACATCTCGCAGCATCTCCAGTCGCTGCGCCGTGCCGGCATCGTTTTGGCCGAGCGCGACGGCAAGTTCGTGCATTATTCGCTGGCCGATGACAGCGTGCTTTCCGCCTTCGCTTCGGTGCGCGGCGTTGCCGAACGCCGGCTTGCCGAGGTCGATCGCATCGTTCGCGGCTATTTCGATGCGCGCGACGACATGCGGCCGGTCACGCGCGACGAGCTTCAGGCGCTGATGCGCGACGGGCTGGTGACGCTGATCGACGTGCGCCCGGCGGACGAGTTCGCGCTCGGCCATGTGCCCGGCGCGATCAACGTTCCGCTCGGCGAAATCAAGGCGTGGTCGGCCGGCACCGATGCCAGCAGGGAAGTCATCGCCTACTGCCGCGGCCCGTGGTGCGTGATGTCCTTCGAGGCTGTCGCGGCGCTGCGCTCGCTCGGGCATTCCGCGCGTCGACTCGAGGACGGCATGCCGGAATGGAAAGCCGCCGGCCTGCCGGTGGAAGTGGCCGCCTGACTACGGGCTGTGATGCCGAGCGCCAGCAGCGAAAACTGCTTCCAGTTGGCCTTGAGGCCGAGCGCGACGGCGGTGGCGTTCACGCCGAAAAGCCGGCCTTTCTGAAGCCTGACGCGAAAAGCTCAAGAGCGCCTTGATCGGCGAACGGGAGACCTGAAATCAGTCGAACAGTCACGTCGTGTTTCCTTGACTGCGTTTCCTCGACTTCAGCACGCGCCTTCTCCATCTCGCCCAAATGTGCGTATGACGCTGCGAGGAATGCGTGAACGAAGAAGTGGTCGCCGGCCTTCTGGTACGATCCGACGGCTTCCGAGTACCTTCCAAGCAGGAAAAGGGAGCTGCCCTTCACCTCCCAAAACCATATCGGAGGTAACGGGTCGCGCAGTAGGGCACTTTCGAGCACGTTGAGCGCCGTCTCGGCCCGTCCGCCGTTGCGTAATCCCCTGCGATGTTGACGTCTAGCGGGTTCAGCGCGCGTGCTCGCTCGAAATGCATTCCCGCATCGCTATGCTGGCGCATGTGAGTTAGCACCAGCCCCATGCTTTGGTGGCAGACGCCATCGCTCCTGTCGAGAGCGAGCGCCGTTCGCGCTGAATCCCAGGCCTTTTGCAGCGTCCGCGGATCATTGTCGTACCAGAACCTGCCGACAAGGGCCTGGGCGAGGAAGGCGTGGCCCTGAGCGAAGGTCGAATCGAGCTCGACACACCGAACGAACAGCGGCTCGGACTTGTCCAGTTCATATTGGTGGAAGTGCGCGCGCCCCTGCAGGTAGTAATCGTAGGCACCCCAATCGGCTGGAGGCTTGCGTCTGGTGCGGCTCGTCGAATCGGCCTCGGCCTGGCCTTCGACAATCGAGGCGATAAGAGCGGCAATCTCGTCTTGTAAAGCAAAGATGTCGTCGGCGGCCCGGTCGTACCGTTGGGCCCACAGGTGGGTGCCGGTGGCCGCGTCGATCAATTGTGTAGTGATCCGAATGCGGTCGCCGAGCTTTCTTACACTGCCTTCGACGAGGTAGCGAACTCCAAGTTTGCGATGGACTTCACCATTGTCCACTGTCGGATGGCGAAACTGAAAAGATGAATTACGCGCGATGACAAGGAGAGAGCGAAACCTGGCCAACTCCGTAATTATGTCCTCGGTTATGCCATCGCTGAGATACTGCTGGTCCTGATCGCCGCTCAAATTGGTAAAAGGCAGCACTGCGATCGATGGCTTGCCGGACCGCAGTATCGGTTTGCTGGATGCGCTCGCCACCGGCTCGACAGTTCCGGTGAAGCGATAGCCGACGCGCGGCACCGTGGCTATCCACTCACCGCCGTTGTCGGCGGGACCAAGAGCTTTTCTTAGTATCGCAATTTGGACGGTAAGGTTGCCCTCCTCAACGGCGGCGCCCGGCCAGGCAGCGTCCATCAGTTCGGCTTTGGTCAGGATATCACCGGGCCGTGCCGTAAGCGCGGCGAGCAGCATCAGCCCACGATGCCCAACGGCGATCGGGATCTCCTCTTTTAGGAGCGCCCCGATGTCGGGATCGAACACGAACGGACCGAAAGCGACGCGAGTCCCCTGCATGTTGGGCATACTAAGCGTTTCGAAAGTTTTCGGAAAAGGGTTCAAGTACTTCGATGCCTCAGCCCACGGGTTGTCCGGCGATGGCTACGCTCGCTCGGGCATTCCGCGCGCCGACTCGAGGACGGTATGCCGGAAGGGAAAGCCGCCGGCCTGCCAGTGGAAGTGATCAGCGCTCGGGCAATCCTGCCAATTTCAAGGCTTCGACCACCTGGTCCGCCCATTCCGGTGTGCTACGAAGAATAGGTAGAGATCGGTATCGTTCGATCGTGAAGTCCGGCTGGGCAGTAAGCAGTTTTTGCGCAGCCCAGCGTGCGGCCTCCAGGTCGCCGCTCATCGCCGACCATGCGGCGAGGTACCGATAGGACATGATGATGTCGGGATGGGCGGCGATGACCTCACGGGCAATCGCGACAGCCTGGGGAAGGGACCCTGTCTTGGCCATGGCGGTGGCCATTCCCAGTCTCATGCTGAATGCGAACGGATCCCTCGGACTGAGCGCCATCGCCTGCCGGAAGTGCTCCGGCGCGCGGGCAGCCTCGCCCGTGTAGGTCGCGATCCAGCCCTGCCGCGCCCAGGCCCACGCATTGTTCGGATCGAGCGCGAGCGCGCTTTCGATGAAGGTGGCGGCGCGCTCCTGGTCGCCGCACATGCTCAATGCCGAACCGGCGGCGGCCAAAGCGGTCGGATCATCGCCGATCGAGCTCGCGGCTTCCACCGCCGCGCGCGCCTTTTCCAACTCGTTTTCCGGGTGCTCGACCCACAGATACGAGGCGTTCGAGGCGTGGCACCACGCCAGGAGCGCATGCGCGCGGCCATAGGCCGGGTCGATGGCGATCGCCTTCTTGAGCAGCTCTATTGCCTGTTCGTTGGTGTCCTTGCGGCGGCCCCAAATGTTCGGATAGGCGCGCATGACGAGGTCATAGGCTCGCAGGTTGGTCGGCGGCTTGCGCCTGGCCAGCTCGATCTCGGCGCCGCGGATGGCCGGATGGATGGCGCCGGCCACTTGCGCCGCGATCCTGTCCTGGAATTCGAAAACGTCCTCGATCGCGCCCTCGTAGCGCTCGGACCATAATTGTGCCCGCGTCTCGGTATCGACCAGTTGCACGGAAATGCGCAGCCGGTCACCGCCCCGCCGTACCGTGCCTTCGACGACGTAATTCACGCCGAGTTCCTTGCCGATCTGACGCACGTCGACGAAGCGTCCCTTGTAGGTGAAGGCGGACTGGCGCGCGATGACGAAGAAGTCGCGCACGCGCGAAAGCGCGGCCGTTATCTCCTCGACGACGCCGTCGGCAAAATACTCGTCGTCCGCCCCGCCAAGATTGTCGAAGGGCATCACCGCCACCGACGGCTGGTCATGTGGCCTCGCGGGGATGGAGGCAGGCTCGGCCGGCTGGACGGTGTCGTGCGTCGACGTAGTCTGGCGATCTCCGCCCCGCATTTGCAGCGACGCCATGAGTGACAGCGTCTGCGCCTCGGGTTCCACGCCCAGATGCTTCTTCAGCAGCGCGCGGCAGGCCTCGAACTGGCGCAGCGCCGCATTTTCGTGGCCCCTGGCGGTGTGGATCCGCATCAGCGCCCGATGCGCCGCCTCCGCGGTCGGATCCGAGGCGAGCAGTCTTTCCGCCAGCCGTTCGCAGGCTGCTTCATCCGCGGTCCCGGCTTCAGCCAGCGCGAGGCTCAGGCGCTCCACCAACTGCAGCGCCTTCTGCCGGTATCTGACCTGATACGGGATGAACCATTCATCCAGACCGTCGGGAATGACTTCACCGGCAAGCACATCGCCGCCGTAGAGGTCGGCGGCAAAGGCGAGTTCCGCTGTCCCGCCTTCAGCGAGCTTGCGCTCGAAGAGCCAGATATCGGTCTCGTCCGGACCGGCCGTCAGCGCGACCGTTTCCTGGTCGCCCTCGATAGAAATGGCCGCGTTGCCGGCTGCGGGAAACCACCGCCTGATGTCTGCAAGGGCCTGGCGCAAGCTGTTTCGCGACTGCGCATCGCCTCGTCCCGACCAAAATCCTTCGCAAAGCCGTTCGCGATGGTGGCCGCGGCGACCCGCCAGAACCAGGGCGGCAAAAAGCAGCGCGGACTTGCGCGTTGCGAAGCGGACAGGCTGACCCTCTGCGGAAGTCACTTCGAGACCGCCAAGCAACCGGATGCGCACGCCGCCCCTCCGAATTTCGAACGCGGCGACAGAATATCATCTTCGCCGGTCGATTTAACGCGGATTTAACGGCGCCCCGACGCCATTTCCTTGCCGGTTCACGCCTGGCTGAACAGCCGCAAATCGCCCCCGTGACAAGCTCCTGCCGTCACCTGGAACGGGAGAGCGAAATGGCTAACACGGAAACCCATGCGAAGACCCACGCATCGAACCCTTGGCCGCTTGGGGCAGTGTCGAGAAGCGTGGCAGCGGCGGTCGCTGCCTTCGTGGCATGGCGGCGCGCCATTGCAGGACGCAGGGCGTTAGCGGATCTGACGCCCCATGAATTGAGGGATATCGGCTGTCTGGAACTCTCTGCGCCGAAGTTCGCCGTCAGGGTGGGGCTCATGACGGACCTGATGTCGATGAGATGAGGTTCGCCACCCATCTCACGTCGCTCGAAAACCTGCGCGTCGCTGCCACCGCCAACAATGGAGGGCAATCATGCATGAGAGGGCTGACACGCCGATTGCACCCACGACATTTTCGCGGGGGGAAGCGCTGAGCATCCTTTCGGCCGGCATCGCAGGGCCATGCTGCGGCGAGGCCAATGAGATGCTGGCCTGGCTCTATCTGCTGCCGCTCAGCGAGCCAGCATGCAGCGATACGGGCGCCGACCCGCCGGCCGATCGCCCTCGGCTGTGGCTTGGCCTATGTAGTCTCTTTCGGACTTGAACTTCACGACATTGGCCCTCCCGCGGGGGCACGGGTGAAGCCCTGAGAAGGCCCCGTCGATAATCTGCAGCGGTTCAGGCATCGGGATTGGGTTGCGATGCTTGGGAGCCTCGTGCCGGCCGGAATCGAACAGGAACGTGCCACGGCATCGACAAGCTGATACATTCCTCGATACCTTCTTAATCGGGCTGAGGATCACCATGTCTGCTCGCTTGTATTCGCTGCTGCTTGCGTTTCTCCTGATTGCACCCAGCGCCTTCTCTGAGACCCTGAAGCTTCCGGACAATCTGACGGGGTTCAGTTCCCCTGCCGGCGAGAGCTTTCTTGCCGAGAGCATGGCGAAAGAAGCCTATTTCCCTCTCGCGAGCAATTTTCTCACGCAAAAGACTCAGTCCTATTGCGGCGTGGCCAGCATCGTCATGGTGCTGAACGCACTCAACGTTCCGGCGCCGGCTGTGCCCGAATACGAACCCTATAAAACGTTCACGCAGGATAATGTCCTGAATGAGCGCACCGAGACCATTCTTCCTCGCCAGGTCCTGGACAAGCAGGGAATGACGCTCGACCAGATCGGGGCCATTCTATCCACCCAGCCGATCAAGGCCGAGGTCCGCCACGCCTCGGATGCCAGCGTTGAGCAGTTCCGCACCCAGGCCAGTTCGTTTCTTGCCAAACCCGGACACTTCGTCATCGTCAACTATCTGCGCAAGGCGATGGGCCAGGAGAGGGGCGGGCATATATCGCCGCTGGCCGCTTACGACGAGAAAGCGGACAGGTTCCTGATCCTCGATGTCGCCCGCTACAAATACCCGCCGGTATGGGTGAAAACGACCGACTTGTTTGGAGCCATGAACACGGTCGACAGCGACAATGAGAACAAAACTCGCGGGTATGTGCTGATATCGTCGCCTTCGGGAGAGTAATTCAGCCCCACTTCCAGCGGAGAAGGCCCACAGGGACACAGTTGCGGAAGTCGGCGGGCGCGCTCGCGACGTAGCCCGCCCTTGCGGGCGAGCTGTGCTACTCGTGCCCGCCGTAAGATATCAGTCTTTGGCGCGCTCGACGTAAGAACCGTCGGCGGTCATCACCACGATGCGCGTGCCGGCGGAGATGTGCGGCGGCACGGCGGTGCGCACGCCGTTGGAGAGCACGGCGGGCTTATAGGAGGAAGATGCGGTCTGGCCCTTGGTCACCGGCTCGGTCTCGACCACTTCGAAGGTGGCGCGCTGAGGCAGCACCAGCGAGATCGGCACGCCGTTGAACTGCGCCAGCTGCACGGCCATGCCTTCCTGAAGATACGGCGCGAAGTCGCCGACCACGGCTTCGGAGGCCACGACCTGGTCATAGCTTTCCGGGTTCATGAAATGAAAGCCTTCGCCGTCGGAATAGAGGAAGGTGTGCTCGCGCTCCTCGACATAGGCGCGCTCGACCATCTCGGTCGTGCGGTAGCGTTCCGACACCTTCACCCCGTCGCCGATGCGGCGCATGTCGAGCTGGGTCACGGGCGTGCCCTTGCCAGGGTGGATGTTTTCGGCAAAGAGGATGACATAGAGCTTGCCGTCCTTATCGACGACGTTGCCTTTGCGTAAGGAGCTGGCGATGACCTTGACCACGATATTCGATCCCGTTCGAGTTTTTCGGCCTGCAAGCGTCGATTTCCGCGAAGCGGCGACGGCGGCCATCGCGTGCGCCCTAGCGCATCTTGCGCCGAACCGCCAGTCTTCCGCGCGATTTTCCTGCCTATGACCGCCGCTTCCCCCTGGTGGACGCCCGACATCCATGCCGATCGCCGGCCACGGCTGATGGCGCGCAATGCCATCGCAGCCGCGCTTCGCGGCTGGTTCGCGGAGCGCGATTTCGTCGAGGTGACGACATCGGCGCTGCAGGTGTCGCCGGGCAACGAGGCGCATCTTTCCGCCTTCGCCACCGAGGCGATCGGGCCGGACGCGTCGCGCCTCCCGCTCTATCTCCACACCTCGCCCGAATTCGCCTGCAAGAAGCTGCTCGCCGCCGGCGAGGAGCGCATCTTCAGCCTCGGCCCGGTCTGGCGCAATCGCGAGCGCGGGCCACTGCATCATCCCGAGTTCACCATGCTCGAATGGTACCGCGTCGGGGAGAGCTATGAACGCCTGATGGACGACTGCGCCGAATTCCTGGCGCTCGCGGCGGAGAAGGCCGGCGCCAGGAGTTTCCGTTTTCGCGGACGCGAGGCCGACCCCTTGGCCGAGCCGGAGCGGCTGAGTGTGGCGGAGGCCTTTGCTCGATATGCCGGCATCGATCTTCTGGCGACTGTCGCGGCCGATGGGAGCACGGATCGCGACGGGCTTCATGCGGCGCTGGTCCAGGTCGGCCTGCGCACCGCGCCCGACGACAATTGGGCCGACCTGTTCAGCCGTGTGATGGTGGAAAAGATCGAGCCCGTGCTGGGGCAGGGGCGGGCGACCATTCTCTATGGTTACCCGATTGCCGAGGCGGCACTTGCCCGGCCGAGCGCCAGGGATCCGCGCGTCGCCGAGCGCTTCGAGCTCTATTGCTGCGGCGTCGAGCTCGCCAACGCCTTTGGCGAGCTCACCGACCCGGCAGAGCAGCGCCGCCGCTTCACCGCCGAGATGGACGAGAAGGAGCGCGTCTATGGCGAGCGCTATCCGCTGGACGAGGATTTCCTGGCGGCCCTGGCCATCATGCCGCAGGCAAGCGGCTCGGCGCTGGGCTTCGACCGGTTGGTGATGCTGGCGACGGGGGCAACGAGGATCGAGGACGTGATCTGGGCGCCGGTGGCGTGACCCCGGCCGCGTCAGCCCTTCAGCCCGCCGGGATTTCTCCGGTACTGCACGTGGTCATATGTATCCAATGGAATCCCGTCAACCACGCTGGAGCATCCCGGCCGGGTTATCACCGTTTCCGAGTCCACCCCAGGAATGCGCGGAAATCGCGGAACAGCGACTTGTGCAGATGGCTTATCGGAATTCGGCCTCCGAAACCGGCTCGCAGGATTGACCTGGCCTGTGCGCCGGGGAAGCGGTTCGTGATCTCCCTGCGGAATTTCTCGTCGCCGAAAACGGACCTTAGTTGCGGTGCGTTTTGTCTGAAAATTTCAACCGCGAGCTCATTCCTGAAATAGTCGCGCAACTCTCTCCCGCTCTCACGCGTGACCCTGTCGACAGTCGGCCAGAATTCCGGTCCGAGCAGCCAGTCGAAACGATCGCTCTGTTCTACCAGGAACCGCACACTCTCATATGTGAATTGCTGCGACTTGGCCGCGTAGCTTCTCGTTCCGCCGCGCATGCCCTCGATGCTTTCTCCGGCCGCAAAATAGTTGCTCGAGTGCAGGCGATAGCCCGACAGCGGCATGTCGATCAGCGCGCTGCCGGCAACTGCATGGCATATTGTGTTGAAATACCCGTCCGCAGCTGTCATCCGCGGCTTGCTGCCATCATCCAGCCGCAACAGACGCAGCACCGAGGTGCGGAACATGTTGGCGCTGCCGGGCGCCCAGAGCCAGCCTGTGTGCCACCGCGGTATAGTCGCCGTGTTGGCGTCGAGAAACCGATACTGCGACGGAGAAACCGTAGGCAGCCGCAGGACCGTCTGCTCTCCGCGAAGGCCGCGCTGCGCGTCCGTCTTGTCCAGCCGGTGGTGCAAATACGAGGCGGTAAGGGTCTTGCCCGTCGAATCCATCTCGGCGACGTTGGCCGAGGTGAAGCCGACGCTTCGCCGCAGCGCCATATGCACCTGGATGTGCATCGAGGCGTAATTGTCGAACAGCACGTCATCCGCGTCCACGAAGGTCACGAATCCGCCATTCACCTTGTCCAGCGACCACAGGGCGGCGCCGAGCTGGCCATGGTTTTGCGCCAGCGTTTCCACACGGAAACGCGGATCGCCTTCGATATGCCGGGCAATCACCTCCGCGCTGTCGTCGGTCGACCCGTTGTTGATGACGATGCACTCGAAATGCGGATAGTCCTGCCTGCGTATGGAGTCGATTGTCGCGCCGACATAGCGGCCGTAGTTCCAGTTGATGACAACGAAGCTGACGAGCGGCGGCGACAACGCGCCGCCCGCAAGCTCGCCGATATCGCGCCCAGCGATCGTGAATGACTTGGTTGCGCCGATCGATGCCTCGCCGATCTTGATTTTGCGTATGACGATCTGCTGGTCCTGGTGCAGCAGCTCATATTCGCCGGCGATTTGCTGCAGGAAGGCTTCCATTCCCACCGCGGGACGTTTTGCCGCCGGCCGGTCTCTTCCCCACCGATAGTCGTCCAGGATCATCAGGCCGTCCTTGTCGAGCAGGTCCCAACCCAGTCTGGCATCGGTGTAGGTGGATACGGCGGAATGATCGCCATCGACATAGATCACGTCGTACAGTCGCTGTTCGGCGGCGAGTGCCGGCAGGACCACCACCGAGCAGCCCTTGCGCTTCTCGACCCGGTCGGCGAAGGGCATGAGGTTCTGGTCGAAACGTCTTTCGACCTCGGCCATGTCGGATTCATATTCCGAGCCGCGCTCCACATGCTCTTCGCTGCCCTGAAAGCTATCCACGCAGGTGATGCGGGATTTTGGCAGGAATTGCAGGAAAAACAGCGCGGAGCGGCCCTCGAATGAGCCGATTTCCAGCACTGCGGTCGCAGTGTCGATCCTGTCGCGGAGGAATTCCTCCCAAAGGTTCAGGTGATGGGAGGTCCAGTCATAGGTAAACCGTCCACCTGCGAAATAATCCATTCTTCCCCCATGAGGTCCGGTGCCTGAGGCGAGCACGTGACCAGTCCCAATTGCCGGCGCGCGA
The DNA here is from genome assembly GCF_004016445.2 of Mesorhizobium sp. M2E.F.Ca.ET.219.01.1.1. Classification (GTDB taxonomy): domain Bacteria; phylum Pseudomonadota; class Alphaproteobacteria; order Rhizobiales; family Rhizobiaceae; genus Mesorhizobium. Next base: position 46,095 of record NZ_SADT02000004.1, read on the forward strand.
ACACCTGCCCCGGTGATCGGCACCTCTTTAATTCCAACCCCATTGCCCGAAAATCACGGGCAAGCCTGCAGCGTACCATCGGTCGCTCCGCCCCGTCGACGACAGACTTGTGCGTGGGGCCGCGCCGAAGTCCCTCCATCGACGGCACCGAGCCGAAATCTGCTGACAATGGAGGCCGAACTGGCCCGGGTGCCGGATGAGCCGCGAATTAAACCGGGCGCTCGTCATAGAAAGCGCGGATTTCGTCAGGATCACGGACCGGGAAGTTGAAGGGGCATTATGCGAAAACTCCGGAACGAGGATGGACCGCGGACGTCCTGCCGACCCTTGGGCGATTTGGTCGCGGCGCCTGGATCGGCCGTCGCCCATTGCGCAAGCGCCGGCGGAACAATAGATGGTGCAAGGCATCCATGGATGTTGCACTGCACCCGCGATGGTGCGGCAGGGACGATCCTGCTGGCCTTCGACGGAATGACGCCTTAACGGACTGCTCGAACAAACAGGAATAACTGTATGACCAACCAGCTCGACGCGGCGAAATTGACCGATCGCGTGACGGCGCTCGTCGAGGCCGCCAGGCGTGCCGGCGCCGACGCGGCCGATGCGGTGGCGGTTCGCGGCCGCTCTGCCGGCGTCTCGGTGCGGCTGGGCAAGGTCGAGGGCACCGAATCGTCGGAGAGCGAGGATGTGTCGCTGCGCGTCTTCGTCGGCCAGCGTGTGGCGAGCGTCTCGGCCACCGCCGCTTCCGATCCGAAATCGCTTGCCGAGCGCGCGGTGGCCATGGCCAAGGTCTCGCCGGAGGATCCGTTCCAGGGTCTCGCCGATCCCGCGCTGCTTGCCCGCAATTTGCGCGATCTCGATCTCTTCGACCCGACCGAGGTGTCGGCCGACCAGTTGAAAGAGGCGGCCCTTGCCGCCGAAGCAGCCGCATTGGCCGTCAAGGGCGTCACCAATTCCTCGGGCAGCAGCGCCGGCGCCGGACTGGGTGGGCTCGTGCTCGCCACCTCGCATGGCTTTGTCGGCCAGTATGTCGCCTCGCGCTTCTCGCGCTCGACCAGCGTCATCGCCGGCGAGGGCACGGCGATGGAGCGCGACTATGAATTTTCATCGCGCCAGCATTTCGCCGATCTCGACGCGCCGGAAGACATCGGCCGCAAGGCCGGCGAACGCGCGGTGCGTCGGCTCGGCGCCCGCAAGGCGGCGACCGGCCCGGTCGATGTGGTGTTCGATCCGCGCGTCGCGCGCGGCATTGCCGGCCATCTCGCCGGCGCCATCAACGGCGCGGCGGTCGCCCGCAAGACCAGCTTCCTGCGCGACATGATGGGCAAGCAAGTTGCGTCGGCCGCGATCACCGTCACCGACGAGCCCTTGCGCCGGCGTGGCCAGGCCTCGCGCCCCTTCGACGGCGAAGGCGTCGAGGGCGACAAGCTGCTGATGGTCGAGAAGGGCGTGCTCAACCACTGGTTCCTGTCGACCTCGGCCGCGCGCGAGCTTGGTCTCGTCACCAACGGCCGCGGCTCGCGCAGCGGTTCCTCGGTCTCGCCGTCCTCGACCAACCTTGCCATCGAGCCCGGCGAGCGTTCGCCGGAAGACTTGATCGCGTCGCTGAAGCGCGGCTTCTACGTCACCGAGGTATTCGGCCAGGGCGTCGACATGGTGACCGGCGAATACAGCCGCGGCGCCTCCGGCTACTGGATCGAGAACGGCGCGCTGGCCTATCCGGTGGCCGAGGTGACGATTGCCTCCAACCTGAAGACCATGTTCCTCAACATGGTGCCGGCGAGCGATCTCGACCGCAATTTCGGCACGGCTGCGCCGACGCTCCTGATCGAAGGGATGACCCTTGCCGGTGCTTGACGAGCTGACATCGAGCGAGGCCGCAGAAGATCTTGCTCTGCTGCGCGAGGCGGCCCGCGAGGCCGGTCTTATCGCGTTGCGCTATTTCGGCAACAACCCCCAGGTGTGGATGAAGGGCGGCACCTCGCCGGTGAGCGAAGCAGACCATGCGGCCGACGCCTATCTTCGCGAGACCTTGCTCAAGGCGCGTCCGGATTATGGCTGGCTGTCGGAAGAGACCGCCGATGATCACGCCAGGCTGTCGGCCCGCCGCACCTTCGTCGTCGACCCGATCGACGGCACGCGCGGCTTTCTCGACGGCCTGCATTCCTGGTGCGTCAGCGTCGCCGTGGTCGAGGACGGCCGTTCGCTCGCCGGCGTGCTCGAATGCCCGGCCAAGCATGAGACCTACTGGGCGCTGCCGGGCGAGGGCGCCTATCTCAACGACAAGCGCATCCATGTGCGTCCGCTGGGTGAAAGCGTCGATATCGGCGGACCCAAGCCGCTGGTCGATCGCATGCCGCAAGTCTGGCACGACCGGTTGCGGCGGACGGCCTACATTCCGTCGCTCGCCTACCGGCTGGCAATGATTGCCGCCGGCAAGCTCGACGCGACCTTCGTCAAGCCGAGCGCGCATGACTGGGACATCGCCGCCGCCGACCTCATCCTCACCGAGGCCGGCGGCGCGTTGCTCGACCGCCACGGCAAGCCGCCGCGCTATGCCGGCGAGGTGATCAATCACGGTGCGCTCGCCGCCGGCAGCGGCGACCTGCTCGGCGTGCTCACCGGCGTCATTGCCGCACTTGACGAAGGGTGAGGCGGTCGGCGGTTCCAAAACCGGCGGCTTTGGTCTAAAACCTGTCACGAATTCATAAGCATGCGAAGGATCGGCATGGCCGTGGAAGACGGAAAGAAGCAGCTTTTGCACCTGGTGTTCGGCGGCGAGCTGAAAAAGCTGGGTGGAACCGAGTTCCGTGATCTCGGCTCCCTCGACATTGTCGGCATCTATCCCGACTATCAGAGCGCGCTTGGCGCCTGGAAGGCCAAGGCGCAGGCCAGTGTCGACAATGCCCATATGCGTTATTTCGTTGTTCATCTGCACCGTCTGCTCGACCCAGAATCGAAGGTCGGCGGTTGACGTCGATGGAGCATGAAGCGGTGAAAGGGGCGACCAGGCGGCGGCGCGCCGCCAGACGCGGCGGAACGCGCACGCTGTGGCGGCGCATCCGCGAGCCGTTGGCGCAGTCGAGCTTCGTCAAGAATTTCATCGCCAGCCTGTTCGCCTGGTTCCTGCGGCTGATTCGCCTCACCAGCCCGCTCGTCGAAGGCTCGACGAAGGTGGCCGGCGGCGCTTATGCGCATCTTGAGCCCGGCATCATCGCGCTCTGGCATGGCCAGCATCTTCTGACGCCTGCCTATTACCCCAAGGGCCGGCCGCTGGTCGCCATGGTTTCGCGCAGCGCCGACGCTGAGCTCCAGGCGCTGATGATCGAGAAATTCGGCATCGAGGCGGTGCGCGGTTCCGGCGGCCGCAACAGTTCGAAACATCTCGACAAGGGTGGCGCCAAGGCCTTGATCGCGCTCAGGAAGTCGCTCATCGCCGGCAAGAATGTCGCCATGATCGCCGACATTCCGAACGGTAAGCCGCGCGACGCCGGGCTTGGCATCGTTCTTCTGGCAAGGCTTTCCGGCCGGCCGATCCTGCCCTCGGCCATCGCCACCAGCCGCCGCAAGGTGCTTGAGAAGAGCTGGGACAAGACCACTATCAACCTGCCTTTCGGGCGCTCCGCGGTTATCGTGGGACCCCCGGTCTTCGTGCCGGCCGATGCCGACGATGCCGAGATGGAGCGCAAGCGCCAGGAGGTCACCGCCTCCCTCAACGCCGCAATGGCCGAGGCCTATCGCCTCGTGGATGGCGGCAAATGAGCGAGCGCTGGGCGCGTGCGGCCCTGACCGCCTACCGCTATGCCGGGGCGGCCGCCTATCCGTTGATCGGTCCTTATGTCGCCTGGCGCGCCTCGCGCGGCAAGGAGGATCGCGCCCGGCGCCGCGAGCGCTATGGCGTCGCCGGCCGGCCCCGGCCGGAAGGGCCGGTGATCTGGATCCATGCGGCAAGCGTCGGCGAGACGATCGCGGTGGTGCCGTTGGTCGAGAGCATCCTTGACTACGGTGTCAACGTCGTCCTGACCACCGGCACCGTGACCTCGGCCAAGGTCGCCGACGAGCGCCTCGGCGAGCGCATCATCCACCAATATGTACCGCTTGACCTCAAGCCCGCCGTCAGTCGCTTCCTCGATCACTGGCGGCCGGAACTGGCGATCATCGCCGAATCGGAGATCTGGCCGATGACCATCCTGGAACTTGGCGCCCGCAACGTGCCGCAGGTCCTGGTCAACGGCCGGCTGTCGGACCGCTCCTTCACCTCGTGGAAGAAGCGCGCCGGCGTCGCCGAGGCGCTGTTCGAGAACCTCGCCCATGTCATTGCCCAATCGGATGTCGACGGCGAACGGTTTCGCGCGCTCGGCGCCCGGCCGGTCACGGTTTCCGGCAACCTCAAGGTCGACACCAATCCGCCGCCGGTCGACGAGCGGGCCCTGGCCACCCTGCAGCGCCAGATCGGCAACCGCCCGACCTGGGCCGCGATCTCGACCCATGACGGCGAGGAGGTCGTGGCCGCCGAGGTCCATGCCAGCCTGCACAGGCGCCATCATGGGCTTCTGACCATCATCGTGCCGCGTCATCCCGATCGTGCCGACGCGCTTGCCGCGCAGATTTCCGGCATGGGCCTGACCGTGGCAAGGCGCAGCAAGGGCGACCGCATCTCGCCCGACACCGATATCCTTCTGGGCGACACGATCGGCGAGATGGGGCTTTATCTGAGGCTGACCGAGATCGCTTTCGTCGGCCGCTCGCTGACCTCGGAAGGCGGCCAGAATCCGCTTGAACCCGCAATGCTCGAAACCGCGGTGCTTGCCGGCCGCAACGTGCAGAATTTCCGCGAGGCCTACCAGCGCCTGCTCGACAGCGGCGGCGCCAAGCTGGTGCGCGACCGAGACATGCTGACCGGCGCCGTCAACTTCCTTCTGACCAACGAAGTGGCGCGCCACGAAATGATCGCGGCGGGTGCCGCCACCGTCGACGAGATGCGCGGCGCGCTTGCCCGCACGCTGAGATCGCTGGAGCCCTATATCCAGCCGCTGGTCGTCAAGGCGCGCCTGAAAGGCGCTAACGGGCGCTAAAGCAATTCCAGGAAACGTGTGTAACGGTTTTCCGTTCGGAATTGCGTGAAACGAGGGGTAGAACGTATGACGCCAAAAATCGGAGCCGGTTTTTGGATAGGGTCATGCGCGAAGGCGCCACGCGCGGAAGCCGCGCGATGACCAGCGAAGCGCCGCCGTTCTGGTGGGAAAAGCCGGACTGGCGCATCTTCGCGCTGTCGCCGGCCTCCGCGGTCTATGGGCTGGTCGCCGGTCGCCGTATGCGCCACGCTCCTCGCGAGAAGGTCGCTGCGCCCGTGCTGTGCGTCGGCAATCTGACGGTCGGCGGCAGCGGCAAGACGCCGGTCGCCATTGCCCTGGCCAAGCAAGCCGAGCGCATGCAGCTCACGCCAGGCTTCCTGTCGCGTGGCCATGGCGGCTCGTTCGCCAAGCCCCATGTCGTCGATGCGCATCACGACGCCGCCAAGCATGTCGGCGACGAGCCGCTGCTTCTGGCCGAACATGCGCCGGTGGCGGTGACGGCGAACCGCGCCGCCGGCGCGAAGCTGCTCATCGAGGGACATGGCTGCGACTTCCTGATCATGGATGACGGCTTCCAGTCGGCGCGCATCCATATCGACTATGCGCTGGTCGTGGTCGATGCCCGTTTCGGCGTCGGCAACGGCCGCGTCATTCCGGGCGGACCGCTCCGCGCCAAGATTGTCGACCAGCTGGTCTTCACCAGCGGCCTGCTGAAGATGGGCGAGGGAGCCGCCGCCGACGGCGTCGTGCGCCAGGCGGCGCGCGCCGGCCGGCCGATCTTCCTGGCGCATGTCGAGCCGGCGGACCCGTCGCGCTTCGCAGGCGGCCGCTTCCTTGCCTTCGCCGGCATCGGCCATCCGGAGAAATTCTTCGACACGGTGCGCGGCGCGGGCGGCGAAGTGGCCCAGTCACGCGCCTTTCCCGACCATCATTTCTACGCGCAGGATGAGCTTGCCGACCTTCTGGCGCTTGCCCGGCAGGAGGGGCTGCGCCTCGTCACCACGGCGAAGGACGCGGCGCGGCTGCGCCACAGTGAGGTGCCCGCCGGTTTCCTCGATCAACTGGACGTGCTCGATATCGAGGCCGTCTTCGAGCTTGATCACGTGCCCGAACGCATCATAGACGAGACGCTCGACGCCTGGCGTCAGCGCAAGATGCGTGGCTGAGTTTCCGGTGCGCCTTGTCGATCCGGTGCCCTGCCGTCAGTTGATAAGCCCACGGAAATAGCGGACGGTCTCGCCAAGCCCGTCTTCGAGGGCAACACGAGGTGACCAGCCCAGCGCCGAACGCGCCAGGCCTATATCGGGTTGGCGCTGTTGCGGATCGTCTTCCGGGAGGGGCTTGAACTCGATTTTGGACCTGCCGCCGACGATGCCCAACACCAGTTCGGCCAGCTCGAGGATCGTGACTTCCATCGGGTTTCCGATGTTGACGGGGCCGACGAAATCGTCGGGCGTGGCCATCATCCCGGCCATCGCCTCTACAAGGTCGTCGACGTAGCAGAAGCTGCGCGTGTGGCTTCCGTCGCCATAGATGGTTATGGGGTCGTTGCGCAACGCCTGGACGATGAAATTGCTGACCACGCGCCCATCCGAAGGATGCATGCGAGGTCCATATGTATTGAAGATGCGCACCACCTTGATCGGCAGTTGCGACCGGCGCCGATAGTCGAAGAACAGCGCTTCGGCGCATCTTTTGCCTTCATCGTAGCAGCTGCGCGGGCCGATCGGGTTGACATGGCCCCAATAGGCCTCGGTCTGAGGATGGACTTGCGGATCGCCATATACCTCGGACGTCGACGCTTGAAGGATTCTCGCGCCCGAAGCACATGCAAGATCGAGCATGTTGATGGCGCCATAGACGCAGGCTTTTGTCGTCTCGATCGGAATACGCTGATAGTGAACAGGCGAGGCGGGGCAAGCGAGATTGAAGATCTCATCGGCCTCGGCCTGAAGCGGCACGGTGACGTCGTGCCTCAGCAGGCTGAACCGTGCATTGCCGAGAAGGTGCCGGATGTTCTCATCCGAACCAGTCGAGAAATTGTCGAGACATATAACTTCATGGCCTCTTGCCAGCAAAAGATCGCACAGATGCGAACCAATAAAGCCGGCGCCGCCGGTCACCAGAGCCTTCACAGCAAATCCCCAATACCCACGGCATTGTCTATAGCCGCAGAGTCACGAGCCTGTCACGCGTATCGGAAAAGGGCTTTGCCGCTGTGATCGGCCACAGGCGACATTTGGCTGCGAACCTGCATGGGCTCGCTTCCACAAGAGGAAGACGCCGGATCGTGAGGCATTCTAAGCAGAGCCTGGCCTATCCCCGCTTGCGCAGTTCCGGATGCATCTCGATCTCGCGGGCAAGCGAGACCGCGGCGTTCACATAGGGTTCCTGCCGGGCGACGCTCCAATATTTGAGCTCGTCGAGCGGAATGTTCTCGCCCGTCACCGCGCAGCGCACGAACGCGCCTGGGCTGGTGACCTGGAAGTCGCCATCGAGATAGCGGATCCGGGCTTCCCTGCCGCCCGGGCCTTCGAAACGGTTCATCATGAAAGGACGCTTGCGTTCATCGGGTTTCAATCGCCACAAATTGCCGGCAACGTCAAGCTTGACGCAATGCTCATGCGGTATCACTCAAGTGGAGAAATGGTTTCCGGAAGCAGGCATGGACATCACCTCGACCCGCTTGAACGCACTGATCGGTGAAGCGCTCACCCCGCAGCCGGTGCCGCTGCCCAAGGCCGATCCGGCGGCGGCTTTGATCAAGACGCTGATCCAGCCGCCGGCGCCCTCGACGGGGCAGGCTGCGCAGATCGCGGCCCAGTCGCTGCAAAGCGCGCAACCGCGGCCTGCCGCCCAGGCACCGCAACGCCTGTCGTCCTCCGAGGTCGAGGACGCTTACCGGGCCGTGATGGAGCCCGATGCCGTCACCGACGGTCCGCCGGCAAGACCCTCGACGGGAAGGGCGGCGGCGGATGCCGACCAGGCGCCGCGCGGCTTCGCCTCACCGCAGGCAGCGGTTGCAGACAACACGCCCAGGCCCGCGGTTGCGCCGGCGCTGTCCACTTTTTCGCCGGCCGCTGCTTCTGCCGCGACGCTGGTCGCGGCCAACGCCAACGCGCCACGGCCTCGCGGCGCCGCGCTTCGCTCGGCTGGTCACGCGCCGCGATCGGAAGCCGCTCCCATATCCCTTTGGACGATCTCGGTTGTCACGGCCATCGTCTCGGCGGTGACGGCAACAGTCATGGTTCTGCTGCTTCGCTAAGCCAGCCCTTAGGCATCATCCTGCAGGAAAGCTTCGAGCCTTTCCGGGGCAAGCCCTGCCTGTTCGGCAATGCGCCCGGCAAGATCTGCCGCGGCCGCGCGCGGCCGGCCGACCGGACGGTCCATCCAGTAAGACACCGGATTGAGCGCAACGCGCTCGTCGACGGCAACGATACGGCCCGATTGGAGCTGGTCCGCGGTCAGCGGCGGCCGCGCCAGCGCGATGCCCAGGCCATGCGCCGCCGCGTCCAGCACCAGATTGTAATCCTCGAAACGCCTGTCCTGCGGACGGGGGCGGTAATCGATGTCTTGCGCGGCGAGCCATGCGCGCCATCCGGATGCATCGGAATCGTTGATCAGCGGGTACTTCAGCAGCCGCGCAGGGTCGCCCCGTCCGATCTCCTTGGCGAGTTCCGGCGAGGCGATCGGGAAAATCTGCTCCTCGAAAAGCTGCACCGAGACGCGGCCCGGAATGCGGCCACGCCCGCAGCGCACCGAAAGATCGATGCCTTCGTCGGCAAGGTCGGCCTGGCGATTGTCGACGTCGAGCACGATACGCAGCTTGGTCGGGTTGTTCTCGAGCACCGCCATGCGCGGCATCAGCCATAGCCCGCTGACCGACGGGATCGAGGCCAGCCGCACCACGGCTGTGCCGCGCGGCTCGACCCAGCGGTCGGAATTGACCGAGATCAGCGCGAAGGCCTCCGTGGTGCGAAGATGCAGGCGATTGCCCTCGATGGTCAGTGTCACGCCGCGCGCATTGCGCTCGAAGACTTTCAGCCCCAGCCAGTCTTCAAGCTTGGCGATCTGCCGGCTCACCGCGCCATGGGTGAGATTGAGTTTTTCGGCCGCCGCGGAAAAGCTCCCCGTGCGCGCCGCGGCATCGAAGGCGCGCAAGGTTTCCAACGGCAATATCTGGTCGGAGCTGTGATCCATGCTCACAGCTGACCCTCGATTTGCTCGTTTGTCAATTGGCCGGCAATAGCGTTTTCTGCATCCATGACACAAAAAGACGAGGTTACGGCAATGAGCGCTTACACCGGTACGTTGAATGAGACACAGCGCATGGACGGCACGGCGGTCATCGCGGTGGCGCTGACGGTGCTTGGCTGGGCCTCGGCTTTCCCCGCGATCCGCGCCGGCCTCGCCGCCTTCCAGCCGCTGGAGCTCGGTGCGTTGCGCTTTGCCATCGCGGCGGTTCCGGCCGCCATATTCCTCGCCGTGAAACGCCCGGCGCTGCCCAGGATCGACGAGCTTTGGCGCTTCGCCTTCGGCGGCGCCATCTTCGTCGCGCTCTACACCGCCATGCTCAATTTCGGCGAGCTCACCGTCTCGGCGGGCGCCGCCGGCTTCATCATCAATGTCAGCCCGATCTTCACCGCAATCATGGCGATGGCGCTGCTCGGCGAGCGCTTTTCCGGCATCGCCTGGCTGGGCACGGTCATCTCCTTCGCCGGCATCGGCATCATCGCGGTCGCCGACGGCAACGGCCTGCATTTCAATACCGGCGCGCTTCTGGTGCTGGGCTCCGCGCTCTGCTCCGCCGTCAACACCATCGTCCAGAAGCCGCTCTTCGCCCAACATCATCCGCTGACGATATCCGCTTCCAACATGGTGCTCGGCGCGCTCTGCCTGTCGCCGTTCCTGCCCGAGGCATTCCGGCAGGCCGCCGTCGCTGACCATGCCGGCCTTGGCGCCGTCATCTATCTCGGCATCGTGCCCTCGTTGATCGCCTATGCCGCCTGGGCAACCGCGCTCTCGCGCCTGCCTGCCGCCCGCGCCTCGAACTTCCTCTACCTGGTTTCGCCTACCTCCGCGCTGATCGGCTTCTTCTGGCTGGGCGAAGTGCCGTCGCTGCTCGGTATCCTTGGCGGCGCACTGGCGCTGGGTGGCGTGATCGTGGTGAATTTGAAGCGGTAGATCAGTGGGTTGAAGTCGTTTCCTGATTCAAGAAAAGAGCCGCTTCGAGCGGCTCTTTTCTTGCCCCCTCATCCGGCCGCTTCGCGGCCACCTTCTCCCCATGGGGAGAAGAGATTGGCGCCGGCGCCGACAATCTCCTCTCCCCACCGGGGAGAGGTCAGCCGAGCGAAGCGGAGGCTGGGTGAGGGGCCGTGGCGCACTCACCGCCGCCCGAACAGCCTTTCGATATCGGCAAGCTTGAGCTCGATATAGGTCGGCCTACCATGGTTGCAGGTGCCGGATCCTGGCGTCGCCTCCATCTGGCGCAGCAGCGCGTTCATCTCCTCGGCCTTGAGCAGCCGCCCCGAGCGGACGGAACCGTGGCAGGCCATGGTGGCGGCGATCTTGTCGAGCCGCTCTTTGAGCGTCTCGACCGTGTCGTTGTCGGCGATCTCGTCGGCGAGGTCGCGCACCAATTGCTGCACATTGGTTTCGCCGAGCATCGACGGCGTCTCGCGCACCGCCACCGCGCCGGGGCCGAACCGCTCCAGGCCGAGGCCGAATTTGGCGAGCGTGTCGGAATGCATCGCCAGCCGCTCGGCGTCTTCCTCCGGCAGGTCGACGATCTCGGGCAGCAGAAGCATCTGCGAGGGCACCGCGCGCGAATGCAGCGCGTTCTTCAACGCCTCATAGACCAGTCGCTCATGCGCGGCATGCTGGTCGACGATGACGAGTGAATCCCGGGTCTGAGCGACGATATAGTTCTCATGCACCTGCGCGCGCGCCGCGCCCAGCACCATGCCGAGCAGCGCCTCGGCCGGCTCGGCCGCGCCGGCACGGGTATCGGCGCTGGCGACCGGTCCGGTGTCGAAAGCCGCTTGCTCGCTTTCCGCAAAGCCGTTCGCTCGCGGCCTTGCTGCGCCGTAACCCATGTCGAGCGGTCGCTGCGCCGAGCGCAACGGGTCGAAGCCGCTGGAGCCGGAAGCGTGATAGGCGGCCTCGTAGCTGCGATGGCCGTTGGTCGGGCCGGGATGCGAATAAGGCGCCACGCCCGGCCGGAACGCCGCCATCATGCCGGCGGCGCCCGTGGTCGCCGCGCGGATGCCGGCGCCGGCCAGCGCTTCGCGGATGGCGCCGACGATCAGCCCGCGCACCAGGCCCGGATCGCGGAAGCGCACATCGGCCTTGGCCGGATGCACGTTGACGTCGACCGTCGAGGGATCGAGCGACAGGAAGAGCACGGTGACGGCATGGCGGTCGCGCGGCAGCACGTCGGCGAAGGCGCCGCGGATCGCGCCGGCGATCAGCTTGTCGCGCACCGGCCGTCCGTTGACATAGGCATATTGCTGCAGCGCGTTGGCGCGGGTGTAGGACGGGATCGAGACGTGGCCTGCCAGATGCACGCCGTCGCGCACAGCATCGATGGCAATGGCGTTGTCGGGGAAATCCTTGCCCATCACTTGCGCGACGCGGGCTAGCCGACCTTCCGGTGTGTCGTCCGTCGCCGGCAGTTCCAAGGTCGAGCGGTCGGCGCCGGCCAGCGTGAAGCGCACGGCCGGGAAGGCGATGGCGATGCGCTTGACCACGTCGCTGGTGGCCGAGCTCTCGGCGCGTTCGCCTTTCATGAATTTCAGCCTGGCCGGCGTGGCGAAGAAAAGGTCGCGCACCTCGACGGTGGTGCCGCGATTGGCTGCCGCCGGCTTCACCGGCGAGACGCGCCCGCCGTCGATGACAATCTCGGCCGCGCTGTCGCCGCTTGCCGTGCGCGAGCGGATCGACAGCCGCGCGACGGATCCGATCGAGGGCAGCGCCTCGCCGCGGAAGCCCAGCGAGCGGATGTCATGGATGTCGTCGGAAAGCTTCGAAGTGCAATGCCGTGCAACCGCCAGCGCCAGTTCCCGCTCGGGGATACCCGAGCCGTCATCGGTGACGCGGATGAGGTTCAGCCCGCCGCCGGCGGTGACGATTTCGACGCGTGACGCGCCGGCATCGAGCGCATTCTCGACCAGCTCCTTCACCACGCTCGCCGGACGCTCAATGACCTCGCCGGCGGCGATCTGGTTGATCATCGTTTCGGAAAGCTGGCGGATAGGCATCCGGCGATTATAGGCGGATTCGAACGGCGTGGGGGAGGGGCAAGTTCAAGCCTGCGCCACAAGCCAGTCCCTGACTTTGCGTGCGTTGTCGCTGAGATCGCGGTTCTTCGGCCAGATGACGTGGAAGCCGATGCCGGTCCGCATCACATGATCGGTCACCGGCACCAGAAGCCCTGACGCGACGAGACGCCCGACCAGATGCCGCCAGCCGAGCGAGATGCCTTGCCCCTCCATCACCGCCTGGATCACCAGCGCATAATCGTTGATGCGCAAGCCGCGTTCGGCATTGCGCAGGCTGGTTCCGGCGGACGCGAACCATTCGTCCCAGGTCGGGGCCTCGCGATAGGGTTCTTCCAGATGGATCAGCCGGTGCGTGGCCAGTTCCTCGACCGTCTTCGGCTTGCCGAATCTGGCGAGATAGCTGGGGCCGGCGACCGGAAAGATCTCTTCGTCGGACAGCGACAGCGAGTGATAGTCCGGCCAATCGCGCGGCACGCCGCCGCGCACGCCCAGCGGAATCCCCTCGGCGATGATGTCGAGGTCGCGGTCGGCGGTCTGGATGCGCAGATCGACGCCCGGCAGTTCGTCGCGGAACTGCTGCAGGCGTGGCATCATCCAGAACGAGCCGAAGGCGGTCGAGGCGGCCAAGGTCACATGCCCGCCGGTCGCCTGCAAGCGAAGGTCTTCCGCCGATTTGCGGATATGCGACAGGCCCAGCGACACGTCGGCATGGAAACGCTCGCCCGCCTCCGTCAAAACCACCTGGCGGTGGCGCCGCTGGAAGAGCTTGGCGCCGAGTTGTTCCTCCAGTCCGCGCACCGCATAGGAGACGGCCGCCTGCGTCATGCCGAGCTCCCGTCCGGCCGCGGTGAAGCTCGACAGCCGGCCCGCGGCTTCGAAGACGATCAGGCTGCCGGCCGAGGGCAGGAGGTGGCGCAGGCTTCGCATAAGGTGAGCTTATACAAGAGATCAGGATTTTCCAGCATCACATCCATATTTCGTCTCGCTAACTTGGTCGGGCGGGAAGAAGGAGATCCCATGAACGCACCGGCCGCTGAATTGACCGAACAGACCCACCGCCGCGGCGGCGGCCGCCTTGGCCGCAAGGCGCTCAGAAGCGCGCCGATAGCGTCCTTCCCGACCCTTGTGCGCAAGATCCCCGCCTACGAGATCGTGCCGGAAGAGGCGGTGGAATTGATCCATGAGGAATCGCTGAAGATCCTCGAGGAGGTGGGGTGCGAATTCCGCGACGACGGGGCGATCGAGCTCTGGAAGGCTGCCGGCGCCGATGTCAGGCAAACGCGCGTGCGCATCGACCGCGCGCTCTTGATGGAACTGGTCTCGAAGGTTCCGGCGGAGTTCACGCTGCATGCACGCAACCCAGAGCGCACCGTGCGCGTCGGCGGCAAGAACTCGATCTTCGTGCCGATGTATGGCGCGCCCTATGTCCGCGACCTCGACAACAAGCGCCGCTACGGCACGCTCGCCGACCTCAACAATTTCCACAAGATGGCCTATATGGCGCCGGCGCTGCATTCCTCGAGCTCGGTCATCTGCGAGCCGATGGAGATCCCGGTGCCGAAGCGGCATCTGCACATCATCCACTCGGCGCTGAAGCACTCCGACAAGCCGTTCATGGGCATCGTGACGTCCAAGGAGCGGGCCGAGGACACGATGGCGATGGCTGGCATCGTCTTCGGCGAGGAATTCGTGCGCGACAATCCTGTGCTGGTGGCGATCACCAACTGCAATTCGCCGCTGGTATGGGACACCACCATGATCGACGCCATGCGCGTCTATGCCAGCCACAACCAGCCGCTGATCCTTGCGCCTTTCGCGCTGTGCGGCGCCTCGACCTCGGCCTCGGCCGTCGGCGCGGTGGCGCAGGTCAACGCCGAGGCGCTTGCGGGCGTGGCTTTGACCCAGCTCATCCGGCCCGGCTCGCCGCAGCTCTACGGCCAGTTCATGGTGACCGTCGACATGAAGACCGGCGCGCCGATGGGCGGCACGCCGGAGGCAGCCCAGATGATGTATCTGATGGGCGCGCTGGCCAGGAAATACAAGCTGCCCTGGCGCACCTCCGGCTTCCATGTCGGCTCGAAGCTCAACGATGCCCAGGCCGGCTACGAGGCGAACATGCTGATGCATGCCGCGATCCTGTCCGGCGCCAACTACATCTGGCATTCGGCTGGCTGGCTGGAGGCGGGGCTGACCTGCGGCTACTCGAAATTCGCCACCGACTGCGAGCAGCTCATTGGCTGGTACAAATATGCCGGCGGCGTGTCCTTCGACGATTTCAAGGACGCGATGGCGGCGATCCGCGAGGTCGGCCCGCAAGGGCATTTCCTCGGCACGCAGCACACGCTCGAGCATTTCGAGAGCGCCTTCTTCATGCCCAACATCATGGACTTCAATTCCTTCGAGCAATGGAGCGCCGAAGGCGCGAAGGACCACGACACGCGCGGCCGCGAAAAGGCGCGCGCCATGCTGGCCGACTACCAGGAGCCGAGGCTCGACGAGGGCATTGCCGAGGGTCTCGCGGATTTGATCGCGCGGCGTGAGGAAAAGCTGCCCGACAGCGTTAGTTGATAGACACGGCGTTAGTTGAACCAAAAACGGGCGAAGACCCGATAAGAATGGGAGAACGACAATGACACTTTTCAGAAGCAATGGTGACCGGGTCCCGGCCGCGATCGAAGCGATGGCCGAAGAGGCGCGCGCGGGCCGTGTCGACCGGCGCGAATTCCTGGCGCTGGCAAGCGCCTTCGGCGCATCGACGGCTTTCGCCTATGGCATGCTTGGCCTGGCCGTGCCGACCAAGGCGCTGGCCGACGAGCCGAAGAAGGGCGGCACGCTGCATGTCGCCATGTCGGTCAAGGCGCAGAAGGATCCGCGCACTTATGACTGGACGGAGATGGCGAACGTCACCCGCTGCTGGCTGGAGCCCCTGGTGCGCTACACGCACCAGTTCACCTTCGAGCCGGTCCTGCTTGAAAGCTGGGACGTCAATGACGATGCCACCGAATACACGCTGCATCTGCGCAAGGGCGTGACCTGGAACAATGGCGATGCCTTCAACGCCGACGACGTGGTCGCCAATCTGAACCGCTGGTGCGAGAAGGGGGCTTCCGGCAACTCCATGGCCGCCCGCGTCGGCGCGCTGATCGACGCCAAGACCGGCAAGGCGAAGGATGGCGCGATCACCAAGGTCGACGATCACACGGTCAAGCTGAAGCTCAACGAAGCCGATATCGCCATCATACCGGGCCTCACCGACTATCCGGCGCTGGTCGTGCATCGCGACTTCGACAAGGACGGCGCCGATCCGATCAAGAAGCCGATCGGCACCGGAGCCTTCGAGCTGGTCTCCTACGATGTCGGCCAGAAAGCGGTCGTCAAGCGCCGCGAGAACGGCAAGTGGTGGGGCGGCGAGGCGCCGCTCGACGGCGTCGAGTTCATCGACTACGGCACCGACTTCAACGCCACGCTGAACGCCTTCGATTCCGGCGAGGTCGACCTCGATTTCGAAACGCCGGCCGACTACATCGACCCGCTGGACAAGATGGGCCTGGTTAAGTCGGAGGTCGCGACCGCGACCACGCTGGTTGCCCGCACCAACGTCACCCACAAGCCCTATGACGACAAGCGGGTGCGCAACGCGCTGCAGATGGCGGTCGACAACAACCAGGTCATGCAGCTCGGCTACAATGGGCGCGGCACGGTCGGTGAGAACCATCACGTCGCCCCGATCCATCCCGAATACTACCCGCTGCCGAAGAAGGAACGCGATGCCGCCGGCGCCAAGAAGCTGATGGCGGAAGCCGGCCAGGCCGACTTCGAGCACGAGCTGATCACGGTCGAGGACGAGTGGCAGAAGAACACCGGCGATGCCATCGCCGGACAGCTGCGCGATGCCGGCATCAAGGTGAAGCGCACCGTGCTGCCCGGCTCGACCTTCTGGAACGACTGGACGAAATATCCGTATTCGATGACCATCTGGTACATGCGCCCGCTGGGCGTCCAGGTGCTGGCGCTGGGCTACCGCTCGGGCGAAGCCTGGAACGAGACGGCCTTTTCCAACCCGGCCTTCGACGCCAAGCTCAAGGACGCGCTGTCGCAGATCGACGTCGCCAAGCGCAAGGAGGTGATGAAGGACGTCGAGCAAATCCTGCAGGACTCCGGCGTCATCATCCAGCCTTTCTGGCAGAAGCTCTACTGCCATATGAACAAGAAGGTGAAGAACTATTCGATGCACCAGACCTATGAAATGGACTTCCAGAACGTCTGGCTGGATGCCTGAGCGCGCCTGGCCTTCATGAGCCGCAAAAAAGGCGATATGCAGGATGCGTGGTGGCAAGCGTGCCGCCACGCACCGAACCCCGGAGATCCTGCATGAAGCCGATAGTGCTTGCCGCTGTCTTCTCGATTGCCTTGCCCGGCGCCGTGCTTGCCGGGCCGGCCTCCAACGCCGTGAAGTTCTTCTATGTGCCTTCGGTGAAGTTCGAGGGAGACGCCAAATACCGCGACCGTTTCACCGAGCCGGTCACCAAGCTGTTCGAAGCCAACGACAAGGCACAAAAGGAGAAGCCCGACGAGGTGTCCTGCCTCGACTTCGATCCCGGCCTCGACGCGCAGGATTTCGATCAGAAGACTCTGTCGAAGACGCTGAAGCTTACCGAGACCGTCAACGGCGATACCGCCGAGGTGACGGCAAACTTCAATCTTTTCCCGGAAGGCGATGACTCCAAACGCGAAATGGTGTGGTCGCTGAAGAAAATGGACGGCAAGTGGAAGATCGCCGACATCAGCTCCAAGACCAGCAACTGGACGCTCAGCGCGCTGGAATGCGGCGCCTCGACGGAGTGATGCCGTGCTTCGCCGTCTTGTCCTCGCGCTGTCGAGCTTGTCGATGCTGGCCGCGGAGCTGAACGGCGGCGCCTCTGCGCAGGGGCTCTTCGGCGCGCCGCCGCCGAAAGCATCATCGGGCGACAAGTCGCCGCCTGCGGTCGAAACCTCGCCGCCTGCGGCCACGGCCCCGGAAAGCAAGCCGGCCGAACCGGCACCTGCCGCGCCCGTCCTGCCCGGATCGCCGACCGCGGTGGTGAAGCCCTTCTACGAGCATCTCGGGCTGGAGCTCGATCCGTCCCAGCGCAAGAACTTCACCGATCCGGCGAAAACCGTGCTCGACAAGAGCGATGCGCTGCGCGCCTCAGGGCAGGGCGAGTGCTTGGATCCCAACATGGCGCTCGACAATGCCGACTACGACAAGCTGGCGATAGACCGGAGTCTGCGCACCATCGAGGCCGTCAATGGCGACGAGGCCAAGGTGGTCGTCGCTTTCGTCGTCGAAGGCCACCAGCACCGGCTGGAATGGAAGCTGAAGAAGGTCGGCGGCGCCTGGAAAGTGTCGGATCTCCTGTCGGTGACCGGCGAATGGGCGCTGAGCCAATATCAGTGCGAGTGATGTCGATCAGCTCAGCCGCGACCGCGATAGGGCGCAACGCCCGTGTCGGGCAGCCACACGTCCTTGGGTGGCGCGCCGGTCTGCCAGAAGACGTCGATCGGGATGCCGCCGCGCGGGAACCAGTAGCCGCCGACGCGCAGCCAGAGCGGCCTCGTGGCCTCGACGATGCGGCGGCCAATCATCACGGTGCATTCCTCATGGAAGGCGCCGTGGTTGCGGAACGAGGTCATGAACAGCTTCAGCGACTTCGATTCCACCAGCGTCTGGTCGGGCGCGTAGTCGATGACGATGTGGGCGAAGTCGGGCTGGCCGGTGACCGGGCAGAGCGAGGTGAATTCGGGGCAGGTGAAGCGCACGATCGCCGGCGGTCCGTCGCCGCGCTGGAACGGCACGGTCTCCAGGACCGCCTGTTCGGGGCTCTGTGGCGTCTCGACGTGCTTGCCGAGCTGGGTGAGGTTCTTGGCGTCGGTCATCAATGGCTCCTTACCGCCGGTCCGAACCACAGTTCGAAGGTAGCGGGCGTAAACGAAGAACGAAGAAGGCACCGCAATTCTTTCGAGCGCGGCACATTTGGCGCGCTCATTAGCACAATTTGAAACGGCAGGAAGACGATGACCAGTAGCGACCCGCTTCTCCAACCTTACCAGCTCAAGCACCTGACGCTGAAGAACCGGGTGATGTCGACTAGCCATGAGCCGGCCTATTCCGAGGACGGCATGCCGAAGGAACGCTACCGGCTCTACCATGCCGAGAAGGCCAAGGGCGGCATGGCGCTGACGATGACGGCGGGCTCGGCGATCGTCTCGCGCGACAGTCCGGCAGCCTTCGGCAACCTGCATGTCTATGACGACGGGATCGTGCCGTGGCTGGCCGAACTGGCGGATGCCTGCCACGAGCACGACTGCAAGGTGATGATCCAGATCACCCATCTCGGCCGCCGCACCGGCTGGAACAAGGCCGACTGGCTGCCGGTGCTGTCGGCCTCGCCGATGCGCGAGCCGGCGCACCGCGCTTTCCCCAAGACCATCGAGGAGTGGGATATCGAGCGCATCGTCGCCGACTACGCTTCGGCCGCGCAGCGCTGCCAGGCGGCCGGCCTCGACGGCATCGAGTTCGAATCCTACGGCCATCTGATGGACGGCTTCTGGTCGCCTTTGACCAATCATCGCGACGACGAGTTCGGTGGCTCGCTCGACAATCGCCTGCGTTTCACCGACATGGTGCTCGACGCGGTTCGCGCCGCCGTCGGCGAGAAATTCGTCGTCGGCATCCGCATGGTCGCTGACGAGGATTTCGAAAACGGCATCTCGAAGGAGGTCGGCATCGAGATCGCCAGGCGTTTGGCCAACTCCGGCAAGGTCGATTTTCTCAACATCATCCGCGGCACGATCGAAACCGATGCGTCGCTGACCAAGGTCATCCCGGTCACCGGCATGCGCTCATCCCCGCATCTCGAGTTCGCCGGCGAGGTGAGGGCGGCGACGAAGTTCCCGACCTTCCATGCCGCGCGCATCTCCGATGTCGCCACGGCGCGCCACGCCATCGCCACCGGGAAGCTCGACATGGTCGGCATGACGCGCGCCCACATCGCCGATCCGCACATCATTCGCAAGGTGATGGAAGGCCGCGAGCACGAGATCCGCCCATGCGTCGGCGCCACCTATTGCCTCGACCGCATCTATGAGGGCGGCGAGGCGCTTTGCGTCCACAACGCCGCGACCGGTCGCGAGGCGACCATTCCGCACATCATCGCCAAGAGCGAAGGACCGAAGAAGAAAGTCGTGGTGGTTGGGGCGGGCGCCGGTGGCCTGGAAGCCGCGCGCGTCGCGGCCGAACGCGGCCACCAGGTGACGGTGCTCGAAGCCGCCAGCCAGGCAGGCGGCCAGGTAAGGCTCGCCACCCAGAACCCGCGCCGCAAGGAGCTGATCGGCATCATCGACTGGCGGCTTGCCGAGCTCGATCGCCTCGGCGTCGAGATCCGCTACGACACCTGGGCCGAGAAGGACGATGTGCTGGCGCTGGCGCCGGACGTGGTGATCGTGGCGACGGGCGGCATGCCGCAGAACCCGCCGCTGACGGCCGGCGACAATCTTGTGACCTCGAGCTGGGACATCATGGCCGGCAGCGTCAAGCCGGCCGAGAACGTGCTGCTCTATGACGACAATGGCGGCCATCAGGGCATGGGCGCTGCCGAACTCATCGCCAACGGCGGCTCGAAGCTGGAACTGGTTTCGCCGGAGCGGTTCTTCGCGCCGGAAATGGGTGGCATGAACCACGTGCCCTATATGCGCGCCTTCCACGAAAAGGGCGTCACCGTGACCATCAACACGAGGCTGCGCTCGGTGCGGCGCGAGGGCAACCAGCTCGTCGCCGAGCTCGCTTCGGATTTTGCCGACGGCTGGCGCGGCGAAAGACGTGTCGACCAGGTGGTGGTCGAGCATGGCACGGCACCCCTCGACGACCTTTATCTGTCGCTGAAGCCTTTGTCGAAGAATGCCGGCGCGGTCGACTACGAGCGTCTGGTGAATGGCGGCGACATTTTCCCCGCGCGCAATGCCGAAGGCGGCTTCGTGCTGTTCCGCATCGGCGACGCGGTCGCTTCGCGCAACATCCACGCCGCCATTTATGACGGCATCCGGTTCGGCATCAGGATCTGACTGACAGGCCGCAACGCGAAATCGCGGCGGCAGGAAAAGCGCCGGACAGGGCCGCGGTATCGGTTGCGGGGCAGCGCGCTTCCCGCGGTCGGTTTCGCTACGGGCTCCCAAAATCATTTGTATATGCTTGTATGTATAACCAATGATCGGCTAGTCTCGCGAGCGAGGGCGGGCCGGCAGGCCAAGGAGGATCGACAATGCGCAATGCTTCCCTCTTCGACCTGTCGGGCAGGAAGGCGCTCGTCACCGGCGCCAGCCGCGGCATCGGGCGCGGCATCGCCGAGGCGCTGAGCGCGGCCGGCGCCGCTGTCGCCGTCACGGCGCGCAGCCTTGCTTCGCTGGAGGAGACGACGGCGGCGATCCGGGCCGCCGGCGGGCTTGCGCATGCCATTGCCCTGGACGTCACTGACGTCGCCCGCTGCCGCGCCGCGATCGACGAGGCCGCCAACCTGCTTGGCGGTCTCGATATCCTGGTCAACAATGCCGGCATGGAAGAGGTCAGGCCTTCGCTCGATGTCGATGAAGCGCTCTGGGACCGGATCGTCGACACCAATCTCAAGGGCGCCTTCTTCTGCGCCCAGGCCGCCGCCCGCCACATGCGCGATGCCGGGCGCCCCGGCGCCATCATCAATTTGTGCTCGCTGACCTCCGAGGTCGGCATTCCCACGGCCGTGCCCTACGGCTCGTCGAAGTCGGGCCTGCTCGGCATGACGCGGGCGCTGGCGGCGGAATGGGCGGGTCTCGGGATCAGGGTGAACGCCATTGCGCCCGGCTATTTCAGGACGGCGATGACGGAAGTGTTCTACGCCGACGAGGCGTGGCAGCAGTCGATGCTCGCCAAGATACCGCAGCATCGTTTCGGCGATCTTTCGGATCTGCACGGCATCGCGGTGTTCCTGGCCTCGGACGCCTCGGCCTACATCACCGGTCAGTCCTTTCCGGTGGATGGGGGCTTCCTTGCCTCGATCTGAGGCGCCGTGCGGTGGCCAGCCTGGCGGCGGAGCAAAGAAAAACGCTGGCGGGCATTATACATACATGTATATACTTTTCCCGCGTTTCTGAGGAGCAGCCATGTCCGACATCAGCTTCCACGACCTCTCATCCGCCAGCGCCGGACAGCGGGCGAGCCTGCTGAAGCGCGCCGAAGCCGACCTCTCGGTCTTCGTCGAGAAGGTCCGCCCGATCCTCGAGGCGGTCAGGACGGAAGGCGACGCGGCCCTGCTCCGCTTCGTCAGGGACCTGGACAAGGCCGATGTGGCCGCGGGCGATCTGAAGGTTTCGGAAGCGGAGTTCGACGCTGCCTTCGGCAAGGTCGACAAGGATGTCATCGACAGCATCCGCTTCGGCATCGCAAACATCAGGCATTTCCATGAGGAGCAGCGCCCGGAGACGATGTGGCTCAAGGAGGTCCGCCCGGGCGCCTATGCCGGCGACCGTTACACGCCGATCGCCTCCGTCGCGCTCTACGTTCCGCGCGGCAAGGGCGCCTTTCCGTCGGTCACCATGATGACCTCGGTTCCGGCCGTCATCGCCGGCGTGCCGCAGATCGCTATCGTGACGCCGCCGACCGCGGACGGCTCCGTCGATGCCGCGACCCTGGTCGCCGCCCGACTGGCCGGGGTCGAGACCGTTTACAAATGCGGCGGCGCGCATGCGGTTGCAGCCGTTGCCTACGGCACCGAGACGGTGAAGCCCGCGCTCAAGATCGTCGGCCCGGGCAGCCCCTGGGTGGTGGCGGCCAAGAGCCTGCTTTCCTCGATCATCGACACCGGCCTTCCGGCTGGTCCGTCGGAAGCGATCATCTTCGCCGACGACAGCGTCGACGGCGGCCTCGCCGCGCTCGACCTTCTGATCGAGGCGGAGCACGGACCGGATTCCTCCGCCTATCTCGTGACGCACAGCCGCAAGGTAGCCGACGCCGCCCTGGCAGCGCTGCCCGAGCACTGGTCCCGTATGAGCGAGCAGCGCGTCGAGTTTTCGCGCGCGGTGCTGACCGGCAAGCGCGGCGGCATCGTGCTGACCGCATCGCTGGAGGACAGCTATCGCTTCATCAACGACTATGCGCCCGAACACCTCGAGGTCCTGTCCAGGGAGCCGTTCGCGCATCTCGGCCACATCACCGAGGCGGCCGAGATCCTCATGGGTCCGCATACGCCGGTGACGCTCGCCAATTTCGTCCTCGGGCCCAACGCGGTGCTGCCGACCAGCCGCTGGGCACGCACTTACGGGCCGCTTTCGGTGACGGATTTCCTCAAGCGCTCGTCGGTCGGTTATGTGACCTCGGCTGCCTATCCCGAGCTTGCCGGCCATGCCCGCAGGCTCGCCCGCTATGAGGGCTTCAGCTCGCATGAGAACGCGGTCTCGGAAATCCGCGACCGCTATCTCGGCGCCTGACGGGCCGGCGCGATGAAGGCCGCCAAGCTCCATGGACCCGGCGACCTGCGCGTCGAGGATATCGCCGCGCCAGGTACTCCCGAGGCGGGCTGGGTGAAGCTCAATGTCGACGCCGCCGGCATCTGCGGTTCCGACCTCCACAATTTCCGCACTGGACAATGGATAAGCCGCGTGCCGTCGACAGCCGGCCACGAACTGACCGGCACGGTGGTGGCGGTCGGCGAGGGCGTCGACACCGTCGCCGTGGGCGACCGGGTGGTCGCCGATTCCCGTTTCTGGTGCGGAGAATGCGCGCAATGCCGCGCCGGCAGGCGGCATCTGTGCGCCTCGCTGGGCTTCGTCGGCGAAGTATGCGACGGCGGCTTTGCCGAGGAGACGGTGCTGCCGGCGCGCCTGCTGCATGTCATCGACGCCGCGCTCGACGACAGGGTGGCGGCGATGGCCGAGCCGCTCGCCGTCGCGCTGCATGCCGTGCGGCGCCTGCCGAAGACCGCGGGTTCGGTGCTTGTCGTCGGCTGCGGCACCATCGGCGGCCTGGCGGCGCTGCTCCTGTCGCGGACGTTCTCGGGCAGGGTGCTGATCGCCGACCGCAACAAGGCGCGCTGCGAGCGCGTCGCCCGGGTGACCGGCGCCACCATCGTCGACCTCGACCGCGACGCCATTGCCACGGCGACCGCCGATGCGCCTCTGCTTGCGGCCGTCGAGGCCACCGGCAGCATCGCCGCGCTCAACCAGTTGCTGGGTGTTCTGGGCTCCGGCGCCACCGTCGCGCTTGTCGGCATTTTCCACGGCCGCCTCGACATCGACCCCAACATGCTGGTCGAACGCGAGATCGCGTTGCTCGGATGCCACGCCTTTGCCGATGAGCTGCCCGACGCCATCGGGATGCTGGCGGAGCTGTCCGGACCGCTGATCAGTCTGCTCGATCGCGAGATCGGCCTGGACGATGTTCCCGCCGCCTATGAGCGTCTTTTGGCGGGGCAGGGCGACGGCTTGAAAACCATTATCCGGCTGCGGCAGCCTGCCGGCACCTGATTTCCGATGTTTGCCGGAAAGGACTTTTGAAAATGAGTGCTTTGCCCGATACGGCCAGCCCCCTCTACGAGAAGGTCAAGGACTATATCCTGACCAACATCGGAACCGGCAAATGGAGCAAGGACCGCAAGCTGCCGTCCGAGAATGAATTCGTGGCCGCGCTCGGCGTGTCGCGCATGACCGTCCACCGCGCCTTGCGGGAATTGACCTCGGCCGGCTTCCTGATCCGGCTGCAGGGCGTGGGGACATTCATCGCGCCGCCCAAGCCACAATCGACGCTGATCGAGATCAACAATATCGCGGCCGAGATCGTCGCGCGCGGCAACAGGCATCGCTCGGAGGTTCTCGTCCTCGAAAGGATCACGCCGACCAAGGAGCTCTCGCTGTCCTTCGAATTCGCCAGGCGCGCGGCGCTTTATCATTCGGTGGTCGTCAACTTCGAGAACGACCTGCCCGTGCAACTGGAAGAGCGCTTCGTCAATCCGAGCCTGATCCCGGACTATGACAAGCAGGATTTCTCGAAGACGGCGACTTACGACTACCTGATGCAGAAGACGCCGGTGACCGAGGTCGAACATATCATTTCCGCTGTCCCAGCCGATGCCGAGACGGCGCGGCACCTCGCCATCGACATCGGCAGTTGCTGCCTTCTGCTGCATCGCCGGACATGGACCGGCGCGGTCGTCGCCACCGTCAGCAGGCTGACCTATGTCGGCAGCCGCTACTCGCTCGGCAGCCGCTATTCTCCGTCGCGCAAGACCTGAGGCGGCCGGGACTATTCCCCTTGGCGCCAGTTAATGAGTGGAGCCCACCCAAATGCCGCCAAGAGCGCGGAAATCAGCCTCTCCAACTTGTATATGCATGTATGTATTTTAGCCTTGACATCCATCGCCGCGGACGTTGAATATCGTTTCACTTCCGTCGACGTGGCAGGTAAGACGCCGAGGCACAGTGCCGCAAGAAGCAGAAGCCGCATTCTCACCAGACAGGAAGTTTGGTTCAAAAAAGCGCTCTGAATCATCAAGGGGAACAAGGATGATGCGTAACCTCACAGCACAATTCCGTGCGCTCGTGGTGGCGGCCACCGTCGGCTTCGCCCCGCCGGCCCACGCCTCCGATACGGCCATTCCCGCGACGCCTGAAGCTGGATCGTTCAAGATCGGCATCGAGCCATGGCTGGGCTACGGCCAGTGGCATGTCGCCGAAGCCAAGGGCCTGTTCAAGGCGAGCGGTCTGTCGGACGTCCAGATCGTTAACTTCACCGAGGACAAGGACATCAACGCCGCCCTGGCGAGCGGCCAGCTCGACGCGGCGAACATCGCCACCCACACCGCCATGGGCATGGTTGCGGCCGGCCTGCCGGTCAAGATCGTGCTGCTGCTCGACGTCTCGATGACGGCCGACGCCATGATCGCCGGCAAGGATGTCAACTCCGTCGCCGATCTCAAGGGCAAGCAGGTCGCATTCGAGGAAGGCACGACCAGCGACATCCTGCTGAAATACGCGCTCGCCAAGAACGGCATGTCGATCGCCGACGTCCAGCCGGTGCCCATGCCGGCGGCGGATGCCGGCAGCGCGCTGATTGCCGGCCGCGTCCCGGTCGCGGTCACCTATGAGCCTTATCTCACCACGGCCAGGGCGCAGAACAAGGACGTCAAGCTTCTCTTCACCGCCGGCGAGGATCCCGGCCTGATCAGCGACGTGCTGGTGGTGCGCGACGAGGTCATCAAGTCGCGGCCCGGCCAGGTGCTTGCCATGATCAAGGCCTGGGATGCCGCGCTCGCGGACTACAAAGCCGACACGCCCGGCGGCCGCGCCATCATCTCCAAGGCGGTCGGTTCGAGCGTCGAGGACCTCAACACCGCCTTCGACGGCGTGCGTTACTATTCGCTGGCCGAGAACAAGGGCGCGCTGACGGGCGATTTTTCCACCAAGACATTCGCCGACGTCGAGGCCGCTGCCAAGAATGCCGGGCTGCTCCAGGCCGACGTGACGCCGGAGCAGATGATCGATCCAGCCTTCGTCAAGGCCGCGCAGTAGGCCGGGTCGTGGCGGCCGCCGAAATGTCCGACGAGCCTGCCGGCAAAGCGAACCCGCCTGGCCCGGCGACGGGACCCGCCGCCAGGCAGGCGATGCGCCGCCGCTCCTCCGGGATCGGCGCTCCCATCGCGCGCTCCCGTTTCCTGATCATCGCCGTGGCCGTCTTCGCCGGTCTCGGCCTCGCCTGGTGGGCGGCAACGGGGCTCGACCTGGTCAAGCCGATCTTCCTGCCGTCCCCCGCCAGCGTGGCGACGCAACTCGCCAAGCTCTGGGCCGACGGCACGCTGCTCACCGATCTCGAGGCCTCGATCTACCGTATTTCGGTCGGCTTTCTCATCGCCTCGGTGCTCGCCATTCCGATCGGCGTGCTGATCGGCAGCTTCCGGACCTGGGAAGCGGCCATCGAGCCGCTGGTCGATTTCATCCGCTACATGCCGGTGGTCGCCTTCGTGCCGCTCTCCATCCTTTGGGCGGGGACGAGCGATGTCCAGAAATTCCTGATCATCTTCATCGGCACCTTCTTCCAGCAGGTGCTGATGATCATGGACAACGTCAAACGCGTGCCGGCCGACTTCGTCGGTCTCGGCCGGACGCTCGGCCTTCCGGATCGCAAGATCCTGACACGCATCGTGGTGCCCAGCGCCTTGCCGGGCATCTGGGATACGCTGCGCATCAGCCTGGGCTGGGCCTGGACCTGGCTCGTGCTGGCCGAACTGGTCGCCGCGACGTCCGGCTTGGGCTATCGCATCACCGTCTCGCAGCGCTATTTCCAGACCAACACCATCATCGGCTACATCCTTCTGCTCGGCATTCTTGGCCTGATCACCGATCAGGTCATGAAGGCGCTGGGCAAGGTGCTGTTCCGCCAGGACAGCCGTTCATGACGAGGTCCGGCCGATGAATTCCCCAAAACTGCGGATCAAGAGCCTCCACAAGAGTTTCGGCGCCGGAGCGCGGCGCACCGAAGTGCTGCGCGACATCAACCTCGACCTCGCCGACAACGAATTCGTGTCGCTGGTCGGCACGTCGGGCTGCGGCAAGAGCACGCTGCTGTCGATCGTCGCCGGACTGCAGGATTTCGACTCGGGCGAACTCGACATCGACGGATCGCCGATCCTGAAGCCGGGTCTCGATCGCGGCGTCGTCTTCCAGTCCTATACGCTGCTGCCCTGGCTGACGGCGCAGCAGAACATCGAGTTCGCTCTCAAGGCCGCCGGCCACGACCGCGCCACCTGCCGCAGGATCGCGCTCGAGCATCTCGACCTGGTCAAGCTGCCGCACTCGGCCAATCTCTATCCATCCGAACTTTCGGGCGGCATGAAGCAGCGCGTCGCCATTGCGCGCGCGCTTTCCTACCGCCCCAAGATGCTCTTGATGGATGAGCCCTTCGGTGCGCTCGATGCTCTGACCAGGCATCAGATGCAGGAACTGCTCACCCAGATCTGGGAGGAGCACAGGCTCACCGTGCTCTTCGTCACCCACGACGTCGAAGAGGCTGTCTATCTGTCGGACCGCATTGTCGTGATGGGTATCGGCCCGGGGCGCATCATGCGGACTTTTGACGTCGACATCGAGCGCCCGCGCCGCGAGGAGGTCATGGAGAGCGCCGCTTTCATGGAGCTGCAGCGCAACGTCCACAAGGCCATTCGCGAGGCCTCCAAGCGCCCCGAAATGGCTTAAAGCGGTTTCAGCGTTCGATGGAACGTTGTGACGCGCAACGGGCCTTTGCAAGGAGAGCCACCTGCCGCTCTGGTCCGTTGCGCGCCGCGCCCGGTCGGGTTTCGCCGGCCGTGCGATTTCAAAAAAGCTTGGCGGTCGCCATGCAAAACACGGTGATGACCAGCAGCCCGCCGGCGATGCGTTCGCCTCTGGTCATTTTCGCCCGCAGTTGGGTCTGGGTCGCTTGATCGGCGCCAGCCAGTTGCCGGCTGGCGGAGGCGACAAGCGCGCCCTGCACGCCGGCGGCGATCAGCGCGGTCAAGATGCCGAGCGCCAGCGCCTTCTCCATTGGGCCGAACGCGCCCTCATGGAAGAAATACCAGAGCAGTATGCCGGTCAGGAAAACCAGACCGGAGGCGCCGAGCTGGGGCCGGATGAAGCGCTCCGCCTTGATCTCCGGATCGCGGGCGACCGCAATGGTCGTGCCGGCCCAGAACACGCCGGCCATGACGTGCAGGCCGATGACGACGATATAGACATATTGCATGACCGCATTCCTCTCTGCCGCCCGCCATGCGTCGCTGCCCTGTCACGACGCCATCAATAAGACAAAGTTAGATATCTAACGATTAGATGTCAACTCATGAAGCCGAGTTTCACGTTCCCATTGCTTGCTCTACTGTCACGTCATGACACCGTTTGACCGCCCGCCTGTCGGCATGAATCTCGCCCGCACCTCGAAAGTGGTGGCGCAGGCCTTCGATGCCGCGCTGGTCGAGGCCGGCGGCACGCTGCCCGTCTGGCTGACCTTGCTGTCGGTCAAGTCGAAGGAACTTGCCAACCAGCGCGAGCTTGCCGGCATGATCGGCATCCAGGGAGCGACGCTGACGCATCACCTCAATGCCATGGAGGTGCAAGGGTTGCTGACGCGCCGCCGCGATCCGGAAAACCGCAGGGTCCACCAGGTGGCGCTGACCGAAGCGGGCGAAGCGCTGTTCGAAAAGTTGCGCCTCGCGGCGGTCGCCTTCGACAGGCGGCTGCGGGCCGGTATTCCCGATGACAGGCTGGCCGAATTCGCCGAGGTGCTGGCGATGCTCAGGCGGAACGCCGAAGCGTCTCAGTCGTAACCCGCAATCGCGCCGAAGGCGTAATGGCGCAGCCTGAGCGCCGCGATCAAAGCGGTTAGATTCGCCTTGCCGTCGAAGACGTCCTGGAACATCTCGTCATGCATGAGCAGGATCAGCTTGTTCGGCCTGGCGAAATGGCCGTAGCCGAACAGATGGTCGATCTCGCTCACCAGATGGTCGACGCTCTGCACCGGCTTGCCGTTGTCCTCATGCACCCATTCGTGGTCCCAGCCAGCCAGAAGCCCGACGCCGCGACGAATTCGTAATCCGGATCCTCGCGTCCGGCCTCGGCCAGTCCGAGTGAATTGTCGTCTTTGGAGTAGTTTGGCAGCCGGAACACATCGCGTCCGGGCAGGCGTGCGTGCACGACCGGCGTCAGCCCGAGCACGACATTGGCCCGCAGCATGTCGGCGACCACGCCCTCCGTGTCGCCGTAGAAATGCCGGTAGTGACTATAGGCATGGCTGTAGCTGTGGTTGCCGATCGTCACCAGCGGCATCGATTTCGCCCGCTGCAGCTGCGCCCGGCTGGTGGCGTTGGCCTCGGCATGCATGCCGACCATGAACAAGTCGCCGGCACCTGCTGGGCCTGCAGCACGTCGAGGATGTTGCTGGTGCCGTTCAGCGGGCCGTCGTCGAACGTCAGATAAATGGTCCGATCGGCGGCCAAGGCGGGCGATGCGACAAGCAGCAGGAATGGCAGGATATAACGAAACGGCATTCGCAAAACCCATTTGCGATGCCGATAGGCCGCCATGACGCACGGTTCTGTCAAGCTTGTCGGCGAAAGCGTTAGCCCAAACTGCCCTGCAGCACCTTCAGCTTCGTCTTCTTCGGGCTGCGCGCCGCCAGCCATTCGCGCGCCTTGTCCTGCGGCATCGGGAACGCGATCGAATAGCCCTGCACCTGGTCGCAGCCGATCGCCATCAGCGAGTCGAGTTCGGCCTCGGTCTCGGCGCCCTCCGCGACGATCGAGATGCCCAGCCCCCTGGCAAGCTCGGTGATGGCGCGCACGATCTTGGTGTTGTCGCCGTTCTCGTTGATGTTCTGGACGAAGCGGCGGTCGATCTTCAGCCGGTCGATCTCGTTGGGGTTGACGTGGCTCAGTGAAGCGTAGCCGGTGCCGAAATCGTCCAACTCCAGATGCACGCCGGCAGCGCGGATGTGGCGGAGCTTCGAGGCGATCCCGGTCTTCTCGTCGTCGAGGATGACGGATTCGACGATCTCCAGCGAAAGCTTCTGCGGCGCCAGCCCGGCGCGCTCCAGCGTGCCGAACAGGAACGTGTCGAAATCGGGCTCGCGAAGCTCGGTGCCGGAGACATTGACGGCGATGCGCCCGAAATCAATCCCGGCGCGGTCCCATTCGGCGGCCTCGTTGATCGCCTTGCTGATGACTATCCGGCCGATATCCGGCATGAAGCCGCATTTCTCGGCGACGGGAATGAACTCGCCGGGCGAGATCATGCCGCGCGTGGCGTGCTTCCAGCGCACCAGCGCCTCGATGCCGCTGATCTTGCCGCTGGTCAGAGACACCTGCGGCTGGAAGTAGACCTCGAAGCTCTTGTCGGCGATCGCCGTGCGGATGTCCTGTTCGAGCTGCTTGCGGTAGTCGAGCTCGCGCCGCAGCTCCTCCGAGAAGAAGGAGAAATTGCCACCGCCGAGCTTCTTGGCGGAATAGAGAGCGAGGTCGGCATGGACGAGCAGGTCCTGCGCATTGTCGGCGTCGATTGGATAGACCGCGATGCCGGCGCTGGCGCCAGGCATGATGGTCGTGCCCTGGAACGTGATCGGCTCGTTGATTTCGCCAAGGATGCGCTTGGCCAGCGCATGGATGTCCTCGGTGGTGCCGGCCCCGTTGAGGATCATGACGAATTCGTCGCCGCCGAGCCGCGCGCAGAGGTCCGACGCGCGGCAGGAATCGCGCATGCGCTGCGCCGTCACCACCAGCACATAGTCGCCGGCGGCGTGTCCGAGCGTATCGTTGATCTGCTTGAAGCGGTCGAGATCGAACTGGACCACCGCCAGGCGCTCGCGGCGCCGGTGCGCCCCCTTGATCAGGGTGTCGAAATGGTCCGTCAGGAAGGTGCGGTTATGCAGGCCGGTCAAGCCGTCATGCACGGCGATAAAGGCCATGGAGTTGCGCGCATCGACCAGCTCGCGCGTCTTGCGCAGGATAGCGTTGGACATCGGCCGGAAGATGAACAGCGCCACCAGCACTATGACGCCGAGGGTAGCGAAGAACAGCGTGCGGTGCAGGTCGAGGATGCTGCTGGATTTTTCGTCGGCGAAGGCGCTGATGCGCTGGGCGAGCGCGGCATAGCCGGACATCGTCGCATTGGCGACGGAAGCGTCGAGCCCGGCGCGTTCACCGCCGGCCTTGTAGCCGTCGCTCTGCATGCCGAGCTGCGACGCGAGGGACGAGATAAGTCTGTCGCCATTGGCGACGAGGCCGACCGAGAAATAATCGAGGTGGAACGGCTTGTTGAACAGCACATACTCGATCGACTTCGGATCGTTGCGTGCCGGCGACAGCGGATCGGCGCCGGTCTCCTTGAGCAGCCGGTCGTAATTGGTCTCGAACTCGCCCGTCGCCTGCTTGAGCGCGGTGACCAGCGCCGGCTGCTTGTCGCGCGAGGCAGCACCCGTGGCGCTTGCCAGGAAGACGATGCGCTGCGACAGCGCCTTCTGCGTCGAGACGATATCGAGCAGCGCGTCATTATGCTGCTGCTGCGCCATCAGCTGCTGCAGAAGAATGAAGGAGGCCACCACCATGGCGGCAATGATCGTGAGCGCCAGCCAGTAGCCGGTCTTGATGAGCAGGATCAGCTTGCGTGAAACGCTATGCACTGGCTGCTGCGACATAACTTGAGTGACCCCTTCGGTCGACGGATTCCTGCCTTGGAACTCGTGGCGGGAAGACGTTTGCCTTGAAAGGGTTAACAGCTCGGCAAGTGTGGCCAGTCGCGATCGCGGCGGCGCGACAAAGCTCGCAAGATGGTTAGCACGTCCTTTCCTGCACACTCCATTTTTACATGCATCCTCGTACAGGATTGCGACCGGGCTTTCACGACGCCACCGAAGCGGTCGCTTTTGCGATGGATTTTTTGCAGCCGTGGCGCGACAGTCCGGCCTCGAACCGAACAGGGCCGGACCCATGAGCAAAGCATTCCTTTCCCATATCGACAGCGAGCTCCAGGGCCTGAAATCGGCCGGGCTCTACAAATCCGAACGGGTGATTTCCTCCATGCAGTCCGCCGAGATCGAGGTCGGCGGCGAAAAGGTGCTGAACTTCTGCGCCAACAACTATCTCGGCCTTGCCGACAGCCTGGACCTGCGCGCCGCGGCAAAGCATGCGCTGGATCGCTACGGCTACGGCATGGCTTCGGTGCGCTTCATCTGCGGCACGCAGGAAGAGCACAAGGATCTTGAGGCGACGATCTCCTCCTTCCTCGGCATGGAGGACACCATCCTCTATTCTTCCTGCTTCGACGCCAATGGCGGCCTGTTCGAGACGCTGCTCGGCGAGGAGGACGCCATCATCTCCGACGCCTTGAACCACGCCTCCATCATCGACGGTGTGCGGCTCTCCAAGGCCAAGCGCTTCCGCTACGCCAACAACGACATGGCCGATCTCGAAGCGCGGCTGAAAGAGGCGAAGGACTGCCGTTTCCGGCTAATCGCCACCGACGGCGTGTTTTCGATGGACGGCATCATCGCCAATCTGCGAGGCGTCTGCGATCTCGCCGAGAAGTACGACGCGATGGTGATGGTCGACGACAGCCATGCGGTCGGCTTCGTCGGCAAGAACGGTCGCGGCTCGGCCGAGTATTGCGGCGTCGAGGGCAGGGTAGACATCATCACCGGCACGCTCGGCAAGGCGCTGGGCGGCGCCTCGGGCGGCTACACCTCGGGCAAGAGAGAGGTCGTCGACTGGCTGCGCCAGCGCTCGCGGCCCTATCTCTTCTCCAACACGCTGATGCCGGCCATCGCCGGCGCCTCGATCAAGGTGTTCGAGCTGATCCGCCATGGCGACGCGCTGCGCGAGCGCCTATATGCCAATGCGGATCGCTTCCGCTCCAAGATGGGTAAGCTTGGCTTTACGCTTGCCGGAGCCGACCATCCGATTATCCCGGTGATGCTGGGCGATGCCGCACTGGCGCAGGAGATGGCGCAGCGCATGCTGAAGCGCGGCATCTACGTCATCGGCTTCTCCTTCCCGGTGGTGCCGAAGGGCCAGGCGCGCATCCGCACCCAGATGTCGGCCGCCCATTCCAGTGCCGATATCGATCGCGCGGTCGAGGCGTTCGGCGAGGTCGGCAAGGAACTGGGCGTGATTTCGTGAACGGCTGGCGCTGAAAAACGGTACCGGATCAAGCGATTCAAGGAACAAAAGAATGTCCAACATGATGAAGGCGCTGGTGAAGGCAAAGGCCGAGCCGGGCATCTGGATGGAAGAGGTGCCGGTGCCGGAGATCGGCCCCAACGACGTGCTGATCAAGGTCAAGAAGACCGCGATCTGCGGTACCGACGTCCACATCTACAATTGGGACCAGTGGGCGCAGAAGACTGTGCCGGTGCCGATGGTGACCGGCCATGAATTCGTTGGCACGGTCGCGGATTTCGGCGCGGCGGTCACCGAATACAAGGTCGGCCAGCGCGTCTCCGGCGAAGGCCACATCGTCTGCGGCCATTGCCGCAACTGCCGCGCGGGCAGGGGCCATCTATGCCGCAACACGCTGGGCGTCGGCGTCAACCGCCCCGGCGCTTTCGGTGAATATATGGCCATCCCGCAACACAATGTCGTGCCGATCCCGGACGACGTTCCGGACGAGATCGCCGCTATCTTCGATCCGCTGGGCAATGCCGTGCACACGGCATTGTCCTTCGACCTGGTCGGCGAGGACGTGCTGGTCACCGGCGCCGGCCCGATCGGCATCATGGGCGCGCTGGTCGCCCAATGCGTCGGCGCGCGAAAAGTCGTCATCACCGATATCAACCCTGTCCGGCTGGACCTGGCGCGCAAGCTCGGCGTCCAGCATGTCGTCGACGCCTCGAAGGAAAGGCTGCGTGACGTGATGCCCTCGATCGGCATGACCGAAGGGTTCGACGTCGGCCTGGAGATGTCGGGCGCCGCGCCCGCCTTCCGCGACATGATCGACACCATGAACAATGGCGGCAAGATCGCCATTTTGGGCATCGCGCCGACCGGCTTCGAGATCGACTGGAACAAGGTCATCTTCAAGATGCTGCATCTGAAAGGCATCTACGGCCGCGAGATGTTCGAGACCTGGTACAAGATGATCGCGCTCGTGCAGGGGCCGCTGGATGTGTCGGGGCTGATCACGCACCGCATCGGGATCGACGATTTTCAGGTAGGGTTCGACGCGATGCGGAGCGGGAGCTCGGGCAAGGTGGTGATGGATTGGTAGGGCTCTGAAGAGAGGTCGAGTTCCTTCGCCCCCCTATCAGCTCTTTTCTTCCAAAGCTTTTTCCAGCGCCGCGACCCCCGTGACGATCGCGGTACGCTTCTCAACACTCAACCTCCCCAGAAGCTCCCTCTCAAACGCCTTCGCCAGCGGCACCATCTCGCGATAGGCCGCAAGCCCCGCCTTGGTGAGTGCCAGATGCTCGACACGCCGATCTTTCTCGTCCGGCGCGCGCGTCAGCCAGCGCCGGCGCTCCAGTTCGGCCACGGCGCGCGACACCTTGGTCTTGTGCATGGCCGATTGCTCTCCGAGCGCTGTTGCCGTCATCGTGCCGCGCTGGCCGAGGCCCGACAGCGTGCGCCATTCCGGCCGCGTCAGGCCGTGGCGCTCCTTGTAGATACGGGAGAACTCGCGGCTGACGGTGTCAGCCAGCCGGTAGAGACGGTACGGGAGAAAGCTTTCCAGTTCGAGGATTTCAGGTTCCATGAAGCGCTCTCCGAATGCAGCGCGCCGTTGATAGTTACATTTTCGATGGTTACAAATGAAACCAGTTTGGTCAACATCGCCGACACGCCAGCGCTGTGAGGCTGGAGGTCGGGATCAGGGAGGATCGGATGGGCTTTTCCTACATGCCGGGCTTCGGCAATGATTTCGAGACCGAGACGCTGCCTGGCTCGCTGCCGCAGGGCCGCAATTCGCCGCAGAGGCCGGCCTACGGCCTCTATGCCGAGCAGCTGTCCGGCTCGCCCTTCACCGCGCCGCGCGGCACCAATGAGCGCTCCTGGCTCTACCGAATCCGTCCAAGCGTCAAGCACACCGGCCGCTTCAAGGGCGCGAGCTACCCTTTGTGGAAGACAGGCCCCAATATCGGCGATCATGAGCTGGCGCTCGGCCAATACCGCTGGAATCCGACGCCCATGCCCTCCGAGCCGACGGACTTCATCTCCGGCATGCGCAGCTTCACCACGGCCGGCGACGCGGTCGGCCAATCCGGCATGGCCGCGCATGTCTATGTCGCGAACCGCTCGATGGTGGATGACCATTTCTTCAACGCCGATGGCGAGTTGCTTGTCGTGCCGCAGGTCGGCGCGCTGCGCTTCGTCACCGAAATGGGCGTGATCGAGCTTCGGCCCGGCGAGATCGCCGTGCTGCCGCGCGGCCTGGTCTTCAAGGTCGAGCTCGCCGACAAGGAGGCGCGCGGCTATGTCTGCGAGAACTACGGCGCCAAGTTCACCATGCCCGACCGCGGCCCGATCGGCGCCAATTGCCTGGCCAACCCGCGCGACTTCAAGACGCCCTGCGCCTGGTTCGAGGAGAAGGAGACGCCGTGCCGGCTGATCGTCAAATGGTGCGGCTCTTTCCACGTCACCGAGCTTGGCCATTCGCCGCTCGACGTCGTCGCGTGGCACGGTAACTACGCGCCCTACAAATATGATCTGGCGACGTTTTCGCCGGTCGGCGCCATCCTGTTCGACCATCCCGACCCATCGATCTTCACCGTGCTGACGGCACCGAGCGGCGAGGAGGGCACGGCCAATGTCGACTTCGTCATCTTCCCGCCGCGCTGGCTGGTGGCGGAAAACACGTTTCGGCCGCCCTGGTACCACCGCAACATCATGAGCGAGTTCATGGGCCTGATCCACGGCCAGTACGACGCCAAGGAGGAAGGCTTTGTTCCCGGCGGCATCAGCCTGCACAACCAGATGCTGGCACACGGGCCCGACGCTTCCGGATTCGAGAAGGCGACACGCGCCGACTTGAAGCCGGTCAAGCTCGACAACACCATGGCCTTCATGTTCGAGACGCGCTTCCCGCAGATGCTGACGCGCTATGCCGCCGAGATCGGCACCTTGCAGGAGAACTATATCGACTGCTGGGCCGACCTGAAGAAGCGTTTCAACGGCACACCGGAGGGCGACTGGTCTTGAGCGCCGAAGCAGCGGACCGACTCGTCCTGCTCGGCTCCAAGGGCGGTCCGGCCTTGCGGCCGGGCGGGCCATGGCCGAGCTCTTCGCTGCTGGAACTCGGTGGGCGTAACATCGTCGTCGATTGCGGGCTGGGCGTCACGCGCGGCCTGGCCGATGCCGGCATCAGCCTCAAGGCGCTCGACCTGATCTTCATCACGCATCTCCACTCGGACCATGTTCTGGAACTCGGGCCGCTGATCCACACCGCCTGGACCGCGGGCCTGGCGACGCCGGTGACCGTTTTCGGGCCGCCCGGCACCGGCCGTTACTGGCAGCGGTTCTGCCAGGCGATGGAGTTCGACATCGAGATCCGCATCGTCGACGAGGGTCGTCCGGATATCCGCGAACTGGTTTCGGTCGAGGAGTTCGCCGAAGGATCAGTTCTGGACGAGCGAGGGCTGATGGTGTCGGCGCTGCGCGTCGACCATCCGCCAGTGACCGAATGCTTCGCGCTGCGTTTCGAACATGGCGGCAGGAGCGTGGTGTTCTCGGCCGATACGGCCTTCTTCCCGCCCTTGGCAGAATTTGCGCGCGGCGCCGACATTCTTGTTCACGAGGCTATGCTGAAAGCGGGCATCGAGAGGCTGGTCGCCAGGACCGGCAACGGTGCGCGGCTGCGCGAGCACCTCTTCGCCAGCCACAGCCTGGCCGAGCAAGCCGGCCGCATCGCCTGCAATGCCGGCGTGCGGCGGCTGGTGCTCAACCATCTCATTCCGGCCGACGATCCGGCCATCGGCGAAGCCGATTGGATCGCCGCTGTCAGGAAAACTTGGCCGGGTGACTTGACGATCGCCCGCGACAGCCTTGTTGTGGGATTAAGCAGCAAAAAGGCTGCTGAAGGAGAGGAAACCGCATGAAGCTTGCCACACTGAAGAACGGGACGCGCGACGGGAAGCTGGTCGTGGTCTCGCGAGACCTGACGCGGTTCACCGATGCTTCCTTCCTTGTGCCGACGCTGCAGGCCGCGCTCGACGACTGGCGCCGCATTGCCCCGCATCTCGCGACGTTGGCGGAATCGCTTGAGACCAACGCGGTCCCGTCGGAGCGTTTCCATGAACACAACGCCCATTCGCCGCTGCCGCGCGCCTATCAGTGGGCCGACGGCTCGGCCTATGTGAACCATGTCGAACTGGTGCGAAAGGCGCGCGGCGCCGAGATGCCGGCAAGCTTCTGGACCGATCCGCTGATCTACCAGGGCGGCTCGGATAGTTTTGTTCCTCCGCGCGATCCGATCCGCATGGCCGACGAAGCTTTCGGCATCGACATGGAGGCCGAGGTTGCGGTCATCGTCGACGACCTGCCGATGGGTGCGAGCCTGAAAGAGGCGAGGGAGGCGATCCGCCTCGTCATGCTGGTCAATGACGTGACGCTGCGCGCCATCACCGGGCCGGAGCTGGCCAAAGGCTTCGGCTTCTTCCAGTCGAAACCGTCTTCCGCATTCTCACCTGTCGCTGTCACGCCCGACGAGCTGGGCGATGCCTGGGATGGCGGCAAGGTCAGCCTGCCGCTGCTCGCCGATCTCAACGGCAAGCCCTTCGGCCGCGCCAATGCCGGCATCGACATGACCTTCGACTTTCCGGCATTGATCGCGCACGCTGCGAAAACCCGGCCGCTTGCCGCCGGAACCATCATCGGCTCCGGCACCGTCTCCAACAAGCTGGACGGCGGGCCGGGCAAACCCGTCTCGGCCGGCGGCGCCGGCTATTCCTGCATCGCCGAGCTGCGCATGATCGAGACCATCGAGAGTGGCGAGCCGAAGACGCCGTTCCTGCGTTTCGGCGACACGGTGCGCATCGAGATGAAGGACAAGGCCGGCCATTCGATCTTCGGCGCCATCGAGCAGAAGGTCGAGAAATACGTCAAATAGGCGCGGGCCGGGGGAGGAGGCCGAAACGGTGACTCTGCTCAAGCATCTGCGCCGCATGGCCCGCAACAATCTGTGGTCGAACGACCGGCTCTACCGCGCCGTGCTCGCGCTGAAGCCCGGCGAGTTCGAGGCCGGGCGCGTCAGCTTCTTTCCGTCGATCCGCGAGACGCTCAACCACATCCTCGCGGTCGACCTTCTTTATTTCGACTTCCTGACCGATGGCGGTCTCGGCGCCGCCGCCTATGACGACTTCGTACCGTTCGACGGCGCGGCAAGCCTTGCCGAGGCGCAGGCAGATTTCGACCGCAGGCTTGTCGCCTTCTGCGACGGCCTGTCGGAAGCCGATCTCGACCGGCGCGTCATCACCGACAGACGCGAGGACGGCAAGATCCCCGAACGCATCGGCGACATCCTCGCGCATGTCTTCCTGCACGACATCCATCATCGCGGCCAGGTGCATGCGATGCTCTCGGGCACTTCGGTAGCGCCGCCGCAATTGGATGAGTTTTTGCTCGATTACGACATTAAGCTCAGGAAGGACGAGGTCGAGCGGCTGGGGTTGTGAACGAGCGAAGCCATTTCGGGAATTATCGTAGTTACAAAAATTGTTGACTTAATTATTGTAGGTACATAAATTCAGATGAAGATCGTTTGGGATGAACCGAAACGGTTGGCCAACATCGACAAACACGGCTTGGATTTCGCTGCGTTGGACGACGAGTTTTTCCTTGCGTCGACGATCCGCGCAGCCAAAGCCGGTCGTTTCATGGCGATTGGCCGGATAGTTAGCGGCGTGGTTGCCGTGGTCTTTGCCCGGCTTGGCTCCGAAGGCATCTCGATTGTTTCGATGCGGCCGGCCAACCAGACGGAAAGGAGATTGTTCGATGGCGAAAACTAAGCTTCACATCACGAAGCCTGACAAGGAATTCAAGCCAGGCAAAGGCTTTACCCAGGAAGATTGGGACGCCGTTTCGGACAATCCCGAATGGACCGAGGAGGATTTTCGGAACGCTCGTCCCTTCACCGAGGTGTTTCCTGATCTTGCCGAAAGCATTCGCCGTTCGCGCGGCCGGCCGGCGCTCGACAATCCGAAGAAACAGGTGACGCTGCGCCTCGATAGCGATGTGGTTGCCCGCTTCCGTGCCGGCGGACCCGGCTGGCAGAGCCGCATCAACGATATCCTGCGCAAAGCCGCTGGCCTCCAAAAGTAGCTTCAAACACCACCGCATCGACGCCAATGGTTCGGCGCGCCACATTTAGTCGCGCCGCCGCAATTGGACGAATTTCTGCTCGACTACGACTATCAAGCTGAGAAAGGACGAGGTCGACCGGCTGAGGCTGGAATGATCAAGCCAGCGCGACATCATACGCTGAAAAATGCCGATCCGCGGTAACGAGAGTCAGGCCCTCAATTTGAGCCTGCGCGATGAGCAGGCGGTCAAAGGGATCGCGATGATGGAACGGCAAGTGTTCAAGCCTTGCCGCATGCAGTTCATTCACCCCGAGGATTGGAATTCCATTCGATTGCAGAATGTCGACGATGTTGCCGGTGAGTGTGATTTTGCCGAGCGACTTCTTGATGGCAATCTCGGCCACTGAGATGGCGCTGACGGTCACATCCTTGCCCGCCAGAAAAATGTCGCGATGGTGATCCGAAAGACGTGAGTCCGCGTTGAGCACCCAAAGCAGAATATGGGTATCAACCAGATATCTGGGGCTCATTTAGTATACTCGTCCCATTCGGGACCGAGTTCATCAAAATCGTCCGCTATCCAGATTTGGCCCTTCAGCGCTCCAAGCAGGCCTTTGCTTCCGCCAGGCCGAACGGGAGCGCTCAAGGTTGCGACAACCTCTCCATGCTTTGTCAGATGGATCTTTTCGCCAGCCTGGGCACGCTTCACCAACTCGGAAAGCTGCGCCTTGGCTTTTGCCATTGGAATGTTCATGGGCGGCCTCTTATGACCAGAATTTAGGTCATAAGAGGCCGAGCCGCAAGCAGGTCTACGCCGCCTTGTCACCCAGCTTGATAACGCCGCGCTTGATCTGGTCCTGCTCGATCGACTCGAACAGAGCGCGGAAATTGCCCTCGCCAAAACCTTCGTCGCCTTTCCGCTGGATGAACTCGAAGAAGATCGGTCCGATGACCGTCTTCGAAAAGATCTGCAGCAGGATCTTGGTCATGCCGCCGTCGACCACGCCTTCGCCGTCGATCAGGATGCCGTGCTTCTTCATGCGCTCGATCGGCTCGTCATGGCCGTGCACGCGTTCATGCGACATCTCGTAATAGGTGTCGGGCGGGCCGGGCATGAACTTCAGCCCGTTGGCGGCGAGCTTGTCGGTCGCCTCGTAGATGGCGTCGGTTCCGACCGCGATGTGCTGGATGCCCTCGCCATTGTACTTCTTCAGATACTCGGCGATCTGGCTGGTCTCGTCCTTGGACTCGTTCAGCGGAATGCGGATCTTGCCGCAGGGCGAGGTGATGGCGCGGCTGACAAGGCCGGTGATCTTGCCGTCGATGTCGAAGAAATGGATCTGCTTGAAGCCGAACAGGTCACGATAGAAATCCCACCATTTGTCCATGTTGCCGCGATAGACGTTGTGGGTGAGGTGGTCGAGGAAGTAGAAGCCGACGCCTTCGGGCTTCGGGTCGCGCGCGCCCAGCCACTCGAACTCGGCGTCATAGGCCGAACCCTTCTCGCCATAGGCCTCGATGAAATAGAGCAGCGAGCCGCCAATGCCGACGATGGCCGGCACGTCGAGCGCCTTGTCGGTGCCTTCATAGGGCGTGGCGCCCTTCGACACGGCATGGTTGAAAGCGTGCTTGGCATCGACCACGCGCCAGGCCATCGAGGCGGCGCAGGGGCCGTGCTTGTCGACGAACTTCATCGCATGCGAGCCGGGCTCGGCATTGACGACATAGTTGATGTCGCCCTGGCGCCAGACGGTGATGTCCTTGGTCCGGTGCTTGGCCACCGCAGTATAGCCCATGCGGGTGAACAACTCGGAAAGCTTGGCGGGCTCGGGATGCGCGAATTCAACGAATTCGAAACCGTCGGTGCCAGCGGGATTTTGCTTGCTGATTTTCGCGGGCGGTGCGTCGTGCGGGAAGGGGCCCATGGCAGTCCTCCGAAAGGTGTTTGGCCGGGCTTGGCCATCTTTCATCAGGATAGCGCGAAGCCGCCGCACGGTGCTTGCATTCAACCGCTTGAAATGCGCATCATGTGCGCAAATTGTGCATGATTGGAGGAATACGTATGGATGACGCGCGCCTGGATCAATTTGACCGCAAGATAATGGCGCTTCTGCAGGATGATGCGCGCTTCACCAACAACGATCTTTCGGAGTGCGTGAACCTGTCGCCTTCGCAATGCTCGCGCCGCCGCCAGCGACTTGAGGACGATGGCTACATCAAGGGCTATCGCGCCGTGCTCGATCGCGATCGCCTGGGCTTTTCGCTGGTCAACGTCATCTCGGTGACCCTGGCCACTCACAACCGCGACAATGCCCGCCGCTTCGGCGAGCTGGTGGCCCGCCTGCCCGAGG
The DNA here is from genome assembly GCF_004016445.2 of Mesorhizobium sp. M2E.F.Ca.ET.219.01.1.1. Taxonomy (GTDB): domain Bacteria; phylum Pseudomonadota; class Alphaproteobacteria; order Rhizobiales; family Rhizobiaceae; genus Mesorhizobium. The sequence continues at coordinate 87,607 of NZ_SADT02000004.1, forward strand.
TGCAGGAGGCGCACGCGCTGACCGGCGAGATGGACTATATCCTGAAGGTAGTGACGCCCGACCTCAAATCACTGTCGGAGTTCGTCAACGGCGTGCTGCTGCCGCACGAATCCGTGCAGCATGTGAAGACCGCGATCGTGCTGGAGACGCTCAAGGAAACCGGCGCGCTGCCGATTTAACCCCGCTGCTGCTGGATCAGCCCGTAAAGGTTGGTGCAGCGCGCGCCTGAGCGACAATAGGCAAACACCGGGCCTTCGAGCTCGTCCAGCGCTGCGGCCTGGTCCTCGACATTGTCCATGGTGATCTGGCCGCTGATGACCGGGATATAGCGGAAGGCGAGCCCGGCCGCCTCGGCTGCCGCCTTGACGCTGTCGGCAGAGGGCTGGCCAGGCTGCTCGTCATCCGGCCTGTTGCAGATCACGCTCTTGAAGCCGGCGTCCTTGATGGCGGCGATATCCTGCGGCTGGATCTGGCCGGAGACCGAATAGTCGTCGCTGATCTGGCGGTATTCCATGGTGTCGTCCTCGCAAGCCTAGGCGCCTGTTGGCTTGGGCGCAGTTCTGCCACTCCGCGGACCGGGGGGCAACCACTGCCTTGGCGAAAAATCCTATGTGGTTGCCACGCGGGCAAGCCGGATCCTGGCCAAGCGCGCCACCGCGATGCCCGCCACCATCGCGACGACGAAGATCAGCGTCTCCGTGCGGCCAAGGCCGAGCGCCGGAATGGCGCCGCCTGGACAAAAGCCGGCGATGCCCCAGCCAATGCCGAACAGAGCGGCGCCGCCGACGAGCTGGCTGTCGATGTCCTTCCTGGCCGGCAAGGCGAAAGCCGTTTCGAACACCGGCCTCTTGCGTCGGGCGAATATGAGACGGTAACCGGCGAAGGCAACGGCAAGGCCGCCGCCCATCACGAATATCAGGCTGGGGTCCCAGCTTCCGGCGATGTCGAAGAAATTCAGCACCTTCGCCGGATTGATCATCCCGGACACAGCGATGCCCAAACCGAAAAGTCCGCCGATCAGGAAGGCCGAGGCGAGCTTGCTCATGGTTCAGCCTCCAATCACATGACGGGCGACAAAAACAGTGACGAAGGCTGTGGCCATGAAGGTCGCGACGGCGACGAACGAGCGCGGTGACAGTCGTGCGATGCCGCAAATGCCGTGGCCGCTCGGACAGCCACCGCCGAAATGCACGCCGACACCGACGAGAAAGCCGCCGACGACAAGGGCCAGGGTCGGCACCGGCACAGTGAATTCGATATCCTTGCCGGCGAGCCGGATCAGCAACGGCGCGCCGATCGCGCCGGCGAGAAAGGCAGCGCGCCACTTCCAGTCAGCGGACGCCGGTGGGATAACGCCGGTCAGTATCCCGGTCATTCCCGCAATGCGGCCATGCAATGTCATCAGCAGCACGGCCGACAGGCCGATAAGGGCTCCGCCAAGCAGAGACTGGAAAGGCGTGAAGTCGGTCATGGAAAGGCCAATCCGCGTCGATGAGGAGATGCTCTTTCAGCAGATAGGCATTTTCGCATGGGAATCCAGCCGGAAATGGTCCGGCTGGAAAGGCGGCGTTGGCCGTTTCGCTGCGCAGGCCGCAGCCCGGCTCAGCTGCCGAGGATCGCGCCTTTGATCTGCGTGATGTTGTTGTGCATCATGTCGATATAGGTCGAGGCCGGGCCGTCCGATCCCGACAGCGCGTCCGAATAGAGCGTGCCGCCGACCTTGATGCCCGTCTCGCCGGCAATCTGCTCGATCAGCCGCGGATTAGTGATGTTTTCGACGAAGATCGCCGCCGCCTTGTCCTGCTTCACCTGCTCGACCAGCTTGGCGACGTCGGCGGCCGACGGCTCGGAATCGGTCGAGATTCCCTGCGGCGCCAGGAAGGTCAGCCCGTATTCATGCTCGAAATAGCCGAAGGCGTCATGCGAGGTGATGACGACGCGCTTCGCCTCCGGGATCGACTGGATCGCGGCCTTCACTTGGCCTTCGAGCGCATCGAGCTTGGTGGTGTAGGCGCCGGCGTTGGCCTTGTAGCTGTCGCAACCCTCGCTGTCGGCCGCGCAGAAGGCATCGGCGATGTTCTTCACATAGATCTTGGCATTGGCGATTGATTGGAAGGCGTGCGGATCAGTGACCGTCTTGCCCCCGCCTGTGCCGACGCCTTCGGCAGCGTCCGCGTCGGCGAATTCCGGTTTGAAGTCGATCGGCGTGACACCCTTGGTCAGCGTTACGATCGCGGCCTTGGTGGCGCTGGCATCGACCAGGCGCTGGAGAAAGCCTTCGAAATGCAGCCCGTTGACCAGCACGACGTCGGCGCCTGCCATCGCCACCGCGTCGGCCGGGCTCGGCTCATAGACATGCGCGTCGCCATCCGGTCCGACGATGGTGGTGATGTTGACCCGGTCGCCGCCGACATTTTTCGCGAGGTCGGCAATCACCGTGAAGCTCGCCACGACCTTGAGCGGCGCGGCGAACGCCGATGACGTTGCGAAAGCGCTTAATGTTATAACGCTCAACGCCAGGGCGGCTCGGAAGGATTTCAGCATTGGGGGACAGTCTCCTTGCTTGGGGATTGGGGTCAGGCGGTGCGGTGGCGATGATGCACGATGCGGGCGCGCAGGACGCCGCGCGTGCCGAACAGGATCGAGCAGAAATAGACGACGCCGGCCGAAAGGATGATCGCCGGACCGGAGGGCAGCGACGCGTGGTAGGACAACAGCAGTCCGGCGATGCAGGAGGCAAAGCCGATCAGCACGGCCAGCGCGCACATCGGTTCCACGCGCACCGTCCAGAAGCGGGCGGCGGCGGCAGGCAGCATCATCAGCCCGACCGAGAGCAGCGTGCCAAGCGCCTGGAAGCCGCCGACGAGATTGAGCACGACAAGACCCAAGAAGATGAAATGCACCGGGCTACCCATGCGGCTCACCGAGCGCAGGAACAGCGGGTCGAGGCATTCGGCGACCAGCGCGCGCCAGAAAATAGCGAGGCAGGCGAGCGTCACCGCCACGATGCCGCCGATCAGGGTCAGCGCCTCATTGTTGAGCGCGAGCACCGTGCCGAACAGCACATGCATCAGGTCGACACTGGAGCCGCGGATCGACACCATCAGCACGCCGACAGCCAGCGAGATCAGATAGAAGGCCGCCATCGAGGCGTCCTCGCGCTGGATGGTGAAGCGCGAGACGGCGCCCGCGCCAAGCGCGACGATGATGCCGGCGATCAGCCCGCCGACCGTCATCGGCAGGATCTCGAGCCCATAGAGCAGGAAGCCGGCGGCAGCGCCCGGCAGGATGGCATGCGCCATGGCGTCGCCCGACAGGCTCATGCGCCGCAGCATCAGGAAGACGCCGACGGGGCAGGCGCCGAGCGACAGCATCAGCGAGCCGAACAGCGCCCGCTGCATGAAGGCGAAATCAGCGAAAGGTGCGATGAACAGGCCGTAGAGGAAATCCATCACGCCGCCCTCGGTCCGGAGCCGTGGTCGTGATGATGATCATGCGTATGACTATGATGGTCGTGCCCATGATCATGCTCGCTCGGCTCGCACCATGGCGCGTTTTCCTCCCACGCCTCATGGAAACGCCGTGCCTTGAGCAGGTTTTCCGGCCGCAGCGTCTCCTTTGTGTCGCCCCAGGCGACCGGCTGGCGGGCAAGCAGCAGCGTTTCCGGGAAATTCTGCCGCACCAGATCGAGGTCGTGCACGACCACCATGATCGTGCGTTCCTCGCCATGCCAGCGTTTGATGAGTTGGATCAGGTCGCCGACGGTCTTGGCGTCGACGGCGTTGAACGGCTCGTCGAGCAGGATCAGGTCGGCGTCCTGCAGCAGCACGCGCGCAAACAGCGTGCGCTGCAACTGGCCGCCGGACAGCGTATCGATCGGCCGCTTCTCGAAGCCGCCGAGCCCGACCGCCATCAATGCCTTGCTGACCGACTCGCGATCCTCTTTCGTATACCGGCCGAGCATGCCGCGCTTCGGCCACAGCCCGAGCGAGACCAGGTCGACGACCCTCGCCGGAAAGGAGCGGTCGAGCTCCGACTGCTGCGGCAGATAGGCTGTGCGCACGCCTTGCATGCGAAGCACCGCGCCTTCCATCGGCTTCAGCACGCCGACGATGCCCTTCATCAACGTCGACTTGCCCGAGCCATTGGCGCCAACCACCGCCGTCAGCGAGCCTTTGCGGACAATGCCGTTGAGATGATGGATCGCCGGATGGCTGCCATAGCCAAGCGTCAGGTCGCGGAAGGTCAGGCAGGCATTGGTCATCAGGCGTCGGTCCGCGAAATCGTGTGTGTCGTCGATATGTGATGTTATTACATTAGTCAACACACCGCCCGGGCGGAATTGTGTCGTAACCGGTCAACTCGCCGTGTAGGCGGAAGGGCAGGGACCGGATAATTGGCTCAATTGGTTTCGCCTCCGCCGGCCTTGCCCGAAGCCGGCATGGACTCTAAACAGGCGCGACTTCAAGAAACGAAGGAACCTCTCGAATGAGCATTCGTCGCATCGATGTCGGCCCGCGCATGAGCCAGATCGTCATTCACGGCAACACCGTCTATCTCGCCGGCCAGGTCGGCGAGCCCGGCGGCAACGTCGCTTCCCAAACGCGCGACATCCTGAACACCATCGACGAATTGCTGGCCAAAGCCGGCACCGACAAGACCAAGATCGTGCAGGCGATCATCTGGCTGGCCGACATGGGCACCTTCGCCGAGATGAACTCGGAGTGGGACAAGTGGGTGCCGCAGGGCCATACGCCCGCGCGCGCCACCGGCGAAGCCAAGTTGGCCGGCCCGGAATATCTGGTGGAGATCATCGTGACGGCGGGGATCTGAGGCGCGGCGCCGGAACTGCCAATCTCCCCCTTGTGGGGCTACGGCATGCACACATTTTCCGAGCAGCTGGTCTTTGGCGATAGCGTGCATGACAGCTTGGCGCATGCATCGTCTAATGCAGCGCTGGTCGACCCCCACTCCGTCTCGGCTTCGCCGAGCCACCTCTCCCCCGATCGACGGGGTAGAGGAAGGCGCCAAGCTTTTTGCCCTCAACGCTCGTCCAGCAAGGCTCCCTTCCTTTCCCTCCGGAGGGGGGAAAGGTGGCGCTGCGAAGCAGCGACGGATTGGGGGAACCACGTGGCAATCAAGCCTCCGCCCGATCAGTCACGCCAGTCACGCAAGATGTGTGCATAGCGTAGCCCCTTGGGGGGCCGCAGGCGTTACCCCTGCGACGGCGTAAACCTTGCCACAAGCGTATGGCTTTCCGCCGGATAGATGAACCGCACATGCGTCACCGGGTGCTCCGCGCTCCAGGTCCGGCGTTCGACCACCAGGCAGGGTGCGCCCGCGTCGATGTCGAGCGCGTCGGCAATCGTCTCGTCCGCTGCCATGGCGCGGATGCGGTGCTCGGCCTCGCTCCACGGCACGCGGCCGATCAGCCAGGGGCCCGGCGCGATGTCGAGAAAATCTTCGTCGGCTGCCTCCGACACCGCTGAAAGGTTGATCAGCCGCTGCTCGAGCGCGAACGGCCGTTCGCCGGCAAAATGCAGGCTTTCCAGCGCAAGCACCGGCCCCGATGCGGAAAGCCCGAGCAGCCCGCGGTCCTCGGCGCTGCTGCGCCGCTTCAGACGCTCCAGCCGCTCATAGCGATAGGGCAGGCCGAGCGCCTCGACTTCGATCCTAATGTCGTGCAGCTCCAGCACCGCCGCCTGCGACTGCGGCTGGCGCACGAAACTGCCGGAACGGCGGCGCCGTTCGATCAGCCCGGCCTTGGCAAGCTGCGACAGCGCCTTGTTCACCGTCATGCGCGAGCAATTATATCGAGCCGTCAGCTCGTGCTCGAAGGGAATGCGATGCCCGGGCGCCCAGGCGCCCGACAGGATCTTCTCGCGGATGTCGGACAGGATGCGCTGATGCAGCGAGAGGCTCTCGCCGCCATCGATATCATCCGGTTCGACAAGACTCATCGGATGTTCCAGTTCAGCTTTTCGACAGGGCGGTCATGACTTCGCGGAACCGCTTGGTGACCGCCTCGCGCTTCGCATGCCTGCCGCCGCTGACCTGCTTCTTGCCATGCACCCAGACGCAATCGACCTTGCTGCCATTGGCAAAGATCCAGGCGTCGAGGATCGCGTCGCCCGCCTTGCCGGCCAGCGATGGATGGTTTTGGTCGAGCGAGACGAGATCGGCCGGACCGCCGGCGGCAATCCGCGATGGGCCGGCACCGAGCGCCTGGCTGCCGCCGTCGAGCGAGGCATCGAACAGCGCGCGCCCCGTCGAGCCGCCGGCCCGCGCCATCACGTTGCGGGCGCGGTGGGCGAGGCGCTGCGAATATTCGAGCTGCCTCAGCTCATCCGGCAGGCCTATCAGCACGTTGGAATCGGAGCCGACGCCGAAACGACCGCCATGCTCGATGAACAGTGGCGCCGCGAAAGTGCCGTCGCCGAGATTGGCCTCGGTGATCGGGCAGAGTCCGGCGATCGCGCCGGCCTTGGCCATGGCAATTGTCTCGGCTTCGGTCATATGCGTGGCGTGGATCAGGCACCAGCGATCGTCCACCTTAGCGTTGGCGAGCAGGAACTCGACCGGACGCTTGCCCGACCAGGCGATGCAGTCCTCCACCTCCTTCACCTGTTCGGCGACATGGATATGGATCGGTCCGTTCGGTGACATGGCCGCGACTGAATTGAGCTCGTCCGGTGTTGCGGCGCGCAGACTGTGCGGCGCGACACCGACGACAGCCTGCTCCAAGGAGCGAACGCCCTCGCGGGCCTTCTCAAGCAGACGTCCGAAGCGTCCGATATCATTGATGAATCGCCGCTGGCCTTCGTTGGGAGCAGCGCCGCCGAAGGCCGAATGGGCATAAAAAACCGGCAGCAGCGTCAAGCCGATGCCGGTGTCGGCGGCGGCAGCCGCGATCCGCTCAGCCATCTCGGCGATGTTGGTATAAGGCTGTCCGTCGCGGTCGTGATGCAGATAGTGGAACTCGCCGACGCGAGAGAAACCGGCCTCCAGCATCTCTACATAAAGCTGCGCCGCCACCGCCTCGACCTGGTCCGGCGTCATCGACAAAGCGAAGCGGTACATCACCTCGCGCCAGCTCCAGAAACTGTCGGCCGAAGGGCCGCGCAGCTCTGCGAGGCCCGCCATGCCGCGCTGGAAGGCGTGACTGTGCAGATTGGGCATGCCGGGCATAACAATGGCATGGCGCTCGTCGCCCGCCTGCGCGACAGCGCCGGCCTCGACCTCGGAGATGCGGCCGCCATCGAAAGCGATCCTCACATTGCCTTGCCAACCGCCGGGCAGCAGCGCCTGTTCCGCAAAGATCGCCGTCACGTTCCTCTCCGAATCTGAATGTCCCAGCGACATTACCACTTGCGTCGCGTTTCAATATGTATATACATAATCGCTATCCAAGCAAACGGAAAAGATGATGGGTGGAGCAAACGGGAAGAGCGGCCATCGGGTCTGGCGCAATGCGCGCCTGGCGACCATGGCCGATGGCGCGGCCGGTCTCGGCATTGTCGAGAAAGGCGCGGTCATCGCGCGCGACGGGCTCATCATATATGCCGGGGCCGAGGCCGACATGCCGGCCGCTGCGGGGCAGGGCGCCGAGGTCGTCGATTGCCAGGGCCGCTGGATCACGCCCGGCCTGATCGATTGCCACACCCATCTCGTCTATGCGGGAAACCGCGCCAACGAGTTCGAGATGCGTCTGGCGGGCGCCACTTATGAAGAACTGGCGCGCGCTGGCGGCGGCATCGTCTCCTCGGTCAAGTCGTTGCGCGCCGCCAGCGAGGACGAGCTTGTCGCCGAGACGCTGCCGCGCCTCGACGCGCTGCTCGCCGAAGGCGTCACCACCGTCGAGGTCAAATCGGGCTATGGCCTTGATGCCGACAACGAGAAAAAATCGCTGCGCGCCGCCCGCCGCCTGGCCGACGAGCGCCCGGTCACGGTTCGCGCCACTTGCCTTGCAGCGCACGCGCTGCCGCCGGAAGCCAAGGGCGACAAGGACGCCTTCATCGATCTCGTCGCGGGCACCATCCTGCCGCAGGTCGCCGCCGAAAAGCTCGCCGACGCCGTCGACGGTTTTTGCGAGGGCATTGCCTTTTCGCCGGAGCAGATGGCGCGCGTCTTCGACAAGGCCAAGGCGCTCGGCCTGCCGGTGAAACTCCATGCCGACCAGCTTTCCAACCTGCATGGCGCGGCCCTTGCCGCCCGTTATGGCGCGCTGTCGGCCGACCATCTTGAATATACGGACGAGGAGGGCGCCGCCGCGATGGCCAAGGCTGGAACCGTGGCGACAATCCTGCCCGGCGCCTACTACTTTATCCGCGAGACGAAGAAGCCGCCGGTCGACCTGTTCCGTCGCCACGGCGTGAAAATGGCGGTCGCCACCGACAGCAATCCCGGCACCTCGCCGCTCACCTCGCTGCTGCTCACCATGAACATGGCCGCGACGCTGTTCGGCATGACGGTCGATGAATGCCTGGCTGGCGTCACCCGCGAGGCCGCGCGAGCGCTTGGCCTGCTCGGCCAGACCGGCACGCTGGAAGCCGGCAAGTCGGCCGACCTCGCCATCTGGGACATCGAGCGCCCGGCCGAACTCGTCTACCGCATGGGCTTCAACCCGCTCCATGCCCGCATCTGGAGAGGACAATGACGGAACTGACCCTGACGCCCGGCAACGCCACGCTCGCCGACTGGCGCGCCATCTATCGCGGCGCCGTGCCGAAGCTCGACGCCGCCTGCCGGCCGAAGATCAAAGCGAGCGCTGAGGCGGTTGCCCGCATCCTCGCCAAGGGCGAGCCGGTCTATGGCATCAACACCGGCTTCGGCAAGTTGGCCAGCGTCCGCATTCCAGAAAGCGATCTCGAAACGCTCCAGCGCAACATCGTGCTGTCGCATGCTGCCGGTGTCGGCGAGCCGATGCCCGTCGCCGTTGTTCGATTGATGATGGCGCTGAAGCTTGCCAGCCTCGCCCAGGGCGCATCCGGCGTGCGCGCCGAGACCATCGACCTGCTTCAAGGGATGCTCGCCAACGACGTCATTCCGGTCGTGCCGGCGCAAGGTTCCGTCGGCGCCTCCGGCGATCTCGCGCCGCTCTCGCACATGACGGCGGTGATGATCGGCGTCGGCGAATGTTTCACCCCGCATGGCCGCTTCCCGGCCAAGGTTGCCTTCGTTTCGCACGGGCTGGAGCCGGTGACGCTCGGCGCCAAGGAGGGGCTCGCGCTTCTCAACGGCACGCAGTTCTCGACGGCTTTCGCGCTGGCCGGCCTGTTCGAGGCCGAGACGCTCTACCAGTCGGCGCTGGTCGCTGGCGCGCTGTCGACCGATGCCGCCAAGGGCTCCGACGCCCCCTTCGATCCGCGCATCCATCTGTTGAGGAAGCATCGCGGCCAGATCGAAACGGCGGATGCGTTGCGCAACCTGATGGCCGGCAGCGCCATCCGTGAATCGCACCGCATCGGCGACGAGCGGGTGCAGGACCCGTACTGCCTGCGCTGCCAGCCGCAGGTGATGGGCGCCGCGCTCGACGTGCTGCGCAAGGCCGCCGACACGCTTCAGACCGAGGCCAATGGCGTCACCGACAATCCGCTGATCTTCGCCGAGGACGACACCGCGCTCTCCGGCGGCAATTTCCACGCCGAGCCGGTGGCCTTCGCCGCCGACATGATCGCGCTCGCCGTCTGCGAGATCGGCTCGCTGTCGGAGCGGCGCATCGCCATGCTGGTCGATCCGGCGCTCTCCGGCATGCCGGCCTTCCTGACGCCCAAGCCTGGCCTGAATTCCGGCTTCATGATCCCGCAGGTGACGGCGGCGGCGCTCGTTTCGGAAAACAAGCAGAAGGCCTATCCGGCAAGCGTCGATTCCATTCCGACCTCGGCCAACCAGGAAGATCATGTCTCCATGGCCGCGCACGGAGCGCGCCGGCTGCTCGGCATGATCGAGAACGCGACCGCCGTCATCGGGATCGAACTCCTGGCGGCCGCGCAAGGCTGCGATTTCCACGCGCCGCTGGCTTCGAGCGATGCGCTGGAAGCGGTGCGCAAGCTGGTCCGCGCCGAGGTGCCGCATCTCGACAATGACCGCCATTTCCATCCCGACATGGAAAAGGCGATCGCTCTGGTGCGCAGCGGCGCCGCGGTGAATGCCGCGAGCGCGGTGGCGCTGCCTTCAATCGCGGGAGCGGCGTGATGGCAACGCCCTCCTGGCTCACCGTCACCCAGGGCACCGCGCCGCTGATGGTCTCGATCCCGCACACCGGCATAGACCTTGCAGGCCTAGACTCCCGCCTGGTCTCGGCATGGCTTGGCCGCCGCGACTGTGACTGGTGGATCGACAAGCTCTATGACTTTGCCGCCGATCTCGGCGCGACCGTCGTGCACACCGCCATCTCGCGCACGGTCATCGACGTCAACCGTGACCCGTCCGGCGTTTCGCTCTATCCGGGCCAGGCGACGACGACGCTTTGCCCGACCGACACGTTCGACGGCGATCCGCTCTACAATATGGGCGACGAACCAACCCCGTCCGAGATCGACCAGCGCCGCGAGACCTATTTCGTGCCGTATCATGCCGCCCTGCAGGCCGAGATCGACCGGCTGCGCGGCATGCATGAGAACATCGTGCTCTATGACTGCCATTCGATCCGCTCGGTCCTGCCGCGCCTTTTTGAAGGCACGCTGCCGGTCTTCAACCTCGGCACCAATGACGGCAGGAGCACTGATCCGTCGCTGCAGCAAAAGGTCGCCGAGATCCTCGCCGCGACCGGCGAGAGCTGGGTGGTCAACGGCCGCTTCAAGGGTGGCTGGATTACCAGAAGCTTCGGCCAGCCGCAAAACGGTGTGCATGCGCTGCAGATGGAACTCTCCAACCGTGGCTACATGCGCGAGCCGGCCGCGAAGGGCTCGCCCGAGAACTGGCCGGTGCCTTACGACGCAACCTACGCCGCGCCGATCCGCGCCACGCTGAAAACCATCCTCGAAACCGCCATTGAATGGGCTGGGCGCTGACGCGCCGCCTTACTCGAAAGGGACAATGATGAACGATCCGCGCCACAACATCCGCGAAGTGCGTGCACCCCGCGGCGAAAAGCTCAACGCCCGCTATTGGACGACCGAGGCGCCTCTGCGCATGCTGATGAACAATCTCGACCCCGAGGTCGCCGAGAACCCCAACGAGTTGGTCGTCTATGGCGGCATCGGCAGGGCTGCGCGCACCTGGAACGACTTCGACCGCATCGTCGCGTCGCTGAAGACGCTGGGCGAGGACGAGACGCTGCTGGTGCAGTCGGGCAAGCCGGTCGGCGTTTTCAAGACCCATTCCAACGCGCCGCGCGTTCTGATCGCCAATTCCAACATCGTGCCGCATTGGGCAACCTGGGAGAAGTTCAACGAGCTCGATAGGAAGGGTCTCATGATGTACGGCCAGATGACGGCCGGCTCCTGGATCTATATCGGCACGCAGGGCATCGTTCAGGGCACTTATGAAACTTTTGTAGAAGCGGGCCGCCAGCACTACAACGGCGACCTCAAGGGCAAGTGGATCCTGACCGGCGGCCTCGGCGGCATGGGCGGCGCCCAGCCGCTAGCCGCGGTCATGGCCGGCGCTTCCTGCCTTGCCATCGAGTGTAACCCGGATTCGATCGATTTCCGCCTGCGCACCCGCTATCTCGACGAGAAGGCTGAGACGCTGGACGAGGCGATGGAAATGATCGACCGCTGGACCAAGGCCGGCGAGGCCAAATCGGTCGGCCTGCTCGGCAACGCGGCCGAGATCGTGCCGGAGATGTTCAGGCGCGGTATCCGTCCCGACATCCTTACCGACCAGACTTCGGCGCACGATCCGATCAACGGCTACCTGCCCAAGGGCTGGACGATGGCCGAGTGGCGCGAGAAGCGCGTCAGCGACCCGAAGGCCGTCGAAAAGGCCGCCCGCGCCTCGATGCGCGAGCATGTCGAGGCGATGGTGGCGTTCTGGAACGCCGGCGTGCCGACGCTCGACTACGGCAACAACATCCGCCAGGTCGCCAAGGACGAAGGTTTCGAGAACGCCTTCGCTTTCCCCGGCTTCGTGCCGGCCTATATCCGGCCGCTGTTCTGCCGCGGCATCGGTCCGTTCCGCTGGGCAGCACTCTCGGGCGATCCGGAAGACATCTACAAGACCGACGCCAAGGTGCGCGAGCTGACCCCCGGCAACACGCATCTGCACAATTGGCTCGACATGGCGCGCGAGCGCATCTCGTTCCAGGGCCTGCCGGCGCGCATCTGCTGGGTCGGCCTCGGCGATCGCCATCGCCTCGGCCTCGCCTTCAACGAGATGGTGGCCAAGGGCGAGCTGAAGGCGCCCGTCGTCATCGGCCGCGACCATCTCGATTCCGGCTCGGTCGCCTCGCCGAATCGCGAGACCGAAGCGATGAAGGACGGCTCCGACGCCGTCTCTGATTGGCCGCTGCTCAACGCGCTGCTCAACACCGCGTCCGGCGCCACCTGGGTGTCGCTGCACCATGGCGGCGGCGTCGGCATGGGTTTCTCGCAGCATTCGGGCATGGTGATCGTCGCCGACGGTACACCCGACGCCGCCAAGCGCTTGGAGCGTGTGCTGTGGAACGACCCGGCGACCGGCGTCATGCGTCATGCCGATGCCGGCTACGACATCGCCATCCAGTGCGCGAAAGAGCACCAGCTCAACCTGCCGGGCATCCTGGGCTAGGCAATGCGGATCCTTCGTGCCGCCGATTACCGCGTCATGCCGTGGAAGAATGGCGGCGGCACGACCACCGAGATCGCCGTCTCGCCGGACGGTGCCAGGCTCGACGATTTCGACTGGCGCATCTCCATGGCCAGGGTCGAAGCCAGCGGGCCGTTCTCCAGCTTCACCGGCATCGACCGCACGTTGTCGGTGCTGGAAGGCGAAGGGATTGTCCTCGACATCGCCGGCCAGCCGCCGGCGCGGTTGACCACGGCGTCAGTGCCGCTCTCCTTTGCGGGCGACGTGCCGACCAGCGCGGCGCTGATCGATGGTCCGATCACCGATCTCAACGTCATGACCCGGCGCGGCCGGATGACCCATGGCGTCGAGCGCTGGCCGCTCTCCGGCGAGATTCGCATTATGCCGCGCGCCGACACGACGCTGGTTCTGGCTGTCAATGCAGGCTTCAGGCTCCTCACGGACGATGCGCCGAGCCTCGGACCGCTCGATACGCTGATCCTCGATCGCCACAGCCCGGAATTGCGGCTCCAGCCTGAGGGGCAGGGACTGCTTTTCGTGATCGCGCTCGATCGCCTTTCCGCCAACCATTAACGGCTGTTGCCAAACATGATCGCGGCGCGGGCGAATTATCGCCCGGCCCCTTGCAAGTATCACGAAAAAGCCTGATTCCTTGCCCTGATCCAACCGGGGGCGAAGAGCGAGGGGCGTTCGCCCGCAAGCTGTCGAAAGGGCACGCCCCTGTTGTGGTGCGCAGAACAAACTTTCGGCCGATCAGTCATGCAACCGATTGCAATTGAACCGGTTTTAGGGCCATTGCCGTGGCGGTGACGCCGCATTGCGCCCCCGCTTACGGAATTTTCAATGAACATTCAGACCAATCCCAACAAGATCGAACAGACAAGCGCCGGCTTCCCGTCCGTGACGGAAGCGCCGATACGCTCCAATTTCCTGCCTGAGGACCGGCTGCGCGCCTTGGGCGTTGCTTTGGCCAAGGGCGAGGTCAAGGACCTGTTCGGCCTCGCCCCGTTCGAGTTCCAGGCCCGCATCCGCGACAGCGCCAAGAAGATTCTCGAGGTCTACCGTTCGACCAATGCCGCCCAGGCCAAGGGCGAGACCATCACGCCGGCCGCGCAATGGCTGCTCGACAACAATTATCTGGTCGAGGAGACCATTTTCCAGGTCAAGCGCGACCTGCCGCGCCGCTTCTATCGGCAACTACCGACGCTCACGCTCGGCGACGGCACTGTGCTGCCGCGCGCCTTCGTCGTTGCCTGGAGCTATGTCGAGCATTCCGACAGCTCCGTCTCGGCCACCATGTTCAAGGCCATAGTCGAGGGCTTCCAGTCGGTCGAGCCGATGAAGATCGGCGAGCTCTGGGCACTCCCCTCCCTGCTGCGCTTCGTGCTGATCGAGAACCTGCGCCGCATTGCCGTGCGCGTCGATCGCACCAGGCAGATGCGACACATCGCCAACGAGGTCGCCGACCGGGTTCTCGCGACCGACGACAATGCCGACCGCACCAGGATCCTGTCGCACTACAGCGCGCATGCGCAGGACACCACATTTGCCACCCAGTTGCTCTACCGCCTGCGCGACGGCTCGCAGAACGCCGGCCGGGCGCTGGAATGGCTAGAGGGAGAGCTGGAAAAGACCGGCTCCGACGCCGAGGAGATCATCATCTCCGAGCATCAGACGCTGTCCAGCGGCAACGTCACGACCGGCAACATCATCCGCGGCCTGCGCCTCATCAACGACGTCGACTGGACGGTCTGGTTCGAAGGCGTCAGCCGAATCGACACGCTGCTGCGTGAAAAGACCGATTTCGCCGACCTCGATTTCTTCTCGCGCGACCAGTACCGCACCGCGATCGAGCAGCTGGCGCGGCGCTCCGAGCTGTCCGAATATCGGGTGGCCGAAAAAGCGATCGAGCTTGCCGGCCACACGCCCGGCGTCACCGATGCGTCCGGCGTGCCGGAGACGGCGGACCCGGACGTGCACACCGATGTCGGCTTTTTCCTGGTCGGGCCGCGCCGGCAGGAGCTGGAAAGGGCGATCGGCTACCGGCCGCCCTTCTATGTGACATTCAAGCGCGCCTTTGCCAGCGCCGGCTGGCTGGGCATCGTCGTGCCGGTCTTCCTGCTGACGGCGCTGCTGCTGGTGCTGTCGGGCAGGGCGCTCGCCAATCTCGGCCTTTCGGTGGAATCGATCACGCTGATGCTGGCGCTGTTCGCGGTGCCGGCAAGCGAAGGCGCGCTCGCCTTCTTCAACACCGTCGTGGCGCTGTTCCTCAAACCCACCCGGCTCGTTGGTTACGATTACAATAAGCACGGCATCCCGGCCGAGGCGCGCACGCTGGTCGTGGTGCCCTCGCTGATCGGCTCGCGCGACGACGTTGAGGAAAACATCCGCAACATCGAGGTGCATCACCTCGCCAACACGGCCGAAGAGATCCATTTCGCGCTGTTGTCTGACTGGCCGGATTCCAAGACCGAGATCGACGCCGCCGACATCGAGATCCTACAATATGCCCGCGACGAGATCGCTAGGCTCAACGCCCGCTATCCGTCGGAAGGCTCGCCGCGCTTCTACCTCCTGCACCGGCGCCGGCTCTATAACCAGGCGCAGGGCTGCTGGATGGGCTGGGAGCGCAAGCGCGGCAAGCTGCACGAGCTGAACCTTCTCCTGCGCGGCGACAGCGACACCACCTTCCTGCCGCTCGACGTGCCGCTGCCGGAAAAGGTCGTCTATGTGATGACGCTCGACGCCGACACGCGCACGACGCGCGATGCGGTTTCGAGCTTGGTCGGCAAGCTCGCCCACCCGCTCAACCGCCCGCATTTCGATCCGGTCAAGCGCCTCGTCAGCGCCGGCTACACCATCCTGCAGCCGCGCATCACGGCGTCGCTGACCAGCGGCGACGATGCCTCCTTCTTCCAGCGCGTTTTCTCGGCCAATCGCGGCCTCGACCCCTATGTATTCGCCGTCTCCGACGTCTACCAGGACGTCTTCGGCGACGGTTCCTTCACCGGCAAGGGCCTCTACCATGTCGACGCCTTCGAGGCGGCGCTGAAGAACCGCATCGACGAGAACACCATCCTCAGCCATGACCTGCTCGAAGGCGCGCTCTCGCGCGCCGCGCTGGTCACGGACGTCGAGCTGGTCGAGGACTATCCGACCCGCTACTCTGTCGACGCCTCGCGCCATCACCGCTGGGCGCGCGGCGACTGGCAGCTGCTCGGCTACATCTTCGACCCGCGTTCCGGCGTGCCGGCACTGTCGCGCTGGAAGATGGTCGACAATCTGCGCCGCTCGCTGACCCCGATCTTCTGGGTCATGGCCTGCGTTGCCGGCTGGACGCTGCTGCCCTTCACCCAGGCCGCCCAATGGCAGGCGCTTCTGATCCTCAGCCTGTTCATGGCGCCGACCTTCGACATCGTGAACGGCATCCTGCCCAAGAGCGGTGACCAGACGCCGCGCGGCCACTTCTCGGCGCTTGCGCGCGACACCGTCTTCGGCACGGCGCTGGTGGCGCTGAAGGTGCTATTGATGGCGCATCTCGCATGGATGATGGGCGACGCCATCATCCGCACCATCTACCGGCTCTTCGTCAGCCGGCAGAACCTTCTGGAATGGCGTACCGCCTCGCAGGCGGCCAAGGGCGGCAACGATCTCGGCGCCTATTACGGCATGATGTATGGCGCGGTGATCATCGGCGTCGTCGGCCTGGCTATTCCGGTGCTGGCCGATTCCACAGGCGCCTTCGTCGCCTTCTTCTTCGCCATCTTCTGGATCGCTTCGCCCGCCGTCGCCTGCTGGATCAGCCGTTCGGCCGAGACCGAGGACAGGCTGCGCATCTCAAGCGCCGACATCCAGGTGCTGCGTACCTTCGCGCGCCGCACATGGCACTATTTCGAGACCTTCGTCACGCCCGAGCAGCATCATTTGCCGCCGGACAATTTCCAGGAAAGCCCGGCGCCGGTGGTGGCGCCGCGCACCTCGCCGACCAATATCGGCGTCTATCTGCTGTCGGTGGTTTCGGCGCGCGATTTCGGCTGGATCAGCCTGTCGGACGCCATTACCCGCATCGACGCCACGATGACGACGATCGAGAACATGCCGCGCGACCGCGGCCATCTCTACAACTGGTACGACACGACGACGCTGAAGCCGCTCTATCCGCTTTACATCTCCGCGGTCGACAGCGGCAATCTCGCTGGACATCTGGTCGCGGTTGCCGCCTCTTGCGCCGAATGGGCCGAGGCGCCGTCCGTGCACCTGCAGGGCGATTTCGAAGGCATTATCGACACCGTCACCATCCTCGACGAAAGCCTGGACGAGCTGCCGGACGACCGACGGCAGCTGCGGCCGCTGCGCCAGCGCCTGGCCGACCGTCTTGACGGCATGCGCCGCGCGGTTGCGACCATCAAGGCGCAGCCGGAGATGGCCTCGATCCGCACCATCAACCTTGCCGTGCTCGCCGGCGAGATCCGCAAGCTCGCCACCGCCATCCACACCGAGGCGGCTTCGCCCAAGAGCGACGTCATCGCCGACTGGGCGGAACGGCTGGAGGCGACCTGCGAGGCGCATGTGCACGATTCGCACAATGACGAAAGCGCCGTCGCCGCCCTGCGCGCCAAGCTGCTCGCTCTGCGCGAACGCTGCCGCCGCTATGCCTTTGAGATGGATTTCTCCTTCCTGATGCGTCAGGAGCGCAAGCTGCTCTCGATCGGCTACCGTGTCGAGGACCGCCAGCTCGACGAGAGCTGCTACGACCTTCTCGCTTCCGAGGCGCGGCTCACCAGCCTGTTCGCCATCGCCAAGGGCGACCTGCCGACCGAGCACTGGTTCCGTCTGGGGCGCCCGATCGTTGAGATCGGCTTCCAGGGCGCGCTGATGTCCTGGTCGGGCTCGATGTTCGAGTATCTGATGCCGCCGCTGGTGATGAAGGAGCCGCAGGGCTCGATCCTCAACCAGACCAGCAAGCTCATCATCAAGCGCCAGATCCAGTATGCGCGTTCCAAGAACGTGCCCTGGGGCATTTCGGAAGCGGCCTACAACGCCCGCGACCGCGAGCTCACCTACCAGTACACCAATTTCGGCGTGCCCGGCCTCGGCCTCAAGCGCGGCCTTGGCCAGAACACCGTGATCGCGCCCTATGCGACGATCCTGGCCGCGCAGTTCAGCCCGCGCGAGGCGGTGCAGAACCTGCGGCGGCTGCGCTCGATCGGCGCGCTCGGCCGCCACGGCTTCTACGACGCGGTCGATTTCACGCCGCAGCGCGTGCCCGAAGGCACCGACCATGCCGTGGTGCAGAACTACATGGCGCACCACTCCGGCATGTCGATCGCCGCCGTCGCCGACGCCATTTTCGAGGGCCGGTTGCGCGAGCGCTTCCACAGCGACCCGGTGATCGAGTCGGCCGAGCTTCTCCTGCAGGAGAAGGCGCCGCGCGACATCCCGACCGCGACCGTCAGGACGGAAGCCGACGAACGTTCCAAGGACGAGACCGAGACCGAGAGCCCGGACAGCCGCGTCGTCCTCGACCCGATCAAGGCGCTGCGGGCGACCAACGTCATGTCCAACGGCCGCTATTCGGTCATGGTCACCGCGACGGGCTCCGGCTACAGCCGCTTCGGCGAGCTTGCCGTCACCCGCTGGCAGCCGGATCCGAGCGAGGATCGCCTCGGGTCCTACATCTTCCTGCGCGACACTGCGACCGGCGACTGGTGGTCCGCCACCGCCGAGCCTAAGCGCGCCGAGGGCGAGCGCGTCCAGACGCTGTTTGCCGACGACAAGGCGAGCTTCACCAAATCGGTCGGCTCGCTGCGTTCCGAGGTCGAATGCATCGTCATTTCCGAAGGCAATGGCGAAGGCCGCCGCGTCACGCTCTACAATGACGGCGCCACCGACCGTCATATCGAGGTGACCTCCTTCGCCGAGTTGGTGCTCGGCAACGAGGCTTCCGACAACGCGCATCCGGCGTTCTCCAAGATGTTCGTCGAGACCGAGATCGCGGCGAACAACGGCGCGATCTTCGCCACGCGGCGCAAGCGCGACAAGAACGACCCCGACCTTACCATGGTGCATTTCGTCACCGACCCGTCGGGCCCGTCGCGCGATGCCGAGGCCGAGACCGACCGGCGAGCCTTCATCGGCCGCGGCCGCACCATCGCCGATGCCGTCGCCTTCGACCCCGGCGTCAGGCTTTCCGGCAGCCAGGGCTTCACGCTCGACCCCGTGGCGGCACTGCGCCGCCAGGTGCGCGTGCCGGCCAACAAGAAGATCTCGCTGACCTTCTGGACCGCCGTCGGTGCCAATCGCGGCGAGCTCGACGAGGCGATCGCCCGGCTCGACCACCAGGAGAGCTTCGCCCGCCAGGCCATGCTGGCCTGGACGCGCAGCCAGGTGCAGACGCGCCATCTGGGGCTCAGCCTCACCGACGCCGCCAATGTGCAGAAGCTGGCGCGTTACCTCATCTATCCCGATCCGTTCCTGCGCCTGCCGGCGGAATCCATCGCCTCGGGCCTCGGCCGCCAGTCGAGCCTGTGGCCGACCAGCATCTCCGGCGATTTCCCGATCTTCCTCGTGCGTATCGGCGACGTCGCCGATCTCGAGATTGTCGCCCAGGCGCTGCGCTTCCAGGAATATATGCGGGCGCGCGGCATGATGATCGACTTCGTCGTCGTCAACGAACAGGCCTCGTCCTACGTACAAGACCTGCAGCGGGCTGTAGAAACGCTGTGCGAGAACAGCCGCCTGCGCGGCCGCGAGCTCGGGCCGCGCCAGCACATCTTCGCGGTGCGCCGCGACCTGATGGACGAGCCGACCTACAAGACCTTGCTGTCGGTCGCGCGAGTGGTTCTTCACACCCGCAACGGCACGATCTTCGACCAGCTCGAACGCGCCGAGACGGCGGCGCTGCAGGCCCGCGATGCCTTGCTGCAGGCGGAGGGCGGCTCGCCGCGCGAACCCAGCCCGCCGCTGCCCCTGCCAGTGCCGGCAAGCCGGGCTGGAGCCGACATTGCAGCCGACGGCCGAGGCCTCAGCCTCTGGAACGGCTTTGGCGGCTTCGATGGCGATGGCCGCCACTATGTCACGCGGCTGACCGGACGGCGCTCGACGCCGCAGCCCTGGATCAACGTCATCTCCAACGCGTCCTTCGGCTTCCACGTCTCGGCCGAGGGCGCCGGCTTCACCTGGAGCCGCAACAGCCGCGACTACCAGCTGACGCCATGGTCTAACGACCCGGTGTCGAACCGGCCCGGCGAGGGCTTCTATGTCTTCGACCACGCCAGCGGCAAGGCGTTCTCGCCGATGGCGGCGACGGTACGCGATCCGTCGATGACCTATGAGACCTGGCACGGCCAGGGCTTCTCGACCTTCCGCTCCAAGCGCGGCCCATTGTCGATGGACCTGACCCAGGTGGTGGATCCCGTCGATCCGGTGAAGATCAGCCGGTTGCGCATCCAGAATTCCGGATCCGTGCCGGCGCGGCTGCGGGTCTATGCCTATGCCGAATGGGTGCTGGGCGGCCACCGCTCGCGCACGGCGGCGACCATCGTGCCTTCGCGCGATGCGGCGACGGGCGCGCTTCTGGCGCAGAACCCCTATGGCCTCGACTTCGGCGAGCGCGTCGCCTTCCTGGGCGCAAGCCACCCCATCCATTCGGTTACCGCCGACCGCTCCGAGTTCATCGGCAGGCACGGCACGACCGAATATCCGCAAGCCGTGCTCGGCGGTTTGGCGCTCTCAGGTCGCATCGAGGCAGGCGACGACCCTTGTGCGGTCGTCGCAAGCGACATCGACATTCCCGCCGGCGGCGACGTCACGCTGTCCTGGCTGCTTGGCGACGCGGCCACGCCCGCAGAGGCAAGCGCGCTGGTGCAGACCCATCGCGGCAAGGATTTCGACCAGCGCCTCGCCGACAATGAAAAGGCCTGGCGCGGCTTCCTCGACACCATCCAGGTCGAGACGCCGGACGAGGCGATGAACGCCATGGTCAACCACTGGCTCCCCTACCAGAGCCTGGCCTGCCGCATCCGCGCGCGCTCGGCCTTCTATCAGGCCAGCGGCGCCTTCGGCTTCCGCGACCAGTTGCAGGACACGTTGGCGCTTCTGGCGCACGATCCGAAGCTGGCACGCGACCAGATCCTCAATGCGGCGCGCCGGCAATTCCCGGAGGGCGACGTGCAGCACTGGTGGCTGCCGCGCACCGATGCCGGGGTGCGCACCATGATCTCGGACGACGTCGTCTGGCTGGCGCATGCGACGGCCCGCTACATCGAGGTGACCGGCGACGCCGCGATCCTCAAGGAGCAGTTGCCCTTCATCGACGGGCAGCAGCTCGGCGAAGGCGAGCATGACGCCTTCTTCACGCCCGAGATCACCAAGAACACAGCGTCGCTCTATGATCACTGCGCGCGGGCGCTGGATCTCGCGATCAGGCGCAGCAGCCCTGCCGGCCTGCCGCTCATCCTCGGCGGCGACTGGAACGACGGCATGAACCGTGTCGGCGAAGGCGGCAAGGGCGAGAGCGTGTGGCTGGGCTGGTTCCTCCTGAAGACGCTCACCGACTTCGCGCCCGTCGCCAAGGGGCAGGGCGACACCAAGCGGGCGCAGGCGTGGACAAAGCACGCGGACGCGCTGAAGCGGGCGCTGGAGAATACTGCCTGGGACGGCCAGTGGTACCGGCGCGGCAGTTTCGACGACGGCACGCCGCTCGGCTCGCACAATTCGGACGAGTGCAAGATCGACTCCATCGCCCAGTCCTGGAGCGTGCTGTCGGGCGAGGGCGATCCTGCCCGCTCGACGACGGCCATGGAGCAGGCGACCGAGTTGCTGGTCGATGACGACCTCAAGATCGTCAAGCTGTTCACGCCGCCCTTCTCGAAAAGCGAGAAGGACCCCGGCTATATCAGGAGCTACCCGCCGGGCGTGCGCGAGAATGGTGGCCAGTACACTCATGCCGCCACCTGGTTCGTGATCGCGCTCGCCGAAATGGGCCGCACCGACGAGGCCTATCGCTGTTTCTCGATGCTGAACCCGGTCAACCATGCCTCGGACGAGGCGGCTGCCGAACACTACCGTGTCGAGCCTTATGTCGTGGCAGCTGACATCTATGCCGGCGAAGGCAAGGGCGGCCGCGGCGGCTGGACCTGGTATACGGGCTCGGCCGGCTGGCTTTACCGCGCCGCGGTGGAAGGCATCCTCGGCATCGAGCGGCGCGGCAAGGAGATCACGTTTAGGCCGAAGCTGCCCGGGCACTGGGACGGCTACGCCGCGACGCTCAAGATGTTCGGCGGTGAAATCAAGCTTCGCGTCATCCGCGACAAAAAGACCAAGTCGATCTCGCTAGAAGTCGATGGTTCTAAGAAAAGATCGGCCTCTTTCGAGCCGAAAGCCGGCGGCAAGACCGAGGTCGTCGTCAGGATACCTGCGTAAAATCAAAGGCTTGGCTGATTGGCCGCGCGCTCTTCGGAGTGCGTGGCCATTTCGCTTTTTTACTTGGCGGTGATGCCGGACATCGCGGCGTGCGATCTTTTAGCGCATGCTAACCAAGCGGCGGGTGATTAAAAATGTGGCAGCGGAGAGCAAGTGCCACTATTTTGCCGCAAGGCTGACATTTCACCTTTTATCTCAAACCGTTAGGTGATCACGTCAGATTTCGTACCGTCGTCATCTTTTGTTCGCAAAATGGGAACGGAAGGGATAGACGACGCATTGTTTCGCGACACATTAACCTGTACGTGTCAAAAAATGGTGCGGTGCACAATACCGGCATTGAGCACGGACAAGAGTTTGGCGGAGTAGCTGAAGTGTCACTTCTGCAGATCTACTTTAGAGCGCTGGGTTATCTGGCGGCCGACAAGAAGCGCGTCGCGCTGATTTGCGGCGCCAACGTCGCGCTCGCGGCGATCGCGATCCTCGAGCCGATCCTCTTGGGTCGGGTCATCGGTGCCATTTCCGAAAAAGGCGCGGTGTTCTCGACGCTCGCCGTCTGGGCCGCTCTGGGCGCCTTCAACGTCGTCGCCTTCGTGCTGGTGGCGCGCGGTGCCGACCGCTTCGCCCATGCCCGCCGCTCCGAAGTGCTGTGCCAGTCCTTCGAACGCGTGATCACCATGCCGCTCGCCTGGCACCACCAGCGCGGCACGTCCAATTCGCTGCACACGCTGCTGCGTGCCGTCGAGACCCTGTTCAGCCTCTGGCTCGAATTCATGCGCGTGCATCTGTCGACCGCCATCGCGCTGGTGCTGCTGGTGCCGACCGCGCTCGCCATGGACATCCGCATGTCGGTCGTGCTGCTCGGCCTCGGGGTGCTTTACGTCGGCATCGGCCGTATCGTCATGCGCCACACCAAGTCGGGGCAGACCGCCGTCGAGCGCCATTACCACACCGTCTTTGCCCACGTGTCCGACAGCGTCAGCAATGTCGCCGTGCTGCAAAGCTACAACCGCATCGGCCATGAGACCGCGACGTTGAAGCGTTACGTCAAGGACCTGCTCGACGCGCAGAACCCTGTGCTCGACTGGTGGGCGATCGCCAATGCGCTGAACCGGCTGTCGTCGACCATCTCGATGATGATCGTGCTGTCGATCGGCGCCTATCTCGTCACCCGTGGCCAGCTCCGCGTCGGCGACGTCGTCGCCTTCACCGGTTTTGCCGGGATGCTGATCGCCCGTCTCGACCAGATGTCGGCCTTCACCACCCAGATTTCCGAGGCCCGCGCCAAGCTCGAGGATTTCTACCGCCTTGAGGACTCTGCCGCCGAAGCCATCGAGCCGGATGGCTTGCGCGAGCTCACCAACGTCACCGGCCATGTGCGCTTCGAGGACGTTAGCTTCGAGTTCGCCAATTCGGGCCACGGCATCGAGGACGTTTCGTTCGAGGTCCTGGCTGGCCAGACAGTCGCCATCGTCGGCCCGACCGGTGCCGGCAAGACGACGCTGATCAATCTCTTGCAGCGGGTCTTCACGCCGTCCAGCGGCCGTATCCTGATCGACGGCATCGACACCAAGACCGTGACCCGCAAGTCGCTGCGTCACTCGATCGCCACTGTCTTCCAGGACGCCGGCCTGCTCAACCGCTCGATCGAGGACAATATCCGCGTCGGCCGCGCCGATGCGAGCAATGATGAGGTGCACGCCGCCGCCAATGCCGCCGCCGCCCAGGACTTCATCCTGGCCAAGAGCAGCGGCTACGACACCGTCGTCGGCGAGCGCGGCGGCCAGCTCTCGGGCGGCGAGCGCCAGCGTATCGCCATCGCCCGCGCCGTGCTGAAGGATGCGCCGATCCTGGTGCTCGACGAGGCGACCAGCGCGCTCGACGTGGAGACCGAGGACCGCGTCAAGGAGGCGATTGACGAGCTGCGTCGCAACCGCACGACCTTCATCATCGCCCACCGCCTGACCACGGTCCGCGACGCCGACCTCGTCGTCTTCATGGACAAGGGCAGGGTGGTCGAGATGGGCGGCTTCACCGAGCTGTCGCTGCGCAACGGCCGCTTCGCCGCCCTGCTGCGCGCCGGCGGCCTGCTCAACGACGAAGAGGTCCGCCGCCTCAGCCGTCCGGTGACGGAAGCGGCGTAATCCTAGAATTCCCCCTTCCCCCCTTGTGGGGAAGGTGTCGCCGAAGGCGCGGGGTGCTCCAGGGAAAGCCAGCGTCTCACTCCGCTGGAACACCCCTCATACGTCTCGGCGCTACGCGCCGATCCACCTTCTCCCACAAGGGGAGAAGGAAAAGCCTGCGACATCCGTCCAATTGCCCCTGACCTCACGCCGGTCTATTTAGATCGCCATGAGCGACACGACCTCACGCTTTTCCGGCTGGATCGATCTCGCCAACCCGACGCGCTTCGTCGGGCTGGCCGACAAGGTCATTCCGTGGCTGGCGGCGGTCGCGGCGATTCTGCTTGGCGTGGGCCTCTATATGAGCTTCACCGCGCCGGAGGATTTCCAGCAGGGCATCACCGTGCGCATCATGTATATCCACGTTCCCTTCGCGTGGCTCGCCATGATGTGCTACACGATCATGGCGATCTCGGCATTGGGCACGCTGGTCTGGCGCCATCCGCTGGCCGATGTCGCGCTGAAATCGGCGGCCCCGATCGGCGCCACCTTCACCGCGCTCGCGCTGGTTACCGGCTCCATCTGGGGCAAGCCGATGTGGGGCACCTGGTGGGTGTGGGATGCGCGGCTGACCTCTGTCTTCGTGCTTTTCCTGATGTATCTCGGCATCATCGCGCTGACCCGCGCGCTGGATGACGCCGGCCGTGCCGCCTGGGCCGCCGCCATCATCACGCTGGTCGGCTTCATCAACATCCCGATCATCAAATTTTCGGTCGACTGGTGGAACACGCTGCACCAGCCAGCCTCCGTCTTCCGCCTCGGCGGCCCGACCATCGACCCCTCGATGCTGTGGCCGCTCGCCGTCATGGCGCTGGGTTTCACCGTGCTGTTTTTCGCCCTGCATCTGATGGCGATGCGCACCGAGATTTTCAGGCGGCGGGTGACCGCGATGCGGAGAGTGGCGGCAAGGCAGGCGGAGCGGCAGTAGGGCTCACCCCATCTTCCCGCGCGCCGCCACCGGCAGCGTCTCCAGCACCTTGTCGCCGTCGATCAGATGCACCTGATCGAACAAATTCGTCACCACGCAGCAATGGTCGGGAACGACGCGCACGCGTTCGCCGATGCGCAAGGCGGCGCCGTCTGACAGCGTGACCGTGCCATGCTCCTCGCTTAAGCCCGTGACTCGTGCGCCAGGCACGCCCAGCAACTCGCCGAATTCGGGGAGCCCGAGCGTGTCGGAGGACAGCGCCTTGCTGCCTGAGTCGAGGATGGCGCGGGTCGGCGTCGGGTGGCTGACCACGGTGGCAAGCACCGTCAGCGCGCAGTCGTCCAGCGTACCCACGCCTTTGGCGACCT
This sequence comes from Mesorhizobium sp. M2E.F.Ca.ET.219.01.1.1, assembly GCF_004016445.2. GTDB lineage: Bacteria > Pseudomonadota > Alphaproteobacteria > Rhizobiales > Rhizobiaceae > Mesorhizobium. The sequence continues at coordinate 113,238 of NZ_SADT02000004.1, forward strand.
GGTAGCGGTCGAGATAGATATACGTGCCGGGCCGGTATTCGGTGACGATGCTGTTCTCGCCGGAGCGCCACATATCCGGCGTGCCGCCGCTGGAGACGCGCGGGCATTCGAGGCCTGCCGCGGCAAGCGCGTCGTGCGCGCTTTTCAGCCAGGCCTCGGCCTCTGCCGCGCGGCCGGCCGCCGGATAGGTCATCAGCCCGCCGAAGGCGAGGCCCTTGGCCTGGTCGATCACCTTCGCCAGCGCCACCGCTTCGGCCGGGGTCTGCACGCCACAGCGGCCCATGCCGGTGTCGCACTCGACCAGCACCTGCAGCGGATGGCCGGCATCGGTAAAGGTGGCGGCAAGGCCTTCCAGCGTCTCATGGCTGTCCGCCGTCACCGACAGCGTGACGCGGCCATGCAGGGCCTTGAGCCGCTCCAGCTTGGCGCGGCCGAGTATGTTGTAGGGCAGAAAAATATCTTCAAGCCCGGCATCGGCCATCACTTCGGCCTCGCCAATCTTCTGGCAGGTGATGCCGACGGCGCCGGCCGCGACCTGCTTCTTCGCCCAATAGGGCAGCTTGTGCGTCTTGATGTGCGGCCGCAGCTTCAGCCCGTGGGCGTCCGCATGCGCCTGTGCCTTTTTGATGTTGGCTTCCGCGCGGGCCGCGTCGATCAGGATCGCCGGCGTGTCGAGGTCGTCAATGCTTGGCATGAAAGTCACCATTCAAGGCATGTCTCCCGAGATCCGGTTTCGGGAAAAAGACATGCGTAAAATCGGAAAGTCCGGTTGGGTTTATGGTCCCGATCCGGCCGGATGTCACGGGGCCAGAACAGCGGGTTTGCGTCGACAGCGGACCGGCATTGGGCTATTCGGAGGTCCGAATTTCAGCAAGGCATCGGCCGGAGGAGGTCCCCCATGAAGCGCTCCAGGATCAACGAGATCATCCGCGAGGCCGACGCGTTTATCCGCTCCTTCGGCTATATCATGCCGCCCTTCGCCTATTGGTCGCCGGACGAGATGAAGGCGCACAAGGCCGACTCCTCGGCGATCTTCACCTCGCGCCTCGGCTGGGACATCACCGACTACGGCCAGGAGAAGTTCGATGAGCTCGGCCTGTTCCTGTTCACCGTGCGCAATGGCCGCTACGAGGACATGAAGCTCGGCATGGGCATGCTCTATGCCGAGAAGATCATGATCTCGCGCAAGGACCAGCTCTCACCGATGCACCGCCACAACATCAAGGCCGAGGACATCATCAACCGCGGCGGCGGCAAGCTCGTGCTGGAGCTGTTCATGCATGACCGCGACGGCGGCATCGACCCGAAGGCCGAAGTTTCGGTACCGGTCGACGGCACTATCACCAGATTGCCGGCCGGCGGGCTGCTGAAGCTCGATCCCGGCCAGAGCGTGACGCTTCTGCCCGGCGTCTGGCACGCCTTCTGGGCCGAGGGCAAGGACGTGCTGATCGGCGAGGTTTCCACCGTCAATGACGACCTCACCGACAACGTCTTCCGCGATCCGATCGGCCGCTTCTCCAACATCGACGAGGACGTCGCGCCGCTGCACCTGCTGGTGTCGGACTACGAGAAGTGGGTGGGGTAGGCAGCAGAGATCTCTATTTGGTCTGAAGTGCGCGCAGGCGACGCACTTCCGCGATCAGGCGGGGGATGTCCTGGCGTGCGGCGGCGATAAAATCCTGGTCTGCGACGGTCGCCCCGGACATTTCGATGTCCTCGCCGCGCTCTGCGCCGCTGCCGGTCTGGATGAAGTTTGATCCTCCATCGAAATCCCGACCTTCGATCCAAGATTTCATGGGCCGGGCTGGGCCGCTGCCACTCGCGTTTCCATTTCCTGCAGTTCGAGTTCGGACAACGACGTTTTCATTCTCAGCCTCGCTTAGCCGCCCCGCTACCGCGCATACTTGTCCGCCTTGCGGTTCCCAAGCAGCAGTTTGCGTTCCAGATGCGCGCGGAGCTCGCCGTAATAGGCGGTGAGGAAAGCCTTTGAATCGACCGGCTCGACCCGGGCCCCGATCTTGCGGGCGATCGTCTCCGCCACCGCTTTAAGCGCCGAATAATCGTCGCGGCGCAGCACTTCCTCCAGCTTCTGCAGCTCGGCGATGCCATAGGCGTCGAGCTGCGCCGCGCTGAACTGGAAGCGGGCGGCGACCGGGTCCTTGCGCCGCGAAAGGTCCTCGAGCAGCGCCACTTTCGGAGCTTCGACCACCCAGGTGCCGGCGAGCAGGTCGCCGATCCTCAAGCGATCGCGGTTGAACAGCGGGAACAACGAGAACAGCAACGCCCACACCAGGCCGAAGATGGTCGACAGCGTGTCGGCGACGTCGGCGCTGGCGCGCGCGGCGAGGATCGACAGCGGCAGGAAAACCTCGATCTCGCGCATCAGGTTACGCGCGATGACCTGGTCCAGCGTGAGGCCGGCGCCGCTGCGTGAGGCGACCCTGACGCCGACCATGCGCTTGCCCGGGGTGGCTGCCCGCCGGCCTGCCTCGAAGGCGATGAAATAGACGTTGCGTAGGAAGAAGATGAAAATGATCCAGACGATGAACAGCGGCTGGGCATCCTCGAAGCCGAGGCCGGCGAGGCCGAAGATTGTCACCAGCGAGACGACCACGGCCGCGATGACGATGATCACCACGTCGAGCAGGAACCCTGAAGCCCGGGTGCCGGCATCCGCCAGTTTCACGCGCAGGTCGACGCCTTCTGGCGTGACCAGCGGGCGGATCAGCGCTGCCGGGTCCTTGACCTTCGCTGTCCTAGCGGTCGCCATGCCGCACCATCCGGAACAGGTAGAAATAACAGATCCATAAGGCCAGCATGCCGCCGCCGATCGAGTAGCGGGCGATGTCGCTGGTGATCGTCTGCCTTCCGATGCCCTCCAACAGTCCGGCGAAAAGCAGCATCACCGTGACGCCGACCATGGCGGTCGCCGCCACGCGCCCGGCTCGCGCCGCGGCGGCCATCCGGGTCAGTTCGCCGGGAAAGGCGATGCTGGTGCCGATGCGCATCCCGGCCGCACCCGCGATGGCGATGGCGAACAGCTCTGTCGTGCCATGGATCGAAAGCCAGCCTCCCAGCTCGAAGCCAAGGCCCTTGGCGGCATAGATCTGGAAGATCGCGCCGAGCATGCAGCCATTCATCAGGATGATCAGCACGCTCGGCACGGCAAAGGCAAAACCCAGCGCGAAGGCCAGGATCGAGACCTGCGTGTTGTGGGTGAAGAGATAGGCGGCAAAGCCTGAGAGAAAGTGATCGCCGCCGCCGTAAAGCACGCTGCGCAGCATCTCGGACGATGAGTCCGGGTTGCGCCCGCCGGCAAGGCTCGGCGCGATGATGGCGTCGTACCAGCGCTTGTCGGAGGCGACCAGCCAATAGCCGGCAATGGCGCCGATCACGGTGAGGGCGACCGACGTCCACACCTCGCGCCACAGATCGCGGATCGCGGCCGGCCAGTCGCGCAGGAAGAAGTCGCCGATGCGCGTCCTCAAGGATCGCCGCGCGCCGTAGAGATAGAAGTAGCCGCGCAGGCACAGCGCCTCGAGATAGGCGATCAGCGCGCTGTCGAGCGAGGTCGCGCGCGCCACCGAAAGCGATGACAGCGCCGAGCGATAGAGGAGCGGCAGCGACAGCAGCTCGTCTTCCGACAGCGCGCGCGGCGCGCGCTTCTCGACGCGTGCCAGCAGCGCCTCGAAGGCTTTCCAGTCGGCCTCCCGCTCCTGGCGGAAGCTGGCCAGCGACTGGCGAACCGCGTCGGTACCGGCGGACAGCGTCATAGAAGGTTCTCCTCCTTGAGCTGGATATAGCGCTCGACCAGCGCCGGCCCGAGCCGCTGATGGTCGGCCTCGATGACATGCGCGCCAAGCAGCCTGAGCCTGCCGATCACCACCTGCCGCTGTCGCAAAAGGTCGCCGGCGGTGACGGAGCGGGCGACATCCTCCGGCGCCGCCGGCGCCATGTCAGCCAGCGTCTCCAGCTCTACGTCCCGCATCAGCATGAACAGCACCAGATGCCGCTCGGTCAGCCGGCCGACGGTGCGCAGCATCAGTTCGGCGCTGATCGGATCGACGAAATCGGTGAAGACGATGACCAGCGAGCGCCGGTCGAGCTTCGCCGACAGCGTAGTTAGCGCCAGGGTGAAGTTGGTCTCCTCGGTCGAATAGTCGATCTCGGCGGCGCGCTTCTGGATCATGGTGAAGCTCGGCGAGCCGCGCACCGCGCCGCTCGAAACGCGCGGCCGGGCGTCGAAGGAGAACAGGCTGACGAGATCGCCGCCCTTGAGCGCGATGAAGGCCGACAGAAGCGCGGCCGTCACCGCCCGGTCGACTTTCGGCACGCCATCAACCGGCTCACACATCAGCCGGCCGCTATCGATCGCCAGAACGATGTTGTTGTTCTCCTCGATCCGGAATTCGCGCGCCAGAAGCTTGCCGTGGCGGGCGCTGCGCTTCCAGTCGATCATGCGCCGGCCCATGCCGGGCTGGTAATCCTTTAGCGCCTCGAACTCGCGGCCCTGGCCAGCGCGCTTCTGCGCATGGCCGTCGGCAAGGGCTGAGCGCTGCAAAAGCGTGATCGCCTCGTCGCGCGCGCTGTTGACGTTGGGCAGCACCGCGACCTTGCGGTCGACCGGCAATATGACCTGGTTCCACACCAGCCCGAACGGGCCCTGCCAGCGCAGCCAGAGCCGGTCGAAGCTGGCGATGCCACGGCGGATGGCCTCGAATTCGAGGTCGAGCGTGCCGCCATTGGCTGGCAGCGCGCCGCCGGTTGCCGCGATCGGCTGGACGCGCTGGTCATGCCCGACGCGCGCGTGCAGGCGCCGCAGCTTTGCCCCGACACCGGCCGCGATGTACAACGTGAAGCGCCCGCCGACACCGACCTGCGGCGGCGCGGTCAGCGTGGCATCGAGCGAGGCGCGGCCTCTACCCGCGGCCGCGTCCACCGCCAGGAAAGCAAGCAGAACGCAGATCCACAACAGGCCGAGATACCAGACAGAGGGCAAAGCGAGCGCGATCAGGAAGGCGGGGATCGCCCCCGCCGCCGCCGCCCAGACCGCTCGCCCGCTCGGATAGATCAACGCGGCGCTTCCGTACGGTCGACGAGGTCGGAGACGATCTGCTCGACCAGCCGCCCGTCGATCTGCGCGGCCGGCGAAAGCACGACGCGGTGGCGCAGCGCCGGCACGGCCAGAGCCTTGACGTCGTCGGGGATGACATAGTTGCGGCCGTCGAGTGCCGCCCTGGCGCGCGCGGCCCGGGCCAGCATGGCGCCCGCGCGAGGACTGGCGCCCACCTCCAGGTCGGGGCTTTCGCGCGTGCCGCGCACCAGCGCCGCGATATAGCCGACGACATCGCCAACCAGCGTGACGTCGCCCACCGTCGCGACGGCGGCTTCCAGCGCCTTGCGGTCGGTCTGCGCCTTGATGCCGTATTGCCCGATATCGTGCGAGGCCGAGCCGCCGCCGTGGTTGACGATGATGGCGCGCTCTTCCGCGAGATCCGGATAGCTCACCCGGTGCTTGAACAGGAAGCGGTCGAGCTGAGCCTCGGGCAGCGGATAGACGCCCTGGTGCTCGATCGGGTTCTGCGTCGCCACCACCATGAAATTCCTGCCGAGCGAATGCGTGGTGCCGTCGAAGGTGACGGCGTGTTCCTGCATGGCCTCGAGCAGGGCGGCCTGCGTCTTCGGCGGCGTGCGGTTGATTTCGTCGGCGAGCAAAAGGTCACAGAAGATCGGGCCGCGCGTCAGCGTGAACTGCCCGGTCTGGAAATTGTAGATGTTGGCGCCGACGATATCGCCGGGCATCAGGTCGGGCGTGAACTGGATGCGGCCATAGGCGACGCCGAGCGCTTGCGCGAAGCAGCGCGCCGTCATGGTCTTGGCGGTGCCTGGCGGACCCTCGAGCAGGATATGGCCGCCCGCAAACAAGGCCGTCAGCATCAGGTCGACCGTGTCGTGCTGACCGGTGATCGCTTTCGCCACTTCTTCCCTGATCGCGTTCGCCAGGGTCTTCACTTCATCGACGTTCACCGAGCCTCCTTGCCGTCCAGTCATGCAGCTGTTCGGCTGCTTCATGCATTGCTGCCAAATTGTTGGATTCGTTCGCAGCCTGGAAGCGCCGGGTGAAGCCGTGCGCCTCGCCTTTGTCGCGGGAATCGAGCCAGCGGTCGAGCGCCTCGCTCTGCAGTCCATGCGGCGCGCCGAGCAGGGCGGCAGCGCGCTGCCGCACCAGTGTTGCATAGCGGTCGCCAAGCTCCTGCAGGCGCCCGGCGCGTTTCAACAGCATCGCCGTTGTGTCGACCAGCGCGCGCTTGCCGAAGGCGATGGCGCGGCCTTCCGCACGCGGCGGCCCGAAGCGGCCGAGCCCATGCAGGAAGGCAAGCGCGGCCGCCACCAGCACCGACAGCGTCAACGCCAGGAAGGGTGGTTCGACCAGCAGCTTGGCGAGGTCGTATTTCTGGCCGATGCCGTGAAGCGTCAGGTCGAACATGACCGCGCCCTTGGCGGGCTCCAGCATGGCGATCATGTCGAGCGCGGCGGCCGCCTTCTGCTCGTCGCCCAACGCGGCATTGTTGATGAAATCGGGATCGGTGAGGATGTAGAAGGGTTCGTCGTCGAGCTCGGTGAGGACGGCTTTGCCGTTACCGGCCGCGATCAGCGGGTGATCATCCGCCACCCATTGCAGTTCGTCCGGCACGGCGATCCTGCGGCCCTGGACATCGATCATGTCGACCGTCGGCTTGCCTTCGCCGAGCTTCGCCTTGGCGATGCGGCCGAGCCAGTCGTTGACGACCGCATTGGGAAGTCGTTCGACCTTGGTCTCCCAGCCGTCACGGCCCAGCAGGGGAACGGTCTGCCATTTCGGCAGCACGAAAAGCGTGTCCTTGCCGGTGCGCAGCTTGATGAGGTGGTCGAGCGCGGCCGGGTCGCTGCCCGGCGCGATGGTGACGACGAGCAGGAAGGTCGAAGCCAGGGGGGACTCCAGGTCCTTCTCGCCGCGCTCCATCGGCGGCGCCTGTCCATTGGTGAGCTTCAGCCATTCGACAAGCCCGGCATATCCGGTACCGCCTTTCGAAAACGGCGTGGCGCCGCCTTCAGGCTGGCGGAAATCGGGCGCATAGGTGGACAGCAGGAAGAAGCCGGCCGCCGCCAAAAGGCTGGCGAAGATGCCCCAGAACAAGGTCTTGCGGCTGAACGGTTCCTGCGCTGCTTCCGTCGTTGCCGCGCTCATGCCCAGGCGTCCCGGAAGGCGAAACGCTCATAGGCGCCGCGCGCCTGTTGCCAGCCTTCGGCGCCGACGGGCCGCCGGGCAAACAACGCGGCTTCGACGATGCGGGCGATCTCGCTGAAGGCGGCGCGGGGCCGGGTGGGTATCGAGCCGGCAGCCGCGATGTCGCGCGCGGTGAGCGACGGCCGCAGGAAGTCCGGTATGCGGGTCGCAATATCGGCGACGCTGCGGCGCAACAGAAGGTGCACCGCCTCGTCAAACTCGCCGCGCGCGGCAAGCGCATCGGCCTCGGAGAGCAGGACCTGGGCGACGCCCGCGTCCGGGCGCCATTCCTCCTTCTCTTCGGTTTCCTGGCGCTTGCGCCGCCAGGGCAGGCGCCAGGCGACGCCTTTGGCTTCAAGAACGAGCAGAAAAGCGATGATCGCGACGCCGATGATCACCGCGCCCCAGAACAGATAGATCATGTAGGGGCCGAGCTTGGCCAGGCCATCCAGCAGCGGCTTCAGCCATTGCGGCGGCTCGGGCCGCACGAAGGCCGGCAGCCCGAACTGAATCGAATCGTCGGCCAGCAGCTGTTTGTGCAACTGTGCCAGCCGTCCGGCGTCTTCCGTCACTGCGGCCGTCACCCGCTCGTTCCCCCTGCAACCTGCGGTTCGGAGCTGACACTGGCAATACGCCATGACAATTGCAAGTGCACTGGACGTAGGCCTTCAATCTTGGCAAATTTACTTTGAAGTCGCCGATTGGACGCGGCGGTGACTCGGGGGAAATTACCATGACCACTGCAACATTGGGACGACCCGGCAGATTCGAGATCGGCAGGGTGTTCGGCAATACCTTCGGCGTGATCACGCGCAACATCGGACTTTGCGTGGGCTTGGCTCTGTTGTTTTCGGGACTGCCGGCATTCCTGATCAGGTTGTGGACGCAGCCGCAGTTGGAGGCGGTGCTGCACGGCGATCCAGCCACGATGGCCGATCCCAGCGCGATGTGGCGCAATTCATACGTCAGCATGATAGGCGGGCTGGTGGCTTTCGTCTGCTCGCTGCTGCTGCAATCGGCGCTGGTTCGGGCGACCATCGAAGACCTCAATGGCAAGCGGCCGACCTTTGGCGACTGCGTGCAGATTGCGGTCCGTTTCCTCCTGCCGACGTTAGCGATAGGTCTGCTCGTCTATTTTGGTTCCATCCTTGCGATGATCGCTCTTATCGTGCCCGGTGTCATCGTGTGGCTTGGCTGGTCGATGTCGGTTCCGGCCCTCATCCAGGAGCGGCGCGGCGTCTTCGGCTCGATGTCACGCAGCCGCGTGCTCACCAAAGGCAGCCGCTGGTCGCTGTTCGGCCTGTTCCTCATTCTCATCATCATCGCGATGATCATCCAATGGGGGATGTTGATGGTTCTCGTGCTGTTCGGCGGCATCATCGCCGAGATCGGAGCCGCGCTGGTGCAGACCGTGGTGTCGATGGTGCTGTCGATCGCAACGGCGGTGAGCTACATCGAACTGCGCCAGGCGAAGGAAGGTGCCAGCATCGACGAGCTGGCGGAGATATTCTCGTAAGCATTTGGGATCGACCCGATGGCTTTGGCAGGCCCAGGCCCAGCCGGTAAATTCCGGCTGGGCGGGGTAATTGGTGATACGCTCTCGTTCATCGGACGCAATCCGGTTCTCGCGCTGACGGTCGCCGTGTGCTTTTTTGCCCTGCCGTCACTCCTGAGTGGTCTGCTGACTTTTGCATACCGGGAGAGGGCAGCGTTCCTGGTTGGCGGCGGCGGGGTTGCACCTTTCTCGATTGCCGTCTATGTGGCCTTTTTGCTCTTTGCCGGGCTTTTGGCCGCACTGCCAGCTTTTCTCGGGCATGCGGTGCTGTCGAAGGCCGTCCTTGAAGACGCAAAAGGCCATCGTCCGTCGATCGCGAGTTGCGTTCAGTGAGCCTTGCACCGTCTCGTTCCCGTGCTCGGCATCGGCCTTACGATCTATCTGTCGTGGTTTTGCTCGCAGCAAACGGAGGTCGCTGCCCAATTGCTCTTCCCGACGTTCGGCGGCGGTATCGCCTTCCTGCTGGCGGTCGTGCCTTGCATCGTTTGGGTGCTGGGCAGCCTGGCGGCGGTTCCGGTCGCTACGCGCGAAGGACTTGGAGCTATGGCTTCGATAAGGCGCAGCCGCACCCTGACCAAGGGATATCGCTGGCCGATATCTGGCCTGTTCCTGGTTCTCTTTTTGCTCATCCTCGCCCTCAGGCTGGGACTCTTTCTTGGATTCGACCTCGCGGTTACGGCCGCCCCTGCTTTTGCGGTCATCGTCAACGCCACGGCAAATGGCGCCGTCACCGCGATCGCATGGCTGCTGGCATCTGTTATCGCGACGAACACATACCTCGCCTTGCGACGTGCAAAGGAAGGCGGAGGCGTCGACGAATTGGTGGAGGTTTTCTCCTAGCAATCGGGGCTCGGTCGCCGGCGGCGGCAATTGCCCTCAATGACAACAGCAACGTTCCGCCTTTAAGCTGGTCCGGCAAAGGCACGATGACGTGATCGCCACATCCGCCTTGACAAGCGCCGCCGCCAGCTTCGCCTGCAATCCCGGCAGCTCGTCTTTCTCGCCACGTCGCTCGAGGCATTCGACCAGCCCGTGCAGCGCCCAGACATTGTCCGGGTGCTGGGCGCAGCGCTGCACGGCGCCGCTCAAGCCCAGATCGTCGCGATAGACCTGCTCGGCCTCGGCCGCCTGGCCCTGGTCGAGCAAAAGCGCCGCCAGCGCGTGGCGCGGCGGATGCATCCAGGCCCACGGCTCGGTGTAGGAGAGATTGTCGTCGAGCTCGACTGCGTGGCGAAGGTGCTCGTAGGCCTCATCGTGCCGGCCCTGGTGGTAGGCGAGCTCGCCGTCGAGCAGCGCGGCGCCCACCGCGAGCGAGGCTTTCGTCGGGTTGCTGAGGAAGCGGCGTTCCGGCGAAATGCTGTCGATTTGCCGGCTGAATAGATCACGTTCGCGCTCGGCGGCAGCGAATTCGCGCAGCGTCGCATGCGCCACGCCCTTGGCGTAGTGCTGGAGCGCGGCGGTCACCACATAGAGATCCGGCTCGCTATTCATCGGCTCGTCGATGATCTCGCGCCAGCGCCCGAAGCGCACCTGCACATGCGATTTCATTGCGTGGTAGCCCTCGACCGTCTGCGTCAGCTTCGGCCGCTCGGGGATGCTGACGACGTCGCGCGTCACCAGGCTGCGCACCTTGTCGGCGGCCCACAGCGCCGGGCGGTACTGGCCAAGGAACATGCAGGTGAACATCATCAGATGCAGGTCGTGGCAGCAGCCGAGCAGGTAATAGGTCGGCTCGCCGGCATAGGCGAGGTAGAGGTCGTTGGCGCGCACCGCCTTCTCGCTGGCAATCTTGGCCTTCTCATATTCGCCGCACAGCACGTAAATGTGCGCAGGCATATGGTTCATATGGCCGGCATCCGGGCACATCGTGCCCAGCCGTTCCGCCGAGCGCATGCCGCGCTCGGGCTGTGTCGACATTTCAAGCAGATGGATGTGGAGATGAAGCGCCGCCGGGTGCGGCGCGGCCCCTGCCTCATCCGACATCCTGATCGAGCGTTCGCATATCTCCAGCGCCTCGATCACATCCGAATTCGGCGCAGGCTCGCCCGTCTTGAGATTCCACAGCCGCCGCACCGTACGCATCATCAGCGCTTCGATCGTGAGCGCCATCACATCATGGTCGTCGGGATGGTCGCGATGGACCTCGCGCATGGCGGCGGCATAGGCATCGTCCCATTTTTCGAACTCAGCGTCGCTCACGCCCTGCGGCTGCTGGAAGCGGGCGCTGAGCGCCTCGATCAGCCGCCGCTCGATAGGGCTCGCGCTCGCCGCATTGGCTTGCGCCAGCCGCACATGCTCGAAACAGCGCCTGGCGACACGGTCGGCTTCGGCCTTGCCATGCTCCTTCCAGGTCAGATTGTAGAAAGGCCCGGCGGCATAGGCGATGCCCCAATGGACGAAGGCGCAAGCTGGATCGGTCTCCAGCGCCTTCTCGAAGCACTTTATCCCTTCCTCATGGTTGAAGCCGTAGCACCAGTTCAACCCGATATCGAACCAGCGCTGCGTTTCGGGCGAGGAGGTGGAGATGGGACGGCGATAGGTGCCGAGGTCGAAGTGATCCATGCCCGATCGTTTCTCGCATTCGAGCCGGCGAAAACCGGCCACGCACAATCTGTGCCGAAAGACGCGGGCTTGGCAAACGGCTTCTCAACTGTCGAACCGCGCGGGACGAAACGGCTCAAGCAACGGACTGGGCTCGCCGCTGACGATCTCGTCCGCCAGCAATTCGCCCGCGATGAGACCGAGCGTGGCGCCGCTATGGCTGAAGACGACGTTGTAGCCGGGAATGCCGGCCAGCTGGCCGATCACCGGTTCGCCATCGGCCGGTATCGGCTTCGGTCCCATGTGATGGCTTTCCAGCGCCAGTTTCGGATTGCCTTCCAGCACCTTGGAGGCCTCTTCGAGCAGGCCCGCGATCGTCGATGGCTTGGCCTCGTAGCTGCCGTCGCCGCGCACAATGACTTCTTCCTCGGACCAGGCCGAGTCGAGCGCGAAACCGCCGTTGGGGGTCGGCCGGATGGCGACACGCGGCGTATTGAGCACGGCGCGCAGCGGATGGCGGACTGGCTTGCTGAAGAGGAGCAGCGCGCGCGTCGTGCCGTCGCCAATGCGCCGGCCTGCTTTTGCCGCCATTGCCGGCACCGCCGGGCCGGTCGCGACCACGACGGCGTCGGCATCGATAGCCAGGCCGGAGGAGGTCCTCACGCCGGTCGCCCGGCCATTGGCAAGAACAACATCGGCAGCGCCGGCATCGGTGACAATCCGCCCGCCGCGTTCGCCGAACTCCCGCAGCAGCAGGCCGATGAGCGATGGCAGATCGACCCAGCCTTCGCCGGCATTGAAGATGGCGCCTTGGCGAGAAACAGCCTTTGAGTCGATGCCTGGCGTGACGGCGGCGATCTCGGCGGGTGCGAGCAGCCGCGTCTCGTAACCGATCGCCTGTTCGTGGCGGAAGATTTCCTCGATCTGGTTGGCCGCATTGTCGGCGTCCCAGGTGAGCCCGCCGTCAAGCCGCAGCCAGGCGCGGCAATCCTGCCCGGCTGCGAACTTCCGGTAGCGGTCGAGGCCCGCGATGCGCAGCGCATGGTAGGCGGCCGAGCGTTTTCGCGCGGAGTTGAGCCAGGCGAGTGAGCGCGACGACGCGCCGTTGGCGACCGGCCCGTCGCTGACGATCGTCACTTGCGCGCCGAGCCGGGCGAGATGAACGGCGGTTGAGACGCCGAAGATGCCGGCGCCGATGACGGCGACCTTGAGGGCGGATTTTTCAGTCATGACTGCAGCTTTCGATGATCGGGCTTTGGCTTGGGAGAGGGCGAGGCGGGATCGCTCACAGCACCTCGGCGAGAAATTGCCGGAGTCTTGGGCTTTTCGGCCGGTCGAATATCTCCGCCGGCGGGCCGACCTCGACGATGCGGCCCTCGTCCATGAAGGCGACCTGGTCGGCCACCTTGCGCGCGAACCCCATCTCATGGGTGACGACGATCATCGTCATGCCGCGCCGGCCGAGGTCGGCCATAAGGTTGAGCACGCCTTTGACCAGTTCGGGGTCGAGCGCGCTGGTCACCTCGTCGAAGAGGATGACTTCGGGGTCCATGGCCAGCGCGCGGGCGATCGCCACGCGCTGCTGCTGGCCGCCGGAGAGGCGGCTCGGCCGGTAGTCCGCGCGGGCGGCAAGGCCCACTTCGGCAAGCTGCGCTTCGGCCAAACGCCGTGCCTGGCTTCCCGCCATGCCCTTGATCTTGGTCAGCGCAAGCATGACGTTCTCGATCGCCGTGTGGTTCGGGAACAGGTTGAAATGCTGGAACACCATGCCGACGCGGCGGCGAAGCTGCTCCGGTTGCATCGCCAGAATGCTTTCGCCGTCGAGCAGGACGTCACCGGCCTTGGGCTCGACCAGCCGGTTGAGGCAGCGCAGCAGTGTCGATTTCCCTGATCCCGATGGACCGATCACGCAGGTGACCGTCCCCGGCTCGACCTTGAGCCTTATCTCTTTCAGCACCTGCAGTTCGCCATAGGCCATGTCGAGGTCGCGCACCTCGAGGCTGCCGGCCTTGATGGCCGGCCGTGCCGTTGCGGGGGCCTTGCCCGACACGTCCCTCAACTCGCCGACCTCGACCAGGCCGCTGACGGCGGCGCCCGGTTTCTGCCTGCCTAGCCGCAGACGGTTGTCGATATGGTTGACCACGTGGGTCAGCGGCACCGTGATGATCAGATAGAACATGCCGGCCAGAAGCAGCGGCGACAGATTGCCGGTGACCACTGCCTGGTCCTGGCCGATGCGGAAAATCTCACGCTCGGAGGCAAGCAGGCCGAGGAAATAGACGAGGCTGGAATCCTTGACGTTGCCGATGAACTGATTGACCAAAGCGGGAAGCACGCGGCGTATGCCCTGCGGAATGACGATCAGCCGCATGCCCTGGCCATAGCTCATGGAGAGCGCGCGGCACGCTTCCATCTGACCGCTCTCGACGCTCTGGATCCCCGAGCGGAAAATCTCGCCGATATAGGCGCCGGCAATCAGGCTCAGCGCCACGATGCCGAGCGGGTAAGGCGAGGGGCCGAACAGCTCGCGGCCGATGCGGGCAAAACCCTGGCCGATCAAAAGGATGGTGAGGATCGCCGGCAGCCCGCGAAAGATGTCGGTATAGACGCGCGCCGGAATCCGCAGCCAGGCAGAGCGCGAGATGCCCATGACCGCAAGGATCATACCTATGACGATGCCGAGCACGGTCGAAGCCGCGGCCAAGATCAGCGTGTTCTTCAAGCCGACCATGAGCAACGACGGCAGCACCGATGCCATCGCGTCCCAATCGAAGAAGCTGCGCTGAAGGTTCTCTAACCAATTCATTCGCCAACCTGCCTTGCTCGGCGACGGAATCGCCCGTCGCGCGATCGCTCATGGCCCGCCTGGAAGGCCGCCGGCATTCGCGCCGGCGGCAGTTTGCAGGTCAGTTCTTCTTCGGGAGATATTGCTCCGGCATCGGCGATCCGGGGAACCATTTCTGGTAGAGCTCGCGCCAGGTGCCGTCCTGCATGGCTTCGTGGATGCCCTTGTTCAGCGCCTCGCGAAAAGCGTCGTTGCCCTTGCGGATAACGAAACCAGCCGGCGCGTCGAAAGACGGAATGTTGATGGCGATCTTAAGCGACGGATAGCGCTCGCCATATTGTTTGGCCGCCTCATAATCGAGGAAGTGTCCGTCGATCGTGCCGTTGTTGAGCGCGGCGATAGCCGAGTTGTTGTCGGGGAATTTCACCAGGTCGGTATGGGTAAAATTCTTGGTAGCGTAGATTTCCTGCAGCGTGCCCTGGACGACGCCGAGGCGCTTGCCGGCAAGGCCTTCGGCGCTGGTGATCTTGGGGTCGGACGTCAGCACGGACAGATACCCGGCAAGATAGCCGTCGGAAAAGTCGACCGTTTGCTTGCGCTTCTCGGTCGTTCCGATGGCCGCGACGGCCACATCGAAGCGTTGGTTGGCGACGGACGGCATCAGCGCCGAGAACTCCTGCCCAGTGAAGGTCACCTGGTCCGGCTTGAAACCCATCCGGCCCACCACGTTGAGGAAGAATTCGAGATCGAACCCGGTGAACTTGCCGTCGGCGGTGGTGAAGGCATAAGGCTTGGCGTCGCCCATCGTGCCGACGCTGATCGTCTTTGGGTCTATGAGATTGTAGGGATTGTCCGTCGCCCACGCCTTGGGCAGCGATAGGAGCGCAAGTGCGACTGCTAGGATCAAGGAGCCGACGCGCTGGCGGCGGCCTGAAATGAAAAGACCTCTGATGTGCATGGTTGTTCTCCACTCTGTAGATCGGTCCGTGCGGGGGCACAGCGAACAATTTCTGTACGGCCTACGATCGACGCCTGTGGCGTTCTTCTTGTGATGAGACCGGTCTCAAATCGATTTGAGACCGGTCTCTTGACATTTGTAGGCACGACGACGAGCATCCGTCAACGAATTTGAAGAGCGATTTTTCCACAATGAAGCGCCCGCCCAAGAATTCCTCGATCACCGTCAGCGACGTTGCCCGGGAAGCGAAGGTTTCCAAGGCGACCGCCGCGCGCGTTCTGGGCGGCTATGGCCGGGTCAGTCAGACAGTCCACGCGGCAGTGTCGGAAGCGGCTAAGGCACTGGGCTATCGCCCGAACGAGCTGGCGCGCAGCATGACGACCGGCCGTTCGGGCAGTATCGGTGTCGTCGTCGGCGATATCGAGAACCCTTTCTTCTCGCTTGCGGTGCGCGGCATAAGCGATGTCGCAAGGTTATCGGGCATCAACGTCATTCTGGCCAACTCGGGTGAGGAGGTCGAAGCGGAAAAGAGCGCCATACGCGTGCTCCTGGCAAAGCAGGTCGACGGGCTGATCATTACGCCCGCCCAAGCTGGAGACATCGCCCACCTCAGGGAGATTTCCTGCCCGCTCGCGCTGCTCGATCGGGCACTGCCGGAGCTGGATGTCGACACGGTAACGGTGGATGACCGCAACGCTGCACTACGCGCGACCCGCATGTTGACCCAAGCCGGGCACCGTAGGATCGCCTATGTCACCGCCGCGGTGTTGTCGGGGGATTTTCGCGGTGCTGCTTCAAGCATCAATACCTCCACGGTGCGGGAGCGCATCCTGGGTTTCTTGGAAGCCTGCCGCGCAGCCGGCATCGAGAATGCGGAGCGCAATATTCATTTCGGCAGCAGCCGATCGGAGAGGTCCCATGGCTTGCTGCTGCAGATGCTCCGGAGCGCCGACAGGCCGACTGCAATCCTGGCCTCCGACAGCGTCGTGGCGCTCGATCTTTTCAAGGCGATCCGGGAATGCGGCCTCGGCATTCCGCGGGACATATCGTTGGTCACCTTCCATGATGCGGACTGGACCAGCGTGACGACTCCCCCGATCACCGTGATCGATCAGCCGGTCTATGCACTCGGAAAATCGGCGGCGGAGCTTCTCATCCGCCGCCTGAAAGGCGATGATCGGTCCCCTGAAAGGATAGTCCTGCCGACGACCATCATTGAGCGGATGTCAGTAGGTGCTCCCCTGAACCTGCCGCACCATCAATCCTGACTGTGCAGGCCGCAACAAACCGGCCGACGCGACGGGAGGGGCGCGCCGGCCGCTCGGTCCTGGGAAGATCAGCTCTCCAGCCAGACCTTTTCGAAATGCTGCTCGAGCGCCTGGTGCTGTTCGCAGCCCTGCACGCCCTTGCGATAGGTGCGGTAGACCGAGCGCCAGTAGGGCTGGATGATGATGCCGCTATCGCGCAAATTGGTCTCGATCTTGGCCATGATCTCCTTGCGCTGCGCGGCGTCCGGCATTGCCAGCGCCTGGTCGAGAAGCTCGTCGAACTCCTTGTTCGCATAGGCGCTTTCGTTCCAGGCCGCGCCCGACTTATAGGCCAATGCCAGCACCTGGACGCCGAGGGGGCGGCCGAGCCATTCGGTGCAGGAATAGGGGAACTTGCTCCAGTCGTTCCAGAAGGTCGCGGCCGGCAGCACGGTGCGCTTGATCTTCAGGCCCGCCTCGCGGATTTGCGCCGCGATCGCGTCGGCGGTGCTCTTTTGCCATTCGATGTCGACCGAGATCAGCTCATATTCATGATCGGCCTTGCCGGCTTCCGCGATCAGCTTCTTGGCCTGTTCGACATCGCGCTTGGCCGGGCCGATATCGGCGAATTCCGGATGCATGGGGCCGACATGGTGGTTGTCCGCGGGCTTGCCGCGACCATCGAGACCGAGCTTCAGCACCGCCGCATTGTCGACGGCAAGTTGGGCCGCGCGACGCACCTTGACGTCGTCATAGGGCGCGTTGGAGACATTGAAGCGCGCCACGATGGTCGAGCCGGTGGCGATCTCGGAATTCTGCAGGCCCATCTTGTCGGTCTGCGAGACGGCGTCCGACGCGGTCTCATGGTCGGTGTCGATCTCGCCGGATTCGAAGGCCGACAGCATGGCGTTGGGATCGGAGCCGTAATCGACCCATTTGATGCCGTCGAGATGGAACTCGCCCTTCCACCAGGGCTTGTCCTTGCGCTTCACCTCCGCGCCCGTCTCGGCGTCCCAGCTCACCAACTCGCACGGGCCGGTGGTGATGGCCAAAGCCTTCTTCGGGTCGGCATCGCCCTCATAGGAGCGGTGCATGATCAGCGCCGGATAGTCCGCCATGCCGGCAATCAGCGAGATGTCTGGCTTGGGCAGGTTGAGCTTGACGGTGTAATCGTCGACCTTCTGGATGCCGCCATCGACCGGCTTCTTGGTGTCGGCATTGACCAGCGCGCCCATGCGCGCCGCGACCGAATTGCCGGCGACCGAGGCATCGCACCAGCGGTTGAGGTTGTGGATCACGTCGTCGGCGTTGAATGTGTCGCCGTTCGACCAGGTGATGCCCTTGCGCACATGCAGGGTGATCGTCTTGGCGTCGTCGCTGGTTTCCCAGCTTTCCAGCAGCCACGGCTCGAAGGAAAAGTCGGTGTTCCAGCGCACCAGATATTCGTTGCACTGGCGCGCGACATTCGACATCTCGACGCCGTCGAAGGTGCGCGGATCCTTGAAGCCTTTGACGTTCATGGCGACGCGCAGCACACCGCCCTTTTTCGGCTCGGCGGCCCGGGCGGGCGAGGGGGTAATCCCGCCCAGCGCCATCGCGCCGGCGGCGCTGACGCCGAAGCCGGCCATCAGCGCCAGATATTCGCGCCGGCTGATCGCGCCCTTCTTGAAGTCGTCGGCGATCGGCTTTGCACGCGGGTGCAGTTTCCTGTCGGTCAGCATGAATTTCATCGTCGTTCCCTCTGTTGTTGGGCGCCCCGGGATCGCCAGGCGCGGGGGCGGATGCGACCGCCGGGGCGCCATTGCCTGCTGAGGAATGATAGGTCCGCTTTCCGCAGCGAAATGTTTGGTTTTCCGCAGTTCTTGTGCGTTGTTCCGCAGAGGGAACTTGACTCAGACGGCCTCGCCCCCTCATCCGGCGCGCTTCGCGGCCACCTTCTCCCGAGGGGAGAAGAGGTTCGCGCCGGCGCTGACAGGCTCCTCTCCCCTTGGGAGAGGTTAGCCGAGCGAAGCGGAGGCTGGGTGAGGGGGAGCGCCGTTCAATACGGCCACTCGCCCCGCCCAAGCGCGCCGATATCCGCAACAATCCTCGCAAATGCCTCCGCCGCACGCAGCACGGTAGCGCGGGCCCGCAAAAAACTGTGTACCAGCCGCTTCTCCTCGCGCCACCACGCTTGTCCGCCAGCGGCAACAATCCGGTCGCGATAGGTCTCGCCGTCCGAGGACAGCGGGTCGCACTCGGCGGTGACGATCACTGTCGGCGGCAGTCTGGAAAAGCCACGATCCGCGAGCGGCGAGAACGTTGGGTCGTCCGCCGACTGCCCGGGCGCCGACCGAATGCGCTGATAGAACTCGATATCGGCAAGCGTAAGCAGCGGCGCCTCGGCATGCTCGACGTAGGAGCGCCCGGTCTCGCCGCCGCCTAGCCCCGGATAGATCAGCATCTGGCCAACGGCATACCGGGGATGCCGCCGTGTCGCCTGCGCCACCGCGGCGGCCAGATTGCCGCCGGCGCTTTCGCCGCAAAGCACGATCGGCAGCGCGCTGGTCGCGGAGACCCATTCGAACACGGCCAGCGCATCGTTGAAGGAGGCCGGATGCGGATGCTCCGGCGCCAACCGGTAATCGGCCGAGACCACTTCAAACCCTGTGCCGGCGCAGATCTCGGCGCAGATGTCGTCGTGACTGTCGAGATCGCCGAGCACGAACCCGCCGCCATGATAATAGACGACGATCGCCGCCGCCTTACCCGCCATCCGATAGCGGCGGACCGGGATCGCATGCGCCGCCGTGGCGACGACGCCATCGCTGGCGGTCACACCATCTGGGCGACCCCGATGGAAGGCCACGCACATCCGGTCATAGACCGCGCGCTGCTCCGCGATGGGCGCGGCAACGATCTCCGGCGGGTACCAGCTGTTGACCCGGTCGATATAGTCCCAGAGCTCCGCATCGAGCCGGTCGGCATATTTGCCGCGGCTCGCCGGATCGGTTGGTCCGCCGACCACTGCCGTCAGAGCTCCGCGTAGAGTTGCGCCGCATTCTCGAAGGTGAAGCGCAGCGGTACCGAACCCTCGACCTGCCAGACACTGACCGTGTCGCCGGCCATCAGCCGGCAGGCGTCGAGCGTGTTGGTGACGGCGCCGCCATAGAGCCGGTTGGCGAGGTTGAGGATGCCCGTCTGGTGCATGGCCGCACTGGCGCTGCCGCAGGCGTCCTTGACCAAAAGCACGCGAAACCCAAGCGCCACCGCGTCCTTCACCGTGGCGTCGATGCAGGCTTCGGTCCAGACGCCGGCAATCACCAGCCATTCGATGCCGGACGCCTTGAGTTTTTGGGCAAAATCGTTCTTGCCGAAGGCGCTAGCCTCCTGCTTGACCAGCATGGCTTCGCCGTTCTGCGGCGCCACTTCATGGCAGATCGCCGTCAGCGGATCGTCCTTGTCGGAGAAGGCCGACTTGCCGCTCTCGTCCACGGGGTGGAACGGCCGCGCCTTGGCGAGGTCGACGATATAGGCCCAGTGGTGGAGCGGCACGAAATTGCGCCGCGCCGCCTCCTGCAGGCGCTGGGTGTTGGCGAGGATGTCGGCAAAGCCCTCGACCAGATAGCGCTTGTCCCTGCGATGCTCCTCCTGGAGATCGATGAACACCGCGGCCACCGTGCCGCGCCGGATGGAAATGGGCGTTTTCATGCGGAATGTGCTGTCGGTACGTGGGCGCTACTTGTCAAGAAATTCGTCTTCATACGGAAACCGCGAGAGCAGCTCCGTACCGGTCTCGGTAATCAGAATCTCGTCCTCCAGCTTGACGCCCTCGCGGCCGCCCTTCTCGCCGATATAGCTTTCGACGCTCACCACCATGCCGGCTACGATGATGCCGTCGCGACCGTAGGTCTCGTAGTCCATCGCATGCGCGATGAAGGGCGTCTCGCCATGCATGCCGACGCCATGCATGACCGACGTATAGCGCTGGTCCACAAAACGGTCGGGAATCTTCCATGCCTTCTCGGCGATCTCGCGGAAGGCCATGCCGGGCTTCACGATTGAGATATTGTGCTGCACCTGGTCATGCGCCATGCGGTAGAGCGATTTCTGGTAAGGCGTCGGCTTGCCCGGCCCGCAGCGGAAGGTGCGCGAGAAGTCGGAATAATAGCCGTAGCAGCCGATCGTGTCGGTATCGAGCGCCAGCAACTCTCCCGGCCGGATCTTGCGGCCGCTCGCCTCATTGAACCACGGATTGGTGCGCTGTCCCGATGTCAGCAGGCGCGTCTCGATGAACTCGCCGCCCTGGCGGATGACCTCGCCATACATGATGGCGAAAAGCTCGTTTTCGGAAACGCCGGGTTTGATCGCCTCGCGCACCGCAGCCACCGCGGCCTCGGCGCCGGCCATCGAGGCCAGCAGGCATTTCACCTCCTCCGGCGTCTTCACCGCGCGCACGGCCAAAATCTCGCCCTGGCAATCCTTCACCTCGCAGCCGCGTTTTTCCAGGGCCAGCGCCTGCAGGTGGCTGCAGCGGTCGAGCCCAAGCTTCATCGAGCCGCCGCCATGCTTCTTGAGCAACTCGGTGATCTCATCGGCAAACGGCCCGGCGGTCTCGTCGTCACGGCCGGAGACGGATGACCAGACCAGCTTGGACGGCCGCGCCTCGTCGATCGTGTCGAGCACCATCGAGACATGGTAGCTCTGCGGGTATTCGAACAGCACGATCGGCCCTTCGGTCGGGATGAAGAAGTAGCGCGTCGAATTGCGCAGGAAATAGCCGAACATGTTGCGCGAGCCGGTGGCGTAGCGCTGGTTGTAGGGATCGAACAGCACGATGCCGCCGTAGCCCGCCTCGCGCATCCAGGCACGCAGCTTGGTAAGGCGTCCCTTACGAAGGGCATCCGCATCGATGAAGGACGGCTCGGTGTCGGACAACCACATGCCGCCGGCCGGATCGGCCGCCGCCGGGTGGCGCATGCGGTCCTTGAAATCCACATCCTCGGTGCTGTCGGGGTCGAATACGACGATGCTCATGGGGGGTCTCCTGATGGAGAGAACATAGCTGGGCAGGGTTTTGGGCTTATGCGGAATTCCGCGGTTGTTGTGCCGGATGCCGCACGACGAACGAGCAGCGCCGTGATCCTTCGCGCCCCCCTCTGTCCTGCCGGACATCTCCCCCACGAGGGGGGAGATTGCCAGCTTCGGCGCCCCGCTCGCTCCTGCGACGTCGATGATTGGCGAAAGCTGGTGTGATATCTGATCTCCCCCCAAGTGGGGGAGATGGCCGGCAGGCCAGAGGGGGCGCTGTCCCGCCAGCGTCCATCGCGCCAGCGCGCACTGCACCCTAATGCCGCCTCATCGCCTTCGGCGCGTGCCCGTGCTCCTCGCGAAAGGCTCTGGCAAAACTCGACATCGAGGCAAAGCCGCAGGCCAGCGCCACGTCGCGCACCATCAGCGTCGAATGCGCCAAGAGGTCGGCGGCCCGTTTAAGCCTGAGCCGCCGGTAATAGCCGTTGGGTGAGATATCGAGTTCCGCGCGGAAATTGCGCTCGAGCTTGTCGGGCGAGACGCCCAGCCGTTCCGCCAGATCGGCCATGCCAAGCCTTTCCTCCACCGCATCTTCCATGATGGCGATGGCCGAAAGCACCAGCTCGTTCTGCACCCCGGTGCGCAGCCTGAGCGGCATCAGCTTGCGGTCGACGCTCGACCGCAGCGGCGAGTGCACGAACCATTCCGCCACACCCGCCGCGAGTTCGGCGCCGTAGTCGCGCGTGATGATCTCCAGCATCATGTCGAGACTGCCAACGCCGCCCGCGGAGGTGAACCGCTTGCGGTCGATGACGAAGAGATCGCGCCGAAGCTCGATATCCGGAAAAGCCTCGGCGAAGGCTGCCTGGCTGGTCCAGTGCAAGGTGCAGGCGTGCCCGTCGAGTAAGCCCGCGCGGGCAAGGAAAAAGGCGGCGTCCGCGACAGCGCCGATATGCGCGCCGCCGCGCAGGCTTTTGCGGATCCAGCTCATTGCCTCGTCGGCCACGACATGGTCGGCGTCCCCGCCGGAGCACACCACGATGCGATCGACCTTCGGCGCGTCCGCCGCGGAAAAGCCGGGCTGGATGACGACGCCGTTCGAAGCCTCGACCGTGCCGGGATCGGCGCCGACGATCACCCAGCGGTAGCAATCATGCTTCGCAAGGATGTTGACGGCGCGCAGCGGCTCGATGACGGAGGAAAACGCCATCATCGGAAAGCCGGGAAAGACCAGCACCGCGAAGGTGAGGGGCGCTCCTCCGCCCGCCGCCTGTTTTTCCATGTTGCGTGAATTCATGGCCGGCGGCCGTAGCGCGGCAGCACAATATCGGCAGTCAGCGGCGCCAGTTCCATGCCGCTCGCCAGCGCCGGGTTAAGCCAGATCATCTCCTCGATCTCCGCCGCCGGGATCGGCTCGTCTGTGATGGAAAGCTCGAACAGCTCGGCCTCGACACGGGCGTCCGGCTCGTTGGCGGCGGGCGCCGAAAACGAACCGAGATGGAAGGCAGCGCCCGCGTCAACGACGATGCCCAACTCCTCGCGCAATTCGCGCGCAAGGGCCGCGGCGGGCAACTCACCCGGCTCGATCTTGCCGCCGGCCTGCATGAAGGCTTTTGTGCCGCGCTTGCGCACCAGCAGCAGCCTGCCGCCGTCGTCGCGGATGATGGCGGCGGCGATGCGGATCGTCCTGGCCGTCATTGCTCTGGAATGGCTGGAGGTCACGATAGGCTGTTTCCCGGCGGCGGTTTTGGTGGCAGAGAGAGGTGAACTGTAGCTGGCCGCGCGGCCGGCTTGCAACGGAGAGACGACACGAATGTTCGCGGCAACCGCCATCGACACCAAGGATAAGCCAGCCTTCTACAAGGAGTTGGCAACGCAACTGAAAGCGCTGCTGGAAGGCGAGGGCGATTCCGTCGCCAATGCCGCCAACACGGCGGCGCTGATCTACCAGATGGTGCCCGACCTCAATTGGGCGGGTTTCTATTTCCTCGCCTCCGAGGACGAGCTGGTGCTCGGCCCCTTCCAGGGCAAGCCGGCCTGCGTGCGTATCGCCGTCGGCAAGGGCGTCTGCGGCAAGGCCATCGAGCTCGACATGTCGATGCTGGTCAAGGACGTGCATGAATTTCCCGGCCACATCGCTTGCGATGCCGATTCGCGTTCTGAGCTGGTCGTGCTGTTGCGCGATGCAGAAGGCGCGTTCGGCGTGCTCGACCTCGACAGCCCGCTGCCGGGCCGCTTCGACAAGGAGGACCAGGCCGGCATCGAGAAGCTCGCCGCGATCTATGTCGCGGCGTGCGAGTTCGAGGATGATGACGAACACTGAGAGGTGGGCCGACCCGGCCTGGCTTATGCGAACTTCACCAGCATCAGGCTGAAGCTGCCGATGAAGATGAAGGCCGAGAAGGCCAGCAGCAGCGGCCGCAGGCCGCGCGAGCGAAGCTCCGAAATATCGGCCTGCAGGCCCATGGCGGCGAGGCCCATGGTCAACATGATCTGCGCGGCCAAAGCAATTGCCGAATGGATCTGCGCCGGGATCGCGACCAGGCTGTTCAGCGCCACGACGGCCACAAAGGCCGCGACGAACCAGGGCATCGGTGGCTTTGCGCCGGAAGCAACGGTGCTGCCGCGGCGCGCCATCAGGCCGAGCGCGATCACCATCGGCGCCAGCATGGCGACGCGGGTCAGCTTGGCGACGGTCGCGGTCTCGCCGGAGAGCGTGCCGTTCTGGAAGCCGGCGCCGATCACCTGCGCCACCTCGTGGATCGAGGCGCCGGCCCACAGGCCGAAAGCATGCTGGTCGAGCCCAAGCACGGGTGCCAGCAGCGGGAAGCCGAGCATGGCGATGGTGCCGAACAGCGTGATCGCCGCGACGGCATAGGTGACATCTTCATCCCGCGCGTCGGTGACGATGTTGGTGGCGACGATCGCCGAGGCGCCGCAGATCGAGGTGCCGGCGGCAATCAGCTGCGCCAGCTTGGCGTCGATGCCGATCAACCGGCCGAGCGTAACGGTGAACAGGAAGGTGGCGCCGAGCGCGGCCGCGACGATGCCGACCCCGCCCAGGCCGATGCCCGCCACCTGGCCGAGCGTGAGCTGGAAGCCGAGCAGCACGATGGCGAAGCGCAGCAGGCGCTTTTGCGAGAAGGCGACGCCGGCCCTGGCGTGGGCAGGCACGCCGAGCACGTTGGAATGGATCATGCCGGCGACGACGGCGAGGATCATCGGGCTGAATAGGGTGAGGCCGGAGAAGCCGCGCGCCGAGTAGGCGACGCTGGTGATCATCGCCACCAGCACCAATCCCGGCATAGTGCCGGCCGAGATCGCGGTCAGGGCAGGGCGCTTGCGCTCGGCAGTGGCCGGGTTCAGGTGATTTGGAAGATCGTTCGCGGTGACAGGCAGGAAAGACAATCGAATTCTCCAGGCGCGTTCGCCGTCGGAATGCCATTCCATAACTAATCTTTCCAACGAATTATTCGAGTTATAATGATCGATTTTTGCGAACGATTGGCGATGTGCCAACGGGTTGGCCTGCCAATGCATTGGCCCAATAACCGACACCGGACGAGCCTTGACGCTTGGCGGTTCCTCCTCCAGCTTGCCGCTATGCCTACCCTCGCGTCTGCCAATGCCAAGCGCCGCCGCCTTCGCCGAGTGCGGAGCGGCAGGCTGATTGCGCGACGATAAAACCCGATACGATAGATCCGGTTCGTTCGTTTCCTGCCCCGCCCGCGACTTCAGCCGGCGGGGTTTTTCATATCTGGAGCCTTGCAATGACCATCGATTCTTCCATCCGGTTTCGGGCGGCCGAGGCGGCGGATGCCGCCGCCATCCGCGACATCGTGCGCGCCGCCTATGCCAAATGGGTGCCGGTAATCGGCCGCGAGCCGCTGCCGATGCGCGCCGATTACGACAAGGCTGTCGCCGAGCATCCATTCGACCTCGCCATCACGCAGGATCGCATTGTCGGCATGCTCGAGACTATGCTCGCCGACGATCATCTCTGGATCGAGAATCTCTGTGTCGCGCCGGAGGCGCAAGGCAGAGGGATCGGCCGGCTGCTGCTGGAGCGGGCGGAGGGCAAGGCGCGCAAGGCCGGGCGCCATGAGCTTCGCCTGCTGACCAACGGCGCGTTCGAGGCGAATGTGTCGCTCTACAAGGGACAGGGCTACTCGATCGACCGGGAAGAACCGTTCATGAATGGCACGACCGTTTATATGAGCAAGAGGATCACGGGATGACCGGCAAATCGGAGCGGGCAATGGCGGCCAGGATCAGGCTGAAGCAACTGCACGCACTATACGCGATTTCGCGGCTGGAGGCCGGACATGGCATTCCCGACTGGGCGGACGGGCCGGGTTTCGTCAGCATCACCAGAACCGAGGACGAGCTTTCGATCGCCTGCCTGCAGGAGCGCGTTCCGGATCCCGTCAGGCAGGATCGCGACTGGGTGGTCTTCAAATTCGAAGGCCCCTTTGCCTTCGGCGAAACCGGCATCGTGTTGTCGGTCATTCGGCCGCTGTCGGAGAACGGCCTGGGCATTTTCGTGGTGTCCACCTTCGATGGCGACCACCTGCTGGTGAAGGCCGCGGATCGAGCTGCGGCGGTGCGGCTGCTGGGTCACGCTGGACATACGCTGCTTTAGCCCATTGCATCCGGATTGCTGCGGCGGCACCAGCTCTGGCGCAACGCCTGACGCGCTGGCTCAAGCACTTCAAGCTTGCGTTTGACAGGGCTAATGCCGCATCGTTATTTCTGACGATATACGACGACCATCTCACCGCAATCGAGCAAAGCGGCCCGCAGGGAGCGAAACCATGTCCCATAATCTGCAGTTCTATATCGACGGCGCCTAGGTCGATCCGGTCGTGCCGAACACGCTCGACGTCATCGACCCCTCGAACGAAGACGCCTTCGCGCAGATTTCGCTGGGCTCCAAGGCCGATGTCGACAAGGCGGTGGCCGCCGCCAAGCGCGCCTTCGCCATCTTCGGCTTCACCTCGGTCGAGGAGCGGCTCGATATCCTCAACCGCGTCATCGAGATCTACAAGAAGCGCAGCAAGGACCTGGCGCTCGCCGTCTCGCGCGAGATGGGCGCGCCGCGCCAAATGGCGCTGGACAGTCAGGTCGGGGTCGGCCAGGCGCATCTGGAGAAGATGGCGGAGGTGCTGAAGACCTTCCAGTTCCGCCACATCAAAGGCTCCTCGCTCATCGTTAAGGAGCCGATCGGCGTCGTCGGCCTGATCACGCCGTGGAACTGGCCGCTCAACCAGATCACCTGCAAGGTCGGACCAGCCCTTGCCGCCGGCTGCACTATGGTGCTGAAGCCGTCCGAGATCGCGCCGCTCGACGCCATCATCTTCGCCGAGATCATCGACGAGGCCGGCGTGCCGAAGGGCGTCTTCAACCTCGTCAACGGCGATGGCCCGACCGTCGGCCAGGCTTTGGCCAGCCATCCGGATGTCGACATGATGTCGTTTACGGGTTCGACACGCGCCGGCATCCTGGTCGCGAAGGCGGCAGCCGACACGGTCAAGCGCGTGCATCAGGAGCTCGGCGGCAAGTCGGCCAATATCCTGTTCCCCGATGTCGATCTGGAGCGGGCCGTCACCAAGGGCGTCGCCGGCTGCTTGTCCAACAGCGGCCAGTCCTGCAACGCGCCGACCCGCATGTTCGTGCCGCGTGACCGTCACGATGAGGCCGCCGGCTATGCGAAGAAGGCGGCGGAGAAATTCACCGTGGGCCCGGCCGACGCGCCCAATTCGAAGCTCGGCCCGGTGGTCAGCCAGATCCAGTTCGACAAAATTCAAGGATTGATCCAGAGCGGCATCGACGAAGGCGCCACGCTGGTCGTCGGCGGTCCCGGTCGCCCGGCCGAGCTCAACCGCGGCTACTATGTCCGCCCGACCGTCTTCGCCAATGTCACGCATGACATGCGCATCGCCAGGGAGGAGATCTTCGGCCCGGTGCTGTCGATCATGCCTTACGACACGGTCGAGCAGGCGGTCGAGCAGGCCAACGACACCGTCTACGGCCTTGCCTCCTACATCCAGGCCAAGGACATCGAGAAGGCGCGCCAGGTAGCTGCGCGCATGCGCTCCGGCAATGTCTACATCAACTACCCGACCTGGGACGCCGGCCTGCCCTTCGGCGGCTACAAGCAGTCCGGCAATGGCCGCGAATATGCCGAGTACGGTCTTGAGGATTTCCTCGAGATCAAGGGCATCGCGGGGTATGAGGCTGCGGAGTAGGACTCGATTGCTTTCAGCCGACAATCGCCGAAGGTGTGGTATTGAAGGCGCGGTTTCGGCCGCGCTTTTTGTAACCGGTCGATCGCAACTGCTCCCTATGTTCAACAAGCCTGTGCGAGTTGATACGCCGCTTGGCCTGAATGAGACGGCCATCGGGATGACTCGAAGAGCGAAGGAGCATTCCGTCCTGCTGCCGGGCTACAATCGACCGGCATATTAGAATGAACTATAGTTCCAGTTGCTACGCTAGCTGAATAACAATTGCAAACAACTCAGTAAAACTCGAACAATCGGTTTGCGCCGGCGTTAACGGGCACAGTGCATTCTTGCCGCGTTAAAACCGGTGGGAACGACATGCGTCTCCTGACAGTCAGAACCTGGGCTGCATCTTTCCTGGCGTCTGCTCTGATGTTGGGCGCCCAATTGGGCGCTGCCCGGGCAGCGCAGCCTTGGCTGGATAAGCTCGGCGAGCCGGACCGGGAAAAGTTCACGCAACTGGTCGGCACAGTCGATGGCTGGACAGCCGACAGGGCCGACAAGATCAAGGCCGATCTCAAAGCATTCGTGGATGCACACCCGGATTTCGTTCCCGCCCGCGTCGAGGCCACCCGGGCGGAGTGGATGAGGGTTGCCAGCGGCATGGGGATAGCCCTGTCGAGCAAATCCTTCTTCATCGTCTTCGAGGAACTGGAGCGTCTCGACCCTTCCTATCCGCCGGCCTATGTCTATGCGGCGCGGACCTATATCTATTCCGGCTATCCGGCCGGCGCGCGCAAGCAGCTCGACAAGGCGCTTGCCCTGGACGCCGCGAACCCCTGGGTCGACCTCACCTGGTCCCTGATGTTTGAACGGTTGGATCACCGACAGGACGCGCTGACTTGGGCGAAGACGGCGATGCCCAAGACGGCCGGAAACACCAAGGCGATGGTCGGCGCCATCCTCGCGATCACCAACCTGCAAGGCGTAACCAGCCACGACGCCGCGATTGCCTTGGCTGATCAGATACTGGCGCTCGAGCCGGACACGGATAAGCTCGCCGAGGTCATCGACGGATGCCTGTCTGGCTACAGCTACCAGCCGGGACTGCTGGATGCTCTGACGGACATCAAGCAAGCCTTGTCGAATGCTCTCTGGTACGAAATCGCGCGCCTCGATCTGACCATTGGCTATATGTACAACAACGGCGTCAGGCCTCAATACCGGCCGGACTACGCTGCATCCGCGATCGTGATCCTCGACAAGATCGGCAATGATCCGCAACTTGCGGAGAAAATATGGGGTACCCGATTTGATCTGGCCCTCAGTCTCGGCGACGTCGCGGCCATGACCAAACTTCTCGATGAAGCCGGCCTGAAAGGCTACGATGTGACGTCGATCGGCTATCACGAAGCGCAGCTGCTTTTTGCGCAGGGCCGATATGTCGACGTGATGAACCTCTACAGGAGGCGCAATCTTCCCGAGGACACCTTGCTGGCGCTCGCCTATGACTGGGGAGGCGACCGCAATGTCGCCGACAGGATCTACCTGCGCGACCTGGAAGTGAACGCGACCTCCGGCCCCGCCAATGCCACCTATGCCGGGTTGAGGCTGTTCCGCTTCCGTGACATCGACGGCGCCATCAAATACGGAGAAAAGGCGTATTCGCTTTTTCCATCCGGCTGGAGCCGTTCGCTGGTGACGACCGCTTGGCTGGTCAAATCGTCCGACTATCTAAAGGCCAACAAGACCAAAGAGGCCAAGGAAGCTTTCGCGCGTGCCCGCCAGATCGGGATAGACCGCAACTCCCTGCAAAGCTTCTGCAGCAATCTGTGCAATGACATCAGCTTGCCGCTGAGCGAGTTCCAATAACGGCCCGATGGCTTGGAGGTCCCCGAGCGGGGCGCCGATCCGTGTCCGGGTCGCCTCAGGAAGCCGTCCGCCGCACGAAGGGCAGGAAGCCCGCCATCTCTCGGCGGCGGGCCATCGGTTCGCGGCGGAAATGAAAAGCTCGGAGGCCGAAGCCGCCGTCAATAGCCACGTGGGGGGATCCACGGATCGGCGTACCCCAAGTGATGGTCCAAGAAATTTGCGGCCTGATTGGATGGGCGCGCAACCACGGTACCGGTCGATTTGCAATCCAGTTTCGGGGTTGGCTTGCTGCTGGCCTTCATATGCGTTGCGGAACACGAGGTTGCAGCTTGAGCCGTGGCCACCTTTTTCTTCTCTTTCGCAACAGCAGCTCCGGTGGCGGCCAATACCATTGCTACGCCAAAGACAACGAGTTTCATCGAAACGCCCTCAACCCTGCACAATCCCAAATGATTGCGCCTACATTAGCGTTACGTCAACTACATGTGGTCCGCAACGACGGCGGATATTGCCGGTAATAAAAGCCCGCCACCTTGAGGCGCCGGCCTGTCTGGACAATTTGTCCACTCGGTTCAGCGCGAGGTCACCACGGATGAAGGCAAGTTCTTGGTTCACCTGAACACCGACAGGGGGCGCTGAACGGGCTGCCGTCCGGCACGCGTATGGATGGTGGTTTCCGGTGATGCCGATAACCAGGCATCTGTCGTCGAATATGTGTGACGGTCCGAGATAACCATCGCAGGGAGCCTGATCGTCCAGGTGTCCGGTTGGCAATCACCTTGCGAGCTTCCTGCAATCCACGGTTACCGCGCTTCTCCGCGCCTTCCAAGCACGGCGCGAGCATATCCAGGTTGCGGCTTACCCGCGCCCCGCCTCGATGATACCGACCATCGCCCGGGTAAATTCCACCATGCTATTTGCGGTGATGGCGGCGTTATCGGGGGATTGACCGATGTGCTCGGCCGCTCCGCAGCAGGATCGGCGGATGCTGTCGTAGTATGGATCTCTCTCATCGTCCGGCAGTTCCGCCAAATTCAAGGCGCGACGGTGGATCATGCGCAATAGCTGCGCTAATGCTGTTTCGACACTCATGCGTTTGCTCCGCATCGGTCGAGCGTCTCGGCACACCGAGTGCTGGATCGCCGATCGGGAAATTCCCGATTCGAACAGGCTGCACGCCAGGTATTAATATATCGTTGAGTGCTAATATACATGGCCGGCGTATGGAGTTGGCCAGGCGGGAACGTTTGGTAATGGGTGCAACCTCTACATGTGACTTCCGTCACGGTTCTGTGATGCAGCGCTTGCTACAGGCTCGTGGGCGAAGGCGCGCCGGTATAGCCCGCCTAGCCGAGGGATGATGCCCCCTGTCAAATGGCCTGCATGACAAGAACTTGATGTTCCAATGTCAACGCTGCTCCAGGACGATCGTCCGGAAGGGCTCCTGGATAAAGTCAAGAGCTTCAGATGCGAAGGGTGCCGATCCGAGGTGCCGATGACATAAGGGCACAAACTGGCGATCTTCGAACGGCACCGGCACTTGGCCGTGAAGGGCTCAAAATGAGCGGCTGAAGGCCGCCTACGGTTGGGGCGCGTGCGGATAGGACGGCGTCGGCACGCACTTCTAATACTCCAGTGACGATGCGAAGGAACTGGCTGGGGTTCCTGGAAGCTTTTCGAACTTTCTGGATCGCGCCCCACCCCGATTTGCCTGTGGCCATGGGCAAGATGGGACACCAGATTCGGTTTTCGGATAATTTGGGAGGCACCGAGCCTTTTGCACGCGTGTCTTCCTGATGGTGCGTGTCAGCATGCTCCCAAATGTGCACAGCAGCTTTGCGCCTCATTCCGGCCCCTGCAGTAAACTCTGTCGTCTCCCGAAAGCAGCCATTGCCTCACGATCCGCAGCGCCAACCGGGAATCCGTCGTGTTGCGCGGCTGGGGCGACCCTTCGCGCCGTTCGCACTGCGCCAAAAGTGAGGCGAGTGGTGTCTGTGGCAGATAGCTCTCGCCCCGAACTTCGACGTGATCCAAGGCCTCGTCGATCTATCCCGGAGCTCAGCTCCGTAAGAGCCGCCGTGATATTCTACTGCAATCGCTCAGCCTTGGTGGTGCCCGGAATGGGGACGATCCTGCCTTCTGGGCCAGAAGCCAAGCAAGGACCGGCTTGGCGATTTTCTGAAGCGGACGTCACGACTTTCGATGCAGCATAATGCGCTGGAGGGTCATCGAGATATGCGCGCGTCTGATGTTATGATGTCCGCCTGTCTCCGAGGACTATATTCATGAGGGCCGGACGGGCCGGCCGCACACACTCGCGTATTCCTCTAACTGCGCAGCAGCGATGGGAAGCGCCATCAAGTGCAGCTCCCGAACTGTCAAACTCCTCAATGTACGTGCACAACCACGTACCGTCCGCCATAGGACTGATAATAGGTGCTGCCACAGTGCCACAGTACGGTCCCATTGATCGAAGTCTTCACACACGCCGTCGGAAGCCGGGTCACGTAGACGGTCGAACGGCGGATCGTTCGGCGCGTGGTGCGCCTCGCAACCCCCGCGACGCTCCCGGGCGTGAGCGGACGACCGACTCGCGCCTGCGCATCGCTGACCAAAGGAGCGAAGGGCGTGACGGTCTCGACGAGGCCTGCAAACATCAAGGCAACGGCAATCCCGGCAGCGCCGGTGAATCTCAAGCTAGGTCTTGGCATTTCGCATCCTCCGAAAAGCTCACCACTCCGTGCGTTCAGCACAAGACGCGAGCTACGGTCTTATCATCAAGAAATCGGTCCCACTACAGCAACAGTCCGACCAGTTGTTTGAGCAACTGGTCAAGAGGCATTATGGTCAGCGCTAAAGGCGTGAGGGGTAACAGAAATGCAACTCCCAACTGCAGAATTGCGTCTTTGGTGATTGGCACCGAACGCATACCCTTCACCACCTCGAAACTGTTCCCAAGATCTGCAAGTGACTGTATATCGGCGCTCCCCAACAAAGGCTCATCAGATCGCGCGCCGCCACGCAACCATTTTCTGTCGAATTCGCTTACATATAGCCGCGCGAGCGTTGCATATTCGCTGAGGCCAGTCCGTTTGGCAGCAGCCAACTGATTCATAAATGTGAGAAGCGGGCCAAAGATCACGCAGACAAGAAAGCCGCCGACTATAGCAATCTCCAGCTTGAAATCGAGCAGCGAATCTGCGGAGAAGAAGATGTAATCAGCTATTTGTCCCGACAGCAGTGCTCCATGCGCCACCACTAGTAAAGTGAACGCATAAACGGTATTCGACAAGAAGCCCAGGCCACCGACACGATCCGGGTGAGTCGGAATAAGGTCCAGATGGATATCGGAGACTTGCCAAAGAAATCGTCCCCAGATGAACAGGCGGAAGTACCACCGGATCAACAGGAATTGAAAGATCGGAAGACTAATATAGCGATACCAGTAGCCCGCTACGAATAGGCGAGAGCTCCCGTCTGTCGGAACCGCATACCAAGTCGGGGCATTGAGTGTCGTGTATCGGTGCCAAACAAAGAAGACTCCGAAGCCGTAAACCAGCACCAAAAGCAGACATTCTGCGAGAACCGAATTGCGCAGGCGAAATGCCGAAGAAATGGCACCGAAAAATCGCGGGAGGTCAGGTTCCTGAATCAGGTTGCGATCCACAAACGTCCGCCCAATGCCAACCAGCCGCTGATGGACGACAAGCTCCGCCAGGACGAGAAGGGGGATGGCGACGAGAAAACGTACGTGAACCGCAAGGTCTTTCCAGAACGGCACAGCAACAGCTGATCCGACTAGATTGCCCTCCAGCGCCGTCAGCAGCAGGAGTGGGAGCCACGATCCAAGCGACAGAAACAGGACGCGGCGGCGGAGGAGACCAAGGCCGCCGTCAGACAAGTGCGCGCGCCACAGAAGTTGGAAAAGCGGGCCGCCGAGAACCAGAGAGAAATCTTGTTTATCATGGATGATTGTGGCGCCACCGGCATACTGGTGCAACTTTGGCCGTTCATCGCTGTCGCTCATGCCTACCATTTGCCCTGTTGTACCGGCCCGAGCTTGAGGCATTGATCTAGTCCTTCCGTCGCTAGCTTACTCATATTCGACTAAATCAGAGTTAGGCTCTGGCCGGAGTTTCCCTTGCCAAACCGCCGTAACATTGGCAGTGCAGCTCTTGCTGATCCGCGCCCTCTGTCTGTCGCAGGTACCATTCAATCGCCAATGGCTCTCCACGGAGTCGGGCCGCGGAACTAACTGGGGGCCGTCAACGCGCCGGGTTTGACGTTAGCTCGCAACCTGCTTCATCTTGAGTAGTTGCTGCGCGGCGGCCGCGTTGTCGCCGCCACCTGCCACATGCACGGTGGGAACGGCGAGCTTAATGCCGTTCTCGTCGAATGCCTTCTTGATCATCATGAACGCTCGCCGCTTGATGCCGAACTGACCTCCCGGCTTGGTCATCAGCTTCATCCTGAGGTCGATCCCGGAGTCGCCAAAGCTGTCGACCCCTTGCATTTTGAGCGGCTCGATCGTATCGGCGGCGAACTCGGGATCCGCAGCCAGCTCCTGACCGATCTTCTTGATGAGCCTGCGGGCGAGGTCGACGTCAGAATCATAGGTGATGCTGAGAGCCATTTTGTCCATCACCCAGTCACGGCTCATGTTCTGGATGGCGCCGAGCTCTCCGAACGGCACGGTGTAAACTGGGCCGCGGTGATGCCTCAGCCTGACTGACCGCAGGCTGAACGATTCGACAGTGCCCTTGTAGCTGCCGCTCTGGATGTACTCGCCGACACGGAAGGCATCGTCCAGCATGTAAAAAACGCCGCTCAGCACGTCCTTGACAAGTGTCTGCGAACCAAAGCCGATGGCCACGCCAAAAATGCCCGCGCCGGCGATCAAAGGTGCGATCTGAACGCCGAGTCCGGAAAGGATTGTCAGCAAGACGACGGTCGCGATGAAGACGGCGAGCACGTTGCGGAATATCGGCAGCAGCGTACGCAGCCGGCCGCTGCGGGCAAGCTCGTCGGCAGAGGATCCTTCCTTTGGTGGGAGCTCCATCCGATAAGCGATCAACGCTTTCGCCAGCTGCCAAAGAAGATCCGCAACCAGGAGGACGATGATGCTGTTGAGCAGGCCCGAAATCACGAGCGCGCCGGCTTCACTGCCGGCAAGGGCTGCAGCCCTTATGCGCCAGATATAGGCGAGCCATGCGACCGCAGCGCCAATAACCGCTGCCCTGGCACCCCTGACGATCAGCACGTTCAGCATGATGCCGAGGGCGCCACTGCGCTGCGCTCTGCCGGCGAAGGCCTGTGCGACGTTGCCAACCCCTCGCACCGCCGCTGGCAATAGCAACGCATAGAGGCCGAGCCATAGCACGCCGAGCAGTCCTGCCACCCAGGCCAGCCAAAGCGCGATCAGATAGATCGTCAGCAGCGATTGCCTGACAGCGGAAGCTGTCCCGCCCGGCCGCCGCCAGACGATTCCGATGGCGACCGCCAGCATGCCCAGGCCGCAAGACAGGGCAACCACCCGCGCAACGTCGATTGAGAAACCGATGCTGGGCATGAGGCTGACCACGGCCCAGCCAAACAGCAGAAAGCCGGCGATGAGACTCACGCGCCGAAGCCAGAAACGCTGCGCAGTCCCGCTTGCGACAGGGATTGTCGTCTGCGTCTCATCCGACGTTCTGCTGTCCGCACCGGCAAGCCCAAACAGCAACCTGGCACTTGCGCGAACGACACGAACGGCGATGAAGGCGAGCAGCAAGGTCAGCACGACGCGGCGCAGCAAAGGCGGCCATTCGAACGCGAGGAAGGAGCCGATGCCGGCCATAGTAAATGTCAGCAAGGCAGCGACCTCGGAAAGGGCCGCTTGTCCTGGATCAACCTTTCGATCTGAACCGCCCAGCGCCAAAGCCCGGCGGACCAGCCACTCGGCGCCAAAGCCTACGGTAATCAGCACTGCCAGGATCAGGATCACCAGGCCGGGCCTGCCTGAGTTCACGTCGCGCGAGACCACGCCGGCGGCGTTAGCTAGCTCCTGCGGGATGCGAGGAATGGCGTCGGTGAGCGCGACGAGACGCGCGCGAACGGCTTCCTGCCAGCTCGATATCGCGTCGATCGGCGAAGAGGCAGGGGGGGCCTCGGCGGCTGGCGGTATCTTTCCTTCGAGCCATACCTTGACCTCCGGGTCGCCCAGCAGCTGAAGGAACTGCCTCGCCTTCTCGGGCGGCAGGTCGACCGCATGCTGCTGGGCCTGAGCCCAGGAAGTTCCAAGGAGCACCCAAAAGAAAATCGGAACGACGGCCGACAGCAAAACACCAATTCGAGTGTACAGCGCATTGCTCATCGGGCACTCCGGCAATTTTCGGTTGACAGGTGCAGTCCCCATTCCATTGCTTGTTTCAACAAATGACTGCTCCCCGGTTAGCCGCTAACGAGACCGGCACGTCGGCGGGCGAACCGCCTCACTCGGCAGGTAGGGCGCCCACGAGCAAACGGATCACTGGCGATAGACTGCAATCGTTCGCCGCATTCCCTCTCTGGATGAGCTAGCAGCAAATTACTGATCTGACTTGGAAATGGGATATTGTACGTAAGGACAATTGCGCAGGCGGGTGGCGAAGAGATTGCAATCGGCCTTATTGTGGCGGTTTCGACAATCGCCATTGCGGTCACGGCCCCACGGGCTTGACGGTACGGTTGGCAACCGACCTGATGGGACCAGTCCGAGGCGATGAGTAAAAGGAAATAAAGTGCGGTGTAAGTCGCTGCATCTTCAGGCTAATGGAGCCATATTGGCGCTGCTTCTGCTTGTGCAGGCTGGATGCGCAACAGGACCCGAAGGCGTTCTGGCGCCCATCCCCGCGAACCTTGTTTCGCCATCAGCGTCTGATGTGACCATGTTGGTGGCGACTAGCCGCAAGCCTTCCGGCGACCCGGCGACATTGTTCACTGGCGAGCGCAGCCCGGCACTGTCCTTGACCGACCTGACGATCTCAATCCCGCCGAACCGCAAACCCGGCACGGTTGAATGGCCGAAAAAGCTGCCGCCCGATCCCCGAAAGGACTTTGCAGTCCTTGCTGCAAAAAACCTGTCGATTCCCGAAGCTCACAAATGGCTGCATGCTCATAATTCGAATGGCCGTGTTCTGGTCTTCGTGCATGGCTTCAACAACCGGTATGAGGACTCGGTCTTTCGGTTCGCGCAGTTCATGCATGACTCGCGGGCGAAGGTCCTGCCGATCCTTTTCACATGGCCGTCGAGAGCCAGTGTGCTCGGTTACAACTACGACAAGGAGAGCACTAATTTCTCACGCACTGCATTCGAGCGGACGTTGAAGGCCTTGGCCGATGACCGCGACGTGACGGACGTCACCGTCATGGCGCACTCGATGGGCACCTGGCTCGCGATGGAATCGTTGAGGCAGATGGCGCTTGAGGATGGGCGCGTTTCGCCCAAGATCAGGAACGTCATCCTGGCATCTCCCGATCTCGATGTGGACGTCTTTGGTCGGCAGTGGACCGAGCTTGGCCCAAAGAAGCCAAAATTCACCATCACCGTCTCGCGGGACGATCGGGCACTTGCCGTTTCGCGTCTGGTTGCTGGCAATGTCGACAGAGTGGGGCAGGTCGATCCCTCAAAGGAGCCGTACAAATCGAAGCTGCAGGCAGCCGGTATAACGGTTCTCGACCTGACCGACGTGCAGACAGAAGATCGCTTGAACCACAGCAAGTTTGCCGAAAGTCCTGAAATCGTCCAACTGCTCGGGGCACAGCTGGCTTCCGGCCAAACCCTAACGGACTCGAGGGCAGGCCTTGCCGACGAACTGGGCTTGGTCGTTGCCGGCACGGTAGACACGATCGGCAACGCCGCGGCAACGACGGTCAGCGCGCCAATTGCGACTGTCGAGGGGAAAACGAGCAAACCGCCGCCTGACGACCTGGAGACGATACTGAAGGGTGATGCGACGACGAAGTGACCGTGCTGCAGCTGACGGGCAAAACTCTCGGAACCTGCTGGGACGGCTTGCTGTCCCGCCAGTGACCATCCGGAAACTGCAACAGGTCGAAAATCGGTGCTGCTCAAGGGGGCCTTGGGGCGACGCCCAGATGATGGCGGCGACTTCTTCCCAAGGCGCAGCCATCCTGGGCGCTTGATAGGCCAGCACGAAATCAGTGTGCGCCGCTCGCGGTGATGGTCCCGAGATTGACCAATCCGCTGACAACCAGTTGAACGGCAACCGCGGTCAGGAGAATGCCGAAGACGACCTCCGAGACGATCAGACTGGCGGGCTTCATTCGCTTCGCCAGCGCATCGGTATTGGTGAACACCAGATAGTCAAATGCGGCTACGAGCAGGATGAGCGCGGTAACGAGAGCTGCACTGGCAACCGAGACGACTTCGCCGGAGGCAACGATGATGACCGTGATGCCGACGGGGTTGAGCAAGTACGGAATAGCAAGGGGAAAAATCGCGATCTTTTCCGGGTCCTCCGTTAGGCCCAGATCCTCTCCGTGCTTTTCGGTCGGTCCAGACGCCATCTTGATCGCGAGGAGCGCCAGGATGATGCCACCAGCGACCGCAACCGCACCCCCCGTGATATGCAGCAGTCGCATCAGCAGAGCGCCAGTGGCAAATAGGATCAGAGCCGTGACGAGAGCCGCCAAAACCATCTGTCGGCCTATCTTGACCTTGGTTTCGGCGTCGAATTTCTTGGTCCTTTCCAGAAATGGCACCAGGGCGATCTTCGGTCCCATGCCAATCAGCAGGAGCAGGAGAAGTTTCGTCGCGAGAGCGGCATCAATAACTGCGAAATCCATTGGAAGGTCCCTCGATCTCGGAGGCATCTGCTGGGACGGCTTGCTGTCCCGCTAATAGCCATCCGGAAATTGCAACGGTCGAAAAGCCCCTCATGTGGGCCCTAGGTCTCGATCGCCAGACGCAATAAGCTCACGGGTTGTTTCGCAGGCGCAGTGTGCCGCGCAGTGACACCTGTCGCGGCCGATGAAACTTACGAATGAAAGCCAATCCCTCTCTGCATCAGCATCCTCGACCGCCGGATTGTGACGAGAGGCCGGTGCTCTTGCAATTGTCCTAGGGGGCAATAGAAAAGTAGCAGCGTATGGTTGAAAATTGCCCAAATGAGCTGGCGTTGCGAGACGACTAGCCCCCAAACATGCCATTCGATCGGGCCGAGATGGCGGAGCCTATCAAGCGTACGTGGGTGGAAGCGACGGACCCGCGCTCGGGATGGAGTTGTCCATGCAGGTAGGTACGAGTTCATGTATCGCAATCGCGATCCTCGTATCTTTGAGGCCCGCATATGCACAAGAGGGGACGCAGGATCTCGCCAAGAAGCTCTCGAACCCCATTGCGTCGCTGATCAGCGTGCCCTTCCAGTTCAACTATGACAGCGGCTACGGTCCGGACGATGGACAAAAGGCCTATGTCAATGTCCAGCCGGTCATCCCGTTTTCGCTGAATGACGACTGGAACCTGATATCGCGCACCATCCTGCCGATCGCATGGCAGAGCGACATAGCAGCTGATTCCGGCAACCAGTTCGGCCTAGGAGATATCACGCAAAGCCTGTTCTTTTCTCCCAAGCAGCCCACGGCTGGTGGTATTATATGGGGGGTGGGACCTGTCTTTCTGGTTCCGACGGCGACCGATTCAATGCTCGGCTCCGGAAAGTGGGGCGCGGGACCGACCGGCGTCGTGCTCAAGCAATCCAACGGGTGGACGGTCGGCATGCTGGCCAACCACATCTGGTCGTTCGCGGGCGACGGTGACCGGGCGAATATTAGCTCCACATTTTTGCAGCCTTTCGTCGCCTACACCACCGCCGATGCCTGGACGTTCACGCTGAACACCGAAAGCAGCTATAACTGGGAAGCCGGGGGGTGGTCGGTGCCGGTGAACTTCACGGTTTCGAAGATCGTCAAGCTCGACAAGCTTCCAGTCAGCCTCACCATTGGCGCCCGCTATTGGGCGGACAGCCCCAAAGGCGGACCTGAGGGCTGGGGATTCAGGACCGGGATCACATTCCTCTTTCCAAAATGACCGACTGTCGAAACAGCCACGATAAAGCCAATTGCAATCCCTTCGCCACGTTTTGAAGTCACCTGCGCAATTGTCCTTAAGGACAATATCCCATTTCTAGGTCAGATCACGTAATTTGCTGCTAACTCATCCAGAGGGGGATGCAGCGAACGATTGCCATTGATCGCCAGT
The DNA here is from genome assembly GCF_004016445.2 of Mesorhizobium sp. M2E.F.Ca.ET.219.01.1.1. Lineage (GTDB taxonomy): Bacteria > Pseudomonadota > Alphaproteobacteria > Rhizobiales > Rhizobiaceae > Mesorhizobium. Next base: position 152,937 of record NZ_SADT02000004.1, read on the forward strand.
GATCCGTTTGCTCCCACCGTGGCCGCGAGCAAAAGGTCCAGCCGGCCCGATACCTGAAGCGGCCTGCTGCGAGCCTGTTCTAAAACGTTGAATAACCACCACGTGGTGCAGATAATAGTCTGTTCAGGAGTATCGCTTGCCGACCCTGGTTTATGTCGTCGATGACGATCAGTCCTTCAGGACGGCTACCAGCCGCTTGCTACGGGCGACAGGTTACGAAGTGGTCGAGTACGCCTCAACTCAACAATTGCTGGAGCAACTACCGCAGGCGGCGGGGCCAACCTGCATCTTGCTCGACGTTCAATTTCCTGGACCAAGTGGTCCCGAGTTGCAGGACCGTCTGGCTGAGATCGGCTCCGTCGTGCCGATCGTCTTCCTCACCGGACACGGCGATATTCCGACAAGCGTCCGTGCGATAAAGGCCGGAGCGGATGATTTTTTGACGAAACCGGTGCCGAAAGAAACGCTGTTGGAGGTAATTGATCGTGCTGTCGCCCATCACATGACAAGGCGCGAGCAGCAGGACAGGCTCGACGATTTGCGTGCGCGGATCGCCCAATTGACCCCGCGCGAAAAAGAAGTGTTTGCGCTCGTTGTCCGAGGAAAGATGAACAAGCAAATCGCGTTCGAGTTGGGCGCGACAGAACGAACGATCAAGGCTCATCGCCACAAGGTCATGGAGAAAACACGCGTTCAAACGGTGGCTGAGCTCGTCTCAATCGCCGAACGTTTGGGCATGGTAGCAGCGCCGACCAGTGGCAAGAGGCGGGACTAGTACCCTTACGATCAGCAGGCAGTTTCCAAACGCGCTGGCTTGGACAAGGCATCGGTCTTGCCGCACATGTCCTCAGGAACAATTTCGGCATTTTATTGTTATCGATATGATCGCTCCTGCCAGTAGCGGCGATGTTGAGCTCGCGCCCTGACGTTGACCAAGGTTGTATGCAATCCCGAGTCGCTGCCGTCGTGACCCGCCAGACGGCTGATGGAATCACATTTCGCCATCAATTTTTCGCATGACAGTTGCAGACAGTTGCAGACAGTTGCAGATGAAGATGGAGTGGTTCCCGAACTCGAGGGGTTCTAAATCTTGCATACAAACAAGATCGTATTTGTCGTCGATGACGATCTAAACATGCTCAAAGGGCTCGAGCGCCTGTTGAGTGCCCATGGCTTCGACGTGCAAATGTTCCAATCGGCCGAGGATTTCCAGGCCCGGGCCAGGCCTGACGACGCTGTTGCCCTTGTGCTGGACGTCGGCTTGACTGGAAAGTCGGGAATCGACCTCGGTCGGGAGCTCGTCGCTTCCGAGATATTCCTGCCTGTCATTTTTATTACGGCAGACGACAGCGAAGCAACTCGTAAGGCAACAATGGAGCTCGGATGCATTGCGTCTCTAACAAAGCCTTTTTCTGCAAAGTCACTGATCGATGCAGTTGAACGGGCATCATCCTGGCGAAATCCGTTGAGCTGATCGGGTCCTTGCGACGGTCCACGACCTATCGAGATCCGCGGCGCACAGTTGGGCGCGCACGACCGGTGTGGCCCGCGCATGCGGCGCATTCGATACGTCAACTGGGTATCGCGCGGTTATCGTGCGTTGGCCATACAAGCGTTGCACTCGACGTTCGGCCGCATGACTATTCGCCTTTTCAGTGATATCATCAGTCCGCCTTCCGTGATGCACCGATCGGATAGCCATGGTCCTCTAGGAGAATGCCAGTCGCTCCGATCGACAGGTCGCGAACTGAAGCTGCAAGCGGTCAAGGAAGGCAGGCTAGCGCATGTCTTCAGGACGTTGTAACTTAATAACAAAATATAATAACCAAAGCAGGTTGCAGGGGCACCGGATGTCATCCGGCTGATGCAAAAAAGATAGTCGTGACAACATCAAGACTCCTATGATGCGTGGAGGGTCGTGTCATCGATGTCGAAGAGTGCTACCGGGCAATCAACCTCGGACCCACGCCAGGATTTTCCTGTCATAGTCGCGGCATTGCCGGCAACTGCTCGGCAGAACCGCATTGCGAAGGGCGTCCTCACTTTCATGGCGATCGTGATCCTGATTGTGCTGCCTTTCGCCCATTTGAAACTTTACGAAGTCTCCGCGTTCATTCCCGTTCTTCAAACGGTCATGTGTTTTGCGGATCTCATAACGGCCGGTTTGCTCTTTGCTCAATTCTCGATCCAACCGATGCGGGCCCTGCTTGCACTTGCGAGCGGCTATATATTCAGCGGGATGTTTGCCTTTCTGCAGACATTCGCGTTCCCAGGGGCTTACGCTCCGAATGGCCTTATCGGTGACGGATCAAACAGCGCAGCGTGGCTGTTCTTGTTTTGGCACAGCGGCTTTTCGACGGCAGTGGTGGCGTATGCCCTGACCAAGGACGCGGACGAATCCGCGACCCTGCCCGACAGGTCGGTCGGAATTGCCATAAGCACCACAATCGTTTGCGTGATGATGATTATCGTTGGGCTGACGTGGGTCGTGACCGCCAGGGTAAGTTATCTGCCGGATTTCTATGTGACGCCGACCCAACAAGCTCCACTTGCCAGAGCCGCAAATTTTTTATTGGGGATATTAAGCGTCGGAGCGGCATCGTTGCTGTTCGTTCGGCGGCGTACGGTGCTCGATGTTTGGCTGATAGTGACGGTTCTCGCGACCTTAGCAGACCATACAGTGGCAATTATTCTAGCTGCTCCAAGATTTACCGCTGGTTGGTACATGGCTCGTGGTTTTGCGCTTGTCGCCAGTTGCACAACACTGTTGCTGCTGCTCACTGAAACGACGTTTCTTTACGCTCGCCTTGCCAATGTTATTGTCTTGTTGCGGCGCGAGCGGGAAGGCAGGTTGATGCATACCGAAGCGGTGGTGGCTGCGATCGCTCATGAAGTCCGGCAGCCACTGGCAAGCATCACGAACAACAGTGCTGCTGCACAGACGCTTCTGATGCGCTTCCCATCCAACCCCGCAACCGACCAAATAAAGGAAATTCTTGTCGACGTGGAACGTGACGGCTTTCGTGCCAATGAAGTGTTCGCGAACCTCCGCGCTTTGTTCAGCGACAAGCAGCGCAAGCGGTATCCCATTGACGCCAACGAGCTTGCACGGGAAGCGCTCCACGTGCTGCGCAGAGAACTCAAGGACAATGCTATTTCGACAAACCTGCAACTGAGCCCGGATCTGCCGCTTGTCGCGGGCCATGGCGGTCAATTGCGCGAGGTAATCCTCAACATCATTCAAAATGCGATCGACGCAATGGCGACCGTTGCCGATGGAGAACGGTTCCTTCGGCTCGAAACGCATGCGCATGGCGCCGCGAAAGTGGCCATTTCCGTCGAAGATTCAGGACCAGGGATCGATCAGGAAGAAATCGCCAGGATCTTTGATCCCTTTGTTACTACAAAGGCAAGCGGGATCGGGCTTGGTCTCGCTGTTTGCAAAAAGATCGTCGAGCAACACGGCGGCCACCTCTTGGCCTCATCTGAACGGGGCCGTGGAGCGCGATTTGAAGTTGTTCTTCCGACTCTGCCAGCCTGAACATGCCCGGCGCTATTGTCCCCGGGGACAATGGCCCTAGGGACAATAGTCCCGCGCTTCGCGCCGTCGCATTTTCCTGTCATTCACCGGCGTGAGTGTGTTCAACAGGTAGAGAGGCGACATGAGCACAATCATCGACATGATCGCTCGCGGATGGGAGAACTTTCTTGCTCGTCCGACAGGAAGCATGAATTTCCGATTCATCATTCAGCCGACGATTGCGACGATTATTGCCGTGCGGGCCGGCATTAAAGACGCTCGTGAGGGTCGGCCAGCATACCTGTGGGCAGCACTTACCAACCCGGAGTATCGTCTGGAGATGCTGCACGGCGGATGGAAGGACATGCGTATGCCCTTCCTTGTCGCTGCCACGCTCGACGCGATCTATCAGATCATTACTCACCAATTCATCTATCCCCTCGAATTGCTTCTCACCGCAACTCTGCTGGCGCTCGTGCCCTATTTTGTCCTGCGTGGCCCGGTGAACCGGGTTGCACGACGATTTATCGGCCGCATCACCTTACCGGGGCAATAAAGCAAAGACAGTGCGGGCTAGATCAACAGGCCAAGTCCCACCCCACCACCGCAACCTAGGAGCATCCCTATGACAAGTAAGACAAGTGAAGTCGTATTAGAACAGTTGAAGAAGCAAGACTGGGCACAGCCAGTGTTCATGACGATCCCGAAGGGAGGAACGTTCCCGGAAATTGTGGAGGAGGGTCGTTATGGGCCGATTTTCCCCAAGACGGCCTGCTGCTATGGGTTTTCGATTTTTGCAAAGGTCAAGCCCGGAAAGGAGGAGGCCTTCTACGAGCACGCTCAAAACGTTCAAAAACAGTTTGACGAAAATCCCACGATGATCGAGGCCTTCGAGCCACTGAAGCTGCATTACCTGCGCTGGGTGCTCATCCCGTGGAAAAACGAGATGTTCTTCATGTACCAGGCCGTCTTCGATACCGATTTCGACAAATACATTGAAGACATCATGCCGGTCTTCGCGAGCGGTTTAGAAGTCAGTTTCGTCAATCTGGAAGGATGGCCGGAAGACTGGCGGACCAATATACCGGCCCAGAACAAATTCTTCCGCGAGCATCACTGCCCGGCCTTTATGGAATACGCTTCATATCCGTTTGTGTCTGCTGACGAGGTCAGGAAAGCCCTCAAGCTCAAGGCCGCATTCTCAACCGTGCTCGATCAGATGCAGTAAGCCACTCAAATGCAGTAAGCTACGGTGGCGCCATGCTTGAACTTGACGACATCCAACATATCGTGTTGACGCGGGTCCCCTCTCTCACCGGGCGATACGAATTTCTTTCGTTTCGCCATGCGGCAGCGGGACGCGAGTGGCTAAAGGCGCTCAGTGACACAGTTCGTTCGACGGCGGCCGTTCGGGCCTCGAACGATAAGGACAGACGGTGGGTGACGGTGGCCTTCACTTGTAACGGCCTCCGCACCTTGGGTGTGGACGAAGCTTCCCTCGGCACTTTTCCCGCCGAGTTTGTACAGGGCATGGCAGCACGCGCAGCAACGCTGGGGGACATGGGTGCAAACCACCCTGACAACTGGATCGACAAGACAAACAGTCCAGACCTTCACGCCATCGCCATCCTATTTGCGCGCGATGCCGCCGAGCGGCAGCGATGCCAGACGGAACATGAAAAACTGATCGCCCAAATCGAAGGCGCGGAGGTGCTTTCCGCGCTGGACGTGGAGGCGCTGCCATTTGACTATCCGCGCGATCACTTTGGCTATCGCGACCGCATCTCACAGCCCGTCATCGAGGGCAGTGACGAGGTCCCAACCCCGGGCTCTGGCGGGCCCTTTAAGCCGGGTGAATTCATCCTTGGATATCCGGACGATGACGGGGTTCAACATCCGCTGCCACAGCCAGAAATACTGTCGCGCCACGGCAGTTTCATCGCCTATCGTCGTCTTGAGGAGCACGTCGGAAGATTCCGCGATTTCCTGCGCGAACACGGCGAAACGCCCGAAGGGCAGGAGCTCGTTGCCGCCAAACTCATGGGGCGCTGGCGCAGTGGTGCGCCGCTCATACTTGCTCCCGAGAAAGACGATTCTGCTCTGGCAGCCGATCCGCAGCGGAACAATGATTTCAACTACAAGCGAGAGGACCCGCTCGGATACGCTATGCCGTTGGGTGCGCATATCCGCCGTATGAATCCTCGTGACACGGCGCCGGGCATGAACCACCGTCGCATGATTCGCAGAGGTTCCACATACGGTCCATTGCTGCCGGAAGGCGCACCGGACGATGGCATGGAGCGCGGCCTGGCAGCATTAGTCATTTGCGCAAGTCTCATTCGGCAGTTTGAATTTGCGCAGAACGTCTGGATAAACGACCGCAATTTCCACGAACTCGGTAACGAACGAGATCCGATCATCGGCAATCAGGATGGAACGCTCGAATTTAAGATCCCGAAACGTCCTATTCGAAAGAAAATCACGGGATTGCCTGCGTTTACCACCGTGCGCGGCGGAGCGTACTTCTTTCTTCCCGGGATCAGAGCGCTGAAGTGGTTGGCGACCAACGGAACACCACAAGTCGATGAGACGATCGGTTGAGGGAGTGCTGACATGTCAGATCATGGTTCTAGTCCGCGTGCCGTAGCTGATCCCGTAATTGATATCACCGACCTGTTTGCCTTCCCCAGCCCAGAACGCCCGAATCACCTTATTCTGGTCATGAACACGTTTCCATATTGCGGGCCCTCAGCGCTCTTTTCCGACGCAATCGACTACCGGATTCGCTTGCGCCCGCTCACCATCGCCTCAACTGGGGCAAAAGCAGCATTCGCGGTTGGTGAAGAGGAAACCTCATTCAGTTGCACGTTCTCGGCTGCGCAGAAAATTAAGGGAAGTCATCAGTTCGTACAGGAGGGCGTGTGCCGGACGGCGCATGGCGAGACTATTACGTTCCGAGTCAACGACGGGCATGGTTCCCAATCAGGAGGACTGCGCGTTTTTGCGGGTATGAGATTGGACCCGTTCTTCTTGAACGGCGAGGGGATCCTGGCGACGGTGCTGACCCAGAAGCTCGCGTTCCCCGGAAATGGTAACAACACGGCGCACGGATACAACGTTCTCAGTATTGTCATCGAAGTCAACGTCTCCGACCTCTTCAAGTCGGGCGATGGGTTGCTCTTTGCCGTTGCCGCTGAAACGATGACCATCGGCTCCGTTCGATCGCGTCTGGAAAGAGCCGGACGCTCCGAGATAAAGCCGCTGGTTCTGCTCTTGAAAAATCTTGATCCTGTTAATCGCGATCTCGAGCTTCGGGAATTGTACAACCTCGAAGACCCGTTCCAATTGGGGCCGCACTATGTGGGTGCGTATCGTGCTCGGATGAACGCTAATCTTCCGTTTTTTGATGGCCTTGATGGCAAGACCGACTGGCCTTTGGATCAAGGCGGGACTCATCCGCTGACCGAATTGTTGCTGGCCGATTTCCTCGTGGTCGATGTTTCGAAGCCGTTCACAGAGGATGGTTGGTTCGAGATTGAGCGCGCGATGTTGAAGGGGGAACCCCATCGGACCTGCGGCGGCAGGTGGCTCAACCATGATGTGATCGATTCCATTTTCAATCTTCTCGTCAATGCGGGTAACGGCCCCTTAATCAGCGATGGGGTTGATCAGGCGACCCAACCCTCCTCGCGGGCATTTCCATTTCTGTCCCCTCCGAACCCCAGCCCTCCGTCGACGCTTCCGAACCTTTCTGCGACGATTGCGGCTTCGGCCACGCGCGACTGACGCTCCAAAGAGGATGATGCCATGTTCGGATCGAGCGATGTATCTGCCGCCAGGGAGCCGCGAACCACGGATGGCACAATCGCATTACTGAACCTGCAGTCCCAGATCGATGTATACGAACGATCGGCAGTTCATGGGCAAGGAGCGTTTGTTGAGCTTCTTATGCTGCGGGCCCATCTGCTGGGACGCATCAAAGATGCAGAGTGGGCCAATGAATTAGCAGAAGCGGGCGTCCGCCAGGCTGATGCTGATGGTGCAGCGTTTGTCACCCGAGCCAGGGTGCGTGCCACCTTTCACCGATTCACAGAGGCGCTGCGCGACCTTGATGAAGCCGAACGCCTCGGAGTGCGCCACGACGTGGCAGACAACGAGCGCGCCACAATCTTCCAGGCGATCGGACGGTACGCGGATTCCTTCGTTATCCGCCGGACCGCAGCGGATCATTTGTCCAATTTCGAAACGCTTGGTGCACTGACTGTGCTCCACGCTGAATCCGGTGATACCGCCACGGCCGAGATCCTGTTTGACAAGACTCGTTCGTGTTATGGTGTCGTCTGTCCATTTCCAATTGCGATGCTGGATTTCCAACGAGGTCGGATGTGGATGACGGCAGGCGATCTAAAGCAAGCACGCATCTGGTTCGAAGCTGCATGCTTTCGGTTGCCCGACTATGCCCCAGCACAGGGGCACCTGGCCGAAGTCGATGCTGCGCTTGGGGAACGCAAAGCTGCGATCAATCGTCTGAGCGAGTACGCAGTTTCCTCCGACGATCCAGATTACGCAGCCCAATTGGCCCGAATCCTGGGAGAAAACGGGCAGCCGGAAGAAGCGATACGGTGGAGCACATTGGCGCTGGCTCGCTACAACGTTTTGTTGGGATCCCATCCTGCGGCTTTTGCTGATCATGCGGCAGAGTTCTTTCTGGAGTCTGGAAACGATCCAGAAAGGGCGCTTGAGTTGGCGAATATGAACCTGGAGCTTCGGAAAACTCCACGAGCTCGTGAGCTCGTCGCTCGTGCGGCAGAAGCTGTTCGCCTGCGATGTCATCTTATGACTCAGGAGTGAGGCCTCATGTTTGTTGCGGATGGAAGGCTCGCAACGCAATCTCCCGCCTCCGCGAAATCGTCGTTGAACTAAGCCGGCGCGGCGCGACTATCATATTAAACCAACTTAGAGCCGGTCGAACAACGCAAGGTAGAAACAATGAAAAGGCGCGAGTTTATTACTTTGCTCGGCGGCACGGCAGTTGCCTCTCCCTTCACCGCAGCGGCGCAGCAGTCGCGACCTCCAAGCCCTGTGCGCGAGGACTGGGTGGGTCGGCGCAACGAGCCTGCACTCGAACCTGAGCTACCTATTGTGGACCCTCATCATCACCTCTTTGTCCGACCGGGATGGCGCTACATGCTGGACGACTTTCTGGCTGATACCGGTACGGGCCACAACATTGTTGGAACGGTACTCGTGGAGGCCAACTCGATGTACCGTGACTCCGGCCCGGTCGAGATGCGCCCTGTCGGCGAAGTCGAATTCGCCAATGGCGTGGCCGCGACATGCGCCAGCGGATACTGCGGCAAGACTAGGGTCGCAGCGGGCATTGTTGGGAACGCCGACCTCAGGCTGGGCAGCCGCGTTGAGGCGGTGCTTGACGCGCTTTTGCGCGCCGGTGGCGACCGACTCCGCGGAATTCGTTATATCACGGCCTGGGACGCGGACACTTCACTCCTCAATCCGGCCTATCCGGTACCGCCCGGGCTGCTTGGCGACAACACATTTCGCGAGGGCTTCGCGTTACTCGGCCCTTTCGGACTCTCGTTCGATGCTTTGGTTCTTCACCCGCAACTTAATGATGTCGCGAACCTGGCCGGTGCATTCCCGGACACGAAAATTGCTCTCAACCACGTCGGCAGGCTGGTCGGAGTCGGCGCCTATGCCGGCAGGCTAAGCGAGCAATTTCCCCGCTGGGCCGCGTCGATTAAGGCGCTCGCTGCACACGAAAATGTCTATGTCAAAGTCGGCGGACTCGGCCAAGCCGTCAACGGTCTCGGATTTGAGGAGCTAGCCGAGCCGCCGTCGTCGGAGACGGTCGCAAATGCCATGCGCCCCTATGTCGAGACCTGCATCGAAGCCTTCGGGGCACAGCGTTGCATGTTTGAAAGCAACTTCCCTCCCGACAAAGAGGGCTTCAGCTATTCAGTGTACTGGAACGCCTGTAAGTTGCTCACAAGAGGGGCGGGCGGGACGGAAAAGACGGATCTTTTCGCCAGAACGGCCACACGCTTTTATCGGCTCAACGGGATCGGGAATGCCGGTTGAATGGGCTTGCGGGAAGCGGGGACCGCGCGCCTTGTTCCGATATACTGGAGAGACTGTCAGCCCATATCGGTGGAATCCCGCTGCCGGACAAAGGGCTGACCGCGAACTATCAAGGCGCCTGGCATTATAGAAAGCGTATCAAGAGCCGGCAGCGCTCCGTAGGTTTGTAGCCGCGCGATGATGCTGCGGCTGACGCCGGACGAGACTGCAATCTCATTGTCCGGCTCGCCTGCCGCCAAGCGGCCCAAGGCGCCGCGAAAGTGGCCATTTCCGTCGAGGATTCAGGACCAGGGGGCGATCAGGAAGAAATGCCAGGATCTTTGATCCCTTTGTTACTACAAAGGCAAGCGGGATCGGGCTTGGTCTCGCTATTTGCAGAATGATCGTTGAGCAACACGGCGGTCACCTCTTGGCTTCGTCTGAACGGGACCAAGGCGCACGATTTGAAGTTGTTCTTCCGACTCTGCCAGCCTGAACAAGGCCAGCTATATTGTCCCCGGGGACAATGGCCGCAGGGACAATAGTCCCGCGCTTCGCGCCGTCGCATTTTCCCGTCATTCACCGCGTAAAACGAGGGAATCCGATGTTCAAGCGCTTGCTCTGCCTATTGACCGCAACAATCGCTACGACCGTCCCGGCATTCGCACATGTCGGTGTCGGCAGCCGTGACTCGTTCATTACCGGCTTCATGCATCCGCTGTCCGGCCTCGACCACATCGTCGTGATGGTCGCGGTTGGGCTTTGGGCCGCCACATTGGGCGGGCGTGCCCTCTGGCTCGTTCCGACGGCGTTCATCGCAAGCATGACTCTGGGCTACGTGCTCTCTCTTGCCGGAACAGGGTTCCCTGTCGTTGAGCACATGGTCCTGGCTTCGGTTATCGCGGTTGGTATCCTCATCGCCGCATCGGTCCGGCTGCCGGCGACGGCCGGAGCAATGCTCGTCGGCGCCTTCGCCCTTTTCCACGGGGCGGCGCATGGCGGCGAACTCGGTGCCGCCAATTCATTGGGTTTCGGTGTCGGCTTTATTATCGCGACTGCTCTCCTCCACGCTGCCGGAATTGGAGTCCGCCCGCTCTTCGTTCGCGGCATCGGGCTGGAAAGGCAAGCGGCCGATTCCGTCACCCGATTGCTGGGCGCGGTCGCCGCGGCTCTCGGCGCGCTGGCCGCGTTCGGTGCCGTATAGACGACAAGCATGACTGGCCGACGCGCATGGTGGCGGCCAGTCACCCATGACCAGGACGCCACCGGCCTGTCGCCATGGTGCAGTAGCATTTGGAGCAGGGTGTCATGACGCTTGCCAATCTGATTTCGAGCATACTCAGTCTGAGCTTGTTGGTGCTCGTCTTCGTGCTCGGGCTCAGAGCCAAGTTCGACGAGGTCACCTACCTGTTTCGCAACCCGGGTCTCCTTTGTCGTTCCATCCTCGCCATGAACATCCTGTTGGTGTGTATCGTTGTCGCGGCGAGCGTGCTTCTCAATCTTGATCCGGCCATCAAGATAGCGCTTGTGACTCTGGCGGTTTCTCCCGTTCCGCCTCTCCTTCCCAACAAGCAGATGGGCGCTGGCGGGACCTCCCACTACGCTATCGGGCTGCTTGTTGCAGCATCAGTCGTTTCGGTCGTCCTTGTGCCGCTTAGCATCGAGGCAATCGAGCATTTCTTCCCATTCGACCTCTACATTGCGCCGGGCAAGGTGTTTTCCGTTGTGGCGATGTCGATCTTCGTACCGCTGATACTCGGCATGTTAGTGGGGCGATTGGCGCCCAGCGTCGCCTCGAGAATTGCCGGTCCTTTGTCGTCAATAGCTATGGCCCTGTTGATCGTCGCGATCATTCCGGTCCTGATCAAGGCATGGCCCGATCTTTCTCGCCTTTTCGGGGACGGCGTGGTGCTCAGCCTCGTTCTCTTTACGGTCGTGGGACTGGCGCTTGGCCATTTGTTGGGTGGTCCGGAGCCGGCCAATCGAACGGCCCTCGCTCTCGCTAGCAGCACTCGACACCCCGCCGTCGCCATAGCGATTGCGACTCTCAATTTTCCGGACGTTCCCGGCGTTCCCGCCTTGATTCTCTACCACCTCGTGATCGGCGGGATCGTCTCGACGCTATATCTGCGATGGAGGCGAGGTACGACGCAGCCACCAATTGCCAGCTCGCATGCTGGCGGAAAGGGTTGATAGCTATGAATGGATTGATGAACTGGAGAGTCATCGCTGCCCTCGTCTTGGTTTCCGCGGGGATAATGGTGGCGCCATCCGAAGGACGTGCGCAACAGCAGGCTGCCTCCACGACGACATCCGATCAGCAAGCCCCGCCGGGACGCAAGGCGCTGAGCGCGATGGAGATGGAAGTGCTTGTGGCTCGGATCGCTCTCTATCCCGATGAACTCGTCGCCCTGATTACGAGCGCCTCTATCCATCCGCTGCAGATCGTCGAGGCCGGGCGATATCTCGATGCCTATGCCAAGGACAAGAGCCTTAAGCCCAAGGATAGCTGGGATGGCTCAGTGATCTCCCTGCTTAACTATCCGGAGATCGTGACGATGATGAGCCACGACCTGGCGTGGACCCAGCAGCTCGGAGACGCCATCGCCTGGCAACAGAAGGACGTATTGGCCGCCATTCAGAAATTGCGCAGTGACGCTGTGGCCAAGGGCGTGATCAAGAGCGGCGACCAGATCAAGGTGGTCAAGGAGAACAACAACATCGTGATCCAGTCGTCGAATCCTGAAGTCGTCTACGTGCCGCGCTACGATCCGAGGATTCTCTATGCGTCTGGCTATCCGCCGGCGCCGGTTGCCTACTACCCCAATCCCTATCCAAATTACTGGTATCCCACGGCAACCTTCTTCGCGGGTGCCGTCACCGGCGCGATATGGGCTGCGGCCGTTGACTGGAACAATGGCGGCGTATGGGGCGGTGGCTGGAACGGCAACGATATCAACATCGACTGCAACAACTGCTTCAACAACCGCAACTTCAACGGCAAGGTGAACCTCAACGACGTCGATTGGAGGAACGTCGACCGCTCCAAGATCAAGATAGACAACGACCAACTCGCCAAGTTCGATAGCACCAACATCCGCAACAGGGTCGAGGCGAACGATAACAATTCGCTCCGCAACCGCACGGCCGACATCAGGAACCGTGACATCGCGGCAAGCCGTCCGAACGCGGCGGGCAAGGCGAAAAACATTCACAAAAGAACGCTGGAAGGCCTTCGGCCGGCCGCACATCGGCCGAGTGCGGGCCAGCGTGACGCGGCAAGGGCGGCAGCGCGTAGTTCCCACAAGGTCGACCGATCGGTAGGCAGGCCTCACCGACCCGCTGCCAAGGCGGAGAGGCGGCCGAGCAGGCCTTCGGCACACGCAAACAGGGGGCATCGCAGCCAGGTTTCCAAGGTCAATTCGCACCGAGGAACGCACGCCAGGCACGGCGGAAGGGGCCACAGGCCCGTCAAACACCACCGGCGCCGGCGTTGAGAGGAGCAGGCACGATCTGGCGGGATGATTTCATCCCGCCATGGTCAACTGCTACGGATGAATGAATACCGAGACGCGCGTGGGCAACGACGGGAACACATCCATGTCAAACGATCACATCGGAAGTACGACTCGACGGACTATGCTCGCGGCTGCCGCGCTCGCAGTGACGGCCCCGGCGTCTTTCGCAAAAGCGAAGCCAAAGCCGAACGTCCGGCAGCTGAAATCCGAGCCCTGATCGAGACACATATCAAAGCCTTCAACGCACAAGACAACAAGCTCTTGTTCAGCGTGTTCAGTGACACCGCGATCATCATTGACGGCATTGCACCTTTTTGCTGGTTGAACCCTGATGCTCCTGCCAAATGGATGGCTGACGCTGAGAAATGACGTAAGAAACTTGGCGTAACCAAAGAGGAATTCGTCTACGAGTGGGGCTTTTCGAACGTCGAGGACTCCTATGCATACGCTGCTATCTCAGGGACCCTCACCGTAACGACGAAGGGGCCAACTTTTCAGACTACCGGGCTGCTGGCGTATACGTTTGCCAAGCGCGATGGTGTCTGGAAGATACAGGCGCAGACTTGGGCGCGAACGTCGTAACTTGCCCTTGGTCCTCATTGGCGCGTTTAAGTTCCTCAAGGGCGAGTAGAAGCTGCGCCATGCGTCGCTGAGAGACATTTTGGGACGCAGATTTAGAACGCAATCCCAGACCTATGCGGTGGTCACGCGACCTCAAGTCTGACGATTCACGATGGCAGCGCAGAGCCCTCACTACGGGCTCCAGAGCGTCACCTAGCATCGCGCGAGCCGATGCCCTGTCGGGACTAGAGCTGCCTCGCAGCGGCTTTCTGTATCACCTACCTGAAAACTCTCAGGGACGGCGGGCGACCGGCTGTTGCAGCGCTGGCGATATGGCCGAGGTGCCAGCAGAAGCGGAAAAGACCATGCTGGAGGTGGAGGTGTTGGCCCGCATCATCGCCGACAAGATGCAGTATCCTCACGGCGTCGGCTGTCGGATCGATCTCACCCATAAACTTGATTTTGTCCTGGTGGCGAGGCGGCGCGACTGAGCATTCGGCAAATTTGCCAACGCGGCCCGGCTGCTCAGGTGGCCGGGCCTTTTGATTTCTGTCACCCCGGGAGGCCGCCAGCCCGTTCGTCGCACTTGTAGATCGGGCAGCGGCCGTCACGGGTCGGGACATAGGCCGACATCGGCACCTGAGGCCAGTCGCACTCGTTGCCGAATTGCCTGACATAGCGTTCATAGGTGTTGGGGCCGGTGGTCAGTACCACGGAACGCTTGCTCTGGACCAGTTGCTGGAGTTGCTGGCAGCTCATCGTGCGGGTGTCGGGCCGGGCCTCACTGAGGCCGGTCGCGGCAAGCAGGATCGCTGCTGTCGTCAATGCAGTTAATAAGGTGGACATGGGCGGTATCCTCGATCGGGCAGGGCATGCCACACTCGCATCTGGGCCAGCGGTTCCGCAACAGCCAGTTGGCCGGGCTTCGATCGTCCCAGGAAGGACGTGACCGTAATTGGTCCGGCGACTTGGCCTACTGGGCCGTTTTTTAGCGATTGTGAGACTGCTGGAAGCCGGCCACGTCGTACTGTGACACGCTCTTCGGATTGTGAGTTCAGCAGAGGACTCAAGGTCTGCTTCCCGAAATCCTGCTTTCGAAACCGGAAGTTCCGCTTGCGGCCCCAACTAAGACATTTGACACCTTATACCGCAGCGTAGGCCCTCAGTGCGGCGCGGGCGGGGCTATGCTGTTTTGGGGCTTCGCGCCGCCCGCCATTGGCCAACCAGCGCTGTGTTCACTGGCTGTTTTGCTCTTCATGCCGTTCCGCATCGAATGCCTCCTTTCCCTTCGCCGCCCACTGGTCCCGCGCACGCTCGCCTTCATGGCTGCGTAGCTTGGCGGCGATCCAGAGCATAGTTCCATAGATGATGGCGCGATCGTCATTGGTCAGCTCGACGATGCCGGCCTTGACCACGAGGCCGCCGAGTTCGATCAGATGCCGGGTGCGCTTGCGGCGCTCGACCTGCCACGTGCGCATGTCATTGCGAGCCAGAGCCGCTTGCCGGCGATTGTGCGCTGCCCTGTTGTGCTGGAGCGCTACGAGGGTTGCGCTGAGATGCCGGAGCAGTTCGCCGGGAGCTGCCCTCGAAAAACATCACCCCACGCTTGGCCCATGCCTCACGCTTTGCGGCATCCTTCGTTTCGGCGATTGCGACCAACGCCCGGCCAGCTCGTCGGTGCTGAGTTGATCAGCGCCGGTGGCAATCACCAGCTCGCCAAGCTGCTGCACTTTTCGGGTTTTTAGCTCTTTGGCTTTGTCTTCCAGCGCCTTGAGTTCCGTGTCGAAGTCTCGCGGTTTGCGCATAGCTGTCTCCACCGGTTGTCGATGCGGCTATGATACGGGAGCGTCTGCTGAAAGGCTTCAGGCTTGCCGAGACAGCCCGGGACGGGCTGGTCCATCCCGAGATTTTTTCGAGGGAGGGCGCGCTTATACGTCGTGCCGACGTGCGCTTTGACGTGCAAATGATCTGGTCGCGATGGCGATCTATCATCTTCATGTCAAAGTCATTGGCCGCAAGGCAGGATCAAGTGCTGTGGCGTCTGCCGCCTATCGCTCGGCTTCCCGGCTGCGCGATGAGAGGATCGAACGCACTCACGACTTCTCGGCCAAGCGCGGCGTTGTCCATTCCGAGGTCTTGCTGCCGGAGAATGCGCCAGAAGCCTGGAGCGACCGCGAGCGGCTTTGGAACGACGTGGAGGCACTTGAGGTCAGGAAGGATGCGCAGTTGGCCCGCGAGGTGGAGTTTGCCCTGCCGCGCGATCTGAGCCAGGCGCAAGGCATCGAATTGGCGCGCGACTTCGTAAAGGCCGAGTTCGTCAGCCGAGGCATGGTGGCCGATCTCAACGTCCATTGGGACAGGGCAGAGGATGGCAGTCCAAAACCGCACGCCCATGTCATGCTCACCATGCGGTCGGTCGATGACAACGGTTTTGGTCCAAAGGTGCGCGACTGGAACGCTACCGAGATGGTGGAACGCTGGCGCGAGCGGTGGGCCGAGCTTGCCAATGAGCGCCTTGCCGAACTCGACATCGACGCCCGCATCGATCATCGCAGTCTGGAGGCGCAGGGCATTGCCTTGGAGCCGCAGACCCAGATTGGTGCTCCAGCGCAACGCATTGAGGGAAGCGGCCTTAACGTTGGCGAAACCGAAGCCGATCGCGCCGAACTGCACCGCGAGATCGCACGCAACAACGGCGCGCGCATCATTGCCGATCCATCCGTGGCGCTTGATGCGATCACGCATCAGCAATCGACCTTCACGCAACGGGACATTGCGAAGTTTGCGCATCGCCACAGCGATGGAGTGGAGCAGTTCGACGCGGTCATGGAAGCCGTCAGCAGAGCGCCCGATCTGGTTGAACTCGGCAAGGATGGACGCGGTGAAGATCGCTTCACGACCCGGCAAATGATCGAGACGGAACAGCGCCTGCATGGTGTGGCAGAACGCATGGCCGGAGAGGGATACCATGCGGTTAGTAACCGCAATCGTGCAACCGCTTTGGCGATGGCCAAGCAGCGCGGCCTTGTTCTGACGGGCGAGCAGACCGATGCACTGGATCACATCACGGACGGCCGCGATCTTGGCGTCGTTGTCGGTTTTGCCGGAACTGGCAAGAGCGCCATGCTGGGTGTCGCGCGCCAGGCTTGGGCGGCAGCAGGCTATGAGGTTCGAGGCGCGGCGCTCTCCGGTATCGCGGCCGAGAATCTCGAAAGCGGTTCCGGCATCTCGTCTCGAACCATCGCCAGCATGGAACACAACTGGGCACAGGGCCGCGATCTGCTCACCGCCCGCGATGTCCTGGTGATCGACGAGGCCGGTATGGTCGGCACGCGCCAGTTGGAGCGCGTGCTCTCCCATGCCGCAGACGTTGGCGCGAAGGTCGTGCTGGTAGGCGATCCGCAGCAGTTGCAGGCGATCGAGGCGGGCGCAGCGTTCCGCTCCATCCACGAACGCCACGGTGGCGTCGAGATCGGTCAGGTGCGTCGGCAGCGCAAGGACTGGCAGCGTGACGCAACGCGAGATCTTGCAACCGGCAAGATCGGTGCTGCGATTGGCGCCTATGACGCACAAGGCATGGTGCACCAGGCTGCGACGCGCGTCGAAGCGCGCAGCGATCTTGTCGAGCGCTGGGATCGCGACAGGCAGGCAGAGCCTGAAGCAAGCCGGATCATTCTCACCCACACAAACGACGAAGTGCGCGCGCTCAACAATGCGGCGCGCGAGCGTATGCACGCCGCTGGGGATCTCGGCGACGAGGTTCAGGTGGATGTCGAGCGCGGTGCAAGAAGCTTCGCACGCGGCGACCGGGTCATGTTCCTGCGCAACGAGCGGTCACTTGGCGTCAAGAACGGCACGCTCGGTGTGATCGATGAGGTCAGCACACAAAGCATGGCCGTACGCACCGACGACGGCAGGTCTGTGCGCTTTGACCTGAAGGACTATGCCCACATCGACCACGGCTATGCCGCGACCATCCACAAGGCGCAGGGCATGACGGTCGACCGCACTCATGTGCTGGCGACGCCAGGCATGGATGTGCACAGCAGCTACGTGTCCCTGTCGCGACATCGCGACAGGATGGACCTGCATTACGGTCGTGATGACTTCGCGACGAGCGAACGGCTCGTCCGGACGCTGTCACGCGACCGCGCCAAGGACATGGCGTCGGATTACGATCAGATCGACCCGGTGCAACACTATGCCGAGAGACGGGGGATCACCTTCCGTGAGCGCGTGGTCGAGATCGTGCGCCGGGTCGTTCCGGAGAAGTTGCGCGACAGGATCGGCGGGTTGCTCGACGGGTTGCGCTCGCCCGCAGACGCCGAGCCCGGAAAAGACCGTGGTCATCAGCCGGGAAGGGAAGACGGTCGATCGCAAAACGGCGATGCCGCGCCTGGAAGAGAAGCTTACGCCAGGGGAGCGCAGCGGGAGGCGGATGCGCGGGTGGACCCGGAAGCGGCGTTGCGTAGAGATCGCACGAAGGCGCTTGTGCGCCACGCGCGTGCTCTCGACGCTGTTGCGCGTAGCGGAAATGCGGACGGGCAGGGGACTCCTGAGCAGATGCGCGAATTGAGGGATGCCCGCGACGGTTTCGAGCAGGTTCGGCCGCATGGCTGGCGCGATGCCGAAGCGGCCTATGTCAAGAATCCCGAGTTGGTTCGTGAAGCGGGCGCCGGTCGGGTCAACCGCATCGTGCTCGCTCTTCAGCTTGAAACTGAAATCCGCTCCGGGATGGACATCGATCCGGTCCGCCGCGCCGACCGTTTCGTGGAAAGCTGGCAGAAACTCCATCGGACAAGCCAGGAGCAATACCAGGCAGGCGACATGTCCGGCTACAAGTCAACGCGCTCGGCTATGTCTGACATGGCCAAGAGCCTCGAACGCGATCCGCAACTGGAATCGCTACTCGCCAATCATAAGAAAGCGCTTGGCATCCAGGTCGAATCCGGCCGGCGCCTGGGTGTAGAACTCGCGTTCAACCACGGCATTGGCAGCGGGCGCGGCATAGGAATCTAACCTCCGATTTGCCGCCGTTCCCACGCCCTAGATCGAGGAGACGACAAATAGGATTGCGCCCGAACTTTGGATGGTCGCGTCTGGTTCCAGAAGGTGCCAAATGCTCTCAGCGAAAGGCATGGCGTTATGCCTGAACCGGATCGTATCATTCGCCTCAACACCGTGCTTGCACGGACCGGCCTGTCCCGCTCAACAATGTACCGCAAGATCGCCGATGGCACGTTCCCGGCTCAGATCAAGATCAGCGTCAACGGTGCGGGATGGCGGGAATCCGATATCAATCGGTGGATCGCTGATCCCGTCTCCTGGCATACAAGAGCGTGGCGAAATAACCGCGAGTGATGTCGATTTGCATGTTGCTGCCCCGATGAGCACTCCGCTCTTCGCAAGTTCTATGATGTGGAAAGGGGCATCGCCGAAAGTCACTTACTGGTTTCGCTTCAGCGCAGAGGTTAGACGGCTTCAAGCTTCTGCATTTCCATGAGACCGCGCTCAACCAGTTGGTCGATCAGGCCGAGCGCGCGGGCACGTCGGGTTGGATGTTCTCTATTTGAAGCATACAGCTTAAGCGCCAGTTCGCCGACTTCGTGCAATTCATATGCTCGAGGATCCCGACCAGAATCATTCCTCTTTCGGACAGTTTCTTCAAGGAGCTTGAGCATAAGATCGTCGAGGCCCGGAGGTGCATGTTCAAGCCGATGCAGGAAATAGGTTCGCTCGCTCTCGAAATACCTGGATGCCGCATAAGCCTTAAACACCTCAGCATGAGCTAAGATGTCTTCAGCCTTCATACGGCGAAAACAGTCAAACGCCTCGTGTCGTACGGCTGTCTCGTCGTCGTCGAAAAACCGGATCAACCAGTCAGTGCAAGTAGTTCCGAAGCGGGCGGAGTCGAAATTGGCAGCGGCGATCGCAGCTGCTGCAGAGCGATAGTCAGCATCGGCTTCAATCAACTTTTCGGCGAATGACAACCAGTGTCGATCATCGAGACATCGCCGGAAGATGGCTAGCGCGCCGAATCCTCTGGCGAGCGGGTCCTCGTTTATCAGATAAAGGTTGATTACTTGGGTAAAGGCTTCGATTTCAAGGTCAGCGACCCAGCTCAGGATCTGCTGCCCATCGTTGGAATATAGAGCTTCGGGACAGGTGCGGGCGATGCGGAGCACCCACCCGATGCCTTGCTTGCCTTCATGTTTGAGTGCACACATCAACAACCCGGTAAGCGCAGACTGGACATGTGGAGCTGCGGGGGCGCCGACGATCCCATCCATCGTTGAGCGGTACTTCTCGAACGTTTTTTTCGAGTGCCAGCAGATGCTTCCAAGGATTTCGAGGGCGGATCCACGTGCCGAGTTAATCGCCTTGGCGCGAAGTTCGCCACCAAAGGTAAAGGCCTTCTTCCAGTCGGGTTCCTTTTCGCGCTCGCCGCGGTTTATGTCGATAATTCCAGTGCTGTCATCAGCTTTCGTTGCAACGATCAGCACCAGAGCTTCAGCAAGCGGACCGATAGGCCCTTTGCACCCCCGAATCATCCAGATCAACGAGCGGTCGTCCGATTTCGCGGCAGGATTTGCATCCAGAGCAACGAGCACCCTTTCGATCATATCTGCGTCGGGCTTAGCTTCCGCTATGCCGGCAGTGACGCCCCAGGTAAAGTCCTCGTGCGAACCCTCGGGAAACCGATCCAGCAACATTATGAAACGCTCTGGCGTTTCTTTCGTGCGCTCCTTCAACTCACACGACAGCTCCCTCGCGCCCCCACGCAATCCGTCTTCGCCCGAGAAGCGTCTCTCGCGCGGCAGGCTAAACTTCGCTATCGCGCGCAGCCAGGCCCGGTCACTCATGAGCTTGGTACGTTCACCGTCGATAGGTGAACGGACCATGCCTCCGCGGATGCCGTCGGGTTGTTCCGGCTTCTGCCCGACGAACTTTCGGTCGAGTTCAGCCAACCGCTGCCGGGCATTTGTTGATAACCAGTCCGAACCAATCTGGCGCAGCACTGACCATTCACGCTTTCCGGAATCGTTGAGACACCAGATCGGATAGTCATTGAGCTTCGGTGTGAGCCGAGGCTTGTCGTCCGTCTGCTCCCGCCGCGCGAGCGCTCGCGTCGCACTGTCGATTTCGGGCCGCAACGCTAGAACCGCATTTTCGCAGCGCATGCGCTCATCGGGTGTGAGCCAAGGCATGGCTGCAGCGATCGCGCGCCCGGCTGAATGCCCGTCAGCACTTTGCCAGCCTGCTTTGAAAAGTCCGGGATTACCGACCTGTTCGACGAGCAAGTCTCGCAGCGCCTTCGGGTTTTCCGCAACGGTCTCGAGCAAGAAATGCAAACTTGTGATATAAAGTTCTGGCTCTAACTCGCGGAGCAATCGAGCTGCGGCTGGCGGGTTCTGTTGGGCGACCTGAGCCAACGAGCCCCGCACTACATCCAATAAGTCGATTGCTTGTATTTCGGTCTGATCCCGGTGCCGCCAATACCAGATCGAATCCTCAGCGGGCCTCGAACCACCCTTCACCGAACGTTCCATTGCTACCCGCATGAAAGGCAAGATCTGCTCCAGGAACCCGAGGGGCGACGCCTTGGCGAGCTCACTCAACCAATGTAGCGAAGTACCTCCATTCTCGTAGCGATGCCCGAATGGATGTCCTTCAGGATGGAGGCGGAACCAGCGACGAAGTTGCGCGCCTAAAATACATGCCGCTTCGTCCGGCGCAGTCTTAATCCAGGCGCCGTAATAGTCGTCCCAATCGTCGGCGCCGGTTTCCCAATCATCAGGTATTGCCCTGTCGAGCGTGGCGATCAGACAATCGGCGAGGGACTTGGCATCCGACTTTGGATCGATGAAACGCAACATTGCAAATACATCGCGAATGCGCTCTGGCCGACGCTCTAGAAAGTCGTTGAGCAGCCGGGACACCTCAATGGGTGCGATCGGCGCGATCGATCTCAGGAAGCCTAGCGCCCAGTTTAGATCCGCCCCATCGCACCCAAGCCAATCTTTTATCAATCCCTGGCTGTTGAGCAGGTCGAACCAAGGTTTGCGCTCGTAAATGACGTTGCCCGACTTGACCGGCAATCCATCGCGTTGAGCGTAGCGTGCGATCAACTCCCATTCCGCCATCGTAGGGTCGGGGATCGTCGCAAGCCAGCGCACGAGCGTCTCCCGGATATGCGGACGCACCCGTGCGTCGCAAAGGACCGTGCCCAAGTCGACAAGGTACCGGTTGCGTTCGCTCTCTCGCTCGAACGCAAGGATTTGTCGGGTCTGAGTGCGTCGGAACAAGGTCTGTTCGCTAGCCAGCAGGAAATCGATAATTGGTTTGCGCTGTTGCGCAAAGGCTCGGGCATGCAAGTAATCGAACAGCGATTCATGAAGGAATCCGATTCGGAGGCCGCGCACGACGATCAGTTCGGCGCGCTGCAGGATATCAATCGCTCCAGCGAAAGGGTCGAGCGTCGCTACCGGAGCGAAGAGTTCCTGCCGCTCGCTCATTGTCGAGGCGAGTGCAGTCAGGGAAGCAAACAGGCTCCAGCCAGGTCGAAAGTCGCGCTGGATCTCCTGATCGCGCGCAGCTAGCAATCGGCCATAAAGTTCGGAAAGATGTTCTACTCGGCGCAAGTCACTGACCCCACTCTGCGCGAGTGCAGCGGCGAGCGTCAGGCCGATCGGAAGTGCCAAGAGCGCCATCAGGCGTGCGTTACTGGGATCGTGCAGAATGCCAAGCCGGGTGAGAACCGCGTCAACTTCGGCACGTTGGAACGGTGCCACGTCGACCCGTATATTGCCCTTGGCCTCGGCAATCTGCCTGAATGCATGATCATTTTCGAGGTCGAAGCTGCGGCAGGCGAAGATCAGTTGGACATGCGGATATTGTGCAGCCTTGCGAACCAGCTCAAGCACAACACGACGCAGTTCGGCGACCCTTCCCGAAACCTCACTGACTGCATCGGCCTGGTCGACGACCAGTACCGCGCGGTTGTCAGAGGCTAGCTGTTCGAGAACTACCGCCGGGTTATCCGCTGTGCCGACTGTTTGCGCGCCCAGTTCGTCGAGTGTTGAAACGGCGCCAGCCTGATCGACGCGGAATGCGAGATGGAGCGTGCCTTGGGCGCGGAGCTGCTCAATTACTTCGCTGAGGATAGCCGACTTACCGATCCCAGCAGCGCCGGCCAGCAGCACGACTCCTGCGCCTGCACGCAGCCCGGCGAGCACTTCGTGTACCTCTGCACGATCAATGCGGTAGAGGCCGGCGCCGAGCGGCGGGTAGGAACCCACGTAGCTAGAGGTTGCATCGCGGATACGCCCAGGTAGCGCGCGGTCTAGTTCGTATTGCTTGGTTTCGATACCTGCACTGCTTAGGAAGCTAATGACATCGTCATATACGAGCGGGCGATTGAAGTTGCGTTCTTCCTCGAGCCATGTACGGAACTGCGCCGCGATCGCATCGGGATCGCCCTTAAACCAATAGGTAATCCGCGCACGCAGGTTTTCAGCGAGATCGGCCTCGGACAACGTGCGGAACTCTGTCCGCCCGAGGAACCGAAATGCCTCCGCTGAATCGCAACCCAGTCGCTCCTTGAGCAGACACCAGTGTTGAGTTTCCTTGTCCGACAGGCTCGCCTCGAACGTCTCGGGACTGTGTGTCGCAGGCAGCTTATCCTGAAGCAGCTTTAATGGCGGTGAGGGATCACTCGACACGAAAAGGCAACGTGCCCCCACGTTCGCAGTTTTGATTCGAAATGCGGCGAGCACGCCGGCGGCGTCGAGAGCGGCGATCGACCAAGTGCCTGTAGCGGTCTGGCGCTTGCACTGATGCCATTCAGCCCCGGCGATGCGGGTCAGCGCAAATTCAAATCCCTGTTCCTCGTCTCCGAGGGCCTCAACCGTAACCCCTCGAACGGTGCCATCCAATAGCCCAAGCAGTTGATGCGTCAGCCAGCGTGCTTCGAAGCGGTTACCCGCTTTATCCGCAATTCCACCCCTGTGCATTACACTCGCCCGTTGTCTTTCGGCAGTCCCAAGTGCATGGAACAGACCTAGAACATTCATAATGGCATCGCAACTGCTGCCGATATCTTGCGGCCAAGTTCGATCGCATACGCCCGCGTCGTCGTGATAGTTGTTAAATATGCTTGTAGAAGGCGATTCCAGCAAACTTCATCACTGTCTCGCGAAGGACGTGCACCGCTTAGAGAATGACGAAGACACGCAACAATCACTACGTCCCGCAATGGTACCAGCAAGGTTTCTTTGAGCCGGGTCAGAACACCTATTCGTATCTCAACCTGAGCCCACCTCAGCACACGCTACCAGATGGGCGGGTGGTCACTGAGAAATCGTCATTCGTTTCACCAACTTCACGCGCATTTTGTCAGAGGGATCTTTATTCAACGTTCTTCGGCACGTCTGTAGTTGATGAGATTGAGCGCAAGCTCTTCGGTGATATCGACACGCGCGGAGCTCACGCGGTACGCGCTTTTGCCGGCGAGGATGCCGGAGAGTGGCGTCGTCACTTCACAACATTCTTCGAGTACCTCGACATCCAGAAAATCCGCACTCCCAAAGGATTGGACTGGCTTAGCGCGCAATATCCGCGACTAACACAGAACGATCTAATGTTTGAGATGCAAGGCATCCGGATGATGCACTGCACGATCTGGGTCGAGGGGGTGCGAGAGATCGTTTCGGCCCAGGATGCCGAGGTCAAATTCATTGTGAGCGACCACCCGGTCACCATCTACAACTATGCCGTCCCTCCGGGCGCCATCGCATATCCGAACGAACCCTCGATCGCGTCTAAAGGCTCGCAGACTATCTTTCCACTGAACCGAGATTTTTGCCTCATCCTTACCAACCTCGAATACGCGGAAGACCATTCGGCCAATCCGCTCGAGAAGCGGACGTTTGCGGGGAACTATCGCAACTCGATCGTGCGCACTGACGCCTTAATCCGTACTCGAATGCTGACGAGCGACGAGGTTATTCGAATTAACCGCGTGCTCAAGGCGCGGGCGAAGCGGTACATCGCTGCCGGCAAAGAGGAATGGCTCCACCCGGACATGTCGTCGGCGGAGCCTTGGGCGGATCTGCGCGATGTCTTCCTCCCACCAAAGAACGGGCTTTGGCACTTCGGCGGCGAGATGTACGCGAGCTTCGAAAGCGGGGAAGTTTACTATCAGGACGCGTTTGGCCGAACCGAAAAGGAGCGCGAGTTTCTAAAAAAGGAGTCTCCAGCGAAGCCGCCTCACGTTCGCGCCCTCTGTGGTTGCGGATCCGGCCGCGCATTTGGTGTTTGCTGCGAGCGTAAACCTGTTGCCCTTCGCCCAACATGGGTGGAGCGCAGCATTCGCGAGCGCAATTTGATGCTGTTCAACGGCATCTCCGAAATCCTCGGGATCACGCAAGACCGGGATTGGGTCACCGTGCGCCGGGAGATCACCGACGAAAAGATTAGACACGCCTATGGCGTCTACAGCGCCTTGTGGCCCCGCGATACGAACTTGCTGGCGATGTTACCCAAGCCGGATGGCGCGGCGCGCGCGATTTATACAGGCGTTCTGCACCCGTCTGCAATTTCGAGGTGCGCGCTCGGCTTGTCGCTGTATTTCGACGAACTGCTGATTGAGCATCCCTTCCTCCATCCAGAGACGGTCAACAAGAAGTTAAGTCCGCTCGAGCACCCCAAGATGTATCGACAGGAATTCCTTAAGTCGGTCATCTTGTTCACGACGATGATGCCGCTTGTCGAACGGGGGCTGGTGACCCTGTTTCCGGATCCCTGCAATTTCGATTTCCACCTACGCAATCAGATGTTCGAAATGGCACAGGTCCGCACAAAGGGGTTGAAAGTTGACCCAGAAGAAGAAGCGGGGTTCATGGAGATGATGAAGGAGGAGCATAAACGGGCAATGTTACTCTTGCCACGCGAAGCCCTTCGGCGCCAAGTTCTCCGCGATTCTCCCGAGCTCAATAAAGCGGCTGTCGAGGCTGTTCTCGATGGCTTCGAAAGGCTTCGTCAACAAGACCCACTTGCTGTGCTGCAAGAGGGTTCGCTTGAGGATGGAGAGGACGGCGGGCAACTCACGCCATTTAAAATGGCACCAAACTTCGAAATAGCGATGTACCTCGCTCAGGCCACTGGCTCATGCATTGTCACTGACAGCGTGTTTCGCTGGCGCGAACTTACGGTGGCCGCTCAACGCGGCAGGTTGGGCGGACGGCCGTTGACCCAGCTACGCGCCAGCATGGAGCAGGCCAATTTTGCCATCCCTTGGGATGTCCAGGAGATCAGCACTCTAGCCGAGCGAGGGGCATTTGACGTTTATCCAAAACTGATGCGGAAGATCTTGAGGTATCTTTCGGCACTTCCAGAGAGAGGCTCAAAGCCGAATTTCGAGGCCAGCGTCAATGCCGAATTTGGGCGCATCCAAGCCTTAAAGGCTTCTATTGGGAAGAAGTCTACAACGCATCTGCCGAGAGCTCGGATATCCTGCCTTTGGCCCGCTGGTGGCATCCAAGACAACACAGTGAATCGGCTCCTGTTGATGTCCAGTTCCGAGCACCATCTGTCCAGCGTACCGATGGCTCTGTTTGTTGAGCGCTGACCTACAGACTTGTCGAGTTGAACGCCCAGCGCCAAATGCCGATGATGGCCGCTTGCAAGCACTTACAAAATTGACCCCAACGTCCGATTTGATGAGCAAAGCCCCGATCGTTGTTCATTGGTCGATTACCGCGCGGAGGGTCTTGCCGCGGCGTGGAACTGCCTCCGTTACATTCTGCCTGTTAGCTCTTAGAATGGGGCGATAAGCGCACTCCGGGCCCGCCACCGTTTTCTGCAATGAAGTCAATTCCTGCAGCTTCGAACGTTGCTCTAAGCCCAGCTATCGTGGACTGTTTCAACGCCTCACCTCGTTCAAATCGCACAACCGTTTGAGTTGAGACGCCAGCTGCTTTTGCAAGTTCCAGAACGCCCCAGCCCAATGCAGCCCGTGCCATGCGGCACTGCACCGGATTCATAAAATCACCATAATATGGTGATTTTGATTGATCATATGCTGCACTTTGTGTAGTCTCGATTTCAACTAGGCGGCCGGATAGGTGATGCAACACCGATCCGGCCTGGCCACGTGCAAGCTGTTGTGGAGCTCGGATCATGGCTGATTCCGACAATAGCACGACTTTGTCTTCCGTCACGCTCGTGGGAAGCGGCGAGGGGGCTATAAAGGCATCCCCTCAGTCCGACGAAGCAGACCCTGCGCTTAACCTGCTACGAGATTGGTTGCGGGCGCAGCATGTCTCGCAGGTTCTCTGCCGACTTCAACAACGGCTGGAAACGCGTGTTCTCGGCGCCGCCTGTCCGGCGTCGATGGATTCGAAGGTTGGCTATTCGATCGCCTACCAGGCGGAAGTCGAGGCCGCGACAGCGGCTTTGAAGATTCAGGATCGTCTTCCGCGTACGCCTGCACATTCACTTCTCGGCGTTGTGGCGAAGCTCGAAATTGTCGTCGGCGCAGATCGCGACATCGACGACCCGACAGATTTCCCCTGGCCACACATTGAATCGATCCTGCGTGATCTGAAGGAAATCGCCGGGAGTGTGCCGCTTGAGCGGCCTGACAGATCCATCGTTCAGGCGGATTGTCGGCGGTATCAAGCCATGGCCGCCGATCTGATCGGTCTCGGAAACCATGTCGCTGATCTCCCGCTTGGTCAGGAACCGGCCATTGGTGTCGATACAGAGTAGAAAAGGATACGTAGGCGCATATAACGGCCATTCGGCGCTGAGGCGATTTCGGCCATCCTTGTCCCGATGCGGATATGCCCGGGACAGAAGCCGTGAAGACCGCGCGGCGCAATGCCAAACGCTGCGTTGGACACGATGCAGAGAGCGATCTGTATTCGCGCCGGCGCATCGTGGACGAGGCTTTCTTAGAACGAACGGCTCGCTTGTTTGGGGCTCGCACGGGGCGATCGCTGTCAACCGAAGATGCACGGCAAATCGTCGACAATCTCGGCGGGTTTTTCCGCATCCTTGCCGAATGGGAACGGATTGACCGGGACAAATAGCGACGCGTTGTGCTCACCTAAATAGCTTCGCTTTTGCGGCCGTGCGCTAAATGAGGGACGCCCCGATGAACCACCGACTTGTCCGGATCGCCAAGCCCGCAGGCCTTGTAAAGGCGCTGCTTTACGCGCGCGTCTCCTCAAAGGAGCAGGAGAAGGAGGGATTCTCCATCCCCGCGCAATGCAAGCTGCTGCGCGACTACGCCCTGCAACAGCGGTTCGAGATTGTGCAGGAGTTTATCGACGTCGAGACGGCCAAGACGAGCGGCCGGACGAACTTCACCGAAATGGTCAAATATCTGCGAAAGCATCCCGGCATTCGAAGCGTCCTGGTCGAGAAGACCGACCGGCTTTATCGCAACCTGAAGGACTGGGTGACTCTTGATGAGCTGGATGTCGAAATCCACCTTGCGAAGGAAGGTGTGACGCTGTCGCGAGACTCGCGCTCGTCCGAAAAGTTCATGCACGGCATCCAGGTCTTGATGGCCAAGAATTATATCGACAACCTGTCGGAGGAAGCCCGCAAGGGGCAGATGGAGAAGGCGGAGCAGGGCATCTGGCCGACAAAGGCTCCGCTTGGTTATGTCAACACGATGGGCAAGGATGGCAGAAAGGTTATCGAGCCGCATCCTGAACTGGCTTCAGTCGTCACACAGCTGTTCGAGCGCTACGCAACCGGCCAGTATTCGTTGAAGGCCCTGGCCAAGGCAGCTCATGGCGATGGGTTGATCTATCCCAAGAGCGGCAATCCGGTTCCGGTCAGCACGGTGCATATGATCCTGCGCAACCGCCTCTACACAGGGCTGTTCCAGTGGAACGGCAAATTGCACCAGGGTAAGCACGAACCTCTCGTGTCGATAGAACTATGGGAACGGGTTCAGGGCATCCTGACGGGCCGAAATGCGGTCCCGACTCACCCGATCGGAAACGAGTTTGCCTTCACCGGCCTGATGACCTGCACCGAATGCGGCTGCGCTGTCGTGGCGGAGATCAAGAAAGGTAAATACGTCTACTATCATTGCACGGGGCACGCGAACAAAGGCCGAGGCGGATACGCAGATTGCCGCCGCAAATATGTCCGCGAGGAAGTGCTCGATCAGGCATTCGCCAACCTGCTCGATCGGTTGCATTTCGACGAAGAGATACTGGAATGGGTAAAAGCAGCCCTCATGGCCAGCCATGCCGACGAGCGCCGCGAGCATAAACAGTCGATCCACCGATGCCAGGTTGAGTACAAGCGGCTCGAGGATCGGCTGCACGCCATGTATCTCGACAAGCTCGATGGTCGCATCGACAACGCCTTCTACGATCGAATGTCCGCGCAGTGGCGAACCGAACAAACGCGGCTGCTTCGCGAGATAGAGCGCCATGGCAGCGCCGAGGAATCATACATGGAGGACGGCATCCGGCTCTTGGAACTGGCGCGCAACGCCAGCCGACTCTTTGCGAAACAGCCAGTGCACGAGAAAAAACGGCTCTTGAATCTCGTGCTGTCGAACTGCCAGTGGGACAAAGGCGAGGTTCACGCCGTATTCAGACAACCGTTTGATCTACTTGCGGAAACGGTCGCATCTGGAGAAGCAAACGGCACACGGCAGACGGCTTTATCGAAAGGGAGTCCAGTTTGGCTGGGGAACCTGGATTCGAACCAGGACTAACGGAGTCAGAGTCCGTGCGAGTCCGTTGTTTTTGTTCTTGTTTTTGCCAATTTTGTTGCAGCTAGGTTGCAGAGCGCCCGCGTCGCCTATTGGTGGCTGCTGTCATGTCGTCTCGAAGCACTTCAAAGGTGCTTGGGCCATTTCTAATACGATACGTATTTACCTTGGAACCATGTCGTCCACCCTCGGTGCTGCGATTCCTTATAACAGTGCCGTTGCTAAGTGATGTCTCTACCTCGATACCAGCATACCTTAGATCGTCGATTAGCTGCACGACCGATTGTTTATTGGGACATCCTAGCTTCTTCACTAGGTCTTCCGGTGACATGGGTCCCTCACGGATCAAGTCGTAAAGCTGACCCCATTTGGGATAAGGATGCTGGCTCACAACGCTGCCTCGTTGCTTTGTTGCACTGAAATCCGTTAGTGTGCTTCTCCAGATACAGGAGAACAGGCAATGTCTGTCAGGAAGCGTTTAGGAACCGATAAGTGGTGCCACGACTATTTCGATGGCAACGGCAAGCGCCACCAAATGCTTTATCGCACCCAGAAGGAGGCGAAGGAGGCGGAAGCCAAAGTGCGCATGGAGCTCAAGGGCAATATCCATGTCGCTGATCCCAATTCCATCACGGTCAAGGAAGCGGGGGCGGATTGGCTGAAGGCGTGCGACAAGCTCGAGCGCTCAACCCGCGACCAGTACAAGGGGCACTTGGAAAACCATATCTACCCGAACATCGGCAAGACGAAGTTGAGCAAGATAGGGGTGCCGTTTGTCTATGCGTTTCTGGACAAGCTTCGGGAGCAGGGCCTTTCGGAGCCGATGGTGCGCGCCGTCAGGGTAAGCCTCGGTGCGATGCTTTCAAACGCCCAGAAGAAGGGCTTGGTCGTTTTCAACGCTGTGAAGGAGATGGGGCGCGACAGCAAAAAGAGCGATGGTCGACACAAGAAGCGCCTCAAGGTTGGTGTCGATATTCCCACCACCGAGGAAGTGAAGCGCATTATCGACGCTGCCGAAGCCGGTCGGCCACGTGTCTTCCTTCGTGTTGCTGCCATCACCGGCATGCGGGCAAGCGAATTGCGTGGGCTCATCTGGGACGCGATCAATCTGACGAAGGGCGAGATCGAGATAGCCCAGCGTGCCGATGCCTACGGCGCGATTGGCTCGCCAAAGTCGAGCAGCGGCAAGCGCACCATACCCATCGGGCCGAAGGCTATTGCTGAGCTGCGCGAATGGAAGCTGCAATGCACATCGCGCGTCTTCGTCTTCCCGAGTATCAAGGGGAAGAACAAGGGTGGCGTCATGAACCACTCCAACATCATCAAGGACTGGTGGCACCCAGCTCAGATGAGCGCTGGCGTGACGATCGACACAGGCAAGGTTGATGACGAGGGTAAGCCCGTCCTTGGACCGAAATATTCGGGCCTCCATGCGCTGCGCCACTACTTCGCGAGCTACTGCATTAACGCGAAGGAGGACAATGGACTTGGGCTTGCTCCCAAGGTGGTCCAGGAGCGCCTAGGGCACTCGTCCATCGTCATGACGCTCGACGTGTACGGCCATCTATTCCCGAAGGGCGACGCAAGTGCTGAGCTTGCTGCGGCGGAGGCGGCGCTTTTCTAAGCTGCTTCGGTCAAAGCCGCCGCCCGTAGCGCGACAAGCACGCGTGCCGCCCCAAGTGCTAGGGCGACGCTGGAGCGGGGTCCAAAATGCTCTCCTACCGGTATGTCGCTTCTGAGCGAGACACCTTCACATCGTGCAAGTCGTGCTTTGCCAATAGCTTCTTAATCAGATCGACGCTGCTGATGTTTCTCGGACCAATTATCACTTCTTTGATGGCAGCGTTGTCGGGCAGCTTTAGCGAAAATTCTCTATAGGGTATGATTCTATCGGTAGTCGCCCGAAACTTGCAGTCGTGGTCGCTCCCCGTCAAAAAAGACACGAGCCTCCATTCAAGCTCCTCCGAAAAAGCTGGGTTTTTCACCTGATAAAGGTGGTTGAGAAGCGTCAGGGTTTCATAGAGAAACTCGTTGAAAAGCTCGGCTCGTAGCGCTTCTTTCTGTTCCTTCTCTTCTTGAGTCATCCCGGCTTCCATCAACAAGTTTCTCGGAACGTCGAACGCCCCTTTTTCAGCGAGATCCTTCAATTTGGCGAGGACTGGCTGAAGGAGTTCGCGCTGCTTGCTTTCGGAGTATTCGACTTTCGAGACGATAAAGCCTTTGCCGTCTGTTACACGGTATTTGGCCGAGACCGCTGCTAGCTCGTCCTTGCCGAAGCCTATGCACATACCCGACGCGTTACTCGCGTAGCCTCTCCACTGGCTAAGCATGTCGCCTGCCTCGGAAAGACAGAAGCCCAGCCCATCGGCGAAATCGCTAAGGCCTTGTATGTGGAACAGCATCTTGTTGGTTTTGTATTCACTGATTTTTTCATCCCGAAGGAGTTCGCCAAATACCTTTACCAGCCACTTTCCCTCCATCGTGTCATTCGAGAGGGATAGCGACGAAAGCCAAATAGATTGGTTCGAAATGATCGACCAAAACGTTTCTGTTGAGCAGTAGTGGTAGAGGATCATGGTCTCTCTGCCTTCCGGGTCACGATGTTATCACCAGGGTTAGTGGGAGGAGTAAAGAGCATAAACCGCAACGAGGTACGATATGGCAATCATGGTGTAGGCAATCTGGAGCGAAGTCATCTTGGGCGAATCTCCGTGTGAAAGATGACTCTGTAAATACTCGGCTTTCGGTTGCGCTTGGGAGGGGGGTTCCAAAAAAGTGAACGTTGGTGCTCGCGATTCACAGGCATCAAAAGTCAGGTGACAACTGCCAGTCGCTCTACCATAGGAATATGTTCCTCCATGCTGTTTTCGTCCATCTGAG
Source organism: Mesorhizobium sp. M2E.F.Ca.ET.219.01.1.1 (assembly GCF_004016445.2). Classification (GTDB taxonomy): domain Bacteria; phylum Pseudomonadota; class Alphaproteobacteria; order Rhizobiales; family Rhizobiaceae; genus Mesorhizobium. The sequence goes on from NZ_SADT02000004.1 coordinate 185,239, forward strand.
GACGCAACCAGACAGGAGAACAGCAATGTCCAAGAGCAAGACTGACACCCCCAAGCCCGCCACCAAGAAGAGCATGGTTGAGACGATGCTGCGCGAGGGTGGCGCCAGCGTCCAGCAGATCGCTGAAAAGCTTTCAATCAGCAAGCAGGCAGCTTACTCGCTGATTAGCGATGTGAAGCGTTCGGGCGTCACGATTACCGGTGCCCTCAAGGACGGCGTGATGTCCTACAGCGTGGACGCTCCCAAGAAGCCCAAGGCAAAGGCCGCCCGGACCTTCGGCAAGGGGCAGGCAGTCAGCGCCGCCCCAGAAGCCCAGTGAAATAGCCGTCAGACGGAGCGGCGCGGCGCTTCCCACGGAAGCCCGCGCCCTCGTCGCTATCGAGAAAGCTCTCCACCAGCCCTTCGACCGAGTGCCGCCTGCCATCGCGGGTCGCGATAACAGTGCCGCCACCAAATTCGTAGCTCTCATCGACCTCGAATGTCGTGTCGCGCGAAAGCAGCGCGATAGCCCCTTCCATCAGCCCGTCGGGAACTCCAGCGTCTTTGCAGGTGCTGTAGAGGGCGGCATCGATCTTGTCCTGCACCCGTGACTGCTTGGCAGTCGCCAAGTCTGTCTCATACTTGGTCTTAAGACCGTCGAACTGAGCTTTAAGGGCTGCAATTTGGGCCGAGCCATCGCGGATGACATCAGCCACGCTGGTCACCAGCCTGAAGCCCCTGCTTGGGTCTTCTTCTTCAACGTAGGCGGCACGGTAGGCTTCCGGAATGTCATCCAGCGCATCCGCCGCGATGCGGCGCGGCAACCGCAACAGTTGCTCTTGATCATGCACCTGGACGTAATAGTTGTTCGGGTCTGCCATGGGTTATACTCCTGCGGCGTGAGCAGCGGCGGCCTCAGCCTCGCGCTGCGCGATTGCTGCCTGACGCGCCATCGGCGTGTCGGCTGCTGACTTCACGATCCCAACAAACAGGCGTCCCGACCGCTCCATAGCCTCCACCGCCTTTGTCAGGCGTTGCAAGCGGGCATAGTCAGCGCCGTGGGTGTGCTGCCGATAGTGATGGCGGATGGAGTCCAGCTGCGCTGCGCCAAGGCCCGTGAGCATGGCAGGGCCGCGCAGCACGGCGGCGATAACGATCTCGTCGTTTCGGGCCTTCGCCTGCGCGATGGCGTCGGCGCGCTCCTTGTCGCCCATGGCAGCGAGGCGCGCCCTGATTTCGGCCTCGATACCCAGTGCAACGCTATCCTTGGGCGGCGGTGGTGCCCCGGTACGCTTCTCGATATTGGCGATCTCCGTCTTGGCTCGCGTCAGCGCGGCGTCAAGCTGAGCGGCAACGCGTTGGCCAGCTTTGGATGCAGCGGTAGCGACGCGCAGGACATTGGCTTCGGGCGTTTGCGTTCGATCTGCCAGCGCTGCCTTTTCAAGATTAGCGAGCACCGTTGCCTGCTCGCGTGCCAGCTTCACCGCGTTCGAAAGCCCGCTGATCACGGGGTCAGCGACAGGAGCGCCGGTTGCCGGATCGGTCTCCGCGAGCCGATCCACGAATGCTTCATTCAGGTCCAGGGGGACTTTGATTGCCATGACTATTTCTCCATCAGACTTTGCAATTTTCGATCACAAACAGCGCGTAGCTGACGCGCGCCACGGCGGGACCAATGTCTATGAAACCAAGGCCGGTGAATGCTCGCCGTCGCGGTGCCAGCATGACGCGAACAACTTCGCCACCTCTTTCGAAGCTCATGAATACGCCCTTGAAGCCCTCGACCAGCACTTTGCTGCCGGGCTTAAAGACCGGCCTTTCAACGGATCGCAGCTTGCTCTCATGGGTTTGCAATCCGCTGTATCCGCCGTGTGCGGACGGCGCCTTGCGGAGGAGCTTTACATCCCGCCCACCGCGAGGATTGGTGATGAATCCAGCTGTCACGTATGTTGATCGCGTAGCCTGCCCGCTGCCAGGTGCTGAAATGACGATATCGCCAATCTGGAAACCCATCACAGCGCCCGATTTTCCAGAACGAGCAGGGCAATGCTCATGCTCGCAATAGCTGCGTCCAGCCCGATGCTAAGGCCCGTCTCCGTGGTCATCGTTCTCGCGTCCAGCAGCACGCGGGCGAAGCCGTTCTGCGTTTCCAGATAGCTCCCTGCCAGCCCATTGACGGTAACGCGGTCGCCCTCCTGAAAGGGCTCGCTTTCAACCACCGTCAGCCCAGCAGCATCCTTGAGCAAGCCAGTCGAACGGCTGTCATCAGACTTGCGGATTAGGCGAGCGTCTTGGCCGCCATGCGCGTTGCCAATCAGTTCCAGCACGACCCATTTGAGGCCGCTTTCCGTGACGACAATATCGCCCTCGCGTGCCATCAGATTTCCCCAGGTTGAGCGAGGCGCTGCTCCACCGCTGAAAGGTCGATTGGCGGCTTGGCGTCGCGGTCCCGCTGCACGAGCAGGGCGAATTGCCAGCGTGGGATCGTCAGATGCTCGGAATGGCCGTCGTCGAAGTCGCGCTGCACGGTGACGAACAACTCAGCGAATTCGCGCGGCGCTCTCGCCAGCATCTTGCCGCTCTCAAACTGCTCGATGAAGGGATGGGTGGGCTTTGGCGCAGCCACCGCCACGTACAGCGCATCCTCCTTGAACAGAGTGATGGAGCTATCGGCACCGAAGCGCGCGCTCGTAAATCCGGGGTCGAAATAGTTGCGCTTGTGCCCGCGGTGCAGATCGCATTCGGGGCGCAGCGTCATCAGAAGTTCGGTGCCGCTCGCTGTGTCGTGATCCCTGATAAGCAACAGGTGGCGTCCAGCTGGCAGGTCGATGGGCGCGCCGTTCTCAATTACAGCGGCGACGATCCAGACGTTCCCTTTGCGGGATTTGATGATGTCACCGGCTCGCATGTCGTGGCTCATCGTGAATAAGTCCCGTCGATGATTTTCATTGGGAGGGCTTTTTGCAGTAGGGAATGAAGCTCGTTGAGCTGCTCTGCTTTCAGCTTTTCTAAGTTGTGGTTTGGCCCTACCAATTCCAGCAGAGGCTTGAGCCGTTCGCGTTCATCTGCGGTGAGCTGGTTGAGACGGTATTCTTGCATCTGCCTAGAGGTGCCATCGCGCGGAGCGTTGACGCGGTCCAGCCCAAGCGATTCCAGAGTGCGGCGCAGGCTGTTCTGCGTGGTTTGGTAGGTCAGCAGGTCCTTCAGGGTGACGAGGGTGTCCTTGCCGATCTTGGCGAACTCGACCTCCCAGTTTTCCAAGATGATGGTCATAGTGGCGGCGGCTTTGATCAGGGTGAATTGGGCCTGAGTGACACGCTCTTCGCCACCAAGGTCTACGACGTAGTTGGCGATTAAGTCGTGCATTCGCCGCGCCCACTTCGAGCGCCCATCGATGCCCGGCAGGAGGTCCTTGCCCATGGTGACGCGCGACTGGAAGTTCCGGTGTCGCGGAACTGGATACTTTGCCATGGCGTGCATGTTCGCTTACGGCGAGGGGATCAGCGCGCTCTCGACCACCAGCGGGCGGGGGTAGATGCCCAGCGCGTAGGTCTCGGTCACGAAGGTTTCGTTGCCGCCGGTTGTGAGGTTGGCACCGGCCACCAGCGCGCGGAAGTAGACGACCGTGTTGGTGTGCTGCTCATCGATCGCGTCGGCAATCTCGACCTTGAAGTTGTACTTGAACTTGGTGGCTTCGGCAGCGCGCAGAGCGATCTGGCCGGGGTCCGTGGAGCTGCGTCCGACGACGAGCGCCGGGTCGCCCGCATTGCGGGTGCCTTTTGCTTTGTCGACGAAGTCATCGCTCACGGTTGGAAACTGGACGATGTTGGCGACAGAGCCGAACTCGCCCATGTTGCTGACCTGCCCGATCTCGACATAGTTGTCCGCCTCAAACTGGCTCTGGTTGATGGCGGCCATGCTTGTGCCAATGTAGATCTTCGAACCTGCGAATGTGTTTGCCATAGCTGCTTGCTCCACTTGGTGCTGGCTGTCTAAAAAGCTGCGCAAGCTGCTATCGGCAGGCTTGTTTTGCTTCTAGTTGACGTAGTGGAAAGCGTAAGGCGACTGCAACTTTCACTGCAACTAGAACTTTTAACCATTATTTTCAGTAGTATTTAGAATCGCTTAGGGGTGACCGAAATCACACTTGAGGATGAATAATATTCTAGTCCTGCCGGAAACTTAGCCCAGTGGTGTCAACGAGGGGCGCGCGCAATAAAACGGCGGTCTTCGCGATGAATGTCTGATCCTCTGAATTTTCCAGGTGGAGCAGCATACGCAGGCAAGGCGTTCTACCGACCTTGCCGACCCTACAGCAACGTTAAGCCGCAGCGTGCAGCTTCCAGTTGGCGTAACACTCCCAAAAGGTCGGTAAGGTCGGTAAGGTCGGTAGCAGCTTCTTGAACCCTCTGGATTTGCTGGGACTTTTCACTACCGACCTTTCGCTTTTTCGCACTGGAACAAAAACAAGGTCGGTAGCCACCGCCTAAAACGGGATGTCCTCGTCATCGACGCCGTAGACTTCCGGCCAATCGTTAGTCTGCTTGGACTCCCTATCAAACCACGCTCGACACTCATCAAGTCGCGGCAACTCCCACCCCGGAGCCGTTGTCGGTATCGGTCTTCTCTTACCGTCACCATCAGTATCCCACTTCGTCGTCCCGACGCGCTTGTCCCTCGGCCATCCATCAGGAAGTATCGAATTCAGGAACATGCCAAGCTCCGTTTGCGTGCCTCGATGCGCCTTAGCACCAGCGTTGCCGGAGTGTTCGAGATAGGCTTGATACACCTTCTCCTTCACCACCTCACGCTTCCAGCCGCTGGCGCTTTCCTCGTCGGTGTCGTCGCTGCGCTTAAGCGTGATTTCGCCGTTCCAGAGGCATTCAAACCACCACGCCGTCTTCTTATCCATCGAATGGATCTTCTGCCTAAACAGGGCAGGGGTCATCGGGGCATGCCGAGGGTTGAAATTGGTCAAATCCAGATGAAGCAGGTCATATAACATCGCCGCCCGCCCACCTTCGTCCAACTGCTTAGCTATGGCGCCGAAGTATTCATGGTCTTGCTGCTTCGCCTTGGATACGTCGAGGACAAAGAAGCGCCTCTCATCCAGTCCGCTTGGCACGGCCCATCGCTCATTGGATGCGACCCAGACGTGGCAATAGTTCCTCGACATAACCACGTCGATCCGCTTCTTCTCGACCGGAATAAACTCATCGGTGATGAGCCGCTTCAAAGTGCCTTCGCCCTTCTTGTCGCCGGCCCAGAAAGCTTCGTCCAAGAACAGGATAACCGTGTCCTTGAGGTGAGCGTTGAACTTGCCGCTGACATGCTCGGGGTTCGAGACAGACACGTAATGCTCGCGCATCAGACTTCCATGCGCGTTGACTACTATGCCCTTGCCGGTGCCACGCCCTCCCATGAGCACGACCGCAACTTCTGGGACTTGCTGCGGGCGCTGCACTGCAAAGGCCATCCAGCCAAGCAGATAGTCGAGGAAAATGGGGTTGGAGCTGCACAGGTTCTCGAAGATGTGGCTTTTCAGAAGCGACCAATCGCCTTGTATCGGTTCGACCGAGAAGCCCTGCCATGTGTTGAACCAACCTGGCGTGTCATCGCCGGGGGCGAACGTTGTCCCGTTGAATTGGCGGCGCTGCGGGTGCGCGAGCCACGCCGCGCCCTTGGCGGCATACTTCTCGCCAAGCTGGACATAGGCATTGCAATAGAGGTTCTTAAAGTCGGTGAAGCTGCTGTAGGTGAGGACACGCCGTTTCATCGCCGGGTCCCAGTCCCGGAGGTTGAGCACGAATGCTTTCCCAGCCTCCGCCACGACAGCATGCCGGTCGTTCATCTCCTCGACCCATTCAGGAATAGGCCTACCTTTCTCGTAGCTCAGCACTCGATTGATGATTGTCTGAACCATGCCAAGCTTAAGCGGCGGGTCGCATCGCTCGGCGTTGACCAACCGCAACTCGGCATCAATCTTTTCATCCTCCCACCCCTTGGCTTGGAGTGAACACCCGTATTTGAACAGGGTGCTGTTTCGCCCGTGGTAGGGACCGCCACTCTCTGGAATCACATCTGGCAGGACGAACTTCTCGCCACGTTTAAGCGGCACCAGTTCAACCGGAACACTTGGGGCGACTAGGCTCTCCACCGCCGCCGCCTTTGCATCCGCCTTGTTCAGAAAGTCATCTAGGGACAGGACATCGCCGTCGTCCGCTACAGCATAGCGGTTCGTCTTTGACTCGAAGAAATAGGGGAGGTTCAGCCAATTGCCGACATCGCCCTCCTTGCGCTGTGTCTGCTTGGGAAAGACTTCGGTCCCAGGGTAACCAAGCGCGGCCGCGCAGGCGACGAGATAACGGCGCACGAAATCGGCGTCAGATGGCTGGGCGAGAAACAGGAAACAATGCGCGCCGCCCGACTTGGATCGACAGACGACCAGTGGCAAGCGAAGTTCATCGATCTTCTTGATCAGGGCCGTATGATCGATGCCGATCTCGTCAATATCAATGCATGCCCAGCTTACCTTGTCGTTGTCGTCGAGCGGCAAGATCCCAAGGGAAGCCTTGCCCTCAAGATGGTCATCAAAAAGCGCTTGCGTCACGGGCTCTTCAATTGTCGTCGCCTTGCCTTCATTCTTGCCCTTCTCGTTCACGCGCTGGATCACATACCGACCGTAGGCGGCAGTGTATCCGCGAAAACGCGCGGCAAAGCGCTCAGACGTTGATGGTGGTTGTGTCATTGCCCTACTCTTTAAAATCCATTGCAATTTGCGGTTGAAATGGGGTAGGGTTTTGCGAGCATTGCCCAAGCTCGGGACGTGCTGTGCTTATGATCTCCTGTCGCGCCGGTCCTGTTCACTCAGGGCCGGCGTTTCTTTATGGGTCATCACGCTGCCTCCTTCTCAAGGAGGTAAGCGAGCAGGGCCTTGCGGCTCGCCACGTATCCGCCCGCAACTTTCTTCACAGGGAAGTCGGCATATCGGTCGATGAGATATTCGACAGCTCGCTTGTCGCGATTGATGACTTTGCCAATCGCTTCGAGCGTCCAAACGATGTCGTGATCTTCGTCTTGCTTTATCGCCATATCGGCTCTCCGTTAGAGACGCCGACGAATCCACTAGACAGTCGGCGCTGAGGCTGCGCTACCGCCGGGTGTTGCTCCCGACACTGTCTAGGTGCCCAAATGAGGGGCTGAGACGTCCATTAATGCATTTTTAAGGACCACCAACAAGGGCAAATTTGCGCAATGAATCACAGTGGTTAACTCCCGCCCGGGGTGGGGCAGGAGCTCCCGTTTTGTTGCAGTTCAGTTGCAGGGGGTGTGTCGGGGTTCTTGGTCCCCTCGTTGTTTTTATTCGTATTTTGTTGCAAACCGCTGCAACAAGTGACGCGCATCCGATGAAGCTAAAAACGCTGCAATTACAAGGAGTTAGAGTGGCTGGGGAACCTGGATTCGAACCAGGACTAACGGAGTCAGAGTCCGTGGGTCTACCGTTAACCTATTCCCCAGCAGGCGCGTCTGGTGTCGCGCTAGCCGAGCGGCTCATATGCCGCGAGCGCTGCCTTGTAGCCGCCATCGGAAAATAGTCAAGCCCGCAACTGAGATCAATTGCAGCCTTTTTGCGGATGCTCCCCGCGGAGGCGGCAGGAGGGTTCAACTGCCGCCTTTGCTGTATTGCGAATGCTCGAAATAGAGCACCATGCAAAGGCCGATCAGAAGCGGAATGATGAGATAGAACAGGCGGAACACCAGAAGCGCGGCAAGCACGCCCACAGGGTCCATGTCGGACAGGCCGGTGAGGAAGACGACCTCGAACACGCCAAGCGCGCCCGGCGCATGCGACAGGAGCCCGATCGAGAACGAGACCATGAACACGCCGAGCACCACGAAATAACCGGGATTGCCGGCTTCGGGCAGGGCAAAATAGATGATCGCGGCGGCTGCCAGCAGCTCGACCGGCCCGATCAGCAACTGTCGCGCCACGATCGGCAGCGCCGGGTAGTGGAGCTCGAAGCTGCCGATCTTCAGCGGTCTCAGCCCCAGCCAGCTGCCGAAGGCATAGGCGCCGACGAGGATGAGCATGGCCAGCCCCGCGGCGAAGGCGGCGCCATGGTGCGGCGCGCCGGTGAAGCGATCGATGATCTGCGGCTCGAACAGCAGGACGAGGCCGCCGAGGAAAACGCTGGACAGGATGAAGGTGAACCAGCAGATCGCCACCAGCACGCCGATCTCCTGGCCGGTCAGCCCCCTTGTGCCATAGGCGCGATAGCGGATCACCGCGCCCGAGAACACCGAGCCGCCGATATTGTGCGACACCGCGTAGGTTGTGAAGGAGCACAGCGTGACGAACAGCCACGACACTCTCTTGCCGATATGTAAGAGCGCAATGTGGTCGTAGCCGGCGAGCGAGGCATAGGCGACCAGTGAGCTCAGCGCCGCGAGCACCCAGCCGCGCGGCGGGATCGCGGCGATGCCGGCCCAGACATCGTTCAACGAAATGCCGCGCAATTCGTGGATGAGCAGCCACAGCGAGAACGCGACGGCCGCGATGCCTATTACCGGCCAGAAATAGCGCCTCCAATTCATGGCGTCGTCATCATGCGTTGCAGCTCATTGTTTGATGGTGCCCAACCTCTTCGAACCCGCATTTGAGACATGCCTGATTGAAGCCGGCTATTCAACCGGCACGACATTGCCCGACGTGACCTTGGCAAAATTCGGATCAATGCGCTCTTGGTGATTGTGAACGGCACTGCTACTCTGTTGCCAACTTGAAACAAACCGAGGTGCCTGCTGCGTCCGTTCCCGGTTCGCGCGGCGCCGGAAGGAACTGAAGTGGAAGACCACGATACCGGCGCGGGCGCGTCGGCAGTGGGCATGTCCGGGGCATCGCCGACGCAGTCGGCGAGCCCGCAACAGGTGCGATTCAGTCGCCACGCGGGTGCGCACCAAAGACATGCCGACCCCAGACATCCCGGCCCCAAACATGCCGGCCCCAAACATGTCGACCAGAGACAAACTGGCGCCAGTCAGGCCGATCAGCCGAAAGGCAAGACGCGCAAGCGCCGCAAGCGCAAGCGCGGTCGCAAGGTGTTCGCGCGCGACGAGAACGGCGCCGTGCCGCAGCCTGCGCCTGCCGGCACGACGGCAAGCCAGCCTCCGAGCCCGCCCTTGCAGGCTGAGCGAAGGCCGCCGCTCCAGTCTCCACCACGTCCGCCGCCGCAGGAATTGCCTGTCTTCGCCGCGCTCGACCTCGGCACCAACAATTGCCGGCTGCTCGTCGCGGTGCCTGGACGTCATGGCCAATTCCGCGTCATCGACGCTTTTTCGCGCATCGTCAGGCTGGGCGAGGGGCTGACGGCCAGCGGCCGGCTCGGCCAGGCGGCGATGGATCGTGCTGTCGAGGCGTTGAAGGTGTGCGGCGAGAAGCTGCGAAACCGCAAGATCAGGAAAGCCAGGCTGATCGCCACCGAGGCCTGCCGCTCGGCCGCCAACGGCGTCGAGTTCCTGGATCGCGTCGAGCGCGAGGCCGGGCTGAAGCTCGAGATCATCGACCGCCAGACCGAGGCACGCCTTGCCGTTTCCGGCTGCGGCTCGCTGGTCGAGCGCGACACGCAGGGCGTGGTGCTGTTCGACATCGGCGGCGGCTCGTCGGAAATCGCGCTGATCGACCTGACCGGACGGCGCTCGCCACGTCTGGCCAATCACATCGTGTCCTGGACGTCGCTGCCCGTCGGCGTCGTCTCGCTTGCCGAACGCTTCGGCGGCCGCACCGTGACGCGCGAGACCTTTGCCGCGATGGTCGACGATGTGGCCGCGCGGCTGAAGGCCTTCGATGGCCGCGACCGGCTCGCGCATGTGCTGGCCAGCCCCAACTTCCATCTGCTTGGCACCTCCGGGACGGTGACGACGCTCGCCGGCGTGCATCTCGATCTCGAGCGCTACGACCGCCGCCGCGTCGACGGGCTGTGGATGGACCGCGACAGCGTCGATCGCATGATCGAGCGGCTGATCGGCTGGGATTTCCAGCAGCGTTGCGCCAATCCCTGCATCGGCGCCGACCGCGCCGACCTCGTGCTCGCCGGCTGCGCCATTCTGGAGGCGATCCGCGGTGTGTGGCCATCCGAGCGGCTGCGTGTCGCCGATCGCGGCCTGCGCGAGGGTATCCTGAGCGAGCTGATGGCCGATGACGGCGTCTGGCGCGATGGCGGGCGCGGCGCATGATCCCAAAAAGTGGAAGCCGGTTTTTGGAAAAGATCATGCGCGAGGATGAGCGCTCATGACGAAGAAACCTGAAAAGCCGGGCTCGGCCAGCTTGCGCGTCCTCAAGACCCGCATCAAGAAGAAGAGCGGCTTGAAGGAATCGTCGCGCCGCTGGCTCGAGCGCCACATGAACGATCCTTATGTGCAACGCTCCAAGGCCGACGGCTACCGCTCCCGCGCCGCCTACAAGCTGATCGAGATCGACGACAAGCACCATTTGCTGAAGCCCGGCATGAAGGTGATCGACCTGGGCGCCGCGCCTGGCGGCTGGTGTCAGGTGGCGGCTGCGCGGACGAAGTCGACGGCGGAAAATCCGCATGTCGTCGGCATCGACTATCTCGAAATGGATGCAGTTCCGGGCGCGGTCATCCTGCAGATGGATTTCCTCGATCCCGATGCGCCGCAAAGGCTTGCCGAGGCGCTGGGCGGCCAGCCGGATGTGGTGCTGTCCGATATGGCAGCACCCACCACCGGCCACCGCCGCACGGATCATCTGCGCACCATGCATCTGTGCGAAGTCGCGGCCGATTTCGCGCTGCACGTGCTCAAGCCCGGCGGCCATTTCCTCGCCAAGACCTTTCAGGGCGGCGCCGAAAACGAGCTCTTGTCGCTGCTGAAGCAGAATTTTCGGTCCGTCCATCATGTGAAGCCGCCGGCTTCAAGGGATGAATCGGTGGAGCTTTATTTGCTGGCGAAGGAGTTCAAGGGGTAGGCTCCCCCTTCTCCCCTTGCGGGAGAAGGTGGCCGCGAAGCGGCCGGATGAGGGGTGTTGGAAGGATCGCTGCGGCGAAGAAATATGCGCTTGAAGCATACTATTCTTCCGCGCCTCATTTCTTCCAGCACCCCTCATCCGTCTCGGCGCTATCGCGCCGATCCACCTTCTCCCACAAGGGGAGAAGGGAAAGGCTCACTTCCCCGCCCCGCCCACCGATTCCAGGGTCTTCGGCGTGGCCAGCCGGCCATGGCCCGACACCGCACTGCCGGCCTCTGGCGCAAGCCGCATGAAGGTGATCGATGCTGCGGCGGACACTGCCGCCACAATGAAGAAGGCGAGGTGGAAGTCGCTGAGCGTCAGCGGCCCGCCATGGATCGAGGTCGAGACTTCGAGGATGCCGCCGGCCAGCGCCACGCCGAGTGCGATCGACAATTGCTGGAAAACCGCGGTGATCGGCGTCGCCTTGCTGGTGTCGGCGGGCGTGATCTCGGCGTAGGAGAGCGCATTGACGCCGGTGAAGAACATCGAGCGGATGAAGCCGCCGACCAGAAGGATCGCTAGCATCAGCACATAGGGCGTCTGCGGCGTGAACAGGCCGTAGATGGCGATCGAGGCGGCCGCGACCAGCGAGCCCCAGATCAGCACGCGCCGGAAGCCGGCGAGCCGGAAGAGCAGCGCGGTGACGAACTTCATGCCGATGGCGCCGATGGCCGAGACGAAGGTGATCATGCCCGACTGGAACGGCGTCAGCCCGAAGCCGATCTGGAACATCAGCGGCAAAAGGAACGGTACGGCGCCGATGCCGATGCGAAACAGCGAGCCGCCGAGCACGGAGGATCGGAAGACCTGGTTGCGGAACAGCTCCAGCGCCAGCAGGGGGTTCTTGGCGCGACGCGCGTGCATCAGATAAAGCACGCCGGAGATCACTCCGACCGCCACCGTGATGAAGCCGGCCATCGGCGGCAGCGCCGGCAGGCTGACCACGGAAAGGCCAAAGACGACGCCGGACGCTGCGAGACCGCTGAGCACAAATCCAGGGAAGTCGAGCGGCGGCGTCTCGGCCGGCGCGGTTTCCGGCAGATAGCGCGTGGCAAGCCAGATGCCCAGCAGTCCGATCGGCACGTTGATCAGGAAGATCCAGTGCCAGGTCAGATAGGTGGTGATGAAGCCGCCGATCGGCGGGCCGACCAGCGGTCCGACCAGCGCCGGCACGGTCAGCCAGGACATTGCCGCGACCAGCTCGCTTTTCGGCGTGGCGCGCACCAGCACCAGGCGGCCGACCGGCGTCATCATCGCGCCGCCTATGCCCTGCAGGAAGCGCGACACCACGAAAGCCGGCAGCGAATTGGAAAAGGCGCAAGCGACCGAGCCGGCGATGAACACACCGATCGCGGCGCGGAACACGTTCTTTGCCCCGAACCGGTCCGCCATCCAGCCGCTGATCGGAATGAAGATCGCCAGCGACACCAGATAGGCCGTCAGCGCCAGCTTCAGCGCGATCGGGCTGGTGTGGATGTCGACCGCGATCGCCGGCAGCGACGTCGCGATCACGGTCGAATCCATGTTCTCCATGAAAAGAGCGACCGCCAATATGAGCGGGATGATGCGGTTCAAAGGGAAACGCCCTGATTTGTCTTTACCAAGCTGGAGCCAGGCTGGGGGCGAGCTGGCACGCCCGGCGGTTATCACGCCTTGGCCCGAGTGTCGCATTAAATTGCTGTCACTTTTGCGCGAACGCACCACTGGTGGTCATCGCAACTGCTTGCCAAAGGTGACACCGATCCACTATTGTAGTGAATATAACTACAATCTAGGTGCAAATTATGGATGAAGCCGTTTCTGCTGCCGAAGCCAATCGCAAGTTTTCCCTCATTCTTCGTGGCGTGCGGGATGGCCAGAGCTATGTCGTGACCAGTCATGGCCGGCCTGTGGCTCGGATTGTGCCCGCGGAGAAGAGCGAAGGCGTGGCTTCTCGCTCGCGGGCATCGCTGCTGTCGCGTCTCAGGCGCCAGCCTGTTGTCAACGCCGGAAAATGGACCCGCGACGAACTTTACGAGGACGACCGGTGAAAGTCGCAATCGACACCAATGTCCTTGCCTATGCTGAAGGTGTGAACGACGCGGAAAAACGCGACATCGTCCTCGAACTGCTGGCTAACGTTCCGCAAGAGGGGACGGTCATTCCTGTTCAGGTTCTTGCCGAATTGTTCAATGTGTTGGTGCGCAAGGCAGGTCGATCGCATGCAGAAGCCCGGGACGCACTTCTGAACTGGCGCGATGCATTCCCAGTTGCCGAAACGGCGCCCGAGGCGATGATGATGGCCGTGGACCTGGCCGCAGACCATCGATTCGGCATTTGGGATGCGGTCATTCTGTCCACAGCCTCGCAATCGGGTTGCCGGCTGCTCTTGTCGGAGGACCTGCAACATGGCTTCACTTGGGGCGGCGTCACCATCGTCAATCCCTTTGTGTCACCGCGCCACGAGTTGCTCGACGACCTGCTGGGCACCAAATGAGAAGCAGGCGCGCCGCGCAACGACCGGCTTTTCTTCCGTCCCGGGACGTGTTACCAGCCAGCGCCAATCCTGAAAGGGAAGATGAGAGTCGGCGCTGGCCAATCGGCCCAGCGCCTTTTCCGCATTCAAAAGGACTGGCCATGGGAAAAATCATCGAAACGTCCACCGGCGCCTTGGCGCTGACCTTCGACGACGTGCTCTTGCAGCCCGGCCATTCCGAGGTCATGCCGGGTGAGACCGACATCCGCACCCGCATCGCCGGCGATATCGACCTCAACGTGCCGATCCTGTCGGCGGCGATGGACACCGTCACCGAGGCCCGGCTGGCGATCGCGATGGCGCAGGCCGGCGGCATCGGCGTCATCCACCGCAATCTGACGCCGGCCGAACAGGCCGAGCAGGTCCGGCAGGTCAAGAAATTCGAATCCGGCATGGTGGTGAACCCGGTCACCATCGGTCCGGACGCCACGCTTGCCGACGCGCTGGCGCTGATGCGCTCCAACAGCATTTCCGGCATTCCGGTGGTGGAGAATGGCGGCACCGGCGGCCACACGGTCGGCCGCCTGGTCGGCATCCTCACCAACCGCGACGTGCGCTTCGCCTCCGATCCGGCGCAGAAGGTCTACGAGCTGATGACCCGTGAGAACCTGATCACGGTCAAGGAGAATGTCGACCAGGACGAGGCCAAGCGCCTGCTGCACAAGCACCGCATCGAGAAGCTGGTGGTGGTCGACAGGAACGGCAATTGCGTCGGCCTGATCACCGTCAAGGACATCGAGAAGTCGCAGCTCAATCCGCATGCCACAAAGGACGCACAAGGGAGGCTGCGCGCCGCCGCTGCCACCAGCGTCGGCGACGATGGTTTCGAGCGCGCCGAACGCCTGATCGACGCCGGCGTCGACCTGCTTGTCATCGACACCGCGCACGGCCACTCACAGCGCGTGCTGGATGCGGTGGCGCGGGCCAAGAAGCTCTCCAACTCCGTGCGCATCCTGGCCGGCAACGTCGCCACCGCCGATGGCACGCAGGCCCTGATCGATGCCGGCGCCGACGCCGTCAAGGTCGGCATCGGCCCGGGCTCGATCTGCACCACGCGAATCGTTGCGGGTGTCGGCGTCCCGCAATTGTCGGCGATCATGTCGGCGGTAGAGACGGCCAGCAAAGCCGGGGTGAGCGTCATTGCCGACGGCGGCATCAAATATTCGGGCGATCTCGCCAAGGCGCTCGCCGCGGGCGCAAGCGCGGCCATGATCGGCTCGCTGCTTGCCGGCACCGACGAGAGCCCAGGCGAGGTCTATCTGCACCAGGGCCGCTCCTTCAAGGCTTACCGCGGCATGGGCTCGGTCGGCGCCATGGCGCGCGGCTCGGCCGATCGCTACTTCCAGGCCGAGGTCCGCGATACGCTGAAACTGGTTCCGGAAGGCATCGAAGGGCAGGTTCCCTACAAAGGACCTGTGGCTGGCGTGTTGCACCAGCTTGCGGGCGGCCTGAAAGCCGCTATGGGTTATGTGGGTGGGCGTGACCTTGCAGACTTCCGCGAGCGCGCCACCTTTGTGCGCATATCCAACGCCGGACTTCGTGAAAGCCACGCCCATGACGTCACGATCACCCGCGAAAGCCCCAATTACCCGGGCGGAATTTGATCGGGAGGCCGATCAGTCCGATCGCCAGGGCGGACTGCGGCGCGATTTGAGTGTGGCGGTGCTGCGGCTGTCGCGTCACGCGGCGGCCCTTTCCCTTGCCTCGATTGCGCTCTTCCTCGCCATGACAGCGCTGGAGTTCCTGTATTTCCAGCGCCTGAGCGGCGGCCTGGCCTCGCTCGACATCCGCGTCGCCGGCTTCACCCCCGACGAGGGCATGGCCTGGCTCACGGCGCTCGGCCAGCGCGGCGGCGAGATCATCATCGTCTGGCACTATCTGACCTTCGACCTTCTGTTCCCGGCGCTGCTGTCGCTGACGCTGGTCAGCCTCATCCTCGTTTTCGGGCGGCAGCTCAGCACCTTCCGCGCCATGTCGGTGCAGTTGCAGGCACTGTTCTCGCTGGTGCTGGTACTTCCCTATGCGGTCGCCGACTATGCCCAGAACTTTGCCGTCGCGCGGCTCTTGTCCGATTTCCAATCGGCCAATCCCGATTCGCTGGCGTTCGCCTCCTTGCTGACCGTCACCAAATTCGCGCTGCTGGCGATCCCGGTCTTCGTCATCGCGATCTTCGCGCTGGCCGGACAGCGGCGGCGCTGAGGGCCACGGATGCGCCAGACCGCCATCTTCTGGCCGATGTTGGCGCATGTGCTCCTCGTCTATATCGTCTATCTGGTGATGCTGAAGCGGCGCTACGCGGCCGTTAAGTCTGGCGAGGTCAGGGTCAGCCAGTACAAGCTCCGCTCGACCGAGCCAGCCTTGAGCGTCACCGTCGCCAATAATCTGATCAACCAGTTCGAGCTGCCGGTTCTCTTCCACGTGCTCTGCCTGGCGCTGTTCGTCACCAACGGCGTGAACTATCTGACGCTGGCGCTAGTGTGGCTGTTCATAGCCACGCGCTATGTACACGCCTGGGTGCATCTCAACGGAAACCATGTGCCGCACCGCACCAGCGTCTTCTTCCTCGGCGCGGGAATACTTCTCATCGGCTGGACCTGGTTCGCGCTGCACCTGCTTGGAGCGGTGTAGCTTAAAGATCGAACACCGCGATCCTGCGCTTGTCGAACTTGATGCCGATCTCGCCGCGCACCAGCCTCAGCGCTTGCTCGCCGAAAACGGCGCGCCGCCAGCCCTGCAGTGCCGGCACGTCCGCTTCGTCGCCCTCGGCTGCTATGCGGTCGATGTCATCGCTGGAGGCAAGCACCTTGGTGGCGACGCCTTCCTTTTCGGCGACGATCCTGAGCAGCACCTTGAGCAGTTCCGCCGCAGCGCTGGATCCTTCCGGCGGCTGCACGCTCTTCGGCAATTTCGGCATCGCATCTTTGGGCAGCGCGAGGGCGGTATTCACCGCGCCGAGCAGCGCGCTCGCCGTGGCGGACCGTTCCCAGCCTTTCGGGGTGGTGCGCAGCTTGCCAAGCGCCGCCGCGTCGCGCGGCGCCTGTTGCGCGATCTCGTAGATCGCGTCGTCCTTCAGCACGCGGCCGCGCGGCACGTCGCGCTCGCGCGCCTCGCGCTCGCGCCAGGCGGCCACCGCCTGCACGATCGCCAGCTCCTGCGGCTTCCGCAGCCGCATCTTCAGCCGCTTCCACGCATCCTCGGGATGCGGATCATAGGTCTCGCGCGAGGTGAGGATATCCATTTCCTCATTGAGCCAATGGCCGCGATCCTCGCGCTTCAGCTCGGCGCTGAGATGCTGGTAGACCTTGATCAGATGGGTAACGTCGGCAAGCGCGTATTCAAGCTGCTTGTCGGAAAGCGGCCGATGGCGCCAGTCGGTGAAGCGCGAGGATTTATCGAGCCGCGCTCCCGTGACCTTCTGCACCAGCTGATCGTAGGAAACGCTGTCGCCGAAGCCGCAGACCATCGCCGCCACCTGCGTGTCGAACACCGGATGCGGCACCAGATTGCCGAGATGGACGATGATTTCGATGTCCTGGCGCGCCGCGTGGAAAACCTTCAGCACCGCTTCATTGGCCATCAGCCGGAAAAACGGTTTTAGGTCAATGCCGGGCGCCAACGGATCGATCAGCGCCTCGATCCCAGGCGCGGCGATCTGGATCAGGCAGAGGATTGGCCAGAAGGTCGTCTCGCGGATGAATTCGGTATCGACGGTGACGAATTCCGACTTTTCGAACGCCGCGATAACGCTCTCGAGTTCTTCTTGTGTGGTGATGACGCGCATCAAATCGCTTTGGCACAATATTAGGCCTCTTTCAATTTCAGCCGCGCGCGCTTTCGTCAAGCGCCGCAACGCCGCCGCGCACCGCTAACTTTCGCGAAAGCGCCTTGCTTCCCTATCGGAATGGCCAAGGATCAAGGAACATATCTCCCGTTTTATAGGCTGTGCGCTTGGCGCAGGCGCATTTCCGGCAGAGCAAGGGTAGCGACGGAGCCCGATATATCGCTGTGTGACCGGTTGCCTTGACAAAGCCGGCCTCTCATGCGCTTTTCGCGCCAATTTTCGAGCCGGGCTGGTGCCCGCAATTTCCGGACTTTACCCATGACCACGCATCGTTACCGCAGCCACACCTGTGCCCAGTTGAGAAAGAGCGACGTCGGCAATTCCGTCCGCCTGTCGGGCTGGGTGCATCGCGTGCGCGACCATGGCGGGCTGCTCTTCATCGATTTGCGTGACCACTACGGCTTGACCCAGATCGTCGCCGATCCGGATTCGCCGGCCTTCAAGGTCGCCGAGACCGTGCGCGGCGAGTGGGTGATCCGCGTCGACGGCGAGGTCAAGGCGCGGCTGCCGGAGACGGTGAACGCCAACCTGCCGACCGGCGAGATCGAGATTTTCGCGCGCGAGATCGAGGTGCTGTCCGCCGCCAAGGAACTGCCGCTGCCGGTTTTCGGAGAGCCGGAGTACCCCGAGGACATCCGCCTGAAATACCGCTTCCTCGACCTGCGTCGCGAGACGCTGCACCGGAATATCGTGGCGCGCACCAAGATCATCGCCGAAATGCGCAGGCGCATGGGCGAGGTCGGCTTCACCGAGTTCTCGACGCCGATCCTCACCGCCTCCTCGCCGGAGGGCGCGCGCGACTTCCTGGTGCCGTCGCGCATCCATCCCGGCACTTTCTATGCCCTGCCGCAGGCGCCACAGCAGTACAAGCAGCTGATCATGGTCTCCGGCTTCGATCGCTACTTCCAGATCGCGCCCTGCTTCCGCGACGAGGATCCGCGCGCCGACCGGCTGCCCGGCGAATTCTACCAGCTCGACCTCGAGATGAGCTTCGTCGAGCAGGACGACGTGCTCTCCACCATGGAGCCGGTGCTTCGCGGCGTCTTCGAGACGTTTGCCAACGGCAAGCCGGTGACGCAGAAGTTCCGCCGCATTCCTTATGACGAGGCGATGCGCACCTACGGCTCCGACAAGCCGGACCTGCGCAACCCGATCGAGATGCAGGCGGTCTCGGATCATTTCCGCGATTCCGGCTTCAAGGTGTTCGCCAACATCCTGGCAAACGATCCGAAGGCCGAGGTTTGGGCGATTCCCGCCAAGACCGGCGGAAGCCGTGCCTTCTGCGACCGCATGAATTCCTGGGCGCAGGGCGAGGGTCAGCCGGGGTTGGGCTACATCTTCTGGCGCAAGGAAGGCGAAAAGCTCGAAGGCGCCGGCCCGATCGCCAAGAACATCGGCGAGGAGCGCACCGAGGCGATCCGCCAGCAGCTTGGCCTTGCCGATGGCGATGCCGCCTTCTTCGTTGCCGGCGACCCGAAGAAGTTCGTCACCTTCGCAGGCGCCGCGCGCACCCGCGCCGGCGAGGAGCTGAACCTCGTCGATCGCGAGCGTTTCGAGCTCTGCTGGATCGTCGACTTCCCGTTTTTCGAATGGAACGAAGACGAGAAGAAGATCGACTTCGCCCACAACCCGTTCTCGATGCCGCAGGGCGGCATCGACGCGCTGAACGGCGAAGAGCCGCTCGGCATCAAGGCATTCCAGTACGACATGGTCTGCAACGGCTTCGAGATCGCGTCGGGCGGCATCCGCAACCATCTGCCGGAGACCATGGTCAAGGCTTTCGAGATGGTCGGCCTGGACCGCGCGACGGTGGAAGAGCGCTTCGGCGGCCTCTACCGCGCCTTCCAGTATGGCGCGCCGCCGCATGGCGGCATGGCGGCCGGCGTCGACCGCATCGTCATGCTGCTGGTTGGTGCCAAGAACCTGCGCGAGATCACCATGTTCCCGATGAACCAACAGGCCTATGACCTTTTGATGAACGCGCCGTCGGAAGCCACCCCACAGCAGCTGCGCGAGCTGTCGCTGCGCGTCGCGGTTACGAAGAAGGACTGACGGCAGCGTAGCAACTGCCCATTTCTCCCCGTATAGTGACGGGGAGAAGGCAGCTAGTTCGATCAGTCCTGGTTCGCCTTGACCTTGACGCCAAGCGTCTTGGGCAGGTCGAGCGGGTTGGACATGGCGCCGGCCATGATCAGCGCGAACGGCACCGACGACGGCGGCTCGGCCGAGATTTCCAGGCTCTTCGGATTGTCGAGGAAGGTGTTGACCGCCGCCGAGACTTCCGCCGTCAGCTCGGGATTGTTGAGCTGCGCCATGCCGAACGGCACGATCGCCTTGGCCTGGTTGGCGACGTCCTTCCCCGACATGCCCTGCTGCTTGCCGACATAATCGAGCACCTTGCCGGTTAGCGAATCGTCCTCGAAGCGCACCGATGCGCCGTTGAAGGAGAGCTGCTGCATCAGGCCGAGCATGGCCATGCCCTGCGCGGAATTGTCGGCGCCTTCCGGCTGCGAGGCGAGCTGCTTCTGCATCGCCTGCATCGATTTGATGAAATCGACCGTGTAGCCGCCGAGGTTGAAGGTCATGCCGAGCGTGCCGGCATTCTCGACCGAGATGTCATATTTGGACAGCTCCATCTTGCCGTCGCTCGGCTGCCAGGTACCGGCCATGGCAATGTTGCCCGATATGTTCTGGTAGCCGAGCGCTTCGATCGCCTCCTTCGACTTGGGATCGTCGATCAGCGACAGGTCGGCGGTGAATTTTTCGGTGTTGGCGGTGAAGTCCATCGCTTTGCCGTCGGCCGGAGGCGTGATCTGGACGGCAAGCCCGTCCATCGCGAACGCTGTCTTGTCGCCGACCTTGACCGTCATGTTGGACAGCTCCGCCGACTTGTACATCATCAGCGAGCCGAGCGGATCGGTGCCGCCTTCGGCCGGGACCTTCATGTCGTGGATCACGACGGGGCTAAGGTTGAGTGTCACGCCGTCCTTGCTGTGTTCGAGAGGCGAGGTCGAGACGGTGGCGATCTCATAGCCGCCATTGGCCTCGGTGACGCCTTCCAGCTTCACGTCGCCGATCGGCAGCGCTTCCTTCTCGGCCGCCGGCTTGATGGAAACACCCTGCAGCACGGCGTTCGAATCGTCGCCGGAGACGCCGGTCCAGGAAATATCGACGCCCTGGGCGGCAAGGGTTGCCTTGATACGCTCGGCCACGGCCGGATCGGCGGCGAAGGCCGCATTGAGAGGCAGCGTCAGCAGAAAGGTCGAAAAAGCCAGTTTCTTGAGCGTTGAGCGTTGGATTGTCATGGCGAGTTCCCTGTCCTGATTTGGCTATGATGAAAATTGTTTTGAAACCTGCTCCATCACCATTCCGTGACGAACGGGACGGGAAGAAGGCATTTTCCAGCACATGTGTCGAAAATGGCGGCGAAAAGCAAACACTGGGCGGCAGCCATTGCTTGATGCGGTGAATTTGTCATGAAGATCGCGGCTTTCCTCCGCCAGCGCGTTGCATGCCAGATAGAGGCCGCGTGTAACCAGTTGATGTTGGCCGGCGTCATGGTGCCGCCGCGGCCTGTTGCAGATCGGCGGCAAATTGCCGCCGCCTCCCGGGCGCTTCCGTGAAATCCTTCACATCACCGGCCGTGCTTGCCGGCCGCGGCGAAAGCGCCGATGTTCACGCGACGCTTGCCGCGAATCACCCGCTCGGCTAGTCCAAATCCATGGGAAAGAGGCTTTTGCCGCCCGATGACAATGGCGGCGGCGACAAAATCGAACCGGTCGATCTGAAGGAAGCGCTGGAGCGGCGCTATCTCGCTTACGCGCTGTCGACCATCATGCACCGGGCATTGCCGGATGTGCGCGACGGACTGAAACCGGTCCACCGCCGCATCATGCATGCCATGCGGCTGCTCAGGCTCAATCCCGATCAGGGTTTTGCCAAATGCGCCCGCATCGTCGGCGACGTGATGGGCAAGTTCCATCCGCATGGCGACCAGTCGATCTACGACGCGCTGGTGCGCCTGGCGCAGGATTTCTCGATGCGCTACCCGCTGGTCGACGGGCAGGGCAATTTCGGCAACATCGACGGCGATAACGCCGCCGCCATGCGCTACACCGAAGCGCGCATGACCGAGGTGGCGAGCGAGCTGCTTGCCGGCATCAATGAAGACGCGGTCGATTTCCGCCCGACCTACAATGAAGAGGACGAGGAGCCGTCCGTCCTGCCCGGTGCCTTCCCGAACCTGCTCGCCAATGGTTCCTCCGGCATCGCCGTCGGCATGGCGACCTCGATCCCGCCGCACAACGCGGCAGAGCTTTGCGACGCAGCACTGCATCTGATCGAGCATCCGGAAGCGCCGGTGGCGAAGCTGATGGATTTCGTCCAGGGACCGGATTTCCCGACCGGCGGCATCATCGTCGACAGCCGCGCCTCGATCCTTGAGGCCTATGAGACGGGCCGCGGCGGCTTCCGCGTGCGCTCGAAATGGGGGCAGGAGGACCAGGGCAGGGGCACCTGGAGCATCGTCGTCACCGAGATCCCTTACGGCGTCCAGAAGGCCAGGCTGATCGAGAAGATCGCCGAGCTTCTGATGGCGCGCAAGCTGCCGCTGCTCGAAGACATCCGCGACGAGAGCGCCGAGGACATCCGCATCGTCCTGGTGCCGAAGAGCCGCACCGTCGATCCCGGCATCCTGATGGAATCGCTGTTCAAGCTCACCGAGCTCGAAAGCCGCTTCCCGCTCAACATGAACGTCTTGTCGCGCGGCAAGGTGCCGAACGTGCTCTCGCTGAAAGGCGTGCTGAAGGAGTGGCTCGACCACCGCCGCGACGTTCTGATCCGCCGCTCGAAATACAGGCTCGGTGAGATCGAGAAGCGGCTGGAAATCCTTGCCGGCTACCTGATCGCCTATCTCAACATCGACGAGGTGATCAGGATCATCCGCGAGGAGGATGAGCCCAAGCAGGTGATGATGGCCCGCTGGTCGCTCAGCGACAACCAGGCCGAAGCCATCCTCAACATGCGGCTGCGCGCGTTGCGCAAGCTCGAGGAAATCGAGATCCGCAAGGAGTTCGACGGCCTCACGGCGGAGAAGAAGCAGATCGAGGCGCTGCTCGCGTCCGACGCCAAGCAATGGGCGACGATCAAGTGGGAGGTCACCCAGCTTCGCGACAAGTTCGGCCCCGAGACCGAACTCGGCAAGCGCCGAACCCAGTTCGCCGACGCGCCGGAGCACGATCTCACCGACATCGCGCATGCGATGATCGAACGCGAGCCGGTCACGGTTGTCGTCTCGGAAAAGGGCTGGCTGCGCGCCATGAAGGGCCACCTGACCGATTACTCGCAGCTCGCCTTCAAGGAAGGCGACAGCCTGAAGCTTGCCTTCCATGCCCAGACCACGGACAAGATCCTGGTCTTCACCACCGGCGGCAAGTTCTACACCATCGGCGCCGACCGGCTGCCGGGCGGGCGCGGCCACGGCGAACCGATCCGCATCATCGTCGACATGGAGAACGACCAGGACATCGTCACCGCCTTCGTCCATGACCCGAAGCGCAAGCTGCTGCTCGTCTCCTACGATGCTAATGGCTTCGTCGTTTCGGAGGAAGAGGTCGTCGCCAATACCCGCAAGGGCAAGCAGGTGATGAACGTCAAGGCGCCGGACGAGGCCAAACGCTGCATCCCCGTGTCGGGCGACCATCTCGCCATTGTCGGCGAGAACCGCAAGATGCTGGTCTTCCCGCTGGCCGAGATCCCGGAAATGGCGCGCGGCAAGGGCGTACGCCTGCAGAAATACAAGGACGGCGGCGTGCTGGACCTGAAGACGTTCACGCTGGAGACAGGGCTCTCCTGGCAGGATTCGGCCGACCGCACCTTCACCAAATCGCGCGAGGAACTGGCCGAGTGGATCGGCGCCCGTGCCGCCGCCGGCCGCATGGTGCCGAAGGGTTTCCCGAGGACCGGCAAGTTCGGATAGCGCCGCCTTTCCCTTCTCCCCTTGTGGGGTGAGAAGCGGTCCGCGTTAGCGGACGAAAAGCCAATTGCTTGGCTTTTCGAGCTTCGAACGCCCTGAGCCTGTGAAGGGCCGGGTGGCGACCGATCCACCCCCGGCCGGGTCCCCGCTGCTTCGCAGCGTCCCGGCGTTCGCCGGCCTTTCATCGTGCCACTGGCACGATGAATTCACCTTCGGTGAACCGGCTGCTCACCCCACAAGGGGAGAAGGAAAAGGCACTATTTGGACTATCGTCACGATTGCTGCACTATGATGGTGCATAAGCTTCCATCGAACCATCGGGCAGGGGAGAGACGCCGGGTTGAAGCGGGCTGAGATCCAGAAGCCGGGGCAG
The DNA here is from genome assembly GCF_004016445.2 of Mesorhizobium sp. M2E.F.Ca.ET.219.01.1.1. Classification (GTDB taxonomy): domain Bacteria; phylum Pseudomonadota; class Alphaproteobacteria; order Rhizobiales; family Rhizobiaceae; genus Mesorhizobium. Next base: position 208,947 of record NZ_SADT02000004.1, read on the forward strand.
CGCCTGTTCGGCCTGTCGACGCCGCTCAGGGCTGCCGTCATCCCGCCGCTGTCGGCGGCGCGCTGGCTCCTGGTGCTGATTGTCGCCGCCGGCGTCTATTTCTTCCATGGTTTCCTGTTCCCGGTTCTGGCCGCGCTCGTCATCGCCTTCGCCAGCTGGCCGCTCTACCGCCGGCTGCTTGTCGCCGTCGGTGGCAGCCGCACCATAGGCGCGACGCTCGCGATCCTCTTCATCCTCACCTTCCTGGTGGTGCCGATCGCGCTGGCTGGCACCTATGCCATCAACGAGCTGCGCGAATGGGTGGTCTGGGCGATCGAGACCAACCGCCACGGCGCGGCGACACCACGTTGGATCGCCACCATGCCGGTCATCGGCGAGTGGCTGAACGGGCAGTGGACGGCCTATCTCGGCCATCCCGGCGGCATCGGCGAATTGATCCAGGCGGTCAGCGGTTCCAATATCGGAAATATCTATCGCGGCGCTTTGGCTGCTGGCGGCAGTGCCTTCAGCCTGCTGCTGACGCTTCTGTTCATGATGATCGCGTTGTTCTTCGCCTATCGAGATGGCGAGTCTTTCGCGGCGCAGGTCGATCGCCTCGGCGAACGCATCCTGCCGACGCGCTGGGAGCGGATCTCGCGTGTCGTGCCGGCGACCATCTCCTCGACCGTGACGGGCATGACCATCATCGCCATCGGCGAAGGCCTGGTGCTGGGCATCGCCTATTGGCTCGCCGGCGTGCCGTCGCCGGTCACGCTCGGCGCGCTCACCGGCATCATGGCGCTGATCCCCGGCGGCGCGCCGCTCTCCTTCACCCTGGTCTCGATCTACCTCGCCGCCAGCGGCAAGCTGTTCGCTGGCGCCGCACTGTTCACATGGGGCGCGGTCGAGCTCTTCATCGTCGACAAGACACTGCGGCCCAAGCTGGTCGGCGGGCCGATCAAGCTGCCTTTCCTGCCGACCTTTTTCGGCCTGATCGGCGGCGTCAAGACCATGGGCTTCCTCGGCCTGTTCATCGGCCCGGTGCTGATGGCGCTGCTCGTCGCCATCTGGCGCGAATGGCTGCGCGAGGTGGACTTGATGGACGAGATCCCACCGGTGCCCGACGAGGCCGGCGCGCCGCCCCAAATCGAGGCGGCGGCCAAGCCGAGGAAGATTCAGGCCGGGTGAACCACGGCAAGCGCGGCCCGGCGCTTGCGGCCCTCATGCAATTGCCACAGCGAATGCGCCACCAGCGTCACGATCAGGATCGTGCCGCCGATCAGGCTGTTGCGCGTGGGTGCCTCGGCGAAGATCAACCAGACCCAGATCGGCGCCAGCACGGTCTCCAGGACATAGAACATCGCCACTTCCGGGCCCGAAATGTATTTCGGTCCGTTCGCCAGGCAGAAGAACGAGATTGGCATGATCACGGCGCCGTTGAGGATGATCCACCACGGCGCGTTGACGTGAAAACCTTCGCCCGGAACCATGACGATGGCGAGCGCCAGCGGCAGGATGACGCCGACTAGCCCGGTGAAGCCCATATCCTCGCCGCTGGCGCGCGAGATGGTGATGGCGAGCGCGACGAAGAAGGCAGAGCAAAGCGCCATGAAATCGCCGAACAGATGCCCGGCGCCGACCGAGCCGCCGACGATGATCAGCACGCCGAGGATCATCGCCAGCATGGCGATCACGGTTGCAAGCCGTGGTCTTTCCTTGAGGAAGAGCCACGACAGCAGCGCCGCGAACACGGTGTTGAAGGCCAGGATGAAGACGAGGTCGGCCGTCGAGGTGTGATAGACCGCCGTGACGAAGCTTATCCCGGTCATGCCATAGCAGAATGCCACGGCAAGCCCCGACCAGCCCGGAATGAGCCGCGGCGCGTTTCTGTTCAGCGACCTCCAGATCGCCCATATCACCAGGCCCGCCAGCAAGGTGGTGCCGGTGCGCAGCAGCATGATCGTCCAGGGGGTGCCGTCGGCAAGCCGGATCAGCGGTATGTCGATGGTTAGTGTCAGGCCGCCGATGGCGGTGATCAGAAGACCTTTTTGGTGATCGGTGTGGGTGGACACGTGGGCAATCTCGCAAAGCAGTCTTGAAGAGGCGCACAGCTATGCCGCGGTCCTCCCAGCCTGAGGGCCGAAAGACCAGCGTCCTCCTCCTTGAAACAGTTTAAGGGTGAAGCGTGAGGCTGTTCAGCGACTGACCGCTTCGTGGTCGTAGCGTTCCCAGCCTTTCGGGCCGAGATGCTCCTGCGGCATGAAGCGCATCTTATAGTTCATCTTGCGCGAGCCGTTGACCCAGTAGCCGAGATAGACGTGGGGCAGGCCCATCGCCTTGGCGCGGGCGATGTGGTCGAGGATCATGAAGGTGCCGAGCGAGCGGTCCTCGAGGTCGGGATTGAAGTAGGAATAGACCATCGACAGGCCGTCGGCCATCTTGTCGGTCAGCGCCACAGCGATCAGCTCGCCCTGGCCTTTGCCGGTTATGAAAGTGTCGGGGCCACGACGCCGGTATTCGATGATCTTGGTATCGACATGCGTGTCTTCCACCATCATCGCATAGTCGAGCACGGTCATGTCCGACATGCCGCCACGGCGATGGCGGGCGTCGAGATAGCTGCGGAAGAGCGAGTACTGCTCGGTCGAGGGCTGCGCGTCATGCATGGCGCCGACGAGATCGGCATTGTGCTGGATGACGCGGCGCATGTTGCGGCTGGGGTCGAATTCCTGCGCCAGGATGCGCACCGACACGCAGGCGCGGCAGGACTCGCAAGCCGGGCGGTAGGCGATGTTCTGCGAGCGCCGGAAGCCGCCTTGCGTCAACAGGTCGTTCATCTCCGGCGCCTTGTCGCCGACAAGGTGCGTGAACACCTTGCGCTCGAACTGTCCCTCCAGATAGGGGCACGGCGACGGCGCTGTCAGGAAGAACTGCGGCGACTGGGTCGGATGCTGCGTCATCTAATCTTGGAAACGCTCCTGCGAATCACCCTACCTTTGGCCCGGCCGGCGAAAAATTCAACAGGATTATGCTGTCGTGACGGCTCCGGCCTGTTCATATACGCCCTGTTCATCGTTGAGCACGGGCGGCGCGGCGGTTCGGTGAATGCCGCCGCGGCCATCGTCAGATGTCGGTTCGGGTGACCACGGTGCCGAGCAACAGGTCGTGCAGCGTGCGCTTGCGGTCGGAAAACAGCGTGACCAGCAGCACCAGCGGCGTCAGGATGACGTTGCCGGCCCAGAACAGCACCGAGTGCACCACCGCTGTCATGCCGTCGATGCGGCTGCCGTCGAGCTTCTCCAGGCGGATGCCCATGATCTTCATGCCGGTCGTCGCCTGGTCGCGGCTGCCCAGGGTGTTCCAGATGTAGAGGATGGCAACCATCGGCACCAGCACCGAAAACAGCGCCCAGCCGAGGCCGAAGGTCAAAAGCCCGAGAATGGCCACTAGTATGGCGAAAGGAATGGTGAGCAGCGCGACGAAGAAATAGTCGAGCATGAAGGCAAAGATGCGCCTTGTCCGCACCCCGCGATAGGCGCGGGTGTCCTCGAACCTGGTCGTAATGATCTCACCGTCCAGCACGCGTGCGTTCATGTCCGTTCCTCGATCGCCGCATCCGCATAAGGATGCCTGCCGCCTTCTCAAATGGTGAAAGCGGCCCCGAATTCAAGGAACGTGCCCGCCGGCGGCCGGCTTGATCTCAGAAAATGCCGGGACAGAGCCTGTAGCGAACCCGCCCGAGATAGTCGCGATATTCCTCCGTCAGCGCCAGGATGCGTTCCTCGCGCAGGATGCGATGGACCTGGAACAGTGTGATGATCGCGTAGACGGTGAAATTGTAGACGGAAAAGCTCGACAGCAGGAACAGGATGTGCCCCGCTAGGTAACCCGCATAGATCGGATGCCGCACGAACCGGTAGGCCCCTCCGGTGACGACGCCGCGATTGGCGGGCAGGATGGCGAAGGAGCGACCGAGCGACATCTTGCCCCAGATGACCAGCCACAGGGCCAGGAACTGCAGTGGCGCCGCGATAAAGAGCGGAATGATGGCGGTACCCTCCTGAAGCGAGACGAAGCCCGAGCCAAAACCGGCGGTCACCGCGATGAAGACCGTGAAAGGGCTCCAGTCGCGCACCAGCGGCCGCCGCGCCAAAAGCAGCCAGACGAAGGTAAGCGTCTCGGAGATCGTCAGCAGCAGGACGTTGAGGCGGCCCGGATCGACGATGACGTTGTTCACGCCGCGATAGACGAAAATCGCCGCGACGAGCAGCGCGATGAAACGGAACAGGCCTTCACGTAGGTCCACGAAAACCGGGTGGGACTGCAGGTCGGACAGGAATCCAGTCGCTGTGCCAGGCAAGGTATCGCTTTTGGACATGAACACTCGGCTACCCCATGGTTCCCCTCGATTGTGACCATTGCACGCAAGCGTTGCCGTGGGGTTAAGTTTCACGGCGCACATGGTTGAGTTCTCGAAATTTCCGCGATTGGCGGGCGCGATAGGCAGTTGAATATGACGCCGCTGCCAGTTTAGCTTGCTGCGGCGCACAAGATGCGGGGACGGGGTTCATGGACTACGATATGCTGGTCATCGGCAGCGGCCCTTCGGGGCGCCGCGCCGCCGTGCAATCGGCCAAGCTCGGCAAGTCGGTCCTGGTGGTCGACCGGGGCAGGCGCCTGGGTGGCGTCTCCGTGCATACCGGCACCATCCCGTCGAAGACGTTGCGCGAGACCGTGCTCAATCTCTCGGGCTGGCGCGAGCGCGGCTTCTACGGACGCGGCTACCGGGTGAAGCAGGACATTTCGATCGGCGATCTGGTCGACCGGCTGCACAAGACCCTCGATCATGAGGTCGAGGTGCTGCAGCACCAGTTCATGCGCAACACCGTGAAAAGCGCGCGCGCCGCGGTTAAATTCCTCACGCCGAACAAGGCCAGCCTGACCGCCGACAATGGCGATTACAGCGAGGTTGGCTTTGCCAACGCGCTGATTGCCGTCGGCACCCGGCCGCACCGGCCGGCCGACGTGCCCTTCGACCAGAAGCGGATCTTCGACAGCGACGAGATGCTGGAACTCCACCATCTGCCGCGCACGCTGACGGTGATTGGCGCCGGCGTCATCGGCGTCGAATACGCCACCATCTTTTCGGCGCTCGACGTGCCGGTGACCTTGGTCGAGCCGCGCAACTCCATCCTGGATTTCATCGACCGCGAGATCGTCGACGACTTCATCCACCAGATGCGCGACCGCGGCATGACCATCCGGCTCGGCAGCACGGTGAAGGAGATCGCCTCGAAACCCGACTATGCCGAGGTGACGCTGGCCGACGGCCGCACCATCCGCTCCGAGATGGTGCTCTACGCCGCCGGCCGTACCGGCAACATCGCCAGCCTCGGCCTCGACGCGGTCGGCATCGAGGCCGACAACCGCGGCCGCATCAAGGTCGATCCTCAAACTTTCCAGACCAGCGTGCCCAACATCTACGCCTCCGGCGACGTCATTGGCTTCCCGAGCCTTGCCTCGACGTCGATGGAGCAGGGCCGGGTGGCGGCTTGCCACGCCTTCGGCGTCAACCTGCCGCCGCCGCCGGAGAGCTTTCCCTACGGCATCTACGCCGTGCCGGAAATCTCGACGGTCGGCCTGTCGGAAGAGCAGGTGCGCGAGAGCGGCGCCGCCTACGAGGTGGGCCTGGCGCGTTTTCGCGAGACATCGCGCGGCCATATCATGGGCGTCTCAAGCGGTTTCCTGAAACTCTTGTTCTCGGTCGAGACGCGTCGCCTGCTCGGCGCCCATATCGTCGGCGAGGGCGCCACCGAGCTCATTCATATCGGCCAGGCGGTCATCAATCTCGGTGGCACGGTCGACTTCTTCGTCAACAACACCTTCAACTACCCGACGCTGGCCGAAGCCTACAAGATCGCGGGCCTGGACGCCTGGAACCGGATGGGACGGGGGTAGGGATCCTCGAGCCGCCGCGTGCTGAGCCTGCCTTCTAAGGGCATCGAAGCCCGGCTGGCGGGCGCGGTCAGGCCGCCGGCATAGGGCCTGCCAGCCACTGCCGCGCGATCGCCGCGTCCGCATCGCCGAATTCATGGCCCGAGGCGACGATGCGCGCGTCGACCTCGGCGCGGCGCTCGCTGAACAACGTCACCAGAGCCGGCGCGAACGGGCCGTAGGTCTGGTCGGCGGCGCCGGCGATGATCAGCACCCGCGTTCCGCCGAGATCGGTCATCGGCGAAGTGACCAGCACCGGCATCGCCCGCAACAGCGCCGCCTGCCGGACCAGGCCCGGATGAAGAAGCATCAGGCTGGAGATGACGTTGGCGCCGTTCGAATAACCAAGGAAGGTCGCGCGTCGCAGGTCGAGGTCATGGCGCTTCGATACCTCCACGGCGAATTCAGCATAGGCGGCGGTCTCGTCGCGGATGCTGGCCTGTTCAAAACTTGTCGGCGTGATTCGCTCGAACCAGCGGAAGCCGTCCTCCTGAGAGATGCGCCCGCGCGCGGCAACCAGCGTCATGTCAGGCGCGATCTTCCGTGCAAGCGGGATGAGCGTTGTTTCATCCACACCCGATCCATGCAGCACAAAAAGGCATTTGCCGGTCGACTTTGACGGCGTCGCCACCCGGTAGCGAAAGCCCAGATCACTGTGCAGGATACTGTTTTCGTCGCTATATTCGGACACGCTCACATCCATTTGATTCCATGAGAGATTTGTTGATTTGCCGGCTTCAAAACGGAATATTTTCGCGCTCCGCGAAAGTTGATTGAACCAGGCGCATTTCAGTCCGTTTCAGCGCCGATACACCTCCCCGTGGGAGGAATCGAAGCGGTGCGCCCCGGGGGTCGCATTGCTGGCTATGAACAACCAGCTTTGAGGCCTTTTGTCGATGACCACCTCTGTTTCCAACGAACGCGACAAGCGTATCGGAGAGCGTGACATACGCATCAACGATCGTGACACACGTATCGACGTGCTGCGCGCGCTCGCGCTGCTCACGATCTTCGTCGACCATGTGCCGGGCACGGTCTTCGAGAACTGGACCTACAAGAATTTCGGCTTTTCCGACGCGGCCGAAGCCTTCGTGCTGATCTCCGGCATCTCGGTAGCGCTGGCCTACGGCACGAAGTTCAAGCCTGGCGGCCGGTTGCTCGCGATCCTGAAGATGTGGCGGCGCGCCGGTGTGCTCTACATCTCCCACATCGTCGTCACGATGGTGGTGATTGCGCTGTTTTGCGCTGCCGCGGTGTTCGCGCACCGGCCGGAAATGCTGACCATGATCAACATCGAGCCCTTGATGAAGAACACGCCGCAGGTGCTGCTCGGCATCGTCGCGCTCGGCCATCAGCTCGGCTACAACAACATCCTGCCGGTCTATGCGGCACTGCTTCTGGCGGCGCCGGCTTTCGTGCTGTTCGTCAGCTATCGGCCGGTGCCGGCGCTGATCGTGTCCGGGCTGCTCTGGCTCGTCGCCGGCATCTGGCAGATCGGGCCGCCAAACTATCCTGAGCCTGGCCTCTGGTTCCTCAACCCGTTGTCGTGGCAGTTCCTGTTCAACATTGGCCTTGCCGCCATGTTGCATGTGAAGCGCGGCGGGCGGATCCCGGTCAATCCGTGGCTGCTGGGTGCCGCGGGCATCTATGTGGTCGGTGCGGCGATCTGGGTGCACAGCCCGCTCTGGGGCCAGATAACCTGGTTCGACCTGCCGGTGGTGATCGGTGGCTTCGACAAGACCTTCCTGTCGCTGCCAAGGCTCCTGCACATCCTGTCGGTCAGCTACCTGGTCGTCGCACTGCCGGCTGTCTCCAACCTCTTCCGCGTCAGGCCTGACAATCCCCTGGCGATCCTGGGTAAGCGCTCGCTGCCGGTGTTCATCGCCGGCACGCTGCTTGCCATGGCGGCGCAGGTGCTGAAGCTGATCAATCCCGGTGGCCCGGCTTACGATACGCTGCTGATCGCGGCAGGCATCGCCGTGCAGTTCGCGCTTGCGCTTTATCTGGAATGGCTTGCCGGTCTTGGCCCGTCCCGCGCCAAGGCGGAAGCTCCGCACAGGCCGTTCGGCGCGCACCCGGTGCCGGCGAGGGCGGGCGGATACTGACGCAAGCCGGGAAAAGCACCCGGTGGACTTGCGTGCGGATCGCCTGAGCTTGCTCAGACTTTCGGGGCTAGGCCGGTCGAGGCTCTAACGATCAGCTCGACGCCCATCGTCTCGCGCCGCACCGCGCCGTCATGATCGAGGATCATGCGCGCGGCGCGGCGGCCGATCTCGGTGATCGGCTGGGCAATCGTGGTCAGCGCGGGCGTGCACAGCGCGCCGTCCGGCACGCCGTCGAAACCGACGATCGAGACGTCCTGCGGCACCTTGAGGCCCCGCGCGGTCAGCCAGTCGATCGCGATCAGGGCCATGCGGTCCGACATCGCCAGGATGGCCGTCGGCGTTTCATCCTTGGCGAAGATCGCCTCGAGGGCGGCTCTGGTGCTTTTTTCCTCATTCTCGGTCTCGTAGACCGGAATTTTCGTCGTATCGACGCCGAAGCGGGCAAGCTCCTCGAAATAGCCGGCAAGGCGATCGCGTGTTCCGGTGTAGAGCGCGCCGCGCACGATTTCCGGCGTGGCGAAGCCTGTGCGGTTGTCGGCGAAGGCCAGCGACAGCACCGCGAACCGGCGATGGCCAAGCTCGGCGAGATGGCGCGCCGCGAGCCGCGCGCCGGCGACATTGTCGACGCCGATGGCTGAGACGGTCTCGTCCTGGAAGCCGAGCTCCAATGCCACGAAGGGCAGCCTTCGCTCGCGCGTCAGGTCGACAAGGCGCGAGCCGCCTTCGATGCAGAACAGGATGAAGCCGTCGACAAGCGCGCTCTGGATGTTCCAGGCAAGCTTCTCCTGGTTGGCGGCCGACACCAGCGCGATGCCCGCGCCGGTGGCGTCGCAGGCTTCGGAAATGCCGGCCATCATGACGCGCGCGAACGGATCGTCGAAGAAGTAGGAGAGGGGCTCGGTGGTGGCGACGCCGATGGCGTTGACCTTGCCGGCGCGCAGCAGCCGGCCTTTCGGATCCGGACCGGCATAGCCCATCTGCTCCGCCACCGCCTTGACCCGCTCGCGCACTTCGGCGCGCACGATCTCGGGACGGCTGAAAACATTGGAGGCCGTGCCATGCGAGACGCCGGCGGCTCTGGCGATGTCCGCCAGCCTGATCGGCCTTGCCTGGCCTTCGAGGAGTGAAGCCATGTCGTTCCTCCGAATCCGGTCACGGGACGACCATGACCGCTGAATTGTCGCTGGTCATCTAACATTTTTGTTGTATCGATTCAAATTTCGCTTGACGACATACGATGGAGGCCTATGATTTGAATCGATCCAAGCTTCATTCTCGTGATGAAGCGGCTTTCAGTAGGAGGGTGCCATGCATCCGATGAGCTATTTGTTCGAGGACATCTACCGTAACGATTGGGCCATTGCCTCGGCCGCCGCTAGCGAGAAGCGGCGTGGCAGAATGGGTCCCTGGCGCCGGGAACCGCGCTTCCTTCTGGAGCGCAAGCGCGGCTGAGCCGCAGCCATTTTTTGCATCCATGGATTGGATCGATTCAAAATGAAGGAGAGACGATGATGCATCCGATCGGCCACCTGTTTCAGGACATTTATCGCAACTACTGGGGTATCACGCCCGGAGCCGAGCAGCCCGAACGGCGCCGCGCCGGCGAACCGCCCGCGCGCAAGCGTAAGCGGCGTACCGGCGGGAAGTAGTCGCCGGAAATAGTCTATGGCCGCGGGCGCCACAGCGCCGACACGGCGATCGCCACCCAGCCGGCGATCAAAAGGGTGCCGCCGATCGGGGCCGACATCGGAAACAGCCGCGAACCGAGAAAGTCGCGGGCGAGCAGATCGCCGCAGAACAGCAGCAGGCCGGCAAGCAGCGCAAGGCTGGCGACCCTGAGGCAACGGTTGCCGCCGGCTAGGCCGATGGCAAGAAAAGCCGGAGCATGCATCAGCAGGAAATTGGCGGCAGTGCCGGTAAAGGCGCCGCCGCGATGTGCGGCCGCCGCCGACAGCGCCACGCCCGCCGCGCCGACGAGGCCTGCGGACAGCACGAGGACGCGGCTCCTGCTGTCCGATGCTTGCCCGGTGAGGCTCATCTTTGAATGCTCCATGGCGGTTGGGCGGAAGGCCGATCAGGACTCTCCGGCCTTCAGCAGCATACGCCGCGCCCGGCGCGACTGGACAATCCAGTTGTAGGCAGCACCCAGCGCCATCAGCACCGCTGTGCCCAGAAACACCGAGCGCATGCCGAAATGCCCGCCGACGAAGCCGCCCGACAGCGGCCCTGCGACCTGGCCGACATATTGCGCCGAGATCGCCAGGCCAAGCACGTTGCCGCCGACGCCATCCGGGATGTTGTGGCGGATGACGCTGGTGATGCAGGGCAAGAGACCGCCGAGCGCCAGGCCCATCAGGAAGCGCAGCCCGATCAACTGCCAGCCATTGGTGACGAAGGCTTGCGGAATGAGCAGCAAGGCCGAGACGGCAAGGGCGCCGACCACGACGTTCCAGTGGCCGACGCGGTCGGCGAGCTTGCCCAGCCAGGACGACGACAGGATTGTGCCGAGCGCGGCCGCCGACATGACGACGCCGGCGACCATGGTCACCTTGCTCTGGTCCTCGACGAGTTGCTGCACGTAGACGGTGATGATCGGCTCGATCGACATGGTGGCGAAGGCGAGCAGCATGCCCGTGGCCAGCATGGCGACGATCGGCCGCTTGTCGGGGATCTGCGACCAGCCGCTTTTCGGTTTCGCCGCCGAGACCGTCTTGGGCGCCGGCGGGTTCTCCTTGATCAGGAAAGTCGTTGCCAGGAACGCCAGGAAGATGACGGCGCCCGACAGCAGGAAGGTCGCCCGGATGCCGATCAGCGGCGGCAGCAGGCCGCCGAGCAACGGTCCGACCAGCGAGCCGGCGGTGATGCCCGCCGCGAGCACGCCCAGCGCCCAGCCCGAACGCTCCTTCGGCGTCTGCATCGCCACCAGGATCGTGGAACCCGACGAATAACCGCCGGCAAAGCCGATCAGCAGCCGAAGCAGCACCAGTTGCCACACGCTCTGCACCATGCCGGTCAGCGACATGCAGATCGCCATGCCGAAAGACGCGCGCACCAGCATCAGCTTGCGGCCGTAACGGTCGCCCAGCCGCCCCCACAAGGGCGCGACCAGCGCCGCCGCGAAGAAGGTGGCGCCATAGGCGATGCCCGACCACTGCACGATTGCCGCGTGGCCCTCGGCGCCGAGCTGCTCGACATAAAGCGGCAGGAACGGAAGAAGCAGCGTCATGGCGATCAGTGTGCTGAATGAGCCGGCGAAACAGACGGCAAGGTTGCGCCGCCAATGGATGTTGTAGCCGCCCTGTTCGGAAGGTTTCTCGCTCATGTCATGCCTGCCGGATGATCCGGATTGTCGTGGATACCATTTTGGTATACCAAGCCGGTATCCGTCATGAACCTCAAGCTTGCCGCTGTCAATGCGGCTTTGAAAAAGCGGGACGACAAATGTCGCAGATGCAAAATGTCGAAAGGCAGCTTCGCGAAATGATCCTCGGCCTGGAGATCGGCCCGGGCGAAAGGCTGACCGAGCGCTGGATCGAGACCCGTTTCGGCGCCTCGCGCACGCCGGTGCGCGCAGCGCTGCTGCGCCTGGAGACGGAAGGGCTGATCAGCCGCGACGGCCGCGGCTGGATGGTGGCGCCGATCAACCTCGCAGAACTCGGCCAGATCGCTGTCTACCGCGAGGCGGTCGAAGTCGCGGCGGTCCGCCTGACGGCGGCGCTTGAAGACCGCAGCGGTATCGACGTGATCGCCGCTATGCTTGATTCCTGCGACGCGGAGACGCCGCGCGAAGAGTGGCATCGCGTCGGCATGGATTTCCACATCGAGCTGGCAAGGCTTTCCGGCAACGAGTTCCTATTGAGGGCCGTACGCGATGCGATGACGAGGCTGTCTCGGGCACGCTGGCTGGAAGTGCGCGATGAAGCGGCGCTCGGCCGAGCCTGGGCCGAACATCACGCCATCCTCGCCGCTGTCAGGAGCGGCGATGCCGAAGAAGCGGCGCGGCTGCTTTCCGCTCACATCGCCGGCAGCCGCGACCGGCTGGTCACCTCCTTGCATGACGACCGGCGCGGTTTGCGCGCACGCGGATTTGCGGTGGTCGCGGCTTGAGGCTGAACATACATGCACCGTCAGCAGTACTCGCGGGCTTGCAACATGGCCGGGAGAATGCTGTAGGAGGTCAGGGGGATGAAGGCCGACTACCACTGACCACCTCGCTGAATTCTCGGACACATGGCCACACTCTCTCGAACCGCCTCGAAGCTGTTCTACTATGCGCGCAATTTCGCGCGTGACCGCGCACCGCAATCGCTGTTTCGCGATCGCCTGGCCGGCCGGCTCGATCAGGCCAGGCTTTCAGGCAAGGCGGTTCGCGAGCGGCTGAACTACTACAACAAGCTGGAACAGCCGTTCTCGCCCAGTCCGGACGCCGTGGCTGTCGGCAAGCTGCCGACCGCTTCCAGCATGTATTATTACGACCTCAAGGAATTCGCCCGCTACTTCGATCCCAGCCTTCTGATCGATTTCGAATTCGGCGATGTCGTTGGCGTCCCGGAGATTCCGAGGATCGTCAAGGACCGGCCCATCGGCGACGACAACGCCAATGGCGTGCTGATGAAGCTGAACAAGTTCCGCCACTTCTACATGCCGCCCGACAGCCTGCCTTTCGCGGCCAAGCGCCCGATGGTGGTGTGGCGCGGTCATCTCAACAATCCGATCCGCACCCGCTTCGTGGAAAAGGCCGCCGACCTGCCGATCTGCGATGCGGGATCCCACAGGGCCGATGCGCCGGACGGATACCGCAAGCCGTTCCTGAATATCGAGCAGCAGCGGCGCTATCGCTACATCGTCTCGCTCGAAGGCAATGACGTGGCGACGAACCTGAAATGGATCATGAGCTCCAATTCGCTCTGCCTGATGCCGAAACCGACCTACGAAACCTGGTTTGCGGAAGCCAAGGTCAAGCCCAATGTCCATTACGTGCCGCTCGAGCAGGATTTCTCCGACCTTATCGACAAGGTGGCTTATTTCGAGAAACACCCGGCCGAGGCGGAACGGATAACCGCCGCGGCCAATGCCTATTGCCGCAAATTCGACAATGAGCAGGACGAGCAGGCGATCTCGCTGCTCGTCCTCTACAAGTATTTCGTGCTGAGCGGGCAGATCAAACCAGACGCGGAAGTCTGGCGCTTTATCGCCGGCTGAGCGCGAAGCCCTAGGCGTGGGAGCGGTCGAGCACCTTGTCGGCCGGCCCGAAACGGTCCCTGGCCGTGAACTGCTGGTGCCAGTAGGGGTAAAGCACCGGCGGCCGGCTGACCGCATCAAGGCGCTGCCGCTCGTCTTCCGTGAGCGAAAGGCTTGCCGCGGCCAGATTGTCCTTGAGCTGCGTCTCGTTGCGGGCGCCGATCACCAGGGAGCTTACGGCCGGACGACCGAGCAGCCAGGCCAGCGCCAGCTGCGCCCCTGAGATGCCACGCGCCCTGCCGATCTCGTTGAGCACGTCGACGATGCGCCACAGGCGGTCCCCGTCGCGGATCGGCGGTTCCTTCCAGCCGCCGAGCTGGCGCGCGGTCGGGCTGTCGCGATGATATTTGCCGGAGAGCAGGCCGCCCGCCAGCGGACTCCAGACCAGCACGCCGACGCCCTGGTCGACCGAGATCGGCAGCAATTCATACTCGGCCTCGCGCGCTTCCAGCGTGTAATGGATCTGCTGGGTGACGAAACGGGCCTGATGTCGGCTGTCGCTGACGGCAAGAGCCTTCATCACCTGCCAGCCCGACCAGTTGGAGCAGCCGATATAGCGGATCTTGCCCTGGTTGACCAAAGTGTCGAGCGCCGCGATCGTCTCCTCGACCGGCGTGAGCCCGTCCCACTGATGGACAAAATAGACGTCGATGACATCGGTCTTGAGCCGCTTCAGGCTCTTTTCGCACTCGCGGATCAGATGGTGCCGCGACAGGCCCTCGTCGTTGGGGCCGCTGCCGATGCGCATGCGCGCCTTGGACGCGATCAGCACATCGTTCTTGCGCTTGCCGCCGAGCGCCTCGCCGATGATCTCCTCCGACAGCCCGTTGGAATAGACGTTTGCCGTGTCGATGAGGTTGATGCCGGCATCGATGCAGGTATCGATGATGCGTTTGGCCTCCGCAAGATCGGAATTGCCGACGGCGGCGAACGGGCCCGTGCCCCCGAAGGTCATGGTGCCAAGCGTCAGCGTCGAAACCTTGAGGCCGGAACGGCCAAGGGTGCGGTATTCCATGTCTGATCCTCGCAATTTTGTTTGAAGAGGCGCCGCGGGGGCATCGCAAAGAGGCGAGAGGATTTGTAGGACAAATCGAGCGGTTTGTCGCCCCGCTATCGATACGGGCCGATCACATATCTTCTATCGATGCCCGGCTGAGGTCGCCTTGCAATAAAACCGTCATTGCGCCTCTGTATCTCAGTCGGCTTACGGAGTGGCGTGCCCGGCCGGAGCCGCGGCGCATTCCGAAGCGATGATGGGCCGACAGGCGACGGAGCTGCGCGATGAACGAACTCAAACCGAATTCCGGGGCGAAGGACTGGCTGGAAGCCGAGCTCGAGGACACGCTCGACGAGGACTACGAGCTGGAGATTTCCGAACCGGCGCTCTCGCTCGAGATCGCCAAGATCTACAAGAAGTCGCATCCGCCTTCCATCGAGCGGATGACCTACTTTCGCGAGCTGCTGAGGCTCCAGTCCGAACTGATCAAGCTGCAGTCCTGGGTCGCCTACCACAAGAAGAAGCTGGTGGTGATCTTCGAGGGCCGCGACTCCGCCGGCAAGGGCGGCGTCATCAAGCGCATCACGCAGCGCCTCAACCCACGCATCGCCCGCGTGGTGGCGTTGCCGGCGCCGACCGAACGCGAAAAGTCGCAATGGTACTTCCAGCGCTACGTGCCGCATCTCCCCGCCGGCGGCGAGATCGTGCTGTTCGACCGATCCTGGTACAATCGCTCCGGCGTCGAGCGGGTCATGGGTTTCGCCGACCAAAATCAGGTCGAGGAGTTCTTCCACGACGTGCCGGAATTCGAACGCATGCTGGTCCGGTCCGGCATCACTCTGGTCAAATACTGGTTCTCGATCACCGACGAGGAACAGCAGATGCGCTTTTTGATGCGCATCCACGATCCGATGAAGCAGTGGAAGCTGTCGCCGATGGACCTGCAGTCGCGGGTGCGCTGGGAGCAATACACCAAGGCCAAGGAAGAGACTTTTGCCCGCACCAACATCAAGGAGGCGCCCTGGTTCATCGTCGAGGGCAACGACAAAAAGCGCGCGCGGCTGAACTGCATCGACCATCTGTTGCAGCAGATGCCGTATGAAGAGGTGCCGCACGAGGAGATCACGCTGCCGGAGCGTGTCTTCAACCCGGACTACGAGCGCCAGGTGCTGCCGCGCGAGCTCTACGTGCCGCAGAAGTATTGAGGCGCTTTCCTTCTCCCCGTTCCACGGGGAGAAGGTGCCCGAAGGGCGGATGAGGGGCAGCGCCGACGCAGGCGATTGAGCGCCAATCCGCGGCGCAGGCCCAAACGCCCATAGGCAGCTTGTCGCCAATCTCCGACCGGCAGCGCTGCCCCTCATTGCCCTGCCGGGCATTTCTCCCCGTATAGTGACGGGGAGAAAGAGCTGTAATCACGCCCGTCCAATCATCACATGCGTCGCATCGGCTGTCGCCACCTGTCCGGTGCAGCGGTAGGCCAGCTTCAGCATGTCGAGCCCGGCGAACAGATGCTCGCCCGACCCGAGCAGGAGCGGCGAGACAGCCAGATGCATCTCGTCGATCAAGCTCTCCTGCAGATACTGCCGGACGGTCGAGACGCCGCCGCCGACGCGCACATCCCTGCCGTCGGCGGCCGCCTTCGCCTGGTCGAGCGCCGAATGGATGCCGTCGGTGACGAAATAGAAAGTCGTCCCGCCTTCCATCTCGATCGGCGCGCGCTTGTGATGCGTCAAAATAAAGGTCGGCACGTGATAGGGCGGGTTGGGACCCCACCAGCCCTTCCAGTTGTCGTCCGGCCACGGGCCGCGGCTCGGCGCGAACATGTTGCGACCGAGGATCCAGGCGCCGACATTCTCGAAGCTGCGCACGGCAAAGTCGTCATCGGTATCCGTTGTCCCACCTTCCTTGCCGATCATTTGGTGGAACGAGCGGGTCTTGATCATCCATTTGTGCAGATTTTCGCCACCCACGCCGAGCGGGTTGGCGAGGCTCTGGTCGGGGCCGGCGCCGTAACCGTCCAGCGACAAGGTGAAAGCGTTGACGCGCAGCTTGGACATCATTGGCCTCCTGACCCAGTTGTGATTTGCAAGCGGTCAACTGATAGCTTGACCGATTGCGAATTGCAAGCGGATGGGCAGCGGCATCGCGCTCGGCGGCACGATTCCCGGCTTGTGGATTTGACTAAAGAGGAAGCGGGCGGCCACGGCGCCGGTTCGCGCGTCCGCGCGTGTCCCGCTATTCCATCGCCAGGATGAGGTTGCGCACCACGGGATAGATTTCGCGTTCCCAGCGCTTGCCGTTGAAGACGCCGTAGTGGCCGACATTGGCCTGCAGGTGATGCCGCTTCAGATGTGGGCGCAGCGAGCGGCACAGATCATGCGCCGCCGAGGTCTGGCCCAGCGCGCATATGTCGTCGCGTCCGCCCTCGACGGTGAGCAGCGCCGTGTTGCGGATCGCGCCGGGATCGACCTTGCTGCCGCGGAAGGTGAACGCGCCTGTGGCAAGCTCCGCCTTCTGGAACACCCGGTCGATGGTCTCGAGATAGAATTCCTCGGTGAGGTCGAGCACCGCGAAATACTCGTCGTAGAAAGTCTTGATCTTATCGGCTTCGGCGGTCTCGCCGGCCGCCAGATGCTCCTGGAGCTTGCGATGAGCCGTGACGTGGCGGTCGCTGTTCATGGCCATGAAGGCGGCGAGCTGCAGGAAGCCCGGATACACCCGCCGCCCGCCGCCAGGGTGACGGAAGGGCACATGAGAGATGACGTAGCTCTGGAACCAGGCCAGCGACTTGCTGACGGCGAATTCGTTGACCTCGGTCGGGCTTTCGCGCGGGTCGATCGGCCCGGCCATCAGCGTCATCGAGCGCGGCGTCGCCGGATGCCTGTCCTCGGACATGATGGCGACGGCGGCGAGCGCCTGGACGCAGGGCTGGCAGACCGCCAGGATATGCGCCCCCGGGCCGATCGCCTCCAGAAAACGGATGAGGTAGTCGACATAGTCGTCCACGCCGAAGCTGCCGGCCGAAAGCGGCACGTCGCGGGCATTGGCCCAGTCGGTGACATAGACCTCGTGGTCGGCGAGCAGCGTCTCCACCGTGCCGCGCAGCAGCGTCGAGAAATGTCCCGACAAGGGCGCGACCACCATGACCTTCGGCTGGCGGGCGTCGATGTCCTTGGCAAAACGCAGCAGCTTGCCGAAGGGCAGGGCGAGCACCGTTTCGACGGCGACCGGCACCTCGCGGTTACCGACCCTGACAGTCGCGATGCCGAAATCCGGGCGCGTATGGGTGAGCCTGAAACGGGCGATCATCTCCAACCCGGCCGCGATGCGCCGTTTGGCGGCGTCGCCGAGCGCCATCCCGCCCGTCGCCGAGCCCATCAGCTCGGCAAGCATGCGCGCCGGAGCTATGAGGTCGTCCTGGAGCTGGTAGGCCTGGTAAAGCATTGCGCCTCGTTCCGCTGACAGCCCATCGTGCAGCGCAAAAAAGCTAGTGCAATTTATTTTGCATTGCGAGAGGATTGTTGCCGGCGAAAGGCTTGGAGGTTTTACGACATGGCCAAGGCGGGGAAGGCGAAGGCGGCGAAGCCGGAAAGCGCGACGAAGGCGACGTTGACGATCTCGTCGAAGAACTACTCGTCCTGGTCTCTGCGCGGCTGGCTGCTGTGCCGCATGGCCGGTCTGGAGTTCGAGGAGAAGCGCGTCGACATCGATGATCCGGAGCAGCGGCAGGAATTGCTGCTCCTGTCGCCATCGGTGTTGGTGCCGCGGCTGACGCATGACGGCGTTACCGTATGGGATACGCTGGCCATCGCCGAATACCTTGCGGAGACGATGCCGCGCGCCGGCCTGCTGCCAGCCGAGCGCGTGGCGCGCGCCCATTGCCGCGCGGTGTCGGGCGAAATGCATTCGGGTTTCCACAATCTGCGCTCGGCACTGCCGATGAACCTCAAGGCGAGGCACAAGAGCTTCAAGATCTTTTCCGGCGCGCGGCCCGATGTGGAGCGGATCAAGGCGATCTGGTCGGAATGCCTGGCGACCTATGGTGGACCGTGGCTGTTCGGGGCATGGCCCACCATGGCCGACGCCATGTATGCTCCGGTCAGCACCCGCTTCCGCACCTACGCGGTTGACCTCGAAGCGCCGCTCGCCGCGTTCTGCGAGACGGTTTTCGCCTGGCCGCTGATGCGGGAATGGACCGAAGGCGCGCTCGCCGAGCCGGAGGAGATCGTCGAGCTAGAGGTGGAATTCTGACGGCAGGTCAGCGCCGCTGCTTGCCGGTTCCGCGGCTTACCCCTTCAGCATCTCCGCCACGGTTGGCGCGAAATAGGTCAGCACGCCGTCGCAGCCGGCGCGCTTCAGCGAAAGCAGCGATTCCAGCATCGCCTTCTCGCCGTCGATCCAGCCATTGGCGGCGGCCGCCTTGATCATCGAATATTCGCCGGACACCTGATAGGCGAAGGTCGGCATCCGCAGCTCGTCCTTCAGCCGGCGGATGATGTCGAGATAGGGCAAGCCGGGTTTCACTATCAGCATGTCGGCGCCTTCGGCGAGGTCCTGCTCGGCTTCGCGAACCGCCTCGTCGGAATTTGCGTGGTCGATGTAATAGGTCTTCTTGTCGCCCTTGAGCAGGCCGGCGGTGCCGACCGCCTCGCGATAGGGGCCGTAGAAGGCCGAAGCGAACTTCGTCGCATAGGACATGATCGCCACGTCCTGGAAACCGTTGGCGTCGAGCGCGTCGCGGATGGCGCCGATGCGGCCGTCCATCATGTCGGACGGCGCGATGATGTCGGCGCCGGCGGCGGCCTGGATGACGGCCGCGGCCGCGACCTGCTCCACCGTTTCGTCATTGACGATGATGCCGTCGCGCAGGATGCCGTCATGGCCGTGGCTGGTGAAGGGGTCGAGCGCGGCGTCGGTGATGATGCCGATCTCCGGCACCGCGTCCTTGATGGCGCGGGTCGTGCGGTTAATGATATTGTCCGGGTCGAGGATGTGCGATCCCGTCTGGTCGCGCAGCGCAAGCTCGATATTGGGGAAGGTGGCGATCGCCGGAATGCCGAGCTTGGCCGCGCGCTCCGCTTCCTTCACCGCGAGGTCGATGGAGAGGCGATAGACGTCCGGCATGGCGGCGATCGGCTCGCGTATGTTCTTGCCGTCGACGACGAAGATCGGCCAGATCAGGTCGTTGACCGAAAGCTGGTTCTCCTGCACCAGCCGGCGCGACCAGTCGGCCTTGCGCATGCGCCTGAGCCGCCGGCTGCCGGTGATCTCGTCGACGCTGCGCGCACCGGCAGGCTTTGCGGGGGTGAATTTGTTCATGGCCGAAACTCTCTTTTGCGCCGGCTTTTACCACGCGTCTTAGCCGCTGACCAATGCGACACGATAGTGCCAGCGGCAGAGCCGCGAGTTCCTCGCAACCCGCCAAAGGCGGGGAGAGGTGTCCGCGAAGCGGACGGAGAGGGGGCCTTCGTAGGGCGGAAGGTCTTCCAATACGAGGGCCTTTGCCGACGGAGCCGGCGTTCCCCTCTCCGTCTCGGCTTCGCCGAGCCACCTCTCCCCACTTTCGTGGGGCGAGGAAACGCCGTCACGGCTGCCCGTGCCCTGACAAAATCTGCGCCGCGCCCCTCATCGCCACTCGAAACGCCTCGTCGAAGCTGACGCCGCGCACCTGCCAGCGAAAGGTCTTGCCGCGATCGGCAAGCCGCCAGTCGGCGATCCAGCCGAGTTCCTTGTCGCTCCACACGATGCTGCCGGCGAGCGCCCGAGCCGCTCCTGCTTTCTTCGCCAATCTGTCGAGCCTTGCGATGTCCGCCTCCGAAAGCGCCTTCTCATCGAGGCCACCAAGCTGCCCGGCCTTTGGAAAGGTGACGCGCATCAGCAGCGGACCGGCCGCATTGGCGAAGGATTCGCGCATCGCGTTGCCGCGCTGATCCTCTTGCGTCAGCACGAATTGCCGCGCGCCCTGCTCGGCGGTCATGAAGACGGCGATCGGCGGCCGCTCGCCGGGCCAGGGCCTGCTGCCGAGCTGCGCGAGCAGCCTGTCGACGACGGCCGGCTTGTAGAGGCAGGTCAGGTCGTGCGGCCGGTCATGCGTGCCTTGCTCGTCATGGATCGGGATGCCCTCGAGCCGGTCATGGTAGCGGAAGGACTGGACGAAATCGGCAGCCTTCTCGCGCAGCGCCAGCATCTCCGTCTTCTGCGTCAGCCGCGGATCGCCGGAGACCTTGACCAGCACCTTGTCGAGACAATCCTTGAAGCCGATCTGCCGGTTCACGTCTCCGGTGCCGGTGACGATCGTTTGCGCCTGGTAAAGCTCGGCGGGCGTCGCGGCGATGACGGGGCGACAGACGAAACAGATGGCGATCATGCCGATCACCATGGCCGCGAGGCGAGAAAATCCGGGCATGGCTTGCCGTCCGGTTCAAGATGCCCATTTTCTAGCACCGGGCGCGCGCGGTGGCCAAGGCGGATTGCCGGCTAACCGAAGGAGCAGGGCATGGCCTTCATCTGGTTCATCTATGCCGCCTGGCTCATGCTGATCATCTTCCTGACCGTTCAGGCAATTGGCGTGAAGCGGGACACCGAACCGCATCTTTTGCAGAGCTTCGGCTTGATATTTGCCATCATCGCCGCCTTCCTGCTGCCGCGGCTGCCGATTTTCGACTTAGTCAATTTCGCACCCGTCAGCACGGTCCTGGGCGGCATCGGCGCCGCGATCACCGTCGCGGGCATGGCGCTGCTGGTCTGGGCGCGGCAGGCTCTCGGCCGCAACTGGAGTCAAACCGTTTCGGCCAAGCAGGAGCATGAGCTGGTAAGGTCCGGTCCATACAGTCGCCTGCGTCATCCCATGTACACCGGCGGCCTGCTCGCCTGTATCGGCTCGGCGATCGCGGCCGGCGGCCCCTTCGTCTTTCTGTTGATCCTGCTTGGGACGATTTTCATCTGGAGGGTGGGTGCCGAGGATCGGCTTTTGGCGCGGCAATTCCCCGACGAGTTCCCAGATTATGCGCGCCGCACGAACGCGCTTATCCCGTTCGTCTGGTAGTCTGCCCGCCGCAAGAGGCGCGGCCTGTCCTCGGTACTCGACAATTGACGTTGGCCCGGTCGCCGCTTAGCACTTCACCTCCCGCAGGCGCGGGGGAGGATTCTCTGACGATGGATTTTGGCGGAGGCGACGAGATCCGCTTCGAGCGGCTGGGCAGGGCGGGCGTGGTCACATTGACCCGGCCGAAGGCGCTCAACGCAGTCACGCACAACATGGTCAAGGCGCTCGGCAAGGCGCTCGACGCCTGGGAACAGGATCCGGGCATCGGGGTCGTCGTGGTCAAGGCCGAGGGCAGGGCGTTTTCCGCCGGCGGCGATATCCTGCACATCTACGAGGCCGGCCGCGCCGGCAGGCCGCCTGTCGACTTCTTCGCCGACGAGTACCGGTTGAACGCCCGCATCGCGCGCTTCAAGAAACCCTATGTCGCGCTGATCGACGGCATCGTCATGGGCGGCGGCGTCGGCATCTCTTTCCATGGCTCGCATCGCGTGCTGACCGAGAATGCGCAGTTCGCCATGCCCGAGGTCGGCATCGGCTTCTTCCCCGATGTTGGCGGCAGCCATTTGCTGCCGGATCTCGGCGGTTCGTTCGGCATGTATCTCGGGTTGACCGGAAACCGCATCCGCTATGGCGACGCGCTATGGTCCGGGCTCGCCACCCACACCATCAAGGCCGAGGACCAGGCGGGCCTGCTCGACGAGCTGGCGGCGAGCGGCGACGCCAATGCGGAGCTGCGCGATTTCTTCGTGCCGGCCAGACGCGAGACCGAGCGGCAGGACCTGGAGGCGATCGCGCGCCACTTTTCGCAATCTTCGCTCGCCGGCATCATCGACAGTCTGGAGCGGGCAGGGGCCGACGATGCTTTTGCCGCAAAGACGCTGGCGACGCTGAAGACCCGCTCGCCGACCAGCCTCAACATCGCCTGGCGCCAGATCAGCGCTGGATCGACGCTGTCGATGGACGAATGCATGAAGATGGAGTTCCGCATCCTGAACCGCATGTTGGCCGGCCATGATTTCTACGAAGGCATCCGCGCCGCCATCATCGACAAGGGCTCGACGCCCGCCTGGCGGCCGGCGAGCCTGGATGAGGTCAGCGCCGCCGATATCGACGCCTATTTCGCGCCACTCGGAGACCAGGAGCTCGTGCTGTGAGCGAGGTCACCTCCAGGCGCGTGGTGCTGCAGCCCTCGACCACCGAGGTCATCTTCGCCTGGTTCCAGCGTGTGATCGCCGGCTACTGCCTCTTGTTCGGCATCCTCTACTGGATCCGCCTGATCGGCATTTATCCAGGCGAATTGTGGCGCTTCGACCTGATGCCGGTGCACTGGCAGGTGGCGGCGGCCACGCTTGCCGTCTTTTTCCCTTTCGCCGCGGCAGGTCTTTGGATGCTGGCGTCCTGGGGGCCGGTGATCTGGTTCATCTGTGCGGTGACCGAGACGGTGATGTATGCCGGCTTCCCGAACCTCTTCGGCCACCGGATGCTGATCGTGATCTCGCATGCCTGCGTGGCCTTGCTCTACATCGTCTTCCGCGTCACCATCTGGCTGCAGAAGCGCCAACTCCGGCAATAGGCCGACGCGGCATCGTGCCCTATCTGTCCAGGGCCGATTTTGCGGCCTCGTTCCGCCCAAAAACCATTGGCTAAATCTTTAGGTTAATTGTTCTTGCTCGGGTGACCGATCGTTAAGCGTCTTCCGAAACCTCTTACCGGTAAGCTCTTGTTAGCCCTGGCGTTTAAGTCGAATTTTATGAGTATTCGATAGTGTCGCGATCAAGGTGAAAAACAAAAAATCACCAAGGCGACAAACGAGAGGCAAAGACAATGATCAATTCGCGTCCGGCGGCGAAGACCGCAAACGTATCCGACGATCGCCGCGAGGCTATCCGCTCGCTGTACATGGAATCGCTGCAGCTGGTGGAGCGTCTGCACCGCCGTCTGCTTGACGTGATCAAGGACGAGTTCGACCGCAACGGCCGTTCCGATATCAACGCCATCCAGGCGCTGCTGCTCTTCAACATCGGCAATTCGGAGCTGACCGCCGGCGAGCTGCGTTCGCGCGGCTACTATCTCGGCTCGAACGTCTCCTACAATCTGAAGAAGCTGGTCGACCTCGGCTTCATCAACCACCAGCGCTCGCGCATCGACCGCCGTTCGGTCCGCGTCTCGCTGACGCCGAAGGGCAACGAGGTGGCCGACGTCGTCGCCGGCCTCTACGAGCGCCATGTCGGCTCGATCGAAGCGGTCGGCGGCATCAATACCGACGAGTTCAAGCAGATGAACCGCGCACTGCAGCGCCTCGACCGCTTCTGGAACGACACGATCGCTTACCGGATGTAAGCGCTACGAATTAGGACAGGGAAGCCGCGCCGAAGAAGCGCGGCCGGGGGAAGAATATGGGGCCGGTGCGCCGGTCCGAAGGCGCCAGCCACGGGAATTTGACCGTAGCTCCGCGCGAGTTGAAGCTCTGTGCCTGACGGGGAGGGGCGCAGACTTCGCGAGGGCGCGCTGGCGTCGCTGCGATGCAAAAAAGCATCGCCCCCATTTCTTTCACCTTCTCGCCATATGCAAATCGCGGGCCAAGGCCACGTTGCCGCCATAATCGCGGGCAATGCGAAATGTGGATGATGCTGCGGGCCTATGCCCCGCGCTCCTTGGAACCTGCGTGGCGGCAGCGCGTTTCTGGCGGCCGGTGAAGCGGGGTCATGGTTGGCGAATTGTTAAGTTTGCCGACCCTAGAGTGTGGACAAAGCCGCCCGGCAAGCGATTGAGCGAGAGCGATCAAACAAAGAATGTCTGCCATGAGAACCAGCCGCCGTTTCTTCCTTACCGGAGCCTCCGTGCTCGCCGCCGCCGTAGTCGCCGGCCAGGCCAGCGCGCAGGATGTGATCGGGGACATCCTGAAATCCTCGACGCGCGGCAACTGGGACGACCAGTTCGACGCCCGCGGCAACGACACCAACAAGGTCGCCTCGACGCTGCCGATCTTCAGCCAGCAGACGGTGGCCTTCACCGAGCAGGCTGTCGCGCAGTACCAGAACATCGTCGCCCAAGGCGGCTGGGAACAGGTTCCGGCGACCAAGAAACTGCAGCTCGGCGTCGACGATCCGGATGTCGTTCCACTGCGCAAGCGCCTGATGGTCTCGGGCGACCTGCCGCAGAGCGCCGGCATTTCGACGGCTTTCGATTCCTATGTCGACTCCGCGGTCAAGCGTTTCCAGCTTCGCCACGGGCTGCCGGCCGACGGCGCCATGGGCAAGTACACCTATACCGCTATGAATGTCTCGGCGCAGATCCGCCTCGGCCAGCTGCAGACCAACCTGCAGCGCCTGAAGGAGAAGGCCGGCACGCTCGGCGATCGCTACGTGCTGGTCGACATTCCGGGCGCGCAGATCGAAGCGGTCGAGAACGACCGCGTGGTGCTTCGCCACACGGCAATCGTCGGCAAGATCGATCGCCAGACGCCGATCGTGAACTCGAAGATCAACGAGATTATCGTCAATCCGTACTGGAACGCGCCGGTCTCGATCGTGCGCAAGGACATCATTCCGCTGATGCGGAAGGATCCGAACTACCTCAAGGACAGCCATATCCGCCTGTTCGCGCCGGACGGCAGCGAGGTCGATCCGATGACCATCGACTGGTCGACGGACGATGCCGAGAAATACCGCTTCCGCCAGGATCCGGGCAGCAACAACGCCATGGCCTCGGTCAAGATCAATTTCCCGAGCCCGGACGGCGTCTACATGCACGACACGCCGCAGCAGAGCCTGTTCGGCAAGCTGATGCGCTTCGATTCCTCCGGTTGCGTGCGCGTCCAGAATGTGCGCGACCTCGTCACCTGGATCCTGCGCGACACGCCCGGCTGGGACCGTCAGCATTTCGAGGCGGCAATCAAGACCGGCGAGAACACGCCGATCCAGGTCGTCAATCCGGTGCCGGTCCACTTCCTCTATCTGTCGGCATGGTCGACCGCGCCGGGCGTCGTGCAGTTCCGCGATGACATCTACGGCCTCGACGGCGCCCAGGAGCTGCAGATCAGCTCGGCTCAGTAAGCATCTGATCTTGAACAAAAAAGGCCGCTCTCGTAGCGGCCTTTTTGTTGGGAAATGCTGACTAAAGCGTTTCACCGTTTCACGGAAAACGGCGAAACGCTTTATCTCCTTGTTTGACGCAATTCCTGACGGAAAACCGCTGACACTTTTCCTGGAATTGCTTTAGATAAGCCGCTGGTTTACCAGCCGCGCCACCGCTTGCGCGCGGTTGACGGCGCCGAGCTTGCGTCTGGCATTGTCGACATGGAAACGCACCGTGGCCTCGGCGATGCCGAGGATCACCGAGATTTCCCAGTCGGTCTTGCCCTCGGCGACCAGCGCCAGGCTGTCGCGTTCGCGCCGCGTTAGCCTGACGACAGTGGTCGGCGGCGGCGAGGTCAGGCTCATCAGCCTTTCCGTCAGCGCAAGGCCCGCCATATGGACGGCGAAGCGCTCGTCCGGGCCAAAATCCCGCCTGCGAAAGCCCAGATGCAGCGAGGCGATCACGCCATCCGCCCCGTAGGAGGTGGCGCAGAGCGCGTCGTCGATGTTGGCTTCGCTCAGCGCTTCCCAATAGGCGCCGTATTGGGCATCGTCGTGCGGCGCGAAATCGCTGAACCGGTAGCTGGTGCGGTTCTCGCGGATCGCGCCGAGCAGCGGGTTGCACTCGAAGCAGATATAATCGAAGGCTGGGCTGCCGGGCCAATCGACTGGCGCCAGCCTGGTGATGAAGCCGCCGGCCGCCCAGTGGCTGGCCGACGTCAGGATCGCCGCCGGCCGCCGGTAGAGCCTTGTCTGCAGATAAGAGGCGCCGAAATCTTCCATTGCCGCGAAGAAGGCCACGCTGGCGTCTTCGGCTGTAGGCGCCGCATACGCCGCCGCCACATGCGTCATCAATCGTGACAGCATCGCTCGCCCCAGTTCTAATCCCACCCGCAACGCAGGATCGCACGGGCCGTTCCGTGCCGCAAGGGCAGGCGCGCTTCGCCTGTCAACCCGGCGCTTTCGAGGGGTTGATGGAGTTGGCCTCTCGCTTATCAGGAAAGGTGCGGCGCCAGCCACCCGCGCACTTCCGGCGAAAGAGTGCGGATCCGGCGTCCTCTTCTGCATTTGCCGCGCTGATTCCAGGGCCTTGGCGTGGCGGCCGGCCACCCGGCGCCCCTTAGCAGCCTTGTGCTGACGCCGGGTGCCGGCCGGTTTTTTCGAATTTGGCTGGCGCTCCGGATATCGCTCGCCGCCGGATGCGCCCCGACATTGGGGGACGCTCTCGACCAAACGCCGCGACCGCGGCGAAAGAGCAGGCGTGGGGCCGTCGGGGCGCATCTTCGGCTTACTCAAATCTTCTATGGCCGCTTCGAAATCCACATTGCCTCGCCGGTCGCAAAGCCGTTGCTGGACGGCGCGCATCCAATTGCCCATGGTCGGCAGAACCGCTGGAATCGCGCCATGGACGTCGCCGTCTTCATCCTCGTCGTGCTCGCCTTCGTGACCGTTTCGGGCGCGCTGGTTCGGCTGGTGCGCGTGCCGCTGCCGGTGCTGCAGATCGCGATCGGCGCCGCCCTTGCTTGGCCGGCGAGCGGCCTGCATGTCGAGATCGATCCGGAGCTTTTTCTGCTGGTGTTCATCCCGCCGCTTCTGTTCGGCGACGCCTTCTCAGCACCGAAGCGTGAGCTGATCGCCCTGCGCGGTCCGATCCTCGACCTTGCGATCGGGCTGGTCTTCTTCACCATCGTCGGTTTCGGTTACGCCTTGCACTGGCTGGTGCCGAGCATCCCGCTGGTTGTCGCCTTCGCGCTCGCCGCCGTGCTGTCGCCGACCGATGCTGTCGCGGTGTCCTCGATCGTCGACCGCAATCTCGTCCCGGCGCGGCTGATGCACATATTGGAAGGCGAGTCGCTGCTCAACGACGCCTCCGGCCTGGTGATGTTCCGGTTCACGGTGGCGGCGGCGCTGACCGGCAGCTTTTCGTTTGCCGCGGCATCGCTGAGTTTCCTCCTGGCTGTGGCGATCGGCATTCTCGCCGGCATCGCGGCGCTGTTTATTGCCGCGAAGTCGTTGCAGATCCTTAGCCGCATCACCAGCACGCCGGCCGAAGCGCAGGTGCTGGTCATGGTGCTGCTGCCCTTCGTCGCCTATCTGATCGCCGAGCATTTGGGCGCGTCAGGCATCCTGGCGGCGGTGACGGCCGGGCTTTTGACAGGATATTCCGGCATCGTCCGCCACATGGCAGTCTCGGCGCGCATCCAGACGATCTCGCTCTGGTCGATGCTGATCTTCATGTTCAACGGCTCGCTCTTCATCCTGCTTGGCCTGCAGCTGCCGGACATCATCAGCAAGGTGCCACCGGAACTGACCGCCCGGCACTGGCTGTTCGAGCCAGCATTGACCGTGCTGTTGCTCACGCTCTGCCTGATCGGCCTGCGCTTCGCCTGGATCTGGATCGGCGATATCGGCGCCGTGCTTGCCGCGCGGTTCGGCAAGCGCAAAGCCGAGCCCTTTGGTTTTCGCGTCAGGCTCGCCGGCTCGATCGCCGGCGTGCGCGGCGCCGTGACGCTTGCCGGCATCCTGTCGCTGCCGCTTACCTTGCAGGACGGCACGCCCTTTCCAGCGCGCGACCTCGCGATCTTCCTCGCCGCCGGCGTCATCATCTGCTCGCTGGCGATTGCCAGCCTTGCTTTGCCGGCGGTCGCGCGCGGCCTCGTCGAACCGGGCAAGCATCCGGGCGCGGCCGAAGAGCGCAGGGCCCGGGTCGGCGCCGCCAACGCGGCCATCGCCAGGATCGAAGGCCTGGCCAGCGACGGCAGTGAAGGAGAGGCGGCTGAGATGAAGCTCGCCATCGCCGAGAGCGTCGCGTCCATCTACCGGCGCCGCATCTCGCTCTCCTACGGCGCCGATGAAGCGCGCGCCGAGGCCCGCGAATCCGGGCTGATCGAGCTGGAGCTCAGGCTGGCGGGAATCGAGGCCGAGCGCGCCGAGCTGCAGGCGATGCTTCGCCGCGGCGACATCAACGACCATACGGCGCGCAAGCTGTTCACCGAGATCACCTTCTCCGAAGCGATCCTGAAGGGCCGTGAACCGCGGGATTAGAGCCGGGTGCACTGTCTTGGCGCAAACCGGCCAGCAAATTTCGCGCCGCAAACGTGGCGGCCCGAAAACAACTGTGTTAATGCGCGGCGACCTCGCAGACCTCCGGCCCCAAGGGAAAGCAAGCCATGTCAAATGCAGCGGCAGCCTCCAGCAAATTCGAATCCTTCTTCGAGACCACGCTTGCCGACGCCGATCCGGAAATCTTCGGCGCCATCCGCAACGAGCTCGGTCGCCAGCGCCATGAGATCGAGCTGATCGCGTCGGAAAACATCGTGTCGCGCGCCGTGCTCGAAGCGCAGGGCTCGATCATGACCAACAAATATGCCGAGGGCTATCCGGGCAAGCGCTACTATGGCGGCTGCCAGTTCGTCGACGTGGCCGAGGAACTGGCCATCGAGCGCGCGAAGAAGCTGTTCGGCTGCAACTTCGCCAACGTCCAGCCGAATTCGGGCAGCCAGATGAACCAGGCGGTGTTCCTGGCCCTGCTGCAGCCCGGCGACACCTTCATGGGCCTCGATCTGAATTCGGGCGGCCATCTCACCCACGGCTCGCCGGTCAATATGAGCGGCAAATGGTTCAAGGTCGTCTCCTATGGCGTGCGCAAGGACGATCATCTGCTCGACATGGACGCCATAGAAAAGACTGCGCATGAGACCAAGCCGAAGCTTATCCTGGCCGGCGGCACCGCCTATTCGCGCATCTGGGACTGGAAGCGTTTCCGCGAGATCGCCGATTCGATCGGCGCCTATCTGATGGTCGACATGGCGCATATCGCTGGCCTGGTCGCGGGCGGCATGCATCCGTCGCCGCTGCCCTATGCCCATGTCGTGACCACGACGACCCACAAATCGCTGCGCGGCCCGCGCGGCGGCATGATCCTCTGCAACGACGAGGACATCGCCAAGAAGATGAATTCGGCGGTGTTCCCGGGCCTGCAGGGCGGCCCGCTGATGCATGTCATTGCCGCCAAGGCGGTGGCGCTCGGCGAAGCGCTGAAGCCGAGCTTCAAGGCCTATGCCGAAAGCATCGTCGCCAACGCCAAGGCATTGGCGTCCAGCCTGCAGGAGACCGGCCTCGACATCGTCTCGGGCGGCACCGACAACCATCTGATGCTGGTCGACCTGCGTCCGAAGAACGCCACCGGCAAGCGCGCGGAGGCAGCGCTCGGCCGCGCCAATATCACCTGCAACAAGAACGGCATTCCGTTTGACCCGGAAAAGCCGTTCGTGACCTCGGGCGTGCGTCTCGGCACGCCGGCCGGCACCACGCGCGGCTTCGGCCAGGCCGAATTC
Source organism: Mesorhizobium sp. M2E.F.Ca.ET.219.01.1.1 (assembly GCF_004016445.2). Taxonomy (GTDB): domain Bacteria; phylum Pseudomonadota; class Alphaproteobacteria; order Rhizobiales; family Rhizobiaceae; genus Mesorhizobium. Next base: position 238,721 of record NZ_SADT02000004.1, read on the forward strand.
CGCGAGATCGGCAAGCTGATCGCCGAGGTGCTGGACGGTCTGAAGGTGGCGAATTCCGACGAAGGCAATGCGGCGGTCGAGGCCGCGGTGAAGGCCAAGGTCACGGCGCTGACCGACCGCTTCCCGCTCTACCCCTATCTCGGTTGATCCTTCGGCTGTCAGCCCTCGGTTGACCGGGCGCCGCGCGTCATCTTTTATCCTCGCGCTTCGCGCCGCTCCTTGATCGGGCGGCGCAGCTTACTGGAGATTTGATGATGCGCGCTTTCCATCTTGCCGCCCTGGCCTTGTCCGGCTCGCTGACCGTTTTCGTCCTGTCCGGCGCGGTTGCGCAGGAGCAGACGCAGCCTGCCTCCGACATGCCGGTCACAAACACCTTCGGCAGGTGGACCACCATCATCGACACGCTCGACACAGGGCAGGATGCGCACAAGACCTGCGCCGCCTCGACGGCCTTCGTCGATGGCAACGGCAACGCCGGCTCCCTGACGCTGTCGATCTCGACCGGCGACGCGCTGCCGCCGGACGCCTATCCGGCCATCATGTTCATCATCGACAACAAGACGCTGCCGACCGGCGACAAGATCGCCGCGACTTTCGGCGATCCTGGCGTGAAGGTCACCGCGACCGTCAGCTCCAACGCGGCAGCGGGCGGTCGTCCCAGCTGGATGGTCGACAACCAGGCCAAGACCAGCCTCGCCCTGTTGCGCGCCATGCGCAAGGTTACCTCGCTCGATGTGACCTTCGGCAAACAGCAGGTCACCAGCATTCCGATGGACGGCTTCACCAAGGCCTATCGCAATCTCGGCACGTCCTGCGGGTTTTCGACCAAGGACGTCGCGCCCTGACGCTTGCCGGCGGGCAGGGGGCGCAGGCGCTGGCAATCTTGCTCATGCCTCGCTATCTCTGAGGCATAAAAGGCTCTAAGCCTTTCGCCCACAGAATCGCGAACCCAAGGCTCTCCATGCGCTGCCCTTATTGCCAGTCTGAAGATACGCAGGTGAAGGATTCGCGTCCCGCCGAGGACGGCGCGGCGATCCGCAGGCGGCGGGTGTGCCCGGATTGCGGCGGCCGCTTCACCACCTTCGAGCGCGTCCAGCTGCGCGACCTCGTCGTCATCAAGAAGTCCGGCCGCAAGGTGCCTTTCGACCGCGACAAGCTCTTGCGCTCCGTCGAGATCGCCGTGCGCAAGCGCAATGTCGACCCCGAGCGCATCGACCGCGCCGTCACCGGCATTGTGCGCCAACTCGAAAGCTCCGGCGAAACCGAGATCGCTTCAGGCGAGGTCGGCCGGCTGGTCATGGAGGCGCTGAAGTCGCTGGATGACGTCGCCTATGTCCGCTTCGCCTCGGTCTATCGCAATTTCCGCGAAGCCAAGGATTTCCACGAGTTGCTGGGCGAATTGAAGGGCGACGAGGAAAAGGCCGAAGAGGACGCCGACTGATCATGCCGGGATCTCGATTGAGCAAGGCCGAGCAGGCGGCCCTTGATCGCCGTTTCATGGCCGCGGCCATCAGGCTGTCGCGGCGCAATGCCGGCCGCACCTCGACCAACCCTTCCGTCGGCACCATCATCGTGCGCGACGACGGCGCCGGTCCGATGATCGTCGGCACTGGCGTCACGGCTGTCGGCGGGCGCCCGCATGCCGAGACCGAGGCGCTGGCCGAGGCCGGCGAGCTCGCGCGTGGCGCCACGGCTTACGTTACCCTGGAGCCCTGTGCCCATCACGGCCGCACGCCGCCTTGCGCCAACGCGCTGGTCAATGCCGGCGTAGCGCGCGTCGTCGGCGCCGCGAGCGATCCCGACCCGCGCGTCTCCGGCAAGGGCTACGCCATCCTGCGCGCCGCAGGTGTCGAGGTGGTGGAGAAGGTGCTGGCAGCCGAAGCCGCAGAGCAGATGGCCGGCTATCTCACTCGTTCTCTGAAGAAGCGCCCGGAAGTAACTCTGAAGCTTGCGCTTTCGAGCGACGGCAAGATCGGCCGCAAGGGTGCCGGCCAGGTCGCCATCACCGGCGAGATCGCGCGGCGCGACGTCTATATGATGCGCGCCGAGTCCGACGCCATCCTGGTCGGCATCGGCACCGCGCTTGAGGACGACCCAGCGCTGACCGTGCGCCTGCCGGGGCTGGAGAACCGCTCGCCGGCGCGCATTGTCCTCGATCGGCAGATCCGGCTGCCAGAGACATCCAAGCTGGTGTCCGGCGTCGACCGCGTCCCGCTCTATGTCGCCGCTTGCCTGGAAGCCGACCCGCATCGGCGGGCCGCGCTCGAACGCGCCGGCGTGCGCTTCATCGGCACCGAAACCCATGATGGCGTCGTCGCTTTGCCGGAATTGCTGGAAGACCTTGCCGCGCTCGGCATGGCAAGCGTTTTGGTCGAAGGCGGCGCCCAGGTGGCCAAGGCCTTCCTCGAGGAAGACCTTGTCGACCGTATCGTCCTGTTCCAGGGGCCGGACGCCATTGGCGAAGACGGTATTGCATCGCCGATCGACGCCGACCATATCCCGGCTGGATTTCGCAAACTGCGCGACATGCGCTTCGGCGAGGACAGCTACGCCGAGTGGGTAAGACCATGATCCCAAAAAGTGGGAACCGGTTTTTGGATCAGATCATGGTCAAAACGAAAGACAGCCTCTGATGTTTACTGGGATTGTCACTGATGTCGGTACAGTTGCGACGGTGAAGCCATTGGCTGAGGGCGTCGGCCTGCGCATAGACACCGCCTACGATCCCGAGACCATCGCTATCGGCGCTTCGATTTCCTGCGGCGGCGTCTGCTTGACTGTCACGGCTCTGCCCGAGCATGGCTCCAACGCGCGCTGGTTCGAGGTCGAGGCCTGGGAGGAAGCACTCAGGCTGACCACCGCCTCGAGCTGGAAATCAGGCACGCGGATCAATCTCGAACGGGCGCTGAAGATCGGCGACGAACTCGGCGGCCACATCGTCTCCGGCCATGTGGACGGCATGGCCGAGATCGTCGAGCGCAAGGAGGAAGGGGATGCCGTGCGCTTCACGCTGGAAGCGCCGCGTCATCTGGCGAAGTTCATCGCGCCGAAAGGTTCGATTGCGCTCGACGGCACATCGCTCACCGTCAACAAGGTGGAAGGCACCCGCTTCGACGTGCTTCTCATCCATCACTCGCTGAGCGTCACCACCTGGGGCGAGCGCCAGGCCGGCGACCGCCTCAACATCGAGATCGACACCATGGCCCGCTACGCCGCGCGCCTGGCGGAGGCCGCGAAAGAGGGGCTGTGATGACCAAAGACGAAATTGGCTCCGCTCGGCGAGAAAAGCTCCATGTCGAGGACGCGCCCGACCTCAATCTGTCGGTCAACGATCGCAAGGTATTCACTGAAGCGCGCTAACCAATCCGCGGCCGGTGAACGACCGTCTAAGGGACACGGTGCGTCGCTATCGCCAGGCTAGTGGCGTCTGACTGCAGCAATCTTCCGCTTGCGATCAACCCCGCTTCGGCCTAAGTCACCGGCAACCCCCGGAGACTTCTATGGCAGGCACATCCCAACACGGCAAAGCGTTCATTCGCCCGAAGGCGAAGGCGCATCTGCTTATTGTCGAAGCGCGCTTTCACGACGACCTCGCCGACGCTCTGCTCGAAGGCGCGACCGGCGCGCTCGACGAGGCTGGCGCCACCTATGACGTCGTCACGGTTCCCGGTTCGCTGGAGATACCGGCCGTGATCACCTTCGCGCTCGATGGCGCGGCCGAAGGCGGCACGCATTATGACGGCTTCGTCGCGCTTGGAACCATCGTCCGCGGCGATACCTATCATTTCGACATCGTCGCCAATGAATCGAGCCGTGCCCTGATGGACCTTTCGGTGCAGGAGGCGGTCGCGATCGGCAACGGCATCCTGACTACCGAGAACGACGCGCAGGCATGGACACGCGCGCGAAAGACGGAAGGCGACAAGGGCGGTTTTGCCGCGCGCGCGGCGCTGACCATGATCGCGCTCAAAGAGAAATTCGGAGCCCAATCGTGACCGAGCCTGCCCCGACCGGAGCGGTACGCCACGCCAACAAGCGCGGCGCCGCCCGTCTTGCCGCCGTTCAGGCGCTCTATCAGATGGATGTGGCCGGCAGCGGTGTCTTCGAGATAACGGCCGAATACGAAACCTTCCGCCTCGGCAAGGAAGTGGATGGCGCGCTCTACCGCGAAGCCGACGCGCAATGGTTCCGCGCCATCCTGACCGGCGTCGTCGAGAACCAGAAGACCATCGACCCGGTCATCCGCCAGGCGCTGACCGAGGACTGGCCACTCTCGCGGCTGGATTCGACGCTGCGCGCCATCCTGCGCGCCGGCGTCTATGAATTGATGAAGCGCGAGGACGTGCCGGTAGCCGTGATCGTGTCCGAATATGTCGACATCGCAAAAGCTTTTTACGAGGAAGACGAGCCGAAGCTGGTGAATGCCGTTCTCGATCGCGTCTCGCGCCGGGTTCGCGGCGAGGGGCGTGGCAAGGACGCTTCGTGACGACCGCAACGGCCGCGATAGGCCGGACCGGCAGGGAAGGGCGCCGCACAGCCGTCCTGCTAGCCGCCGCGCAGGCGATCGTTGGTTCGGCCGCTCCGATAGCCATTTCGCTCGGCGCGCTCGCCGGTCAATACCTGCTCGGCCCGGACAAGTCGCTGGCGACTGCCCCGGTCACCGGCTTCAATCTCGGCGTGGCGCTCGGAGCCTTGCCGGCCGCCGCCATCATCCGCAGCCTAGGCTATCGCGGCGGCTTCATGACCGGCACCGTGGTCACGGCGCTCGGCGGCCTGATCGCGACGCTTGCGCTCTTCCAAGGGAGCTTTTGGCTGTTCGCCTTCGGCCTCTGCGTCATCGGCGTCGGCGGCGCCTTCGTGCAGCAGTTCCGCTTCGCGGCCGCCGACAACGCGCCGCCTCAATTCAAGGCGCGCGCGATCTCCTTCGTTCTGGCGGGCGGCATCATCACCGCCGTCCTCGGACCGCAGATCGTCATTTACACCCGCGAACTGCTGGCTCCGGTCATGTTCGCGGGATCCTTCGCCTCGATCCTGCCGCTTGCGGCGGTTGGCGCGCTCGTCCTGTCGTTCCTGCGGGTTTCCTCCCGGACCGGAGCCGTCACCGAAACCGCTGCAAGCGATGCCCGGCCGCTGGCCGAAATCGTCACCCAGCCGCGGTTCGTCGCAGCACTTTTCTGCACCGTCGGCAGCTACGCGCTGATGAGCTTCGTCATGACCGGCGCGCCGCTCGCCATGGTCGGCTGCGGCCTGTCGGAAGACGACGCGACGCTCGGCATTTCCTGGCACGTCATGGCCATGTTCGGGCCCAGCTTCTTCACCGGCTCGCTGATCCATCGCTTCGGCGCCGAACGCATCCTGGCCACCGGCCTCGTGCTCCTGATCGGCTGCGCCACGGTGGCGCTTTCCGGGCTGCATCTGTGGCAATTCTGGACGGCGCTGATCCTGCTCGGGCTTGGCTGGAACTTCGGCTTCATCGGCGCCACGGCCATGGTGGCGGCCAGCTACCGCCCCTCCGAGAAGAGCAAGGTGCAGGGTTTCCACGACTTCGTCCTGTTCGGCTCCGTCGCGTTCTCCTCACTCATGTCAGGCGCGATCTACAATGCATGGGGCTGGACGATGCTCAACTGGGTCGTCTTCCCGGTCGTCGCGCTTTGCTTCGTCGCGCTCGGCACGTTGAAGATGGTAGGCCCGCGCGAACTCTGAAGAAGGTGCCGAAGGCCGCTCCGGCGAGAAGTTCGAAGCGACCGGCATCATGCATCCGGCGGGAGCACCTGCAAGACCCGCGCGATGAACATGTGGAACTCGTCCATGTAGTTGCGCAGGAATGTTTCCGTTGACTCCACAGTCACCTCGCCATCGTCGGTGATCAATCCCGGGGTAAACTGGATGTAGGCTTCGGGAGAGTTCATCTGGGGTGCGTTGCAGAAGCTGAGCACGCTGCGCAGGCTCTGCTGGGCGACGGCTGTCGCGATCGCGCCCGGCGACGTTCCGATGACGGCTGTCGGTTTGCGGGCGAAAGAGTTCTTGCCGTAGGGCCGGCTCGCCCAGTCGATTGCGTTCTTCAGGCCGCCGGGGATCGAGCGGTTGTATTCCGGCGTGACGAAAAGCACTGCCTGGACGGACGCGATGGCCTTCTTGAACTCCTGGGCGACCGGCGGAAAGTCGGCGTCATAGTCGTAACTGTAGAGCGGTAGGTCCTTGAAGGGGATTTCCGTCATCTCAAGCTCGGGCGGCGCCAATTTCACGAGGGCCTTCGCAAGCTTGCGGTTGATGGAGCCCTTGGCAAGGCTGCCGATGAGGTAGCCGACTTTATGCTTGGCCATGACACACTCCCTGTTTTTGGCCGCCGACCCGCCTTTCCCTAATATTCCCCAGAACAGGGCAGGCCGCCAGCCGACCTTAGGTCGGCATCGCCATGTCGGGGTGCGGCCATGGCCTTCGTCCGGCCGAACAAAATTATTGCGTGTATCTCCCTAGTTATGAAACCGTATGCCCCGACCGGCCGTTGAAGCTGTGCTCATATGCGACCACCGATTGATCGGCTCATACAAGGGATTTTCACAATGTTTTCAGTTAGAAAGCTCGCTTTCGCGGCGATGGCGCTTGGCATCGCGACGGCATCGGCAAATGCCCAGGTGGTGGTGTCTTCCAAGATCGATACCGAAGGCGGCGTGCTGGGCAACATCATCCAGCTCGTGCTCAACGCCAACAACATCAAGACCACCGACCGCATCCAGCTCGGCGCGACTCCCGTGGTGCGCAAGGCGATCACCGCCGGCGAGATCGACATCTATCCAGAATATACGGGCAATGCCGCCTTCTTCTTCCAGAAGGCCGATGATCCGGTCTGGAAGGACGCCGCCAAGGCCTACGAGACCGCCAAGAAGCTCGACTACGACGCCAACAAGATCGTCTGGCTGTCGCCGTCGCCGGCCAACAATACCTGGGCGATCGCGCTGCGCAAGGAAGTGGCTGACGAGAACAAGCTCGCCACCCTGACGGACTTCGGCAAGTATGTCGCCGGCGGCGGCAAGGTGGTGCTGGCGGCTTCCGCCGAATTCGTCAATTCGGCGGCGGCGCTTCCGGCCTTTCAGACGACCTATGGCTTTACCCTGAAGCCGGACCAGTTGATTACCCTCTCCGGCGGCGACACCGCGGCAACCATCGCTGCCGCCGCCAACCAGACCAACGGCGCCAACGCCGCCATGGTCTATGGCACCGATGGCGGGATCCAGCCCTCCGGCCTCGTCGTGCTCGAGGACGACAAGGGCGTGCAGCCAGTCTACCAGCCGGCGCCGATCATCCGCGAAGAAGTCCTGAAGCAGCATCCCGAAATCGAAGCGCTGCTGAAGCCGGTCTTCGCCAAGCTCGATCTCGTCACCCTGCAGGAGCTCAATGGCCGCGTGCAACTGGGTGGCGAGCCTGCCAAGGGCGTGGCGGAGGATTTCCTGAAGAAGAACGGCTTCCTGAAGTAAGGTGAGTTCGGCGCGCCGTGTTTACGGCGCGCCGGCTTGATTGGGGACGATCGTGATCATCCGCTTCGACAAGCTCGGCGTCGTGATCGCCGCGATCGTCGCTTACGCAGCCTTGGCCGCACCCTTTGCCACGTTCCGCGCCAACCGCATCGTGCCGGGCCAGGCGCGCCCGATCCTCGAAGCGCTGCCGCCGACGCTTGGCATGCTGTTGCTGGCGATCGTGATCGCCGCCGCCATCGTTGCACTGCTCAGGACGCCGCTCATTCTCAGGCTGGCGGCCAGCGCGGCCGCGCTGATTGCGCTTGCGGTCCTGATCGGCATTGCCGGCGGTTTCCTGACGCCCGCCGGCAACACCTTCGCCCGCGTCGCGCCGGCCTCGGGTTTCTGGCTGCTGATCTTTGCCTTCACCTTGCTGCTTGCCGATGTGCTGAGCAGGCTGAACCTGTCACCCTGGGCGCGCGTCGGCGTGCTCGTGCTTGCCACGCTCGCCATTGCCGTACTGCTTGTCTCGGGAAGCTGGAACAGCCTCTCCATCCTCAAGGAATATGCCAGCCGCGCCGACAGTTTCTGGGCCGAGGCTTCCAAGCACGTCACGCTGGCGCTTGGTTCGCTGGCCGGCGCGGTGATCGTCGGCATACCGCTCGGCGTCCTTTGCCATCGCGTCGAGAAGCTGCGGGCAGGGGTGCTCAATGTGCTCGACATCATCCAGACCATTCCCTCGATCGCGCTCTTCGGCCTGCTGATCGCACCGCTCGGCTGGGTCGCCGTCCATGTGCCGGGCGCTGCAGCGGTCGGCATCAGGGGCATCGGCACCGCACCCGCTTTTGTCGCGCTCTTCCTCTATTCGCTGTTGCCGGTGGTGGCCAACACCGTGGTTGGGCTGGCTGGCGTGCCCCGCGCGGCCAACGACGCTGCGCGCGGCATGGGCATGACCGACCGCCAGCGGCTGCTCGACGTCGAGTTTCCGCTCGCTTTTCCGGTGATCCTGACCGGCATCCGTATCGTGCTGGTGCAGAATATCGGCCTCGCCACCATCGCGGCGCTGATCGGCGGCGGCGGCTTCGGCGTGTTCGTTTTCCAGGGCGTCGGCCAGACGGCGATGGATCTGGTGCTGCTCGGCGCGCTGCCCACCGTGGCGCTGGCCTTTGCGGCCGCCATCATCCTCGACGCTGTCATCGAGATGACCGCCACCAAGCGCAGGGTAGTTGAAACGGCATGATCGAGATCGAAGGCATCACCAAGCGCTATGACGAGACGACAGTGGTCGACGATGTTTCGATGGTCATCGAGCCGCGCACCATCGCCGTCATCGTCGGCACGTCGGGGTCCGGCAAGACGACGCTGCTCAGGATGATCAACCGGCTGGTCGAGCCGACTTCCGGCGTCATCAAGCTCGACGGCGCCGACAACCGCTCGGTGCCCGGCTATCAGCTGCGCCGCAGCATTGGCTACGCCATCCAGGGGCACGGCCTGTTTCCACACCGCACGGTGGCGCAGAACATCGCCACCGTGCCGCTCCTGCTCGGCTGGGACAGGGATCGCATCAAGGCTCGCGTCGATGAGTTGATGACGCTCTATCAGCTTGACCCGCAGGCTTACGGGCCGCGCTATCCGCATGAGCTTTCCGGCGGCCAGCAGCAGCGCGTCGGCGTCGCCCGCGCCTTGGCCGCCGAACCCGACGTGCTTTTGATGGATGAGCCCTTCGGCGCGCTCGACCCGATCATCCGCACCAAGGCGCAGGAGGATCTGCTGGCGATCCAGAAGCGCTTCGGCACCACCATCATCCTCGTCACCCACGACATGGAAGAGGCGGTGCATATGGGCGACAAGATCGCCGTCATGGATGCCGGCAAGCTGGTGCAATACGCCAAGCCGGCGGAGATTCTGGCCCGACCCGCAAGCGGCTTCGTCGAGACATTGGTCGGCGCCAGCGAAAGGCCGTTCCGGCTGCTGTCGCTCGGGCCTGTGCGTGATGCCGTGGAGCCGGGCGGCGCCGAAGGCGAGGCGATCCCCGGTGAGGCCACGCAGCGCGACGCGCTGGCCGAGCTGTTGTGGTCGGGCCGCCCCGCGCTGCCGGTGAAGGGCGCCGACGGCAAGCTCATTGGCCGCGTCACCATCGAAGGCCTGGTAAAGCGCGCGGCGAGGCCGCAATGAAGGCTTGGCTGCCCGCGCTGTTGAGGCTGGCCGTTCTGGTGCTGCTGGTGGTTTTCATCACCAGCCCCGGCTGGTTCGAGCCGCTGCTGAAACCGCTGACCGAGAACGGCGCGCCGGCTGTCTACAACCAGGGCAGCCTGCTGACGCTGACCTTGCAGCACCTGCGGACCGTGCTGGTCGCGACGGTAGCGGCGACGATCGTCGCGGTGGCGTTAGCCATCCTGGTCACCAGGCCGGCAGGCGCCGAGTTCCTGCCCTTGTCGCGCAGCCTGGTCAATATCGGCCAGACCTTCCCGCCGGTTGCCGTTCTGGCGCTTGCGGTACCGGCCGTCGGTTTCGGCGAGAAGCCGACGCTGATCGCGCTCTTCCTCTATGGGCTGCTGCCGATATTCGAGAATGCGCTGACCGCGCTGACCACGCTGCCGGGCAATGTGATGGAAGCGGCGCGCGGCGCCGGCATGACCGGCTGGCAAAGGCTAATGAAGGTCGAGTTGCCGCTCAGCGCCCCGGTGATCCTTGGCGGCATCCGGCTCTCGGTCGTCATCAGCCTCGCCACCGCGACGATCGGCTCGACGGTTGCCGCCAAGACGCTCGGCGAGGTGATCATCGCCGGCCTGATCTCGAACAACCTTGCCTTCGTGCTGCAGGGCGGCCTGATCGTCGCCGCGCTTGCAGTGCTGATCTATAACGGGCTTTCGGCGATCGAGCGCTACGCCGCGCGCCGAATGGGGCAGGGGGCGGAATAGAGATGTTCAGACGTCAGTTTCGCTGATTTCCGCCATCTTCAGAAGATGGCGCAAGAGACCTGTCTTGAGGGGCTTGTTGCCATGTATCGGGATGGAGAGACGAACAATGCTTCCCTCTTTTCCATAAATATGATGGCTGCCCGCTATTCGCAGAAGTTGCCAGCCTCGCTGCTCAATGGCCCTGGCCAGATCCTTACCCGAAATGGATTTCAAACTGCGATTTCCACCACCTTGCCGGGAACTGAAGTGACCGAAGACGGCAAATCCACCGAAAGGCAGCCTTCAATTGCCTCACGCAGATTTGCCATGAGTTCGTCCAGGGTTTCTCCTTCGGTCGCGCATCCCGGGATGGCGGGAACCTCGGCCCAGAATCCACCTTCTTCCGCTTCGTGCACGATAGCTTTGAACTTCATTGATCAACTCCTGCTCCTTCGGAAGATATGCTTGGCATTGAGCATTTGCAAAGCGTCGATCCATCAGCGGCCAACCTCGCCACGGATCGATCCTGAGCAGCCGGACGCAGCGTCATTTCAATCGATCTAACTCCAGGCTCGCGCTGGCACAACAATTCCCGCCTTCTTCTTTTGGGCGAAAGCCGGGCAAAAACCGAACAATATCTTGACGTTCCAAGCCCTGTTTCGCATACACCCCAACCAAGGGTGGATTCCGTGCGCGGCATGCATCTCATTCCAACGGCCCAGGGAGGGGTTCTTTTGGGCCAACAATCGAGGAAAATCCGGCAATGACCATCATTACCGCCGTCATCGCCTGCGGCTTGCTGTCAGTTCTGTACGCCATCTGGGCGACACGTTCGGTCCTTGCGTCCGATCAGGGCAATCAGCGCATGCAGGAAATCTCCGCGGCCATCCGCGAGGGCGCCCAGGCCTATCTGGCGCGCCAGTACACCACCATCGCCGTGGTCGGCATCGTCGTGCTCCTGCTTGCCTGGTGGTTGCTCTCGATCACCTCGGCGATCGGCTTCCTGATCGGCGCCGTGCTTTCGGGCGCCGCCGGCTTCATCGGCATGCATGTCTCTGTGCGCGCCAATGTCCGCACCGCGCAGGCCGCCTCGAACAGCCTCGCTGCCGGCCTCGACATCGCCTTCAAGTCCGGCGCCATCACCGGCCTGTTGGTTGCGGGCCTGGCACTGCTCGGCGTCTCGATCTACTACGCCATCCTGACCGGCCCGATGGGGCTCCAGCCGAATGACCGCGTCGTCATCGACTCGCTGGTTTCACTCGGCTTCGGCGCTTCGCTGATCTCGATCTTCGCCCGTCTCGGCGGCGGCATCTTCACCAAGGGTGCTGACGTCGGCGGCGACCTCGTCGGCAAGGTCGAGGCCGGCATTCCCGAAGACGATCCACGCAATCCGGCCACCATCGCCGACAATGTCGGCGACAATGTCGGCGACTGCGCCGGCATGGCCGCGGACCTGTTCGAAACCTATGCGGTGACCGTCGTCGCCACCATGGTTCTGGCCGCCATCTTCTTCGGCGGCACGGCCGCGCTGGGCGCTGCGATGCTCTACCCGCTCGCCATCTGCGGCGCCTGCATCCTGACCTCGATCGTCGGCACCTTCTTCGTCAAGCTCGGTTCCAACGGCTCGATCATGGGCGCCCTCTACAAGGGCCTGATCGTCACCGGTTTGCTGTCGATCATCGGTCTTGCCGCCGCGACCTCCGCTACGGTTGGCTGGGGCGAGGTCGGCACCGTTGCCGGCATCGCCATCACCGGCAAGAACCTGTTCATCTGCGGCCTGATCGGCCTTCTGGTGACCGGCCTTATCGTGGTGATCACCGAATACTACACCGGCACCAACAAGCGCCCGGTGAACTCGATCGCCCAGGCGTCGGTGACCGGCCACGGCACCAATGTCATCCAGGGGCTCGCGGTCTCGCTGGAATCGACGGCGCTGCCGGCCATCGTCATCGTCGGCGGCATCATCGCCACCTACCAGCTCGGCGGCCTGTTCGGCACGGCGATCGCCGTCACCACCATGCTTGGCCTCGCCGGCATGATCGTGGCGCTCGACGCCTTTGGCCCGGTCACCGATAATGCCGGCGGCATTGCCGAAATGGCTGGCCTGCCCAAGGAAGTGCGCCACTCCACCGACGCGCTCGACGCTGTGGGCAACACCACCAAGGCTGTGACCAAGGGCTACGCTATCGGCTCGGCTGGCCTCGGCGCGCTGGTGCTGTTCGCGGCCTATTCGAACGACCTCAGGTTCTTTGCCGCCAATGGCGACAAGTACCCCTACTTCCAGGGCATGGGCGACGTCTCATTCGACCTCTCCAACCCCTACGTCGTCGCCGGCCTGATCTTCGGCGGCCTGATCCCCTATCTGTTCGGCGGCATAGCGATGACCGCCGTCGGTCGCGCCGCGGGCTCGATCGTCGAGGAAGTGCGCAAGCAGTTCCGCGAGGACAAGGGCATCATGGCCGGCACCTCCAAGCCGAACTATGCCCGCGCCGTCGACCTGCTGACCAGGGCGGCGATCCGGGAAATGATCATCCCGTCGCTGCTGCCGGTGCTGGCGCCGCTCGTCGTCTATTTCGGCGTGCTGCTGATCTCGGGCTCGAAGGCCTCGGCCTTCGCGGCGCTCGGCGCGTCGCTGCTCGGCGTCATCGTCAACGGCCTCTTCGTCGCCATCTCGATGACCTCCGGCGGCGGCGCCTGGGACAACGCCAAGAAGTCGTTCGAGGACGGTTTCACCGACAAGGACGGCGTCAAGCACCTGAAGGGCTCCGAGGCGCACAAGGCCTCGGTCACCGGCGACACCGTCGGCGATCCCTACAAGGACACCGCCGGCCCGGCCGTCAACCCGGCGATCAAGATCACCAACATCGTCGCGCTGCTCCTGCTCGCCGTGCTCGCGCACGGCTGATCGCGGCGGCTATTCCGGGATAAGCCCGCGGGAGCGATCCCGCGGGCTTTGTTTTTTCGCATTACACCATGCGTGCCGCCTTCCCGGCGGGGCACTCAGTTGGCTTCCGGCCTTTCGCTGCCATGGCGATAGCGGGCCAGCAACGCATCGATGTCCGGCTCTCGCTCGGGCATTGGCGGTAAGCCGCGTGTCTGGCGCAGCATGGCAATGAAGGCGCCCCGGCGATGTTGGCGGCGGAAGGAACGCGCCCGCGGATGTATGCCAAGCATCGCCAGAAGCCTGCGTTTAAGGTAACGGGAGCGTTTGAGGGGAGCAGGTTCCTCGGCATTGCCGAGAATCCTGGCGCGCAGCGCGTCCGGCGAACTCATCGCGTCCATCAGTTCTTCCTGCTCCTGCGCGGTATCACGCGCATAGCTGCCTTCGCGCTTGCCCGAATGCAGCATGAGCACGGTCAGATGCGGCATTGTCGCGATCACGGCACCCTTGCGCCAGGCACGGAACAGCCAGTCCTGGGAACTCTCGCAAACGCACTGGCTGGCCGGGCGCCATGGTCCAAGCCTTGGCAGCGACGTCCGCCGGACCATTTGCGCGGAGCCAAATCCGACTGTGGTGACCGGGTCATAGAAGCCATCCCGCCCCATCCCGAGGATCATATGCCTGGAACCCTTGCTCGCGGACGACTCGATGACCGCGCCCCGAGCGATCACCACATCGGCACCGGTGGCGTCCATCCAGCCGCTCATCGACGCCAGATGGTCGGGAAACCAGAGGTCGTCATGATTCAAGATCGCGACGAAGCGGCCGCAGGCCCTGGCGAAGCCGATGTTGTTCGGCCCCGATTGCTCGCCGAAATTCACCGGAAGATCGATGTAGGAGATGCGGCAATCATCGAAGGCGGCGACAATTGCCGGTGTCTCCGACCGGCACGCGTCGCCGACGACGATGGCTTCCCAGTCCTGCAGGGTCTGACCGATGAGGCTCTTCAGCGTCTGGCGCAGGACCGCCGGGCGGTTATGCGTCGCGATGACGACCGAGACAAGTGGTTCGATCCGCCCTGTTGGCGCGCTCTGGCCGGCCTGTTCCACGCTATGCCAGCTTGTAGGGGATCTGTTCTGTATCGGGCGGTAGCCGCCAGTGATCGGGCGCGTCATAGGCGTAGGCCTTGTCGACCAGATTGAGCACCAGAGCAATGTCCGGTCCGAGCGCGACGACACCGTGCCAGACGCCGGGCGGAATGCCGACGATGGCGGGCCTGACCGCTCCGACGATCTTGTGCCAGACTGTGCCGAATGTCGGCGAGGCCTTGCGACCGTCGAACAGCGAGATCCGAACGCTGCCCACCGAGCAAAAAAGCCGGTCGGTTGTGACGCCATGGGCATGCCATCCCGTCACCGCGCCCGGATAAAGCGTGCGCTGAAACACCTGTCCGACGGGAAGTCCGTCGAGATCCCATTCTTCGCGAAAGACTTCAGTGAGGTAGCCGGTCGAAGTCGCGACAGGCCGGATTTCCTTGAGCGCAACGCCGTCGATTGTCGGCGCATCGACGACAAGCCAGTCAGGTGTCACGGTCTGCCGGTCTGGCGTGCCTGTCGCCATCCAGCCTTGCGGCACAGTACGATCGCTGTTGCTCATGACCGGTCCCGAATCCCCGGCAAATTGATAGGGGGACGTCTGAATGTAAGCAAGTATGCGTCTTGGCCGCGCGTGAACAAGACCCGCCGGCGCGCCGGCGGGTGCTGATTGTTCTGCGGGCCGTCGATAGACTTAAGGCGTGCCGCTGCCGCCGCCGGGGATGCCGGGTGCCAGCTTGCTGGCACCGTTGATGACCTGGCTGAGGAAGTTCTGGTCCTTGCCGCCGGTCGGCGTCGTCCTGGAGATGAAGTCGAAGATCTTGCCGTCCTTCAGGCCATAGTTGGCGATCTGGGTCACGCGACCGTCAGCGCCGAAATAGACCGCCAGCACATGCTGGTCGATGATGTGCGGGTTGTCGAAGGCGACGTAGCGCTTGCGCGTCTGCGAGATGTAGTAGAAGGCCTCGTTGTCGAAGGTCGCCGTCGTCGATGGGGTGCCCAGCGCCAGCAGCACCTGTTCACGGCTCGATCCGACCGGCACCGAATCGATTGCCTGCTGGTCGATCACATAGCCTTTCGTCAGCGTCTCGCTTGGATGGAGATCGCCGAACATCTTGGACGAATTGCAGGCGGAAAGCGCTGATGCCACCACCAGCAGTGACGCCACCCCCACTGGGGCGGGCGCAAAGAACGACTTGAATTTCAGGGCACCCAACAACAATTCTCCATCACATCCCCGCAACTTGCGCTGGGCCGCAAAACCGGTAAACCAGCTTGCATGCCGATGCAACAAGGCCAAATCAAACAACAGGTCCCCGGGAGACCGCCCTCAATGTTCCAGCGCCTTTTTGGCCGCGAACGCAATGCCAACCGCGCTATCACCGAGGCGCTCTACGCACAAATCGTGGCGGCGGCGCGGCAAACGGTGTTTTATTCGGACTGGAATGTGCCGGATACGCCGCTCGGCCGCTTCGAGATGCTGTCGCTGCATATCTATCTCGTCCAGCACCGGCTGCATGGCGAGCAAGGCGTGGCGGCCGAGGTCGCGCAAGTGCTGATCGACGAGTTCTTCCTCGATGTCGATCACTCGCTGCGCGAACTCGGAATCAGCGATGTCGGAGTGCCCAAGCGTATGAAGAAGCTGGCAAGGATGTTTTACGGCCGCACGGCCGCCTATGACGACGCCCTCCGGGAAAACGACCGGGTGGCGCTCGCGGCGGCGCTTTCCCGCAATGTCAGGCCGGACGCGGGCCCCTGGCCGCAGGCGCCGCTTCTGGCGGACTATGTCTGCGAGGCCAGCCGGAAGCTCGCCGTGCAGCCGACCGAATCGATCGCCGCCGGCACCGTCGCGTTCCAGGCCGCCGGGGCCGCTTGAAGGAGGCCAGCATGAAAGACGCTGAATTGCGCAGCCCGGTATCCTTTGTCGCCAATGTCGCGCGGCTGCCGCAAAAGGGCCTGCCGGTCCTGATCGAGGCGGATCAGCGCCAGCGTGCCGCACTTGCCGCCGAATACGACCTGCTCTCGGTCGAAAGTTACCGCGCCGAGCTGCTTGTTGCTTCGTGGAAACGCAACGGCGTCAAGGTTACGGGCCGCGTCGAGGCCGACATCACGCAGGCCTGCATCGTCACCCTGGAGCCGGTAAGCGCGCATATAGACGAACCGGTCGAGGCGCTGTTCCTGCCCGAGCAGTCGAAGCTTGGACGCGAGGGTTTCGAGGGCGGCGGCGAGATCATTCTCGACGCCGACGGACCGGACAGCCCGGAAACGTTCTCCGGCGACACGATCGATGTCGGCGCGCTGGCCGAACAGTTCTTCGGCCTGGCGATCGATCCCTATCCGCGCAAGCCGGGAGCCTCGCTCGACGTCGCCGGCGACGATCAGCCCGAGGAAAGCGAATTCCAGAAAAAGCTGCGTTCGCTGCTTGGAAAATCCTGAGAGTGGTCCGGATTTTGGAAAAGTTGGTTGTGCGCAGGCGCAAAACCGCTATTTTCGCCGAACCTTCGCGAGCCCCCTTACCTTGGCAGGCGTCCTCCGCTAGCCAGGCAAACCGTGAGAAAAACACCGAGTGATCAGGATTTCCATCGATGCCATGGGCGGCGATCACGGACCGAGCGTGGTCATCCCGGCGCTGATGACGGTCGTCATCCGCCGCCCTGACATCCGCTTCGTCATCTATGGCCGCGAGGACGTGGTGCATCCCGAGCTCGCCAAGTTCCCGAAGCTCGCCGAAGTAAGCGAGTTCGTCCATTGCGAGGTCGCCGTGCGCATGGACGACAAGCCGAGCCAGGCGCTCCGCCACGGCCGCTGGAAGTCGTCGATGTGGAAGGCCGTCGAGGCGGTGAAGAGCGGCGCCGCGCAGGCCTGCATCTCGGCCGGCAACACCGGCGCGCTGATGGCGATGTCGAAATTCTGCCTGCGCACGATGGCCACCATCGACCGCCCGGCAATCGCGGCGCTCTGGCCGACGACGCGCGGCGAGAGCGTCGTGCTCGATGTCGGCGCCACCATCGGTGCCGACGCGCATCAGCTGATCGATTTCGCCATTCTGGGCACCGGCATGGCGCGCTCGGTGTTCGGCATCGAGCGGCCGAGCGTTGGCCTGCTCAACGTCGGCGTCGAGGAGATCAAGGGCCAGGAAGAGGTCAAGGAGGCCGGCCGCATGCTGCGCGAGGCCAACATGGCCTCGATGAATTACCGCGGCTTCGTCGAAGGCGACGACATCGGCAAGGGTACGGTCGATGTGGTGGTCACCGAGGGCTTTGCCGGCAATATCGCGCTCAAGACCGCCGAGGGCACGGCAAGGCAGATCGCCGGCTATCTGCGCGCCGCCATGAGCCGAACGCTGATGGCCAAGATCGGCTACGTCTTCGCCAAGGGAGCCTTCGACCGGCTGCGTGAGAAGATGGATGTCGGCCGCTCCAATGGCGGCGTCTTTCTAGGCTTGAACGGTATCGTGGTGAAAAGCCATGGCGGTGCCGATTCGGATGGCTTCGCTGCGGCGATCGAGCTCGGCTACGACATGGTGCGCAACAATCTGCTTGACCGGATCGAGGCCGACCTCGATCTGTTTCACGCGCGCAACCCGAACGCCCAGGCAAACAGGAAATCCGGCGTCGCCGCCAACGCCGAGGAATAGGAACGGACCTTGATCAGATCAGTCGTGCGCGGCAATGGCGCCGCGCTGCCCCGCCGCATTATGAAGAATGCCGACTTCGAAGGCATGGTCGAGACCTCCGACGAGTGGATCGTCCAGCGCACCGGCATCCGCCAGCGCCATGTCGCGGCCGATGACGAGACGACGGCCTCGCTCGGCGAGGCGGCGGCGCGCGCAGCGCTCGACAGCGCGGGCATGACACCCGCCGAAATCGACCTCATCATCCTGGCGACTTCAACGCCCAACAACACGTTCCCCGCGACCGCCGTCGAGATCCAGAACAGGCTCGGCATGCATCACGGCTTTGCCTTCGACATGCAGGCCGTGTGCTCGGGCTTCGTCTATGCCGTCGCCACCGCCGACCTTTATATCCGTGGCGGCTTGGTCAGGCGTGTCCTGGTGATAGGCTCGGAGACGTTCTCGCGCATCCTCGACTGGAACGACCGCTCGACCTGCGTGCTGTTCGGCGACGGCGCCGGGGCGCTCGTTCTCGAAGCCCAAGAGGGCGCCGGTGCGATCACCGACCGCGGCGTGCTGGCGGCGAGCCTTCGCTCCGATGGCGCGCATAAGGACAAGCTATTCGTCGATGGCGGGCCTTCGACAACGGGAACCGTCGGCCATCTCAGGATGGAAGGCCGTGAGGTGTTCAAGCATGCCGTCGGCATGATCACCGATGTCATCGAGGCGACCTTCGGCGAGGCCGGCATAACGGCGCAGGAGCTCGACTGGTTCGTGCCGCATCAGGCCAATAAACGGATTATTGACGCTTCCGCCAGGAAGCTCGGGATAGCCGAAGAGAAAGTTGTGGTCACCGTCGATTTACACGGTAACACCTCGGCTGCTTCGGTGCCGCTGGCTCTCTCGGTGGCCGTCGCCGACGGCCGCATCAAGAAGGGCGATCTGGTGCTTCTCGAGGCGATGGGCGGAGGCTTCACCTGGGGCGCGGTATTGCTTCGCTGGTAAGTGCCGAACGCGCCGGTTCGGTCCTTGA
Source organism: Mesorhizobium sp. M2E.F.Ca.ET.219.01.1.1 (assembly GCF_004016445.2). Taxonomy (GTDB): domain Bacteria; phylum Pseudomonadota; class Alphaproteobacteria; order Rhizobiales; family Rhizobiaceae; genus Mesorhizobium. The sequence continues at coordinate 257,696 of NZ_SADT02000004.1, forward strand.
CCTTGCCGGATCAATTACTTAGGCTCTGCCTTTGGCTGTATCGATTTACATTTTCTGCGAGCAGATGGGACGGTCGCATGGGGGGAAAGACACTGACGCGTGCCGACCTTGCTGAAGCCGTTTATCGGAAGGTTGGCCTGTCGCGGACTGAATCGGCGGAACTCGTCGAAGCCGTGCTGGACGAAATCTGCGAAGCCATCGTTCGGGGCGAGACGGTCAAGCTTTCGTCCTTCGCCACCTTCCATGTCCGCTCCAAGAATGAGCGCATCGGCCGCAACCCCAAGACGGGCGAGGAAGTGCCGATCCTGCCGCGCCGGGTGATGACGTTCAAATCCTCCAACGTACTCAAGAACCGGATCCTGCGTTCGCACCAGAACAGCAAGGGCAAGGGCGGCAAGTAGTTTGCTGGCGAATGCGGTTGAAAACCGCCGGCGGTTTTGACGCCGGGCTTGAATATCGTTCTATAAATCGCTGAAATAAGGGGCGATTCGGCATCGTGAGCCGGATCGTGGTCCAGTGTGGAGGATTGGCCCATGGACAAGAGTCCCGATGCTTTCCGTACCATCAGCGAAGTGGCGGAAGATCTCGACCTGCCGCAGCACGTGCTGCGTTTCTGGGAGACGCGCTTCACCCAGATCAAGCCGATGAAACGCGGCGGCGGCCGTCGCTACTACCGGCCGCAGGATGTCGAGCTGATCAAGGGCATCCGGCACATGCTGTACGATCAGGGCTATACGATCAAAGGCGTGCAGAAGCTGTTGCGCGAGAACGGCAACCATTTTCTGGTCGCCATCGGCAATGGCGACATGGCCGCCGTGGAGGCGATCGCCCAGCGCCGTCAGGCCGAGCAGGTGCCGCTGACGGCGGCCGCGCAGCCGCGCGGCGACGAGGACGCGCTCGTCGGCCAGCCGAAGGTGAAGCCCAGTCGTCGTTTCTTCGGTCTCGGCAAGAGCGACGACGAAGGTCCGGTGCAACCAGACGCTTCAAAGTTATCGCGTGACAATCGCGCCTTGCTGCAGGAGGCGCTGTTCGATTTGCTGGAGTGCAAACGCCTGCTCGACCAGGTTCGCTGAACGGTCATCATTGCACTTGATACCGCGCGGTCGGGCCGCCGGAACTGGCCCGTCGTCCGTGCGTTAGGCCTTCTCGAAGAGAAGGACAATTGGCATGGCATCGTTTTCGACCCTCTCCGACCTCGATATCGATAAACAGGTCGCGGCGCTTTCGCGGCAATTGAACGACCTCAAGAAGGTCTTGGCCAGACGTGGTGACGCCTACTACGAGGATGGCCGCGAGGCGGCGTCCGACTATTATTCTCAGCTATATGATCGCCTTCACGAGGCGCTGCCGGCAATAAGGCGCAGGGGCAGGACGATCGAACGAACGGCGCGTGACCATCCGGCGACGGCCGCCGCCGTCGGCCTTGTCGTGGTCGGATTGCTTGCCGGCCTTCTGATCAGCCGGCGCTGATCTATTCGGAAGCGCCATTTCCATGTGGTGGGCGGCGATCAGCGAGCGAGCTTGATCTTGCTCTTCGGGTCGAACTGAACCGTGATGCGCTTGACGTCGCTTAGCGGCGCGCAGCGCATCGGGCGCGTAGCGCCTCGGCATAGAGGCGACCGATCCCCTGTCGTGGCCGCCTGAGATAGGCCGAGTGCTCCAAACTCCAGTAGCGCTCGATCCGCCTGGCGATCTCGGGATTCGTCCAGGTGCCGTAGCCGGCGGCGGTATAGATGCATATCTCACCGGCATAGAGACCTTTGTCGGTGACCAGAAAATCCACCCTGACATGGTCGAGATCGCCGGCGATTCTTGGCGCCAGCGCTATGGCCTGTCGAACGAAGTCGAGCAGCCTGGGGGTTAGCGGCAGCGCCTGGTCCTCGCGCGGATAGTCCGGGTCGCGGCCGGGGAGCGGCGTGCCCTGGTCATCGAACAGATGCGAGCGCTCGGCGAGCTTGTCCTCGGCCCAGACATGGCTGACGATGCCGCTGCAGACATGAACCTTGATGTCGGTGGCGATTGATCCGCCTGCGAGATCAAGCCTCTCTTCGATGAAGAGCGCGCGATCGATCGGCCAGTAGGCCCATTCGCCATTGCGCCGCCCGAAAGGTTTGCCGAGCCATCGCCTGGCCTTGCGGATGATTTCCGCCCGCTCGGGGCCGCCCTCCGAGACGAAGATGTTCATCGCGCAACCGTGGTTCGGCTTGACGACAACTCCGCCGGACAACAGGTCCGCCGGGAGGTCTTCAGGGCGCCGGCCGGACCATAATGTTTCGGGTATCGGCAACTCGGGGCAGGCAGCGCGGATATGGGCTTTTGCCGCCAGCTTGTCGGTCAGCGTCACGAAGAGAGGATTGCGGTCGACGATCTTCCGCCACAGCATCAGCTCGTTGTAGCGCGACGGAGCGGCGGGATTCGGCAGATAGCCGAGCCTCATGGCGAAGCGGGCAATAAGAGCCGGATGACGAAGCGTCAACACGATGCGCGCGGCCATCAGCACCAGGCGGTGTCTGACCGGCAGGTCGGCACGGGTTCCCATCATGCAAAGTCCGGAGCGCGATTCGGCATCACCGGATGCTTAATCAGAAGAACTCCGATGGGAAAGCCGGGTCTCTCAAACGGCGATGGCCTGCCTTCCCATCGGCAAGACGGAAGGATCAGGCCTTCTTCGGAGCCATCTTCTTGTGGTGGTGATGATGGTGGTGATGGTGATGATGGTGGACGCGATGATGCCTGCGATGATGACGATGGTGGTGGTGCTTCTTGGCCGGAGCAGCGTCAGCGCTGGTGGTGCCGAGGATGGGCATGGTGAACGCCAGGGCCAGAGCCAGCCCGAGCGCGGAGAGGAGGGACTTCTTCATGACTTCGTTTCCTTTTACGCGGGCGTTCCGAGATTCACCGGACCAAATCGGTGACCCTAGCCCCGCGGTCGGGACTATCCTCCTGGTTTTTTTCGACAATTTTTCCCAAGTGTAGATTTTTGTTTCCGGATTGTCTCTGAGGATACTCGTGCCCGTGCGTGCCCAGAGTTGGTTGGGGCGTCCTCCGGAAATCCGCGAGTGGGAACTGGCCGGCCGCAGTCCGCCCGGCTTCACATGGGCGGCGCGATGCCGTGATTCCCGACCACGACCCGATTCGCGGCGAGCTTGCCGTCGCCGCCTCGCTCGGCGTTGACGAACACCGCGGCGCCCGGCGTCAGATCCGCCGACGTGGCCGTGGCGAATGTCACGATCGGTGTGGTCTGCGGGATGGCAATCTGTTTCTTCTGGCCATTGTCATAGCTGAGCGTGACCGTGCGGCCCTGGATTTCCGTGACGTCGGCCACGGTGCCATTGGTCATGCGGCTGTTGGGCTGCAGATCCCAGTCGCGGTCGCCTTCTCCGGTGCCCTTCAGCGCCGCGGGAAAGATCACGACCTCCAGCGCCCCGCTGCCGCCATCTGCTTTCGAAATCGAGGCGATGCCAAGGAAATCGCCTTGCTTGATATCGGCGGCCGATGCTTTGGCGACGCCCGAAATCTTCCAGCCGTCGGCAAGCGTGATCGCATCGGTTTTGCCGTCGCGGTCCTTTACTGTGAGCGTCGATCCGGCAACGCTGACGACCGTGCCTCGAATACGTGCGACATCCGCCCGTGCTTCCGTTGCGCCGACGATGCTTGAGATTGTGCCGAGCACAATTGCGAACGATTTCAAATTCATCGTATTCGATCCTTCCGTGAGATGTCCGGTGCGGGGGCTGCTGCCGGTGACGGCTAGCTAACGAATCGAGGCGTCGAAAATGCCGGCGAAACCGGTCGCGGAGCTTCAAAAGAACTTGATTGGGCGCCGCGTGACCCTACATCTACGTGGCCTGCGATACCGGCCGGAATGCCGCTTCACGATGGCGTGACGGCCTAAGCTCTTGGCAAATCATTTGTTAACGAGCATTCTCCCGCCAGTCTCAGGCAACGCCACATTTCATCAGACCCTGTTTCATCTCAAGGAGTTGCCATGCCCAACACCGCACGGAACGCCGTTTCCAACGACATCATTGCCGCGTCCGGCCTCAATCCGCTGAAAGCCGCTCGCGAAACAAGGGGATATACGATCGAGGAACTCTCTTTGACCTGCGGCCTTGCCGTGGGCGAGATCATCGACATCGAGGACGGCAAGGACGCCGATCCCGCCAAGCTCCGGCGCATTGCCTCGGCATTGCAGATGCCGGAAGAGGAATTGATCACAGTGCCGGCCGCCGAGAATCGGCCCACGCAGCAATAGAGGCACGAAAAGCGTCCATTCGAGAGCCCGCCGCGGTTTCGCCCGGCGGGCTTTTTAATGCCTGAAAGACGGAAGCGCTGGCTCTTGCCAACAATGCTTGCGCCATGCGAATCGCCGACCGCTGCTATCCGACAGACTTGACGAGGGGTCCACCATGAGCTTGGAATCGGTTCGCGCTTTCTTTGCCGAGCATGCGCCCGACATCGAAGTCATTGTCACCGAGGCCAGTTCGGCAACCGTGGCGCTGGCGGCGGAAGCCCATGGCGTGATGCCGGCGCAGATCGCCAAGACGATCTGCCTGCGTGTCGGCGACGAGACCATGCTGGTCGTCACCAGCGGCGTCGCCAGGCTCGACAACCGCAAGTTCAAGGACAGGATGGGCGGGAAGCCGCGCATGCTTGGTGCAGAGGAGGTGCTTGCGGCCACCAGCCATCCGCCGGGTGGCGTCTGTCCGTTCGGCTTGCCGGCACCGCTTCCCGTTTATTGCGATCTGTCACTCAAGGCCTTCGACGAGGTCGTCCCCGCTGCCGGCGCCACCAATGCCGCGGTGCGTATCGGGCCGCAGCGCATGGCCGATCTGGTCGGCGCCATATGGGTCGACGTTTGCCAGTAACAATTGCCGCCTAGATATCTCCTTGCGGTCCGTCGAACGGCCTTGGTCGGCATTCGGCCGCGGGCGCTCGCTCGCATTCGGTTTGATGGCGGCGCTCATGGTCCATGCCCTTCGCGCCCGCGCCCCGACCAACCCGAAAAGCGTCGACTAACGGTCAAAGATTTGGACATTAGTCTTGACAGAAATACAGATGTTCAATACCCGTCAAGCAATCAAACAGCATGCGATATGGGAGGAATAAGCGGCATGGCTTCCAATATTTCGTTGACGGGTCTCGCCCGGGATCTCGATGAACGCGGCAAGTCCGGCAAGCCTATCCGCATCGGCCTCATCGGCTCAGGCGAAATGGGAACCGACATCGTTACCCGCGTCGCCCATATGTCCGGCATCGAGATCGGCGCCATTTCCGAACTCAACCTGCCGGCGGCGAGCAGGGCCGTCGATATCGCTTTCCAGGAAACCGGACACGCGCGGGAAGTGTCGAACGCCTCGGCCATGACCGCTGCCATGGAGGCGGGCAAGATCGCCGTCACCAACGATTCCAGCCTGGTCATCGGCAACGACCTCATCGACGTCGTGATCGACGCGACCGGCGTTCCGGCAGTCGGCGCCGAGATCGGCCTGCGCGCCATGGAGCACGGCAAGCACCTGGTGATGATGAATGTCGAGGCCGACGTCACCATCGGCGCCTATCTCAAGGCCGAGGCCGACCGTCTGGGCGTCACCTATTCGCTGGGCGCCGGCGACGAGCCGTCTTCCTGCATGGAGCTGATCGAGTTCGTCTCCGCCATGGGCCACCCGATCGTCGCCGCCGGCAAGGGCAAGAACAATCCGCTCAACATCGACGCCACGCCTCCGGACTATGAGGAGGAGGCGAAGCGACGGCATATGAATGTACGCATGCTGGTCGAATTCGTCGACGGTTCGAAGACCATGGTCGAGATGGCGGCGATCGCCAACGCGACCGGGCTGGTTCCCGACAAGCCCGGCATGCACGGTCCGGCAGCCACGCTCGGCGAATTGTCGAAGGTGCTGGTGCCTCAGAAGGACGGCGGCGTGCTGTCGAAGGTCGGCGTCGTCGACTATTCGATCGGCAAGGGCGTCGCCCCCGGCGTCTTCGTCGTGGCCGACATGTCGCATCCGCGCATCTCGGAGCGCATGGAAGACCTGAAGATGGGCAAGGGCCCATACTTCACTTTCCATCGCCCCTATCACCTGACCTCGCTCGAAGTGCCGCTGACCTGCGCCCGCGTCGTGCTTTACGGCAAGGCTGACATGGTGCCGCTGGCAAAGCCGGTCGCCGAGGTCTGCGCCGTCGCCAAGAAGGACCTGAAGCCTGGCGACAAGCTCGATGCCATCGGCGAGTATTGCTATCGCGCCTGGATTATGACGGCGCCGGAAGCCCATGCGGCGCGCGCCATCCCCTGCGGCCTGCTGCAGGGTGGCTCCGTCACGGCGCCCATCAAGAAGGGCGACCTGATCACCTATGCCAACGCGGCCCCCGCACCGGGCTCGAAGATCGCCGAGTTGCGTGCCCGCCAGGATAAGCTCGTCTATGGCGCTGTGGGGGCGTGATCATGGCCGGAGCCAGCAAAGCCGTTGCGGATAGCCGCGCCAACCTGCCTTTCGTCTATCGTCAGTACAGTCCGGAGCAACTGAGGCAGGTGCTTCACAAGATGTATCTCATCCGCCGCTTCGAAGAGGGTGCGGAAGAGTGCTACATGCGCGGCCTCATCCACGGCACCATGCACCTGTCGATCGGCCAGGAAGCCAGCGCCATGGGTATCTGCATGCCGCTCGCCGAGGATGACCAGATCACCTCGACGCATCGCGGCCATGGCCATTGCATCGCCAAGGGCACCGAGGTCAGCCGCATGTTCGCGGAGTTCTTCGGCAAGACCACCGGCTACTGCAAGGGCAGGGGCGGCTCCATGCACATCGCCGATGTCGCCAAGGGCAATCTCGGCGCCAACGGCATCGTCGCCGGGGGCATTCCGATCGCCGTGGGCGCCGCGCTTTCGTCCAAGATGATGAAGACCGGCAAGGTGGTCGTCTCCTTCTTCGGCGACGGCGCCAACAATGAGGGCGCCTTCCACGAGGCGCTGAACATGGCGGCGATATGGAAGCTGCCGGTGATCTTCGTGTGCGAGAACAACGGCTACGGCATGTCGACCTCGACGGCGCGCTCGACGGCGGTGAAGAACATCGCCGAGCGCGCGGCCGCCTATTCGATGCCGGGCGTCATCGTCAACGGCAACATCTTCTCCGAGGTGGCAGAGGCGTCCTTCAAGGCGGTGGAGCGGGCGCGCGCCGGCGAGGGGCCGACGCTGATCGAATCCAAGACCTACCGCCATCGCGGCCATTCCAAGAGCGACCGCAACCGTTACCGCACCAAGGAAGAGATCGAGGATTGGATGGCGAACCGCGATCCGATCACGCTCTTCGAAAACGAGCTGCGCGATTTCGGTTTCATCGACGACCAGGGCATCGAAGTCATCCGCGACGCGGTCGCCCAGGAGATCGCCGACGGTATCGAGTTCGCCAAGGCAAGCCCGGCCCCCGAGATCGCCACCCTCGAGAACTATGTTTACACGGAGCAAACGTGATGGACGCTGTGATGCGTGAGCTCAGCTACGCGCAGGCGATCCAGGAAGCCATGGCGATCGCCATGGACATGGACGAGCGCGTCTTCCTGATGGGCGAGGACATCGGTGTCTATGGCGGCGCCTTCCAGGTGACCGGCGATCTCGTCGAGCGCTACGGCACCGACCGGGTGATCGACACGCCGATCTCGGAACTGGGCGGCGCGGGCGTCGCGGTGGGCGCGGCCGTTACCGGCATGCGGCCGATCTTCGAATTCCAGTTCTCGGATTTCGCCACGCTCGCCATGGAACAGATCGTCAACCAGGCGGCCAAGATGCGCTTCATGCTGGGCGGCGAGGTTTCGGTGCCGGTGGTGATGCGTTTCCCGGCCGGCTCCGGCACGGGCGCCGCCGCGCAGCACAGCCAGAGCCTGGAAGCCTGGCTCGGGCATGTGCCCGGCCTCAAGGTCATCCAGCCGGCGACGCCGCACGATGCCAAGGGCATGCTGCTTGCCGCCGTTGCCGACCCAGATCCTGTCATGATCTTCGAGCACAAGCTGCTCTACAAGATGAAGGGCCATGTGCCGGAAGGCCACTACACCGTGCCGATCGGCAAGGCCGAGATCCGCCGCGAGGGCCGCGACCTCACCATCGTTGCAACATCGATCATGGTGCAGAAGGCGCTCGACGCCGCTGCGGCGCTGGAAGGCGAGGGCATCGATATCGAGGTGGTCGACCTGCGCACGATCCGGCCGATCGACCGGCAGACAATCATCGACAGCGTGAAGAAAACCTCGCGCCTGCTCTGCGTCTACGAGGCGGTGAAGACGCTCGGCATCGGCGCGGAAGTGAGTGCGCTTGTCGCCGAAAGCGAGGCCTTCGACTATCTCGACGCGCCGATCGTGCGCCTGGGCGGCGCCGAAACGCCGATCCCCTACAATCCGGATCTTGAAAAGGCGACGGTGCCGCAGGTTCCCGACATCATCGCCGCCGCGCGCGACCTCGTGAAAGGGGTCCGCTGAGCGATGCCGACAGAAGTCATTCTTCCCAAGGTCGACATGGACATGGCGACCGGCCAGATCTCGCGCTGGTTCGCCGAGGAGGGCGCCAAGGTCAAGAAGGGCGATGTGCTCTTCGAGATCGAGACCGACAAGGCGGCGATGGAGATCGATGCGCCGGCCAGCGGCACGCTGCGCAACGTCACCGGCAAGGAGCGCGTCGACATCCCCGTCGGTGAGCCCGTTGCCTGGATCTATGCCGACGACGAGGTTTATGAGGCCAAGCAGGGTGAGGCGCCAATCTCCCCCCTCGTGGGGGAGATGTCGGCGAAGCCGACAGAGGGGGGCGCTGTCCCGCCTGCCTCTCATTCCTTCGCGCCCCCCTCTGCCCTGCCGGGCATCTCCCCCACAAGGGGGGAGATTGGCCAATCACAAGGCGAGCGCGCAACGCCGCTGGCGCGCCGCTTGGCTCGTGAAGCCGGTCTTAAGATAGCCGAAATACAAGGCAGCGGTCCGCGCAGCCGTGTTGTGCGCGCCGACGTCGAGGCCGCAGTTGCGGCGAAGGCCGCCGCTCCTGCTCAACTGGTCGCCGAGATCGCAGCGCCAAGCCCGGTCGAAGCCCCGTCCGCTCCTTCGCCCGCGCCGAAGCCGATGTCGGACGACCAGGTGCTGAAATTGTTCGCCGAGGGCTCTTACGAGCTTGTGCCGCATGACAATATGCGCAAGACCATCGCGCGCCGCCTGGTCGAGGCGAAATCCACCATCCCGCATTTCTATCTGACGCTCGACTGCGAGCTCGATGCGCTGCTGGCGTTGCGCACGCAGCTCAATGCCGCGGCCCCGATGAGGAAGACCGAGAAGGGCGAGGTTCCAGCCTACAAGCTCTCGGTCAACGACATGGTGATCAAGGCGATGGCGATGGCGCTGATGGCGGTGCCGGATGCCAACGCCTCGTGGACCGACAACGCCATGGTCAAGCACAAGCACGCCGATGTCGGCGTCGCCGTGTCGATCCCCGGCGGTCTGATCACGCCGATCATTCGCCATGCGGATGAAAAGACGCTGTCGGTCATCTCCAACGAGATGAAGGACCTCGCCAACCGCGCCAGGAGCCGCAAGCTGAAGCCGGAAGAGTATCAGGGCGGCACGACGGCGGTGTCCAATCTCGGCATGTTCGGCATCAAGGACTTCGCCGCCGTCATCAACCCGCCGCATGCGACGATCCTGGCGGTCGGCGCCGGCGAGGATCGGGCAGTGGTGAAGAAGGGCGAGATCAAGATTGCCACCGTGATGTCGGTGACCTTGTCCACCGATCATCGTGCCGTCGACGGCGCGCTCGGCGCGGAATTGCTCGGCGCCTTCAAGCGCATGATCGAGAACCCGATGGGCATGCTGGTGTAAGCCATCCCCGCAGGCCCTTGATCCGGCTTGCTCTTACGCCACGGGCCCTACGATCACTGACTTGTCAGCCCGGCAGCTCGCAGGAATCCGGCCCGGTGCTTGAAGCCGCGGCTGTTTCGTTCCACATCGGGCGCAATGAACGGCAAGATGCGGGAATGGTTTCGGAATTCGCGATGGGCCTTGGCCGCATCGCTGTTCCTGCATGCCCTGATCGCAACGTTCCTGTTCTATGGCCTGCCGAGACCCGAGCAGCAGCCGGACCAGCAGGAACAGCCGGTCAACGTGGCGATCGTGCCGCCGCCGGAGCAGCCCAAGCCGAAGCCCGAAAAGAAGGCAGAAAAGCCGCCTGAACAGAAGCCGCCCCCGGAACTTCCGAAGCTGCCAGACGACCGGGTTTTGAAGCGTGTTTTTCAGTATGGCAAAAAGGATACCGGGCCGGAGAAATCTCTCGAGGGAGAAAGTGCCAAGCCCAACGCGTCGCGGCCCGCCAAGGACGAGCCGGCGAAGCCGGTCGTTGCACCGACACCCGCGTCGCCCCAGTTCCCCCAACCCGCTAGTCCCGAGCAACAGGCGCAGTCCAGCAAGCCTGAGGAGAAATCCGCCGCCGTTCCGCCGGATGCCAAATCCGCGCAAAGCGAGGAGAAGCAGGCGACAGAAGACAACGACAAACAGCAGCCGGAGAACCAGGAGGAGCAACCGCAAACCGCTGATCAGCAAGCAGCGGAAACACCAAAGCCATTGACGGCGGAGACCGGCAGCAAGCCGGCGCCTCCAACCTCGGTCGCCAAGGCAAAGCCCAAACCGGTCAAGACAATGACGTTCAAACCTGCAAGGGCCTTCAGGGCGCCAAGTGGGAATGCGGGAAGGTCAAATCCCACAAACAACGAAGTTGCAGGATCGCCGGTCTATGCCGGTCTTCCGGGCGTTCGAAAACTCTATTCGCAGGGAGCGACCGGCGACATGTTTGCCACCAGCTCCATGGATAATGTTCCGCGCGGTCTGCGCGTGGCGACCCTTTGCGGCAACGTCCTGAGCCGAGAATTGCAAAATGCCGACTATCCGGTCAAATGGGTGCCAACTATTGAGTTGGACAAAGGCAATATCCTCAACCCTCCACTAGCCGCATTCAGCACGAGAAAAACTTGGTACAACCTGAGCTTCCGGTGCGAGGTAGACGACGATGCGACGAGGGTCCGGTCCTTCAACTTCCGTGTTGGGTCACTGATTCCGCGCGGCGAGTGGGCCAGTCGTGATTTAGTTCGGTGGCCACTAAACTAAGCCGGCACACCGAGCTCGGCCAACTGCCGGCCAACCTCGTGCCAATCGGCGCACACAAAATCGGCGCCGGCAGCCTTCAGACGCACACCGTGCTCGGGATAGGTGTGACCGCCGCCGGTAAAGCCGATAGCGATCATGCCGGCCGCGACCGCGCCCTGGACGCCGAAGGGCGAATCCTCGACCACGATGCAGTCGGACGGCTTCGCGCCCATCTTCTCGGCGGCATGGAGGAAGATGTCGGGCGCCGGCTTGCCGTTCCTCACCATCGAGGAGGAGAAGATCGCCTCGCCGAAGAAGCGCGACAGTCCGGTTACCGACAGGCTGTGGTTGATGCGTTCGACCGAGGATGACGAGGCGACGCAGCGGTCGCCGGCAAGCGCGTTGAGGAACGGCACGATCCCCGGCGTGGATTTAAGCTCCTCGGAGAACAAAAGCTTGGTCTCGGCCCAGATGTCGCCTTCGGCGGCGGGCGGGAACTGATGGCCGGTCAGTGTCTTGATCTTGGCGATGATGTCGGACTGCTTCATGCCGATGCACTGCGCGATGATGCCGCCATGCACGCCGGGCATGCCGTGCTTTTCGTAAACGCGCTCATAGGCCTTGGCGGCCAGCGGCTCGCTGTCGACGAGAACGCCGTCGCAGTCGAAAATCATCAGTCTACGTTGCGCCACGCGCCTCTCCCGGCTCCTGTGCCAATGCGCACATCGCTATCGATAAAAAGTCAGATGTTCAATAGTGGGTGATTCCGTGTACAGCTCTCAAAGTTGGCGCAGCACCTCGCTGACCGGCGAGGATCCGAGCGCGCGCTGCATGGCCTGGCGCGACTGGGCGCGGTCGGGCGTGATCCAGTTTGGCTCGGCGCCGAGAAAGCGGTCGAGGAAGGCCACGGCATAGGCGGGCATTTCCGTCGCGTTCTCGCGGTAGGACCACCAGGTGCGCAGGTCGTCGGCGCATTTGTCGATGCTGGGCGCCGTGCCGAACTCCTGCTCGTGCACCGCCAGGATGGCCGACACGCAGTAGTTTGTGTAGAGGAAACCTTCCGGCCAGAAGCGCACGATTTCCGCTGTGCCGGCAGTTGCCTCGGTCTCGATCATTTCCTTCAGACCTGAGACCTCCCGCGCCGGCGCCTGCCGGATCAGCTCGCGCAGCACCAGTCCGGCGGCGAACACGATGAAGTCTGCGCGATCCACATCAGCGAATCGCTTCTGCGCTTCCATGACCTCGATCCAGTCGAGGAAGGCGCGCGTCAGCTTGGCCTCGTCGATCTCGAAGCGCACGCCGAAGGTTTCGGACACCACCTTCGCGCTGCTGCGGAAGGTGGCGCGGAACCAGCGCAGCTGCCGCAGCCGGTGGCGAAGGTCCGGCATAAGCGCCAGTTCGTGCCTGAAGGGCAGGTCCATGTCTCACATCCCGTTTGACGACAGGCTAGCACAGCGCCGCCGATGCCGAAATCGGCCGGTCGCCTGTGGAGCGTTATGGCCGCTAATATAATACATGTTGACATTCGAGGAAACAAATGTTCTCACTTTCGGGTCGTCTCGCCTCCGTTCAATATGCACAGGAGGAAGCGACTCGGGAGGAGACCGAAATGGCGATCTGGCAGTGGGCGCTGCTTCTGCTTTTTGTCGTCTGGGCGCTGCAATCGCTCGGCGTCTGGCTGCAGATGCGGCACTATTCGGACGTTTTCAAAGGCGTCACCAGCCAATACAAGGACGGCTTCGTCGGCGCCGGCAATTTCCGCGGCCGGCTGGCCAAGGGCACTATTGCGCTGATCGTCGTGACGCCGGACCTCATCGTGCGCCGCATGATGGTCATGAGCGGCCGTTCGGTGCTGACCAAGTTCAAGCGACATGAAGAATTCGAGGGCATCCCCCTCGATCGACTCCGGTCCAACCCTGCGATCATGGGGGAGGGGGAACCCGGTGTGGCCGAGGCCGTGAAACGGGCGATCGAGCAGATCGACCGCGCGCGGTCGGAGCCGGGGAAGAAGCCGGGCCTGGCCGGCTTGAACGTAGCAAGGGCTTAAACGACGCCGGCAGCCGGCTGGGAATGACCGGCAGGGGTCATAAGGAGGAGAAATGTCTGTAATTTCGTTATTGGCGCAGCATGCCGACCTGGCGGTGCATAACCTGCATGTCGCAGGCACCATGGTCTCGGATGCTGCCTGGCACGGCAAGCTCGGCGTCGAGCATGCCACCGATCATCTTGTGGTCCTGGCGCAGGCGACGACCGACAACGCGCCGGTCACCGCCGATCAGCTGAAGGAACAGCTGAAGAACGTGCAGCAGGAAGAGCAGCTGGGCTGGCTCACCGCGATCGGCAAATACTTCATCGGCATCTTCCAGAAGGGCGGCGAGGTGTTCGCCGGCTTCGTCACCGGCATCATCCCGACCCTGGTCGTGCTGATGACCGCCTTCTACGCCGTCACCGAGCTGGTCGGCGAGGAGCGCGTCCACGGCCTGGCGCGCGGCGCCGGCCGCATCGCGCTGACCCGCTACACCGTGCTGCCGGTGCTGTCGGTGTTCTTCCTCACCAACCCGATGGCCTACACCTTCGGCTCCTTCCTGGAAGAAAAGCACAAGCCCGCCTTCTATGACGCTGCGGTGTCCTACGTGCATCCGCCGCTCGGCCTCTTCCCGCACATCAACCCCGGCGAATATTTCGTCTGGGGCGGCATGCTGGTCGCGCTGCTCGACCTCGAGAAGCGGGGCGTCATCGCCAACGGCTATCACGTCAAGGTGGCCATCTGGTACGCCATCGTCGGCCTCGTCGTCATCCTGCTGAAAGGCATGCTGACCGAGCGCATCACGGCCATCATGGCACGCCGCCAGGGCGTCGAGCTCTAAGGGCGGGAGGACACCATGGCCAAGACATACAAGGCAGTAAAGATCTCGAGGGGCTCCACCGGTTGGGGCGGCCCCCTGGTCATCGAGCCGACCGATCAGCGCAGCAAGGTCGTGTCGGTGACCGGCGGCGGCATTCATCCGGTGGCGCAGCTCATCGCCGATATGACCGGCGCCCAGGCCGTCGACGGCTTCAAGTCGCCGCCGATCGAAAGCGAGATGGCGGTCGTCGTCGTCGACTGCGGCGGCACGGCGCGCTGCGGCGTCTACCCGCGCAAGCGTATCCCGACCGTCAACCTGACGCCGGTCGGCCAGGCGGGTCCGCTCGCTCAGTTCATCACGGAAGACATCTACGTTTCGGGCGTGAAGCCGGCCAACGTCGCAATGGCGGACGGATCCGAAGCGGTCACCACTGCGGGGGGAGCAACAACCATGAATTCAAGCAGCAACACTACGACCAGGGCGGCTGAGCCGCTGCCGAGCGAAGGCGGGCTTATCGGCCTGATCAGCTCGATCGGCCGCGTCATGGGCCGCGTGGTCGGCATCTTCTTCAACTCCGGCCGCCGCACCATCGACCAGGTCGTCCGCAACGTGCTGCCCTTCATGGCCTTCGTGACCATGCTGATCGGCCTCATCCTCTATACCGGCATCGGTGACGTGCTGGCGCAGCCGATGGGTCCGCTGGCCAACAACATCGTCGGCCTGCTGGTCATCTCGGCCATCTGCGGCCTGCCGTTCCTGTCGCCCATCCTGGGACCGGGCGCGGTCATCGCTCAGGTCATCGGCGTCGCCATCATCGGCCCGCAGATCGCCAACGGCACCATCTCGCCGGCGATGGCGCTGCCGGCGCTGTTTGCCTACAACACCCAAGTGGGCTGCGACTTCGTTCCCGTCGGTCTGGCGCTCGGTGAGGCCAAGCCGAAGACGATCGAAATCGGGGTGCCGGCGGTGCTTATCAGCCGCCAGATCATGGGCCCGGTCTCCGTGCTGATCGCATGGGTCGTGTCCCTGATCGTGTTCTAAAACATTCATAAAAACGAGGTTCGCCATATGTCGGTTCTTCTCAAGACACGGGTCACTGCAATAGGACCCGAAGTGGCGGACCTCGCCGAGGGCGGCGTGGTCATCCTGTTCGCGGATGGCTCGCCTCCCGAACTGGCCGAGGTCTCCGTGCTGCACAAGACGGAGGAAGGCCCGAGCGATAACGGGCCAGCGAAAGGCGCGTCGATCACGCTCGGACCGGTTTCGGCTGTTATAACGGCGGTCGGCGACACGGCCTGGAGCAAGGTCCGCGAGATGGGCCATGTCGTGATCTCCTTCAACGGAGCGACCGAGGCCGAAAGGCCGGGCGAAGTCTGCGCATCCGAGGTCGATACCGGAGCGCTCGTGGCGGCCCTTACACCGGGCGCTGTCATCACCATCGCCGCCTGATAATATCCGCGCTGTCTGTCGACGGCGCTCAAACCTAGAGTATTGCCATGGAACGCTCGACCATCGTCAGAGTGCACGAAGGTTTGCACGCCCGTCCCGCCACGCGGTTCGTGAAGCTCGCCAAGGGTTTTGAATCCGAGGTCGAGCTGGTCAAGGACGGCAAGGCGGTCAGCGCCAAGAGCTCGGTCAAGCTGATGCTGCTGGCGGTCAAGGAAAACCAGGAAGTCACCGTGCGCGCCAATGGCGCCGACGCCATCGAGGCGGTCGAAGCGCTGATCGGCTATCTCGAGAACCCGCGCGCCGGTCTCGACGACGAGGCAGGCGAGGGAGGCGGCCTGGAAGCCGCGGCTGCAGCACTCGCTCCTGAGGCCACGCCAGCGGATACCGCGCCCGCCGATGGAACACCGAAGCTGCAGGGCGTCGCCGCCAGCGAGGGCGTGGCCATCGGGCCGGCTTTCGCGCATTTTCCCGCCGAGATCGAAGGACCGGGCCGGCGCCTGCAAGCCGATGAGATCGACGGCGAGGTCGAACGGTTCCGTGCGGCCGTAGCGCAGGTCCAGGCGCGCATGGATCGAACCCTTGCCGAGGATAATCTCTCCGCCGGCGACCGTGGCATCGTCGCGGCCCTGCGCGACATCGCCGCCGACGACAGCCTGACCGGCGAGGTCGAAAGGCTCATCAGCGAGGGCGATGACGCGGTGTCCGCCGTTATCGGCGCGGCCTCTACCATCGCCGCCGATTTCAGCGCCGTCGACGACCATTACCTCAACGCCCGGGCCGACGACGTTCATGCCGTCGGGCGGCAGATCTGCCTGGTGCTGCTCGGCCAAGACGAGGTCAGCCTGGAGACCATACCGCAGGGCGCGATCCTGATTGCCGACGACATCGGTGCCTGGGATCTGGCACGCGCGCCGCTGAAGCGCATCGGCGGTGTGGTCTGCGGCCATGGCGGCGCCACCTCGCACATCGCCATCATCGCGCGCTCGCACGGCATCCCGGCGGTGCTGGGTCTCGGTGATAAGGTCAACCAGTTGCGCACCGCAAAGGAAGTGGCGCTCGACGGCAATGCCGGGCATGTGATCGTCGATCCGGATGAGACGACGCGCTCCGATTTCACCCGGCGCGTTGAAGCCGCAACGCATGAGCGCGCGGGCCTCAAGATATTCAAGGGAGTAACTCCTACACGCGCCGACGGCACGGTGATCGAGGTCGCCGCCAATATCGGCTCGCTGGAGGAGATCGAGGCCGCGCAGGAAGCCGGCGCCATGGGCGTCGGCCTGTTCCGCACCGAGCTGCTCTTCATGCGCCACATGCACCTGCCTTCGGAAGACATGCAGGCCGAGACCTACAGCGCGCTGGCCAAGGCGTTTGCGCCGCATTCGGTCATCGTGCGCACGCTCGACATCGGCGGCGACAAGCCGATCGCCGGCATCGAATTTCCCGACGAGGAAAACCCCTTCCTCGGCTGGCGCGGCATCCGCATGTGTCTCGACCGTCCCGACATCTTCAAGAAGCAGCTGCGGGCGCTGCTCAGGGCCGCTGTCCATGGCAATATCAAGGTGATGCTGCCAATGGTCTCGGAAATCGCCGAGGTGACGCGCACGCGTGCACTGGTCGATGAATGCGCCGCCGAGTTGAAGGCCGAGGGCGTGGAGCATTCAAGCTTCGACCTCGGCGTGATGATCGAGACGCCGGCCGCCGTGCTGATCGCGCCGGCGCTGGCGAAGGAAGTGGCGTTCTTCTCGATCGGCACCAATGATCTCACCCAGTACATCATGGCCGCCGACCGCCTCAACCCTACGGTCGCCAAGCTCAATGACGTCACCAATCCGGCGGTGATGTCGGCGATCGAGCTGACGGCCAAGGCAGGTGCCGCCGCCGGCATCATGGTCGGCATGTGCGGCGAGGCCGCCGGCCGACCGGACCTGATCCCGGCCTTCATCGGGATGGGCCTGACTGAGCTCAGCATGAGCCCGGCCTCGATCCAGCGCGCCAAGAAGACCATCGCGGCCATGGCGGCCGAACGATAGCGGATCCTTGCGGCGGTTACGTCAGATGCGCGAGCAGCGTGGCGAGAACCGGTGTCAACTCCTGGACGGCGTTGGCCTGGGCGCAGGCCTGCCGGATGCGATCCTCCCGCACCTCGGCCGCCAGCACGGCGATCTCGAGAATATCAGGCTCCGGCGCGCCGCCGTCCGCCTTGGTCGCCAGTCCGCAAGCAAGCACCACCGGCGCAAGGCATTTGATGTCGAGAGACCGGTCGCCGGCGATTGCCGGGCCTGTCCCGATCTCGCCAGGCTGAACCGGACGGTGGTTGAGGCATTCGACGAGGAGAGCCGCGCAGGCCGCCGCGACCTGGTCCGTGGAGGCCGCGTCCGCCGTCGCCCCAGCCAGAAGATCGGCATGGCGCTTGCGCATCGCGGCGTGCACGGCGGAAAAGCTTGCCTCGTGTACGCGGGGATTGTCGACGCCGTAACCGGCCAAAACCGCGCGGGTCAGATAATACATGTCGCGCCTGAATTGACGTTCGCCGCCGATCTGCCGGTCTTCATCGCCATCCGGGAAATAGGAGCGCAGGCTTTTCACGGTCGTCCCGTCGACCTTGAGCGGCCGGGAATGCGGAACGAAGGATTCGGCGATCGTCAGCGCGTCGTCGACAGCGCTCGCGGCGTGGCCGAGCAGGCTGCGGCCCGGAAAGGGAGGCAAATTGCCGGCTATATCGTGAGAGGTCTCGCCGGTGCTGTCGTGGCGGCTTTGGCGAATGGCGTCGCGCAGTTCCCGAAGCCGGTCCTTCAGGTTGGCGCGCACATCTTCGGAAATTTGTCGCAGCATCGCCAATTGCCTCGAAATGCTGAAGCCGGTCAGGGCTCTGGGGCGCCAGTCGCCCTCTCTAGATTGTTCGTCTCGCTTGGTAGATCAATAGACGATATTTAACCAGCACGCAGAATCGGCGACGGCATCGCGGAGGGGAACTTGGGCAGGCGACGGCAGGGCGAAGCTGAAAACGGCAAGGCGACAGCGGAGGCGGCCGAGCAGGTCGTCAATGAAAGCCGGACCGACCGGCTCAGGATCCGCGCCGCCTGGATGTATTTCGTCGAGCAGATGACACAGAACGAGATCGCCGACGTGCTCGGCGTCGGCCGGGTCACCATCGTGCGCATGCTGGCGGAGGCGCGGGCGCGCAACGAGGTGAAGATCACCATCGAGAGCGAACTCCTGGAGATCGTGCGCCTGGAACGCGCGCTGGAAAAGACGTTCGGTCTGCAGCAGGCGCTGGTGGCGCCGCTCTCCGACCCCAACGCCGATCCGATCCCGGCGATTGCCGCCAAGACCGGCATGTTCCTGTCGGACGCGATGAAATCCGGCATGCGGGTCGGCGTCGGCTGGGGCGTCACGTTGTTCAACACCTTGCCGTTCATCAGCGCCAAATCGCTGACCGACTTCAGCGTGATCTCGCTGCTTGGCGGCATCGGCGTCGCGCGCCGGGTCAACCCGGCCGAGTTCGCCTGGCGCTTCGCGCAGATTTTTCAGGGTGACGGCTATCTGATGCCGACGCCGGCCGTCGTCGACAGCGTCGAGACCAAGATCGCGCTGGTCGAGCGCTGCGGCCTGCAGGAGATTTTTGCAATGGCCGACGCGCTCGATGCGGTCCTGCTGAGCGTCGGCGGCATCGCTTCGGCCACAACCTTCTCGCGCGGCGGCTTTCTCAAGGAAGCGGACCGGGAAGCCCTGCTGGCGCGTGGCGCCGTCGGCGATCTTCTGTTCCATTTCTACGACCGCAAGGGCGACCTGGTCGACCATCCGGTCAACAGCCATGTGATGTCGGTGGATGTCGATCGGCTGCGCAAGGCCCCGATCCGAATCCTCACCTCCGGCGGCGCGGAGAAGACCGAAGCGCTGCTCGGCGCCATGAACCTGATCGCGCCGACCGTGCTCATCACCGACGAGGAAAGCGCGCGCCGCATGCTGGCGGCGCATGGGGCGTGAATTAAGCGATGAATGGGCTCGCGCGTTTTGGAATTGAGCCTCGGAGGAACCTGCGGGCCGGCTCCTCCAGCAGGATGAAGACGGCGACCGAAATAATGACAAGCAAGGGCTGATACAAAAGCCGTCCGATCCAGTCCCATTCTCCCGTGAATATCACTGGCATCCACTTTCGAAGCGGAATTTGCAGGATGTAGAGGGCATAGCTTGCATTGCCCAGCAGCACGAGAGGTTTGTGCGACAGCGCGCGTCGGACCATGCCCTGATTCACGGCGCATGTCACAATCAGGGCAACGAAGCCGATTCCCGCGAAAGACGCTATGGTCGCCGTGCTGGTTGCGACAAGCGCGACAACCGTGAACGCACCGGCCAGGATGGCGGCCGAGTCGCCGCGAAAGCGATCGAGCGCGCCAGCCCGAAAAAGCAGGGCGCAGATGATGCCGGTGATGAATTCGGGCAGCCTCAAAAGCGGGAGAGGCATTGGCGCCATCCAGCCGAAAGCCAGGTAACCTGTCGGCCCGAGACCCGGAAGGCACATAACGGCAAAAATCGACACCGCTGCCGCCAGGCCGGCCCACAGAGCCGCGGTCGTAAGTCTTGACAGGAGGGGAAGCAGAAGCGGGAACATGAGGTAGAAGAAGAACTCAACCGAAAGCGTCCAGCCGGCGGGGTTCCAGAAGAATGCAAGCAATGACGCTGGTGCTCCCCAGGCCTGAATGAGGCCAAGCGTTGCCAGCGACGCAAGCGGGTAATCGAAAAGCCCTTTTGCCAGCGGCAGAGCCACCGCGAGGGCAAGGAGATAGACCGGATAAATTCTGGCGAATCTCGCTACGGCGAACTGTCGAAACTCGTCCCAATGAGACATTTTGTCGACGTAGGAATGGGTCAGGATGAATCCAGACAGCAGGAAGAAAAACGAGACGCCGAGATAGCCATTTTTCACAAAATTGGCGATCAGGTGTGGCGCTCCATCGACGTCGACCGAATGGTACGCAAGCACATAGACAGCTGAGAAAAACCGCAAGCTGGTCAGCTGCGTCAGGTTCGATCCGGCCGGATAATGCTTCGATTCCATACGGAGCGCCCGTGGCTGCAAGGGTAAGGCGGTGCTCGGAACTCTCGATGCTGCCAGGAAACTCCTGTACTCCGGGCCACATTAACAAACCCGTTATGCTCGACGATGGGGGCCGTTCTTCTGCGGGAATCGGTCGACCCGGCCGCTCGCGGTCGATGAAGGTCTGGGGCCAAGTTTTAGGTTGAAAATGGTCGGAGTGGCCGGATTCGAACCGACGACCCCTTGACCCCCAGTCAAGTGCGCTACCGGGCTGCGCTACACTCCGGACCGCGCAAAGCCCTATAGTCTCAAAGGTTGGAGTGCAAGGGTCCGTTGGGCAAAATCATTGAAATTGTGGACTGACGGGCGAGACCCTGCTCTGTTGGGTGCCGGTGGAAACCGGTAAGCTCTCGCGATCTCTTGGAGATAACCCAGTGTCGTTGGCGAATGGCGCCGTACCGGGAATTCCATATTGCGCGGACAGCGCGCACAGCGCGATTGCCCGGATTCGCCCACACTGGGCACGGATGGGGATTACCAGGGTCGCCAATGTGACCGGGCTTGATCGCATAGGCATACCGGTGGTGATGGTGTGCCGTCCTAACGCCCGGTCGCTGGCTGTTTCGCAAGGCAAGGGCATCGATCTGGAATCGGCCACGGCTTCGGGCCTTATGGAAGCGGCGGAGCTTTATCACGCGGAGCACATCGAGCGCCCGCTGAAGCTCGGCAGCATGGCTGAGCTCTCGCAATCGCACCGGTTTGCCGAGGTCGGAAGGCTGCCTCGCATCAGCGGCAGGGCATTCACGAAGGACATTGTGACGCTATGGATCGAGGGCCGGGAGATGATCTCCGGCGAGGCACGCTGGCTGCCTTACGAGTCGGTGCGGGCCAACTTCACTGTTCCACCGCCGCCTGGAAGCGGCTTCTTTGACTGCAGCAGCAATGGGCTCGCCTCTGGAAATACCGCCGATGAAGCGGTCCATCATGGGATTTGCGAAACCATCGAACGCGACGCGACTTCCTTGTGGAACCGGATGCCATCCGCCGGCCGCCGGCGCACCGGCGTCGACCTCGGCAGCGCGCCGGACGGCCCGTGTCGCGACGTGTTGAAGAAACTGGAAGGTGCGGACTTCGACGTCGCGGCGTGGGAAACGACTTCTGACGTTGGTGTTCCGGCCTTTTTCTGCCTGATCGCGGATCGCCGGGACCGGTACAGCCATTACGGCATAGGCGCGGCGGCGCACCCGGTGCCGGAGACTGCCTTGCTAAAGGCGCTCATCGAGGCCGCTCAGGTGCGAACGACCTACGTATCGGCGGCACGGGACGATCTGACCGCCGAGGAATATAGCGAAGACTATCGCGACAAACGCCGCCGGCAGGCAGAGAGACTGCTGGCCGAACGTTCCAGCATCAGGCGACTTGCCTCCGCCGAGGGCAGGGCTGCACAAGATGTTGCAGCGAATGTGACCTGGCTGGCTGAAAGGTTGCAGGCGGCAGGCGTAAGCGAGATCATCACCGTCGATCTGTCCAAGGAGGAGATCGGCCTCCCTGTGATCCGTGTTGTGATACCTGGCCTCGAAGGTCCTGACGACCATGACGCCTATATGCCGGGCGAGCGAGCTCGACGAATGTCGGATGGCGGACGGTGAAGCCGATCGTCTTTTGCGGCCCAAGCCTGCGGGCGGATGACATCGCATCCTACGACGGCTTCGAATTTCGCCCTCCCGTGCGCCAGGGAGACCTCTATGCCGCCACGCGCGACGGTCCCAGGGCAATCGGCGTCATCGACGGTTATTTCGACGGTCAGCCGGCTGTCCTGCACAAGGAGATACTTTGGGCCTTGACGCAAGGGATCACCGTGTTCGGTGCGTCCAGCATGGGGGCGCTCCGCGCCGCGGAGCTGCATTCGTTCGGCATGCGCGGCGTCGGGCGTATTTTCGAAGCCTTTCGCGACGGCGAGCTCACCGACGACGACGAGGTCGCGCTCATTCATGGTCCGCCGGAAACCGGCTATATCCATCTGAGCGAGCCGATGGTCAACATTCGCGCGACGCTCGAGCGGGCGGTTGCGGAAGGTATCATCGACAGACCGACAGGGTTGCGCCTTGCGGCCTCGTCCAAGGCGCGCTTCTACCCGGAAAGAACCTGGCCCGACGTGCTGACGGACATCGGCGATCCCCGTACGGAGCACGAGCTGGCGGCCTGGCTGCGAACGAGCAAGGTCGACAGGAAGCGCGAAGACGGGCTCGAGCTGCTGAAGGAGATGGACGCGTTTATCCGCAATGGCGCTGCGCAGGGGGCTCCCACCTTCCATTTCGAATGGACTGAGAACTGGCACAATGCATCCTGGCGAAACGAAGCCGCCCAGCAAGGCGGCAAGGCCACGGCTGAACAGGATGCCATTCTCGATGAGCTTCGGCTGAGCGGCGACTATGCGCAATTGCGTCGCGAGGCGCTGCTTCGCCTGCTAGCCCGGGGTGAGCGGGCAGCACCGGATCGCCAGGCGGTCAAGCGTGCCATGGGCGATTTTCGCTCGCGACGCGGGCTTATGCGGCAGGCGGACGTCAGCGCCTGGGCGCGCGACAACGGAACGGATCTTGCCGGCCTTGATCGCATGATCGAGGATGATGCGGCCATCGAGACGCTCGCGCGAGACCGCGATGCCGAACTGCATCGCGCCATCCTGGACAGATTGCGCGAACAGGGTCTCTACCCTGGTTATCGAGACAAGGCTCTGGCCAGACAGCGGTCGCCTTCGCTGTCGGTGCCGCGCGCCCTGCTCGCAGCCTGGTTTTTCGAGAAGCGACTCGGCCGCGAAGTTCCTCGCGACATCGACGACTATGCCATCTCCATCGGATTGCCCGGCATCGACAGCTTCTACGACCTGCTGGCTCGTGAATATGCATTCACGGTCGGCCGCAGCTCTACCGATCACTCTGGCCTGACCAACGAAAACGGGCTAACTTGAAACCGCATTCGCCGACGATACCGCAGCCAGTTTGACGTGCATGTCTTTGTCCATTGCGAGGGGCAAGTGTGACATCTGGAGTGGAAGGCTCTGCATTCAAGAACGGGACGCGCTTCCGGCTGTTTGCTCAGGCGCCGTTCCTCAAGGCGTTTCATCGACCCGAAATCGTGCTCGTGTCGCCGCCGGCGGGGTCGGTCGGTCCCGGCCCGGGCGACGATCGCATGTATGTCGTCGACCCCATTGGCAAGGCGTTTGCCTACGGCCTTGCCGAAAATGTTCGCGGCGACCCGCTTTATTTAATGCCGCCCTGGCGCGGCGACGTCTTTCCTCCGGCGTTTCCTGATCCCGACGGCCATTTCGATCACATCGACCCGGACGATCCGACATTCGAGGCGGCGCATCTGTTTGGCTCGGTGCGTTTCACGCTGGACGTGTGGGAGAAATATTTCGGCCATCCGATCACCTGGCATTTCCAGCGCGACCTCGACCGCCTGGAATTGGTGATACAGCGCAATCTGCATGAAAACGCCTTCATGGGATACGGCTTTCTCGAGGTCGGCATCCACGAGACGCCGGATGGCCGGATTGAGCCGTTCACCCTGAACTTCGACGTCGTAGCCCATGAGGTTGGCCACTGTGTCATCTATTCCATCATCGGCGTGCCCGATCCCGGGACGGCCAGCGCGGAATATTACGGCTTCCACGAATCCTCGGCCGACATCGCGGCCCTCGTCGCCGCCCTGCATTTCGATTCCGTCATAGATGAGTTGCTGGAGACCAGTCACGGCAATCTCTACACGTATAATCTCGTCAACCGCGTCGCCGAGCTATCCTCCAACAGCCAGATCAGGCTCGCGGCCAACCCGCTGTCGATGCTGGATTTCGTCCAGGGCTGGAGCGACGAGCATGCCCTTGCGCAGCCGCTCACTGGCGCAATGTTCGACATTTTTGTCGACCTCTTCCATGAGGAACTCGTCGCCCGGGGTCTGATCACCCAAAGCCAGGAAGACCTGTCCGACAGGCTGGAGGACAGTACCGACTATTTCCGCGTAATCCAGCCGATGTTCGACGAAGCCTATGCGGCGGCGCCTTTGGCGTTTCGCGAAGCACTGGTCGCCTCGCGCGACGAGCTCGGCATGCTTCTTGCCGAAACCTGGCGGCGCCTTGCGCCGGACGGTCTCAGCTACGCGGAAGTCGGATACACGTTGCGCGCCGTTGACAGGCTGATGACGGGCGGACGCTGGCGCACCATCATCGACGTCAACTTCAACCGCCGCGCGATCGGTTTTGTGAGCGCCGGCCCCAAAATCAAGCCGTCCGGACCCAAAAGCCACTTCGGTTTGCCAAGGGTATTCGTGCCGGCGCGTCACGGCGCTTGTTGTGCACGGCATCTGCATGTTGCGAGACGGACGGGAACGCGAGACAGACTGGCCAGGGCCGGCGTTCTTTGAGTCAGATGAGGAGGAATGTCCAATGCCTTACGTCGTTACGGAAATCATGGACGACATTGAATTGTTACAGGCCCATGTGGACAGCATTTCCAAAAAGCGAGGCAGGGTCATAGGCGTATTATGGCGTGAAAGTGATCGCACTTATGTCGTGACGCATGAGGTAGAAGCGGCTGAGAAGCAAAACAGAAGACAAAGAGCTGCATAATGCCAAGAAATCATACTGTCTAAGTTAGATACATGATCCAGGAACCGGAGGGTTGCGGCAATGGTAGAGAGCCTTCTTAGCGTGTCGGGTATAAATCTATTCGGCCATTTTGTGATCGATTTGCAGGTTGTGAACCCACTTCTCAATCCTATCGTGGCGCAGGTGGCGACTGCCAAGCACATACCGGCATTGACCGGCAACAAGGTCGTGAACGGTGTGCGTGTGGCAGAAAAGAGCAAGATTGTTGTTTGGAAACAGAAGGTTCCGGATCAGATCGGTGTGTACACGGTTGGCGGCGCGGACGGTCGGTGGACCAAGGATGACACGCCTGTCGGTGCGATAATCCAGGTGACCGGCGGGGATAGTTTCGTCGGCTATTTCATGAAACTTGAGGGCGGGTTCGAATTCATCGGGCGCCGCCCGGGCGCTGCCAACCGAAGCGGCAAGAACAGGCTCCTTGAAGACCAACTGCAGAACGGCAGGTTTGCAAGGATATATGGCTTCAGTTTTGAGGGAAGCTACTACGACCTTCCGAGGCCCATAATATTCCTTGTGCATGGTGATGGGGAGCTTGTCGCGGAAGATCTCGGCACGTTCAGCGCCGCCCGCTCACCCAGCCCGACCGGACTGACGGGCCTCGCTGCGGCCGACTTCGATTTCGCCGATGGCCTGCGTGTCTGGTCCTACGACAAGGCCGACTACACGGTCCGCATGGATGTCGAGACAGGCATGTTCGAGGATGTGCTGCTCGCTGCGATACTCGGCGGCGGCGGACCGGGGGGCATGGACAGTGCCGGCATGAGCGCGCGCGGGATGAGCGCAAGAGGCATGAGCGCGCGTGGCATGAGCGCAAGGGGAATGAGCGCCCGCGGCATGAGCGCCCGCGGAGGCGGCAACAGCGATTGACCCCGTATGGAATGAGTCCCTGACGGCCCCATTCGCTTCGCCATGCAGAAGATCGGCCTTGGCTGAGCAATCAACGGTGTGGTGTGTCGCCACCCGCTGATCGCGCGGGCGTTGCATTAGCATAAGCTAATTCCTTTAAATCTCAGCAATATTCCCTTGAGCACGTCTTTTTTTCCCGCCTGCTGTTGGCGATTCTGCGTGCTATGCTGCACTGCCCGGTGATTGCTGGGAACGCCGGCGGGAAGAGCAATGGTAACAGGCCGATACGAGCTGCTTAATCGAAAGCTGTCGGCGATCGTCTATGCGGACGTGCACGGCTACAGCCGCCTTATGGATCAGGACGAGGCAGGCACAGTTGTCCGCCTGACCCGGTCGCTCAGCTTCATACGCGGCTTGGTTGGAGACTATGGCGGTTCAGTCGTCGACACTGCCGGCGACGCTGTGGTGGCCCTGTTCCCCAGCCCGACCCTGGCGTTGCATTTCGCGGTCGAGATGCAGCGGGAACTGTCTAACGAGACGGTGTGGTCAGGCGCCCAGGATCCCATTACCTATCGGATCGGCATCACCGTTGGAGACACGATCGCAAGCGACGGTGAGATCTATGGCCTGGGCATCAATATGGCCGCTCGAATCCAGTCGCTGGCGGAGCCGCGCGGCATATGCATCGCCGAATCCGTTCGCCAATTCGTTCGCGGCGAGCCGGAGTGCTCGTTCCGCTCGCTGGGCAAGCAAAAGCTGAAGAATATCGCCGACGAAGTGGAGGTCTTCGCGGTCGATTTCGAGCTGGCACATGCCGAGCCAAGGGCGTCGGCGCTACACTTTGCCCCTGCGCCTGAGCGTATCGCGCCGGAGAGTTCGCTGGCGGTCCTGCCGCTTGAGAACGTTTCAGGCGACCCCGCGGACCTCCATTTGTGCCAGGGTGTCGTGGCGGATCTCATTTCCAACCTGTGCCGGTTCCGCAACCTGATGGTGATTGCCCGGCATTCGACACTGGCCGTCGTCGCCCAGACACGATCGCTGCGCGAGATCGCCAATCAACTGGGCGTTCGCTATCTCCTGACGGGAAGCCTGCGCCGTGCGGGCACTCGCCTGCGGGTCGCCATGGACCTGGTCGAGGCGCAGACCGAGCATACGATCTGGTCGGAACGCTACGACGGCAGCATTGAGGACATCTTCGCCTTCCAGGACGATGTTACCGCGATGACAGCGTCACGGCTTGCAGTGCAGATCGACATGGCTGAGAGGCGGCGGCTGATATCGCAAAATCATCCCAACATTCATGCCTATGGCATGATCTTGCGCGGGCAGGATCTCAGCTTCCGCTTCCGCCCGGAGAGCAATTGGCATGCCCGGCGGCTCTATGAGCAGGCGAGGAATCTCGACCCCCGCTATGCCCGCAGCTATGCGGCCCTGTCCAGAACGTTCAATGTCGAATGGCGCTATGCGTGGACCAGCGACCCGGAAGCAGCGTTGAACGAGGCGCTGAAGCTCGCAAGTCTGGCCGTGCTGCACGATGACCTCGACGCGCGGGGTTACTCGGAGATGGGGTTGGCTCACCTCTACAAGAAGCAGCACGATCCAGCGATCGCCGCCTACGAACGCGCTCTGCAGCTCAATCCCAACGACGCCGACCTGCTGGCCGAGATGGGCGACTGCCTTGTCTATGTTCGGCAGGCGGAACGGTCGGTGAAGCTGCTGGAGCGGGCGATGCGGCTGAACCCCTACTATCCCGATGCCTATCTTTGGTATCTGGGCGACGCCTATTTTCAGCTGGGCGAATATGAAAAAACGATAGAGACGCTGCAGAAGATGCGGGATGGCTCCGAGGGCCATCGGCTAATGGCGGCGAGCCATGCCTATCTCGGGAACACTGAAGAAGCGCAGAAGCACGCCCGTGCGCTGCTGGAGGTGCACCCGAATTTTACCACTGAGCAGTGGCGCAAAGTTCCTCCGCACAAACATCCCGAGGATACTGAATTGCTTGTCGATGGCCTGCGCAAAGCGGGGCTAAGATAGCGCGGGTGCGGGCGTCTGCCGCGAGATAGACGACGCGGCCGATGCCGGAACGGGACTACGTGCCAGCCGCAATTCCCGCTGATGCCGGTACTCCAGCGCGATGGCGCCCCAGACCAGTCCGAGCAGCAGATAGAGATGGCGCCAGTGGTCGATGTCGATGAAGGTGCCGAGGCCGATATTGCCGAGATAGGCGACATAGGCGCAGAGCAGGTAGGGCTGCCATGGCCGGTCGCGCAGGAGGATGCGGAAGCCGGCGCCGATCGTCCACAGCGTCAGCGTCAGGAACGACACGAAGCCCAGCCAGCCATAATCCATCAGCGCCTTCAGCCAGATGTCGTGCGTGTCCTCGCCATAGATCGTGCCGAAGACCAGCGGGCCGATGCCGAACGGATGCTCCATCGCCAGCTGGAAGCCGATCGTGTAGCGGGCGAAGCGGCCGAGCCGCGCCGAATCGTAGCTCTGCTCGAGCTGCGCGCGCTGGGTGAACATGTCCGACACGCCGGGCAGCTGCAGGATGATCAGGAAGGCGATGACCAGCAGCGCCAACGCCGCTATCGTCATCACCACCACGCGCAGCCGGAACTTGCCGCTGGCGCTCTGCAGGAAGAGGCACGCGGTAAGCAGCACCGCCGACACCGCGAACATGCCCCAGGCGCCGCGCGAGAAGGAGAAGAAGATGCCGGCGGTGATGATGAGCAGCGGCACGGCAAGCAGCGGCATGCGCGACACCGGACCGGTGAGCAGCAGGTAGAGCAGGTAGGTGCCCGGCAGCACAAGGTACGGCCCGAACACGTTCGGATCCTGGAAGGCGCCGGCCGCGCGGTCGTATTTGGTGAACATCTCCGCGCCGGGAAAGGCATGGAAATAGCCGGCGATGCCGAGCAGCGACGTTGCCACCGCCGACACGACATAGGCGATGAAGATCAGCCGGTAGAGGCTGGGCTGGACCGAGGTCACCGAGGCGAAGAACACCGCGCTGAAGGCGAGGAACAGCGAGACGGCGAGATAGAGCGGCGTGTTGGCGAGATCCGCCATCTGCGTCATGGCGATCATGCCGCCGATGTTCATCGCCACCAGGAGCACCAGCAGCGGCACGATCGCGCGCGAGATCCTGAGGCCGAACAGCGCCCAGACCGCGATCAGCCCGGCCATGTAGAGCTCGTAAGGCGCGGGCTCGCTGATGACGAAGCCGGAGAGCAGGATGCCGATGCCGATCCCCGCCGACGCGATCAGCGAAATCAGCTTCGCATTGACCGCCGACGCCGGCAATGCCCGCGGCTGCAACTCATGAGTGACGGCGCTCAATAGGCGTTTTCCGTGTTGAGCAGGCGGATTGGCGTCAGGAACAGAATGCGCAGGTCGAACAGCATCGACCAGTTCTCGATGTAATAGAGGTCGTATTCGGTGCGCATGCGGATCTTTTCGTTGGTGTCCATCTCGCCGCGCCAGCCGTTGATCTGCGCCCAGCCGGTGACGCCGGGCTTCACCTTGTGGCGGGCGAAATAGCCGTCCACAACCTCGTTGTAGAGCAGATTGTGCGACTGCGCGGCGATCGCATGCGGGCGCGGCCCGACCAGCGACAGCGAACCGAAGAGCGAGTTGAAGAACTGCGGCAATTCATCGATCGAGGTCTTGCGGATGAAGCGGCCGACGCGGGTGACGCGCGGATCGTTCTTGGTCACCGTCTGCTTGGCGGTCGGATCGGACCGGTCGGTGAACATCGAGCGGAACTTGTAGACCTCGATGATCTCGTTGTTGAAGCCGTGCCGCTTCTGCTTGAACAGCACCGGACCCTTGCTGTCGAGCTTGATGGCGATCGCGGTGGCGAGCATCACCGGCGAGAAGACGATGATGCCGACAAGCGAGAAGACGATGTCGAAGGCGCGCTTGGCGACCGAATCCCAGTCGTTGATCGGCTTGTCGAAGATGTCCAGCATCGGCACGGAGCCGATATAGGAGTAGGCGCGCGGCCTGAACTGCAGCGCGTTGGAATGCGCCGAGAGCCGGATGTCGACCGGCAGCACCCAGAGCTTCTTGAGCAACTGCAGGACGCGCGATTCGGCAGTCAGCGGCAGCGACACTATCAGCATGTCGATGCGCGCGATGCGGGCGAATTCGATGAGTTCCGAAATCGTGCCGAGCTTCGGATAACCGGCGACGATCGGCGGCGAGCGCTTGTCGTTGCGGTCGTCGAAGATGCCGCAGATGCGGATGTCGTTGTAAGGCTGCTTCTCGACCGAGCGGATCAGCTGCTCGGCCGCCTTGCCGCCGCCGACGATGAGCGCGCGGCGCTCCATGCGGCCGTCGCGCGCCCAGCGGCGGATGAGGCTGGACATCACCAGCCTCAGGCCGAAGATCAGCACGAAGCCGACCACGAACCAGGTGCCGAACAGCAGGCGCGAATAGTCTTCCGAGGCCTTGATGGCAAAGGCGGTGAGCGCCATCAGCGCGAAACTGCCGGCCCAGACGAGCAGCACCCGGCCGAAATTGGCCAGTGGGCGCATCAGCGCCGCGATTTGATAGCGGTCGGTGACGTCGAGCAGCACCACGGCCAGGAACGACGTCGCCGCGATCGCCAGCGGGTATTGCCAGGCCAGATAGGTGAAGAAGCCGACATAGTAGAAATAGACGCCGAGCCCCGACAGGAACAGCAATGCGAACTCGACCATGCGCAGCACGCCGCTGACCATGATCGGCGACATGGTATCGCGCCGGTATTGCGAGGCGACCTGGCGCGCCACATCGTTGATGCCGCCGGGCTGTCCGCCATCGGCGGGAGCCTCGTAGTTGCGCACCGCATCCATGGAAAAGCGGTGCGCGGGGTCGATCTCATTCATGGGAACTGTCCGCGAGCTTCGCGCAATTGCATAGCAAAAGAGAGCTAAAAAAGGCTTGAAACAACCGGTGGTTTTGAAGCTGTTGTGCGGTTGCGGACCTACTTGTTCAGCGCCGCGAAATAGGCCTTCTCAATCTGGGCGGCCATTACATCCGCTCCGAATCGGGTCTTGAGCTCGCCGGTCTGGGGCATCATCTCCCGGTACGCGTCGCGTTCGCCGAGCGCGGTCTTCATCTTGCCGGCAAGTTCGACCGGATCTGGCCGGATCAGGGCAGGGGAGCCCTCGCCGAAGATTTCCGGAATGCCGCCGACCGCGGTCGCGATCATCGGCATGCCGGCGGCCAAGGCTTCGAGCACAATATAGGGCATCGCCTCCGCCCGGGACGGAACTACGACCAGCTCGGCCAGGGCGAAAGCTTGCCTGGCCGGCATCGGCGGCAGGAAGCGAACGCGGCTCTTGAGGCCGAGCCGCTCGACCTGCGCGTGGTAGCGCGGCAGGTCGTCGCCGTCGCCGACCATCACCGCGCTCAAGGGCCGTTCAAGTTCGCTCCCGGCCAAAGCCAGCGCATCGATGAAGATATCCGGGCCTTTCAGGTCGCGCATCATGCCGATGTACAGGAAATCGGCGGCATCTGCCGCCGTTGCCACCGGTTCGAATTCGGCGGCGCGCAGGCCGTTATAGACGAGCCGGTTGGGTATGGGCGGTTCGCCGACCTTGCGGCGATAGGTTTTCCGCTCATAGTCGGAAACGAACAGCAGGCAGTCGGTGAAGCGCGCCATGAAGCGCTCCAGCCCGAAGAACAGCTTTCCCGTCGCTGTCGTTTCGTCATAGTGGAGCGAGCCGCCATGCGGCGAATAAAGGCGGGCCACGCGATACCTTGAAACCCGCAACAGTGAGCCGAACAGACGGGCATAGGCGCCACCCTTGGCGCCGTGCCCGTGCAGCACGTCCGGCCGCAATTCCTGGATGATTCGATAGGTGCGCCAAGCCGAGGCGAGATCGCCCGGCCCGACATGACGCTGCATCGGCGTGCGATGGATGCCGAGCGCCAAGCTGTCCGTCATCGCCTCGAACAGCCGTTCCTCATAGTCGCCGCCGGTCGTCGAGTCGCAGACGATTCCCACCGCGTGGCCGGCGGCGACCTGCGCCTCGGTCAGGTCGCGCACATGCCGGAAGATTCCCCCGACAGGTG
Source organism: Mesorhizobium sp. M2E.F.Ca.ET.219.01.1.1 (assembly GCF_004016445.2). Classification (GTDB taxonomy): domain Bacteria; phylum Pseudomonadota; class Alphaproteobacteria; order Rhizobiales; family Rhizobiaceae; genus Mesorhizobium. The sequence goes on from NZ_SADT02000004.1 coordinate 289,710, forward strand.
AGCGGAAGCAGTGGACGATCCTGAGGTTCACCGCCACGCCGGATTTTTCAGAACAGGCGTTCGCGGACGTAGACGGTGTCGCCGGGCAGGAGCGGATCGGACGTCAGCACCCGTCCGGTCATCACCTTGCCGTTGATATCGCGGGTGATGTCGACGCTCTCCTGATTGGCGCGTGGCGTGAAGCCGCCGGCAATGGCGACCGCCTTTTGCACGGTGAGCCCCGGCACATAGGAATACTGGCCGGCAGCGCCAACTTCGCCCATCACGAAGATCGGCCGGTAACGGTCGATCTCGACCGAAACGTCGGGATCGCGCAGATAGCCCTGGCGCAATTTGTCGGCGATCTCCTTTTCCAGCTGCTGCGCGGTGTGGCCGCGCGCCGGCACGGCGCCGACCAGCGGGAAGGAGAGGTAGCCGGACTGGTCGACGCTGTAGGTGTTGGTCAAGCCGTCCTGCTCGAACACCGTGACGCGGACGCGGTCGCCGGCGCCAAGCCGGTAGGGCTGGTCGAGCACTTCATGGAAGGCGGCGGGTGTCGGGCGATAGCTCGAGCAGCCGGTCAGCAGCGACAGGGCAAGCAAAGCGCGAACGAGGGAAGCAGTGCTTTTCATGACCGGCCAGGAACCTTCATCGCTCTTGCCGCAAGCCGCGGCACAACCCCAGGAAGTTGCGACCGTTATCATCCTGTTAGGGTTAATGGGCGGTAAAGGAGCGCGATCCGGACCGCGTTGATCGGCAAAAAGCCAATCGTTCTATTGCTTTCACCCAATATTCTTTGAGTGCCCTCTAATAAGCCGCCGCCCTAATCTTAACGGGTGAGTTACCATAGTTGTTTACGGTCCATCCTCGACTCAAAGTTCGGAGCAGGATGCATGTCCGTTCAGTCCGCGGCCGCAGATGTCGATGTCGACCTGAAACAGCTTTTCGCCAGCCTGGCGAGGAACTGGCTGCGCATTGTTATTGTCACGCTTGTGGTCACCGGGCTCGCCTTCGCTTTGGCCTGGCTCGCGACGCCTTATTATAAGGCGACAGCCAAGCTGGAGATCGGCTCGCGCGAATCTGAATACACCCGCCCGCCGGGCACCAACGACGACGACAAGCCGATTCTCGACGAGCAGGGCGTGGCGACTCAGGTGCAGATCATTTCCTCGCCCGACATCCTCAAGCAGGTGGCGACCAAGCTCAATCTGGATAAGCTGCCGGAGTTCGACGAAACGCTGAAGATGTCGGCGCTCGGGCGCATGCTCGTTCTCGTCGGCTTGAAAAGCGATCCCTTCGATATTCCGCCGGAAGAGCGCGTGCTGAACGCCATGCACGACAAGCTCAATGTCTACGCTGTTGAAAAGACTCGCGCGATCGCCATCGAGTTCGCCTCGAAGGATCCCAAGCTTGCCGCCGACATCGCGAACGGCATCGCCAACGCCTATATCGCCTCGAAGGGCGACGCCAAGCTCGAATCGAACGCCGCCGCCACCAACTTCCTGGCGCCGGAAATCGCCGACCTGCAGAATCGGGTGAAGGACGCCGAGGCCAAGGTCGCGGCGTTCCGCGCCCAATCAGACCTCCTGATGGGCGGCAACAATGCGGTGCTGCCGACTCAGCAGCTCGCCGAGCTATCGAGCGAATTGTCACGCGTGCGCGCCAGCCGCGCCGCCGCCGAGGCGAGTGCTGAGAGCGTGCGCCGGGCGCTGCAGAATGGCGGCTCGCTGGACAGCGTGCCGGAGGTCCTGTCCTCCGAGCTGATCCAGCGCCTGCGCGAGCGCCAGGTGGAGCTCCGGGCCAATATTGCCGACCTTTCGACGACCCTGCTGGACAACCATCCGCGCATCCGGGCGCTGAAATCGCAGCTTGCCGACCTCGACGGCCAGATTCGCAATGAGGCGCAAAAGATCATCCGGGGCCTGTCGGCACAGGCTCAGACGGCGAAGGCCCGCGAGGATCAGCTGGTCACGGATGTCAACACGCTGAAAGCCGCCTCGGCGCGCGCCGGCGAACAGCAGGTGCAGCTGGACGCCTTACAGCGTGACGCGAACGTTCAGCGCCAACAGCTTGAATCCTATATGGCAAGTTACAATGCGGCGGCCTCGCGCAAGGATCGCAAATACTCGCCCGTCGCGGCGAGCCTGATCGCGCAGGCTCAGGTGCCGTCCCAGCCTTATTTCCCGAAGATCGGGCCGATCACCGGCGCCGCCGCCGCCGCTTCGCTGCTCCTGATGGCGATCGGAACGCTGCTTGGCGAGCTGTTCTCCGGCCGCGCCATGCGTCCTGCACCCAGTGCCCGTTTTGAGAACATAGAGCAGGTGGCAATGCCTGTCGCGCGGACGGAACCGGCGATCGATGACGAAGGTCGCGCTTTTGCTCCTTACAAGGAAGCCGCGGCAGGTCATTCCATCGCGGAAGCGGAACTCCCCAGGCCGGCCGAGACCGAGCCGGTAGAGGTTCATGCCGCCGCTGCCGAACCCGCTGAGTCCGTTGTCAGGCCTTCTGAAGCCGGCGAATCGGCGCCCGAGCCGCGCCAATCCCGGCTCGGCGAGATCGATGTCGACAAGGCGGCGGAGAAGCTGATCGCCTCCGGTGCGGCGCGTGCGATCTTCGTGTCGCCGGAAGGCGACGAGGCGGCCGCGTCCGCCGTGCTGGTGGCGCGCGAAGTCTCCGACGCCGGCCTGCGTGTGCTTTTGCTCGATCTCACCGCATCGGGCGCGGCGTCCCGGCCGATGCTGGACTCGAGCCTCTTCCCCGGCATCACCAATCTGCTCGCTTCCGAAGCGCAGTTCAGCGACGTCATCCATCCCGATCTCTATTCGGATGCGCATGTCATTCCGGTCGGCACCGCCGACCCGGTCCGCGCCATGCGCGCCGCCGACCGGCTGCCCATCATCATGCAGTCGCTGACCACAGCCTACGATCTCGTTGTGGTCGAATGCGGCCCGGCCGATGCGCAGGGCATCAGCCGCCTGGTCGGCGACGGCACCGAAGTCTTCCTGTCGATGCTGGAAGCCGACGATCAGGTGACCCAGGCCGCGGTGAAGCTGATCGAGAACGGCTTTCCGGATGTCACGCTGGTCACGCCGGTCGGCCATGAGCCGGGAGATCCATTGCCCGGACGCCGGTCGGCTGCATAGGGCTGGAGGCCGACAAGGCTGTCCGGCGCTGCCGCGACGCTTGCCCAGGATAACCGCGAGGTACCGGAGACCGGACCGCGACGAATGGGGCGCAGCTTAGCCGAGGGGGATGACAATCGTTAGGATCGGAGCATTTCTCGGCGGCTCCTGCACTTTACATCGGCGGCAAGGCACCTAGTTTGGATGTTTCGCGCTGCGCATTTTTGTGCGTGGATGATCGTGAGCGGGACCGTGATCCATAGGCCGGCCCCCAAATTCCCAAAGGATGGCTGTTATGACACAGGCCAAGAACGGCGACACCGTACGCATCAACTACACTGGGCGTCTGGTGGACGGCACCCAATTCGATTCTTCAGGCAGTGAACCGCTGCAGTTCACACTCGGTGAAGGACAGGTAATTCCTGGTCTCGAAACCCATGTCGAGGGCATGGAGGTCGGCACGAAAAGCACCGTCACCGTTCCCGCTGACGCCGCCTATGGCCCTCATCGCCCCGAGGCGGTCGTAACCGTCGACCGCGCCGCGGTGCCGGCAAACATCAACGTCGATGTTGGCACCCGATTGCAGGCCCGCACCCGCGAAGGACGTCCCATGCAAGTGACGGTCATCGGCGTCGACGACGCCAGCGTCAAGCTCGACGGCAATCATCCGTTGGCGGGAAAGGACCTGGTGTTCGACGTTGAATTGGTCGAGATCGTTCAGGCGGCGTAGTCAGCGACTCTTTCCAGGGCTAGCTGTCGTCCTCGGTCACGGCAGGTGCCGCCTGTCCGGCAGCCTTGCGGCGCAGCATCTTGGTCAGCTTCCAGACTGTCGGGTTGTTCTTGATGAAGGCCTTCGCCCGCGCACCTTGCCGCATCGCCGCGGCCAACGCGTGGCCCTTCAGCGTCAGTGGCGCGAGCACCTCGAAATGCTGGACTTCGATATCGCACCAGAGCCGCTTGTAAGGCTCGTCGCCGACCGAGAAGTCGTACACGCCGAAACCAAGCTCGCAGGCTTCCTGGATGTTGTCGAAGAACAGGAAGTCGCCAGGGCTGGTGAAGGCGAGATCGTCCTCGGCGATGGCGCCAAACTCGCAGATCAGCCGCTTGCCCGAGCGGCTGGAGCCCGTCACCGCGCGCAGCTTTCCCGCCACGTCAAGGCCGTGCAGCAGGAAGGATGGCTTTTCCTCGGTCAGCGCATCGGTAAACAGCGCCCGGAAAAAGTCGCGCACCTGCCTGTCGCCGAAGACATTGGCGATGCCCATCTTGGCGAAACGCGTCGCCTTCATCTCGAGGAAGGCATCGAGCACCCTGTCGACCTCCTCGCGGGTGCGGGCCTCGATGCGGCGGAAGGTTCCGACTGCCTCGAACTTGCGCGTCTGCGAGCGGTGCTTCTTGCGCTTGCGCTTGCCGCTCGCGCGCGACAGCAGCGCGTCGAACCCGCCGTCGAGATCGACCGCGAGTGCAAGGTTCGGACTTGGGAAGCCGGGCAGCACGGCCAGTGGATTGGCGACGCCATCGAGATCCGGCAGCAGCCTTTCCAGTGAGATCAGGTCGATGTCCGGGCGCTTTCGGCTGATTGCCTTGAACATCGAGCGGATCGCCGGAGCGTCGATGGCGGGCAGAAAGCGCGGATCGGCTGCCGCGAAATTGCCGTTGGCGTGCCGACCGCCGGCGAAACGGGCAAGCTTGAAGGGACCGCGGCGAATGACTTCCAGCGCCAGCGAAAGCGCCGGGCGGCCGTCGCAGACAAGCGTCGCGACAACCATGTCGGCGCCCGTCGCGATTGCCCAGTTGTTCACCCAGGATGCGCTTTGCGCCGGCGCAAACAACGCCGAGGCGCAGAATTGAATGTAATCGGCAAGGCCGGCGCCATCGCGTGCGGTAGCGGTCAACCGGCCTTGATCGGCCTTCATCGGTCGCGTGGAAACCTCATTGGCAGCGACCCGGTTGCCGTCAAATGACGCGGCGGCGTCAACCATCCCTCAATCCTTAAGACGTATTGGTTGCAACCTGGGGTTCGCATAGGCGCAAGTCGTGCATGGATGAGCCTAGGCGCAAAAGGTGAAGGAATGATCGACGGGGGCGAGGCAATCCGGAAACTGGCGTTGAACCTTGCCCGCTACTCCGGTCTGGCGCCCCTGGCGCGGCCGTTTGTCGGCGGCATCGGCGCCATCCTGATGCTGCACCGCGTCACCGCGACACCGGAGAAGCCGAACAGCGTCAATCGGCATCTGAACATTGCTCCCGCTTTTCTTGACAGGCTTATCGCCGACATGAAGGCAAAGGGTTATGCCTTTGTTTCCCTTGATGAAGCGATCGAGCGGATCAAGGCTGATGGCAAGGGTGGCCAGTTCGCCACGATCACCGCCGATGACGCCTATCGCGACAACATGACGGAGGCGCTGCCGGTGCTCGAGAAGCACGGCGCGCCGATCACCATCTACGTCGCCCCCGGCTTGATCGACGGCGCCGTCGATCTCTGGTGGGATGTGATCGAGGACATCGTCGACACCAGTTCGCGCCTGACGCTGACGATGGCGGGCAAGCCGACGATGATCGATTGCTCGACATCAGGCAGGAAGATCCAGGCGGTCGAGCGGCTGAACGCATGGCTGACCGTGGAAGTACCCGAGGAAGAGCAGGGTGCGGCGCTGCGGGAACTGGCCCGTTCGAGCGGCCACGAATTGGGCACAGACCGCCCAGGCACCTTGATGAGCTGGGATGAGCTTCGCAGCATGGCCGCGCACCCATTGGTGACCATTGGCGCGCACACGGTCAATCATCGCAACTTGAAGCGGCTGTCCGAAGCCGATGCGCGCCATGAGATCGGCGACGTCCGCCGTATCCTCAAGGAAAAGCTCGGCGAGGAGCCGCGTCATCTGGCTTACCCCTATGGCTATGCCAGCGCCGTCGGCTGCCGCGAAGTGGGCTTTGCCCGCGACGCGGGCTATGCCTCGGCGGTGACCACTCGGCACGGTGTGCTAAGGGCCGAGCATGCCGGCTTCCTGCATGCTTTGCCGCGCATCTCCGTCAACGGCCGCTACCAGAGCGTCGCCCATATCCGCACGATGTTGTCCGGCATCACCACGCCGCTTGCCAATGCCGGCAAGATGGTGGTGACCATCTAGACGAGCCGGCGCCGCCGGCGTCGGCGCGGCTCAGCCCTTCGGCCGCGGCTCGATGATCAGCCATTTGATGATGGCCATGGCCGGCAGAACCCAAAGAAAGCCGCTGAGCAGGAAGAACAGGAGATGCGCGGTAGGCCCATACTCGGCGAGCCTGGTGACCGCGACGGCCGACGCGATCAGCGCGTAGATGATAACCAGCGCCACCAGCAGGATGGTTCCGATCAGCTTTTTCAGGCGAATGGGCATGTCGCGGTCTCGTTGACCCGTCTCGCTTAGGCTGAATGACATGCGCGTGCAACCGCCGCGGCCCGGCGCGACGGCGTGCCGCGCTGTCCAGTCTTGTCAGCCGGGCGGCCATGGTCCACCAATCCGCCGTTTTCAATCGTTGGAATACGCCCATGGCTGCCATCACCGCCACGGCCCCCTATGCCGCACGCGACCGAGATCTGCATAACCGCGTCCTGGTGCGCGGCTGGCTGTACGTCGTGGTGCTTGTGCTGTTCGCGCTGGTAGTGGTCGGCGGCTCCACCCGTCTCACCGGCTCTGGCCTGTCCATCACCCAGTGGCAGCCGATCCATGGCGTCATCCCGCCGCTCAACGATGCCGAGTGGCAGGAAGAGTTCCAGCGCTACCAGCAGATCCCGCAATATACCGAGATCAACAAGGGCATGAGCGTCGAGGACTTCAAGTCCATCTTCTGGTGGGAGTGGGTGCACCGCATCCTGGCGCGCGGCGTCGGCGTGGTCTTTGCCTTGCCACTGCTGTTCTTCTGGGCGACGCGCCGCATCGAACGCGGGCTTGGGCTGAAGCTCCTCGGGATCCTGGCGCTCGGCGGGCTGCAAGGCGCCATCGGTTGGTGGATGGTGGCTTCGGGCCTGGTCGACCGGGTCTCGGTCAGTCAATACCGGCTGGCGACACACCTGACGCTTGCCGCGCTGATCTTCACCGCCACCATGGCGGTCGCGCGAGGTCTCGCGCCGCATTCCGAGCCCGCCGCAGATCGTTCGACGCAGCGGCTCGCCGGCTTCATCGTGTTCTTGACGCTGATCCAGATCTATCTCGGCGGATTGGTCGCCGGCCTTCACGCCGGCCTTACCTACAACACATGGCCACTTATGGACGGAAAGGTGATCCCCTCCGATCTGCTTCTCCTGAAGCCCGCCTGGCTGAACTTCTTTGAAAATCCGAAGACGGTGCAGTTCGTCCACCGGCTGGGCGCCTATACGGTCTTTGTCATGGCGCTCTGGCATATGATCGCCACCTGGCGTCGTCAGCCCGGCACCACCCATGCCCGCCGCGCCACGCTTCTGTTCGCGCTGGTGGTCGTCCAGGCCTCGGTCGGCATCGGCACGCTGCTGATGCAGGTGCCGCTGCACATGGCTCTGACGCATCAGGCGATCGCGCTGGTCCTGCTCGGCTTTGCCACCGCGCATTGGCGCGGCAGCAAGGGCGCTTATCCGCTGCCGACGCAGATAAGTGTCAGAAGCTGACGGCCGGCGATCAGCATAGCGAGCGAAACCTTCGAACGGCCCAGCGCTCTGGAAACGCCTGCATTGCCGCTCAGTGCTTGATGCCGAGCATCAGGTCGAGATTCTGCACGGCGGCGCCCGACGCGCCCTTGCCGAGATTGTCGTAGACAGCCATCAGCAGCGCCTGCGCCCGCTCGTCATTGGCGAAGACGTAGACCTTCATCCGGTTGGTGCCGTTGTAGATTTCCGGATCGATCTCCGGGATGCGCTCCATATGGGTGTATGGCGCCACCTCGACCACGCCGCCGTCGATCGACGCATAATGGTCGGCGATCGCCGCGTGAAGCTCGGCGCCGGACGGCACGCGGTCGAGACCGCCAAGCTGCAGCGGCACCACGGTGATCATGCCCTGCGCGAAATTGCCCACCGCCGGCTGCATGATCGGGTCGTGCGACAGCTTCGCATAGGTGCGGAGCTCCGGCACATGCTTGTGCTGCAGCGTCAGCCCGTAGGGCAGGAACTCGGGCGCGTCCTCGCCCTTGCCGACATAATCCTCGATCATCGGCCGGCCGCCGCCGGAATAACCGGAAATGCCGTTGACGGTGATCGGAAAATCGGCCGGCAACAGGCCGGCGGAGACCAGCGGACGAAGCGTCGCGATCGGCCCTTGCGGCCAACAGCCGGGATTGGCGACACGCTTCGCGCTGGCAATCTTCTTCGCCTGGTCCTTGTCCATCTCGGCGAAGCCGTACTCCCAGCCCTCGGCGACGCGATGCGCGGTCGAGGCGTCGATCACCTTGGTCGTGTCGTTGGTGATCAGCGACACGCTTTCCTTTGCCGCCGCATCCGGCAGGCAAAGGATCGCGACATCGGCTGCGTTGAGGAATTCGGCGCGAGCGGCGGTCTCCTTGCGGCGCTCGGTCGGTATCGAGATGATCTCCAGGTCGCCGCGGTCGGCAAGCAGCGCCCTGATCTGCAGGCCCGTCGTGCCGTGTTCGCCGTCAATGAAGATTTTCGGTTTCATCGCTTACCAAATTCCCTGCGATTCCAATGTTATATGCCGTGAGCATGATTTATCGCGGCATGATTGCCGTTGTTCAACTCTTCCGCCCGTGCCTTTCGTTCCGCCAACAGGCCGAGATAGTGCATGGCGATGATCGATCCGGCGATCGCCGTTATATCGGCATGATCATAGGCCGGCGCAACCTCGACGATGTCGGCGCCGACGACATCCACCTGGCCGAGCTGGCGCAGCGTTGACAGCATCTTTGCCGAGGAAGGGCCGCCTGCGACAGGCGTGCCGGTGCCTGGCGCGAAGGCCGGATCGAGGCAGTCGATGTCGAAAGTCAGGTAGGTCTTCTTGCCGCCGGTGCGCTCGACGATCGCATAGGCGATGTCGGAGGCACGCATCTCCTCGACCTCGTGGCCGTAGAGGATCTTGATGCCGAACGTATCGGGCGCATGGGTGCGGATGCCGATCTGGATCGAGCGGTCCGGATCGATGATGCCTTCATTCACCGCGCGGGCAACGAAGGAGCCGTGGTCGATGCGCTTGCCGTCATCGGGCCAGGTGTCCTGATGCGCGTCGAACTGCACCAGCGCCAGCGGCCCATGGATTGCGGCATGCGCCTTGAGCACCGGCCAGGTGACGAAATGGTCGCCGCCGAGCGTCAGCAGGAACGCGCCTGATTTCAGGATCTTGGCCGCCTCGCGCTCGATGGTGCCCGGCGTCTTCTGGTGGTTGCCGCTGTCCAGCAGGCAATCGCCATAGTCGACCACCGAGAGGTGCTCGAACAGGTCGCGCGAGAACGGGTATTGCGGGTCGTTGTCGAGGATCGCCGAGGCGCGGCGGATTGCCTGCGGCCCGAAGCGGGCGCCGGGCCGGTTGGTAACGGCGGCGTCGAAGGGAATGCCCCACACCACGGCGTCCGCGCCCTTCACGTCCTTCGTGTATTTGCGCCGCATGAACGACAGCGCGCCGGCATAGGTCGGCTCGAGCGACGCGCCCGTCTTGGAGCGGGCGGTGAAGGCGTGGTCGATCTCTTTGTTCGCCATTACGGGTCCTCGGTTTGCATCGGGGCAGCCACCACTACAGAACCGGCACGCAACATGCCAGTCACAGCTTGCGGAAAGGAAGCGGCGCTCGGCGAGTGCCACGGCAACACAGGATCTGTATCATTATGGCTGAGACGGCTCTGCTCAACCTTGCGCCCGCGCCAGCGGCGACCCGTGTCGGCACGGCCGCCGGCGAGCGCTTCCTGGTGCTGGATTCCTGGCGCGGCATCTGCGCGCTGCTGGTCGCGTTGTTCCACTTCCCGACCACGTCGATGATTTCGCAAAGCGCCTTTGTCGGCGGCTCCTATCTGTTCGTCGATTTCTTCTTCGTACTCTCCGGCTTCGTCATCGCCAGCGCCTATGGCAGCCGGCTGAACGAGCAGGATGATCTTGCCCGCTTCGCGCTGGTGCGCTTCGGCCGCATCTATCCGCTGCATCTCCTGATGCTTGCCGCTTTCGCCGGCTTCGAGGCGCTGCGGCTCGTCTTGCCGGCCCTGCACGGAACTGGTCCGGCACCCTTCACCGCCGGTTTCGATCTGAAAAGCCTCGTCGCCAACCTGTTTCTTTTGCAGGGCATGGGCGTCGAGGATCATCTGAGCTGGAACGCGCCGAGCTGGAGCATTTCGGCCGAGTTCTTTACCTATCTCATCTTCGCCGCCATCGTCTTCGCGGCCGGCCAGCGCGCCTGGATATGGTTCGTCGCCGCCACCGTGACGGCGCCGCTTTTCCTGCTCGCGGTCTCGACGCGTCATATGGACGTGTCCTTCGATTTCGGCTTCATCCGCTGCCTTTACGGCTTCTCGCTCGGCGCGTTGCTTGCCTGGTTTCAACACGATTCCATTGCAGAGGCGCGACAGGCGCTCAGCGGCGGGGCAGGGCGCCTCGCCTGGACGATTGCGGAGCTTGCGATGATCGCGGGGATCGCGCTGTTCGTCTCCATTGCCGGCACCAACGACATCGGCATCGCGGCGCCGGTCGTCTTCGCGCTGGCGCTTTATCTCTTTGCGCATGAGGGCGGGTGGGTCAGCGCGGCTTTGCGCAGCCCGCCGATGCTGCTGCTCGGCTCGCTCTCCTATTCGATCTACATGGTCCACATCTTCGTCCAGGCGCGCATGATCAATGCCGGGGGCCTGGTCGAGCGCAAGCTCGGGCTCGGCATCGTCGGCGACCTGATGCTGCGCGGCGACCATGCGACGGGCTTCGGCGCCGGTTCGCCATGGATTGGCTTCGCGGCTTTGATCGCGATGTTGATCGCTGTCATCGTCGCGTCGTGGTTCACCTGGCGCTTCGTTGAAATGCCCGCGCTTGGCTGGTTTCGCCGTCTTTCCAAACGGATTTGAAGAGCCTTGGTGCAAGACGGATAGCCGGCTTCGTTCACCGCCCTGTCATGGGCATCGCCTAACCGGGTCCCGACCCGGAATGGAGCGATTCCCCGATGCGAACACCCTGGCTGAGCCTTTTTCTTTCCGCCGCGCTTGGTGCAATTCCTAATCAAAGTTTAGCCGGCGAGACGCGCGCCGCCCAAATCCTCGACCGTTTCGAACATGCCAATCAGTGGCGCGACCATGTGATGATTGCCGCGCATCGCGCCGGCAGCATGCAAGCCGGCAAGACGCTCTACGCCGAGAATTCGCTGGCCGCCGTCGAGGGTTCGATCGCCATCGGCGCTGAGATCGTCGAGGTCGACGTCAGGCGCGCTAAGGACGGCACGTTCGTCATCATGCATGACAGCTGGCTCGACCGCACGACCACCTGCAGAGGCGAGGTGGTGAACTATACGCTTGCCGAGCTGAAGACGTGCCGGCTGGTCATAGAGGGCACGGGCGCCGTCACCAACGAGACGGTGTCGACGCTGCGCGAGATGCTGCTGGCGACCAGGGACAAGATCCTGATCAACCTCGACAACAAGCTGGAGGTGACCGACCTGCCGGGCATGATCGCGGAGGCGCGCGATCTCGGCATGGCCGATCAGGTGATCGTCAAGGAGAACCTCTGGAACCGGCAGGGCATCGATGCCGCGAGCGCCGCGCTCGCCAAGGCTGGCGGTGGCTTCCAGTTCATGCCGATCTTGGCCGACGACGCCGTGCATGACGCCGTCTTCGCCGCCGAGGTCGACAAGGCGTTCGCGCCTCATGCCATCGAGCTGATCAATTGGCGCAACGGCGCGGAAACGCTGACGTCGAACGGCGGCCCGCTGTTCAGCAGTCACATGCGGGCGGAAGCGGCCCGCGGCGGCTGGCATCTCTGGGCCGACACTTACGCCATCGTCCACAAGCCGGGCGGCTTCCTTGCCGGCGGCCGCGGGGATGAACTCGCCGTCGCCGCCGGCCTGCCGCGCGAAGCCTGGGGTTTCTGGGTCGACCGCGGCGCAACGATCATCCAGACCGACGAGCCGAAAGCGGCGATCGAGTGGCTGGCGGCGAATGGTTATCGCGTGCCGTACACGACGGACATCAAGCAAGCCGAGCCGGCGCGTACGGCGAGTATTAATTAGAGCCGGCGCTTCACCCCGCCGGGCGTTCGCGCCGACCTCCCCATCGAGGGGAGGTAGAACGTCGTGCCAAACTGCCGTCGCTGCATGCCTGCGGCATCCTGAATGCAAAACCGGCGTTCGAGCATAAAGCGCGGCGCCCTACCTCCCCTTGATGGGGAGGTCGCGCCGCAGGCGCGGGCGGGGTGCTGCGCCGACCTACGCCGCTTTCGCCACGCCATCCAACTCGCGCAGCACATCCGCCGATAGCTCCAGTTCCGCGGCCGCCAGATTCTCGCGCAAATGCCCGACCGACGACGTGCCCGGGATCAAGAGGATGTTGGGCGACCGCTGCAGCAGCCATGCCAGCGCTACCTGCATTGGCGTGGCGCCGAGCCGTTCCGCGACGCCCGAGAGCGTCGACGACTGCAGCGGGCTGAACCCGCCGAGCGGGAAGAACGGCACATAGGCGATGCCGTCGCGCGCCAGCTCGTCGATCAGCGCGTCGTCGTCGCGATGCGCCAGATTGTACTGGTTCTGCACGCAGACGATGTCGCAGATCTTCCGGCCTTCCGCGATCTGCGCGCGGGTGACATTGCTCAAGCCGATATGGCGCACCAGCCCTTTGCGCTGAAGTTCGGCGAGCTTGGTGACCTGCGCCTCGATGGAGCCCTCCGCGGGACCATGCACCCCGAACATGATACGCAGATTGACGACGTCCATCGCCTCGAGGCCAAGATTGCGGAGATTATCGTGCACGGCCTGCTCTAGCTCATCGGCTGTGAAGGCCGGCAGCCAAGAGGCGTCTTCGCCACGGCGGGCGCCGATCTTGGTGACGATGGTGAGGTCGTCGGGGTAGGGCGACAGCGCCTCACGGATCAGCCTGTTGGTGACGTAGGGCCCGTAATAATCGCTGGTGTCGATATGGTTCACGCCTTGCGCCACCGCTTCGCGCAGCACGGCAATCGCCGCGTCATGGTCTTTCGGCGGACCGAAAACGCCTTTGCCCGCAAGCTGCATGGCGCCGTAGCCGAGGCGGTGGACCGAGCGGTCGCCGAGTTTATAGGTACCGGATTTGTTTACGCTGGACATCGTGGTCTCCTTCGCTGTCGAGCACGGAGATAGGGCATGGCCGCTGTCCCGATAACCGGGTATACCTGGCACGACCCGTGCGGAAATAAGAACAATGGCAGCTGACCTTAACGATCTCCAGGCATTTATGGCCGTCGCGCGCGCCGGCGGCTTTCGCGAAGCGGCCCGCGTCACGGCAGGCAGCGCGTCCGTGCTCAGCGAAGCCATTCGCCGTCTGGAAACCCAGCTCGGTGTCAGGCTCTTCAATCGCACCACGCGCAGTGTCGCCCTGACCGAGGCAGGCGCCGGCCTGCTGGCGCGTCTTGGCCCCGCGCTGGGTGAGGTGGAGGCCGCGCTCGACGTCGTGAACGGCTATCGCGACCGGCCAGCCGGGACCTTGCGCCTTAATGTGCCGATCAGCGCCTCACGGCTGGTCCTGCCAAAAATCGTTCCGGGATTTCTCGCCGCCTATCCGGCCATTCGCCTGGAAGTGATCGCGGAGGAGAACTTCGTCGATCTGCTGGTGGCAGGCTGCGATGCCGGCATCCGCTATGACGAGCGGCTAGAGCAGGACATGATCGCCGTGCCGATCGGACCGCGCACGCAGCGTTTCACGACGTCCGCCGCGCCGGCCTATCTTGACCGGCACGGCCGGCCGCAGCACCCGCGCGACCTGCTTGGCCATGCCTGCGTGCGCGGCCGCTTCCCGAGCGGGGTCATGATGCCCTGGGAGTTCGAGCGGGATGGGGAGGTGGTGCGGGTCGACACCACGGGACCATTGCTCGTCAGCATCGGCGGGGGCGTCGATCTCGCCATCGATGCGGCGATCGCCGGCGTCGGCATTCTCTGGCTGTTCGAGGACTGGGTACGCCCGCATTTCGAGAGCGGCACGCTGGAACCCGTGCTTGAGCCGTGGTGGCAGAGCTTTTCGGGTCCGTTTCTCTACTATCCCGGGCGCCGTCTGGTGCCCGCGCCGCTGCGCGCCTTCATCGACTACGTCAAAACGCCGGCCGGACACTGGTAGCGGAAAACAAAAAGGCCACCCGGAGGCGGCCTTTTCGAAAGCTTGGATTTCGCAGCGCTTAGCGCTTCGAGAACTGGAAGCTGCGGCGGGCCTTCGCCTTGCCGTACTTCTTGCGCTCGACAACGCGGCTGTCGCGGGTCAGGAAGCCGCCCTTCTTGAGCACCGAGCGCAGGCCCGGCTCATAGTAGGTCAGCGCCTTGGAGATGCCGTGACGCACCGCACCGGCCTGGCCGGAGAGGCCGCCGCCGATGACGGTGGCGACGATGTCGTACTGGCCGGCGCGGTTAGCCGCGACGATCGGCTGGTTGAGGATCATCTGCAGCACCGGACGCGCGAAATAGGTCGCGAATTCCTTGTCGTTGACAGTGATCTTGCCGGAGCCCGGCTTCACCCAGACACGCGCGATGGCGTTCTTGCGCTTGCCGGTGGCATAGGCGCGGCCCGACTTGTCGAGCTTCTGGACATGCACGGGCGCGGCCGGCTGCGCGGCGACGGTCCCGAGTTCTGCGAGCGAGGAAAGCTCAGCCATTACGAAGCCCTCTTGTTCTTGGAGTTCAGCTTGGCCACGTCGAGCGTGACGGGCTGCTGGGCGGTGTGCGGATGCTCGGCGCCTGCATAGACGCGCAGATTCTTCATCTGGCGACGGCCAAGCGGGCCGCGCGGGATCATGCGCTCGACGGCCTTCTCGACGACGCGCTCCGGGAAACGGCCCTCGAGCAGCTGGCGCGCGGTGCGCTCCTTGATGCCGCCGGGATGGCCGGTGTGCCAGTAGTAGACCTTGTCGGTGTACTTCTTGCCGGTGAACACCACCTTGTCGGCATTGATGACGATGACATTGTCGCCATCATCGACATGCGGGGTGAAGGTGGGCTTGTGCTTGCCGCGCAGATGGTTGGCGATGACAGTGGCCAGACGACCGACGACGAGACCTTCGGCGTCGATCAGCACCCACTTCTTCACCACATCCGCAGGCTTCTGCGAAAAGGTAGCCATGGTTTTGCTCTCAGGTTGACCTTCCCTGCAAAGGGCAGGAGAAGGCGTTTCTTGTTGCTTGGATTGACGGGAAGGCCGGAGCCACCCGCCAAATAACAAAACGGCGGCCATTGCGGGCCGCTGCTTCGGGTGGGCTTATAGGCGAGGGCGCCTGACGCGTCAAGGCAACGGAAAACGAGTTTCAGCGAATAAATATAATAAAAACAACGCGTTGATAAGACGGTATTATTTTACCGCATCACTATCACGCTTCCTCGGGATCGAGTAGGTCCCCGTGGCGTGCGCCACAGTGTGCCCATCCGGGCCTGCCACGATGTCGATGTCGAACACCATCAGGCTTTTGCCGAGCTTCAGGATCCGGCAATGGCCATCGATCGGACCGGCTTCGGCCTTGCGCATGAAGTTGATGTCGAGGTTGACCGTCACCGAAAGCGCGTCCGGTCCGGCGTGGCTGAGCACGCAGACATAGCCGCCAATGTCGGCAAGCGTGAACAGCGATGGACCGGATACCGTTCCGCCGGGACGCAGATGCCGCTCGTCGGCATTGAGCCGAACCGTGCAGCCGCCGGGAAACACGTCGATCGCCTCGTAGGAGGTGAAGTTGTCGTTGAGTTGCGGATAGACGCTTGCCATCAGCGCGTTGACTTCCGCCGCATTGAGCATGGGCTTCAGATCGCTTTGGGCAGGCATGGCGGCGTCCTATATGAAAGGTGGGCTCCGGGCGATGTGCCTGGACCAAACGGTGCGACGGAGAAAACACGTCTCGCGGCTGTTCTTCAACCGGCAGCGTGCTAGTTCTGTTGCTCCATGCGCCGCAAGCGCTGACCCGAGAGATTGGACATGGCTGAAGTTGTTGCCATCAAGCCCGCCGTCGTCGACGGCCCCGTTCTTGTCAGCCAGGACAAGGGCATTTTGCGTCTCACGCTGGCCAGCCCGCCGGCCAATGCGCTGTCGCTGGCGACGATGGCGGCGCTGCAAGCCGAGTTCGATCGCGTGAGAGAAGACAAATCCGTGCGCGTGATCATCCTGGCGGCGTCGGGCAAAGTGTTCTGCGCCGGTCACGACCTCAAGGAGATGACGGCGCACCGCGCCGAAGCGGATCGCGGCAAGGCTTTCTTCGAAAAGACCTTCGCCGCCTGCGCGACGTTGATGCAGACCATCGTGTGCCACCCCAAGCCGGTGATCGCCGAGGTCGACGGCCTGGCGACCGCCGCCGGCCTCCAACTCGTCGCGAGCTGCGATCTCGCCATCGCCTCGCACGAGGCGAGCTTCTGCACGCCGGGCGTCAACATCGGCCTGTTCTGCTCGACGCCGATGGTGGCGCTGTCGCGCAACGTCTCGCGCAAGCAGGCGATGGAAATGCTGCTCACCGGCGAGACGATCGACGCCGCGACCGCCAAGGAGTTCGGCCTGATCAACCGCATTGTGCCGCGCGAATATCTGAATCAGGTTGTCAACAAATACGCGCAAACCATTGCTTCAAAATCATCTTTGGTGGTCAAGACCGGCAAGGAAGCGTTCTATGCCCAGGCCGAGATGGGACTGGGCGACGCCTATGCCTATACCGGCCGTGTGATGGTGGAAAACATGCTGGCCCGCGACGCCGAGGAAGGCATCGGCGCCTTCATCGGCAAGCGCAAGCCGGAATGGACAGACGAGTAGCGGCTTGAATGGGTCCGCGCCATTCCATCGCTAAGGGTTCGACGTGGCTGCCCGCAAGCAACTGACGCGGCTGAAAGCGCCCTACCTCAAGCGCATCCTGCTTGAGCCGTCGCGTGTTGCCGACTGGGAGCAATATCCCTGGAACCTGCCGATTTTCCGCGACCGCGAGTTAGAGTTCGAATTCGCCTCGGCCCTCACCATCATCGTCGGCGAGAACGGCACCGGCAAATCGACGCTGCTGGAAGCGATCGGAGCATTGGCAGGCTATGACGAGGCAGGCGGCGGCAAGGGGTATCGTCCGGTAGATCATTCCATCGCAATCGACAAAAGCGGCGCGGCGCTTGCAGACACGCTGCGCGGCCATTGGCTGCCGAAGGTTACGGCCGGCTGGTTCTTCCGCGCCGAATCCTTCTACTCGGTCGCGCGCTACCTCGATAAGGTTGCGCTCGAGGATCCGTTCAAACCACCACCGCCAGATTTCCTGTCCTGGTCGCATGGCGAGGGTTTTATTCGCTTCTTCGAGGAGCGCTGCCGCAGGCAAGGCATCTACATCCTCGACGAGCCCGAAAGCGCGCTGTCGCCGACACGCCAGATCGAGCTGCTCAAATTGCTTCAACGCATGGAGCAGTCCGGCACGGAGCAGGTGATCATGGCCACGCACTCGCCGCTGCTGATGGCTTGTCCGAACGCGCGGCTCTTCCGCATAAGCCGCTTCGGCCTCGATCCGATCGATTTTCAAGACACCGATCATTTTCGCATGATGCGCGACTTCTGCAGCGATCCGGCTGCCTTTCTCGCCGAAGCGCTGTATGAGGACGAGCCATGAACCACGACACTTACGACAACGCCTACATCGCCGGCATCCTGAATTCGGTAAAGACGATCGCCATGGTCGGCGCCTCGCCCAACGACGTGCGGCCAAGCTACTTCGTGCTGAAATATCTTTTGGCCAAGGGTTTTTCGGTGATCCCGATCAACCCTGGCCAAGCCGGCAAGCAGATCCTCGGGCAGACCGTCTATGCCAGCTTGGCCGACCTGCCGCATCCGGTCGACATGGTCGACATCTTTCGCGGCTCCGCGGCGGTGCCCGGCATCATCGACCAGGTGCTGAAGCTCGACCCGCTGCCCAAAGTCGTCTGGATGCAGCTTGGCGTGCACCATGACGAGGCCGCTGCCCGCGCCGAGGCAGCCGGCATCAAGGTGGTGATGAATCGCTGCCCGAAGATCGAATATGGCAAGCTGTCGGGTGAGATCGGCTGGACTGGTGTCAACTCCGGCGTTCTGTCGTCGAAAAAGCCGTTGATGCGCCAGGGATTTCAGAGCTTCGGCGTGCGGCAGAAGTAGGCCCCCAGCGGTTCGCGCAAAATTATTCCGGGAAGAAACGCATTTTCCCGGGCGTTCGCGGCAGATCGCACCCGGAAAGGTATTTTCTTCTTTGCATTCCAACTCGGGCTTCGCCAAGAATGCCCGGCGATTTTTCGAAGATCAGGAGAGGGATTTCGATGACCCGTACGCCCGGTTTCAACACCTTGGCCGTTCATGCCGGCGCCAAGCCCGATCCGGCCACTGGCGCTCGCGCCACGCCGATCTACCAGACCACCTCCTTCGTCTTCGACGATGCCGACCACGCCGCTTCGCTGTTCGGGCTGAAGGCCTTCGGCAACATTTACACCCGCATCATGAACCCGACGCAGGCGGTGCTCGAGGAGCGCGTCGCAGCGCTTGAAGGCGGCACCGCCGCGCTTGCCGTCGCCTCGGGTCATGCCGCGCAGGTCATCGTCTTCCACAATCTGATGCAGCCCGGCGACAATTTCATTGCCGCCAACAAGCTATACGGCGGTTCGATCAACCAGTTCGGCCACGCCTTCAAGAATTATGGCTGGGAGGTGCGCTGGGCCGACGTCAACGACCTCTCGACCTTCGAGAGCCAGATCGACGACAAGACCAAGGCGATCTTCATCGAAAGCCTCGCCAACCCCGGCGGCGTCTTCGTCGACATCGAGAAGATCGGCGACATCGCCCGCAGGCATGGCCTGCCCCTGATCGTCGACAACACGCTGGCTTCGCCCTATCTGGTGCGGCCCATCGAGCACGGCGCCGACATCGTCGTCCATTCGCTGACAAAATTTATCGGCGGACACGGCAATTCGATCGGCGGCGTTATCGTCGACGGCGGCACGTTCGACTGGTCGAAGTCGGGCAAGTATCCGATGCTGTCGGAGCCGCGGCCTGAATATGGCGGCCTGGTGCTGCACGAGACCTTCGGCAACTTCGCTTTTGCCATCGCCGCGCGCGTGCTCGGCCTGCGCGACCTTGGCCCGGCGATCTCGCCCTTCAACGCCTTCCTGATCCTGACCGGCCTGGAGACGCTGCCGCTCAGGATGCAGCGCCATTGCGACAACGCCGCGAGCGTTGCCGGCTGGCTCTCAAACCATCCCAAGGTTGCCTGGGTGAATTATCCAGGGTTGCCGAGCGACAAGAACAACGCGCTGCAGAAGAAGTATTCGCCGCAGGGCGCGGGCGCCGTGTTTACCTTCGGTCTCAAGGGCGGCTACGAGGCCGGCGTCAAATTCGTCGAGGCGCTGGAACTGTTCTCGCATCTGGCCAATGTCGGCGACACCAAGTCGCTGGTCATCCACCCGGCCTCGACCACGCACCGCCAGCTTTCCGACGAGCAAAAGGTCAAGGCCGGCGCCGGGCCGGATACGGTACGGTTGTCGATCGGCATCGAGGACGTCAACGACATCGTCGCCGATCTCGAACAGGCACTGAGCAAGGTCTGACATGTCGGCCTTTCTTGCGGTCGATATCGACAGCGTCGAACCGGAGGCTGGCGCGCCGGCCCCGGACCGGGTGATCTCCGGCGATCCGAAATTCCGCACCTGGAATGTCGAGGAGCGCGACGGCGGCCTCTATGCCGGCATATGGGAAGCGACGCCGGGCAAATGGCGCATCGTCTATGACGAATGGGAGTTCTGCCACATCCTGTCCGGCGTCTCGGTGATCGCCGAGGATGGCGGGGAGGCCCGCACCGTGCGGGCCGGCGACAGCTTCGTGCTGAGGCCTGGTTTCAAGGGCACCTGGGAAGTGCTCGAGACGACGCGCAAGGAATATGTGATCAAGCTCTGAGTAGGCCCCATCGCCTCGTCAAGGATGACGAAGCGGCGCAGGCCTAGGCTCAAAACGTGACGGCAACCCGTTCCAGTCCGTGGAAATGGTAAGTGTCGCGGAAGCGCGGCGCCTCCGCCAGGCGTAGATTCGGCAGCCGGTCGAACAGCGTTTTCAGCGACACCTGCAACTCCAGACGCGCCAGCGGCGCGCCGATGCAGAAATGGATGCCGGCGCCGAAGGAGACGTTCTTCTGGTCCATGCGGGCCGGATTGAAGGTATCGGGTTCGGCAAAAGCCAGGGGATCGTGATTGGCCATGCCGAGCAGCAGCGCGACCATTTCGCCTGGCTTGACCGATATGCCTGGCGAAACTTCGATTTCCTCATAGGCATAGCGCAGGAACATGTGTAGCGGCGCGTCGAAGCGCAGGCATTCCTCGACTGCCGCGACGTTCTTTTCTGGCGTTTCAAAGAACCGGCGCGGATCGCCGCCCTGGGCCAGGATCGAACGTACCGCATTGCCGGTTTGGTGCACTGTCGCTTCGTGGCCGGCATTGAGAAGCAGGATCGCCGAGGAAACCAGCTCGTCTTCCGACAGCTTCTGGCCGTGGTCCCGGGCCTCTATCAGCAGCGACAGCAGGTCGTCGCCAGGCTTCTTGCGCCGCTCGGCGACGAAGCCGCGCAGGAACGCGGCGAAATCGCGCGCGGCGCGGTTGGCGGTGTCCTCGGTTTCCCGCGTGCGGCCATGCATGTACATGGCGACCATTTGATGCGACCAGTCGAGCAGTTGCGGCCCCATCTCGACCGGCACGCCGAGCATCTCGGCGATGATGGTGATCGGCAGGGGCGAGGCGTAGGCAGGCAGCAGGTCGACGCCGTTTGGCTCGAAGCGGTCGACCAGCTCGTTAGCCAATACCTCGATGCGTGGCCTGAGCCGCTCGACCTGGCGTGAGACGAAGGCGCGGTTGACCAGCGTCCGCAGCCGGGTGTGCACTGGCGGCTCGAGTTCCAGCATGGAATTGGCCTCGATCGCATCAAAGGCCACGAGGTGCGAGCGGTCGTCGCCAATGCCGCGGCTGTCGGGAATACCGGCCGGATTCTGGCGGCCGAAACGGCGGTCGCGCAGCAGCCGGTTGACGTCGTCGAAACCGCCAAAGCACCAGAAACCGTAGTCTTCCCAGAAGAAGGCGTTGGCAGTGCCGTGCAGGAAGGCATAGGCCTCGTAAGGGTTCTGCACGAAGGCCGGCTCGTGCGGATCGAGGCACAGGCGGCGACCGGACGGGTCGAAGGCGAGATAAGCTGGCGTCATGCTCGATCTTTAGCGCGCCTTGTCAGTCCGATGCCAGACAATGTCTGGGCGCCCGGGACGGAGAAGCGTTGAGCCAGCCGCTAATGTCCTGTCTTCAGGATGCTCGCCACCTTGGCGGCAATTGCCGCATCGAGCGCCGGCCAGTTCGCCAGCAGCTCGCGCGGAAAACGGTAGGTGAGGCTGAGCTCGTCGCCGACCTGGATGTCGCGCTCGCAAGGCGCCAGCGATTCTTCCGCGCTCGGCCCGCTGAGGCAGCGGGCCACGAACGGATCCTTGCCGGGGCGCTCGGCGACGGCCAGCACCTCGTTGAGATAGCCTGATTTTTCGCTGAAAGCGTAAACCGTCGTGCCGCCCGGGCCGGGGGTGCCGGGCTTTTCGATCAGGGCGCTGTAGATCGGCGCGAAACGGCCGCTCATGTCGCGCGACATCATGCGCGGCTCGAACGACAGGAAGATGATCTTCCTGGTCGTCGTGTGGTTGAAGTCGTCGCGCGCGGCCGCGCTGTAGCCGTCCATCTCGGGATAGCGCAGATAGAGATCGAGCCGCGAGGCAATGCCGTCTCGCCTCGCCTGGTCGAAGCGGATGAAGTTTGCCGGCACGCTGATCAGATTATTGCCCATGACGATCCGGCGCACCGTCGTGTCATCGGTATAGCCGGCCATGGCGATCGACCGTCCAAGCCATTTGCCGCCGACGCTGATGGCCACCGAAAGCAGCGCGAGAGCCGCGAAAATATAGAAGACCCGCCTCATCAGGGTTGAGTCGACGACTTCGAAGTCCGGGCTCTCGGCGACATTTGCCTGTCTCATTCGAATTCCCCGATCCGCCTGCCTGTCCTTCGGCGGCACAGCCCGCGCGGCATGGCTCTTGCAGCGCGTTGGCACGACTGTGCGTTTTCATGGTAAACGGTTGGTAAACATGGATCCCATTGTGCTTGTTCTTTACGCTTTCGCGGTTGGTGTCACGGCCTGCGGGCTGGCCGGATCGGCCATGGAACTGTTGTCAGGCCGGCGCCTGGCCTTTGCCGAGCCCTATGTTTCGCCGGTCCATATCCTGCGCTCGCTCGCGGCAACGACTTGCGCCGGACCGTTCATGCTTACCAACGAGGCCTTGGCCGCCCGGCGAGAGGGCCGCATCGGCACGATGGCTCTGTTTTCCTGCGGCTGCACGGCCATCGCCTGGGCGCTGGCGCTCGGCGTCGTGCTCATCGCCATTGCATCCTGGGCGACCGAGAACTTAGGGTCTTTCGAATTCGCTGGTTGAGACGATTCGGAGACGGACAATGCCGGTCTATGCGATCGATGGGAA
Organism: Mesorhizobium sp. M2E.F.Ca.ET.219.01.1.1; assembly: GCF_004016445.2. Lineage (GTDB taxonomy): Bacteria > Pseudomonadota > Alphaproteobacteria > Rhizobiales > Rhizobiaceae > Mesorhizobium. The sequence goes on from NZ_SADT02000004.1 coordinate 312,408, forward strand.
AGCGCCTGAGTTCGAGGACGCCGACACGAACTGGATCGCGCCCGACGCCACGCTGATCGGCAATATCCGGATCGGGCGCAATGTCGGCTTCTGGTTCGGCGTCGCCATCCGCGGCGACGGCGAGCCGATCACGATCGGCGCCGATACCAATGTGCAGGAACATACGATCATGCACACCGATCCGGGCTTTCCGCTGACTATCGGCGAAGGCTGCACGATCGGCCACAGGGCGCTGCTGCATGGCTGCACGATCGGCGACAACAGCCTGATCGGCATGGGTGCCATCGTGTTGAACGGCGCCAGGATCGGCAACAACTCGCTGGTCGGCGCTGGCGCGCTGGTGACGGAAAACAAGGTTTTTCCCGACAATTCGCTGATCGTCGGCTCGCCCGCCAAGGTGATCAGGACGCTGGACGAAGCGGCAATCGAGCGGCTGCGCGTCTCGGCGGCGCACTACGTGGCCAACGCCAAACGCTTCAAGGCTAAGCTGACGGTGGTATAAGGGCGGCCGCGCGCCGCGCGTCATCCGCAGCGGCTGTTCATCGCTTCACGCAGCAGAAAGGCGCCGGCCTCGAAGCCGGCCTCTTCGGCGCCTTCCAATGGCGTCTCATAGTCGTCGATGCGGGTCCTTAGCGACGGGTCCGCGCCCGAGAGCAGCAGCAGGTGGATTGCCTCGACGTCACGCCGCGAAACCGCGTAGTGCAGGGGCGTCCAGTCGTTCACGCCGCGCATATTCGGATCGGCGCCATGCTCGAGCAGGACATGGATGACGTCCAGCCTGTCCGGCCTTTCCGTCGACAATGCCGCGATGATCGAAGGAAAGCCGGCCAGATCTTCGTAGTTCGGGTTCGAGCCGGCATCGAGAAGCGCGGTGATGAACGCGGCCGGGCTCCAGTAGATCGCATATTCCAGCGGATGGCCAAGGCCGAGCTCGAATGGCATCCGCTCGTCGAACCAGCGTGCGGAGCCGCCGAGCGCAACGCCCAGGGCCGCGAAATCTCCGGCCTTGAACGCTTCGTCTATAGCCTTGAAAAGCCGGTGTCGGGCGCCGCGATCCTCAGGGACTTCCAGCATCGCCTTCATCCGCAATGAGCGAACTATATTGCGCCCTTCCACCTCGCTCGGAAAGCCCGTCTCGGCGGCGGCCCTCGGCAAGATCCCGGTCGTTTGCCCTCGACAGACGCGGCCTAAAACAGCGGAGCCGGCCCCGGGGACAGGGGCCGGCTCCTAAAACCCGGTCGTTGGGGACGGGGAGGGTGGGGACTCGACCGGGCTTTCTCTCTGGGCGCGCCGCGTCACCGCGACGTGCCCGATCGCTTTGCCGCCTTAGCGGACGCTGGCGACCGCGTCCTCGCGGCCGTCGTTGATCGTCACCCAAACGCCGGAATTCTCAGTCGATTGACGCTTGAGATAGGTGTAGACCGTATCGTTCCAGGCGAGCACTTTCGGCTCGAGATTGTCGAGGATGAACTCGCCGAGGCTGGTGCGCACGGTGAGCACGGCATGGCCATCGCCATTCGGCTGGCGCACCACCGTCATCAACAGATTGCCGGCCGGGACACCCGCGGCCATCAGCTCGCGACGCTTCTCCAGCGCGTAGTCCTCGCAATCGCCAACGCCATTGTCGGGATAGGCCCAGTATTCCTCGACACCGTAGATTTCCATGTCGGTGCGCGGCTTGACGCGGGTGTTGACCGAATTGTTGACGTTAACGATCGTCGCCCATAGCTTGCGCGTCAGTTCGACCGGCGACCCCTTCGGCGTCCGCTCGTTGCATTCGCCCGGAATGCGCTGACAGAAATCATAGTGACCGACCGGCTGGGTGGTGCGGCCACCCGTATGCATGTAAACCGGCCCTGCGCTTGCCGTGCCCCAGGCGGAAAGCTGCATCGCCATTGCCAAGAGCAACAGCTTGCCCCTCGTCATTTTCATTCTTGTAGTCTCCCCGTTTGAGGAGACTGTGCCACGTTGGGATTTATTTGACGCAAAAACCCGAAGTAGACATTGAGTAAAACGCCAGTAGAATAAACATAAAAGTTGAACTATCGCAGTCTCAGGCTGTTCAGATTTGGGACGTTCTGACAGCCGCTGGGCGGTCCACTTCCGGAGCAAAATCTGGCAACAAAAAACCGGCCTCCAAGGGCCGGTTCGCTGCGCTGGCGGTGAGGTTATGTCAGGACCGCGGCGCGTTGAATTCCTGGTCGAGCGTTTCCGGCCGCTGGATGACCGCGAATTCGATGGCGACGCCGTCCTCGAAATGGCGCACCACCTGGCCGCGCATGGTTCCAAGCATGACCTGGATGCCGATCGCCGGCTTGACGTCGATCTCGATCGCGGCACCCGAGAGCGACAGGTCGATGATGCGGCACTGATACTGGCGCCCGTCGGTAAGCTGCAGGACGCTCATCGGATTTCGCGGCGCCACGCGCTCGTGGCGACGATCCTCGGGCAGGTCCAACTCATGCTTGTTGGCAAGCCAGGTGAGCTGCGCGGCAAGCTTGTCCTTCTTGCGATCCGAGGCGATGACGGTCATGGCGAAACCGTCCTGCGACGTGCGCGTCACGATCCCCTCGACGCGGCCGATATGGTCGATATAGGCGATGACCTTCTCGCCCGGCATGCCGATACGGTCAGTGCGCAGCGCGACGTTGCCGGGTGACATATCGATCACCTGGCATGGATGCTCGGTGCGGTCTTCCAGCATGAAGCGCCCGTAGATCTTGACCCGGACACGCTGGAAGTTGCGCCGCTCAGCTCGTGACGGTGCAAATTCTACCGCCGCTGACCTCATGACTGCCTACACCCCATTGGCGTTCCGCGCGACGATGCGTGGAATCTCGCCCGAAAAACTACAGCGAAGCAGGTTAACAAACGGGAAAAATCGGGCGCGAAAGCCCGGGCTTGGAGACTTGTATGGCGTAGAAAATCAGCCGCGGGCGACAGGAAAATCCCGCGCGGCCAGGCTCATTCGTGACGTCCGCCGTCGAGGACGACGAGGTGGCGGATGCGGCGCACGCGGCCGAGCGCTGAAATGGTTTCCGGGGGATCGAATTCGGACGGAACGAGTGATGGAACCTCGATCGCCGGCCGGTTCTTCAGGAACATCGGTTCCTTGTCGGGATCTATCACCCGGATCGTGTCGATGAGCGCGTCGGCGAGCGGGTCCGCCCCGAGCCAGAACGGCTTTTCGGCAGCGCTGATAATGCCGAGGCAGCGCGGGTTCTCGTGGCCGCCATCCAACGGCAGCGCCAGGAGCTCGAATTTGTTGGAACGGCCGTTGCGGCTGAATCCCTCGTAAGTCATGAACAGCACCGATTTCTGATCGAAAACGCCCTGCATCAGCCGCGACACCAGGCGTTGGTCCTTCTCCCGCCACAGCGAAGGAAAAGAGAAGCCCTTGAGCTCGCGCCCGTAATAGGCGCAAAGCCTCGTGCCGGCCAGCCGGAACACCGCTTCGCCGCGGGTATCGCGCTCGAGGATGAAGGTGTCGGCCAGAAGCGACTTGATGTCGGCCGGCTCCACTTCCGAGCGCTTCGGGGCGAGGCGGCCATCACGCAGCTGGTTCCAATATTGGAACAGCGCGATTGATCCTTTTTCTTTCATGTCCATTCCGCTCCGCACAATCTGTCTTTTGATGTCCCATCGGCGAACAGACAGGGCGCCCTCCGATGACCTTCATGCGGTGCGGAGCAGGATGCGTGCCAGTATCGTTAACGTTTGTTCACGCCTCGGGGTCGTTAAGGTTAACAAGTGGTTTACATTGCATACCGCTGAGGCCCATGGCACATCAAAACCACTCCAAAACGGCCGTTCTAGCGACGACCGGCAGCACTTCAGTCACGAGGTTACGGGGAGCAGGGGACTCGACCGGCCGTTCAGGGGGACACCTGGACGGCCTCTTTTTTGATTCGACCCCGTTCTGATTCGCCCCTTTTGGGCCGGGACGCTGTGGCGATTAGCCGTTTGTGATTCGAACGGGCGTGATCTACATGCTCGCCGAAACCTCAAGTCCCAGACCCGCGAAGGCGCATGAGCGAACCGGTAACCCCCGCTGAAACCGAACCGCCGCCCAACGAGGCGCCCGAGCCGCGGCGCCGCGAACCGGTGTTCAACCTGCCGCCGGTCGTGCTTGCGGTGATCGCCATTTGCGCGGTCGTCTATCTGCTACAGGAATTTGCACTGAACGAGACGCAGCAGATGGTGCTGCTCTATGACGGTGCCTTCATTCCGGTGCTCTACACCGGCAAATACGGCTTCGACTGGTTCCTGTTCACGCGTCCGTTCACCTATGCGTTCATGCATGGTGGCATTGCCCATATCGCCATCAACATGATCTGGCTTGCGGCCTTCGGCTCGCCGCTCGCCAATCGACTCGGCGCGCTGGGCTTCGCCGTATTCTACGCGGTGACCGGGCTGGCTTCGGTTGTTCTGTTCTGGGTGCTGCATCCCTATGGCGAGATGCCGCTCGTCGGTGCATCGGGCGCGATTTCCGGCATGATGGGCGCGGCCGCGCGCTACGGCTTCCGCATCGACCGGTCATCCGGCAGGGCGGCCTTCGCCGGCGAGCCGCTGCCGATCGCGGACGTGTTGCGCTCGCGCGGCGTCGTGACCTTTCTTGGCGTCTGGATGGTGATCAACCTGGCCACCGGCCTGCTCGGCTTCGCGCCGGGCGTCGATGGCCAGATCGCCTGGGAAGCCCATATCGGCGGCTTCGTCGCCGGCTTTTTCGGATTGCGTTTCTTCGACCGCCCGCTGGCTGCCGCTTAGAGCAATTCCAGGAAAAGTGCGCAGCGGTTTTCCGTCCGGAATTGCGTAAAAACAAAGGCATGGAGCGGTTCGCGGTTTCCGTGAAACGGTGAAACGCTCTAGTCCTTAGGCGCACTTGAAAAGCAACCAATCACGGCGCACGATGTTGCCATGCATGTCTCCCAAAAGTGCGCCGCGGTTTTGGGAAAACTATATGCATCAAAACACAGGCGCGCCTTGGCGCGCTTAGAGCCACCCGGTGTCTTACCAGGGGCGCGGGGGCTCAAAAGCCGGTCGGGGCGGGGAGCCGGCGTCAAAGGCAGTGGAGGACGCCATGACGGTTAAGGCAATTCTTGAAACCAAGGGCCATGACGTGTTCACGCTCGGGCCCAATGAGAAACTCAGCGAGGCCATTCGCATGCTGGCCGAGCACAGGATCGGCGCGCTCGTCATCACCAATGGCGACCGAAAGATCGTCGGCATCCTCTCGGAGCGCGATATCGTCAAGGTCGTGGCCAGGGAAGGCGCCGCCGCGCTCGATATCCCCGTGCGTTCGGCGATGACGCCGAAGGTGAATATCTGCAACGAAAACCACACGGTCAACGAGGTCATGGAGATCATGACGAGGGGCCGCTTCCGCCATCTGCCGGTGGAGAAAAACGGCCTGCTCGACGGCATTGTCTCCATCGGCGACGTGGTCAAGCGCCGCATCGAGGACGTCGAGCGCGAGGCCGAGGAGATCAAGCAATACATCGCCACCGCTTGATCTCGAGTGAAACCGCCGGCTGTTGCCAGCCGGCGGCGTAGGCGCGTTCTATCGGTTGTCGAATTCGGCGCGGATGAGTTGGAACCCGCGTCGGGTGATGCGGTAAGGACCGCCATCCGTCGAGGCAACCGCTTTCTTGCGCCTCAGTTTTCGAAAGAGTTCCAGGTTGAAGTCCGGATAGCGCCCGCCGTCGCGGGTCAGGCACTGGACCGAGGCGATCTTCCTGCTCTCGTTCTTTTCGATTTCGATGCGTCCGCCCTGCGCAAGCAGGATGCGCTGCTCCCCACAGCGCCGCGCGTCCTCTTGGACGCGCAAAAGGACGCTGTGGCACTATTGGTTGGCCCATGATCCTTTCCGAAAATCGGTTCCGATTTTCGGGGTCATGCGCTACGCGAAATGTCCATTGGATAAAGTCCGGGAAAAACAACAAAAGCCGCCGCCGCGAGACATCGCGGCACGGGGTTTCAGGTTTTTCTGCCCTGCCTCGCCTAAGAGGTCAGGGCTTCACCGGGGCTAAGCGTAAGTGGACATCCATTCTCCATTGGGATGGATGTCCTATAGGCGAACGTGGCCGAAAAGGCCGGCGTGTGGGCTTTGCGCTTGTCTCGCAGAGCGGTTTGGACTAGCGAGTGACTTTCACTTTTGACGTGAAATCACGTTTCCAATCTGCAGGCCCCCATGAGCATCATCGACACCCGCACCCCTGACGCAAAACGTCTGATCCCCGGCGCCACCGGCGACTGGGAGATCATCATCGGGCTCGAAGTGCATGCGCAGGTGATCTCGGAAGCAAAACTCTTCTCCGGCGCCTCGACCTCGTTCGGCGCCGCGCCCAACGCCAATGTCAGCCTGGTCGACGCGGCAATGCCCGGCATGCTGCCGGTCATCAACGAGGAATGCGTCAAGCAGGCGATCCGCACGGGGCTCGGCCTCAAGGCCGCGATCAACCACAAGTCGGTCTTCGACCGGAAGAACTATTTCTATCCTGACCTGCCGCAGGGCTACCAGATCTCGCAGTTCAAGCAGCCGATCGTCGGCGAGGGCAAGGTGATCGTCTCGGTCGGCCCCGACCGCCAGGGCGAGTTCGAGGATATCGAGGTCGGCATCGAGCGCCTGCACCTGGAGCAGGATGCGGGCAAGTCGATGCACGACCAGCACCCGACCATGTCCTATGTCGACCTCAACCGCTCCGGCGTCGCGCTGATGGAGATCGTCTCCAAGCCCGACATCCGCTCGGCCGACGAGGCCAAGGCCTATGTCACCAAGCTGCGCTCGATCATGCGCTATCTTGGCACCTGCGACGGCAACATGGACGAGGGCTCGCTGCGTGCCGACGTCAACGTCTCGGTGCGCCGTCCGGGCGGCGCGTTCGGCACGCGCTGCGAGATCAAGAACATGAACTCGATCCGCTTCATCGGCCAGGCGATCGAATACGAGGCGCGCCGGCAGATCGCCATTCTCGAGGACGGCGGCAAGATCGACCAGGAGACACGCCTGTTCGACCCGAACAAGGGCGAGACGCGCTCGATGCGCTCCAAGGAGGAGGCGCACGACTATCGCTATTTCCCGGATCCTGACCTTTTGCCGCTGGAATTCGACCAGGCCTATGTCGATGCGCTTGCCAAGAACCTGCCGGAACTGCCTGACGACAAGAAGACGCGGCTGGTCGATGTGCTTGGCCTTTCGGCCTATGACGCCTCGGTGCTGGTTTCGGAAAAGCCGATCGCCGACTATTTCGAGAAGGTTGCCGCCGGGCGTGATGGCAAGCTCGCCGCCAACTGGGTCATCAACGATCTTCTGGGTCAGCTGAACAAGGCTGGAAAAGGCATTGAAAATGCTCCGGTTTCGCCTGAGCAGCTGGGCGCTGTTCTCGACCTGATCAAGGAAGGCACCATTTCCGGCAAGATCGCCAAGGACCTGTTCGAGATCGTCTGGAACGAGGGCGGCGATCCGCGCCAGCTCGTCGAGAGCCGCGGCATGAAGCAGGTCACCGATACCGGCGCAATCGAGAAGGCCGTCGACGAGGTCATCGCCGCCAACCCGGACAAGGCGGAGCAGGCGCGCGCCAAGCCGACCATGGCCGGCTGGTTCGTCGGTCAGGTCATGAAGGCGACTGGCGGCAAGGCCAACCCGCAGGCGGTCAACGACCTGGTCAAGGCCAAGCTCGGCATCGAATAGGGCGATGTTCGTCCGCACCGCCAGCGAACGCGATCTTGTTGCGGTCCGCGCGCTGCTGGTCGAGACCTGGCATGCGACCTATGACGCCATCTACGGCGTCCAGCGGGTTACGGCGATCACCGACGACTGGCATTCGATCGCCTCGCTCAAGGCGCGGCTGACGCGGCCGAATTCCGAGTTCCTTGTGGCTGACGACGGCAAGCGGCTCGGCGGCATGGCATTCGCCGCCGCTACCACCGATCCGAAGATCGTCCTTCTGAACCAGCTCTACGTGCATCCGGCCTGTCAGCGGCAGGGGATTGGCCAGTCGCTGCTCGACGAAGTCGAAGCCAGTTTTCCGGAGATGGATACGCTGCGCCTCGAAGTCGAGGAAGCAAATGCCGCAGCGATCGGCTTCTACGAGGCCAATGGATTCCGGCGGACGGGCAGGACCGCCAATTGCGGCGGCAGTTCGGGCTTACCCGCGCTCATCATGGAAAAACGGCCGGGCTAGATCGGGCACGCCTGTTCATCGCGCGGTTTTGATTTGATCGCGCCGATTCGCGCGATAAAGGCTGGTCGTCGCCAGCGTCGCGAACTCCACAAGGCACAAGTGTCGCCGCAATGGGGGAGAACCATGCCGAGCTTGCCGGAACTGATGCCGACCGAAGTGTCGGACGAGACTTTTGGCGGCGTGACCTATCACGTCGCCGGCGAACTGGTGCCCGTGCTGTCGGTCGATGTGACCAACATGCCGGTCTATTTCGAGCACCACATCCTGCTCTGGAAGAACACCACCATCACCATCGGCCTGAAATCGCTGAAGGGCGCGCTGAAGCGCATGATCGCCGGCATGCAGGTCTTCGTCACCGAGGCGTCCGGGCCGGGCGTCATCGCCTTCAGCCGTGACGGGCCCGGCCATATCGTGCCGATCCACCTGCGGCGCGGCCAGGAAATCCAGGTACGCGAGCATCAGTTCCTCGCCGCCACCGCCAGTGTCGACTACAGCTTCGAGCGGGTGCGCGGGCTGGGAACGATGCTGTTCGGCCAGAGCGGCTTCTTCATCGACCGTTTCCGTGGCGAGACCGGCGACGGCATCGTCTGGCTGCACGGCTACGGCAACGTCTTCGAAAAAGTGCTGGCGCCCGGCGAAACCATCGACGTCGAGCCGGGCGGCTGGCTGTTCAAGGACGCTTCGGTGAGGATGGAGACGAGGATCGACAAGCTTTCCAGCGGCTTCTTCGGCGCCGCCATGAATTTCGTCGTCAATCGCTTCACCGGTCCCGGGCGCGTCGGCATCCAGTCGATGTATCTGCACATGCCGTCGGAAGAGTAGGCGTCACGGAGCTCGGCGCGACAGCCCGCGGATCGGCGGACGATCGGGTCGCTGGCGCTCAGGCGGAGGGAATCTCCACATTGTCGATCAGCCGCGTCGTGCCAAGCCAGGCGGCCGCAAGCAGGCGGCCGTCGCGGTCCCGTCGCCAGGCTGCAAGCGTGACGCTCGCGCGGGCGGCGACATAGTCGACCTTCCGGAAGCCCGCTGAGACAAGCGCCTTTGCCGCATCTTCGGTGGCGGCCGCCTCATCCGTGCCGCCCGAAAGCGCCGCCGCCGTGCGGCGCAGAATCACGTTGAGCTGGCGCGCGATGTCGAGCTCGGCTCCGCCCAGATAGGCATTGCGCGACGACATGGCGAGGCCGTGCGCGTCACGCACGGTCGGCGCGCCGACGATCTCGACGGGCAGGTCGAGATCGCGACAGAGCTGCCTGACGACGCAAAGCTGCTGGTAGTCCTTCTCGCCGAACACCGCGAAATCGGGCGCTGCCTGCAGAAAGAGCTTGGCCACGACGGTCGCGACGCCGTCGAAGAAGCTCGGCCTGAAATCTGTTTCGAGACCCGACGAGGGGCCGCCCACCGAGATCTTGGTGGCGAAGCCGGCGGGGTACATTTCGCTTACGCCCGGCGTGAAGGCGAGATGCACGCCCGCCTCCCGCAACCGGTCGAGATCGCGGGCCAACTGACGCGGATATTTGTCGAGATCCTCCGTCGGCGCGAATTGCGTCGGATTGACGAAGATCGACACGACGCAGCGGTCGGCCTGTTCGAGCGCGATCCTGACCAGCGAGATATGGCCGTCATGCAGCGCGCCCATGGTCGGCACCATGGCGACCCTGAGTCCGGCCCGGCGCCAGTCCTGGACCCGTGCGCGAAGGGCGGCGACGCTGTCGACGACGTTTGGGGCGTTCATGTCTCGTCCTTGCCGGATGTCGTGGTGAAGACGTGGTCGGGGCCGGGAAAGGCGCGGCTGCGCACCTCGGCCGCGTAGCGCGCCGCCGCATCGGCGATCACGCTGCGCAAATCCGCGTATTCCTTGACGAATATAGGCACGCGGTCGACCGTCATGCCGACCATGTCGTCGATCACCAGGATCTGGCCGTCGCAGTCGGCGCTGGCCCCGATACCGATCGTCGGTATGGAAATATGACGGGTCAACTTCGCGGCCACGGCCTCCATCGTCCCCTCTATGACGACCGAGAAGGCGCCGGCCTTTTCCACCGCCTCGGCGTCGCGGAAGAGCGCTGCGATGTTCTCCTCCGTGCGACCCTTGATCTTGTAGCCGCCGTCCTTTTCCACCGACTGTGGCTGCAGCCCGATATGACCCATCACCGGTATTCCTTCGGCGACGATGGCCGCGATCTGGGCGGCCATGTCGACGCCGCCTTCGAGCTTCACGGCCTGGCAGCCCGTTTCCTCGACGATGCGCCTCGCGGATGTCGCGGCCTGCGCCGGCGAGTCCTCATAGCTGCCGGCCGGCATGTCGACCACGACGCAGGCCTTGGCCGAGCCGCGCATCACGGCCTGGCCGTGGGCAATCATCATCTTCAGCGAGGCGCCGAGCGTCGTGTCATGGCCATGCAGCACCATGGCGACGCTGTCGCCGACAAGGAGCAGATCGACATGCGGATCGAGAATCCGGGCAACCGGATAGGTATAGGCCGTGAGGCACACGATCGGCACGCCGCCCTTGCGGCGGCGAATATCCTCCGCGCTGATCCGATTGTCGGCGGCTGGAACCAATCGTCACCCCTCCCTCAAGGCGAGCCCGAAACGGACCGGTCGAGCTTTAGAAAGACAGGTCATGCTTGGCAAGCCGAGCGGTGGTTGACGGCTCTGCTGCATCGATTTAGCGCACGAAGCATTTACGTTTAGGGCATGGCAAAACCCTTGCCTTCGCGTTGGCGTGACGCCATAAGCAGGGGAAAGGCAGGAGCCGCTGCCGCCGCGAGGATCTGGATGAAAACTTTCCTGCTGCAGTTTTTCACCTGGTGGAACAGCCAGACGCTCGGCACGCGCTTGCACACCTGGCGCTTCGGCAAGAAGGTCGGCGAGGACGAAGTCGGCAACGTCTATTACGAGGGCGGCGTCGATTCGGAAGGTCGCACCCGCCGCTGGGTCATCTATCGCGATTATTCGGAAGCATCGAAGATCCCGCCGGGATGGCATGGCTGGATCCACCACCGCGTCGACACGCCTCCCTCGAGCGAGAGCTATAAGGCTCGCGAGTGGCAGAAGCCGCATCGGGCGAACCTCACGGGAACGCCCGGCGCCTATCGGCCGCAAGGTTCGATCCTGACCAACCAGCACCGCCCGCAGGTTACCGGCGACTACGACGCCTGGACGCCCGGCTCGTAATCCGCGTCCGCGACGCCGCTTCGATCCTTTGTCGCCACAATTGGCGTTTAGCTGCTTGCTGACTGCGCAGCCATGACTAGCCTTGGGCATTGAAGAATAACCCGGGCACAACCACCGGTATTTTGCATGAGCTCTTCTAAGCAATTCCAGGAAAAGTGCGCAGCGGTTTTCCGTCCGGAATTGCGACCCAGGATTCCGGGCCATATCTCTAAGGCGCTGATCGCTGCGACGTCCGTTCTGGTTGTCTCGACGGCAGCCTTCGCGGCCGCGCAGGCGCCGGCTCCTGCGCCCGCGGCCGCCGACCGCATCACCAATCCGGTGGCCGAGTTTGCCGGCATCGACAAGATCACCGGCCGCATCATCACCTTCGACGTCTATGTCGACGAGACTGTGCAGTTCGGCGCTTTGCAGGTCACGCCCCGCGTCTGCTATTCGCGGCCGGATACGGAGCAGCCGAAGACCGATTCCTTCGTCGAGGTCGACGAGATCACGCTCGACCGCAAGATCCGCCGCATCTTCACCGGCTGGATGTTCGCCGAAAGCCCGGGTCTCAACGCCGTCGAGCACGCCGTCTATGACGTCTGGCTCAAGGGCTGCAAGCAGAAGTCGGACGTGCCGCCGCCGACCGCGGCAAAGGCCGAGACAGGCAAGTCGAAGACCCAGGCCGCCAAACCCAAGGCTTCGGCGGAGCCGGCCGACGCCGCGCCAGAACCGGCCGACGCGACGCCGGAGCCGGACGACACCACCAACGCGAACTGAACTCGGAACCTGCCCGCCTTTGAGCCGTTCCAACTCGGCAAGGCGAGGAGGATTCCGCGATGACTACCACGAAGCCGTTCATGGCCAACAAGCAGGAGCTTCTCGACATCGAGAAGGGCTTCTGGACCGGCGATTCCGCCTATTATGAAGCCAATGCCGATGTGGAGTGCCTGGTGGCGTTCCCGCAATTGGCCAAGGCGATGACCAATGCCGAACTGGCAGGGACTGCCAGCAAATCCAACCGTTGGCGCAACCTCGACATCAAGCTGAAGGGCATGGTCGAGCCGGGAAGCGATATCGTTATGCTGACTTACGAAGCGCGTGCGACGCGTGAGAACGGCGAATCCTACGCTGCGCTGGTCAGCACCGGCTATGTTCACCGCGCCGATGGCTGGAAGATGATGTTCCATGCGCAGACGCCGTTGGATGCGGCGCAGGGCTGACCTCAAGGATAGAAGACGGCCTCGCCTTTCAGCGCCTCGGCCAGCAGCTTTTCATACTGGCCGCGCGGCACGTCGATGGCGCCGAAGCGCTTCAGATGCTCGGTGGTGAACTGCGTGTCGAGCAGCGCGAAGCCGCGCGCCTTCAGCCGCTCGACGAGATAATATAGGCAGGTCTTCGAGGCATCGGTCTCCCTGGCGAACATGCTCTCGCCGAAGAACACGCGCCCGAGCGAAACGCCGTAAAGGCCGCCGACCAGGCGGTCCTCGCGCCAGGCTTCGACCGAATGGCAGTGGCCGAGGCGATAGAGCTCGACATAGGCTTCGCGGATCGGCGCGTTGATCCAGGTCGAGCGGCGCTCTTCGCGCTTTTCCGCGCAGCCGTCGATCGTCGCCTCGAAATCGAAATCGTAGCGGATATCGAACGGGTGCCTGCGGATCGTCTTCTTGAGGCTGCGCGGTGTATGAAACCCGTCCAGCGGAATGATGCCGCGCGTTTCCGGCCGCACCCAGAACACTTCCGGGTCGTTGGCGCTCTCGGCCATCGGAAAGACGCCCGCGGCGTAAGCCCTGAGCAGCAGGTCGGTCGGGATGCGATAGCCTGGCGCGTAGGGGCGGGTCATCGCATCCCCGTGCTATTCACCCTTGGCCAGGTATTTTTCCAGCCAGTGGATATCGTAGTCGCCATTGGCGATGTCCGGGTTGCCAACAAGGTCGCGGAACAGCGGCAGCGTCGTCTTGATGCCGTCGACGACGAATTCGTCGAGCGCGCGGCGCAGCCGCATCATGCATTCGACGCGGTTGCGGCCATGCACGATCAGCTTGCCGATCAGGCTGTCATAATAGGGCGGGATCTTGTAGCCGGAATAGACACCGGAATCGACGCGGATGCCAAGGCCGCCTGGCGTATGGAAATGCGTGATCGTGCCGGGCGACGGCGTGAAGGTACGCGGATCCTCCGCGTTGATACGGCACTCGATGGCATGGCCGTTGAACTTGATGTCTTCCTGCCTGACCGACAGCCCGCCGCCCGATGCGACGCGGATCTGCTCATGCACGAGGTCGATGCCGGTGATCGCTTCCGTCACCGGATGCTCGACCTGCAGGCGGGTGTTCATCTCGATGAAATAGAACTCGCCATTCTCATAGAGGAACTCGATCGTGCCTGCGCCCGAATAGCCGAGATCGGCGATCGCCTTGGCGCAGATGCCGCCGATGCGCGAGCGCTCTTCGGTGTTGAGCGCGGGGGAGTTGGCTTCCTCCCAGACTTTCTGGTGACGACGCTGCAGCGAGCAGTCGCGTTCGCCGAAATGCACACCGCGGCCGGCGCCGTCACCGAACACCTGCACCTCGATATGGCGCGGCTTCTCCAGATATTTCTCGATATAGACGGCGTCGTCGCCGAAGGCCGCGCCCGCTTCCGACTTTGCCGTCTGCAACGCGACTTCGAGATCTGCTTCGGTGTGCGCTACCTTCATGCCGCGGCCGCCGCCGCCGGCGGAGGCCTTGATGATCACCGGATAGCCGATCTCGGCGGCGACGCGCTTGGCTTCCTTGTCGTCGCTGATCGCGCCATCGGAGCCGGGCACCACCGGAATGCCGAGACGCTTTGCCGTGCGCTTGGCCTCGATCTTGTCGCCCATGATGCGGATATGGTCGCCGGAGGGACCGATGAAGGTGATGTTGTGCGCGGCGAGGATGTCGGCGAACTTCGCGTTCTCGGACAGGAAGCCGTAGCCCGGATGCACGGCGTCGGCGCCGGTGATCTCGCAGGCGGCGACGATCTGGTGGATGTTGAGATAGCTTTCGCGCGACGGCGGAGGGCCGATGCAGACGCTCTCGTCGGCAAGCCGCACATGCATGGCGTCGGAATCGGCGGTCGAATGGACCACGACCGTTTGGATGCCGAGCTCCTTGCACGCGCGCAGCACCCGGAGCGCGATTTCGCCGCGATTGGCGATGAGTATCTTCTGGAACATCTCTTGGCTGTTCCTACTCGAGGACCACCAGCGGCATTCCGTACTCGACCGGCTGGGCATCCTCGATGAGGATCGCCGTCACCGTGCCGGCCCGCGGCGAAGGAATCTGGTTCATCGTCTTCATCGCCTCGATGATGAGCAGCGTCTGGCCTTCCTTCACCTTCTGGCCGATCTCGACGAACGGCTTGGCGTCGGGCGAGGGCGCCAGATAGGCGGTGCCCACCATCGGCGACGGCACGGCGTTCTTGGACGGATCGGCGGGCACCACGGCGGCGACCGCGGCCGGCTGAGCCGCAGCGGCGACGGGAGCGGCGATCGCCGGCAGGGGCGCGGCAACCGCGTGGACAGCCTGCGACTGGCGCGACACGCGCACTTTGAGATCGCCGAGCTCCACCTCGATCTCGGTCAGATTGGTGTCGTTCAGGATGCCCGCCAGATCGCGGATCAGCTGCTGGTCAACACCGGTCTTTTTTATCGACATTTTCGAGCCTTCTGTTTGGGGGCCGGTCACAGGCGTGCCGCCAGTGCCTGCAGCGCGAGCGTGTAGCCGAGCGGCCCAAACCCGCAGATCATGCCGACAGCGACCGGCGCGACCATGGAGACGTGGCGGAAGGGCTCCCGCGCATGGATGTTGGAAAGATGGACCTCCGCCACGGGCAGCGGCGCAACAGAGCGGATGGCATCGTGGATGGCGATCGAGGTATGGCTGTAGGCGCCGGGATTGATGACGATTCCGGAAGCCTTGTCGCCTGCTTCCTGGATCCAGTCGACCAGATCGCCCTCATGATTGGACTGGCGAAAATCGATCTCGAGGCCGAGCGCGGCGCCCGCCGCCTTGCAGTCCTCTTCGATGGCCGCAAGCGTCTTGCCGCCATAGATCCCCGGCTCGCGTTTGCCGAGCGCATTGAGATTGGGACCGTTGAGGACGAAAATCGTTTTCAATATGCCGACCTTGTTTCACGCCGACCCCAAGCCGGCGCACTGGGCCTCTATAATGGGCATAGCCGCCCGCGAAAAGAGCGCAAGTGCGTTCTTACGCTGTCCACAACGGCCGGCTTTTGCATCCGCAAGCGCTTACAGCGCGCTCTTGGCCTCTTCGATCTTTTCCGCCAGAACCTGCTGGCCGAGCGCTCCGAAGATCACCTCGTTGCCCACCACATAGGACGGCGTGCCGGTGATCGACAGTTTCGTCGCAAGGTCATAGGTGCGCGAGAGCGTTTCGGCGATGCGGGGATCCTTCATCTTTTCGCGCAGGGTCGACTCATCGGCACCGAGCGAAAGCGCCACCTTGATGGCGCTGGATTCGGTGGCGCGGCCCTGGCCGCCGAGCAGCGCGGTGTGGAACTCGCCGTATTTCTCTGGGTGCATCAAGTGGAACGCCATGGAGACGACGCTGGCCTTCTGCGAATCCGGGCTCAGTATCGGGAACTCCTTGAGCACGAAGCGCAGATCCGGGTCGGACTTGGTCAGAGCCTGCATGTCCTCGATGGCGCGTTTGCAGAAACCGCAATTGTAATCGTAGAACTCGACGATCGTGACCTTGCCCTTCGGGTTGCCGACGACACCGTCGAAGGTCGAGTTGAAGATCTCGTCCTTGGAATTCTTGATGACGCCGAGTGCCGCGAGGCGCTGCTCTTCCTTCTGCTTGGCCTCGAGCGCGTCCTGCACCTCGAGCAGAACTTCCGGATTCTTCAAGAGATAATCGCGGATGATGCCCTCGACTTCCTTTCGGTCGATCTTGGTATCGGCGGCCGCCTTGGTATCGGTGGAGGACGTCACCTGAGCCACCTGCACGGTGTCGGCCTTCGCGGCCTGCGGATTTCCCGCCACGAAACCGAAGGCCAGCATGCCGAGCGCCACCGCCAGACCGCCGGCACTGCCAAGCAGGATTGCCTTGTTCATGATCGTCGTCCCTTTGCCTGTTCCGGTCCGCCTTCGTCGTCGCCGACGTCCGGGAGGTTCATTTGAGTTTATTAGACGGTGTGTAGTTTATAATATCCTGAGCGCGCACCCAGCGGGGTTCGCCGCGCTTCAATTTCTGTTGAGCGCGCATGGCGAAGATCTTCGCATTCTTGTAGTCGCCCGCATAGTAATGGCCCTCTGCGGTGGCGAGATCGGCGGCCGGAATGTCGCCCTGTTCTCCATAGGCTTGCGCCAGGAAGCGATAGGCGTCGGCATTCTCCTTGTCCCGCCCGACGCCGTTGTTGAGCTGGACCACGGCCTTTTTCAGCGAATCGGGCGTGCCCACCGCCATCAGCGCCTGGCCGAGCGAGACCAGCAGCAGTCCGGAGCGCGCGGGATCGAGGCTCACCGCCTTGGCATAGGCGTCCGCCGCGTCCTTCGGCTTGTTGGCCTTCATCAGGATATCGCCGCGCAGCTCCTGGAAATAGGGGTTCTTCGGCTCCTCCTTGATCAGCGCTGCCGTCTTGGTCAGCGCGGCGCCTGGATTGCCGTAAAGATAGGTCTGCTGCGCGTCGCCATAGCGCGAGGCGAGGCTGGTCGGATTCTTGCGCATCAGCCGTGCCACGGCCGCCTGACCCTGCATATAGGCGGCGATCTTGATGCGCATCATGTCGTGCCGCTGCTGCAGCGCCGGAGGGTCGACAACGTTGACGAAGGGGCTCTGCTTGACCAGCACTTCGAGGTTGGCGATGCGCTCCTGCGGCATCGGATGGCTGATCCGGTAGGGGTCGACCTGGGTGCCGGCGAGCGACAGCGCGCTCTGAAAGCGGCCGAAGGTCTTCAGCATGCCCATGCCGGACTGGCCGGTGGCGTTGAGATAGGTGATCGCCGAACGGTCGGCGGTGATCTCTTCGGTGCGCTGATAGGCGAGGATCGAGCGCTGCGCCATCTCGCCGCCGCCGGCGGCGACGCCCATGCCGGCGCCCGCCAGGCCCTTGCTGCTGGTGGTGGCGCCGGCAACTATGGCGCCGGCGCCGAGCAGCGTGGCGATGATCGCCATGGTCTTGGCACGGTCGAGCTGATCACGCAATTTCTGCTGATGTCCGCCCGCGATATGGCCTGCCTCGTGCGCGATGACGCCGATGATCTCGTTCGGCGTTTCGGCGGTCACCAGCGCGCCGGTATTGATGAACAGGCGCCGCCCGGTGACGAAGGCGTTGAAACTCGGATCATTGACCAGAACGATGTCGATGCCGTCATTGGCAAGCCCGGCGGCCTTGAAGATCGGCCGGGCGTAATCGCGCACCAGCGCCTCGATCTCGGCGTCGCGCACCACCGGCACGCCTTGCGCGAAGGCGCTGACCGAGCCCGACACGGCAACGGCGGCGGCAAGCATAAGCGTCGCGAAGCCGCGCGCGGTTCGGCTGAGGGAGGTCGATCTGCCAATCGATGGTCGGAGTCGGCTCAACATAGGTCCACTGGTAGACGAGCGGGCGAAAGATGAAAAGTCGGCGCCGGCAACTTCCTGCGCGCTTGTGATCCCCACATCAATCGGGCATTTGTGCGGCGCTGCCCCTTTAACCAGGGCAGTTCAAGGCAAGTCTGCGCTGCTTGCGTGCGGAATTCACCGAAACAGGGCAGTTGGAAGAGGTCAAATGGTCGTTTCGCTTTCGCGCCGGGGGGAAGTCGAGCCCTTCCACGCCATGGACATCCTGGCCGAAGCCAACCGGCTGAAGGCCACCGGCGTGCCCGTGGTGTCGATGGCCGTCGGCCAGCCATCGGATCCCGCGCCGGCCGGCGTCCGCGAGGCGGCGGCCGCGGCGCTCAGGCACGGTCGCATCGGCTACACCGATGCCTTGGGCCTGGCCGATCTGCGCAAGGCGATCGCCGAGCACTATGGCGAGCATTACGGGATCGACGTCGCGCCGTCGCGCATTGCCGTCACGACCGGCTCGTCGGCCGCATTCAACCTCGCTTTCCTGGCGATGTTCGATCCGGGCGACCGGGTCGCCATCGCCGCGCCCGGCTATCCTGCCTACCGCAACATCATGGCGGCGCTCGGCATCGAGATCGTCGAGGTCGAGCTCGGCGCGGACGCTTACCTGCATGCCGATCACCTGAAGAGCGCGCATCGCGAGAAGCCGCTGAAGGGCGTGCTGTTTGCCAGCCCCGCCAACCCGACGGGTGCGGTGATCCCGGCGGACGAACTTGCGGCCCTGGTCAAGACGGCCGAGGAACTCGGCATCGCCGTCATCTCCGACGAAATCTACCACCGGCTGGCTTATGCGGCGCCCGATGTCACCGCGCTGGCGCATGGCGCCGGCGTGACCGTCATCAATTCCTTCTCGAAATACTATTGCATGACCGGCTGGCGCATCGGCTGGATGGTGCTGCCCGAGGAACTGGTGCGGCCGGTCGAGCGCATCGCCCAAAGCCTCTATATCTCGCCGCCGGAATTGTCGCAGATTGCCGCGATCGAGGCCTTCAAGGCGATGGAGGAGCTGGAAAAGGTGAAGGCGCGCTATGCCTGGAATCGCGACCTTCTGATGAAACGCCTGCCGGAGCTCGGTTTCGCGCTGGCCGCGCCCATGGACGGCGCCTTCTACGCCTTCTGCGATGTCACCCGCCACACCAATGACAGCATGGCCTTCGCCCGCAAGATGCTGGCCGAGGCGCATGTCGCGGCGACGCCAGGCCGCGATTTCGACCCGTTGCAGGGGCATCGCACCATGCGCTTTTCCTACGCCGGCAGCCATGAAGACATGGTCAAGGCGCTGACCCGCATCGAACGCTGGCTGAAATAGAAGCCATGCCGGAACTCGAGCAAGCATTGGCGGAAGTCGCCGCCGAAATGGCTGAGCGCAGCGATCGCGGCAGGGTGGCGACCTACATCCCGCAGCTCGGCAAGGTCGATCCGAAGAGATTCGGCATCGCCGCCGTGACCAATGATGGCCGCGTCATCCTTGCCGGCGATGCCGATCAGCCCTTTTCAATCCAGAGCGTTTCGAAGGTCTTCACCCTCACCCTGGCGCTGGGCAAGATCGGCGATGCACTCTGGCAGCGCGTCGGTCGCGAGCCGTCCGGCAATCCGTTCAACTCGATCGTCCAGCTCGAGCATGAGAACGGCATTCCGCGCAATCCGTTCATCAATGCCGGCGCCATCGTCGTCTCCGACGTCCTGCTCGCCGGCCATCAGCCGCGCGAGGCGATCGGCGAGATCCTGCGCTTCATTCAGTTCCTCGCCGATGACGAGACGATCATCATCGACCGCGAAGTGGCGGCATCCGAGCGGGCCACCGGCTACCGCAACTTCGCTCTGGCCAACTATATGAAATCCTTCGGCAATCTCCATCATGAGCCAGAGCTGGCGCTGGGTGTCTATTTCCACCATTGCGCCATCGCCATGAGTTGCCGTCAGCTCGCCATGGCGGGGCGCTTTCTGGCTAATGGCGGCAGGAACCCGGCGACCGGGCACTCGGTCGTGTCGGCCGAGCGGGCGCGCCGCATCGGCGCGTTGATGCTGACCTGCGGCCATTATGACGGTTCCGGCGATTTCGCCTTTCACGTCGGCATTCCCGGCAAAAGCGGCGTCGGCGGCGGTATTTTAGGCATCGTGCCCGGGGTGGCTTCGCTGGCGGTGTGGTCGCCCGGTCTCAACGAGAATGGCAACTCCAAGCTTGGCTCAATCGCGCTCGAGAAGCTCGCACGCATGATGAACTGGTCGATCTTCGCGCCATAGGCAAGTCGATATTCAGGTGAGGCCGGCCTGCAAATGGCGGGTCCCTGCGCTTCCGGTGCTCACGTACTTTAAGTACGCTCCGCTCCGGTTCCCGGAACCCCACCATTTTCGACTCGGCCTGACCTGAATCTCGATTTGCCTTGCGCTGCGGCAAACAAGAAAAATCCCGCGCCAGGGGCGCGGGATTTTTGCAAAGAAATCAGTCCAACAATCTGAAAAGCTTAGAAAAAGCCCTTGCGCTGCCACCAGCCGGCGCGCTTTGGCTTGTCCTCGGCCTTGGCCTCGTCGGACACATTCGAGGATACAACGGGAACAACCGGCGCGTCGATCGACTGCGGCTTGCGCCGCGTCGGATGGGCATTGGCGGCAGGCTCCGCCTCGGTCGCCGCGGGAGCGGCAGGTGCCGGCTCAGGAGCGGCAGGTGCCGGCTCCGGCTCAACCGCCACGGGCGCGACCTGAGCTTCCGCCACAGGTTCGGACACCGTCTCTGCCACGGCTTCCTCGGCGGCTTTCTTTGCGCGCGAACGGCGGGGCTTCTTCGGCTTTTCAACCGCCTCGGCATCGTCATTGGCCGCCGTGGGAGCGGCAGGCTGCTCGGGCGCGGCTGCGACCGCCGGCTCGCCGGCTGCGTCCTCGTCTTCCGCTGCTTCGTCCTCGACGTCGCCGACGACGGCCTCTGAAGCCTCGTCGTCACGGCGGTTGCGCTTGCCGCCGCGCTTGCCGCGCCGGCGCTTCTTGCCGGAAGCATCCTCGGCTGCGGCCACCACGGTCTCGCCACCGGCGGTCGCCTCCTGGGCTGCTTCTTCCGGTGCATCCGCGGCATCGTCGCTGGTTTCGCCAGGTTCCGCCGGCGCAGCCGTGACATCCCCATTATGCTCGCGGTCGCGGTCCCTGCCGCCGCGCCGCCGCCGCCGCTTGCGACGCTTGCGATCACGGCCTTCGCCGTCCTCGGACCGCTGTTGGTGCTGGCCCTGCTGCTGCGGGTGGCGCGGCTGCTCGGCCTGCACCGCGACCTCTTCTTCTTCCTCGATGACGATCTCGTCCTCGGGCTCTTCCGGCTCGACATAGGCCGGCAGGCTGCGCACCTCGACGAAGCCTTCCGGCTTCTCGGCGATGGCGCCGCGGAAGATCGCGTAATGCTGGGTGCCGAGTGTCTCGTCAGCCTCGATCGTGATCGTCAGGCCGAACCGGGCTTCGAGCTCAACCAGGTTGGCGCGTTTGTGGTTCAGCACATAAAGCGCCGTCGCGGCCGGCGTGCGCACGATGATGTGGCTGCGCGAATCCTTGAGCAGGAATTCCTCGATCGCCCGCACCACCATCAGCGCCACGGAAGAATCGGAGCGCACATGGCCGGTGCCGCCGCAATGCGGGCAGGGCTTCATGGTCGATTCCAGCACGCTGGCGCGGATGCGCTGGCGCGACATTTCCATCAGGCCGAAATGCGAGATGCGGCCGACCTGGATACGGGCGCGGTCGTTCTTGAGGTGATCCTTCAGCCGCTTCTCGACGGAGCGGTTGTTGCGGTTCTCCTCCATGTCGATGAAGTCGATGACGATGAGACCGGCAAGGTCGCGGAGTCTCAACTGGCGCGCGACTTCCTCGGCCGCTTCCAGGTTGGTGTGGAGCGCGGTCTCCTCGATCGAATGCTCCTTGGTGGAGCGGCCGGAGTTGACGTCGATCGAGACCAGCGCCTCGGTCTGGTTGATGATGATGTAGCCGCCGCTCTTCAGTGTCACCTGCGGCTGCAGCATGCGGTCGAGCTGCGCCTCAATACCGTTGCGCACGAAGATCGGCGTGGTGTCGCGGTAGGGCTGAACCACCTTGGCATGGCTGGGCATCAGCATGCGCATGAAGTCCTTGGCCTCGCGGTAGCCGTCCTCGCCGGAGACCAGGATCTCGTCGATATCCTTGTTGTATAGGTCGCGCACCGAGCGCTTGATCAGGCTGCCTTCCTCATAGACCAGGGCAGGGGCGGATGACTGCAGCGTCAGGTTGCGGACATTTTCCCAAAGCCGCATCAGATATTCGTAGTCGCGCTTGATCTCGGCCTTGGTGCGGCTTTCGCCGGCGGTGCGCAGGATGACGCCCATGCCCTGCGGCACTTCGAGGTCGGCCACGACCTCCTTCAGGCGCTTGCGGTCCTGGGCGTTGGTGATCTTGCGCGAGATGCCGCCGCCGCGCGCGGTATTCGGCATCAGCACCGAATAGCGGCCGGCAAGCGAAAGATAGGTGGTGAGCGCCGCGCCCTTGTTGCCGCGCTCTTCCTTGACAACCTGCACCAGAAGGATCTGGCGGCGCTTGATGACTTCCTGGATCTTGTACTGGCGGCGCACCGGCTTACGGCGGTTGCGGATTTCCTCGAGCGCGTCCTCGGCGCCGACCGATTCGACCTCGTGCTCGTCCGAATGCGAGGCCGAGACATCCTCCAGCATGCCGCGATCATTGTCGCTGGCGGCCGCTTCGCCGACCTGTTCGGGGCTAGCCTGCTCGGGCTGATCCGCCTGCGGGACTGCTTCAGAAATGACGTCGGCCTCGACGCTCGCGGCAATCGACGTCGGACCACCTTCGGAGGACTTGCCATCCTCCTCGCCTGTGGCGTCGTCGGCTTCGGCGTTGGATTGCTCAGCCGTTTCCGAGACCACTTCGACTTCAACGGCTTCATCGGAGGTTTCGGGGTTCTCGCCTGAAGCGTCGGCGGTCTCGCCGGCATCCCCGCTCGCGGCAGCCTCGGCCGTGGTTTCTTCGGCAACTGCGGGCTCAGCCGGGCTTTCCTCGTTTTCCGACGATGCGTGTCTGTGGTCGCTGCGGTCGCGGTTCTTGCCGCCGCGCCTGCGGTTGCGCCGGCCGCCGCGATCGCGCGCCTGCTGCTCTTCGCCGTTCTCCGCTTCCTCGTCGTCGTCGTCCTCGGCCTCCTGCGCTTCGGCGCGAAGCAGAGCCTGACGGTCCGCTACCGGGATCTGATAATAGTCGGGATGGATTTCACTGAAGGCGAGGAAACCGTGACGGTTGCCGCCATACTCGACAAAGGCTGCCTGAAGGGAAGGTTCGACGCGGGTTACGCGGGCGAGGTAGATGTTTCCTTTGAGCTGCTTCTTGTCCTGGGATTCAAAGTCGAATTCTTCGATGCGGTTACCGCGAACGACGACAACGCGTGTTTCCTCCGGGTGGGAGGCGTCTATCAGCATCTTGTTGGGCATTATCTTGTTTCCTGCCGGCAGCCGACGGCCGCAGCTGGCGTGGCAATGCCCGCCGCTGTGCGCCTGTATCTGTGTGCATGCCGGATAATTGAATGTCCGCTAGCCGCCGCTTGAGCGCAATGGCGGTGCGGCCCGCAGCCACTATGGCGCGGTTTGATGCGGACCTTTCCATGATTGCGCTTGAAGCCATCGGCACCCAGCAGACCTTTTGAACCAAAGCCCGGGCTGAGCCGGACCAGCTTGTTTGCTCACGAAGAGCCGGCACGGGGCAAACCCGGCCGTTTTCCTCACGCAAGCGATTCCCCCGCCACGGGAGCACGCCTGCGAAAATCGTCGCGACCACCTGAGCCTGGAAGGATAACGGAGCCGCCTTTGCATCCGACCTTTGGCAGGAAACTGCTGAGGCGAGCGGTTCCAGGATTGCAGTGATCCAACGTCGCTTTTATGATTTGGCGGGATGGAAGGCAACCCCGATTTCGGATGCCGGCAAAAAGCGCTTCCGTTAGGGAAGGTGCCCTTCGTCTCGCCTCTGAAAGGCTTGGTTAACCTTCTCTGAATACCAATCGTTAATCGAATTGGCGGCCTGACTGGCACTCTGCGAGAAGACCGGGCGCAATGCGTCAAACCGGGAGCGACGGACAAGAGATGGGACTTGCGGGCAGCGCGGACAAGAGAGGCGGGGCCGCGGCGCATTTCACGCGCATGGCCTGCGCCGCCTTGCTGCTGCTTTGTTTTGCGGCCGCCGCGCGCGCCGACGCCCTGCTTGGCGCGACCGGCTACAAGATGGCCGGCGACGCCACCAAGATGCGCATCGTCGTGAATTTCGACCGCGAGCCGGACGTCAAATGGTTTTTGTTGCGGGGCCCCAATCGCCTGGTCGTCGATCTGCCGCGAACGCGATTCGCGCTTGAGGCCAAGGATGTGAAGCCGCGTGGCCTTGTGCGGGCCGTCCGCTACGGCGATCAGGGGCACGGCTCGCGCCTGATCCTGACCGGCAAGGGTCCTTTCGCCGTCGACAAGCTCGACGTGCTCAAGAATGACGACGGCACCGGCTACCGCATCGCCATCGATATGTCGGCCGCTTCCGAACGCGAGTTCGACGAGGCCCTCGCCAACCAGTCGCTGACCACCGGTTCGACGGTCTCCACCGAAAAAGGCGAGCGGGTCGGCACCGGGCCGGTCTCGGCGCCCGGCCATCGCTTCACGGTGGTGATCGACCCCGGCCATGGCGGCGTCGATGGCGGCGCCGAGAGCTCCGCCGGCACGGTCGAGAAGGACGTCACGCTCGCTTTTGCCAAGGAATTGCGCGACAAGCTGGCCGCGGTCGGCAAATACGATGTCTTCATGACACGCGACGACGACGTGTATCTGGCGCTTGACGAGCGTGTGCGCATCGCGCGCCAGCACGAGGCGGACCTCTTGATCTCGATCCATGCCGATACGATTGCCGTCAAAGGTCTTCGCGGCGCCACCGTCTACACGCTGTCGGACAAGGCGTCCGATCCCGAGGCCCAGGCGCTCGCCGATCGCGAGAACCTGTCCGATCAGTTCGCGGGAATGAAGATCGAGGACGACAACAAGGAAGTCACCGACATCCTCATCGACCTGATCCGGCGGGAAACGCATGGCTTCTCGATGAGCTTCGCCCATACGCTGGTCGGCCAATTGTCGACCAGTGTCGGCCTCATCAACAATCCGCAACGCTCGGCCGGCTTCAAGGTGCTCAAGGCTCCGGACGTGCCGTCTGTTCTGGTCGAGCTTGGCTACCTGTCCAACAGCAAGGACGAGGCGCAGCTGCTCAACGCCGACTGGCGCGGCAAGGCGGCGCAAAGCATAACCAACGCGGTCGCCCTGTTTGCCGCGGCCAAGGCTGGAACGGCGACGGGCGGTTGACCGGCCGCGCCTGCTCACAACCACCGGGCGTCTACAACCACAAGCAGCCGTTGCATGACGACAACACCCGGCGTTATTATTGAATAACCGAGTCCTCAAATTTCGCGCTGCCGTATTTTGTCCACATGGTGGCGACATGGGTTTTTTGATTGCGGATTGGGACCGCCCCGGGAAGCTTGCGCGACTGTCGGCTTCGTTTAGGAAATTCCCGAACCTCGGACTGGAGCGGGTATGATTCGTCTCATCGGCTATTTCTTTGGCATCGGCACGACGCTGGCGTTGCTGGTGGCGGCCGGCCTTGCCATCTATATCAGCCATGTCGCGAAGGACCTGCCCGACTACGAGGTTCTGGCCAAATACGAACCGCCGGTGACGACGCGCATTCATGCCTCCGACGGCTCGCTGATGGCGGAATATGCGCGTGAGCGGCGCCTTTATCTGCCGATCCAGGCCATCCCGGACCGCGTCAAGGCCGCCTTCATGTCGGCCGAGGACAAGAATTTCTACAACCACCCCGGCATCGACGTCACCGGCCTCGGCCGCGCCATCATCGTCAACCTGCAGAACCTCGGCTCGGGCCGGCGCCAGGTCGGCGCCTCGACCATCACCCAGCAGGTGGCGAAGAACTTCCTGCTCACCTCGGATCAGACCTACGAGCGCAAGATCAAGGAGATGATCCTGGCCTTCCGCATCGAGCAGGCCTATTCCAAGGACCGCATCCTTGAACTCTATCTCAATGAAATCTTCTTCGGCTTCGGCGCTTATGGCGTCGCGGGCGCGGCGCTCACCTATTTCGACAAGTCGGTCAACGAGCTGACGGTCGCGGAAGCCGCCTATCTCGCCTCGCTGCCCAAGGGCCCGAACAATTATCATCCCTTCAAGCACGCGGACCGCGCGATCGAGCGCCGCAACTGGGTCATCGACCAGATGGTCGAGAATGGCTACGTCACCCGCGAGGAGGGCGCCAAGGCCAAGGCTGAGCCGCTCGGCGTGACGCCGCGCCGCAATGGCTCCTATCTGTTTGCCGGCGAGTATTTCACCGAGGAAGTCCGCCGCCAGATCATCGCCCGCTACGGCGAGAACGCACTCTATGAGGGCGGCCTGTCGGTGCGCACCACGCTCGATCCGAACATCCAGCTTATCGCCCGCAAGTCGCTGCAGAACGGCCTGCTCAAATACGACATGCTGCGCGGCTACCGCGGTCCGGTCACGCATGTCGACATTTCCGGCGACTGGGGCGTGCCGCTCGGCAACGTGAAGGGCCTCGAGGACGTGCCTGAATGGACGCTTGCCGTGGTGCTCGACAGTTCGGCGGACGGGCTGACCATCGGCATCCAGCCGACGCGGCAGGTCTCCGGCGAGCTCGTCAAGGACCGCGTCCAGGGCACCGTCAGCAAGGACGACATGGGCTTCGCCATGCGCCACTTCGTCAACGGCAAGTCCGTCAGGGCGAAGTCTCCGGCCGAGGTTCTTGAGCCCGGCGACGTCGTCTTCGTGCAGAAGAACGATGGCTCCGACAACACCTATATGCTGCGCCAGGTGCCCGAGGTCGAAGGCGGTCTCGTCGCCATGGATCCGCATACCGGCCGCGTGCTCGCCATGGTCGGCGGATTCTCCTATGCGCAGTCCGAGTTCAACCGCGCGACCCAGGCGATGCGGCAGCCCGGCTCCTCGTTCAAGCCGATTGTCTATTCGGCCGCGCTCGACAACGGCTATACGCCGGCCTCCGTGATCATGGACGGCCCGATCACCATCCAGAGCGGCAACACCACCTGGACGCCGAAGAACTATGACGGCACGGTCGCTGGCCCCGCCACCTTGCGCTCCGGCATCGAGAAGTCGCGCAACCTGATGACGGTGCGGCTTGCCAACGACATGGGCATGAAGCTGGTCGTGGAATATGCCGAGCGCTTCGGCGTCTACGACCACCTGGCGCCCTATCTGCCGATGGCGCTGGGCTCCGGCGAGACGACCGTCATGCGCATGGTCTCGGCCTATTCGATCATGGCCAATGGCGGCAAATCGATCAAACCCTCGCTCATCGACCGCATCCAGGACCGGTACGGCAAGACGGTGTTCAAGCAGGATGAGCGCGGCTGCGAGGGCTGCAACGCCACCGAATGGAAGAACCAGCCCGAGCCGGAGCTGGTCGACAATTCCGAGCAGGTGCTCGATCCGATGACCGCCTACCAGATCACCTCGATGATGGAAGGCGTGGTCCAGCGCGGCACCGGCGCCACCATCGGCGAGCTCGGCCGCCACATCGCCGGCAAGACCGGCACCACCAATGACGAGAAGGACGCCTGGTTCATCGGCTTCACGCCAAACCTCGTCGTCGGTCTCTACATGGGCTACGACACGCCGCGCGGCCTCGGCAAGGGTGCCACGGGCGGCGGTCTCGCCGCGCCGATTTTCAAGGACTTCATGCGCGTGGCGCTCGACGGCAAGCCGAACACCGACTTCCAGGTTCCGGACGGCATGAAACTCATC
Organism: Mesorhizobium sp. M2E.F.Ca.ET.219.01.1.1; assembly: GCF_004016445.2. GTDB lineage: Bacteria > Pseudomonadota > Alphaproteobacteria > Rhizobiales > Rhizobiaceae > Mesorhizobium. The sequence goes on from NZ_SADT02000004.1 coordinate 340,167, forward strand.
GCCATCAACCGCAAGACCGGCATGCGCGCCGCCGAGGGCGACCCCAACACCATCGTCGAGGCGTTCAAGCCCGGTACCGGCCCGGCCGACAGCTATTGGGTGATCGGCATGGGCGCGGATGGCTCCAATGGTTCGGGTGGCGCGCTGTCGCCACAAGCCAACCAGGCCATCCAGGACGGCGGCGGCGGGCTCTACTGACGTCTCGATAGCTCTCGAATGGGCTGGCGTCTTATTCCTTGACCGTGACCTTTTCCGAAAACCGGATTCCACTTTTCGGGGTCACGGTTGAGCCGGCCCATTTCGCTTTACAGGCGGCGATGCCGTGCCTATGTATCGCGCCTAATCCGAAAAGACCGAAAAGAACAGGACCGAACGAAAAGCCATGCGCGCGGAAACGCAAAACATTGTCGACGAGATCAGGCAGGCGATAACCCTGCTGAGGAGGCATCTTTGACTGGGATCAGGCTGTAAAGCGGCTTGAGTACCTGAATTCGCGCGCCGAGGATTCTAGCCTCTGGAATGATCCGATCGAAGCGCAGAAGCTGATGCGGGAGCGCCAGGAGCTGGAGGACGGCATCGCCGCCGTCAAGGGAATGACACAGGCGCTGGACGACAATATCGGCCTGATCGAGCTCGGCGAGGAAGAGGGCGACGACGGCATCATCGCGGAAGCCGAGGCTGCGCTGCGCTCGATGCAAGGCGAGGCCAAGGCCCGGCAGGTCGAGACGCTGCTCTCCGGCGAAGCCGACGCCAACGACACCTATCTCGAAATCCATGCCGGCGCGGGCGGTACCGAAAGCCAGGACTGGGCCTCGATGCTGCTGCGCATGTACACGCGCTGGGCCGAGCGCCGCCGCTTCAAGGTCGAGGTGCTGGAAGTTCACGACGGCGAAGAGGCGGGCATCAAATCCGCAACCGTGCTGATCAAGGGTCACAACGCCTATGGCTGGCTGAAGACCGAGTCCGGCGTCCACCGCCTGGTGCGCATTTCGCCTTACGACAGCAATGCGCGGCGTCACACCTCCTTCTCTAGTGTCTGGGTCTATCCTGTCGTCGACGACAAAATAGAGATCGATGTCTCGGAATCTGACGTGCGCATCGATACCTATCGCTCCTCCGGTTCCGGCGGCCAGCACGTCAACACCACCGACTCGGCGGTCCGCATCACCCATCTCGCGACCGGCATCGCGGTTGCCTGCCAGGCCGAGCGCTCGCAGCACAAGAACCGCGCCAAGGCATGGGAAATGCTGCGCTCGCGCCTCTACGAGGAAGAGCTGAAGAAGCGCGAGGCGGTCGCCAACGCCACGGAGGCGTCGAAGAGCGACATCGGCTGGGGCCACCAGATCCGCTCCTACGTGCTGCAGCCCTATCAACTCGTGAAGGATCTGCGCACTGGGGTCGAAAGCACCTCGCCGTCGAGCGTGCTCGACGGCGACCTAGACGAGTTCATGGAAGCCTCGCTCTCGCATCGCATCGAGGGCGGCGCGGGCGAAGCGGTGGCGGACCTCGAGTAGGGTTCCCGGCGCTGCACGACGGAGGATGCCGGTGACGCGCAAACTTACCGGGAAGTGTTTCTGCGGCGCCGTCCGCTATGAAGTGGCGGACGAATTCGTCTATGCCGCGAACTGCCACTGCTCCAACTGCCGGCGCACGACGGGGTCGGCGTTCAAGCCCTTCGCCGGCATCGAGCGCGGCAAGTTCCGTCTCACCGCGGGCGATGACAGGCTGCTGATTTTCGGCGACGAAAGCGGCCATGACGCGCATTGCGGCCGATGCGGCTCGCTGCTCTATTCGCTGGTCCGCGACGGTGCCTATGTCCATGTCGCCATGGGAACCTTGGTCGACGATCCGAGCATACGGCCGACCGCGCACATCTTTGTCGGCTCCAAGGCGAAGTGGTTCACAATCGCCGACGACCTGCCGCAGTATGATGGGCATGTTCCCGGCTGAACGTCCGGAACCAGCTTGAGCCGTTTCCCGTTGTCGGGCACCGGCACCGTGCGGCTAACTGGTCGTTAGCCAGGCCGGCACACGGTTCTGGATGGCAGAGGCTGGTGCAAAACGCCGCATCGCCGGTTGCTTGCGTCAGTCGAGGAATCAGCCCAGTTTTCGCACTGGGGTTAAAAGCATTTATGGCCGGCTGCGGCTTATCTGCGACCGACGATCCGGCCACTGGGAAGATACGTTCCGGGAACGGGCAAGCGAAAACGCTTGATGCTCGAAAGGAACGCTTCGATGTCTGCTGCCATATCAAGATCGGCCCAAGCCGTTCGACCGGCTGGCCGACTTTTGTTCTCCCTGCTCGCAGTTGGGGCCATCTCGGTGCTGGCGCCGCCGGCCATCGCGCACGACGCCCAGCCGACGGCGGCCACGCCGCAAGGCTGGAAATACCCCTTTGCCTGCTGTGCCAACTTCGATTGCAAGGAAGTGCCGCAGTCATCGATCAGCGAGCGGCCCGAAGGCTATGTCATAAAAGGCACGGGCGAGGTGGTGGCCTACAGCGACAAGCGGGTCAAGAATTCGCCCGACGGCGAATATCACTGGTGCGCGCATCAGGCCGGGCTCGACGCCGGCAAGACCATCTGCCTGTTCGTGCCGCCGCCCTCTTACTAGCCTTCGAGCGCGCCAGCATCTCTGCCGAAGCTGCTGACAGACAGTTGTCAGGACTGCTTCTTTATGTTGCCTTGCCGCCGAGCAATTCCAGGAAAGTGCGTAGCGGCTTTCCGTTCGGAATTGCGTGCAATATGGGCGCGGCGGACAATGGAGAGGTGAGTTCATGACCATCAAAGGCAGTTGCCACTGCAAGGCGACAACCTTCGAGGTTGCCGAGGCGCCGCAGACGGGGACGCAATGCACATGCTCGTTCTGCTCGAAGCGCGGGTCGCTATGGGCCTACTATGTGCCGTCGCAATTCAAGCTCACAAGCCCGCCTCAGAACGTCTCCTTCTATCGCTGGGGCTCGAAGACCGTGAAGCATGGTTTCTGCGCCATTTGCGGTTGCGGCACCTTCACCGAGACGCCTGACTGGTCGACCGGAAAGCCGGATTTCGACAACCCGAAGATCAGCGTCAATTCGCGCCTGTTCGACGATTTCGACCTGGACAAGGTCGAGGTGGTGGTCATCGACGGCAAGAATCTGTGGTAGAGGCGAAGCGGGAACGGCCAGCGACTTTTGCGGCTGCATTCCCGTTCCGTTTTTCGCCGCATTTCATGCTACAAGGCTGCGGAAGGGCTGATTTGGCGTGGCCGCAAGGGCCGCGAGTTGGAGAGGGACCAATCTCATGAAGAAGACTGTGCTCGTCGTCGTGGCGACGGCTTTGCTGGTGAGCGCCTGCACCACCACCGATCCGTATACCGGCGACCAGAAGATCTCCAACACGGCGGCCGGCGCCGGCCTTGGCGCGCTGGCAGGCGCCAGCCTTGGTCTGCTGGCCGGCGGCAATGACCGCCGCAACGCCTTGATCGGCGCCGGCATCGGCGCGCTGGCCGGCGGCGCGATCGGCGCGACGATGGACCAGAACGAGGCCGAGCTTCGCCGTCAGTTGCAGGGCACCGGCGTCAGCGTCACCCGCAGCGGCGACCAGATCATCCTCAACATGCCGTCCGACATCACCTTCAACGTCGACCAGGACGCGGTGAAGCCGGGCTTCTATCCGGTGCTGAACTCCGTTGCGCTGGTGCTGAAGAAGTTCCGCCAGACGACGGTGGATGTCTTCGGCCACACCGATTCGACCGGCGGCGACCAGCACAATTTCGACCTGTCGCAGCGCCGCGCGCTTGCCGTCGCCAACTACCTGGCCGGCCAGGGCGTCGATCAGCGCCGCTTCGCCGTCACCGGCTTCGGCAAGACGCGCCCGATCGCATCCAATGCGACGGCCGCCGGCCGCGAGCAGAACCGGCGTGTCGAAATACAGCTGTCGCCGCTCACCTGAGAAAACTTGCCAGCAGCGAATTGCCACCAAGCAGAACGGCCCCGAGCGGGGCCGTTTTTTGTTGGCTCGGTCCGAAGATGGGCGAAGGTCTTAGGACATTAGCTTATTCTAATTGATACTTTCCAAATCCAGGGAAAGGACTACCATTCGGCTGTTCCAGAGGGGATGGGGCGGTTAAACCGGCCGCGCAATCGCATCTGCCGCCCCGGTCTTGCACGGCCAGATCAAGGGAATCTGGGAGGAATGCATGACAAGAACAGCTCGCATCGGACGCTGCGGCGCCCTCGTTTTGACTGGCCTTTTGGGCGCGTGGCTCGGAGCCGCCACGGCTCGGGCAGAGGATGCCAATAAGGCCGATATCGAAGCCCTGAAGAAATCCCTGGCCAAGTATGAAGATTACACGGCCGCCATCCGCGACCTCTATCTGTCGACCGAAGGCTGCGTCTACTACAACGGGGAAAAGATAGACGGCGCGATGTACTATCCTAAGGGCGCCATGGGCGTCCATTTCGTCAACGTCCCGAGCATCGGCAAGCCGCTCGATCCGATGAAGCCCAACGTCCTGATCTACGAGCCGACCAGGAAAGGTCTTAAACTGGTCGGCGTGGAATGGCTGGTGCCTTTGACGCCGGATGTGAAGGAGGTTCCGAAGCTGTTCGGCCAGAAATTCATGGGGCCGATGGAAGGACACTACCCGCTCATCCCGAGGGAGTTCGTTCATTACGACCTGCATGCCTGGCTGTTCAGGGACAATCCAAACGGCATGTTCACTCCGACCAACCCGAAGGTGACGTGCAACAAGGCCGAATTCCCGATGCTGGAGAAGCCGACCAAGATGATGCCTGGGCCGATGTAGGGCAGGGCGGGCAAAGCAGCGCAAAAAAGAAACGGCCCGGAGAACCGGGCCGTTTTCATGTCTGCTTCTAAAGATGGAAGCTCAGACCTTGGCGACGATCCGCATGAAGGCCGGCACATCGTCGCCGAAACCGACCGTGGCGTCGTCTTCCTCGCGATGGCGGCTGGGGCGGTCGCGCTGCGGACGAGCGTCGCCGCGCTGCTCGTGACGGTTGCCCGAACCCTTGCGCTCGTTCTCGGAACGGATCGCGTCCTTGCGGGCGCGGCGTTCGGCGATATCGGCCACTTCGGCAATGGTCTGTTCCTCGCGGGCGAGATCGGGCGCTTCGTCGCGCTTGGCGTGGCGGTCCTTCTTGCGCTCGCCGCGGTCCTTGCGGTCCTCGTCCTTGCGGCCGGCCCGGCGGGGGGCGCCGCGGCCACGGCGCGGCTCTTCCCCGCCTTCGCTTTCCGTCACGGTCGACAGGTCGCCGTCATGCCATTCGATCTTGGTGCCGATCAGCCTCTCGATGGCATCGACATATTTGGTGTCGGCGCGCGTGGCGATGGTGAAGGACTTGCCTGCACGTCCGGCGCGGCCGGTGCGGCCGATGCGGTGGACATAGTCCTCGGCATGGATCGGCACGTCGTAGTTGAAGACGTGGCTGACATCGGGAATGTCGAGGCCGCGCGCGGCGACGTCCGAGGCAACGAGGTAGCGCAGCTTGCCGTCGCGGAAATTGGCGAGCATCTGCATGCGGGCGCGCTGGTCCATGTCGCCATGCAGGGCGCCGGCGTCGAAATCATGCTTCAACAGCGAGCGGAACAACTCCGACACCTCGACCTTGCGATTGCAGAAGATGATGGCGTTCTTCAGGTCGGCGTCTTCGGCCTTGATCAGATTGCGCAGCGTCTCGCGCTTTTCCCAAGGCTTGTTGCCGGACTTCACCAGGCGCTGCGTGATGCTGGTCGCGGTGGACGCGGCCTTGGAAACCTCGACGCGCACCGGCGCGTGCAGGAATTTCTCGGTCAGCTTGGTGATCTCCGGCGGCATCGTCGCCGAGAAGAACAGCGTCTGGCGCGTGAACGGGATCATTTCGCAGATGCGCTCGATATCGGGAATGAAGCCCATGTCGAGCATGCGGTCGGCCTCGTCGATGACGAGGATCTCGACGCCGTTGAGCAGAAGCTTGCCGCGCTCGCGGTGATCGAGCAGGCGGCCCGGTGTCGCGATCAGCACATCGGCGCCACGTTCGAGCTTCTTGTCCTGCTCGTCGAAGGAGACACCGCCGATCAGAAGCGCGATGTTGAGCTTGTGGTTCTTGCCGTATTTGATGAAGTTTTCCTCGACCTGCGCGGCGAGCTCACGGGTCGGCTCGAGGATCAGCGTGCGCGGCATGCGCGCGCGGGCGCGCCCCTTTTCCAAGCGCGTCAGCATCGGCAGCACGAAGGAAGCGGTCTTGCCGGTGCCGGTCTGGGCGATGCCCAGCACATCCTTGCCGAGCAGCGCATGCGGGATGGCGCCAGCCTGGATCGGAGTCGGCTTGGTGTAGCCGGCATCTGAGACTGCGGAGAGGACTTTCGGCGACAGGCCGAGGTCCGAAAAGGTCAACGCTTCTTGAGCGGTCGTGGTGTCTGAGGACAAGTGTTTGATGTCTTTGGCTGGTTCGGGAAAATCGCAACATGTGTTGCGGCAGGCGCCGCGCGCTTGCAAGATCGCGGTTGCAGTTAGGCGCAAGTCCGCGATTTGTCAACAGAAACAGCCGGGAATCCCGGTGATTGTGAAGACGTAACCTTAATCGCGATGCTTAAAGCGCGTCGCGTCGAAACGGAATCAGGCTACGCGCTTTGAATCTTAGCTTGATGCATGTCGTGTTCCCAAAACCGCTGCGCACTTTGGGCGACATGCATTGATCGAAACAATATCGCCGCGCCGGCTCAGTAGCGGAACTGCTCGGCAAGGATGCGTTCGTTCCAGGAATGGTTGGGATCGAACAGCAAAGTTGCCGTCGCCGTCGGCGATTCCCGCACGGTGACGGAGGCCACCGCCTTGACCTCGGTATGGTCCGCGGCGGCATTCACCGGGCGCTTTTCGGCCTCCAGTATGTCGAAACGCACGGTCGCCTTGTTGGACAGCAGCGCCCCGCGCCAGCGACGCGGCCGAAAAGGGCTGACCGGCGTCAATGCCAGGAGCGGTGCATCGAGCGGCAGGATCGGCCCGTGCGCCGACAGATTATAGGCCGTGGAGCCGGCAGGGGTGGCGATCATGACGCCGTCGCAATTCAGCTCCTCCAGCCGCACCTGGCCATCGATGGTGATGCGGATCTTCGCCGTCTGGTAGGACTGGCGCCACAGCGCCACCTCGTTGATGGCCGGCGCCGCAACGGATTCGCCGTCATGTGTCACGGCGACCATTTCCAGCGGCCGGATCGTCTCGGCAACGGCGTTGGCGATGCGTTCATCGAGACCGCCGGCGCGATATTCGTTCATCAGGAAGCCGATGGTGCCGCGGTTCATGCCGTAGACCTTCTTGCCTGTGCTCATCGTCTCGCGCAGCGTCTGCAGTAGAAAACCGTCGCCGCCGAGCGCGATGATGATCTCCGCTTCAGCGACAGGCACCTGCCCATAACGCGCCGACAGGCTTTCCCGCGCGGCGAGGGCGTCGTCGGTGTCGGAAGAGACGAAGGCGAAACGGCTGGCGGCTTTGCTCATGGCTCCCGGAGGGCGACCGTCTGCGGGGCCGCGCCGGCGACGGCGTAGCATGCGTCGCCCATATCTGTGAAGGGTGCAGCGCTCGCCGGCGGGTGACACCCCGGCAGTCGCGCTTCGTGACAGAAGCGACATGAATGTGATGGCCACAATGGTTAAGAGGAAGCTTAAACACTCGTAAAGCCAGATCGATCATGTTAGCCGACAGTGGATGGGTTGGCGGGGGCTGGCCAGTCGAGAGACCTGTCTATTGCCGGTAACGCGTCTGATCATAGTCTTCCTGATGATGGGAAGCTTCGCGCTGATGTTCGCCGAACTCGTGCGTCATTCGGAAGAGATGAGCCAGCGGCCGCAGCCGGCAGTTTCCCGTTGCGGTGACGCCACGGGAACGCCTTGCCCGCAACGGGCGCTGTAGGCTCCGCTTCGCCTTATCGCTCAGCCGCCCTGCAAGTGGCAGCCCGCTTTGCGTTTGCCAGCGACATACTCGTCGATGAGTTGCCGGTATCGCACCTTGCCGAAGCTTGGGAAATGGCCGCCATGGACGATCGACACGTCGAGATCGCGCATGGCGAGCAGCGTTCCGACATAATCCTCAATGTCTGAGTGGTAGACGTCGTCGATCAGCGGCCCGTCATAGACGATGTCGCCCGAAAGCAGGATGCCAGTCTTCTTTTCATAGAGCGCGATGCCGCCAGGCGAATGTCCAGGCGTGTGGATGACCTCGAAGGCGCGGTCGCCGAGATCGACGACGTCGCCATGTCCGAGCAGCCGGCCGGCCGGCGCCGGCGGGATGCGATAGCGCGCCGTGTCCCAGCCCTGTGGCGAGCGATCGAACATCTTCTCATTGGCGTAACGGTCCGCGACCGTCCATTCGTTGCGTGGATCGGCGAGGATCGCCGCCTCGGCCGAGTGCACGCAGCGGTCCGGAAACTCGTGATGGCAGCCGATATGGTCGAAATGCGTGTGGCTGGCGACGCAGGTGAGCTTGCGCTCGCTGACAAGCGGCACGTGGCTCCTCAGGCTGAAATGGCCGAGGCCAGTGTCGAACAATAGGTCGCGGTCGCGGCCGCGCACATGCCAGATGTTGCAGCGGAAGAACGGCTTTATCCACGGCTCATGGATGAGCGTGACGTCGTCGCCCATGCGGATGGTTTCGTACCAGTCCGGAGCCTCGATGACCGGAAGCATGCTCATGGATCAGTCCGCCAGCAGGATGATGTCTTGAGCGTTGCATGAAACCGGGATCGTGTCGCCTGCCTGGACGGTGGCGGAAGCGGGCGCCTTGGCGATGAACTGCAGTACCGGATCCAGCATCGACGTGGCCAGCACGCGCTTGAAGCTGCCCTGGAAGACGACATCGCCGACCTTGCCGGCGCCGAGCGCGACATCGCCTTTCGCGTCGCCGAGAACCAGGTGCTCGGGCCGGATGGCGAGCGCTACCGGGGCGCCGGCAGGTGAGGCGCCCTGCAGCGAAAGCGAGCCCACTGCCGTCGAGACCATGACGATCCCGTCCCTCGCTTCGGTCACGGTGCCGGCAAGAATGGTGCTTTCGCCCATGAAGGTGGCGGAGAAGCGTGTCTTCGGCCGCGCATAGACGCGCTCGGGCGGGCCCTCATCCTCGATGCGGCCGTCATTCATCACCACGCAGTGGTCTGCCAGCGCCATCGCTTCTTCCTGGTCGTGGGTGACATGGACAAAGGCGGTGCCGACGCGCTTCTGGATCGCCTTCAGCTCATCCTGCATCTGCCGCCGCAGCTTGAGATCGAGCGCGCCGAGCGGCTCGTCGAGCAAAAGCACCGCCGGTTCGATGACCAGCGCACGGGCCAGCGCCACGCGCTGGCGCTGGCCGCCGGAGAGCTGATGCGGTTTCTTGTCGAAGGCGGCCGCCAAGCCGACAAGGGCAAGCGCATCGCGCGCCTTCGCCGCCCGCGTCGCGCCGTCGATCCCCCGCATGCGCAGGCCGAAACCGACATTGCCGCCGACGCTCATATGCGGGAACAGCGCATAATCCTGGAACACGGTGGTCGTCGGGCGCTTGGCCGGCGGCACGGCGGTGCAGTCCTGGCCACGAATGAAGACCTTGCCTTCGCTCGGCGTGACGAAGCCGCCAAGGATCGACAGCAGCGTCGTCTTGCCTGAGCCTGACGGCCCGAGCAGGATCGTGTAGCTGCCGGGGTCGATCGCCAGCGAGACGTCTTTCAGCACCGGCAGCTGGCCGAATCGGTGCGAGACGTTGCGGATGTCGACCAAAGGCGCGCTCATGCCGGCTTTCTCCGCAACAGCGTCAGTTCGAAAAACACTACCAGGACAATGGAGACGGCAAAGACCAGCGAGCCGACGGCATTGGTCTTGGGGTTGAGGCCGGAGCGCAAGAGGTTCCAGATTTCCACGGGCAGCGTCGTCTCGAAGCGGGTGAGCAGGAAGGAGATGACGAACTCGTCCCAGGAGAACGTCATCGACAGGAAGAAGCCGGCGAAGATCGCCGGCGCCATCACCGGCACGGTGATCAGGAGCAGCACCTTCCATTCGGCGGCGCCGAGGTCGCGCCCGGCGCGCTCGATGTTGATCTGGTGGTCGCCCATCTGGCTGTAGATGATGGCGAAGCAGAGCGGCAGGTTGATCACCACATGGCCGATGCCGGCCGCAAGCAGCGATTTCGGCACCCCGGCCCAGTTGAACAGCACCAAAAGCCCCATGCCGATGATCAGATAGCTGACGGTGAGCGGCAGCGTGATCAGCCCGCGCAGCAAGGCCGAGCCCGGCAGGACGAAGCGCGCGAAACCCCAGGCTGACAGAAATCCAAGCGTGACCGAGGCAAGCGAGGAGAGGACCGCCACCATTAGCGAATTGACCAGCGCTGAGGTGAGCCTCGCGTCTGAAAGCACCGCCTGGTACCAGCGCAGCGACGGTCCGGTGAAAGGCGGGATCGGGAAGGAGGTCGCCTGCAGCGAGAACAGCACCAGCACGACCACCGGCAGGAAGATGAAACCGTAGACGGCGATGGCGTAGAGCCAGGCGGCGAGGCGGACGGCGGCGCGCATGGTCAGGCCCGCTCGATCTTCAGCCAGCGCGCGCAGGCGAGGTAGGCGATGGTGACGACCGCCATCAGGATGATCGACAGCGCGGAGGCCAGCGGGAAGTCGCCGCGCCGGCCGATCTGCAACATGACCAGCTGCGGCATGACCAGCTCGTTGTTGCCGCCAAGGATCTGCGGCGTGATGTAGTCGCCGATGCAGAGCACGAATGTGAGGAAGGCGCCGACCATGATGCCGGGCAGAGTCAGCGGCAGCACGACATGCAGGAAGGTGCGCACCGGCCCGGCGCCGAGATCGGCGGCTGCCTTGCGGTAGCTCGGGCTGAGCTGCTTGAGATTGGCGAAAATCGTCAGCGTCAAAAGCATGACGAAGAAGTGCACGAAGCCGGTGACGGTGGCGAAACGCGTGTTGGCGAGCTGCAGCGGCTCGCCGATCAGGCCGATGCCGGTCAGCGCCCGGTTGATGACGCCGTTCTGCGCCAGCACCAGCAGCCAGGAGTAGGAGCGCACGACATAGGACGTCCAGAACGGCAGCACGGCCAGCATCAGCGCCAGCCGCTGCCAGCGTTCCGGCACCATCTCGGCGAGGATCCAGGCAAAGGGATAGGCGAGCAGGATAGAGATCACGGTGACGATGGCGGTGACCTCCAGTGAGTTCACCATCGCCCGCCAATAGGACGGATCGGTGAAGAACTGGCTGTAATTGGCCAAGGTGAAACCGCCGCCTTCATGCCCCGTGAGGCTGGAAAACCCCATGGCGATGAAGGGCAGCACGAAGAACGCACACGTCCACGCCAGCGCCGGCGTGACCAGCGCCCAGGGCAGGGCACGCGGGTTGCTTCCAGAAACGCTCATCGGCCGATTTACTGCGCCTGCAGCATCTCGGTCCACATGTCCTGCATCTTCTTGTCGAGGTCGGCGTTCGGCGCCGGATAGGCCTGGGCGCGGGCTAGGAAGCCGGGCTGCTCGTCGAAGCGCAGGATCTTCTTCTGCTCGTCGGTGAGCGCCGCGGTCTTGTTCGCCGGCATGCCCCAGTAGCAGGACGAGGTGGCAAGGCGTGCCTGGCCCTCAGGGCTCATGATGTACTGGATGAATTTCAGCGCCATGTCCTTATTCTTGGAATCCTTGAACATGGCGAGCGACTGCGACCAGAGCACAGCACCTTCCTTCGGGATCGAGAAGTCGAGCGCCGGGTTCTCCTTCGCAAGGCCGGCCGTCACCCACTCGCCACCGCCGACCAGGATATCGACCTCGCCGGTGGCGAGAGCGGTCTGGCTGGCGGTGACCTCGCCGACCAGCTTGGCGTTGGCCTTCATCTTGAGGAGCTCGGCCTTCAGCGCCGGCAGGTCGGCCTCGGTGAGATCGGCGGTCTTCTTGCCGATCGCCAAAGCCGCCATGCCGATCACCGGCAGGTAGTAATCGTAGATCGCGACCTTGCCCTTGTATTTGTCGCTGGTCAGCGAGGCCAGCGACTGCATGTCGGCCGGGTCGACCTTGGTCTTGTTGAAGCCGATCGTGTTGTAGCCGAACTTTTCGGTGATGCCGTAGCGCTTGCCGTCGACGATGGTCGACTTGTCCATCTTCACTTCCGGGAAAAGATCGGCGAAGGGCAATTTATCCACGGGCAGCGGCTCGAACAGGCCCTTTTCGACGCCGCGCGGCACGTCGATGGAATCGATCACCATCACGTCCCAGTCGCCGGGCTGCGACTGGTCGACGATGGCCAGCCCCGCGCCGGTGCCCTCGAACTCCTTGACGTTGACCTTGACGTCGTTGGCCTTCTCGAATGGCTCGAGCAGCGCCGGATCGGAATGGTCGCACCAGATCAGCGCGTTGAGATCGGCGGCCTCAGCGCCGCCGGCCGCAAGAAGCAGCGCGGCGGCCGCGCAAGCGGCTGAAAGATGAGACTTCAGGGCGGAAAGCGGATTCCGAGCGGTCATCGAGTGTTCTCCCTGCCTTGCTGGCTTGTTGGAAGAAAAGTTGAACCAATTCTAAAATTGAGTCAATTATGTTTTTGTGGCAGAGAGGCCGATATGAGCGGATTGCGCGAACGGCAGAAGGCGGACCGGCACCGCCGCATCATCGATGCGGCCACCGCGCTGTTTCGCGAGGCCGGCTATGAAGGCGCCAAGATCGAAGCGATCGCTGCGCAGGCCGAGGTCTCGATCGGTACCATCTACAATTACTACCAGAACAAGGGCGACATCCTCGGCGCCATCGTGTCGATGGAAGTCAACGAGGTGCTGAATGCCGGGCGAGGTGTGGTCGCCAGCCCGCCCGCCAATGTCGGTGACGCGCTGGATACGCTGATCGGCATCTATATCGAGCACTCGCTGAACTATCTCAGCAAGGAGATGTGGCGCCAGGCGATGGCGATCTCGACGCAACTGCCCGATAGCCCCTTCGGCCAGGCCTACACCGCGCTGGACCGGGAACTGACCAGGCAGATCAGCGCGCTGATCGCCCGCCTGCAGGAGATCGGCCTGGTGAGGGCCGACATCGACGGAACTGCGGTGGGCGAGCTGATCTTCAACAACATGAACATGATGTTCATCGAGTTCGTGAAGCGCAACGAGGCGAGGATACCGGAACTGAGGGCGGCGATACGAAGGCAGAATAGGGTGCTGGTGGCGGCGATTGGGGTGTGAGTGTATCGGGAGAAGGCGGGAAATGTAATCGTTTCCCTGCCACCAGGCGGTCGCCGGCAACCGGCCCCTTGAGTTGCGGCGCGAAATTCGCAACGAACCGCCCCCATCAGCTGCACTGTAGCCGTGGGGACGGCCGTTTTGCGTCTTGCCTACTTCTGAAGAACCAGCCCGCTTGCCTGAAGCAGCTGATCGAAGGTGCCGGTCTGGCACAGCGTCCGGGCGCCGGCATCTCCGGTCTGTGATACGACGATCGATCGGCCGGTCAACTCCCTAAAGGCCTCGGCGATCTGCGACCTATCCAGACCCGAGTAGCACAATGTCATCTTTTGCGAAGGATCCAGAACAAACCGCTCCGCACCAGGAGATTTCTTCCGCGCGGAGACCGCTTGGTTCGCCGACACGACGGTGGGGTAGCATTTCCAGAACAGAACCTCGCCGTTCTCCCCCTCCCAAAGCGTACACCCGCCTGAGCCGCAGTCGAGGACCCAGTGTTCAGTTTCACATACAGACATTTTCCGCTCCATATCACACAGAGAGCACTCGCTCACGGCGCAATTCCTATCAGCGGACCACTGGGAGACAATGAAATGGATCACATCGATTTAGGCTATACAGCCGGATGATCCGAAGTAGCCGATTGCGACTACAAGAGTTTTTGGAAGACGGCAATATGAGCGAGTCTTCGCATCGTCATCTGGGGTAATTCTGGTGCCCCCGGCAGGGATCGAACCCGCGACCTTCGGTTTACAAAACCGCTGCTCTACCAGCTGAGCTACAAGGGCACGGCGCTGCGGTAGCACATTTCGTGCGCCAGTAAAGACAAAACTCCGTTTTGGCTCGCTAATGGACGGCGCGGCTTGGCCGGCATGCTGAAAAGCAGCGCGCGGCTTCCTACATCTTGCTCAGGTGCAATCGCATCGAACGGGGTGCCGCATGATCAGATTCGTCATCATCCTGCCGCTCATCGTCGTGACCTGGCTTCTCCTGGTGAAGGTTGTCAGCGATCTGAAGAAGGCCAACATCGACTGGACCGGCGTCGCCACCATCGTCGGCTTCATCGTGCTCGCGTTTTGGCTGAGGCATGTCACGGGGATGGGATGAGGTGGTGAATGGTAAATAGTGGATGGTGAATGGCGGCGCCTTCCGGACCATTCACCATTCACCATTTTACCATTCACCCGCCTCAGGCGAGCGGTTTTCAGGCCCGCGAAAAATCTGAAAAAAATCTTCGAACCTTTTTCGGCGCCGCGACGACCCATGGTCAAGAGGCGGATGGTTCGCCTCTCCAACGAAACCAGGAGATCGTCATGTTCAAGCGCACCATCGTTTCCGGCCTCATCGCCACCACCGTCGCCGCCGGCTCGCTCGTCGGCACCGTCCAGCCTTCGGCTGCTCACAACCATCACAATCGCGAGCTCGGCATCGGTATTGCCGCCGGCGTCGGCGGCTTCGTCCTCGGCAGCCTGCTCTCCCAGCAGCAGCCGCGCCCGGTCTATGTCGAGGAAGGCGGCTACGAAGGTTCCTGGCATGTTCGCCGCTGCATGGCCCGCTACGGCAGCTATGACCCGGATACGAACACCTATATCGGCTACGACGGCTACCCGCACTATTGCCATCTGTAAGAGAAGGCGGACCAGGAAAGAGGGGCTGCACGCGGCCCCTCCCACCTCGACCGATTTAGGCATTGGGCTTCAGCTCCGGCATCGCCAGTCCCGCCGCCTTGCAGGCGCCGCTGACCGAGGCATCGTTTATCGCGACGAGCTCGAAGCTGTTTCCGGCATCGGGGTAGATCTTGCCGATGAAAGGTTCATTGCCGGCGGCAGCGCCCTTGTCGTCGACATAACCGCACGCCACGATCTCATGGCGGCCGCTTATTGTGCGTTCTCCGGCAAGCAAAGGTCCAAACTTGGCGGCGACAGGGTTCTTCAAATGCTGGCGGACGCCGACGGTGATGATCTCCTCCAGGGCCAGCGAAATCGGAACGGGATCGACCACCGGGTTGCCGCTGGGGCCAGCGATGGGCTCGACCGGTGCCGTCGCCACGCATCCGCAAAGGGAAGCGACGGATAGAAGGAAGACTGTTTTCCGCATCCGTGCCCTTTCGCATGCATCCCGACGGCCCGGCAAGGCGGTCAAGTCCGTCGTCCGGCCTGGCTATTGCCCGGTCGCCTCCTGCAGGCAACCAGCGATGTACAGCGATTTTGCAAGCGTTTAGTCTGGCTTTCACGTCAGGCGAGGGAAGGGTGGCATGGACGAGCAGGATCGCAAGGAAGAACGGGTCGAACCGGTTTTCCGCAACGGCACCATCACCATCGTCGGCATCCTGCTTGCGTTTTCGCTAGGCTTCATCACGCATTGGGCGGCCAACCCGATTCCATGGCAGACCTACCATCTGATTGCCGTCCTGCCGATCCTGGTCGGGATCGCGCTGCAGATTCGGGCGCTTGCCATTCTGCTCGACATCAAATCCCTGCAGCGAACCATTCATGACCGCGCCAGTCGGATATTCATCGCCGGCCTCATCTTGGCGGCCTGCGGCGTCGGGCTGGCGATCCTGCTTGATTTCTTCGACGTAGCGGCCAAGAGCGCGTTGCCGGGCGCGTCCTAATACGCTTTCACGCCGCCGATCATCTTTGTCACCTCGACAGCCGCGTCGCGAACCAGCGGGCCGATCTCGGCCAGCCGTTCGGGCGTGACCCGGACCGTCGGGCCGGACACCGAAACGCCGCCGATCGGCTCGCCATATTCGTCGAAGATGGCTGCCGCCACGCAGCGCATGCCGGGATGGCGCTCCTCGTCGTCGACCGACCAGCCGCGATGCTTGATGGTCGCCAGATCATGGGCCAGCGCCGAGATGTCGGACAGCGTCTTGTCGGTGTAGCGCTGCAAACCCGCCTTGCGAAGGATGGCGGCGACCCGCTCCGGCTCGAGATGCGCCAGCACCGCCTTGCCGATGCCGGATGCATGGAAGGGGCTGCGCGTGCCCGGCCGAAAGAAGGCGCGGATCGCCTGATGCGTCTCGACCTGGCTGACAAAGACGACGCAATCATCCTCGGCGACACCCAGATTGGCGGTTTCGCCGGTCTTCTCCATCAGTTCCTGCATGACGATGCGGGCACGGTCGACCAGCTTGCGGCGGCGCAGGAAGGCGGCGCCCATGCGGTAGGTTTCGACGCCGACAGACCAAAGCTGGTCGGTCGTGTCGAACTCGACCATGCCGTGGTTTTCCAGTGTCGTCAGCATGCGATAGGCGGTGGACGCCGCAATGCCGCTTTGCGCGGCGATTTCGCTCAGCGACAGGCCGCTCGCCTCGGCAACGATCGCGAGGATCCGCAGCGCCCGGTCGAGCGACTGCACCGACGCTGCTTCGGAAGGACCGTTGAAGGCGCGCGGCCGGCCACGCTGGCGTTTTTCCGTCGTTTCCATAGGCGGCATTCTCGCCGATTTCTGTTTGGACGCAATGAAAAAGTTTTTCAGTCGTCGTCGAGACGGATTTTCTGGAAAACGAAAAGTGAAGCGAAATCAGTCCGTAATATCCGTTTTCTAGAAATGAAAAAATATTCTGAAAAAGTTGAAAAATCAAAGACGCGCTGTCACTATCAAGCCAACCAACGTAATGGAGGCTTGTCATGGCCAGGATGCGCGCTGTCGACGCTGCAGTTCTCGTTCTCGAAAAGGAAGGCATCACAAATGCCTTTGGCGTGCCGGGCGCGGCGATCAATCCGCTCTATTCGGCGCTGAAGGCGCGCGGCACCATCCGCCATGTGCTTGCCCGCCACGTCGAGGGCGCCTCGCATATGGCCGAAGGCTATACCCGCGCCAAGGCCGGCAATATCGGGCTCTGCATCGGCACGTCCGGTCCGGCCGGCACCGACATGATCACCGGCCTCTACTCGGCGTCCGCGGACTCCATCCCGATCCTCTGCATCACCGGCCAGGCGCCGCGCGCCCGGCTGAACAAGGAGGATTTCCAAGCCGTCGACATCGCTTCGATCGCGGCACCGGTCGCCAAATGGGCGGTCACCGTCATGGAACCTTACCTGGTGCCGATGGCGCTGCAGAAGGCGTTCCACCTGATGCGCTCCTCGCGGCCCGGGCCGGTGCTGGTCGACCTGCCGCTCGACGTTCAGCTTGCCGAGATCGAGTTCGACATCGACGCCTATGAGCCGCTCGCTCCGTTCAAGCCGGCGATGACGCGCGCCCAGGCCGAGAAGGCGCTGGCGATGCTCAACGAAGCGGAAAAGCCGCTGATCGTCGCCGGCGGCGGCATCATCAATGCCGATGCGTCCGATCTCCTGATCGAGTTCGCCGAAGTCACCGGCGTGCCGGTCATCCCGACGCTGATGGGCTGGGGCGCGATCCCCGACGACCACCGGCTGATGGCCGGCATGTGTGGGCTGCAGACCTCGCACCGCTACGGCAATGCGACGATGCTTGCCGCCGACTTCGTCTTCGGCATCGGCAACCGCTGGGCCAACCGCCACACCGGCTCGATCGACGTCTACACCAAGGGGAAAAAGTTCATCCATGTCGACATCGAGCCCACCCAGATCGGCCGCGTCTTCGCGCCGGATCTCGGCCTCGTCTCGGATGCGGGCGCGGCGCTGAAGATCCTGCTCGACGTCGCAACCGAATGGCGCACCGCCGGCAAGCTGCGCGACTGGACGGGCTGGGCCAAGGAATGCCAGCAGCGCAAGAAGACGATGAAGCGCAAGACGCATTTCGAGCAGGTGCCGCTGAAGCCGCAGCGCGTCTATGAGGAGATGAACAAGGCGTTCGCCCGCGACACCACCTATGTTACCACGATCGGTCTGTCGCAGATCGCCGGCGCGCAGTTCCTGCATGTCTACAAGCCGCGCAACTGGATCAATTGTGGCCAGGCCGGACCGCTCGGCTGGACCCTGCCGGCAGCGCTCGGCGTGCGGGCCGCCGATCCGGACCGCGATATCGTCGCGCTTTCCGGCGACTATGATTTCCAGTTCATGATCGAGGAACTGGCCGTCGGCGCGCAGCACAAGCTGCCCTACATCCACGTCGTCGTGAACAACGCCTATCTCGGCCTGATCCGCCAGGCGCAGCGCGGCTTCTCGATGGATTACGAGGTGAGCCTCGCCTTCGAGAACGTGAACCGCGCAGGCGATCCGGATGCGGGCTACGGCGTCGACCATGTCGCGGTCGCCGAGGCGATGGGCTGCAAGGCGGTCAGGGTGAGAAAGCCCGAGGAGTTCGCCGGCGCCTTCAAGGAGGCGCAACGGCTGATGAAGGAGCACCAGGTTCCGGTGGTGTTGGAATTCATCCTCGAGCGCGTCACCAACATTTCCATGGGCACGGAAATCGACAAGATCACCGAATTCGAGGAGCTTGCCGAGAGCCATGAGGATGCCCCCACGGCCATCGTGATGCTCGACTAAGGATCTGCGGAGAGAGGAGAAAAGAATGCCGCGTTTTTCAGCCAATCTTTCGATGCTCTTCGGTGAGCATGATTTCCTCGACCGTTTCGATGCCGCCGCCCGCGCCGGCTTCAAGGGCATCGAATATATCGGTCCCTATCATCACGCGCCGGACGTCGTTGCGGCGCGCTTGAAGAAAAACGGCTTGACCCAGGTTCTCTTCAACCTGCCGGCCGGCGACTGGGCCAAGGGCGAGCGCGGCGTCGCCGTGCTGCCCGACCGCGTGCCGGAATTCCGCCAGGGCGTCGCCAAGGCGATCAGCTACGCCCATGCGCTGGGCTGCGAGCAGGTCAACTGCCTTGCCGGCATCGCGCCGCAGGGCGCCGACCGCACGGTGCTGGAAAATGTCTTTGCCGAAAACCTGGCCTTCGCGGCCGAGAAGCTGGAACAGGCCGGCATCAGGCTGCTGATCGAGCCGATCAACACCCGCGACATCCCAGGCTTCTTCCTGAACTATTCCGACCAGGCCCTGGCGCTGATCGACCGCATCGGCTCGAAGAACCTGTTCCTGCAATACGACATCTATCACATGCAGATCATGGAGGGGGATCTCGCCCGTACCATCGAGGCGAACCTCGGCCGCATCGCGCATATCCAGCTTGCGGATAATCCCGGCCGTCACGAGCCGGGGACGGGCGAGATCAACTATCCTTTCCTCTACGACCACATCGACCGGCTCGGCTATTCCGGCTGGATCGGCGCCGAATACAAGCCGATGGCCAGCACCGAAGCCGGGCTCGGCTGGTTCAGCGCGTTCGCCGGGCAGGGCAGCGCGGCGGCTTAAGAGCTTCCTTCTCCCCGTCACTATACGGGGAGAAGGTGCCGACAGGCGGATGAGGGGCAGCGCAGACCTCTCGGCAATTCGAGCTGGGAATTTCAGGAGCAAACAATGGAAACCATCGGCTTCATCGGCCTCGGCATCATGGGCGCGCCGATGGCGGGGCACCTCCTCGTCGCCGGCTACAAGGTCGTCGCCAGCGACCATCGCTCCAAGCCACCGGCCGATCTTACCGCCAAGGGGCTGAAGACCGTCACCGGCCACAATGCGGTTGCCGAGGCCGCCGACATCATCATCACCATGGTGCCGGACACGCCGCAGGTGGCCGACGTGCTGTTCGGCGAAAACGGCGTC
This sequence comes from Mesorhizobium sp. M2E.F.Ca.ET.219.01.1.1, assembly GCF_004016445.2. Lineage (GTDB taxonomy): Bacteria > Pseudomonadota > Alphaproteobacteria > Rhizobiales > Rhizobiaceae > Mesorhizobium. The sequence goes on from NZ_SADT02000004.1 coordinate 359,903, forward strand.
GCCTCGGGTCTGTCCAAGGGCAAGCTCGTCGTCGACATGAGCTCGATCTCGCCGATCGCCACCAAGGAGTTCGCGAAAAAGATCAACGATCTCGGCTGCGACTATCTCGACGCTCCGGTGTCCGGCGGCGAGGTCGGCGCCAAGGCGGCATCGCTGACGATCATGGTCGGCGGCGACGAAAAGCCCTTCGAGCGCGCCCGGCCGGTGTTCGAGAAGATGGGCAAGAACATCACTTTGGTCGGACCGAACGGCGTCGGCCAGACCACCAAGGTCGCCAACCAGATCGTCGTGGCCCTCACCATCGAAGCCGTCGGCGAAGCCCTGGTTTTCGCCTCGAAGGCCGGTGCCGACCCCGCAAAAGTCAGGCAGGCGTTGATGGGCGGGCTTGCGGCTTCGCGCATCCTCGAAGTGCATGGCGAGCGCATGATCAAGCGCACCTTCGCGCCTGGCTTCCGCATCGAGCTGCACCAGAAGGATCTTAACCTCGCGCTGGAAGGCGCGAAAGCGCTCGGTGTCTCGCTGCCCAACACCTCGACCACGCAGCAGCTCTTCAATTCCTGCGCCGCCAATGGCGCCGCCAAGGAAGATCATTCGGCGCTGGTGAGGGCGCTGGAGCGGATGGCGGGCCACGAAATAGCTTAGAGAAGCGAATAGCGAATAGGGAGTAGCGAATAGGGGATAGGGAGTAGCGGTTAGGGGTTGCAGGCCTACGGGGCGCCGTGTTCCCGCTATTCGCTATTCGCTATTCGCTATTCGCTATGAATTTCCTCGCCGCGTAAAGGCTCACCGCCGCCGCATTCGACACGTTGAGCGAGTGGATGGCGCCTGGCATGTCGAGGCGGGCAAGTGCGGTCACCGTCTCGCGCGTCTTCTGGCGCAGGCCCTTGCCTTCCGCGCCCAGCACCAGCGCAATTTTCTCGCCGTCGAAAGTGTTTTCCAGCTCGGCAGGCCCTTCGGAATCGAGCCCGATGGTCTGGAACCCTGCCTCGTGCAGTTGGCCGAGCGCATCGGCGAGGTTCTTCACCTCGATCTGGTCGATATGTTCCAGGGCGCCGGATGCGGATTTCGCCAGAACGCCGGATTCCTGCGGGCTATGACGGGCCGTGGTGATCAGCGCGCCGGCGCCGAAGGCGACCGCGGAGCGCAGGATCGCGCCGACATTGTGCGGGTCCGTCACCTGGTCGAGCACCAGCACCAGCCTCGTATCCCCAAGCGCGTCGAGACGCTTGGGCTTGAGCGGCTCCGCTTCGATCAGCACGCCCTGATGCACGGCGTCCGACCCGGTGATCCTGTCGATGTCCTTCGGCTCGACCAGCTCGGCCTTGAAGGGAAGGGCGGCAAGCTCGCCGATCGAGAGCCGCTCGGCCGCGTTGCGGGTCACCAGCATCTTTTTGATCTTGCGGCGCGGATTGTCGAGCGCGGCCCGCACCGTGTGCAACCCATAAAGCCGCACCAGTCCATCGCTGGGCGCTTCGCCAGGCGGGACAGGCTGGCGCGGCCGGAACGCCGGCGCGCCGCCCGCCTTCTGGTCGCGGTGCGCGCGCCGCAGCTTGGCGTAGTGGGTGTCCTTGCGCGTGCCCGGCTTGTTGCTTTTTTCGTCGCTCATGCGGGCTTCTATAGCCGCCTCGTCCGGCTAAGGATATGGGCCGCGACGATTGATGTAAAACATCCTCGAAAAACCCTGGCCGCGCCGGTTGACACCCACCGGCCTTGCCGCCATAAGGCGCTTCGCTGATTTCGGAGAAGATCTAACTCGGGCTCCGGATCAGCGCGAATGCCTCGTTGCATGGCTCCGGCGGCAGACTGGAGAGGTGCCCGAGTGGTTAAAGGGGACGGACTGTAAATCCGTTGGCTTAGCCTACGTTGGTTCGAATCCAACCCTCTCCACCACTGCCGGCCCGGAAGCCCTGAAACGAAAAGTCTCAGACCAAAAAGTGCATGGCGCTTTTCGGGTGCATCCGGTACCTCAGTGCAAGGCGCGGGTATAGCTCAGTGGTAGAGCAGCAGCCTTCCAAGCTGAATATGCGGGTTCGATTCCCGCTACCCGCTCCAGATTGTTTCTCTGCTGTCTGACAAGGAAACGCCGCGCACCATGGCGCGCGGCGCGTTCTCATCCGTTGAGCCCTTAGCTGTTGAAGGCCGAAGCGACCTGATGGTTTTGCGGGATCTGGCCGTTCGGCGTCAGCTTGTCGACGATGCCGGGCAGCGCCGTGGAGAGTTGCTGCAGCAGCTCCTGCTCGCTCATGCCGGTGCGCTGGGCGATCTCGCGGATCACCGCCGGACCGAGCGCCGAGCCGAGATCGCCCGGGTTGATCGGCTGGTTCTGGCCCGTCCCGACCCAGGAGTCGGCGACGTTGCCGTGTCCGGCGTCCCTGAGCTTGCCGAGCAGGCCGCCGAGACCGCCGAGCAGGCCGCCATCGGCCGAAGCGCCGGTGTCGGCAGGAGTCGGCGCAGGAGCCTGCGGCGCGGCCGGTTCTTCGCTTCTGCCGCTCAGCATCTTGCCGACCAAAAGCGCACCGAGCGCGATCATCAGGGGTTTGGTGATATTGCCGCCGGGAACAGCATTGTCGAAAAGGCCCATCGTGGATCTCCTTGTCCAGCCAAGTCCGCCGGCGCCAGAATGGCGCAAACGGGCGGAATTTCAAGCTGTCTTGAGCTTTTGACAATCATATGACCATGATGGCGGGGCGGGGAATTTGGAGGGAATTATGGGCATCATCAGCTGGATCATTCTCGGCATCATCGCCGGGTTCATCGGCAGCAAGATCGTCAACAAGACCGGCCAGGGCATGGTCATGGATATCGTGCTCGGCATCGTCGGCGCCATCGTCGGCGGCGTGATCTTCAGCGCCTTCGGCGCGCAGGGCGTCACCGGCCTCAACATCTGGAGCCTGATCGTGGCCGTGGTGGGCTCGGTCGTCGTGCTCTGGGCCTATCACCAGATCAGTGGCAAGCGCACGCTGTAGATCTATAGGCGAGAAAGTCCGCGGCCCGGCAGGCCGCGTGGCGATGATTGGGTTTCGCGCCGGTCGCCGCGCGTGATCGCGCGGCGCATTGGCGCTGGGTCGGCGCGAGGCACACCTGCAATGGCGGTCCAGATTCAAGGACTTCCCGTCACCTATTATCCTGTCCCGAAAAGCGGCACCAGCAGCGTCAAATACGCGCTGATGGCGCTCAGCGGTGGGCAGGCGCCTCTCGCTGATCCGGACAATGAAGTCCACGGTCGTCTCTTCACCAGCTGGGTCGATCCGTTTGTGCCGGTCTATGACGGGCTGGGCGGCAAGTTCACCATCGTCCGCGATCCGCTGGAACGGCTTCTCTCGGCCTATTCCAGCAGGATATTGGACGTAAACGTTCTGACGCGGTCGTCGGCAAAGGCCGAAATGCTCGAGGCTTTCGGACTGCCGACCGATCCGGACCTCGACACCTTCATCCTCAACGTCGAAAAATACAGCGCGTCCTCGTGGGAAATCCAGTTCCACGTCGCCTCGCCGCGCCATTTCCTCGGCTCCAGTCTTTTCCTGTTCGAGCACGTCTTCAGGTTTGAAGAGATGGACAAGGTCGAGGCATTCCTGTCGTCGGTCAGCGGCAGGAAAATCTCCATGCCGAGGCTGCAGGCGGCGAGGACGAGGATCAGCCCTTCAGACCTGTCACCTGTCGCGATGGCGAAAGCGATGCGCTTTTGCCGATACGACTATGCGTTCCTCGTCGACTATTACGATCCGGCAAGATGGGGAGGAATCCCCAAGGGCGCTCCCGAGGATCCGTCCTCGCTCCACGTCGCGTGCGATTTCACCGTGCCTCGCGACGGCCGCCTCATATACCCGCGCACGCTGCGCAACCTCAGGGATTTCCTGGCCAGGCGCCCGCTGGCAATGCGCGTGGGTCGCTAAAGCAATTCCAGGAAAAGTGTGAGCGGTTAGGCTCAGCGCCTTCGCCGTAGCCCTCCGTCCGGAATTGCGTAAAAACAAGCACTATCCCAATCGCGGATCGCGTGGCTTCAGGCGACGATCGCCATGCGCCGGCGCCTTTCGTCGAGCGAGACGATCGCCAGGCCGCTGGCGATGACCAGCAGGATGCCGCAGACGGCGAGCGCGTTGGGAAACTGCCCGAACACCAGCAGCCCCGAAATGACTGCCCAGACGGTGAAGCAGTAATAGAAGGGCGCCACCGCGCTTGTCGGCCCGACGCGGTAGGCCATGAAGATGAAGAAATGGCCGAAGATCAGGAACAGGCCGGCACCCGCGATCAGCAGCAGATGGCGTCCTTCGGGCATCACCCATTGCTCGGAGACGAGATGCGCCGCGCCTGAGCCGACCAGCACCACCAGGACGGCGGAGATGGCGACGATCATGCCGGGCACCTCGGCACCCACTTTGCGGCCGGCTATATCGCGCACCGCCGCGAAGGCCGCATTGCCGAGCGCCAGCAGCGCATAGACCGAAATGCCCTGCATGGTCGGCTGCGCCACCATGAGCGCTCCGACAAAGCCAAGGCCGATCAGCGCCACGCGCGTGGCGCCGATCTTTTCGCCGAACAGCATCGAGGAGCCGACCAGCACGATGAGCGGCGTGATCTGGCCCAGCGCGGTGGAATCCGCGATCTGCATGTTGGCCAGGGCGACGACATAGCAGAGGATCGCCAAGAGCTCGAACAGGTTGCGGCGCAGCACCTTGCGCTCGAAAAGCAGCGGGATCTGCCGGGCGTAACCAAGCATCAGGAGCAGCGGCACGCCCCACAGCGTCGCGGCGGTACCTCGCAGCAGGAGCACCTCATAGGGCGGCAGACCTGCGGTCGCGAGCTTCATCATCGTGTCGTTGACGAGGTAGGATCCCGTCGCGAGGATCATGAACAGCGGGCCGCGGATATTGGATGGAATGAACTGCATGCGGCCGACAAGATCAGAGCGGCGCCACGGCGGCAATGGGCCAGCCGGGCGCCTTTGATTTTACGCGCGGCAGCCCTATATCCGCCCACATCCCACTGAAATCGACCATTGGTTCGGGTCGAGCGGGAATCCGCTCAGCCACAAGGCACTTGTGTTTTTCGGCCGTTGTCGCTAATCGCCCCGCATTCGACTGAACTGAAGGTCAAGGCCGTCCAAGGAAAGAGACTATGGCAAAAGGTAAATTCGAGCGCACCAAGCCGCATGTGAACATTGGCACGATCGGCCACGTCGATCATGGCAAGACGTCGCTGACGGCGGCGATCACGAAGTATTTTGGCGAATACAAGCGCTATGACCAGATCGACGCAGCACCCGAAGAGAAGGCGCGCGGCATCACCATCTCGACGGCGCATGTCGAGTATGAGACGGCCAACCGTCACTATGCCCATGTCGACTGCCCCGGCCACGCCGACTATGTGAAGAACATGATCACCGGTGCCGCCCAGATGGACGGCGCGATCCTGGTCGTGTCGGCCGCCGATGGCCCGATGCCGCAGACCCGCGAGCACATCCTGCTCGCCCGCCAGGTCGGCGTGCCCTCGATCGTTGTGTTCCTCAACAAGGTCGATCAGGTCGACGACGCCGAGCTGCTCGAGCTGGTCGAGCTCGAGGTTCGCGAGCTTTTGTCGAAGAACGAGTTCCCCGGCGACGACATTCCGATCGTCAAGGGCTCGGCTCTGGCCGCGCTTGAGGATTCCAACAAGACCATCGGCGAGGACGCCATCCGCGAGCTGATGGCCCAGGTCGACGCCTACATCCCGACGCCTGTTCGTCCGCTGGACAAGCCGTTCCTGATGCCGATCGAGGACGTGTTCTCGATCTCGGGCCGCGGCACGGTGGTGACCGGCCGCGTCGAGCGCGGCGTGGTCAAGGTCGGCGAGGAACTGGAAATCGTCGGCATCCGTCCGACCACCAAGACGACCTGCACGGGCGTGGAGATGTTCCGCAAGCTGCTCGACCAGGGTCAGGCCGGCGACAACATCGGCGCGCTGCTGCGAGGCATCGACCGTGAAGGCGTCGAGCGCGGCCAGGTTCTGGCCAAGCCCGGCTCGGTGAAGCCGCACAAGAAGTTCGTGGCCGAAGCCTACATCCTGACCAAGGACGAGGGTGGCCGTCACACGCCGTTCTTCACCAACTACCGTCCGCAGTTCTACTTCCGCACGACGGACGTGACCGGCATCGTGACGCTGCCGGCCGGCACCGAGATGGTGATGCCCGGCGACAACATCACCGTCGACGTCGAGCTGATCGTGCCGATCGCGATGGAAGAGAAGCTGCGCTTCGCCATCCGTGAAGGCGGCCGCACCGTCGGTGCCGGCATCGTCGTCACCATCAAGGAATAATCGATCCGGCTTTTGCCGGTCGACAAGGAAAGGGCGGTCTTCGGGCCGCCCTTTTTTCGTCTTGGAAACAGTAACGCGCGGCTCTTTTTCAATTCTGTTGCAAGCATCGTCGCCGCCACTAGTATGGCTTGTACCCAAGGGGCTTGCCAGGCGTGGTTTCCGCATTCCGTTCAAAGATCATACGGTGCTGGCGCGGATTGGTGCCGCTAGGGCTGGCCGCTGCCCTGACGCTGGCCGCCTTCGGCGCCGCCGCGAAGGAAGATCCGCCCGATTACGGCCCGACGATGCGCTTCGTCGTGGTGCGCAGCAGCGCGCAGGGTTGCGCGCCGAATTGCCCGGAATGGATTTCCGCCGAAGGCACGATCGAGGCCGGCACGCCAGCGCTGTTCAGGCGCTTGCTGAACACGCTCGGTGGGCGGCAACTGCCGATCGTCGTCAATTCTCCCGGCGGCAATGTCGATGCCGCGCTCCAGCTTGGCCGCATGATCCGCAAGAACAAGCTCGATATCGCGGTCGGCATCACGGAGTTTTCCGGCTGCTCGCCGGGGATGAAGAACTGCCGGGGCAAAGACGCCGAGCAGCAGCCCTATTCCGGAGTCGCTTACGACAGCGGCGCGATGTGCAATTCGGCCTGTCCGCTGATGTTTGCCGGCGGCATCCGCCGCATCGTCGGCGAATGGGCCTATCTCGGTGTCCACCAGATCACCACCACCTTCCGGCGTGAGCAGCTACTCTACCGCACGACCTACCGGATGGTGAACGGTAAGAAGAAGATCATCAGCACCAGGATCGTCAGCCGCAAGAATGCCGGCAGCTACAAGACCTATGAGATGAGCAAGGCGGTCGAGAAGCGGCTCTCGGCCTATCTGAAGGAGATGGGCGTCGACCAGGGCATGCTGGATGTGATGAAGGCGACGCCCGCCAGCGATATCAGGCAGATCGAGCCCGACGACATGCTCGAGATGAAGCTCGTCACCAGCCTCGATTCGCTCGATCTGCTGACCGAAAAGACCATGTGCCGGCGCAATCCCGTGCCGGCGAATTGCCGCGAGGTGCCGTCGAACGGCAAGCCGGCTGAGGTCGCGAACGTTGAAGCCGCGCCTTTGCCCGCTGCTCCGGCCCCGGCGCCCGGGCCGCAGATCCAGGAACAGGAGATGCGCTTCGTTGTCGTCCGCGGCAGCAATCCGCTTTGCAATCCCGATTGTCCGGAATGGATTTCGGCGGAAGGCACGATCGCCGCTGGCACGGCCGGCAAGCTTCGCCAACTGCTCGACACGATCGGCGGGCGCAGGTTGCCGATGGTCGTCAACTCGCCAGGCGGCGATGTGCAGGCAGCGCTTGCCGCAGGCCGCCTGATCCGTGAGCGCGGGTTGGATGTTGCGGTCGCCCGAACGGACTTTCTCGATTGCGATCCGGGCAAGGCGGGTTGCGAACCGACCGAGGGCCTCTACAGCGGTCTCACCATCGATGCAGGCGCCCAATGCGACGCCGCCTGCGCGGTGATGATCGCCGGCGGCATAAGGCGCCTTGTCGGTGCCGATGCGCATTTTTTGGTGGATTCCATGGGCATGGAAGAGAAGGTCAGGGCGTATCTCGGCGAGATGGCGATCGGCTCGGGCTTTTTCGCCGCCATGCAGTCGGCGCAGTTTTCCAAGCACAGGGAACTCAGCCAGGGCGAACTGCGCGAATTCGGGCTCACGACCGGACCGCAATCGGTGGATGCGCTGACCGGGGCGACCATCTGCAAATCATCGCCGAAGCCGGACAATTGCCGAGTGCTGCCCGCTGCCAACGCCGAGGCCGAGGCGCCGGCGAAACTTTAGAGCAATTCCAGGAAAAGTGTTTGCGGTTTTCCGTTCGGAATTGCGTAGACAAGGAGATAGCCCGCACTGGCCATCGAGGCAGGTTGAGCCGGGCAGGGCGGCGCCGCTATCCTCCTCGCGCGATTTGCGGAACGGAGGATCGGCGATGAGCGCGGAAATCCCGACTTTGTACGAATGGGCCGGAGGCGGCGAGGCGCTCAACAGGCTGACACGCACTTTCTACGGCAAAGTGGCCCTGGATCCGATTGTCGGCCCTGTGTTCAAGACCATGTCGCCGGATCATCCGGCGCACGTCGCCGCCTTCATCGGTGAGGTCTTCGGCGGGCCGAAAACTTATAGCGAGGAGTTTGGCGGCCACCGCGAGATGGTGATGCATCATCTCGGCAAGCACCTCACCGAGGAGCAGCGCCGCCGCTGGATCAACCTGCTAGCCGACTCGGCCGATGAAGTCGGCCTGCCCGATGATCCGGAATTCCGTTCCGCTTTCATGGGCTACGTCGAATGGGGATCGCGGCTGGCGAAGATGAACTCGAATCTGGGCGAGACTTGCGATCCCGAGACGGAGCCGATGCCGGCCTGGGGCTGGGGCGTGCCGGGTGGACCATACAAGCCGCCGGCCGGAAAGTCGTAGGCCCAGGCGCGTTTTCTGGCAACGCAATCCGTCGCGGGCGAAAATGCATGCATGAAATCCGGCAAAGCTTTGAAAACGGCAGGTCGGTGCTCTTTACAGAGGGCCCGGAAGCTTTTAGGAAGCGCCTGCGCCGAACAAGCGCATGCACGGGCATAGCTCAGTTGGTAGAGCGGCGGTCTCCAAAACCGCAGGTCGTAGGTTCGAGCCCTGCTGCCCGTGCCATTTCCAAACGGCATATCGAAGGCCTCCGCTGTTGAAAATCGGCGGGCGGCTTGCCATATGGCGGGAATTGGGGCATAAGCCCCGCATAGCCGGGACGGGACGACTGGATGGTTCCGAGGCGGCGTTAGGACATAAAGCGGACCCTTGCCACTTGCGTGGATTAAGAATCGGTTTTATGTAGACAGAACAGACACGCGACGCGTGGAGCTGGGAAGCCGGCTTTACGCGTCTGATTTGCGTGGGTGAAATAGCGGCGCTGATTCGCGCCGCATAGCGCCCAGGCGGCACGTCCCGGCCAGCGGGATCATCCAGGAGGCCCGGCCAACGGGTCTTGAAAACAGGCAGCACATGGCTTCGAAAACCACTAATCCCTTCACCTTTCTCCAGCAGGTTCGCGCGGAGACGGCAAAGGTGACATGGCCGTCGCGGCGCGAAACCATGATCTCGACCGTGATGGTCCTGGTTTTCGCGGTGATCGCGATGCTCTTCTTTTTCGCGGCCGATATAGCCATGGGCTACGCGATCGAGTGGATCCTGGGTCTCGGGCATTAATTCGGCGGTTTACGGAGAGGTCGTGAAATGACTGCGCGGTGGTATATCGTCCACGCCTATTCGAACTTCGAGAAGAAGGTCGCCGAGGATATCGAGAACAAGGCCAAGCAGAAGGGCCTGGCCGGCGAGATCGAGCAGATCGTGGTGCCGACCGAGAAGGTCGTCGAGATCCGCCGCGGTCGCAAGGTCGATGCCGAGCGCAAGTTCTTCCCGGGCTATGTGCTCCTGAAGGCCAACCTGACCGACGCCGTGTTCTCGCTGGTCAAGAACACGCCCAAGGTCACCGGCTTCCTGGGCGACTCCAAGCCCGTGCCGATCACCGAGACCGAGGCGCAGCGCATCCTGAACCAGGTTCAGGAAGGTGTCGAGCGGCCGAAGCCCTCGGTCACCTTCGAGATTGGCGAGGCGATCCGCGTTTCGGACGGTCCGTTCGCGTCGTTCAACGGCGTCGTCCAGGAAGTGGACGAGGAGCGCGCCCGCCTCAAGGTGGAAGTTTCGATCTTCGGGCGCGCCGTGCCCGTCGATCTGGAGTTCGGACAGGTCGAAAAGGGCTGATCCGATTAGCCGCGCCGCAAGGCGTCGGCAAACCCGCGCCCGCAGGGCGACGGCGCGGTGCCAAAAGCGCCGCATGAACGGGTGGGAGGCGAGGGCGGCATAGCCGGCCGTCGGAACCGCACCACCAGACTGCAACCGCCGGTGTCCCGCTAATGGGCCGGCATGAGAAAAGGCAGGAATAGAGATGGCTAAGAAAGTTGCAGGCCAGCTCAAGCTCCAGGTTGCCGCGGGCTCGGCCACGCCGTCGCCCCCGATCGGCCCGGCGCTTGGTCAGCGCGGCATCAACATCATGGAATTCTGCAAGGCGTTCAACGCGCAGACGCAGGAGCTCGAGAAGGGATCGCCGATCCCGGTCGTCATCACCTACTACCAGGACAAGTCGTTCACCTTCGTCATGAAGACGCCGCCGGTGAGCTACTTCCTGAAGAAGGCCGCCAACCTGAAGTCGGGCTCCAAGGAGCCGGGCAAGACCAAGGTCGGCACGATCAGCCGCGACAAGGTGCGCGCGATCGCCGAGCAGAAGATGAAGGACCTGAACGCAAACGACGTCGAGGCGGCCATGCGCATGGTCGAGGGCTCCGCCCGCTCGATGGGCCTGGAAGTGGTGGGCTAAGATCATGGCAAAGATTGCAAAGCGTGTTGCCAAGAGCCGCGAAGGCATCGATCCGAACAAGGCTTATGCGCTCTCCGAGGCGCTGCAGCTGCTCAAGGACCGGTCCAAGGTGAAGTTCGACGAGACCGTCGAGATCTCGATGAATCTCGGCGTCGATCCGCGCCATGCCGACCAGATGGTCCGCGGCGTGGTCAACCTGCCGAACGGCACCGGCCGCTCGGTGCGTGTCGCCGTGTTCGCCCGTGGCGACAAGGCCGAGGAAGCCAAGGCCGCCGGCGCCGATATCGTTGGCGCCGAGGACCTTGTCGAGATCGTCCAGAAGGGCACGATCGATTTCGATCGCTGCATCGCCACGCCGGACATGATGCCGCTGGTCGGCCGTCTGGGTAAGGTGCTCGGCCCGCGCGGCATGATGCCGAACCCGAAGGTCGGCACCGTGACCACCGATGTCGCCGCGGCCGTCAAGGCTTCGAAGGGCGGCGCCGTCGAGTTCCGCGTCGAGAAGGCCGGCATCGTCCAGGCCGGCGTTGGCAAGGTCTCATTCGACGTCAAGGCGCTGGAAGAGAATGTCCGGGCTTTCGCCGATGCGGTGAACAAGGCCAAGCCGGCCGGCGCCAAGGGCAACTACGTCAAGAAGGTGTCGGTCACCTCGACGATGGGCCCCGGCCTCAAGCTGGACATCGCGACGCTCGCCGCGTCGTAAGTGTCATTCGGTCGGTTTAGGCCGATCGCTAGAGCATGATCCCGAAAAGAAAGATCATGCTCCAGCAAAGAAGAATTCCGGACCGCCGATCCGTCGGCGGCTCGGTACCCCGGAAGCCGGAAGGTTTCCGGATATCCTGTCCGAGATTGCAGGCGGCCCAAAAGCCTTAATTCACTTGGGCCTGCATGAGACGGGTGAAGACCCGACAAAGGAGCAAGTGCTCCAATGAAAGGTTCGAACCGTGTTTGCCTTTTGTCAGCGCATCGCCGGCTTCGCCGTCGGTGTGGCGAGAAAGGGGGCAGGATCCTCGAGCGTCGTTCGGGAGATCCGTTTTTGGATGGCCCGGCCGGCAAAAGGCAACCCGACTTCTGACCTCGAGAATGAGGCAGGGGTCAACTGGAGATAGGCAGTGGACAGAGCGGAAAAGCGCGAACTCGTCACGGGCCTGAATGATGCGTTCTCGAACGCGGGTTCAGTCGTCGTGGCCCACTACGCCGGTATCACCGTGGCGCAAATGAACGACCTTCGGTCGAAGATGCGCGCTGCCGGCGGCACCGTCAAAGTCGCGAAGAACCGTCTCGCCAAGATCGCTCTTCAGGGCACGGACTCCGCATCGATCATCGATCTGTTCAAGGGACAGACGCTGGTCGCTTATTCGGAGGATCCGATTGCGGCGCCGAAGGTCGCGTCCGAATTCGCTAAGGGGAATGACAAGCTGGTCATTCTCGGCGGCGCGATGGGCTCGACCTCGCTCAACGCCGATGGTGTCAAGGCACTCGCCACGATGCCGTCGCTCGACGAGCTGCGCGCCAAGCTGGTTGGCATGATCGCCACGCCGGCAACCCGGATCGCCCAGATCGTCAATGCGCCCGCGGCTTCGGTCGCGCGTGTCATCGGCGCTTACGCCCGGAAGGACGAGGCGGCATGAGGCCGTTCCTCGCTGTCAACAACACACGTTCGAACCAATTGAAGGAATATACAAATGGCTGATCTCGCGAAGATCGTAGACGACCTTTCGAGCCTGACCGTCCTCGAGGCGGCTGAGCTGTCGAAGCTCCTGGAAGAGAAGTGGGGCGTTTCGGCCGCCGCTCCGGTGGCTGTTGCCGCCGCCGCCGGTGGTGCTGCCGCTGCTGCTGCTCCGGCTGAAGAGAAGACGGAATTCGACGTCGTTCTCGCCGATGCCGGCGCCCAGAAGATCAACGTCATCAAGGAAGTCCGCGCCATCACCGGCCTTGGCCTCAAGGAAGCCAAGGACCTGGTCGAAGCGGCTCCGAAGCCGGTCAAGGAAGGCGTTTCCAAGGCCGACGCCGACAAGTTCAAGGCTCAGCTGGAAGCAGCTGGCGCCAAGGTCGAGCTGAAGTAACAGGCGAGGGCGGACGGTCTCGCGCCGTCCGCCCCCTCCCTTGGGTTGAGGGAGGGTGTTGTTGCGCGAGGCGTTTGAAAACCTCTTTCCTGAGGGCCGAAAAGCGGCCTTCCGGAAACGGGTTTTCTCCCGTTTTAGCCGGCTGCCGCCAAGCTGTTGGCAGTGAACGGCAAAGAACAGATAGGGGCAGCCGCCGAGGCCGCCCGTTGGTGCAAGGCGAGCCGCGGCGAGGTTCGTCCCGAGTTTAGAGCTAAGGAGCGACGATGGCCCAGACCCAGACTTTCAATGGCCGCAGACGCGTACGCAAGTTCTTCGGAAAGATCCCGGAAGTTGCGGAGATGCCGAACCTGATCGAGGTTCAGAAGGCATCCTATGACCAGTTCCTGATGGTGGACGAGCCCAAGGGCGGCCGTCCGGACGAAGGGCTGCAGGCCGTTTTCAAGTCGGTCTTCCCGATCTCCGACTTTTCCGGCTCCTCCATGCTGGAGTTCGTGAAGTACGAGTTCGAGGCACCGAAATTCGACGTTGACGAATGCCGTCAGCGCGACCTGACCTATGCTGCGCCGCTCAAGGTGACGCTGCGTCTCATCGTGTTCGATATCGACGAGGATACCGGCGCGAAGTCGATCAAGGACATCAAGGAGCAGGACGTTTATATGGGCGATATGCCGCTCATGACGTCGAACGGCACCTTCATCGTCAACGGCACCGAGCGTGTCATCGTCTCGCAGATGCACCGCTCGCCGGGCGTCTTCTTCGACCATGACAAGGGCAAATCGCACTCGTCGGGCAAGCTGCTGTTTGCCGCGCGCGTCATCCCCTATCGCGGCTCGTGGCTCGACATCGAGTTCGATAGCAAGGACGTCGTGCACGCCCGCATCGACCGCCGCCGCAAGATCCCGGTGACGTCGCTTCTGATGGCGCTCGGCATGGACGGCGAGGAGATCCTCTCGACCTTCTACAACAAGATCACCTACAAGCGCTCCGGCGACCACTGGCGCATTCCGTTCAACGTCGAGCGGTTCCGCGGCCTCAAGGCCGTTGGCGACCTGGTTGACGCCGACACGGGCGAAGTCGTTGTCGAGGCCGGCAAGAAGATCACCGCCCGCCAGGCCCGCCAGCTTGGCGAGAAGGGCCTCAAGGCCATCAAGGCGACCGACGAGGACCTGCTCGGCAACTACCTTGCCGAGGACATCGTCAACTACGCCACCGGCGAGATCTTCCTCGAGGCCGGCGACGAGATCGACGACAAGACGCTGAAGGTGCTGCTCGGCACCGGCGAGGACGAGATCCAGATCCTGGACATCGACCACGTCAATGTCGGCGCCTACATCCGCAACACGCTGGCCGTCGACAAGAACGAAAGCCGCCAGGACGCGCTGTTCGACATCTACCGCGTCATGCGTCCGGGCGAGCCGCCGACGCTCGAGACCGCCGAAGCCATGTTCAACTCGCTGTTCTTCGACAGCGAGCGCTATGACCTGTCGGCTGTCGGCCGCGTCAAGATGAACATGCGCCTCGAGCTCAAGGCCGAGGACACCGTGCGCGTGCTGCGCAAGGAAGACATCCTGGCCGTGGTCAAGACGCTGGTGGAACTGCGCGACGGCAAGGGCGAGATCGACGACATCGACAATCTCGGCAACCGCCGCGTGCGCTCGGTCGGCGAGCTCATGGAGAACCAGTACCGCGTCGGCCTGCTGCGCATGGAGCGCGCGATCAAGGAACGCATGTCCTCGATCGAGATCGACACGGTCATGCCGCAGGACCTGATCAACGCCAAGCCGGCGGCCGCCGCCGTGCGCGAGTTCTTCGGTTCCTCGCAGCTGTCGCAGTTCATGGACCAGACCAACCCGCTGTCGGAGATCACCCACAAGCGTCGCCTTTCGGCGCTTGGACCGGGCGGTCTGACCCGCGAGCGCGCCGGCTTCGAGGTGCGCGACGTGCACCCGACGCATTACGGCCGCATCTGCCCGATCGAGACGCCGGAAGGTCCGAATATCGGTCTGATCAACTCGCTCGCCACTTTCGCACGCGTCAACAAGTACGGCTTCATCGAAAGCCCATACCGCAAGATCGTGAACGGCAAGCTGACCAACGAGGTTGTCTACCTGTCGGCGATGGAAGAGGCCAAGCACTATGTCGCGCAGGCCAACGCCGAGCTCGACAAGAACGGCAGCTTCGTCGACGAGTTCGTCATTTGCCGTAACGCCGGCGAAGTGATGATGGCGCCGCGCGAAAACGTCGACCTGATGGACGTCTCGCCGAAGCAGATGGTCTCTGTTGCGGCGGCGCTTATCCCGTTCCTCGAGAACGACGACGCCAACCGCGCGCTGATGGGCTCGAACATGCAGCGTCAGGCCGTGCCGCTGGTGCGCGCCGAGGCGCCGTTCGTCGGCACCGGCATGGAGCCGGTCGTCGCCCGTGACTCTGGCGCCGCCATCGGCGCCCGCCGCGGCGGCGTGGTCGACCAGGTCGACGCGACCCGTATCGTCATCCGCGCCACGGAAGACCTCGATCCCGGCAAGTCCGGCGTCGACATCTACCGGCTGATGAAGTTCCAGCGTTCGAACCAGAACACCTGCATCAACCAGCGTCCGCTGGTGCGCATGGGCGACCGCGTCAACAAGGGCGACATCATCGCCGACGGTCCGTCGACCGAGCTCGGCGATCTGGCGCTCGGCCGCAACGTGCTGGTCGCGTTCATGCCGTGGAACGGCTACAACTACGAGGACTCGATCCTGCTCTCCGAGCGCATCGTGGCCGATGACGTCTTCACCTCGATCCACATCGAGGAGTTCGAGGTCATGGCGCGCGACACCAAGCTCGGGCCGGAGGAAATCACGCGCGACATTCCGAACGTTTCGGAAGAAGCGCTGAAGAACCTCGACGAGGCCGGCATCGTCTATATCGGTGCCGAAGTGCAGCCGGGCGATATCCTGGTCGGCAAGATCACGCCGAAGGGCGAAAGCCCGATGACGCCGGAAGAAAAGCTTCTGCGCGCCATCTTCGGCGAGAAGGCCTCGGACGTTCGCGACACCTCCATGCGCATGCCTCCGGGCACCTTCGGCACAGTCGTCGAAGTGCGCGTCTTCAACCGCCACGGCGTGGAGAAGGACGAGCGCGCGATGGCGATCGAGCGCGAGGAGATCGAGCGCCTGGCCAAGGACCGCGACGACGAGCAGGCGATCCTCGACCGCAACGTCTATGCGCGTCTTTCCGACACGCTGGTCGGCAAGGAAGCGATCGCCGGACCGAAGGGCTTCAAGAAGGGTTCGAAGCTGTCGAAGGATACGCTCGACGAGTATCCGCGTTCGCAGTGGTGGCAGTTCGCCGTGGAGAACGAGAAGCTCCAGGGCGAGCTCGAGGCTCTGCGCGGCCAGTATGATGAGTCCAAGAAGGCGCTCGAGCAGCGCTTCATGGACAAGGTCGAGAAGGTGCAGCGCGGCGACGAAATGCCTCCGGGCGTCATGAAGATGGTCAAGGTCTTCGTGGCGGTGAAGCGCAAGATGCAGCCGGGCGACAAGATGGCCGGCCGTCACGGCAACAAGGGTGTCGTGTCGCGCATCGTTCCGGTCGAGGACATGCCTTTCCTCGAGGACGGCACGCATGCCGATATCGTGCTCAACCCGCTGGGTGTGCCTAGCCGCATGAATGTCGGCCAGATCCTGGAAACGCATCTGGGCTGGGCTTGCGCAGGCATGGGCAGGAAGATCGGCGAGCTGATCGACGCGTATAAGGGCGGCGGCGACATCAAGCCGCTGCGCAAGACGCTGGAAAGCTTCATGCCGGCCAACGACCGCAACGAGCCGATCCGCGAATATGACGACGAGAGCATCGTTCGCCTGAGCGAGCAGATGCGCCGCGGCGTCTCCATCGCGACACCGGTGTTCGACGGCGCGCACGAGGTCGACATCAACACCATGCTGGAGCAGGCAGGCCTGCACACCAGCGGTCAGTCGCAGCTCTATGACGGCCGCACCGGCGAGCCGTTCGATCGCAAGGTGACGATGGGCTATATCTATATGCTCAAGCTGCACCACCTGGTGGACGACAAGATCCACGCGCGTTCGATCGGTCCGTACTCGCTCGTCACCCAGCAGCCGCTGGGCGGCAAGGCGCAGTTCGGCGGCCAGCGCTTCGGCGAAATGGAGGTCTGGGCGCTCGAAGCCTACGGCGCCGCCTACACGCTGCAGGAAATGCTGACGGTGAAGTCGGACGACGTGGCCGGCCGCACCAAGGTCTACGAAGCGATCGTGCGCGGCGACGACACGTTCGAGGCGGGCATTCCGGAGAGCTTCAACGTTCTCGTCAAGGAAATGCGCTCGCTCGGCCTCAATGTGGAGCTGGAGAACACCCAGGTCGAAGAGACCCAGACGCGTCTTCCCGACGCAGCCGAGTAAGGCAATGGCGCGCCGCTCCAGGATGCGGCGCGCCCTTGAAATTTTTCGGTCGGGCAACCGGCCAGTCTGCGGACATTTCGTCCGCGATCGATTGAAGGGGTTATCGAGGACCCCGAAAAGGAGAACGGCATGAACCAAGAGGTCATGAATCTCTTCAACCCGCAGGCGCCTGCGCAGGTGTTCGATTCCATCCGGATCTCGCTTGCCAGCCCAGAGAAGATTCTGTCCTGGTCGTTCGGCGAGATCAAGAAGCCGGAGACCATCAACTACCGCACCTTCAAGCCGGAGCGTGACGGCCTGTTCTGCGCGCGTATTTTTGGCCCGATCAAGGACTATGAATGCCTGTGCGGCAAGTACAAGCGCATGAAGTACAAGGGCGTCATCTGCGAAAAGTGCGGCGTCGAAGTCACGCTGTCGCGCGTTCGCCGCGAGCGCATGGGCCATATCGAGCTCGCCGCGCCCGTCGCCCATATCTGGTTCCTGAAGTCGCTGCCCTCGCGCATCGGCACGCTGCTCGACATGACCCTCAAGGACATCGAGCGTGTGCTCTACTTCGAGAACTACATCGTCACCGAGCCGGGCCTCACCGCGCTGAAGGAGAACCAGCTCCTCAGCGAGGAAGAGTACATGCTCGCCGTCGACGAGTATGGCGAGGATTCTTTCACCGCCATGATCGGCGCCGAGGCCATCCATGACCTCCTGGCCGGCATGGACCTTGAGAAGATCGCCGGCGACCTGCGTTCGGAGCTGGCTTCGACCACCTCCGAGCTGAAGCAGAAGAAGTATCTGAAGCGGCTCAAGGTCGTCGAGAACTTCATGGAATCCGGCAACCGTCCGGAATGGATGATCATGAAGGTGGTTCCGGTGATCCCGCCGGACCTGCGCCCGCTGGTTCCCCTGGACGGCGGCCGCTTCGCCACGTCGGATCTGAACGATCTCTATCGCCGCGTCATCAACCGCAACAACCGCCTGAAGCGGCTGATCGAGCTGCGTGCGCCCGGCATCATCGTGCGCAATGAAAAGCGCATGCTGCAGGAAGCCGTCGACGCGCTGTTCGACAACGGCCGTCGCGGCCGCGTCATCACCGGCGCCAACAAGCGTCCGCTGAAGTCGCTGTCCGACATGCTCAAGGGCAAGCAGGGCCGGTTCCGCCAGAACCTGCTCGGCAAGCGCGTCGACTATTCCGGCCGCTCGGTCATCGTGACCGGTCCGGAGCTGAAGCTGCATCAGTGCGGCCTGCCGAAGAAGATGGCGCTCGAGCTGTTCAAGCCCTTCATCTACGCCCGCCTCGACGCCAAGGGTTTCTCCTCGACCGTCAAGCAGGCGAAGAAGCTGGTCGAGAAGGAGCGTCCGGAGGTTTGGGATATCCTCGACGAGGTCATCCGCGAGCATCCGGTGCTGTTGAACCGCGCGCCGACGCTGCACCGCCTCGGCATCCAGGCGTTCGAGCCGACCCTGATCGAAGGCAAGGCGATCCAGCTGCATCCGCTGGTCTGCACCGCCTTCAACGCGGACTTCGACGGTGACCAGATGGCGGTCCACGTGCCGCTGTCGCTGGAAGCGCAGCTCGAAGCCCGCGTGCTGATGATGTCGACCAACAACATCCTGCACCCGGCCTCCGGCGCGCCGATCATCGTGCCGTCGCAGGACATGGTTCTCGGTCTCTACTATCTCTCGATCGTCAACCAGAACGAGCCGGGCGAAGGCATGGTGTTTGCCGACATGGGCGAGCTCCAGCATGCGCTGGAGACCAAGGCAGTGACGCTGCACGCCAAGATCAAGGGCCGCTTCCGCACGGTCGACGCCGAAGGTAACGTCGTGTCGAAGATCTACGACACCACGCCCGGCCGCATGATCATCGGCGAGCTTCTGCCGAAGAACGTCAACGTGCCGTATGAGACCGCCAACCAGGAGATGACCAAGAAGAACATCTCCAAGATGATCGACACCGTCTACCGCCACTGCGGTCAGAAAGAGACGGTCATCTTCTGCGACCGCATCATGGCGCTTGGCTTTGCCCATGCTTGCCGTGCCGGCATTTCGTTCGGCAAGGACGACATGCTGATCCCGGATACCAAGCTGAAGCTGGTCTCCGAGACCGAGGCTTTGGCCAAGGAGTACGAGCAGCAGTACAATGACGGCCTGATCACGCAGGGCGAGAAGTACAACAAGGTCGTCGACGCCTGGGCCAAGTGCTCGGAAAAGGTCGCCGACGAGATGATGGCGCGCATCAAGGCGGTGGAATTCGAGGACAACGGCCGTCAGAAGCCGATGAATTCGATCTACATGATGTCGCATTCGGGTGCGCGCGGTTCGCCCACCCAGATGCGTCAGCTTGCCGGCATGCGCGGCCTGATGGCCAAGCCGTCGGGTGAAATCATCGAGACGCCGATCATCTCGAACTTCAAGGAAGGCCTCACCGTGCTCGAGTACTTCAACTCGACCCACGGCGCCCGCAAGGGTCTGGCCGACACCGCCTTGAAGACCGCGAACTCGGGCTACCTCACCCGCCGTCTCGTCGACGTGGCGCAGGACTGCATCGTCAACTCCGTGGATTGCGGCACCGACAAGGGCCTCACCATGCAGCCGATCGTCGATGCCGGCCAGATCGTCGCCTCGGTCGGCCAGCGCGTGCTGGGCCGTACCGCGCTCGACGACATCAACCATCCGGTCACCGGCGATCTGCTGGTCAAGGCCGGCAAGCTGATGGACGAGCGCGATGTCGAGCAGATCGAAAAGGCCGGCGTGCAGTCGGTCCGCATCCGCTCGGCGCTGACCTGCGAGGTCAGGACCGGCGTGTGCGCCGTCTGCTACGGTCGCGACCTGGCCCGCGGCACGCCCGTCAACCAGGGCGAGGCTGTCGGCGTCATCGCGGCGCAGTCGATCGGCGAGCCGGGCACCCAGCTCACCATGCGTACCTTCCACATGGGCGGCACGGCGCAGGTGGTGGATAGCTCGTTCCTTGAAGCCTCCTATGAGGGCAAGGTGCAGATCCGCAACCGCAACGTGGTGCGCAACTCGGAAGGCCAGCAGATGGTCATGGGCCGCAACATGGCGGTGCTCATCCTCGATGAGACCGGCAAGGAGCGCGCCACGCACCGCGTCGCCTATGGTTCGCGCATCTTCGTGGACGATGGCGACAAGGTGAAGCGCGGCCAGCGTATCGCCGAGTGGGATCCCTATACCCGCCCGATCCTCACCGAAATCGAGGGCAGGGTGGCGTTCGAGGACCTGGTCGACGGCATCTCAGTTCAAGAAACTGCCGACGAGTCGACCGGCATCACCAAGCGTGAGGTGATCGACTGGCGTTCGACGCCGCGCGGCAGCGACCTGAAGCCGGCGATCGTCATCCAGGACGCCAAGGGCAAGGTCGGCAAGCTGTCGAAGGGCGGCGATGCACGCTTCCTGCTCTCGGTCGAGGCCATCCTGTCGGTCGAGCCGGGCGCCCATGTGAAGCCGGGCGACGTGCTGGCGCGTATCCCGATGGAAAGCGCCAAGACCAAGGACATCACTGGTGGTCTGCCGCGTGTTGCGGAACTGTTCGAGGCTCGCCGTCCGAAGGATCACGCCATCATCGCCGAGATCGATGGCACGATCCGCTTCGGCCGCGACTACAAGAACAAGCGCCGCATCATCATCGAGCCGCATGACTCGACGCTGGAGCCGGTGGAGTACCTGATCCCGAAGGGCAAGCCGTTCCACCTCCAGGACGGCGACGTCATCGAGAAGGGCGACTACATCCTCGACGGCAATCCGGCGCCGCACGACATCCTGGCGATCAAGGGCGTGGAGGCGCTTGCGTCCTACCTCGTCAACGAGATCCAGGAGGTCTACCGCCTGCAGGGCGTGTCGATCAACGACAAGCACATCGAGGTGATCGTTCGCCAGATGCTGCAGAAGGTCGAGATCACCACGCAGGGCGACTCGACCTACATCCCGGGCGACCATGTCGACGTGATCGAGCTGGAAGAGGTCAACGAGCGCCTGATCGAGGACGGCAAGAAGCCGGCCGAAGGTCAGCCGGTGCTGCTCGGCATCACCAAGGCCTCGCTGCAGACGCCGTCCTTCATCTCGGCCGCTTCCTTCCAGGAGACGACCAGGGTGCTCACCGAGGCAGCAGTTGCCGGCAAGACCGACATGCTGCAGGGCCTGAAGGAGAACGTCATCGTCGGCCGTCTGATCCCGGCCGGCACCGGCGGCACGATGAGCCAGATCCGGCGCATCGCCACCTCGCGCGACGAGCTTATCATCGACGAGCGCCGCAAGGCCTCCGGTGTCGAGGTCGCCGACCCGATGCTGACCGACATGGTCAACGCCGCGCAGTAAGCGGCGTGATATGAAAAACGTAGAGAAGGGGCCCACGCGGCCCCTTCTTGCATTTTGGCTTCGAACGAGGACTTCACGAACGAGGAAGAGCTATGAGCAGCAAGACCTGGACGGCAGTCGACGACTATATCGTTTCCTCGCTTTTCCAAGCGGATCCCGTGCTGGACGCGGTGCTTAAGGCCAACCGCGACCAGGGCCTGCCGGCGATCGACGTCTCGGCCGCGCAAGGTAAATTGCTGTCGCTGCTGGTGCGCATCCGCGGCGCGAAAAAGGTGCTAGAGGTCGGCACGCTCGGCGGCTACTCGACCATCTGGATGGCAAGGGGACTGCCGGCCGACGGCAAGGTGGTGACGCTGGAGCTCGAACCGCACCACGCCAA
The DNA here is from genome assembly GCF_004016445.2 of Mesorhizobium sp. M2E.F.Ca.ET.219.01.1.1. Classification (GTDB taxonomy): domain Bacteria; phylum Pseudomonadota; class Alphaproteobacteria; order Rhizobiales; family Rhizobiaceae; genus Mesorhizobium. The sequence continues at coordinate 381,761 of NZ_SADT02000004.1, forward strand.
GGTCGCGCGTTCGAATTTCGAGCGGGCAGGGGTTTCCGGCAAGGTCGACCTACGGATCGGTCCCGCGCTTCAGTCGCTCGCCGCGCTGGTCAGCGAAAACGCCGACCCGTTCGACCTGATCTTCATCGACGCCGACAAGCCCAACAATCCGAACTATCTCGACTGGGCGATGAAGCTGTCGCGCCCGGGCACGGTCATCGTCTGCGACAACGTCATCCGCGACGGCGCGGTCGTGAAAAAGAACAGCGGCGACGTCAATGTCGAAGGCGCCCGCGCCGCGTTTTCGTTCATCGGCGGCGAGAAGCGGCTGGACGGCACCGCCATCCAGACGGTTGGCGCCAAGGGTTATGACGGATTTGCAATTGCGATCGTCGAGTGACGGCACATCGTGAATGATGATGATATCAGGTCAACTCGGTCATGCTCACTTGTCATCGGCTTTTCGTTTGACGACCGGCTTCCCCCAATCCGTCGCTGCTTCGCAGCGCCACCTTTCCCCCCCCTCCGGAGGGAAAGGAAGGGAGCCTTGCTGGACGAGCGTTGGGGGCAAAAAGCTTGGCCCTTTCCTCTACCCCGTCGATCGGGGGAGAGGTGGCTCGGCGAAGCCGAGACGGAGTGGGGGTCGACGTGGCGCGAGCGTGCATTCCAGCAGGTCTGCGATCCCCCGCGTGCACACTCAGTCGAAGAACGCCTCGACCACATTGCGCTTGCCCAGCATGAAGGCGTCGGCAACGTGCTGCAGCGGCGCGAGGTCGACGTCTGAAGTACCTGCCCGAACGATCTCGGCGAAACGTTTGTAGAGCATCGGGTATTCGGCTTCCGGCTCGTCATGGACGATCTCGTCGTCGAGGGCGAGCTTGGCGCCGCCGCCGGACAGCACCATCTTGCCCTTGTCGGTTTCAGCCAGAATGTCCCAGCTCTGCGGGCCGGTCTGCAGCCAGTCGAGTTCCATCGTCACCGGCAGGCCGTTCGAGGTGCGGAAGGCGACATGCGCGGCGACCGGAGCCGCGCGGTTTTCCGGAAAGTCGAGCACGGCCGAGGTGATGAACATCGGCGGCAGGATGTGGGTGGCAATCGACAGCGCGTTGATGCCCGGATCGAAGACGCCGAAGCCGCCCGGTTCCCAAATCCATTCCTGGTTCGGATGCCAGCGGCGCACATCTTCCTTCCAGTTGATGGCAGCGGAAGTGAGCTTGGCCGAAGCCAGGAAACTACGCGCGGCCCCGACCGCCGGCGCATAGCGCGAATGCCAGCTGGCGAAGAGCGAGACGCCGTTCTTGTCGGCCAGCGCCTTGAGGTGCTCGACCTCGCTCACCGTGGCGCCCGGCGGCTTTTCGAGGAACACATGCTTCTTCGCTTCCAGCGCGGTGCGCGCCGCATCGTAGCGGAACTGCGGCGGCATGCAGAGCGAGACCGCATCGAGGCCGGGTTCGGCTGCAAGCATCGCCTCGATTGTCGGGTAGTTCGGAATGCCGTCGACCTTGCCGTGGCGGCTAGCCGCGGCGGCAAGCTGGTAATCGCCGTCCTTGGCGACCGCGGGCAGGTGCTGGTCGCGCACGATCTTGCCCACGCCGACGATGCCGAGCTTGATGGGATTGCTGGTCATGGGAACTCCGGAAGCAAAGAATGGCTGTCTAATAGGGAAGCGTTGGGGGGCAGAGCGGGGAAGGGACGTTGCGCACGGCAGCGAGGTCAGAACGGCTCGTCGAAAGTGACGATCGAGACCTCGCCTTCCAGCGCGCCCTGATAGGCCGACAAATGCGGCTCCTCGTCGGGCTCGCCTTCCATGTCGCCAATCTGGTCGAGCTCGGCCTCCGCGAATCCTTCCGCGGCAAGTGATTCGAGCGCGCGACGCACGGCAGAATCATCGTCGGGCGCGACGAGCATCACATGCACGCCTTCCGGCTTGCCTCCTTTCTTGCGCCAGACTCGTCCGGTGATGATGGTGACCGGCCGTTCTTCATTGTCGTTCACGGGCTGATTCCTCGTTTGCCGGCGGAAAATCCGGTTCAAGGCGCCTTTTGGCACGAAGCAGATCGGGAAGACAGCCGCAAGCCGGTCACTTTCTTCCTCGCTCTTGAAAAAAGGCGCAATAAAATTACATGCGTTTTGCGCATGGCTGCCAAGCCTCGAATTGACCGCAATATTTGCCGTTGCGGGGTTGACGGGCAATGGCCTTACGAGTAGAAGCCGCGACGTCAGAACCGATGTGAGACCAGCCTTTCCGAGGCGACACGCTTTGGAGTTTGTCTCAAACAGGGTTCGTTTTACGAGCGAAAAGACATTTCCGGCGCGCATGAAGCGGCTTCCGCTTCCTCTGCAATTTGTTCGGGCAGGACCGCGAGGCGCGGTGTGTTGCCCGAATTCGCGTATGGAAATGACGCTTTGAGCGGCCCTGACAGGGCAGACACGGAATTGAGAGACAAGAGGGTTTAATGCCTACCGTCAACCAGCTGATCCGCAAGCCGCGCCTGGCGCCGGTGAAGCGCAACAAGGTCCCGGCCATGCAGCAGAACCCGCAGAAGCGGGGCGTCTGCACGCGCGTCTACACCACGACGCCGAAGAAGCCGAACTCGGCGCTGCGCAAGGTGGCCAAGATTCGCCTGACCAACGGTTTTGAGGTGATCGGCTACATCCCCGGCGAAGGCCACAACCTTCAGGAACACTCGGTGGTCATGATCCGCGGCGGCCGCGTCAAGGATCTGCCGGGCGTCCGCTACCACATCATCCGCGGCGTGCTCGACACGCAGGGTGTGAAGAACCGCAAGCAGCGTCGTTCGAAATACGGCGCCAAGCGTCCGAAGTAAGGGTTTCCCATGTCCCGTCGTCACAGTGCAGAAAAGCGTGAGATCAATCCGGATCCCAAGTTCGGCGATCTGATCGTCACCAAGTTCATGAACGCCGTCATGTATGACGGCAAGAAGTCGGTTGCCGAGACCATCGTCTATGGCGCGCTGGACCAGGTCCAGGCCAAGACCAAGCAGGAGCCGGTCACCGTCTTCCACCAGGCGCTCGACAATGTCGCGCCGCATGTGGAAGTGCGCTCGCGTCGCGTCGGCGGCGCCACCTACCAGGTTCCGGTCGATGTGCGCCCCGAGCGCCGTCAGGCGCTGGCCATCCGCTGGCTGATCGCCGCGGCCCGCAACCGCAACGAGACCACCATGGTCGACCGCCTCTCGGGCGAGCTGATGGACGCGGCCAACAACCGCGGCACCGCCGTCAAGAAGCGTGAAGACACCCACAAGATGGCGGAAGCCAACCGCGCCTTCGCGCATTACCGCTGGTAACGCGAAAGAGACTGAGAGGCACCTCCCATGGCCCGCGAATACAAGATCGAAGACTACCGCAATTTCGGTATCATGGCGCATATCGACGCCGGCAAGACGACGACGACCGAGCGCGTCCTGTACTACACGGGCAAGTCGCACAAGATCGGCGAAGTCCATGACGGCGCTGCCACCATGGACTGGATGGAGCAGGAGCAGGAACGCGGCATCACCATCACGTCGGCCGCGACCACGACCTTCTGGAAGGGTCGTGACGGCAAGATGCGCCGCTTCAACATCATCGACACTCCCGGACACGTCGACTTCACCATCGAAGTCGAGCGTTCGCTGCGCGTGCTCGACGGCGCCATCGCGCTGCTCGACGCCAACGCCGGCGTGGAGCCGCAGACGGAGACCGTGTGGCGCCAGGCCGACAAGTACCACGTGCCGCGCATGATCTTCTGCAACAAGATGGACAAGATCGGCGCCGACTTCTACCGCTCGGTGGAAATGATCGGTTCGCGCCTCGGCGCTCAGGCCGTCGTCATGCAGCTGCCGATCGGCGCCGAGACCGAGTTCAAGGGCGTCGTCGACCTCGTCGAGATGAACGCGCTTGTTTGGCGCGATGAAACCCTGGGCGCCGCCTGGGACGTCGTCGAGATCCCGGCCGACCTCAAGGAAAAGGCCGCTCAGTTCCGCGAGAAGATGATCGAAGCCGCCGTCGAGATGGACGAGACCGCGCTCGAGAATTACCTCGAAGGCAACATGCCGTCGAATGACGAGATCCGCGCGCTGATCCGCAAGGGCACCATCGCGGTCAAGTTCTTCCCGATGTTCTGCGGTTCGGCCTTCAAGAACAAGGGCGTGCAGCCGCTGCTAGACGCCGTCGTCGAATACCTGCCGTCGCCGATCGACGTGCCGGCCATCAAGGGTGTCGACGCCAAGACCGACGCCGAGATCGAGCGTCACGCCGATGACAACGAGCCGCTGTCGATGCTGGCGTTCAAGATCATGAACGACCCGTTCGTCGGTTCGCTGACCTTCGCCCGCATCTATTCGGGCAAGCTCACCAAGGGCACCTCGCTCGACAACACGGTGAAGGGCAAGAAGGAACGCATCGGCCGCATGCTGCAGATGCATGCGAACTCACGCGCCGACATCGAGGAAGCCTATGCCGGCGACATCGTTGCGCTGGCCGGCCTCAAGGACACGACCACCGGCGACACGCTCTGCGATCCGCTGCACCCGGTCATCCTCGAGCGCATGGAATTCCCCGATCCGGTCATCCAGATCGCCATCGAGCCGAAGACCAAGAACGACCAGGAAAAGATGGGCCTCGCGCTGCATCGCCTGGCGGCTGAGGATCCGTCCTTCCGCGTCAAGACCGACGAGGAAAGCGGTCAGACCATCATCGCCGGCATGGGCGAGTTGCATCTCGACATCATCGTCGACCGCATGCGCCGCGAGTTCAAGGTGGAAGCCAACGTCGGCGCGCCGCAGGTGGCCTATCGTGAGACGATCACCCGCACGCACGAACAGGATTACACGCACAAGAAGCAGACCGGCGGTACCGGCCAGTTCGCTCGCGTCAAGATCCTGTTTGAGCCGAACACCGAGAGCGAAGAGTTCGTGTTCGAGTCCAAGATCGTCGGCGGTGCGGTTCCGAAGGAGTACATCCCGGGCGTCGAGAAGGGCATCAACAGCGTCATGGGTTCCGGCCCGTTCGCCGGCTTCCCGATGATCGGCGTCAAGGCGACCCTGATCGACGGCGCCTTCCACGACGTCGACTCCTCGGTGCTGGCGTTCGAAATCGCTTCTCGCGCCTGCTTCAAGGAAGCTGCTCCGCGCCTCGGCGTGCAACTGCTCGAGCCGATCATGAAGGTCGAGGTCGTGACGCCGGAAGATTATGTCGGCGGCGTTATCGGCGACCTCAATGGCCGTCGTGGCCAGATCCAGGGCCAGGAAGCGCGCGGCGTTGCCGTCGTCATCAACGCGATGGTGCCGCTGGCGAACATGTTCAAGTACGTCGACAATCTGCGTTCGATGTCGCAGGGCCGCGCCCAGTACACGATGCAGTTCGACCACTACGAGCCGGTTCCGACCGCGGTCGCCCAGGAAGTTCAGAAGAAATACGCGTAACTCGAGCGGGTTGCACGAGACCTTAATTCAAGGCCCGCACGGGCAGGCAGGAATGGAGAGATCACATGGCAAAAGGTAAATTCGAGCGCACCAAGCCGCATGTGAACATTGGCACGATCGGCCACGTCGATCATGGCAAGACGTCGCTGACGGCGGCGATCACGAAGTATTTTGGCGAATACAAGCGCTATGACCAGATCGACGCGGCCCCCGAAGAGAAGGCGCGCGGCATCACGATCTCGACGGCGCATGTCGAGTATGAGACGGCCAACCGTCACTATGCCCACGTCGACTGCCCCGGCCACGCCGACTATGTGAAGAACATGATCACCGGTGCCGCCCAGATGGACGGCGCGATCCTGGTCGTGTCGGCCGCCGATGGCCCGATGCCGCAGACCCGCGAGCACATCCTGCTCGCCCGCCAGGTCGGCGTGCCCTCGATCGTTGTGTTCCTCAACAAGGTCGATCAGGTCGACGACGCCGAGCTGCTCGAGCTGGTCGAGCTCGAGGTTCGCGAGCTTTTGTCGAAGAACGAGTTCCCCGGCGACGACATTCCGATCGTCAAGGGCTCGGCTCTGGCCGCGCTTGAGGATTCCAACAAGACCATCGGCGAGGACGCCATCCGCGAGCTGATGGCCCAGGTCGACGCCTACATCCCGACGCCTGTTCGTCCGCTGGACAAGCCGTTCCTGATGCCGATCGAGGACGTGTTCTCGATCTCGGGCCGCGGCACGGTGGTGACCGGCCGCGTCGAGCGCGGCGTGGTCAAGGTCGGCGAGGAACTGGAAATCGTCGGCATCCGTCCGACCACCAAGACGACCTGCACGGGCGTGGAGATGTTCCGCAAGCTGCTCGACCAGGGTCAGGCCGGCGACAACATCGGCGCGCTGCTGCGAGGCATCGACCGTGAAGGCGTCGAGCGCGGCCAGGTTCTGGCCAAGCCCGGCTCGGTGAAGCCGCACAAGAAGTTCGTGGCCGAAGCCTACATCCTGACCAAGGACGAGGGTGGCCGTCACACGCCGTTCTTCACCAACTACCGTCCGCAGTTCTACTTCCGCACGACGGACGTGACCGGCATCGTGACGCTGCCGGCCGGCACCGAGATGGTGATGCCCGGCGACAACATCACCGTCGACGTCGAGCTGATCGTGCCGATCGCGATGGAAGAGAAGCTGCGCTTCGCCATCCGTGAAGGCGGCCGCACCGTCGGTGCCGGCATCGTCGTCACCATCAA
>NZ_SADT02000004.1:388499-579972 GCF_004016445.2 Mesorhizobium sp. M2E.F.Ca.ET.219.01.1.1
TGATGCCCGGCGACAACATCACCGTCGACGTCGAGCTGATCGTGCCGATCGCGATGGAAGAGAAGCTGCGCTTCGCCATCCGTGAAGGCGGCCGCACCGTCGGTGCCGGCATCGTCGTCACCATCAAAGAGTAATTGGACTGAAACGGATCTGTCGCGGGCGCGGGAGCTGCCCGCGCCGCGCCAGAACAAGGAATTGACGCATGAACGGACAGAATATCCGCATCCGCCTTAAGGCGTTTGACCACCGGGTGCTCGACGCCTCGACGCGCGAAATCGTGTCGACCGCCAAGCGCACCGGCGCCAACGTCCGCGGCCCCATTCCGCTGCCGACGCGGATCGAAAAATTCACGGTCAACCGGTCGCCCCACGTCGACAAGAAGAGCCGCGAGCAGTTCGAGATGCGCACGCACAAGCGTCTGCTCGACATCGTCGATCCGACCCCGCAGACGGTCGATGCTTTGATGAAGCTCGATCTGGCCGCCGGTGTCGACGTCGAGATCAAGCTCTAAGGGATTGAGAGCGCGGTAAGGGGCGCTGCCCCTGGCCCGGAACTCTAAAGGAATTGAACCGATGCGTTCAGGTGTGATTGCAAAGAAGGTGGGAATGACCCGCATCTATAACGATGCCGGGGAACACGTTCCCGTCACCGTTCTCCAGATGGAGAACTGCCAGGTCGTGGCTCAGCGCACGCAGGAGAAGAACGGCTACACCGCCGTCCAGCTCGGCGTTGGCCTTGCCAAGGTGAAGAACACGTCGAAGGCGCTGCGCGGCCATTTCGCCGCCGCCTCCGTCGAGCCGAAGGCGAAGCTCGCCGAGTTCCGCGTCTCCGCCGACAACATGATCGACGTCGGCGCCGAGCTGACCGTCGAGCATTTCGTCGCCGGCCAGAAGGTCGACGTCACCGGCACCTCGACCGGTAAGGGTTTCCAGGGCGTGATCAAGCGGCACAACATGGGTGGTGGCCGCGCGACTCACGGTAACTCGGTCTCGCACCGCACGCATGGTTCGACCGGTCAGCGCCAGGACCCCGGCAAGGTGTTCAAGGGCAAGAAGATGGCCGGCCACATGGGTGACACCCGCGTGACCACGCAGAATGTCGAGGTCGTCTCGACCGACGCCGATCGCGGCCTGATCCTGATCCGCGGCGCGGTTCCCGGCGTCAAGGGCGCCTGGATCCTGGTTCGCGACGCCGCCAAGGTTGCGCTGCCGGCCAACGCGCCGAAGCCCGCCGCGATCCGTGCTGCCGCTGCCGCCAAGAACGAAGCCCCGGCCACTGAGGGAGCGGAATAATGGACCTCAAGATCACAACGCTCGGCGGCAAGGACGCCGGCAAGGTGAAACTCTCCGAGGAGATTTTCGGCCTCGACCCGCGCGAGGACATCCTGCAGCGCGTCGTGCGCTGGCAGCTCGCCAAGAAGCAGCAGGGCACGCACAAGGCCAAGGGCCGCGCCGAAATCGCGCGCACCGGCGCCAAGATGTACAAGCAGAAGGGTACGGGCCGCGCCCGTCACCATTCGGCTCGCGCTCCGCAGTTCCGCGGCGGCGGCAAGGCGCACGGCCCGGTCGTGCGCAGCCATGAGCACGAACTGCCGAAGAAGGTGCGCGCCCTTGGCTTGAAGCATGCTCTCTCGGCCAAGGCCAAGAGCGCTTCGCTCATCATCATCGACGAGCTGAAGCTTGCCGAAGCCAAGACTAAGGCGCTGGCGGCGAACCTCGAAACGCTGGGGCTGACCAACGCCCTGGTGATCGGCGGCGCCGAGCTTGACCAGAACTTCAAGCTGGCGGCGACCAACATTCCGAACATCGACGTGCTGCCCATCCAGGGCATCAACGTCTACGACATTCTGCGCCGCGGCACGCTGGTCCTTTCGAAGGCCGCCGTCGAGGCTCTCGAGGAGCGCTTTAAATGACCGACCTCCGTCACTACGACGTGATCGTCTCGCCGGCGATCACCGAAAAGTCGACCATGGCTTCCGAGCAGAACCAGGTCGTCTTCAACGTCGCCAAGAAGGCGTCGAAGCCGGAAATCAAGGCTGCCGTGGAAGCTCTCTTCGGCGTCAAGGTGACGGCTGTGAACACGCTCGTCCGCAAGGGCAAGATCAAGCGCTTCCGCGGCACCGTTGGCCGCCAGGGCGACGTCAAGAAGGCGGTTGTGACGCTGGCCGACGGCCAGTCGATCGACGTCGCGACGGGTCTCTGAGCAAGGCCGCGAGGACAGGACAATGGCACTTAAGAAATTCAACCCGGTAACGCCGAGCACCCGCCAGCTGGTCATCGTCGACCGCTCGGGCCTCTACAAGGGCAAGCCCGTCAAGGGCCTGACCGAAGGCCTGACCAAGTCGGGCGGCCGCAACAATTACGGCCGCATCACGGCCCGCTTCATCGGCGGTGGTCACAAGCGCTCGTACCGCATCATCGACTTCAAGCGTAAGAAGTATGATGTCGTCGGCACAGTCGAGCGTATCGAATACGATCCGAACCGCACCGCCTTCATCGCGCTGATCAAGTATGACGATGGCGAGCTGTCCTACATCCTGGCCCCGCAGCGCCTTGCTGCCGGCGACAAGATCGTGGCTGGCGAAGCGGTCGACGTGAAGCCGGGCAACGCGATGCCGCTGGCCTCGATGCCGGTCGGCACGATCGTCCACAACATCGAGCTGAAGCCGGGCAAGGGTGGCCAGGTCGCCCGTTCGGCTGGCGGTTACGCCCAGCTCGTCGGCCGCGACCAGGGCATGGCGATCCTGCGCCTCAACTCGGGCGAGCAGCGCGTCGTGCATGGCTCCTGCATGGCCACCGTCGGCGCGGTGTCGAACCCCGACCACGGCAACATCAATGACGGCAAGGCCGGTCGCACCGTTTGGCGCGGCAAGCGTCCGCACAATCGCGGCGTGGCCATGAACCCGGTCGACCATCCGCATGGCGGCGGCGAAGGCCGCACCTCGGGTGGCCGTCATCCGGTTTCGCCTTGGGGCAAGCCGACCAAGGGCAAGAAGACGCGGTCCAACAAGGCGACCGACAAGTTCATCCTGCGCTCGCGCCATCAGCGCAAGAGCTAAGAAGAGGTAACGCCAAGTGACTCGTTCGATTTGGAAAGGCCCCTTCATCGACGGCTACCTTCTCAAGAAGGTGGACAAGGTTCGTGAAGGCGGTCGCAATGAGGTGATCAAGATGTGGAGCCGTCGCTCCACCATCCTGCCGCAGTTCGTCGGCTTCACCTTCGGTGTCTACAACGGCCAGAAGCACGTCCCGGTCTCGGTGAACGAGGACATGGTCGGCCACAAGTTCGGTGAATTCGCTCCGACCCGGACCTATTACGGTCACGGCGCGGATAAGAAGGCGAAGAGGAAATAATCATGGGCAAGGCCAAAGCTCCGCGCAGGCTTGCTGATAATGAGGCGCGTGCCGTTCTGCGCACGATCCGTATCAGCCCGCAGAAGCTCAACCTGGTTGCCGCGCTGATCCGCGGCAAGAAGGTCGCGACCGCGCTTTCCGACCTCGAATTCTCGGCCAAGCGGATTTCCGGCACGGTCAAGAAGACGCTGGAATCGGCGATCGCCAACGCGGAAAACAATCACGACCTCGATGTCGATGCGCTGGTGGTGGCGGAAGCCTATGTCGGCAAGTCGATCGTCATGAAGCGTTTCCACGCTCGTGGCCGCGGTCGCGCCAGCCGTATCGAAAAGCCGTTCTCGCACCTCACGATCGTCGTTCGTGAAGTCGAGGAAAAAGGGGAGGCCGCATAATGGGCCAGAAAGTCAATCCGATCGGGCTGCGTCTCGGCATCAACCGCACCTGGGATTCGCGCTGGTTCGCGAACACCGGCGAGTACGGCCAGCTGCTGCATGAGGACCTCAAGATCCGCAAGTATCTTGAGAAGGAACTCAAGCAGGCCGCGATCTCCAAGGTCGTGATCGAGCGTCCGCACAAGAAGTGCCGCGTCACCATCCACGCCGCGCGTCCGGGCCTGATCATCGGCAAGAAGGGCGCCGACATCGAGAAGCTGCGCAAGAAGCTGACCGAGATGACGAAGTCCGAGACGCACCTCAACATCGTTGAAGTGCGCAAGCCGGAGATCGACGCCACGCTGATCGCCCAGTCGATCGCCCAGCAGCTCGAGCGCCGCATCGCATTCCGCCGCGCCATGAAGCGTGCCGTTCAGTCGGCCATGCGTCTCGGCGCCGAAGGCATCCGCATCAACTGCTCCGGCCGTCTCGGCGGCGCCGAAATCGCGCGCATGGAGTGGTACCGCGAAGGCCGCGTGCCGCTGCACACGCTGCGCGCCGATGTCGACTACGGCACGGCCGAGGCTAACACGGCTTACGGCATCTGCGGCGTCAAGGTGTGGGTGTTCAAGGGCGAGATCCTCGAGCATGACCCGATGGCTTCCGAGCGCCGTGCAACCGAAGGCGATGCCGCGCATGGCGGCGGTGCTGGTGGCGAGCGCGAACGCGGCCGTCGTCGCGAGAACGCCTGAGACATTTGAGAATTTGGAGTTAGAACGATGCTGCAGCCAAAGCGCACAAAGTTCCGTAAGCAGTTCAAGGGCCGTATCCACGGTACCGCCAAGGGCGGCACCAACCTGGATTTCGGCGGTTTCGGGCTGAAGGCGCTTGAGCCGAACCGCGTCACCGCGCGTGAGATCGAGGCGGCCCGCCGCGCGATCACCCGCGAGATGAAGCGTGCCGGCCGCGTCTGGATCCGGGTGTTCCCGGATCTGCCGGTCACCTCGAAGCCGACCGAAGTCCGCATGGGTAAGGGCAAGGGCGCCGTCGACTACTGGGCGGCGCGCGTCAAGCCCGGCCGCATCATGTTCGAGATCGATGGCGTCAGCGAGGAGACCGCGCGTGAGGCGCTGCGTCTCGGCGCCGCCAAGCTCTCGGTCAAGACGCGCTTCGTGCAGCGCATCGCAGAATAAGGACAGCCGATCATGAAAGCCGAAGACATCCGGACAAAGACCCAGGATCAGCTGACCGACGACCTGGCCGCGCTGAAGAAGGAGCAGTTCAACCTGCGCTTCCAGAAGGCCACCGGCCAGCTCGAGAAGACCGCGCGCGTGAAGCAGGTCCGCAAGGACATCGCGCGCATCAAGACCATCGCCGCGGAAAAAGCCGCGGCCAAGAAGGGTTAAGACCATGCCGAAGCGTATCCTGCAGGGCACCGTCGTCAGCGACAAGAACGAGAAGACGGTTGTCGTCAAGGTCGAGCGTCGCTTCACGCATCCGGTGATGAAGAAGACCGTGCGCATGACCAAGAAGTACAAGGCGCACGACGAGAACAACGCCCACAAGGTCGGCGACCAGGTGTTCATCCAGGAATCGAAGCCGATTTCGAAGGACAAGCGCTGGGTCGTGGTTACCTCGGACCAAGCCTGATCTCTGGGCGTAAACAAACGAATTTTGGACAGACCGGGGAGGGGTGAAAGCACCCGTCCCGTTAGAAAAGAAGAAGGCGGCCAGTCATGATTCAGATGCAAACAAACCTCGACGTCGCGGACAATTCCGGCGCCCGTCGTGTCATGTGCATCAAGGTGCTGGGCGGCTCGAAGCGGAAGTACGCCTCCGTCGGCGACATCATCGTGGTGTCGATCAAGGAAGCCATTCCGCGCGGCCGCGTTAAGAAGGGCGATGTGATGAAGGCGGTCGTGGTTCGCACGGCCAAGGACATCCGCCGCCCCGACGGCAGCGTGATCCGTTTCGACAAGAACGCGGCCGTTCTCGTCGACAATAAGAAAGAGCCGATCGGCACCCGTATCTTCGGACCGGTTCCGCGCGAGCTGCGCGCCAAGAACCACATGAAGATCATCTCGCTCGCGCCTGAAGTGCTGTAAGGAGCCGGACCAATGCAAAAGATCAAAAAAGGCGACAAGGTCGTCGTGCTTGCCGGCAAGGACAAGGGCCGTTCGGGCGAAGTCCTGTCGGTGCAGCCGAAGGAAGACACCGCGGTTGTCCGCGGCGTGAACCTCATTCGCCGTCACCAGAAGCAGACCCAGTCCCAAGAGGGCGGGATCATCACCAAGGAAGCGCCGATCCACCTGTCGAACATCGCGCTGGCCGACCCCAAGGACGGCAAGCCGACCCGCGTCGGCTTCACCATCCAGAAGGACGGCAAGAAGGTGCGCGTCGCCAAGCGCTCGGGAGAAGTCATCAATGGCTAAGGCTGAAACCAAGCAGGCGGCTGCCAAGAACGAGCCGCGCCTCAAGAAGGTCTATCAGGAGACCATCCGCAAGGCGCTGCAGGAGCAGTTCGGCTACGACAACGAGATGCAGGTTCCGCGCATCGACAAGATCGTGCTGAACATGGGTGTCGGCGAAGCAACCGCCGATTCCAAGAAGCCCTCGGTCGCGGCCGAGGATCTCGCGCTGATCGCCGGCCAGAAGGCCGTCGTGACCCGCTCGCGCAAGTCGATCGCGGGCTTCAAGGTGCGCGAGAACATGCCCATCGGCGCCAAGGTCACGCTGCGCAAGGAACGCATGTACGAGTTCCTCGACCGCCTCGTGAACATCGCGCTGCCGCGCGTTCGCGACTTCCGCGGACTGAACCCGAAGAGCTTTGACGGCCGTGGCAACTACGCCATGGGCATCAAGGAGCACATCGTGTTCCCAGAGATCAACTACGACAAGGTCGATCAGGTCTGGGGCATGGACGTCATCGTTTGTACGACGGCGAAGACGGATGACGAGGCCAGGGCTCTGCTCAAGGCCTTCAACTTCCCCTTCCGCCAGTAACGGCAGCGAAAAAGGAAAAATCTGAAATGGCAAAGACCAGCTCAGTCGAGAAGAACAACCGGCGGCGCAAGCTCACCGGTCAGTACGCCGCCAAGCGCGCCGCGCTGAAGGCCATCATCATGGATCAGTCCAAGCCGATGGAAGAGCGTTTCCGCGCCCAGTTGAAGCTTTCGGCGCTGCCGCGCAACTCGGCCAAGATCCGCATCCGCAACCGCTGCGAAGTCACGGGCCGTCCGCGCGCCTACTATCGCAAGCTCAAGCTTTCGCGTATCGCGCTTCGCGATCTGGGCAATACCGGCCAGATCCCGGGCCTAGTCAAGTCGAGCTGGTAAGGAGACACTGAGATGTCATTGAGCGATCCTCTCGGCGATATGCTGACCCGTATCCGCAACGCCTATGGCCGCAAGAAGTCGAGCGTTTCGACCCCGGCCTCGCGTCTGCGCGCCCGCGTTCTCGACGTGCTGAAGTCGGAAGGCTACATCCGCGACTACAGTCAGACCGACTTCGAAAACGGCAAGTCGGAAATCGAGATCGAGCTGAAGTATTTCGACGGCGCTCCGGTCGTGCGCGAAATCGAGCGCGTCTCGAAGCCCGGCCGCCGCGTCTATGTCTCGGCCAAGTCGATCCCGCAGGTCGCCAACGGCCTCGGCATCGCCATCCTTTCGACGCCGAAGGGCGTCATGGCCGACCATGAAGCGCGCGAGCAGAATGTCGGCGGCGAGATCCTCTGCCAGATCTTCTGATCGGCCAAGAGATTGATGAATGGGCTTCGGTTCTCGGGATCGCGCCCGGGAACTGGAACCTGAAACCAAAGAAGTGACGAGGACAACATAATGTCTCGTATCGGAAAGAAACCCGTTTCGCTGCCGCAGGGCGTGACCGCGACCGTCAACGGCCAGACCGTGACGGCGAAGGGCCCGAAGGGCGAGCTGAAGTTCGTGGTGAACGACGAAGTGCTGGTGAAGATGGAGAACAACGAAATCTCCGTCGAGCCGCGCGACCAGACCAAGACCGCCCGTTCCAAGTGGGGCATGTCGCGCACGCAGATCGTCAACATCCTGCAGGGCGTGAAGGACGGCTTCGAGAAGAAGCTCGAGATCACCGGCGTCGGCTATCGTGCTGCGTTGCAGGGCAAGAACCTGCAACTGGCGCTTGGCTTCAGCCATGACGTGATCTACCAGACGCCGCAGGGCATCACCATCACCGTGCCGAAGCCGACCGAAATCACGGTCTCGGGCATCGACAAGCAGCAGGTCGGCCAGGTCGCCGCCGAGATCCGCGAATATCGCGGTCCGGAGCCGTACAAGGGCAAGGGCGTGCGCTATGCCGACGAGCGCATCGTGCGCAAGGAAGGCAAGAAGAAGTAAGAAGTGTAACGCCGCGGGGAGCGGCCGCGGGAGGCCTGGCCTACCGCACAAGGTTGCCCCCGTTTTCTGAAGGCAGGGAACTGACAGTATGAGCACGAAAGAAGCCACCCAGCGCCGCGCGCAGCGCATCCGCCGCCAGATCAAGAAGGTCGCCGGCGAGCGCCCGCGTCTGTCGGTGCATCGCACATCGAAGAACATCTACGTCCAGGTGATCGACGACGCCAAGGGCCACACGCTGGCCGCCGCCTCGACGCTGGAGAAGGACCTCAAGGGTTCGCTCAAGACCGGCGCCGACACCGCGGCCGCCGCCGCCGTCGGCAAGCTGATCGCAGAGCGCGCCGCCAAGGCCGGGGTCAAGGAAGTCGTCTTCGATCGCGGCCCGTACATCTATCATGGCCGCGTCAAGGCGCTGGCCGAGGCTGCCCGCGAAGGCGGTCTCAGCTTCTGATTTTAAACCGTCGGCGACCGAAATGCGGCGTCGGCAAACAGCAACCGTGCTTCCGGAAAAGAACAAGGAACAGGATATGGCACAGGAACGTAGAGAAGGCGGCCGCGGCCGCGAGCGTGAACGCGAAGAGCGTGACGACGGCATGGTGGACAAGCTTGTCCACATCAACCGCGTCGCCAAGGTGGTGAAGGGCGGCCGTCGTTTCGGCTTTGCCGCTCTCGTCGTCGTCGGCGACCAGAAGGGCCGCGTTGGCTTCGGCCACGGCAAGGCGCGCGAAGTGCCGGAAGCGATCCGCAAGGCGACCGAATCGGCCAAGCGCGACATGATCTTCGTGCCGCTGCGTTCGGGCCGCACGCTGCATCACGACGTCGAGGGCCGCTGGGGCGCCGGACGCGTTCTGCTGCGCGCCGCCAAGCAGGGTACCGGCATCATCGCAGGCGGCCCGATGCGCGCCGTCTTCGAGACGCTCGGCATGCATGACGTGGTCGCCAAGTCGATGGGTTCGTCGAACCCCTACAACATGGTTCGCGCCACCTTCGACGCGCTGAAGAGCCAGATGCATCCGAAGGATGTGGCTGCCGCGCGCGGCATCAAGTACTCGACCCTTCAGGCCCGCCGCGGCACCGCCGTTGCGGCTGAAGAATAGTCGACGCTGACCAGGGATTTCGACCATGGCCAAGAAAGCTACCAAGACCATCACCGTCGAGCAGATCGGCTCCCCGATCCGCCGGCCGAAGGAGCAGCGCGCGACGCTGGTCGGCCTCGGCCTGAACAAGATGCACAAGCGGCGCACGCTGGAAGATACCCCTTCGGTGCGCGGCATGATCGCCGCCGTCCAGCACCTCGTCCGCGTCGTGGACGAGGCCTGAACGGAAGCGCAGGAGAAGAATGATGAAACTCAACGATCTGCGTGACAAGGACGGCGCCACGCATTCCAGGAAGCGCCTCGGTCGCGGCATCGGCTCCGGCTCGGGCAAGACCGCCGGTCGCGGCGTCAAGGGCCAGAAGGCCCGTTCGGGCGTTGCCATCAACGGCTTCGAGGGCGGCCAGATGCCGCTCTACCGGCGCCTGCCGAAGCGCGGCTTCAACAACCTCTTCGGCAAGAGCTTCGCGGTCGTGTCGCTGGCCAAGATCCAGGCGGCGATCGACGCCAAGAAGCTCGACGCCAAGGCGGCCGTGACGGCCGAGGCCCTGGTTGCCGCCGGTGTCATCCGCCGCGCCAAGGACGGCGTCCGCGTGCTGTCCGACGGCGAGCTGAAGGCCAAGCTCTCCTTCGACATCGCCGGCGCCTCCAAGGCCGCGATCGAGAAGATCGAGAAGGCCGGCGGTTCGGTGAAGTTGCCGGAAGCGGCCGCCGCCGAGTAACGGCGATTTGAAGCGCGGCCGAGCGGGATGACTTCGCATTTTCCCTCGAACCGCGCTTTGACCAGATGAATTGGGCGGCCGCGTCAACGCGGCCGCTTGCATGTTTAAGGTCCGGAGCTTATCTCGTGAGCTTCGGTGACACGCGCCGCCTGAGCTGGGGGCGTCGAGCGTGACACGAAAATCAATGAAGTAGAGCAGGCTGTTGTCCGAAAACCGCTCCACACTTTTCGGCATCATGCTCTAGCGGAGAATCAGGCATGGCTTCGGCTGCTGAACAACTAGCCTCCAATCTGAATTTCGCGGCCTTCGCCAAGGCCGAGGATCTCAAGAAGCGCATCTGGTTCACCATCGGCGCGCTGCTCGTCTACCGCCTCGGCACCTACATCCCGCTTCCCGGCATCAATCCCGACGCTTTCGCCCAGGCCTTCTCCTCGCAGAGCAAGGGCGTGCTCGGCATGTTCAACATGTTTGCCGGCGGCGCCGTGCAGCGCATGGCGATCTTCGCGCTGGGCATCATGCCCTACATCTCCGCCTCCATCATCATGCAGCTGATGACCTCGGTCATCCCGTCGCTGGAAGCGCTGAAGAAGGAAGGCGAGCAGGGCCGCAAGATCATCAACCAGTACACGCGCTACGGCACCGTGCTGCTCGCGCTGATCCAGGCCTACGGCATTTCGATCGGTCTCGAGGGCGGCAACGGCATCGTCAACGATCCCGGCATGTTCTTCCGCATCTCGACCGTCGTCACGCTGGTCGGCGGCACCATGTTCCTGATGTGGCTCGGCGAGCAGATCACCGCGCGCGGCATCGGCAACGGCATTTCGCTGATCATCTTCTCCGGCATCGTCGCCGGCCTGCCGCGGGCGATCTCCGGCACGCTGGAGCTCGGCCGCACCGGTGCGCTGTCGACGGGCCTCATCCTCGCGATCATCGTGCTGGCCATCGTCGTCATCGCGCTCATCGTCTTCTTCGAACGCGCGCAACGCCGACTGCTCATCCAGTATCCGAAGCGCCAGGTCGGCAACCGCATGTTCCAGGGCGATACCTCGCATTTGCCGCTGAAGCTCAACACTTCGGGCGTCATCCCGCCGATCTTCGCGTCCTCGCTGCTGCTTTTGCCGGCAACCGTCGCGGGCTTCTCGCAGGCGACGAACCTGCCGGCCTGGGCAAGCACCATCCTGGCCTCGCTCGGTCACGGCCAGCCGCTGTACATGATCTTCTATGCGGGCATGATCGTCTTCTTCGCCTTCTTCTACACGGCGATCGTCTTCAACCCGAAGGACACGGCCGACCAGCTCAAGAAGCATTCCGGCTTCATCCCTGGCTATCGTCCGGGCGAGCGCACAGCCGAATATATCGACTATGTTCTGACGCGTATCACCGTCATCGGCGCCATCTACCTGGTGCTGGTCTGTCTGCTGCCTGAGTTCCTGATTTCAGCGACTGGCGTACCTTTCTACCTCGGTGGCACATCGCTTCTGATCGTGGTCAGTGTCACGCTCGACACGGTGGCGCAGATTCAGGGTCACCTGATCGCGCACCAGTATGAGGGCCTGATCAAGAAGTCGAAGTTGCGTGGGGGGAAGAGGAGCAGATGAGGCTGATATTGCTTGGGCCGCCAGGGGCGGGCAAGGGGACGCAAGCACAAAGACTGGTAGAACAACACGGCATCCCACAGCTCTCGACGGGAGACATGCTGCGTGCCGCCGTCCAGGCCGGAACCGAGGTGGGCAAGCGCGCCAAGGCGGTGATGGATGCCGGCGAACTGGTCTCTGACGCAATCGTCAACGCCATCGTCGCCGAGCGCATCGATCAGCCGGATTGCGCCAAGGGCTTTATCCTCGACGGCTATCCGCGCACGCTGGTCCAGGCGGACGCGGTCGAGGCGATGCTTGCCGAGCGCGGCATCGCGCTCGACACCGTCATCGAGCTTGTCGTGGACGACAAGGCGCTGGTCGGGCGAATCGTCAAACGCGCCGAGGATGCTCAAGCGGCCGGCCAGCCGGTGCGCAAGGACGACAACCCGGCGGTGTTCGAGGAACGCCTGCGCGAATACTACAAGAAGACGGCGCCGCTGACCGGCTACTACTACGCCAAAGGCAAGCTCAGGACCGTCGACGGCATGGCCAGCATCGATGCCGTGACCGACGAGATCGGAAAGGTGCTCGCGGCCGCGGCGAAGTAGCTCGCGCCGACAATTGAAGATTGCGCTTGACGGGAACGGGCCGTTGGGGTATGGCGGCCCGTCTTCCTATCAGGCATGGACTTTGCTTGCCCTTGCGGGCAAGGCATCCGCTTTGAACCAGGAAACTCCCGCAAGGGCCGGCCTCCACCGGACGCGGGATAACTTGAACGCCGGCTCGTCCGGCCTACATGGAGAAAGAGAAGAACATGGCTCGTATAGCCGGCGTCAACATTCCGACCAACAAGCGCGTCGTCATTGCGCTTCAGTACATTCACGGCATCGGCAAGAAGTTTGCCCAGGAGATCGTCGACAAGGTCGGCATCCCGGCGGACCGCCGCGTCAACCAGCTGACCGACGCGGAAGTGCTGCAGATCCGCGAGACGATCGACCGCGACTACCAGGTCGAAGGCGACCTGCGTCGCGAAGTCTCGATGAACATCAAGCGGCTCATGGACCTCGGCTGCTACCGCGGCCTGCGTCACCGCCGCTCGCTGCCGGTCCGCGGCCAGCGCACGCACACCAATGCGCGCACCCGCAAGGGCCCGGCCAAGGCGATCGCCGGCAAGAAGAAGTAATTGAGCGAATAGCGAGTAGTCATTAGCGAGTAGGGCTCTATTCGCTACTCACTACTCCCTACTCGCTTCCTAAGGTGGAGCCGCTGGCATTACGGCGGTGTAGAGATCAACTGAAAGGACTACCATGGCCAAGGAAGCCGCTCGTGTTCGCCGTCGCGAACGCAAGAACATCTCGTCGGGCGTTGCCCACGTCAATTCGACCTTCAATAACACCATGATCACCATCACCGACGCGCAGGGCAATTCGATTGCCTGGTCGTCGGCCGGTGCGCAAGGCTTCAAGGGTTCGCGCAAGTCGACCCCGTTCGCCGCCCAGATGGCTGCCGAGGACGTCGCCAAGAAGGCGCAGGAACACGGCATGCGCATGCTCGAGGTCGAGGTCTGCGGACCCGGCTCCGGCCGTGAATCGGCCCTTCGCGCGCTGCAGGCGGCCGGCTTCACCATCACCTCGATCCGCGACGTGACGCCGATCCCGCACAATGGCTGCCGCCCTCGCAAGAAGCGCCGCGTCTGATTTTTAAGCGCCGCGCGAACGCCACGGCGTTCCTCCGCGGTTTTCCGTGTCGCCCGCCACGATTGGATGGTGGCGGGGCAAAGGAAGGAAGACATTTATGATCCAGAAAAACTGGCAGGAACTGATCAAGCCGAACAAGATCGAGTTCTCGTCGAAGAAGAAGACGCTGACCACGCTGGTGGCCGAGCCGCTCGAACGCGGCTTTGGCCTGACGCTGGGCAACGCGCTGCGGCGCGTGCTTCTGTCTTCGCTGCGCGGCGCGGCCGTCACCGCCGTGCAGATCGACGGCGTGCTGCATGAATTCTCGTCCATCGCCGGCGTGCGCGAGGACGTGACCGACATCGTGCTCAACATCAAGGAAATCGCCATCCGCATGGAAGGCGATGGCCCCAAGCGCATGGTCGTGCGCAAGCAGGGCCCGGGCGCCGTGCTTGCCGGCGACATCCAGACCGTCGGTGACGTCGAGATCCTCAACCCCGACCACGTCATCTGCACGCTGGACGAGGGCGCCGAGATCCGCATGGAGTTCACCGTCGACACCGGCAAGGGCTATGTGCCGGCAGAGCGCAACCGCGCCGAGGACGCGCCGATCGGCCTGATCCCGGTCGACTCGCTCTACTCGCCGGTCAAGAAGGTCTCCTACAAGGTCGAGAACACCCGCGAGGGCCAGGTGCTCGACTATGACAAGCTGACCATGACCATCGAGACCAACGGCTCGATCTCGGGCGAGGACGCGGTCGCTTTCGCCGCCCGCATCCTGCAGGACCAGCTCGCGCTGTTCGTCAACTTCGACGAGCCGCAGAAGGAAGTTGCGACCGAGGCCGTCACCGAGCTCGCCTTCAACCCGGCGCTGCTCAAGAAGGTCGACGAGCTCGAACTTTCGGTGCGTTCGGCCAACTGCCTGAAGAACGACAACATCGTCTATATCGGCGACCTGATCCAGAAAACCGAAGCCGAGATGCTGCGCACCCCGAACTTCGGCCGCAAGTCGCTGAACGAGATCAAGGAAGTGCTGGCGGCCATGGGTCTCCATCTCGGCATGGAAGTGCCGGACTGGCCGCCGGAAAACATCGAAGACCTCGCAAAGCGTTACGAAGACCAATATTGAGCATGAATTCCAAGGATCGGCGGCGCGAGCCGCTCGATCCGACGGTCATGCAGAAAACCATCAGAGGCCGTGGCCTCTTGAACAACTGAAGAAGGAAAAGAGCCATGCGCCACGGTTTCAAAGGCCGTCGTTTCGCCCGCAGCATCAGCCATCGCAAGTCGATGTTCGCCAACCTCGCCGTGTCTCTGATCGAGCACGAGCAGATCGTCACCACCCTGCCGAAGGCGAAGGACCTGCGTCCGATCGTCGAGAAGCTCGTCACGCTCGGCAAGCGCGGCGACCTGCACGCCCGTCGTCAGGTCATCGCCCAGATCGGCAATGAAGGCGTCGTCAAGCGCCTGTTCGAGACCCTCGCTCCGCGCTACGCAACCCGCAACGGCGGCTATCTGCGCATCATGAAGGCGGGCTTCCGCAAAGGCGACAACGCCGCCATGGCGGTCATCGAATTCGTTGACCGCGACACCTCGGCCAAGGGCGCCGCCGACCGCGCCCGCCTCGAGGCGGAAGGCACCAATGAGGAAGCCGCGGCCGCCTGAGGACCGGGTTTTCCTCAATGACTTCAAGGGGCCTTCGGGCCCCTTTTTGCATTTGGAGCAGGTTGAGTCGAGTGAGCGGATATTTCACGTCCAGGCTCAAGCTTTTGCGCGACAAGTGTCGCATTTGTGTGCATTAGCCTTTCATTCTGCACAATCGTCGGGACAATGGCACCCGATCTGGAGGGATTCGAAAATGCACCTCAAACGACTGTTTCTTGTTGCCGCGCTGGCCGTCTTCGCCGTGGCACCGGCCGCAAGACAGGCTTTTGCCGAGGACGCCGCCAAGCCGGCAGACCCGGGCCTCTCCGACGTGCTGACCGACCTGCTGCATGGCGTCGAAGGCGAGAACGGCACGTCCGGACCCGACAAGCGCGTGCCGTTCGGCCGCGAGGAGGTGCAGCTATCCTTCGCGCCGCTGGTCAAGCAGACGGCGCCTGCCGTCGTCAATGTCTACGCCTCGCAGACCGCCAAGGTGACGTCACCTTTCGAGGGCGATCCCTTCTTCGAGGAGTTCTTCGGCCGCGCCCAGCCGCGCGCGCAGTCTTCGCTGGGCTCGGGCGTGCTGGTCGATCCGAGCGGCGTCATCGTGACCAACTTCCACGTCATCAAGGACGCCGATGAGGTGAAGGTCGCGACAGCGGACGGGCGCGAGTTCACCTCCAAGGTCATGCTCAAGGACGAGACGCTCGATCTCGCCGTGCTCAAGATTTCGGCCGACAAGCCGTTCCCGGTGATCGCCATCGGCGATTCCGACGCGCTGGAGGTCGGCGACCTAGTGCTGGCCATCGGCAATCCGTTCGGTGTCGGCCAGACCACCACCAGCGGCATTGTCTCGGCGCTCGCCCGCAGCCATATCGGGGTTTCGGATTCGGGCTACTTCATCCAGACCGACGCCGCCATCAACCCCGGCAATTCCGGCGGCGCGCTGATCAACATGGGCGGCCAGCTGGTCGGCATCAACACGGCGATCTACAGCCGCAGCGGCGGCTCGATCGGCATCGGCTTCGCCATTCCCTCGAACATGGTGCGCGCCTTCGCCGACGCGGCCAAGGCCGGGCTCGACTTCTTCGAGCGGCCCTATATCGGCGCCGAGTTCGAACTGGTGACGCCGCAGATCGCCGAATCGCTCGGGATGGAAAAGCCGACCGGCGCATTGGTCTCATCGGTCGAAGGTTCCGGCCCCGCCGGCAAGGCCGGCCTGAAGCCCGGCGACGTCATCCTGTCGCTCAACAACACGCCGGTCGAAAGCATCGAGGCGCTCGACTATCGCATGGCGACGCTC
Source organism: Mesorhizobium sp. M2E.F.Ca.ET.219.01.1.1 (assembly GCF_004016445.2). Classification (GTDB taxonomy): domain Bacteria; phylum Pseudomonadota; class Alphaproteobacteria; order Rhizobiales; family Rhizobiaceae; genus Mesorhizobium. The sequence goes on from NZ_SADT02000004.1 coordinate 404,607, forward strand.
TCGATCGGCACCAAGGCGACCTTCGGCGTGCTGAGCAAGGGCCAGCAGGCGACGCTGGAAATCCCGCTGGAGCGCGCGCCGGAAGGCGCCAAGCCCAGCGAGGTGACCTTGCGCGGCCGCAGTCCCTTCGCCGGCGCCAAGGTCGCTGAACTGTCGCCCAGGCTTGCCCAGCGGCTTGGCCTTCGCACCGATCTCAAGGGCGTCACCGTCATCGATATCAGCCGCGATTCGCCGGCCGCCGATTTCGGCTTCCAACCCGGCGATATCGTGCGCGAGGTGAACGGAACCAGCATCGACACCGCGGCAACGCTGGCGCAGATTGCCCAACAGGACACGCGCTGGTGGCGCTTTACCGTCGAGCGCGGCGGGCAGATACTGCGCCAGGTGTTGCGTTATTGAGGCGGTCTGCCCATTTAGAGCATGATCCCGAACCGAAGGCCCGCTTGGCAGAAAACGGGAACCGGTGTTCGGACAGGATCATGTTCTCAAATGAGCTGGATCGCGTTTCAACCAAAAGATTTGCATGGCCGATCTGTTCAGTTCCGATGAGCCGGAGAGAGCGCCGCCCGGGCGGCCGCTGGCCGATCGGCTGCGCCCCAAAAACCTCGGCGAGGTCGTCGGCCAGGAGCACCTGACCGGTCCGGACGGCGCGCTGACCCGGCTGATCGATTCCGGCTCGCTCGGCTCGATGATCTTCTGGGGTCCGCCCGGCACCGGCAAGACGACGGTGGCGCGGCTGCTGGCCGGCGAGACCAACCTTGCCTTCGAGCAGATCTCGGCGGTGTTTTCCGGCGTCGCCGACCTCAAGAAGGCCTTCGAGGCGGCGAAGCTCAGGCGCGCCAACGGCCGCCAGACGCTGCTCTTCGTCGACGAGATCCATCGTTTCAACCGCGCCCAGCAGGACGGATTTCTTCCGGTGATGGAAGACGGCACCGTGGTGCTGGTCGGCGCCACCACGGAGAACCCGTCCTTCGAGCTCAACGCGGCGCTTCTGTCGCGAGCGCGCGTGCTGGTGTTCCGTTCGCTGGGCGAGGAAAGCATCGCCAAGCTACTGGTGCGGGCGGAAGAAACCGAGGGCAGGGCACTGCCGCTCGACGATGAGGCGCGCGCGATGCTGATCCGCATGGCGGACGGCGACGGCCGCGCCTCGCTGACGCTGGCCGAGGAAGTCTGGCGCGCCGCCAAGAAAGGCGAGGTCTTCGGTCCGGAAGGCCTGCAGCGCGTCATCCAGCGCCGCGCGCCGATCTACGACAAGGGCCAGGACGGCCATTACAATCTGATCTCGGCGCTGCATAAATCGGTGCGCGGCTCCGATCCGGACGCGGCGCTCTACTATCTTGCCCGCATGTTCGACGCCGGCGAGGATCCGCTCTATCTCGGCCGCCGGCTGGTGCGCATGGCGGTGGAGGATATCGGGCTCGCCGATCCGCAGGCGCTTGTCGTCGCCAACGCGGCCAAGGACGCCTATGACTATCTTGGTTCGCCCGAGGGCGAGCTCGCCTTCGCTCAAGCCACCGTCTATCTCGCCACCGCGCCGAAATCGAACGCTGTCTACACCGCCTTCAAGGCTGCGACCGCGGCGGCCAAGGAGTTCGGCTCGCTGCTGCCGCCCAAGCACATCCTCAATGCGCCGACCAAGCTGATGAAGCAGGAGGATTACGGCGCCGGGTATCGTTACGACCACGACGAGCCGGACGCGTTTTCAGGCCAGGACTATTTTCCGGAGAAGATGGGCCGGCATACTTTCTACGACCCGCCGGAACGCGGGTTCGAGCGCGACATCCGCAAGCGCCTGGAATACTGGGCGAAGCTGCGCAGCGAACGGAACGGCTGATTTGCGCGGCCCTGCGGTCGGCGCGCTCGGAACCTGTCGGCTGAGCGTTGGAGTTGTGACTCCAAATATTTATGTTGGCCGGCTGACGGGTCCGCGCGACGGCATTGTGCCGGGAAGCAAAAAACCTTATCAAGGCGCACGGCTGACGGGGGTTGCCGTGATTTTGTCCATGGAACAGGATCGCGCCTCCCGCGCGAAAGGCAATGAAAAAGAAAACCGTCAAGTCGCTCCGCAAGGTCGCCATCGCGGTCGCGGTTCTCGCGCTCGCCTTCTACTTCATCCCGATCCTGACCGCGATCTGGGTCGTCTGCGGCCTGATCGACGTCATGCGCAACGATCAGAAGGACTGGAAGCTTTTCGACCGCTACTTTCTCGGCAATGGCCTGTTCACCTGGCTGCTGTCGCCGTTCAACCTGATTGTCGACCTTCTCTGCTACCGCAACCCCGGCGTCTGGAAGCCCGAGCAGTTCCCTGAGGACTATCAGCGCGAGATCAACGAGGTCCTGGGCGTCTTCAAGGCCCGCAAGGACGAGATCATCGCCGACATCGACGCCAATTTCGGCGCCGGCCGGCGCGGCATGTACGTCTACCAGTGGTACGGCAAGCACAAGATCGACAACGTTCCCGAATTCAACAAGGACTACAAATACATCAAGACGATCGCCGTATCCGTTTTCAGCAAGCGCGAATCCACGTCCTGGCATTTCGGTCCGCTGCGGCTCAGCCTGCGCATCCTCTACAATCTGATCCCGGTGCAGGCGGAGATCTTCGTCCAGTGCGGCAGCAAGAAGAACTACTGGTACGACAATCCCTTATTCATCTTCGACGACACGCTGTTCCACCGCTCGGTCAACGAATATGACGGCCGCCGCTACTGCGTCTTCGTCGACATCATCCGCCCGTCCCCGTTCCCAAAACTGATCGCGCGCCTTCTCTCAGTCGTCTCGGTCAGCGTGGAGCGCATCAATTCCGTCTTCTACAAGAACTGGAAGATGATCGGCTCGTCCAAGCCGAAGGCCACCGCCAACTGATCGCGGCAAAACTCCGGGGTTCCCGCCCGTTAAACCAACGTCCTATGGCGCTGACGCGCCGCGGCCTTTAGAACTCCTGAGCAATTCCAGGCGACGCGTAGCGATTTTCTGCGTGGATTTGCTTGAAATCAAATACGTGTGCGGTCGGCAATTGTATCCAAGGCCGAACCGCTTTGGATTGTCGGCTATGTTCTTGCGGGCATGGCGACCGAGCGGAAGGAGGTTCCGCTCACCGGGAGGACAGGGTTGATCGGACGGCAAACCGCCGTGCATGCGGATTTGGTCCAGGCTTCGATCGCAAAGAGCGACGCGGCCCATTCGGCATTGGTGGCCTCATGGCGGCGCTCGCTGCAACTGCACCATCTCGATCCGGCCGAGCGCAAGGCGCCCAAGCGGCTGACCGAAGGTGAGTTGAGAGAAGCCCGGCAGCGCATGGAGCGAATGATCCGCGCCGCCGAGACGAGCCTCAACCGGCTCTATCAGGCAGTCGGCGGTGTGGGTTGCTGCGTGATGCTGGCCGATCGCGAGGGCATCCCGGTCGAGCGCCGGGGCGCGGTCGCCGACGACGAGACCTTCGACGAATGGGGCCTGTGGACCGGCACGGTCTGGAGCGAAGACAGTGAAGGCACCAACGGCATCGGCACCTGCCTTGCCGAGCAGCGGGCGCTGACCATCCATCGCGACCAGCATTTCTTCTCGCGCAACACGCTCATGAGCTGCACCACGGCGCCGGTCTTCGACCATGAAGGCAACCTGGCAGCCGCGCTCGACGTATCGTCCTGCCGTTCTGACCTGACGGAAGGCTTCGTCCAGCTTATCTCGGTCGCGGTGGGCGACGCCGCGCGCCGTATCGAGGCCGAGAATTTCCGTATGGTCTATTCCAATGCCCGCATCCTGCTTGCACCGGTTGCCGAGCGCAGCGCCGGCGCACTGATCGCCGTCGATCAGGATGATCTGGTGATCGGCGCGACGCGGTCTGCGCGCCTCGCGCTTGGCATAACGGGCGAAGCCCTGGCCCGGGGTTTGCTGGCTGCCGACATCCTCGGCGACCATGCGAAGGTAAAGGAAGACCTCGACAACGCCGAGCGCGGCGCGCTGCAACGGGCAATGGCGCGGGCCGGCGGCAATGTCTCGGCGGCCGCCCAAAACCTCGGCATTTCGCGCGCGACGCTGCATCGCAAGCTTGCCCGTTTCGAAATCCGCCGCCCGCATTGATTTCTCGACGTGACCTGTCGCAGTTCTGCGACACTCGGCGGCCACGATCCGTTCTCCCGGGGATGACACGCTAAAGAGCATCGGCAAGTGTTTCCAGCGACGCGCCACATTCCGTGACGCCGTTTTGCTGGGAGGCAGACAATGAACAAGGTTGAGTTCTCACGCACGGCCAAGGTCCCCTTCGCCAAGCGCTATGACAACTTCATCGGCGGCCGCTGGGTCGCTCCGCATGCCGGAAAATACTTCGACAACATCTCGCCGGTGACCGGCCGGCCGCTTTGCGAAATCGCAAGGTCCGACGCGCAGGACGTCGAAGCCGCACTCGACGCCGCGCATAAGGCGAAGGACGCCTGGGGCAAGACCAGCCCGGCGGCCCGCGCCTTGATCCTCAATCGCATTGCCGACCGCATGGAAGACAATCTCGACCTGCTGGCGCTCGCCGAGACCTGGGACAACGGCAAGCCGATCCGCGAGACGACGGCGGCGGACCTGCCTCTGGCCATCGACCACTTCCGCTATTTCGCCGGCGTCCTTCGCAGCCAGGAGGGCAGCCTTTCCGAGATCGACCACGACACGGTCGCCTATCATTTCCACGAGCCGCTGGGTGTCGTCGGCCAGATCATTCCTTGGAACTTCCCGTTGCTGATGGCCTGCTGGAAGCTGGCGCCCGCGCTCGCCGCCGGCAATTGCGTGGTGCTGAAGCCGGCCGAGCAGACGCCCGCCACCATCATGCTGTGGGCCGACCTTATCGGCGACCTTTTGCCGGAGGGCGTGCTCAACATCGTCAACGGCTTCGGCCTCGAGGCCGGCAAGCCGCTGGCATCGTCGAACCGCATCGCCAAGATCGCCTTCACCGGCGAGACGACGACCGGCCGCCTGATCATGCAGTATGCCTCGCAGAATCTCATCCCCGTGACGCTGGAGCTCGGCGGCAAGTCGCCCAACATCTTCTTCCAAGACGTCGTTGCCGAGGACGACGACTTCTTCGACAAGGCGATCGAGGGCTTCGTCATGTTCGCGCTCAACCAGGGCGAGGTCTGCACGTGCCCGAGCCGCGCGCTGGTGCATGAGAAGATCTACGACAAGTTCATGGAGCGCGCGCTGAAGCGCGTCGAGGCGATCGTGCAGGGCGATCCGCTCGATCCAGCGACCATGATCGGCGCGCAGGCGTCGAGCGAGCAGCTGGCGAAGATCCTCTCCTACTTCGAAATCGGTCGCCAGGAAGGAGCCCAGGTGCTGACCGGCGGCGAGCAGAACCATCTGCCGGGCGATCTTGCCGGCGGCTACTACGTGAAGCCGACCGTCTTCAAGGGTCACAACAAGATGCGCATCTTCCAGGAAGAGATCTTCGGGCCGGTGGTGTCGGTGACGACCTTCAAGGATGATGACGAGGCGCTGTCGATCGCCAATGACACGCTGTACGGCCTCGGCGCCGGTATCTGGAGCCGCGACGCGAACCGCTGCTACCGCTTCGGCCGCGCCATCCAGGCGGGCCGCGTCTGGACCAACTGCTATCACGCGTATCCGGCGCATGCCGCCTTCGGCGGTTACAAGCAGTCCGGCATCGGCCGCGAGACGCACAAGATGATGCTCGACCACTATCAGCAGACCAAGAACATGCTGGTCAGCTACAGCCCGAAGAAGCTCGGCTTCTTCTGATCCTCCCGGGCCGTAGGGAGGGGAGGGCGCGCCTGTCGTGCCCTCCCGCTCTTGAAGGAGGAATGATGGACAAGATGTCCTTGGACAAAGTCTCGGCCACGCCGGAGGCCGAGGCGCTTCTTGCCGAGATCATAGCCGATCACGGCCCGGTTCTGTTCCACCAATCCGGCGGCTGTTGCGACGGTTCTTCGCCGATGTGCTACCCGCGCGGCGATTTCATCGTCGGCGACAGCGACGTCAAGCTGGGCGAGATCGGTGACACGCCGGTCTTTATCAGCGCCTCGCAATATGAAGTTTGGAAGCACACCGATCTCATCATCGATGTCGTGCCGGGCAGGGGCGGCATGTTCTCGCTCGACAATGGCCGCGAGAAGCGGTTCCTGACGCGCTCGACGGTTTGCGCGGTGTCGCCGCCATCTTCCACCGACTGAGTGAACGGAACCAGCCCGCCGTCAGCGCCTCGATTGGGGTAATCGTCGGGCTTTGTTGGGTCTTTGGCTCGCAACCGCTTCGCCTTAGTGCTATGGCGCCGCTTTCGAATTGGAAAAGCGAAGTCATGGCAGGTGTTGAACAGATCACGGTGGAAGCCGGCGAGGCGGGCATGCGGCTCGACCGCTGGTTCAAGGTCCATTACCCGGGCCTCGGCTTTGGCCACCTGCAAAAGCTGTTGCGTTCGGGCCAGGTTCGCGTCGACGGCGGACGGGTGAAGGCCGACACGCGCGTCGAGCCCGGCCAGTCCGTCCGGGTTCCGCCACTCGACGTCGACAAGAAGGGCGAGGCCTCGCTCACCGGCCACTCGATCCGTAACCAGGGCGATGCCGACGTGCTCGCCAAGATGCTCCTGCACGAGGACCCGAAGGTCTTCGTCTTCAACAAGCCGGCCGGCCTGGCGGTGCAGGGCGGCTCGGGCGTCACCCGCAATGTCGACGACATGCTGGAGGCCTGGCGCAACCAGAAGGGCGAGAAGCCCCGGCTTGTCCACCGCCTCGACCGCGACACGTCGGGCGTGCTGGTGGTTGCCCGCACGCGTCTTGCCGCGATGAAGCTCTCGGAAGCGTTCCGGGCGCGCGAGACGAAGAAAACCTACTGGGCGCTGGTCAAGGGCGTTCCGCCGAAGCGCGAGGACAAGATCTCGACCTGGCTGGTCAAGGAGGCGACGCCGGACGGCGACCGCGTGCGCATCGCCAAGCATGGCGAGAAGGGCGCCGACCATGCCGTTTCCTATTATCGTGTGGTCGAGCAGGCGGCGCAGTCGCTGTCCTGGCTGGAGATGGAGCCCTATACCGGCCGCACGCATCAGCTGCGCGTCCACGCCGCCCATATCGGCTGCCCGATCATCGGCGACCCGAAATATTTCGAGGCCGATACCAATTGGGAGTTTCCGGGCGGCATCCAGAACCGTCTGCACCTCCATGCACGCCGCATCGTCATCCCGCATCCGGACCAGGGCGTCATCGACGTGACGGCGCCGATGCCGCCGCATATGCGCCAGAGCTGGAACCTGCTCGGCTTCGACGAACAGAGCGCGGAGGACTGAGATTGAGCGTTGCGCCCGCACTGGATCGCCGTGACGCGGTCGACGTGGCGGCAGCGGCCATCATGGTCGGGCTGACCTTCTCGTGGGGGCTGAACTACGTCGCCGCCAAGATCTCCTACGCAGGCTACGACCCCGTCTTCGTCTCGATCGCCCGTTCGCTCCTCGGTGGGCTCTGCGTGCTTGGCTGGTGCCGGCTGCGCGGCGTCAAGCTGTTCGAAGAGGATGGAACGCTGGCCGCCGGCATTGTCGTCGGCATGCTTTTCGGCGTCGAGTTCCTGTGCCTCTATATCGGCCTCGAACACACCACCGTCGCCCGCAACACGCTGCTGGTCAACACCATGCCGTTCTGGGTGCTGATCGGCGGTCATTTCCTGCTCGGCGAGCACATCAACGCGCGCAAGCTTGGCGGGCTTGTTCTGGCCTTCTGCGGCCTGGTGGCCGTGTTCTCGGACGGCATTGTCGCAGGCACCGACACGACCCTTCTGGGCGATCTGCTCAGCCTGGGTTCCGGAGTCCTGTGGGCAGCGACCAGCATCGTCATCAAGCGCTCGAAACTGGTCGCGACCAGCGCCGAGAAACTGCTGCTCTACCAACTGGCCGGCGCCGCCGTCGTCGGTGTCATGGTGATGCCCTTGGCCGGTCCGCCCATCCGCGCGGTGGCCGCCTTGCCGACGCTGGCGCTGCTCTTCCAGTCTTTCTATATCGTCGCGTTCACCTATGTATTGTGGTTCTGGTTGCTTCGGCGCTACCCCGCGTCCGGCCTGTCGAGCTTCGCCTTCCTGTCGCCGGTGTTCGGCGTCTTGTGCGGCGCGGTGGTCCTTGGTGAAGCGCCGACGACCAGGATATTCCTGGCTCTGGCCCTGATCGCCGCGGGCCTCATCATCGTCAACCGGCCGGCGCGCAGGCAGCCAACAGTTTAGGGAGTTCGACATGCGCGACATCCTCGAAGACCTCGAAGCCGGAAAACTGCTTTCCGACCCCGATCCCGTGCGCCGCGCCCAGATCCAGATGAAGACGCCGCTGCCGAAACGTTTCTACAAGGCGGTTTCGGTTGTCCCGGTGGAAAACGGCTTTGCCGTGCATCTCGACGGCAGGCCGGTGCGCACGCCGGGCAAGGCCGTGATGGTGCTGCCGACCGAAAAGGCCGCCGCGCTGGTTGCTGGCGAGTTCGGCGCGCAGGGTGAGATCATCGACCCCGTGACGATGCCGGTCATGCGCCTCGTCAACACCGCCATCGACGGCGTCGCCTCCGACCCGCAGGCGGTGCTGGAAGATGTATTGCGCTTCGCCTCGTCCGATCTGCTTTGCTACCGCGCCGACGGTCCGCAAGGTCTGGTCGATCGTCAGAACAAGCTGTGGGATCCGGTGCTGGACTGGGCACGCGGCAGCCTCGGCGCGCGCTTCAACCTTGCCGAAGGCATCATCCATGTCGAGCAGCCGCGCGAAGCGATCGCCATCCTCGGCGCGTATCTCGGCGAGCGTGCCGAGCCGATGCGGCTGGCCGCGATCCATGTCATGACGGCGCTGACCGGCTCGGCGCTGCTGGCGCTGGCCGTCGATTTCGGCGAGCTCGACGCCGAGGAAGCTTGGCTTGCGGCCCACGTCGACGAGGACTGGCAGATCGAGCACTGGGGCCAGGACGCGGAGGCTGTCTCGCGCCGCTCGGCCCGCAAGCGCGACATGATGGCGGCGGTCAGCCTGCTCGAGGCACTGCAGGGCTGAGCACTGCGCCGCTCCCGCAGCGCACCTAATACCAAAGTCATAATCCCATCGTCGCGGTGCCTTTCAGCCGTCATTTCTGTCATTTTTTGCTTCGTTGGCTGTGTCTTGAGTCCGCTTTCGGAGGAACGCGAACGGTGGCGCGCAGCCAATAAAGGACAGACGGGATCTCACGGGAGGATATTCAAATGGCAATGGCATCGGCCGCCGGCGGAACCAGCCGCGGCATGACGCGGGAGGAGAAGAAAGTCATCTTCGCCTCATCGCTCGGCACCGTTTTCGAATGGTATGATTTCTATCTTTACGGCTCGCTGGCAGCCTTCATCGGCTCGACCTTCTTCAGTCCGGCGATCCCGGAGGCGACGCGCAACATCTTCGCGCTGCTGGCCTTTGCCGCCGGCTTCCTGGTGCGCCCGTTCGGCGCGCTGGTGTTCGGCCGCATCGGCGACCTCGTCGGCCGCAAATACACCTTCCTCGTCACCATGACGATCATGGGCCTGTCGACCTTCCTGGTCGGCCTGCTGCCCGGCTATGCCAGTTGGGGCATCGCGGCTCCGGTGATCCTGATCGGGCTGCGCATGCTGCAGGGCCTGGCGCTCGGCGGCGAATATGGCGGCGCCGCGACCTATGTCGCCGAGCATGCGCCCGACGATCGCCGTGGCTACTACACGTCATGGATCCAGACCACGGCGACGCTCGGCCTGTTCCTGTCGCTCATCGTCATCCTGATCGTGCAGGCCTCGCTCAGCAAGGAAACCTATACAAGCTGGGGCTGGCGCATTCCCTTCATCGTTTCCTTCCTGCTGCTGGCCGTTTCGGTCTGGATTCGGCTTTCGCTGTCGGAATCGCCGACCTTCCAGCGTATGAAGGACGAGGGCAAGGGCTCCAAGGCGCCGCTGACGGAGGCTTTCGGCCAGTGGAAAAACGCCAAGATCGCCCTTCTGGCGCTGCTCGGCCTTACCGCCGGCCAGGCCGTGATCTGGTACAACGGCCAGTTCTACGCCCTGTTCTTCCTCACCAACGTGCTGAAGGTCGACGCGCAGTCGGTCAACATCATGATCGCCATCGCACTTGCGATCGGCTCTATCTTCTTCGTCGTGTTCGGCTGGCTGTCCGACAAGATCGGCCGCAAGCCGATCATCATGGCCGGACTGGCTTTGGGCATCGTCTGCACCTTCCCGCTGTTCAAGGCGTTGACTTCTGCCGCCAACCCGGCTCTGGCCACCGCCCAGCAGAACACCCGCGCGACGGTGACGGCAGCGCCCGGCGACTGCAGGTTCCAGTTCAACCCGGTCGGCACGGCGAAGTTCACGACATCCTGCGATATCGCGACCTCGTTCCTGACCAAGAACTCGGTGCCATACGACGTTGTCACGACGGCCGCGCCTGGAACTGCGGCCACGGTCAAGATCGGCAACGAGACGGTGGAGTCTTATGACGCCGTTGCCGCCGGCGATCAGGCCAAGGCCAAGGAGGGGGTCTTCCAGAAGGCGGTGAACATGGCGCTGAAAGACGGCGGCTATCCGCTGAAGCGCGCGGCGGCCAAGGTGGCGGACCAGAAGCTCGACGCCTTCATCGCGGCCAATCCGGAACTGAAGCTCGACGCTGCGGCCATTCGCGGCGGCGAGAAGGCGACGGTCCCGACCGAGCAGGCGATCGCCGACAAGATCCTGACCAAGGATGAGGCGGCCGGCGCGACGGAAGTCACGGTCTACACCATACCGGGCGGCGGCGCGTTCGCCATGTTCGCCGACCCGGCTGCCATCAACTGGCCGATGACGATCGGCATCCTGTTCATCCTGGTGCTGTTCGTGACCATGGTCTATGGGCCGATCGCCGCTATCCTGGTCGAGATGTTCCCGACCCGCATCCGCTACACCGGCATGTCGTTGCCTTACCATATCGGCAACGGCTGGTTCGGCGGCCTGCTGCCCGCGACCGTGTTCGCGCTCAGCGCCTATAAGGGCGATATCTACTACGGTCTCTGGTACCCGGTGATCATCGCGGCGATGTCGCTGATCATCGGCATGATCTTTGTCAGGGATACGCTCGGCACCGATCTGCACGCCAAATAGCCACCGATCGATCCACTGCAACAAAAGCCCGGCGCGAGCGATCGCGCCGGGCTTTTTCGCCCATGAAAACTAAGGGGCGATGATCAGCTCTTGCTCTGATTTTCTTCCTCGACAGCGGCCTCGTGGTACCAGCCGTCAAAGTCGGCGTGCTCGCCACGAAGCGTCGCAAGCTCTGCCGCGAATTTCGCCTTGGCGCCTAAATTTGAGGCAGACTTGCGTCCTGCCAGCGGGAACATCAGGATTTTTGCCGACGGACGGGCGGAGACGATCTCCATTGCCGGTCTCCTTTCTTTTTAAGAGGCTTTTCGATTCACCTTCCCGCAATGTAGGTTCTGCGATTCATTTAGGCAATATGCCTATCAAAAGATCAATATTTGCATATTATTTAGGCATAACGTAGCTCTGATTGATCTCATCGCAGCGCTGAGACGGCTCAGCAAAACCAACACAATCTCGTGACCATTTTGCCGCACCCGGCCATGGGGGTGTGGCATACGATTTGCATTTTAACGACCGGCAGGCCGGCTCGCTCGGCCATGCGTCGACACCGCGTGCGGTGATCAAGCAACGAGAGGCTCTAGAATGACCAAATACAAGCTCGAGTATATCTGGCTCGACGGATATGTCCCGACCCCCAGCCTGCGCGGCAAGACCCAGATCAAGGAGTTTGCCGAGTTCCCGACGCTGGAGCAGCTGCCGCTGTGGGGCTTCGATGGCTCGTCCACCAACCAGGCAGAAGGCCACAGCTCCGACTGCGTGCTGAAGCCCGTCGCCGTCTATCCGGATCCGGCCCGCACCGACGGCGTGCTGGTCATGTGCGAAGTCATGATGCCCGATGGCGTGACGCCGCACGTCTCCAACAAGCGCGCCACCATCCTCGACGACGAGGGCGCCTGGTTCGGCTTCGAGCAGGAGTATTTCTTCTATAAGGACGGCCGTCCGCTGGGCTTCCCCGAGAGCGGCTATCCGGCACCGCAGGGCCCGTACTACACCGGCGTCGGCTACAGGAATGTCGGCGATGTCGCACGCAAGATCGTCGAGGAGCATCTCGACCTTTGCCTCGCCGCCGGCATCAACCATGAAGGCATCAACGCCGAAGTGGCCAAGGGCCAGTGGGAATTCCAGATCTTCGGCAAGGGCTCCAAGAAGGCCGCCGACCAGATGTGGATGGCCCGCTACCTGCTGCTGCGCCTGACCGAGAAATACGGCATCGACATCGAGTTCCACTGCAAGCCGCTGGGCGACACGGACTGGAACGGCTCGGGCATGCACGCCAACTTCTCGACCGCCTATATGCGCGAAGTCGGCGGCAAGGCCTATTTCGAGGCGCTGATGGCCCAGTTCGACAAGAACCTGATGGACCACATCGCCGTGTATGGCCCGGACAACGACAAGCGCCTGACCGGCAAGCACGAGACCGCGCCGTGGAACAAGTTCTCCTACGGCGTCGCCGACCGCGGCGCCTCGATCCGCGTGCCGCACTCCTTCGTCAAGAACGACTACAAGGGCTATCTGGAAGACCGTCGCCCGAACTCGCAGGGCGACCCCTACCAGATCGCTTCGCAGATCCTGAAGACGATCTCGGAGGTTTCAACCGCTGCCGTTTCGGCCGCCGCCTGATCATCCAGGCGCGGGCCTCGCCTGCGCCAGATGAGCTTCAATTGTCGAAAGCCCCGGCGTTCTACGTCGGGGCTTTTTTGCATCCAAATGCCGCGCGATGGAGCGCCGCGACCACTTCGGCATGACTGCTGCTTCCTGCAGCGGCGGACCGGCCGGACGCTGCATGGCTCCGATCGTTTGCGGGAGGGCGATAGCCCTCCAATGGACTGCCCACGCGAAAACCCCGGCGAAACGCCGGGGTCCGTCTTCGTCGCCGATGCGGAGAAGTTCGGTCGTCAGACCGAGTAGTACATGTCGTACTCGACCGGATGCGGGGTCATTTCGAAGCGCATCACCTCGGCCATCTTGAGCTCGATATAAGCGTCGATCTGATCATCGTCGAAGACGCCGCCGGCCTTCAGGAATCCGCGATCCTTGTCGAGATTCTGCAGCGCCTCGCGCAGCGAGCCGCAGACGGTCGGGATCTTCTTCAGCTCCTTCGGCGGCAGGTCGTAAAGATCCTTGTCCATCGGCTGTCCGGGATGGATCTTGTTCTTGATGCCGTCGAGGCCGGCCATCAGCATGGCGGCGAAGCCGAGATAGGGATTCGCGCCCGGATCGGGGAAGCGCACCTCGACGCGCTTCGACTTCGGCGAGGAGCCGAACGGAATGCGGCAGGAAGCCGAGCGGTTGCGCGCCGAATAGGCGAGCAGCACCGGCGCCTCATAGCCCGGCACCAGACGCTTGTAGGAGTTGGTGAGCGGGTTGGTGAAGGCGTTGATCGCCTTGGCGTGCTTGATGATGCCGCCGATGTAATAGAGGCAGGTTTCCGAGAGGCCGGCATATTCGTTGCCGGCAAAAGTCGGCTTGCCGCCCTTCCAGATCGACTGGTGCACATGCATGCCCGAGCCGTTGTCGCCAAACACCGGCTTGGGCATGAAGGTGGCCGTCTTGCCGTAGGCATTGGCGACCTGGTGCACGACATACTTGTAGATCAGCATCTTGTCGGCGTTGCGCACCAGCGTGTCGAACTTGATGCCGAGCTCGTGCTGGGCGGCGGCGACCTCATGGTGATGCTTTTCGACGCGCACGCCCATTTCGGCGAGCACTGTCAGCATTTCGGAGCGCATGTCCTGCGCGGAATCGATCGGCGGCACGGGGAAGTAGCCGCCCTTGATGCGCGGACGGTGGCCGAGATTGCCGGTCTCGTAGTCGGTGTCGTCATTGGACGGCAGTTCGGTGGAGTCCAGACGGAAGCCGGTGTTATAGGGGTCTGCCTTGTACTTGACGTCGTCGAAGACGAAGAACTCGGCTTCGGGGCCGACATAGATGGTGTCGCCGATGCCTTCGGACTTCATGTAGGCTTCGGCCTTCTTGGCGGTGCCGCGCGGGTCGCGGTTGTAGGCCTCGCCGGAGATCGGATCGAGGATGTCGCACAGGATGACCATGGTTGACTGCGCGAAGAACGGATCCATGTGGACGGTATCCGTGTCGGGCATCAGCACCATGTCGGACTCGTTGATTGCCTTCCAGCCGGCGATCGAGGAGCCGTCGAACATGACGCCGTCGGCGAACATGTCTTCCTCGACCTCGACGACATCCATCGTCACATGCTGCAGCTTGCCGCGCGGATCGGTGAAGCGCAGGTCGACGAATTTCACGTCGTTGTCCTTGATCTGCTTCATGATGTCTTTGGCTGTCGTCATGTCATGTATCCCTGTGTGATGACGTGTTTTTGATGATGACGTTGCAGAAAGATGGTGACGTCAGATGGCGTCGATGCCGGTCTCGCCGGTACGGATGCGCACGACTTCCTCTATGTTGGAAACGAAGATTTTTCCATCGCCGATACGGCCAGTTTGCGCCGCCTTGCGGATGGCCTCGATGGCGCCTTCGACGGCTTCGTCACCGAGCACCACCTCGATCTTCACCTTGGGCAGGAAGTCGACGACATATTCGGCGCCGCGATAGAGCTCGGTGTGCCCCTTCTGGCGGCCGAAACCCTTGGCCTCGGTGACGGTGATGCCTTGCAGTCCGGCCTCCTGAAGCGCTTCCTTCACTTCGTCCAGCTTGAATGGCTTGATGATCGCTTCGATCTTTTTCATGTAAAAAATGGCCTCCACTGCCAAGAAGACGGGTTGTGTACCCCGCTTGCGCCTCCATCTAGCACGAACCGTGCCAATCCAGGGGAATGGAGACGGTACAGGGCGTTTTCGATACCGCATCGCGCCCGGATGCAAATTCGCGTCATCCGCTGCGTCGGATGCGGCATGGACGCCCAAACCCTATACATCGCCCCTCCTCAATCCTGCGTAAAAAATGGGCAGGAAGCGCAATTGGCAGGCAGACCCCTCTCGAATGCGACCGCGTTTGCAAACGATGCGCGGCTGCGGTGGTTTGCTTCGAACCGAAAACTGGACAATGCTTGATCGCACGGAGATCGGCAATCCCATGCGCAATGAACTTCTATCCACGGCCGAGATGGCCGAGGCGGACAGACTGGCGATCGCGGCCGGGCCGCTCGACGGCTACGGACTGATGCAGCGCGCCGGCGAGGCCGTCGCGGCCGTCGTGTTGGCGCGCTACCCGGCGGCCAAAAAGGTGCATGTGCTATGCGGCCCCGGCAACAATGGCGGCGACGGTTATGTCGTGGCGTGGCTGTTGGCCGAGGCCGGCGTCGATGTGGCTCTGTGGACATTGGGCGAACCGCGGGCAGGCAGTGACGCCGCGCTCGCGGCGGCCACCTGCACTCTGAAGCGACGCCCGCTGTCGGCTCTCACGGCCGAAGCCGGTTCGCTGGTCGTCGATGCGATCTATGGCGCAGGCTTGTCGAAGCCTCTCACCGGAGACGCCAAGGCCGCGGTCGAAATCGTGACAGGGATGAACCTGCCGGTGGTCGCGGTCGACCTGCCTTCGGGCGTTTCCGGCGATAGCGGCGAAGTCCTCGGCTCGGCATTTCGCGCGGTTCTCACCGTGACCTTCGCGCGAAAGAAGCCCGGGCACCTGCTGCTGCCGGGCCGAGAGCGATGCGGCGAGATCGTGTTGGCCGATATCGGCATTCGCAACGAGATCATCGACGAGATCGCGCCAAGGACCTTTGAGAACCGGCCCGGGCTCTGGATCGCGAACTTTCCTGCGCCGGCCGTGGACGCGCACAAATACAAGCGCGGTCATACGAGCGTCTTTTCCGGCGGACCATCCGCGACCGGCGCGGCGCGCCTCTCAGCGTTGGCGGCCGCAAGAAGCGGGGCCGGGGCCGTCACCGTGCTCTCGCCGGCAAACGCCATGCAGATCAACGCGGCGCATCTCACCTCCATCATGCTGCGCAAGGTCGACGCGATCGAGGACGTGCATGACCTGATCGGTGATCGCCGGCCGTCCACCTTTGTCCTCGGTCCCGGCTTCGGCATTGGCGATAAGGCGCGCGATTTCACGCTCGCTGTGCTCGCCAAAAACCGCCAGGACGGCGGCGTCGAGGGCCTGGTGCTCGACGCCGACGGCATCACGTCTTTCCGCAATGCGGCCTCGACGCTGTTCGAGGCAGCCGGCAGGCCGGACGCGCCGGCGTTGATCATGACGCCGCATGAGGGTGAGTTTGGCAGGCTGTTCGCGGACATTGCAGGCAATAAGGCGTTGTCGAAGCTGGCCAAGGCGCGCGCCGCCGCGCAACGCGCCAACGCCGTGGTCGTCTACAAGGGGGCCGATAGCGTGATCGCCGCGCCGGACGGCCGCGCGGCGATCAACGGCAATGGCGCGCCGTGGCTCGCAACCGCCGGTTCGGGCGACGTGCTGGCAGGCATCATCGCGGGCTTGCTTGCCCAAGGCATGTCGGCCTTCGAAGCGGCTTGCGCCGGGGTCTGGATCCATGCCGAGGCGGGCAGCCGCTTTGGGCCGGGCTTGATAGCCGAAGACCTGCCCCTGGCCATGGTGCCGGTTCTTCGCGACCTGACGCAGAACACTATCCGATGAACCGACTGGGACTCACGATCGCGCTCTTTCTCCTGACTGCTATGGCTGCGCAATTTGCGCATGCCGCCGGTCATCCGGTCACCATCGTTGATAACCCGCGCGTCCTCGCCGAACTCGACGCCAAGGGATACGGTTTCGCCGGCCTCTTCGGTGTTGACGGAAAGGATGACCTGAAGACCCTCTACGACTCCGCGCCGGCCTATCATGCCATCGTTGAGACAGTCGCGGCCGACGTTGCAGCGCTTCGCGCCGACATGAAGGCCGGCGGTCGTACCCTCTATGAGGTGACCGACGGCAATGTCGGCCGCATCATCGACATGCGCTGGCTGAAGACGAACGCGGCGCGCTTCAGACTTGTCGGCGTCGTCAACCGGCTCGACCGGCGCGATTTTTCGGCGCTTGGCCACGACACGAGCTGCGGCGAGGTGCGGTTCATCTATCGCCTTGCATACTCGTTCAAGAAGAACGGCAAGCAACTGGCCTCGCGCCTGCCATTCAACTTCAGCGCGATATACCGCGTCGCTCCGGATGCCGACGGCAGCTGCGCGGGCGCGGCCGGCCGTTGGACGCCGCAGCTCGACGAAACGGTCGATGCCGGCTGGCTGACCGGCGGACCGCTCGAAAAGGCCTCGCTATCCTTCAAGCAGATCGAGCTCAATGCGCAGGTCGTGCGCTTTCCTTCCGGCCAGGAAACCGAGTTCGGCGGGCAGGCGGCTTACCTGATGCGCATCTTCAGCATCGCCGGCGCGACGGTTGCAGAGAAGCCTCTGGAAAATACGCCGGACACGGCACGGCTCACCGACGATGCGGCCCTGAAGGCGCGGCTTGCCGACTATGTCCGCGCCAATGCCGCTGCGGTCGATCTCGGCGTCTATCAAATCCCGAACGAGTTCCTGGCGAGAAAAGTCATCTCCTGGTCAACCTTCGGCAGCGCAAGGCAGGCCAATCATCCGTTCACGCCGTTGCTCGATCCCAAGGCGTTCGCCGCGCTCGACTATTCGAAATTTTCATTGGTCAGCACGCCGGAAGCCCTGGTCGAGCGCCTCGACAACGGCGCCTGCCAGGGCTGCCATCAGGCCGGTTCGACCGCCGGCTTCCATTTCATCGGCCTCGACGACGCGGCGACCTCGCCGCTCAACCGGCTCGAGGTCGGCATCTCGCCGCATCTCCATGCCGAGATCCCGCGCCGCGAGGCCTGGCTGCAGGCGACGGCCGAGGGCAGGGAGCCCATCCGCTTTCGCCCGCTCTCCTTCGCCCCGCCCGCCGCCTGGAAGGACAGTGGCGAGGTCGCCTATGCACCGGCCGAAACGGCGATGCCGTGCCTGATGCCGGAGGACGCCGCTCGCTTCGGCAGCACCTGGCAATGCGGCGGCGGCACGGTATGCACGCCGATCGCCACCGCCTCGGGGGTGAGGATCAAGCTGGCGCAGTGCCTGCTCCCGAAAGACAGTCCCGCGATGTTTTCCGGCCACCCATGCCTGACCGGCTCCATCGCCAGCAATGCGGCGCAGCCGTTCAACGACCGCTACAGGATTACCGGCCAGTTCGCCGCCCATGCGCCAACGATTTCGCGGACCGCCTATACCTGCCGTCCACCCAAGATCGGCGTTCCAGGAGGCTTTGCCTACCGCGCCTGCGACGACAAGGACCGCGCCTTCTCCGACTTCAAACCGGGCAAGCCGATGCCAAGTGAAATCTGCGGCCTGGTCGGCGGCAAGAAGTTCGACATCTGCGTGGCCACCAACAATTTCGACCAGTGTCTTGGCGGCGCGGTCAATCGCGGCAACCGTCCAGCCTGCTCGGCCGATCATTTCTGCCGCGAGGACTATATGTGCCAGTCGCTGCCCGCGGATACGCCTGGCGCAGCCAAGGTCAAGGGCATCGGCTTCTGCTCGCCGACCTATTTCATCTTCCAGATGCGCATCGACAACCACGCCACGCCATGGGCGACCACGGCCCGCGCGAGCATGGGCGCCGGCTTCGGCGCCGCAGCCGAGGAATAAGGTCAGGCGAATTGCGGTG
This sequence comes from Mesorhizobium sp. M2E.F.Ca.ET.219.01.1.1, assembly GCF_004016445.2. GTDB lineage: Bacteria > Pseudomonadota > Alphaproteobacteria > Rhizobiales > Rhizobiaceae > Mesorhizobium. The sequence continues at coordinate 423,267 of NZ_SADT02000004.1, forward strand.
CGTGTTTTCGGATTGCTGTCGCCAGCGCCTCGCGAACCCGGTCTTCGCTGACGGCGCGCGTGTTCTCCACCCACCCCGGTGTCGAAATCGGCGGCTCGAGAAAGATCACCTGTTCGTTCACCGGACCATGCACATAGGCCCGATTCGAGCCGTATATGAGCACGCACGGGCCGCCAAGCGCGCCGGCGGCGTGGGAAATGCCGCCGTCGACACCGAGGAAAATTGTCGAGGCCGCGATCTGGCACATGGCCTCCGCGATATCGGGCGTCGAGGTGAAGTCGATCGCCTCCGGCAAATGAGCCTTTATTTCCGCCGCGGCCTGCCGCTCCCGCGGTCCGCCGACAAGCCAGACCGACCAGCCGCGGCCAGCATAATCGCGCGCGACCGAGACGAAGCGCTCCATCGGCCATGAGCGTTTGTTGGCAAACTCGGACGTGTAAAGGGCAATCGCCGGCCTGGCCGGGTCGATGCCATTGCGCTGGCGCCAGCCGGCAAGTTCCTCAGGAGAAACAACAAGCTGCGGCGCCGGCAATGGTCTTTCTTCAGCGGGCCTTTTGCCGAGCCACGCGATTGCGCAGACCTGTTCGGCCAGCCGTGTCTTGCGCGGGCCGAATGCAATCATCGATTTCAGCCAGCCGGCAGGCAGGCGGTTGACCATGCCGAACTGGAACTCGCGCGGATAGCCGATGCGCTCCGGTATTGCGGCCAGCCACGGAACCAGGGATGCCTTGGTACTGCTGGTGAGCATATAGGCCGCCTGATAATTCTCCTCGCGCAGTTTTCGCGCGAGTGCTGCTCGCTCTTTCAGCCCCGGCTTCCAGTGCTTCTCCGCTATCCAGACCTTGCGAACATGCGGCATCAGCCGCGCCAACGGCGCGGCGATCCTCGAGGTGATGATATCGATCGGCTGTCCGGGAAATCTCCCGGCGATGATCTGGATGGCCGCGTGGCAGCGGATGAAATCACCGATCGCCGGCAGGCAAAAGACCAGGATGGGGCGCAATGCGCGATACCTTTTCGATCCGGAACAGCCGCCGTTGACAGGAAGCGCTTGCGTGATGTCTCACGGAAGCGCTTCGCCATCAAGGATGCGGCGGTAGAGCTCCAGATAGGCTTTTGCGGCCTTCTGGATCGGGAACCGGTCTGCCGCGGATTCGCGGCATCTTTGCGCCGACAAACCGCCGATTTCGCCAAGGCCGCGCGCGAACTCGTCATCCGTATCGAAGAAGCGGCCGGTTTCCGCGTCGACCGTTTCGGGCAGCGCGCCGCGCGCCGTCGTCAGGACGGGCGTGCCGCACAGCATGGATTCGACCGGCGCGTTGCCGAAAGGCTCTTCCCAGGAAATCGGGTTGAGAAAGGCCCTGGTCTCGCCCAACAGCCGCACCTTCGGTTCGCCGTCGACCATCCCGTGGTAGCGGAATCGTGACGACAGGCTCTTGAAGAAGACGCCCTCGCGGCGCGTCTTGCTGCGGCCGAGCAGCTTCCAGCGCGAGCCGCCGGCGATATCGAGCTTGAAATCGTATTTTTTCGCCAGGTCCACCGCCCGGTTGAGGCCCTTTCCGGCCCGCGCAATGGCCGCCATGAAGAACAGATGGTCGTTCTTCGACGGCGCCAGCCGATAGGCGTCCACCGGAAAACCGTTGTAGACGAACGTCTTGCGGCCATGCAGCTCGGCATGGCGGGCGCTGATGAAGCTCCAGTTCGGCTGAAGCCTCGGATAGTCAGGCAGGTGGCCGCGCTCGGTATTGAGCGTCGGAAAGCGAACTTCGACCTTCCAGGCGTGGAGATGGACGATATCGGTGTCCTTGGGCACAGCCGCGCGGCATTCGTCATTGGTGACCGCGTGGCGGACCTCGCACATCGGATGCGACGACCCCGGGCCGGCGATCAACGTCACCCGATGCCCCATCTTGACCATTTCCGTGGTCAGCCATTCGACCTGCCGCTGGATGCCGCCATAGCCCTTGCACGGAATAAGGCCCTGGGCCGCGAGTGTTATACGCATGTCGTCTCCGCGCTCATTTAGCGGTGGTGGTCCTTTCGGCGGACGGAGGTCTGCTCACAACGGAATGTTGTCGTGCTTCTTCCAGGGGTTCTGCATGTCCTTGTTGCGCAGCATGCGCAACGCGCGCGCCACGCGGCGGCGGGTCGAATGTGGCATGATCACCTCATCGACATAGCCGCGTTCGGCGGCGACGAAGGGCGATAGGAAGCGATCCTCGTAAGTCTTTGTATGGGCGGCGATTTTCTCCGGATCGCCGATGTCTTTGCGGTAGATGATCTCGACCGCGCCCCTGGCGCCCATCACGGCGATCTGCGCCGTCGGCCAGGCATAGTTCATGTCGCCGCGCAGATGCTTCGACGCCATGACGTCATAGGCGCCGCCATAGGCCTTGCGGGTGATGACGGTGATCTTCGGCACAGTCGCTTCGGCATAGGCGAAGAGCAGCTTGGCGCCATGCTTGATCAACCCGCCATATTCCTGCGCGGTGCCCGGCAGGAAGCCCGGCACGTCGACGAATGTGACGATCGGAATCGAAAAACAGTCGCAGAAGCGCACGAAGCGCGCCGCCTTGCGGCTGGCGTCGGAATCGAGCACGCCGGCCAGCACCATCGGCTGGTTGGCGACGAAGCCCACCGTGCGGCCCTCGACGCGGCCGAAGCCGGTGACGATGTTCCTGGCAAAGCTCTGCTGGATCTCGAAGAAATCGCCTTCGTCGGCGACCTTCAGGATCAGTTCCTTGATGTCATAAGGCTTGTTGGCGTTGTCGGGGATCAGCCGGTCGAGCGACAGGTCATGGTCCGTCACCGACTGGTAGCACTCGATCTCGGGAATCTCGGCCGTGTTCGACGCCGGCAAAAGATCAACCAGCCGGCGCATCTGCAAGAGCGCCTCGACATCGTTGTCATACGCGCCGTCGGCAATCGAGGATTTGGTGGTGTGCACACTGGCGCCGCCGAGGCTTTCGGCGGTCACGGTCTCGTTGGTCACCGTCTTCACCACGTCCGGTCCGGTGACGAACATGTAGGAGGTGTCGCGCACCATGAAGATGAAATCAGTCATGGCCGGCGAATACACGTCGCCGCCGGCGCAGGGGCCCATGATCAGCGAAATCTGCGGGATGACGCCGGATGCGAGCACATTGCGCTGGAAAATCTCGGCATAGCCGCCGAGCGCCGCCACGCCTTCCTGGATGCGCGCGCCGCCGGCATCATAGAGGCCGATGATCGGCGCGCGGTTGCGGAGCGCCATCTCCTGCACCTTGATGACCTTTTCTGCATGCGCCTCCGATAGCGAGCCGCCGAACACGGTGAAATCCTTGGCGAAGATATAGATCGGGCGGCCGTTGACGGTGCCCCAGCCGGTGACGACGCCGTCGCCGGCGATCTTGGTCTTCTCCATGCCGAAATCGGTCGAGCGGTGTTCGACATACATGTCGAACTCCTCGAACGAGCCTTCATCGAGAAATATCTCGATACGCTCGCGCGCGGTCAGCTTGCCCTTCTTGTGCTGCGCCTCGATGCGGTCCTTGCCGCCGCCCATGCGGGCAATCTCGCGGCGGCGCTCGAGTTCCTTCAGCACGTCTTTCATCGCTGGTCCCCAAAACGGATAAGTGATTTGTGGTAATGGCGAGGGCAGGAGAGCGCAAGCGCCCTCGTTTTGCTGCATCGCAACATGACCCCTTGCATTTTGGACCGGACTCGGCCATATGCGGCGGCATAGGCGCTTGGGCCGGCCTGTCCGGCTTTCTCCACGAATGAGACTGGTTGCGTCTGTTTTCCCTCTTTCAAGTCGGCCTCGGTCGATCGGCAAGACGGCGAAAAAGCCCCGGGGCATGAAGTCCGCGGGCACGACAGCGCAGCCGCGCGGACGTTTCCCGTCCGCCGCCTTGTCGTTTCCTGATGAATTGTTTCGACGGCAGGTTGCGCCCTGCCGCCATTGACGTTTGCGGCGATTGCGCCGCTTGAAAGAAGATAAATTTGACCAACGAAAACACTCTCCCCAACAGCGACGCTGGGGAACTCTCCGGTTTCGCGGCCCTTGGCATTGGCGGCGCGCTGCTGAAGGCCACGCTTGCCGCGGGCTTCACCGAGCCGAAGCCGATCCAGGTGCAGGCGATCCCGCCGCAGCTGGAAGGCCGCGACATTTTCGGCATCGCCCAGACCGGTTCGGGCAAGACGGCTGCCTTCGCGCTGCCGATCCTGTCGAAGATCATCGGCCTCGGCAGCAAGCGCCGGCCAAAGACGGCGCGCGCACTGATCCTGGCGCCGACGCGCGAGCTTGCCGTGCAGATCGAGGACACCATCAAGCTGCTCGCCAAGGGCGCGCATATCTCGACCGCGCTGGTGCTCGGCGGCGTCTCGCGTTTCAGCCAGGTTAAGAAGATCGCGCCCGGCGTCGACATCCTGATCGCCACGCCTGGACGATTGACCGATCTGGTGCGTGAAGGCGACCTTATCCTTGCCGACACCAAATGGCTCGTCCTCGACGAGGGCGACCGCATGCTCGACATGGGTTTCATCAACGACGTCAAGCGCATTGCCAAGGCGACCGCGCCGGACCGCCAGACGGCGCTGTTCTCGGCAACCATGCCGGATGAGATCGCCGAGCTTGCCAAGGGCCTCCTGAAGAATCCGGTCCGCGTCGAGGTCTCGCCGCAGAGCACGACGGCCGCCGAGATCGTGCAAAGCGTGGTGCTCGCCCGCACAAGGCAGAAGCGCCAGGTGCTGTCCAAGATGCTGGCCGACGAGGCGATGCGCACGGTGATCGTGTTCTCACGCACCAAGCATGGCGCCGATCGTGTCACCAAGGACCTTGTGCGCGACGGCTTTGAAGCCGCCGTCATCCACGGCAACAAGTCGCAGAACGCCCGTCAGAAGGCGCTCAACGATTTCCGCGACGGCTCGGTCCGCATTCTGGTCGCAACCGATATCGCGGCGCGCGGCATCGACGTGCCCGGCATCAGCCATGTCGTGAATTTCGACCTGCCGGACGAAGCGGAAAGCTATGTCCATCGCATCGGCCGTACCGGCCGCAACGGCAGGGACGGCATCGCGATCACGCTTTGCGATCCCTCGGAGAACGCCAAGCTGCGGCAGGTCGAGCGCATCATCCGCATGAAGCTGCCGGTTATTGCCGATCATCTCGGCAGCCCGGATCCGCAGCGCGACCCCAGGGAAAAGACTGAGCGCCATTTCGAGCCGGCCAACGACCGCGAGCATCATGGCGGCCGTCGCGATGGCCGCCGCCCGGGCAATGGTGGCGACAAGAAGCGTTTCGGCGGCAAGCCCAGTGGCGAGCGCGCTCCCAAGCCGCAGGGCGAACGCCCGGCTGCCGCCAAGCCGAATGGCTCGGGCAAGCCCGACGGCTTCAAGCGCTTCAAGGGCAACAACAAGCGCCGCTTTGGCGGCAAGCGTCCGGCGAACCGGGCCGCTTGAGCCCGTCAAGGCGATGCAAGAAGAAACGGCCGGGGCGATGCTCCGGCCGTTTTCATTTCACCGGCCCCGTTTTATTGGCCTGATTTCACCGGCTCGATTTAACCAGCCGATTTCACTGGCCTGCCTGCTGCTGCATCAGCGCCTTCACCCACACCACGATACGCTGGGTGAGGAAGGCCGTGGTCTGCGGCGACAGCACATCGCCGGCGATGACGTGATTGTCCGGATCGCCGGTATCGTCGACCGGCACCAGCTCGTGCGGACCGCCCCAGCGCCCGGCGATCTCGCGTGTGCGATCCGGCCGCACCACCTTGTCGGAATCCGAGAAGACGAACAGGGCAGGGATCTTTGCCTTCTCGACCGGCGCCCCATAGGCAAGCTCGGTGAGCGCAGCCATCGGCAACACCGCTTTCATCGGGTATCTGGTGGTCCAGAATTTTTCGTGGAGCGCATTGCGTGCAGGGAAACTGCGCTCCTTGCCGCCGACAAGCTCGGCGATCTGTCCGCCCCAGGGCATGGTCAGCAACTCCGCGCCGGAGGCCTTGACGCCGAAATTCGGCGATATGAACGCGATTGCCGCGACACCGTCCGAAGCACCCGGCTGCGTCGCTGCCCATGCTGCCAGCGAGCCGCCGGTCGACGTCCCGATGACGATCACCTTGTCGCCGATTTCGCGGCCGATGGCCAAAGCCTCCTCATAGTCGTTGATCCAGGCATTGACGCTGCCTTGCGCCATGGCCGCGCCGTCCTGGCCGTGGCCGGTCAGCCGCGTGTAGAAGAGGTTGGCGTCCAGTTCATCCGCAATGTCGTCCGGCAAGGGGCGGACCTCGCCCTTCGAGGCGGAAAAGCCATGGACGTAGACAATGGCCAAAGGCGTCTTGGCGTGGACCATCGGGTTTGCCCAGATAATCTCCTTGTCGAGCCCGTCGCGGATGTTGGGCACGGCAGCCTCTTCCCGCGCCAGGTAGGCCTGCGGATCGTCGCCGATCACCGACGGATTGAACTTGATCGTGGTATCGACCGGCACGCGGGGGCCGAGGAAGAAGCCGGCGACCAGGATGACTGCAAGACCAAGCACCGCCAGCACGATCCGCCGCCCCATTCCAGTCTCCAAGCAATGATTCTCAACCTATGGCCGTCCCCGCCGGCAGGCAATCGCCGTTTCGCCGGCTTATGTTGCGGCGGTTATGCCGCCTCGTCGCGGGATGTGGCTTTTTTGCCCGCCGGCCTGCGATCGAAATGCAACGGCCGCCCCCACCAGTGGGTGGTGAGCCCGATGACAAAGCGGCCGATCGGCCGCGGCAGCAGGCCGAGCAACTTCAGCGGCCAGCTTATGTGATAGGGGAAGGTGACTTCGAAGCCGCCTTTCTTGATGCCGCGGGCCATCCGGCGCGAGGCGCGATGCACAGGCATGAGACCCGGCATCGGCAGCTTGTTCTTTTCGGTCAGCGGCGTGTCGATGAAGCCCGGATTGATGACCTGGACGCGGATGTTCATCTTGTCGAAGTCGTATTTCAGCGACTCCGCCAGGATGTTGATCGCGGCCTTGGTGCCGCCATAGGCTGCCGTCGTCGGCCAGCCGGAATAGGCGGTGACCGATCCGACAAGAACGACATGGCCGCGTCCGCGCACCCGCATGCGCTCGACGACAGGCACCACGCCGTTGACGATGCCGAAATAGTTCACGGCGAAGGAACGATGGAAATCGCGCACCACCAGATTCTCGCCGGGGGTGGCGATGTAGTTGCCGGCATTGAAGACGGCCAGCACGATCGGGCCCATCTGCTCCTCGATCGCGGCGGCCGTGCGCGCCATGCCGTGCTCGTCGGTGACGTCGCAGGGAAAGGACTTCACATGCCCGGACATCTGCGCCGTTTCGACGATCAGCGTGTCGGCTGGATCTTCCGGCAGCGACGTCACCGCCACGGCATAGCCTTGATTGGCGAGATCCTTGGCCAACGCGCGACCAAGCCCGCTGCTGCCGCCCGTGATCCAGGCAACGCCGTCTTTCGGATTGGCCCGGTAGAGTGTCATGGGGTGTCCTGCGGATGTTCCGGTTTGCTCTAGCGGCGGAGAAATCGGTTGAAAAGAGCGGTTTTGCACCTGTCACCGAAATGATCGCGTGCGTTGCACCATCCGGAATGCGACTGGACCAGGCAAAATCTTGCCTTGAAACCGCGGCGTCCGGTTTTTAGGGTCTCGCCGCACACATGAAGGAATCCCGCATGCCCCGTTCTGTGATCGAAGCGATCGGTAACACGCCCCTGATCCGGCTCAACAAGGCTTCGGAAGCGACCGGCTGCGAAATCCTGGGCAAGGCCGAGTTCATGAATCCTGGGCAATCAGTGAAAGATCGCGCCGGCCTGTTCATCATCCGCGATGCCGAGCAGCGCGGCCTGCTCAAGCCCGGCGGGCTCATCGTCGAAGGCACTGCCGGCAACACCGGCATCGGCCTGACGCTGGTCGCCAAGGCGCTCGGCTACCGCACCGTGATCGTCATCCCCGACACGCAGAGCCAGGAAAAGAAGGACACGATCAAGATCCTGGGCGCGGAGCTCATCGAAGTGCCGGCCGTGCCGTACAAGAACGCCAACAATTACATAAAACTGTCGGGCCGCCTTGCCGAGCAACTGGCGCGCTCCGAACCCAACGGCGCGATCTGGGCCAACCAGTTCGACAATGTCGCCAACCGCGACGGCCATGTCCGCACGACCGCGCAGGAAATCTGGGCCCAGACCGGCGGCAAGATCGACGGCTTCGTTTCGGCCGTCGGCTCCGGCGGCACGCTCGCCGGTGTCGCTCTCGGGCTCAAGGGCAAGAGCAAGGACGTCAAGATCGCGCTCGCCGATCCGCTGGGCGCCGCGCTCTACAGTTTCTACACCAGCGGCGAGTTGAAATCCGACGGCAACTCGATCACCGAGGGCATCGGCCAGGGCCGCATCACCGCCAATCTCGAAGGCTTCACGCCGGACTTCTCCTACCAGATCCCGGACGAGGAAGCGTTGCCGATCATCTTCGACCTGATCCAGGAAGAGGGACTCTGTGTCGGCGGCTCGACAGGCATCAACATTGCCGGCGCCATCCGGCTGGCGCGCGAGCTCGGACCCGGCCACACCATCGTGACGATCCTTGCCGACTACGGCACACGCTACCAGTCCAAGCTCTTCAATCCGGAGTTCCTGCGCGGCAAGAATCTTCCGGTGCCGGGCTGGATGGAAGAGAAGGCCGACATTTCCGTGCCGTTCGAAAAGGTAGCATGATGGCGCACAAGACCGAGGCGCTGTTTCGCGACGACGCCTATCAGACGACGGCCGAGGCCGAGGTCGTCGCCATCAACGATCGCGGCGGCATCCTTCTCGACCGCACAATCTTCTATGCCACCTCCGGCGGGCAGCCGGGCGATACCGGGTTGTTCGAGCGCGCCGACGGCAGCCGCATGGCGATTGCCGCGACGATCACCGGCGAGACCAAGGACGAGATCATCCATGTCCCGGCGCCGGAGCAGCCGCTGCCCGCGGTCGGCGAAAAGCTGAAGCTTCTCATCGACTGGGAGCGGCGGCACTTGCTGATGCGCATGCATTCCGCTTGCCACTTGCTGACCGTGGTCTGTCCATTTCCGATCACAGGAGCGTCGGTCGCCGAGGACGACAGCCGCGTCGACTTCGACATTCCCGACGCCGGTTTCAGCAAGGAGGATGTGACGGCGCGGCTGATGGAGCTGGTGCGCGCCGACCATCCGATCTTCACCCGGTTGATCACCGACGACGAGCTCGCCGCCAATCCCGGCCTGGTCAAATCGAAGAACCTCCGCCCGCCGGTCGGCACAGGAAAAATCCGCCTGGTCTGCATCGGCGAGAACGGCTCGGTCGACAGCCAGCCCTGCGGTGGAACGCATGTGAAGTCGACCGGCGAGGTCGGCGAGATCCATATCGGCAAGATCGAGAAGAAGGGCCGCGAGAACCGGCGCTTCCGTATCCGCTTCGGGCCAATGCCGGCGAATTGATGCTCGAAGTTATGACGCATGATGTCGCCCGAAAACCGCTTCGCACTTTTCGGCATCATGCTCTAAACCGAGGCGGCCCAGGGAGATAACAAAATGGCGCAGGACAGTCCCTTCATCGTCGACGCCGACTGGCTGGAAAAGCAACTTGGCGAGCCCGGCCTCACCATCATCGACGCCTCCTGGTATCTGCCGGCGCAAAAGCGAGACGCCCGCGCCGAATACGATGCCGCGCACATTCCCGGTGCGCGCTTCCTCGACCAGGATGCGGTTTCCGATCCGGATTCGAAATTGCCGCACACCTTGGCCTCGCCGCAGCATTTTGCCCAGTATGTCGGCGCCATGGGCGTTACGGCTGATGACACAATCGTCGTCTATGACGGGCCTGGTCTGTTCTCGGCGCCGCGCGCCTGGTGGATGTTCCGGGTCATGGGCGTTTTCCAGGTCTATATTCTGAACGGTGGCTTCGACCGCTGGAAGGCCGAGGGGCGGCTAGTGACTTCCGAGCCGACCAAGATCGCGCCGAGCGTCTTCCATGCCGATTTCGACGAGGGCCGGGTCGTCGGCCTCGACGAGATGCGCAGGATCGTCGACGGCCGCAAGAGCCAGATCGCCGACGCGCGCTCGGCCGGCCGTTTCGCCGGAACCGATCCGGAGCCGCGTCCCGGCGTCCGTTCGGGCCATATGCCAGGCGCGCACAACGTCCCGATCACGGCGCTTGCCGAGAATGGCGAGCTGCTGCCCAAGGACCGTTTGCGCAAGGTGATCGAGGATGCCGGCATCGATTTGTCGAAGCCGGTCGTCACGTCCTGCGGCTCGGGCATCACGGCGGCGGCGATCACGCTTGCGCTGGAGACGCTCGGCCATACCGACAACCGGCTTTACGACGGATCCTGGACGGAATGGGGCGGTCTGAGCGACACACCGGTGGTGACGGGGAAAGAATGATGGAAAACGGCGCGCCGCAAGATATCGATGTCACGGTCACGTTCCTGGAGATGCACGCGACGCCGGCGGTTTCGCCGCCGATCCCCTACAACCGGCAGATCGCGCTGCTGAAGACCAAGGACATCCCGCTCCATTTCTACCGCTATTTGATAGATCGCGTCGGGCGCAAATGGCACTGGGTCAATGTGCTGCGGATGAGCGACGAGGAACTGGCCGCTGGCCTGCACCGCGAGGACCGCGACGTCAGGGTGCTCTATCTCGACGGCGCTCCCGCCGGCTTCTTCGACCTCAAGCCGCATCTTCCGGACGAAGTGGAGCTCGCCTATTTCGGCATGATGGAACATGCGCACGGCCAGGGCCTCGGACGCTGGTTCCTCGGCGCGGCGATCTCGGCGGCCTGGGCATATGGGCCAAAATTCGTCTCCGTGCAGACCTGCACGCTCGACCATCCGGCGGCTCTGCCGCTGTACCAGAAACTCGGCTTCACGCCTGTGGCGCAGAAGAAGGAAGTCGTCCACCCGCTGACCTTCGCCGAGCGTTCAGCCAGCGTCATGCGAGGCTAAGCCGTTCCCTTGAATTGCCTTGGGCCTGAACATCCCGTTCATCGCCGCTTCAGACTGTCTTTGCCATGGTCCGGCCGCATTACGAGGCCGAGCTTATAGGAGAAAAGACATGTTGACCCGACGTATGTTTGCCGTCGCCGCGATCGCTGCAATTGCCATGCCGAGCCTGGCATTCGCTCAGGCGACCACGCCTTCGGCCGCGACGATCGAGCGGCAGCTCGACGCCGCGCCCAGGAAGAAGCTGCGCCCGAACGAGCGTGTCACCATTCGCGAGTTCAAGCGCCGGCCGGATCTGCGGCGCATGGCGCGTTCGATCGATATCCAGTCGATCAATTTCGAGTTCGGCTCGGCCGCCATCGCCTCTTCGCAATACGGCAAGGTCGAGATCATCGCCGACGCGCTCCATCGCATCCTGCGCCGCGACCGTGGCGCCCGCATCCTGATCGAGGGCCACACCGACGCCGTCGGCTCCTTCGAGTCGAACCAGGTCCTGTCCGAGCGCCGTGCCCGCTCCCTCAAGCGGACCCTGGTAGGCGAGTTCGGCGTGCCCTCATTCGCGCTGGAAACCGTTGGCTATGGCGAGGAATTCCTGCTCGTGCCGACCCAGCAGGAGAACTGGCGCAACCGCCGCGTGACGCTGCGCCGCTTCGACGACTTCGTGCGGTAACGCTCGGCCCGACAATGCCGATGGTCAAGAGCTCGGTTGCATAAGCAGCCGGGCTCTTCATGTGCGCGCCGCTAGAGCAATTCCAGGAAAAGTGTGAACAGTTTTCCGTCCCGGAATTGCGTAAAAACAAAGAGTTAGAGCGGTTCGCCCTTTCCGTCAAACGGTGAAACGCTCTCGTCAGGAATCGGGTGGGAGACACTACCGCCAAGGCATAATTTCCGGACATCGCCACCGGAGATTTGCCATGAGCATCCAGTTCAAAGCTTTGCCGACCGAAGCCGTGCGCGCCTTGCAGCGGGGAGGGCCCGACGCCTATGGCCTTGCCCCGGAACACCGGATCTCCGAAGGCGACGGCGTGCCCTGCAGGCACTGCATGAAAAACGTCGCCGCGGGCGACGGCTATCTCATCGTGGCCTACAGGCCGTTCCCGGAACTGCAGCCCTATGCCGAGACCGGCCCGATCTTCCTGCACGCCGAGGAATGCGAACGCGCCGCCGACGGGGAGGCGCTGCCGGAAATGCTCGCAAGCAGCGACTATATCGTCAGGGGCTATGGCAAGGACGATCGCATCGTCTATGGCAGCGGCGCGGTCACGCCGACAGACGACATCGCCGCTCGCGCGACGACACTGCTTGAGCGCGATGACATCGCCTACATCCATGTCCGCTCGGCGCGAAACAATTGCTATCAATGCCGCATCGAGAGGGCCTGATCCCAAACCGGCCCGATCGCAAACGAACATGCCCCCAGAAAAAAAGCCCGCCGATAGTCAGGCGGGCCGTTGGAGGGTCTGACAGAAGCTGTCGGCAAGTGCTGCCAGGCCGGGATTATCCGAACCCGGCAAGCAGCACAGACCGCCAGTAGCACTGCGTGTCTAGGCATCTTTCCCGCCGGGCGAATGTGAAGCACTTCACACAGGCGGCACAACGGCCGGTAAGATGGAAACCGAGCGTTTCAAGACTGTCGTATTCCCGTCGTACTGCTGCGCTAAAAAGCAATGGTTGATGATCAGTCGACCGCGGATGGACCGGCGGCAGATCGCAACCTCGAGGAAGCGGGGCTTTTGCTCCGCTTTTTTGTTGCCCGGATTTCCTGTCGAGAGCCTTGCTTGCGCGCAAGAAAAAGCCCGCCGGAATGACCCGGCGGGCGTGACAGGAGGAATTCTTGACGGATGTCAGGCGGCAAGCACTGCCTTCGGCTCGACCATTTCGTAGCCGAGCGCTTCGGCGACGGCGCGGTTGGTGATCTTGCCCTTATGGACATTGAGGCCGTTGCGCAAATGATGGTCGTCGACCAGCGCCTTGAGGCCCTTGTCGGCAAGCTGCAGGCCATAGTGCAGCGTCGCGTTGTTCAGCGCATGCGCCGAAGTGACCGGCACGGCGCCTGGCATGTTGGCGACGCAATAGTGGATCACGCCGTCGACCTCATAGGTCGGATCGGCATGCGTCGTGGCATGCGAGGTCTCGAAGCAGCCGCCCTGGTCGATCGCGACATCGACCAGCACCGAGCCCTTCTTCATGCCGGACAGCATTTCGCGGGTGACGAGCTTGGGCGCCGCGGCGCCCGGGATCAGCACGGCGCCGATGACGACGTCGGCCGAGAAGCACTCCTCTTCCAGCGCCTCGACGGTCGAGTAACGGGTGTGGACGCGGCCGCCAAAGATGTCGTCGAGCTGGCGCAGGCGCGGGATCGAGCGGTCGATGATGGTGACGTCGGCGCCGAGGCCGGCCGCCATCTTGGCCGCATGCAGGCCGACGACGCCGCCGCCGAGCACGGTGACCTTGCCGGGCAGCACGCCTGGCACGCCGCCAAGCAACACGCCGCGGCCGCCATTGGCCTTCTGCAGCGCCGTCGCGCCGGCCTGGATCGACAGGCGGCCGGCGACTTCCGACATCGGCGCGAGCAGCGGCAGGCCGCCGCGATCGTCGGTCACGGTCTCATAGGCAACAGCGGTGACACCCGAAGCGAGCAAACCCTTGGTCTGATCCGGATCCGGAGCCAGGTGGAGATAGGTATAGAGGATCTGGCCATCGCGCAGCTGCACCCATTCATTGGGCTGCGGCTCCTTAACCTTGACGATCATGTCTGACTTGGCGAACACGTCGGCCGCCGTCTTGGCGATGATGGCGCCCGCGGCGCGATAGGCGTTGTCGTCGGCGCCGATGCCGGCGCCCGCGCCTGTCTCGACCAGCAGTTCGTGCCCATGCGCGACATATTCGCGGACCGAGCCAGGCGTCAGGCCGACGCGATATTCATGGTTCTTGATTTCCTTGGGGCAGCCGACACGCATCTTTCTTCTCCTGTCCGCGCCCTTTCAAGGGGCGCTCTCCCTGTCGTTGGTGCATGCCACCAGCTCCGGAACGCCACGCGATTTGGAGGCGACACGCAATAATCGCAGTCAACCACGAATCGTTCCGTATGTGTTTGCGAATGCACTTGCGGCAACGACCGCTCTTCGATAATCGTTGCGCAAAACAGCCGGAAATTCGCAGGAACCACGAAAAATGCCGCTCGACAGGATTGATATCGCCATTCTGGAGACTTTGCAGAAGGATGGGCGGATACCCAATGCGGCGCTTGCCGAGAAGGTCGGCCTTTCGCAATCGGCCTGTTCGCGCCGGCTCGACAACCTCGAAAAGTCCGGAACCATCCGCGGCTATCACGCCAGGCTGTCCAATTCGGCCCTCGGCCACCAGATGACGGCGATCGTGCACATATCGCTGTCGGGGCAATTCGAGAAGACGCTGTCGGATTTCGAGGCGGCGATCAAGCGCTGTCCGAACGTGCTCTCCTGCCATCTGATGTCGGGCGAATACGACTACATCCTTCGCATCGCGGCGAAGGATCTCGTCGACTATGAGCGTATCCACAAGGAGTGGCTGTCCGCCATGCCGCATGTGACGAAGATCAACTCGTCCTTCGCGCTGCGCGAGATCGTCGATCGCACGGCTGTCGGCTTGAGACCGGAGATGGCTTAGGTACTCATAACCAGCAGGAGGCAGCGGCGATATGACAGAAAGAATCACCTTGCCCGAGTCATTGCCGGCAACCGCCGTCGTTCGCGTCTCGCGCGCCAGCTACGACCCGAGCCGCTTTGCGGAAGTCGATGCCGCGAGCAAGAAGACCTCGCAGTACATAATCCCGGCTATCAGACGGCTGCCGGGGCTCCTTCACTTTTATGCCGGCGTCTCGCCGAAAGGCTCGATCGTGCAGGTCAGTGTCTGGGACACCGAAGAGCATGCGGCGCAGCTCGACACTCTGAAGGAGATGGTCGTCGACGGCCGCAGGGATATGGAGGCGGTCGGCGTGACGTTCACCCCGATTTTCAACTATCCGATCGACTGGACCTGGACCGTCTAGGCAGTCGCGGTCTCCGTAACCACAGTCGTCATCGGTATGTCGTGCGGCTGCGGATAGATGGTCGGGATGCGCTGCAATTCATAGCCGACGCCGATCACTAGCGGCCTGAACGGTATGGCCGCCAGCGTGCGGTCGTAGAAGCCGCCGCCATAGCCCAGCCGATACTTGCCTGGATCGATGCCGACGATCGGCGAAATCACGATGTCGGGCAGGACCGGATCGCCCTCGGCCGGAATCGGGATATTCCAGACGCCTTTTTCCAGCCGGTCGCCCGGCTTGTAGGCGCGAAACACCAGCGGCTGCCCCTTCTCGATGACGACAGGCAGCGCGGTGCGGCCGCCGCGCTCATTGACCGAGGCCATCCAGCCGCGCAGATCCGGCTCACCGCGAAACGGCCAGTAGAGGCTGACCATCCGGCCATCTATGTCGCCGATCAGCGCGTCGAGGCCATCGGCGATACGCGCCGACATGGCGGCGCGTGCATCGGCTGAGACGGCGAGGCGGGCATTGATGAGCCGTTCGCGCTCGGCCTTGCGCCATCGCTTCACATCCGTCCAGTCGGAGAGCGGCTCGCGGTATTCCGGGTCGAGTTCGTGCAGGAAGCAGGGCGGTGAGGCGTATTGCGCCGGTCCTTCATCGTCGCGGTCGTCAGCCATGATAGGCTCCTGTCGTGGTGCCTCACGCTATACCCGCGGGAGTGCGCGTTACATGTGCAATCACGACGCCGCGCGACGACTCTGGGGCATATTTCCCAGCCGGCAAGATGTTGTTGCAGCGCACAAAATACCTACATCTCTATGTGGTAGTTTTACGCCGCGAGGTAGATCGAAATGAGCGAAGCCAGGCATCATGTCGTGGTCGTCGGCGCCGGGTTCGGCGGGCTCGAACTCACCCGCGCGCTGGCGGGTGCGCCCGTGCGCATCACCATGATCGACAAGCGCAATCACCACCTTTTTCAACCGCTGCTTTACCAGGTTGCGACGACGTCGCTGGCGACTTCGGAGGTGGCCTGGCCGATCCGTCATCTCTTACGCCGGCGCAAGGACGTGACGACGTTTCTCGGCAATGTCACCGGCGTCGACCGCGCCGGCAAACGCGTGCTGCTCGAAGACGGCGGCTCAGTTCCCTACGACACGCTGGTGCTGGCGACCGGCGCGCGCCACGCCTATTTCGGCCATGACGAATGGGAACCCTTCGCGCCGGGCCTGAAGACGCTCGAAGATGCCACCACGATCCGGCGTCGCATCCTGCTCGCTTTCGAGCAGGCGGAACGCGAAACCGATCCGGCAAAGCGCCAGGCGCTGCTGACGCTGGTCATCGTCGGCGGCGGCCCTACGGGCGTCGAGCTCGCCGGCACCATCGTCGAGCTTGCGCATGACACGCTGCGCGGCGAGTTCCGCAGCATCGACACCCGCCAGGCGCGCGTCGTGCTGATCGAGGCCGGCGACCGCATCCTGGCCAATTTCGCGCCGCAACTTTCCGACTACGCCCGCAAGGCCCTGGAACGGCTCGGCGTCACGGTCGAGCTCGGGCGCCCCGTCACCAGACTCGACGCCGAGGGCGTCGTCTTCGGCGACAAGCAGCTGCCGGCAAGGACCATCATCTGGGCGGCCGGCGTTGCCGCTTCGCCGGCGGCCGAGTGGCTCGGGACGCCGGCCGACCGGGCCGGCAGGGTGCTGGTCGAACCCGATTTGACCGTGCCGGGCAACCCGGAGATCTTCGTGATCGGCGACACCGCGCATGTGCTGCGGCCGGATGGAAAGCCGGTGCCGGGCGTGGCGCCTTCGGCCAAGCAGGAGGGCAAGCATGTCGCCGCGACGATCAAGGCGCGGCTTGCCGGCGACACGGCCACGCGTCCCTTCCTGTACCGGCATTCCGGCGATCTGGCGACGATCGGCAAGCGTGCCGCCGCGATCGATTTCGGCTGGATCAAGCTCACCGGCTGGCTCGCCTGGTGGCTCTGGGGCATCGCGCACATCTATTTCCTGATCGATTTCCGCAACCGCCTGGCGGTCTCGCTTAGCTGGCTATGGATTTATTTCACGGGCCAGCGCAGTGCCCGGCTGATCACGCAAGGCGACGACGACAAGAGCTGAGCGCCTCGCCGCCGTCCGTTTCATCGACGCGTGACCCTTTGGTGATCGCGGCGCGTCACCTTGTCGTGATCGTAAGGCCTCCGGCAAACATGGACTCAAGGCGTCTTCAACGCCATGCTCCGGCTGGGGCAGGGGTTGCAGCATTGTCGAACAGGAGAGCACGATGTCACGACTGCCGCCCCCTCGTAGTGAATTCTCCCGCCGCGAATTCCTGGCCGGCGTTGCTGCCGGCGGCGCGCTGATCATGCTGCACCCATTCTCCGCCCACGCCGCGACCAACCAGGCGCATCTTAGGATCATGGAGACCACCGACATCCATGTGAACCTGCTGCCTTACGATTACTACGCCGACAAAGCGAACGACACGATGGGCCTCTCGCGCACCGCCTCGCTGATCGACGCGGTGCGTAAGGAAGCCACGAATTCGATGCTGATCGACAATGGCGACCTCCTGCAGGGCAGTCCGATGGGCGACTATGTCGCCTATGAGAAGGGCATGAAGGATGGCGACCTGCACCCAGTCATGAAGGGCATGAACCTGCTCGGCTATGAGTGCTCGACGCTCGGCAACCACGAATTCAACTACGGCTTGTCCTTCCTCGACAAGGTGCTGGCCGGCGCCAACTTTCCCTTCGTCTGCGCGAACCTGATCCGTGGCACCACGCTGGCCAGCAACCCTCGCGACGACAAGCTCTATCTCAAGCCCTATGTCATCCTCGACAGGAAGATCAAGGACGGGTCGGGCACCGAGCAGCCGATCAGGATCGGCGTCATCGGCTTCGTGCCGCCGCAGATCATGGTCTGGGATCTCAAGAACCTCGAAGGCAACGTCCAGACGCGCGACATCGTCGAGGCGGCCAAGGCCTGGGTGCCGCAGATCAGGGAAGAGGGCGCAGATATCGTCATCGCGCTCTCGCATTCCGGCATCGATATCAAGCAGGGCGACAAAATGGAGAACGCTTCCTTCTTCGTCGCCGGCGTCGAGGGCATCGACGCCGTCTTCACCGGCCACCAGCATCTGGTCTTTCCGGGCAAAAAAGATTTCCAGTCGCTTCAAGGCGTCGATACCGAAAAGGGCACGCTGCAAGGCAAGCCCGCGGTCATGGGCGGCTTCTGGGGTTCGCATATGGGCTTGATCGACCTGCTTCTGGAACGCGACGGCTCGAAATGGCGGGTCGTCTCGGCTACCGCCGAGGCGCGGCCGATCTATGAGCGCGTCGACAACATGAACAAGGCGAAGGTCGGCGACGACAAGCGCATCATCGCCGCGCTCGAGCAGGACCACCAGGCGACGCTTGCCTATGTCCGCCGCCCGGTCGGCAAGACATCGGCGCCGCTCTATTCTTATTTCGCGCTGGTCGCAGACGATCCGTCCGTGCAGATCGTCAACCAGGCGCAGAGCTGGTACCTCAAGGACATACTGAAGAGCACGAAGTGGAAGGACGTGCCGCTGCTGTCGGCTGCAGCACCTTTCAAGGCCGGCGGCCGCAACGGCGCCGACTACTATACCGACGTTCCCGCGGGCGACATCGCCATCAAGAACGTCGCCGATCTCTATCTCTACCCGAACACGGTCCGTGCCGTCGAAATCGCCGGCGCCGAGGTGAGGGAATGGCTGGAGATGTCGGCTGGCATCTTCAACCATATCGAGCCGGGCAAGGCGGACCAGCCGCTCATCAACACCGATTTCCCCTCCTACAATTTCGACGTCATCGATGGCGTCACCTACAAGATCGACCTGTCGCAGCCGCCGAAATACGACGCCAAGGGCAGCGTCGCGAATGCCGGCTCCAACCGTATCGTCGATTTGAAATTCGACGGAAATCCGATCGATCCGGCAGCGAAATTCGTCGTCGCCACCAACAACTACCGTGCCGGCGGCGGCGGCAATTTCCCCGACATCAACGCTTCCAGGATCATCTACGAGGCGCCCGACACCAACCGCGACGTGATCGTGCGCTATGTCGTCAGCGAGGGCACGATCAATCCTTCCGCCGACGACAACTGGTCCTTCGCGCCGATGCCCGGCGCC
The DNA here is from genome assembly GCF_004016445.2 of Mesorhizobium sp. M2E.F.Ca.ET.219.01.1.1. Lineage (GTDB taxonomy): Bacteria > Pseudomonadota > Alphaproteobacteria > Rhizobiales > Rhizobiaceae > Mesorhizobium. Next base: position 442,372 of record NZ_SADT02000004.1, read on the forward strand.
AGCGTCGTCTTCGAGACGGGACCGAGGGCCAAGGATTTCATCGCCGAGGTGAAATCCCTGAAGATCGAACCTGCCGGCGATGGTGAGGCTGGTTTTGCCAAATACCGCATCACGCTTTGATGCTGCTGCCGCTCCCACTGGTTCCAGCCGGCCACATGCGCTAGTTTTAGCCATGCGTTATGTAATCGTCATCGCAGCCATTGCCTTCTTCCTGATCTGGGATGGCCTCTACAATCATGGTCACTATCTCGACGTGACCGTGCGGGAAATGTCGCGCATCGTGCGCCAAGTCACCGGATAGGCCTTGCCGGTGGCGCATCGCGGGCGCGACATCGTTGCCGGTTGACGCCCGGGTGTCGCTCCCACAAAAACACCGCTGAATCGACGATCACGGAGGTTGGCTTGATCCGCCACATCGTTTTCTTCAGCGTGCGGCGCAAGGAAGATGTCGAGGCTGTGCGCTCGGGCCTGCTGGCGCTTGGCAAGATTCCGCACTCCAAGCATTTCGAAGTGACGCTCAACACCAAGGTCGATCTGTTCTCCAACGCGATCGACGTGGTCGTCTATGCCGAGTTCGAGGACGAGGCGGCGCTTGCCGCCTACAAGGCGCATCCGATTTATGCCGATACGACCAGCAAGGTGAAGCCGTTGCGTGAATTGCGCTATTCGGCCGATGTCGTTGCCGCGGCCTGAACCGGCATAGCGCGCATACTGTCGATCCCGCGCCCTTGAACCGCGGGTCGGAATGGGGCAAACCGCCGGCATGACCAAAAAATCAGCTCATCCACTCGACCATCTCGTTCTGCCGGCACAGAACCTTGATGCTGTTCGCTCGCGCCTGACGTCGCTCGGCTTTGTCGTCGCGCCCACGGGCATCCACCCCTTCGGCACGGAGAATGCCTGCGTCTTTTTCACCGACGGCACCTATCTGGAGCCGCTGGCGGTCGGAAATGAACAGACGGCGGACCTCGCCATAAGCGAAGGGAATGTCTTCGTCGCGCGCGACCATCTCTACCGTCAAACCATTGGCGATGAGGGTTTTTCGGCGGTCGTCTTCGGAACGGCCAATGCCGATGCCGATCATACGCGCTATGTCGAAGCCGGTCTTTCGGCCGGCGAAATGCTGAGCTTCTCGCGCGCCTTTACCGACGCAAACGGCAAAAGCGACATGGCTTCCTTCAAGCTGGCATTCGTATCCGACAAGGAGGCCGACGAGGCCTTCCTCTTCGCCTGCCAGCGCATCAACGCGCCCAAGATCGATCGCACGGCGCTGCAGGCCCACGCCAATGGCGTGACGGGTATTCTCGAAATTATAGCGGTCAGCGACAGGCCTGCCGGCCAGATCGGATTGATCGCGACCGCCGCCGAAGCTGGTGTGAGCGACGGCGATGCCGTGCGGCTGCCGAATGCGGTCCTTAGCGTTTTCTCGTCCGAAGATTATGGCTCGCGCTTCGGCCTGACGGTCGCGCCATCGCCGAACCTGCGCTTCACGGCCATCGTTTTCTCGGTTGGCGACACGGCCGCCGCCAGGCGGCTGCTTGCGGAAAACGCAGTCCGACACAACATGAGCGGCAATGATATCGTCGTTCCGCCGGCGCCCGGGCAGGGCGCCGCCTTCATCTTCCGGGAGACCCCATGAGCAAACCCCTGGCGCCCAATTCATCGGTAACCGTCGGCAAGGTCGTCTTCGCCAACAATGCGCCGCTGTCGCTGATCGCCGGCCCGTGCCAGCTTGAATCGCGCCAGCACGCCTTCGACATGGCCGGTGCGCTGAAGGAACTGACGGACCGGCTGGGCATCAGCCTCGTCTACAAGACCAGCTACGACAAGGCCAACCGCACCTCGCTTTCGGCGACGCGCGGTGCCGGCCTCGACGCGGCGATGCCGATTTTCGACGATCTGCGCAAGGAGTTTGGACTCCCGGTGCTGACCGACGTCCACACCGAGGAACAATGCGCGATCGTGGCGCCGCATGTCGATGTCCTGCAGATCCCGGCCTTCCTGTCGCGCCAAACCGACATGCTGGTCGCCGCGGCAAAGACCGGCAAGGTCATCAATGTGAAGAAGGGCCAGTTCCTCGCGCCCTTGGACATGAAGAACGTCGTCGCCAAGATCACCGGTTCCGGCAATGCGAACGTGCTCACCACCGAGCGCGGCGTCTCCTTCGGCTACAACACGCTGGTCTCGGACATGCGCGCGTTGCCGATCATGGCCGAGATCGGCGCCCCGGTGATCTTCGACGCCACCCATTCCGTGCAGCAGCCGGGCGGGCAGGGCGGTTCGTCGGGCGGTGAACGGCGCTTCGTCGCGACGCTGGCGCGCGCGGCCGTTGCCGTCGGCGTCGCCGGCGTCTTCATCGAGACCCACCAGGACCCGGACAACTCGACATCCTCCGACGGCCCCAACATGGTGCCGCTCAAGGACATGCCGGCGCTGCTGGAAAAGCTCATGGCCTTCGACCGCATCGCCAAGGGGCACTAAAGCGCGTCGCGCTGAACCGGATTCAGGCGACGCGCTTTAAGTCTTTGTTTTGATGCATTGTCGTTCTCCCAGAACCGCTGCACACTTCTGGGCGACGTGCATTAAGTCTCGGGCAGCTCATTGGCCGTGGCTCGGGCCGCCCATCTCAATTGCGAAGACAGCGTAGTAGTTCAGTCCCCGCATCGGAGCGCTGACGGTCAGTATCCATCGAACATTGCCGTGGACCCGTTCGTAGATCGGTGGGCCTCTCGAGGGTAGCGCGTCCGGTGGAATCTGGAAGGCGAAGGGAATACCGGCGCTCGAGCGGACCGATGTACTCGGCACGACGATCGTTTCGCGCCATTTGAGCTCGTCCTTGTAGGTCGATTTTTGCGTTCCGCTGGTATTCACGACCGGTCCACCGACCCGATAAGTGCGGATGCATTTCAATTGCACGGTGTAGTCGCCGTTGGGAGTCAGATCGCGGCTCGAACGCACCGCGCCTTCGAAGCGCCCGCCGGGCACTGCGGTTCCAGCTATCAGTGTCGTCGTACCGAACTTGCGAACCCGCAAGGTGTCGCGGATCGCCTTCAGCAACGCGTAGAACGCGATGACGAGAAAGACGACGGGGATGAAGATGAGCGGATTGAATTCGCGATCCGTGACGTCGAAGTTGAGCGGGAACTCGAAATACCAGGGGATCAATATGCCGATCAGGCCCATGCCGCCGGCAAGGAAGTATCCGCTGGACGCATTGGCGGCATTGGCGTCGACCACCGGTGCCGGCGCCTGCATGGTTGTCCGCCGATTGCGCGTGCGGCCCATCGCCACTCCCTCGCGTGACAATGCCATGCAGTGCGCCTCTGTGACAATGGCGAGGCCGCACCCGCCAAGCTTGTCGTGAAAGGGGGCCGGTTATACGCTTGGCCCCGTAACTGAGCGTCTTGGCAGGAGGAAGCCATGTCCGTTGCCCGCGTCACCGAAATCACGTCGTCGTCCAAGGTGAGCTTTCAGGATGCCATTGAGAAGGGCATCGCGCGCGCCGCAAAGACCCTGAAGAACGTCGAAGGCGCCTGGATCCAGGACCAGAAGATCGTCGTCGAGAACGGCAAGATCGCTGCCTACCGGGTCAACATGAAAGTTACCTTCATCCTCACCGACAGCTGAGCAAGGTTGTCGGGAACCTTAGCGCGCTCCTCTCATTGTCAATGCAGGCATTCAATCGAGAGGAGCACCACCATGACCACCCCGTCCGGGCACACCGAAGCCATTGCCGCCTCGCGCGTCATCGGCACGTCTGTCTACAACACCGAAGGCAAGAGCATCGGCAGCATCGAGGACGTGATGCTCGACAAGATGTCGAACGGCATCATGTTCGCCGTGATCGGCTTCGGCGGCTTCCTCGGCATGGGCGAAAAGTACCACGCCATTCCGTGGGCGACGCTCGACTATGACGAGGACAAAGGCGGCTACGTCGTGCCGTTCACCAAGGAGCAACTGCAGGCCGCGCCCGCATACTCGATCGACGAACTGACCGGCGCCGACGGCGAAGCCGCCCGCGATGCCTCGTTCCAGTATTACCACGTGAAGCCCTATTGGCATTGACCGCCTGATAGGCACCTAAAAACCAAAGGCCCCCGGGCAAAACTCGAGGGCCTTTGGCGTTTTGAACTACTGCGCCGGTTGGAGCGTCGATAATTCCACCGAGCTCTGCTGCGGCTTCTGATCGTCGCATGACGTCAGGAACGCCGCCGCGATCAGGAACAAACTCACGATACCGCTCAACTGGGACATGGCGAAACTCCTCCTGTTTCGCCCCGCGCGAACGCGACCATAGATGAGAAGGCCGCGCGACGCGCATGACTTATGATGACAGAAATTTGCGCTTCGTGAATCCGGCCCGCGGCAATAATTGCGGCGCCGCCGATTGCCTTTTGCGCCGCTTTGGCTAAGAGGGGCGCGACGCTTCAATCGATCAATCGGGGACATCGCAAATGACCGCCATCATCGACATTGTCGGGCGTGAAATCCTGGACAGCCGTGGCAATCCGACCGTCGAGGTCGACGTGGTGCTGGAGGACGGCTCGATGGGCCGCGCCGCGGTGCCGTCCGGCGCATCGACCGGCGCGCATGAGGCTGTCGAACTGCGTGACGGCGGGCCGCGTTATCTCGGCAAGGGCGTCCAGCGCGCTGTCGAGGCCGTGAACGGCGAGCTGTTCGAGGCGATCGGCGGCATGGAAGCCGAGAACCAGATCCATATCGACCAGACGATGATCGAGCTCGACGGCACGCCGAACAAGAGCCGCCTCGGCGCCAACGCCATCCTCGGCGTGTCGCTTGCAGTCGCCAAGGCCGCAGCCGAGGCCGCCGGCCTGCCGCTCTACCGCTATGTCGGCGGCGCCAAGGCGCATATCCTGCCGGTGCCGATGATGAACATCATCAATGGCGGCGCCCATGCCGACAACCCGATCGACTTCCAGGAGTTCATGATCCTGCCGGTCGGCGCGCCGACGCTGCGCGACGGCGTGCGCTGGGGCTCTGAGATTTTCCACACGCTGCGCAAGAAGCTGAAGGATGCCGGCCACAACACCAATGTCGGCGACGAGGGCGGCTTCGCCCCCAACCTGAAGAGCGCGCCGTCGGCTCTCGATTTCATCATGGAATCGATCGAGAAGGCCGGCTTCAAGCCGGGCGAGGACGTGGCGCTCGGCCTCGACTGCGCGGCGACCGAGTTCTTCAAGGACGGCAACTACGTCTATGAGGGCGAGAAGAAGACGCGCGATCCGAAGGCGCAGGCCAAGTACCTTGCCAAGCTTGCTGCCGACTATCCGATCATCACCATCGAGGACGGCCTCGCCGAGGACGACTGGGAAGGCTGGAAGATCCTGACCGACCTGATCGGCAAGAAGACCCAGCTTGTCGGCGATGACCTCTTCGTCACCAACACGGCGCGGCTGCGCGACGGCATCCGCATGGGCGTCGCCAATTCGATCCTGGTCAAGGTCAACCAGATCGGCTCGCTGACCGAAACGCTCGACGCGGTCGAGACCGCGCACAAGGCCGGCTACACCGCCGTCATGTCGCACCGCTCGGGCGAGACCGAGGATTCGACCATTGCCGACCTCGCGGTCGCCACCAATTGCGGACAGATCAAGACCGGCTCGCTGTCGCGTTCGGACCGCATGGCCAAATACAATCAGCTCATCCGCATCGAGGAAGAGCTGGGCAAGCAGGCGCGTTACGCCGGCAAGTCGGTGGTCAAGGGCTGATCCAGCCTGTTTGGAACAGTTCGAAAAGGGCGGGGCATCCCGCCCTTTTTCATTTCCGGGTACTCCGGACGAGGTCGCCCGTAACCGTCCATTAAGCACAATCGGGCGAAATACGACTCATGGCCGCTTGCGTTCGCGGCCGCGAGGGTTCGGGTTATGTGGACACGTCAGCACAAGCAGAGAAACACCGGCAGGCTGATCATCCCTTCGCTTTGCGTGCTCTTCCTGGCCTATTTCGGCTTCCATGCCTATCACGGCGAGTTCGGCATTTATTCCAAGTATCGGCTCGAGGCCCGGGCGGTCGAACTGCAGGCCCAGCTTGATGCCGTGAAGGCGCGCCGGATCGACTTCGAGCGCCGCGTCCAGCTGATGCATGAAGGCACGCTGGAGAAGGATATGCTTGACGAGCAGGCCCGAAAGGCGCTCAATCTATCCCAACCCGACGAAATCACCATCATGTTGCCCGCCGCGACGAAATAACCGAATTCCGGTTAATCGCTCTTATTTGCAATGATTCTAATCGCTTAGATGCATGCCAGCCATGCATTTTTCAGCATGGCGCAATGCATCCTTGCATGTTAGCTTCTCACAAATCGGTGGGGAGGCGATCGATCTCCCTGAATGTCCGCAAAGAGACGCCAACAGGGAGTGACGCATGGCCACCGCCGCCAAAAAAGCGCCCGCCAAATCCAGATCCGACAAACAGCATAATCTGTCAGCGCCCAAGCCGGCCGATTTCACCAAGGAAGACGAGCTCTCCGCCTATAGGCACATGCTCTTGATCCGCCGCTTCGAGGAGAAGGCCGGCCAGCTTTACGGCATGGGCTTCATCGGCGGCTTCTGCCACCTCTATATCGGCCAGGAGGCCGTCGTCACCGGCATGAAGATGGCGCTGGTCGAAGGCGACCAGATGATCACCGCCTATCGCGACCATGGCCATATGCTGGCGATGGAGCTGTCGCCACGTGGCGTCATGGCCGAGCTCACCGGGCGCCGCGGCGGCCTGTCGAAGGGCAAGGGCGGCTCCATGCACATGTTCTCCAAGGAGAAGCATTTCTATGGCGGCCACGGCATCGTCGGCGCCCAGGTGTCGCTCGGCACCGGTCTCGCCTTCGCCAACCGCTACCGCGACAACAAGAACGTCTCGCTGACCTATTTCGGCGACGGCGCCGCCAACCAGGGCCAGGTCTATGAAAGCTTCAACATGGCCTCGCTGTGGAAGCTGCCGGTGATCTACATCATCGAAAACAACCGCTACGCCATGGGCACGTCCGTGTCGCGCTCGTCGGCTGAGACCGACTTCTCGCATCGCGGCGCCTCCTTCAGGATCCCGGGCATCCAGGTCGATGGCATGGACGTCCGCGCCGTGAAGTCGGCGGCCGATCTCGCCACCGAATGGTGCCGCGCCGGCAACGGCCCGCTCATCCTCGAGATGCAGACCTACCGCTACCGCGGCCATTCGATGTCCGACCCGGCAAAGTACCGCTCCAAGGAGGAGGTGCAGAAGATGCGCTCCGAGCACGACCCGATCGAGCAGGTCCGGGCGCGATTGCTCGACAAGAAGTGGGCCAGCGAGGACGAGCTCAAGGCCATCGACAAGGAGGTCCGCGACATCGTCGCCGACGCCGCCGAATTTGCCCAGCACGACGCCGAGCCGGATCCGTCCGAGCTCTGGACCGACATCGTACTCTAAGGGGAGGGCAAGGACATGCCGATCGAAATTCTCATGCCCGCGCTCTCGCCGACGATGGAAGAGGGCAATCTTTCCAAATGGTTGAAGAACGAAGGAGACAAGGTCGTCGCCGGTGACGTCATCGCCGAGATCGAGACCGACAAGGCGACGATGGAGGTCGAAGCCGTCGACGAAGGCACGCTGGCCAAGATCGTCGTTCCGGCCGGCACCGAAGGCGTCAAGGTCAATGCGGTGATCGCCGTGCTCGCGGTCGACGGCGAAGACGTCGACAAGGCCGGCGAAGGCATCGGCGAGGAAGAGCCCAAGTCTGAAGCGGCAGCACCGGCGCCGGCCCCCGCCGCGGCTAAGAGCGAGGCTTCGGCCCCTGTCGCCGCCGCGCCGAAGACGGAAGTCGCGGCCGACCCGGACATTCCCGCCGGCACCGAAATGGTCTCGACCACCGTGCGCGAGGCGCTCCGCGATGCCATGGCCGAGGAAATGCACCGCGACGGCGACGTCTTCGTCATGGGCGAGGAAGTCGCGGAGTACCAAGGCGCCTACAAGATCACGCAAGGCCTGCTGCAGGAATTCGGCCCGCGCCGCGTCGTCGATACCCCGATCACCGAGCACGGCTTTGCCGGCGTTGGCGTGGGTGCCGCGATGGCCGGGCTGAAGCCGATCGTCGAGTTCATGACCTTCAATTTCGCCATGCAGGCGATCGACCAGATCATCAACTCGGCCGCCAAGACGCTCTATATGTCCGGCGGCCAGATGGGCGCGCCGATCGTGTTCCGTGGCCCGAACGGCGCGGCGGCCCGCGTCGCCGCGCAGCACTCGCAGTGCTACGCCGCCTGGTACAGCCATATCCCTGGTCTCAAGGTGGTGATGCCTTACACGGCCGCCGACGCCAAGGGTCTGCTCAAGGCGGCAATCCGGGACCCGAACCCGGTGATCTTCCTCGAGAACGAGATCCTCTACGGCCATTCCTTCGAGGTGCCGAAGCTCGACGATTTCGTGCTGCCGATCGGCAAGGCTCGCATCCACAAGCAGGGCAAGGACGTCACCATCGTCTCCTTCGGCATCGGCATGACCTATGCGGTCAAGGCCGAGGCAGAACTGCGTGGCATGGGCATTGACGCCGAGATCATCGATTTGAGGACGGTCCGGCCGCTCGATTTCGATACGATCATCGCCTCGGTGAAGAAGACCAACCGTCTCGTGGTGGTGGAAGAAGGTTTCCCGCAGAGCTCGGTCGGCGACCACATCGCCAACCAGGTCTCGCAGCGCGCCTTCGACTTCCTCGATGCGCCGGTGATCACCATCGCCGGCAAGGATGTGCCGATGCCTTACGCGGCGAACCTCGAAAAGCTGGCCCTGCCCAACATCGGCGAGGTCGTCGAGGCGGTCAAAGCCGTGACGTACCGGGGTTAATGAGATGTCGCGCGAACTCGAAGTTCCCGCGATGGTCGTCGAGAGTAGCGAATTCGAAGAAATACTCCGCGTCTGGATTGGTTCGGACGCGGTCGTCACGATGCAAGACCTCTTCGGGCCAAACGCTCACAACTGGGGCATGGTGCTGGCCGATGTCGGCATGCACATAGCCAGGATGAGATTGGAACAGGACGGCATCCCTGAAATCGAGACGCTTCAGGCCTTGGAAGACGGATATCGCGGCAGAATGTCGGAGCAGTTCAATATCCAGCACCGTTCGCTGACCGGGCGGAACTGAGGAGGAAAAATGCCAATCAACATCACCATGCCGGCGCTCTCGCCCACGATGGAAGAGGGCAATCTTTCCAAGTGGCTGGTCAAGGAAGGCGATAAGGTCTCGCCCGGTGACGTGATCGCCGAGATCGAGACCGACAAGGCGACGATGGAAGTCGAAGCCGTCGATGAAGGCACGGTCGCCAAGCTGGTGGTTCCGGCCGGCACCGAAGGCGTCAAGGTCAACGCGCTGATCGCCATTCTGGCCGGCGAAGGCGAGGATGCCGGCGCTGCGGCCAAGGCTGGCGGCGATGCCGCGCCAAAGCCCGAAGCGCCGAAAGCGGATGCTCCGAAGGCCGGAGCCCCCAAGGAAGCAGCCAAGCCGGCAGCAGCAGCGGCGCCCGCGCCGGCGAAGGCCGAGCCTGCTCCCGTCGCCAACGGCCACGCCGCCGGCGATCGCGTCTTCGCATCGCCGCTGGCCCGCCGCATCGCCAAGGATGCCGGCGTCGACGTGACGGCGCTGGCGGGTTCCGGTCCGCATGGCCGCGTGGTGAAGGTCGACGTCGAGGCGGCGATCGCTTCCGGCGGCGCGAAAGCTGCTCCGGCTGGGAAGGCGCCCGCCGGCGCTCCCGGCGCGACTCCGGCACCCGCGCCGAAGCCGATGTCGGACGACCAGGTGCTGAAGCTGTTCGCCGAGGGCTCTTACGAGCTGGTGCCGCATGACAACATGCGCAAGACCATCGCGCGCCGCCTGGTCGAGGCGAAATCCACCATCCCGCATTTCTATCTGACGCTCGACTGCGAGCTCGACGCGCTGCTGGCGCTGCGCACGCAGCTCAATGCCGCGGCCCCGATGAGGAAGACCGAGAAGGGCGAGGTTCCCGCCTACAAGCTCTCGGTCAACGACATGGTGATCAAGGCGATGGCGATGGCACTGATGGCGGTACCGGATGCCAACGCCTCCTGGACCGAGAATGCCATGGTCAAGCACAAGCATGCCGATGTCGGCGTCGCGGTGTCGATCCCCGGCGGTCTGATCACGCCGATCATCCGGCATGCGGATGAAAAGACGCTGTCGGTGATCTCCAACGAGATGAAGGACCTGGCCAGCCGCGCCAGGAGCCGCAAGCTGAAGCCGGAAGAGTATCAGGGCGGCACGACGGCGGTGTCCAACCTCGGCATGTTCGGCATCAAGGACTTCGCCGCCGTCATCAACCCGCCGCATGCGACGATCCTGGCGGTCGGCGCCGGCGAGGAGCGGGCGGTGGTGAAGAAGGGCGAGATCAAGATAGCCACCGTGATGTCGGTGACCTTGTCCACCGATCATCGTGCCGTCGACGGCGCGCTCGGCGCCGAATTGCTGGGCGCCTTCAAGCGCATGATCGAAAATCCGATGGGCATGCTGGTATAGGACGGGAAAAGGCCGTGCGGAAATTCTTCACCGGCCTTTTCGCCTTGTTCTTTCCGTCGGGCGGATCGCGCGCTGGCGGCCTGGTCGACCGGTGACGGCAGGGGTGTGGCAAAAGCATGAAGACGATTCTCTGCTACGGCGACTCTCTCACCTGGGGCTACGACGCCGCCAGCCTCGGCCGCCATGCGCTGGAAGACCGCTGGCCGAGCGTGCTCGGGGCTGAGCTTGGCGGCGACGTCGCGGTCATCGCCGAAGGATTGAACGGGCGCACCACGGCCTTCGACGATCATCTGGCCGGCGCCGACCGCAACGGCGCCCGCATCCTGCCGACGATCCTGACAAGCCACGCGCCGCTTGATCTCGTCATCATCATGCTCGGCGCCAACGACATGAAGCCGTGGATCCACGGCAATCCGGTCGCTGCCAAGCAGGGCATGCAGCGTCTGATCGATATCGTGCGTGGCCACGACTATCCGTTCGACTGGGACGCGCCGCAGATCCTCATCGTCGCGCCACCTGTCGTGACGCGGACCGACAATGCCGAGTTCAAGGAAATGTTCGCCGGCGGCGACGACGCTTCGAAGCGGCTGGCACCGCAATATTCGCTGCTTGCTGACGAGGCCGGCTGCGGCTTCTTCGACGCCGGCACGGTGGCCGTCACCACGCCGCTCGACGGCGTCCATCTCGATGCCGAGAACACACGGCGCATCGGCCAGGCCCTGGCGCCGCTGGTACGCGTCATGCTCTCACTCTAACCTTCAGAAAGATCAGGGAGAAAAACCCGTGGCTGAATCCTACGACGTCATCATCATCGGCTCAGGCCCCGGCGGCTATGTCACGGCGGTGCGCTCCGCCCAGCTCGGCTTCAAGACGGCGATCGTCGAGCGCGAGCATCTTGGCGGCATCTGCCTGAACTGGGGCTGCATACCGACCAAGGCGCTGCTGCGCTCGGCCGAGATCATGCATTATTCGGATCACCTCAAGGACTACGGCCTGAAGCTCGAAGGCGGCAAGGTCAGTCCCGACACGGCGGCCGTCGTCGACCGTTCGCGAAAAGTGTCGCTGCGGCTCAACAACGGCGTCGGCTTCCTGATGAAGAAGAACAAGGTCGACGTCATCTGGGGCGAAGCGAAGCTGTCGAAGCCCGGTGAGGTCGTCATTTCGAAGACCGCGAAGAAGCCGATGGAGCCGCAGCCGCCGGTGCCGAAAGGCGTCAAGGGCGAGGGCACCTACACCGCCAAGCACATTATTCTCGCGACCGGCGCCCGGCCGCGCGCGCTGCCCGGCATCGAGCCGGACGGCAAGCTGATCTGGACCTATTTCGAGGCTATGGTGCCGAAGGAAATGCCGAAATCGCTGCTGGTGATGGGTTCCGGCGCCATCGGCATCGAGTTCGCTTCCTTCTACCGCACCATGGGCGCGGACGTGACGGTGGTCGAGCTGCTGCCGGCGGTGATGCCGGTAGAGGACGCCGAGGTCTCGAAATTCGCGCAGAAACAGTTCGAGAAGCAGGGAATGAAGATCATCCTCGAGGCCAAGGTGACCAAGGTCGAAAAGGGCGCCAATTCGGTCACCGCGCATGTCGAGATGAAGGACGGCAAGGTCGAGAAGATCACCGCCGACCGCATGATCTCGGCCGTCGGCGTGCAGGGCAATATCGAGAATCTTGGCCTCGAAGCGCTCGGCGTGAAGACGGACCGCGGCTGCATTGTCGTCGACGGCTACGGCAAGACCAATGTGCCGGGCGTCTACGCCATCGGCGACGTTGCCGGCCCGCCGATGCTGGCCCACAAGGCCGAGCATGAGGGCGTCGTCTGCATCGAAAAAATCGCCAATTTCCCGGGCGTGCATGCCATCGACAAATTGAAGATCCCCGGCTGCACCTATTGCAGCCCGCAGGTCGCATCCGTCGGCCTTACCGAAGCCAGGGCCAAGGCGGAGGGCAAGGACATTCGCGTCGGGCGCTTCCCCTTCAGCGCCAACGGCAAGGCCATCGCGCTCGGCGAGGACCAGGGCTTCGTCAAGACCATCTTCGACAAGAAGACCGGGCAGCTGCTCGGCGCGCATATGGTGGGCGCCGAGGTGACCGAGCTCATCCAGGGTTTTGTCGTGGCGATGAACCTGGAGACCACCGAGGAAGAGCTGATGCACACGATCTTCCCGCACCCGACGCTTTCGGAGATGATGAAAGAGAGCGTGCTCGACGCCTATGGCCGCGCTTTGAACGCATGACAGGTCATCAACCGATGAAAGGTCACCAATCGGTGATAGGCCGCCAATCGGTGATAGATGGCCAATCCGTGCTAAATTGGTCGGGTGAGACTCACACGCGGCAGCCGGAGAAAGCTGACGGCAAGGCAGTTCGTATCCGGATGCATTTTCACCTGATCGAGGAGGAATTGGCACATGCATATGAATGGCGTCGGCTGGATCACGGCCATCATCGTCGGCGGTCTGGCGGGCTGGTTCGCCGAAATGGTCATGAAGAGCAACACCGGCATCTTCATGAACATCATCATGGGCATCGTCGGCGCCGTGGTGCTGAACGCGATCCTGCAGGCTCTCAACATTCAGTCGTTCGGCGTCGGCTGGGTGGCCTATCTGATCACCGGCTTCATCGGCGCCTGCCTGCTGATCTTCGTGGGGCGGCTTGTTCGCCGCTGAACGGAAGCCGCTATGCGAAAACGGCCGTGGCGGCATGCGCCGGCGCGGCCTTTTTCTTTGCGTTGAAAAGTCCTAGATGACGAAGATTGGCGGCTGAAAGCCGCGAAGGGTTTGAGATGGTCACAGTCGTAGACACGATCGCCAACCGGCCGCGCCCGCGGCATCCCGAGAAGGCGCATCGGCCCGACCAGGAGGTGCTGCGCAAGCCCAACTGGATCCGCGTCAAGGCGCCGGTTTCCAAGGGCTATGCCGAAACGCGCGAGATCGTGAAGTCGCACAAGCTTGTGACGGTGTGCGAGGAGGCCGGCTGCCCGAACATCGGCGAGTGCTGGGACAAGAAGCACGCCACGTTCATGATCATGGGCGAGATCTGCACGCGCGCCTGTGCCTTCTGCAATGTCGCGACCGGCATCCCGACCGCGCTCGATCCGGACGAGCCCGCACGCGTGGCGCATGCCGTCAAGCAGATGGGGCTGAGCCACGTCGTCATCACGTCGGTCGACCGTGACGACCTTGCAGATGGCGGCGCGCAGCATTTCGCCGACGTCATCCGCGCCATCCGCGCGGCGACGCCCTCGACGACAATCGAGATCCTGACGCCCGACTTCCTGCGCAAGGACGGCGCGCTGGAAATTGTCGTCGCGGCCAAGCCCGACGTCTTCAACCACAATCTCGAAACCGTGCCGTCGAACTACCTGACGGTCCGGCCCGGCGCTCGCTATTTCCATTCGATCCGGCTCTTGCAGCGCGTGAAGGAACTCGATCCGTCGATCTTCACCAAATCCGGCATCATGGTCGGCCTCGGCGAGGAGCGGAACGAAGTGCTGCAATTGATGGACGATCTGCGTTCGGCCAATGTCGACTTCATGACCATCGGCCAGTACTTGCAGCCGTCGAAGAAGCACCATCCGGTGATCCGCTTCATCCCGCCGGACGAGTTCAAGTCCTACGAGACCATCGGCAAGACCAAGGGTTTCCTGCTCATGGCATCGAGCCCGCTGACGCGCTCCTCGCACCACGCCGGCGAGGATTTCGCCAGGCTGCGCGCGGCGCGCGAGGCGCAGCTCGCGAAGGCCAGCTGACCTTCAATGCCGAAATTCGAGGCGACACGCCGCGTCGCGCATACACCGCAAGAGATGTTCGCGCTGGTGGCCGACATCGAGGCCTACCCGCAATTCCTGCCGCTCTGTGAATCGCTCACCGTGCGCTCGCGCAAGGAGCGCGACGGCCGCACCATCCTGGTCGCCGACATGAGCATCGGCTACAAGGCGATCCGCGAGACATTCACGACGCAGGTGCTGCTGAAGCCCGACGAGAATGCCATCGACGTCAAATACATCGACGGCCCGTTCAAATATCTCAGCAACATCTGGCGCTTCGATCCCGCCGAAGGCGGCTGCGAGGTGCATTTCTTCATCGACTACGAATTCAAGAGCCGCATTCTCGGCGCGCTGATGGGCACGATGTTCGACCGCGCCTTCCGCATGTTCTCGGAAGCCTTCGAGAAGCGCGCCGACGTCATCTATGCGGCAAAGTCGACCTAACGCTCTCCAAGCGCCCGTAGCCCAAGTTGCAGCGCGTGCCGCACCGTCTCATGCCGGATGAATTCGCGGCCCTTTTGACCGAACAATTGCTGTTCGGCGACGACTGGCTGCCCGGCCAATGCAATCCCGAACCAGACAAGGCCGACCGGCTTGTCCGCCGAGCCGCCGCTCGGACCGGCGATGCCGGTGACGGCGAGCGACAGGCTTGCTTGCGAATGCGCAAGCGCGCCCGCGGCCATCTCCAGCACCGTTTCGCGCGAGACCGCGCCATGCGCGTCGAGCGTGGCCGCGGAGACGCCGAGCATCTCCATCTTGGCTTCGTTGGAATAGGTGATGAAGCCGCGATCGACCACGGCGGAAGAGCCGGCAATGTCGGTCAGCGCGGCAATGATCAGGCCGCCGGTGCAGCTTTCGGCGGTCGCCAGCATGATGCCGCGCTGCTGGCAGGCCTGGAGCAGGGCGTTTGCAAGCTCAGCGTTGCTCATGCCGGCACTTCTCCCGGATAGACGACGCTGGCGGTGGCGATCGCGGCAATGCCTTCGCCGCGCCCGACAAAGCCGAGCTTCTCATTGGTCGTCGCCTTGATCGAAATACGCTCGGGCGCGATGCCGAGCATGGCCGAAAGCGCCTCGGTCATCGCCGCGCGATGTGGCCCGACGCGCGGCGCCTCGCAGATCAGCGTGATGTCGGCATTGGCGATGCGGCCGCCGCGCTCGCGCACCAGCTTGGCCGCGTGCTCGACGAAGATTTTTGAGGCCGCACCCTCCCATTGCGGGTCCGACGGCGGGAAATGCGTGCCGATGTCGCCGGCGCCGCAGGTGGCAAGCAGCGCGTCGGTCAGCGCGTGAAGCCCGACATCGGCGTCCGAATGCCCGGAGAGTTTTCGCTCATAGGGAATGGCGACGCCACACAAGGTGACGTGGTCGCCAGGCTCGAACGCATGCACGTCGTAGCCATTGCCGGTGCGAATATCCGGGAAGCGCTGCTGCGCGCTGGAGAGCCGCTGGTCGGCCAATGCGATGTCCCTTGCCCAGGTGAGTTTGACGTTGTCCGGCGATCCCGGAACGATCTTGACCGGTATCTGTGCCCATTCGGCAATCGCCGCGTCGTCGGTGAATTCCGCCTTGCCCAGATGATACGCCTTCTCATGCGCGGCAAGCAGCGGCCAGTACGGAAAACCCTGCGGCGTCTGCGCGGCATGAAGGCCTGACCTCGACACCGTCTCGTCGATCATGCCGGTCGCTGATTCCCGCTTCAGCGTGTCGGCGACGGGCAGCGCCGGCAGCGCACCCTGGCGTTCGCCGATGGCTTCGATGGTGCGGTCGATCAGCCCGGCGTCGACGAACGGGCGTACGGCATCATGCACAAGCACTTTCGCGGGTGCCTGATCCCGCAACGCCAGGAGGCCGAGCCGGACGGAGGCCTGGCGCGATGAACCGCCGATAACGGTAATGAGGCGCTCGGCGTGCGCTCCCGCCGAGCGCTGCAGAAGCTCGGCATCGTCGGCGTGGATGGCGACAACAACCGGGCCGATCAACGGATGGGAGAGAAAGATATCCAGAGTATGGGCGATAACGGCACGGCCGCCGATGCGCTGATATTGCTTCGGACCTTCGGCCTGACCGGCGCGCGCGCCTCGGCCGGCGGCAACGATTACCACCCCGATCCCGCCGCCTGGGGACGCCGCTTGCTTTTCGCTTGCCTCACTCATTCCGATCGGTCCTAGTCGGGGTGATGGCCGAAGGCCAGCATTTTCCAAAATGCGCCTTAATGTGACGTCATTGCGCGTTGCACAACGCCGCACTTCTGGCTAGAGAATGTGCAACGATCGAACATGCTTGGTTTTTGTGCATGGCTGGACTGACCATATTGGCATCGCCACTCGATATCGGCGGCGTGAAAATCCGCAATCGCGTTTTCCTCGCGCCGATGTCGGGCATCACCGACGAGCCGTTCCGGCACCGCGCCCACGCGCATGGCGCGGGGCCGGTCGTGTCGGAAATGGTGGCGAGCGGCGAACTGGCCAAGGGCAGGGCCGGCTGCGACCTGCGCATCCGCCATTCCGGCCTGCCGGTGCATATGGTGCAGCTTGCCGGCCGCGAGGCTGTGCACATGGCCGAAGGCGCGCGAATCGCGGCGGGCGAGGGCGCCGATATCATCGACATCAACATGGGCTGCCCGGCAAAGAAGGTGACCGGCGGCTATGCCGGTTCGGCGCTGATGCGCGACCTCGACCACGCGCTGTCGCTGATCGACGCGGTGGTCGGCGCCGTGTCGGTGCCGGTGACGGTCAAGATGCGGCTCGGCTGGGACGAAAGCGCGCTCAATGCGCCGATGCTGGCGCGTCGCGCGGAGCAGGCCGGCGTCAGGATGGTGACCGTTCATGGCCGCACGCGCTGCCAGTTCTATCAAGGCAAGGCCGACTGGCGCGCCATCGCGCGCGTCAAGCAAGCCGTCTCGATCCCGGTGGTGGCCAATGGCGATGTCGGCTCGCCTGAGGAAGCAGCGGCGATCCTCGAACTTTCCGGCGCCGACGCGGTGATGGTCGGCCGCGCGCATTATGGCGCGCCATGGGTCGCGGGCAGCATTGCGACGGCCGCGGCCGGTGCAAACACACTGGGTATTCCATTCACGCCTCAAGAGTTAACCGATTACGTCGCCTCGCATTACGAGGACATGCTTTCGCTCTACGGCATCGAAAGCGGGCTGCGCCAGGCGCGCAAGCATCTCGGCTGGTATCTCGACCGCCACGGTCCCGATGTTTCTGCCGAACTACGCAAACGCATTCTCACATCCTTCGAGCCGGGCGAAGTCGTTGCCGAATTGCGCCGCGCGTTTATCGACGGCGCGCAGTCGACCGGCCTGCGGAGCGCGGCATGAAGGCGGATGTCCCACAGCCGACTGGCATGGCGGACGCCGCCAACATCGTGCTCAACACCATCCGCCGCCCGGTGATCATGGTCGATCCCGACGGCTTCATCACTTTCGCCAACGCGGATGCCGAGGACTTCTTCCGCTCCAGCGCGACCATGCTCGCCCGCAACACGCTCTCCAAGCTGGTGCCGTTCGGCAGCCCGCTGCTGACGCTCGTCGACCAGGTGCGCGAGCGCCGCGCGCCGGTTAACGAATACCGCGTCGACGTGTCGTCGCCGCGCCTCGGCATCGAGAAGATGGTCGATCTCTATGTCGCGCCGGTGCCCGAGTTTCCGGGTTCCGTCGTCGTCATGTTCCAGGAACGGTCGATGGCCGACAAGATCGACCGCCAGATGACGCATCGGGGTGCTGCGCGCTCCGTCACCGGCCTGGCCGCCATGCTGGCGCATGAGATCAAGAACCCGCTCTCGGGCATCAGGGGCGCGGCGCAGTTGCTCGAACTGTCGGCCTCGGACGAGGATCGGGCGCTCACCCGCCTGATCACCGACGAAACCGACCGCATCGTCTCGCTGGTCGACCGCATGGAGGTGTTTTCCGACGAGCGGCCGATCGAGCGTTTTCCAGTCAACATCCATGTCGTGCTCGATCATGTGAAGGCGATTGCCAAGAACGGTTTTGCTAGACGGATCAAGATCTTGGAGGAATATGATCCATCATTGCCTCCGGTCTTCGCCAACCGTGACCAACTGATCCAGGTCTTCCTCAACCTGGTCAAGAATGCCGCCGAGGCGATCGGATCGGATCCGCAGGGTGAGATCGTGCTGTCGACGGCCTTTCGTCCCGGCATCCGCGTTTCCGTACCTGGAACGCAGGACCGTGTCTCGCTGCCGCTGGAATTCTGCGTGCATGACAATGGCCCCGGCGTATCGGAAGACATCCTGCCGATCCTGTTCGATCCGTTCATCACCACCAAGCCGAATGGTTCCGGCCTCGGGCTGGCGCTGGTCGCCAAGATCGTCGGCGAGCATGGCGGCATCATCGAATGCGATTCGACTGCCCGCGGCACCACTTTCCGCGTCCTGATGCCGGCCTGGAAGGAGACTTCGCCCGGCTTAGGCGATGAAGCTGAAGGAGACCGCAAATGAGCGTTCGCGGCAATATTCTGGTCGCCGACGACGATGCGGCCATCCGCACCGTGCTCAACCAGGCGCTGTCGCGCGTCGGCCACGAGGTGCGTGTCACCTCGAACGCCTCGACCCTGTGGCGCTGGGTCGCGGCGGGGGAAGGCGATCTCGTCATTACCGATGTGGTGATGCCGGACGAAAACGCATTCGACATGCTGCCGCGCATCAAGAAGGCGCGGCCCGAGCTGCCGGTCATCGTCATGAGCGCCCAGAACACGTTCATGACCGCCATCCGCGCGTCCGAGACCGGCGCCTACGAATATCTGCCGAAGCCGTTCGACCTCACCGAACTGCTCAACATCGTCAACCGGGCGCTGTCCGAGCCGAAGCGGCCGAAGCTCGACGCCCGCGCCGAAGACCAGCCGGAAACGATGCCGCTGGTCGGCCGCTCCGCCGCCATGCAGGACATTTACCGCATGCTGGCGCGCATGATGCAGACCGATCTCACGGTCATGATCAGCGGCGAGTCCGGCACCGGCAAGGAGTTGGTGGCACGCGCGCTGCACGAATATGGCCGACGCCGCGGCGGCCCATTCGTGGCCATCAACATGGCGGCGATCCCGCGCGATCTCATCGAATCGGAACTGTTCGGCCACGAGAAGGGCGCCTTTACCGGCGCGCAGAACCGTTCGAGCGGCCGCTTCGAACAGGCGGAGGGCGGCACGCTGTTCCTCGACGAGATCGGCGACATGCCCATGGAAGCGCAGACCCGGCTGCTGCGCGTCCTGCAGCAGGGTGAATACACGACGGTCGGCGGCCGCACACCGATCAAGACCGACGTGCGCATCGTCGCGGCCACCAACAAGGACCTGCGCACGCTGATCAATCAGGGCCTGTTTCGCGAAGACCTGTTCTACCGCCTCAATGTCGTGCCGCTCAGGCTGCCGGCGCTGCGCGAGCGTTCGGAGGACATTCCCGACCTGGTGCGGCACTTCTTCAAGCTGGGCGCCAGCGAGGGCCTGCAGACCAAGCGCATTTCGTCCGGCGGCATCGAGCTCATGAAGCGCTATCCCTGGCCGGGCAATGTGCGCGAGCTGGAAAACCTGGTGCGCCGGCTGGCCGCCCTCTACTCGCAGGACGAGATTTCGTCGGAGATCATCGAGTCCGAGCTCAAGACCGGCGAGAGGCCGGTCGTGCCGGACGGCGGCGCGCTCATTCCCGATGATCTGTCGATCGGCCAGGCGGTCGAGCATTTCCTGCAGCGCTATTTCGCCTCCTTCGCCGGCGAATTGCCCCCGTCGGGGCTTTACCAGCGTATTCTCGCCGAGGTCGAATATCCGCTGGTGCTGGCCTCGATGACGGCGACGCGCGGCAACCAGATCAAGGCTGCGGAGCTTTTGGGGCTCAACCGCAACACGCTGCGCAAGAAGATCCGCGAGCTTGGCGTCAATGTCTACAAGTCGTCCAGGCAGCCATAGCGCCGCCTCGTGCTTGCGATAATTGGCGAATTGACGGGGGAAAGATTTCCTCCTCGGCCACACTTGTTGCATAATCGCCACAATGCGTTGCATACATCCGACGCAATGACCGACTCTGTACCGCGACATGGCAGCTGAGGCTCCGACCCTGAACCAACCGCTTTTCAGTCAGGCCGGCACGCGTGACGGCCGCCGACTGCTGGCGCTGCCCGGCGTGGTCGCCATCGTCGGCGCCGTGATCACGGCGGCGATCTCGTTTGCCATCCTGGTCGGTGCGACGCCGATCGCGCCGACCGCCGACACGACCTGGGCCCTCGTCGCGGCCAACGCCGTCTTTGTTCTGTTCCTGATCGCGCTGATCGCCCGCGAGGTGCGCCGCATCGTCCTGGCGCGGCGCCACGGCAGGGCCGCCTCGCGGCTGCATGTGCGCATCGTCGCGATGTTCGCGCTCGTTGCCGCAATCCCGGCCATCATGGTGGCGATCATCGCCTCGATCACGCTCGACATCGGCCTCGACCGCTGGTTCGAGATCCGCACCAAGACGATCGTCAACTCATCGCTCTCGATCGCCGACGCCTATGTGCAGGAGAACGCGCGCAATCTGCAGGGCACGACATTGTCGATGGCATACGATCTCGATGCCTCGCGCACGCTCTACGGCCTCGACCGTAGTGGTTTCCTCGATCTGTTGAACAAGGAAGCCGTTGGCCGCGGACTGGCGCACGCCGCCCTGATCAAGCCTGACGGCTCGTTCGTCATGAAAGCCAAGACCGACGCCGACTTCGCCATGCCTGAGCCGCCGGCGGGCGCCGTCGACACCGCGGCCGCCGGCAAGCCGGTGCTGATCGAGCCGCGCACCCGCAACATCATGGGCGCCATCATCAAGCTGCGCGAGATCGAAGGGCTCTACCTCTACACGATCCGGCTGGTCGATCCTGACGTCATCAAGGCGCGCCAGATCGTCAGCTCCAACACCAACGAATACCGCAACCTCGAGGATAACCGCCGCACCTCGCAGGTCGCCTTTGCATTGCCTTACCTGTCGCTCACGCTGATCATTATCCTGTCGGCGATCTGGACCGGCATCGCCGTTGCCGACCGGATCGTGCGGCCGATCCGTCAGCTGATCGGCGCCGCCGACGAGGTGGCCACCGGCAATCTCGACGTCGCCGTGCCCGTGCGCCAGTCCGACGGCGATGTCGCCTCGCTCGGCGATACCTTCAACAACATGATCCTCGAGCTCAAATCGCAGCGCAACGAGCTCCTTTCGGCCAAGGATCTGATCGACGAGCGCCGGCGTTTCTCCGAGGCGGTGCTCGCCGGCGTCACCGCCGGCGTCATCGGCGTCGATCCCTACGGCATCATCACCATCGTCAATCGCTCGGCCGAAACCATGCTGGCCATTTCGGCAAGTGCGACGCTCGGCCAGAACCTTTCGGCGGTCCTGCCCCTTGTCGGCCGCGTCTTCGAGATCGGACGCCAGTCGGGCAAGCCGGTCTATCGCGAGCAGGTGACCTTCTTCCGCACCGGTCTGGAGCGCACGTTCAACGTCCAGGTCACCGTCGAGTCTGGCGACGACGGCGAGGAGGAGAAATCCTACGTGGTCACGGTCGACGACATCACCGATCTCGTCCAGGCGCAGCGTTCTTCGGCCTGGGCGGATGTGGCGCGGCGCATCGCGCATGAGATCAAGAACCCGTTGACGCCGATCCAGCTCTCGGCCGAGCGCATCAGGCGCCGCTACGGCAAGGTCATCACCGAGGATCGCGAGGTCTTCGACCAGTGCACCGATACCATCATCCGCCAGGTCGAGGACATCGGTCGCATGGTCGACGAATTCTCGGCCTTCGCCCGCATGCCGAAGCCGGAAATGAAGGCGATCGACCTGCGTGAGTCGCTGCGCGAGGCCTCTTTCCTGGTCGAGGTCAGCCGCCCCGACATCGCTTTCCAGCGCGATTTCGGCAGCGAGCCGTTGAAGGGCACCTTCGACAGCCGCCTGATGGCGCAGGCCTTCGGCAACGTCATCAAGAACGCCGCCGAGGCGATCGACGGACTTGATCCGGAGGATCGCTCGGACGGCACAATCCGGATTCAAGCGGGGCGCCAAGATGGTGCCATACGAATCGACGTTATCGACAACGGCAAGGGGCTGCCGCGCGAGAATCGCCAAAGGCTTCTCGAGCCCTATATGACGACGCGCGAGAAGGGCACCGGACTTGGCCTCGCTATCGTCAAGAAGATCGTGGAAGACCATGGCGGCCGTCTCGAATTGCACGACGCGCCAGTGGATTTCCATGGTGGCCGGGGCGCGATGATCTCGATCATCCTGCCGCCGGCGACGGTCGTAGCCGCGCCGCCACGCGGTGAAGGTCGAAACGAACACGAACGAGAAACTGAAAAGGTCGGTAATGGCGTCTGACATTCTCATCGTCGATGACGAGGAAGACATCCGTGAACTTGTCGCCGGTATCCTGAGCGACGAGGGTCACGAAACCCGCACGGCACATGATGCCGACAGCGCGCTTGCGGCAATCGCCGATCGCGCGCCGCGGCTGATTTTCCTCGACATCTGGCTGCAGGGCTCGCGCCTCGACGGCCTGGCGCTGCTCGACGAGATCAAGACCATGCATCCGAACATGCCGGTGGTGATGATCTCCGGACACGGCAACATCGAAACGGCGGTCTCGGCCATCCGGCGCGGCGCCTATGACTTCATCGAGAAACCGTTCAAGGCCGATCGCCTGATCCTGATCGCCGAGCGAGCGCTCGAAACGTCCAAGTTGCGGCGCGAGGTTTCCGACCTCAAGCAGCGCAGCGGCGAGACCTTCGACCTGATCGGCATGTCGTCGGCCATGAGCCAGCTGCGCCAGACCATCGAGCGCGTCGCGCCCACCAACAGCCGCGTCATGATCGTCGGCCCGTCCGGCTCCGGCAAGGAACTGACGGCGCGCGCCATCCACGCGCTGTCGTCGCGCAAGGCTGGCCCGTTCGTGACGCTGAGCGCCGCCACCATCACGCCCGAGCGCATGGAGATCGAGCTGTTCGGCACCGAATCGAACGGCACCGAGCGCAAGGTCGGCGCGCTGGAGGAGGCGCATCGCGGCATCCTCTACATCGACGAAGTTGCCGACATGCCGCGCGAGACGCAAAACAAGATCCTGCGCGTGCTGGTCGAACAGCAGTTCGAGCGGGTAGGCGGCACCAAGCGCGTCAAGGTCGATGTCCGCATCATCTCGTCCACCTCGCAAAACCTCGAGGCTATGATCGCCGACGGCCGCTTCCGCGAGGACCTCTACCACCGCCTGGCCGTGGTTCCGGTCATGGTGCCGGGGCTCGCCGAGCGGCGCGAGGACATTCCCTATCTCGTCGACAATTTCATGAAGCAGATCGCGCGCCAGGCCGGCATCAAGCCGCGCCGCATAGGCGACGATGCGCTGGCCGTGCTGCAGGCCCACAACTGGCCCGGCAATGTTCGCCAGCTGCGCAACAATGTCGAACGCCTGATGATCCTGGCGCGAGGGGAAAACCCCGACGCCCCGATCACCGCCGACCTTTTGCCCTCCGAGATCGGCGACGTGATGCCACGCACGCCCAATCAGTCGGACCAGCACATCATGGCGCTGCCGCTGCGCGAGGCACGCGAGCAGTTCGAGAAGGACTATCTGATCGCCCAGATCAACCGCTTCGGCGGCAACATCTCGAAGACGGCCGAATTCATCGGCATGGAGCGATCCGCGTTGCACCGCAAGCTGAAGTCGCTGGGTGTGTAGGACCGGCGTGGCTTAGCCGATTGTCTGGTACGGCAACGGCGGAATCGCCTAAGAAAGCCGGACGTTTTTTCCCTGAGGATGCCCATGCCGCGCATTGCCTATGTCAACGGGCGCTATGTCGTCCATGCCCAAGCCAGCGTCCACATCGAGGACCGCGGCTATCAGTTCGCCGACGGCGTCTATGAGGTCTGCGAGGTGGCGCGCGGCCATATCGTCGACGTGCCGCGCCACCTGGCCCGGCTTAAGCGCTCGCTGAAGGAACTGTCGATCGCCTGGCCGGTATCGGAAGGCGTGTTGCCGATGCTGCTGCGCGAGGTGGTCAATCGCAACGGCGTGGTGAACGGCCTTGTCTATGTGCAGGTGACACGCGGCGTCGCCAGCCGCGAGTTCGTTTTTCCGCCGGCGGGGACGAAATCTTCCCTGGTCATAACCGCCAGAAAGGCCGATCCGGCCGCGGCGGCGAAACGGGTGGAGACCGGCATCAAGGTCATCACCGTGCCTGAGAATCGCTGGGACCGCGTCGACATCAAGAGCACGGGCCTGTTGCCCAATGTGCTCGCCAAGCAGAAGGCCAAGGAAGCCGGCGCCCAGGAAGCCTGGTTCGTCGACGCCGATGGCAACGTCAAGGAAGGCGGCTCGTCGAACGCCTGGATCGTAACCCGGGACGGCGTCCTGGTGACCCGGCCGGCCGAGCACGGCATCCTGCGCGGCATCACCCGCACAACGCTTTTCGATGTCGCCGCCAAGCTCGGCCTCAAGATCGAGGAGCGCGGTTTTTCGATCACTGAGGCCAAGGCAGCCAGGGAAGCGTTCATCAGTTCGGCGACCACAATCGCCATGCCGGTGATCGAAATCGACGGCGCGCCGATCGCAAATGGCCATCCCGGCTCTATGACACTTTCGTTGCGGCAGGCCTTTTTTGACGTTGCGGAAAAAAGTCCAGCCTGATACCGCACAACTGGAATGAACCTCAACTATCTCGTTCTGCTTGCCTTTGTATCGGCAAGAGGGGGTTTGTGCGCTTGACAGGTGCCGCGTAATTTGGCGCACTGGCCGCAAACCGAAGGGGATCGGCGAAAGACAAGAAAAATGGCGGAACGATCGCAAAACCTTCAGGACCTGTTCCTGAATTCAGTTCGCAAGAGCAAAAATCCACTTACCATCTTCCTCATCAACGGCGTGAAGCTGACCGGCGTCGTCACTTCGTTCGACAATTTTTGTGTGTTGTTGCGGCGTGACGGGCACTCCCAGCTCGTCTACAAGCACGCCATTTCCACGATCATGCCGAGCCAGCCGGTTCAGATGTTCGATGGCGAGGAAAGCCAGGGCGCCTGATTGGCACGTGATAAGGACGCGGACCGCAGCGTTCGCGGAAAACAAGGACATCAACTCGGGCCGGAAGCCAAGGATCCGACCCGGGCTGTCGTCATTGTGCCGGTGCTTACCCGCCAGCCACGCGGCGACGAGGAAACCAGCCGTCCGCGTCTGACCCGCTCGGCGGATGCCCGCCATGACGAGGCGGTCGGGCTTGCCAGCGCCATCGACCTCGATCCGGTCTACACCGCGGTGGTGACGGTCGCCGACCCGCGGCCGGCAACGCTGCTCGGCAGCGGCAAGGTGGCCGAGTTCGCCGACATCGTGAAAGAACGCAAGGCGGAGCTGGTCATTGTCGACCATCCGCTGACGCCGGTTCAGCAGCGCAATCTCGAAAAGGAACTGAACGCCAAGGTGCTCGACCGCACCGGGCTCATTCTCGAAATCTTCGGCGAGCGGGCGCGCACCAAGGAAGGCACGCTGCAGGTCGAGCTTGCGCATCTCAACTACCAGAAGGGCCGGCTGGTGCGCAGTTGGACCCACCTCGAGCGGCAGCGCGGCGGCGCCGGCTTCCTCGGCGGCCCCGGCGAAACCCAGATCGAATCCGACCGCCGCATCCTGCAGGACAAGATCACCAAGCTGAAGCACGAGCTGGAAACGGTGCGGCGCACGCGCGACCTGCACCGCGCCAAGCGCAAGAAGGTGCCTTTTCCGGTGGTGGCGATCGTCGGCTACACCAATGCCGGCAAGTCAACGCTGTTCAACCGACTGACCGGGGCAGGGGTGCTGGCCGAGGACATGCTGTTCGCGACGCTCGACCCGACGCTGCGGCGCGTGCGGCTACCGCACGGCACGCCGATCATCCTGTCGGATACGGTCGGCTTCATCTCCGACCTGCCGACTCATCTGGTGGCCGCTTTTCGGGCGACACTGGAAGAGGTCGTCGAAGCCGATCTGGTGCTGCATCTGCGCGACATCTCCGATCCGGACACGGCGGCCCAGGCTGAGGATGTCGAACGCATCCTTGCCGATCTCGGCGTCGACGCCGCCGACACGAACCGCGTGATCGAGGTCTGGAACAAGATCGATCTGCTCGACGAGGGCAATCGCGAGCGGCTGCTTGCGGAGGGCGCGAGCGGCAAGTCGCCGCCGATCGCCATTTCGGCGGTGACCGGCGAGGGACTGGACACGCTGAAAGCGCTCATGGAGACACGGGTGTCGGGCGAGCTGGAAACGATGACGGTGACGTTGAGCCCGGCCCAGCTCGGCCAGGTCGACTGGCTCTACCGCAACGGCGATGTCGTTTCGCGCACCGACAATGAAGATGGCAGCGTCACTCTCTCGCTTACGGCCACGCACAGCGCCCGGCAGGAGATCGAGAGCCGCCTGCATCGCAAGAACGGCAGCTAACCGGCTGATTACTTGGCGCTTTTGGCCTGCTGCCAGAGCGCTTCCATCTCGTCGAGCGTGGCCTTCTCCAGGGAACCGCCCGAAGCCGCCAGGGCTTGCTCGACATAGTGGAAGCGCGAACGGAACTTTTCATTGGTGCCGCTGAGCGCCGCTTCCGAATCGAGCTTGAGGTGGCGGCCGAGATTGACGACGGCAAACAGCATGTCGCCGAACTCGTCCTTGATCGGAGCGGCGTCGCCGGTGGCAAGCGCTTCGCGTAATTCGCCGATTTCCTCCTCGATCTTGTCCAGGATGGGGGCTGCCTCGCTCCAGTCGAAGCCGACGCGCGCTGCTTTCTCCTGCAGCTTGAGCGCGCGTGTCAGGGCAGGGAGCGCCACCGGCACGCTGTCGAGAAAACCCTTGCCGTGATCTTCCGGATCGAGCCCGCGCGCGATGCGGGCGTCGCGCTTCTCGGCTTTTTCGGCGGCCTTGATCTTCTCCCACATGCCCTTGGCCATTCCGGCGCTGCGCGCCTTCTCGTCGCCGAAGACATGAGGGTGGCGGCGGATCATCTTGGTGGTGATGGCCTCGACGACATCGCCGAAAGCGAACTCGCCGATCTCCTCGGCCATCTGCGCGTGATAGACGACCTGTAGCAAGAGGTCGCCCAGTTCCTCGCGAAGATCGTCGAAGTCGCCGCGCGCGATCGCATCGGCCACCTCATAGGCCTCTTCGATCGTATAGGGCGCGATGGTCGAGAAATTCTGCTCGATATCCCAGGGGCAGCCCGTCTTCGGCGCCCTGAGCGCGGCCATGATCTCGATAAGCCGGGAAATGTCTTTGGATGGCTTCATACGGATAAGCCTACCTTGCGAGCCGCGAGCCGACCAATTCGGACCGCGCGCCGGCGCGACTTGTCCACAGTTGCGCTGGCCTTCAGTCGAGCACCGAGACGATCGCCTTGGCGAGATCGTCCATGCCGTCTTCCGGCAGGCCGGCGACGTTGATGCGGCTGTCGCCGACCATATAGACGGCGTGCTCGGTGCGCAGGCGTTCGACCTGTGCCTCGGTCAGCCCAAGCCTGGAAAACATGCCGCGATGGCTGGCGACGAAATCGAAGCGGTCGGAGTTGGACTGCCGGCGCAGCGCCTCTGCGAAGGCGACGCGGAGTCTCAGCATGCGCAGCCGCATCTCCTCGAGCTCCGTCTCCCAGTCTTTCCTCAGACCGGCGTCTTCAAGCACCATGCGCACGGCCGCTGCGCCATGATCCGGCGGCATCGAATAGAGCGCCCGCGCGGCCGCCAGCATCTGGCTCATCGCCACATCGGCCTGGGCGCCGTCTTTGGCCAGGATCATCGCAGCACCTACGCGATCGCGATAAACGGCGAAGTTCTTCGAGCAGCTCGAGGCGACCACCATTTCCGGCACCCGCTCGGCCAGCAGCCGCAAGCCGGCGGCATCGGCGTCCAGGCCCTCGCCGAAGCCTTGATAAGCGATATCGACGAAAGGCAGCAGGCCGCGCTCCAGGAGAACGTCGGCGACCTTGGCCCACTGATCGAGATCGAGATTGGCGCCGGTGGGGTTGTGGCAGCAGCCATGCAGGAGCACGACGTCGCCGCTGTTGCCCGTCTTGAGCGCCGCCAGCATCTCGTCGAAGCGGACGGCACCGGAAGCGGCATCGAAATAGGGATAGTCGCGAACCTGCAGACCGGCGGCGCGCATCACGGGCGGATGGTTCGGCCATGTCGGATCGGAAAGCCAGACCGTCGCGCCGGTGCGCGTGCGCTGCAGAAGCTCTGCCACCAGCCTGAGCGCGCCGGAGCCGCCCGGCGCCTGTGCCGCGCGGATGCGCGAATGGTCGGCCTTGTCGCCGAAGGCGAGCTTGATCATGGCGGCGTTGAAGCCGGTGTCGCCGGCAAGGCCGAGATAGGTCTTGGTGTCCTGGCTCGCCAGCAGCCGCTTCTCGGCCTCGCGCACGGCGCGCATCACCGGCGTCTTGCCGTCGATGTCCTTGTAGACACCGACACCGAGGTCGACTTTGCCCGGACGTGGATCGTTGCGATAGAGGCCGATCAGGGCAAGGATCTTGTCGGCGGGCGCGGGCTGCAGGGTCTCGAACATCGAAAAGGACTCCAATGGCGGCGGAGTGATACGCAAATCGCCCCCGCCGCGCCAGCGGTTTCCTCACAGACGGCGACACGAAAAGAAACGCCGGGCAGGGGATTAAATTCCCTACATGCTCCGTAAACAGGGCATGAAACGGTCGATGGCACGCTTCGATATTGTCGGACAGTTGGGGTCGCTGCGGCGCTACGCGCGCTCGCTGACGCGCGACGGCGCCGATGCCGAGGATCTCGTCCATGACGCGCTGGTGCGCGCCTATGAGCGGCGTGCGACCTTTCGCTCGGGCGGCAATCTGCGCGCCTGGCTCTTGGCGATCGTGCACAACATCTTCATCGACCGCATGCGCTCGCGACGCTCCGAGGCGGCGCGCATCGAACAGGCCGGTCTCGTCGCCGACCGAAGCGTGCCGGCGTCGCAGGACCATTCGGTGCGCCTGTCGCAGGTCAGGGAGGCGTTTCTTTCGCTCCCCGGGGAACAGCGCTCCGCGCTGCATCTCGTCGCCATCGAAGGGCTTTCCTATCAGCAGGCGGCCGAGGTCATCGGCGTGCCGCTCGGAACGCTGATGTCGCGCATCGGCCGCGCGCGTGCCGCGCTGCGCGAGATGGAGGAGAGCGGGCCACAGAAAGCCAGGCCGCATCTCAGGATCGTGGGAGACGATCAATGACCGCCATTGTCGACCCCGTAACCGATGCCGATCTCGACGCCTATGTAGACGACCAGCTGGATGTCGCCCGCCGCATCGAAGTCGAGGCGCATCTCGCCGCGCGCCCGGAAGCGGCGGCGCGCGTGATGTCGGACCTGAGGACGCGCGACGAACTTCGCGTCGCGCTTGCCGGACCCGTCGGCATGGCACGTCCGGCCACGACAGAAGCGGCGCGACGGCTGGAGCGGGCGCTAGCGAGGGGGCGTGTGCTTGCCGTGCTGCAGCGCGCCGCGGCCGCGGCCGTGCTGGTCGCGGCGGGCTGGCTGGCCAACGGCATTTTCGGACCGATCGCGGTGACTAAGGTGGTCGCCTCGACGCAGCCGCCGGCCTACGTCGAGGATGCGGTGAGAGCGCATCGGACGACCTTGATGCGCGAGACGATGCCGTCGCAGAAAGAGGCGCCGGGTTACGATGCCGACGAGATCCGCGCCGCCACCGCAATCGTCATGCCGTCGCTGCCCGAGGACTGGAAGATCCGCGACGTCCAGGTCTACCCCTCGCAATTCGGGCCGAGCGTCGAGGTGGCGGTCGAGACCAGGGACCTGGGCCTCGTCTCGCTGTTCGCCATCAGACCCGGCACGTTCGACGTGGTGAAGCCGACGGTCGCGCCCGCCGACGACATCTCGACCGCCTATTTCCAGATCGGTGAGGTTGCCTATGCGGTGGTCGGGCGCGGCGACGCTGGCAGCCTCGACCGTGCCGCCGAGAAACTCGCCAGAACTCTCTACTGAAAACCGACGCTTTGCAGAGAACCAAGGAGAACCAAATGAACAGCCCCAATCTGGGATACCGAATGGGCACCGGCGTCCAGGCCGGAGCCGTCTATGACGAGGGCCTGCGCAAGCACATGCTGCGCGTCTACAACTATATGGGCCTCGGTCTCGTCGTCACCGGCCTCGTCGCCTTCTTCGTGGCCTCGACGCCGGCGCTCTACGTGCCGATCTTCTCCAGCCCGCTGAAATGGGTGGTGATGCTGGCGCCGCTCGCCTTCGTCATGATCTTCTCGTTCAAGATGCAGACCATGTCGGCGGCGAGCGCACAGGCGATGTTCTGGGCCTTCTGCGCCGTCATGGGCCTGTCGCTCGCCTCGGTGTTCCTGGTCTTCACCTCGACCAGCATCGCGCGCACCTTCTTCATCGCCGCCACAATGTTCGGCGCCACCAGCCTCTACGGCTACACGACCAGGCGCGACCTGACGCAGTTCTCGTCCTTCCTGATCATGGGCCTGATCGGTGTGGTGATCGCGAGCCTGGTCAACCTGTTCCTCGGCTCGACCGCGCTGCAATTCGCCATTTCGGTGATCGGTATTGCCGTCTTCGTCGGCCTCACTGCCTGGGACACGCAGACGATCAAGGAGCAGTATGCAGAGAATTTCGACGCGGAATCGCTGCAGAAGCTCGCCGTCTTCGGCGCCTTCTCGCTCTATCTGAACTTCATCAACATCTTCCAGCTGCTGCTAAATTTCACCGGCGAGCGCGAATAGCTGGACCGTAGCAGGCAGCATTGCTGACCTCGGCTGGCCGGAGGGAAACCTCCGGCCATTTTTTGTCCTATCGCCGTGCACCGCCGTGTGAGGTGCCGCATGCCTGCCGCGCTTGAGTTCACGCGCGGCCTTTTGCTAGCCTGCCGGCCAGATCAGCCAGCCGCGAGGATGCAATGGAACAGGTGACGCTTCACGCTGACGGGATCTCGGCGACCATCGTCCGGCAGGGGGCTGAACTGGTCTCGCTACGCGATGGCGACGGCACCGAGCTTCTGTGGCAGGCGGGGCCGGCCTGGCGCCGCCATTCGCCGGTCCTGTTCCCGATCGTCGGCCGACTCAAGGGCGATCAGCTGCGCCATCGCGGCCAAACCTATCCGATGACGCAGCATGGCTTTGCGCGCGACCGGCGCTTTGCCTGGGCGGAGCAGGGGCCTACCTCCTGCACATTGGTCCTATCGGATGACGCCGAGACCAGGGCGCGCTACCCCTTTGCCTTTCGCCTGGCCATTGGCTACGACCTGAAACCCCGGCAGCTCGGCGTGACCTTCGAGATCACCAATACCGGCGACGAGCCGCTGCCGGCCTCGATCGGTGCGCATCCGGCGTTCAATTGGCCGCTGCTGCCGGAACTGCCCAAGGAAGCCTATCGGCTGACCTTCGCCGACGATGAACCTGCGCCGGTCCGCCGCCTGAAGGACGGTCTGCTGCTGCCGGACCCCCAAACGACGCCCATTGAGGGAAAGACGCTGCCCCTTTCCGAAAAATTGTTCGTCGACGACGCCGTCATCCTCGACAGGCCGGCCAGCACCAGCGTGCGCTACACCGCCGGCCGCGGCCCGGCGATCGAGATGTCGTGGCAGGGATTCAACGAGCTCGGCATCTGGTCCAAGCCCGGCGGCGCGCCTTTCCTGTGCATCGAGCCCTGGCACGGCATCGCCAGTCCCATCGATTTCGACGGCGAGTTCGCCGACAAGCCTGGTGCCATGCTGATCGAGCCGGGCGGCCGGCGCGTTCTGAGCTACCGGGTCGGCCTCAGCCGGGAACCGTAGAGCATGGCATACGTCATCAAGGCCGAGATCGAGGACCCGCGGGCGGAGACATTCGTCTTCGCCGCCCAGAAAACCATGTATGGCGGCAAGCGCATTGCCCAAGGCGATGCCGTCTTCCTGTTCGCCAGTGAGAACGAAGGCGGGCAGGGGCTTGTCGCACGCGGCGTCGTGACTTCCTCGGAGGCCGTCCCCAGACATCCCGATCTCGAACGGCAGACGCCGCGCGTCAGCGTTTCCATTCGCCGCACCGCCTTGGCGAAGAGGCGGTTGGGCCGCGATGAGCTCAAGCGCTTCAAGGATTGGAACGACGGCCGGCCCGAGAGCGAGCTCAATTTCAAATTCTACCGCCAGGCGACGAACAAGATCGTCGGCATCTCGGACGTGGCGGCCGCATTTCTCGACGGGTTTTTCCAGCACCCGTGACCGCTGAAGGGACCGCAAAAAGGAAAGCCCGGCGCGGGGCCGGGCCAATCCAATTCGGGACTATCGATCGGTCAGTTGCCGAACTTGTAGCTCAACCTCGCCATGACGACGTCGGCCCTGGCCTTGACCTTGTACGTCTCCGGATTGTTTCCGAGGGAACCGTTGTCGAACACGTTGGGTCCGGTGCTGGTCTTGGAGCCGAGATCGATGTGCGTGTAGTCGACGCCGAGGCTCAGCTTGTCGGTGAGGGCATAGTCGATGCCTGCGCCGATGGCGTAGCCGTTGTGCCAGTCGTTCTGCTCGTAAGTGACGAGAGCGTCATTGTCGCGCGCCTTGAAGCCGACCTCGCCGCCGGCATAGCCGCCCTTGGCGTAGATCAGGACGCGGTCGAAGGCATAGCCGATCCGGCCGATCACTGTTGCATAATGCTGGATTCGACCGGTCTCGGTATCGCTGTCCGGGAAATAGGGACTGACGATCGTCTTCCTTATTCCCGTCGCAGTCCACGAGGCTTCGCCGCCCAGCACGAATTGGTTCCACTGATACTGGGCGCCGACATGCACGCCGCCGGCGATATTCGTATCGCGGAAATGGAACCCCTCGGTTCCGGCGGGAACCGCATCGGTAAAGAAACCGCCATTCGGTTGCGTGACGTCGGTGGCCGTTATGTCACCGTTGGCGACGCCGATCTGCGCGCCGGCATAGAAGCCGCTCCAGTCATAGGCCGAGCCGGCAATCGGGCCAGCCAGATCCGCGGCCGAAGCAGCGGTCGCGCTGAGCCCAGCCAGCGCGGCAATTGCAATAAGTCTCTTCACTGAATTCCTCCGATCCACCCAAATCCCATCGGCGCCTGAACATAGACGAATATTTGAAAATAAAGTGTGATGAATTAGCCGCACTAGCTATAAATCAGCATGATGCATTGGAGGCGGCTCACAAACAGTAATCGCTAATATAAGTGGCGCGAGCGAAGCTCCTGATGACCGGAAAATAGACGGTTGCCGAGCTTCTACATTTGCCGGACTACGGCGCCTATCGCGTTGACAACAAGCCGTGCGGCGGTGAGTGCCGACAGGCCGTCAATGTCCGCAGGAGGATAAAGCTCGACAAGGTCGAACCCGACAATCCGTGCCCGTCTGCCAAGGCCGGCAATGAGGTCAATCGCCTGGGTGTAGGACAGGCCGCCGGGCGTGCGCGCCGCCACGCCCGGCATGATGCCAGGATCGAGGCCGTCGCAGTCGAGGGTGACGACGACCTGCGCGCCTTCGGGAATATGCCGCAGAGCGACCTCCACGCCTTGAGCGTGAACCTCGCGCGCCGTCACGAAGCGGCTGCCATAGCGCCGCGCCGCTTCGATTTCGGCGTGGCGTGCGCTGCCGACGCTGCGCAGGCCGACTTGCACCATCCCTGCCACATGCGGCATCTCGCTAGCCCGCCGCATTGGGCTCGAATAACCATGGCGCTCGCCATGAACTTCGTCGCGCCAGTCGATGTGGGCGTCGATCTGCAGGATCCAGATGGGTCCACGGTCGGCAAAGCCGGCAAGGAACGGAATGACGACGGAATCGTCACCGCCAAGCATGATCGGCACGGCCGGCAGGGACAGGACTTCGCGCGTCTTTGCCTCGATCCGGGCCCGGTTGCCGGCATTGTCGTGCATGATGGTCAAGATGTCGCCGGCGTCGGTGCAGCAGCCCGGCCCGTCATTGAACAATGGGCCACCGAGATCGAAATCCCAGTGCTCGACCAGCGGGGCATCGTCCCGGCTGGCGATGCGGATGGCGTTGGCGGCCTCGGCATGGCCGCTGCTGTCCTGGCCACGATAGGTGCTTCCATGACCCGCTCCGAAGATCACGGCTCGCGGCACGTGCCCGTCGGAGAAGCGATCGGGAAAGCCGAGAAAGGAAGGCGTGGCGATCATTGTCCGGATGCTTTCATTGTTGCGCCGCGGCGCGACGGCAGCTTGGGGCAGGGTAGTTGCTTCAGCCCGGAGTTTTGCGACAATTCGCATCTCGCGCAACACAATGGGGCTACAGCGATGAAAAGCGTTCTGATACTGGCGGTTTGTGCTTTGCTCCTTGCCGCCTTGTCGCCGGCAACGGCCGGGGAGAAATTACGCGCCTCGGACAAGGCAGCACTTGCCGAATGCCTGAAATATGTCGGCGATTTCCCAGGCAACGTCCCTGGCGTGAACGATACGCCGACGCCGGCTATCCATATCGACAATGCCATCAAGCTCGCCGGACACGAACCTGCCTCGTGCATCAACTACGTGACCGAACTGTGCTCTTTTGAGAGCGACGACGGCCAGTCGCAACTGGGACTGATCGATTGCGCGAACCGCGAGGTCAACGTGTGGGAGGATCGTCTCAACACGACCTATGCGGCGCTGATGGCCAAGGCCGCGCCCAAGACGCGGGAAGGCTACCGCAAGATGCAGCGCGCCTGGATCGCATACCGGGATGCGCGGTGCGCGGCGGAAGGCTCCGCCGAAACCGTCAACACCGATCGCCAGAGCAATATCATGGTCAGTTGCGCACTCGACGCGACGGCCCGGCAGGCGCTGATCCTCGATGATGAGCTGTCGGATCTGCAGTGACGGCGATGACACTGCCGAAGTTCTCGTCGCGGGCGGGGTTCCTCGGCGGCCTCTCGGGATGAAGTCGCCGGATCGGCTGGTCGGCCAACGTTAGTGGTTTAGCACGCGAATGTAGATGAGTGGCCGTGTGTCTCGAACAAGGGCGACGCCTTCATGGCCTATTCAGGCGATTAGTTCCGGAGCGGCTATCGGCTGTCATATCCGTAAGTCGCATAAGATAGATTATGGAACTTAGGTGTTAGGCGCCGACCTAGAATTGCCGCGGCTTTCGCCATTGGCGACAAACTCTGTGGACTGGCTGCGTGTGCCACTTTGCGAATTCGGGCTACCAGCCAAACGGACGAATGACCGGCTGCGACACCAACTGAGCAGTTGCCGCTATCGCTCTGACTCGTAAGGGATTTCGATCACCATGCCGTCATAGGCCGGCGCCACGTGCTCCGGCGTCTCAGCCATGACCACGGCGTAGTCCAGCGGCACGTGCATATGTGTCAGCACGGCTTTCGTTGGTGCCAGTTTCTCGATCCAGCCCAATGCTTGGCCGAGCGACAAGTGGCTAGGATGCGTGTTGTATTGCAGCGCGTCGATCACCAGCATGTAGAGGCCGCGCAGGCGCTCGGCGGTGGCGTCCGGAAAGCCGCTGATATCAGGGCAGTAGGCAAGCCCGCCGATACGGAAGCCGAGCGAGATGATGTCGCCATGAAACTGCGGCAGCGGCTCAAGGGTGAGGGCGCCCCCCTCGCCTTCGATCATCACCGGACTGGCATGGTCGATGATGTGGGGCTTGACGATCGGCGGATAAGAGCTGCCGGGTGGCGTCTCGAAGCAGTAGCCGAACGCCTCGCGCATCCGGCGCATCGTCGGCTCGTCGGCATGGATGTCGATCCTGTGGCGCTGGTCGTGCACGTAGCCGCGTAGATCGTCGATGCCGTGGATGTGGTCGGCATGCGGATGGGTATAGACGACGGCATCGATGCGCCGGACCGAAGCCATCAGCATCTGCTCGCGGAAATCCGGCCCGGTGTCGATGACGACCGTGGTGCGCGCGCCGTTGGTGGCAATGCGCTCGACCAGGGCTGCCGTGCGCATGCGCCGGTTCTTCGGATTCGCGGGGTCGCAATTGCCCCAATCGCCGGTGATGCGCGGCGTGCCTGGCGACGACCCGCAGCCAAGGATGGTGAGGCGCAGCCGGTCGCTCATGTCGGCGCCACGTCCGGACGCGGCATCTTGGTGAACAGCCTGAAGAAGTTGCTGGTGGTGATATCGGCGATTTCAGCCTCGCTGACGCCGATGGTCTCGGCTAGCACCTTCGCCGTGTTCGCCACATAGGCCGGTTCGTTGCGTTTTCCACGATGCGGGATCGGCGCAAGGTAGGGCGCGTCGGTCTCGACCAGCAGCCGGTCGCGCGGAACATCGGCCGCGATGGCGCGCAACTCGGGGGAATTCTTGAAGGTCAGGATGCCGGAGAAAGAAACGTAGCCGCCCAGCGCCACGCCGACTTCGGCCAGCCTGCGCCCGGACGAAAAACAATGCAGGATGAAAGGGAAGGCGCCCTTCCCTGTCTCGTCCTCGAGGATCGACGCCATGTCGTCGTCGGCATTTCGCGCATGGATGACCAACGGCAGGCCGGTCCTGCGTGCCGCGGCGATATGGGTGCGAAAACCTTGCGCCTGCGCATCGCGCGGCGCCTTGTCATAGTAGTAATCCAGCCCGGCTTCGCCGATCGCCACCACCTTTGGATGCTCGGCGAGCCGCACCAGCTCGTCGGCGGTCACATCAAGTTCTTCCGCCGCTTGATGCGGATGGGTGCCGACCGAGCAATAGACCTCGTCGAAACTTTCAGCGATTTCAAGGATCTGCTGAAAGCGCTTCACGCGCGTCGAGATCGTGACCATACGGCCTACTCCGGCGGCGAGCGCGCGGGCGACGATAGCCGCCCGCTCCTCGGCGAAGTCCGGAAAGTCGAGATGGCAATGGCTGTCGACCAGCATCAGGCGCCCTGCTCGACATAACGCGGGAACACGCCCTCCGGCGCCGGCAATGCGGTGCCGGGCACCAGCGAGTGGTCGGCATGGACGTGCTCGAAAGCACGCCTGTCCACAGGTACCGCCAGCAGGTCGAGCAGCTTGGCCGCCGATCCCGGAATGAAGGGCTGGCAAAGGAGCGCCACGCGTCGCACCAGTTCGGCCGTTGTCCACAAGACCGTTTCCATCCGCTCCGGATTGGTCTTCTTCAGCGCCCATGGCTCCTGGGAGGCGAAATAGCGGTCCGCTTCCGCTACCACGCCGAAGATCGCCGCCAGCGCCAGATGGATGCCCTGCTCCGCCATCGCCCGGCGCGAAACGGCCAGCGCTTCGATCGCCTGGTCGAGGATCGCCGTATCGGCCTCCGCCAGCTCGTCGCGCCTCGGCACCGCGCCGCCGCAATTCTTGGCGATCATCGACAGCGACCGCTGCGCCAGATTGCCGAGCCCGTTGGCGAGGTCGGCGTTGGTGCGGTTGACGATCGCCTCATGGCTGTAGTTGCCGTCCTGGCCGAACGGCACCTCGCGCAGGAAGAAATAGCGCACCTGGTCGACGCCGTAGTGGTCCACCATCGTAAAGGGATCGATGACGTTGCCGACCGACTTCGACATCTTCTCGCCACGGTTGAACAGAAAGCCGTGTGCGAAGACGCGCTTCGGCAGCGGGATTCCCGCCGACATCAGGAAGGCCGGCCAATACACGGTATGGAAGCGGACGATGTCCTTGCCGATGATGTGAGCGTCAGCTGGCCAAAACCGCCATTTCTCATCCTTTTCATTGGGATAGCCTATGCCGGTGATGTAGTTGGTCAAGGCGTCGATCCACACATACATCACATGCTTCTCGTCGCCCGGCACCGGCACGCCCCAGTCGAAGGTGGTGCGCGAGATCGACAGGTCCTTCAGCCCCGATTTGACGAAGCTCATCACCTCGTTGCGACGCTCGGCCGGACCGATGAAATCGGGCTGGCTCTCGTAAAGCGCGAGGAGCTTGTCCTGATAGGTCGAAAGGCGGAAGAAATAGCTCTCCTCCTCGACCCATTCGACAGGCGTTCCCTGCGGTCCGTAGCGCACATTGTCGGCGCGGAGCTCGGTCTCCTCCTCGCCGTAATAGGCTTCGTCGCGCACCGAATACCAGCCGGCATAGCCGCCCTTGTAGATGTCGCCATTGGCGGCCATCGCCTTCCAGATCGCCTGGGAGGACACATAATGCCGCTCCTCGGTGGTGCGGATGAAATCATTGTTGGAAGCGTTGAGCGCGGTCGCCATGCGCCGGAACTCGGCCGAGTTGCGGTCGGCGAGCTCGCGCGCCGCGATGCCTTCCTTGCGCGCCGTCTGCAGCATCTTGATGCCGTGCTCGTCGGTGCCGGTCAGGAAGAACACGTCCTTGCCGTCGAGCCGCTGGAAGCGGGCAAGCGCGTCGGTGGCGATCAGTTCGTAGGCATGGCCGATATGCGGCTTGCCGTTCGGGTAGGAGATCGCGGTCGTGATGTAGAATGTGTCGCGTGACATGAATGAACCGTCATGAATATCTGAATGTGAGTTGTGGCGGTGGATATCGCATCGGAACGTCGATTGCCATCCCGAGGCCAATGCATGCCGCCCGAAAGTGGGCCAACGGCATGCATCGAACGGGCGTCACATTCGCATCGCAGAATTCAGGCGGTCGATCATGGTCAGGGCGTGCTGCTTCTTGTCGAGATTGTAGGTCTCGGCCTCAGATATCGTGTTCAGCGCATCCTGCCAAGTCTCGGACAGCGTTTTGGCCCTGGCAAGGTCGCCGGACAGCGCCGCTTCGCTGGCGGCGTCCGAAAGCAGATCGAGCGCGCGGCGGTTGAAGATGTCGAACTGGATCGCCTGGTCGCGTCCCGCCACGGCCTCGGCAAGGCGGTGCGCGCCGGCAATGTCGGGCTTTCCGGCCGCCACCAGCGTGTCCAGCGCGCCGGCGATCTCCAGCCCGCCATATTGGGTGAGCAGGATGGCGTTACGGGCGCTGCCCCCTGCCCGTTCGGCAAGTGCCGCGCGCGCGGCCGGATCGTCCGGCGGCGGTGGCTCGACGTTTTCCAGTACCGCCATCAGCTCGTCGGCGGCCAAGGGCGCCAGCCGCACCATCTGGCAACGCGAGCGGATCGTCGGCAACAGGCTGCCCGGCGCGTGCACGATCAGGATGAACAAGGTTCGCGCCGGCGGCTCCTCGAGATTCTTGAGCAAGGCGTTGGCGGCGTTGGTGTTCATGTCGTCGGCTGGATCGACGATGACGACGCGGTAGCTGCCGTCATGCGAGGTCATCGTCAGGAAGCGGCTGACCCTGCGGATTTCGTCCACGGTCAGCACCGTCTTGAAGCTCTTGGTCTTGTCGTTGGCCGGGCGCGTCAGATGCAGCACGCCCGGATGCGCCCCGGTGGCGATCTGGCGAAACAGCGAGGAAGCCGGATCGGGAACGGCAAGCGTGCCGGGCGCCGTCCTGAAATCCGGGTTTTTTAGAAGATGGTGCGCCATGTGGAACGCAAGCGTCGCCTTGCCGATGCCGAGCGGTCCGGAAAAAATCAGCGCATGCGGCAGCTTGCCCGCGCGGTAGGCGCCAGCGAGCATCCCCGCCGCCGTCGCGTGGCCGATCAGCCGCGGCGTTTCGGCCGGCTCGGGCACGCCGTCCAGCGTGTCATGCTGCTCTGGGGCGATGCGTTCGAAGATCATGCCGGCGCCGTCTCGATCCTTTGCGCCGGCATCCGCGCTTCCAGCGCCGCGAAGACAGCGGCGGTGACGACATTCTCCACCGTGTCGGGATCGGCGGAAGCGTCGATGACGACACAGCGCTCCGGCTCCGCCTCGGCGATGGCCAGGAAAGCCTCGCGCCGACGCCGGTGGATGGCCAAGGTCTCCTTCTCGAAGCGGTCGGCGGCGTCGCCCGCGCCGCGGCGTGCCGTCGCCCGCTTCAAGCCCTCAACGGGATCGATGTCGAAGATCAGCGTCATGTCCGGCATCATGCCGTTGATGGCGACCGCCTCCAGCGCCTTCATGAAATCGGCGTCGATGCCGCCCGTGACGCCCTGGTAGACGCGCGAGGAATCGATGAAACGGTCGCACAGCACGATCGAGCCGCGCTCGACCGCCGGCCGAATGACCTGCTCGACATGGTCGGACCGGGCAGCGGCGAACAGGATTGCCTCCATCTTCGGGCCGAACGGCTCGGCCGCGCCGGACAGAAGCACGTGCCTTACCGCCTCGGCGCCAGGCGATCCACCCGGCTCGCGGGTGACCAGAACCTCGTATTTCTTGGCGCGCATGCGCCGCGCCAGCCGCTCGATCTGCGTCGACTTGCCTGCTCCTTCGCCGCCCTCGAAGGTGATGAAAAATCCGCTCGCCAATCGAGACTGCCTTTGCCCGTGCTGGCCGCTGTCATAGCTCCCGTCCGATAAAAGGTCCACGAACTTGCCCGATCACAAATGTTTCTGACGCAGCCAGCCGACAGCGAGTTCCTTGACGGCATCCAGCGCACGCTGCGGCAGCGTGCCCACCTTCACCGACTCGGCGGCATAGAGCGGTGTCTGCTGGCTGAGCGTATCGCCTATCCAAACGCGCAGCTCACCGACCGGTTGCCCTTCCTCGACCGGCGCCGACACTGGACCTTGATAGACGATCCTGGCGGTCAGCTTGTCGCGGTTGGCTATAGGCAGAAAGATGTCCACGGGGCCTTTGGCTTTCAAGGCCAGGCCGGATTTGACGCCGCCAAAGACCTGCGCTTCGCCGACCACTTCGTCCTTGGCGAAGATCTCGGTCTTCTGGAAGGACCGCGAGCCCCAGTCGAGCAGCTTGCGCGCCTCCTCGGAGCGTTCGCGGTCGTTCGCCAGTCCAGTGAGCGCGGCGATCACGCGAATGCCGTTGTGACTGACGGTGCCGACTAGGCCGAAGCCCGCCTGCTCGCTGGCGCCGGCGACAAAGCCGTCGGCCTCGATGCCCATGGCGATCAGCGGATTGCGGTTCCTCTGCGCGATCTTATTCCAGGTGAAATCCGGCTGGCCGTAATAGTGGAAGAACTCGGGATAGTCGCGCCACAGATGCAGCGCCAGCATCGTCAGCTCGCGCACCGTCGTCTGCTGGCCGTCGGCCGGCAGGCCGGTCGAATTGACGAAGGTCGATTTCGACAGGCCGAGCTGGCGGGCGCGATCGGTCATCTGCGCCGCGAAATTCGCTTCCGAGCCGGCCATACCCTCGGCAAGCACGATGCAGCCATCATTGGCGGCCTGCACGGTGACGCCCTGGATAAGGTCCTCGACGCGGACCGCGGATTTGAGCTTGGCGAACATGGTCGAGGTCCCGGACGGCGCGCCGCCGGTGCGCCAGGCGTTTTCGCTGACGACGAAGGTGTCGTCGAGCGTGATCCGCTTCGACTTGATGGCGTTGAAGACCACCTCCATCGTCATCAGCTTGGCCATCGAGGCCGGCGGGATCGGCTTGTCGGGGTCCTTGGCGAAGAGCACCGTGCCGGTGTCGGCATCGATCATGAACGCCTGCGTCGCCTTGGTCTCGAACAATTGCGCGCTCGCCGGGGCGGCGCAAAGCAGCACCAGCACCAATCCCAGAAGCCTGGCGAAAAGCGAAAGAGTGCGCAACTGCATGAAATGTCGACCCAATCTGAGCAAAACCGGAGAGTCGCCCGGAATTGCGCAAAGACTACCCCGCGGCCAAGCTAGCAGGGTTTTTTCGGCCGGATCAACGTGCGGTGCGAATTTGATCAGTTACGCACAACCAGCGCGTCCGGCGCGCCATGCGACCAGGCTGCCTGGAGCAGGTCGTCGATGCTGCCATGCCCATCCGGATAGACATTGACCGCGTACCAGTCATTGCCGTCGAGCTCCGTGCGCTGGATCTCGGTCCGGCCGAACGGCTCGAGCGCCGCGGCCACACGCTTGGCCTCGGCGGCTTCGTCGAAGGAACCGGCGGCGACGTAGTCGTACCCAGGCGTCTGTTCCTGGCGGTTCGATTTCTTCCACGATTGCAGGATATCGGCCGGCGACATGCCGCCGGCATCGAGCGCG
The DNA here is from genome assembly GCF_004016445.2 of Mesorhizobium sp. M2E.F.Ca.ET.219.01.1.1. GTDB lineage: Bacteria > Pseudomonadota > Alphaproteobacteria > Rhizobiales > Rhizobiaceae > Mesorhizobium. The sequence goes on from NZ_SADT02000004.1 coordinate 484,485, forward strand.
GCAAAGACATCGGCGCGCTTCAGCCGCTCATCCGCATAGGACAACGAAGCCATGGCGAAGGGCGAGTTCGGCGGAAGGCCGAGATCCGGACGTTCCGGCACGATCGGCCCGAAATCGGGCAGCACGACATCGCTGCCGCCCTGCGTAGAGAACGCTGCCGGCTGAACGGTGGCTTCATCCGACAAGCCCGGTTGCGCGGCAAAGGCCTGCCCTGAATTGGTCAACTGTCCAGGGAACGGCACCGCGGCCGGCGGCGCGCCGACCGACAAGCTCGGCGACGGGCCATTCATGGCCACCATCACGCCAGTCGGCAAACCGTCCGACGGATCCGGTCGGTTGTTGCCGGGCCGGTAGGACGCCACCAGATACTGATCGTCATTACCGTCGAGCGGCGCCCTGCCGACATATTCGACTTTGACCCTGGCGGTGCCGACCTTGTCATAGTCGAGCATCTGCGCCGCGCGTTCGGAGACGTCGATGATGCGGCCTTCATGATAGGGACCGCGGTCGTTGACGCGAACGATCACGGAACTGCCGGTATCCAGATTGGTGACGCGGGCGTAGCTCGGCAGCGGCATCGTCGGATGCGCCGCGGTCAGTTGCGCCGTGTCATAGACTTCGCCATTGGCGGTCAACCGCCCATGAAAGGCATCGCCATACCAGGAGGCCAGGCCGACCTTGGTGAAGCCCTTCTTATCTTCCTTCGGATAATACCACTTGCCGCGAACCTGATAGGGCTTGCCGAGCTGGTCGCGGCCGCCGCCACGGCGCATGAACTGGACGCGCGGGCTTGCCTTCACGCCATATTCGGATTCGGCGAAATATTCCTTGGGATGGGCTCTCTTGTAGACCATCCCCTTCGGCTCGGGTTGTGAGGCGCAGGCAGCCAGAAGCAGGCCCGAAAGGGCGCTCAGGGCGAAAGCAGAAGCGCGACGAAGACGCGGGCGCGCCGGAGTCTGCATGTTTTCGATTGTCCCCTACCGTGCTGCCACCCGACGGAGCCAAGCGTCCGCCGATGCCAGCAACACCTTGATCCCCAATCCCTTTGTGCACAGTAATTGCTTATCACGATGTTAACCGATTATGGCAGCAACAGGGCGACATTGCGGCAAAGGTACAGAGCATGCGTGCTTCAGGCTAGCCGCGCCGGGTTACAACGCCTTTTTTCCGGCGACATCAAGCACCGCCAGAAGGATAATCGGCCCTACCGGACTCAGGTAAGAAGCGGCTGGAAGTCCCTATGCCGGAGGCGGTGGGGGCGGTGTTACCGACGAAACCTGCTGGGCCGTTGCGCGCGACAGGATCTCACGCTTCGTCAGAATCGGCTTCTCGTAGCTCTTCTTCACGATTTCCCCCTGCTTGAAATATTAGCGAAGCGAAATTGGCCGACCTTTCACCGAATTGTCAATCCAACTCCCGGTCGATGGATAGGAGCGCGGTCCCCGGCGGCGCGATTCACGGCTTCCACGCGCCTGATTGAGCCCTGGCGATTGACAGGTCTTTGCGCGAGGCACTAGAGCATGGCTCGCAGTCCTACCGACATGGCCCTCGCGGCCAACGAGACGGCGCCTCGTGGAAAATCACGATGGAGGGATGGCCGAGCGGTTTAAGGCACCGGTCTTGAAAACCGGCGTGGGCGCAAGTTCACCGTGGGTTCGAATCCCACTCCCTCCGCCACAATGTCAATAAAATCAATGCTTTAGGTGGAATATTCGGGCCGTGCCATAACCTCTGCCCTACCCCGACAAAAAAGCCCGGCCGCTGAGCAGCCGGGCCATATTCCAACTCGGTTGGATTTTCAGAGGCCGCTGTAGCTATCGTCCTCTCGCTCGTCCTCGTCGTCGGGGTCTTCCTCGCCATCCATGACGTGCCAATCGTTTTCCGTCTCGATCATGCTCAAGCGCTGATCGATGTGGTTTGTCCAGCCGAGGGACGGCTCGTCTTCTTCCGCGCTGCCGAAACAGGCCAGATCGCCCGTTAGCGACCCAGCCTCCCGCCAGCCCAGGTTATGCTCATGGTCCCCGCCGTCTTCGGCATCCTCTGACCAGTGGGCACCCTTGCCGCCCCCGACGGCCCAAGAGGTGTCCTTCTCGTCACCGTTTGGCTCATAGTCACTGTCATCGGCTTCGCGGTCATCATAGGCGCTGCCGCGGCCGTCGAGGAACATGTTGCTGCTTGCCTGTGGACCGCGCGCCGTCCAGCCCAGACTTGGCTCATCGTCGGCGCCGTCCTCAAGGTCGGGGTCCGGCGACAGATCGTCGAGCATGTCAATCAGCGCCTCGATCGAACCGGCGAGCGATCGGCGGCTTGTGCGGTCTACCTGCAGGGTGAGCATGGCGTCACTGCGGATTTCCGCAGTGGTGGCCTCACTGGAAGATATTCCAGTGAAATCCTCACTGTGTTCGGACACAGTGACACCGGCGATGTAGCGCTCGGCTTTCTTGGTGAGATGAAGGTCATCCATTGAGGTCGGCCTCCAGATTGTCGATTGCGCGGGCGCCAGCGGCGTGCAGGGCGTTGGAGGCCTTTAGGAGCCACAAGGCGAGGGTTGCGCGTCCGAGGCGCGTACGAAGGCCCGCTGCGGCAAGCAGCAGCCCTATTGCGATGTAGGTCATGGTTTTCGTCTCTGGATTTACCGGCTTGTCACGGCCGGGCTGCCAGCGGGCAGCACTGGCGCCGGGAGGGTGACAACATGGCCAGAGACCATGCGCGACGGCCTTTCCCTTGCGGGTATTGTATAGCCGCCGCTCTCCCGGCATAGTGTGCCGGTCGCGCCGACGGCTAATCGGCACGGTCACTTTTCGTAGGCGGTTTGATCCGGCAAGGGTCGCCCTGCCTACGCTCTGGGTGCCAATGGCCCGGCAAGGCCAATCAGCGGGAGTTGTCACGCTCCGCCTGGCACACTGTTCCTGTTCGCTGAAATCGTCAAGCACTCCCCTTGGGAGCCGGCTTGCGTGCGCTCGACAGGTGCGCAAGTATTCGGCCGGGGCATGACTTGGGAGGTGGGATCGTGACCAGGATCGACGTAGGCTCTGGCCATCATTGGCAGCATGCCTGATCTACTGCTCGACGGTTCATTGTCAACACCGACGTGCCTGCAATTGGCGTTCATCGCCTACCTCAAGGTCTTTGGCTTCATCGCCGTTTTTGTCGCCATTTGGATTGCGATCGTCTGCATCAACGGACTGATGGCACCCGACGGCTTCCGATGGGATTTGAAGGCCATTAGAGCTGATCCGACCGTCAAACCAATTTTGATCGTCTGTGGGATAGCGGCGCTTGCGACCATCGCGACGATCTCTTTGACCGGTCCGTTGTCGCGCCTGCGTATAAAAATGATTGCCACCGATAGTGCCTTCGTCGAGACCGGTTGCTACATCGGCGCACAATATGTCGAATCACTTGACCGTAAACAGACGACGATTTCGTATGTGTTGCACGGTGGCAAAATGCTTCGTTTCGAGCAGCAGGGGCAGCGCCCGCTTTACGTGCCAATCGAGTCAAATCCAAATTTCGGGAATTTGGTCAGGATCGCTCCGACGGCCATGAGCGAATACATGCAGCTTCTGCGGTGATAGCGTTGGTTCTGCTGGTCCTGCCGACCGTTCGCTGAAAACCGCGAAGAATGCCCCTTGCCGTATCTAGCCCCACAGCGCGCCTTCCTCGCAGCCGCTCTCCTAAACCGGAAATTCGTCCGGCGTGCTCTGGCGCTTCCCGCTGGCCTGAATTTGGGCCAGCATCCGCGCCTGGGCGGCAATGCGCACCCGATCGAGCGCTTCCTGCTGCTCGCGCTCACGTTCGCGCTTGTACACCTCGGGCAGCGGTGGGTGATTGGCCGGCGGCTTTTTCATGGTCCACTTTTCGCCGCGGTAGCCCCAATGCTCCAGGCCGACCAACGTGCTGCCGTCCCAATAGGTCGTGGTGTTCAGCTTGGGATGGTGCAGGCGAATAGCCATCCACCAAACGCGGTCGATCTCGAACTCGCCAGGTCCATCTTTCCAAGGTGTCCAGCCGCGGCCGGGCCGCTCGATAAGCTCGTGGTCCTTCATTCCGCCATCAGCCATTCAACGCTGCGCGACTTCCATCTGGTGATCTTGATTTGGGCATGGCCGATGATGCGGGATGGATCGATGCCTGTGTCATCGCCGAGAAGTGCCGCTACTTCGTCCTCTGGATAATGAGCGAAGGTCATCAGCGCCGTGGTGTAGGCGAGAACCTGCTTGATCCCGTCCGGCGCTGACCAGTCGAACTTCTGCAGATGAGGGCAAAGAGGAATGGCCTCTGCCGCGCATCGGCGGTGCAGCATCGGCTCGCAGGATAGCAATTGCGGCGCCAGGCTGACCTTGGTGGAGGCCGTCAGCGACTTGCCGCACAGTTGGCACAGGCCTCTGGTGATCGCCTGCCTCTGACGTTGCCAATGAACGGCTCCGAACCTCGGCCGGCCGGCGCCAGGCGCATCGCCTTGGCACATTTCGCGCCTGCCATCCTTCCCGGGATCCGAGAACGATTTTCGCCCCTCGCCAGTCCACGCAACAATGAAAGGGACGGGAGTTTCGCCGAACATCAACGTCATGGATTTTCAGCTCCTGGGGAAAGCGGCGCTCGGCGCCGTGAAGCCGCCGTCCGACGCGTAGCGCGCCACGCCCTTGGTAATGCGCACCTCGTCCAACCAACCGTTCATAAGCGTGCCGATGGCGCCGGTGCGGCCGATTTCAAGTTGGTATGACGCATTGAAGAAAACGGAGTTGGCAGGCGTCGCGCTCGTGTTCATCGCGCCGTTGATGTAGATGCGGATTTTGCCAGACGAGTCCTTGTCGATGGCAACATGGCTGAACACCGATTGAGACAGTGCGGTCGATCCACCGGCCACGCTAACGATACTGCCGCCAGGGCCGCCGTCGACGGAAAACTGCAGCCTCGGCTTCAGGTCAGACAGCTCCACCCACCAGCCCAGATGGAAGAAATCGGCACCGCCCTTACCCAGCACGCCGAACGTGCCTGTCGGGCTGCCCTGCGGCCTGATGAAGAACTCGATGGTGAATTGGTCGCTATTCGCGGTCGAGAGGTTCCAATCGGAACTGGTGCCGGCGCTCCAATAGTCGCCCGTACCATCAAACAGTGACGATGACGCTCCGAATTTGAACTGCGCCGTGTCGATCTGCGCGTCGCCATTGGCGGTCATCGTATGCGCCGACGGGCTCTCGTCTGTGGTCGACGTGGCGCCATCGGTTCCTTCGAAGCCCAGCAAGAGGACGACGTTGGCGAAATAGGGGTCCGTTGTAGGCGCGGCTACAACGTTGGGCGAGATCGGGAACGGAAAGGTCATTGCATCGCCACGACGTTCAGAAGTGAGCCGGCATTCCCGACAGTCATAAAGCACCGGAACTTGTGACCATTGGTGATGTCGAAAGCGTCGCCGGTGACCTTGGTAAAGCCTGAGGTCGTGATAGCGCCGGCCGAGCCGTTGTTGGTGTAATCCAGGACGACCGAAACGGCATCGCCGCTACCTGTCGAAGGCGGCGCAAGCGTGTGAGCGCCGCCATTGGTGGCATGCTGAAAGCCGCCGTTCGCCGGATCGGGCGTGAACGTGCCGCTCGACTTTGTGCCTGCCGAATAGCTTGACGCGGTATAGCCGACAGAAAGATTGCTGGACTCATCTGCGACGAGGAAATCTGCCCCCCATTTGCGACGACAGTAATCGGGCATCCTTGGGAGGATCGAGGGGATGTTTGTCATTGTTCATCCTTCGATGTGGCGGGAAATGCGCTGGTGAGGTTGAGATAAGCCGCGAGACTGCCCCGACGAAACTCCTTCCGGCCGATATGGCCGAACTCGAGACTTGCATCGGCATAGACCTCGCCGCCGAGATCGCCCCAGCGAAGGCAAAAGCTATAGTCTTCGCTGAACAGGCGCCTGGTGCCGTCCGGCATGTCACGGGCTTCTTGCGTGAACAGGCCGACGGCCACTCGCAACAAACCGGTGTCGGGGTCAGGCAAACTGTCGTCCAGGCGGCCATAGGCGAAGCCGCCGGCGTCACTTCTAAACGGATAGATTCCTCCGACGAGATCGACATCGTGCGCCAATAGCCGCTGCAATGCGTCAGGCGGGAAGGTGAGATCGTCATCGATCATGATCATGTCGCTGGCGTCGGTTTCGAGGAAGCCGGCGACAAGAGTGTCGCGCACGGTGCCGATCGTTGCGGTGTCTGTGAGCACCTGTGTCTGGACGTGCCAGCCATCCTTGATAAGCACGTCGCGCGCCGCCTGGATCGATAGGAACGTGTCGACGTGAATCCGGGCGGTGTAGCAAGGAAGGCTGATGCAAACCGCCTTCATGTCCGGTCATCCTCCAGCGGCACCGGCCTTGGCACCGGGCCAGCTTCGCCAGGCGCGCGGCCAGGGTCGAGCAAGCTGCCGAAGTGCCACGGGCTTCGCCAATAGCGGCTGTTCAGTCCCGCGGTGCAGGCGTCGACGTAGCTGATATCGAAGCGTGGCCTTGACTTCCTGTCCTCGGCCGCAAGTTGGTGCGTTGCTTTCAGCTTGGCCGCGGCCAACAACCTCGATTCCGGTGACCAACGGACGTTGCTGCACACCTCAACGAGTTGGTCTAGGTCATCCAGCGCGAACACCTTGTCGATCTCACCCCGAACCACCGCAAGCCGCGCCTCGCTTTGGCAATCGTGCAGACCAACGCCGCGATAGGTCTCAACGATCGGAATGGCACAGTCCTCACGGCGGTTCATTTGCGGCCGCCTTGAAGAATTCGCAGAGCACGCTGGGAAACGGCGTCGAGTTCGGTCTGGTCGCCTTCCTCTTCATCCCTGCCGCCATGTGCCAAAAGCGTGCGGGCTGCCTGCAGTCGAGCATTGGCCGGAGCGCTGGTGTCGGCGGCGATCGAGCGCAACACCTCAAGAGGATCGATAGCAGCGAGATCGACGCCTTTCAAAGCCCGCTTCGATGCCACGGCCCGGCTTGGTCTGCCTCGCTTCGCCATCAGTGGTTTACCTCACAAAACCGGATTTCTGGAGTTTTCTCGGCGCGCGCGTGCAAACTGCGAATGAGCCCCAGGCGGTTGCGCCCCACGGCGTTCATTTTCGATTTTTGACCCACGCCCCCTGGTTGTGGTTGGCGACGGCTGCAACGAGAGCGGAGGGAACTCGCGCAGCCGTCGCCGATGATCCAGATGCGGCGCGTCATCGTGGACCAATCCCTAGTTCAGCAGCCCGTCGGGCGGCGCGACTTGATGCGGCTCGGCGAAGTGCCGGAATATCGCTGCATGCATCAAGTCGACCTCGCGTTCTTTCGGCTCGCGGCCAAGGGCAAGCGCCAACCGCGGCAGGAAGCGCCGCATGTTTGCCTGTGTCAGCCGTTCGATGTCCTCGACGAGATCAGCCGGAATGCAGAGGTCATCCTTGTCCATTGCCGTCCTCCTTGTGGTCGCGCTTTCGGCGCTTGTCGGCCTCGCGGTCGAGATTGGCCCGGTGCTTTGACCAACGGGCGGCACCGAACAACTTCGCTCCGATCGCGTCGACGTCGGCCCGGTCGCGCGGCGCTCGGCTCATAGGTGTCTTTCGCGGCTTGGTCTCGGTCATTCTTCAACGACCTGTTTTCGCATCTCGAGGACTCTGCCCGCGCTGTCGTGCTTCGTGACCGTTGTGATTTCGATCTTTTGCTTCGCCCTGGGTTCACCCGACGCAATGCGCTTGCCGGCTGTGTCCCTTTGGCTGAGTGGTGCCTCGCTGCTCTTGGCGCAAAGTTGCCAAACGGACGGGTTCTTGCCAGGTTCGATACCGGCCGGCGCATACGAATTTGCGTGCCACATGCCGCCGTCGCAGGTGACCAAATCCCCAGCGTTGTAGGCTTGGACGCGCTGGTAAACTCCGCGATATTGGTTGCCCACCACGATCCCGGCCTCGAGTTCAGCGACACGCTGTTGAAGCTGGTCCAGCCGAACCTGGCTTGCCTTTGTCCCCTCGAGAGCCAAACCGAGCGCCAGATCGAGCGCACCTAAAATCCCGTCGTGAACACCCTGCGTGTACTGAACTGGCTTGGGGTTCTCTTTTTGCTCCTCGTTAAAAATCGCCCTGATCTGCTCGCGAGCAAGAGCGTGAAGGCGTTCAATCTGTTCAGGATGAAGCGCTCCCATGAGGCCCTTACTACTATACTCTGGTATCTCTGCCGGCTTCGTGGCTTTTTCCACCACTTTGTCGACGCCTGGCGCCGGCACGAATTCATAGCCATCGATCCGAGCATCGCCGTTGGCCGGCACTTCGCAAAGGCTGATCTCGAAGATCTTCCATTCGTTCCAAATCATCTTGCCATCGATGCGATCGAAGTCGATCGGCTTCGATGAGACCGAGACCCCACGTAGGCAGCCCGCTTGCATGTCGGCCCAGGCGTCGGCCGAGTCGATGCGAGCCTTGAACCTCAAACCGGCCTTAGTTGCCTTCAGTTCGACGACATGGCCGAGGGGCTGATCCCGGTTGTGCTCGCGAAGCAGTTCAAGAGGAAGCGCATCCCACTTTGCGCCCTCTGGGTGAAGCACATGGCCGTGAGCGTCGAGGCTGGCCGTCGAGGCGATACCGGTGACGTAATGCTCGGCACCGCCCAGGAATTTGAGCTTTGATTTGAGGACGGCGCGGAAGTTGCGATTGTCGGTCATGAATCACCAATAGCGCGTCGCAAAAGCGCGCGACGTGACGCCGTCACTAATTCGTAGGCAGCCGCACTGGTCGCGTCCGCTATCCACCGTTCAGTTGCTTTTCGGAGCGCTGCTCGATCTTCGGTTTGGCAGTTGAGATAGCCAACACGGGCCAGGAACTCAGTCAGCTCGACCTCAGGCACGTCGACCACAAGCGGCATCCGGCCTTGGCGAAGTCGCTGCCTGTGCCTGCGCATCCGTTCGGCGCCGCTCATGGCAACAGCCCCATGATGCCGGCCAGGACGATTCCGACGCTCGCCGCGAAAATCAGAATTCTTACGCTTTTGCGCAGGCCGATTGCCCAGCGGGTTCCGCCCGGAAGCGAGCCCGGAAAGGCAATGCCCCGCCCCGGTAGGCGAAGCCAGATTGACCGTCTCAGAACATCAATGTGGTTTCGCGCGTTTTTTTGAGCCCAGCGGTCCTGGCCCTGGTGCCGGGTGGATTGTGAACCTCCCCCCGCCATGTCCTCGCGCGCGTGCGCGGAGGAAGCGCTAAGAACGCCCGGAAGGAAAGTCTTCATCTGGGTCTGTCGTCTGCGCTCTTCCTTTGACGTCTGCTTTTTCTTTTTCTTTTGCGCTCTGCCTTCTACGTCTGCATCTTCATCTGCATCTTCGTATTGGCATACGGTTTCGATACGGTATGCGGACGCTTTCGATAGGGTTTCAAAACGGGCTGCGGTTTTCATCTTCGCCATCCGCAGTCTGAGGATTTTCGGCCACCATTTTCTTGGCTTTCGTCGCCCATCGTCCCTTGTTGGCCTCTGTGAATTCGGCCTCCAGGATCTCGCCGATGGCGTCGCTCTCGATCTCGGCGATGCGCGAGATGATGCCGGCGGCATGGTTCGAGTTTTGAGGCGGGCAATGCACATACCAGCCGCGGACAAACACCTCTTCGGTGTCGTCGTCGTAGGCGATCAGATCGGCCGCCTGGAGGGCTTTCCGTTCGGTGCGGTATTCCTCCAGTGACCAACCCAGATCGGCCACCGCATACCCTTCCGGCAAGTGGTAGCAGCCTGCAGAGTTCTGATGCCTGCAGGTCAGGTAGTACAGGTGCAAGAGCTTGGCGCGGTCACTCGAAAGCCCAATGAAACGCTTCGACCGCCACAGGCTCGGCGAGACCTTCGAAAACAGTTCCTTTCGTGTCTTGATCCTCATGGCCGGCGCTCCGCAATCGCGCGGAAGAACTCGGCCGATCGGCGCCACGATGCTCCGTCGGCGATTTCTCGCTCGACCCTGGTCCTCAAGACGCGGATCACCTCGTCCTTGCCGCGGATGACTTCCTGGAAGCCGCCGCGGCGCCATTCCTCGAACATGTCGCCGAGCTTCTTGGCGCGCGCCTTCAGGCCAGCGTTTTCGGCGACGAGCTGATCGCGGCGCGCTTCAAGCTCGGCAAGCCGCGCCTGTTGATGAAATGCAGCAACTGCGGTATTTTGATACCGGTCAACCTGGTCCCCGCTAGTTGGCTCTCCTAAAGAGCCCGTCGCCTGGTCCGCGGCGGGTTCTTCCATTTCAGGTGCCGACATTGGCGCCTCCCTGCCGAGAGAGCCTGATCGCCTCACAAGCCTGGATGGCACTGATGCCGAAGCGGGTTTTCAGGTCGGGCACGATTGCGCGATCGCGCGGGTCGTTGCGGTGCTTGCGCAGCCATTCGGCCGCGAGCGTCACCGCCTCGTCGGGTTCGAGGTCGATCTGCTCCATCTATGCGGCCTCCCGCTGGCGGGATGCAGAGATGCGATCCGATATCCACTGCAGAACCTCGGCGCGGACAAACGCGATGCGTTTCGGCCCGAGCGCGATGGCAGCGGGAAACTCGCCGGCCGCTCGGCGGGAATTGATGGCGGTGCGGCTGAGGCTGGTAAGCGCGCACGCCTCATTCAGGGATATCAGTGCTGGGGTGTCCATGTGCCGTTCCTTTCTCGTGCGGAACGGCTAACCTTGCCGTCCCTGTTGAACGGCTTCTCATTTGCACCAGGCCTCAGATTAAAACGACAGGCCTATTTAAGATATTTGCCGGCGAGCTCTGAGCATCGAAGTATCTCGCCATCAAACTCCGTCTCTGTCATCCCTTCGATCTCGCGCAGGCAGAGCTTGTATCCAGCGACAGTATCCTCGGCGAGGACTTCGCTTACGACATTTTTGCGGAAGCTCTTTAGCTCCCGTCGGTCGACATTTGCAGCGCGCGAGATCTGCGACAAGGCATCGTCAATGCTCATTTGCTTGCGGCTGTGTAAGGCTGTCACAGATGCTGCAAGCCACGCCATCGGAGCGAAGCTTTCTGCCGGTTTTGATGCATTCGACTTCCGGCCTGCTGCCTTCATTTTCTCGTCGTAGAGACGATGCACGAGCCGCATGATTGGCATGATGCTTTCATGGCTCGGCACGGTTTCGCTGAGGTATCGACGGATAGCGCGCAGGGCCGCCAATTCGTCGCCTTGGCTGGCGGCAAGCTCGGTCACCAATTGTTTATGTCGGTTCCAAAGGATAAGGGCGTCGGCCACTTCGTGTGCCAGGGCGATAGGCTGTTCATCCATTGCAGTAAGCCTCCCAAGCCGTCATCAACTCCCGCCGCTTCTCCAGCGCTGATTCCCGCCGGTATGCCGCCTTGGTCTTGTCGCGGATGGTGTGAGCCAGGGCGGCTTCCGCGACATCCTCTTCAAAATTGGTCTTGTCCCCTGCCCAGTCGCGGAAAGAGCTTCGAAGGCCATGCAGCGTCGCGGCCTTGTCGGGCGAGGCAAGCCGCAGAGCCTTCGTCATTGCTGTGTCGGATATCGGCCGGTCTTCCACATCGCCGGCGAAGATCAGGTCGGACGTTGCGCGTTGCCGCATCACTTCCACGATGGCAAGCGCGCGATCGGCGAGCGGCACGACATGAGCCTTGCCGGCCTTCATGCGTTCGGCGGGAACGGTCCACGTCTTTGCCTTCACGTCGATTTCAGAAATTTTTTGCGCCTCGAGCCTCGCCGGATCGGGCAGCAGTGAGCGTCACGAACTCGACCGCTCTCGCCGCGGTCCCGGTCGACTCGCGCAGCTTCGCCATCATCGCCGGCGTCTTGTCGTAGGCGAGCGCCGCATGATGGCCGCGCGATAGTTTTTGACGCTCAGGCATCACCTTGTCGAGCAACCCGCGCCAGCGGGCCGGATTGCCTGCTGTGCGCCATTCATGGGCAATCCCGTAGTCGATCACCGCTTGGATACGCGAACGCAGCCTGTCGGCCGTCTCTGGCCGCTCTTGCCAGTGTGGCAGGAGGCATTCCTTGACGTCGCCGAGGGTGATATCGGCCACAGGAAGGGCATGGAGCGGCTTGGCGTACTCCTTCAGGGTCATTTCCCATTGCGCCTTGTGCTTGGCGTTTTTCCAGTTCCCTGCCTTCGCCTTCAGCAATTCGTCCATGCAGTGTTCGAAGGTGATGACGCGCGGTGTGGGTTTGGCTTCGACCCGCAGCTCTTCGCCACGAGCAAGGCGCTGGCGTAGCACTTCGGCCTTCTCCCGCGCCAGAACGAGCGAGACCGGCGCCGTGCCCTGTCCATAGCCTCCCAGGCCGAGCTCAGATCGCTTGCCGTCACGCTTGTAGATGAAGAACCATTGGCGACTGCCGCCCTTCCTGATGCGCAGGAAAAGCCCGTCGCCGTCGCTGTAGACACCGGCCTTGTCGATGCGCTTCAAGCCGGCTTCAGAAAGCTTGTGTCGAGCCATTTTCCGAGTCCCGTTGCCATAACCGCAAACGTGACTTTATTAACTTTATCGGCAATTACAATGGGTTATTGGCAATAAAGACGGTAGAAACGGCGGAACGGCGGGCACTCCCTCCGCCAGATGCTATCATCGGCTTTCAAGTGAATCTCGGCGCCGTCCTCCCCAGGCTAGCTTGAAACCGACATCAGCGCCATAGCTCTGCAAGCCGGCGCCGAACTTGCCGTCGAAGGCGGCGGACATGGAGGTTTTCGAACCCAATTTGGACCGAAGCGGCCCCGAACGCCGAGGCATGACGGTCAACCGTTGGTGAAGCAGCGTTTATTTGATTTCTCGGACAAAACATGCTGCTTCTCGCGCCCATGAAAAAGCTCAGCCTGATGGTTCTGGCGTCGTTGGCGCCGGTCTTGCCGGCCAAGGCGATGGACAATGCGTTGCGCGCCGGCCTGATGAAACTCGATCCCGAAACCCGCCTCGAGCAGCGCTGCGACGCCGAAGTGCTCGACCGGATCAGCCAAGACGATCACAACTACAAGGCCGACCGCGTCGTGGCCTACGCCTTTGCCACGCCGCAGATGAGTGCCGATGCCATCAAGAGCTCGGGCGCCGCCTTCCGCAGCAAGGGCCAATGGTACCGGTTGACATTCAAATGCGAGACCGGGCCGGACCACATGCAGGTGCTGCAGTTCCGCTACAAGATCGGCGATGAAATCCCGGAGTCCGACTGGGCCAAATACAATCTCTATGACTAGTTTGCGCCCGTCCGCCTGACCGGTGAACACCCGAAATCGTTGAGGGTTAGCGCTGGCGGCGCCGTTTTCCGGCGATGTCCAAACCTGCGTCTTGACGCCGGTGAACCATGTCTTTAGGGCCGTCTGGGTATTGGGCGACCCGGCATTTCAGGCAAGGGATTTCTAGTCTATGGAAATATTCACTGCCGCAGGCCTTTCAGCTCTCCTCCAGGTCGTCGCAATCGATCTCGCGCTCGCCGGCGACAACGCAATTGTAATTGGCCTCGCGGCCGCCGGCCTTCCGGCTGATCAGCGCAAGCGCGCCATCATTGTCGGCATCGCCGCGGCCACGGTCCTGCGCATCATCTTCGCCCTCATCACGCAATGGCTGCTGAGCATCGGCCCGATGCTGCTTATCGCGGGCGGCCTTCTGCTTCTGTGGGTGTGCTGGAAGATGTGGCGCGAACTGCGCGTCAGCCATGACGACGAGCGTGACGCGACCGAAGCGCTGTCGAACAGCGATTACAACAAGGACGGATCTGTCGCCGGCAAGGGTGCACGCAAGACATTCTCGCAGGCCGCGTGGCAGATCGTGATCGCCGATGTCTCGATGTCGCTCGACAATGTGCTTGCCGTCGCGGGCGCCGCCATGAAGCATCCGACGGTGCTGATCATCGGGCTGGCCCTATCGATCGCGCTGATGGGTTTTGCCGCATCCTTTGTCGCGCGCCTCCTGCATAGATATCGCTGGATCGCCTATGTCGGCCTGCTGATCATCTTGTATGTCGCGATAAACATGCTTCTCGGAGGCGCCGTGCAGCAGTTTCCCGACCATTTTGCCTTCCTGGCGCCATGGTTCGGATCGGACAGCCATTAGCGCTCCTCAGGGCGGACGTCTGACGCCCACCTCTTGTCCTGTCGACGGCAGTTTGCTTCTCCGCCGAAGCGTGCTATTGCGCCGCGCGAATGGCTCAAAGCCGCGCCGTAGATCGACCTTCAGAAGCCTGAGGCTCAACCCTCGATCTCGCCATCACCTCTTGGAAAACAAGTTTATGTCCGCCCCACGCGTCAGCTTCGTCAGTCTTGGATGTCCGAAAGCGCTCGTCGATTCCGAGCGCATCATCACGCGGCTGCGCGCCGAAGGCTATGAGATCGCCCGCAAGCATGACGGCGCCGACCTCGTCGTCGTCAACACCTGCGGCTTCCTCGATTCCGCTCGCGACGAGTCGCTCAACGCCATCGGCTCCGCGCTTTCGGAAAACGGCCGCGTCATCGTCACCGGCTGCCTAGGCGCCGAGCCTGAGGTCATCCGCGAGAAGCATCCCAATGTGCTGGCGATCACCGGGCCGCAGGCCTATGAGAGCGTGATGGCGGCGGTCCACGAGGCGGCTCCGCCCAGCCACGATCCCTATGTAGACCTTTTGCCGCCGCAGGGCGTGAAGCTGACGCCGCGCCACTACGCCTATCTGAAGATCTCCGAGGGCTGCAACAACCGCTGCACCTTCTGCATCATCCCGGCGCTGCGCGGCGATCTCGTTTCGCGGCCGGCGGCGGATGTGCTGCGCGAGGCGGAAAAACTCGCCAGGGCCGGCGTCAAGGAAATCCTCGTCATCTCGCAGGACACGAGCGCCTACGGCGTCGACATCAAGTACCAGACATCGACGTTCGGCGATCGCGAGGTGCGGGCGAAATTCCTCGACCTTGCCGAGGAGCTCGGAAAGCTCGGCATCTGGATACGCATGCATTATGTGTACCCCTACCCGCATGTCGCCGATGTCATTCCGCTGATGGCGGAAGGGAAGATCCTCCCCTACCTCGATATCCCCTTCCAGCATGCCTCGCCGCAGGTGCTGAAGAACATGCGGCGCCCCGCGCATGGCGAAAGGACGCTGGACCGCATCCGCGGCTGGCGAGAGATTTGCCCCGATCTCGCCATCCGCTCGACCTTCATCGTCGGTTTCCCCGGCGAGACCGAAGACGATTTCCAGATGCTGCTCGACTGGCTGGACGAAGCGAAGATCGATCGCGCCGGCTGCTTCAAATACGAGCCGGTCAAGGGCGCGCGCTCCAACGATCTCGGTCTTGAGCAGGTGCCGCAGGAGGTCAAGGAAGCGCGCTGGCATCGTTTCATGCAGCGCCAGCAGAAGATTTCCGCCGCGCAGCTGGCCAAGAAGGTCGGAAAGCGCCTGCCGGTGCTGATCGACGAGGCGCACGGCACATCGGCCAAGGGCCGCACCAAATACGACGCGCCGGAGATCGACGGCTCTGTGCACATCCAGTCGCGCCGCCCGCTGCGCGCCGGCGAGATCGTCACCGTCAAGATCGACCGCGCCGACGCCTACGATCTTTATGGATCGGCCGTCTGATCGTCCTCGAACGCGAAGGCACACCGAATGAGAAAGGGCGCCGCGCGGCGCCCTTTCCTTTTGACATCAGTAACTTGCAGCTTACTGCGGCAGCTTGTCGTCGACGCCCTTGACGTAGAAATTCATGCCGAGCAGCGTGCCGTCGTCGGCAACCTCGCCGTCCTTCAGCCAGGGCGAGCCGTCCTGCTTGGAGACCGGTCCGGTGAAGGGGTTCCAGCCGCCGGCGATCTTCTTCGTGGTCGCCTCTGCCATCGCCTTGACGTCGTCGGGCATGTTGGTGAAGGGCGCGAGCTTGACGGCGCCGTCCTTGATGCCGAGCCACACATTGTCCGGCTTCCAGGTGCCGTCGAGCGCGGCCTGGACGCGGCTGATATAGTAGGGACCCCACTCGTCGGTGAGCGCGGTCAGCTGCGCGTTCGGCGCGAACTTGATCATGTCGGAGGACTGGCCGAAGCCATGCAGCTTGCGCTCCTCGGCGACCTGCAGCGCCGCAGTGGAATCGGTGTGCTGCACGATGATGTCGGCGCCCTGGTCGAACAGCGCTTTGGCGGCGTCGGCCTCCTTGCCCGGATCGAACCAGGAGTTCACCCACACGATCTTGACCTTGAAGTCGGGATTGACCGACTGCGCGCCGAGCATGAAGGAGTTGATGCCCATCACCACTTCCGGGATCGGGAAGGAGACGATGTAGCCGGCAAGGCCCTTCTTCGATTCCTTGGCCGCGATCTGGCCGAGCACGTAGCGGCCTTCATAGAAGCGGGCGTTGTAGATGCCGAGATTCTTGCCGGTCTTGTAGCCTGTGGCATGCTCGAACATCACCTTGGGAAATTTCTTGGCGACCTTCACCTCGGCGTCCATGAAGCCAAAGGAAGTGCCGAAGATGATCTTGCACTTCTCGCGCGCCAGGCGCTCGAAGGCGCGGTCGGCGTCGGGGCCTTCCGAGACGTTTTCGAGATAAGCGGTCTCGACCTTGTCGCCGAGTGCCTTCTCGACCTGGAGCCGGCCTTGGTCGTGCTGGTAGGAATAGCCGAAGTCGCCGATCGGGCCTGTATAGACCCAGCAGGCCTTCAGCTTGTCGGCCGCCTCGGCGGTTGCCGCGACCGACAGCGCCGCGGCAGTTGTCATCAACGCAATAAGCAGTTTTTTCATAGTGTTACCTCTCTGAGTTAAGCCTTGGAGCTTCCCGTCTTTTTGTTGTCGTCAACGATCCGGAACGAATGGCTGCCCCAACGAAGCCGGCGTGTTCATCATCGTCAGCCGCTTGTTGCGCGAGATTAGAACGAGAACCACGATGGTTGCCAGATAGGGTAGCGAAGAAAGAAACTGCGACGGCACCGGAATGCCAAAAGCCTGTGCATGAAGCTGGCCGATCCACACCGCGCCGAAGATATAGGCGCCGGCCAGCACCCGCCACGGTCGCCAGGAAGCGAACACCACCAGCGCCAGCGCGATCCAGCCGCGCCCCGCGCTCATGTTCTCCACCCATTGCGGCGTGTAGACCAGCGACAGATGACCGCCGGCAAGGCCGGCGCAGGCGCCGCCGAAGATCACCGCCAAATAACGGTAGCGGATGACCTTGATGCCGAGCGCATGCGCCGACGTATGGCTGTCGCCGATGGAGCGCAGCGTAAGGCCGGTGCGCGTCCTGAACAGGAACCACATGACCGCCGCGGTCAGCGCGATGGAAATGTAGAACACCGGGTCCTGGCCGAAGATCAGCCTGCCGACGACCGGGATCGAGCTGATCACCGGAATATCGAGATTGGGCAGCCTGACGCCCGGCTGGCCGACGAAGCTGGTGCCGATCATGCCGGAGAGGCCGAGGCCGAGCAGTGTCAGCGACAGGCCGGTCGCCACCTGGTTGGTCGCGAGCGACAGCGTCATGACGGCGAAAAGCAGCGAAAACAGCGCGCCGACGATGATCGCGGCAAGCAGGCCGATCCACGGTGACCCGGTGAGGTAGCCGGCGCCGAAGCCGCCGACGGCTCCCATGATCATCATGCCCTCGACGCCGAGATTGAGCACGCCCGAGCGTTCGACCACAAGTTCTCCGATCGCCGCGATCAGCAGCGGCGTCGCGGCGGTCGCGATGGTCAAAAGGATGTTGACGGTGATGTCCATCAGCGGGCCTCCTCGAGCTTGGGCGCCGCTTCGAGTTGCGCCGTGCCATTCGCCTTCGTCAGCGCCATGCCGATCAGGCGGATGCGGTAGTGGATGAGCGTGTCGCAGCCGAGCACGAAGAACAAAAGCATGCCCTGGAAGACGCGCGCCACCTTGTCGGAGATGCCGAGCGCGCTCTGCACCGCCTCGCCGCCGAGATAGGTCAGCGCCAGCACAAGGCCCGCGGCCACGATGCCGAGCGGATTGAGCCTGCCGAGGAAGGCGACGATGATGGCGGTGAAGCCATAGCCGGGCGAGATCACCGGCTGCAATTGGCCGATGGCGCCGGAAACTTCCGAGATGCCTGCAAGGCCGGCCAGCGCGCCGGAGAGAAGGAAGGTGAAGAACACCATCCTGTTGAAGCCAAAGCCGGCAAAGCGCCCTGCTCGTGGGCTGGAACCCAGCACGCGCACTTCAAAGCCCTTGAGCATGCGGCTCATCATCAGCCAGATCGCAACTGCAGCGACCAGCGCGAAGACGAAGCCCCAATTGGCGCGGCCGGCATCGGGCATCAGTTCGGGCAGCACGGCCGAGTCGCCGAACTGGATGGTCTGCGGGAAGCCATGGCCTTCCGGGTCGCGCCATGGGCCGCGCACCAGCCAGTCGAGGAAAAGCTGCGCGACATAGACCAGCATCAGGCTGGTCAGGATCTCATTGGTGCTGAAGCGCGTCTTCAAAAACGCCGGGATCGATGCGTAAAAGGCGCCGCCGACCATGCCCAGCAGGAGCATCAGCGGGATCACCAGCGGGCCTTCGAATTGCGGGAACAGCACCGGGATGATCGAGCCGAAGATCGCGCCGAATATGAACTGGCCTTCGGCGCCGATGTTCCAGATGTTGGCCTTGTAGCAGACCGACAGGCCGACAGCGATCAGGATCAGCGGCGCCGCCTTGATGGCCAGCTCGTGCAATTGCCAGACTTCGCTGATCGGCTGGATGAAATAGATGTTGAACGCATCCAGCGGATTGACGCCGAGCAATGCGAACATGATGCCGCCGGCGATCATCGTCAGCGCGAAGGCAATGAAAGGCGACAGCACCGAAAACAGCGCCGAGCGCTGCGGACGTTTGACCAGTTCGATGCGCATCATGCCATCTCCAGGCTGTGTTCGGCGTGGCCGGGCTCGGCGCCGCCCATCAGGAGGCCGATCTTCTCGAAAGTCGCCTCGGCGATCGGCAGCGGCTTCGACAGATCGCCATTGTGCATGACCGCGATCGCATCCGACAGCTCGAACAATTCGTCGAGGTCCTGGCTGATGACCAGGACGGCGGAGCCGCTGCGGGCAAGCTCGATCAGGGCCTGGCGAATGCGAGCGGCCGCACCTGCGTCCACGCCCCAGGTCGGCTGGTTGACGACCATGACGCTCGGCTTGCGGTCGAGTTCGCGACCGACGATGAATTTCTGCAGATTGCCGCCCGACAGCGCGGCCGCCTCCGGATCGGGCGCGCTCTTGCGAACGTCCATGGCGGTGATGATACGCTGGGCGGCGCTGTAGACGGTGCTGTTCTTGACCATGCCGCCCGAGCCGACGAAAGCCTTGCCGTCGGTGGCGTGACGCGAAAGCAGCAGGTTCTCCGAAAGCTTCATGCGCGGGGCGGCGCCGTGTCCCAGGCGCTCTTCCGGCACAAAGGCGGCGCCCATCAGTCGCCGGCCGGTGATGGAGAGCGCGCCGACGTCCTTGCCGCGGATGCGCACCGAACCCGCGTCCTGCTGCAGCACTTCGCCGGAGACGGATTCGAAGAACTCGCCCTGGCCGTTGCCGGCAACGCCGGCGATGCCGATCACTTCGCCGGCGCGCACTGTAAGATTGATGTTCTTCAGCGGGATGGCGAAGGGCGTCGCCGGCTTGCGCGTCAGCCCACGGATTTCCAGCAAGGCCGGCGCGGTCTCGATGCCTTCAGCCGGCGCGCGCTCCACGGCCTTCACCTCGCTGCCGACCATCATGCGGGCGAGCGATGCGGCCGTCTCCTGCCGCGGGTTGCAGTGGCCGACCACCTTGCCGTGACGCAGCACGGTAGCGCTGTCGCAGATGCGTTTGACCTCTTCCAGCCGGTGCGAGATGTAGAGGATCGATTTGCCCTCCGAGCGCAGCCGTTCCAGCGTCTCGAACAGCTTGTCGGCCTCCTGCGGCGTCAGCACCGAGGTCGGCTCGTCGAGGATGATGAGCTGCGGCGTCTGCAGGAGGCAGCGGATGATCTCGATGCGCTGGCGTTCGCCGACGGAGAGGTCCCCAACCAGCGAGTCCGGATCGAGCGGCAGCCCATAGCTGAAGGAAAGCGCCCTCGCCTTTGCCGCGATGGTGCTGATCGGCGAACCGTCATTGAGCGAAAGCGCGATGTTCTCGGCCGCCGTCAGCGCCTCGAACAGCGAGAAATGCTGGAACACCATGCCGATGCCGAGCTTCTTCGCCACGCCCGGACTGGTGATCTTGACCGGCTTGCCGTCCCAGAAGATCTCGCCCGCGTTCGGCTCGAGCGAGCCGAACAGCATCTTGACCAGCGTCGACTTGCCGGCGCCGTTCTCGCCGAGCAGCGCGTGGATCTCGCCCTTCGCGATGTTGAGATCGATGTGATCGCACGCCGTCAGCGAGCCAAAAATCTTGGTAAGACCACGAACCTCAAGCAGGTTCGACCTGTCATGATTTGCACTCACAGTGCCTCCCATCCGGCTTACCGGATATGTTCTGTGTTCCCGAAAGCATGGTATGCGCGGCCGGCTCCCATCGGAAAGCAGCACCCAACTTGAAAGAGCTTCAAGAATTTCAGCGGAAACTCAAGGGCTAAGATAGACCTCTTGAGAACAGCGGCAAATCCGCAGCGCTTTTCAGGCAAGCCGTGCCTTCGGGCACGGCAAGTCGCTGAAAAACAGGGCAGCTGACTTAAGGAATGAGAACGGTCGTGCCCGTCGTCTTGCGGGCTTCGAGATCAGCTTGCGCCTTTCCTGCGTCCTTCAGCGCATAGCGCTGGTTGATCTTGATCGCGACGGCGCCGCTCTTGACCACGTCGAAAAGCGCTTCGGCCGACCTCACCAGATCCTCGCGTCTGGCGTTGTAGACGAACAGCGTCGGCCGGGTCGCATAGAGCGAGCCTTTCTGCGCGAGAAGCGACATGGGGAAAGGCGGGACCGGTCCCGACGACGAGCCGAAGCTGACGAACATGCCGAGCGGCCGCAGGCAATCGAGCGAGGCGGGAAACGTGTCGGCGCCGACGGAATCGTAGACGACGTCGCATTTCTTCCCGCCGGTGAGCGCCGCGACGCCGGCGACGAAATCCTGCTCCTTGTAGTTGATGACATGATCGAAGCCATGCGCCCGGGCGAGCTCGATCTTGTCGGAGGAGCTCGCGGTGCCGATAACCGTCGCGCCGAGATGCTTTGCCCATTGGCCGAGGATCAGGCCGACGCCGCCGGCCGCCGCATGGTAGAGGATCGTGTCGCCGGCCTTGACCGGGAAGGTACGGCGCAAGAGATATTCCGCCGTCATGCCCTTCAGCATCATCGCCGCAGCCTGCTCGTCGCTGATGCCGTCCGGCACCTTGACCACGCGGTCGGCTGCGATCACGCGCTGCTCACTATAGGCGCCGACATTGACTGCATAGGCGATACGGTCGCCGGGCTTCAGCCAGTCGACGCCGGTGCCGAGCGCCAGCACGACGCCCGCTGCCTCGCCGCCCGGGATCAGCGGGAAGCCGCCGGGTGGCGGGTAAAGCCCCGAGCGGTGGTAGACGTCGATGAAGTTGAGGCCGATGGCCGTGTGCCGGATCAGGATCTGGCCTTCTCCCGGCTGGCCGGGATCGGCATCCTCATAGGCCAGGACTTCGGGGCCGCCATGGGCGTGGATGCGGATTGCCTTGGACATCGCTCAACTCTCTGAAGGATACGTAGACTGGAGCATGACCCCAAAAGGAGCGCCGATGTTCGAAAGATCATGCGCCGATAGATAGCTAGGTCAGGATGACCATTCGACCAAAAATATCCTGATCCAGGATCAGGGTTTTCTGGCGCCCAGATTGGGAAACATCTGCATGACGCCCCCAATGCAGGCGAGATAGAGGCCGGTGATCGTGATGCCGATCTTGGTGAAGTCGCTGACCTGTTCTCCCAGCACGCCGATCTTATCGTAGAAGGCGGCAAGCGCTGCCTGCGCCAGCGCCAGCGCGCCGAAGGCGCACCACAAGAGCGTCATGCCAAGATTGACCGGCCTCAGCCGCACGACGCGCACCGGATGGATGAAGTTGATCGGCAGGAAGGTCAAAATGCCGGCAACCACCACCACGGCGAACGATACCCATTGCCCCGGCTCGATGACGAAGAGCGTGAACACCACCATGTTCCAGACGACCGGGAATCCTTTGAAGAAGTTCTCCTTCGTCTTCATGCCGGTGTCGGCATAGTAGATCGCGCTGGAAACGACGATGATGGCCGCCGACAGGAAAGAGAGATTCTCGCCCATGAAGCCGCGCTGATAGAGTGCGAAGGCCGGGATGAGCACGTAGGTGACGTAGTCGATGATGTTGTCGAGGAGTTCTCCCGACCATGTCGGCAGGATTTCCTTGACCTCGAGCTTGCGGGCGATCGGCCCGTCGATGCCGTCGACGAACAGTGCCAACCCGAGCCACCAGAACATTGCCGTCCAGCGTTCCTCGCTGGCCGCCACCAGCGACAGAAAGGCCAGGAACGATCCCGACGCGGTGAGCAAGTGCACGGAGAACGCGCGCGCCTGCGGCCACGTCACCTTCTTCTTCGGCAACGGGATCCGCTGCGCGATCTTCTTCGCCGCTTTCCTGGCCGTTGTGTTCTTGCTCACGGTCCCCGCCAGTCCAGCTTGCAGATTTCGGCCGAGCGGCCGGCAAAATTCCAGTTGCGGCCGAAGGCGCGCATCTTGCTCTTGTCGGACTTCGCCACGATGATTTCCGGCGCGATCCAATATTCGGAATTGGTGATCACCGTGTCCTTCTCGCGGTCCTTGCCGGGGATCGGCGTCACCGCGCCATCGATGATCTTCGGTATCTGGAAGACGCGCGTCCTGTCACGCGTCTCGTAGGTGATCGGCACCTGCTCGACGCCGAGGAATTTTCCGACAAGGATCGACAGCAGCGAGGTGGTGCCGCCCGCCTTGCCGGTGAATATCTTGGTCAGCGCCTTAACCGCATAGACCGACGCCCGCTTGTCGATGAACAGGCCGGCGGTCCAGTTGCCGCGGCTCATATAGCCGGGGATTTCCATGATCAGGCCGAGATTGAGACCCGAAAGGTCGACTTCGCCGAAATGGCCCGCATCGATGCGGAAGCCGGCCCAGGTCTGGCAGTAACCCTCGGTTGGCGGATGGCTGCCGAGCGACAGCACGCAGGGACAGAAAACCGTGCAATTGCAGGAGAGTACCAGCTCCCCTTTCATCGCCCAGCTTTGGTCGGTCATCGAATTCTCCCCTTACGCCGAAACTAATAGCAGGGCTACCGCCCACACAAGCAGTATCGTACCGGCAACCCGGCTGGCCACCCTGCCGGCGGTCTGTTTTTCGATCAGGGTGAACAGGCCGATCAGCGCCATCCAGAAGACGTTCATCGCGCCGACGGCGAACATCACCAGCATCAGCGCCCAGCAGCAGCCGAGGCACCAGACGCCCTGCTCCAGTCCAAGCCGGAAGATTCGGCTTGGTTTCGCGCTCCAATTGGCGAACAGGATCGAGAACGGGTTGCGGCATTTTTCGAGGCACGCTTGTTTGAGGCCGCTGAATTGATAAAGGCCTGCAACAAGCAGCGCCGCGGCGCCGGCAATACCGACTGCGGGATCGAGGATCCGGCCGGAACCGGCAAAAGCGTAGACTGCGAGCGTCAGCGCGGCGAAAGCCACGGACGCGCCAAGCCATGTGGCGAGGTATCCGGCAACGAGCGCCAGCGGATGAACAACCGGCTCGCCCTTGATCCTCGCCGTGTCGGCAATTTCGCAATAGGTGCGGATCAGCGGCACGGCCGAAGGCAGCATCGTGGCCACCGCCATCAGGAACCACATCAGCACAAGCGCCGGCGCTTGCAGGCCGGCCGGGCCGGCAAGCTGCGCTGGCGCAAGGCAGAGAGCGAAGAACCGCTCGAGAAAGTCCGGCAAAGGCAGGCTCGGGAGATTCTTCAGCAGCATATCGCCGGGCCTGCCGGCAAGGCTGGCTTCAGCGCCGCGGATCGCCATCGCCCCGAGAAGCAACCATGCAAGGACAATGGCGACGCCCACCGTGAGCGTGACCACAAAGCGCGGACTGCGCGCCACGCCCGCCGTCGCGCGGCCGGCGCGGTCGAGATGGCTGAAATCGTGCTGCTCGCCGCTCATGGCAGTCGAATGGGCTGAATCGCCGCGTTGATCAAGCCGGCCGGTCTGACCTATATCCTGGATTAAGGCCCGACGGGTCGCCTCTCATCATGGAAGCCTAACGTGGAGCATAACGACAAGGCCCGCATTCTGGTTGCCGGCAGCGGTCCGGCCGGCCTGATCGCGGCGCTCGGCTTTGCCCAGGCTGGCTTTGAGGTGACGCTGGTCGGTCCCGAGGCCAACACCACCGATGGCCGCACCACGGCGCTCATGAATCCGGCCCTGAAAGTGCTCGATCGGCTGGGGGTACTTGCCGAACTCAAGCCTCAGGCGGCAGCGCTCAAGGTGATGCGCATCGTCGACGCCACAAGGCGACTGATCCGCAGCCCAACCGTGACCTTCCGCGCCAGCGAGATTGGCGAGGAACAGTTCGGCCTCAATCTGCCGAACAATGCCCTTGTTCCGGTCCTCGCCAAGGCGGCTTCGGCTCATGACGGCATTCATTGGCTGAAATCCACGGTCGAATCCTGGAGCCTCGACGCCGACCTTGCCCATGCAAGGCTGGCCGACGGCAGCGGGGTGTCGGCATCTCTGGCGGTCGCCGCCGACGGGCGCCTGTCTCCAGCGCGGGAAGCCGCCGGCATTCGCGCTTTCGCGCGGCCTTATCCGCAGTCGGCGCTTGTCCTCAATTTCGGCCACCGCGGCGACCACGGCTTCGTTTCGACCGAATTCCATACCGAAACAGGCCCATTCACCCAGGTGCCGCTGCCCGGCAGGCGCTCGAGCCTTGTCTGGGTCGTGAAGCCGGAGACGGCGCAAGAGCTTGCCGCGCTCGATGATGCAACCCTGTCGGAGCGTATCGAGCAGCAGATGCAGTCGATGCTTGGCCGGGTCTCGGTCGAGCCGGGTCGCCAAATCTATCCTTTGTCGGCGGCTTCGCCCGCCCGGTTCGCGCAAAATCGCGTCGCGCTCGTCGGCGAGGCGGCGCATGTGTTTCCGCCAATCGGCGCCCAAGGGCTCAACCTCGGCATCAGGGACATCGACGATCTGATTGGAATCGCCAGTGAAAACCGCGACGATCCGGGGTCGAGCAGGAGTCTTGCTGCCTATGACACCAGGCGCCGGCCCGACATATGGGCGCGCAGCGGCGCGGTGAACCTGCTCAACATGTCGCTGCTGTCCGACATGCTGCCCGCACAGCTGGCGCGCAGTGCCGGCCTCAATGCGCTCGGCAGCTTCGCGCCGCTGCGGGCTTTCTTCATGCGCGAGGGATTGCGGCCGGGCAGCGGCTTTCGCGCCATTGCCGGCGGCCTGCGCAAACCGGCCGGGCGTTAGAGGCTACTTGCCGCGTTTTTTCGACGCCGCCCGCGAAACCTTACGCGCAGCCCATCCGTGGCTTGCAGCATGGACCGCGGCTATTGAATTGCGGCAGCGCCTGCGCCAAATAGGCCCAAGCCGAAAGTCGGGGTCGATTTTTGGCTACCTGACGTGTAAATTCAAGGTCTTAGGCGCCCTGTGCGCGGCCACGAAAGGCGCCTCGGAACCTGAGTGGTGAGTGCGATGAAAACGGCCAAATTCTCGATCGGGCAAGTAGTTCGCCACAGGATGTTTCCGTTCCGCGGCGTGATCTTCGACGTCGACCCCGAATTCGCCAACACCGATGAATGGTACGAGGCCATTCCGGCCGACGTGCGTCCGCGCAAGGACCAGCCTTTCTACCATCTTCTGGCGGAAAATTCGGAGACCGAGTACATCGCCTATGTGTCCGAGCAGAACCTGCTCGAGGACCGGTCGGGCGAGCCGGTGCGGCATCCGCAGATCGGCGAGATGTTCGACAAGCTGCCGGACGGCCGCTACGAGCCGAAGCGCCATTCGAAGCATTGAATGCAGTGGCCTTGAGGTAACAAAAAAGCGGGGCGAATGCCCCGCTTTTTTGTCCGAGAAACACGATTGCGCGATCAGTTCGCGGTCTTGGCCTTGTCCTGCTCGTCCTTGAGCTTCTTGGCGAAATCCTGGTTGTTCTTGGCAACGAAGTCCTGCAGCTTCTTCTGCCGGTCCTCGATATCCGACTGCTGCAGCGGCGGGCCGTCATAAGCGCCGCTGAAGCCGGTGAGCGCGATCTTGATCGGGTTCGGCTGGTTCTGGAAGTTGATCGAGGTCAGCGAGATCGCCTGACCCTTCTTGAAAGACGCCACGAGTTGGTCCGTCAGCGGCACTTCGGCGACGCAACGATCCGGGAAGCAGATCACATAGTCAAGCTTCTGCGCTTTGCCGCCATCGATCTGCAGGCCGATGCCGGGAGGCACGAGGCGGCCGGTCGGGACCGTGACCTGGAAGACCTTGCGGTTCACCTTGCCCTTGAGCTCGATCAGGCTGACGCCGGTGACGAGCTGGCCGTTGCCGGCGGTGACGATGTTCTGCACATTGCAGATGTCGACGTCTTCCTGCTTGGTGCAGGCCTTGAACCAGCCCTGCGGGATCTGCGGCTGTTGTTGAGCCGAGGCGGTGAAAAGCCCGGCGCCCAGAACGCCGACCACGCCTGCGGCCAGCACCGAAAGGCGGTACGCGTTGATCGTCATATGGTGCACTTTCCTCTCAAATGATCCCGGGGACCGGCTTCTTCGTGCCGTGTGGTCCAGCTACCTGTTGCCCAAATGAGGCAACAGGATGACTTCGGAGCGCGTGTTACACTGCCAGCGGCGTCGAATCCAGCCCGGTTTCCGCGATTTCTTCGTGGTTCCTTGTCCCCAGGAGCGGGCATCGATCGGCGGTGGAGCGGCTGAACCCGCCTCCAGTTGGCGCGCCGATTCAATCGGATGGCGAAATGCTCTACGGTGCATGGCGAATCACAAAGCCGCCCGGCAAGGAGACGGTCATGGGCCGCGTTCTCGTCCAATTGATCGCCGCGACCTCGTTTCTGGCTCTTTCGCTCCTTCCGGCGCAGTCGGAGCCGAAGCACGGCATAGCCATGCAGGGCGAGCCGGCGCTGCCGCCCGACTACCAGCATTTCGACTACGTCAACCCGGACGCGCCGAAAGGCGGAAGCGTCACCTATTGCGTCGTCGGCTCCTTCGACAACCTCAACCCCTTCATCCTGAAAAGCCTGCGCACTACCGCGCGCGGCATGATCGATACGGTGTACGGCAATCTCGTCTTCGAGCCGCTGATGCAGCGCAACTATGACGAGCCTTTCAGCCTCTACGGCCTGCTTGCCGACAGCGCCGACATGGATCCGGACCGCAAGTCGATCGAGTTCCATCTCAACCCGAAAGCAAAATGGTCGGACGGCCAGCCGGTGACGCCGGAGGACGTGCTGTTCACCTATGACGTTTTCAAGGACAAGGGCCGCCCGCCCTACAGCGACCGCATGAGCATGATCGCCAAGCTGGAGAAGACCGGCGAGCACAGCGTGAAATTCACCTTCAACGACAAGGCCAATCGCGAATTCCCGCTGATCGTGGCGCTGACGCCCATCGTCCCCAAGCACGCCTTCGACAAGGAGACGTTCGACAAGACCACGCTGAAGCCGCTGATCGGCAGCGGACCCTACACCGTGGACAAGGTGCTGCCGGGGCAGCGCATCGTCTTCAAGCGCAATCCGGATTACTGGGGCAAGGACATCCCGTCCAAGCGCGGCTTCGACAATTTCGACCAGGTCACCATCGAGTATTTTCTCAACGCCAATGCCAAAACGGAGGCGTTCAAGAAAGGCATCTGTGCCCTCGATGACGAGGCGGATCCGGTCAAGCGCGAGCGCGACATCGACTTTCCGGCCTTCCGAAGGGGCGATGTGAAGGAGGAATATTTCAACACCGGCATTCCCCCGGTGGTGACCGGCTTCCTGTTCAACACCCGGCTGCCGAAATTCGCCAATCCGATCGTGCGGCGCGCGCTGGGCATGCTTTACGACTTCGAATGGGCGAACAAGAACCTCTTCGGCGGCAAGTTCAACCGCACCATGAGCTATTGGCAGAACTCCGAGCTGTCCGCGCTCGGCCACCCGGCCGACGATCGCGAAAAGGCGCTGCTTGCGCCCTACCCCGGCCGGGTGCCTGCCGATGTCATGGACGGCACCTGGCGCCCGCCCGTGACGGACGGTTCAGGCCAGGACCGCAAGGTGCTCAAGGCGGCCTTCGAATTGCTGAAAGGCGCCGGCTTCCGCGTGCAGGACGGCAGGATGGTCGACCCGCAGGGAAACCCTTTCAGCTTCGAGATCCTGACCTCATCGCAGGACGAAGAGCGGCTGGCGGCCATCTACCAGCGCACGCTGGAAAAGATCGGCATCGACGTCAGCATCCGCACCCTCGACGGCGACCAGATCCAGTCGCGCAAGCAGCGTTACGACTTCGAGGTGCTGATCGGCACCAGTGGCTTCAGCAACTCCCTGTCGCCCGGCAGCGAGCAGCTCGGCCGCTGGGGATCGGTCGCGGCGAAGACCGAAGGGTCGTTCAACCTCGCCGGCGTCGCCGATCC
Organism: Mesorhizobium sp. M2E.F.Ca.ET.219.01.1.1; assembly: GCF_004016445.2. Lineage (GTDB taxonomy): Bacteria > Pseudomonadota > Alphaproteobacteria > Rhizobiales > Rhizobiaceae > Mesorhizobium. Next base: position 512,903 of record NZ_SADT02000004.1, read on the forward strand.
CGCGATCGACGCCGCGATCGATGCCATGCTGAATGCTCGTACCAAGGAAGACTACGTCGCGGCGGTGCGCGTGCTCGACCGGCTCTTGATCTCAGGCAACTATATCGTGCCGATGCAATACAACACCCAGCAATGGCTTGCTTACTGGAGCTATCTGGAACATCCGCAAAAGACCCCCATATTCGGCTATCAGCTGCCGACCTGGTGGCGAAAGCCCAACTGATGCAAGCCCAGCCCAATCGAGACCAAACAGGAGACGAGCATGAGCGCCGAGAACTCCATCACCGTCGACGTGGTGTCCGATGTCGTCTGCCCCTGGTGCTTCATCGGCCAGAAGCGCCTGGATAAGGCTATTGCCACGGCGGACGTCGACGTGCATGTCCGCTGGCGGCCGTTCCAGCTCGATCCGACCATCCCGCCTGGAGGCATGGATCGCCGCCAATACATGCTCGGCAAGTTCGGCAGCGAGGAACGCATTCAACAGATCCACGCGCGCATAGAACCGCTGGGCGAAGCCGAGGGCATCCACTTCGCGTTCGGCGCCGTCAAGGTCGCGGCCAACACGCTGGACGCTCATCGCGTCATCCGCTGGGCGGGCGCCGCCGGCGAGGATGTGCAGAACCGGCTGGTGCGCCGCCTCTTCCAGCTGAATTTCGAGGAAGGCGTCAACATCGGCGACCATGCCGTGCTGGTGAAGGCAGCCGGAGAGGCCGGCATGGATGCATCAGTGGTCGAGACGCTGCTGCCGACCGACGCCGACGTCGAGGCCGTCCGCAACGAGATCGCCACCGCTTCGCGCATGGGCATCACTGGCGTGCCCTGCTTCCTGCTCGAAGGCAAATATGCCGTCATGGGCGCGCAGGATACCGGCACGCTTGCCGACGCGATCCGCCAGGTCGCCCAGCTCAAGGCTCGCGGCGAGTTGGAAACTGCCGCGGGTTGAGCGTTCCTTGTGCGCGGTTCCGCTTGGAATTACGCCCCTACTTCGCGGATACCTTGGCCTTGCTCAGGAAGAATCCGTGGCCATTGCTGCCCGTGCAGTTCAGTCCCTTCGTCGACGACTGGCAGGAAAACGGCCCCTGGCTCCAGCTGTTGCCGTAGCCGAGCTTGGTCACATCGCTGCAACAACCCTGCTCGCCGGGATTCTTGATCAGTGTCGCCGGCCCTTTGGGTCCCAAAATCACCGTGACGTAGCTCGGCTCGACGCGTGAACAGGAAAGCTCCGGGCCGCCATCCTGCGGCTGGTAGGTGCCGGTTCCGCCCTTCGGCGTGTAGATGCAACCGATATTGCCGGATGGCGTGTTAAACTCGACCTGGCCTTCGGCGCTGGCCGGAATGCTCTGGCTGCCGGCATGCGCCACCGACAGACAGGTGAAAATGCCGAGCAGCGCGGCAGCAACTCTCCGTGCAGGCATGTCATCCCCCTTCGACATAAACCGTCGCGGACAGGTTCGACCCGGGAGGGCGCCGTTGTCAAATCCTGTCCTGCCGCCGAACACGTTCTGGTGAATCGCCTTGTACGCCGCCCTGAGCTAGAACCGCCAAGGGTTCAGCTGATTTTGAAGGGGCACCGAATGGCGGTCAGGCGTCGCGCATTGTTGCTGTTGTGCTTGCCTCTCGCCCTTGGGCTTCCGCTGACATTACAGCGCGTGTCCGCCGAGGAAGCCGTCATGTCGGCGACCTTCGAAGGCAAGCCCTGGACGGCGTCCTTCACCTTGGCCCAGACGATGCAGATGGGCGGCAAGCCGATGCTGAACCTGTCGGGAACAGAACAGGGGTCGCCGACCATGACCTTCAATTCGATGCTCGAGCTGAAGGATCCGAACGACCTTGCCGGCGGCTATCCGCTCAAGACGGGCTCCCCCGCCAGCAGCGCCAACTTCAACATCCTCGATTCCGGCGCCATGGTCGGCCATGTACGGTTTGTCACCGGTGAGATCGTGATCGAGAAGTACGACACAGCCGCAAAGACTATCTCCGGTCATTTCAGCGCCTCGGGGAAAGACGAATCGGGCAAGCCCGAAGAGCTCACCGACGGTAAATTTTCGGGCATTCCGGTCACCGCACAGTAGCCATTTCGGCGGATCGGCACCTGTTTTTCGATCACAAACCCGTGTTTTTTGCTTCCCTAAGGGAAGCTTTCCGTCCGCTGGCTCAATTGCCCTTAACGCACTGGGATAAAAGCCGAAATCAGCGCGATGAATGATCTTCCGGCATTGGCTTTCTGTTGCCTTCGCGCCACGGCGGGTAACCCTGTTCACATTCCCCGGCAGAAAATTAATGGAAAATGATCAATTGGTGTTACCCTGTGTAACAAAACTAGAAAGGTTTGGGCGGGATCGTGACTGGGGTCGGTAGACCGCGACGTACAGTACCGGAGCAAACATCCAGCGAGGCAAAGACCTCGTCCCTGACGCCGGTATCGTCGATGCGTACATTCTGGGGGCTGATGCGAGCCTACTGGTTCTCCGACCGGTGGAAGGAAGCCTGGACACTCACTCTCGTCATCGCGGCCCTGACAACACTGCTCAGCAAGACCGGCGTTTGGCTGGCCCTGATGCTGGGTGAGTTGACCAATTCGGTCAATTTCTACCATGACGCCGCCAACACCGCGCCGCTCAAAACGCTGCTGACCAATGCAGGTCTGGTGATGGTGCTCTTCGTACTCAAGGATGCCGGCATCGCAGGTGCGAGAAGTCTGGTGTCGGCGACCTTGCATCGCAAATGGCGCGGTTGGTTGAACAGCCAGTTCAACGAAGCGCTGCTCGATGGCAACCACACGCACTTCCACGCGCAGCACGGGTCGCCGAGCACCGGTACCGCAGCGCCAGACAATATCGACCAGCGTATCCAGGAATCGATGAAGGCCATGACCGGCGGCGCGATCGGCCTTGCAATGGGTGTGCTCGGCGTCGCCACGTCGCTTTATTTTATCGGCGAGAACCTTATCCAAAGTTCGGTAGAGGTTACCGGATTGGAGTTCCTGGGTGGCTACGGCACAGCCGTTCTTTCGCTCTTGGCTATCGCCACCTACGTGCCAATCAACACCTGGATCGCCGTAAAGCTCGGAAAGGCGCTGGAGAGATTGAACGTGCGGCTGCAGCAGGCCGAGGGTAGCTATCGCGGTGAATTGACCACCTTTCTGCGCCGCAGTTTCCATGTCGCGGCTTCGCGCGGAGAAGATGTGCAGAAGACCATGCACAACCGGCTCTACAGCGACATCGATCGGACCTGGGCGCGATTCAATATCGTCACGGTCTGTTACGCTTCCTTCGAGGCGATCCACAATTTCATGGGTTTTCGCATCATCGCCTATGCGCCGGGTCTGGTCTCCTTCATTCACAACAAGCTTGACCTGAAGGGCTATGTGACGGGCGCCGAGATGCTCAATCAATTGATTGGCCAGTGTTCCTGGCTCATTCGTGTGATGCCGGACATCGCCACCTTGCGGGCCAATGCTCAGCGCGTGACCGAGCTGGCCAATGCCATCGAGAGCGTGCAGCAGCCGCAGGAATTCTACCAGCAGACCGGCCGCTCCGACTTCAGCTACGCAACCCAGAATCCGGTGTTCGGTCTCACCATCCAGAAACTGGAACTCGCCCATCAGGGCGAGGACGCCACACCTTTCCTCAGCGCTGCGAATCTCCGTTTCCGCCGTGGCGAATGGACCTTCCTCAAGGGCGAGTCCGGCTGCGGCAAGACTTCTCTCATCAAGGCGATCAATGGCCTGTGGCCTTATGGCCGCGGCACCATCGTCTTCCCGGAAGGCGTGATGAATTTCTACGCTGCCCAGGAGGTCAAGCTGCAGCAGGTTTCGCTGAAGCAACTCGTCTGCCTGCCGGGTTCAGAGAACGACCATGGCGACACACAGGTGGCGGCGGCTTTGCACAAGGCCGGTCTCGGCGACTTCATCGAACACCTTGCCGACGAGAGCCGCGAAGGCAAGATCTGGGACCAGGTGCTTTCGGGTGGCCAGAAGCAGAAGCTGGTGGTCGCGCGCATCATCCTGCAGCAGCCTGGACTTCTCTTCCTCGACGAGGCGACCGGCGCGCTCGATCCCGAAGGCAAGATCGCCTTCCACCAGGCGATCAAGGACAATTGTCCGAACGTCACCGTCATCAGCGTCATGCACGAGGCGGTGCCGCCGCGCTCGCTTGCCGGCGAGGAATTCTACCATAGCGTGGTTGCGATCGCCGACGGCGTCGCCACCAAGAAGCCGCTCGCTCCCAGCCTGCCGCGCGAGCTCACCACCATCCTCGCCCAGCCGCCGCGGCCGACCGAGGACAAATGGCTGCGCTTCCGCCGGCTGAAGCAGAAATAGCAGTCATACCAAGCCTTTGGCCGGCGGCCGTGGCCCGGCTTGAGTTGTCCTCGATCACAGTCTCGCGATCCGGCCTCTCGCATCCATTTTCAGCGCCCTTCGCGATTGACTCGGCAAAAACCGCTCCTATGTTGCGCGCGCTCGCTGATTTCCAACTCGAACCCCGCGAGCAGAAAGGTCAACCCGCCATGCCTGGCGACAGTCACAGTCGAACGCAACCGCCGTCCGCCTTGACGTGACCTGATTGGCTCGCGTCCTGCCGGACGGCAAGGAGTGAGCCCATGAACGAATTCGCACCCGTACTGGACGACGAAGCCGTCGCCGTCGCCCGTGTTCTTGCCAACGATCACGTCGCCGACGTCGTCGAAGCCCTCAATCGCGAACCCCGCGAGACGGCCATCGAGCTGCTCTGCGCGGTTCCATTCGAGCGGCTGGTCGAGATTTTCGACCAGCCGGAACTCGAAAGCGCTCCGGAACTCGCGGAAGCCCTGCCACGCGCCAAGGTGAGCAAGCTTTTGACCGCCATGTCGGTCGACCGCGCGGCCGACATTCTGCGCGAGCTGGATGAACCGGCCCGCTCGGAGCTGCTCGGCGCGCTTGCCCCGCCGTTGCGCGCGACGTTGCTGTCCATCCTCGGTTATCCGGAAGGCAGCGCCGCATCGATCATGACGACGGAATTCGTCAGCGTGCCTTCGGATTGGACCGTCGGCCGCACGCTCGACTACATCCGCAAGGTAGAGCGCACCCGCGAAACCATCTACGCCATCTACATCGTCGATCCGCAGACGCAGCTCCTGCTGCGTTCGACCGGGTTGCGCCGGTTGATCACGGGTAACCCGGAGGATTCGATCCTGTCGGTGGCGCCTGATCGTATGCCGGTGACGGTGACGCCGCTCACCGATCGCGAGAACCTGGCGCAAACCATCTCCAAATACGACCTGCTCGCCTTGCCGGTGGTGGACCACGGCAGGATCCTGGGCATCGTCACCGTCGACGACATCATCGACACGATGATCGAGGAGACGACCGAGGACGTGCATCGTTTCGGCGGCATGGAGGCGTTGGACGAGCCCTATATGAAGATGGGCTTCCTCGCCATGATCCAGAAGCGCGCCGGCTGGCTGTGCGCGCTGTTCCTCAGCGAGATGCTGACGGCCAACGCCATGCAGAGCTATGAGGGCGAGCTGGAGAAGGCGATCGTGCTGACGCTGTTCATCCCTCTGATCATGAGCTCCGGCGGCAATTCCGGCTCGCAGGCGACCTCGCTCGTCATCCGCGCGCTGGCACTGCGCGAGATCGGCCTGCGCGACTGGTGGCGGGTGGCGCTGCGCGAGTTGCCGACCGGCGTCGTCCTCGGCTCGATCCTCGGCGTCGTCGGCATCTGCCGCATCGCGCTGTGGCAGTATTTCGGCTTCTACGACTACGGTCCGCACTGGATGCTGATCGCGGCGACGGTGGGCGCGGCGCTGATCGGCATCGTCACCTTCGGCTCGCTGTCGGGATCGATGCTGCCCTTCGCGCTGAAGCGTATCGGCTTCGACCCGGCGAGCGCCTCTGCACCCTTCGTCGCCACGCTGGTCGACGTCACCGGGCTGGTGATCTACTTCTCGGTGGCGCTGGTGATCCTGCGCGGCACGCTGCTTTAAAGCGATGCTGGCAGCCGCTGGCATCGCTGGCGGCTGCCACGCTGCGATCAGACGCGTTCGCCGTTCTTCACGCGGTAGCTCGGCTTATACATCGTCACCAGTTCCTCGGCCGCGGTCGGATGCACGGCCATGGTGCGGTCGAAATCGTCCTTGGTAAGCCCCGCCTTCAGCGGGATGCCGAGAAGCTGCGCCATCTCGCCGGCATCCGGCCCGAGGATATGGGCGCCGATCACCTTCCTTGTCGAGCCGTCGACCACCAGCTTCATCAGCATCTTCTCGTCACGCCCCGACAGCGTGTGCCGCATCGGACGGAAGGACGCGCGATAGATCTCGACGTCGGGGAAGCGCTTGATCGCGTCGTCTTCCGAAAGGCCGACCGTGCCGATCTCCGGCTGGGAGAACACAGCAGTCGGAATGGTGTCGTGGTCCGGCGAGGTCGGATTGCCCTTGAAGGCGGTCTCGATGAAGCACATCGCCTCGTGGATCGCGACCGGCGTCAGTTGCACGCGATGGGTGACGTCGCCGATCGCCCAGATGTTGTCGATGTTGGTGCGCGAATATTTGTCGACGACGATCGCGCCCGTCTTGCTGAGTTCGACGCCAACGCCTTCGAGGCCCATATTCTCCGTGTTGGGAATACGCCCGATCGCCAGCATCACCTGGTCGACCGTCAGGGTCTGGCCGGAAGACAGCAGCACATCCAGCCTGCCCTCAGGCGTCTTGCGCACCCATTCCGACACCGCGGGACAGACGATCTTGATCCCCTTCTTCTCCATGGTCTCGTGCAGCGAGCGGCGCAGATCCATGTCGAAGCGGCTGAGGATCTCCTGGCCACGGTACACAAGCGTGGTTTCCACGCCCAAGCCATGGAAAATGTTGGCGAACTCGACGGCGATGTAGCCGCCGCCCTCGATCATGATCGCCTTTGGCAGTTCCTTGAGATCGAAGGCCTCGTTGGAGAAGATGCAGTATTCGTGGCCCGACAGCGCCGGATGCGGCGCCGGCCTGCCGCCGGTGGCGATCAGGATCTGGTCGGCGCTGACGGTGCGGTCTTCGGCAACCAGGTAGACGGAATGCTGGTCGACCAGCACGGCGCGCGAGTGAAAGGTCTCGCCGCCCGCGCCCTCGACGTTCCGCTTGTAGATCGCCTCGAGCCGCGCGATCTCCTTGTCCTTGTTGGCGACCAGCGTCGGCCAGTCGAAGCTTGCCTCGGGCACCGTCCAGCCATAGCCGGCCGCATCGGCAAAATGTTCCGGAAATTGCGAGGCGTAGACGTAGAGCTTCTTCGGCACGCAGCCGCGGATGACGCAGGTGCCGCCATATCGGTATTCCTCGGCGATGGCGACGCGCTTGCCGAGAGCCGCCGCCACCCGGGCCGCCCTCACCCCACCGGAGCCGCCGCCGATGACGAACAGATCATAGTCATAACCGGCCATCGCGATGGGCTCCTGGGGATGAGAAAGACGGGTCACAGGTAGGCTGCAAAACTGCAAAAGAAAAGCCCGGGCAAACCCGGGCTTTGTGGTCCAGCGGCGATCGACCGATCCGAGGCCGATCAGTTCGCGGAATTGTCGGCCGGCGCCGATCCGTCGGCCGGAGCCGAATTGTCGGCGGGCGCGGTGGCGTCCGGAGCAGGCGCTGCCGGCGCCGCGGCCTTGGCGGCGGCGGCAAGCGTCTCGCCGACCTGCTGGGCGAGATCGCGGGCAACGCCGTTCTGCCAGATGTCGGCGGCCTTCACGAGGTCGCGCGTCACGGCGGGGCCGCTGTCCAGCAGCTTCTTGCCGGCATCGGAACTGTAGAAGGTGGCGATATCGTTGAGGTCTTTCTCGGAGAACACCTTGGCATAGGCAAGCGCCGCCTCCTTTTCGAGGTCGGCGCGCCGCGAGGCCAAGCCGAGAGCCTTCTCGGTCACGGTCTTGCCGATAAGCTCCTGCATGTCGGGGTTCTTTTGGATGAGCTGCGACTCCAGCGCGGCGGCCGCCTGCGGCAGGATGTTGTCGAACGAGTCCGTGGCATGGATCGCGGCGACGGCCGCGCGCGCGGCCTTCAGGTGCGATTCGCTGACATCCTGCGCGAACACCGGCGCGGACAGAGCAAGGACGGCCGAGGCCGCCAGAAGCATCGAAAGGCGGCGAACTCGTTTATGCAACATCATGGTCGATAGAACTCCCTGGTTTTCGGGCGGCATGGACGGTTTGGATACCGTCGCCGCCGGCGATGATGGCCGTTGACGCCAGCCCGATGAAAAGACCGTGCTCGACGACGCCTGGAATGGCGAAGAGAGCATTCGAAAGCGCTCTTGTATCCGGAATGCGGCCAAAAGATGCATCGAGGATAAAGTGGCCGCCGTCTGTAACAAATGGCTGGTCCCCCGTCATCCTCAATGTCACCGGGCCGGAAAGGCCGAGGCCGGCAGCGGCCGCGCCAATCGCGATCTCGGTGGCGCGCAGGCCGAATTTGTTGACCTCGATCGGCAGCGGGAAGCGGCCGAGAGTTTCGACCATCTTGGACTTGTCGGCGATGACGATCATGCGCTGGGAAGCCGCGGCGACGATCTTTTCGCGCAGCAGCGCGCCGCCGCCGCCCTTGATCAGCGTCAGGTCGGGATCGACCTCGTCGGCGCCGTCGATGGTGAGGTCGAGTTCGGGCGTCTCGTCGAGCGTCGACAGCGGCACGCCGAGCTCGCGGCAAAGCGCGGCGGTGCGTTCCGAGGTCGGCACGCCGATGACCTTCAGGCCGGTGGCGACCTTCTCGGCCAGCAGCCGCACGAACTCTTCCGCGGTGGTGCCGGTGCCGATGCCAAGCCGCATGCCGCTGTCGACATGGGCGAGCGCTGCCCGCGCGGCCTCGACCTTCAACTGCCTTGCATCCATGCGGAGCCTCGATTTCGCCGGTTTCGCGCGCCTCCTAGCACTTTTGCCTGTCCCGTCAAAGGCTCCCTCATCAAAGGCTCTGTGGACCGATCGAGGCTCCTTGCTTGAACTCAGGCCAGCCTGTATCGGCTGCAGCAACGAGAATTTCGCAGGACCGCCCATGACCCGCCCGATCATTGTCTTCGACCTCGACGGTACGTTGGTCGACACGGCGCCGGACCTGCTCGACAGCCTCAATCACAGCCTGGCGGCAAGCGATCTGGCCGCTGTCGATGAAGCCGGTTTCAGGCGCTTCGTCGGCCATGGCGGCCGCGTCATGATCGAACGCGCGCATGCCGCGCAGAACAAGGCGCTGGTGGCCGAAGAGCACGACCGGCTGCTGAAGCTCTTCCTCGACCACTACACGCTCAACATTCCCGGCAAGTCACGCCCCTACCCCGGCGTGATCGCGGCGCTCGACCATTTTCAGGCCGCCGGCTACCTGATGGCGGTCTGCACCAACAAATATGAAGCCAATTCCGTGGCGCTGATCGGCGCGCTTGGCATGTCGGACTATTTCGGCGCGATCTGCGGCCAGGACACGTTTGCCTTCCGCAAGCCCGACCCGCGCCACCTCACCGAGACGATCCGGCTGGCAGGCGGCGATCCGAACAACGCCCTGATGGTCGGCGATTCGCAAACCGACATCGACACCGCCAAGGCGGCCGGCATTCCGGTAGTGGCGGTCGATTTCGGCTACACCGACCGCCATGTGCGCGAATTCGAGCCGACGCTGGTGATCTCGCATTTCGACACGCTGACGCCGGAGCTGGCCGAGCGCCTGATCGCCGCGGCTCGCTGAGCCGGCGCCAAATCGCGCCGACAGAAAATCAGGGAAATCAAACCGCGGAATAACCTCGGCACATCGCCTTGACTTCGCGCACCCGCCTCCCTTATATCGCGGCTCGCTTCGGCCTTCGGGCCACAGGCGGGCGATTAGCTCAGCGGGAGAGCACACCCTTCACACGGGTGGGGTCGCAGGTTCAATCCCTGCATCGCCCACCATCTAACCTCCCGAAATGGTTAGATGATTTAGCTTCCAGGTAACCCTTGAGAACTGCCGTCATAGTGGCACGCCGGCCGTCCAACTTGCGGCCGATCACGAATGCCGCGGGCGCCTAGATCAACCCTCTCCTCACATTCATGCGCGTCACGGCCGTCACCAGGACGGCACCGGTCATGAAATAGAGCGTGGCGACGATATGGCCTTGGTGGAAGTGCAGCCCGGCAAACAGCAGGGCCATGACCACGGCAAGGAAGGCGATGACGCGAGAGAAGGCATCGGGCATGGGGCGACCTTGTGCAATGTGTTGACTGGCCGCCCTCATTCAGCCGCTCGCTCCATAGAGCGGTTTTCGATTTTTCGCAATCGGCCCGGTGCGCGCATCTGTGACCACCTTCACATACGTCAGCCAGGGTTTGCGCGCAGATATGGCAACGGAGGCACCAAGGACCGACTGACTTACAAGGTCCGAAGGCAGCTTCCGAACTGGATGCGGTTTCGCAGGAAGGAATTTTGATCACCTAGCCATTTTCAGATTTGCTGTCTGCGCGCTGGGTACCTCCCACCCAAGCGCGCGGACGGCGTTCTCGAAGGATCGGTCCGTAACCGCCAGTGCGCCCGGTCTCCTTGCAGTTTGCCGGCTTATCCGGTTCGACGTGTCGGGCATGACATTCGAATGTCTGTCAGCCACCCGCCGAATGCGGAGAGCCACCGTAGAAGGAGACGACGCTTTGATCGAGCACGCACTTATCCTACAATTTCCGTCTAACGAGAGACGGAATCGTATCATGGCTACAAACGGCGCGGACGACAGCAACCTGCCGCGCCTGGCGCGCATTGATCCGCGCCAGTTCGATCTGTTGTTCAGCGGCTGTAAGCTCGAGCGCTACGCCGCCGGCCAGCACCTGTTCGTCCAGGAGGATGCGTCCGACCGCATCTATGGTGTGATGAGCGGCACGGTCGAGATTTCGATCTATTCGCCGGGTGGGCAGAAGCTGGTGGCCAATATCGAGCTGTCGCGCAGTCTTGTCGGCGAGATCGGGGCACTGGACGGACGCCCGCGCACGGCCACCGCCAGCTGTCTCACGGCATGCGAGCTGGTTTCGCTGAGCCGGACACAACTCTTTGACCGCATTGAGAAAAACCCGTCTCTCGCACGAGCGATGATCGAATTGCTGTGCACGCGGCTGCGCTGGGTCAGCGGCGAGTTGGGCGACCAGGCCTTTTTCGGCATCGAGGCACGGCTGGCGAAGCGGCTGGTGTTCCTGAGCAGCGTCATGGCCGACTCCACGGGTTGGATTCCGATTTCACAATCCGAGCTCGGCGAATTCCTCGGCGCAACCCGCGAGTCCGTCAACAAGACGCTCAACGACTGGCGCAACCGGCAGATGATCGCCATCAAGCGCGGCGGCTTGCGCATCACCAACGCCGCCGCGCTGCACCAGATCGCCGAGTCGCAGGACGACGACTGAGCGAGACGGCCTGCGGCCTCGCCGCAGTTCTCCGTCAGCTGCATCCGGGAGACGACGACCCGGCTAAGCGCCCCGATCACAACCGCGAGATCAGGTAGCGCAGCGCCGAGCGGCTCGGCATGAAGAAATAGCCGCCGCCTTTCGTGGTGACGAACTGAGGCACATCCTTGAGCACGGTGACCTTTTCCCAGGATGGAATCGAGAACCGGCCGCCGCCGCCCCGAGCCCCGATCGTCGGATCCGTCTCCCCGACAAGCCCCTGGAACGAATTCGACGAGACCCAGGTCTGCTGGATGAACTCGTATTGGCGCTCGATATCAGCGTTGAGACACATGAAGAGCAGTCCCTTCTCGGTCTTTCCGCCCCTGTCCTTTTTCTCGTAGGTGCGGCCGACGCGCAGGATGCGATGGCGCTTGCCGATCCTGATCTGCGTCTGGCGATCCTCGCCGAGCGAATCGCGCGGGTTGGAACGGCGTATGTGGGAGCCGAGCGGACAGGCATGCCCCTGCGGATCCTCGGCGCCGAGCGCGAAATCATTGTCGACGCCGCGGCCCGGCCGCCCGTTCGGATTGCGCACCAGCGAGCTGCCGTCCTGCCAACGGCCGAGCATCTTTGCCGCCACCCAGCGCGGCGTGATGGCCGCATCGCCCGTCTCGCCGGCGGCCTGCAGAGCAGCCCGCCTGCAATAATCGTCGAACAATTCGACATGCTGCTCGAACTGGCGCATGACGAGGAACGTGCCGTTGCGGCCAAAATCACGCGGCGGAGGCGGCTGCCCGGGTATCTGGCGGTTGCGCCGCACCTGCGACAGGATGCCGGCGCGGTCCAGCGCTGCTTCGACTGAGGGCGAAGACGGGTAGAAGCCATGCTCGTCGCGGTAACCGAACAGGAATTCGCCCGGCGCGATGAGATGCATGGGCGCGGCTCCCTTGGCGGCGCGCGCCGTACCCCGAACGATCGGTTGCGAGATGCCATCGGCGAAGCCGAAATGCTCGACAGCCCGCTTGCCTTCGCGCCGCACCTTCAGCGGCAGTTCGGCGGTCACCGACAACCCGGCGCCTGCCGTCTGTCGCTTCATGGCCGTGATCTCTGCCTTCAGCAAGGCGGGCGTCTCGGCATAGCAGATGATGACGGCATCGACGGGCTTGGCGGACGACCCCCACTGCCATTTGTCGGGCGCGTCTGGGCCGGTGTCGTTGAGGATGCGGCTGCGCTCGGGCGTACCCATGCCTTCCCGGAAGGCGACCGGGAACGTGTCCAGCGGTTCGTCGTCGACGCCGCCTTCGAGCCCCAGCCGGCGCAGCCCGTTGGGGCCGAACGCCACGGTCATGGCGCGGCCCGCGGGCACCCCGTCGCCGAAGCTGGTTTTGCCGATGACGAAGTCGAGCCACGCCTTGCGCTTCGCCGCCGGCAGGCCGTCGGGCACCTCGATCGCAAGCATATGCGCGTCGCCGAGCGCGCCGAACGGCCCGAAGAAGATCGACTGGATCTCCCCGGATTCCAGCTCTTCGAGGGGCGAGGACGGAGGCTCCGGCTGGCTCCTCGCATCAGCCGGCTGCGCTTGCGGACGCGGCAGGGAACCGAAAAGGCTCAGCCAGTCGCGCGCCTCGTTGCCGGTGGCCGAGGCGATGCCGCCCCTGATCCTGGAGTTGATGCGGATACGCGTGGTGTTGAGGTGCGGATAGGCGGTGTACCAGAACAGCGTCGGCACCTGCTGGCGCCGCGCCCAGCGCTTGAAGCGATCACCGTCGCGCGCGCCATCCAGGAACAGCCAGCGCGTGCGCGGATAGCCGTCGGTGTTGCTCCACACACCGGTCAGGCCGGCCGAGGCCTTGGCGATGAAGTCCTCGAGATAGCTTTCCCAACTTCCTCCATAATTGGAGAAGAACACCAGCCTGTTGGTGCCGGGCAACAACACCCAGCGGGCGAAATGAATGGTGTTGATGGTGGCGAGGAAGCCTGGCCTGAACACCTTCTGCGCCGATATCGAGATCAGGTAGAAGGAGAGCCGCAGCGCCAGCCGCCGCAAGATGCCCACCTTCATCGTCGAGATCGCCGTCAGATTGTTCTGCGCGGTGTGGTCCTCATGGGCGAGGATCTTTTCAAGCGCGCCGATCTCGACAGGGGTACTCGCCGGCTGGTCCTTGTCCTCAAGCCGCCGCAACGCCAGGAAGCAAAGCCCGACGAACAGGGCGAAAATGGCCAGCAGGCCGAGGACCGAAAGCAGAAGCGAGGTGCCCGCAATCGCGATGTTGGTGAAGGTAACCCCATGCGGGTTTCCGAATACGAGCACATAAGTCATGCGCCAGAAGGCCAGAACGACGATCGCGACGGTGGCGAACATGGCCGGCGTCAGCAGCGTCGTCGTCAGGGCGCGCGACCAGTGGCCGGGCGGCCTTTCCAGCAGGCTTTCGGCGGGCTCGAACGCCCAGCCGAATTGCCCGAGGCAGCGGACATGGCGGCGCGCCTCGGCAAGCACATCCATCGCATTGCCGCTGCCCGCGCGCGCCTTTTCGACGATCTCGCGCACACTGTCGGCGAGCCGTGCCTCGGCCAGGATACGGCGCACGGAATGCCCCGGCGTGCCGGAGAAAACCAGCCCGGCGGCGCTGCCGAAGGATGGCGATATCTCGATGTGCTTCCTCTTCAGGAAGTCTTCCAGCGAACCGCCATCCGGTAGGCCGCAGACATCCCTGAAGATCGGCCTCAGCCGGTGACCGATCGCGTGCGCTAGGGCGGCAACGACATCGTCGGTGCTGCCGTCGCCGGAGATTTCCAGCACCAGCGCGCCGGTCTCGGCCCCCGTTTTCTCGTCCTTCCCCGTCGGAGCGACGGCCAGGCTGGTGAAATGGATGGTGCCGACCTTGTCGAGCGCGGCGCTGAGCTCGCCGATCGCCGGATTGCCGAGATCCGCGACCTTGTCGCGCACCGCATCGAGCGGCATCGGCCGGGTGATCGGGCAGACCACTGTCACCATCGACTGCTCGGCGGTGCGGCAAAGCGGCGAGCGCTCGAAATCGACCTTGAGGCTTGCCGGGTAGGCGCCGACATTCACCATCTTGCCGGCCCTGCCCCGCGCGCGGGTCAGCTTCGGCTTGCTGAACAGGGCACGGATGCATTCACCGATCTGGATGCGGGCGATCTCGGCGCCGATGCACAAATGGATGCCGTAACCGAACACCATGTAGTCGCGATGCGGGCGCGAGGTATCGAACTCGTTCGGCCGTTGCACGATCTCCGGATCGAACATCGCCGAAAGCGTCGCCGGCATGACGACCGTTCCGGCTTTGACCACGCGCTCGCGGCGGGTGCCCTTGCCGATGACCGCGTCACGCCTGGTGTAGCGCCAGGGTCCGATCCAGATCGGCTTGAAGCGCATGGCTTCCATGATCGCCCGGTCGAGCTTGCCGGTATCGCCGGCGCCGAGAGCTTCATCCACGGCGTGCCGCGCGTCGGCTCGCGACAGGATCACATCCAGGCAATTGCTGCCGGCCAGCACATTGGTCGGCACGAAGCCGGCGACCATGCCGAGCATGATGGAATGAATATCGGCCAGCGACAGGCGCCCCTGGTCCATCAGCGCGACGAGGCGAGCCAGCGGCCTGTCATCCTTGCCCGTCCTTTCCCTGACCGCGGCGATCGAGCGGTCGATAACCTTGATCAGGCGATCGCCGCCGACCACGGCAAGCTGGCGCGTGGCGGGATTTGCCGTCGGATCGGAAAAGAACAGCGCGCTGAGCGCGATCGACCAGTCGGCGAATTCGGTCTCATCGTCGATCTGAAGGCCGAAATAGTCTCGGCAGATGCACACCGGCACGATCTTCATCAACCCTGCGATAGCGTCGAAGCCGGGGCTGGCGCGGGTTATGATGTCGCGCGAATGGCGCTCGGCGATCGGCCTGACGGTGGCTTCGACCTCGGCGGGCGGGAACGCGCTCAGCACGGCCGATTTCATCTGCCGGTACGCGGCGCCGTCCTGCATTCCGAGAATGAAATTCGAGCCCCTCGCCAGCTCGGCCATTTCCGGCCCGTAAGGCGTCTCGAACTCGTCACCGCGCTCCAATATGTCGCGCACATCCGCGCCCTTGGTGACGAGCAGGAAATTGCCGAAGCCGAGATTCGGCCAGAAGCGGCGCAGCAGCGCCAGCAGCCAGCGCGGATCGCCGAGCAGAAAGCCGGCGATGCGCGAGGCAATGCCGCCCTTGGAACGCAGTCGATAGATGTCGAACGGCGGCATCTCGGCGACGGGACGCTGGCTCTTCTGGGCGGCCCGGACAGCGGCGAAGTACTTCAATGTGATCATGCGCGTTCAAGCCCCCCGGCCGTCCACGTCAATGCGATGCCGTCACCGTCTGGCCTAGGTTTGCATCGGTCCGGCGTATGTGAATTCGTTCACAGTGGTCTGTTGTCGGCCCGGCAATCATGCGGCTGCCTTGGCCCGATCGAAATTGGCAATCAGGAAATTGTTCCGGGACGGGTCCACGAACGGTATCCAGCGTATCCTCTGCTCGGAAAAATCAGGATGCCGGGTCATGAAAATCGCAAGCTCGCGCTCTGCCTCGTCATGCCTTCCGCTTCTCGTCAGGGCGCCTATCTTCAGGAACCGGGCGTAGAAGTAACCTGGCGACAGGTTGATCGAACGCTCGGCTGTGGCGATCGCGGCCGGCCAGTCCTCGATGAAGCAATAAGCGGCGGCAAGTTCGCCCAGATTGTGGAAGCGATAGAGGTCGAACGGGCTCAACCGCTCGGTATCGAGGAAGAACGGGATCGCGCCGGCCGCGTCGCCAAGCAAAAGATGCGCGCTGCCCATGGCCGAGCGGGCGAAGGCGAAGCTCGGATTGATGTGGATCGCCTCGGCAAGGTGCTCGGCCGCCAATGCCGGCAGGCCGCGCATGATGTCGGCCGCGCCGAGATAGGCATGCGGACGCGCGTCGAGGCTGTCCATCAGCAGCGCCTTGCGCGCAAGCGTCTCGACTTTCTCGAGATCGTCGCTGTCGCCGAAACGCAGCCATGCCCGCCAGAAATACCACCATGCGAGCTCGTTCAGCACGGCACTTGAGTTCGGATCGTCCCGGTAGGCTCTGTCGAAGAAATCCAGCGCGATGTCGGTATCACGGCGCGTGCGCCTGTTCATGTGCCAACGGCCGCGCCTGACCAGCTGCCAGGTTTCGAGGCTTTCCCAAGGAACCTGGAACGTACGCGCCTGCTCGGCGCGATCGACCTCCTTGTCGAGGATGGAAACGATCTCGCTGCCGATCTGATCGCGCAGGCTGAAGATGTCCACCAGGTCGCGGTCGAAGCGTTGCGACCAGACCAGGCGCCCGTTCGACGTGTCGCTGAGCGATGCGTTGAGGCGAATATGCCTGTCGTAGCGCGCCAACGTGCCGCTGACGATGTAGCGGGCCCCAAGCGCATTGCCGATGAGCCTTGTGCCCAGGCTGTCGTCACGAAACTGGAAGCTGGATCCCTTGGCGATGACCGAAAGCCAGCGCGTGTTGGAAAGGCCGTATATGATGTCCTCGGCGATACCGTCGGCCATATAGCCGACATCGGGTTCGCTTCCGTTGCCCTGGAACGGCAGCACGGCGATTGCAGGCGGGCCCTTGGCGGTCGGCCTGTAATGGCCGGACGCGGTGGGGATGGAAGCGAAGGAGGCCGGCGTGGCAGGCCTGTTGCCGCCGCGGCCCGCGATCAGCACCCGCACCGGCAGGGCGATGTTCTTCAGGCTGAACTCGCCCAGATCGGTGAAGACCGCCGCTGTCTTATCCTTCACATGGTGCCAGGTCGTGGCCGAGATGGCGACACCGTCATGCGGCGCGAATTCCTGGAGCCGGGCGGCGATGTTCACGTCGTCGCCGTAAAGACGGCCTTCGCGGACAATCACGTCGCCGGTGTTGATTCCGGCGCGAAACGGCATGCGCATGTTCTCGGCAACCGCCGCGTTCAGCGCCGCGATCCGCGCTTGGAAATCGAAGGCCGCCCGCAAGGCTTCGATCGGGTTGCCGAATTCGGCCATGATGCTGTCGCCGGCATCGCCGAACGTGCGCCCGCCAAATGCGCCGCAGCTGCCGGCGATGATGTCGCGCCTCTCCTCGAACGCGGCGACGGCGAGCTCATCGTCGATGCCCATCAGCCTCGAGAATCCAACGGCGTCGATTGAAATGATTGTCGCAAGCTGACGGGTGTAATTCCGTTCAGCCATGATCGAGCCCCCAGTCCCCGCTTGCAGTCCAGAACGGGCGACCTGCGCTCAAAAGAAACGCGTCAACGTCTGCCGATGGATATCCCCCGGCAGGTCCGGCGCGCCATTGCCACCCTGTTATGACCAGAACTCTATCAGGGTCTTGCCGAAAGCTCTACCACGAACAGCTAATGTGGCGAGCCGGCGCATGGTTAGTCATTCACTATGTCGGAAGACACATCCGCATCGTGCCGTTACCCGTTGAAATCACACCTTCTTTTCGTCACACAATGCCGAATTTGGCTGCTGCCAGCCGAACATCGCCACGTCGAGCCAGACGCTTCACAAGGCGTTATTTTCACGCTACGGAACCAAGGTGCCTGCGTGCTGGTTTCTGACGGCACCCAGGCGCATATGAAACCTGGCCAAATACGCGATTTGAGGGCTCTCATGCGCACTGTTGTTTTAGCAACCGGTATCGCGGCCTTCCTTGCCGGCGGATCGGCCCTTGCGGCGGACGACCAGCCACTGCCCCCGCAAAATGCCAAGAAACTCTCGGAGATCGTCGCCAAGGTCGAGCAGCGCACCGACTTCCGCTATGTGAAGGAGGTCGACTGGGATAGCGACGGCTACACCATCACCTACTACACCACCGACAAGGCCAAGGTCCAAATCACCTACGACCCGGTGACCGGCGAGCCCAAATAGGCCGCGGTCGCTTGCCCCTCTGCCATTCCGCGGGGCCTGCATTCGGCATAGACTCGATCGTCGAAACAAGCGGCCTGAGGAGAACATGCGGCTTCACACCTGCGCGAGCGCCCTACTTGTGACCGCTTCGATCGTAGGGACGTCCGGCTTCGCGGGCGGACGGCCCGTCCTTCGATTGCCGAAAGGCGCGGTTGCCCGCCGAAAGGGCGATCTGCGCCGACCAGCAAATGTCAGCCATCGACGCCTTGGTCACCAAGGCCTACGCCGGTTTTGAGCCGGCCTTCGGCGGCGACAAGCGCAAGATCGCCAGGGGGTTGGTCGCCGACCGGAATGCCTGCAAGACGGATGCCGCCTGCATCGTCAGCGCCCAGAACAATGCGTTGCAGACATATGGCAGCGCGCCGTCATGGGTACAGGACTACAACATCGCGCTGATCGGCAAGAAGGCGCTCGACTTTGCTGCAAGGACGCCGAAGCCGACCGACCAGCCCCTGCCCGCGTCGATCGGAAATTGCGGCTTCACCCACATCAAGACGCTGACGACAAGGCTGGGCGACGACCCGCTGGAAACCGCCAGTCCGGATGCCGGCAGCGCCGCGACGTTCACCAATGGCGGCACGGCGGTCTCCTATGACCGCGAACCGGGACTGGCGAGTTCCAAGGTCGGCGATCCGGTCGTCATGTGCCTGATCGCCATCCCGCGCGACTGTCCGAAAGACGATCTGCGCGGCAGGGTTTACTACGCCGTCGACCTCGCCGCCAAAGGCGCATGGGCTCTGCCGGACTCGCAGCACCTGTGCGGTGGCGCCTGAGGACCCCCGGCACCGCGCCGCGGAGTCCGGCGCGGCGGACCGGCCTTGCATCGTCACAACTTTGGTGGCTGACTGCCCTCCTGATTGCGGGCACGGGGGTGCATGGCAATGATCGGCTACGTCCTGAAGCGCATCCTGATGGTGCTCGTCGCCTATCTGGTCGCGGTGCTTGCCGGGTTGATCGCGGTGGTGGTGATCTACGCCGTATTGAGCTCCCTGCCCAACGCGCCGGGCTACTTCGGACTTATGGAATTCACGCCCATTGCCGTCCTGGTCGTGCCGCCGCTCGGCATGTTCGTCTATTTCCTGACGATTATCCTGACGGGGGCGCAGACGCTGGTCTTCGCTTTGATCGCCGAGTTCTTTTCGCTGCGCAGCTTCTGGCTGCACATGCTGTTCGGCGCCGCCGCTGCGGCGGCCGGCTTCATGCTGATATGGCCTGACGCCGCCGATGACCCGGAACGCTGGGCCGACATCGGCATCATCGCGGGCGGCGGCCTCGTGGCCGGCCTGATCTACTGGCTGATCGCCGGGCGCGACGCCGGCTTCCGCCCGCCGCTCATCAAAGCAATTCCAGGAAAAGTGTGAAGCAGTCAGGCTCTGCGGCATCGCCGTAGCCTTCCGTCCGGAATTGCTTGACGTTAACAGCGCTCAGCTTGAAGGCGTACGCACCGCTTCGGTCGCGTCCAGCGCCTGCATCAGCTTGGAATCGCGGTCATAGACGTCGTCGAAATACTCGACCTTGCCGGACATGTCGGGCCAGGCGGTGAAATAGGCGACATAGACCGGGATGACGCGTGTGACATTCTCGGTCGAATGCCCGTGCTTCAGCTTCTCGGCGATATCGTCGACAGAGGTGCCAAGCACCGCCGCCGCCATGCCCCGCGGATCCTGCAGGCGGATGCAGCCATGGCTGAGCGCCCGCATGTCGCGTGCGAAGAACGACTTCTGCGGTGTGTCGTGCATGTAGATGGCGTGCTTGTTGGGGAAGAGTATCTTCAACTCGCCGAGCGCGTTGGCCTCGCTTGGCTGCTGACGCACGCTGAACGGTATCTTGGAGCCGTAGGCGCCCCAGTCCACCTCCGACGACGGGATCTGCCTGCCGCGCGAATCCGTCACCTCATAGCCGGCCCGGTCTAGATAGCCCGGATCGCTGCGCAGTCTCGGCAGCATCTCATTGACGATGATCGACTGCGGCACGCCCCAATAGGGGTGGAAGTCGACTTGCTTGATCTGGTTGTAGAAGAAGGCGGTCTGGTTGGTGACCCGGCCGATGACCGCGCGGGTCTTCAGCTTCTCCTCGCCATTGTCGATATAGCTGGCGGTGAAGGCCGGCTGGTTGATGAAGACGCGTGGACTGCCGAGATCCGATGGCAGCCAACGCAGTTCCTCGAGCGCCACCTTGACCTTCTCGATCCTGTCGGCTTTCGAAGCCCCGGCCAGCAAGGCCACTGTGCGCGGGCCGATGACGCCGTCGCCCTTCATGCCCTCCCGCTGCTGCACCGCCTTGATCACCGGCACCAGTTCGGGTTCGTAGACTTCGCTCTTGCCCAGCCTGGCAAGAACCTCGCCGTAGCTGCCGCCCATGTCGTCATCGAGATTGCGGGCAATCAGCGTCAGCAACTTCGGCAGTTCCGGGCTGCTCTCGCCGGGCTTGAGCAA
This sequence comes from Mesorhizobium sp. M2E.F.Ca.ET.219.01.1.1, assembly GCF_004016445.2. GTDB lineage: Bacteria > Pseudomonadota > Alphaproteobacteria > Rhizobiales > Rhizobiaceae > Mesorhizobium. Next base: position 533,620 of record NZ_SADT02000004.1, read on the forward strand.
CAGCTTGGGATCGACGACGATCTCGTTTTCCTCGCTGGCTTCAAGCGCCTCCAGCTCGACGCGCAGCGCCTGGTACTCGGCGTTCTGCGGATGCCGCGATTCGAGATAGGTACGCACTTCCTGGGTATGGGCCAGCGTCTTCAACGCGCCTTCCAGATCGAACGGCTTGGCCGGGAAATCGTAATAGCCGGTCATCCGGTTGGGATCGACGCGGCCGCTCTGGGCATCATGGGCATAACGCAACACGCGCGCCGACAGCGCCATCTCGAAGCGGACCAGTTCCCTGGTTCGCTCTTCCGGCGTGGCGGAAGTCGCGGCCGCGGGGATATCGACGGAATAGTCGGCCGGCGTCAGACCATAACTCGCCGCCTCGCCCAGCACGCGCACGGCATCCTGCGCCCTGCTGTTGGGCGCGTTGTCGCTCACCCAGATGAAATCCGGATTGGCCGAGTAATAGGCAATCAGCGCCTTGGCGATGTCAGGCTCGGCGAACAGCTCATAGTCGCTCAGGCCGGCAACTGCATCGCGGAACGCGGAGCTCGTCACCGACGGGACAAAGGCGGCATCCTGCGCCGTTGCGGGCGGTGTCGCAGGTACCAGCGACTTGAAGTCGACGCGCACGAGCTTGTCGGCCCGGTAGGTGTTGTAGGTCGGGCTGCTGATTCGGACGCTGCCGCTATCCTCTCCTGGCGGCCGTATCTTGCGTGGCTTCGGCGGCGGCGGAAATTCGCCCTGCGGATCGTGCCGGATGCCGCCGCCGAACAGCATGTCGAACAGCCCTTGCGCGCTTGCCGGCTGGTGCCCGAGGGTAAGCGCCGCCGCGATCGCGATCGGCAGCACCGCCTTTTTGTTCCCGAGGAATTTCATGAATCACTCGCTCCGGTTGTCACCGGTTCCCGTTCCGCGCCGCTAAACGATCTCGCCCACCGCATGGCGGATGTAAGGCGCAACTATACTGATTCATACCGATTTCGTTAAGCTTCCATAAATTTCCATGGCCATGTTGCAGAACGGTTTCACATCCGTGTGAGACCCGTGCGGCCAGCCTCGGTTCCCGCGATGCTTGCGCCATTGCGCCAGACATTGGCGGAACCGGCTTGGACGTGACAAACCCCGGTCGTTATGCTCGAAATCCTGGTCGCTTGAGCCGTGGCCTGGAGGATGCGCAGTGAAGAAAGGGTATCGCCAGCTTCTCGACGAGGCGAATGCCGAGATCGAGGTCGTGTCGCCGGAGGAGGCAGCGGGGCTGCTGGAGGATGACGACACGATCTTCGTCGACCTGCGTGACCCGCGCGAGGTCGAGCGCGACGGCAAGATCCCCGGCGCCAAGCATGTGACGCGCGGCATGCTGGAATTCTGGATCGATCCCGAAAGCCCCTACCACAAGCCGTTCTTCGCCTCAGGCAAGACCTTCGTCTTCTTCTGCGCCGGCGGCTGGCGCTCGGCTTTAGCCACCAAGACGGCGCAGGACATGGGCCTGACGCCGGTCAAGCATATCCTCGGCGGCTACACCGCCTGGAAGGCGGCCGGCCTGCCGGTCGAGCCGGGGCAGAAAAAGAAGGCGGACTAACAGGCTGATTAGTGCAGGATCGATTCGCGCTGCCCGGTCACGAAACCCACCGCTCGCGCAACGACATCCCTGTCGGCGAGGATCCGGCGGTGGCCGAGCCCATCGGCCCAATGCAGATGGACATGCTCGCCGGCGCCCGCGTAACGCCTGGCATGGTCGGCATGGACCTCGCGATCGTCCGGCGCGTGGATGATCAGCGTCGGCACCGGTGCCGTGGCAAGCTGGCGGTCGCCGGTGAACTCGCTCAGCGGCCGGCCCGACAGATGTTTCACCCGATCCGCCATGGCGACGCGGGAACGCGGCCCAACATTCATCATTTCGCTGAAGTCGTCGAAGATTGCCGGCAGCGAGCTCGGCGCCGCGATCAGCACCAGCTTTTGCGCCTTGAGCGGCGGTATGCCCTTGACCGAGGCCGCAACCGCATTGGCGGCAATCGCGCCGCCGAAGGAGTGGCCGACGACGGCGGCAAAGGGGCCGAACCATTCGCCCGCGACCCGCGCCGCATCCACCGCATTCACCATGTTGAGACGGCGGCCGAGCGAATGGCCATGCCCGGGCAGGTCGAGCGAGACGACCTTGTAGCCGGCCGCGCGAAAACCTTCGATCAGGGCGCGCATGTATTCGGTGCGTGATCGCCAGCCATGGATGACCAGCACGGCGCCGCGCGGCTCCCGGCCCGGCTCCGGGCGGAACTCGTGCACGGCAACGCAATCCGTCCTTGTCTTCAACCGGTGATGGCGCGCCTCGGCCATGAAGGCTGAAGCGCGTTCGACGGCCCGGCGTTCGCCGTCGCTCAAGCTCTTGACGCTGGGTGTGCGGCAAAACAATTCGAACGCGGCGCGGCCGCCAAGACGCGGCGCAACACGCTCGGCCGCGCCGAAAACGCCCCGGATGACCTTCATTCCAAATGATGCCATATTGGCAGTCCATCCATTCGTTCAAGCATGAACATAATAGTTCAAACATGAACATTAAGCAAGAGCTGCCCTGGGACAATCCACGCTTCCGCAACTGGGTGGCGGTTGCGCGCGCCTGCCATGTGCTGGAGCGCACGCTGGCGGTGAAGCTGGCGCCGCTGGACCTCAAGCCGGCACAGCTCGACGTGCTGATGAACCTCTACCGCCATCCCGGCATGTCGCAGCACGACCTTGCCCGCAAGCTCCTTGTCGGCCGCTCCAACATCACCATGCTCTTGCCGCAGCTTGAGGGGCGCGGCCTGCTGCGCCGCGAAGGCGACGAGAAGGACAAGCGCGTGCTGCGGCTGAACCTCACCGAGGCCGGCGAAGCCCTGCTGATGAAGGCGCTGAAGGTCCACATGGCGCTGATCGAGAAGGCGATGAGCCAGTCGACCCCGGAACAGTGCGATCTGATCGGCGAGCAGATGCGCAAGATCGCCGACGTCTTGAAGGAAGCCTGAGCGGGCTTCCAACTACCACATGGTTTTCTTGGCCCGCTCCGGCCACCCCTTGTCGTAAGCGGCGCCATCGATGTTCTTGCGGCTGGTGACCTCGAGTATCTGGCCGGGCGTCGGCAGCGACTTCGGGTCGACATGTTTTGCCGGGTTCCAGAGATCCGAGCGCACGATGGCGCGGGCGCATTGGAATAGACCGTGTCGACATCGATGACGGTGACCGAGCGGGCCGGCTTGCCGTCGACCATGAAGGACGCGCAAAGCTCGGCATCGGTCGTGATATGCGCGCGGCCGTTGATGCGCAGCGTGGTGCCCGAGCCCGGCACAAGAAACAGCAGCCCGACGCGCGGATCGCGAATGATGTTCTTCAGCGAATCGGCGCGGTTGTTGCCGCGCCTGTCCGGCATCATCAGCGTCTTCTGGTCGACGAGACGCACGAAGCCAGCGAGATCGCCGCGTGGCGAGCAATCCAGCCCTTCCGGCCCGCTGGTCGCCAGCGCTACGAAGGGCGAGGCCTCGATGAAGGCGGCGTATTCGGGAATCACATGGTCGAGCTCCTTGACGATCGAAGCTTCGCCCGGCAGCCCGTAAAGCGCCTCGAGCTGTTCGACGGATGTGATGCGCGACATCTTCTTTGCCTCCTGACCTTTTGCCGGCGCTACCCCATGACCATGACGCCTTGACGACAGCCGGCTGTCGACATTGGATTGCCACCCGCCAGGCTAACGGTCCCGGCTCAGCCCCTTGTCGGCCAGCTCCGCCAGATAAGCGTTCCAGCGCTGATCCTTCTCATGGCCGAGCGTATGCAGATAGTTCCAGGTGAAGATGCCGGTGTCGTGGAAATCGTCGAAGGTGATGCGCACCGCGTAGTTCCCGACCGGCTCGATCTTGAGGATCGCGACATCGCGCTTGCCGGGGACCGTCACCCGCTGCTCCGGCGAATGGCCCTGCACTTCCGCCGACGGCGAAGCCACGCGCAGGAACTCCGCCGGCAATTCGAACGGCTGATGCCCCGGAAAGGTCACGGTCAAGAGCTTGCGGTCCTTGGAGACCCTGAGTTCCTTTGGCGCGGTCATGATTGGTCCTGTCTAGAGCCGGATGATTTCAGGTCGAATCGACCTCAAATCTGAATCCGTCTCTAAGTCAAAGAGATAGAGCATGATGTCGTCCGAAAAACCGCTTCACACTTTTCGGCATCATGCTCTGAGTTGCGCCCTTCCCTACGCCGCTTCGAGCGATGCGGAAAGCCACTTGAGGCCAGCCGACACGCGATGTCGGTCGGGGAATGTTACCAAAGATCAAGACCTTCTATCTTGAATGCGGCATCGGATCGTATCACATAGCCATATATAACGACGCCGCTAAAGGCCACGGGAAACGCTTGCCAATGGACATCATCGACCCCTTCGGTCGCACGATCAGCTACCTGCGCGTGTCGGTCACCGACCGCTGCGATTTCCGCTGCACCTATTGCATGGCCGAGGACATGACCTTCCTGCCGAAGAAGGATCTGCTGTCGCTCGAAGAACTCGACCGGCTCTGCACCGTCTTCATCGAGAAGGGCGTGAAGAAGCTGAGGCTCACCGGCGGTGAGCCGCTGGTGCGCAAGAACATCATGCACCTGGTGCGCCAGCTGTCGCGTCATCTGGACAGCGGCGCGCTGGAAGAGCTGACTCTGACCACCAACGGCTCGCAGCTGTCGCGCTTCGCCGCAGAGCTCGCCGATTGCGGCGTCAAGCGCATCAATGTCTCGCTGGATACGCTCGATGCCGAAAAATTCCACCAGATCACGCGCTGGGGCAATCTCGGCAAGGTGATGGAAGGCATCGATGCCGCGCAGAAGGCAGGCTTGAAGATCAAGCTCAACGCGGTCGCGCTGCGCGACTTCAACGATGCCGAGATCCCCGAACTGATGCGCTGGGCGCACGGCCGCGGCATGGACCTCACCCTTATCGAGACGATGCCGATGGGCGAGATCGAGGCCGACCGCACCGACCAGTATCTGCCGCTGTCGCTGCTGCGCGCATCGCTGGAGCGCCAGTTCACGCTCGCCGATATCCCCTACAAGACCGGGGGCCCTGCCCGCTATGTCCATGTCACGGAGACCGGAGGCCGGCTCGGCTTCATCACACCGATGACGCATAATTTCTGCGAGAGCTGCAACCGCGTGCGACTGACCTGCACCGGCACACTCTACATGTGCCTCGGCCAGGAGGACGCCGCGGATCTGAGGGCACCGTTGCGCGCCTCCGAAGGCAACGAGCTGCTCGACGCGGCGATCGACGAGGCCATCGGCCGCAAACCCAAGGGCCATGATTTCATCATCGACCGCCGCACCAGCCGTCCTTCGGTCTCGCGGCATATGAGCGTCACCGGCGGCTGATTTTTTTCGCGGCTTGATGCATGATCGCCTTTGGTTGTTGGCCAAAGGGGGGAACATGCAGAATCGTCGGCGCATCGGCTGCCCGTCACCGGCGGCTATCCTTTTCCTGTCGGCAATCATCACGACAACGGCAACCGCCAAGCCGTTCACCTACGTGAATGCGCGGTTCGGCCAGTCATGCACATTTCCCGACGATATCTTCGACAAGCCGATGCCCGAACCGGAAAATGGCGATGGGCAGCAATGGCTTAGCGCCGACGGCGCCAGCCTGACCTGTTCCGGCATCTACAATGTCGATAACGACACCCCGAAGGGTTTCGTTGCCCAAGAGAAAGCCAGCACCGAACCGGGCTACAAGGTCACCTACAGCAAGACCGGCAAGAACTGGGCGGTGCTCTCTGGAAGCAAGGACGGCAAGGTCTTCTACGAACGGCGCCTGTTCGGAAAGGACGACGTCATCCGCACCGTCTGGATCGAATATCCCGCCGCGCTCAAGGCGAAATACGACCCTCTGGCCGGCGCGATCGCCAAGAGCCTCAGCGGCCCTTGAGGCGGACCGGCTCCCCTGAAAATAATGCGCTCGCACCCACCTTCCGCCCGATTTACCGCCGGCCTTTTCCGGCCTAGCCTTCGGGCGCGATTTTCGCTCTCAGGGGGAGTGCCATGCGCACATTCATACTTTCACTTGCAATGCTTGGGATTGCTTCCATACCGGCCGCCGCTCAGTCGATCGGCGGCACCTATACCGTCGCCGGCACCAACTTCGACGGCTCGAAATATGGTGGCGAGGCAACCATCACGCTGACCAGCGACACTACCTGCACGATCCACTGGGAAACCGGCGGCTCGACCTCGGACGGTATCTGCATGCGTAACGACAATGCGTTTTCCGCCGGCTATGCGATGGGCAAGGAAGTCGGTCTCGTCGTCTACAAGATCGAGAAGGACGGCTCCCTGCATGGGCTGTGGACCATCGCCGGCCAGAACGGCAACGGCACCGAAGTGCTGACGCCGAAATAAGTCTTCCGAACCTTGGCAAATCGATCTCGTGGGCCACGCAGAACTTCGTGGCCCATTTCTTTGCCGTTGCTGTTTTCCGGTCGCCTGCTACGGCTTGATCTAGAAAAAGAATCCGGAAACGCCTTTGCCTCTTTCACCAAACCTGCGCGGCGCGCTGTTCATGATCGTGGCCATGGTCGGCTTCACCTTGAACGATGCGATCACCAAATTTTCTTCCGAATCGATGAACATGGCGCAGGTCATGCTGGTGCGCGGCGCCTTCGCGTCTCTCTTCGTCGGCCTGCTTGCCTGGCGGCGCGGCGCGCTGGTCAACCCAGCCGCCATGCTGCAGCCGATGGTGGCCATGCGCGTGGCCGGCGAAGCCGGCGCCACGGTATCGTTCCTGATCGCGCTTGCGCATCTGCCGATCGGCAATGTCTCCGCCGTCATGCAGGCATTGCCGCTGGCGGTCACCATGGGCGCGGCGCTGGTGTTCGGCGAAAGCGTCGGCTGGCGACGCTGGACCGCCATTGCCGCCGGTTTCGTCGGCGTGCTGATCATCGTGCGGCCGGGATTCGACGGTTTCAGCGTCTATTCGCTGGTGGCCTTGGCCAGCGTCGCCTGCTGCGCGGTGCGCGACCTTTCCACCAAGCGCATCCCGCAAGCGATCCCGACGATGCTGGTGTCGACAGCGACCGCGCTCGCCATGACCGTGCTGGGCGCGCTGCTCTTGTCGCCGATGGGCGGCTGGACGCCGATGAGCGGCCGGTCGACCATGCTTCTGGCGCTCGCGGCGGTGCTGGTGCTCATCGGCTATCAGTTCATCATCATGGCGATGCGCTCGGGCGACATCTCCTTCATCGCGCCGTTCCGCTACACCGCCCTGCTCTGGTCGATCCTGCTCGGCCTCGTCATTTTCGGCGATGTTCCCGACCTGCCCATGATCGTCGGCGCCGCCATTATCATCGGGTCCGGCCTCTATGCGCTCTACCGCGAGCGCGTCGTCGGCAGGCAGCAGCCTGCCGCTGAAAGCGCTGGACCCGACATGGCGCCGGACGGCATATAGGCCGATGGACCGAAATGTCGCGGGGATCATTCTGGCGGGTGGCAAGTCGCGCCGAATGGGTGGCGGTGACAAGCCGCTGCTTTCATTGGGCAAAGCCAGGATGATCGACCATGTCGCCGCGCGATTGAAGCCGCAGGTCGCGACCCTCGGGCTCAACGCGAACGGCGATCCTGCGCGATTTGCCGGCACGGGCCTGCCGGTGATCGAGGACACGGTGCCGGGCCATGCCGGACCGCTGGCAGGCATCCTCGCCGGCCTTGAATGGGCGGCGAAGCAAACAACCTGCCGGTGGCTGATGAGCGCCGCCGGCGACACGCCATTCTTCCCCGACACCCTCGTCGAGCGCCTCGCCGCCGCAACCCGCGAGCGGCCAGGCGCGATTGCCGTCGCCAGTTCGGGCGGCAGGTGGCATCCGACCTTCGCGCTCTGGCCGCTCGGCCTGCGCGACACCCTGCGCCATTTCCTCGTAGACGAAGACAACCGGCGGGTTTCGGCCTTCATGGAGCGCCAGGGCTATGTCGAGGTCGAATTCCCGATGATCGAGGCCGGCAGCCAGAAGATCGATCCGTTCTTCAACGTCAACACGCCGGACGATCTTGCGGCGGCGGAGCGTCTGTTGCAAAGCCTCAGGCCATGAGACGCGTATTCGGCATCACCGGCTGGAAGAACTCCGGCAAGACGACCCTGACGGAAAAGCTGGTCGCCGAGCTGGTGGCGCGCGGCTGGACGGTTTCGACGGTGAAGCACGCCCACCATGACTTCGACATCGACAAGCCGGGCGCCGACAGCTTCCGCCATCGGCAGGCTGGCGCCACGGAGGTTGCCATCGTCTCCGGCCGGCGTTGGGCGCTGATGCACGAATTGCGGGGCGAGGAGGAACCCGCCCTGGACGACATCCTGGCGCGGCTGTCGCCCTCGGACATCGTGCTGGTCGAAGGCTACAAGCGCGAAGCGCACAAGAAGATCGAGGCAAGGCGGCTCGAGGCCAAGGACCGGACGCCGCTTTCAGCCAACGATCCCAACATAGTCGCGGTCGCCGCCGACTTTCCGGTCGAAGGCGAAGGCCTGCCGGTTTTCGACCTCAACGACACCAAATCGATAGCCGACTTCGTCGAGCGCAGCACAGGTCTCGTCGCTGAAACCGAGTAACGCAGCGGCAGATCGGGATTGTCGTTTGCCGTTGATTTGCAGTTGCTTTTTTCTCGCAAAGAGTGGGAGTATCCGCCTCAGCGGGCGGTAACGAAGCTCCGCCCACAAGAGCCGCACGGGACAGCGGCCATGACAATATGAGAGGATTATCATGCGTATTGCACTGCGTATCGCGCTTGCCGCTTCGGCCGCGCTGCTGACACTTGGCGTCGCCCAGGCTCAGGAAAAGACCCTGAGGATCGGCACCGAAGGCGCGTACCCGCCCTTCAACAACCTGACTTCGGACGGCCAGCTGGTCGGCTTCGACATCGATATCGCCAAGGCGCTTTGCGACGAGATGAAGGTGAAATGCACCTTCGTCGCGCAGGATTGGGACGGCATCATCCCGGCGCTCCAAGCCGGCAAGTTCGACGCTATCGTCGCCTCGATGTCGATCACGCCCGAGCGCCAGGAAAAGGTCGACTTCACCCACAAATACTACAACACCCCCTCGGCCATAGCCGTGCCAAAGGATTCGCCGCTCAAGGGCGTGACCAAGGAAGATCTCGCCGGCAAGAGCATCGGGGTCGCCACCACGACCACGCATTACAACTACGCTTCCAAGACCTACACCGACAGCACCATCAAGGGCTATCCGAGCAGCCCTGAGGAGCAGGCTGATCTGGCCAATGGCCGTCTCGACGCGATCGAGGACGACATCGTCGTGTTGCAGCAATGGCTGGATACGCCGGACGGCGCCTGCTGCAAGATCCTCGGCCAACCCTCGCCGCAGCCGGTCGAGATCTTCGGACCGGGTGCGGGCATCGCCGTGCGCAAGGGCGAGACCGATCTGGTCAACAAGCTGAACGAAGCGATCGACACCATCCGCAAGAACGGAAAGTACAAGGAAATCAACGACAAGTACTTCAAGTTCGACGTCTACGGCGCCGAATCCTGATCGTTACGCCCAGGGGCGGTGAGGCACCCCTCGCCGCCCTTCTCTTCTCCCGGGATCGCCACGGAGACACGACCCGTCAATGCCGGCCCAAAGCATTTGGACACTTCTCAGCTGGGGACCGGATGGCTGGAGTGACGACATTGCGTCTGGCGTTCTGGTCACCATCGTGCTGGCGCTCGCCACACTGCCGATCGGCCTGACGATCGGATTTTTCGTCGCCTTCGCCAAGCAGCATGAAGAGCCCTCGCTGCGGCTCGCCGCCAACATCTACACCACGGTTTTCCGTGGCCTGCCGGAGCTGGTCACGCTCTTCCTGTTCTTCTTCGGCATGCCGCTTCTGCTGCAATACTTGGTGCGGCTGTTCAACCCGGCCGCGACAATCGACGTCAACAGCTTCATCGCCGGCATGATCGTGCTGTCGCTGATCTTCTCCTCCTATGCCAGCGAGGTCTTCCTTTCCGCGTTCCGCGCCATTCCGAAAGGCCAGTATGAGGGCGGCTACGCCATCGGCCTGTCGAAATGGCAGACGATGCGGCTGATCATCCTGCCGCAGCTGATACGCATCGCCTTCCCCGGCCTCGAGAATTGCTGGCTGAGCCTGCTGAAGGACACCTCGCTGGTCTCGGTGGTCAATCTCGCCGAGACCTTGCGCCAGTCCGGGGTCGCGGCGCGCGTCACCAAGCATGCCTTCCTGTTCTACAGCGTCGCGGCGCTGATCTTCCTGGCTCTCGCCATCCTGTCGTCGATCGCCACCGGCCATATTCTGCGTCATCTCGGGCGGAGGGCGGTGCGATGAGCGTCAGCCAGGCCATCGTTGTCGACAAGCCGCCCCCTCTGGCCCGCGGCTGGCCGCGCGCCCGCATCGTCGGCTACGCACTGGTCGGCGTATGGATCCTCTTCGGTCTCGGCATCGTCGCCTATCTCGTCTACGCCTGGAATCCAGAGTTCTTCGCCCGTTACGCGCCGGCCTATCTGCAGGGCCTGGGAACGACCCTGTCGCTGGTTTCCATCTCGATGTTGCTGGGAGCGATCTTCTCGCTGCCGGTCGCCTATGGCCGCATGTCGAAGAACTGGATCCTGTCCGGGCTTGCCTATTGCTATGTCTATTTCTTCCGCGGCACGCCGCTATTGGTGCAAACCTATCTCGTCTATTACGGCGTCGGTTCCTTCCGGCCGGAGCTGGAAACGGTCGGATTGTGGTGGTTCTTCCGCGAAGCCTTCTATTGCGGTGTCTTTGCCTTCTCGCTCAACACCGCTGCCTATCAGGCCGAAATCCTGCGAGGCGCCATCGAAAGCGTGCCGCGCGGCCAATGGGAGGGCGCTGCCTCGCTCGGCCTGCACAAATTGCAGACGCTGCGCAAGGTCATCCTGCCGCAAGCGATCATCGTCGCGCTCAGGCCCTACGGCAACGAGCTCATCCTGATGATCAAGGCCTCGGCGATCGTCGCCATCATCACCGTGTACGACCTGATGGGTAACGCCAAGCTCGCCTACGCCAAATCCTTCGACATCCAGGCCTATATCTGGGTGGCGATCGTCTATCTGGTGATGGTCGAGATCCTGCGCCACGGCATCGAATGGATCGAGCGCCGCATCACCGTCCACCTGCATCGCTAAGCAATTCCAGGAAAAGTGTGAAGCGGTTTTCCGTCCGGAATTGCGCTAAACAAAGAGACATCCCGGCATCGCCTGTGCCAGTCGATGCGGCTTGCCGCGCCTTGACGAATTCGCTGCATGGCCTAGACGTTCCGGCACTGAAATCTCTGTTTTGTTGGAAGGCAGGTCTATGGCATCGGTTGCATTTCTCGGTCTTGGCGTCATGGGCTATCCGATGGCCGGGCACCTCAGGAACAAGGGCGGCCATGACGTCACCGTCTACAACCGCACCAAGGCGAAGGCCGAGCAGTGGGTAGCCCAGCATGGCGGCAAGCTGGCGCTGACGCCGGCCGAAGCAGCCGAAGGCAAAGACTTCGTCTTCTCCTGCGTCGGCAATGATGATGATCTGCGCTCGGTCACCACCGGCGCGAACGGCGCCTTCGCCGCGATGAAGAAGGGTTCCGTGTTCATCGACAACACCACCGCTTCGGCCGAGGTGGCGCGCGAACTGGACGAAGCCGCGCGCAAAGCCGGCTTCTCCTTCCTCGACGCGCCCGTATCCGGCGGCCAGGCTGGCGCCGAGAACGGCGTGCTGACCGTCATGGTCGGCGGCGATGAGGCCGCCTTCGACAAGGCGAGGCCCGTCATCGACGCCTACGCCCGCATGGTCGGGCTGATGGGCCCGGCCGGTGCCGGCCAACTGACGAAAATGATCAACCAGATCGCCATTGCCGGCCTCGTCCAGGGGCTGGCCGAGGGCATCCATTTCGGCAAGAAGGCCGGCCTCGACATCGAAAAGGTGGTCGAGGTGATCTCGAAGGGCGCCGCCGGCTCCTGGCAGATGGAAAACCGCCACAAGACGATGAATGCCGGCAAATATGATTTCGGCTTCGCCGTCGACTGGATGCGCAAGGATCTCGGCATCTGCCTGGCCGAGGCCAACCGCAACGGCGCCAAGCTGCCGGTCACGGCGCTTATCGACCAGTTCTACAAGGATGTGCAGGACATGGGCGGCAGGCGCTGGGACACGTCCTCGCTGCTTGCGCGCCTGGAAAAATAGGCGACGATGGGCCTGCCCGATCCGAGTTGGAGCGCCGACGACATCGTCGCGCACCTGCGTGCGATCGGCACGGAGACGAACTTGGCAGGCATGGCGCGCTTCGGCATCAACACGGCGAGCGCGCTTGGCATCGGCAATACCGACTTGCGGCCGCTGGCGCGCAAGCTCAAGAAGAACCACGAGCGGTCGCTGCTGCTATGGGACAGCGGCATTCGGGAGGCGCGGCTGATGGCGGCCTTCACCGGCGAGCCGCAGAAGGTCGACATCGATCAATGCCGGCGCTGGGCCGCGGATTTCGACAGCTGGGAGATCGTCGACACTGTCGCCGACCTGTTTGCCGAAACGCCATTCTGGCGCGACCTGATCGACGAATTCGCCGAGGACGAACGCGAATTCGTCCGTCGCACCGCCTTTGCCATGCTGGCCTGGAGCGCGGTGCATTTGAAGAAAGAGCCGGACGCGACCTTCCTTGCCTATCTGCCGCTGATCGAGAAACATGCCCGTGATCCGCGCAATTTCGTCCGCAAGGCGGTCAATTGGGCGCTGCGGCAGGTCGGCAAGCGCTCGATGAGCTTGCACGCCCCTGCCCTTGCGCTGGCGGAAAGACTGGCGGCATCGTCGGACAGGACGGCGCGCTGGATCGGCAGGGATGCGGTGAGGGAACTGACGGATGCCAAGCAGCTCGCAAGGCTCGCAGCCGCAAAAGCCTGACCTTGCCGGCATCCGCTTTGTCGAGGTGACGCAAGAAACGCGGGACCGTTTCGAAGACCTGTTCGAGCAGCCGGGCGCGCCGAAATATTGCTGGTGCATGGCCTGGCGCCATTCCAGCCGCGAGCACATTGGGAACGACGAGAAGAAGCGCATGATGATGGCGCTGATCGATGCCGGCACTCCCGTGGGCATCGTCGCCGAGTTGGACGGCAAGCCGGTCGGCTGGTGCTCGGTCGCGCCGCGCGAGACCTACCGGAAACTGTCAAAACAGCAGGACGATAGCGAGACCGGCATATGGTCGATCGTCTGCTTCTATGTGCCGAAGGCTTTGCGCGGCGGCGGGCTGGCCTCCGCCCTGCTCGACGCCGCGATCGACCACGCCTTCGGCAAAGGCGCGCGTGTGATCGAAGCCTATCCCGTCGACGAGGCCGCGCCCAGCTATCGCTTCATGGGCTTTCGCGACATGTTCGTCGCGCGGGGCTTCCACGAGATCGGCACTGCCGGTACACGCCGGCATGTCATGCGGCTCGGCCGTTGAGCCTGGATCGGTCACGACGCTTTTACTCGATTCCGCAAATCGGCTGGCGGAGGATGGAGCGATGATGAACATGCGTTTCAAATCATGCGCGGCGTTGGCGACAGCGCTCTTGTTCGCGGCCACTGGAGCCGATGCCGCGGCCGAGGTCGCGCATATCTTCTGGAAGGATCTGCGCCCTGCAACGCAGGCGATCGCCGAGGACGCGAACCTGCCGATGATTGCGGCAAAGCTGCCCGATCACGGTGAGACCTTGTCGCTCAATCTCCAGGACAAGATGATACAGTTGGCCGGCTATGCATTGCCGGTCGATCGCGACGGCGACCTCGTTTATCAGTTCCTGCTCGTGCCGTGGACCGGCGCCTGCAGCCACATGCCGACGCCGCCGCCGAACCAGATCGTGCTGGTGACGCCGGCTCGTCCTTACACGATGAAAGAGGCCTACGAGCCGGTCGCCGTCACCGGCGTGCTGAACCCCGGCATGGAGAAGAGCCAGCTCTTCATTCTCGACGGCGTGTCGATCGTCCAGTCGGGCTATGCGGTACGCAAGGCCGAGGTGGTGAGTGTCGACACAGTGCCGGACACCGTCACCCTGCCGGTTAACTCACCGTGGAGTTTCCTCAACAAAAAGAAGAACTAAGGCTCAACAATCCACCTGAGTGGCGAGTGGCTCAAGCCGATTGCAATCCAGCGAGCGATGCGTACATTTGCCGTGGATGAAATCCCTCGGACGTATTGTGATGATGCAGGAACGGTATCTTTTTTTGGTGTCAAGGATCCTGGGTAAAGAGATCAAAACGATATCCAACCAGCATCTTCTATGGCTCATAAGTTTGTTTAGTGGATCTTTGATAGCTGCTTTTGTTATCCCCGAACATAATCGAGCGCTTCTTGTATACGCGCTGATAGCGGACTTGACGGTGACGATAGCCTCCGCTGTAATCTTGGAATTGTATCGAAGGCCCGAGCAGTGAGGTTCAGTCGACCGCGAAACGGTAGAGAATCAGGCCAGCCGCCATACCGCCTGGCCCGAGCGTGTCACGCCGCGTTCGCGCCCGACTCCTTATCCAGCACCATGTAGTCGAGCGGAATCTCCGTCGTGTATTTGATCTGCTCCATGGCGAAGGACGACGAGACGTCGCGAATCTCGATCTTGGCGATCAGCCGCTTGTAGAAGGCGTCGTAGGCGGCGATGTCGGGAACCACCACGCGCAGCAGGTAATCGACGTCGCCGCTCATGCGGTAGAACTCGACCACCTCGGGGAATTCCTGGATGACCTCGGAGAACCGCCGCAGCCATTCATGGCTGTGCGAATTGGTTCGGATCGACACGAAGACGGTGACGCGCACATTGACCTTCTCATGGTCGAGGATGGCGACGCGCCGCTTGATGACGCCCTCTTCCTCGAGCTTCTGGATGCGCCGCCAGCACGGCGTGGTCGACAAGCCGACTTTCTTGGCGACGTCGGCCACCGCAAGCGTGGCGTCCTCCTGCAGGAGGCGGAGAATTTTTCTGTCGAGGCGATCCATAGGGAGGCTCCAGGGGAATAGTTTGGCTATAATCCCTTTTATCGGAGCCTTTCACAAGAAAGAAATTCTGCCAAAGGCGGCAAAACCGAGTGATATCTTGCGGAATGCCTAACCGATGCGATAGCGGATTTCCGACCTCAGGAACGGCAGCAAATCCATTTCAAACCAGGGATTCTTCTTCAGCCAGCCGGTGTTTCGCCACGACGGATGCGGCAAAGGCAACACTTTTGGACTGGCCGGCGCATCCCAGATGGCGCGCCAATTCCTCACAGTATCCGTCAAGGACGCCGCGCGGGTCGTGCCCATATGCCAGGCCTGCGCGTAGCCGCCGATGGTCAGCACCAGGTCGATCTGCGGCATCAGCGCCATCAGCTGAGCGCGCCAGGCCGGCGCGCATTCGCGACGCGGCGGCAGGTCGCCACCCTTTGCATCCTGGCCGGGAAAGCAGAAGCCCATCGGCACGATAGCGAATTTTTCCGTATCGTAGAACTCTTCGCTGCTGACGCCGAGCCAACTTCTAAGCCGATCTCCCGAGGCATCGGTGAACGGCATGCCCGACAGATGCACCTTGGTGCCGGGAGCCTGGCTGGCGAGCAGGATGCGCGCGCGCGAAGACGGTCTCAGCACCGGTCGAGGCTCATGCGGCAACGGCCGACCAATCGGATGGTCCGCGCAAATGCGGCAAGCCCGCACCCTCGCGGTAAGGCGCTCCAGCGCTTCGCTCATGTCGGGCGGATTATCCAATAGCGTCGCTCAGGCCGTCGCGCTCGGCCGGCTCGTCAGCGCCGCGTACCAGCGCAGCACGTTCGTGCATTCCTCAGGCACCTTGATGCGGGCCGGCTTCATGAAATCGATGGCGATCATTCCGGTAATGTCGGCAACCGAATAGGCATCGCCGGCGGCGAACTCGCGCTGCGCCAGTTCCTTGTCGAAGAGGCGCAGGAATTCGATCACCTTCGGTTTGTTGGCCTCGCCCCATTCCGGGATCTGCGGCACCTCCCACTCCTTCATCGCCGGATGGATGTGCCGGAACGCGGCCGCGACGCTGGCCATGAGGTTCAGTTCAAGGCGCCTTTGCCACATCTCGACTTTTGCCTTGCCGAGCGCGCCCTTGCCGAACAGCGCCGGCTCGGGGTGCAACTCCTCGAAATAGCGGCAGATGGCGATCGATTCGGTGATGACGGTACCGTCGTCGAGCTCGAGCACCGGCAGGCGTCGTAGCGGATTGCGCTGCGCGACCTGCTCGCCGCGATGCTCCAGCGCGCCCATGTCGATGGGCACAAGCGGCACCGTCAGCCCCTTCTCGGCAAGGAAGACACGCACACGCCGGGGATTTGGCGCGCGGCCGCCATCGAACAGCTTCATTCCATTCTCCAGCTCCTCCACCGGATCATAGGGCCCAGATACGCCCATCACCAGAAGCGAAAGAACTCGCGCAACGCGTCGCTGAACGAAGCCAGCGTGCCGTGCTTTCGCTCGACCGGCGCATTGTGATGGCTGTCGCGCCAATCCTGTGGCGCCTCGAAGCTGCCTGCCCAGATGCCGACCTTGGCCGCTCTCGCCACCGCCTCCTCGGTCTCGAAGCCGCCGAAGGCAACCGCCCATCCGGCCTGCACCTGGGCCTGGTTCAGGTCGGTGTCGCCTGCCCTGCAATCGCCGAGCAGCCGGCCGTAGCGGTCGCGCTGCCAGCCGCTGCAGGAAACAGGCCTGCCGGCGATGAGCCGCACCAGCGACTGCCGCGCCAGCTTGCCGCAGGGATAGTCGGCGCCGTTCTGCCGGCAGGTCTGCAGATATTCAGGCGCATCGATACCGCGCATGCGGATGCGCTCGACCCCGAGCGTGATCGAATCCCCGTCATTGACGATCGCCGTGCCCTGCTCCGTACGCCTCTCGAAGCGATCGAGCCGCGCCGCCACCAGGATCAGCAACCCGAGCAAGAGGAAGGCCAGCCCATAGTCCAGCAGCTTGCGCCAGGGGCTGCGCGGCGGGCTTGCCGCGTAGCGCCGGCGCGGTCCTCGCGGCCCGAAGCGGCTCATATGGCAAACAGTCTCTTAATCATTCGAACGTAGCTTAACGAACTGAAAATCGCTGCGCGCAGAAATTGAAGTCCGTATGCCTTTGCTACGCTCGAACACAGCGGATAAATTCATTGTGGACCGCCGTAAACCGCACCGCAACAGCGATGTGGCGCGCGCGGTGCGCAAGACGCGCGACCGCCTTTCGCAACAGGCGGGCAGCCTCGACTTCGACCGCGAACTCCTGAAACTGCATGCGCGCGCCATGGTGGTCAGCGCGGTCGCAATCCCGCTGCTGGTGCTTGCGGTGGCGGCTCTCGGCCGGCTGGCGGGCCTGGGCAACCAGATCACCATCTGGGCCCTGGCGATGCTGCTTTGCTACGCGATCGTCGCTTTCATGTCGCGGCGCATCGAACGAACCGAGGCCACCGAACTCGACCCGGCACAGACGCGCCGCGATTTCCTGATCGGCCATTTCCTGTGTGGCCTGGGCTGGGCATGGTTCGCATGGATCGGCTGCGACACCTGCCAGATCGACCAGTTCCATGTGGCCAAGGCCATGGTGCTGCTGATCGCGATGGCGACCACCGCCGTAATGGCCTCCTCGCTTGCCGGTGCGCTGTTGGCGACCTTTGCCATCCCCGTTGCCGTCTATGTCTACACCATCATCCGCCTGTGGACGCCGATCGAAGCCACAATGGCGGCGCTCCTCATCGCGGCTCTCCCCTTCTTCGGTTACGTCGCGCGACATCTCAATCAGGCCTCGTTGATGGTGCTGTCCTTCCGTTCGGAAAAGGACGCGCTGATCGCCGAGGTCGAGACGGCAAAATCGATGTCGGACGAGGCAAGGCGGCGCGCCGAGGACGCCAATCTGGCGAAGTCGCGCTTTCTCGCCTCGATGAGCCACGAGCTCCGGACGCCGCTCAACGCCATCCTCGGCTTCTCCGAGGTGATGGCCAATGAGGTTCTGGGTCCGATGAACAATCCGACCTATCGCGATTATGCCCATGACGTGCACGAGTCCGGCCAGCATTTGCTCGACCTGATCAACGAGATCCTCGACCTGTCGCGCATCGAGGCCGGCCGCTACCAGCTCAACGAGGAGCCGGTCGTGCTGGTGACCATCGTCGAGGATTGCTGCCACATGATGGAATTGCGCGCCCGCAACAAGGATATCCGCATCATCCAGGAGTTCGAGGAGACCTTGCCGCGCCTCTTCGCCGACGAGCGCGCGGTGCGGCAGATCACGCTCAACCTCCTGTCCAATTCGATCAAGTTCACGCCGTCCGGCGGGGAAGTGCGCGTGCGCGTCGGCTGGACCGCCGGCGGCGGCCAGTACATTTCGGTCAAGGACAACGGCCCGGGCATACCGGATGAGGAAATCCCGGTGGTGCTTTCCGCTTTCGGCCAGGGCTCGATCGCCATCAAGAGCGCCGAACAGGGAACCGGCCTCGGCCTGCCGATCGTGCAGGGCCTGCTTGCCATGCATGGCGGCGAGTTCGAGCTTCATTCCAAGCTGCGCGAAGGCACGGAGGCGATTGCCATCTTCCCGCTGAGCCGGGTGATGGAAGAACTGCCGGCCCTGCCGACCAAGACGGTCGCCACGCGCGGGCGCCGCTGACGCGATCCCCGCGGCTCTAGAGCCGAACAGCCATCGCCATGCCTGAGCTGGTCAGCGCCGCGGCCTTGACGATACCGGCAGCGAGAGCGGCCCCAACTCCTTCGCCATGGCTGATGCCGAAATCGAGCAGAGGCCGCAGTCCGAGCCTTTCGGCAGCCTTGGCATGGCCAGGCTCGGGCGACAGGCCGGCAAGCAGACAATGGTCGAGCGTACCGGGGCTGGCCGCATGCAGAACAGCGGCCGCGGCAGTCGCCACGAATCCGTCGAGCAGGACGGGAATCTTCTCCATGCGAGCCGCAAGAATGGCGCCGCAGATCGCCGCGAACTCGCGTCCGCCAACCCGTCGCAGGGCCTCCAGCGGATCGCCGAGGCCGGAACCATGAAACGCCAGCGCCCGATCGACAACCTCGGCTTTTCGCGCCATCGTCGCCGCATCGGCGCCAGACCCCGGCCCAACCCAATCCGTCCCCTTGCCGCCGAACAGCGCGGCGCAGAGCGCGGCGGCGATCGTCGAATTGCCAACCCCGAGATCACCTAGGCACAGCAGATCCGCGCCGCCTGCGACCGCCTCCATGCCGAAGGCCATGGTCGCGGCGCAGCCGCGCTCATCTAGCGCCGCCTCCTCCGTGATGTCGCCTGTGGGGATATCCAATGCCAGGTCGAAGACTTTCAAGCCGAGATCGTTGGCGATGCAGACCTGGTTGATCGCGGCCCCGCCGGCGGCGCAGAGCTCGACTTCATTGGCGGTCGCCGCCACACGCCGCGGCGAAATGCCGTGCCGCACCGCGCCGTGATTGCCGGCGAAGATCGCCACCAGCGGCCGGTTGATCGCCGGCGGCGCGCGGCCGCTCCAGGCGGCAATCCAGGCCGCGATGTCCTCGACGCGCCCGAGCGATTCGTTCGGCTTGTCCGCTTTGGCAAACAGCGCGCGGACACGCGCGCCCGCCGCGTCATCGGCAGGCGGCAACGCCGCCAGGAGGCTTCGGAAATCGTCGAAAGGCTTAGCAGGCATTTGCGTCGGTCGCGGCTCGTTGCGGAAATCGCAAGCGGCATAGCCGCCTTCTCCCGCCGGCACAACCGCCTGGCGATGCCGCGAACAGGTGGCCTTGCGACGCATCGCGGAGGGCTTGCATTGCTCCGGCGGTTGCACCATGTGGAATGAACGCAAGAGAACAGCATGACCGCCATCGAATCCCCCTGCATCCTGGTCTGTTCGATCGATATGAAAACCGGATTCTGCTTCGGTTGCGGCCGCACGCGCGACGAGATTTCCGGCTGGCTCACGATGACCCCTGAAACGCGCCGGGCGGTGATGTCGGAACTGCCGGCCCGGCTCGAAACGGTCGAGCGCCGGCCGCGCCGCGAAACAAGGCGTGCCCGCATGGCACGCGAACGCGGCGTTTTGTGAGAAGAAACCGATGAACCGGCTGTTCTGGATCGTCATGGTGGTGATCGGCGTCGGGCTGGTGCTCTTGATGCTCAACAATTCGGCCGGCCGCACTTTCGGCATGAACAACAATGATTTCGGCCGGCTGATCTGGGTCGGCGTGCTGGTCATGGTGATCGGCGCGAGCCTGCTCCGCTCGGGCCGGCCGCTTGGCGACATGGCACGCAATATCGGTGTGTGGGCCGCGTTCGTGCTCGTGCTGATCGCCGGCTATCAGTACCGCTACGAGCTGCAGGATGTCGCGAGCCGCGTGACCGCCGGCCTGTTGCCGGGCAGCCCGCTGGCGCTCGGCGTGGAGAATGGTCGCCCGACCGTCACGCTCGACAAGGCCGACAATGGCCATTTCGAGGCCCGCATCCTGGTCAACGGCACGCCGGTGCGCGCCGTCGTAGACACCGGCGCGACCAGCACGGTCCTGACCTCGGAAGATGCTCAGGCCGCGGGTTTCAACCCGGCGGCGCTCAGCTACAGCGTCGACGTCTCCACCGCCAACGGCATGGCGCGTGCCGCGACGGTCAGGACCGACGAATTGGCGATCGGCGGCATCGTGCGCAAGGACATGTCGGTGATGGTCGCCGCGCCTGGCATGCTCGAGCAAAGCCTGCTCGGCATGAACTTCATCGGCTCATTGTCGGGTTTCGACGTGCGCGGCGACCGCATGATCCTGCGGGACTAATGTCGCCCGGAACTGCATAGCGGCTCTGGGACCACGACATGCATTAGAAAAAAGGTTAAAGCGCAACGCGCTTAACCGAAAGTCAGGCCGCGTCGGCTTCCACGGCCGTGAAATCGATCGCTGCGAACGCGCTCCTCAGCACCTCCGGACCGGCGCCGGGCTTGTTTGCGTCAGTGGAAAGAATCTGCCGGAAGCGGCGCGCCCCGGGCAGGCCGTGGAACAGCCCCACCATATGGCGGGTGATGTGCCCGAGCCGCCCGCCACGCTCGATATGGCGCGCGGCGTAGCCGGCCATGGCGTCGATCAGCGCCGCGTAGTCGAAGGCGGCTGCCACTTCGCCGTAGAACGCGGCATCGACGCCGGTCAGGATGCCGGGCGTATGATAGGCGGCGCGGCC
This sequence comes from Mesorhizobium sp. M2E.F.Ca.ET.219.01.1.1, assembly GCF_004016445.2. GTDB lineage: Bacteria > Pseudomonadota > Alphaproteobacteria > Rhizobiales > Rhizobiaceae > Mesorhizobium. The sequence continues at coordinate 554,723 of NZ_SADT02000004.1, forward strand.
GAGCATTACGCCGTCGACATGGCCGAGATGCGCCGACGCCTCGGCAAGCGATTGAATGCCGCCGTTGATGCCGATGAATTCGTTCGGCTTTCTGGCCTTCAGCCGATAGACGCGCGGATAGTCGAGCGGCGGGATGTCGCGGTTCTCCTTGGGGCTTAGCCCCTCCAGCCAGGCCTTGCGGGCATGCACCCAGAGCGCGTCGGCGCCGGCCGCGAGCACGCCGTCGGCGAGCGTATCGAGCGCAGGTTGCGGGTCCTGATCGTCGACGCCGATGCGGCATTTGACCGTGACGGGGATTTTCACCGAAGTTTTCATGGCCGCGACGCATTCGGCGACCAGGTCTGGCGTCTTCATCAGGCAGGCGCCGAACGTCCCCGACTGGACGCGGTCGGACGGGCAGCCGACATTGAGGTTGATCTCGTCATAGCCGAAGGCCTCGCCGATCCGCGCCGCCTCGGCGAGCTTTGCTGGATCCGATCCGCCAAGCTGCAACGCCACCGGATGCTCGACATCGTCGAAGCCGAGCAGCCGTTCGCGCGCGCCGTGGATGACGGCGTCCGCCACAACCATTTCGGTGTAGAGCAACGCGCGGTCCGTCAACTGGCGGTGGAAGAACCGGCAGTGCCGGTCCGTCCAATCCATCATGGGCGCAATGGCCACCCTATGCTCTTGATTTTTCAGCATTTTTCGTTTAACATCAAATTCTTAGAACCTGCCGAGTGCACACGAATTTACGCCAAAATACGACCCTTTTCGCCACGTTTCGATCTCTCAGTGCACACGGAGCGCACACGAAATGGCCACCTACACAAAACTACCATCCGGTTCTTGGCGCGTGCAGGTTCGTCGCAAGGGCCGCTACGTAAGCGAGACGTTCTTGCGCCGAGACGACGCACGGCGATGGGCGACCGAAACCGAACGCCAAGTCGACCGCGGCGAGACACCGACCAAGTCCCGTGTAGCGCGCCTCAAAACTTTCGGCGAACTCATCGACCTTCATATCGACGACATGTGCGATGTAGGCAAGTCCCCTCGCCGCTCCAAGGCCGCCGCCCTCGATATGCTCAAACGACACCTGGGCAAATGCAACATCGCGGCTCTTGATCGCGAACGGCTCATCCTTTTTGGTCGCGAGCGAGCCGCCCAAGGTGCTGGACCGATGACGCTCGGCATCGATATCGGCTTTATAAAGCTTATCCTGTCTCATGCTGCAGCCGTTCACGGCCTACCGGTCAAGGTCGAGCCGGTTGATCTGGCGCGTATTGCCCTGAAGAGGCTCGGTCTGGTTGGCAAAGGCCAGCAGCGCGACAGACGACCGACACAGGACGAGCTCGACAAGCTTATTTGTCATTTCGACGCAAACCATCGCCAAATTGCGCCGATTGGCCAGATCATTCGCTTCGCGGTGGCAACCGCCATGCGCCAGGAGGAGATCTGCAAGGTGCATTGGTCTGATTTGGAACCTCGCACGCGGATGCTCCTGATCCGCGACAGGAAGGATCCTCGAAACAAGAACGGCAACAATCAGCGCATACCGCTGTTTGCGGCCACTGGATATGATGCGTGGGCCATCGTCGAAGAGCAGCGGGCAAAACGCAGCAATGACGATGATCGAATTTTCCCATTCAATCATAGGTCGGTCGGCACCGCCTTCCGCCGAGGTTGCGGTGACTTAGACATCCACGATCTTCATTTTCACGACTTGCGGCACGAAGGAACGAGCCGCCTGTTCGAAGCTGGGTTCACAATTGAACAGGTGGCGTTGGTTACTGGGCACAAAGATTGGAAGATGCTTCGTCGCTACACACATCTGAAGCCGGAGACGCTTCACGCTATCTATGCGGGAAAGGCTGCATAGTTCAGGGCAGCGCGGAGCGGGCCAGACGCAATTTTACGGCATGGGAAGCCATGACGATGTTTCCTTATGGGAACGGCAGTCCCCTACCTCAGCGTTTTCGGTCCCCATGCCGACGCTGGTGCTTAAACGGTGGCTAGTCGAGCGCCAGGCGCTACCTTCTGCTCACTTGCGCGTTCTGACGATACGCCGGGGTTTGGCAGAAGCAAAAATGCTCTTGGAGCGATTGATGTGCAACGACTACGAGCAGCATATCGCCTGGACTGAATACTGCCGGATGATGGAGTCGCTGGCGCTCAAGATTCCGGCCCATCAAACCGAACTTGACCTCCCCCGGGCAGATGATATCCGCATCAACGATCCGGCGCCTATCATTCGCGTCGCCGGCGATACCGTCGAGCTCGCCTCGATGACGTTCGGATTTCCACCGTCAGGGCCGAAAGGCGGCCCGGTGTTCAACTTCCGTTCGGAAGGCCGGCAATTCGGCAATAGCAACCGCTGCCTGGTGCCGGCGTCGGCCTTCTTCGAATTCACTGGCAGCAAGTATCCGAAAGCCAAACACCGTTTTACGCTCAACGGCGCGCCATTCATGGCGATCGCGGGTCTCTGGCGTGAAGCCGCCGGCAACAAGCCGCCCACGTTCACCATGCTCACCACCGAGCCGGGACCCGACGTCGCGCCCATCCACAACCGGCAGATCGTGGTCCTTCAGCCGGAGAATTGGGGGGCCTGGTTCAACCTGACCAAGCCCGAAGCCGATTTGCTGCGCCCGCTGCCTGCCGGCTCGCTCTCGGTCGAGTTGGTACGCCCCGAGAAGTCATAGGTGATCGCCGCAGGATTTCTGGAGCGCTCAGCGGACCCAGCTCAGGTATGCGCTCATGGGCACCCTGACGCCGCCAAACGCCTCTTGCACGCCCCCCTCTCGTGGGAGGAAACGTTGTTGCCAGGCCACCCCGCTTTGGCCGGTGTAGCACCCCAAGAAAATCCCTGTGCGCACCGGCCAGTCCGGCCAGCGGCTTTCCGCGATCACACCATGGTATCGACCAAGATGTTTTAGCTATGCTGCATATGCGGCGGACCACGGTTCGCCAGGCCGGCGCAGGCTCAGGCAATCTCCCCAACGAGAGGCGCCGTCCATCCTTAGCCCGTCGCCAGGTGTGGGGGCACACCAGCGGCGGGCTATCCATCCAGCGGGAGCTCCCTCTGTAGAAGCAGGCCGGCCTAAGAACGGGTTTTCGTGAGCCGCCGAAGAAGTGCGTAGTCGTCAAGGTCCTTGTATGGTGTGAGGTCCAGATCGGCAGGCACTTTCTTCAATGTTTCTTCGTCGATTGCCTTTTCATGGCGTTTCATGAAGCGCTGATAGTCCATCCACCTTATGCCGCTCGTTCGAACGGCGTCCCGCTCGATGCGTGAGGCAATCTGGTGCGCGTGAAGGTAATGCAGTCGTAACTCATCCAGGAGCGCCTTCTCGACGATCTCGTGACACACCAAGAAAGGCTCGATCCGAACGTCTTTGTTCTTCACCTTCAATGTGAGGGGTAGATGTCTGTCGATGTAGACCGTCTTGGCATCGAGGCTGTAGCCGGCAATGTAGGGGATGTCGAACTCGTGAGAGATGGTGACTCTGCGGCTGAGGGCAGCCACAACATCGGACAACACGCGGGCATCAACATCTTCCGACTTATGATGAACCTCACTCTCAGCGAGCAATCGTTTCTCCATCGCTGAATGGCCGTCGAGATGCCGAAGCGGCTGCCACAAAAATCGAGCGAGCGATGAATTGTTCCACAAGGTTTCAGGCGACCGGGACCCTGGCTCAGTTCCTGTCGGTTGCGTGTCCCGTAGGCGGTGCGCCCCCAGGACGTAACGTTCGTTCGTCATGCCCCCGGACATCTCTACATCGTGGTCTGTCCCAAGCGGTTCGGTGGCGTAGGAGCCTGCCTCAATCTTCTCGACGATGGAACTTCCCGACACTAAGGAGGTTTGGCTGCGAAGGGACGCGGAGGCGACTCTGGACTGCGCTGCTGCAGGCGGGAGGCCTCGCACAGGAGACGGCCATGAAACACCAGACACTTGAAGAGCTGCACGATGTCGCGGAAGTCGATGCGTCCTTTCCGGGTATGACTCGACGTCAGCGTTTGGAACATTGGGCCATGCTGCTCGAGCGAGACCCCGAGCGTTGCCTCGCCGCCTTCCCGGGGACGGAGTACATGATCCTGGATGTGCGCCACAAGGCACAATGCGAAGGATCCGCGCTCAGCATCGCCTTCGCCGATCCGGTGTTGCGCGCGCAAGGTTTGAAGGACGACACGTACGGCGAGGCCAAGCGCTTCTTCGAGTTGGCGGAATGGCAGCTGCACGCCATCGTCTGCCACTGCCATGTGGGCGCCACAATGAAAGCCGGATGGGCTGCCGTTCAGGTTCGCTCTGCCATCGACAAAGACAGCAAGCTTTTCAGCAAACTTCGCGAAGCAATTGCCCGTTGGCCGGTATGGCGCATCTTGACGTCATTTGCGGGAGTGAAGCCCGGCGGCAGCCGAATCGCACTCTCGGACGTTTTCAACGACTGATTTGGAAATCCTGGTCCGAAATATTCAAGACGGGCGACATCCAGGAAGCCACCATCAGGGTCGCCCGCCTCTCCTCGATCCTATCGCCGGAAATCCGCCATAGCCCTTCAGTTCCGGCAAGCGGCGAACCTAATTCGGTCGGGCAAGCCACTGCCGATAGATGATGAACCCGATCACCTGCTGAAGCGGTCGTGCGCCTCGCATCAAGTGGGGCTGATAGATGATAAGCCTGACCTAAGCCTGCTCCTTCTTTGCTTTGGAAAAGCCGCGATCCGCCGCGATGAACCGCTCAAGCATCGGCGCGATCAAGCGCGACGGGCTGGCGGGTGGCTGCCCTGTCTCGCGGCCAAGGATCTCTCCATATTTCACCAAATCGCGATGCAGAGGCGCCGGCAGTTCCACCGTGATCTTCACCGGCTTGTCGTCGGCGATCACTGCGAGTTTCAACTTGGCCATGTCAACCTCCATATGGTTCAAGCGCAAGGTCGCGGGTGACGAGGACGCGAACGGGAAATCCCGGCCGGATCATAAGAGTCGGCGCTATAGCGAGCTGGCGCTGAACGACTTGCTGGCCTACCTGGCTAACGCTATCGGAGGCGCCGCTGCGCAGAGCACGCACGAGATCGCTCTCTTGGTCGGAGGAACCAGCCTGCGCGCCAACACTCAGAACGGTCGACAACGCCGCAGCCTTGAATAGCTCGCCCCAGTGATAATCGATGTCGTCTTCGAGGCCAGCATAGCCTTCCGCGTCCGCGCCTGGCTGCCGTTCCAGAACGATGGAGCGCCCGTCGGGAAAGATCAGCCTGTTCCAGACGAGCAGTACGCGACGCTGTCCCGGACCAATTCCGCTGTCGTATTGCCCGATAACACGAGTGCCTTGCGGGATGAGCAGGGAGCGGCCGGTGGGACTGTCGTAGACGTTTTCAGTTACCTGGGCGCTGATCTGGCCGGGCAGGTCGGACCGGATACCCGTGATGAGCGCGGCCGGGATCACGGCGCCGGCTTGAAGCACATACTGGGAAGCCGGAGGCGTGACGTGATCTGGCGCCACGGTACGGCGGTCAGCGGCGGCCGACAGGAAAGCTAGCTGGCGATCCAGCCCATTTGGCTGTCCGTTCTGACTGGCAAGGTCGATGCCAGCAGGCGCCGATGCTTCCTCGGTCCTGGCATCTTGTTGCGCCGTCTGAAAAAACACGCGAGGTTCTGGCGGCTTCCTCCTCGGCCCGCCGGCGTTGCTCGGCTTCGTCGATCGCAGGGCTTGCGACCGAGGATGGTACGCCCCCCTGCCCCTTGTTTTGGGCATCGAGGATCGGTCCGCCGAGGTCTCCAGGCAGCGGCGGCCCAAGGACAGGCCCGGTATAGTCGCGCGGAAGCCCTGCCAGTCCATCGGCGGGCGGCCGATTGGAGGTTGGGTAGAGTTCCTCGCCCTGCTTGAATCTGTTGGAGTCCTGCAGAGCGTAAATCAGCGCGCCGCCGACACCGAGCGAGGCTACGAAGCCGATGGCTGCGAGCATCTTGCGCGACAGACGCGTCACACGCGGCGCCTCGGCGCGAAGCCGCATGGGTTCGACAAGCCTATCCTTCTCGTTCATGGCTGCGGCGCTCCCTTCGACGCCGGGTTCGGCGCCTTCGATCCGGCGTTGTCGCCTGGCCTGTGCCACAATCCATCGGTTCTCCCTCCGTCGAGGCGGGCTATCCTTACCGTTTGCTGCCGCTTACCGGCGCCAAGACGCAGTTCGGCAGCTCCGAAAAGGCGGTCGACTATCAGGAGGTTTTGGTAGACGCGGCTGTTGGTGATTTCGGCCTCGCCATCCGGACCGATGACGAAGATCGGCGGCAGCTCGCCTTGCACGATGCCGCGCGGAAACTCCACATAAACTCTGCGGCCATCGTCATAGGCGCTCACCGGCTTCCAGGGCGGGCTATCGCCGGTGAGGCCGTAGCGATAGTTGCGCGCTGTAACGTCCGGTATGACCGGCGTTGCGGCCACGGTCGGCAGGAGGCCCACTTTCAGCGCTGGGTAGGACCACGAAACGGCGGGCATGTAGGGCTTCGCACCGGATCGTAGCTCAAGCATATAGCTGCGCCGATCAGTGGCGATGATGAGGTTCGTTGCGATGTCGGCCCGCGAGGGTTTCACCAGGACGTGGACGCGTCGGGCAATGCCCGAACCGCTTTCGGTGTTGCCGATGATCCAGCGCGCGGTATCACCGGCGGCGATCGGACCCTCTCCCGTCAGGCTCTCGCCCGGCTCAAGCGCAATGTCCGTTATCTGGCCAGGCGCGGCGTAGACCTGATAGAGCGCTCCTTCGCTCCACGGGTAGATCTGGATGGCGTTGTAGTAGCCCTCCCGGCGCGGCTCCACGCGCGCCGCGGCGTTCGCGTTCTCGACGCGCGCGGCCGGTGTCTCGCCGATGGCGCCGCCGCGCGCGGGAGCCCAGCCGGGTGGCACGCGCAGAGGTTTCGGCCTTTGCTCTGTCGGGGCCGCCGGAGCCGGCGGCAACGGCGGAACATAGCTGTCGTAACTGATCTCCGGGGGCTTTTTCGGAGACATGGCGCAGCTTGCGAGCAGCGACGTCCCCGAGACCAGCATGGCTGATAGCAGATATTTTGAAAACATCGAGCCGGCTTCAAGACGCAAGGTCTGGCTCATTGGCTCATCTCCCGCGACCAGTTGACGGCGTTGACATAAATGCCGAGCGGATTGGCGCGAAGTCGCTCGGCGTCATTTGGCATCTGCGTTACGATCGTCAGGATCGCGGTCCAGCGCTCGGTGCCGGAAAGCTGGCCGTTTTCATACCGGCGCTCGATCCAGGCGACACGAAAGGAGTTCGGCGAGGCGCGGATGACCGAGGAAATCTCCACCGCGACCTGTTGCTTGCTTATCCTGGAGAAAGGATCGTTGGCCCGAGCATAGTCGTTGAGCGCCGCAGCACCCTGATCGGTGGTCCATTCATAGGCGCGCAGCCAGTCCTGGCGCAGGATGACCGGATCAGCGGGAATGGAGCGCACCTGTTCGATGAAGCGGGCGAGATGCCAGGCGATCTGCGGATCGGTCGGCTTATAGTCGGCGATCGCGGGTGCGGTCGCCTGGACCTCGCCCAACTTGTCGACCTGCACGACCCAGGGCACGACGGTACCGCGGGCCAATTGCCAGACCAGGGAAGCGGCAAGGCCTGCCGACAGGATCAGCGATCCGAATGCCATCAGGCGCCAGTTCCGCGCCTGGACGCGGGCGGAGCCGATGCGCTCGTCCCAGACCTGCGCCGCCTTCTGATAGGGTGTCTCCGGTCGAGGGGTCTTGCCGTAGTGGACGGCGGGGCGCCTAAAGATGTTCATGGATCATTCTCCTTCAGAAAGAGAAATCGAAGCGCCGCTGCCGTGGCTATCGCCGGCGCGTACCGCGTGGGCGGCGGTCTGGGCGCCATGGGAGAGGCGCTGTGAGCGCTGCAAACGTCTGGCCCATTCGGGCTGTCTTTGATTGCCGAATGGCTTGCCCGTTGCGGGCGCAGCAGCCGTGGCCGATGCCCCGCCGCCTCCGATCGTTCCCAAGGTCGACGACCCGCCCGTGATTTCAGCGGCCGAATTGGCGCCGGAGGCAAAGCTGGACTGAAGCGATTGCCCCGCATTCATTGCGGCACGCCTCAGCGGCGAGGCCGCCGCCGCAGCACCAGCGCGCGCAAGGCCGCTGAGGCCGGAGGCGATGCCTGCAGCACCTGGCTGGCCGATCGCGGCAAGTGTGTAAGCAGCCGAGCCGCCGCCAGCGAGCGACGCCGCGCCCCGTGTTGCCGACACAGTTCCCGAGACTGCCGCTGTCCCGCCTCGCGCCGCCAAGCCGGCCGCGCCGTAGCCTGCGACCGCCATGCCGCCCGCGGCAAGGCCAGTGCCAACGGCAGCACCGGCGCCAAGCTGCGGTCCACCCGCGACGAGGCCATTGGCGATGCCGGGCCCGAAGATGCCGAGGCCAAGCAGCGACAGCGCCGCCAACACGATCGCCATGGCCTGGTCGATGGTGGGGTTCTCGCCGCCGAAGCCTTGGGTGAATTCGCCGAAGAGCGTCGATCCGATGCCGATCACCACGGCAAGCACCAGAACCTTGATGCCGGACGAAATCACATTGCCCAGCACCCGTTCGGCCATGAAGGCCGTCTTGCCGAACAGGCCGAAGGGGATAAGCACGAAGCCGGCCAGCGTCGCCAGCTTGAATTCGATCAGCGTCACGAAGAGTTGCACGGCGAGGACGAAGAAGGCGAGCAGGACGAGCGCCCAGGCAAAGAGCAGGCAAGCGATCTGGATGAAGTTCTCAAAGAAGGAGACGTAGCCCATCAACCCGGAGATCGCCTCAAGCAAGGGTCGCCCCGCGTCGAGGCCGGTTTGCGCCACCTTGCCGGCGTGCAGCAGGTCCTGTGCAGAAAAGCCGGTTCCACTCGCCTTGAGACCCAGACCGGAGAAACTTCCGAAGACGATTCGCGCCAGGCTGTTCCAGTTCGAGATCAGATAGGCGAAGACGCCGACGAAGAGCGTCTTCTTGACGAGCCGCGCGAGGATGTCTTCATCGGCGCCCCAGCTCCAGAAAAGCGCGGCGAGCGTCACGTCGATGACGATCAGCGTGGTGGCGACGAAGGCGACCTCGCCGCCGAGCAGGCCGAAGCCCGAGTCGATGTAGCGGGTGAAGGTCGCCAGAAACTGGTCGATGACACCGGTATTGCCCATCTATCGCACCTCGCGCAAGGCAGCATCCGGCGACTGCGAAACGGCCGGCCCGCTTGTCGAGCTTGCCGACAGCTTATCGAGACCAAGGAAGCGATCACGCTGTTTTGCCCACAGCCGCGCGCATCCATCATCCCGCAGGGCAGCCTCGCCGATGGCCTGGCAGCGGCGCAGGCCATCGCGAAGCGGATCGGGCATCGAAGCCGCCGGAGCGTGCAGGCCCTCCCCTAGCGGCTTGTCCGCCTTGTGGCTCATCTCGAGCGCGCTTGCCGTCACGGCGAGCGCGACGAAGACGACGCTCACGATGCGAGCGAGGGCTTTGCCGTCCATGACGATCACCTCAACGGTTGAACATCTGAACGTCGCCAGCCTGGTAGCCGGAGCCAGGGGCGAGGAAGCGGCGACGTTGCTCGCGGCCCTGGTCGACCGCGGTGGCACGTTCGGCTTCGGTCAGCGCCTGGGCGCGACCGTTTGCGGCTATCACGGCAGTCAGGTCCGCAAGCTGCTGGCCCTGGAGCGCAAGCAACTGGTTGCCTGCTTGCGCGGCCTGCAGCGCACCGGCCGCCGACTGGCTGGCGCCGACCAGGGCCGAGATCTGCGCACGACCGGTTTCGATGTTTCCAACAACGCCCGCCTGGACGCGCATGGCGTCCTGGAGGCCGCCGACTGTGTTTTGCCAACGCGAGCGCGCGTCCGTGACGAGCTGCTGGTCCGGAGCGGAGAGCGAGACGTCGCCATATTGCTGTTGAAAGGCCTTGTCGACCTGCTGGACGTCAAAGGCGATGTTCTGTGCTTGCCCGAGAAGCTGTTGCGTCCTTTGCACCGACTGCTGCAATTGCTGCAGCGAGGACAACGGCAGGCTCGCCAGGTTGCGCGCCTGGTTGATCAGCATCTGAGCCTGGTTCTGAAGCGAGGTGATCTGGTTCGTGATCTGCTGCAGCGAACGCGCGGCCGTCAGCACATTCTGCGAATAGTTCGATGGATCGAACACGATGAGGGCATGTGCCGGCGCGGTCATCATCGGCAAGATCGCGAGCGGCCCAGCGAGCATCGCCGTGACCAGAAGAAGGGCGCGCGGGCGGCTTTGAAGGACAGTCATGGCTGTGGATCCTTTCCAGGTTCGAAAACAGTGAGATCGGGAATGAGGTCGGCGGCCCAGCCGATGCCGCGGGCACGCAGCCAGGCCGCCAGGAAGCCGTCGCGGCCGTGCTCGGCGAGAATGGTGCCAATCAAGGCCTGATCGCTCTTCGAGGACGCGGCGCAAAGTGCCAGCCCGACCTCGGACAGGCCGAGCTCGAAGAGCCGGTTGCCGCGGCGGGACTGGCAGTAATAATCGCGCTTGGGTGTGGCGCGCGCCAGGATCTCGATCTGGCGGTCGTTCAGGCCGAAGCGGCGATAGATGGCGGTAATCTGCGGCTCGATCGCGCGCTCATTTGGCAACAGAAGCCGGGTTGGGCAGCTTTCGATGATCGCCGGAGCGATCGCCGAATTGTCGATATCGGAGAGTGACTGGGTGGCAAACACGACGCTGGCATTCTTCTTGCGCAGCGTCTTCAGCCACTCACGCAACTGTCCTGTGAACGCGTCATCGTCCAGCGCAAGCCAGCCTTCGTCGATGATGAGCAGCGTTGGACGGCCGTCGAGCCGGTCGCCGATGCGATGAAACAGATAGGACAGAACGGCCGGCGCGGCCGGCGTGCCCACCAGACCCTCGATTTCGAACGACTGCACGGATGCATGGCCGAGATGCTCCGCCTCCGCGTCCAGCAACCGGCCATGAGCGCCGCCGACGCAGTAGGGACGAAGCGCCTGCTTCAGGTCATTGGCCTGCAAAAGCACGCTGAGCCCGGTGATGGTACGCTCCTCGACGGGAGCCGAGGCGAGCGATGTCAGCGCCGCCCAGATATGCTCCTTGGCGTCGGGCGTGATCTGGATCCCCTCGCGCGTCAGGATTGCGACGATCCAGTCAGCCGCCCAGGCCCGCTCGTAGGTGTTATGGATGCGCGCGAGCGGCTGCAGCGAAACGGAGGCCCGCATGCCTTCGGTGATGTGACCGCCGAGATCATGCCAGTCACCGCCCATGGCGAGCGTCGCGGCGCGGATCGACCCGCCGAAGTCGAAAGCGAAGATCTGAGCATCGCGGTAGCGGCAAAACTGCAGCGCCATCAGCGCCAGAAGCACAGATTTGCCGGCGCCGGTGGGGCCGACGACCAGGGTGTGGCCGACATCGCCGACATGAAGGACCAGCCGGAACGGGGTCGAGCCTTCGGTCTTGCCGTAAAGCAAGGGAGGACTGACCAGATGCTCGTCCCGTTCCGGCCCCGCCCACACGGCAGACAGCGGTATCATGTGGGCGAGATTGAGCGTTGAGATGGGAGGCTGGCGGACATTGGCATAGGCGTGCCCGGGCAAGGAGCCGAGCCAGGCGTCGACGGCGTTGACGGTTTCGGCAATCGCGGTGAAGTCGCGACCCTGGATGACCTTTTCGACCAGCCGCAACTTCTCGTCTGCCACGCGCGGGTCGGGGTCCCAGACCGCGACGGTGGCGGTGACATGAGCCATGCCCGCCATGTCGGCACCGAGCTCCTGCAGCGCCGTGTCGGCGTCGGCCGCCTTGTTGGCGGCGTCGGTGTCGAGAAGCGCTGACGCCTCATTGGTCATAACCTCCTTCAAAATCGAGGCGATGCTCTTGCGCTTGGCGAACCATTGCCGCCGTATCCTGGTCAGCAGGCGGACAGCGTCGACCTTGTCGAGCAGGATCGCTCGGGTCGACCAACGGTAGGGGAAGGCCAGCCGATTGAGGTCATCAAGAAGGCCGGGGGTTGTGGCGGTCGGGAAGCCGACAATCGTCAGCACACGAAGATGCTTGTCGCCAAGCCGCGGCTCGAGGCCGCCGGCCAGCGGCTCGTCGGCCAGCAGCGCGTCGAGATAGATCGGCGTCTCGGGGATATGCACGCGATGGCGTTTGGTCGAGACCGTCGAATGCAGGTAGGTCAGCGTTTCGCCGTCATCGAGCCATCGGCATTCCGGCATGAATCCGTCCAGCAGGGCCAGCACGCGCTCTGTTCGGTCGACAAAGGCGCGCACGAACTCGCCCGGGTCGGCGCTCGACTGATCGCGGCCCTCATAGAGCCAACCCTCTGCGCGCGTGGCATCATCGGGCGGCGGCAGGAAGACGAATGTGAGAAAGTAGCTCGATACGAAGTGAACGCCTTGCTCATCGAAGTCGGCCTTGCGCTCGGCATCCAGCAGGCCGGAGGCCGCATCGGGAAACTGGCTCTCGGGATAGGAAGCCGCTTCGTGCCGCTGCGCTTCGACGAAGATGCTCCAGCCGGAGCCTAGACGGCGAAAGGCATTGTTGATGCGCGAGGCGACCGCGACAAGCTCCGCCGCGACGGCGGAGTCGAGATCTGGCCCGCGAAACCGCGCGGTGCGCTGGAAACTGCCGTCCTTGTTGAGCACGACACCCGGCGCGACCAGTGCCGCCCAAGGCAGATAATCGGCAAGGCGAGCGGCGGTCCGACGGTATTCGGCAAGGCTCATCATGGCTGCGCCTCAAACCGACAGATGCGCCGGCAGCCGCAGGTGCCGGCGTCCAACCTCGAAGAAGAGTGGATCGCGCCTCGCAGCCCACACCGCCGTGAGATGCCCGATTGCCCAGATGAGGAGCCCGACGACCCACAGCCGCAGCCCAAGGCCAACAGCGCCAGCCAGCGTGCCGTTCAGGATTGCGATTGCACGCGGCGCGCCTCCGAGCAGGATCTGCTCGGTCAGTGCCCGGTGGACAGGCACCGTCCAGCCCGGCACCGCGTCGAGCTGTTCGAAAGCGGTTGCCATCAGATCAACGCTCCACCGCCGAAGGAGAAGAACGACAGGAAGAAACTCGAAGCCGCAAAGGCGATCGAAAGGCCAAAGACGATCTGGATCAGCCGGCGGAAACCGCCCGAACTGTCGCCGAAGGCCAGCGTCAGACCGGTAACGATGATGATGATGACGGCGATGATCTTGGAGACCGGCCCCTCGACCGACTGCAGGATCTTTTCGAGTGGCTGCTCCCATGGCATTGAGGAACCCGACGCATGGGCCGTCGACGCGACGATGACGTTGGAGGCAATGGCGACGCCGGCCATGGCCAGGCTGCCGTGGCAGCGCGAAAGCAAGCGGATCATGAGTTTCTCCAGAGTTGATCAGTGTGGCTTCAGCAATGCGGTAATCGCCATCGGGACCAAGACCCTCGACCCGGACGAGCTCGGTAAGCCGTCGCGCGGCACCGCGTCCCGCGAGCACGGCGACGAGGCTGATGGTGTCGGCGATCAGCGCACGCGGGACAGTGACGACGGCCTCCTGGATCAGCTGCTCAAGCCGGCGCAGGGCGCCTATGCCGGTGCCGGCATGAAGCGTGCCGATGCCACCGGGATGTCCGGTACCCCATGCTTTCAACAGGTCCAGGGCTTCGGCGCCGCGTACCTCGCCGATCGGAATGCGATCGGGCCGCAAGCGCAAGGACGAGCGAACCAGGTCGGATAGCGTGGCGACGCCGTCCTTGGTTCGCATCGCGACGAGGTTGGGCGCCGCGCACTGCAGTTCGCGGGTGTCCTCGATAATGACGACCCGATCCATCCCTTTCGCCACTTCGGCAAGCAGCGCGTTGGTGAGCGTCGTCTTGCCTGTCGAGGTGCCGCCGGCGACAAGGATGTTCGCGCGCCCGGCAACCGCGGCGCGCAAGATCGCGGCCTGGCCAGCCGACATGATGCCTGCGGCGACATAGTCATCGAGCGTGAACACGGCGACGGCGGGCTTGCGGATCGCGAAGGCCGCCGCGGCCACGACGGGCGGCAACAGGCCTTCGAAACGCTCCCCGGTTTGCGGCAGCTCGGCCGACACGCGTGGGGAACGGGAATGGACCTCGGCGCCGACATGATGAGCGACCAGGCGCACAATGCGCTCGCCCGCGGCAGGCGCCAGCATCTCTCCCGTATCGGCCAAGCCTTCCGACAGCCGATCCACCCAGATCCGGCCATCCGGGTTCAGCATGACCTCAACGATCGCGGGATCGTCGAGAAAGCGGGCAATGGCCGGTCCAAGTGCGGTGCGCAGCATTCGCGAGCTGCGCACGCGTCCCTCGGTATTGTCGTTCGATGTGACCATGCTGTCCCCGTTTTGACCCCGGAACAGGTCGAACTGTTCCCGGTCGGGACGATCAAAAGAGCCTCGGCGCAGTCCATTCAACGGGTTTCAGCCGCCGTCGTAGCGTAGCGGGCAAATACCGGCCAACGGCGGTGGCACGCTTCGGCGAGCTATTGCGGCTTTCACCGCAAATACGTTGTATGAAGTATCGCAATATAATGTACATGTTTATTGACATGCGATTCATGCCGGGTTTATGTCATTTCCATCGGTGGCCTGCCGGCACAGGCGACCCTCCTTTTCACGGCGCGGAGGATTGCCATGAGGAACGGTATGCAGGGCGCGATTTCCCGGTGCGAAGCCACGTTCCCGAGGCGCGTCGAACCGCAACTGCCATCCTTGCTATCCGCCTCGGCAAAGACGGGTGACACGTGAGCATGTTCGACATCTGGCTCGGCATTCTGCAAGGGCTGGGTATCACCGCACAGGTGACGGCCTACGCCTTGGTCTTTGCGGTCCCCTTCGCGCTCGTCTTCGGCGTCGCCCAGTTTCTTGCCACCGGTCTGACGCGCTTTCTGGTTACCGCCGTGATCGAATTCTGGCGCAGCTCCGCGGTGGTCGTCCTGCTGTTCGTCTTTTATTACGTGTTGCCGGTACTGGGGATCACTCTCTCGGCGCTCACCGTCAGTGCATTGGTGCTCGGTCTCAACATCGGCGGCTATGCCAGCCAGGCTGTACGCGCCGGACTGCAGTCTCTTCCCGCCGGCCAACGCGAGGCCGGCATGGCGCTCGGCCTCTCGCGCCCGGCGATCCTGCTTCTGATCGAGCTGCCGCAGGCGCTAGTCGCCATGAGCCCCACCTTCGTCAACAACCTTATCCAGCTCGTCAAGGCGACTTCGCTTGTCTCACTGGTCACACTCACGGACATGACCTTCCGCGCCAAGGAGATCGCGCAGACCGAATACGCTCCGGTCGCGATCTATTCGGCGCTGCTGCTGGCCTTCTTCGTCGTCTGTTATCCGATCGCGCTCGCTGGCCGCTGGCTGGAGGCACGGGTCAACCCTGAAAAAGGAGCGCCTCGTGGGATTTGACCTCCATTTCGCACTGTCGACCATTCCCACCATCATCGGCGCGATTGGAGCTACCCTGCTCGCGACAGTCTTGAGCTGCCTCGGCGCCTCAACGCTTGGCTTCACTTTTGAAATGATCCGCCGCGGGGGCGGAGCGCCTGGTCTGGCCGTCCGCTTCCTGATCGATTTCATCCGCTCGACGCCGGTACTGGCCTGGCTCTATTTCCTCTATTTCGTCATGCCCTTCTACGGGATCAGGCTTGGAGCCATGACGGTGGGCATATTGGGGCTAAGCCTCTACTACAGCGGTTATCTGGCGGAGGTGTTCAAAGCGGGCATCGACGCGATCCCGAACGGCCAGCAGGAAGCAGCCCGGGCATTGTCGCTCACCCGCCGCGATACGATTGTTTTCGTCATCGCGCCCCAGATGTTGCGCAACATCACCGCGCCGCTCGGCAACTACGTTGTTTCGATCCTCAAGGCGACGCCCTATCTCGCCGTCCTGGCTGTCCCCGAAATGCTCGGACGCGCCTTCGATATCGCCTCCGAGACCTATCGGTACGCGGAGCCGCTGACCGTCGCCGGCATCCTGTTCCTCGCGCTTGCACTGATCGTTGCTTACGGCGCGAAGCGCGTCGAGCAGCGCCTGCTTGCAGCTGGACGGCGCTGATGCTCGCGCAAGCTCCACACCCAGCCAGTGAAGCCCTCCCCCTTGTGCGAATCGTCGGCCTCAACAAGTGGTTCCGCGCCCTACAGGTTTTGAAAGACATCGATCTTACGGTACGAGCCGGCTCAAGCATCGTCGTCTGCGGGCCGTCCGGCTCGGGCAAATCGACCTTGATCCGCTGCATCAACGGTCTTGAGCACTTCCAAAAGGGAACGATCCATCTGGAAGGGACAGCGCTGGGAAGAAATGCTCGCGATACGGCGACGGCGCGCCGGCAAACCGGCATGGTGTTCCAGAGCTTCAACCTGTTTCCGCACCTGACAGTGCTCGCCAACTGCACGCTGGCGTTGCGCCGGGTTCTAATGAAGCCGGCGAGCGAGGCCGCAGAGATCGCGATGCATCACCTGACGGCCGTGCGCATCCCCGAAAAGGCGCAGGCCTACCCGGCCCAGCTCTCGGGGGGCCAACAACAAAGGGTGGCGATCGCGCGCGCGCTTTGCCTCAATCCTCGCATAATGCTGTTCGACGAGCCGACCTCGGCGCTGGACCCGGAAATGATCAAGGAAGTGCTCGATGTCATGGTCTCGCTTGCAGGAAACGGTATGACCATGGTTTGCGTGACGCATGAAATGGGCTTTGCACGCGAAGTCGCGGACGAGATCGTTTTCATGGACGAAGGCCGCATTGTCCAGCATGCCTCCTCCAGGGACTTTTTTTCTAGAGCCGCTCACCCACGCGCCCAGCTTTTCCTGGACACCATCCTGAGCCATTGATGCCCGATGCCTTTGAGCCAGTGTGCCGGCACGGGCGCGGGCGGGGGCCAACATAACGATAGGCGGATGCGAGCAGATTACCACTCCGGCGCGAACGCGTAGCCAGCCGAGCGGACGGTGCGTATGACTTCGCTTCCCACGGATGCCCGGAGCCGTTTGCGCAGCCTGGCTATATGAACGTCGACGCCTCGCACATCAGTGGCGGCGGCATGTTCAGGCCATGCTGCCGCGACCAATTCCTCGCGGCTGAAGACCTTGCCTGGCCTTGCCAAAAGGCTGCGCAAAAGCTTGAACTCGATCGGAGGCATGACAATCTCCTTTTGCTTGAAGAATGTCCTGTAGGTCTTTGGTTCCAGTCGGAAATTGCCCTGCACCAGATCCCCCGATTCTGTTTCGCGCGATGAGTTCGCAAGGCCCGCTTTGCCATGCAGCCAGTTCAGAAGCTGTTCAGGCGCAAAGGGTCGCGAAAATATCTCGTCGATACCAGCCTCGATCAAATCCAGATGCAGCTTGCCAGAACGCGGCGCAACCAAGCCTGCGAGAGGCGTTGCTCTTGTCGATTCGGACGACTTCAGCGCCACGCACTGCTTGGCGATTGCGCGGTCGCCTGGATGACAATCCAGGATGACGGCAAGTGGCACCGCGGCCTTGATGGCGCGCGCGATCTGCTTGTCTGCGGTGATCAGGCGGGTTTCAAAGCCTGCAACTGTAAGAATGTGCCCGAAAACGAGGAAAAAGTCCGGGTCCTTCGAAGAGATCAGGACCAGCGGCTTCATTGAGTCCACCAACCGAGTTTGACGCATCATAGGGCTGCCTACCGCGCTAAGGGGCTCAATGACAATATCCCTGCAGTCCTTGTGACTCGTTTACATTCTTTAGGTCGCAACTAAATCCTCATTCGGAAGGCATTGAGTGTGAGAGGCAGCTTTGCGCCTCAAGTCTGCCGCAGAGATCAGCGTTGCCGTGTCTTGAAAGCAGACGTTGTCGGCGATCACGACGCGTCGCAGGTGAGTTTGCAACCGAGCCGGCATTCCGAGCATTTCCGGCAATCAATGCGAGCGCTAGCAGCCGATCTTGCAACGGACCTCATAGGAGAAGCGACTGTTTGCAGCCAGCCTAACAATAGACTTCAACGCTTCTTGGGGAAGCAGGGCCCGACGGGCCAAGGTCCGCGAGAACATTGGCCGCAGCCAATGAAACAAACCTCACCCCCTTAGATTTGCGCCGGCGGGTTTGATCAGGAGTCAGGGTAGCGGGATCGGCTTGTCGCTGAGCGTGCGCAAGTAGGCGATTAGGTTGACCCGTTCGGTCTCGTCAGGGACACCAGCGATCTCCATCTTCACTCCTGGCGTGGTGAGCATGGGCCCGAAGAGATATCTATTCAGATCCTCATACGTCCACACGCCTTCCCAGGCGAGCAAAGCCTCGGAATAACTCATTTTTGCCATGGATGCCTTGTCGCGGCCGACGACGCTCCACAAGTTCGGTCCCGTCTTGGTCTCTCCCTCAGGCTCGTGACTGTGGCAACCGGCACACAGATGGGTGAAGGTGGTTCGGCCTTTTTCGACATCGGCAGAAGCCAACTTCATTGAGATCGGAGCTGGTGTTGGCAAGACTACGCCGTGGGACACGAGATAGTCGGCAATTTCACGTTGCCCCCTGCTTTTTGCCAGATGGAGGGGTGTCTTTCCGTCCCTTGTCTTCGCATTCACATCTGCGCCGGCGTCGACCAATGCTTGCACGCAGTCGAGACAACCGAGAGTGACAGCGAAGTGAAGGGCGTTTTCCCGGTTGCTGTGCGAATTTGGGTTTGCGCCCCTATCCAGCAACAGCTTGATCAAATCGATCCTGCGCTTTGCCAAAGCCGGCATGAGGGCAGGGCCTAAAAGAGGCGTCGGAGCGGCGTTGACCTCGGCACCGCGATCCAACAGCAGTTTTGCCGCCGCAAAATGTCCGCCCCTGACCGCAAGATAGAGCGGTGTCATGCGCACGTCGCTCTCATCGCTCTCATCTACGCCGGCGCCTGCATCGAGCGCTGCCGTGATCGCCGCGACATCGCCCTTTTTCGCGGCGTCGTGGATGGCGCCGGCATACGATGCGGTCGGAACGGGTGCGAGCAGTATTAGACTGAAAAGCAAAACGCAGCGCATTCGGCACCCCTCTCTGGAGGTCGGTACGCTTCGAGAGGGGGCAAAGTTTAGTGCGAATGCCTAATCGCGGCAAGGTATTTCAGTAACTTCTAACGGAACGCCTACGGCTGTGCGATATTAAATTTGAGTGTCGCATGGGATTCATATGCGTAAGCCTGGCCGCGTTCGACCGTCCTTCATCCGTCCGATGGGAGCCCGAGCTCGTCGGGTCGCCGCTGCCGGATATGGCTAGTCGCACGAAGTCGAATACGATGGCAATCGGACCGAGATCATCAGGGATGCGGGCGGCATTCGCCTCTACATGAAGACCACATCCACTGGACTGACAAAGTCGGTGCCAGCTTCATAGTCCTAGACGCGACATCCTTCCTCCGGGCCGCAGCCTCAGTTGCTTTTCAAGAAAGCGGGACGATTCCTCGAGTGCCGCATAGACCGACGTTCGAAGCCAACGGTCCATGTTGCGGGCAAGGCCGGGTCGCCGCTCAGAAAAAGGCCGCCCCTTTCCTTCTCTCGCACGAAGCTTGAGCGGCCTCCAGTATGGCCCCCAGCGAAACAACGCACGTCTCGACGTAAAGGTCGACGTCCCGGTGCGGGTCGGCCGAACACAGCTTGGGCACATTCGCACCCGGCTCGACCACAAGGCAGTAATGAGGGTGCTTCGGCGGGGGATGTCGCGGAAATGGATAGCGGATGACGGCACGCCGCCGCAGCAGTTCAGCGAGGTCGATCTTTCGCCGCACCAACCACATTAGGGTGGAAACATCCACGTCGGCGAGCGCGACCTCCGCCTCGATGTTGCATTGCGCCCATTGCGCCAGCGCGTTCATCGCCGGCTCGAGCTTGAGCGACTTCTCGGTGCGGAAATAGGCGATTGTGCCCGACGCCTCGTCCTCGATGCGCTCGACTAGCCCCCGACGCTTCCATCTCTTTGAGCCACCTCGACAAGAGGGCGGACGAAATGTTGCCTACTCCCTTGCGAGTGGCGGACCCGGCCGCGAGATAGAGCGCTCGCTTGGCCGGCTTTCCAATTCCCACTTACGCGACGTTGGCTTGACAGAATTTGACCTCGAAGCGGCCTGCGCCGACAGTTTCGATCGATGCGCCTCTCGCGCGCTCATGAGCGTAGCGCAGAAGCGATCAGGCAACTGGTAAAGGGCCTCGCCGGACCTGTGCGGCGACCGATGTGACCTCAAGCCTGAAGATTAGAAGTCACTAATGTGGTATACCGGCTGCGAGGGATTTTCCATGACGCAGTCAAAGCTGTATTTCGCATTGGCGTGGCTCGCACTGCTCGGCAATGCCGAGGCCCACGAGTGGTATACCGGCAAGACAGACCCAGTTCTGCACTACGACTGTTGTGGAGGCAAAGACTGCCACCCAATCGATCCGAGCGAAGTCAGGATGACAAAAGATGGCTATTTCGTGCGCCCGCCACGCCCATTCTATTTGAACGAGCCACAGGAGCCGGAGTGGTTTATACCCAGAGAGCGTGTCCAGACGTCGCCAGATGATCGCTACCACATTTGTGAGCGTCTGATGACGTTCTACAGGTCGATCATTCCCCGCATGCAGTACCAAGCCTATCAGAGATTTAGATGGACGTGCTTTTTCGCACCACCGGGCACAAGCTCAATAGGGCAAAGGTAGAAAAACATTCACATTGCATCTGCAGGTGCGAAGAAGCAATTCTCATCCTCTTCGGTGGGATGCAGGCAGATGTGGAAATTGTCATCGCCGGACGGAAGAACCACGTCGTAAGGCACGAAGTAGCGGTTCTGGTGGGTTACTTTTCGGTGGTCGCCCGGCCGCAGGATGATCACATAGCCGTCTGGTCGAGGCGTCACCGCTAGGCTTGGGATCTTTTCGCACTCTCCGCTAACTTGGTCGCCGTGGCAGCAGGCAGGTGGATACGTCCAGTTCCCGTTGGGGCTGTGGGCTAGAGCGGCGCTGGCCTCTAGCGCAGTGGCCATGATGACCCCTCCTGCTAGACAAGCCTTACGGTAGGTTGCTCCCTCATGCACCAGACGGCCCTCAAACCCGTCGATGAAGTTCCCAGTATATACCATTAGCACATGCTAATATAGTGCCTTAGACGACTGCTCGTTTGGCATCGATCATCAACGACGACGGCTGAGCTGCTTGTTGAGGGAGAGCAGGATGCACTCCGCGAAAGCGCTCTCCGCGAGCAAACTCACGGACCTAATAAATGCGCAGCGAACGCATCGACACTGCTCCGGTTCCTAGTGGTCGGGCTTTTGCAGTCGCCCTAGCGAACCGGCAACGGTGTTTCGCTAAGGTGCGTCCGTTGCTCGATGCCTTCAGCGTTTACCTTCCACTTCACGCCTACACATTCCATTGCTTGGCTGCTGCAAATGGAGTGTTCTGACCAGCTTACGGCTCATTCTTGACGGCTGCTGACGATGAAGAGTCCTGTTCAAGCAATTCAGCTCGCTGGCGAGCGGCGCCAGGTGACTGCGCTGTTCTACGACGTGGTTGGATCGACAGAGTTGATGGAGCGCAGCGATCCGGAAGAATATGGCAGATTTTCACCGCGTTTCCGAAAAGGTCATCCAGCGTCATGGCGGGTTCCGCCGGATTTCCAAGAAGCTTCCGAGGTAAGCTGGTCGAAGGTGCGCAGCGAACTCGGCTACCGACATTTGGTGCACCTCGCGGATGTTTCGAAGGATGGGCATTGGACAGCCGGATGACGTCAGAATGGACAGCGAAGCTCGCGGGGTGGGCAGAGTCTGTCCGGCGGTTGGCAGATGAATTTTCTCCCCAGGACGGAGCATTTCCCTGAGCAAGCACGTGCTCAACGATAAGAAGCCGCCCATGACGTGTCATTGCCCTTGCGGCAATTCCGGAGGATGACGGTTGCGCTTTCAGTCCAGCCATGCACCACACGCCGCATCAGATAGAGATCGCCCGCTGTTGGCACGCTTTGAAAAAGGTTCAAAGAGCACACCACGGGCGTTGGGAGCGTGACCTCAGGATTATGGTGAGCAACGAACCCTGTCCACCGCCGACATCTAAGATCGTTCCGGCCAACAGTCATTGGCGTCGACGACCGCCTCTCCTGGCGTGCGCGGTCCGTGATCGCCGCGTGAAAATGGCCGCTGCCACCGGGTGTGCATCGAGGTAGTCGTACAATCAATTGCCAAAAACATGGGCGAAGGCCGCCTCACCGGTTTGCACGGCATGGTGGAGATCGCCCCAGGGGCGCCAAAGCATTTCCTCGCGACGGGCGCTTGCGACCGCAACTCGTCAGCGATCGCCGTAAGACCGAAACGGCCCTCCTCATCTTCCGCAAAGATGCCCAAGCTCGCCAAGGTGCGCAGCAGCCGATGGAGAGCCTCAGGGTGAGACCCTGTGGTCGTTGCGATCTCATGTGGAGTTTTCGGTCCACTCTCCAGAATATCCGCGATCCCAAGCTTCGCGGCGACATGGACCAATGGCCTATCCATCCTGCGGCAGCCATTTGAAGCAGCGCCATGGTCGCCGACGTACTGTCGCATTCGGTGTTCGCCGACATTGATGCTAGCCTCTCACGTGATCGCCTGACTATTTCAGCAGGTCCGGCTGTACCCTTACGATATGGTCCCACAGCGGCTGGCACTGGAACCAACCACTGAAAGGAGTCCCGTTCACGGCCCGAGCGGCACGAGCGTTGGAGCGGTCGACCTGGAGCGGCTTGCAAACCGACTCGGCAAGAAACTGCGCCTGACAACAACGCTCCATCGCGACAAACCACCAGGCAGCCTCCTCGACTGTCCTGCCAACGGTCAACAGTCCATGGTTGCGCAGAATCGCAGCTTTGTGCGGGCCGAGGCAGCGCGCAAGGTCGGCACCTTCGCTCGCCTCCGTAATGATCACTCGCGCATCGTCGAAGAAAACGTGGTCCTCGTAAAAGGCACAGGCATCCTGTGTAATCGGATCGAGCAGGCGACCGACCGCAGACCAGGCCTTGCCATAGATAGAATGGGCGTGTGCCGCGGCGACAATCTCAGGGCGAGCCTCGTGAATCGCCGCGTGGATCGCGAAGGCAGAGACATTGAGCGGGCCTTCACCCTCAACCACGTTGCCCTTGCGGTCAACCCGGATCAAGTCGCTGGATCTAATTTGTCCAAAGTGCATGCCGAAGGGATTGACCCAGAACGTGTCGGTGAATTCGGGATCGCGCGCCGTGATGTGGCCCGCTACGCCTTCGCTGAAGCCGAACGCGGCGAAGATGCGGAAAGCGCCGGCAAGGCGCAGTTTGCGGTGCTGGCGTTCATCGAGAAGGTTGGCAAAACTCGGGACGGCGATTCGCCTTAATGCCGAGTCGTAGGCGTCCTTCTTGGCATGTTCGAGATCAGAGCGGGGCGCCGATTTAACAGATACACTCATTGTTTCCTCCTATCGAAATTGGAACAACGTTGACGCAATCGGCGGGCGGCGTCTTTAAGCTCTGGCTAATAGTTACAAAAAGTTCCGGTGCGGCTATAAAATTCGCCCATGCAAGGATGTCGGTTCGCCTTCGGCCCTTTCGTCCTGAATGCGGAGACGGGAACCCTGCTCCGGCAAAAAATTCCGATTCCCGTCGGCTACCGCGCGCTGCTCCTGCTTAAGGCGCTGGTAGAGCGGCCTGGCGAAGTGCTCAGCAAGTCGGAGCTGATCAATGCGGCGTGGCCGGGGACAGCGGTAGAGGAGGGCAACCTTTCGGTGCAGATCGCATCGATCAGAAAACTTCTCGGCCCGGCCCCCGACGGCGAGGACTGGATCGCGACAGTTCCCCGGGTCGGCTATCGCTTCACGGGAGCGACAGAGCGCCTGGATGGCGCCAGCCACCACCGCGAGGTGGTCGAGCCCGGCCCTTCTATCGCTGTCCTCCCGTTCGCCAACCTCAGTGACGACGTCCATCAGCAATATTTCGGCGATGGCCTTGCGGAGGACCTAATCACGCGTCTTGCGCGCTTACGCTGGCTGTTTGTCTCCGCCCGCAACTCATCCTTCGCATATGGCGGCAAGGCAGTAGACGTGAAGCATGTCGGCCGCGAGCTCGGCGTCCGATATGTGCTCGACGGAAGCGTTCGCCGCTCCGGACAGCATTTGAGGATAACTGCCCGGGCGAGCGACGCACAAAACGGGCGTCAGATATGGGCTGAACGCTATGATCTCGAGATAGCGGACTTCTTTGCACTGCAGGACCAGATAGTGCAGAGCGTGATCGGCGCGATCGAGCCAAGGCTCTATGTGGCCGAGCACGAACGTTTCCAAAGCCGGGCGCCCGGCAGTCTTGACGCCTGGGGCTTCGCAATGAAAGCGATGCCCTCCGTATGGACATGGGGTTCCGCGCAGGAGATCGAGCTCGCCGAGCGGCTGCTGACCAAGGCTACAGACATCGACCCCGACTATCCCCGTGCCAATTGTCTGCTTGCATGGGCGCTTGCAGCGCGAGTGACGCTCGGACTGGCCGAACCTGCAGACGCTCTTCCGATCGCCCACGATATGGCCCAACGGGCAATCCGCGGCGATCCGGAAGACCCCTGGACGCACTGCGCCGCAGGTTTTGTACACATGGCAACGCGTCACTTCCATCAGGCTGTGGCAGCACTGACCGAGGCGATCATCCTCAACCCTAGCTTTGCCTTCGCTCATGGAATCCTCGGATGCGCCTATGGCTACGGCGGCATGCCCGAGGATGGCTTGCACCACCTCGCTATCGCAGACCGCCTTAGCCCTCGGGACTTCACGCAGGCCGGAAGCCTGTCGACGACGGGGCTGTGCCATTTTGTGGCCGGACGTTACGCCAAGGCGGCGGAATACGAATACCGGGCGGTAGAGCTTCGACCTTATTTCGGGACGGCATGGCGGACCCTCGCGGCATCTGCGGGCATGGCGGGTGACCGTGCCCTCGCCGGCAAGGCTCTCTCGCAGGCTCTGCGGCTGCAGCCCTCGCTTTCCGTCGAGTGGGTTGAGAAATATCACCCGATCGTCCATGAAAGGGATAGGGCCCAGTATATCAAGGGACTGAGCATCGCAGGGCTGAGATAGGTTCAAAAGGCGGAACGCTGCTCGTCGTCTCCGCGGATTCCGGCTATGTAGGCTTTACTAGGCCGCCGGCCCACATCGAATCCGTTGAAAATAAAGTAGCACAATGTCACCCTTACCAACCGGCACTGGCGCCGATCTTTCGTGTGCTTCCTATCGCCCAGACGCTTCTCCGATCGAAACGCAATCGAAACTCCGCCGCGAGTGGATCTGAAAGGCCGCAGGTTGCACGCCGAAGGAAAAACCGGCGATTTCACCCACGAGCTTGTTCCGGATTGCTTTTGCGAAGTCGGCTGTG
>NZ_SADT02000049.1 GCF_004016445.2 Mesorhizobium sp. M2E.F.Ca.ET.219.01.1.1
GTCATCCAGTAGAACGGAAACAGCAGCACGATGATGAACACCAGCAATGGCAGATAGACCGTCACCACGCGGCGCGGCAGGCTTTGCAGGTAGCCCATGCCGCCTTCATCGGTTTCCGGACGTTTCGGTCTCTTGATCGCGGCCATTTCAGTCTCCGCGTCCTTGCTGCCACTTGCGCCGTTGCACGCCGAAATAGCTGAACAGGATCGCCGCCAGCAGGAAGGGGATCATGGCGACGGCGATTGCCGCGCCTTCGCCGAGCTGGCCCCCTGAGATGCCGCGCTGGAACGACAATGTGGCCATCAGATGGGTAGCGTTCAACGGCGCGCCGCGGGTCAGCACGTAGATGAGCTGGAAGTCGGTGAAGGTAAACAGCACCGAAAACGTCATGGTGATGGCGATGATCGGCGTCAACAGCGGCAGCGTCACATGGCGGAACAGTTGCCAGCGGCTGGCGCCG
>NZ_SADT02000050.1 GCF_004016445.2 Mesorhizobium sp. M2E.F.Ca.ET.219.01.1.1
GGTGTAAGGACTTCTTAACAACCGACAATCGGACTGCAGGGCTTGGCAGCGAAAATCATACTCACCGCGATCGGCGTGCTCGTTGCCGCCGCCGGCCTCAGCGGCTGCACTTCGACCTCGCAGATGAAGGCCGCGCCCCAGCTTGCGGCAGCTTCGACGCCGACCGTCGAGGACGACACGCCGACCATCGCGCTGCCCGAAACAGTAGCCGTGCTGCCGGAGCCTTCCGGTCTAGCGCAGGTGCAGACCGCGGCCCTGACCGGCGATGCTGTTGCGCTGGCGACGCCGCCGGGCGCCCCCGCGACGCAAACCACGCTGGCGACTCAAAGCGCGCTTTTGCCGCCGCCCGTCCAGCCGGGCGCTGCCTTGCCGGCGCAGCCGGCAGCTTTCGCCGGCTCGACGCCGATGGCCGGCCAATTCCCGCCGCCGCCGGTGCTGACGGCGGGCGGCTCGCC
>NZ_SADT02000051.1 GCF_004016445.2 Mesorhizobium sp. M2E.F.Ca.ET.219.01.1.1
GCGATGAAGGCCGAGACGACCCTGCGGCCGCTCTTGCCGGCGTGCGCCAGCACGTTTCGCATGAAGTGGACCCGGCAGCGCTGCCATGTGGCGCTGAGCACCTTGGTGACGGCGGCCTTGAGGCCCTCATGAGCATCGGAGACGACAAGCTTGACGCCGCGCAGGCCGCGACGGGTCAGCTTGCGCAGGAACTCGGTCCAGATCGGCTCGGCCTCGGAGGTGCCGACCTCCATGCCCAGCACCTCGCGGCGGCCGTCCGCGTTGACGCCGACGGCGATGATGACGGCGACCGAGACGATGCGGCCACCGCGGCGCACCTTCAGGTAGGTGGCGTCGATCCACAGGTATGGCCAATCGCCCTCGATCGGCCGCTCGAGAAAGGCCTTCACCTTGCCGTCGATCTCCTCGCAGAGCCGGCTCACCTGGCTTTTGGAGACGCCGCTCGCGCCCAT
>NZ_SADT02000052.1 GCF_004016445.2 Mesorhizobium sp. M2E.F.Ca.ET.219.01.1.1
GCGGACGACGTCGCGTGGACGCATGGTCCGGTGACGATCTTCATCGACGACGACAACAGCGGCGACTTCAGCGCGGGCGACCGCACCACGACCACCGACGCTTCCGGCAACTGGTCGATCGGCGGGCTGACGCTTGCCGATGTCGGCAAGCACATCTACGAGCAGGTTCCCGGCGGGTCCGAGGAGACCGGCATCCTGGTGCAGACCATCGGCAACCCCGGCAGCGGCGGCACCGATACCGGCAACGACTTCACCAACTTCCGCAACTTCTCGATCTCGGGCACGAAGTATGAGGACCTGACCGGCGACGGCAAGACGGCGGACGACGTCGCGTGGACGCATGGTCCGGTGACGATCTTCATCGACGACGACAACAGCGGCGACTTCAGCGCGGGCGACCGCACCACGACCACCGACGCTTCCGGCAACTGGTCGATCGGCGGGC
>NZ_SADT02000053.1 GCF_004016445.2 Mesorhizobium sp. M2E.F.Ca.ET.219.01.1.1
GTCGACCACGAGGACTCCTTCGTCCATACGCTCGCCAACTACTTCCGCCAGACCGGCGCCAATGTCTCCACCGTGCGCAGCCCGGTGCCGGAAGAGGTGTTCGAGCGGCTGAAGCCCGATCTCGTCGTGCTTTCGCCCGGCCCGGGCACGCCGAAGGATTTCGACTGCGCCGCCACCATCAAGAAGGCGAGGAGCCGCGAGCTGCCGGTCTTCGGCGTCTGCCTCGGCCTGCAGGCGCTGGCCGAAGCCTATGGCGGGGAGCTCCGGCAACTGCACATCCCGATGCACGGCAAGCCGTCGCGCATCCGCGTCTCGAAGCCCGGGATCATCTTCTCGGGGCTCCCGAAGGAAGTGACGGTCGGCCGTTACCACTCGATCTTCGCCGATCCGGTGCGCCTGCCCGACGACTTCGTCGTCACCGCCGAGAC
>NZ_SADT02000054.1 GCF_004016445.2 Mesorhizobium sp. M2E.F.Ca.ET.219.01.1.1
GGCAGTACCACAACCGGGGTCGCGTCGACGGCATCGAAGGCGACGTCGACCTGAACGTGCTGCAGGGTGGGGCGGACAAACTGGCTGAGCTATTCGCCACGCGGGTTTCCGAATCTACTCCTCCAGAAACGCCGCGATCTCCTTGAACACATTGACGAACATTACTTCCGTCAGCACGCCCGTGTTGGTGTTGTAGCGCGAGCAATGGTAGCTGGAGAACAGCGCGATGCCGCCGGCCTCGTGCCGTCCGCCGTGCCGGAACGGATGGGCGGCGACGCGCCCGCCCAGCGCCCGCACCGTCGACTGATGCGCGATCGAGCCGAGCGCCAGGACAGCGCGCAGATTGGGAAAGCGTCCGATCGTCGGCACCAGAAAACTCCGGCAGGTGGCAATCTCGCCGCCGACCGGCTTGTTCTCCGGCGGCAC
>NZ_SADT02000055.1 GCF_004016445.2 Mesorhizobium sp. M2E.F.Ca.ET.219.01.1.1
CACGGCTGGTCGCCGACCCACATGGCCGGCGCGAAGGTTTCGGGCAAGACCTTGGGTATTGTCGGCATGGGGCGCATCGGCAAGGCGACGGCCAGGCGCGCGCATTTCGGCTTCGGCATGAAGATCGTGTTCTTCAACCGGTCGCCGGTCGATGATGAGGAAACGCGCGCCATGGGCGCGGTGCAGATGCAGACTCTGGAAGGTGTGCTCACGGCATCCGATTTCGTGTCGCTGCACTGCCCGGGCGGCGCGGAAAACCGCCACCTGATCGATGCCCGAAGCCTGCGGTTGATGAAGGGTAGCGCGTTCCTGATCAACACCGCGCGCGGCGACGTCGTCGACCAGGACGCCCTGATCGGCGCGCTGCAAAGGCGCGAGATCGCCGGCGCTGGCCTAGACGTCTTTGCCGAGGAGCCGGCCGTTCC
>NZ_SADT02000056.1 GCF_004016445.2 Mesorhizobium sp. M2E.F.Ca.ET.219.01.1.1
GTATTGTTCCCGCCATATTTACACTCCAACTTCCTACCATTTGGTGATCCTTCAAACTGTGAGCCGCAACGATACCAAATGACGTGTTCAATTTGACATTTCACGGAGAGCTTTCCGCCATATAATTTAGCGAAAGTATTGCGCCAGTGCTGTTTCCGGCCGACCCAACCGTGATCCCATAGTCTGTCGGCGCGCCGGTATATGGAGATGCGGTCGTGTAAACTTGATCCCATGTGTACCCGTCAATCGAATAGAAAAAAGTTAGCGTCGTCGTCGCACTTGTATAGCTGGCCCTTACCCATACATTGCTGTAATTAGGTAATATCGTTTTACTGGCAACACTTGAATTCCATGCAGTTGCTGTTGAATATGACCATATCGCTATTGCAGAAGAGCCGTTGAGACCGCAAACATAGATGCGGT
>NZ_SADT02000057.1 GCF_004016445.2 Mesorhizobium sp. M2E.F.Ca.ET.219.01.1.1
CCCTGTGTTCAACGAAAGACACCGGAAACCCAGCCCAGCTCGCCTACTATGATATCGGGGTGAACGGAGTCATTGGCGGAGCCTTTGGGAAGGGGCTGCTCAGGAATATCCTTGATGCCTATGAGTGGCTGGTCGAAAACTACAACGATGGTGACGACATCTTCGTGTTCGGCTTCAGCCGTGGCGCCTTCACTGCGCGTTCTCTGACAGGCTTTATCACCAAGTGTGGCCTGTTGAGGCCGGGTGCCCCGTTAAGCGTCAACCAGTTGTTCGCCCGGTACCGCCGACGCGACGCGCTGACCGTGTGGAAGCTTCATGACGACTTGGTCGCAGGCCCGCTGAAGGCCTCTGCCCTGGAAGAACGCTGGATGCTGAAATACTCCCGCCGCGTGCCGATCAAGCTGGTGGCCGTCTGGGAC
>NZ_SADT02000058.1 GCF_004016445.2 Mesorhizobium sp. M2E.F.Ca.ET.219.01.1.1
GCCGACGGGATGCATTTGCTGGGTGAGAAGCCACTGCCGGAAATTGTCCTCCGCGTGCCATTTCTCCAGCAGGCGAACGATGGCGTCGGCTTCGACCGGATTGATCTTGCTGCTCGCTTCTTTGCGTTCATATGCAGCAGCGCCCAGGCTGTCCGTGGTGATCCAGGCGAGGGGTTTGTTCAGCTCCTTCGGCAGGCACTGTTCGTCGATTTCGGGCGCAGTGCGGCCAGCCGACAATGTGAGGTCTGGATAGAAGACTTCGGAAACCAGCTGACCGATCGGCGGCAGCATGCGGTATTGGGTCTTCAGTCTTGCGCCCGCTTTGCGCCCATAAGGGGTCGTAAATACCCGCTCGAAGTCACTGCGCTTGATCTCTCTTTTGGAGATGGCTGTGCGTTCTGCCACAAGGTTGACA
>NZ_SADT02000005.1 GCF_004016445.2 Mesorhizobium sp. M2E.F.Ca.ET.219.01.1.1
AGCTTTCGTCGCGCCTGCTTCTCGGCACCGCTCAATATCCTTCGCCGGCCATCCTTGCCGATGCAGTCAAGGCGTCGGGCACGTCGGTGGTGACCGTCTCGTTGCGGCGTGAGATGGCGGGCGGTAGAGCCGGCGAACAATTCTGGTCGTTGATCCGCTCGCTGGGCGCCAGAATCCTGCCCAATACCGCCGGCTGCCTCTCCGTCAAGGAAGCCGTCACCACCGCGAAAATGGCGCGCGAGGTCTTCGGCACCAACTGGATCAAGCTCGAAGTGATCGGCAATCACGACACGCTACAGCCGGATGTGTTCGGTCTGGTTGAAGCCGCCCGCATCCTGTGCGAGGACGGCTTTGCGGTATTCCCCTATACCACCGACGATCTCGTTGTCGCCGAGCGGCTGCTGGAAACGGGCTGCAAGGTCCTGATGCCGTGGTGCGCACCGATCGGTTCCGCCTTGGGACCGGTCAACATGACGGCGCTGCGCTCGATGCGCGGATATTTCCCTGGCGTCCCGCTGATTGTGGATGCGGGGCTCGGACGGCCGTCGCACGCGGCCACCGTCATGGAACTCGGCTTTGACGCCGTGCTCCTGAACACAGCGGTCGCCAAGGCGGCATATCCGGTCGGCATGGCGCGTGCTTTCGGTAAGGCGGTCGACGCCGGTCGTGAGGCGTTAAGTTCGGGAATGCTCGAACCGCGCGACGTCGCCGTGCCATCGACACCGATGGTCGGCAGGGCCGTTTTTTCATGAAGCTCGATCCCTTTTATCTGATCGTCGACAGCGCTGCCTGGATCGAACGGCTGGTCCCACTCGGAGTCCGGCTTCTGCAACTGCGCATCAAGACCGTGGATGAGGCTGGGTTGCGCGCGGAGATCCGCACCGCGAAGGCCTTGTGTGCTCGATACCAGTGCCAACTCATCGTCAACGACCACTGGCGCCTGGCAATCGAGGAAGGCTGCGACTTCATACATCTCGGCCAGGAGGATTTGCAGACCGCTGACCTCTTGGCGATACGGGCAGCCGGCGTAAGGCTCGGACTGAGCACACATGATCATCAGGAGCTGGAAACGGCGATGGCCGCCGAGCCTGACTACATAGCGCTTGGACCCATCTATCCGACCATCCTGAAGAAGATGAAATGGGCGCCGCAAGGGGTCGAACGGATCAGCGAATGGAAGCGCCAGGTCGCGCCGTTTCAATTGGTCGCCATTGGTGGCCTCAACCCTGAGCGGCTCGACGGTGTCTTTGCGGCTGGCGCGGACAGCGCGGCGGTGGTGACCGACATCACGCTCAACGACGACCCCGAGGCGCGCACGCGAGAATGGATCGAAAAGACGGACCAATGGCGCTGAGGCGAGAACCACATGTGCTTGTCGTCGGTGGATCGGACTCCAGTGGCGGTGCTGGAATTGCACGCGATATCGAGACGATCTCTGCCATTGGCGTGCGCACCTGTCTCGCCGTCACAGCGCTAACGGTGCAAACGCATGACGCCGTGATCGAAATCTATTATTCGCCACCTAGCCTGGTGGCCAATCAGATGTGCGCCGCGCTGCAGGCCAACGACGTGGCCACAATCAAGATCGGCATGCTGGCGACTGCCAAGATCATTGTTGCCGTTGCCGCAGTGCTGCGCAAATTTCCGCATGTCCCCGCAGTACTCGACCCTGTGCTGGCCTCCACCTCAGGCCGCGCACTTCTGCAAGCAGGCGCTATCGCTGCCATGAAGCGCGATCTTATGCCGCTTTGCTGCATTGTCACGCCCAACCTCCCTGAACTGGCGCTCCTTAGTGGCTCCGAACTGGCAGTGGATGAGGACGGAGCGCTCCAACAAGGAAAAAGACTGCTGGCCGCCGGCCCTCAAGCCCTGCTGATCAAGGGTGGGCATGCGTCGGGAACCCGGTCGACCGATATTCTGTTACGCTCCGGGCACGAACCCATCCGCTTCGATGCACCGCGCCTTGCCACATCGATGCGCGGGACAGGTTGCATGCTGGCCAGCGCGATTGCGGCGCATCTGGCGAAGCCGAAGCCGCTCGAAGACAGCGTGCGCGAAGGCAAGCTGTTTGTCTTGGAGAGGCTTCAGAAATGCCGGCTGAATAACCACAGCGTTCTGCGTCCAGCCAAGCAGACCCATTTTCCAGAATTTTTCCCGTAGCGAGACTAGAGAAGGGGCTACTGCTTCTCTATGCCATCCTCACAACGCGTTGAGTTTCTCACTGCCAATTATGCGACTTTCGAGGTGCAAATAGCGAATATCGAGTTCTTAGTGACAGAAACGACCGGAATTGGTTGCGTGGATCACCAGGTCGCTACCGATTGGGTCAGCGACTCAATAGAACGTCACATCTCTGTCCACACTCGAGCTTATTTGCCGCAAACGCGTCGAGCCCCGCGTCAATCGGTCTTATAATAGTATCCGGGGCAGCTCCAAAGCTGTGGCATCGGCTACCCGCCGGCCGTGGCGCTTGCTGTTCGAGCGTCGGACGCCGCCTGCCATTGAACATCTGATGGGCTATTGGGTGGCGGCGACACACTCATCCAGGTGCAACTGGCTTTTTCAACTCGGGAACCAGCAGAAGCCTTCGCTGCGTCGCAACATTTGGATTATGTCGTACAGCCCGATCTTCCAGAGAAAACAAGACCTAACGTTCGAAACCTGTCACGCAACCAACCACCGAATGAAAGATCCAGCGTGCGATCGCAGGGAGGTAAGAATAACCGGTCTGGCTTTCCTATCGCCGGTCCAGGTTAAGACCAACGACGTCGTCACGACATCAACACAGTGCGCGAAGCGCTCGTATTCCTGAATCAGTGGCCAAAAGCGCGTCGGGGACCGGTATTCAGTTGCGCGGTGAGAAGCAGCAACGCAGCGATCGCCGGACAGATGACACCCGAGCAGGCGCGGCAAGCATTGTGGGATTTGCCAGGATTGCCGGCGTGCTGGCCAAATCTGATTTCGTCGTTGGTGGCGACTGATTTAAAGCTGCAGGAAGATCACCGCCGGTAACGCGTTGGCCCGCTGCTCGCCAAGACGGAAAGAACGCCGCCTTGTGAGTTCCAATAATGGGCGATGCGGGAATTGCACATGTCTGTGCCCATCTGTCCGGCCGAAATGCAAATGGCGTCACTGGCGAAGGTCAGCGAACGCGGCACGCAGGGCTGGATTCTTTTGACTTGCGGCAAGCCGACATAGGTGCTGGCTTGATGTCTCGGTCACTGCGACGTGTCATGCCGATTCATTCGTCAGCTACCATGACGATGCGGCGCGTCGCCTGCGATCAGTTGATCGAACCGCGGTGCAATTCGGGACGCTTCGTCGATCCCGACAGTTGCGCAAAGGGAAGCCAAATCAGCGACTAGAGGCAACGTGGCTACGGATTCGAAGGGACCCCGCTGTTGCCGAAGAGGTGACTGGTGGAATGTCAAAGATCACCTCGTGAAAGGCCATTTGGGGCCACCTAATGATAAAGCCGGATGCCGCTATCGGGTCCTGGCACGGGAATGACGGTCCGGCCCTACGGTGGATCGAGTTCGGTTCATGTCGCTTCGCAAGGAGGATGTGTTCCGGCGTCTGCCCGAACCCCTCTTTCTCGCATTCTGCGAGGTTGCGCGATCGGGCCGCTCGGTCTCTGTGCTGATCGCCCCTCCTGTTGCCATCGATCGATTCCGCTTCCGGTGCGCACGCACGTGTCGCGCGTGGCAATCATGCAAGGTCGTGAATCATAGGAGGATGTACATGCTTTTGTCGGATTTCGGCCGCATCGGGTTCGATCCGTTTGTGGAAATGCGGCGCATGCAACAGGAAGTAAACCAGCGTTTGGCCGGGCTGACCGCCAGCGCCGCTCAGGAGTTTCCGCCGATCAATCTTTGGACTGGCGAGGACAGCGTGGCGGTGGCCGCGGAACTGCCGGGGATATCACCTGACGAAATCGGCCTCACGGTGCGCGAGAACATTCTGACATTGAAGGGAACGCGCGAGCCTCGAACGGAGGACGAGAAATCCGTCTGGCACCGCCGTGAGCGCGCCTATGGGACCTTCTCCCGGACAGTGCAATTGCCATTCCGCGTCGACCCGGAACGGGTCGAGGCGCGTTTCGCCAACGGGCTGCTCGAAGTCGAGTTGCACCGGCCGGAGGCGGATCGGCCGAAGAAGATCCAGATCAAGGGATAGAGGGAGGCAAGCATGGCTCAGGAACGCGGATCGGCCGTCGCACCATGCTGCTCAATGCCCGCAAGGTGCTTTACGACCATAGTTCGGCCATCACCATCCTTCTCGCCTTCAATGACATAACGGCCCGTCGTATCATCGAGCGGGAGAAGGAAGAACTGCTCGGTCGCACCGAAGACCTGCTTCGGCAGAAAGACGTCCTGCTGCGCGAGATGGAGCATCGGGTTGCCAACAGCCTGCAGATCATTGCCTCGATCCTGTTGCTGAAGGCACGCTCGGTGACGTCGGAAGAGACGCGCCAGCATCTCAAGGACGCCCATCAGCGCGTTCTGTCCGTGGCCGAGGTGCAACGCCATCTCCACACCTCCGCCGGCGTCGACGAGATCGATGTCGGCTCTTACCTACCGAAATTGTGCAGCAGCCTCGCCTCGTCGATGGTCGGCGAAGCCCAGCCGATCACGGTCACCGTAATGGCCGAAGGCGGCAGGATAGATTCGCAAAGGGCAGTCAGTCTGGGACTAATTGTCACCGAACTCGTGCTCAACGCCATCAAATATGCTTTCCCCAAGAAGAGAACCGGCGCTCGCATCCAGGTGAGCTACGAGACCGCGGGCAGTGACTGGAAACTGACGGTTTCGGACAATGGCGTCGGCAAGATCGCCAACGACGTACCGGCTACCGGACTTGGAACAGCCATCGTCGAAGCACTGGTGAAACAACTGGAGGCCAGGGTGGAGATTATCAGCGATATTGACGGCACCAGCGTGTCGGTCACCCGGGCGACGTTCACCTCGCGCGTGCCGCGAGCGGCGTAAAAACCGTTACTACGATGCTGCCTTCCGGACATCGCCTGATGTCCAGGGGATCTTCTGCCGCCACGGCCTTGTCCCCGGAGCGCAGGACTGCCAGTCGCATCGCATAAGCCGAAACCTCTCAGTCGGTTGAGGGCGCTTCCGATGGCCAAGATCCGCTTTTTTGGCGTTCAGCCGGTGGGACCAAGCTCTGAAGCTGACGCTGCGCAGGTCTTTGCGTGGATGACTCGGTGCGGTCGGTAAACTCGAAGTGGCGGTTGTGTGCGTCAAGTTCTGCAAAATGGGGCGGCCACGATGCTGGTCATGCGGCTTGGCGTAGAGCGAGCTTCTTGTGCTCGCGCAGGTCGTCAATGTTGATGTAGGGCCTCCATCCAGTTTTCGTTGGTTTCGACAGCCGGCGCCCTGACGAGGCGCAGGCAGCTTTCGGCGTTGGGGAAGATGCGCACGACATAGGTGCGCCGGCGGATTTCCTCATTGAGCCGTTCAAGCATGTTGGTGCTCTTGAGATGCTTGTGATGCTGGCGCGGCAGGCAAAAGAAGGTCAGCGTGCGCTCGATGGTCTCCTCCACCGTCGTCCATCTCGGCCTCGAGCACCTCCTGCATCACCGCACGGATCATTTCGTGAAGTCCGTCCGGGTCTGAAAGCAGAATGTCTTTGACGGCAGCGCTGGCGGTCTTACTTTCAATCTTGGTCATGGTGGCGTTCCTTCGCGGGAATCGGCGACATGAACAATCACCAGATCCCATGGCGACGGATGGATAGCGGCGCGTGCTCTGGCAGAGTGACGCTGCTAACAAACACCCCGCGGAGGAACACCATGCATGTAGTGGCCGACCGATCCGAAACTCTGACTGCTATCCGGACTGGTCTGGGCGCAATCTTCGTATCGCTGGAGCTCAGCCGTTCAACCTGGCTGATCTCGTCGTTGTCGCCAGGTGGCGGCGAGAAGTTGTCGAAACACAGTGTCCCCAGTGGTGATTTATCCGCCTTGTTCCGTCGCTTCGATAGCGTGCGAGAGAAGGCAAGAGCACGCATGGGGCCAGACTTCCCCGTCGTCGCTATCCAGGAAGCCGGGCTCGATGGCTCCTGGATCCATCGGGTTCTGAGCAAGGCGGGGATCGAGAGCTACGTCGTTGATCCCGCTTCTATCGCAGTGTCTCGTCGCAGTCGCCGAGCCAAAACCGATAAGATCGATGGTGAAACGCTCGTCTCTCCTTGCCTTCAAGCGAGGCGAACCGCGCATATGTGCAATGGTCAAAGAGCCAACACCGGAGCAGGAGGATCGCCGGCGTATCTGTCGTGAACGCAAGGTACTGACGACCGAACGGGTATATAAAACGCCGCTCACTCAGAATGGTCTCGTCGCCCGAGCCCAGCGGCCGTAGGCGGGATGTTGGTGCAGCCGTGAAGAGCAGCGACCGAATGTGAGGTTGATCTGCTCGGTTACGAGCAGAGTCCTGCAAGTCGGGTTCAACCTGGATCCCATAATCGATATGACAAGCTAATCCCACTTTGACCGGCGCTCAGCACACCTAATTTCGAGCCGCGCCGACCTACACACCCGCTATCGACATGATCCGAGTGGCGGCCTGAACTAGGCCGGCAAACTCATGTTCGTTGGCACTGTTTTTCGCTTGCATCCCGGTTAGGCGGGGACAGACGCCCTACTGCGACGCCTGCCCGGCTTGTCCGTGTCTCGCTCGCCTGACGTTTCGGGTTCGGTCTCAATGATCTCGCCCGCCACCACGGCGCGGGTCCGCTCCAGCATCGCGGGGATGTCCCGCGCGGGCAGCGGGCGGCTGAGCAGGAAGCCCTGCGCCTCGGTGCAGCCTTCTCTTCGGACCCGTTCCAGCTGCTCCACGGTCTCGACGCCCTCGGCGGTGGTCTGCATCCCGAGGCTGTTGCCGAGGCTCGTGACCGCTCGAATGATGGCGACGGAACTGTCGATATCTCCGGCGTCCGTGATGAAGGATTGATCGATCTTGATCTTGTCGAATGGGAACGAGCGCAGATAGCTCAAGCTCGAATATCCGGTTCCGAAGTCGTCCATCGCGATATGAACGCCGAGCATGTGGATATGTTGCAGCATCGAGAGAGTCGCCTGGCTGTTGGCCAGCAGCACTGTCTCGGTGATCTCAAGCTCAAGCCGGCTGGGGGGCAGTCCCGAGATATCCAATGCCTCGACGATGGTGGAGAGCAAGCGCGCGTTGCGAAATTGCGCCGGGCACAGATTGACGGCGACCTTGATGCTACCGGGCCAGCTTGCCGCGTCGAGACAGGCTTGCTTGATAACCCATTCACCGATCGGGACGATGAGGCCGATGTCCTCGGCCAGCGGGATGAATTCTCCCGGGGATACGATGCCGCGCGTCGGGTGATGCCAGCGCAGCAGCGCCTCGAAGCAGCTGACCTCGCCGCGGTCGAGATTGAGGAGCGGTTGGTAGTAGATTTCGAACTGCTGCCGCACCACCGCTTCGCGCAGGTCGAGTTCGAGAAACCGCCGCGCCTGCATGCGCGCATCCATTTCCGGTTCGAAGAACCTGTAGGTTCCGCGGCCTTCCGCCTTCGCCCGGTAGAGCGCCATGTCGCCGGTCTTGAGAAGTTGGTCGGCGTCAATGCCATCGTCCGGCGCGATCGAGATGCCGATGCTGGCGCTGATCATAACCCCGTGGCCATCGACGACATAAGGTGCGCTCAGCCCATCAATGACCCGTTGGGCAAGAGCTGTCGCCTCGACCGGCTGATCAACCGCGGTTTGAATGATCACGAACTCATCGCCGCCGAGCCTTGCCACGGTGTCGCCTTCACGGGCCACCTGTTTCAGTCTGGCGGCGACCTCCTTCAGCAAGGCGTCGCCAACCGGGTGCCCCAGCGTGTCGTTGACCATCTTGAAATGATCGAGATCGAGGCAGTGGAAAGCAATCTTGCTACCATCACGCCGCATCTCGACCAAAGCCTCCTCGGCGCGTTCGCGGAACAATATGCGATTTGGAAGCTCGGTAAGTCCGTCGTGGCGCGCCATGTATGAAATCTTGGCTTCGCTCCGCCGCAAGTCGGTCACGTCATGGTGAGTGGCAAGCCACCCGCCGCCCGGCAGTGGCTGATGGATGAGGTCGATGGTGCGTCCGTCCCTGAGTTCCACCAGGCTCACCGTCCGCTCTGCGCGATCGATGGTCTCCGTCAGCTGCTGCACATACTTTTCCGGGTCATGGCCGGCATAGAGGCCCGCCGCGATCCGGAACCGCATCAAATCGATCCACGGCGTGCCGGGACGAGTCAGGGGCTCCGGCACATGGTAGAGATCGGCGTAGCTTTGGTTGCACAGAACCAGCCGCCTCTCCGCATCGAACATGCAAAGCCCTACGGGCATATTGGCGGCGGCCGCGGCCAATTGCTGCCGCTCCAGCTCGGCTTCTCGGGCCAAGGCATCGCTGCGCTCCAGGCTGGCCCGGTAGCCGGCAAAGGCCGAGAACAGCACTCCAACCTCGTCCTGCCGATCCCTTTTCAGCGCAATGAGACTCGAACGGCGCTCGCCCTGCGCCAAGCAACGCATCGCCTCGGTCACGGCGAGGATCGGCTTGCTGACATTGTGGCGTATCCAGGCGACAAGCCCACCAAGACACCCGGCGGCAAAAAGAACTGCCAGCCAAGTCAATCTTTGCGCAACGGTGTAGGTCCTGTCCGCCATCACCGCCGCGGCCGTGCTGCGCTCGTTGGTGAGGGCCAGCAGGTCGTCCAATCGCTGCGTGGCGGCGGCAACGGTCGGGAGCGATACCGTCTCGAACTCCTTGACAGCCATTGTTCGCCCTCCTGTTTCGAGGAGCGGGAAAATCGATGTCAGGGAATCTTCGTAGGCCGTCCATAGGTTGACGAACTGGTCGAACAGCTGCTGCTCGGCCAGCGATCCGGCACTCCGGCGATAGGCGCGCCGACCTTGCAGTATTTCGTCGCTTTCCCTCGCCATCTCCTTCTCAATGCCGGCTATCTGCGCAGCCTCGGCAGTGCGCACGCGCAACGTCGCATAGAGCTGGTGTTCCGCGAGGTTGCGCTTCATCTCGCCGACGATCTGGACCTGGGGCAACCAAACGCTGGTGATCTCGCTCGTGACCTTGTTGAGTGATCGCAGTTGCGCGACCCCAAATACTCCCACGGCCACGACGCACAGCAGCGCCAGCCCAAAGCCCAACGAGAGCTTGGTCCCGACGCTAATGTCCTTTAGCCCTCTCATCTAGAAAACTGCAAACGCAAGACCAGTCCTCGTCAAATAGCATCGAGCTTTAGCGAATAGTAAAAGTATTCCTAGTGTCGCGTCTAAGGTATTAATGCTGGCTTAAGACTGCGTAATCCCCTAGAGGATCGACCAAACCACGTTGTAAAAGGCCGGCGGATGAAGCTCACCGATTTCCATATGATCCGATGACGGGCCTACAATGAGATCGAGGTGCTCGCACCTAGTCTTGGAAGCCGCTTGCAGCTTCTTTCACCGCACCGTGGGATCGGCCTTCGATCCCCTTCGAATGTAGCGAGGCCAGCCCATATTATGCACGACGATGGGGCTTTGAGGCTGGCAGTCGAATCTATGATCGGCAGTGTTCATCAGCCGAGGAAGGAGCGCCGCGGCGCGCGCCGAGGCGGTGCGCGAACTCGAGCGTGATCGCCGAGATCGAGGCGAAGGAGCCGCTCGAAGCGCTCGACACCTTCATGGCGCAGAACGCATCGATGATCCAGGCCCAGCATGCAGCCTCCAGCTTCGATGTCCATCGGGTCCTTCAGGCCATGGACCACGAGCCGAGACCGCCGCAAGGCGATGCCGGACTGATGCGGCTGCCGGTGGTCGACATGCAAGGCCGGCCGCTGGCCAGCGAAGCCGAGTTGCGCTATTCCATTTTCCACCGCTTGACCTCGGGCGCGGTGAAGGTGGTGGCGGTGCAGCTAAAGGGAACTCCGACTGGAGCCATGCTGACACGCACGTTCACCGTGGAGGGCGTGCCCTACCGCATGGACCTGTTCGGCGGCAGCAAACTGAAGCCGCCGCAAAAGAGCCTGAACCAGCTTGCCTCTCACCTGCCTTTCACGGCCGCAGAGGCCCCAAGCGGCAAGCTTTTGGCGATCCCCTATGCCGAGACGGCTCCGGGTACGGCCTTTGAGCAGCTGTCGCGGGCCTGGGCGCCGTTCAAGGAAGCCTATTACTATACCCAGCGCCGCGGATTTGCCGCGCCGCCGGGCATCCCCGACATTGGCCCCCATGATTATGCGCTGGAAGGGTGCTTCAAGCTGTCCCTTCTGCCCGACCATCCCGCAGGCGCAGTGCATCCCTTCCGGTTCGAGGGGCGAGACGGCGAGATCGCCTTGCGGCCGCATGACGGCTGCGGCTTCATTAGGGCCTCACTGGCCGAGCGCATGCCGTCCATTGCCCGGGCTCGCCACGACGCTCCCGAGCGGATGCCTGCCTATGCCGATAAAAGGCAATCGGCGGTACCGCCCTCGGCGCTGCAACATTATCCGCGTAGCGTCGAGGTAGCACAGGAGACCCGCGAGAAGGCTCAGGCTTGGCTCGAAACCCATCAAAGCCTCACCGCCGAGGAGCTGTTCCGGACGGTCACGGGCGGGCATATCGAGGGTTCGAGCGCTATCGCCGTGCCGTCCAGCGACGAATGCCTGCATGTGCCGACGGGCAAGAGCAAGACCTTGACCCGTGACGCTGGCGTGCTTGTCGGACGCTCCCCCTATGACAAGCCCAACCTGCGCCCGTTCGCCGCCGACCGGGTCAGGTCGGCGCGCGATGGCGACCGGACCGCGGCGTTCCTGGATCGGTGCGTGGCCTTCCAATATAGCTTCAACTTCGCGCACAGGTCGGGGGCTGGGCTTGCCGCCGACGATCCGACCTTCTTTGCCAAAGGCATCTTGATCGTTGTGCCCGACGAAATGTGGCCGGCGGACTTCGCCGAGCGCGGGGTCGTGATGTCTGCCGAGGACGTAAAGTGCCATTCGTACTGGCTGGAGGAAAAGGACCGGGTCAAGGCCGACACCGCGCTCGAGTGCGTCGGCATCCTGCAGGCGACGGAGGTGTTCGCGCCCGGCTCTTTGGTTGCGGTTCCAAGCGTCGAACAAAAAATGCTCGACGGCGATTTTGATGGCGACACCGTCGTCATCATTGGCGACCAGCCTCGCCTTTACGAGCATGTGCGCCAGTTCGACGCGCAGCTGCAGGCGCGCGGCATCGCCTCGATGAAGCCGCCGAAGTCGCACACGCCGGCCATTGAGAAAAGCGGCTACCAGTTCACCCGGTCCAAGCAGATCCTGTCGGCCACCGGGCTGGTGCTGGAGACCTACAGCTGCCTGCAGCGCAACGTGCTGGCGCAGCCGCTGGAGGCGCAACGCTGGTTTGCCGAGCGTGCCATCTTCGGCACCTACGAGGGCATTCATAATGAGCTCAAGGCCGACATCCGCGCACTGTTGCAGGAAGATCGGCCGGATGGCCAGGCCCTCCATGAGCTCATCGCCAGGGCGAGGGAAGACAGCAAGGCCGCCAGGCATCCGGTGGCCTGCGAACTGGCCGCGTTGTTAGTGGCCGAGCTCCAGGACTGGAACCTGCAGCTCAATAGCGAGCCGGCTCATGAGCAGTCGGAAGTCAAGCTGCATGAAAGCGCCATCAATCTGTTGAGCGTCGGCATCAAGGTCGGCACTGACGCCTACAAGTCCGATACCGGTGCGCGGGTGTTCATGCAAAAAACCACCGAATTGCAGCGGCTCTTGGAGCAGAGGCCGGGCTTCAAGTCGGCGCCATATGTCAAGGCGCAGGCGGCAAAGCTCCACCAGGGCCGGTTCGACGTCGATGGCAGCCTGGCGGATCTGAAGGACAACCCCACGCTGGCGGCATCGGTCATGGAGGCCTCGATCAGACTCGCCGTCGAAAAGCGCATTCTGCTCAGCGCCTTAGCAATCTCGGCCGAAGACGACCGCGCCAGCACGATAACGCTGAGCAGCGAACAGGCCCTTGAGCGGGCCAGGCTCGAAGCCGCCCCCGCCGAAGCGCAAGAAAGCGCGATTACCAAAAATTGTGCATGCGGTTGCCGAGCTTTTGCGGCAGGACGGCATCGAGGTGAAGGTGCCGCATCTTGACCAACGGTCGGGCGGGCAGGTCTGGATAGCCGACGAGTTGACCGGCCAGAGCGTGAGCACGGCGCCGGAGGCCCAACTGGTCACCAATGCCGTGCGCCATGTCTTCGAGATCCCGGACGAGGCTTTTACGCGCGCCTTCAGGAAGGCGGCACTGGCCTTCGAGGAGCGGGACTGCAGCGAGGTCGAGACCACCAACTGGGTCATCAGGATGGACAGGCCGCGGTTACGCGGCGTTCACACGGCGTTCAGAACCGCGCAGAACTATCGCTTCGAGGTCGAGTTCCCTACACCGGCCAGTTATCGGGCCGAGCTCGCGCACCGCGCGCAGAGCTCACAGCTAGTCCCCATTCCCCGTGGTGCCTGGGAGATATTACACTGGGACTCGTCAGGAGAAAGCAGGTCGAGGGCGGCAGGGACCTCCAGGTCGCCCATCGTCGCAAGACAACAGATTGCGGTCGCTCGCTCGCCGCAAGCCGGCGAGATCCTCGCGGCCCTCGGTACGCGGCCGGTCGTGCTCGTCGGCATGCCGGCGAGCGGCAAGTCGACCATCGGCGCCCAGCTTGCCAAGGAGTTGGGGGTGGAGTTTGTCGACATCGATAAGCATATCGTCGCCGATCACGGCAATCTGATGGAGATGTTCGCCGACCCTGGCCGTGGCGAGGCGCACTTCAGGGACCTGGAGACCAAAGAGCTCGCCAAGCAGCTGGAGAGAGGCCCCATCGTCATCGCAACCGGCGGCGGCTGCTTTGGCAAGGAGTCCAATCAAGCCCTGATTCTTAATAAGGCGAGGTCGATCTGGCTCGACACCCGAGCTGAAAGAGCTCCGCAGGCGCCTCGAGAGGGACACCAGCCGGCCGCTGCTGCAAGGCGCCGACATCGAGCAGAAGGTTGACCAGCTGTACGAAGAGCGCAGTCCGTTCTACCAAAAGGCCGATATCAGGTTGCCCCTCGTCCCGCCCTTTCAAAAAGACAAGAAGGACGCCCGCATTTGCGTGAAGGAACTCTACGCTTTCCTGTGCAGCGACAGAGAAGCCGCTCTGCCCGCTGCCGAGATATCACATGTCTCCGGTGCTTCCGGCACCGCCATCAGCATGTCCCCAACAGCTCAGCGCATGCACGATGATCATCACAACGGCTACGATTGCGGGGGCGGCGTCGTGGAAACCATCCAGGCGCCGGCGGCACTATTGAGTGAAAGGGAACGGCCGCCGCTCCTCGACACCCTCACCGCCGACCCGCAGCCTTTGCTGGCCGGCAATAACGCACGAGCGAATTTAGCGTCTTCCACGAGAAGCAGGGAACGCTCAAGTCGAGGACGATAGCTTAGGCGTCGCAGGTTTGGTGCAGGGTGCGGGTTCGCACCGAATGCTAATAAAAGTGGGAAACGCATGCATAAGTCGTGAGAAGCCTGATGGCCGAGTTGATCCGGCCTGGATGACACAAACGTACAAAGACGAACCGCCGGTGCCGGGTCGCGCGCCAAATCCTGGTGATCGACCGGAAAGGATCAGCTCCGAGTCTAAACGGCATCGTCAACTTAATGAAGCGCGGATACTATGACAGAGTGACCCAATCCACCGCCGCGCCATTGCGTCGGTTTCGACAGATAAGATGGATTGGGCAGGCGAGCTCAAAAGAGCGATTGTAAATCGCAGTTGTAGCAGTGTAACAAACTGCGTAACAAAAAGCGCGAAAAGATTAGCATTTTCAGCAGGATAGGCGTGAAACCGAATCCCTCCCTCTCCGCCATCCTGCTTCGCTCTCCGAGCTTCGCAGGACAAGTCCGCGAATTCTTCTCAACGCGAAGCGGGACGTCCTCCGGACAGCTTGCAGGCCAACCGAGCTATTGAACGCTCCGCTCGCTTACGGTCACGCCGTCGCCCACCCGGTCGCTCGGGTGCAGCACGACCCGATCGCCTTCCGACAGACCGGATTCGACCTCGGCCATCCTGTTGTCCCGGTGGCCGATCCTGACCACGGCCGTGCGCGCCCGTCCGGCCTCGGCGAGATACACGGCCCAGTCATCGCCCTGCCGGAACAGCGCCGCTACCGGGACGCCAAGGACATTGGCGCCGCGCCAGCTCGTCACGTGCACGATCACGCGATAGTCGTGCCCAAGCTGCGACCACATTTCGGCGGGTTCGACGATATCGATCTCGGTGTGGACGCGCTGCTCCTCGATCCCTAGCGCCGAGACCTTGAGAAACCCGGCCGGGTCGATCCGCGTCACCCTGCCATGAAGCGAGGGCCCACCCCAGCCATCGATACGAACGAAGGCACCGGGCCTGATCTGGACCGCATCGGTCGAC
Organism: Mesorhizobium sp. M2E.F.Ca.ET.219.01.1.1; assembly: GCF_004016445.2. Taxonomy (GTDB): domain Bacteria; phylum Pseudomonadota; class Alphaproteobacteria; order Rhizobiales; family Rhizobiaceae; genus Mesorhizobium. The sequence goes on from NZ_SADT02000005.1 coordinate 14,418, forward strand.
AGCAGGTCCGCCGCCACCTGCAGATCGCGCGGATCGCCGATCTCGACAAGCGGCGCGCCCGGTTGGACCATGCCCTCGCTCTCCTGAACGATCTTCAGGATGCGGCCGCTCACCGGCGCACGAAGTTGGATGCAGCAGGCCGGATCCGATTGTGCAACATCTCCGGCAGGCTGGCCGAGCCGCGCCTGCATCATCGCCTGTTCATTGCGCCGGACTTCGACCTGCGCCTTCGCGCTCGCCGAGGCTGCCTCGTTGGTGTCGACTTCGAACCTCGCCTTGTCGAGGGCGTTCTGCGAAATCGCTCCGGACTTGGCCAACCTTTCCGCGCGATCGAGTTCGGTGCGCGAATATGCAAGCGCCGCCTCGAGGCGTTTCAGCTCCGCTTCCGCGAACGTCACGGCCGCTTCTGCCGCGCCAAGCGCCGCCAGCAGCTCTTCGTGCGTGCGAACATCGTGAAGGCCGGGGATGGTCGGCTGCATGACCGCCACCACCGTCTCGTCCTTGGCCACCTCGTCTCCGACATGATGCGGCGGCGAAATCCTGAGCACCTTGCCGGCGATCGGCGCCGACATCGTATAGACGTGCCGCACCTCGGTCTTGGCTTCATCGTCGACGGTCACCTCCATCGGACCCTTGGTTACCGTCGCCAGGTCGACGGGAATCGGCTGCGGCCATGCGAACCAGACCGCGGCCGCCGCGATCAGGCCGAAGGCCGCAATGCCACCGATTCTCTTCATCCAGTTGGTCACCGATTTGGTGCGCATGGTCTTCAATCCCGCGTCTTGAGAACAGCAACGAGGTCGAGTTGATTAACCCGCCTGCGGACGATCAGGGCGGAGAGCACAGCCGCCGTAACGACGATCGCGCTGGCGAAATCATAAGTGGCAGGCTCGACAACCAGGCGTACACGCATCAGTTCGCCGGCCAGGTTCGTCTTCATGATCCAGGCAAGACCATAGCCGAGGGCCCAGCCCGGCGGCTGCGCGATCAGGGTCAACAGCGCGAGTTCAAGCAGAAGGATGCCGAGCACTTCGCCGCGGGTGAAGCCAAGCACGCGCAGGCTTGCCAGTTCCCTGGCTCGCTCGGACAGGGAGACACGCGCGTTGTTGTACACCACGCCGAACGCGATCACGGCCGCGAGCCCCGTGTAGATGCTGGACATCGTCGTGACCAGAAGTGCCACGGCGTCGCGGAACGTGGCGAGGGACGCCGTCTGCAGAGCTAGGCTGCTCACCACCGGCATGGCCTTGACCGCCGCGTAGAACTCATCCTGTCTGGTCTTGTCCAGGCTGACGCTCACCCCGTTCGCCATCGGCGCTTCACGCAGCAGCCTGGCGAGCGCTTCCTCATCCATCATCCCGCGCATGCCGAGATAGTCCTCGACCAGCGCCGCCACCGGAAGCGAGACCGTCCGGCGCTCGCTGTCGAGCAGATCGACCTCGACGGTGTCGCCAACCCGCACCTTCAGTATCTTGGCCAGCATGGCCGAGATCGCGAGGCCCGATTCCGGCAAGACCACCGGCCGCAGGTCCGCATCGATGATACGGTTGAGCTCCGCCCCGCGCGGCCTGGCGCGGATCATGATGCGGCGCTCGACATGGCCATTCCGGATGCGGACCTGGACTTCTCGATAGGATTCCGCATTCAGCACTCCGGGAAGCCTCGCAATCTGGAAGGCCACTTCCCGAGGGCGCTTCTCGAAAAAGCTGACAGTGGCGTCCTGTCGATCCGCAAGGAAGTAGGTAACGTCGACGAGCTGCTCCATCGTGCCCTTCGTGAAGAGCGACACGATCAGGATCGCCGTCGCCAGCGACATGCCAAATGCGGTGAGAAAAGATCGAACTGGATGATGCGCGATGTTGCGCAGCATCATTCTCATCGGCTGCGAGACAAGGCCGGCCGCGCTGAGGCTCAATGGCAGCGTTCGCCGGAAAACCGGCGGAGCCGGCGGCTGCATGGCAACCGCGGGAGCCAGATTGACGACTTCGCGCAAGCCTCGCAGCGCGCCGATTGCCGCGGCAAGCGCGCTCAGTCCCGCCGCCGCGACGTAGAGATCGGGGCTCTTGGTGAACAGGAGAAACGGGAAGCGGAAAAAGTCCGCGAACACTCCGGTCACATAGCTGCCGAGCCAGGTGCCGATCAGGCTGCCGATGACGATGCCGGCCGCCGTGATGACGCCTACAAATTTCAGGTAGTGCAGGACGATGCCGGCATTGCGGTAGCCGAGCGCTTTCAGGAGTCCGATCTGTTCGCGCTCAAGCGAAACGAGGCGGCTGAGGGTGAGGTTCACAAGAAACGCCGAAACCAGCAGGAAGATCGGCGGCAGCGTGCGGCTCATGTTGTTGAGCATGTCGAGCTCGTGGTCGAGCCAGGCATGCGACGTCTGGTCCTTGCGCCCGTAGGCAGCGTGCCCGCCATAGCGATCGAGCAGGCTGTCGAGACGCGTCATCACCTCGCGCTCCAACGTTCCCGGCAGCAGCTTCAGCGACACCGACGAAAAAGCGTCTTCCAGATCATAGGCGCTGGCCAGAGCCCGTTCGGACATCCAGATGACGCCGAAGCGGTGGCCGTCGGGCATGATGTCGCCGGGGCCGACGGCATAGATGTACTCGGGAGAAAGCGCGATGCCGACGATCGTCAGATCGCGCCTGCGACCGTTGAGGGTCGCCGCGAAGCCCGAGCCCAGGGTGAACCGATGCGCTTCGGCGAAGGTCTCGTTGACGACGACCTCATCGTCCCGGCTCGGATCTGGTGTGCGGCCCGCACGCATATAGAGGCGATTGAGCTTCGCCTCGCCGACCTCGGGCAGCGAGATGACCACGCCGGTGGCCGGAGCCGTCAGACCCGGTGTTTCGAGCAGTGCGAACTGCGCGATGCGTGCATCGACGGTCGCCACACCTGGAATCTCGGCGATCCGGCCGAGGAGAGCTTTCGGCGCCCGCCGCACCGTGGCGAAGACATCGGCGAAGCGGTAGCGCTCGTAATAGGCCGTCCTCGTCTCATCGAGAGAACGGTAGGAGCCGACGGCGAGCAGCAGCGTTGCCACGCCGCCGCCGACCACCAGCGCGATGGCCATTGCCTGCGCCCAAAGGCGAACGAGATCGCGAAACAGCTTTATGTCCAGGGCGCGCATGGCGTCACCACTGCAGCTCGGCGACAGCGCGCCGGGCCTCGTTGGTGACGGCCTTCGATATCTGGCCGTCGCTGAAGAACAGGACCCGGTGCGCGACCTCCTGAATGATGGCGTTGTGGGTGATGATGACGGTGGTCGTGCCGAGCTCGGCATTGACCTTCATCAGCGCATCGATCACCCGAACGCCTGTCCTGGAATCGAGCGCGCCTGTCGGCTCGTCGCACAGCAGCACCTCCGGACGCTTCGCGATCGCGCGGGCGATGGCGACGCGCTGCTGCTCGCCGCCCGACAGCTGCGCCGGGAAATGATGCATGCGCGACTCCAACCCGACGAGAGCGAGCGCTTCCTCGGGGCGCATCGGATCGTCGGCAATCTCCGTCACCAGCGCGACGTTCTCGTAAGCCGTCAGGCTCGGGATCAGATTGTAGAACTGGAACACGAAGCCGACGTGGCGGCGGCGATAGGATGTCAGCCCCCGGTCGTCGAGGTCGGTCAGCCGCAAATCCTTGAAGAACAGCTCGCCGCTGCTCGCGTGATCGAGCCCGCCCATGATGTTGAGCAAGGTCGATTTTCCGCTGCCCGAGGGCCCGAGCAGGACGACCACTTCCCCTGCCGAAATCTCCAGGCTCACGCCGCGCAACGCGTGCACTTGCGTCTCGCCCGAGACGTAGGTCTTGGCGAGGTCCTTCGCGGTGAAGACAAGGTCGGACATGCGATCACTCCGCCCTGCCTGCCCGCATGGCAGCTTGCCTGAGCTCGACCAGGAACATACCCACGCCCGCGGCCCATAGGATCGCGATAGCCAGCAAGGCCCACCGGAAATCGGATCCTATGACGAAGTTGACAACGACCATCCATCCGATTGAGGCGACGCCGGCGGCGAGCACGCCCAGAAGAGCCCACCGCTCATGCCGCCGGAACGACGTCGCGGCGATCGTGACGGTCAGAATGCCCGAGGCGACGGCATACCCGCCAAGCACCTGAAACACGCGTTCGAGCCATGATGCCATGCGTGGCTGTTCGGCCTGAAGCTGTTGCAGCGACAGGCCGACGAACCGCATGTCCTCCGGCAGGAGCGGCGGCCGAAGGAACATGAAGAAGGCGCCGATGCAGACGAGCGCCACACCGAAGACGACGAGCAGGATCGCCGAGAACGGCCAGGATCGGCGGTGCTGCGTCATGGCGCCAGGCCTCGTCCAGGGCCGCCGACCGACCCGCCGGACAACCGGTTCCAACTTGGAATGAACCCCGGAACCTGTGTCACGTATTTGCGGTAGACGTCGCCGAATTCGGCAATCGCTTCACGCTCCTCGGCTCGTGCCAGCCTCACATACATAACGACCAGCACCGGGAACATCGCCAGCGTCAGCAGCGTCGGCCACTGAACGAGGAAACCCAGCATCACCAGGATGAAGCCGGCATATTGCGGGTGGCGCACGTAGCTGTACGGTCCGCTTACCGCGAGAGAGCGGTGCTGCTGCGCGTCGTAGAGAACCCTCCATGCGGCCGCGATCAGCCAGAACCCACCGCCGATCAGGACAAAACTCAGCAGATGGAAGGGGCCGAAATGCGGATTGATCCGCCAGCCGAACATCATTTCCAGAAGGTGCCCGGCATCGTGCGAGAACCAGTCGATCCCCGGATAGCGGGACTGCAGCCAGCCGGAGAGCAAGTAGATGGTGAGCGGAAAGCCGTACATCTCCGCAAACAGCGCAACCAGGAAGGCGCTGAACGCACTGAACGAACGCCAGTCTCGCCCGGTCTGTGGCTTGAAGAAGCTGTAGGCGAACAGGATGAAGACGGCGGAGTTGACAATCACCAGGCTCCAGAGGCCGTAGGCCTGCATGTCGGTGCTCATGACGAATTCCTTTCGTCTGACCGGTTGCGGTGGCCGCCTCCATGCCCATGTCCTCCATGCCCATGGCCTCCATGACCGTGTCCTCCATGCATGAGGAAGTGCATGAAGACGCAGCCGAGCGGCAGCAGGTAGAACAGCGCGCCAAGCACATGGGCGCGGTGCTCGGTGAAGAGCAGGAACCCGCCGATCGCAAGGAAGCCAAGCAGGACAAGGCCTGCCCGGGACGTCAGAAAGGAGCCTTGCGGCTGGTCATGGTCCGAATGGTCATGCATTGACATCTAGGTCTCCTATTCGACGATGAGGCGGCCGCCGCGGAACATGCCTCTGGAGCATGCGAATCCGAACTCGCCTTGTTCCTTGGGGATCAACTCGACGGCGACGGTTTCACCGGTCGGAAGATCGGCGTTTCTTCGGGCGAGTAGCCGCCGTTTGCCAGGATCGTTTCCTGGCTCGCTCACGGCGCAGGCCTTCAGAGAACGGAACGAGGAGGCCGAAAGGCTTCGTCAGGCCTGGTCAGCGCGAAACCGGATTGATCGAAGAAAGCTGGGGCGCCGGGCCTAGCTGCGGAGGCGACAACAGGGGAGGCTGCTAGAGCAACTGCCGAACAACCGAAGCAATGTCCACCCCTGCACTGGCCGCAATTGGCGTGGCCGTCATGGCAACCTGACTCGTCCGGATTTGATGCCGGCAGAACGGCCGCCGAGGCCAGCCGGCCCGCCTTGCCATCAGCAATTGACTGGACGACCTTGGCTGACAAAAAGTCTGGCGATGCGCCGAACTCGTGCGCTTGCGCCGACCCCGTCAGAAAGAGGAAAAGAGCAAGCCCGAACGCAACCATGATCGCACCGAAGGTACCGCTTGCGGTCCGATGGTTTCGCTGCCAAATGTGACAAGATCGTCCAAGCACAGCAAGGCTTCCAAGCCGTTCACCTTGTGCATGATCGCCCCTTCAGCCCAAATGCGCTTTGATGTGCGTCAATTCAATCGACTCCCTCGTGGGGGCTTCATCATGCCGTTCGACATCATGGTGTTAGACATCGAACCGCCCATCATCATGCGCGTCGCCGAGCCGGCGCTTGGCAGGGAGCGGCGAGGCGTCTCCGCTGCCGACTGGATGATGGGCATCGTTCGCGAGAACGGGCGCCGAGAGAGCGAGGACTGCTCCGACCGCCAAGGTCCCGAAGAGGGTATTCATATCATTCTGTCTCATGGTCCTGTCCTTGAAATCGGTTAGGCGGCGTAGTCGACGACCGTCATCATGCCAGTCGCCATGTGATAGAGGTGATGGCAGTGGAACGCCCATGTCCCTGGGTTGGCGGCGTCGAACGCCACCGTCACCTCGCGCATCGGCGGCAGCCAGACGGTGTCGCGCACGGCTCCCGCGAAGCGGCGGCCGTCGATGGCGACAACCTGGAAATGATGGCCGTGCAGGTGCATGGGATGGCCCATCATGCTGGCGTTGCGCAGGACGAGTTCGATGCGCTCACCCTTTCGAACGGCGATCGGCTTATGGTCGCCCCATGTCCTGCCGTTGAGCGTCCAGGAGTAGCCCTGCATGGTGCCGCCAATCTCGATGGCCTGGTTCCGGTCCGCGGACGCCAGGGCCAGGGGCTTGGCGGCGACGAGGCTGGACTCGAATGCAAGGTCGAACGCGGCTGTCACCTGGTCGCCAGCCGGCGCGATGCGCTTTACCGCGCCGCCCCTGGTCGCCAGCACGAAACCAGTGCGCTCGACACTGCCCTCCCGCAGCGCCAGGATCGGCCAGGCTCCCGCCTCGTCCGGAATACGCAGCCGGATGTCGAGGCGCTGGCCCATGGCGAGCGGAAAGCGGCGACCGCGCACTGGCGTGACGGGATTCCCATCGACAGCGATCGCTTCGCCCTCGATCGACCCGGTGTCGATCCAGAATGCCGTGGCGGTCGCGCCGTTGATGAGGCGCAGCCGGACCGCGCCGTTGCGTTCCACAGCAAACAGCTGTGGATCGTCGAGCGTCCGGTCGTTCGCCAGATAGGCGTCGTATTGGATGTCGTTGACGTCCATCGGCATGGCCATGCCTTGCCCGCTGGACATGCCTTGCATGTCCATGCCTGACATGCCCGACATCGAGTGTCCGGCCATGCCACCGTTTGCCGATGCGGGCGCCGATCCGGTCAGCCCCGCCAGCAGTTCCTCAGGCGTCTTGAAGCTGAAGTCGTGGAACAGCACCACCAGGGGCTGCTCGTCCGCGCTTGCCTCCGCAGGATCCGTGACGACCAGCGGCGCGGCAAGCAACTGCTGTTCCTGCAGCGTGTGAGCATGCATCCAATGCGTGCCCGGGGTCGCGATGGGGAAGTTGTAGTCATAGGACTGGCCCGGCTGCAGCAACGGTTGCGGCAGGTCGGGCACGCCGTCCTGTCCGAGCGGCGGCGTCAGGCCGTGCCAATGGATCAAGGTTGGTGCTTTCAGCGCATTTTCGAGCCGGACCTGGAAGTCATTGGCGGCCGAGGTGACAAGCCCATGGGTGCCGTCGGGCTGGACGAGACCGAAAACATTGGCGGCACGGCCGGCCACCTCGATGACGCGGGTATCTGCCCGGATGACGCTCGCGGAGGCCGCCTGTACAGCGCGGGGATAGATCAGCGGCAGGACGACGCCCGCGGCGCCGGCAGCCACCGTGGATGCCAGGACCTGGCGACGGGATATGGATTGCATTGCAAAGCTCTCATGTTCGTGACTCGAGGGCCGGATTGACCGGCGGCGAAGCGCACGAACGCGAGGGCGCGCGTGCGCTCAGGCGGTCACGACGAGCTTTGGAGGGCGCAGCCCGACAGGCACGTCACTTGGGGAGGATACGAAAGGCGGCGCCGTCGCGACGGGATGGCTTCCCGAAATCGCGACGAAGAGATGGACGTCAACCGGGACGCAGAATGAGCAGCTTGAAGCCGCGATGCAGCATGTGCCTTGATGGCGCGCATGGCCGAAATCCTTGCACGGGGCGGAACCACTATGTCGGATCGCTGCGGAGCCATGATTATGCTCTGCGGCCCACTGGGCGCCAAGCGGAGCCGCGGCCGAATTGGCATGGCTGGAAAGGACGGTGGTGAACGCCATCAGCAAGGCGAAGCAGACGGCGAGCCAACGCGAACCGTCGAATCCTGACCAGCGCTTCATTTGAACGCCCAGCCTTGTCCGGATGCCTTTCCAATCCACAATTAAACCTCCAAGTGGCGGCGAACGCCATCTTGGGGTTAATCATATCCCAGAGACGTGAGCCGGGTTTTGTTCCAGATCAAAGGGCTCAAGGCTCTGGAAAGTCGTGAAGCGGCACACATACGCGTGACAGAAATCCGACCATCGTCGATAATGGTATGATCTCAAGGGATCATCCTGCGGAGGATCGTTTGACATGCGCTTTGGGCGGAATCCAACGGTGTCCGGTCGCCTTTCGGATCGACTGTTGACGGCGCGAACCATCGCGGCTGCCCTGGCAATTGCGTTTTCCGTCTCGCCTTCGCACGCGGCACAGCATCGTCTGCCGAGCGGTTACAAATGGGGCCGCTGCCTGCTTGTCGTTCACGGCGAGACCCGCATCTCCGGAAAATGCTCCTATCAGATCGAGCAGGGCGGCGATTTCAACATCCAGGGGCCCAACCAGGTTTTCGCAGGTATCGACTATCCCGACACGCATAGCGGGGCCGGTGAAATGTCGAAGGATTACTGGGCCGTCGTCTACAAGGACGGAGATTCTTGGGCAGGCTATGCCAACGGGGACATTCGCGAGACGCATGGCGAGGTGGGCGATTGGGGAGAGCTTCGCCGCGAAGGCGCCTGCTATATCGGAAAGGACGTCAAGGTCTGCCTTTGGCGTTAACCGGCTCAAGGCGATTGCGGGGGTGAGTCCAAGCAGATCGAATTGGTGGCGAGTAAGCCGGTCGCCGCCATCCTTCAAATCATGGAATGCGCGGCGGTGTATCGCCGAGGCCCGACGGCGAGGCTTTTGACCGTGAGAAGGCACACGCTTACTGCCCGCGGATGTGCTATATTTCACAGACGCGAACGTCTTTGAATGAAATTGCCAAGGGGACTAGCAGCAGAGCCGCGACTTGAGTTGAGGGTGCGCGCCATGAGGGTCTGGGCCGCCATCGTTGGTTTCTTCCTCCTGACCGCGGCAGATCTGCTGCTGCAGCCCGGCGCCCTTGCCGCCCAGGGCAACCGGGTCGCGCTGGTCATCGGCAACAGCAAATATGTCTATGCGCCCGCTCTCCCCAATCCCGCGAGCGATGCCCGCCTGATGGCCGACGTGCTGCGCAAGGTGGGGTTCAACGTCATCGAAGGCGTCGATCTCGACTATGCCGGAATGCGGGATCGGCTGAACAAGTTTACCGAGGCATCCTACGACGCGGATACGGCGCTGATCTATTATGCCGGCCACGGCATGCAGGTGAACGGCAAGAATTATCTCATCCCGGTCGATGCCGAGCTTACCGCGCCGGCGCATCTCAAGACCCGCACCGTCCAGATGGACGAGTTGCTGGCCGCTCTCCCGCCGGACCCGGCGGTCGGCATCGTCATTCTCGACGCCTGCCGCGACAATCCGCTGGCGAGGACCTTGGCGGCCTCCTTGCCGAAAAGCCGCTCGACCACGGCTCCGGGCCTGGCGCCCATTGATGTCAGCGGGTCGGACGTCGGCACCGGCGGCGTGCTGATCGCCTTTGCCACCGACCCCGGCGCCATATCCTATGACGGCGGCGGCGCCAACAGTCCCTATACGGCATCCCTTGCCAAGCATCTCGCCGAGCCCGGCGTGGAACTCCAGAGCGCCCTGACCCGCGTGCGGGGCGAGGTGACGGCCGAGACGAACGGCAAGCAGCGGCCCTGGCACAATGCATCGCTCGGCCGCGAGGTCTTCATCGGTCCGCAGACGCCGCAGCCGCCGGCACCGGTCCAGCCGGCTCCGCAGCCATCTGCGACCGCTACGCCGGCGGAGTCCGCCAGCAGCGACGGGCGCGGATGGGAAATCGAGCAGCGGGTGTGGGACGAGGCTTCGAAGCGCAACACGCTGGCGCATTATGAAGCCTATCTGCAGCAATTCCCCAACGGGGCGTTCGCCGATCTGGCGCGTCTCAACATCGACCAGCTCAAGAAGCAGCCAACCACCGTGGTCGCGAATGCACAAAGCGAGACGTCGCGGTCGGCAACCGCCGTGGAATCTCCGGCCGCCGCGCCCAAGCCGGAAGCCGACGCCGGGACCGAACTGACGGAAAGCGCGATCGGGCTTGATCGCCAGGGCAAGGCCGACTTGCAGGAACGGCTTCTGGCGATCGGCTACGACCTGGACGCGGCCGACGGCGACTTCGGCGCCAAGACCCGCCGCGCAATCGGCCAGTGGCAGGAGGCGAATGGCTTGCCCCCGACCACCTTCCTCACCCCGAAGCAATATGCCCGCCTGAAGCTCGACACGGACGACGCGCTGAAGACGTACCGCGCCGAGCGGGCGTCCGAAGCGCAAGCAAAGAAACAGGAAAGCGTCGTGCCGCAAAGGCCGCAGAAACCGCAACCGGTCGTCCGCGCCAGGCCGAGGCGCCAGGAGCAGCGCGAGGCTGCCAATCCAGGACCGGCGCCGAGGCCGAAGGCAACACCAGCGCGGAAATCCGCATACCACATGTGCAACGGGATTGACGGCACCTTCGAAATCCCCGCAGCGCAGAGATGTCCTTTGAGCGGCTACGCCAACCACTGAAAAGGTCTCGGGCCTTCAGTGATCCCGTCGGCGTCAGTCGCCCGATTCTTGTGCCGCGGACGCGCTCAGGCTTCGCCGGACTCCACATCCGCCCCGCGTATAAAGTCCCGCAGCATTTCCATGTCCCAGGACAGCGGCCGGTCGTCGCTGTAGTGCGGGATGCGTCGGCGCACGGCTTGGTAGATCGCATCGGTGCCAGGTGCCCGCGCGGCCTTGCCGGACAGGAAATCATGCGCCTGCGCGGCGGCCATCAGCTCGATCGCCAGGATGTATTCGGCGTTGTCGATGACGGCCAGGAGCTTGTTGGCCGCCACTGTCGGATGGGCGAGGAAATCCTCCTGCAGGCCGGACGTGACGCCACCATCCGTCGCCGCTGGCGCGGCGAGGCGCCGATTGACGTTGCTGAGCGACGCGGCGGTGTACTGGGCGATCATGAAGCCCGAGTTGCAGCCGCCTTCGGCGGCGAGGAAGGCCGGCAGATTGTTGACCAGCGGATTGACGAGGCGATCGATGCGGCGCTCGCTCATCGCCGCGACCTGCGCCAGCGCGATCGTCAGACCGTCGGCCGTCTGCCCGAGCGCGGGCGCCACCGGATGCGCCTGCGAAAACACTTTCGGTTCGTCGGGCGTGCCGGCCACGGCGGGATTGTCGGTCACCGAGGCCAGTTCACGGTCGACCAGCAGTGCCGAGCGTTCCAGCACCTCACGCGCCGCGCCATGCACATGCGGCACGGCGCGAAGGCTGAGCGCGTCCTGCGTGCGGCTGCCTTGCGCTGCGGCGATCAGCCCGCTGCCGTCGAGCAGGCGCCGCAACGCCGCACCCACCGCCTCGATGCCTGGCGACGGCCGCATGGCCAGCACGGTTTCGTCGAAGGCAGCCATCTGCCCGCCGGCGGCCTCCAGCGTCAGTGCCGCCGCCGCATCGGCCCAGGACAGCAGACGCTCGGCGCGAACCAGCGCGATGCTCGTGAGGCCGGTCGCGCATGCCGTGCCGTTGACGAGGCTCAGGCCCTCCTTGGCGCCAAGCACCAGCGGCTCCAGCCCGATCTCGGCCAGCGCCTCGCGGCCGCTCATCTTGCGTCCGGCGACCGTCGCCCTGCCCTCGCCGATCAGCACCAGCGCGATATGGGCGTTGTGCGTGAGATATCCGGCCGATCCTCGCGACGGAACGTCCGGAACGCAGCCGCGCTCGAGCAAGGTGAGCAGGTTGCGCACGATCTGCGGCCGCACGCCCGAATGGCCATGCGCGAAATTCGCCACCTGCGCGGCAATGACGGCGCGGATGCTGCGCTCGGGCACCAGTTCACCGACGCCGCAAGCGTGGCTGAGAATGATGTTGCGCGACAGCTTCTCCTGCAAGGCCGGCGCCACGACCTGGCTAGCCAGCGCCCCGACCCCGGTGTTCACGCCATAGGCGCGAATGCCCTTCTCGACGAGGCTTGCGACGATCTTGTTGGCAAGCGCGATGCGATCCCAGCCGGCCGGCGCCAAGGCCAGCATTTCGCCGTCGCCGACACGCGCGATGTCGCGCCAGCTTGCGGCATTGTCGATGATTACTGTCATTGCGAACCCACCCAGGCTGATAGCCGTCAAAAAGTTTGCGCCCTGCGACAAGTCCCCAGCGGCAGGGTGGTACCTAAAGCTTCTCGAACACGGCCTTTGTCGGAATTTCGCCGTGGCGGCGGGCAAATTTGAAAATATTAGCGCAACTCGGCTGGTCCCGATCAGCTTCCGGCGTTTGCGGCCCCGTAGTTGTCTCTCGATACTGGCGGCAGCGGGAGACCTAGGTCGCCTGATGCGCGGCGATCGCGCTCAGGAAAACCTCGCCGAACTCCTTAAGCTTGGCGGCGCCTACGCCGTTCACCTCGGCGAACTCGTCGAGGTCTTGCGGGCGGCGCTCGGCCATGTCGATCAGCGTGCGGTCGGAGAACACCACATAGGCCGGTACCTGGCGTTCCTTGGCGAGCCTCAGCCGCAGCGTCTTAAGCGTCGCCAGAAGCGACGCATCGACGCTCTGACCATCCGTGCCGGCGCCTTGCGCGGCGCGCTTCCTGCCGCGCGCGAGGCGGTCCCGCCCCTCGACGCGATACTCGAAGGCAACCTCGCTGCGGCCAAGGGCGCGGCCGCTTTCCGAGATGACAAGACCGCCATGGCCGTCCGGATCCGGCACCAGGAAGCCGCCGGCGACCAGTTGCCGGATCAGCGACAGCCACACCGGCTTTCTGTGCATGATGCCGGTCCTGAAGCTGGCGAGCTTCTGATGGCTTCTCGCCAGCACCTTCTCGGTCTCGTGGCCGAGCAGGATGTCGATGACATGGGCGGCGCCGAAGCGCTCGCCGCTCTGCGCCACGGCCGCAAGGATGACGCGCGCCTCGGCGCTGCCGTCGGCGCGCGGCGCCTGGTTGAGACAATTATCGCAATTGCCGCAGGCCTTCGCCTCCTCGCCGAAATAGCCGAGCAGCACCTGGCGCCGGCACTGCGCCGTCTCGCAATAGCCGATCAGCGTGTCGAGCCGGCGATGCGCCCGTCTTTTGTGCTCGGGCGAGGTATCCTCCTCGTCGATGAACATCCGGCGCGTGCGGATGTCACCGGCGCCGTAGAGCATATGCGCTTCCGCCGGTCGGCCGTCGCGCCCGGCGCGGCCGATCTCCTGGTAATAGGCCTCCAGGCTGCCCGGCAGGTCGGTGTGGAAGACATAGGCGACGTCGGGCTTGTCGATGCCCATGCCGAAGGCGATCGTCGCCACCATGACGACGCCCGACAGGCTCATGAAGGCGTTCTGGTTCGCCTCCCGCGCCTCCTTGCTCATGCCGGCATGGTAGGCAAGCGCGCGCACGCCGTTCTTCTCAAGGAAGGCCGCCATCTCCTCCGTCTTGCGCCGCGACAGGCAGTAGATGATGCCGCTCTTGCCCTGGTGCCGCTCGACGAAGCGCAGCAGCTGGCGCTTGCTGTCCTGCTTGGTCTCCATCGCCAATTTGATGTTGGGACGGTCGAAACCCAGCACCAGGGTTTCGGCCCGCCCGGCAAACAGCCGCGCCTCGATATCGCCGCGCGTGGCCTCGTCGGCGGTCGCCGTCAGCGCGATGATCGGCACGTGCGGAAACACGCCGCGCAGTTGCGACAGGTCCTCATATTCGCGCCGGAAGGCCGGGCCCCATTGCGAGATGCAGTGCGCCTCGTCGATGGCGATCAGGCTGACATCGAGCCGCGACAGCGCGTCCAGCATCCGCTCCGTCATCAGCCGCTCCGGCGCCAGATAGAGCAGCCGCGTCTGCCCCGACGCCACGCGGCGCCACGCCGCGACATTGGCGTCGCGGTCGAGCGAGGAGTTGATCGTGTCGGCGGCCACACCGGCGAGACGCAAGGCGGCGACCTGATCCTGCATCAGCGCCACCAGCGGCGACACCACGATGGTGAGCCCGCCCTTGACCAGCGCCGGAACCTGATAGCAGAGCGACTTGCCGGCGCCCGTCGGCATGACCGCCAGCACGTGGCGCCCGGCCAGCAGCGCCTCGATCACGGTCGCCTGTCCGGGACGGAAATCGTCGTAGCCGAAGACATCCTTCAGGACGCGACGCTTTGGATCTTCAAACAGGGTTTTCAAAACCGGCGTCACGGCAATCTCTTGCGTTATGAGGCTTGGGGAAGGTCGTAGCCGAATTCTCGGCAGAAAGCCTCGATGCGGTCGAGAAACGACCTCGGCAAGGTGTGGAGATAGGTGCGGAATTCCTCATTGCGTTCCCATTTCCGCAGCGAGCTCCGTCGAATCGGATTGTTTGGATCGGAGCTGAAGCGAAGCCTTGCCGCAAGGCCGAATGCATCGGCAATTGCCTGCTGCGCCGCATCGGGTCCGGCAATCAGGTCCTCATAACGCAGATAGTGGATGGCGCGCCGTGGCTGGGCCCGCCTCAGTCGCAGCAGCCCGTCATACTCAGCTTCCCAGCGCCCGGTCGTGACGTGGAAGCGGCGCACATGCATCGTCTCGGGATGCTGGCTCGTCAGCACATCGAAAGGATGGCGCACGCAGTAGATCAGGCCGATTTCAGCCGGCAAATGGCTGAGCAGTTCATGACTTTCGGCGGTGCGCTTGACCACGACATTGGCTTCCCGGCGCTTCATGTCGATCAGCACCGGAAACGGGGCTTCGCCGCCGAGGACATAGGTGTCGTCGAAGCACGCCATCAGGTCGCGGGTCAGCGTGGTGCCGCTGCGCGCGCAGCCGGCGATGAAGATCCTGTTTGGCTGCTTCGGCCTCTTTCGGTCGAAAACCCGGCCGATCGCCTGCGCCAGGCGAACGGTCTGGCCTTCGAGAGCGGCGACGGCGCGCGATGCCGACATCGGTCGCGCTGTCTGCGGGCAAATTTCGGCCAGCGCTATGCCGCTCTCGCCGGCGGCTGCGTAGAGAAGCCAAACCCGCCCGTCTTCCTCGAAGATCGCGGGATCGCGCAGCGCGTTCTCCCTGCCTTCGGCGGGACCCGTCCGGCTTCTGCGCAGCGGCAGATCCGCCCCTTCGAAGTAAGTCCCTGGTCTCAGCAGCTCGATCCTTTCGCGCACGGTCCAGCGCCGCCAGCCGCGCGAGAGATCGACCGTCCCATAAAAGATCCGCTCCGGCTGGTCGCCCTTGCGCGTATAAAAGACCCGCAGCCAGCGGCCTTGTTGCTGAACGGCGACATGCCTTGGCGGCAATCGCCCCCGCGAAGCTTTCAGCAGGACAGGCCCTGTCTCGAAACCGGAGAGGCCATCGCTCGACCGGCAAAGCGTGACGAGGTCCGTACCAAAGAGGCCGTACCACCAATGGCCATGCCGGAAAATCCGCGCATAGGATGGTCCAAGCGCGTTTGCACGGGGACTGAAATGCAGCCCGTCGGCGGATGTGGCGACGAAGGTCGTCTGCGCACGGCCGCCATTCCCGGTCGGACCATGGAAATAGAGGACGATGCGTCGGTTCTGTTCGTCGACATGCAGGTCGGGGGAAGCGATGTGCTCTTTAAGAAAAGGACATTCGGCAAGCGACAGGACGCCGCGCGGGTGGATATGCCAAGGACCTTCCAAAGCGTCGGCATAGGCAAGCCGGATATAGGTGCCGTTGTGATGCGCGAAATAGAGGTAGTAGGCGCCAAGCCTGCCGGGCACCCAGTCCGGCATCTTGATCAGCGACGGACCGTTTATGTTGGCGCCGTCGTCGCCGGGCAGCATGTCCGGCGTGATCAGCGCGCCGAGCCGCCTTGCCGTGATGCCGCCGGGACGTTTGTGCCGCTGGATGTCGTTCAAGCTCTGTTTCCCGAAAACGAACAGCCGCCAGATAAGTCCATTTCCGGATTCGCGCCAATGGCTGGAGGCGTTCAACTGGGGACAGCAACCAGCTTCGACCGGCGCCGCTGTCTGGATCAACCGTCACATCGGATCCGGAACTCCGTCAATGCTATGGTCCTGTCAGGTCCGCCGTCGGGGCGACCGAAGCAAAGGAGCCTTCGCATGATCGACCAAGCCACGCTCATCACCTATATCGCGGTCGTGTTCGGCTTCGTCTTCATTCCGGGACCGGCGACGCTGCTCACCTTTGCGCGCGCGACGAGCTCGGGCACGAAGGTCGGCATCGCCACCGGCGCCGGTGTCGCGGCGGGCGATGTCATCCACACCATCATGGCCATTGTCGGCATCTCGGCCATCATCGCCGCCTCGGCGGTGCTGTTCAGCATCATCAAATATATCGGCGCGGCCTATCTCGTTTATCTCGGTATCCTCGCCATTATCGAAAAGGCGCCGGCCGATCTGGCGGGCAGGTCGCTGCCAATCTCAGCGGGCCGAGCCTTCCGGTAGGCGATCCTGACCGAAGTGCTCAACCCGAAGACGGCTCTGTTCTTCCTCGCCTTCCTGCCGCAATTCGTCCACCCGCAAAGCGGTTTCGTGGTGCTGCAGCTGATGGTGCTGGGCATCATCTTTGTCCTGCTCGGCCTCTTCAGCACGGTCGTCTTCGCCGTCAGCGCCGGCGGCCTGGGTTCCTTCCTGCGCCGCAATCCGGCGGTGCTGAAATGGCAGGGCAAGGTGGTCGGCGGCATCTATTGCGCGCTCGGCATACGGCTCGCGCTGCAGCAGCGCTGAACGAGCGGCTTACGCCAGCAAGGTCGCATCGCCTCCGATACGGCCCAACAGCGCCGCGATTAGTTTCCGCAGGCCCGTCGTCCTCGGTTCAACCGGGCAGAGTTCGGCCAGCGCTATGCCGCTTTCGCCGGCTACGGCATAAAGCAGCCAGGTCCGCCCATCTTCCTCGAAAATGGCTGGATCGCGCAGCGCATTCTCCCTGCCCTTTGCAGCGCCCATCCGGCCACGCCTGAGGGGCAGATCGGCGCCCTCGAAATCGGTGCCGGGCCTAAGCAGCTCGGTCCTGCCGCGTACCGTCCAGCGCAGCCAGTCGTCGGACAGATCGATACTGCCGTAAAGCACACGTTCGGGCGCGTCGCCCTTGCGTGTGTAATAGACGATCAATGAGCTGCCGTTTTTCTGCACCGCGACATGCCTGGGCCGAACCCGCCATGAGCCGGGCAGCACGACCGGTCCCTCCTCGAACCCGAAGAGGCCGTCGTTTGACCGGCGGAGCTGCACGTTGGCCGTGCCGAAGAGCCCATACCACCAGCCATCATGCCGAAACATCCGCGCGTAGAATGGTCCAAGCGGTTCGGGATTGGCTGTGAAACGCAGACCGTCGGCGGACGTGGCCGCGAAGGTCGTCTGCCCCTGGCCGTTCGAGGCCGGACCGTGGAAATACATGACGATCCGCTGGTTTTGCGCATCCACATGCACGTCGGGTGACGCAATATGCCCCGTGAGGAACGGACACGCGGCAAGCGAAAGCGCGCCGCCTGGATGGATCCGCCAGGGACCATCTATCGCATCGGAATAGGCAAGCCGGATGTAGGTGCCGTTGTGATGCGCGAAATAGAGATGGTAGGCCCCGAGCCTACCCTTCGCCCAATCGGGCATCCTGACCAGCGACGGCCCGTTTATGTTGGCGCCGTCATCGCCAGGCAGCATGCCGGGCGTGATCAAAGGCCCATGTCGTCTGGCCAAAAGGCCAAAAGCCGGCGTCATCCGCGAGCCCAGTCCGGCATATCATAGCCGAACTCGTCGCAGAACCCTTTGAGGCGTGCGAGAAATATTGGCGGCAGCCTGTGCAGATAGGTTCGGAACTCTTCATTCCGTTCCCATTTCTTCAGGGAGGTCGCGCGTATGGGATTGCTTGGATCCTCGCTGAAGCGGATACGCGATTTGAGGTCGAATGCCTGCGCGATCCGCTCCTGCACCGCATCTGGCCGGGCGATCATGTCTTCATAGCGGGCATAGACGATCGCACGGCTGGGCTGTGCCTTCCTCAGCCGCAAGAAAGCGTCATATTCCGCCAGCCAGCGTTCGGGCGTGACGTGGAACCGGCGCTGCCCCCTACTCTCGGGGTGCGAACTCGTTAGCACGTCGAAAGGGTGGCGGACGCAATAGATCAGGCCTATCGCGCGTGGCAATCTCGCCAGATGCGCATGAGTCCGCTCGGAGCGCTTGACCACAAGGTTGGCTTCCGGGCGGTCCAGCATATCCAGTTGGGCATATCTCGCTTCGGCTTGATGGACGAAAGTGTCTTCGAAACATCCCATCAGGCGCTGTGTAAGCGTCGTTCCGCTGCGCGCGCAGCCGGCGATGAATATCTTGTTGTAGCGCGCCGTGTCCGATTTCACCCACAGCCGCCACAGCCGCTTCAAGTCCAGCGCCAGTCGCCGTATCTCCCTGATCGGTCGCCTGGCGGCCTCGCGCAAAAGCGCTTCTGACTTGCGTGCAAGGTCCATTCCCGACTCTCTCTCGCCGGCTATGTTTCCGCTGCCGGCGCCGGCATGCGAGGTCGAATGATCATCGCCGATCCGCCGTCTCTTTGGCCGATATGCCGGCAAAGTTCCAGTCCTCTTCGTTAAGCCAATCTTCACCCTGTGGCGGCACGGTTGCACTCCTGCGGCGATGTTTCGAGTACCGCGGCGGCGCCACAAGCGCCCAGGCAACAAGCCCGCGCTTCACGGCGCGGGCTTTTCGTTTTGAGTAGCCGGCCAGATCTTTGTTTTTGCCCAATTTTAAGCGGACAGGAAACAAATTACCGCGCCAGCCAGCCGCCATCGACCGGTACCACCGCGCCATGCATATAGTCCGACGCCCGCGCCAGCAGGAAAACGGCCGCGTCGCCGATGTCGTCGGGCCGTCCCCAGCGTCCGGCGGGGATACGTCCGAGGATGGCCGCGCTTCGCTCGGGATCGGCGCGCAGCGCCTCGGTGTTGTTGGTCTCGATATAGCCCGGCGCGATGCCGTTGACGTTGATGCCTTTCGCCGCCCACTCGCAGGCGAGCAGCCTTGTGAGGCCAAGCACCCCGTGCTTCGAGGCTGTGTAGGAGGCGACGCGGATGCCGCCCTGGAAGCTCAGCACCGAGGCTATGTTGACGATCTTGCCGCGCCGGCCCGGTTCAGCAAGCACGCGCCTCGCAAAACCTTGGCTGAGCCGAAAGACCGTCTTCAGGTTGACGTCCATCACCTCGTCCCAATCGGCCTCGCTCAGGTCGACCGCGTCGGCACGCCGGATGATGCCGGCATTGTTGACTAGCCCATCGAGCGGGCCGCTCCCGTCCCAGACCCGGTCGAGCATCGCGGCGGCCCCGGCCGGATCGCCGAGATCGGCCTGCACCGCTTCGAAGCTGCCGCCCGCGGCCGCGACCTTGCCGGCCGTGTCGTCCATCGCCGAGCGGCCGACGCCGACGACCAGGCCGCCGGCGCGCGCGACCGACATGGCGATGCCTTGCCCGATGCCGGTGTTGGCGCCGGTGACGAGGATGCGCTTGCCCGTGAGGCTGAAGGGGGAAAGATCGCTCAAGCTCGTTCTGCCTTTCGCGCCGCTCGAAGGATTGGTCGTTCCGTGGCTCGCCCCCTTCACAGGCGATACGCCTTCTTGGCAAGTGTATAGGCCAACTCCGCGGCGAGCTCATGCGCCTCGTCCTCGCGCAGCCGATGCTCGGCCACCAGCCGCGCCAGGAAGGCGCAATCGACGCGGCGGGCAACGTCGTGCCTGGCTGGGATCGACGGAAAGGCGCGCGTGTCGTCGTTGAAGCCGACGGTGTTGTAGAAGCCTGCCGTCTCCGTGGTCATCTCGCGAAAGCGTCGCATCCCTTCCGGGCTGTCGTGGAACCACCAGGCCGGCCCCAGCTTCAGCGCCGGATAGACGCCGGCGAGCGGCGCCAGCTCGCGCGCATAGCTCGACTCGTCGAGCGTGAACAGGATGACCGTGAGGTCGCGTTCCAGCCCGACGCAGTCGAGCAGCGGCTTCAGCGCCGTCACATAATCCGTGCGGGTCGGGATATCGAAGCCCTTGTCGCGGCCGAATTTCTGGAAGACGGAAGGTGAATGATTGCGCCATGACCCGGGGTGGATCTGCATCACCAGGCCGTCGTCACGGCTCATCTTGGCCATTTCGGTCAGCATCTGCGCCCTGAACAGCCGCCGCTCGCGCTCGTCGTCGGAGCCGCGGCGGATACGGTTGAACAGCTCCTCGGCCGCCGCGTCGGAGAGATTGGCGGTCTCGGCGGTCGGATGGCCATGGTCGGACGAGGTAGCGCCGAACTCCTTGAAATAAGCGCGGCGCTTCCGATGCGCATCGAGATAGCCGGTCCAGCTGCCGGTATCGCAGCCGGTGATGTCGCCGAGGCGATTGAGATTGGCCGAAAACCCTTCGAAATCGGGATCGACCACCGCGTCCGGCCGGTAGGCCGTGACGACGCGGCCGCTCCAGCCGCTGTCGCGGATCATCCGGTGCCATTTGAGATCGTCGAGAGCGCCCTCGGTCGTGGCGATCACCTCGATGTTGAAGCGCTCGAACAGCGCGCGCGGACGATAGTCGTCGCGCTCAAGCAACGCGGCGATCCTATCGTAGGTGCGGTCGGCGCTGGCTGCCGTGAGTGGCTCCTCGATGCCGAACAGATGCGCGAACACATGGTCCAGCCAGAGCCGGGTCGGCGTGCCGCGGAAGAGATAGTAATGCTCGGCGAAGCGCCGCCAGATCGTCCGCCCGTCAGTCTCGACCGGCGCGCCATCGAGCGTCGGCACGCCGAGTTCTTCCAGCCGCACGCTCTGGCTGAACAACATGCGAAGGATGTAATGATCGGGCACGATGAGCAGCTGTGCGGGGTCCGGAAACGGCTCGTTGAGCGCATACCAGCGCGGGTCGGTATGACCGTGCGGGCTGACGATGGGCAGGTCTTTCACGCCGGTGTAAAGGGCGCGGCCCAGCGCGCGCGAATTCGCCTCGGGCGCAAGCAGCAGATCGGGATCGGTCAATGGGGCCACTTGGCTCCTCCCGGATTGCGTTGGACCATGATCTCGAACCGAAGGTCGGCGAACGCAAAAAGCGGGAACCGGTTTTCGGAAAAGATCATGCTCCGACAAAGAGTTAGATCGCAATGGCGATTCAACGAGACGTCATTCTGACCTGTCAGAGCGATGTCAACATAAAAAACGATCGGTAGCATGGCGGCTCTCGAAAGCAACGCAGCCATTGTGCGCGCCGACCTCGGATGTTACGTCGCTGCCATCGTTTTTCGCCCGACCATCAGGCGGGCAACCCGATCGGAGACTTCGCTTCCCATGAACGGTCGCCTGTCCAACGTCGCCATCGCGAAGCTGCCGGCCGAAGTCCTGGTTCCTCGCTACGCCCCCATTTCTGTCACGCCCGGCATCGTCCATCTTGGCGTCGGCGCCTTCCACCGCGCCCACCAGGCGGCCTATGTCGACGCCTGCCTGGCGGATGGCGAGAGCAATTGGGGCATCGTCGGCGTCTCGCTGCGCAGCCCCGACACGCGCGACGCGCTCAAGCCACAGGATGGGCTCTATACGCTGGCGATCAGGGACAGCGCCGGCGAACAGCTGCAGGTGATCGGCTCGATCCAGTCCTTGCTCGTCGCCCCGGAAGACCCTGGAGCGGTGCTCGCCGCGCTGACCGACCCGCGCATCCGTATCGTGACGCTCACCATCACCGAAAAGGCCTATCTCAGGGCAGCCGATGGCAATCTCGACGGCGGGCACCCCGATATCGTCCACGACCTCGCCAATCCCGGATCGCCGAAAACGGCGCATGGGTTTCTCGCCGAATCGCTTGCGCGTCGTCGCGCCGCCGGGACTCCGCCCTTCACGGTGCTCTGCTGCGACAACCTTCCGGCCAACGGCGCCACCCTGCACCAGCTGCTCATCGAATTCGCGAAGCTGCGCGATGCCGATCTCGGCCGCCATGTCGCCGACGACGTCGCCTTCCCGTCTTCCATGGTCGACCGCATCGTGCCGGCGACGACGGATACCGACCGGGCGCGCATCGGTCAACAGCTCGGCGTCGAGGACGCCTGGCCGGTGATGACCGAGCCGTTCCGGCAATGGGTCGTCGAGGACCGTTTCCCGGCGGGCCGACCGGCCTGGGAGAGATTCGGCGTCACCATGGTCGAGGATGTCGGCCCCTTCGAGGATATGAAGCTGAGGCTGCTCAACGGGGCCCATTCAGGTATCGCCTATCTCGGCCTGCTCAGCGGCCATGCCACCGTCGATCGTGCCTTTGCCGATCCGGCAATAAGGCAGTTCGTCGACCGGCTTTGGGCCGAGGCCATTCCGACGCTGCCGCAGGATGCGGGGCTCGACCCGATCCCCTACACGGCCGAGCTCGCAGATCGGTTCTCCAACACCGCGCTCGCCCACCGTACCGCGCAGATCGCCAATGACGGCAGCCAGAAGCTGCCGCAACGCATCGTCGCCTCCGCCCTTGCGAGGCTGGAGGCGGGTCTGCTGCCGGAGCATCTGTCGCTGGTCGTCGCTGCCTGGATCGCCGCCTGCGCCGCGCGCGGCAGCAGCTTGCCGGAAGGTCATTTCACTGATCCGCTCGATGCCGCCCTCGGCGAGCTGTTCGGCCGCAATCTGCCGACGGCGACAATGGCCGAAGCCGTGTTCGACCTCGCCGGCTTCGCCATAGGCCACACGGAGCGCCAAAGGTTGATCGAGTTTGTCGCCACGCATCTGGTCCATTTCGAGCAGGGCGGTCCGAAGCTGGCCCTTGCCGCACTCGGCATTGGCGACGAGCCACCCAGGCTGGCCGATTAGCTACTCGCCCGCCGAGCCGCCGGGGATTGGGCCCCAAGCAGTGCGAAACTGGTCTCGCAACACCAAACAAAAAAGCGGGGCAAGCCCGCTTTTTCAATCTCACATTTTCAACAACGATCAGGCCGGCAGCAACGCGCCTTCCAGCGTGGTGAGCTGGGCGAGGAACTGCTCGGCGCGGCTGCGCGCCACGTCGTCCTTGGCGTCGGCGGCGTCTTCCTTGGCGTCCTGGATGCGACGCGCGAGGTCGGCGCGGTCGATGTCGTTCACATGCACGGCCGATTCGGCGAGCAGCGTGCAGCCGGACGGCAGGATGTCGGCGAAACCGCCGAACACGACATAACGGTCTTCCTTGCCGCCCGCGGCCTTCACCGTGACGACGCCGGGCTTGATGGTGGTCATGACCGGCGCGTGCTGCGCCATCACCGTCATCTCGCCTTCGGCGCCCGGAATGACCACGGACTCGACCTGCTCGGAAACGAGCAGCCGCTCCGGCGAGACCAGTTCGAACTTGAAAGCTTCAGCCATGCCAATCTAGCGAGTAGGGAATAGCGAGTAGCGAGTAGTGAAGGACCCAAACGGTCCAGGTCACATCTGCTATTCCCTACTCACTACTCCCTACTCCCTATTCGCTTGAATTACGCCGCTTCAGCCGCGAGGCGCTGTGCCTTCTCGACCGCCTCGTCGATGCCGCCGACCATGTAGAAGGCGGCTTCCGGCAGGTGGTCGTAGTCACCGGCGCAAAGGCCCTTGAAGCCCTTGATGGTGTCGGCGAGGTCGACCAGCTTGCCCGGCGATCCAGTGAACACTTCGGCGACGAAGAACGGCTGCGACAGGAAGCGCTCGATCTTGCGGGCGCGGGCAACCGTCTGCTTGTCTTCTTCAGACAGCTCGTCCATGCCCAGGATGGCGATGATGTCCTGCAGCGACTTGTAGCGCTGAAGGATCGACTGCACCTGCCGGGCGACCTGGTAGTGCTCTTCGCCGACGACCATCGGGTCGAGCATGCGCGAGGTCGAGTCGAGCGGATCGACGGCCGGGTAGATGCCCTTTTCCGAGATCGCGCGGTTGAGCACGGTCGTCGCGTCAAGGTGAGCGAAGGAGGTCGCCGGCGCCGGGTCGGTCAAGTCGTCGGCCGGCACGTAGATCGCCTGCACCGAGGTTATCGAGCCCTTGGTCGTCGTCGTGATGCGCTCCTGCAGCGCGCCCATGTCGGTGGCCAGCGTCGGCTGGTAACCCACGGCGGAAGGAATACGGCCGAGCAGCGCCGACACTTCCGAGCCAGCCTGCGTGAAGCGGAAGATGTTGTCGACGAAGAACAGCACGTCCTGGCCCTGGTCGCGGAAATATTCGGCGACGGTGAGGCCGGTCAGGCCGACGCGGGCACGCGCGCCCGGCGGCTCGTTCATCTGGCCGTAGACCAGCGCGGCCTTGGAGCCCTGGCCGCCGCCCTTCTTGTTGACGCCCGATTCGATGAACTCGTGATAAAGGTCGTTACCTTCGCGGGTGCGCTCGCCGACACCGGCGAACACCGAGAAGCCGCCGTGAGCCTTGGCGACGTTGTTGATCAACTCCTGGATCAGCACGGTCTTGCCGACACCGGCGCCGCCGAACAGGCCGATCTTGCCGCCGCGGGCGTAAGGCGCGAGCAGGTCGAGAACCTTGATACCGGTGACCAGGATCTGCGCTTCCGTCGACTGGTCGACATAGGCTGGGGCCGGCTGGTGGATGGCGCGCAGCTCGACGCCGTCGACCGGACCGGCCTCGTCCACCGGCTCGCCGATGACGTTGATGATGCGGCCGAGCATGCCTGGACCCACCGGAACCGAGATCGGCGCGCCGGTATCATAGACGTCCTGGCCGCGGACCAGGCCTTCGGTCGAGTCCATGGCGATGCAGCGCACGGTGTTCTCGCCGAGATGCTGTGCGACCTCGAGCACCAGGCGGTTGCCGACATTGTCGGTTTCCAGCGCGTTCAGAATGGCCGGCAGATGATCTTCGAACTGCACGTCGACGACGGCGCCGATGACCTGGCGGACCTTGCCGGCGGCGCCGACGCGCTTGGCCGCGACGCTGGCCGCCGAAGCCGCGGCCTTGGCCGGAGCGGCCGCCTTCTTCGCCGGAGCGGCGGCCTTCGCGGCTGCTGCCGGGGCCTTTGCCGCCTTCGGGGCCGATGCCTCCTTGGCCGCGGTCTTCGGGGTAGCTGCTTTCGCCATCGTCTTTGCCCTTTTCGTCTATCCGTTGTTCACGCTGCCCGCTGGGACATTGTCCCCACGCGCGCGCCTAGAGCGCCTCGGCGCCCGAAATGATTTCGATCAGTTCCTTGGTGATCTGCGCCTGCCGCTGGCGGTTGTAGGTGATCGACAGCCTGTTGATCATGTCGCCGGCATTGCGCGTCGCATTGTCCATCGCGCTCATCTTGGCGCCCATCTCGCCGGCCGCGTTTTCCAAGAGCGCGCGGAAGATCTGCACGGCGATGTTGCGCGGGATGAGGTCGGAGAGGATCTCGCCCGGCTCCGGCTCGTATTCGTAGACGGCGGTGGCGCCGTTGCCGGCATCGGCAGTGGCCGAGGCCTGAGCCGCCGGGATGACCTGCTGTGCTGTCGGGATCTGGCTGATCACCGACTTGAACTGCGAATAGAACAGCGTGCAGATGTCGAAGCCACCCTCGTTGAAGAGGTGGATGACCTTGCGCGCGATCGCATCGGCGTTGACGAAGCCGAGCGTCTTGACCTCGCGCAGGTCGACGCGCTCGAGGATCAGCGAGCCGTAGTCGCGACGCAGTATGTCGAAACCCTTCTTGCCGACGCAGATGATCTTGACCTGCTTGCCGTCGGCGAGCAGCCGGCGGATGTGGTCGCGGGCAAGGCGCGCGATCTGCGAGTTGAAGCCGCCGCACAGGCCGCGCTCGGCGGTGCAGACGATGAGCAGATGCACATCGTCCCTGCCGGTGCCGGTCATCAGCGCCGGGGCATCGCCGCCACCGCCGATCGCCTGGGTGATGTTGGCCAGAACCGCGCCCATGCGCTCGGAATAGGGCCTGGCTGCTTCCGCCGCTTCCTGCGCGCGACGCAGCTTCGCCGCGGCGACCATCTGCATCGCCTTGGTGATCTTCTGCGTCGCCTTGACCGAGGCGATGCGATTACGAAGGTCTTTTAACGAAGCCATGCTTCAAACCTGATCCCGTGCGTCCGGCTTCTTCTTAGGCGAAGGTCTTGGCGAAAGCGTCGATTTCCGCCTTCAGCTTGGCGCGCAGATCGTCCGACAGCGCCTTCTCCTTGCGGATGCCGTCGAGCACGTCCTTGCCGGCCGAGCGCATGTGGCTGAGCAGGCCATGCTCGAACTTGCCGACCTGGTTGAGCGGCAGCTTGTCGAGATAGCCATTGACGCCGGCGAAGATCACCGCGACCTGCTCTTCCGTCTTGAGCGGCGAGAACTGCGGCTGCTTGAGCAGCTCCGTCAGGCGCGAACCGCGGTTGAGCAGGCGCTGCGTGGCGGCGTCGAGGTCGGAGCCGAACTGCGCGAAGGCCGCCATTTCGCGGTACTGCGCGAGCTCGCCCTTGATCGAGCCTGCGACCTGTTTCATCGCCTTGACCTGCGCCGACGAGCCGACGCGCGACACCGACAGGCCGACATTCACCGCCGGGCGGATGCCTTGGAAGAACAGGTTGGTCTCGAGGAAGATCTGGCCGTCGGTGATCGAGATCACGTTGGTCGGGATGTAGGCCGACACGTCGTTGGCCTGCGTCTCGATGACCGGCAGCGCGGTCAGCGAACCGGCGCCGTTGTCGTCATTGAGCTTGGCGGCGCGCTCCAGCAAGCGCGAGTGCAGGTAGAAGACGTCGCCCGGATAGGCTTCGCGGCCCGGCGGGCGGCGCAGCAAGAGCGACATCTGGCGATAGGCGACGGCCTGCTTCGACAGGTCGTCATAGCTGATCAGCGCATGCATGCCGTTGTCGCGGAAATACTCGCCCATGGTGCAGCCGGCGAACGGCGCCAGGAACTGCATCGGCGCCGGATCGGAAGCGGTGGCGGCAATGATGATGGAGTAGTCGAGCGCGCCGCGCTCTTCCAGCACCTTCACGAACTGCGCGACGGTCGAGCGCTTCTGGCCGACGGCGACGTAGACGCAGTAGAGCTTTTCCTTTTCCGGACCGTTGTCGTGCACCGACTTCTGGTTCAGCATCGTGTCGAGGATGATGGCGGTCTTGCCGGTCTGGCGGTCGCCGATGACCAGCTCGCGCTGGCCGCGGCCGACCGGGATCAACGCGTCGATGGCCTTGAGGCCGGTCGACATTGGCTCATGCACCGACTTGCGCGGAATGATGCCGGGCGCCTTGACGTCGACGCGCTTGCGCTCAGTCGCCTTGATCGGGCCCTTGCCGTCGATCGGGTTGCCGAGCGCGTCGACGACGCGGCCAAGCAGGCCGGGGCCGACCGGAACGTCGACGATGGCGCCGGTGCGCTTGACGGTGTCGCCTTCCTTGATGTCGCGGTCGTTGCCGAAGATGACGACGCCGACATTGTCGGCTTCGAGGTTCAGCGCCATGCCGCGGATGCCGCCCGGGAACTCGACCATCTCGCCGGCCTGGACATTGTCGAGGCCGTAGACGCGGGCGATGCCGTCACCGACGGACAGAACCTGACCGACTTCGGAGACCTCGGCCTCCTTGCCGAAATTCTTGATCTGGTCTTTCAGAATTGCGGAAATTTCCGCGGCGCGGATGTCCATCAGCCGACCTCTTTCAGTGCAAGCTTGAGCGAATTGAGTTTGGTTTTGAGCGACGTATCGATCTGGCGCGAGCCCATCTTGACGATCAGGCCGCCGAGCAGCGACGGATCGACGGTCATGGCGATGGCCACGTCCTTGCCGGCGATGCTCTTCAGCGTCGCCTTCAGTTCAGTCTGCTGCGCGGCCGTCAGCGCATGCGCCGAGGTGACCTCGGCGGACGCCTCGCCGCGATGGTCGGCGGCGATCTGGCGAAATGCCTTGATCATGCCGGGCACCGCGAACAGGCGACGGTTCCTGGCGACGACGCGCAGGAAATTGCCGACGAGACCGGTAATACCTGCCTTGCCAACGATGGCTGCGATGGCCTTGGCCTGGTCCTCGCTGGAGAACACCGGGCTGTTGATCAGCCGCTTGAGATCGTCGCTGTCGTTGAGCATCGCCTCGAAGCCGGCGAGGTCGGCCTCGACCTTGGCGACTGAATTTTCCTGCAGAGCAAGCTCGAACAGCGAGCCTGCGTAGCGTTCTGCGACAGCTGAGATTGGCGATGACGATTGGGCCACGGACCGTCTTTTCTCTTGTCTGACAGGCCGCAGATTGTTGGCGCGAGCGAGAACTCTGGCTAAATCTTTGACCTTACTGCATTTTTCCGAGCACGGAGGCGCGGCTTCCGCTATCCCCGGTCGAAAGTCGATTGCCGTCTAGCACAGGCTTTTTAAGACCGCAATGCATCGTCCGGCATGGTTTTCAGGCACTTTTGTCGCATCAGGCGGTGAAGGCCAAGCTCAAGCGCCGAATTCACGGCACGAAGCCGAAGGCAAAGGCCAGCGGCAGCGCCGCCAGCGCCAATTCAACCACGATCGAAACCCAGTTGAAAGGGGTGTTGGCGCCGTCCGACATCATCGACAGCAGCCGGCCGAAGGCGGTGAACAGCCAGGAGAAGCCCAGCGCCATGTAGAGCAGCGGCTGCGCGAGCAGGATGCAGCACAGGCTGACGCCGAGATAGAAGCCCGACATGCGGCCGCGCCCTTCGGCGATGGCCGCCGCTTTCTCCGGCCTTGGCTGCAGGCGCAGCACGCGAAACGCAAGCCCCGGCGCCAGGAACAGGAAGAGGCCGAGGACCAGTGTCACGACGGCGCTCGACCAGGCCAGCCATTCGCCCTGGCTCGCGGGCCACGGAAACGCAAAGTCCATAAGGTCCCCCTCGTAAAGTCTTGTTCTGAAATTGCCGGCATTCTAGCGGAGGAAAATGGGCACGCCAGATGGCCGCCGGCACATTAGAAAAGAAGCATCAGACGAGCGGCCGGTCACGACAGCGCGAAGTCGATGGCGGCCTCGGCATGGATGCGCGTCGTGTCGAAGACCGGAATGTCGAAATCGCCCTGGCCGATCAGCATGGTGATCTCGGTGCAGCCCATGATGACACCGTCCACCTGGTCGGCGCGCCGCATCCGGCCGACCTCGTCGAGATAGGCGGATTTCGAATCGGGTTTGACGATGCCCTGGCAGAGCTCGTCATAGATCACCTTGTGCACCATATCGCGGCCGGCCTGATCGGGCACGATCGGCTGCAGGCCATATTTGTCAGTAAGCCGCCCCTTATAGAAATCCTGCTCCATGGTGAAGCGCGTCGCGAGCAGCGCCGGCCGCTTCACACCGGCTTCAACCACGACGCGCCCGGTAGCGTCGGCGATATGGATGAGCGGGACCGATACCGCAGCCTGCACCGCGTCGGCCAGCTTGTGCATGGTGTTGGTGCAAATCACCAAGCCCTCGGCGCCTCCAGCCTCCAGCTTGCGCGCGGCTTCCACCAGAAGCGCGCCGGCGCCCTCCCAGTCGCCCGCATGCTGCCGTTCGGCGATCTCGGCGAAATCGAACGACCACAACAACAGCTTCGCAGAATGCAGCCCGCTCAGCCGCTCGCGCACGATCTCGTTGAGCAGGCGATAATAGATCGCCGTCGATTCCCAGCTCATGCCGCCGATGAGGCCAAGGGTTTTCATGAGCGACTGTTCCCTTTCCTGGGCGATTCCCGATACTATGAGCACATGAGACCACAAGGAGGTCGTCGTGAGAACCATTCAGCTTGGGTTGGCCAAGGCAGGGCTCTCGGCAATCGTCGAGGCCGCGGGAAACGGCGAGCCAACCATTATCACAAGACGCGGCAAGCCGACTGCCATGGTTGTCCCGGTTGATGAAGGGCGAAAGCTTTATCCGCAAGGCGGCCAGAAAAACTTCGCGGACCTTTTGCTTAAATATCCCGGCGGAATCGAATTTGAGCGAAATGAAGCGCCGTCGCGAGATGTCGAATTTTAAGCTGCGCTAGACGCGCCTCACCCGCAATCGAGAGCACACCTCACAAAAAGCTCTGTGGATCAATGTCGACCTGGACGCGAACCGAGCCGCGCAACTTCGGCCCTTCGGCCAACATGGCCCGGATAAAACCCTGCATGTCGGCGCGCCGCTCGCCCTGCACCAGGAGGCGGAAGCGATGCCGTCCGCCGATCAGCGACAATGGCGCCTCGGCTGGGCCGAGCACGAACAAGTCCGAAGCCTGGGGCGCTGCGCGCCGCAGGCCGCGCGCATGGCCCTCGGCTTCGCCTCGCGTCGCGGCGCTCACGATGATGCCGGCGAGCCTACCGAACGGCGGCAGTCCTGCCCGCTCGCGTTCGGCGATCTCGCGCTCGTAAAAGGCTTCCGAATCGCCGGAGACGATGGCCCGCATCACCGGATGGTCGGGCTGGTAGGTCTGGAGCAGGCCAAGGCTTTTCTTGCCGGTGCGGCCGGCGCGGCCCGTCACCTGGCTGAGCAGCTGGAAGGTGCGCTCGGCGGCGCGCGGATCGCCATTGGCAAGCCCGAGATCGGCGTCGACCACGCCGACCAGCGTCATGCCCGGGAAATTATGTCCCTTGGCGACAAGCTGCGTGCCGATGACGATATCGGCCTCGCCATTGGCGACGGCCTCGAGTTCGAGCCGCAGCCGGCGCACGCCACCCAGTAGATCCGACGACAAAACGATGGTGCGCGCATCCGGGAAATGCCCCACCACTTCCTCGGCAATGCGCTCGACACCCGGCCCGCAGGCCACGAGGTGGTCGAGCGTGCCGCATTCGGGACAGGCCTCCGGCCGCCGCTCATTGTGACCGCAATGATGGCAGACGAGTTGGCCGCGAAAGCGATGCTCGACCAGCCAGGCCGAACAGACCGGGCAGCCGAAGCGATGGCCGCACACCCGGCAGAGCGTCAGCGGCGCGTAGCCGCGCCGGTTGAGGAAGAGCAGCGACTGCTCTTGTCTTTCCAGCGTGCGCTGCATCTGTTCAAGCAGGAGCGGCGACAGGAAGCCGCCGCGAGCCGGCGGCGAACGCCGCATGTCGATCGACTTCAGGCCGGGAAGTGCGGCTTCCGCGAAGCGCGACGACAGCACGGCCCGGTCGTAGCGGCCTTGGCTGGCGTTGACCCGGCTTTCCACGGACGGCGTGGCCGAGGCGAGCACGACGGGAAAGCCGCCGATAAGGCCGCGCACCACCGCCATGTCGCGCGCATTATAAAAGACGCGATCCTCCTGCTTGTAGGCGGGATCGTGCTCCTCGTCGACGACGATCAGGCCGAGTTCCTTGAACGGCAGGAACAGCGCCGAACGCGCGCCGGCGACGACGCGCACGCCGCCTTCGGCCACCTGCCGCCAGACGCGTTCGCGCATCCGCGGCGGCAGGTCGGAATGCCACTCCGCCGGCTTGGCGCCGAACCGGTCCTGGAAGCGTTCGAGGAAGGCATGGGTCAACGCGATTTCCGGTAGCAGGATCAGCACTTGCTTGCCCTTGTCGAGGGCCGCCGCAACCGCTTCGAAATAGACTTCCGTCTTGCCCGACCCGGTGACGCCGTCGAGCAGGGTGACGTTGAAGGCTTCGGCAGCGATTGCCGCGCGCAGCTTCTCCGCCGCAGCTTCCTGGTCTGGCATCAATTCCGGCAATGCGTGAGAGGGGTCGGGCGCCGCCACCACCGGGCGCGGCGGGATCATCACCGTCTCGAACACGCCCTGCGCCCGCAGGCCATCGATCACGGTCGAGGAGACGCCCGCCGCGTGCGCCAGCCCCGAGCGTGTCCAGGCCAGCCCGCCTTCGGCCGTCTCCAGCACGCGCCGCCGCGCGTCCGTCAACCGGTCCGGCTCGGCCAGCGTGCGCTGCAATCCCTCGATCCAAGGCTCCGGGTCGAAAGCCTCCGGGGCGCGCAGCAGCATGCGGGCCACCA
The DNA here is from genome assembly GCF_004016445.2 of Mesorhizobium sp. M2E.F.Ca.ET.219.01.1.1. Lineage (GTDB taxonomy): Bacteria > Pseudomonadota > Alphaproteobacteria > Rhizobiales > Rhizobiaceae > Mesorhizobium. The sequence goes on from NZ_SADT02000005.1 coordinate 46,254, forward strand.
TGCCGGGGGCAGACAGTGTGTATTGCGCGATCCAGTCGACGAAGCGGCGCATTGCCTTGTCGATCGGCGGACAATCGAACACCTCCTCGATCGGCCGCAATTTCTTCGCATCGACCGTCTCGACCGCGCCGTCCCAGACGATGCCCGCGACCTGGCGCGGCCCGAGCGGCACGCGCACGATCGAGCCCGGCACCACGCGCATGCCGGGCGGCACGGCATAGGTGTAGGGCCGTTCGGCCGGCATCGGCACCAGCACGGGCGCGGCTGCGACAAAGGGCGAATCTTCCATCATGAGGCGTGACCTTGCCCCGACTTTGCTCTAGATCAAAGGGGACCCTCTTATGTGCCTGGCCGACGCCGGGCGGATCCCCAAGGAGACAGCCATGAAGTTTTTTGTCGACACCGCTGACATCAAGGAAATTAAGGAGCTGCACGATCTGGGGCTTCTCGACGGCGTCACCACCAACCCGTCGCTGATTCTGAAATCGGGCGGCAAGATCGCCGAAGTCACCAAGCAGATCTGCGACATTGTCGAAGGCCCGGTCTCGGCCGAGGTCGTGGCGACCGAATTCAATCAGATGATGGCCGAGGCCGAGGTGCTGGCCAAGATCGCGCCGAATGTCTGCATCAAGGTGCCGCTGACGCTGGACGGCCTGAAGGCCTGCAAGACGATCCGCACCGAGATGAAGCGCATGGTCAACGTCACGCTCTGCTTCTCGGCCAACCAGGCGCTGCTTGCCGCCAAAGCTGGCGCCTCCTTCATCTCGCCCTTCGTCGGCCGTATCGACGACACCGGGTCGGACGGCATGGAGCTGATCTCGGAAATCCGCACCATCTACGACAATTACGATTTCAAGACCGAGATCCTGACCGCCTCGGTGCGCACGGTGAACCACGTCAAGCAGGCGGCGTTGATCGGCGCCGACGTCGTGACCGCGCCGCCAGCGACGCTGAAGGCGCTTGTCAACCATCCGCTGACCGACAAAGGCCTCGCCGCCTTCCTCGCCGACTGGGCCAAGACCGGCCAGAAGATCGGCTGACGCCGACACTCTCAGCAGAAACAAAAAAGGCCGGGCGACCGGCCTTTTTTGTTTCAAACGGCGCGCGAAGGCGTGCCGAGATTCAGGTCAGGCCGAGCCGAGAACGGTGGTTTTCGAGAACCGGAGCGGAGCGTACTGAAGTACCTGAGCACCGGAAGCGGAGAAAACCGCCGTTCGCAGGCCGGCCTCACCTGAATATCGGTACGGCTCTAGGCTTTCTTGCCGTGCCTGGTCAGATCCTGCGCGATCGACAGCCGCAGCAGGTCGGCAAGCTCGCGCGCCGCGCGGTTCTCGGCGTCGATCTGTGCCCGGTAGGCCGCGAATTCCTGGCGCGGCCGGTCGAAGGATGAGGGAATCGAGCGCTTGCCGACGGCGATCACCGTGTTGGTCGCGGTATCGCGCAGCACGTAATTGGCCGTCAGCGTGACCGTGCCCGCCGTCGGCTCGTCTTCCTGCGTCTGCACCTGCACGATGGCCGCCGATTCGACCAGCTCGGTGACGCCGAGGTCGAGCGAGTAGGACGGCGAGGCCGGCTCGCCCGAGCCTTGCCCGAAAGCGAAGATCAGATTGTTGCGCACCTGCTGCGCGTAGCGCGTCTTGACCGGCTTGATCGAGATCGAGGCCAGCTCGGCGGACGCGCTGAGCTGCGATCCGGGCGAGAGCGGCTGGTTGGAATAGAGCGGCCGCACGGTGCAGGCCGAGACCAGCGCCAGAGCGGCGACCATGCCGCAAATCGCCAAGCGGCCGCGCCGGCGGGGCGCTTGTGACTTCACCGGATCAGGCAACGACATTGACGATCCTCTGCGGGACGATGATCACCTTGCGCGGAGCCTTACCTTCCAGTGCTTTTTGCACGAAGTCGAGAGCCAGCACCGCTTTTTCGACGGCACCTTGATCCGCGTCGCGGGCAATTGTCAAATCCCCGCGCTTCTTGCCGTTCACCTGCACCGGCAGCACGATCTCGTTGTCGACGACCAGCGCCGGATCGTAGACCGGCCAGGGCCGCTCGGCGACCATCTCCGTGCCGCCCAGCGCCTCCCAGCATTCCTCCGCCAGATGCGGCATGACCGGCGCGATGATGTGCACCAGGATCTCCACCGCCTCGCGGCAGGCGCCCTTCAGCGCCGCGTCGGCCTTGCCCTCGGCAACGTCGTTGAGCGGCGTCGCTAGCGCATTGGCGAGCTCGTAGATGCGGGCGATCGCACGATTGAAGCCGAGCTTCTCGATGTCCTCGCCGACCGCCTTCAGGATCTTGTGCGCCGCCTTGGAAATGGCACCCGCCTCGCCGTCCTTCGCCGCCGCCGGCTTCACGCCGGGCAGAGATTCGGCGGCGATCTGCACCAGGCGCCAGATGCGCTGGACGAAACGGTGCGCGCCGGCGGCGCCATCGTCGGTCCATTCGACGTCGCGTTCCGGCGGCGAGTCCGACAGCATGAACCAGCGCGCCGTGTCGGCGCCGTAACCGTCGGTGATCTCTTCGGGGCTCACCGTGTTCTTCTTCGACTTCGACATCTTCTCCAGCGCGCCGACCGTCGCCTCCTCGCCGGTGGCGATCTCGACGGCGCGGCGCTTGCCGTTGACGTCCTCGAGCCTGACCTCGCTCGGCGACAGCCAGCGTCCGTTGTTCGACGGGCCGCCGACACGGTAGGTTTCGTGCACCACCATGCCTTGCGTGAACAGGCCCTTGAACGGCTCGGCGAGGTTCAGGTGCCCGGTCTCGCGCATGGCGCGGGTGAAGAAGCGCGAATAGAGCAGGTGCAGGATCGCGTGCTCGATGCCGCCGATATACTGGTCGACGGCCAGCCATTCGTCGGCCGCTTTCGGCTCGGTCGGCTCATTCGCCCAGGGCGCGGTGAAGCGCGCGAAATACCACGACGAATCAACGAAAGTGTCCATCGTGTCGGTCTCGCGCCGCGCGTCGCGGCCGCATTGCGGGCACTTCACATGCCGCCAGGTCGGGTGACGGTCGAGCGGATTGCCCGGACGATCGAACTCGATGTCGTCGGGCAGCCTCACCGGCAGATCGGCTTTCGGCACCGGCACGACGCCGCAGGCTTCGCAATGGATCATCGGGATCGGGCAGCCCCAGTAGCGCTGGCGCGAAATGCCCCAGTCGCGCAGGCGGAAATTCACTTTGCGCTCCGCCATCGGCCGGCCGCCGATCGTCTTCTGCTCCAGCAGCCTCGCCACTTCGCTGAAGGCCTTTTCGGGCTTCATGCCGTCGAGGAAGCGCGAATTGATCATCACGCCATCGTCGACATAGGCCTCCTCGATGACCTGGAAGGTCTTGGCGTCGCCGTCTTCCGGCATCACCACCGGGATCACCGGCAGGCCGTATTTGTTGGCGAAGTCGAGGTCGCGCTGGTCGCCCGACGGGCAGCCGAAAATGGCGCCGGTGCCGTATTCCATCAGCACGAAATTGGCGACATAGACCGGCAGCGTCCAATTCTCGTCGAACGGGTGGACGACGCGGATGCCAGTGTCGAAACCCTTCTTCTCGGCCGTCTCCAGCGCCGCCACCGAGGTGCCCATATGGCGGACCTCCTCGATGAACTTGGCCAGCTCAACATTGCTTTCGGCGGCCTTCCTGGCCAGCGGATGGTCGGCGGCGACCGCCATGAAGGAAGCGCCGAAGATGGTGTCGGGCCGGGTCGTGTAGACTTCCAGCTCATGCGCATCGCCAACCGGTTTTGCCAGCGGCCAGCGGATCAGCAGGCCTTCGGAGCGGCCGATCCAGTTGTGCTGCATCAGCTTGACCTTCTCCGGCCACTCTTCGAGCAGGTTGAGCGAATCCAGCAGATCCTGCGCGAAGTCGGTGATCTTGAAGAACCACTGCGTCAGCTCGCGCTGTTCGACCAGCGCGCCCGAGCGCCAGCCTCGGCCGTCGATGACCTGCTCGTTGGCGAGCACGGTCATGTCCTCCGGATCCCAGTTGACCTTGGAGGATTTGCGCGTCACCAGCCCCTTCTCGACAAAGTCGAGGAACAGCATCTGCTGGCGGTGATAGTAGTCGACGTCGCAGGTCGCGAATTCGCGCGCCCAGTCGAGCGACAGGCCCATCATCTTCAGCTGCTCGCGCATCACCGCGATGTTTTCGTAGGTCCAGTCCTTGGGATGGACCTTGTTTTGCATGGCGGCGTTTTCGGCCGGCATGCCGAAGGCGTCCCAGCCCATCGGATGCAGCACGTTAAAACCCTTGGCGCGCTTGTAGCGCGCCACCACGTCGCCCATCGTGTAGTTGCGGGTATGGCCGATATGGATCTTGCCCGACGGATAGGGGAACATCTCGAGCACGTAGTATTTCGGCTTCGGATCGTCGTTGCGAGCCTCGAATAGCTTCTTTTCGGCCCAGGCCTTCTGCCATTTGGGCTCTGACGTGCGCGGATTGTATCGTTCAGTTGCCATCGGATGTTTTTCACTTAAAAGCAGGTGCGCGGTGCTGGATCAGGGCGTGTTGATATTCAGGTCAGGCCGAGCCGAAAATGGCGGGTTCCGAGAACCGGAGCGGAGCGTACTTAAAGTACGTGAGCACCGGAAGCGCAGGAAACCGGCATTTGCAGGCCGGCATCACCTGAATATCGACACGCCCAGGCCGGCAGCCGAGACAATGTCGTCGCGGTGTTCACCATGGATTGCCGGACCCGTCAACTGTGGCGATCCGGCCCGGCCATGAAAACTATAGGCAGGATAGTGGCATGACGAGCGCCGTGGAGCAGCTTCAAGCGGTCAAGGCGAGGATCGCAAGCGCCGAACGCGAGGCAAGGCGCGAGCCCGGCACTGTGATGCTGGTTGCGGTGTCGAAGACCTTCGCGGCCGAGGATGTCCGTCCCGTCATCGAAGCGGGCCAGCGCGTCTTCGGCGAGAACCGCGTGCAGGAAGCCCAGGGAAAATGGCCGGCGCTGAGAGAGGCATTCCCCGATCTGGAGCTACATCTGATCGGCCCGCTGCAGTCCAACAAGGCCAAGGAAGCGGTGGCGCTGTTCGACGTCATCGAGACCGTCGACCGCGAGAAGATCGCCGCGGAGCTTTCAAAGGAAATGACTCGGCAGGGCCGGGCGCCAAAACTCTATGTCCAGGTCAACACCGGCTCCGAGCCGCAAAAGGCAGGCATCGAGCCGCGCGAGGCGGTCGCCTTCGTCGAGCGCTGCCGCGAGGCGCATGGTCTCGCCATCGAAGGTCTGATGTGCATACCGCCGGCCGATGAGAATCCCGGCCCGCATTTCGCGCTGCTGGAAAAGCTTGCCCGCGAGGCCGGCGTCGAAAAGCTCTCGATGGGCATGTCCGGCGACTACGAGACCGCGATCGCCTTTGGCGCGACCAGCGTCAGGGTCGGATCGGCGATCTTCGGCAGCCGGTGACGCCGTCACCCGCTGCCTTTCGCTGGAGTTGATTGATAATCCGCTGCTGCCGCGTTATATCTAGCCAAGCTAGCTAGGAGCTGCGTATGAACTGGCATCTTCAGGACGCGAAGAACAATTTTTCCAAAGTGGTCCAGCGCGCGCGAACCGAGGGGCCGCAGACCGTGACGCTTCGGGGCGAACGGGCTGCAGTCGTGCTGTCCGTGGAGGATTACGACCGCCTGGCCGGGAACAAGAAATCGCTCGCTGAATATCTTCTTACCGGTCCCGGATGGGACGATGAGTTTGATAAGGAAATCACCCGGCGCTCGGATACGATGATCCGGGACGTCGACCTCTGATGTATCTGCTCGATACGAACATTGTTTCAGACGCGCAAAGGCGGCTGCCAAAGCCGACCGCCTGGATAGCTTCGATCGATCCGGCGTCGATCAACCTTAGTGTCATTACACTGGGTGAGATCGAGCGAGGAATCGTCAAACAGCGCAAGATCGACCCTGAAAGGGCGGCTCGGCTCGATATCTGGCTGCGAGAACTTCGAAGAGACAATACGGACCGCATTCTCGCGATCACGGAGGAGGTCGCCCTTGCCTGGGGTCGCATAACGGCGGGACGCACACGGGGGAGCGCCGACTCGCTTATTGCGGCGACCGCCCTCGTGCACGACCTGATCCTGGTCACGCGAAACGTCGCCGACTTCGAGGGCGTCGGTGTCACAGTCCTCAATCCCTGGGAAGTCTGACCGTTCTGGGATCCGCCGGCGGGCAACTTCACGCCAAGTTGACCACCGTGGTTGTGCCAGCGCTTGAAACGAAACGGTCCGTTCCTATTTGCCTGTTGTCATTCAATCCTTCTCTCGGGAAATCTCACCATGCGCTACAACCAGCTCGGCAACACCGGCCTGTTCGTTTCCGAACTCTGCCTCGGCACCATGACCTTCGGCGCCGCCGGCGAGAATGCTCAATGGGGGCTGATCGCCAGCCTCGACCAGAAGGGCGTCAACGAGATCGTCGCCCGCTCGATCGCCGCCGGCGTCAATTTCTTCGACACGGCGGATGTCTATTCCTTCGGCCAGTCCGAGCAGCTGCTGGGACAGTCGCTCAAGGACCTCGGTGTAAAACGTTCGGACGTCATCATCGCCACCAAGGTGCATGGCGCCATGGGCAACGGGCCAAACGAACGCGGCTCCTCGCGCGGCCACATCATGGATTCGGTCGACGCCAGCCTGAAGCGGCTGCAGCTCGATCATATCGATCTCTATCAGTTGCACGGCACCGATACGGTGACGCCGATCGACGAGACGCTGCGCGCGCTCGACGATCTCGTCGCCGGCGGCAAGGTGCGCTATGTCGGCGTCTCCAACTGGCAGGCCTGGCGCATCGCCAAGGCGCTGGGCATTGCCGAGCGCAAGGGTTTTGCCCGCTTCGAGACCATCCAGTCCTACTACTCGATCGCCGGCCGCGATCTCGAGCGCGAGATCGTGCCTTTGATCAATGAAGAGAAGCTCGGCCTGATGGTCTGGTCGCCGATGGCCGGTGGGCTGCTTTCCGGCAAATACGGTCCCGGCGCGCCGGGTAACGGCGAAGGCCGCCGCGCTTCCTTCAATTTCCCGCCGGTCAACGAGGATCGTGCCTGGGCGGCGGTCGCCATCATGCGCGAGGTGGCGAACAAACATAATGTCAGCGTCGCCACGGTGGCGCTGGGCTATGTGCTGGCAAAACCTTTCGTCATGAGCGTCATCATCGGCGCCAGCCGCATGGATCAGCTCGAGCAGAACCTAGCCGCGACCGGTCTGAAGTTTGATGCTGATGACCTCGCCAAGCTGGATGAGGTGAGCGCGCTGCCCGCCGAATATCCCGGCTGGATGCTGGAGCGGCAGAGTGCCGGCCGGCGCCCGGCGCCTTTCGTGCCGAAAGCGTGATCCGCCTTCAAATGGGCTGGCTTTTCGGAGCCGCGCGTCCCTGAACGCGCGGCTTTCCGTTTCAGAGACGCACGTTCTCCGCAAGAAAGTCGAGAAAGGCCCGCACCCGGGCCGGCAGGTGCTTGCCCTGGCCGACATAGACGGCGTGCGTCGGCTCCTCGTCGCCAGGATTGAACGCCTCCAGCAACGGTACGAGCCGCCCGGCGGCGATGTCGGGCTCGACATGCCAGCGCGCCAGTCTTGCGATGCCTGCTCCGGCCAATGTCGTCAGCCGCATCGCCTCGCCGTCGCTCACCGTCGAATTGCCAACGATCGGAACCACGACTGGTGTGCCTTTCGCATCCACGAACGGCATGCCGTCGATATGACGCACGAAGCCGAACGCCAGCAGATTGTGGCGGGCCAATTCGGCCGGTGTCTGGGGCGTGCCGCGCGCTTCCAGATAGGCGGGCGCCGCGACCACCACCATCGGGCTCTGGCCGAGCTTGCGCGCCACCAGCCGTGATTCGCGCAGCGGCCCGGCGCGGATCGCAATGTCGGCGCGCTCCTCCATCAGGTTGATGACGCTGTCTGTCAGCACCGCCTCGACCGAGATTTCCGGGTAGCGCTCGAGGAAACGCGGCAACAGCGGCATCAGCCGGTGCTGGCCGAACGGCACATAGGAGTTGACCCTCAGCCTGCCGCGAGGCGTGGCGCCTGCTGCCGCCTCGCGTTCCGCCGCATCGAGATCGGCAAGGATACGCAAGCCGCTGTCATGAAAAGCCGCACCCTCGGGCGTCAGCTGCAGCTTGCGTGTCGAGCGGCTGACCAGCCGCGCGCCGAGCCGTGCCTCCAGCCGCGCGATCAGCTTGCTCACCGCCGAGGGCGTCATGCGCAAGGCCCGCGCTGCCGCTGAGAAGCTGCCTGCCTCGGCGACGCGGACGAACACTTCGATTTCGCCGGAGCGGTTGATTTCGGGTCTCGCCATTCGTGAATCTATTTCACAGAAAATATGCCTTATGCAAGGCTGGTTCACAGCTCGACGGATCACGATCTTCCGGTCCAGGGGCGCGGGATTAAGCGTCCCTTTCCTGATCAACCGGACCGCAGCCATGCCCCTTGCTCTCTATGCCCTCACCGCCGGCGCCTTCGGCATCGGTGTCACCGAATTCGTCATCATGGGCCTGCTGCTCGATGTCAGCGCCGATCTCGGCGTCTCGATCTCGGCCGCGGGCCTGCTCATTTCCGGCTACGCGCTGGGTGTCGTCGTCGGCGCGCCGCTGCTTGGCGCCTTGACCGGCCGCCTGCCGCGCAAGACCTTGCTGCTTGCGCTCATGGTGGTCTTCACCGTGGGCAACCTGGCCTGCGCGCTGGCGCCCGACTACTGGACGCTGATGGCGGCGCGTGTGCTCACCGCCTTCGCCCACGCCTCCTTCTTCGGCGTCGGCTCCGTCGTCGCCACCAGCCTGGTCGCGCCCAACCGGAAGGCCTCGGCCATCGCGCTGATGTTCACCGGCCTCACCGTCGCCAACATCCTCGGCGTGCCCTTCGGCACCTGGCTCGGCCAGGCCTATGGCTGGCGCTCGACCTTTCTGGCCGTCACGCTGGTCGGCGTCATCGCCTTTGCGGTGATCGCGCTTCTCGTGCCGCGCGACGAACCGGCCGCAGCGGACGACGAGGAAAGCTCCGAAGGCACGCTCGCCGTGCTCGGCCGCCGGGCGGTGCTGCTCGGCCTTCTGACCACGGTGCTGAGCTGGGTCGGCGTCTTTGCCGCCTTCACCTATCTGGCGCCGATCCTGACCCGCGTCGCCGGCTTTTCCGAGGGAGCCGTCTCGCCGATCCTGCTCGTCTTCGGCGGCGGGCTGGTCGTCGGCAACCTGCTTGGCGGGCGCCTCGCCGACCGTCATCTGGTGCCGACGGTCGTCGGCACGCTGGTCGCGCTGTCGGCGGTGCTGTTCGTCATGACCGCGGCGATCCATCAGCCGATCGCGGCGATCATTGCCGTGGGCCTGCTTGGTGCTGCCGCCTTCGCCACTGTCGCGCCGCTGCAGATGTGGGTGCTGGAGAAGGCCAAGGGCGCCGGCCAGGGCCTGGCCTCCTCCTTCAACATCGCCGCCTTCAATCTCGGCAACGCCATCGGCGCCTGGCTCGGCGGCTTCGTCATCGACCACGGCCCCGGCCTCGGCGCCGTCCCCCTCGTCGCCGGCCTGGTGCCGATCGCCGCGCTCGGCGTGGTGCTCATGGCGCTGCGTCTCGAACGCGGCCAAGCGATCGGCGAGCCCGTCACGGCGCAGTGCTGATCGCTGATCCCTTCGACATCCAATCAGGAGAAAAAAGATGGACTATCGATCTCTCGGCGCCTCCGGCCTGAAGGTGCCGGCGCTTTCCTTCGGCGCCGGAACTTTTGGCGGCTCCGGCCCGCTCTTCGGCCATTGGGGCAACAGCGACGCCCAGGAAGCGCGCCGCCTGGTCGACATCTGCGTGGAGGCTGGCGTCAATCTTTTCGACACGGCCGATGTCTATTCGGCCGGCGCGTCGGAGGAGGTGCTTGGCCAGGCGATCAAGGGCCGCCGCGACGCGGTGCTGATCTCGACCAAGACGTCGCTGCCGATGGGCGACAGTCCGGCCGACTGGGGCTCGTCGCGCTCGCGCCTGATCCGCTCCGTCGACGCGGCGCTGAAGCGCCTCGGCACCGACTACATCGACCTGCTGCAGCTTCACGCCTTCGATGCCTCGACGCCGGTCGAGGAGGTGCTGTCGACGCTCGACGACCTCGTGCGCTCGGGCAAGCTGCGCTATGTCGGCGTCTCCAATTTCTCCGGCTGGCAGGTGATGAAATCGCTCGGTCTGGCCGACAAGCATGGCTACCCGCGCTATGTCGCGCATCAGGTCTATTACTCGCTGGTCGGCCGCGACTATGAGTGGGAATTGATGCCGCTCGGCCTCGACCAGGGCGTCGGCGCCCTGGTGTGGAGCCCGCTCGGCTGGGGCCGACTGACCGGCAAGATCCGCCGCGGCCAGCCCTTGCCGGAAAAAAGCCGGCTGCACGGCACCGCCGATTTCGGGCCGCCGGTCGAGGACGAGCATCTTTTCAAGGTGGTCGACGCGCTGGAGGCGGTCGCGGCCGAGACCGGCAAGACCGTACCGCAGGTCGCCATCAACTGGCTCTTGCAGCGGCCGACCGTGTCATCGGTGATCATCGGCGCGCGCAACGAAGAGCAGCTCCGCCAGAACCTCGGCGCCGTCGGCTGGGCATTGACGCCCGAGCAAATCAAGGCGCTCGACGAAGCGAGCGCGGTGACGGCGCCTTATCCGTATTTCCCCTATCGCCGCCAGGAAGGTTTCGCCCGGCTGAACCCGCCGGCGGTGTGAGTGCCAGCGTTGAAGCTGCCAATCTCCCCCCTTGCGGGGGAGATCAGCTGTACCGCCACTCAGTGCAAGACAAACTCCCCATCCACTTTCCGCCACTCATTCGGCGCGATCAGAGTCTGGTGCGTGTAAGTCACCGAATGCAGCGGCCCGTCGAGCTTGGTCTTCCAGAACTCGATGAAGCGGATCAGCACCGGGAATTTCGGAGCTATGTCGTAATCCTGCCAGACGAAGCTTTGCAGCAGGTGCGGGTGGTCCGGGTAGTGGTAAAGGATCTTGGCCGTGGTCAGCCCATATCCCCTGAGCATCAGGTCCATTTCGGAATTGTCGCGCATTGCGTTTCCTTGGTTGATTCTCCTTCCTCCCAACGTCGAATTGTGCGCACGGTTGCTTAACTGTCTATGGATTTCTGCGCCGTCCTTCAAAATTTTCCCGTTAAAACAGGCGGTTAGCAGCCGCCAAGCGAGAGTGCTAATAGACTTGGGCGCTTGACCCTGCGTCATCCCGCCGCGCGAATCCAACGTCTAATATTGCCGTCACCGCGGAACTGTTAATAATGCCCGCGAATTCGCGGCCGTTTTGCCGCGATGCCGCTGGCGGCTCAAGCCGGTGGAGTGGTTTGGGAGGAAAGCAAGAAATGTCCGATGTGCATGTCCACCGCGTCCAGCCGGCGTGGAAGAAGAACGCGTTGATCGACAACGACACCTATCTCAAATGGTATGCCGACAGCGTGAAGAACCCGGACAAGTTCTGGGGCAAGCACGGCAAGCGCATCGACTGGTTCAAGCCTTTCACCAAGGTCAAGAACACCTCGTTCGACGGCAAGGTCTCGATCAAGTGGTTCGAGGACGGCCAGACCAATGTCTCCTACAACTGCATCGACCGGCACCTGAAGAAGCGCGGCGACCAGACCGCGATCATCTGGGAGGGCGACAACCCTTACGACGACAGGAAGATCACCTATAACGAGCTGTACGCGCATGTCTGCCGCTTCGCCAATGTCTTGAAGAAGCAAGGCGTCAAGAAGGGCGACCGCGTCACCATCTACATGCCGATGATCCCGGAAACGGCCTATGCTATGCTTGCCTGCACGCGCATCGGCGCCATCCATTCGGTCGTCTTCGGCGGCTTCTCGCCCGACGCTCTCGCCGGCCGCATCGACGACTGCAAGTCGACCGTCGTCGTCACCGCCGACGAGGGCCTGCGCGGCGGCAAGCCGATCCCGCTCAAGGACAACACCGACAAGGCGGTCGACATCGCCGCAAAGGCCGGCACCAAGGTCGAGAAGGTCGTGGTGGTGCGCCGCACCGGCGGCAAGACCGGTTGGGTGCCGGGGCGCGACGTCTGGTACCATGACGAGGCGGCAACCGTTAAGGCCGAGTGCAAGCCGGAGAAGATGAAGGCGGAGGACCCGCTGTTCATCCTCTACACCTCGGGCTCGACCGGCAAGCCGAAAGGGGTGCTGCACACCACCGCCGGCTATCTCGTCTATGTCTCGATGACGCACCAATATGTGTTCGATTACCATGACGGCAACATCTACTGGTGCACCGCCGATGTCGGCTGGGTCACGGGCCACAGCTATATCGTCTACGGGCCTCTGGCCAACGGCGCCACGACGCTGATGTTCGAAGGCGTGCCGAACTACCCGTCGCAGTCGCGTTTCTGGGAAGTCATCGACAAGCACAACGTCAACATTTTCTACACCGCGCCGACGGCGCTGCGCGCGCTGATGGGCGCCGGCGACCAGCATGTGAAAAAGACCTCGCGCAAATCGCTGCGCGTGCTGGGCACGGTCGGCGAACCGATCAATCCGGAAGCCTGGGAGTGGTATTTCAACGTCGTCGGCAACGGTAAGAGGCCGATCGTCGATACCTGGTGGCAGACCGAGACCGGCGGCATCCTGATCACGCCGCTGCCCGGCGCCACGGACCTGAAACCCGGTTCCGCCACGCGGCCCTTCTTCGGCGTTCAGCCGCAGCTGGTCGATGGCGAAGGCAAGGTGCTGGAAGGTGCCACCGACGGCAATCTCTGCATAACCGATTCCTGGCCGGGCCAGATGCGCACCGTCTATGGCGACCACGAGCGGTTCGTGCAGACCTATTTCTCGACCTACAAGGGCAAGTACTTCACCGGCGACGGCTGCCGCCGCGACGCCGACGGCTATTACTGGATCACCGGCCGCGTCGACGACGTCATCAACGTCTCCGGCCACCGCATGGGCACGGCCGAGGTCGAGTCGGCGCTGGTCAGCCACGACAAGGTTTCCGAGGCCGCGGTCGTCGGCTATCCGCACGACATCAAGGGGCAGGGGATCTACTGCTACGTCACGCTGATGGCCGGCGAGGCAGGCGGCGAGGACCTGCGCAAGGAGCTCGTCGCCCATGTCCGCAAGGAAATCGGCGCCATCGCCACGCCGGACAAGATCCAGTTCGCGCCCGGCCTGCCCAAGACCCGTTCCGGCAAGATCATGCGCCGCATCCTGCGCAAGATCGCCGAGGACGATTTCGGTTCGCTCGGCGACACCTCGACGCTTGCCGATCCGGCCGTGGTCGACGACCTCGTTGCCAACCGCCAGAACAAGAAGGGCTGATGGCCGGCGAGCTCGGCACCGTCAGCCAGCTCTGGCGCTATCCGGCGAGCTCGCTCGCCGGCGAGCGGCTTGATGCCATCTCCGTCGGCCTGAAGACCGTCGACGGCGACCGGCTGTTCGGACTGGTTGACGCTTCCGACGGCGAGATCGCCCGCCCGGATCGCGAAGCCAGATGGCACAAGGTGCCGCTGATCCGCACCCGGCTTACCGGAGACCGGCGGCTGGAAGTGGCGGTGCCCGGCGGCGGCTGGCTGCCGGCGCCCGATCCGGAAAGCGACCGGGCGGTTTCAGCCTTCCTTGGCTTCGAGGCCTCCATCCGTCCATTCGGGGCCGAGAACGCGGCGCCCGGCTACGCCGGCCCGCTGACCGAAGCCCGCTATGCCAAGGCGCCGATCCATCTGCTCACCACCGCCTCGCTGGCCAGGCTGAAGGCGCTGCATCCCGAGGGCACACCCGATCCGCGCCGCTTCCGTCCCAACATCGTCGTCGACATGGCGCCGGTCGAAGGCGCCTTCCCTGAGACGGAATGGATCGGCAGGAAGCTCGCCGTCGGCGATCTCGAGCTCACCGTCTCCGAACCCTGCCGCCGCTGCGGCTTCACCATCATCGCCCAGGACGGCTTCGACACCGACCCCGGCATCCTGCGCAATCTGGTGCGCCACAACGCCCACAATCTCGGCGTCTACTGCACCGTCGACCGGCCGGCGCGCGTCGGGATCGGCGCGCCGATGCGCTTCCTCTAACCCACCCCTTGTCTTTTGCTGCAACGCACCCCATCATTGGGGTGTGTTCAACAAACCGAAAGGAGGTGATCCGATGTCGAGTGATTTCGTTTTCCATAACGTGAGCTCAGCGGATTGCACTTCCGGGAAGCAGTCTTCCCGTTAAGGCGCGAGACGCGCGGCAGGTAGCCCGAAGGGGTTGCCGCCAGGAGCCGCGTCATGGACGGAAACACGGAAGGCCGCCGGCTTCTTGAAGAAGCGGCGGCCTTTTCCGTTTGGAGGCGGCTTTCGGTCGGCGTGACGCGCCGCTACCTAGTCACCGTGAGCTTGTCGATATTGCGCACGATATCCTGGAAGGCCTGGTTGAGCTCGGTCCCGTTGGCGGCCTGGTAGAAATGCTTGGCGTTGCCGGTGTCGGGACTGGCGCAGGACTGCAGCGTCGACTTGGCGTTCGTCTCGGTCAGCGCAAAGCCGACCGTGAATATCTCGATGCCCTGGTCGCGCATGGCCGCGCAGAGCGTTGTCGCCGCGGTTCGCGTCTGCACCTTGCCGGCGCCGTTATAGACCTGATCCGGACCGCTGGCGTCGAAATAGGACAGGTTGAATTCGCCGTCGGTCATCAGGATCACGTATTTCGCCACCTTCTTCGGATCCATCTTGGCCGGCCGTTGCGAGGCCCCCATCACGCTACCCCAGTTCTCCGAAAGCATGTACCAGGCCCATTGCACGCCGATATGGCCGGCGGTGCCGCCAGAGGCGACAAGGTCCTTGATGACGTTGTTCAGGGTAGACGCATTCGCGGTCAGCGGCTGAACCGTGGCAACCGGACAAGCTGCTGTGTTGGTCTGCTGGGCGAAGGCCGACAAATAGAGGTCGCGGTTGACCATGCTGACATCCGGGCCGGCATCCGAATATTGAAAGGCGCCCTTGCGCTCGGTCGCGCAATTGTCCGGCCGTGTCGATGCCGAGACATATTTCGGATCGACATTGGCGGGCGCCTGCTTGCGCTCGCTGGGCTTGGTCTCGACAAAAACCGTGCTAGCGGCAAGCGAGCCCACATTGACCGAATTGGCATAAGGCACGATCGCCACCCGCACGCGCGGATTGGTGGCGCTCTGGCCGGTCAGGAAGGAATTGACCGCGTTGCTCGCCGCCGTCCTCAGGTCCTTGATCTTCTGGCCCGCCATCGAGCCGGTGACGTCGAGCATCATAGCCACCTCGACGGTCTTGTCCGAATAAAGCGCCGTGGTCGAAGCGGTCACGCGCCGCATGCTGTCGGTGCTGAACAGCGGAAAGAAGAGGCCGACATCGGCATGCGCATCCGCCTGTACGGTGTTGGCCGTCTTGTCGACCGTGAGCTTGTCCAGCACGATCTGGTTGGCCTGCAGGATGCCGGCGGTGCTGTTGGCGTCGAGGAATGCCTGCACCGTTTTGTCGGCGTCGGCTTCCGTGATGATGCCGAGGGTGAGATCGCGGGCCGTCGAGGTCACGGCGGCGTCGACGACGCCCTGCAGGCTCGACCTCGCATTGTAGAGCTGCGAGATATTGACCGCGAATCCCACCCCCAGCGCGAGGACAGATACGGCAGCTCCGAACAGAACCGCGAAATTGCCTTCGCGATTGCGGGTAAAGTCGTCCACCCCACGAACGACGCCTCTGAACTGCCGCATCCCTTCCGCCTCCATTCTCTGCGGCGCCGCGCCGCTCGGCAAAGGCGTTGCAGGATTTTGGCCAGACCTGGAGAGTCCGCCGCCGAAAGATGCTTAACAGGCAGTTAACGCATTGTTTTTACTGGCTTTCGGTAGATTTATAGGTGAACCGGAAGTAAACAATAATGCGCCGGCGAAGCGAGCTTCATGAAGCGCTTACCATGATCTCGACAGCTGTCGCGGCCGTTCTCTCTTCGGCACAATCGAACTGTGCCGAAGTGGGTCAGCAGCAGCCATGAGCCGTGATGAACGGGTGCCGCGCCGGGTCGGTCGAGATTCAGGTCAGGCCGAGTTCGAGAATGGTGGTTTCCGAGAACCGGAGCGGAAGCGTACTTAAAGTACGTGAGCACCGGAAGCGCAGGAAGCCTTCATTCGCAGGCCGGCCTCACCTGAATATCACCGACCTCAAGCCAGCATCTGCGCGCTGACCGTCCTGTCGACGCCGTGGTGCGGAGGATTGAAGCGGTTGCCTTCCTGCTCATAGGTCCACACCTTGAACAGGGCGAGCCGATGCGGACCGAAACTGTGCAGCAGCGGCACGTCGGTGGCATCGCGGCCGCGCGCGATGACGACCCGGCCGATGCGCGGCCGGTTGTGGCGCGGATCGAACGTGTACCATTTGCCGTCGAGGAAGACTTCCATCCAGGCCGAGAAGTCCATCGGCGCCGGATCGGCCGGCACGCCGATGTCGCCGAGATAGCCGTTCACGTAGCGCGCCGGAATGTTCATGCATCGGCAAAGCGTGATCGCTAGATGCGCGAAATCGCGGCAGACCCCGACGCGCTCCTCATGCGCCTGGGCCGCCGTGCGGTTGGCGCGCGCATAGCCGTAGCCGAAGGAAAGCCGGCTGTTGACATAGTCGACGATTGCCTGGACGCGCGCCCAGCCGGGCGGCAGCTGGCCGAAACGCTGCCAGGCGACGTCGCTGAGATGATCGGTCTCGCAATAGCGGCTGCCGAGCAGATAGACCAGCACGTCGTCGGGCAGTTCCGCGACCGGCGTTTCCCGCGCCAGCGTGTTGACCTCGTCGGTCTCGCCGCTGTCCTCGATCGCAGCGTCGTAGAGGATGCGGAAGCTCCCGGCGGGCGCCGTGAAGCGACGGCAGATATTGCCATAGCGGTCGTGATAGGTCCGGGTCGGCACCGACGGCGAGGTCAGGACCCGCGTCTGCCGCTTGATGTCGGCATGCCGGTCGGGATGGATGTCGAGAAGCGAGATGATCGGTGTCGCCGCCGCGCATTCGATGGCAATTTCGTAGCCGAGCCGGATCAGCATCGCATGCCCCCTTTGGTGATTTTGGAAAGACAGCCCCTTCAACGCAACGAACCGGAGGTTGTTCCCGCGCGGAATCGAAATGCGCGCATCTCGCCTTCTCAGCCACCGATGGCCGGTCTAAACTGGGTAGCACGTTTCGCCCTCCCCGAAAACAATTCTCCAGGAAAACCCGATGTTCGCAGGCTCAAAGTTCGCTGCCTTCCTGTTCGACATGGACGGCACGGTGCTCAACTCGATCGCGGCGGCGGAACGGGTGTGGACGAAATGGGCGGAACGCCACGGCCTCGATGTGGCAAGCTTCCTGCCGACGATCCACGGCAAGCGGGCGATCGAGACGATCGCTGGATTGAGGCTTGCGGGCGTCGATGCGGTTGCGGAGGCCGATGCGCTGCTCAAGGCCGAGGCGGACGACCTCGAAGGCATCGTCCCGATCCCCGGCGCCGTCGCCTTCCTGAAATCGCTGCCGCCGGAGCGCTGGGTCATCGTCACCTCGGCGCCGCGCGAGCTGGCGCTGCTGCGCATCAAGGCCGCCGGCATCCCGGTTCCCGCCATGATGGTGACGGCGGAAGACGTGACCCATGGCAAGCCGGCGCCGGATTGTTTTCTCCTGGCGGCAAAGCGTCTTGGCGTCGAGGCGCGCGACTGCCTGGTCTTCGAGGATGCGCCCGCAGGCATCGCGGCCGGCGAGGCTTCCGGCGCCTCGGTGATGGTGATCAGCGCCACGCACGTCCACCCGCTCGTCACACCGCACCCGACGATCCGTTCCTATGATGAAATCGCCATTGCGGTCGATGATACCGGATTCATCGTTTTGTCGCCAACCCAGGCAGCAGCCTGAGCATGCAGGCCGGCCTGGCCTGAATATCAGCACATCCGGCTAGAAGTCGCTGGTTAGGCCCTTCACCTCCCAGTCGCCGTAGCGCCCGGGCTCCTTGCCGCCGCGACCGCCGATTTCCTTCGGCATCGCCGCTTCCGCTTCGCGGTAGAGCTTGCGCCTGGCCTCGGCCTCCGCCAGCGCCCGCTGCGCTTCCGGCGTCAGCATCTTTCGCGGCTCGTCGCCTTCATCCGTGGTTTCGGTCTTGTTGGTCAGTTCGGTCATGCGATATTCCCTGCCGATTGAAACGGGGCCCGGCCTTTCCCATCATATAGCCATGACCACAAAAGGATCGACCCCAATTCTCCATCGCCCCGCACGGATGACACGATGAACACGCTTCGCACCGCCATGCTTCTTGCCGCGATGACAGCGCTGTTCATGGGCGTCGGCTATCTGATCGGCGGCTCGGGCGGCATGGTCATCGCGCTTCTGATCGCCGCCGGCACCAACCTGTTCAGCTACTGGAACGCCGACAAGATGGTGCTGTCGATGAACCGCGCCGTCGAGGTCGACGAGAAGAATGCGCCCGAATATTACGCGATCGTCCAGGCGTTGGCCAAGCAGGCCGGCCTGCCGATGCCGAAGACCTATCTGATCGACAACCCGCAGCCCAACGCCTTCGCCACCGGCCGCAACCCCGAGAATGCCGCGGTGGCGGCCTCCACGGGCCTGCTCGAGCGGCTCTCCCATGAAGAGGTCGCGGCAGTGATGGCGCATGAGCTTGCCCATGTGCAGCATCGCGACACGCTGACCATGACGATCGTGGCGACGCTCGCCGGCGCGATTTCGATGCTCGGCAATTTCGCCTTCTTCCTCGGCGGCAGCCGCGAGAACAACAATCCGTTCGGCTTTGTCGGCGTGCTGGTCGCCATGCTGGTGGCGCCCTTCGCCGCCATGGTCGTTCAGATGGCGGTGAGCCGCACCCGCGAATACGAGGCCGACCGGCGCGGCGCCGAGATCTGCGGCCATCCGCTGTGGCTGGCCTCGGCGCTGAACAAGATCGCGCGTGGCGCCGAGCAGATCCCCAACGAGGATGCCGAGCGCAACCCGGCGATGGCGCATCTCTTCATCATCAATCCGCTTCACGGCGAGCGCATGGACAATCTGTTCTCGACCCATCCGAGCACGGAAAACCGCATCGCCGCCCTGCAGGAGATGGCGCGCGCGATGGGCGGCGCATCGCCTGCCAATCGGCGCGAGGCATCCGCGCCGCCCATCCAGCCCGAGGAGGCGCCGGCCGGTCCCTGGGGCAAGCCCGCGCCGCCCGCGCCGCCTGCCGAACCGCCGCAGCCAAGACCCAATCCCTGGGGCCGCAACCCGACCGGACCCCGCAATGCCGGGCGCAGGGGTCCCTGGTCGTGACGCCGCCGAAGCGCGGACATTCAGGCAATCCGCAACGCAAGGCCGATGACGAGATAGCCGGCCTTGCCGCGCGCAAGGCGGCGGCCCGGCTGCTGGCTGCCGTCATCGATGCCCGCACGCCGTTGGACGGATTGACCGACAACGAGCACGGCCACCCGCAATACAAGGCGCTGGACGGGCGCGACCGCGCGCTGGTGCGCGCCATCCTGGTGACCGCGCTGCGCCATCGCATGACCATTGCCGGGCTGCTGTCGAAGCGGCTGGAAAAGCCGCTGCCGCCCAATGCCACGGCGCTCTCGCACATCCTGCATGTCGCCGCCGCGCAGATCCTGTTCCTCGATGTTCCCGACAGCGCCGCCGTCGACCTTGCCGTCACCCATGCCAAATCCGATCCGCGCACGCTGCGCTTCTCCGGCCTCGTCAACGGGGTGCTGCGTTCGCTTGCCCGGGCCAAGGAGGCCCAGCTTGGCCCGGCGCTTGCCGCCACCAGCGAGGCCCCGCAATGGTTCGCCGAGCGGCTGACCGGCGCTTACGGCGCCGACAAGGCGCGCGCCATTCTTGCCGCGCATCGCAACGAGGCGCCCGTCGATTTCACCGTCAAGGCCGATCCGGCGCTCTGGGCCGAGCGCCTGGGCGGCATCGTTCTGCCGACCGGCACGGTGCGTGTCGAAAAGCTGTCGGCCAACGTCGCCGACCTGCCCGGTTTCACTGATGGTGCCTGGTGGGTGCAGGACACGGCCGCCAGCCTGCCGGCGCGCCTGTTCGGCGACATAAGTGGCCAGCGCGTAGCCGACCTCTGCGCCGCGCCCGGCGGCAAGACGGCGCAGCTTATCCTCGCCGGCGCCAACGTCACCGCGGTTGACACCTCCAAGAACCGGCTGGCGCGGCTGAAGCAGAATCTCGACCGCCTCGGCCTGACAGCCGAACTCGTCCAGACCGACCTTCTGGACTACCGGCCGGCGCGCTTGTTCGACGCCGTGCTGCTCGACGCGCCCTGCTCCTCGACCGGAACCGTGCGCCGTCACCCCGATGTGCCGTGGACCAAAGCCATGGCCGATGTCGAAAAGCTCGCCGCCCTCCAGCGCACGCTGCTTGCCCACGCCTTCACGCTGGTCAGGCCCGGCGGCCGCATCGTCTTTTCCAACTGCTCGCTCGACCCGATCGAAGGCGAGGAACTTTACCGCGCCTTCCTTGCCGAAATCCCAGGGGTGATCGATGACCCGATCCGCCCGGGCGAGTTCGCCGACATCGATCCGTTCCTTACATCCGCGGGCATGCTGCGCACGACGCCCGCCGACCTGACGCTTGAATCGCCAGGGATTTCCGGTCTGGACGGCTTCTTCGCGGCACGGATGAGACGGGCCGGTTGAATCGTTATCTCGCAAAAACTTGCTGACTTTTTTAGGGATCGGTACCGGCAAAGCGGCGTGAAGCGGTTCACTTAGGCGAATTCCGCCTTCGCATAAGTTCTTGAATCGCATAAGCTTGTGCTTGGGTTACGGGGACATCAGGAGGGCTTTTGGCACTTGTTGCCGGCAACACGACGCGTCTATGGACGCTCGTCGCGAAGGAGTTCTGGCGCAAGACGCGCCGGCGTTTGCGCGCCGGTCCGGTCTATCGCTGGCGCTATTCCGGCCGCACGCCTGAACGCGTCCTGATCGCCCCGCCGGATTTGCGGCTCGCGGATCCGCAGATCGCGCTGGAGATCTATTACGGCCGCTACCCGCTGTCCGGCCATCTGGTCGAGACCGGCGGCACCTCGCCCTTTCAGCTCGACGTGCCCAATCGTGGCTGGCAGAAATCGCTGCATGGCTTCCGCTGGCTGCGCCATATGCGCGCCGCCGGCACCGAGCTCGCCGCCGCCAATGCGAGAGCCCTGGTGACCGACTGGATCGCCATGCACGGCAACCAGATTTCCGGCGTCGCCTGGGAACCGGGAACGACGGCCAAGCGCGTGATCGCCTGGCTGCAGCATTCCTCGGTGGTGCTGCAAGGCGCCGAATTCCCCTTCTATCGCGCCTTCCTCAAATCGCTTGCCGTACAGATCCGCTACCTGCGCTCGATGGCGCGTGAGATGCCGGATGGCGAGGCCAGGCTGCGCGCCCGCATCGCGCTCGCCTTCGCCGCCCTGTCCCTGCCGGCGCCGGCCTCGGCGCTGCGTTCCGCGACGCGCAACCTGGCTGAGGAGCTGGAGCATCAGATCCTGCCCGATGGCGGCCACATCTCGCGCAAACCGATGGCGGTGCTGGAGCTGCTGGCCGATCTCCTGCCGCTGCGCCAGACCTATGCCAACCAGGCCGAGGCGCCGCCGGCGGCGTTGATCGGCGCCATCGACCGCATGTTGCCGGCGCTGCGCTTCTTCCGCCACCAGGACGGCAGCCTTGCCCGCTTCAACGGCATGGGCGCGACCATCCATGACCGCATTGCCACCATCATGCGCCATGACGACACGGTGGGCGCGCCGCTGCTGCACGCGCCGCATTCCGGCTATGAGCGCCTTTCGATGGGCGGCGTGACGGTGATCGCCGACACCGGCCTGCCGCCGCCGATCGATGTATCCAACGCCGCGCATGCCGGCTGTCTCGCCTTCGAGCTCTCGTCCGGGCGCCAGCACTTCATCGTCAATGCCGGCATCGATACATACGGCGCCCCGGAATTCCGGCCGCTGGCGCGCGCCACCGCCGCGCATTCGACCGCGACGATCAACGACACCTCGTCGGCGCGCTTCAGTCACTCGCTACGGGTCAGCGACCTTTTGGGCTCGCCGCTGATCGGCGGCCCCCAGCACGTGCCCTGCAAGCGCCTCGACCGGAAGGGCATGCAGGGCTTCGTCGCCCGCCATGACGGCTATGTCCAGCAATTCGGCTTCCTGCATGAGCGCGAGCTGAAGCTCGGCACGAACGGCAATGTGCTTGCCGGCCGCGACCGGTTCCTGCGCCCGGGCAATGCCGCGATCCGCAACAATGGCCGCGACTTCGTCACGGTGCGCTTCCACGTCCACCCCGACATCAGCCTGCTGCAGGACGACCACGACCGGCTGACGCTTGCCGCCGCGCAAGGCGACAGCTGGGTCTTCACCTGCGCCGAAGTGGTGCCGGAGGTCGAGGAATCGATCTATTTCGCCGGCCTGAGCGGCCCGCGCCGCAGCCGGCAGATCGTGCTCGCCTTCAAGGCCTCGGAGATTGCCGAGGTCCACTGGCAGCTAACCCGCACGCACATCGCCGGCTATCCCGAAAACAACTGAGCCTGCCTGGCAAACGCGGCTGAGCGCCTGACCCCGGATTCACTTGATTTCCGGGGCTCATATGCTAGGGCCGGCCAACGTCCCTTCCAACAGCTCTGAAAGGCCGCCCGCCATGGCCGTGCCCACAAAAAACATTCCGGCGCCGGATCTCGTTCCGGTGCGCCGCGCCCTGCTTTCCGTCTTCGATAAGACCGGGCTGGTCGACTTTGCCAAGGCGCTCGCCGCCGCCGGCGTCGAACTGGTTTCGACGGGCGGCACGGCAAAGACCATCGCCGAGGCCGGCCTTGCGGTGCGCGATGTTTCCGAGCTCACCGGCTTTCCCGAGATCATGGACGGCCGGGTGAAGACCTTGCATCCTTCCGTGCATGGCGCGCTGCTCGGCATCCGCGACGATGCCGAGCATGCCAAGGCCATGCGCGATCATCACATCGAGCCGATCGACCTCGTCGTCTCGAACCTCTACCCGTTCGAGGAGGTGCGCCGCTCCGGCGCCGGCTATGCCTCGATCGTCGAGAACATCGACATCGGCGGGCCGGCGATGATCCGCGCTTCGGCCAAGAACCACGCCTATGTCGCCATTGTCACCGACCCGGCCGACTATGCTTCCGTGGTCAACGCATTGGAGATGAATCTCGGCTCGCTGTCGCTCGACTTCCGCAAGAAGCTGGCGGCCAAGGCGTTTGCCCGCACTGCAACTTATGACGCGGCGATTTCCGGCTGGTTCGCCGAAGAGCTCCAGATCGAGCACCCGACATGGCGCGCGTTCGGCGGCCGTCTCGACCAGGTGATGCGCTATGGCGAGAACCCGCATCAGAATGCGGGCTTCTATCTCTCGGGCGACAAACGGCCCGGTGTCGCCACCGCCAGGCAATTGCAGGGCAAGCAGCTCTCCTACAACAACATCAACGACACCGACGCCGCCTTCGAGCTCGTCGGCGAGTTCGATCCGGCTCGCTCGGCGGCGATCGCCATCATCAAGCACGCCAACCCCTGTGGCGTCGCCGAAGGCTCGTCGCTGAAGGCGGCCTATGCCAAGGCGCTGGCCTGCGACCCGGTCTCGGCCTTCGGCGGCATCGTCGCCATGAACCGCATCCTCGACGCCGAGGCGGCGGAAGAAATCGTGAAAACCTTCACCGAGGTGATCATCGCGCCTGACGCCACCGACGAGGCTGCCGCGATCGTCGCGGCGAAGAGGAATTTGCGCCTCTTGGTTACCGGCGGCCTGCCCGACCCGCGCGCCGCCGGCACGACGGTGAAGTCGGTCGCAGGCGGATTGCTTGTGCAAAGCCGCGACAATGCCGTGGTCGACGACCTCGAATTGAAAGTGGTGACCAAGCGCGCGCCGACGCCGGCCGAACTGGCCGATCTCAAATTTGCCTTCCGCGTCGCCAAGCACGTGAAGTCCAACGCCATCGTCTATGCCAGGGACGGCGCAACGGTAGGCATCGGCGCCGGCCAGATGAGTCGCGTCGATTCCTCGCGCATCGCCGCCCGCAAGGCGCTCGACGCGGCGGAGGCCGCCGGCTTGGCCGAGCCGCTGACCAAGGGTTCGGTGGTCGCCTCGGACGCGTTCTTCCCCTTCGCCGACGGGCTGTTGTCGGCGATCGAGGCCGGCGCCACGGCTGTCATCCAGCCCGGCGGCTCGATGCGCGACGACGACGTCATCGCCGCCGCCGACGAGCACGGCATCGCCATGGTGTTCACCGGCGTGAGGCATTTCAGGCATTGATACTCGACGCGGAGATGCCTCAAGAATTCGCTCCGCTGAGTCGATTGGTGCGGTTTTCGAGAACCGGAGCGGAGCGGACATTCAGTCCGTGAGCACCGGAAGCGCAGAAAGCCGCGGCAAGCGGCCGGCGGAGTAGAATTATCGAAGCGTCTCCTACCGCTTGTCCGCCGGATAGGGCGTCCCCGCCAGGATCGCCATACCCAGCCCGAGGAACAGGATGATCGCCGCCATGCCCAGCCGTGGCGAATCGCTCATGGTCGTGATAGTCGCCACCATGAACGGTGCGAGGAAGCTGGTCGCCCGCCCCGCCAGCGCATAGATGCCGAAATAGCGCCCCGACTCCGCGGCGGTGACGCTGCGCGCCATGTAGGAGCGCGACGATGCCTGCACCGGGCCGAAGGCGAGGCCGATCAGCAGGCCGTAGAGGATATAGGCCTTTTCCGCCGCAGTGCCGAACAGTCCGCCGGAATCGGTTGTCGGCAGCGGGATCAGGCCGAGCAGCGTGAAGCCCGGACCGGTCGAGACGACGCCGATCGTGGCGACCGACAGCATCACCAGCGAGATCATCACGACATGCTTCGAGCCAAGCGCGGTATCCAGCCGCGCCGCGATCCAGCAGCCGAAGATGGCGACGATGTTGAGGATGATGCCGAACAGGCCGATCTCGGTGATCGACCAGTGGAACATGCCGGCCGCGAAGGTGCCGCCGAGCGCCAGCAGCGCATTGACGCCGTCCTGATAGATCATCCGCGCCAAAAGGAAGCGCAGGATGCCGCTGCGCTGGCGCACCTCGGCAAGCGTGGACTTCAGCTCGGACAGGCCCTCGCGCACCGCCGGTCCGATCGGGATTCCCTTGCTGGCGTCGGGCGTGAAGAAGAACATCGGCAGGATGAACAGGAAATACCAGCCGGCCGACATTGGCCCGGTGAAGCGCGCATCCTCGCCGAGCTTCGGGTCGAGGCCGAACAATGGGTCAAGGCCGATGAGCGTCTTGCCGGTTTCCAGATTGCCGGCCAGGAACAGCACGACGAAGATCAGCGCCACCATGCCGCCGAGATAGCCAAGTCCCCAGGCGACATTGGAAATGCGGCCGATCTCTTCCTTCGGCACCAGCCGCGGCATCATCGAATCGTTGAACACGGTGGAAAATTCGGCCGCAACCGAGGCCAACGAGAACAGCAGCACGACCAGGAAGAGGTTCGAGCCGGGTGCGGCGAACCATAGCAAGGTGAGGCTGACGATCTTTATCGTGGCGAAGAAAGCAATCCACGGCTTGCGCGGCCCGGTCTGGTCGGCGATCGAGCCGAGCACCGGCGACAGTACCGCGATGACCAGGCCCGCCGCGGCAATGCCGTAGCCCCAGGCAGCCTGGCCGGCGGTCGGGTCGCTCGCCATGCGCGAGACGAAATAGGGTCCGAAGATGAAGGTGGTGACGACGGTGAAGAAAGGCTGCGCCGCCCAGTCGAAGAACATCCAGCCCCAGATGCCGCGCCCCGATGCCCGCTGCACTGTCTCTACTGCCGCCATGCTGATTCCCTCGGGCCGTCCGCGTCGGGCGTCATGTCTGCATGTTTTGAGGCAGCGACGCAAATGAACAAGCGGCGCCGCTTATCGCCTTGGGTTCCTCGCCCCACGAAGTGGGGAGAGGTGGCTCGGCGAAGCCGAGACGGAGAGGGGAATGCGGCGACCTCCGGCAGATTGACCACTCGAGGAAGGTCTTCGCTCCACGAAGCCCCCTCTCCGCCTCGCTGCGCTCGGCACCTCTCCCCACTTCGTGGGGCGAGGAACTTCACATCCCTGTCAGGTCGGTCATCAGCCCGGATGCCACCGAAAGCCGCGACACGGTGATGTCGCCGCCTTCGGTCAGCGCCTGCAGCCGCTCGCGGATGCGGGCGACCCGCTCGCCGCCGGCCTCCAGCCACGCCGCGACCGGATCCGCCGCCGCGCCATGCGCCGTCAGAGCCGCCACCGCGATGCCGCGACGCGCGACGCCGATCGTGTCGGTCGCGCGTGACAGCGCCAGTTGGTCGTAATAGTCGGGCGGCATGATCGAGCGCGCAGCTTCCTCGACGCGCGGGATGCGGAAGGCGTCGCTGACGGCGAAGAAGGCCTTGGCCGCGCTGACGATATCGGCATTGGCGGTGCGCGCGGTGAGCGCGACGTCGGGGATCAGCTCGGCCACCTCGGCCAGGGCGAGCTGCCCGGCGAGCTTCTCCGGCGCGCCACCCTTGAACAAGCCCTGCCGCCGCTCCTCGATGCGCTCGCGCGAGAAGGCCGGCAGCAGCGACACCAGCTTCGGCTCCAGCGCCTTGCGGGCCTCCTGCAGCTCGTCGATCCGCTGGCCGAGCGGCGCGGAGCCGGCTTCGTTCTTCAGGTACCAGCCGCTGGTTACAAAGATGAGCCGGCTGACGGACTGGTAGAGATCGAGCTGGGTCTGCCCGTCGATCTGGTTGTCGAGCGCGTCGATCTCGCGATAGAGCGCGGGCAGCGCAAAGCCGTCGCGGACCACGGCGAAGGTGCGCACGACATCGGCCGCCGGCCGGCCGGTGGCTTCCTGCAGCCGGTTGACGAAGGATGGCCCACCGCGATTGACGAGATCGTTGGCGACGACGCGCGCGATGATCTCGCGCCGCAGCCTGTGGTCGCGGATTTCGCCGGCGAATTTCTTGGCCATGCGCTCCGGGAAATAGCCCATCAGGTCGCGGTCGAAATGCGGCTCGTCCGGCACGTCGCTGGCGACGATGTCGGAGAACAGCACGATCTTGGCATAGGCGAGCAGCACGCCGAGCTCGGCCCTGGTCAGCGGCTCGCCGCGCGCCTCGCGCTCGGCAAGCGCCGCCGGCGAAGGCAGCGTCTCGACGGCGCGGTCGAGCAGGCCGCGCGCCTCCAGCGCCGTCATGAAGCGGGCCTGATGGGCGATGTCAGCCAGCCCCCGCTTGCGCGCCAGCGACAGCGCCAGCGTCTGCTGGTAGTTGTTGGAAAGCACCAGCGCGCTCACCTCGTCGGTCATCTCGGCCAGCAGCTTATTGCGCGCCGGTCTGGTCAGCGAGCCTTTGCGCATGGCGGAAGCCAGCGCGATCTTGATGTTGACCTCGACGTCGGAGCAGTTGACGCCGCCCGAATTGTCGATGGCGTCGGAGTTGCAGCGGCCGCCATTCAGGCCGAACTCGATGCGCGCCCGCTGCGTGACGCCGAGATTGGCGCCCTCGCCGATGACTTTCGCCCGGACATCGAGCGCGGTGACGCGGATGGCGTCGTTGGCGCGGTCGCCGACATCCTGATTGCTTTCGCCGGAAGCCCTGACATAGGTGCCGATCCCGCCAAACCACAGGAGGTCGACCGGAGCCTTGAGAATAGCGTTCATGATCTCGACCGGCGTCGCCGTGGTCTTGGCGAGCCCGATCGCGACGGCGGCCGCCTGCGGCAGCGTGATCGATTTCTGGTTGCGCGAGACGATGACGCCGCCTTCCGACAGCTTCGACTTGTCATAGTCCTGCCAGGACGAGCGCGGCAGGGCGAACATGCGCTGGCGCTCGGCCATCGAGGCCGCCATGTCCGGATCGGGATCGATGAAGATGTCGCGATGGTCGAAGGCGGCGATCAGCCTGGTGGCCGGCGACAACAGCATGCCGTTGCCGAAAACGTCGCCCGACATGTCGCCGACGCCGACCACGCTGAAGGGCGTGGTCTGGATGTCGCGGTTGATCTCGCGGAAATGCCGCTTCACCGCCTCCCAGGCGCCCTTGGCGGTGATGCCCATCTTCTTGTGGTCGTAGCCCGCCGAGCCGCCGCTGGCGAAGGCGTCGTCCAGCCAGAAGTGGTGCTTCTCGGAAATCGCGTTGGCCGTGTCGGAGAAGGTCGCCGTGCCCTTGTCGGCGGCGACGACGAAATAGGGATCGTCAGGATCGCGCCGCACCACGCCGGCCGGCGGGATGACCCCGTCGACTCCGATATTGTCGGTGATCGAAAGCAGGCTGGAGACGAAGTTCTTGTAGGCCGAGGTGCCGGCCTCGAAGATGGCGTCGCGGCTGCCGCCGGCCGGCAGGCGCTTCGGGAAGAAGCCACCCTTGGCGCCGACAGGCACGATGACCGCGTTCTTGACCTGCTGCGCCTTCACCAGCCCCAGCACCTCGGTACGGTAGTCCTGGGCGCGGTCCGACCAGCGCAGGCCGCCGCGCGCCACCGGGCCGAAGCGCAGATGCACGCCCTCGACCTCGGAGCCGTAGACGAAGATCTCGCGCCATGGCCGCGGCGCCGGCAGTCCCTCGACCGCCTGCGAGTCCAGCTTGATCGCCAGCGACTGCCCCTTCGCTTTCGTATCGGCTACGAAATGATTGGTGCGCAGCGAGGCCTCGATGAGGTTGAGGTAGCGGCGGATGATGGTGTCGTCATCGATATTGGGCACCTCTTCCAGCGCGTCCTTGATCTTGGCCTTGAGGTGCTTGGCCGCGACCGCGCCGTCGCCTTCCGCTGTCGGCCCGAGTCGGGCGACGAAGAGCGAATGCAGGCCGCGCGCGATCTCCGGATAGCGGTTGAGCGCCGCGGCGATGAAATCCTGGCTCTGCGGAATGCCGGCCTGCTGCAGATAGCGGCCATAGGCGCGCAGGATGGTGATCTCGCCCGACCACAGGCCGGCGGTCTGCGCCAGGCCGTTATAGCCGTCATTGTCGACATCGCCGCGCCAGACGGAGAGGAAGGCGTCCTCGAACAGCGCCCCACCATCGGCGAGGTTGATTGCGGTGCCGTAGCTGTTCTCCAGCTCCATGTCGTGAATGAACACCCGGTCGGCCGGATCGCCGCCGACCTCGAAGGTGCGCTCGCTGATGACGCGGAAGCCGATATTCTCCAGCACCGGCACGCGCCGCGACAGCGCCACCGGGCTGCCATGGTGGTAGATCTTCAGCGCCGCCTGGTTCGGCTTCTGCCCGGCATGGCGGTAATAGTCGATCGCGATCGGATTATCCGCGCTGATCTTGGCGATGCGCCCGGCATCGGCAAGCGCCACGGCGGCGGAGAAGGTGTCGCGATAGCTTTCGGGGAACCGCGCCGCGATCGCCTTTAAGCCCGGATCGCTGCCAGCCGCTTCCGCGGCTTCGGACAGCGCGTCCTCCCAGGTGCGCACGATGTCGCGGATCGCCGCCTCGATCGTCGACTGCTCGACCTTCGGCGTTTTGCCGCCAGAGCGGCCGATGATGAAATGCACACGCGCCAGCCCGCCTTCCGGGAAGGCCGGGTAATAGGCCGACAGCCGGCCCTCGAACACGGTCTTGAGATAGGCGCCGATCTTCTCGCGCACGACGCTGTCATAGCGGTCGCGCGGCACGAAGACGAGGATCGAAACGAAACGATCGAACTGGTCGACGCGCACCAGCGCCCTGATCCGCGGCCGCTCGACCAGGCCGAGGATGGCGTTGGCATGCTTTCTGAGGACCGGCACCGGAACCTGGAAGAACTCATCGCGCGGATAGCTTTCCAGCACATTGATCAGCGCCTTGCCCGAATGGTCGTTCGGATTGAAACCCGACTTGGCAATGATCGTCTCGGCCTTTGAGCGCAGATAGGGGATCTTCATCACCGAGCGCGTGTACGCGGTCGAGGTGAACAGGCCGACGATGCGCAGTTCGCCCGCGAGCGCGCCTTTTGGCGTGTAGGTCTTGATGCCGACATAGTCGAGATAGATGCGGCGGTGCACCAGCGACTTGGCGTTCGCCTTGGTGACGATCAATGGCTCCGGTCCGTGCAGGAAGGCGCGGATCTCCGGCGTCGTCGTCACCGCCTCGGTGCCGCGCCGCAACACCAGCACATCGGGATCCGACAGGATGCCGAGGCCCGGCTTGTCGGCGCGCTCCAGCGTGCCGCTCTCCTCGCCGCCGACATATTTGAACTCGCGCATGCCGAGGAAGGTGAAATTGTCGTCGCGCAGCCATTCGAGGAAGGCGATCGCCTCGGCAACGCTCTTCTTGTCGAGCGGCACCGCGGAATAGCGGAACTCGGAAATCGCCTGGTCGAGGCGGGCGAGCATACGCTTCCAGTCGACGACCGCGGCCCGGACCTGGGAGAGCATCTTGCGCAGCCGCTCGGTAAGGCTCTTCGCCTCTTCGGCGGTCAGCCTTGGAATGTGGACGTGGACGACGCTCAGCCTGTCGTGCTCGTCATCCTCCTTGCCGCCATCGCCAAGCACCTCGACCACACCGTTCTTGCCGTGGCGTACGGTAACGATCGGATGGGTGACCAGCGTCGGCTCGCCGCTTGTCTCGGTGATCTCGCCGAGGATGGAATCGAACAGGAACGGCATGTTGTCGTTGACGACGGTGACGACGGTGACCGGCCGGCCGTCGCAGGCAACGCCCGAATCGGCCTCGACGGCGACGACGCTTTCGCCCTTCCTGTGCCTGGCCACCGCTTGGGCGGCGAGCGCGCCGGCGCGTTCCAGGTCGGCCGCGTCATAGGCCGCGATATCCTCGGCGGGTGCCCGCGCAAGCAGATAGTCGGCAAGCCTTGCGGGCTTCTCCTCCGCTTTCGCGGCGGCTGCCGCTTTCTTCCTCGGCTTGGATTTCACGCTGGCCATGACGCTTATTCCTCCCGTCTTATGCTTTTGCGGCTATCGTAGCAGATGACCGCCGTTTCGCGACAAAGGTTTGACGACGCATTAAAAAATTCGAACCGACGCCGTTGGCTTGCAAGGAGAAACCATATGACCGGCAAAATAACCGCGCTCGACCTCGTCCAGGCGGAGCTCAGCGAGGCGACGAAAGCCTATTTCGCCAAGTGCGAAGAGAAGCTCGGTCTCGTGCCCAACGTGCTGCTCGCCTACGCCTTCGACGAGAAGAAACTGCGTGCCTTCACCGACATGTACAACGATCTGATGCTGGGCGATTCGGGCCTGTCCAAGCTGGAGCGCGAGATGATCGCGGTCGCCGTCTCCTCGATCAACCATTGCTATTATTGCCTGACCGCGCATGGCGCGGCGGTGCGTCAGCTGTCGGGCGAGCCGGCGCTGGGCGAGATGATGGTGATGAATTTCCGCGCCGCCGACTTGTCGGACCGCCAGCGCGCCATGCTCGAATTCGCGGTCAAGCTGACGGAAGAGCCGGCCAGGATCGTGGAAGCCGACCGCGCCACCTTGCGCCAGGCCGGCTTTTCGGACCGCGACATCTGGGACATCGCCGCGACCGCCGCCTTCTTCAACATGTCCAATCGCGTGGCCGCCGCCGTCGACATGCGGCCCAACGCGGAATACCACGCCATGGCAAGGTGACGGCCACGATTATATTAGCGAGTTCGAATTTTTCGTTGCCGACCCCGCCTTTTGGTCCGATGATCAACGATTGCGGCGCGGCCGCATGCCGGTTCGACGCTGCCGACAAGGGAGAGAGAACATGGCGAAATTTCTCTATGTCTATCATGGCTCCGGCAAGATGCCGACCGATGAGGCCGAACGGAAAGCGGCTATGGATGCCTGGACCGGCTGGTACGGCAAGCTCGGCTCGGCCGTGGTCGATGGCGGCAATCCGGTCGGTATGTCGAAGACTGTGCTGCCGAGCGGCAAGGTCGAGAACAATGGCGGCAGCAATCCGACAGCCGGCTACACCGTCGTCGAAGCCAGGGACATCGACGACGCCGTCGCCAAGGCCAAGGACTGCCCGATCCTGATGGACCCCGCCTTCAGCGTCGAGATCGCGCCGATCATCGAAATGATGTGAGGTAAGAGGTTCAGGCCGCCCGCGCGCGGGCACCCTGACCTGAACATCAACTACCGAGCGGCGATCGCCGCCGCGGCGCCCGCCATCGTCGTGGCGCTGACGCGGTTGGCGATCTTCATGGCGCGCTTGCTCTTCAGGAGCCGGCGCGCCTGCGAAGCGGCCAGCACCCAGGCGAGGTCGATGACCACCAGCACGACAGCCATGGTCAGCGTCAGCTCGACCCAGCCGACCACGCTGACCGAGGCAAGATCGATGATGGTTGGCAGCAGAGCCAGATAGAACATCATGATCTTCGGGTTGCCTAATGTCACCGCCATGCCGGCAAAGAACAGCTTCACGGGCGAATCTTCGCGCGGCATCTCGCCTTCCTTGGCCTCGACCGGCGCCGTCCACATCTTGAACGCCAGATAAGCAAGGTAGGCAACGCCGACCCATTTCACGACGACGAAGGCGTAGTGAAAGGTCTGCGCCACGACGGCCAGCCCGAACACCGCCAGCGACAGCCAGATCGCCTCGCCGATCCACATGGCGAGCAGGAAGGGGAAGACGTCGCGAAACCCCTTCGAGATCACCCGAGCCACCAGTGCCGCGATCGACGGCCCGGGCGAGCCGGCGGCGACGAACAAAGCGGCGGCGAAGATCAGCAGCGAGGCGAGATGCATGGGGGCGTTTCCTACGGGATAGAAAGAAACGATAGCCGATCGGAGTAGATTTGGCACGCCCAGCAAGGCGCGATCATCGATCAAGGCGACAATAACTGCCAACGCCGGCGCCGCCCCTCATCCGCCCTTCGGGCACCTTCTCCCCGTAAAAGGGTCGAAGGGACGCTGGCGCCGACGATTTCGCCAATCGCAAACGTTCGTAGAACAGGAGCCGGCGTTGCGACCAGCCTTCTTCTCCCCGTTAACGGGGAGAAGGTGCCGGCAGGCGGATGAGGGGCAGCGCCGACGCTGACGATTGCTGCTCTTGCCGTTCCGTTGAGCCTTGGCTAGAAGACCCGCCTGACATCCATTTTTTGAGCATCACTTTGCCTCAGTAACCGCCGGTCTCGCCAACTCCCCCGAATGCACCCCAGGCGCAGCCATCAACGCTGCCTGCTTATTTTCATGTGTTCTTCAGGCGGCGGTTCGAGACCGGTTTGGCATGCTGAGCCGCCGCGTGTGATCCGCGCCGACGCCTGACTTTCAACTTTCGCCACGCCGTGCCCATGAAGGGCATCTCGGACATTGCCGGCCTGACGGACTTCCCGACGGGAAGGGCCTACCGGCATGTCTTCTACCTTGCGTGTCCGCTGGACGATCGCACCCGCAATCGCGCCACGACCTCTGATCAACTGCAACCGTTGCGGCGACATCAAACCCTATCGTTGCAGCGAAAAATTCCGCGTCAATGCCAATGGCAAGCGCATCGACGTCTGGTTGATCTATCGCTGCGTGAGCTGCGACAACTCCTGGAATTTCACCATCCTGGAACGGCGAAACCGCCACGATATCGAGCCGGCACTGCTGGCAGCGCTCGAAAGCAACGATCCGGCGCTTGCTCGCTGCTTTGCCTTCGATGCCGCCGCGTTGCGCAACCGGGCCGGGCGGGTCGAGGAATCTCGTGATGTAACGGTCCGAAAGAGGCTGATGGACGGAGAGCCGGGACACGCCGACGCGCTCGCGCTCGAGCTTCGGCTGGAGGGGACGACGCCTTTGCGGCTGGACCGCCTGCTTGCCGGCGAGCTGGGCCTTTCGCGGTCAAGGCTCCAGACCCTGGACGACCGAGGGCTACTGACCATCGAACCGGATGGCGCGAAAGCCTTGCGCAAGCCGGTTCGCGACGGCCTGGCGGCGCGCATCGATCTGGCCGGAGAGGCGGATTGCCCCGCTATCCTGTCGGCAGCGTGCCGCTAGATCGTGATGGCGTTTCGTTGAATCGCCATCTCGATCCAGCTCTTTGTTGGAGCATGATCTTTGTCCGAAAACCGGTTCCCAAGTTTCGCCGACGCGGACCTTCGGTTCGGGATCATGCTCTGAAACGAAAAGAGGGAGCCGATGCTCCCTCTTTTGAACCCTTGGCTGAAAAGCTTACGCCGCGCCCATGACCTTGGCGGCCTTCTCGAAACGCTTGCGCTCGTTCGGGTCGAGATAGAGCTTGCGGAGCCGAATGGTCTTGGGCGTCACCTCGACCAGCTCGTCGTCCTGGATCCAGGCCAGCGCCCGCTCCAGCGTCATCCGGATCGGCGGCGTCAGCTTCACCGCCTCGTCCTTGCCGGCGGCGCGGATGTTGGTGAGCTTCTTGCCCTTGAGCACATTCACTTCGAGGTCGTTGTCGCGGCTATGGATGCCGATGATCATGCCCTGATACACCTTGACGCCCGGATCGATGATCATCGGGCCGCGGTCTTCCAGGTTCCACATGGCGTAGGCCACCGACTCGCCCTGCTCGTTGGAGATCAAGACGCCATTGGTGCGGCCAGGCAACTCGCCCTTGTAAGGCTCATAGGCGAAGAACAGCCGGTTCATCACGGCGGTGCCGCGCGTGTCGGTCAAAAGCTCCGACTGATAGCCGATCAGGCCGCGCGTCGGCGCATGGAAGACGAGGCGCTGGCGATTGCCGCCGGACGGACGCAGCTCGACCATCTCGGCCTTGCGCTCCGACATTTTCTGCACGACGACGCCGGCATGCTCCTCGTCGACGTCGATGACGACTTCCTCGACCGGCTCGAGCAGCTGGCCGTCATCGCCCTTCTGCATGACGACGCGCGGACGCGACACGGCAAGCTCGAAACCCTCGCGGCGCATCGTCTCGATCAGCACCGCAAGCTGCAATTCGCCGCGGCCGGAGACGAAGAAGGAATCCTTTTCGGCCGATTCCTCGATCTTCAGCGCGACATTGCCTTCGGCCTCGCGCAGCAGGCGGTCGCGAATGACGCGGCTGGTCACCTTGTCGCCCTCGGTGCCGGCCAGCGGGCTGTCATTGACGAGGAAGGACATGGTCACGGTTGGTGGATCGATCGGCTGCGCGTGCAGCGGCTCGTTCACCGCCGGGTCGCAGAACGTGTCGGCGACCGTGCCCTTCGACAGGCCGGCGATCGCCACGATGTCGCCCGCCTGGGCCTCGTCGATCGGCTGGCGCTCGAGGCCGCGGAAAGCGAGGATTTTGGAGACGCGGCCGGTCTCGATCTGGGTGCCGTCATGGTGCAGCACCTTGACCGCCTGGTTGGCCTTCAGCGTGCCGGACTCGATGCGGCCGGTGATGATGCGACCAAGGAATGGGTTGGCTTCCAGGATGGTGCCGATCATGCGGAACGGGCCGGGATGGACCGTCGGCGCCGGCACATGCTTGACCACGAGGTCGAACAGCGGGGCCAGGCCCTGGTCCTTCGGACCTTCGGGATACTCGGAAACCCAGCCGTCGCGGCCCGAGCCGTAGAGGATCGGGAAGTCGAGCTGCTCGTCGGTGGCGTCAAGCGCGGCGAAGAGGTCGAACACCTCGTTGACCACCTCGACATGGCGGGCGTCCGGACGGTCGATCTTGTTGATGACGACGATCGGACGCAGGCCCACTTTCAGTGCCTTGCCGACGACGAACTTGGTCTGCGGCATCGGGCCTTCGGCGGCATCGACGAGCACGATCGCCGAATCCACCATCGACAGGATGCGCTCGACCTCGCCGCCGAAATCGGCGTGTCCGGGCGTGTCGACGATATTGATGCGGGTGCCGTGCCAGTCGACCGAGGTCGCCTTGGCCAGGATGGTGATGCCGCGCTCTTTTTCGAGGTCGTTGGAATCCATGGCGCGTTCGGCGACGCGCTGGTTGTCGCGGAAGGCGCCGGACTGTTTCAGAAGCTGGTCGACCAGCGTGGTTTTGCCATGGTCGACGTGCGCGATGATCGCGATATTGCGGAGGTTCATTTTTCTGGTCTCGGGAACGTTGCAGGCAGCAGGCTTAAAAAGCGCCGCCTTTTTCGGTTGCGCGGCTCATACAAGGTTTTTCGCAATTGCGAAAGGGGAGGCCCGACCCCAAATAAATGGTCACTGATTCTTAAACGTCTTGGTGTGAAATGATTCTGTTAACCAAGGCGGAACCTTTGAGGGGCCGGGCGATTTGATGTTTATGACCGATCAGATGTCCAGATTGCGTCCGGTTTTCGCGTGGGCGGCGCTTGGACTGCTCGTCGCGGCGGGCGCCGCGCAGTCGGCGGCCGCGCTGAGGCAAGCCGATCCGATCTCGCCGCCCGATGGCCAAACGGCGCAGCAGATGTTCGCCGATGCCCCCGATGGCGTCGACCCGATCGTCACCGGCCCGGTCAGCGCTGCCTTCAAGCAGCGCCAGAAGGATGCCAACTGCGACGCTGCGGTTTGGCCGAACATTCCCCGGGCTTGTTATCCGGATTGACGCTCCCAATACGGCAAACGTAGCGATCCTTCGCGCCCCCCTCTGCCCTACCGGGCATCTCCCCCACTTTGGGGGAGATTGGCCGTCACGCTTGTTTTCGCCAATCACCGGCGTTGCAAAGGCAGCGAGGCGCCGAAACTGCTGATCTCCCCCCAAGTGGGGGAGATGGCCAGCAGGCCAGAGGGGGGCGCTGTCCCGTCAGCCTTGCCAATTTCTCGATCACTTCAGGCCGATCGCACCGGATCCAGCGTCACCTTGTAAAGCTCATTATCGTCGCGATCCATCAGCCGCACCGTGAGCTGCTCGGTCGCGCCGGAAATATCGACCAGCCCGAAGAACTGCAGGCCGGCCGACGGCGGCAGGTTCTGGCCCTGCTCGGCGGTCGGCGCCTTGATGAATTTCAGCTCCGGCCCGAAGGTCATGTCGAGGTCGTTGGGGCCGAACGTGCCGGCATGGATGGGGCCGGAGACGAATTCCCAAAACGGGTTGAAATCCTGGAACTGCGCCTTGTCGGGGTTGTAGTAATGCGCCGCCGTGTAGTGCACGTCGGCGGTGAGCCACACCGTGTTGGTGATGCCGGCAGTCTTGATGAAGCGCAGCACATCGGCGAATTCGAGCTCGCGCCCCTTCGGCTTGCCGTTGTCGTTGTTGCTGACGGCCTCGAACCCGACCTTCTTCGCCGCATCGTCCCATACGACGAGGCTGAGCGGCATGTCGGCGGCGATGATCTTCCAGGTCGCCTTGGAATTGGCCAGCTCGCGCTTCAGCCACTTCGACTGCTCCTCGCCGATCATGCGCGACTTCGGCGTCAGCGTTTCATCCAGATTGGCGCCGTTCGGGCCGCGATAGGAGCGCATGTCGAGGAAGAACACGTCGAGCAGCGGCCCATGCGAGAGCTTGCGGTAGACGCGGCCCGGCTCCGACGGCTCGTAGCGGATGGTGGTCATCTCATGGAACGCGCGCGCGGCCCTGGCCGCCAGCACATGGATCGACTTTTCCTTGTAGCGGTCGTCCTTGCTGAGGTCCTTCGAGTCCGACCAGTTGTTCAGCACCTCGTGGTCGTCCCACTGGTAGAAGGTCGGGCAAATGGCCGAGAGGGCAAGCACATGCTTGTCCATCATGTTGTATTTCCACTGGTCGCGATATT
Source organism: Mesorhizobium sp. M2E.F.Ca.ET.219.01.1.1 (assembly GCF_004016445.2). Lineage (GTDB taxonomy): Bacteria > Pseudomonadota > Alphaproteobacteria > Rhizobiales > Rhizobiaceae > Mesorhizobium. The sequence continues at coordinate 83,665 of NZ_SADT02000005.1, forward strand.
CGTCCAGCGTCTCGGCGACCTTGCGCTTGCCGTCGAGCATGACGACGTTCTTCCACTTGCCGCCGCCGGGCAGGTCGACCTCGTCCTTCAAGGCGCCGTCGGCATAGATCGTGTCGCCGGAATGCAGGAAGAAGTCAGGCGTGTGCTTGGCGATGATCGAATAGGTCTTCATGCCGGTCTCATCGATGCCCCAGCCCTGGCCGGCGGTGTCGCCCGACCAGGCGAAGCGCACGTCGCGCTTCGACGACGGCGCGGTGCGGAAGCGGCCGACGATCGGCTCGGAGACGGCATTGATGTCGGAAAGATCGGCCGCGACCATGCGGTAGAAGATGTCCTGGTCGGAGGCGAGATCGGTCAGCAGCCGCTTCGCCGTGTAGTCGCTGGCCGGCGAGGTATCGAGCGCAGCCAGCCTTGTGGCGTTTGCAAAACTTTCGGTGGTCGACACTTCATACATCACGCGCGCCGGCCGGTCGGTACGCGTCCACACCATGCCGGAGGTGGCGTCGACATCCCCGGACTGCACGCCATGGGTGAAGGCCGGCCGCTGGCTGGCGCGGGAATAATAGGGCAGCGCCAGACCGGAGGCGCCGACAAGGCCGAAGGCGCTGGCCGAGGTGACGAAAGCGCGGCGGGTGAGGGAAAGCTTGTTCATGGCTGTCTCCGGATGGCATTGAACGGGACCGCCAAGCTCTCGCCTTAATGTTTCAGGCGTGTCTCGGAACCATGAAGTTTTGATAACAGTGCACAGCGGAACTGCTGATCTCCCCCCTTGTGGGGGAGATTGGCAGCTCAGACCATCTGCGGCTCCGGCTCGAAGGCCGCCCTGCTCGTGTTGATCAAGAGCGAGATACAGGCTGCCGCGATGCCCGTCATGCCGGCAATCAGGAAGGCCAGCTCATAATTGCCCTGCAGCTCGCGCATCGTGCCGCCGAAGGCGGCCGCCGCCGCGGCGCCCACCTGGTGGCCGGCGACGATCCAGCCGAAGACGATCGGCCCGCTGCGGTCGCCGAAGGCCTCGTTGGCGAGCCTGAGCGTCGGCGGCACGGTGGCGATCCAGTCCAGCCCATAGAGCACGGCGAAGATGATCAGGCTGGTTCCCGAAAAGCCGGAATAGGGCAGGTAGATCAGCGACAGGCCACGGATGGCATAGTAGACGCCGAGCAGCTTGCGCGGATCGAAGCGGTCGGTGAGCCAGCCGGACAACGTCGTGCCGATCAGGTCGAAGATGCCCATCAGCGACAGCAGACCGGCCGCCTGGACTTCGGGAATGCCCATGTCGCCGCAGAACGCGATGAGATGGGTGCCGACCAGACCGTTGGTGGTGAAACCGCAGATGAAGAAGGTGGCGAACAGATACCAGAACACCCTTGTACCGGCGGCGCGGCGCAGCGTGTTCAGCGTATGCGCCAGGAAATTGCCCTGCGATGCGGGCGACACCGGCGGCACGTCGTTCGCATCGGCGCCGTAACGCACCTGGCCGATGGAGGCCGGACGCTCGGGCACCAGCAGGAAGACCAGCGGCACGAGAGCAGCGGCGGCAATGGCGATGGCTATGGCGACCGGCTTCCAACCTCCCGACTGGGCCAGCGAGGCAAGCAGCGGCAGGAACACCAGCAGGCCGGTCGCGCTGGAGGCGGACATCAACCCCATCACCAGGCCGCGATTGGTCTTGAACCAGCGGTTGACGATTGTTGCGCCGAGCACGGTCGCGACCGCGCCCGAACCGATGCCAGAAAACACACCCCACGTGATCAGCAGATGCCACGGCTTGGTCATCAGCAGGCTGAGCGCGGTGGAGCCCGACATGATTATTAGCGCGGCAAGCAGCGTGCGGCGCAGCCCGATCCGCTCCATCAACGCCGCAGCGAACGGTCCGGTTAGACCATAGAGGAAGATGCCGATCGCGGCAGCCAGCGAGACGATGTCGCGGCGCCAGCCGAAGCTCTCTTCCAGCGGCAGCATCATGACCGACGGCGCTGAACGAAGCCCTGCTGCGATCAAAAGACAAAGAAAGATGACGGCAACGACAACGAAAGCGTAGCGCTGGCCAAACGGACGGGATTGAGCTATCATGTTACTGACCGGTACGTTGCAATGGGATGGCACCATACATACGTACCGGTCAGTAACATTGTCAAGCGAGTCGTCTGCATGCCATCGGACAAAAAAATTGAAACGTCGTTGAGCGATGCGCCGGCCCCCAGGGCGGCGGACAAGATCCTCGACGTGGCGTTCGACCTTTTTTATCGCGAGGGCATACGGGCGATCGGCGTCGACGAGATCGTCAGGCGCGCCGGCGTCACAAAACCCAGCCTCTACCGCACCTTTCCATCCAAGGATGAGCTCGCCGCCTCCTATCTGCGCAAATATGACCTGGAATTCTGGGAACGCTTCGACGAGGCCGTCGACGCGCATCCGGGCAATCCGCGCGCGCAGATCATCGCTTTCCTGACCCGTGTAGGCAAACGCACTCAGAAGCCCGATTACCGCGGCTGCGGCATGACCAACGCTGCGGTGGAATATCCAGAGCGCGGCCATCCCGCGCGCATCGTCAGCGAGAACAACAAGCAGGAATTGCGCCGGCGCCTGCACGCCATGGCCGCCGCGATGGGCGCCGCCGATGCCGATACGCTGGGCGATGGCCTGCTGCTCCTCATCGAAGGCGCCTATATCAGCGGCCAGATTTTCGGCCATGGCGGACCGGCGGCGTCGGTGGCCCGCAACGCCGATCTCCTGATCGAAGCCAGCTTGAAGAAATAGCGGACGGCGTTACGCTTCCGGCAGCTCGAAACGGAGTTGCCGTTGATGCGTGCCCTTCTGATCCCGCTTGCTCTCGCCGGTTTCTGCCAGGCGGCCCAGGCCGGCGAAATCTCCAGCGCCTACACCGACCTCGACTCCAAGAAGGACTGCGTGACCTACGCGCAGGCCGCGGAAGGCGATGGCGACTGGGCGAGCCTCGTCTGCTCGGGCTATCGCGGCTACCCGGTGCTGATCGGCTACGATGATGCGCGCGAATCCGTCTATTATGGCTTTCCGTCCGACGACATGACCGCGGTCTGGGAGAGCTTCACCGCCTTCAACGGCTCCGGCCCGAAGGTGGAATGGCGCATCGAGACCAATGGCGACGTCGCAATCCCCTTCGCCGCCATCCATCGCCGGTCGGTCAGCAATCCCGAGGACGACAAGAAATCGACCGATGTGCTGGTTGTCGCCAAGGTCGCGCAACCGGAAGACCATCAGGGCTGCACCGTCGGCCTGGTTTTGGCCACCGGCAACCCGCAGGCCAACGACCAGGCGCGCAAGCTCGCTGACGAGAAGGCGAAGACCTTCGTCTGCGGCAAGGACAAGCGCGAAGTGATCGGCGACGTGCCTCCCTTCGGCCGGGTGGATAATTAGTGGCACTGCACTGGGATTTTGACCGGTCGGCTCGGTTCGCGTTGGTAGGCGGCATGCTTTGGAGATTGGCCGAAACGCCCATCGCGATCGTCATTCCAGGGCGGAGCAGGAGCGAAGCTCCGTCGCGAAGACCCTGGAATCCATGCCGTTTCCTTCGCCAAGGCGTGCAACGGAGCAGAATTCCGCACCGTGGCGGCGCTTCCAAGTCACGGAATGGATTCTATGGTCTGCGCCGCGTCGCTTCGCTCCTTGCTCCGCCATAGAATGACGAGGTTGAGGCGGCTTCAACCAATCCCCGGCGCTTGCGCTGATTTCACGGACATGAACGGAAAATCTTGCGCCAAGAAAACCGGCAATTTTTCAAAATCCCTGTGCTGGGGAACTTCCCGCCAATCATTGGGCCAAGGCCGTGTTGGGTTCCCATTCGCCGGCGTGGCTAGTAAACCCTTGCGCGGTCGCAAGTTTTCGGGAGGTCCGCTTGTCCAGTTCTGTCAGCGTCGCGAACGACAACGGCCGTGGCGGTGGTCACCATCGACAATCCGCCGGTCAATGCGCTGAGTTTTCATGTCCGCGAGCCGCTTTATGAGGCACTCGCCGCTTTGCGCGACGATCCTGCCGTCAAGGCGATCGTGATCGCCTGCGCCGGGCGCACTTTCGTCGCCGGCGCCGACATCACCGAATTCGGCAAGCCGGTCCAGCAGCCCGAACTGCGCACCATCATCGCCTTGCTTGAAACCATCGCCAAGCCGACGGTAGCCGCCGTCCACGGCACAGCGCTGGGCGGCGGGCTGGAACTGGCTCTCGGCTGCCATTTTCGTGTCGCCGATCGCGGCGCCAAGCTCGGCCTGCCGGAAGTGAAGCTCGGCCTTTTGCCGGGAGGCGGCGGCACGGTGCGGCTGCCGCGCTTGGTCGGCCCCGCGAAAGCGCTCGGCATGATCGTTTCCGGAACGCCGATTTCGGCAGGCGAGGCGAAGGCAGCGGGCCTTGCCGATGCGGTTATCGATGGAGATCTGCTGGCGGAGGCGATTAGTTTCGCTCGCGAAATGGCTGATCGCGGCGGGCCGTTCCCGCCGGTGCGTGAGCGCAATCAACGCCTTGCCGAAACCGATCTCGCCAGCTTCGACGCCCAAGCCGCTGAGCTGGCCAAAAAAGCCCGCGGACTGGAAGCGCCGCTTGCCTGCGCCGAAGCCGTGCGCAACGCTATCACCTTGCCCTTCGACGCAGCACTTGCCGCCGAGCGGCAGCTTTTCCTGAAACTCGTTTCGGGCGACCAGTCGCGGGCGCAGCGGCATCTGTTCTTCGCCGAGCGCGAGGCGGCAAAAATTCCTGGCAAGGACCTGCAGAAGCGCCAAATCGCCCGCGTCGGCATCATCGGCGCCGGCACGATGGGTGGCGGCATCGCCATGGCCTTCGCCAATGGCGGCCTGCCGGTGACGTTGCTCGAGACCAGCGAGGAAGCGCTGCGGCGCGGGCTGGCGACAATCGAGAAGAACTATGCTGTCTCCGTTAGCCGCGGTTCGTTGACGGAAGAGGCCAAGCAGAAGCGCCTCGAACTGTTCAAGGGCAGCACCGATTATGCCGTCCTTGCCGATTGCGACCTGATCATCGAAGCCGTGTTCGAGGACATGGCGGTGAAGAAAGAAGTGTTCGGAAAGCTCGACGCGATCGCCAGGCCCGGCGCGATCCTCGCCACCAACACCTCCTATCTCGACGTGAACGAAATCGCCGCCTCGACCTCGCGGCCGCAAGACGTGCTCGGCATGCATTTCTTTTCGCCGGCTAACGTCATGAAGCTCCTGGAGATCGTGCGCGCCGAAAAGACCGCGCCCGAGGTGCTGGCGACGGTCACCGATCTCGCCCGGCGCATCGGCAAGGTGGCGGTCGTCGTCGGCGTCTGCCACGGTTTTGTGGGCAACCGGATGCTGTCCGCGCGGGGCGCCGAAAGCGAAGCGCTGCTGCTGGAAGGTGCCACCCCTGCCCAGGTCGACAAGGCGTTCACCGATTTCGGCTGGCCGATGGGGCCGTTCCAGATGGGCGATCTCGCCGGCCTCGACATCGGTTGGCGCAACCGCAAGGCGCGTGGCCAGGCAGCCCTGATCGCCGACACCCTGTGCGAGCAGGGTCATTTCGGCCAGAAGACCGGGCGCGGCTGGTATCGCTATGAGAGCAGCGCGCGCGAGCCGATTGCCGACCCGGAAGTCGAGGCGCTGATCCGCGCTAAGGCGGCGGAACTCGGAATCGCCCGGCGTGAGATCGGCGCTGACGAGATCATGGAGCGCACGCTCTATCCGCTGGTCAACGAAGGGGCGAAAATCCTCGCTGAGGGCATCGCCGCGCGGGCGTCCGACATCGATGTCGTCTGGGTCAATGGCTACGGCTTCCCGATCGGCAAGGGCGGGCCAATGTTCTGGGCGGGTCTCGAAGGAGCCGGCAAGATCGTCGAGCGGCTGGAGTATTGGCACGAGCGGACCGGCAGGGCGATTTTCGAGCCGGCCCCGGCGTTGAAAAGGTTCGCCGAGACGGGATCGTGGGAAGGCGCAGCGAACGGATAAGGGCAGACGCCGCGTTCCTTCGCGCCCCCCTCTGTCCTGCCGGACATCTCCCCCACGAGGGGGGAGATTGGCAGCTTGGGCGCCTCGCTCTTCCTGCCAAGCCGGTAATTGGCGAAAGCCGACGTGACAGCTGATCTCCCCCCTTGTGGGGGAGATGGCCGGCAGGCCAGAGGGGGGCGCTGTCCCGCCAGCGTTCCCAGCTTCCACAGCGACCACACACCAAATTTGACCATGTGGACAAATCTCACCCACCGTTCCATAGTCCTCGGCGTCTGACATTTTTGGAACGGCCGGCTCGACACGGCTGTCGAACAGAGGGGCACTTCAATGGAAAACGACCGTAGCAAAACGCAACGCGCCGGCCTGTCGCGGCGCAACCTGCTGGAACTTGGCGCGCTCGGCCTTGCGGCCACCGTGCTGCCCGGCGCGGCCTTCGCCAAGGACAAGAAGCTGAAGGTGGCGGCGATCTTCGCCACGCCGATCGAGGAGCCGTGGGACAACCAGATCCATGTCGCCCTGCAGAAGGCCGAGAGGGAACTGGGCATCGAATACAAATGGTCGGAAAAGGTGCAGACCGCCGACTTCAGCCGCGTCATGCGCGAATATGCGCAAGGGGGCTACCAGCTGGTGCTGGGCGACGCCTTCGCCGCCGAGCGCGAATCGCGAAAGACCGCCAAGCAATTCCCCAAGACGGCCTTCCTGTTCGGTTCCGGCGCCGGCCCGGCCGAGCCGAATTTCGGCGTCTTCGACAACTGGATCCATGAACCGGCCTATCTCTCCGGCATGATCGCCGGAAAGATGTCGAAATCGGGCACGGTGGGCGCCGTCGCGGCGATGGGCATTCCGGAAGTGAACCGGTTGGTCAACGCCTTCTTTGCCGGCGCCAAGGAGGTCAATCCGAACGTCAAGAAGAAGGTCGCCTTCATTGGCTCCTTCTTCGATCCGCCCAAGGCCAAGGAAGCGGCCGTGGCGCAGATCGATGCCGGCGTCGACGTCATCTATGCCGAGCGCTTCGGCGTCATCGAGGCGGCGGTCGAAAAGAAGATCCTTGCCATCTCCAACATGTCGGACCAGTCGAGCCTCGGGCCCGACACGGTCATCACCGGCCCAGTCTGGGACATGTATCCGACGGTCGAGCAGGCGATCAAGCTGGTCAAGGCCGGCGTCTTCACCGCGCAGGACTATGGCGACTTCTCGCGCATGGCCAAGGGCGGCTCCTATCTGGCGCCCTACCACAAGTTCGACAAGACGCTGCCCGCCGAGGTGAAGGAACTGGTCGAGAAGAAGAAAGCCGAGATCCTCGAAGGCAATTTCCGCGTCGACGTCGACGAGAACACGCCGGTTTCGGATTGATGCATTGTTGAGGGGTGGCGCGAGGCCCCCCCTCTCTGTCCTGCCGGACATCTCCCCCTCAAGGGGGGAGATTGGCAGTTCCGTTGACGGCGCTCGATCTTTCAACGCTCGATCTTTTCAACGTTGGAAGGTGGCGAAGGGCGGCGTGACATCTGATCTCCCCCCTTGAGGGGGAGATGGCCGGCAGGCCAGAGAGGGGGCCTCGCGCTGCCCTCGGCGGTTAGCCGGATCACAAATCCAGGGAGCACCCTTGTCCGCCCCACTCATCGAAATGCGCGGCATCACCAAGAGCTTCGGCGCCGTCAAGGCGAATGAGGCCGTCGACCTCAGCGTGGCGCCCGGCGAGATCCTCGGCCTGCTGGGCGAGAATGGTGCCGGCAAGACGACGCTGATGAACGTGCTGTTCGGCGCCTATGCGCCGGATGCCGGCGACATCCTGGTCGAAGGCAGGCCGGTCGCCATCCACAATTCCGCCGATGCATTGGCCGCCGGCATCGGCATGGTGCACCAGCATTTTCACCTCGCCCCGCGCCTCACGGTGCTGGAAAACCTGCTGATCGGCATTCCCGGCAAGTCCGGCCGCATCGACCGCGCGCGCGGGCTTGCCCGGCTCACCGAGATCAGCCGGCAGTATGGGCTGAGCCTCGACCCGAACCTGCCGGTGTCGGCTCTGTCGGTCGGCGAGCAGCAGCGGCTGGAGATCATCAAGGCGCTGTTTCGCGGCGCGAAGCTTCTGATCCTCGACGAGCCGACGGCAGTGCTGGCGCCAAGCGAAGTAGACGGCCTGTTCGCCGCCCTGCGCTCGATGGCGGCGCAAGGGCTAGGCATCATCTTCATCTCACACAAGCTCAACGAGGTCAGGGCGCTCACCCATCGCTGCGTCGTGCTGCGCCACGGCAAGGTCGCCGGCCGCGTCGACCACCCGGCAAGCACCACATCGGCGGAAATGGCGAAGCTGATGTGCGGCCACGAAATCGTGCCGCCGGTCAGGGAGGCTTCGACGCCAGGCGCTTCGGTGCTGACGCTGGATGGCATATCCACTTCGGGTCACGCCGGCACCCCGTTGCGCGATGTCTCGCTTTTCGTCCGCGCGGGCGAGATTCTCGGCATCGCCGGCGTCTCCGGCAACGGCCAGCGGGCGCTGGCCGACGTCATTTCCGGCATGCTGCAACCCAGGGCCGGCACCATGACGATAGCCGGCAAAACAGTCACGCAATTCTCGCCGCGCGAGCTGCAGGCGCTTGGCCTCGGCCGCATTCCGGAAGACCGGATGACGACCGGCCTGGTGACCAACCTGCCTTTGGCCGATTCCATGGTGCTGCCGCGCATCGGCACCGAGGCCTTCAGCCGCAAAGGACTGCTCAACCCAACGGCGATCCGCGCCTTCGCCGAAGCGCAGATCAAGGCTTACGACATACGCTGTCCTGGCCCGATGGTCCGCGCCGGCGCGCTGTCCGGCGGCAATCTGCAGAAGGCGCTTTTGGCGCGGGAACTCGCCTTCGACCCAAAAGTGCTGATCGTCTCGCAGCCGACGCGCGGCCTCGACATCGGCGCCGCCCGCTTCATCCACGAGAAATTCCTGGCGATGCGCGCCAGGGGCTGCGGCATCATCGTCATCGGCGAGGATCTCGAGGAATTGCTGATGCTCTCGGACCGTATCGCGGTGATGTATGAGGGCCGCATCGCTGGCACGCTTCCCAGCGCGGATGCCACCGTCGCGAGGCTCGGCCTGATGATGACCGGCGCGGGGCACACCGAGGAGGCGGCTTGATGTTTCGCCTCGAAGCCCGCACGTCGACACCCGCCTGGTTCAACCTGGCGCTCCCGCTGATCGCCATCGCCGCGACGCTCATTCTGTGCAGTGGCCTGATCGCCATCGCCGGCGCCGGTGTGATCGAGGCCTATGGCGTCATGCTGTCCGCCTCGCTCGGCGACAGCTACGCCATCACCGAGACGCTGGTGCGCGCCGCGCCGATGATCTTCACCGGCCTTGCGGTGGCGATCGCCTTCCGCGCCAAATTCTGGAACATCGGCGCCGAGGGCCAGCTGCTGGCCGGCGCGGTGGCGAGCTGCTTCGTCGGCGCGATCCCGATGCCGGGCACCCTCGCCATGCTGTTGATGGCGCTGGCCGGCGCCGCGGCCGGCGCGCTGGTGGCGCTGGTGCCGGCGACGCTGAGGGTCAAATTCAAGGTCGACGATGTGGTCAGCTCGCTGCTGCTCAACTCGGTCATCTATTACGCGCTGATGGCGCTGATCGAAGGGCCGTGGAAGGACACCTTTTCCGGCTATCCGATCTCGCCGCCGATCGAGGATTCGGCCAATTTCCCGGTGTTGATCGAAGGCACAAGACTGCATCTCGGCGTCGTCGTCGCGCTGATCGCGGCACCGCTTTGCTGGTTCCTGATCGCCCGCACCACGCTCGGCTTCCGCATCCGCGTCACCGGCGAGAACCCGGAAGCCGCCCGCTATGGCGGCATCAACGTGCAGCGCGTGCTGCTCTCGACAGCCCTGCTCTCGGGCGCGCTGGCGGGCCTGGCCGGCGTCGGCGAGGTCGGCGGCGTGCATTTCCAGGTGATGAGCGACATCTCGCCGGGCTATGGCTATTCCGGCATCGTCGTCGCCATGCTCGCCCGTCTCAACCCGCTCGGCGTGGTGCCGGCGGCGATCTTCCTGGCCGCTGTCATGACCGGCGCCGAGGCGATGTCGCGCGCGACCGGCGTGCCGGCTTTCCTGAGCGACGTCATCCAGGGCACGGCGCTGCTTGCCATGCTGGTGGCGCTGCTCTTCACCGCCTACCGCATCCGCCGCGTGGGAGCGCAGACATGAGCGCGGTGTTCGAGCAGATTTTCCAGGTCGGCTTCCTCGCCGCCATCATCCGCATCGCCACGCCGCTCGCTTTCGCGACGCTCGGCGAAATGTTTTCCGAACGCGCCGGCGTGCTCAATCTCGGCATCGAGGGCATCATGTTGCTCTGTGCCATGGCCGGCTTCACAGCCGCGAGCCTGAGTGGCAGCCTGTGGCTCGGCGTGCTCGTGGCGGTGCTTGTCGGCGCCCTCATGGGCGCGTTGCATGCGCTGTTCACCGTGGCGCTAGGCCTCAGCCAGCATGTCTGCGGCATCGGCGTGACCTTGTTCTCATCCGGTCTCGCCTATTTCCTCTACCGCCTGATCTTCGGCCAGCAATCGGTGCCGCCCAGCATCGACGGCTTCAAGCCCGTGCCGATCCCGCTGCTCTCGGACATCCCGATCCTGGGGCCGGCCGTGTTCAACCAGTTCACGCTGGTCTATCTGGCGATCATCGCCGTTCCGCTCGCCGCCTTCGTGCTCTACCGCACGCCATGGGGGCTGTCCGTGCGCATGGTCGGAGAAAACCCGCGCGCGGCGGACTCGGCCGGCGTCAGCGTCATCGCCACGCGCTTCCAGGCGGTGATCCTCGGCGGCGCGCTGATGGGTCTTGCCGGCGCGTTCCTCACCATGGCGCAGTTCAACGCCTTCACCTTCGGCGTTGTCTCGGGCCGTGGCTGGGTGGCAATCGCGCTGGTCGTGTTCGGACGCTGGGACCCGTGGCGCTCGGCGGGTGCCGCGCTACTCTTCGCCTTCGTCGACGCGCTGCAGCTCCGGATGCAGGCGAGCGGCCTCGGCCACATCCCTTACGAAACCTTCCTGATGCTGCCCTTCATCTTCACCATCGTCGCCATGGCCTTCATGTCGCGCAATGCGGTGGCGCCCTCGGCGCTACTGAAACCGTTCAGAAGGGAAGAGCGGTAGGCTCGGATTTCCTCGCCCCCGCAAAGCGGGGGAGAGGTGGCCGCGAAGCGGCCGGAGAGGGGGCTGCGCCGACGGTCGAATGGTTGCTCTTTCTGCGCCGCGTTTGCGCCAAATTCTCAGCCGGTTCTGGCTTCACGCAGGGCGTCCCCTCTCCGTCTCGGCTTCGCCGAGCCACCTCTCCCCACTTTCGTGGGGCGAGGAAAAGCCTCAAATCGCCGTGAAAGCATTATCCACGAACAAATGCGCGCCGTTGACGAAGCTCGACTCGTCGCTGACAAGGAACAGCGCGGCCTTCGCCACCTCCTCCGGCTCGCCGATGCGGCCTTGCTGTGCGGCCATGGCGGCATCGGAGACGTCGACGCCGAGCTTGCCGAGATCGGCCACTTCGCGAAGTCCGTGCGGCGTGCGGATGAAGCCTGGGCAGACGGCGTTGCAGCGGATGTTGCGGTCGCGGAACTCCACCGCGATGGCGCGGGCGAACATGTGGCAGGCGCCCTTGGTGGTGTCGTAGAGCACCTCGTTCGGCGTCGCCGCCACCGCCGAGATCGACGAGGTGCAGACGATCGAGCCGCCGCCGGCGGCGATCATGCCGGGCAGCACCGCGCGCGTCATCAAAAACATCGACCGCACGTTGACGGCATGCAGCCAGTCCCATTCCTGCAGCGTCGTCTCCAGGAACGGCTTTATCACGATCGTGCCGGCATGGTTGAACAGGACCGTGACCGGACCGAGCTCATCCGTCGCCGCCTTCACGGCTACCTCGACCTGCGCCTCGTCCGAAACATCGGCCACGAAATGCTGGGCTATATGGCCCCGCGCCCGGATCGCCGCGGCGGTCTTGCCGGCCGCCTCGCCATTGCGGTCGATGATCGCCACCTTGGCGCCCTCGGCGGCGAACAGCTCGGAGGCCGCCCCGCCCATGCCCGTCGCGCCGCCCGAAACGATGGCGACCTTGCCCGCCAGCCTTCCACCCATTTTCGTCTCCCTGGATTCCGTGAAGTGTCCTTGATGCTACCGCGTCGTGCGGGGGATGGCCAAGCGCTCGAACGATGCCGTTTGCCGCTGAAAGCCCGTGGTCCCGGGCATTTGCCGGGCAGCCCATGCTCCGCCTGCTCCCTGGATGCTCCGCTCCGCAGGAGCATGAGTTACCTGGATTGCGCCCTCTATGAGAACATTCTCCCAAAAATCCTTGAAAAATAGCAATCGACAAAGTCTACTAACTTTATAGATTAAGCCCTGAGACGGAGGCCGATATGTCCTATATCCAGAACGCTCAGACCGCCCGCAGGGGCCAAAGGCTGACCGCCGACCAGAGCTGGAGGCCCGCCTATGGCGGTACCTTCGCCTATCTCGTCTTCGCGCTTGCATTCGTGTTCACGGGCGCGGTGGTGCTGGGGCTGATCCCCTGATTTCAAGGCGGGCCGAGACCCGCCGTCAAACAAGCTGAGTTGCGTAACCGGAGTGGAAAGCTGGCCGAACGCCGGGGCGCTGTCGTGCGCCCGCGGATTTGGTTCGAACGCTTTGGAGCGGGGCAAGCCGACGTGATGGAGGAGATGGCAATGCCGATCGAGTTCACGCATGTTCCCGGTAAGGCTGCCAATGGCAGCTTCTTCTATGATTTCGCCGAGACGGCGACCAGATTGTCGCTGATCGAGGACGCCGGTTTCCGCAGGCTGGTGGTGGACGATCCGGCAGGCCTGCTCGCCAATATGGACATCGCCGCGCAGACGCTCGACCGCACCGGGTCGCTGGAGGTGGTGCTGACGCATTGGGCCGGCGTGATCGAGCCGACGGTGGCGGCAAGGCAGCTCGCCGCGCTCGACAGTCGAGGCGGCGGACGCCTTTCGCTTCGCATGCTGAGCGAGCCGCTGGAAGACAGCGATGCCGAGGCGCGGCCGGTCGGCCACAGCGTCGTTTGGCAGCGCATCGACGAATATCTGGTGCTGCTGAAGCGCCTCTGGTCGAACGACAGGCCCTTCGACCATGAAGGCGCCTTCTACAGCGTCCGGGGCGGCTTCGTGCCGCGCAAGGGGCCGCATGGCGCCGATCTCGTCATCCGGCTCGGTGGCCAGTCGGGAACCGCGCTGAAGGTCGCCGGCAAGCATGCCGATGTCTTCGAGCTGGCCGCCGGCTCGCCCGACGAAGTGCGACAGCTGATCGAACGTGCCCGCAGCGCCGCCGCTGAGCACGGCCGCGCCGGCAAGCTGCGCTTCGCGCTTCCGGTCCGCATCCATGCGGATGGCTGGAGCGGAACCCCGGACCACAAGGCGGTCGAGATCGCCGGACCGCCGGCGCGGATTGCCCTGGCGCTTTTGCCCTATGCCGCGCTCGGCATCGAGGAATTCATGATCAGCGGCATCGACCGTCCGGGCGAGATCGCCCGCATTGGGCGCGAAACCATCACGCTGCTCGCGAACTCGCTGGCGCGCCGCGAGGCGGAGGTTCCGCAGCCGGGTGCGTTTGCCTCATCCCGCTTCGCGGAACACCGTATAGGCTGAAATCACGGCGTGCTGGAGTACCCCAGGCCGTCCATCACGTAATCCGCGAACAGGAAATCGCGGATGCCGGCGATCCGGCCGTCTTCCCAATCGATGAGGATGAAGTAGCGCGGCGGTCCATCCGGACGCTCCGGGCTGGTGACCAGGATGGCGGGCCGGCCTTCGACAAGTCCGGTGGCGAAATGCCAATGCGTTTCGTCGGCATAGCGGCCGAAATAATTGCCGACAAATTCCTTGCCGTCGGCGCGCAGGCGATTGACCAGCTCCAGCTTGACGTCCTCGGCCAAAAGACCGCGCAGCGTATCGAAATCCCTGGCGTTGAAGGCGGCCACATAGTCGCCCAAGCGGCGCATGTCCTGCCGGTCGAGCGCCGGACGGGGCGGCGCCATGCGCGGCGCGGCCGCCAGCTTGCGCAAGCTTTCGCGCCCGCGCTGCAGCGCGCCCTTGATCGCCGTGTCGGATGTGTCGAGGATTTCGCCGATCTCCTCCAGGCTGTGGCCGAGCACGTCCTTCAGCACGACCGCGCATCTTTGCGCCGGCGGCAGCTGCATCAGCTCGGCTAGGCTCGCCTCGGCGGCGATGCGAGCGTCCTGCGCCGAATTCTCGTCGGCGATCGTGTCGAGCTCGACCTCGCTCTCTCGGCCCCGTAACCGGGCGCGCTTGCGCAGGAAATCGAGCGCCGCGTTGTGCGCGATGCGAAACAGCCAGGGTTCGGTCCTGTCGGGCATGTCGCCATTCCTGATCGCCACGAAGCCTTTGGCCAGGGTCTCCTGGACGATGTCCTCGCCATCGATGACCGATCCGACCATGCGCGACGCGTAGCGGTGCAGCTTGGCCCTCAGGCCGGCGGCCTCGCGCTCGAAGGCGCGAAGCCGGGCCTCGGTCGTCGCGGCGGACTGATCGTGCAAACCGGTCACGCAACCTCCTGGTCTTCGATCCCGCCCGTATGCGAATAGGTCGTGTGACCCATCATGCTCTCGCCAGCTGCGAGCCCGACGATGCACTTCATGTAGTCGGCGAAACGCGGATCGGCACGAAAGGCCGCGATATCCTCGGCCGAACGCCATTGCGAGATGTTGGCGACCTTGCTGCCGTCGCCGCCGACGACCACGGATGATGACAACGAGCCCGGCTGCTTGCTGAAGAAGTTTCGCGTGCCCTCGGCGAGCGTCGTGGCGAGTTCCTGCTGCTTGCCCGGCTTGGCGGTGAAGACGTTGATCAAGGTCACTGTGGTCGACATGGCTCGGCTCCGTTTGTCCTGCGGGCGGAGGCCGTCGCGGCTCTCACACCTGTTACGATCCTCAAGACGAAGGCGGAACCGGAAATGGAACGGTGGGGCGGAAAAATTTCGATGACACCGCAAATAACTTTCAGCGCACGGCGCCCGCGAGCTGCCGCAAAGCCGCGATGACGGTTTGCGAGTCCGCCAACGCGCCGAAGATCCCGTCCTCGACCGTCACCATGTGCAGCGCCGCTTCATGCGCATACTGGTCGCCGCTGGCGCAGGCGTCCGAAACCGTCAGGCATTGGAAGTTGCGGTCGCAGGCCTCGCGCAAGGTGGTGTGCACGCACACATCCGTCGTGCAACCGGTGAAAAGCAGATGCGTTATGTCTCGCGCGCGCAGCACCATCTCCAGATCCGTATAGGTGAAGGCGCTGTTGCAGGTCTTGTCGACGATGAGGTCCTGCGGCGCGACGTCGACTTCCGCGGAGATCTGGAAGCCCGGACCCGAGCGCAGCAGGACATCGGTACCGTCGAGGCCAGCCCGCTTGCGCCGCCATTTTTCGTATGGCGTCATGTCGGCCATGTCGGCGCGGTAGCCTTGCCTTGTGTGGATGACGGCGAGGCCTGCGGCGCGCGCCGCGGCAATCAGCCGGTTGACCGCCGGCAGGATGGCTCTCAGCGGCGACGGATCATAACCTTTCCTGGCGAAATAGCCGGTCGGCGACAGGAAATCCTCCTGCAGGTCGATGACCAGCAGCGCGGTGTGTTGCGGCACCAGCCTGCCGTCATAGGGGAAGTCGAATGGTATCGCCTTGATCATCCGCGGTCTCCTTCTTCGGTATCGAGCATAGCCTGCCGGGCATGCGGCGGAAGCCCCTCTGGTGACGGCCGGCGAGCGCGCCGAGGCGATTGAACACCAGGCCTTCGCCGATTTGTTGGCCTGATTCCGATCTTAATCTTGACTATCAAAGTCATGTTTCATACTCAGTCGGCAGCGCATGGCGCAAAGCCGTGACCGAAGTTCGCACCAGCCAGCCGACAATCCGCCGGTTCGTGCCATGACAAAGCGAGGACGAGACTTGTCCCGGAGCGTTCTGTTCGCGGCGATGGCCGCATCCATGATCTCTTCGGCTGGGATAGCCGTGGCTGAGCAGCAGCCGGCAACACCGCCGGCGACCGGTCCGGCTGCGGCCGCCTCCGCGCCTTCCGCATCCACCGCTGATCCACCGCCCGCGGCGCGAATGCCGGCTGAGGCCGTGCCGGCGGTGCCAGGCATCCAAACGGCTCCGAACGGCGCCGCCGGTGAAGAGCCTTCCATCTCGCTGACACTGCCGCATGACCTCTCGCCTTGGGGCATGTTCATGAATGCCGACATCGTCGTGAAGGCGGTCATGGTCGGGCTGGCCTTCGCGTCTCTCGTCACCTGGACGATCTGGCTTGCCAAGTCGCTGGAGGTGTTCGGCGGCAAGCTGAGGGCCCGCCGCGCCGCCGATGCGATCGGCAACGCCGCGACGCTGATGCAGGCCGGCCGCGAGCTTGGCCACAGCG
Organism: Mesorhizobium sp. M2E.F.Ca.ET.219.01.1.1; assembly: GCF_004016445.2. Lineage (GTDB taxonomy): Bacteria > Pseudomonadota > Alphaproteobacteria > Rhizobiales > Rhizobiaceae > Mesorhizobium. The sequence goes on from NZ_SADT02000005.1 coordinate 100,004, forward strand.
GCGATCCGGGCGCGCTGCTGGTGCGGGCAGCCGAAGAAGAACGGGCGCTCTCGGCCGGCGCGCTCGACCATGTGTCCGGCGAAGGTCTCAAGGAACGTGTCGCCTCCCGGCTTTCGCGTATCGAAGCGGCGGCGGCGCGGCGCATGTCGCGCGGCACCGGCCTGCTCGCCACGATCGGCTCGACGGCGCCCTTTGTCGGCCTGTTCGGCACCGTCTGGGGCATCATGAACGCCTTCATCGGCATCTCGCAGGCGCAGACCACCAACCTCGCCGTCGTGGCGCCGGGCATCGCCGAGGCGCTGCTTGCGACCGCGATGGGCCTGATGGCGGCCATTCCGGCCGTGGTCATCTACAACGCCTTCGCGCGCTCGATAGCCGGCTACAGGCAGATCCTCGCCGACGCCTCCGCCGGCGTCGAGCGGCTGGTCAGCCGCGATCTCGATTTCCGCACGGTGCCGCCGGCGACGGCCATGGCGGCGGAGTAACGGCGATGGCGGCGCGCATTCGCGAGACGGCCGGCGACGATCTCGAGGAAAGCCACGACATCAACGTCACACCGTTCATCGACGTCATCCTGGTGCTTCTGATCATCTTCATGGTCGCGGCACCGCTCGCGACCGTCGACGTCAATGTCGACCTTCCCGGATCGACGGCGACGCCCGCGCCGCGCCCCGAAACGCCGCTGTTCCTCACGCTGAAAAGTGACCTCACGCTGGCGATCGGCAATGACAGCGTGCCGCGTCCGGCCTTCGCCGGGATGCTCGACAGCCGCACCAAAGGCGACAGGCAGACGCGCATCTTCCTGCGCGCCGACAAGACGGTCGGCTATGGCGACCTGATGGAGGTGATGAACCTGCTGCGGAGCGCCGGCTATCTGAAGGCGGCGCTGGTCGGCCTCGAAACCACGGGCAGCGCCGGCGGACAGGCTGCGCCAGGAACCCCTGCGGCCGGCGCGAACCCAGCTCCGACATCCGGCGGGAACCCGGCGCGATGACGGTCGCCGCCCTTTCCCGAATGTCCCAGCCGCGCTTCGGCGCGCGCGACGCCGGCCTGTGGACGAGCGCCGCCGCGATCGTTCTCGCCGCGCATGTCGTGGCCGGCTATGGTCTGCAGCGCTTGAGCTTCGCCGACGCACAGGACGGCGGTTCGCTGCCCGCGCTGGCGGTCGAGTTGGCGCCGCTGCCTATCGCCCCTGTCAGCGCCGACGATGCCGCCATGCTGGACACGCTGACACCGGATCAACCCGACCCGATCGTCGAGCCAACGGACAAGCCTGTCGAGGCGCATCCCGTGACCGACCCGTCGCCCGAGCCCGTGGTGGAAGAACCCGAGCCCGTAGCGGAGCCGCCGGTCGAGACCGAGAAAGCGGAAGAGATCGAGCAAGCCGAGCCGGCGGTCCAGAAGATGGCGGCGCTGAGCGGGCAGCAACCGCTGGAAGAGGTCGTGCCGGACCCCTTGGAGGCGATCAATCCCACCGTCGTCGTCCCATTGCCGGAGCCGAGACCGGTCGAAAGGAACGTTAAGGCGGACAGGCCGATCGAAGCGAAGAAGAAGGTCGAGAAGAAGCCGTTCGACAAACCGAGGGAGCGGCCGAAGAAGGAAAAAACGGCGCCCCCGAGAGCATCCATAACAGCCAGCATCGATGCAAAGGCGCAGGGCAAGGCGGCTGCCCCCAAATCGACCGGGGCAGCCTCGCGGTCCGGCGACAGTTCCAAGTGGAATGCTCAACTGAGATCGTGGTTGGGCCGACATACGCGCTATCCGAGCGCGGCACGTTCCAGACGGGTCGAAGGTGCCGTCAATGTGACTTTTGTCGTTGGCGCTTCCGGCAACGTGAGCTCCGTCCGGCTGGCGCGTTCCTCGGGCGACCCGGATCTCGATCGGGCCGCGCTGGGTGCCCTTCAAGGCGCGACCGTGCCCGCGCCCCCGCCCGAAAAGGCCGGCACCAGCGTAACGGCGCCATTGTATTTCTATGTTCAGGATTAAGGAGATCGCCTTCGTGGATGTCATGCTATCGGCGATAGGTGCCCCAAGCGATCGGCTCTATGTTGATTTGCGCCAAGAGCCTTCTCATTCGAAAGCCCTATGACCATGCTAACCCGTCGCACTCTTCTCAAAACCGCAGCCGTCGCCGGTCTCGCCGGAACCGGTGCCGCAGCCTTCGGCAGATTGACGGGACTCGCCGCGCCCACGCCCGAGCCGCTGACCCTGAAGACCGCCAGCATCGAGGCGCGGCTGATGGACGGCGCGCCGACGAAGAACGTGCTGACCTATGGCGAGGCAGGTCCGCCGCCGGTGATCCGAATGAGGAAAGGCGAGGCGTTTGCCGCGCGCTTGATCAACGGCATCGATGATCCGACGACCATTCACTGGCACGGCATCCGCGTTCCCAACAAGATGGACGGCGTGCCGTTCCTGATCCAGCCCTATGTCTATCAGGGCGACCATTTCGACTATGCCTTCACCCCGCCCGATGCCGGCACCTTCTGGTATCACCCGCATTGCAACACGCTGGTCCAGATGGGTCGCGGCCTGACCGGCGTGATCGTGGTCGAGAACCCGAAGGACCCCGCCTTCGACGCCGAAATGGTGATCAACCTGCGCGACTGGCGGCTCGGCGACGATGGCCAGTTCATCGAGGCGTTCCGGCCACGCGACGCCGCCAAGGCCGGCACCTTCGGCACGGTGCGCACCGCCAATTGGCTCGACCAGCCGCAATTCCATGCGCCGGCTGGCGGACTGGTGCGGCTGCGCGCCGCCATCACCGACGTCACCCGCATCTACGCCTTCCGCGTCGACGGGGCCGAAGCGGCGGTGATCGCGCTCGACGGCAACCCGGTGCCGCAGCGTTTTACGCCGGACGCCTTGCAGATCGGACCCGGCCAGCGGCTGGAGCTTGCCATCCGTATGCCCGACGAGGAAGGCGCGATCGTCAGCCTGCGCGACGTCCGGGGCACCAAGCCGAAAATCCTGGCGACGCTGCGTTCCGTCGGCAAATCGCTCAAGCACGATCTGCGCGATCTCGGCCCGCTAGAAGTCAATCCGGTGGCGGAAGTGGACCTTTCCAGCGCCAGGCGCATTCCGCTGGCGCTGAGCGCCACGGCGGAAAACGTTTCGGCCGACAGCATCTGCGGCTCGCTCGGTTACAGTTTCTGGGCGATCAACAAGGTGCCGTGGCCAGGCGACACGCCCGACCCGACGGCGCCGCTCGCCGAGCTGAAGCTCGGCAAGAGCTACATCATCGACATGGAGAACCTGACGCCGCACGCGCACCCGATCCATTTGCACGGCATGAGCTTCAAGGTGCTGTCGTCCTCGACCAGGGCGGTGCAGCCGCTTCTCTCCGACACCTATCTCATCCAGCCCGATGAAAAGGTGCAGCTAGGATTTGTCGCCGACAATCCCGGCGACTGGCTGCTGCACTGCCATATCATCGAGCACCAGAAGACAGGCATGACGAGCTATTTTCGCGTGATGTGAGCGCGTCTCGTTTTCGTGAGGTGGGTTGACCGCGCCGCCTGATTGCCTAGGTAGGCAACTGGCAGGCGGGCGACACGCAACTCCGACCGACGGCATGACATTTTTGCGCATTCGAAAACTTGCCCTTGTGGCGGCAGGCATCTCCATCCTGTCGTCCTGCGTCATCCCCAACGACACGTCGAGCATCGCCAAGGTCGATCCCACCACGGCCGCTGCCCGCAAGGAGATGGTCGGTCTCAGCGAGGCCGATGTGCGCATGTGCGCCGGCTTTCCGACCGCAACGGCCGATACGGGAGCCTCCGGCCAGATCTGGACCTATCAGCGCACCGTGCAGCGCGGCAATCTCAGCATCGCGGTGCCGACCATGGCCGTTGGCGCGATCCCCGCGGTTGGAGGGTCGGTCAACGTCGCTCCCGGCGGCTATTGCAACACGCAGATCCGCATGGTCGGCGGCCATGTCGCCGAAGTGGCCTATGCCGGCGACAACAACCTGCCGAACAGCATCGATGCGCTCGGCGTCAGCACGGTCGACGCCTGCGTGGCCTATGCGCGCCAACGCAATCACAAGGCGACGGCAGTCTCCAGGTGAGTGGGACTTGGACCAGTCCGAAATTCGTCCGGCGCGCGGCTCGTGGTTCGGCAGGATTCAGTCGGGTGCCGGAAGCATGTATGCTCGACGATACTGATTCTTCCGATCATTTTGGCTGGTCGATGTGAGAAAAATCGTCGCTGCACTCACCGTAGCTGTGGTTCTTGTGATTGGGCTGCTCTTGCTTTTGCCCGCACTTGTTTCGACCGACTGGGTTCGTGGCGAATTGAGCCGGCAACTGTCGTCCGCGACCGGAATGACCATTCGGCTCGACGGACCGGTCAGATTGTCGCTGCTGCCCAGGCTGGCGGTAGTCGCGGACGATATCTCGCTCTCGACCGGCACGGGCGGCATCGCGATATCCGCGCCACGGTTCTCGACGTCGATAACCCTGTCGTCGCTATGGTCGAAAAAGCTCGAGATACAGTCCGTCGCGCTGACGGAACCGGCAATCGCGCTCAACGCTTTGGCGAACGCGGAGCCGGCTCCGGCACCGCGGGATGCTCAGGCCGATCCCTCCGATCCGTTCGCGGCCATCGTCGATACACTCGAGCGGCTGGCGATCAACCAGCTGACCATAACGAATGGCACCCTTACTTCGAGCGCTTCGACCGGCAAGCCCAGCACCGTGACGGCAATCGACGCCGATCTTAGGGTCCCGGACCTCGACCGCGAGACTTCGTTTTCATTGGCCGGCACCAGCAACGGCCGCCGCGTCGAAGTGAGCGGTAGCCTTTCCGCGCTGCGGCCGATCCTGCGGCAGCTCCCGGCCCAGATCGCCATCGAGGCGCGGCTCGATCCGGCGCCGGTTCCGAAGTTCTCTTCCCTCCATGCCAGCGGCGAGATCCAGCTCAACGGCAATGGCAGCTATCAGATCAAGGGCGGAAAGTTCGATATCGGCGACCAGAGCTTCCAGATGGATGCGCTCTTTCAGCCTGGCGCGCGGCACCACTTCTTCGCCGACCTTTCGGCCAAGCGCGTCGATATCGACGCCTTGAGCGATATAGGAAAGGGCGGTTCCAGCGAGGGCAAGCCTCCGGCCGCCTCCGGAGAGCCAGACCTTGCCATGCTGGCCGCTTTCGACGCCGACATCAGCGTGACAATCGATGAACTGATCGGCGGCAAGATACGGGCTTCCGACGTCCAGCTCGCCGCAACATTGCGCGACGGACATCTCGAGGCAAAGCTGGAGCATTTCGGGCTCGACGCGGGAAGCCTCACTGCGAATGCCTCGACGAATGTCGATGAAACACCTCCCACCATACGGGGCAATGTTGCGAGCTCGGGGCTGGACATCGGCTCGATTGCGAAGCTGGCCGGACAATCCGTGCCGTTGTCCGGCAAGCTCACGGCCGATATGGGGTTCGCTTTTCGCGGGCTCACCGCGCAACGCATCCGCGGCAGCGCAAATCTGCAGGGAACGGTCGGGATTCGCGAAGGCAAGCTTGCGCTTGCGGCGCTTGCCGATGCCAAGGACCGCACGGCCAACGACATCACCGGCCTCAATCTTGATGCGAAGGTTCGCGACATCGGCAAGCCGGTTGATGTGACAGGCAAGCTTGCCTGGCGGGGGCAGGCAGTGACGTTCAAGTCTCAGGTCGCGCCCGCATCCTTTCTGGCCGGCGGCTCCGTTGCCGACGCCTCCGGGCCGATCAACCTTTCGGTCTCCTCCAAATACCTCGAAGGCAGCATAAGCGGTACCGTCGGGGGTGGCGGGACGTTCAAGGGCCAGGTCTCGGCCACATCGCCCTCGGGAGACAGGCTGATGCAATGGTTGGGACAGGGCGCTTCCCGCAGCCTGCAGGACTTTGCCTTCAAGGGCGATGTCGATGCCGGGCCAAAGCAATTCTCCTTCCAGAAAGCCGCCATCGCTTTGAACGGCGTCAAGGCGTCAGGGCAAGGCTCGGTGAAGCTGGGAGAGCCTCTCACCATCCGGACTTCGCTCAATATCGCGAAACTCGACCTTGCGGCGCTCGCCGGCGGCGGCGGGGCCGTGGCCGGCGGCAAACAGAAACCGGGCACGGCAACCGACGCGCCGATCGACCTCTCCTTCCTCAAGGGACTTGATGCCAAGGTAGATATCCAGGCCGACAAGCTTGGCTATGGAAAGGTCTTTGCCGGGCCGGTGGCGACCAGCCTGACGGTGACCGACGGCAAGGCTCACTTGAATGTGCCGCAAAGCCCCTTCTACGGCGGCACGATTGCGGCGGACATGACCGCCGACGGTTCCGGCGACGCCTCATCCCTGGCCCTCAACACCGCGATCACCGGCGCGGCCGCTGCGCCCTTGCTTCATGACGCGGCCGATTTCGACCGTATCGAAGGAACGCTCGATGCGACGGTCGCGGTCTCAGGCTCGGGAAAGACCACGAAATCGCTTGCCCGCTCCCTCGCCGGCACGGCGGCGACCAAATTCAGCGACGGCGCCTTCCGCGGCATCGACATAGCGGAGTGCTACAACAACCTGGTCGGACTGCTCGCCGGCGGCTTCAAGCAGGATCAGGCCAAGAAGACGACGTTCACCGCGCTCGGCGCCTCATTCGCGATCGAGAACGGCGTCGCCCAGACGATGGACATCAGCCTGCTGGGCCCGCTGGTGCGGATGGACGGCTCGGGCCGGATCGACCTCGCCGACCAGACGCTCGACATACGGCTCAATCCTCGCGTCGTCGCTTCACTCGCCGGGCAGGGAGGCGACGTTGCCGTGAAGGGCGTCGGGGTGCCGGTCGTGGTCCAGGGCCCGCTCTCAGCGCCCCGTGCCTATCCGGATCTCAGCGCGTTGGCCAAGGACCCGCAGGGCGCGCTGGATATGTTGAGCCGCCTCGGTCTGCCGACCGGAAAACTCAATCTCGACAAGCTGATCCCGGGCCAGACAGGCTCGAACGCAGACGGCTCCGGCAAGGGACCGGCGGATCTGATCGGCGACCTTCTGCGCAACGCCGCGCCCCGGCCCAAGGCGCCACCCGCCGCTCCGGAAGCAGCCGCGGCGCCCGACAATGGCAATACGGAAAACGCGACGCCGCCGACAAGTTCGGACACCAGCAGCGAGACCGAAGCCGCCGCGCCGGCGGCGGAATCCGCCCCCGTCGATCCGCAAGCCGACCCCCAACCCGCCCCTGCTTCGCCCGAAGCTCCGAAGAAAGGCGAAATAGACACGCTTCTCGATCAGCTGGCGAACTAGCGTTAGGGGTGCGCCGGGATCGCTAGTGGCACTGCACAGGGATTTTGACTGGTCGGCTCGGCTCGCATTGGCAAGTGGCATGCGTGGGAGATTGGCCGAAACGCCCATCGCGAAAGACAGCGGTCGCTCTCGTCACCTCAGCCTGAAGCCGGCGCGGTACATGATCTGACGCTCATATGTGCGGCCGAAAATCAAAGTGATCTCGGCCGCCGCAAATCGCCCCCAATCGGGACGTTCTTCCGGCCTTAGTCTGGAGACGTTGGAGAGGCCGATGAAATTATCTGCTCTTGCCCTTGCCGGGACCATGCTGGCGGTGATGCCGGCGGTCGAGGCGGCGCCGATATTCGGCGTGCCGGCCGGAAATAGTCTGGTGCAGGACGCGCATGTCACATGCGCTTACCTGACCGAGGACGGCTACTGCGTGCGGTCGTACAAGAAGCACTGGAAGCCGAAGCACTACTACCGGCCCGTCTATCGCACCTATGAGCCGCAGCCGCCGGACGAATATTACTGGCGCTATCAGCGTCCGCGGCCGATTATCCGGGTCGTTCCCAACTACCCGCCGCGGGATGAAGACAATTGGGATGATTGGGACGATTGAGCAGCCTGGAGCAAAGCGGTAGGCTCGGCGACTTCGCCGTAGCCTTCCGCCTGGATATTGCGACAGAACAAGGAGATGGAGCGGAGCCGCGCTTCGTGCCAAGCGGCCTGCCTGCGTGCCTTTTGCCTCCAGCGGCCAGCATCCGGCGCCAGCCAGCGCCTTTGCCGGCCCATCTGAAGATCGGGGAGCCGCGTCTTCTACCGCTTCAGCGCGATGCTGATGCCGCTGAGATCGGCGTTGACCTGCAGGCCGACCTGCCTGCCGGTGAGCTCGAGCTGGGCGCCCTTGTCATTGGTCATGACGATCACCTGGGCGCCTTTGCCGACCGCGCCGCCGCCGCCGGCCGCACCGTAGACTCCTGTCACGTCGCTGGCGCGCCGGATGCGGCGCACCGTGCCCTGGAAATAGGTCTTGGACGCGCCGAAGGCGAGGCCGCCCGAGACGCCGCCGACGGAGATCGGATAGCGCTTGCCATGGAAGGTCAGCGTACCCTCGCCGCCGGAGCCGCCGATGAAGAAGGCCGCCTTGTAGACGGAAAAGCGGATCGTGCCGGTGTCGGCATGCGCCGCGCTGGCAATGCTCACGCCCACGGCGGCGATTGCCGCGACCGCGACGGACCGGAACCTGGATGAAATCTGCATGATGGAACTCCTCAAGGATCGCCGCTTGCCCAACCGGCCGCGCACGTCGGCTTCAAATGTATAGCTGAACCGAATTGCCCCGCCATTGGTTCCAGGCACGCGGCCCGAAATCCGGCGGTCACGAAATGGCGAGCGAGGAAGGCGGAAGCGACGAGAGCACAGACTTGTGCTGGCTGGTGGAGCTGAGGGGGATCGAACCCCTGACCTCATCATTGCGAACGATGCGCTCTCCCAGCTGAGCTACAGCCCCGTTCCAGCGGAACGGCTTGTATCGGTCGCGGCCGTTTGATGTCAAGGCGAAAGACCGGGCCAAACACAAGCCGTGGCCGGGCGGGCCTTGCCCGCACGCCTGGCAGTGGCTACATGTCGGCGACAATTTGGAGACCGGCATGATCGCCCTTATTCAGACCATCGTCATGGCGCTTGATATCTACTGGTGGATCATCATCGCCTCGGCGATCTTTTCCTGGCTCTACGCCTTCAATGTCGTCAATTCGCGCAACCAGTTCGTCGGCAGCGTCGGCAACATGCTCTACAGGCTGACCGAGCCGGCCTTGCGCCCGATCCGCCGCTTCATGCCCGATCTCGGCGGCATCGACATTTCGCCGATCATCCTGCTGCTGATCCTTTTCTTCATCCGGCAGTTCCTGGTTACCACGGTCTGGTCCTGGGTCGTGACCGGCGGCTGATGAGCATACCGTTTCGGCCGCGCGACAACGGCATCGACCTCTTCGTGCGATTGACGCCAAAGGCGGCGCTCGACCGGGTCGACGGCGTCGAGACCGCCGCCGACGGGCGCAGTCATCTCAAAGCGCGCGTGCGCGCTGTGCCGGAGAACGGTGCCGCCAATCAAGCGCTGGAACGGATGATGGCCAAGGCGCTGGGCGTGCCGGTCTCGGCCGTTTCCGTGGTCGCCGGCGGCACCTCGCGGCTGAAGACGTTACGGATGGTGGGGGATGCGGCTGAGTTGGTGGAGCGGCTTCAGACGCTCAGCAAATAACGCTGGCGACGCCCCCCTCATCCGGCCGCTATGCGGCCACCTTCTCCCCGACGGGGAGAAGAGGTTGGCGCCGGCGCCGACCTGCTCCTCTCCCCTTGGGGAGAGGTCGGATTGCCCCGAATTGCTCATCGCAATTCGGTTGGCAATCCGGGTGAGGGTGAGTCTTCGCTCAATCCCCCAGCGGCAGCTTCGGATCGTCCACCTTGAGCGTGTTCACGCTTTGCTTGATGCGGCGCAGATTCTCCAGCACTTTCGGTCCGCGCGATTCCGCCACCGTGGTGGCGATCATGTCGACGATGGCCAGCAGAGCGTAGCGCGACGAGGTCGGCTTGTAGATGTTGCCGTCCTCGACCGACTGCAGAAGGATCACCGTGTCTGCTGCCTTGGCCAGCGCCGAGTCCGGCGCGGTGATGGCGACGGTGGCGGCGCCGTATTGCTGCGCGACCTCGACCGCTTCGATCACCGAGCGCGCATAGCCGGAGACCGAGAAGGCAAGCAGCGTGGTCTCGGGCGTGGCGACGGCGGCATACATGCGCTGCAGCTGGCCGTCGGTCTGGGCGAGCGCCGAGAGACCGAGCCGGAACAGCCGGTTCTGCATCTCCGTCGCCATCATCGAGGAGATGCCGCCGGAGCCGATGCAGAGCACATTGCCGGAGCTTGCAATCCGGGCGGCGACTTCCATCAGCGTGGTCATGTCGAGATTTTCGCTGGCGCGCTGGATGGCGGCGATCGCCGCCTCGGTGATGGCGGACGCAATGCGCTGCTCGCGCGCATCGCGGCTGAGCGGCTCCGGCGACAGATACTGGCCGCCGATGGCGATCGCCTGCGCCAAGTAGAATTTGAAATCGCGCAGACCTTCGCAGCCCAGATTGCGGCAGAAGCGGGTGACCGTCGGCTCGCTGACGCCGACGCGCGCGGCGATCTCCGAGATGGCCGCCTTGGAGGCGAAATCGAGGTCGGAAAGCACCAACCCGGCCAGCCGGCGGTCCGACTTGGTGCCGTCCTGCGACATCAGTTGCAGGCGGGTGATGATGTCGGCCGGGCTCTTCATCGTCTTCTCACAGCGGCAGGCCCGTCGCCTTGTCGAAGAGGTGGATGTTGCGCGGATCGACGCTCACCGGCAGCCGGTCGCCGGGCTTGACCTGCAGCCGGTCGCGAAACACCGCGCGCACCGTGTCGTCGCCGACCGAACCATAGACATGCGTTTCCGAGCCGGTCGGCTCGACGACATCGACCTTGATGGCGATGGCCTCGTCACCGGCGCCGACCACGAAATGCTCGGGCCGGATGCCGGCCTCGACCGTGTCGCTGCCGGAAGCCGCGCCGCCGGCAAGCGCCAGCCGGCCGCCGCCCTTTGTCTCGAACCAGGACTTGGCTCCCGCAGTCCTCAGCGCGCCCGAGACAAAGCTCATCGAGGGTGAGCCGATGAAGCCGGCGACGAATTTGTTGGCCGGCCGGTCATAGAGCTCCAGCGGCTGCCCGACCTGCTGGATGCGGCCGCGATCCATCACCACGATGCGGTCGGCCATGGTCATCGCCTCGATCTGGTCGTGGGTGACGTAGACGATGGTCGATTTCAGCCGCTGGTGCAGCGCCTTGATCTCGGTACGCATCTGCACGCGCAATTGCGCGTCGAGATTGGAGAGCGGCTCGTCGAACAGAAACACTGAAGGCTCGCGCACGATGGCGCGACCCATGGCGACGCGCTGACGCTGGCCGCCCGACAATTGCCTCGGATAGCGGTCGAGATAGGAGAAGAGGTTGAGCACGCCGGACGCCTTCTTCACCTTGTCGTCGATCGCCGCGCGTTTCTCGCCGCGGATCTTCGGGCCGAAGCCGATATTTTCCGATGCCTTCAGATGCGGGAACAGCGCGTAGGACTGGAACACCATAGCGATGTTGCGCTTCTGCGGCGGCAGGTCGTTGGCGCGGATGCCGCCGATGACGAGATCGCCGGAGGTGATCGTCTCAAGTCCCGCCAGCATGCGCAAAAGCGTGGACTTGCCGCAGCCGGACGGCCCGACCAGCACGACGAACTCGCCGGTCCGGATGTCAAGGTTGATGTCTTCCAGGATTTTGTGCTGGCCGAAGGATTTCGACAGATTGCGGAACTGGACGTCGGTCATGGTCACGCTCCCAATATGTCGTCGATGAAAGGCAGGTAGCCGGCCGTCAGTCCGGCGTCCACGGGCACCACGGCGCCAGTTATGCCGGAAGCGCGATGGGAGGCAAGGAACGCCACCGCTTCCGCCACTTCCGAAGCATTGACGATGCGGCCGAGCGGATAGAGCCGCTGCAGCCGGCCGAGGATCTCCGGATCCTTGGCCAGGCGATGGTCCCAAGCGGCGGTGCGGATCGAGCCTGGGCAGACGACATTGGCGCGCAACCCGCTGCGGCCGAGCTCGACGGCGACCGATTTAGCATAGGCGTTGATGCCGGCCTTGGCCGCCGCATAGGCCGGATTGCCGAAATGCGCGATAGCGTTGACCGAAGAGATGAAGACGACGCTGCCCGCGCCTCGCCCGGCCATCGCCTTGATCAGCGGATCGGCGAAACTCATCACGCCGGTCAAATTGAGGTCGAGCTCCTGCTCGATCTTCTCCGCCGTCAGTGCCTTCAGCGTTTCGGCGCGCGTCCAGCCGGCATTGTTGATCAGGATGTCGGGAACGCCGTCCTTGTCGAGCAGCGCAGGGATGGCCGCTTCGATCGAGGCCCGGTCAAGCAGGTCGAAGACATGACGCGAGGCGATATGCGGGCTGGCCAGCGCCTCCGTCGACTGGTCGCAGCCGACGATGCGCGCTCCGCGCTCGGCCATGAGCTCGACGATCGCCGAGCCGAGGCCGCCGCCGGCGCCGGTGACGACCACGGTCTTGCCTTCGAACTCGGCTGTTGAACCCACGCTGCGCCCTCCTCCACGCCCTTATTTTGAGCCAATAAGCTAGCCAAGCAAATGTAATTAAGCAACACGATAATCCGCTTGCGCGGCGTGAAATCCTAGATAATGTAGGAAAGTAACATAAATCCTGTGCTCCTAAGGGCCAGGCGCCAACGTGCATCAATGGGAGAAATCGAGATGAGCCTTGCGAAATGGACTGTCGGCCTGTTGGCCGGAATGAGCATGCTGGCTTTTGCAGCGCCGGCCGATGCCGGCGAGGTGCGCGTCACCGTCGCCGAATACAGCGCCAAGACCGGCCCCTATTTCGAAGCGGTGAAAAAGGAATTCGAGGCCGCCAATCCCGGCATCACCATCAAATATGAAGTGGTGCCGTGGGATGTGCTGTTGCAGAAGCTCACCACCGACATCACCGCCGGCACCAATGCCGACCTCTCGATCATTGGCACCCGCTGGCTGATCGATTTCGTCCAGCAGGATGTCGCCGAGCCGCTCGACAGCTACATCAAGCCCGAATTCAAGGACCGCTTCATCGACACCTTCCTGCAGCCCTCGATCATGAATGGCCACACCTATGGCCTGCCGATCGCCGCCTCGGCGCGCGCCATGTATTACAACAAGGAGCTGCTCGAGAAGGCCGGCATCGCCAAGCCGCCGGCGACCTGGACCGAACTGCAGGAAGACGCCCGCAAGATCAAGGCCGTCGGCGCCTTCGGCTACGGCCTGCAGGGCAAGGAGATCGAGACCGACGTCTATTACTACTATGCGATGTGGTCCTTCGGCACCGAGATCCTCAACAAGGACGGCACATCGGGCCTCGGAACGCCCGGCGCACTGGAAGCCGCCAAGCTCTACAAGTCGATGATCGACGAGGGCCTGACGGAACCGGGTGTCACCTCCAACAACCGCGAGGACGTGCAGAACCTGTTCAAGCAGGGCAAGGTCGGCATGATGATCACCGCGCCCTTCCTGTCCAACCAGATCAAGGAAGAAGCGCCCAACCTGAAATATGGCGTCGCCGCCATTCCCGCCGGCCCGACCGGCGCGCGCGGCACCTATGGCGTCACCGACTCGATCATCATGTTCAAGAATTCCAAGAACAAGGACGAGGCCTGGAAGCTGCTCGACTTCCTGTTCACCAAGGAGCAGCGCGCCAAGTTCACCCAAGGCGAAGGCTTCCTGCCGGTGAACAAGGAAGAGGCCAAGATGGACTATTACGTCAACAACGCTGATCTTGCCGCCTTTACAGCACTTCTGCCCGACGCCCGCTTCGCGCCGGTCATCCCGGGCTGGGAGGAGATCGCCCAGATCACCTCGGACGCCATGCAGAAGATCTATCTCGGCGGCGACCCCGAGGCCGGCCTGAAGGAAGCGGCGGCCAAGGCCAACGCGGTGCTCAAGAAATAAGGGCGTATCTCCCTGCGCCCGTGGCGCGCCCTACCCCCGCGGGGCGCGCCACACCTTTCTTCCTCTCCCTCCGGAGGGGGGAGAGGTGGCTCGGCGAAGCCGAGACGGAGTGGGGGAACCACCTGGCAACCGCGGCGAACGGACATCGGAAAGGCATTCGGCGCAAGCGTCGCCTCGCCTTGCGCTCAGAAGGTCGACCCCAACTCCGTCGAGCTTCGCTCGACACCTCTCCCCCGATTGACGGGGGAGAGGAAGGACCCCCTTCCGCGACTGCCGCGGAGGACGGGGCAGACAGTGAGGGGCAGCTCCGATGCCGGAAGAGTTCGAGATTGAGCGCCTCGGAAGAACAGGTCAGGATTAGTTAGCTGGCAAGCCAGCGAATTGATGCCTCGCAACGCAGTACAAACCAGCCGATGCAAAATCGTTTCCTGCCCTATCTGCTGACGTTGCCCAGCCTGCTGCTCGCGGCGGTGGTGATCTTCTGGCCGGTCTGGGACCTGATCCAGATCTCGACGCATGACGTCAACCGCTTCGGCCAGTTGCGCGAGTTCAGCGGCCTCGCCAACTTCACCGAACTGTTCGCCGATCCGGATTTCGTCGCAGCACTTTGGCGCACCGGGCTTTGGACCGTGCTGGTGGTCGGCGGCGCGCTGCTCTTGTCGATCCCGGTGGCGATGATCCTCAACATGGATTTCTACGGACGCGGCCTCGCCCGCGTCATCATCATGCTGCCCTGGGCGGTGTCGCTGACCATGACCGCGGTGGTCTGGCGCTGGGCGCTCAACGGCGAAAGCGGCATGCTGAACTCGGCGCTGATGAAGCTCGGCCTGATCAGCCAGAACATCCAGTGGCTGGCGAGCGCCGAGACCGCTTTCCCGATGCAGGTGCTGATCGGCATATTGGTGACGGTGCCCTTCACCACCACGATCTTCCTCGGCGGCCTGTCCTCGATCCCTGACGATCTCTATGAGGCGGCCGCGCTCGAGGGCGCAACGCTGTTTCAACAGTTCCGCGAGATAACCTTTCCGTTGCTAAAGCCCTTCATCAACATCGCGATCGTGCTCAACACCATCTATGTCTTCAACTCCTTCCCGATCATCTGGGTGATGACGCAGGGCGGGCCGGCCAACTCGACCGACATATTGGTGACGCATCTCTACAAGCTCGCCTTCCGCATCGGCAAGCTGGGCGAGGCGTCCGCCGTGTCGCTGGTGATGTTCGCGATCCTGCTCGTCTTCACCATGATTTATGTGCGGCTTGCCATGCGGGAGCAGCGCGCATGACGCCGAAGCTGAAACGCACCGTTATCGCCTGGCTGCTGCTGGCTCCGTTGATTGTGGTGACGATCTTCCCCTTCGCGGTGATGTTCCTCACCGCCGTCAAGCCGCGCACCGAGGTGCTGACGCCGACCTGGTGGCCGAGCGAGTTCCGCTGGTCGAATTTCGCCGACATGTGGGTGGCGACCGGCTTCGGCCAGGCGCTTCTGAATTCGCTCTATGTCTCGGCGCTGGCGACCATCGGCGCCATCCTGATCTCGGTCCCGGCGGCCTATGCCATGTCGCGCTTCCGTTTTGCCGGCTATGGCGCCTTCCGCCAGTTCCTGCTGATCTCGCAGATGATCTCGCCGATCGTGCTGGTGCTCGGCCTATTCAGGCTGATGGCGGCCTGGGGCCTGGTCGAATCAACCACCGCGCTCGGCTTCATCTACATGGCCTTCAACGTCGCCTTCACGGTGTGGATGCTGCAGAGCTATTTCGACACCATCCCGCGCGACCTCGAGGAGGCGGCCTGGATGGAAGGCGCCGGCCGCTGGCTGACGCTGCGAAAAGTGTTCCTGCCGCTCTGCCTGCCGGCGATCGCGGTGACGGCGATCTTCACCTTCATCAACGCCTGGAACGAGTTCGTGGTCGCGCTCACCATGCTGCGCAGCCAGGAAAGCTACACGCTGCCGATCCAGGTTTTCTCGCTCGTCGCCGGCCGCTATACGATCGAATGGCACCATGTCATGGCGGCCACGCTCTTGGCGACGCTGCCGGTGGCGATCCTCTTCATCTGGCTGCAGCGCTACCTCGTCCGGGGTCTTGCGCTCGGGGCCGTCAAATAGCAATCCCGGCAATTCCAGGAATACGCAGCGGTTTTCGTCCGGAATCGCAAAAAACAAGAAGTCTAGGGATCCTTCATGCGCATCTTCACCGCCTCGCTGGCGACGGAAACCAACACCTTCTCGCCGGTGCCGACCGACCGGGCCTCCTTCGAGATGGCCTTCTATGCCGGTCCGGGCAAGCATCCGGAGACGCCGACGCTCTGCTCCTCACCGATCGTCGCGCTGCGCAAGCGCGTCGCCAAGGAAGGGCTGACCGTCATCGAAGGCACTGCCACCTGGGCGGAGCCCGGCGGCCTGGTGCAGCGGCAGACCTATGAGGCGCTGCGCGACGAGATCCTTGGCCAGCTCAAGGCCGCGCTACCGGTCGATGCCGTCATCCTCGGCCTGCATGGCGCCATGGTCGCGCAAGGCTATGACGACTGCGAAGGCGATCTGCTGGAGCGTGTCCGCGCCATCGTCGGCCCGAAAGTGGTGATCGCTTCGGAGTTCGATCCGCACAGCCATCTGACGCCGAAACGCGTCGCGGCCTGCGATGTCATGGCCTATTTCCTCGAATTCCCGCACACCGATTTCTATGAGCGCGGCGAGCATGTCGTCGAGCTTGGCCTGGCCGCCGCGCGCGGCGAGATCAAGCCTGTCATCTCCACCTTCGACTGCCGCATGATCCAGGTGCTGCCGACCAGCCGCGAGCCGATGCGCTCCTTCGTCGACAGGATCAAGGCGCTGCATGGCAAGGACGGGGTGCTGTCGGTCTCGGTCATCCACGGCTTCATGGCCGCCGACGTGCCGGAGATGGGCACGCGCATCCTGGTCGTCACCGACAACGACAAGGCAAAGGGCGATGCTTTGGCGGAAACACTGGGCCGTGAGCTCTATGCACTGCGCGAACAAACCGCGATGACGATGCTTTCCGCGTCCGCGGGCATCGATCAGGCGCTCGCCGTGCGCGCGACGCACCAGGACAAGCCGGTGGTGATCGCCGACATCTGGGACAATCCCGGCGGCGGCGTGCCAGGCGACGGCACGGTCGTGTTGCGCGAGCTGCTCAAGCGCGGGATGAACAAGGTCGGGGTGGCGACGATCTGGGATCCGATCGCGGTGACTTTCTGCCATGCCGCCGGCGAAGGCGCGGTGATCAACCTGCGCTTCGGCGGCAAGGCCGGGCCGCAGGCCGGCGAGCCGATCGACGCCCGCGTCACGGTGCTGAAGACGACCAACGAAGGCTGGCAAAGCTTCGGGCCGAGCCGGGTGACGCTCGGGCCATCAGCGGTGGTGCGCATCGAAGGCACCGAGGTCGACGTGATCTTGAACACCAACCGCACTCAGACCTTCGAGCCGGATGTCTTCTCCAACATCGGCATCGATCCGCTCAGCAAGGACATCCTGCTGATCAAATCGACCAACCATTTCTACGCCGGCTTCGCGCCGATCGCCGCCGAGATCATCTATGTCGCGGCGCCGAGCTCCTATCCGAGCAACCCGGCGGTGACGGATTACAGGAAGCTGACGCGGCCGATCTGGCCGCGAGTGGCGGATCCGTGGAAACAGCCAATCTCCCCCCTTGTGGGGGAGATGCCCGGCAGGGCAGAGGGGGGCGCGAAGGATCGCGACCTCGCTTAGCTTGGGTAACAAGACCCCAGGCGGAATGTCGGCGGCCACTATGATGGACTGCAACGTCGGCGGGACAGCGCCCCCCTCTGGCCTGCCGGCCATCTCCCCCACAAGTGGGGAGATTAGCCAATCACACCAACCCCCGCTTCACCATCATCGCCTCAGCCGACGGCATCTTTCCCCGGAACGCCGTGTAAAGCTCCTCCGGATCCTTCGAGCCACCCGCGGCATAGATGTTCTTCCGCAGCCGCTCGGCGAGTTCCGGATTGAAGGCATCGCCCGTCTCCTCGAAAGCCGAGAAGGCGTCGGCGTCGAGCACTTCCGACCACATGTAGGAATAGTAGCCGGCTGAATATCCGTCGCCGGCGAAGACATGGCCGAAATGCGGGGTGCGGTGACGCATGGCGATCGTCTCAGGCATATGCAGCTTTTCCAGCGTCTCAGCCTCGAAGCGAAGCGGCTCCGCAGGCGCATCCGGCCTTGCATGATAGGCCATGTCGATCAGCGCCGAGGCGGTGAACTCGACCGTGGCGAAGCCGGCGCCGAAGGTGCGGGTCGCGAGCATCTTGTCGAGCAGCGCCTTCGGCATCGGCTTGCCGGTCTTCACGTGCAGCGCGTGCTTTTCCAGCACCGCGGGCACCGTCAGCCAATGCTCGTAGAGCTGCGAGGGCAGCTCGACGAAATCGCGGCTGACCGACGTTCCGGAAACCGATGGCCAGGTGACGTCGGTCAGCATGCCATGCAGCGCGTGGCCGAACTCGTGGAACAGCGTCTTCGCCTCATCGACCGACAGAAGCGCTGCCTCGCCGGCCGGCGGCTTGGCAAAGTTCATGATGTTGTAGATCACCGGCTTGGAACCGTGACCGAGCTTGTAGCCAGACTTCAGCGCGCTCATCCAGGCGCCGGAACGTTTTGACGGCCGCGCGAAATAATCGGCCAGGAACAGGCCGCGCTCGCTGCCGTCGGCATTCTTCACCACGAAGACCCGTGCATCGGGATGCCAGGCGGCGATGCCCTTCTTCTCCTCGAAAGTGATGCCGAACAGTTTCGTGGCGACATCGAAGCAGGCCTCGATGACGCGCTCGAGCTGCAGATACGGCTTCAGCTCCGCCTCGTCGAAAGCGAATTTCTCGGCGCGCAGCTTCTCCTGGTAGAAGCGCCAGTCCCAAGCCGCGAACTTCTCGTTACTGCCGGCTTCAGTCGCCAGCCGCTCCAGTTCCTTCTGGTCGGCGGCGGCTTTTTCCAGCGCCTTCTCCCACACCGGATCGAGCAGCTCGTGCACCGCCTTTGGCGTCTTGGCCATCGTATCGTCGAGCTTCAGCGCCGCGAAGGAATCGTAGCCCAGCAGCTTCGCCTTCTCGGCGCGCAGCTTCAGCATGTCGCGCACGACATCGGTATTGTCGGAAGCACCGCCATTCTGGCCGCGCATGATGAAAGCTTTGAACGCGATCTCGCGCAGGTCGCGGCGCTCGGAGAAGGTCGAGAACGGCTCGTAGATCGAACGCGATAACGTCACCGCATAGCGGCCCTTCTGGCCGCGCATCTCGGCCGCCTCGGCCATGGCGCTCTTCAGAAAATCCGGCAGGCCGGCCAGATCGGCCTCGTCGAGGAACAGCGCCCAGTCGCGTTCATCGGCGAGCACGTTCTGGCCGAATTTGGTGCCGAGCGAGGAAAGTTCCTCATTGATGGCCGCGAGCCGCTTCTTGCCTTCGGCGTCGAGCTTGGCGCCCGAGCGGACAAAGCCCTTCCAGGTCTTCTCCAGCACGCGCAGCGTCTCGGCATCGAGCTTCAGGCTGTCGCGCCGCTGGTAGAGATCGTCGATGCGGGCAAACAGCTTCTCGTTCATCGAGATCGCCGAGAAATGCCGCGACATCTTAGGCGAAACCTCGCGTTCCATCGCCTGGATCGTGTCGTTGGTGTGCGCGCCGGCGCGGCACCAGAAGATCGACGAGACATGGTCGAGCGGCTCGCCGGCAAGCTCCAGCGCGGCAAGCGTGTTCTCGATGGTCGGCGGCGCGCTGTTGCCGGCGATCGCGTCGATCTCAGCCTGATGCGCCGCGAGTGCCGCGTCGAAGACCGGACCGAAATCATTGTCGCCGATGCGCGAGAAATCCGGCAGGCCGAGCGGCCCCTGCCAGAGGGTCAGCGGATGGACGGCGAGGTCGACGGCTTTTGAAGATGACATGAGCAATTCCGGTGAATGGATGGAGGCGGGCTGTATCCGATGTAGGGCGATGCCGCGCGACGCGCAACACGGCGGGGTCAATAGCCGCTGCAGTCCTGCGCCACCGCTGTCTGCGTGCTGGCGACGATACGGCCGCCGGCGACGGTGAAGGTCTCGCGCATCAGCGTGTCGTTGCCGGGAAAATCGTAGCAGGCGAGCACAGTGGTCTCGCCGTTCTCGCTCTTTTCGATGCGGTGGCGGATCGCCGCGCCCGCGACCGCTTGCTGCCATTCGTCGATCGAGGCGATGAAGTCCTCTTTGGTCTGGACAACGCCGATGTCGTCGAGCTTCATGCGCACATCGTCGGCAAGCAGGTCCGACAATTCGGTGCGGTCGGCGGCCAGCAGCGCCGAATACCAGCGATCGATGATGGCGCCGTCATCGGCGCTGGCGTGGACGATCGACGTCACCAGCAGCGCCGCCGCGACAAAGATCCTCCACCAGCTGCGCTGCATCACGCCTCCGCTAAAGTTCGGGCCGCTCGAAATCGCCGGTTTCCTTGTTCATCACCCACAGCTCCCCGGCCGAGATGTCGAACCACGCACCGTAGAGCGAGAGCCTGCCCTTGCCTTCGAGGATCGAGACGCAGGGAAAGGTCCTGAGATTGGCGATGGAATAGCGGATGGAAATCCGCTCCAGCGCCGTCTGGCGCTCGGTTGCCGTCATCATCGTGCTGGAGGCCACGGTCTCGGCGGCCGGCGCGATCAGGCTCATCCATTTGCCGATGAAATCGCCAGGCGACAGCGGCGCGGAGTTGGTGTCGAGCGCGGCGCGGATGCCGCCGCAGCGGCCGTGGCCCATCACCACGATGTTCTTCACCTTCAGGCTCTGCACGGCGAATTCGAGCGCGGCCGAGGTCGAGTGGTACTCGCCGTCCGGCTCGTAGGGCGGCACCAGATTGGCGACATTGCGCAGCACGAAGAGCTCGCCGGGACCGGCATCGAAGATCGCTTCCGGCGCCGAGCGCGAATCGCAGCAAGCGACGATCATCGTCTCTGGCGCCTGGCCGTCGCGCGCCAGCGAGCGATAGCGGTCGCTTTCGGCAGGGTAGCGGCCACTCATGAAGTTGCGATAGCCGGCGAGGAGGTGCTCGGGGAGGTGAGGCATGGGCGGCTAAAGCCTTTCCGGGGGTTGGAGGCGGCAGCTCGTTGCGATCGAAAAAGCCTCTAGCGGCAAATGCAGGTCGCGGGCAATGCCGAATTGCGGATGGAAGCGTCGCAATCGCGTGCCGCCAAAGGCTGCACGGCCGATTTCGCCTCAAGCCCAGATGGCAACCGTAATGCCGAAACGATCCAGCAGCGGCGGATCGGGCGACGGCCGCGCCTCGCCGCTGGCGATCCGCCCGGCAATCAGCATCATCGCCGCCGCGTCGAGGAAGTCGTCGCTCGCAGCACCCCGTGGCGGCGCCTGATCGAGGAAGCCCTTCTCATAGCCATGCCTGCAAAGCAGCGCCTTGCGCTCCTCCATGCCGGCCGGGTTGACCGCGCCCTTGATCTTCTTCGGCAGCGCCATCGCCGTGCCGCCATTCAGCCGGCAGAACGCCACTTCCGGGTGCGATTCGAAGACGCGGGCGCGCAAATCCGGCTTCGCGATCAGCAAGGCGTCGACCTCGCGGATCTTCGAAAAGATGCCGAAGGCCTGGATGGAAACGCCGCGCGGCGGGTCGGAGGTCCCCATCGCCACCGCGCTTGCCCGCCGGTGCGCTCCATACCAGGCCTCTACGGTGGTGAAATCGCTGGTGTCGGCATAAAGCGCGGCGCGCGAGGGGATGGCGAACACGCTTGATTGCCGCGCCCCGAGCAGCGGCCGCACCAGCGCTTCCGGCCCGCGGCCGCCCTTGCTCGAAAAATCCGGCAGGCCGATCGGCATGTCGACGGCGATCGTGCTCTCCGGCAGCGCGGCGAGCAACTCGTGAAAACTCGGGAAGACCGAGACCGACGGCGGCTTGTCCAATTCGCGATGAACGGCGATCCAGCCGGCCTTGCAGCCGTCGACGCCTGCCAGCGCGCCTGGCGTCACGCCCGCTTGTCCCGCCCGGGATGGAGCAGATGGCGCAATTGCACCATCGCCATCGGATGCGACAGGCTTTGCGCGTCGGTTTCGAGCTGCAGCTCGTCGCCGCCGCGTTTAGCGGTGCGGGCAAGGATCTCGTAGACGGCCGCCGTGGTCGATTGCAGCGCCTTGACCGGCGTCTGGCCGGAGAGAATCCGCGCCAGATAGACCGCGGCCGTCAGGTCGCCCAGCCCGTTCGGCGGCCTCTCGATCACCCGATGCTCGGCAAGCAGCGCCTGGCTGCCGTCAAGCAGGAAGTTGCCGATGCCGCCCGCCATCATCGCCGGCGCCGAGGTCACCAGCATGGTCGAGGGTCCGGCATGAAGCGCCGCCGCCGTCACCGCCTTGATGTCGGGCAGCGGCGCGCCCGCCATCCACTCCAGCTCATAGCGGTTCGGCGTCGCGATGTCCGCGATCGGCATCAATTTGTCGCGCATGGCTGCGGCCGTCGCCTCCGGCACGTAGAGCCCGCCGGAATCGCCCATCACCGGATCACAGACGTAAAGCGCGTTCGGCGTCTTTTCCTTGACGGCTGCGACCAGCGAGGCGACGGCTTCGGCCTGACCCGCCTCGCCGAGATAGCCCGAAAGCACGGCCCGCACCTCGCCCAGCCAAGGCGCCCGCTCGAGATCCGCCATCAGCGCCTTGAACTGGTCGAGCGGCGGCACGATGCGGGTTGCCCGGCTGTGCCCCGGATGCCAGGGCAGGATGACGGTCGGCACCGCCCAGACCGGGAAACCCAGTGTCTCCAGCGCAAAGACCGCCGCGCGGTTGCCGACCGAACCGCGGGCAACATGGCTGGAGATGACGATGACCGCGCGCGGCGCGTCGTTTTTTTCTGCATTCATCGATTTTGATTCCTAGCCGCCTGAGGCGACATACACCAGCGCCACCAAGAGCCCAATGGCGATCAGGAAGCCAAGTATTCGGCCAATGACGGTCCCCCAATATTCCGCTGGGTCGGCGCGGTCCGCATCGTCCGCGAGCTTCTGCACCCACCGCTCGGTTCCGATCAGAAAACCGACCCCTGCAGGTCCGTTCTCCTGCTCGATGCGCCTGAGGATACGGCGTGATTCGCTCTTGGCTTCGTCCTCGGGGGTGGTCGCCATGGCAAATGCCCTTTCTTGCCCGGACCTTAGCTTGTTCGCGTTGCTATTCACAGTGGCTTGCGCCCGAGCCGCGGCAGGCGCCATCAGCCGGACATTTTCTTGCGCGTGGATTGTGGTAATGCTTCGCACGCAACTTCCGTCGAGGGACCATTCATGATTGCCGAGCGCCTCTCACCACCTTCCCGCTTCCGCAGCCTGCCCGCCTTCCTGATGATGGCTTTCGTGCTGCCGCTGCTCGCCGGCTGCGGCTACAACACCATTCCGACGGCGGAAGAGAACGCCAGGGCGGCCTGGAGCGAGGTGCTCAACCAGTATCAGCGCCGCTCCGACCTGATCCCGAACCTGGTCGAGACGGTGAAAGGCTATGCCTCGCATGAAAAGGATACGCTCGACGCGGTTGTCCAGGCGCGCGCCAAGGCAACACAGATCACCGTGACGCCCGAGACGCTGAAGGATCCCGACGCGCTGAAGAAGTTCCAGGATGCCCAGGCCGGACTGACCAGCGCGCTGTCGCGGCTGATCGCGGTGTCGGAAGCCTATCCCGACCTCAAGGCCAACCAGAATTTCCTCGCGCTGCAGGCGCAGCTCGAAGGCACCGAGAACCGCATCGCGGTTGCGCGGCGCGACTACATCCAGGCGGTCAGGGACTACAATCTGACGCTGAAGACCTTCCCGTCCGTGCTGTGGGCGACCTTCTGGTTCCGCGGCAACGAGCCATTCGCCAACTTCACCGTCGACGAGGACAAGATGCAGGTGCCGAAAGTCGATTTCGGCACGAGCACCACCAAGCAGGGCGGTTAAAGGCTCCGGCTGAAATCTAATCGAGCTTGCAGGCCTTGAGTTCCTTCACACCCCCCTCTGTCCTGCCGGACATCTCCCCCGCAAGGGGGGAGATCGGCAGCTTGACGGCCGGATCTCCCCTTCCAACGTTGGAGATTTGCGAAGGTGGGCGTGACATCCAATCTCCCCCCTTGCGGGGGAGATGGCCGGCAGGCCAGAGGGGGGTGCCTCGCGGCTACCTCGCCCTTCTTGGCCTTCTTGCCGCCTTCCTCCTCCCCCTCGCCGCCTTCGCCGCCGACCTCCCCGCCCTTACCGGCCGCGTCGTCGACAATGCCGGCATCATCGATGCCGGCACCCGCGCGGCGCTGACGCAAAAGCTCGCGAACTTCGAGCAGAAGGGCTCCGACCAGATCGTCGTCGCCACCATCCCCAGCCTCGGCGGGGAAGAGATCGAACCTTACGCCAACAGGCTGTTCCGCTTCTGGAAGCTCGGCCAGGCCAAGGAAAACAACGGCGTGCTGCTCTTGGTGGCGCCCAACGACCGCAAGATGCGTATCGAGGTCGGCTATGGGCTCGAAGGCACGCTGACCGACCTGCACACCAAGCTGATCATCGAGAACGACATGGTGCCGGCCTTCCGCGCCGGCGATTTCTCCGGCGGCATCACCAAGGCCGTCGACGACATGATCATGGTGCTGGAGGGCAATCCGGAGGAGCTTGAGGCGCGCGGCAAGCGCAACGAGCAAGCCCCGTTCAATTCCGACGACCTTTTCTTCGCCATCTTCATCACCATCTGGGCGCTGATCTTCTTCGGCGGCATCGCGATGACGGTGCTGCCGCCGATCTTCGGCCAGAAGATCGGACCCGGCCGCTACCGCTGGCTCGGCATGACCTTCGATCAGAACCGGCGCTCCTCTTCGGGCGGCTGGTCGTCGGGTGGCGGCGGCTGGTCCTCAGGCGGCGGCGGAGGCTGGTCGTCGGGCGGCGGGTTCTCCGGCGGCGGCGGCTCGTCCGGCGGCGGCGGTTCTTCGGGAAGCTGGTGAGGCACCATGGCAACGCGACCGATCAGCGCCGAGGACCATGACCGAATCGCCGAGGCGATCCGGACGGCCGAGCTGAAGACCGGCGGCGAGATCTATTGCGTCGTCGCCCGCGCCAGCGACGGCTACTTCTTTCCGGCTGCTTTCACCACGACGATCGGCCTATTCATCGCCAGCCTCGCCGTCGCCTACGGGCTTGAAGGCTTGTGGCTGACCATCCGGCTGCCGCATTTCGTGCTGGCGCAGATGTTGGCGCTGGCTTCGGTGTTCGCCCTGCTCTGGTTCCTGCCCGCCTTCCGCATCCATTTCGTGCCGCGAAGGCTGCGCTATCAGGCCGCGCACGCCAACGCGATGAAGCAGTTCCTTGCCCGCAACGTCCATCGTACGAGCGCGCGCACGGGCGTGCTGATCTTCGTCTCCATCGCCGAGCGCTATGCCGAGGTCGTCGCCGACTCCGGCATCGACGCCAAGGTCGGCCAGCATGTCTGGGATAGCGTGGTGCGCGAGTTGACGAAACAGGCCGGCGACAACCGCCTGGCCGACGGCTTCGTTAAAGCCACCGAATCGGTCGGCGCGGTGCTTGCCGAGCATTTCCCGGTCACCGAAGGCGACACCAACGAGCTCGACGATCATCTCGTCGAGATCTGAACGCTGTGTTGAGATTCAGGTCAGGCCGAGGCGAGAATGACAGCTTCCGAGAACCGGAGCGGATCGTACTTTTGAGTACGTGAGCACCGGAAGCGCAGGAAGTTGCCGTTCGCAGACCGGCATCACCTGAATATCAACACAGCGTACGGCTTTCGTCTGTGCGAAAGCCGTCCAAGGGCCGTGGCGGACTCTTTGCAATCGCCCGATGCGGGTTTATGGTTAACCAATCATGAACACGCTGACCATCGACATCCGGAAGGCAGAGCCGCGCGACGCCAGCGCCATCGCCGAGGTGCACCAGCAGGCCTGGCGCGGCGCTTATTCCGGCATCATCCCGCACCGCACGCTGACCTCGATGATCAACCGCCGCGGCGTCGACTGGTGGGCCAACGCGATTCGCCGCGCCGCCACCGTGCTGGTGGTCGAGATCGGCGGAACCGTCGCCGGCTATGCCACGATCGGCAAGAACCGCGCCCGCGAGCTCCGTCAGCAGGGCGAGATCTATGAGCTCTATCTGCGGCCGGAATATCAGGGCATCGGGCTCGGCAGCCGGCTGTTCAAGGCGGCCAAGGCCCGGCTGGCGGACCACGGCCTGCGCGGCCTTGTGGTGTGGGCGCTGGAAGACAACCACAACGCCCTGGCCTTCTATGCCGGCAATGGCGGCCGCGATATCGCCGAAGGCGTCGAGGTCTTCGAGCAGCGGGCGCTGAAGAAGGTCGCCTTTGTCTGGAACGACTAGCATCCCTAAGTTACAGGCGATCACAAACTGTGCGCTTCCATTAGCGTCCGGCACTAATCGCCGCATTGCACCATGACGCTTCGCCCGCTATCGGTCTTGCAATCGAGAGAGGGATTTAGCCATGCGTATCGAAGCCGTGCCAATCGGGAAGAACCCGCCTGACGACATCAACGTCATCATCGAGGTGCCGATCGGCGGCGAGCCGATCAAATACGAGATGGACAAGGAGGCCGGCACCTTGTTCGTCGACCGCTTCCTGCACACCTCCATGCGCTATCCCGGCAATTACGGCTTCGTGCCGCACACGCTGTCGGGGGACGGCGACCCGATCGACGTCCTGGTCTGCAACACCCGCGCGCTAGTGCCGGGCTGCGTCATCAACGTGCGGCCGATCGGCGTGCTGATCATGGAAGACAATGCCGGCCAGGACGAGAAGGTGATCGCCGTCCCCTCGCCCAAGCTGACGCTACGCTACGAGAACGTCACCGAATACACCCATCTTCCGGAAATCACCCGCCAGCAGGTGCAGCACTTCTTCGAGCACTACAAGGATCTCGAGCCCGGCAAATGGGTCAAGATTGAGGGCTGGCACGATTCCAAATATGCCAAGAAGATGATCGTCGACGCGATCGCGCGGGCCAAGGCGGCTAAGTAGGGGTCGTTGTTTTGTCGCAATTCCGGACGGAAAACCGCTTCACACTTTTCCTGGAATTGCTTTAGCGCGCCGCCTTCTCGCCGCCGGCGGCGGTGATCACGCCCACGATGATCAACCCGGTGAGCACCAGCCGCACGCCGGCGCTGACGCCGAACGTGTTGAGCATGGTGAGCAGCAACACCAGGAACAGCCCAGCGCCCCAGACGCCGGGCACATTGGCCTTGCCGCCGGCGACCGAGGTGCCGCCGATGACGACGACCGCGATCGAGGCGAGCAGGTACTCATTGCCGATATCGACATTGGCGCCGCGGAAATAACCGGCGAGCAGCGCCCCGTCGATGCCGCCGAGCGCCCCGCACAGCGTATAGGTCAGGAAGCGGATGCGGCCGACATGGACGCCGGCCAGCCATGCGGCGCGGATGTTCTGGCCGATCGCCAGCACCGAGCGGCCAAAGATCATGCGCTGCAACGCGAGCGCGGCGCCGATCGTGAACAGCACAGTCAGCATCGCCAGCAC
The DNA here is from genome assembly GCF_004016445.2 of Mesorhizobium sp. M2E.F.Ca.ET.219.01.1.1. Lineage (GTDB taxonomy): Bacteria > Pseudomonadota > Alphaproteobacteria > Rhizobiales > Rhizobiaceae > Mesorhizobium. Next base: position 127,275 of record NZ_SADT02000005.1, read on the forward strand.
CGGAATGCCCAGCACCTGCCAGTTGGTGAAGTCGGCAAAACCCGGCGGTGGCTTGATCTGCAGGCCGCGGCCATAGCTGATGTCGACCGACTGGATGATGAAGCTCGCCGACAGCGTCGCGATGATCGGCGGGATGCGCAGTGCCCAGATCAAGAGATAGTTGATGGCGCCGATCGCCGCCCCGCAGGCAAGTGCCGCGAGCAGCCCGACGACGATCATGGAATCGCTGCCGCCCATCACCTTCATGGCGACGGCGCTCGCCAGGCCGATATTGGCCGGCAGCGACAGGTCGACATTGCCCGGCCCGAGCGTGATGACGAACATCTGGCCGACGCCGACGATGACGGTGAACACGGCGAGCGAAAGCGCCGCCGTGACCATGCCGCCGGCGCCATAGCCGCCGGTGAAGGCGACGGTTGCCAGCCAGACGACCAGCGCGCCTACGAAGGACCAGATCCAGGGTTTTTCGAGCAGCGTCCGCACCGAGGTCATCGCCTACCGCTCCCTGCGGCTGATCAGCACCCGCGCGGCCAGCACGATGATCAGGATCGCGCCGTTGGCGGCGACCTGCCAGTCGGACGGGATGTGCATGAAGGTCAAGAGCGGTGAGGCAGCCAAGGCCAGCGTCAGCGCGCCGAGCACCGCGCCGATCGGCGACACGCGCCCGCCGACGAACTCGCCACCGCCGAGGATGACGCCGGCGATCGAGAGCAGCGTGTAGCCATTGCCGATATTGGCGTCGGCCGAGGTGGTAATGCCGATCAGCGCCATGCCGGAAAGCACGCCGAACAACCCTGTCAGCGCGAAGAGCATGATCTTGGTCTTGAGCAGCGACCAGCCGGCGCGTCTGAGCGCCGCGGCGTTGCCGCCGGAGCCGCGCAGGATGACGCCGTAGGACGTGCGCATCAGACCGAAATGCACGACCGCCGCGATGATCAGCGCGGCCAGGATCGGGAACGGGATGTAAGGCGGCTTGAAGGACATGATCGACAGCAGCCAGTCCGGCGCCTTGCCGCCGGGCTTGGGCAGAACCAGGATGGCAAGCCCCTGCCAGACGAAGCTCATGCCGAGCGTCACCACGATGGACGGCAGATTGCGCAGATGGATCAGCGCGCCGAGCAGTGCGTAGACGCCAATCGAGCCGAGCAGCACGACAATGCCGATGAGCGGCGCGTCCCTCAGCCATGTCGCGGTGACGCAACCGACGAAACCGACGAACGTCCCTATGGAGAGGTCGAGCTCGTTGCCGGCGATGACGAACATCTGCGCGATCGTCGCCAGGGCGATCGGGATCGCCAGGTTGAGCATCAGGTTGAAGCCGAAATAGCTGATGGCGCGTGGGTTGAGCCAGGCAATCGCCATCAGCACCAGCGCCAATGACAAGGCCGGCAAAAGACCGCGCAGCAGGCGCGCCCGAGCGGCGCTGCCGCGTGGCGAGGATTTCGGAAGCGTGCCGGGAGCGATCGCGGTCATCTCAGGCCGCATCGCCGAACGAGGACTGGATGATCTTTTCCTCCGTCAGCTCGTCGCGCCGCAGATTGGCGACGATGCGGCCGTTCTTGAACACATAGACATGGTCGCAATTGTCGAGTTCTTCGGTTTCGGTCGTGTACCAGAGGAAGGTGCGGCCCTTGGCAGCCTCCTCGCGCACCAAGTCGTAGACTTCGAGCTTGGTGCCGATGTCGACGCCGCGCATCGGGTCGTCCATCAGCACGATCTCGGCGTCGGAGCCGAGCGCGCGGGCAAACAGCGCCTTCTGCTGGTTCCCGCCCGACAGCGAATAGATGTTGTTGTTCATGTCGGGCGTGCGGATGCCGATCTTCTGCTTCCAGAATTCGGCGAGCTCGGCCTCGCGCTGCGGAGAGATCAAAAGGCCGTTGCGCAGCCGGGCCAGCGAGCGGATGCCGATATTCTGCGCGATCGACCATTGCGAAAAGATGCCGTCCGACTGGCGGTCGCCGGCGACCAGCGCCACGGGCGCCGTCACCTCGATGCCGGCCTTGGCGCGGGAGGCCGCCGAGAAGATCGCCAGCAAAAGGTCCGTCTGGCCATGGCCGGCAAGCCCTGCAAGGCCGATGATCTCGCCGGCGCGGGCGACAAGCTCCTTGCCGTCCTGCTGTCTGGCCGGGCGCGCGCGAACCCTGAGCACGCCGGCCTCGGTTTTCCGCGTTTCGGCGGCGGCCTTCTGATGTCCTTCGGCGCCACCCATGGCGGCGACGAGCTTGTCGCGGTCGAAGGCGCGGGCGGCATCGGCCGCGACCACCTTGCCGTCGCGCATCACCACGATGCGGTCGGCGTTCTGCAGCACCTCGCCCAGCACATGCGAGATCAGGATGCAGCTGCCGCCTGCCTCGACGAAACGACGGACGAAGGAAAGCAGCTGGCCTGCGGTGTGCGCATCGAGCGAGGAGGTCGGCTCGTCGAGTATGACCAGATGCAGCGGCTCGCGGGTCAGCGTGAAGGCGCGCGCCACCTCGACCATCTGCCGCCGCCCGATCGAGAGGTCACCGGCAATGTCGTCCGCCGAAATGCCGTGATCCGGGAAGATCTCGTCGAGTTTGGCGCGGATGAGATCGGCCGCCCTACGCCGCCAGCCGAAGCCCTTGAGCGCGGGATGGTTGATGCGCGTGTTCTCGGCGATGCTGAGATTGGGACAGAGCGACAGTTCCTGGAACACGCAGCGTATACCGAGCTCCAGCGCGCGCGCCACGGAATAGCTCACCTCTTCGTTGCCGCGCACCGCGATCTGCCCGCCATCCGGCCGCAGCGTGCCGGCTACCATATGCATGAGCGTCGACTTGCCGGCGCCATTGTGCCCGACAAGCCCGACGCATTCGCCGGCGCCGACATGGAAGTCGACGCCGTTTAGAGCCCGAACGGCGCCGAAATGCTTTTCGGCGCCGTTCAGCCTGACGATGTCGGTGTTTGCCTTGAGCATGCTCAACGATACCCGGCTGGCGATGCGGCTGGCAAATTCACGCCGCCACTACTTGATGTTGGCCTTGATCGCCGCGATAGCCTCTTCCTGCGTGTATTCGTGCGTGGCGACGCCGCCTTCCTTGATCTTCGGCAGCGCGGCCTCGAAATCGTCCTGGGTGAAGGCGAGATAGGGCACCAGGAGATCGTGCGGAATGTCCTTGTGGCCGTCGAGCACCTGCTGCGCTACCCAGAAGGCGAGCGTCGACACGCCGGGCGCGATCGAGGCCGACCAGGTCTTGTAGCCGTCCTTCTCTTTCTGCTCCTTCCACCACTTCAGCTCGTCCTGCCGGTTGCCCATGATGATGGTCGGGCGCGGCTTGCCGGCGGCGGCGAAGGCTTGCGCCGCGCCATAACCGTCGCCGCCCTGGTCGACGATGCCGACGACATCGGGGAGCGAAGGCAGGATGGTCGCCACCGCTTTTTGCGCTGTCGTCTGGTCCCAGTCGCCGGTCACCGATCCGACGATCTTGAACTCGGGATGGGCGGCGACGCCCTCGAGGATGCCGGCATGGATGGCATCGTCGATCGAGGTGCCGGCGAGGCCGCGGATTTCCAGCAGATTGCCGCCCTTGGGCTGGAACTTGGCCATCTGCTCGACTTCCTGCTTGCCCATGTCCTTGAAGTCGACGACGACGCGGTAGGCGCAGGGCTCCGTGACGATGCCGTCGAAGGAGACGACGACGATACCGGCATCGCAGGCCTGCTTGATGGCGCCGTTCAGAGCATCCGGCGAGGCGGCGTTGATGACGATGGCGTCATAGCCCTGCAGGATGAGATTCTGCACCTGCGCCGCCTGAGTCGGCACCTCCTTGTCGGCGGTGGTGAAGACGTCCGCCGCCGCGACGATCTTGTCTTCGACCGCCTTCTTGGTGACGATGCCGTAGCTGTCGAGCATCGCCTGGCGCCACGAATTGCCGGCGTAATTGTTGGAAAAGGCGATCTTCTTGCCGCTGGTGTCGGCAAGCGCTGTGCCCGAGGCGAGCATCGCCGCGAATGCACTCAGTACGAGCAGTTTCTTCATGTCGGTTCCTCCCGAGGTTGCTGATTTTGACGAACGGTGGTGACGTGTAGCGCCCTGTTTTTTATCTATTGTCAGACAAATTTAGAGGAACCGCAAGCTGTCAACTGCAAAGCTTGATGGGCCAGCGATCAACTTGCGGTGCGGCGATTGAAATGCCTCCGGCTGATGGTCTAGGAACGCGGCAGGAGGCCAATGCATGGCAGTGACGCCGATCGTTGCTAAAGGCGCGCCCGGAATACCCGCGCGATGGACGTCAAGCGCCAAGAGCGGCGTCGGAACCGCCCTTTCGGCAAGAAGCCCGCTCTGGTTCACCACCAGTCACGGCATCTTGAACGAGATTTATTATCCGCGCCTCGACAGCGCCTGCACGCGCGACCTGGGGCTGGTCGTCACCGGTCCCGGCGGTTATTTTTCCGAAGAGAAGCGCGATGCGGCCCATACGGTCGAACCTTTCGAGGATGGGGTTCCTGGCTACCGACTGACCAACATCGCTTCCGACGGTGTCTACCGTATCGAAAAGCGAATCGTTACGGATTCGAAACGACCTGTCCTACTCCAAGAAACAAGTTTCACCGCGATCAAGGGCCAGGCCGCCGACTATCGCGTCTACGCGCTGCTTGCGCCGCATCTCGTCAATGCCGGTATGGGCAACACGGCCTGGGTCGGCGAACACAAGGGGCAGCGCCTTCTGTTCGCCACCGGACGCGGCGTCTCGCTGGCGCTGGCGTCGTCCTTGCCCTGGGACGCCTGCTCGGCCGGCTATGTCGGCTTTTCCGACGGCTGGCGGCAGCTGCGCGACGATGGGGTGCTCGATCCTTCCTGCCAGGCGGCGGAGAACGGCAATGTCGCGTTGACCGGCGGGATCGGCTTTTCGGCCGGCAGGACCACCGCGTTGCTGGCGCTCGGCTTCGGCGCTTCGCCGCAAGAAGCCGCCGACCTCGCGCTTGCAAGCCTTAAGGAGGGTTTCGAGCCGGCCGCGAAAACCTATGTCGACAACTGGCGGAAATTCCAGGCGGGGTTGGAAAAGCTCGACCGTCGCGGCGCTTCCGGTCTGAACACCTACCGCGCCAGCACGGCAGTGCTGGCGACGCATCTGTCGGTCGCCAGGCCCGGCGCCGCGGTCGCCAGCCTGTCGATCCCCTGGGGCTTCAACAAGGGCGACGACGACCTCGGCGGCTATCACCTCGTCTGGCCGCGCGACCTGGTCGAGACGGCGGGCGGCTTCCTGGCCGCCGGCGACGGCAGGCAGGCGCAGCAGATCCTCACCTATCTGCGCTCGATCCAGCAGCCGGACGGCCACTGGCCGCAGAATGTCTGGTCCGACGGCACAGCCTATTGGCCCGGCATCCAGATGGACGAATGCGCCTTTCCGCTGCTGCTCGCCGACGCTCTGCGCCGCGCCGGCCACCTGCCGAAGCCGAAGCTCGCCGATTTCCTGGCCATGATCGAGAACGCGGCCGCCTACGTCGTGCGCAACGGCCCGGTCACCGGCGAGGACCGCTGGGAAGAGGATGCCGGCTACAGCCCGTTCACGCTGGCCGTGGAGATAGCGGGTCTGCTTGCCGCGGCCGACATGCTCGATGCCTGCGGTAAAAATGAGCCGGCAAACTATCTGCGCGAAACCGCCGATTGCTGGAACGACCAGATCGAGCGCTGGACCTATGTCACCGGCACCGAGGTAAGCGCCAGGGCGGGAATCGAAGGCTATTATGTTCGCATCGCCCCGCCGGACGAAGGCGGCGCCGCCTCGCTCAAGGACGGTTTCGTGCCGATCAAGAACCGGCCGCCGGCCGATACCGACAGACCGGCCGAAGCCATCATCAGCCCGGACGCCCTGGCGCTGGTCCGTTTCGGGCTCAGAGCCTCGGATGACCCGCGCATCCTGAACACCGTCAGGGCAATCGACGCCGAGCTGCGCTGCGAACTGCCGCAAGGGCCGCTCTGGTACCGCTATAGCGGCGACGGCTATGGCGAGCATGAGGATGGCGCGCCCTTCGACGGCACCGGCCAGGGACGGCCGTGGCCGTTGCTTGCCGGCGAGCGCGCCCATTACGAGCTTGCCGCCGGCCGCAAGGAAAAGGCGGCGCAGCTGCTGGAAACCTTCGAGCGCTCGGCCGGCGTGGGCGGCCTTCTGCCGGAGCAAGTCTGGGATCGCCCCGACATACCGGACCGCGAGCTTTGGCTTGGCAAGCCGTCCGGCAGCGCCATGCCGCTGGTCTGGGCGCATGCCGAGCACATCAAGCTGCTGCGCTCGCTGCGCGACGGCGCCGTCTTCGACCTGCCGCCGCAGGGCGTCGAGCGCTACATCAAGCAAAGGACTGTCGCGCCATTCAGGACGTGGCGCTTCAACAACAAGATCCGTTCCATCCCCGCCGGCAAGGCGCTGCGCGTCGAATTGTCGGCGCCCGGCGTCGTCCATTGGAGCAGCGACAAATGGCTGACGGTGCAGGACAGCAGGACTGTGGAGAATGCGTTCGGCATCCATCTGGTGGATTTGCCCGTTGACCGCCTGCAACCGGGAACCACCATCGTATTCACTTTTTTCTGGCCGGAAGCGATGCATTGGGAGAATGTCGACTTCACAGTCGCGATCGACCAGCCAAACGGCCAGTGAATTCTTCTTTCCTCAAGCAATCGGGATGAAACCATGCAGATCGGAATGATGGGACTGGGCAGGATGGGCGCCAACATGGTGCGGCGCCTGATGCGCGACGGCCATGAATGTGTCGTCTACGACATCAATTCGGCAAGCGTCGCCGGCATGGTCAAGGACGGCGCCGTGGGCGCCGCCTCGCTGGAGGAGTTCGTCGGCAAGCTCGCCAAGCCGCGCTGCGCCTGGCTCATGCTGCCGGCCGCGATCACCGGCAGGATCGTCGACCAGGTGGCGGCGCTGATGGAGCCGGGCGACATCATCATCGACGGCGGCAATTCCTACTACCACGATGCCGTCGACCAGGCGGCGAAGCTGGCGGTGAAGGGCATCAACTTCGTCGATGTCGGCACCAGCGGCGGCGTCTGGGGTCTCGAGCGCGGCTACTGCCTGATGATCGGCGGCCCGGACGAAGCGGTGAAACATCTGGATTCGGTCTTCGCCACGCTGGCGCCTGGCCCGGACGCCGGAGCCAACCCGTCGAAGACCGACGGAACGGCGGCTTTCGGCTATCTCCATTGCGGACCGAGCGGCGCCGGCCATTTCGTCAAGATGGTGCACAACGGCATCGAATATGGCGTCATGGCCGCCTATGCCGAGGGCATGAACATCCTGAAATCGGCCAATGCCGGCAAAAGGCAGCGCACCGCCGACGCCGAGACGAGCCCGCTCGAAAACCCGCAATACTACCAGTTCGATATCGACCTGCCCCAGGTCGCCGAAGTCTGGCGGCACGGCAGCGTCATCGGTTCCTGGCTGCTCGATCTCACCGCCGGCGCGCTGAAGAGCGATCCGGCGCTCGCCCAGTTCGGCGGCCGCGTCTCCGACTCCGGCGAAGGCCGCTGGACGCTGAAGGCGGCGATCGACACCGGCGTGCCCGCGCCGGTGCTGTCCTCGGCGCTGTTCGACCGCTTCTCCTCGCAGGGCGAATCGCAATTCGCCGACAAGCTCCTGTCCGCCATGCGCTATGCCTTCGGCGGCCATGTCGAAAAGCCCAAGGCCGGCGCGTGAGGGGAGAAACGGCATGAGCCAGGAGAGGTCCGACACGCTGGTGCTTTTCGGGGCGACCGGCGACCTTGCGCACAAGAAGATATTCCCGGCGCTCTACCAGATGGTCGCCAAGGGAACACTGACCGAGCCGATCATCGGCGTCGCCTTCGACCCGTGGGACCTGCCCAAGCTGGTGGACCGCGCCCGCGACGGCATCGTCACCGCGCTGGGCGGCATCGACGACATGGTCTTTGCCAAGTTCGCCTCGCTGCTGCGCTATGTCAGCGGCGACTACCGCGACGGCGCCACCTTCGAGAAGCTGAGGACGGCGCTGGGTCCGGCGCTACACCCGCTGCACTACATGGCCGTGCCGCCAACGATGTTCGAGACCGTCGTGCAGGGGTTGGAGCAGTCCGGCACCGCACGCGGCGCGCGGCTGATGATCGAAAAACCCTTCGGCCACGATTTGCAGTCGGCGCGCTGGCTGAACCGGGTGCTGCATCTGGTGTTCGACGAGCAGTCGATCTTCCGCATCGACCACTATCTCGGCAAGGAAGCGATCCAGAACCTGCTCTATTTCCGCTTCGCCAACTCTTTCCTCGAGCCGATCTGGAACCGCAATTTCGTCGAGAGCGTGCAGATCACCATGGCCGAGGATTTCGGCATCGAGGGCCGCGGCAAATTCTATGACGATGTCGGCTGCATCCGCGACGTCATCGAGAACCACCTGCTCAACATCCTTCTTCTGCTCGCCATGGAGCCACCGGTCGGCCGCTCGGCCGACGACCTGATCGACGAGAAGGTGCAGGTGCTGCGCGCGATCCGCACGCTGACCAGGGACGATGTCGTGCGCGGCCAGTTCGACGGCTATCTGGCCGAGCCGGGCGTCAGGCCCAACTCGCCGGTCGAGACCTTCGCCGCGGTGCGCTTCTTCGTCGACACCTGGCGCTGGCGCGACGTGCCCTTCTTCATCCGCGCCGGCAAGAACATGCCGGTGCACGCCACCGAGGTGATCGTGCGGCTGAAGCGGCCGCCGCTCGACGTCTTCGATCCGATCAAGGCGGACGACGCCAATTATGTGCGCTTCCGCATCGACCCGCAGGTGGCAATCTCGATCGGCGCCCAGCGCAAGAGGCCCGGCGACGACATGATCGGCGAACAGGTGGAGCTCACCGCGCTCGACGACACCAAGGGCGACATGCCGCCCTATGAACGGCTGATCGGCGACGCCATGAACGGCAATGGCCAGCTGTTCACGCGCCAGGACGCGGCCGAGCTTGCCTGGCGCATCGTCGGTCCGGTGCTCGGCGACACCACGCCGCCGGCAATCTATGCGCCCAAGACCTGGGGGCCGGCCGACGCCATGAAAGGTTTCGGCCCGCCCGATGGCTGGATCAATCCGACCAGATAATTTCCGGGGAGGAGGGAAATGGCGAAGGCAGCAAAGACCGCCGCGACGGGCAGCGATCCGATCGTGCTCTGCATCGATGTCGGCGGCTCGCATGTGAAGATCCTCACCAGCGCCGGCGGCGAGATGCGCCGCGTTCCGTCCGGCCCGAGCCTGACGCCCGACAAGGTTGTCGCTTCGGTCAGGGATCTCGCCGAGGGCCTGGACTATGACGTGATCTCGATGGGTTATCCCGGCCCCGTGTCGGACAACAAGCCCTCGCTCGATCCCTTCAATCTCGGCAAGGGCTGGAACGGTTATGATTTCACCGCCGCCTTCGGCAAGCCGGTGAAGCTCGTCAACGACGCGCTGATGCAGGCGATCGGCAGCTATGACGGGGGCCGCATGCTGTTCCTCGGCCTCGGCACCGGCCTGGGCGCCGCCATGATCATCAGGAATGTCGGCCAGCCGATGGAGCTTGCCCATCTGCCCTACAAAAAGGGGGCGACTTTCGAGGATTATGTCGGCGAGCGCGGCCTGCTGAAGCACGGGAAGAAGAAGTGGCGCAAATACGTATTCGACGTGGTCGGCAGGCTTCGCGCCGCCTTGCAGCCGGACTATGTCGTGATCGGCGGCGGCAATGTCGACAAGCTCGATGAATTGCCTGAAAAATCCCGGCGCGGCGACAACACTCGCGCTTTCGAGGGTGGATTTCGTCTATGGCGCGACAAGGCGCTGATCGTCTGATATTGTTACATTTCAGTATAATTGTTCAAAACGGCGTGTATTGACGCTACAAAACGTTGCGCCGCGCAGATTTGCCGACTAGGAATTCACCAGCCTGCGGCCCCTGCGGCTTTCGAATTCGCCAACAACGCTCGCAGCGCTTTGATATTACACACCGCGAAATACGGACTGGTTTCGCGGCATTGCGGCACAAAATGGAGGAACTACGTGGACGAGGACACCAGCACAACCAAGGAAGTCGACCTGCTCGAGCTCACTGCTCACATCGTATCTGCCTATGTCGCGAAAAACCGCCTGCCCGCTTCGGACCTGGGCGGACTGATCGCCAGCGTCGCCTCGTCGATCGGCGGGATTAGCCAGCCGACGGAACCCGCCGCGCCCCCGCCGGTTCCCGCCGTCAACCCCAGGCGCTCGGTGACGCCGGACTACATCATCTGTCTCGAGGACGGGAAGAAGTTCAAATCGCTCAAGCGCCATATCGGCGTGCATTTCGGCCTGACGCCGGAGGCTTACCGCACCAAATGGGGCTTGCCGGTCGACTACCCGATGGTTGCGCCTAATTATGCGGCCTCGCGCTCGCAGCTGGCAAAATCGATCGGCCTCGGCCGCAAGGCGGAGCCGGAACCGGTGAAGCCAACCAAGGGCAGGAAGGCCAAGGCGCCCGCCTGAAATAGCGCGCCTGCACCAATGATTTGAGGAAGCCTGCCGAGGAATCTGCCTTGGCAGGCTTTCCGCTTTTGTGGCTTTGATACTACCGGAGATTGGGGAGGCAAGCCATGAACTACGCCAGGATGCTGATCGAAAAGGAAGCGCCGGAGGAATACGGCTACGACCGCATCCGCTACAATCTCTCCGAAAGCTCGATCGCCGACCAGAAACTCTCCGACATCGGCCTCGCGCTGCCCGACCTCACCTTGTTCTATGGCGAGCATCGCGGCGACAAGCAACTGCGCGCGCTGATCGCGGGGCAGGACAAGGGCCTTTCTCCCGACGATGTGCTGGTGACGGCCGGCGCGGCCGGCGCGCTGTTCATCATTGCGACTTCGCTGCTGTCGCCCGCTGACCATCTCGTCGTCGTGCGGCCGAACTACGCCACCAACATCGAGACGCCGAAGGCGATCGGCTGCGCCATCTCCTATGTCGATCTCGATTTCGACCAAGGCTTTGCCATCGACGTCGAGCGCGTGAAGGCCGAGATCCCCCCGAACACCAAGCTGATCAGCGTCACCTGCCCGCACAATCCGACCGGCACGATGATGACCCGCGCCGATCTCGACGCGCTGGTCGTGCTTGCGGAGAGCCGCAAATGCCGGCTGCTGGTCGACGAGACCTATCGCGACCTCTCCTATGGCGGGCGCCTGCCGGCGGCGGCCTCGCTCAGCCCGAGCGCGATCAGCGTCTGCTCGCTGTCCAAGGCCTTCGGCATTCCGGGTATCCGCATCGGCTGGCTGATAACCAACGATCCGCAACTGCAGGAAACCTTCCTCGCCGCCAAGGAGCAGATCGGCATCTGCGGCAGCGTCATCGACGAAGCGATCGCGCGCGCCACGCTCGAACGCCGTGACGCATTCCTGGCCTCGCTGCTCCCCGAGATGGCCAGGCGCCGCGACATCGTGCAAGCCTGGATCGACGGCGAGCCGTTGGTCGACTGGGTGCGCCCGCAAGGCGGCGTCGTTGGCTTCCCGCGGCTCAATGTCGAGGCCGGCTTCGACCTCGACCGCTTCTACACAAGGCTGCTGGAGCAGCATGGCGCCTATGTCGGTCCGGGCCACTGGTTCGAGATGCCGAAACGCTTCTTCCGCCTCGGCTTCGGCTGGCCGACGGAAGCGGAGTTGCGCGGCGGCCTCGACGCAATCTCCGCCGCGTTGCGGGACTGAGCAGCCGCGCAAAAGATTCGATTTTCTTTGATCCAGCGCGGATTTTTGCGCGCATGGCAGCACGAACTGGGCTAAAGGGTCCTGGCCGGACCAGCGCCCACCGTGCCCCGCCGGCTATTGTCGCAACGGGGCTCTCGAATCATGACCGCCGAAGCAACTTCACCCGACCAGCGTTACGCCGCGTTCCGGCACCGCCCATTCCTCAGCTACTGGACGGCCCGTTTCCTCACCACCTTCGCCACCATGATCGTGTCAGTCGCTGTCGGCTGGCAGGTCTATGACCTGACCCGCGACCCGTTCGACCTCGGCATTGTCGGCATCGTTCAGTTCCTGCCTTCGCTGCTTCTGGTCCTGGTCACCGGCGTCGTCGCCGACCGCTTCGGCCGCCGGCTGATCATGACGCTGGCTACGCTGGTCGAGGCCGGCTGCGCCTTGGCCTTGCTGCTTCTGACGCAGCGCGGCCTGCATGGCCCGCTGCCGATCTTCATCGTGCTGGTGATGTTCGGCATTGCGCGGGCCTTCTACGGCCCGGCTTCGTCCTCGCTGTTCGCCAATCTGGTGCCGCAGGAGGATTTCGCCAACGCGATCGCCTGGAATTCGTCGGCCTGGCAGACGGCGACCATCGTCGGCCCCGTCGCCGGCGGCCTGCTCTACGGCGTTTCGGCGGAGGTCGCCTACGCCACCGCCGCCATCCTGATGCTTGCCGCCGCCGTGCTCATCTTCACCATTCCGAAGCCGGCGCAGCAGACGGCCACCGACAAGCCGACGATGCAGACGCTGTTTGCCGGCTTCGGCTATATCTGGAGCGAGAAGATAGTGCTCGGCGCGATCTCGCTCGACCTCTTCGCTGTGCTTCTGTCCGGCGCCTCGGCGCTGCTGCCGGTCTATGCGCGCGACATATTGGAGCTTGGCCCGTGGGGCCTAGGCCTGCTGCGCTCGGCGCCCGGCATCGGCGCCATCTGCGTCGCCGTCTGGCTTGCCGGCCATCCGATCCGCGACCATGCCGGCAAGATCATGCTGGGCTTCGTCGCGCTGTTCGGCGCCTTCACCGTGCTGTTCGGCGTCTCGACCATCACCTGGCTGTCGATCCTGGCACTCGCTCTGCTCGGCGCCACCGACATGTTCAGCGTCTACATCCGCGAGACGCTGATCCAGCTCTGGACACCGGATGAGGTGCGCGGCCGCGTCAACGCCGTCAACCAGGTCTTCGTCGGCGCCTCGAACGAGGTCGGCGAATTCCGCGCCGGCACGATGGCGGCGCTGATCGGCACGGTTCCCGCCGTGGTGATCGGCGGCATCGGCGCCATCGCGGTCGCCGGTCTGTGGGCCTGGCTGTTCCCGGCGCTGCGGCGGGTAAGGCATCTCAACAGCCGGAATTGATTAGGCGCTGGATCTAAGCCACAGAGTCCGACGTTCGGGCTGAATCACGCCGGGCCGACGACGACCGGGATGGGACCGGGAACCGACAGCCCGGTATCGGTCGGAGCCTTCGACAAGCTGGTGTTCAGCTACTGGACGCGGTCCTTCGCGTCCCAAACCTACAATGGTGGGCGGAAGTCGACCTTCCTTTGAACGGCTTGGTCCACATCCTTCGGATCCATGAGCACCGTGACCCGAGACTTCACCATGCCGCTGGCCTGAGCGACAATAGCGGTCGCAGCCATGTCAATGTTGCTCGGCAGGTCAAGGATAACAACGAAGTCGTCGCTGCCAAAGGCGAAATAGAACACTTCGAGTTTGCCGCCGATCTCCTCGGCGAGTTTCTCGACCATCATTCGCCGTTTCGAACCGCCCTCCTTCAGCAAGCCCTTGAGACCCTGGTCCGTGTAAGAACCCTGGACGAGATATTTCGGCATCGCGGCTCCTCACTTTCAAAGTTCGTGGTGACAGCAGGTAGGATACAGCCTGCAATTGGATCGCGGAATAGGTCGTCAATGTGCGCTTACCGGGCAAGCGGCTTCGGGCGCGTCTCAGGACGTGCGCTTGGAGGCGGCGGCAAAGTTCACTGAACGACCGACATGAGGCGCGCCAGGCCGTCTTGCCGCGCTGTCCCGCAGGCCCGCCGCGATGCCGGCATAAGGTCGATGAAAGCCCGATTTCATCATCTGCCTGGAAGATGGCGTGAAGTTCAAATCGCCGAGCGCCACGCAGTGCCGGTAACGGCATGACACCGGATGCGTGCCGCGCGCAATGGAAGCTGCCGTCCGACTATACCGTGGTAGCGACTAACTAGGCCGCCGAGAGATCCCTACTTTGCTGCCGCTAAGGACTTCGAAAGGATTTTGCTCGCATCGTTGATTAGCGCTCACGAATAGATTGGCGGCTGGAATGCAAAGGGATCATTCCTTGCGACCGCATCCCCGATCGTTGGGTTGGATCGGCACGACCGCGCTGGCCATGGGTGGCAGCAACCAAAGCCTGTTTCTTATAGCCGCGCTTTTCGTCGGCCAGGGTGCGATCCCGGGCCAGGGCAGCGCTGCCGTTGTTTTGCTGATCGTGGGCGTCATCCTCAGTTGGGCAGCCGCGCCAGCGTGGATAGAGCTGATATTACTATGGCCCGACCGCGTGGGCGGCATCGCGGCGACGTGTTCAGAGGCATTCCGACCGTACAGTCCGGTTCTCTCAGGTTTGGCCGGTACATGCTATTGGTGGGGTTGGGTTCCAACCTGTGGCTTGACGGCACTGCTTTCGGCGTCGGCAATACAGCAATGGTACCTGCCGGATATTCCCGTCGAGTTCGTGGCCTGCGCGTTGGTCGTGTGCTTCACCGCAGTCAATCTATGCGGAATAAAATGGGTCTCTCGGCTAGTCGTTCCGATAGCCACGGGTTCGGCCTTCCTGGCATTCGCGGCCGCGATCATCCCGATCCTCTCGGGCAACGTCGATTGGCGGCAGGCGACGACCTTCGCTTTAACGTCACCCTTCGCAGGCTGGTTTGGAGATCTGACCTCGATAATGGCCGGCCTTTATCTGGTCGGGTTTGCGGCCCCCGCGTTTGAAGCGGCGACATGCCATGTCGGCGAAACAGTCGACCCGAACCGCAACGTTCCTCGTGCGGTGTTTGCAAGCGCCGCAATGGCCGGACTTTACTTCATTGTCCTGCCAATTGTCTGGTTGGGTGCGTTGGGGTCTCAGCCGCTGGGCATGGACCTGGCTGTCGCTCTGGGCCCTGCCTTTGCCCCCCTGCTTGGCAGTTTTGGCAAGGCAGCCGCTATCTGGTTCATGATGCTCAACATGTTCCATGGAACGATGCAGCCGCTGGCGGGCGCCTCTCGGACCTTGGCGCAGCTGAGCGAGGACGGGCTGCTGCCGCGGTTCCTCGGCCGACGTTCGGCGACGGATTGTCCATGGGCGGCGACGTTGCTGACAGCCTCAATGGCTATCCTGTTCCTTGTCATAGGCGATCCGATATGGCTGATCGCGGCGGCGAATTTTACCTATTTGATCGGAATTTGCCTGCCCAATGTCGCGGCCTGGCTTTTGCGCCGCGACTATCCTTCGGTCGACCGACCTTATCGAGCCCCGAAGGGAGCCATTGTGCTTGGCTTGGTTGCCTCCGGGATATGGATGCTAGCCGCTTTGCTCGGGTTTCAGCAGTTCGGACTCCCTACGGTCATTGTCGGTCTCGTCATGGCCTATTCGGGGGCCGCCCTCTACGCATGGCGAACAATCGAGGATCGGCTCCGCGCAGGGTTGCCGGCGGTCGGGCAGTCGCTGCATCTTAAGCTGACCGGCGCTATGTTGCTGGTTCTGGCGCTGGACGCCGCTGGCTACGTCATCGCGGTAAGCACTGTCTCGGCCGAACATGGCGCTCTGATAGCGGCGCTCGAGGACATCTTTGTCGCGGTGGCGATGTTGACCATCAGCGTCGGACTGGTTCTGCCAGGGATGATTGCGCACTCGGCAACCGAAATCAGCGAGGCTGCCAAGCGGCTCACCTCCGGTACGCTTCGTGACTTCAGTCGAGCTATGGTGGCCCTCGGTCGCGGTGACCTTGGTGCAGCCCACGCCTCCGTCAACATCACGCCGGTTTCCATTCATTCGAGGGATGAAATCGGCGAGATGGCGGAAAGCTTCAATCTAATGCAGCAGGAAGTTCTCCAGGCCGCTCATAGCCTCGATGACGCCAGAGACAATCTTTCCTTGGCGCGAAGCCAACTCGATGCGTCGTATCAGAGCATCGTTCATCTCGCTCATCACGATGCGCTCACCGGCCTGCCAAATCGGGTAGCATTTGCCAAACATTTGGCCCTGACCTTCGAACAGTCGATTGCTAGCGGCGAGACCTTCGCGGTCTTTTGTATGGACCTGGACAATTTTAAGGAGGTCAACGACGTTTTCGGACATGCCATTGGCGACGAGCTACTGAAGGAAGCCGCGCTGCGCCTCACAATCGCCTCGCAGGATGCTTTCCTGGCAAGAGTCGGGGGCGACGAATTCACTTTGATTGCGGCACATCCAATTTCGCTTGAACCGCTCGAGCAACTAGCTGGCAGACTGCTGGCCACGGCCGATGATGCCTTCGATATTGAAGGTCAAAAACTGCGCATTGGATTGAGCATCGGGATCGCCGTGTTTCCCAAAGACGGAAGCGATGCCGGGACGCTTGTGGCGAATGCCGATGCGGCGCTTTACCGCGCGAAAGCGGAAGGTCGACTAAATGCCCGCTTTTTCGAACCGGAGATGGATCGCCATCTGCGCGAACAGCTGGCGCTGCAGCTTGACCTTCGATCGGCGCTCGAACGGGATGAATTGATGCTGCATTACCAGCCACAAGCCACAATTGATGGAAAGGTGTTCGGATTTGAAGTTCTTCTGCGGTGGCGCCACGAAAGGCTAGGCCTCGTCCCTCCCAACGACTTTATTCCGTTGGCCGAGAAGAATGGTTTGATCGTTTCGATCGGCGAATGGGTGCTCAGACGCGCTTGTCGTGAGGCTGCAGCGTGGTTCGCTCCTCTGAAGATCGCGGTTAACCTGTCGCCGGTGCAGTTTCAACATGGGGACCTGGTGAACCTCGTCCACTCGATTTTACTCGAAACGGGGCTCGCTCCTGCCCGTCTGGAGTTCGAAATCACTGAAGGGGTTCTCATAAACGACCCCCAGCGGACTCTGTCTATCCTGCGTCGGCTCAAATCCCTGGGTGTCAAGATTGCAATGGACGACTTCGGCACTGGCTATGCTTCTCTTTCCTCATTGCGGTCGTTTCCGTTCGACAAAATCAAAATAGATCGCAGTTTCATTGTCGATGTGGCGACCAGTGACCAAGCGGCAGCCATCGTGCGTACCGTCATAGGCCTAGGGTCCGCTCTCGGCGTGCCCGTTATCGCCGAGGGCGTCGAAACCGAAGCTCAGCGTTCCTTCCTTGCCCGGGAGGGCTGTGTCGAAGTTCAGGGCTACCTGGTAGGCTGGCCTGCGTCCATCGAGACCTTTTCCGGTTTGACGGCCAAGGCCAATGCTGGGGTTGTTCGAGGGCCAGCCCGTCGGGAAATAATAGAGATCCCCCGTCGCTCTGAGAGGAAACGGTGAAGTCTGGCGAAAACAAAGCCGCGCCGTGACTTTGTTTTCGGGGTTTCACCCGTGGCCGTTGGAGGTGAGCGACGCTGAAAGGCGGCTCACGGGAACCCTGGAGCGGCCTGCTACAGACGACGGTCAGAGCGTGGACGCATTGTTAGTGGTTGCTGAACAAGGGACCCGGAACATTCGATCGGCGCCGCTGTTCCTTTTGACCAGGAGGAAACAGCCATGCATCAGGTCGAACACTATTCAGAGCGCCGCGAACCAGAGCTCATGGAAGACGCATGCGAAGTCGCCCACTTCGCCAGAAAATTCCATCTCACGATGCCTGAAGCGAGGATGCTCATGCGGCAGCACGGCAACAATCACGCCCGACTTGAGAGGGAGGCGAGAAAGCTTGTGTGTAAAGCGCGTTGACCAAGCTTTTTCCGACTTTGGACCGCCGATCATCGGTCACGCCAAGTCGGATGCCCCAGGCATTGTCGCCGTGCGGAAGGCTTAGTTGCGATAGGTTTCAGCGTCGTCAGCCGACGGTGCTTGAGATCACCCGCAGATCACCCGCGCGGGGACCCTCTACTCCGAAAAGCTCACACTGACGCCGCGCTGCCGAAAATAGGCCTGCATCAACTTGCGCCCGGCGCGGTTGTTCTGCACCAGCCTGGCCGGATCGAACACCGCCTGCTTCTTCCCCTCTCGGGCCAGCGCCGCCTTGAGGGTCGCGATATGCGCATCGAGGTCGGCGTTGTCCGCTCGGAGCGAGGCATAGATATTTTCGATCGCTTCGGCCAGGGTCAGTTCGTTCAACAGTGTCTTCCTTTGGTTGATCCCGCGGCGCCTTAGCACAGATTCGCGGCTGCGCCGATACCGATGAGACTGCCTGTGCACAGCGCCGGTGGCGAAGCCCGATCCATTCGCCAGCGCCTCGGACCTTTAGAGCAATTCCAGGAAAAGTGTGAGCGGTTTTCCGTCCGGAATTGCGTAAAAACAAGGAGATAGTGCAACGGCACTTATGCGGACGGCTGCGCTGCGCCGCGCCGCTCAAGCGCGGTCGTGCGGATGATTTCAGCGATCTCCGGGCTGCTGCTGCACAGCATCTGGAAATCCGACGAGTGCAATGACAGGAGTGACACCGCTGTTGCGGCGCTGACGGTCGCCATGCGCGGTTCACCAGTGATCAGCGCCATCTCGCCGAAGAAGGCGCCGGGGCCGAGTTCCACCGGCTTCGGTGCCGCGACGCTGACGCGCCCCTCCACGACGAAGAACATCCGATCACCGGGCTCGCCGCTGCGGCAGATCACGGCGCCCGCCGGTACCGTGCGAGGTCGTAACGCGCTCACGATCTCGACCAGCGCGGCCGGGCCAAGTTTCTGAAACAACGGCACGGCGGCGACCAATTGCCAATTGCGAACGAAATCCCCGCGACGGACTTCCTGAGCGAAGCCGGTAGCAAGAATGCCGGCCCAGAGCGCGAAGATGCCGATGCCGCTCATCATGACAGCCCCAGAGAGGACGCGACCAGCGAAGCTTTGCGGAATCTCGTCGCCATAGCCGGTGGTGGACAGCGTAACCACCGCCCACCACATTGCCTGGGGGATGCTGCCGAACTTTTCCGGTTGGATATCGCGCTCGATGACATAGGCCGCGAGGGCGACGCCGAACAGAACGACGCCGAAGAGCGTGGTGACGCCGATCAGGTTGCGCGCTTCGTTGGCCAGCACCCTGCCCAGCACCGGGAAGAAAGTCGAGTCGCGCAGCGGTTTCAGCAGCCAGACACCACAGTACAGGCTCCAGTCGGAGGTGCCAATGAGCAGAAAAGCGGCGAGTGGAACCAGGACCGCGAGCACATCGATGGTGATTGCCGGCGTCCTGTCCCTGACGTCTCCCGCCCGGCGCTTGAGCAGCGTCGCGGCCATTTGCAGGAGATAGGCGCCCCAAACGACGACGAGTACCGCGGTCAGAGCCAGCCTGCTTCGTCCGGATATGTCCGGTATCGTGAGCCCAGCCACCGCCAGAAGCCCAGGCGCAGCCAGCACCGCATTGAGCGGCGCGTAAATTCTCAAGAAAGGCAGTACCGACATTCTGCGCCCACCAGCCGCGACCACCTTCCAAAATAGATGCCTTAAAGGCAAGCGCAACGGTGCTTGCTCTCGCCGCAGCGTGCATCATCACCAAACGGCAGCCACAGGGTGGACATTTCTGCCCACATGGAAAATGATCATGTTGCTATGCACAATACCGCAGTGCTCAAATCTCGACGAGAAGCCTGAGCGTAGAAGCGGATCAACCGACCTCCGGTCCAGCGAGCGGGGACGCAAATGGACACCACAGGGAATGGGCAATTGCGTTGCGACGCGGACGGCCGACCCCGTCGATCGGCCGGCTGGCTGGCCCGCGCCGCCGTCTCGGCGGCATTCCTGCTCGGCATGGCTTTCAGCAGCACTGCATTTGCGCAGGACCAGCAGCTACCCGTGGTGACGGCGGCCAAGCCGGTGGTGCGTGACATCGTCGAGGACGACGAGTTCGTCGGGCGCTTCGAAGCCGTCGACCAGGTCGCCATCCGTTCGCGCGTCAGCGGCTATCTGGACAAGGTCAGCTTCCAGGACGGCGCGCTGGTCAACAAGGGCGACCTGCTCTTCACCATCGACCAGCGTCCGTACCAGGCCGCCTATGATGCCGCCAAATCGCAAGTGGACGTCGCCAAGAGCCTGCTTGAATTCACCAAGATGCAGCTGGATCGCGCCAACGAACTTGCCAAGACCGGCAACATCTCGCCCGCCACCGTCGACGACCGCCGGCGGGAATACCTTGCGGCGCAGGCGCAGATGCAGGGCGCGACGGCCGCGCTGACGACGGCCAGCCTGAACATGGAATTCACCGAGATCAAGGCGCCCTTGTCCGGCCGCATCGACCGCCGGCTGGTGTCGGTCGGCAACCTCGTGCAGCCGGATTCCACCTTGCTGACGACCATCGTCACGCGCGACCCGATCGACTTCTATTTCGACGTCGATGAGCGCCTGTATTTCAGCTACGCCCGCGACGCGAAGGCGCGTGGCGGCAGCATGCAGGAAGGCGCCGGCGGCCTCGATGTGGAGGTTCATGTCGCCGACCGCGCGGAGGCGGTGTTCAAGGGCAAGCTCGATTTTGCCGAGAACCGGATCGACAACGCGACCGGCACCATGCGGGTGCGTGCGAAGTTTGCCAACCCCGACGGCATTCTCCAGCCAGGCATGTTCGGACGCATCAACGTGCCGGGGTCGCTGCCGCATAGCGGCGTGCTGGTGCCCGACGAGGCGATCGGCGCCGATCAGGATCGCCGCATCGTCTTCCTGGTCGACGAGGCCGGAATGGTGTCGGCGAAGCCCGTGCGCACCGGACCGCTTCTCGACGGCTACCGGGTGATCCGCTCGGGCCTGACCGGCGGCGAGACGATCATCGTCAACGGGCTGATGCACGCCAGGCCCGGCACCAAGGTGAAGGTCGAGATGGTGACGTTGCCGCCCAAGGTCGAGACCGCCGGGTTGCAGCAATGAGGTTCGCGCATTTCTTCGTCGACCGCCCAATCTTCGCGTCGGTCGTTTCGATCGTCCTGCTGATCCTCGGCGGCATTGCTTATACCCAGCTACCGGTCGCGCAATATCCCGAGATCGCGCCGCCGACCATCGTCGTTCGCGCGCAGTATCCGGGCGCCGACGCCCAGACGGTCGCAGCGACGGTGGCAACGCCGATCGAGCAGGAGATCAACGGCGTCGAGGGCATGCTCTACATGTCGTCCTATTCGTCGGGCGACGGGTCGATGGCGCTCACCATCACCTTCAAGCTGGGCACCGATCTCGACAAGGCGCAGGTGCTTGTGCAGAACCGCGTGTCGGTCGCCGAGCCGCGCCTGCCCGAAGAAGTCCGCCGCCTCGGCATCACCACCACCAAGAGCTCGCCCGACCTGATGATGGTCGTGCACATGTTGTCGCCCGACAACACCTACGACCAGCTCTACGTCTCGAACTACGCCCGCTCGCGGGTGCGTGACATACTGCTCAGGTTAGACGGCGTCGGCGACCTCATCATCTTCGGCGAACGCGAATATTCGCTGCGCATCTGGCTCGATCCGGAAAAACTGTCCGCCCTGGGGATGACCTCGGGCGATGTGGTGCAGGCGCTGCGCGACCAGAACGTCCAGGTGTCGGGCGGCTCGATCGGCGCGCCGCCGACCGGCACCGGCACGGCGTTCCAGTACACGGTCACCACGCAAGGCCGCTTCAACGACGCCCGCGACTTCCGATACGTGATCGTCAAATCGACCGACGACGGCCGCCTGATCTCGCTGCAGGACGTGGCGCGCATCGAGCTCGGCGCCAAGGATTACGTCACCAACTCCTATCTCAACGGCAAACCGGCGGTGGCGCTCGCCATCTTCCAGCGGCCGGGCACCAATGCGCTCGCCGCGGCCGCGGAGATCCAGGACAAGATGAAGGAGCTTTCCCGCGACTTCCCGAAGGGGTTGAGCTACGACATCGTCTACAATCCGACCGAGTTCGTCGCCGAGTCGATCCAGGAGGTCTACAAGACGATCCTCGAGGCGATGCTGCTGGTCATCATCGTCATCATCGTCTTCCTGCAGTCGTGGCGCATGGCGATCGTGCCGATCGTGGCGATCCCCGTGTCGCTGATCGGCACGCTGGCTGTGCTTTACGCCGCCGGCTTCTCGCTCAACATGCTGACGCTGTTCGGCCTCGTTCTGGCGATCGGCATCGTCGTCGACGATGCGATCGTCGTGGTCGAGAACGTCGAGCGCAATATCGCCAGTGGGCTGGCGCCCAATCCGGCGTCGCACCTCACAATGAACGAAGTCGGGACGGCCATCATCGCGATCTCGCTGGTGCTGATAGCCGTGTTCGTGCCGACAGCCTTCATCCCCGGCATTTCCGGGCAGTTCTACCTGCAGTTCGCGATCACCATCGCGGTGTCGACGGCGATCTCGGCATTCAATTCGCTGACGCTTTCGCCGGCGCTGGCCGCACTGCTGTTCAAGCCGCACCACGCCGCAGCGGCGCCGCCGCGCTTTTTCCTGGCGCGGTTTGGACGCGCGCTCGCCGACGGGTTCAATCGCGGCTTCGACAGGGTCGCCCATTGGTATTCGAGCATCATTCGCGTGCTGGTCGGCTCGTGGATAACGATCGCCGCCATGCTGGCGGTTTTCGCGGCCCTGATCTCCGCCACGGTCTACATGGCGCAGGTGGTGCCGCGCGGTTTCATTCCGTCGCTCGACCAGGGCTATGCGATCGTCGTCGTCCAGTTGCCGGACGGCGCCTCGCTGTCGAGGACCGATGCTGTCATCCAGCAGGCGTCGCAGATCATTCAGAAAACGCCAGGCGTCGACTACGCAGTCGCCTTCGCCGGCTTCTCCGGCGCGACCTTCACCAACGCCAGCAACCAGGGCGTGATCTTCGCCAGGTTCAAGCCGTTTGACGAGCGGCTGAAAGCCGGCCAGTCGGCGACCAAGGTCATCGGCAATCTGTTCGGCAGCCTGCAAAGCATCAAGGAAGCCTTCATCATAGCACTGCCGCCGCCGCCGATTCGCGGCGTCGGCAATGCCGGCGGCTTCAAGCTGCAGATCCAGGAGCGCAACAGCGCCGACATGCGGCAGATCCTGGCGCTTGCCTACGAGATCGCCGGCAAGGCCAACAAGACGCCGGGGCTGATGGGCGTGTTCACCACGTTCTCCGCGTCGAGCCCGCAATTCTTCCTGGCGATCGATCGCGACAAGGCGCGCATCCTGAACGTGCCGATCCCCAACATCTTCGAGACGCTGTCGATCAATCTGGGCACGGCCTATGTCAACGACTTCAACGCTTTCGGGCGCGTCTACCAGGTGCGGGCGCAGGCCGACCAGGCGTTCCGGCTCGATCGCGCCGACATCTTGAAACTGAAGGTTCGCTCGGCGACCGGCGCGCTGGTTCCGCTCGGCACGTTGATCGAGATCCGCGACGTCACCGGCCCAGCGCTGGTCCAGCGCTACAACATGTACGTCTCGGTGCCGCTGCAGGGCAACGCCGCGCCCGGCGTTTCCACGGGCGACGCGCTGGCATTGATGGAAGGGATTGCGGCAAAGACGCTGCCGGCGGGTACCTCCTATGAATGGACCGAGCTCGCCTATCAGGAGCGCAACACCGGCAATGCCGCAGTCTATATCTTCGGACTGTCGGTCCTGTTCGTATTCCTGGCGCTGGCGGCGCAATATGAAAGCTGGGTGCTGCCGTTCGCCATTGTGCTGGTGGTGCCGCTCGGCGTTCTCGCGGCGTTGCTCGGCGTGACTTTCCGAGGGCTGGACAACAACATCCTCGTGCAGATCGGCCTCATCGTGCTGATCGGGCTTGCCGCCAAGAACGCGATCCTGATCGTCGAATTCGCGCGGCAGGCGCAGGAACGCGGCCTGTCGGCCGCCGAAGCTGCCGTCGAAGCCTGCCGGCTCAGGCTGCGGCCGATCCTGATGACCGCGTTCGCGTTCATCCTCGGTGTCGTGCCGCTGATGATCGCAACGGGCCCGGGCGCGGAAATGCGACAGTCGCTCGGCACCGCGGTGTTCTCTGGCATGCTCGGCGTCACCTTCGTCGGCCTGTTCCTGACGCCGGTATTCTACGTCACGCTCAGGTCGCTGTTTTCAGGGCGCAAGCCCCGTGCCGAAGCCGAGCCTTCGGGGCCGGCGGAGGCGCCATCGGAGACGCCCGCCGAGTAGCGCAACCGCGACCTCCAGGGTCCTCGCTTGCGATGTCTGCGTTCAGGACGCCGCGAAGCTGATCTCTACGGACGAGATGAGGCCGGCAAGATCCCGCGGATGTCAAAAGCGGACATTCACGTCGACATGGGCACGATCACGACATTGATGTTGCCTTGTGTCGCTTTGGAGTAAGGACAAATCTCGTGGGCTTGATCCACCAGAATTTGTACGACATCCCGCTCCACACCCGGCACGGCGATATTCAGTTGGACACTGAGAAAGTGGCCGTTTTCTCCGTGGTTCAGATTCACCTCGGCCTCGATGCTCACCCCTGCAGGCAGCGCGATTTTTCGCTCGTGTGCCACAGATGCGATTGCGCTTGCGAAGCTGGCCGACCAGCCGGCTGCGAGCAATTGCTCCGGATTGGTGCCTATACGCGCCGATCCGGGCACCGAAAGCCAGATGTCCAGAAGGCCGTCGGAACTGCGCGAGGCGCCATTTTCGCGGCCGCCCGCAGTTGCGGTCCTGGCCGTGTAGACAACCCTCGCGATGCGGCTCATGGGCATTCTTCTTCTGGCAGCGGTGACCGCCGGGGGTGGTTACCGCTAACTCGATCAGGCATCGACCTCGATAACAGCATCAACGAAGGCCCGCGGCGGAGGTCATGGACTGCGCCAAATTCGTGCCCCTTGGAAAACCGGCAATCGGAGCCCGATTGCCATTACAAGCGCCTTCGATGTTGTCGCGCGAGCGGTTCGAGTGCGCACTGCGCGCCCAACCTTTCAGAGCGGAAGCTCGGTGCCAGCCTGCTCCGCCACCATGTACTCGGCGTACCAGTCCGGCCAGTTCTCATCACGCTGGCCGCCTGTCCGCTGCTCGTGCTCGCCATGAGCCACAGATGCACGCCGCAGTGCGGCCGCGAGTTCGACCGACGACATAAATGTGGCGCCGTCAGCGTCGACGCGGCCTGGCGCTCGCGCAGTGACCTCCTGCAAAAGCCAGTTGTTTCCGGCCGGATCGTGGAAGGAAGCCCACGAGGCGTAGCTGCGTCTTTCCGGGTCAGGCCCGCTGACACGCCCTTTATCACCGGCATTGTGATACACTTCGCTCACATCGAGCCCGCGATCGGCGAGCTCGGCGCGTGCCGCCTCTATGTCCGACACAACGAGTTCACCAGCGGTTTCGAGAATGTCGAGCTCGATACGAGCATAGGGGCCCGGTGCAACGCCCGAGCCGAAGACAACCGAACAGTTTGATCCAGGAGGCGTAAACTGGACGACATGAAATCCGTCGCCTGTAAGGTCGGCGTCCAGCCGCCAACCCAAACCTGTGTAGAACAGCTTGGCGCGCTCGACATCAGAAACTGGAATGACCACGACCTCGAGCTTCATGTCGTGGGGTTTTTGCGTCTCGACTGCGGTGTCGCGGCGGATAGTGGCAATCGTCATGTCTGCCTCCTGCGTTGAGTCTGATGGGAATGCTTCTTTGGCCCTTCGGTCGGTTCAGTTTCTTTGCCGCAGCGACCTGAAGGCAGCGCGCAACTCGGCGGAGAAGAGCTCCGGCTGCTCCCACGCGGCGAAGTGGCCGCCTTTGTCGACCTCATGGAAGTAGATCAGGTTGGGATAGGCGCGCCGGGCCCACGTCTCGGGGGCTTGATAGCCTTCCCCCGGAAAGACCGTGATGGCGACCGGCAGCGAGACTTCGTTCGTTTTTTCAGGTTGGGCAAAAACGGGACTGCGCCCGCCGCCGTACTCCCAGTAAATTCGCGCGGACGAGGTGGCGGTGTTCGTCAACCAGTACAGAGTTATGTCGTCCAGCACCTCGTCCCGTGACTTTTCAGGGTCGCTTTTGTCGTAGGTCCAGCCTGAAAAGCCCGGATGCCCGAGCATCCACGCTGCGAGCCCCACAGGGGAGTCATTGATGGCGTAGCCGATCGTCTGCGGTCGGGCGCCCATCATCGTGGCATAGGATCTATTCCCCATCTTGGCGGCCATGCTGAGCGCGTCGAATGCCGTGCGCTCCTTAGCCGTCAGGCCTGCCGGCGCTGGTCCGCCGGCGGCGAGCACAGCAGCTATCTCGGGAGGTACGACAGCCGGCAGGTTGACATGGATGCCAAGAAGTCCTGCAGGGGCCAGGCGGCCCATCGCATTCGAAACGGGGGAGCCCCAGTCGCCGCCTTGGGCGACATATCTTGTGTAGCCGAGGCGCTTCATCAGCTCTGCCCAGGCTCGCGCGATGCGATCTGTATCCCAGCCGGTCTCGGTCGGCTTGCCGGAGAAGCCGAAACCCGGCAGAGACGGCAGTACGAGGTCGAACGCGTCCTCAGGGCTGCCGCCATGCGCGGTGGGATCGGTGAGCGGGCCGACCGTTTTCAGCAGTTCCAGCACCGAGCCAGGCCAGCCATGCGTCATGATCAGCGGCAGGGCATGGGGATGTTTCGATCGAACGTGGATGAAGTAAATGTCAACGCCGTCGATCGTGGTCGTGAACTGAGGCAGGGAATTCAGCTTCGCTTCCGCTGTCCGCCAGTCGTAGGCCGTGCCCCAATACTCGACGAGCGGCTTGATCTTCGCGAGCTGAATGCCCTGCGACTGGTCACCGACGGTCTCCCGGTCGGGCCACCGTGTTTCGGCAATACGACCGCGAAGATCGTCGAGCGCCGCTTGCGGCACCTGAACTTTGAAGGGCCGGATCGAGCGATCCTCGACGGGATTTGCCAAGGCGGGCGCGGCGAGGGTGCAAACTCCAAACGCCAGCGCACCGGTAGCGAGCACAATGCAAGTCGCAACTGCGGCAAGTGTCTTGATGAGAGGGTTCATTGCAGTCGCTCCCTTCGGAAGTTCGCTACGCGGCTATAGCAGGGCGGAAGATGACGCGCGTCCGGCGCGCCATCCCCCGCCGACACGTCAGGTCTGCAACGTCTTGAATGTTGCGCGCACTTCATCGGTGAAGATCTTCGGCTGTTCCCAGGCCGCGAAATGGCAGCCCTTGTCTGTGCGGCCGTAATGCAGAAGCTTCGGGAACGCGCGTTCAGTCCAGCTCTTCGGCGCCGTGTAGATTTCACTGGGATTCGCAGTGGCGCCGACAGGAATTGTGATGCCCTTGGCGTCGAAGAAGCCGGCCTTTGCCGTTTGCGTGTGCTCCCAATAGAGGCGCGCCGAAGAGATCGCCGTGTTCGTCAGCCAGTAGAACGTGATGTTGTCGAGGATGTCGTCGCGGGTAAGGCCCTCCGGCTCTCCGTCGAAGGAGCGGGCGATCAGCGCATAGCTATCCGCATCGTGATCGAGGATCCACGCCGCCAGGCCGGCCGGTGAATCGACGATCCCGTAGAGCGTTTGCGGACGAAGCGCCATTTCGTTGGCGTAGCCCAGGCCGTTCTTATAGAAAAACGCCACCTGCTCGTAGGCGCGCTTCTCGTCGGGGCCGAGATCGGCAGGGGGCGGGCCGCCGGAGGCAAGCGCCTTCACGATCTCGGGCGGAATCGTCCCCGGCATGTTCGTGTGGATGGCGACCAGCCCGGGAGGTGCGATCAGGGCCATCTGTTCGGTGATAAGTGCTCCCCAATCGCCGCCCTGCGCGACGTACCGGTCGTAGCCGAGCCGCTTCATCAGCACGATCCACGCCCGCGCTATGCGTGGTGGATCCCAACCGGTTTCGGTGGGCTTGCCGGAAAAGCCGTAGCCCGGCATCGACGGGATAACCACGTCGAACGCGTCGCCCTCGGTACCGCCGTGAGCAGTGGGATTGGTCAACGGATCGATGATCTTCAGCAGTTCAATGACCGAACCGGGCCACCCATGCGTGATGATGACAGGCAGGGCGCCCTCATGCTTGGATTTCACATGGATGAAGTGGATATCGAGGCCGTCGATCTCAGTGACGAAATTCGGGAGCGCCTTCAACCGCGCCTCGCATTTGCTCCAATCATATTCTGTTGCCCAGTACCGCATGAGCTTCTGCATCGTGGCGAGTTGCACGCCCTGCGTTGGCCCTGCCGACGCCGGGGTCGACCAGATCCGCCGGGAGGCCTCGTCGGATACGAGCTCGCGCTCGGGCCAGCGCGTGGCCATGATGCGCCGGCGAAGCTCGGTGAGCTCTTCCTGCGGGAAGCCAACGGTGAAGGGGCGAATGCCATCGCTGGTTGATGCGGCGGCCTTTTGTGACGGGAGCAGGCTCGCGGCGCCTGCGGCGGCGATGCCGACTGCGGCAGTGCCCAAAAGTCGCCGGCGATCCTGGTCGATTGCTTCGGAGGTTCTGGTCGTGTTCATGGGACTCTCCTAGGGTTGATGGATGCGATCTGCCCTGCTTGACGTACCCCTGGGAGGTGGAGTTAGCCCGTTATGCGTCGTGAGCCCGTGTTAGTCGCTGCCCCCCTGCCGCTTTTTTGAGCAAATAGGAAGCGCCAGGCAGTGGGACTCCCTATGGTGCGCGAGCGCTCCTTGACCTAAACTGAAGCGCTGGGTGCAGGCGGCTCCCAAAAGAAGAGACGCCATGACGATAACGGCAAGTCGGGCCAAAGACGGACTGTCGTTCGGCCCTTTCTGTTTGGCTGCGGGTGAAAGGCTCCTGACAAGAGAAGGCGCTCCCGTAGAGCTTGGCTCGCGCGCCCTTGAAATTCTCATCGTACTGACTTCCGCCCCGAATGAAGTCGTCAGCAAGAAGGATCTGATGTCGCGGGTCTGGCCCGATGTGGTTGTCGAGGAAGGCAGCCTGCGGTTCCACATGACCGGACTGCGCAAGGCGTTGGGCGATGGAAAGGATGGCGCGCGTTACATCGCGACACTTCCGGGGCGCGGCTATTGCTTCGTTGCACCGGTTTCGCGATCAAGCGGCTCACACGACGAGGCCCCAATCATCGCCGCCGGGTTTCCGCATGCGAATCTTCCAAACCGCTTGAGCAGAATGGTCGGGCGGGATGAGGACGTTCTCAAGCTGTCGGCGCAACTGAATGCTTCGCGGTTCGTCACCATCGTCGGCGCCGGCGGTGTCGGCAAAACCACCGTTGCGATCGCAGTCGGGCATCATCTGATCGACGCATTTTATGGAGCAGTGCTGTTCGTCGATCTGGGAATGATCGGTGATCCCGGTCTGGTCACGACAGCAGTCGCCTCGATGCTTGGGCTAACCGTTCAGACAGAAGATGCCACGCCCAATCTGATTGCTTACTTGCGGAACAAGCGGATTCTCTTGATCCTCGATACCTGTGAGCATCTCTTGGATGCGGTGGCGCCTTTGGCAGCAAGCATCGTCGGTGCGGCGTCGCATGTCCACATTCTGGCGACGAGCCGCGAGGCGCTTCGGGTCGACGGCGAGCATATCTATCGGTTGAATGCGCTTGCCTATCCGCCCGACGGGCCTGGACTAACGGCGGCCATTGTCCAGACCTTCCCAGCCACCCAGCTGTTCGTCGAACGGGCGGTGGCAGGCGGCGCTCGTTTGGACGTCGGCGACGCGGAAGCCCTGCTCATCGCAAGCATCTGTCGAAAGCTCGACGGAGTGGCGCTCTCCATCGAACTGGCGGCAAGGCGCGTCGAATCTCATGGGCTGCAACAGACCGCCGCACTTCTTGACCAACGTCTGACACTGCTATGGCTCGGTTCCCGGATCGCGCCGCCGCGTCAGCAAACGCTGCAGGCGACGCTGGATTGGAGCTTTGGGCTCCTGACCGACCTTGAGCGTGTGGTGTTGCGTAGGCTCGCGGTATTCGTCGGTCATTTCACGCTCGATGCGGCCCTGGAGGTGGTGACGAGCGCGACCCTCGATCGATCGACCGTGTTAGGCGCCGTGGACAGTCTCGTCGCCAAATCGATGGTAGCGACGCGTCCGGTCGGAGCGATGATACGCTACCGGCTCCTCGATACCACGCGCGCCTACGTTCTCGACATCCGGATCGATGAAGCCGAGGCTGCCGATCTGGCAGTGCGTCACGCCGCGTACTTTCGAAGATGGCTCGAGCAGACAGGAATGGAGTGGCCGAGACTGGCAACCGGTGAGGAGCGGGCTCCTCATTTCGCCGCCATCAACAACGTCCGGGCTGCCCTGCAGTGGTGCTTCAGCGACCGCGGCAACGCCGACATCGGCATCGGGCTGGTCACCGCTGCCGCGCCGGTTTTTCTGGCGATGTCCTTGTTGCCGGAATGTCACCACTGGTCCGAACGCGCGATATTGGCTTTCGACAATGCAGCTCTTGGCGGACTTGACGAGATGCATCTCCAGGCAACCCTCGGCGTGTCCTTCATGTTCATGCGGGGAGGACGCCAGAGGGCGCGTGTAGCCCTGGAAAGGAGTCTGGCGATTGCAGAGGAGCGCGGCGATCCGCTGGATCGAGTGCGTCTGTTGGGTCCGCTTAACATGTTCCATCTGCGGACGGGCAATTTCGTAACCGCCCTCGAATTTGCGAGACGTTGTTCAGCCACAGCCGCAGGTCTGGAGGATTCGGTCGCGATCGCGCTTGCACACTCGATCCTGGGCATCTCGCTCCACTTGCGAGGTGACCTCGCGGCGGCGCGCGCAGAGCTGGAAGCGGCGCTCGACCGTGGGCCCCGCTCTCAACGGACCACGACGATCTATCTGGGCTTCGAAGGCAAAATCCTGGCCAGGGCAATTCTGGCGAGGAACCTTTGGCTGCAAGGCCATCCGGATCAAGCTGCGACACATGCCCGGCAGGCCGTCGACGAAGCTGCCGCCATGGATCATTCCCTGACACTGGCGATCGCGTTGATCTGGGCGATTTCCGTCTTCCTGTGGACCGGGGACCTGAAGAGCGCCGATGCCTATATCGACATGCTCATCGCCCGCGCGGAGTCCCATTCCATGACTCCTTACCTGCTGGTCGGCCAAGGATACAAAAGCGAGGTCGCCATCCGTCAGGGCGATGCAAAAGGCGGTGTCGAGGGCCTGCAGACTTGTCTTCAGAAACTGCACGCGGCCCCTTACGAATTGCTCACGACTCCGCTCAACCTCTCGCTGGTCAGAGGATTATCGACGATCGGTCAGGTAGACGAAGCGACCGCGCTGATCGACGAGTCGCTTGGCCTCGTCGAAAAGAACGGCGACCAATTGTACCTACCGGAGTTGCTGCGGATGAAGGGTAGCCTCCTTCTCCAGTCGAGACGCAACCGCGACGAAGCTGCCGCCTATCTCATGGAAGCGCTGGAGTTGAGCCGCAGTCAGGGCGCGCGGGCATGGGAATTGCGGACCGTAATCGATATGACGACGCTGATGGCCGGGCGCGGGGAAATCAATGCCGCTCGAGAGCTCTTGCAGCCCGTTGCGGCATACTTTGCCGAAGGCCTGAGTACAGCGGATGTTATGGCTGCCAAACACCTGCTGACGACGCTGGGGTAGAACCTGAAGCCACTCCCCAGAGGCGTCGTACGCCATATCTTGACGCCATCGACACCCGTCCCTCTGTTATTTGTCACAGGAATTGAAGGCGAGATGGGCGCGGCGATCGCCCCGGCGGATCTCGCCTCTGTCGCGGAAGCGCCGACGTCGAATACCCACAATCCGAGGAGTAGAGCCCGGCGGTTGATCGTGGCTCAGAGGTTGCTCGGATTTTGCGTCGTTTCGTCATCGCGGTCGTTCGAATTGCGTGAATGTGTGAACTGGTAATCACACGCCTTGGTACACCAGCCGAGTGAAGAAGCCGGGATCGATGACGGATTTGCCCCACTTGGCGTCGAAGGTGGCGGTTGGCTTGGCTGCGACCGTCTCGTCGCGCGACCGGCCTTGCTTTTTCAGCTTCGCGACGTTCTCGCGGACAGCCACAAGCATGTCGCGGAACTCTTGCAGCTCCGCCCGGTTACTGGCGGGCTTGCCGTGGCCCGGAATGATGATCGTCTTGTCTGTCGTCGCGGCCAGATTGGCCTCCGACGCCGCGATCATGCCATCGATGCTGCCGCCGGTGGAATAGTCGATGAAGGGGTAAAGGCCATTCCAGTACGTGTCGCCAGCGTGGACGATGTCCGCTTCGGCGAAGGTAACGGATATGTCGCTGTCGGTGTGAGCAGAGCCATAATATTTCATGCCTACAGAGGCGCGGTTAACCTTGATGGCGTGCTCGTTCGCGAACACGTCGGATGGCAGCCCGTCTGTCGGCAGCGGCAAGAAGTTGTAGTCGTAGTCTTCGACGCGCTGGACCTGCGAAAGGTATTTGCGCGTGTTTTCATGGGCCGTGATCTTTGCCCCGAGCGCGCCAAGCCACGCGTTGCCGTCGGCATGGTCGAAATGCCAATGCGTGTTAATCACATGCGTTACGGGATCGGCCGAGAGCTTATCCAAGGCTTCGGTCACATGTATCCGCGACACTCCGATGCCGGCGTCCACCAGAAGTTTGCCGTCCGGCCCCGTGAGGACGGCGATGTTCCCGCCCGAACCCTCCAGCACGCTAATGCTGCCGCGCAGCTGATGCGCGACGATCGGCGATACGGCAGCGCTATCCTTGACAAGAGTGACAACGCCGCGAGCCTCGGCATACGCTTCCCTGGGACTGAGCCATCCGCCGGTGGCCGCTGAAGCAGAGGCGGCTGCGCAACAGAGGCAGAAACTCCTTCGCGAAATCAGATTTGTCTTAGACATCATTTCCACTCCGCTTGGAAAGCAATAGCGCCAAGCACGACTGACGTTTGTCCGTGCCGACACCCGCGGGCTGATTGTTCGTTTCACAATCGCCTCCAATGCCGGGACGATATCGCATCGGCTGCAAGGCTTCTGGTTAAAAGAGGTAAAACCGACGTAGAGCAATGCCGGCCAAGACCGGAGCGATGATGTTACGCGAACACCTGGCTGTTCCTAACCGGATAGACGAGATGCCAGCCGTTCCTGACTTGGTCAGGTCCGTTCCTCACTGGAGCATTCCTTCTCGAAATGACAGGTTGGCGAGCATTTGGTGCATTGTGCCAACTTATCGCCCCCGTCACGGACGCTAGGTTCGCTGCAATCCGGGAGGATCGTCGGCTACATCACCCAATCAAAAGCGCTGCTCAGAAACATCAGCTTTCGGGGTGTGGCTATAGCTAGGTCAATGTCCAATTTGAGGCGCAAAGCGATCGTCCACGCCATGGCAGACGCAAGCCATCTTCGGTCAAAACCGGCCGTTCATGGCAATTCGGCCTTGGCTCTACCCCACAGCCGGCTTGCCAAAAATCAGCTGCAAGAACTCGCTCAGCCAGCGCTTGAGGTGCATGTCCCAGATCAGCCGGCCGCCGAGATGGTCGCGGCCGGGCTGGGCGCCGGGGAGCTCGAAGCGATGCGCGCCGCGCACCACCCAGCGCTGCATCATCGCGCGGGTCAGCTCGCCATGGAACTGGATGCCCCAGGCATTGTCGCCATAGCGGAACGCCTGGTTGGGATAGGTTTCCGCCGTCGCCAAAAGCGTCGCTTCCTTGGGCAGCGAAAAGCCTTCGCGGTGGAACTGGTAGACCATTTCCGGCCAGTGCAGCAGCTTCTTGCCGGCCTCGGTTGCCTTCAGCGGATACCAGCCGATCTCGACCAGCCCGTCTCCATGGCCCTCGACCTTACCGCCGAGATGGTTGGCCAGCATCTGCGCGCCGAGGCAGATGCCGAGGAAGGGACGGTTCTCCTTCAGCGGGATTTGCAGCCAGTCGGTCTCGCGGCGGACGAACTCGTCCCCGTCATTGGCGCTCATCGGCCCGCCGAACACCACCGCGCCGGCATGATCGTTGAGCGTGCAAGGCAGTTCGTCGCCGAGCGGCGGCCGGCGGATGTCGAGATCGAAACCTTCTTCCAGCAGCATGTGGCCGACGCGGCCGGGGCTCGAAGTCTCCTGATGCAGCACGATCAGGATTTTTGGTCTCGGCCTCGGTCTGGGTGGCATGGAAGGCGATGGGTCCTGTTATTCGTCGCTTGAACTGCCCCGCGCGCCGGGCGCCTCGGCCGCCGCCTTGCGGCGCGCCTCGATGCGGTCACGCCGCTCGACGCCGATCAGCTCGGCGACCCGCCATACCGTGTTGTCCTCGAGTTCGTGCAGCTCGCCATCGGCATAGACGATTTCCCACATCAGCCCGATGAAGGCCTTGCGCGCCTCGGGGTCGAGATCGCGCTTCAAGACGCTGGTGAAGGCGTAGAGGTCGATCGCCTCATTGTCGGCGCGTTCGCCGGCGGCGGCCAGCGCGTCGAGCTCCGCGCCGCTCACCGAATAGGTCTCGGCCAGGATCTGCTTGAACCGCTCCCATTCGACGTCCTGGCGCACGCCGTCGGCGTTCATCACATGATAGAGCAGCGCGGAAGCCGCGACGCGCGGATCGTCGGCGCTCGGCTTGGTCTCGCCGGCAGAAGGCAGATCCCTCAGGAAGGACAATACGCGCTCGAACATCGATATCTTTTCCCTGCCCGCCAAAACCCTACCTCAAAACAAACGAAACCGGCGCGGCGATTTTTCCGCAGCCTCTTCCGGCGCGACGCCCGGATCGTCGGGCAGAGGCCGCAACTCCGAACCCTGCCCGATGGCTTCCGCCTCGCCGGCCGCGTCGGCAACCGCCAAATCCTTCTCGCCACCATTCGCCGACGCCGGCTTCCCGATCGGAGCATCGGCAACAATGTCGATCGCCTTCTCAGCGGGTGCGGCCGGAGGCGCGGCGGTGATCGCCGGCACTACGACATCCGCGTCGCTGTCGATCAGTTGGCCGAGCCGCTCCATCGGCGCGCGCCAGGTGAAGGCATCGAGCTTGCCGGTGACCGGCGACACCGGCGCCCAGCGCTCGGAAATGACGCCATCCGCCACCCAGGCCGGATCGCGCGGCGCGCGCACCGCCTTCGATAAGAGCTGCCGCACCTTGCCCTGGTCGCCGGTCTCGGCTTCCTCGATGTCGGCGAGCAAAAGGTAAGCGCCCTCGCGGCGATCCATGCGGATCGCTGCCTCCGCCTCACGCCGCGCCGTGGCGTAATCCTGCGCGTCGAGCGCCGCGCGCGCCACGGCCATCGACGACTCGGCGTGGTTTCTCTTCAATTCCTGCAGCTTCTTCGCGCGGTTGAGGCGGTCGAGCACCGCGTCGCCCGGCCTCGCATGCGTGTAGAGTTCGGCGATATCCGGATGCGGCTCGGCCTTCCAGGCGGCCTCCAGGATCTTGGAGCCCTTGCGCACGTCGTTTTGCCGGATAACCAGATCGGCGGCGATCACCGCCGCCGGCGCGAAACCGGGCGCCAGCTTGTTGGCTTCAAGCGCCGCGGTGCGGGCCGCGTTCGGGTCGCTGTCGACCAGCGCCTGCGCCTTGGCGGTGAGCAGCACGGCGCGGCGGCGGTTGGCGGCGTCGCGCTCGATCTGCCGCGTCGATTTCTGCGCCTCGACCAGCTTCAGCGCGCCATCCCAGTCGCCGCGTTCGGTCAGTTCCTCCAGCGTCGATTCCGCCGCCCAGGCAAGCTGCGGCGCCACCGCGGCGGCGCGGCCGGCATAGTGGCGCGCGGCGTTACGGTCGCCGAGCCGCTCGGCCTCCAGATAGAGCCCGCGCAGGCCGAGCAGCCGCATCTCGGGATCATCGAGCATGCGCTCGAACTTTTCCCGTGCGCCTTCATGGTCGCCTTCGAGCAGAGAGGCCTGCGCGTCGAGCAGGTTGATCAGCGGTTCCTGGTCGGAGCTGATCAGCTTCGCCGCCTCCTTGGTCTTCTTGCGTGCCAGCGCGCCGTCGCCAGCGCCGGCCGCGATCATGCCGGTCGACAGCGCCTGATAGCCGCGGTCGCGGCGGCGCACCCGGAAATAGCGCGAGATCGTGTAGGGGCTGTTCCACAGCGACTTGATCAGCCACCAGACGATCATCACCGCGGCGACCACGGCGACGATCGCCACCGCCGCGACCATCAGCGAGACCTTGTAATTATAGCCGTTGAAGGTGACGAGCATTTCGCCCGGACGGTCGGCCAGCCAGGCAAAACCGAGTCCCAGCGCGAAGACGACGGCGAGGAAGGCGAGAAGGCGGATCATCTTGTCGTCCTCACGCCTTCGTCGCGCCGGCAATCAGCGCATCGATCTGCTTTTCGACCTCCAGCCGTGCCTTCAGTTTGCCGGCAAAATCGGCGCCCGCCGCTTTCACTGCGTCGGGCAGCGTGTCGTATTCGCCGAGCGCCTTGGCGTAGTCGCCCTGGTTTACCGCCACTTCCATGCGGGCCACGGTTTCGGGCGTGCCCTTGCCTTCGACGGCGCCGACTGGCCGCACCTGCACCAGCGATTTCGCGCTCGACACCAGACTCTGGAAGAAGCCGGCATTCGGGTCGACCGGCGTCGCCGCCTCGACCATGGCGTTGGCCGCCGCATCGATCTCCGAGGCAATCGTGGCGCGGGTCGGCACGCCTTTCTCGGCATAGGAACGCAGCACCCCGATCTCCGGCGCGTTCGGCGCGATCGCCGCGAAAGTGTCCAGCTCGGTCGCGAACGGCGCACCGCGGTCGAGCGCCGCTTTCAGCGCGGAGGCAGCGATCGCCAGTGCGATCTTGGGCTGCGAGGCCTGCGCCTCGACCTTGCCGGAGAGTTGCGACACGGACTGCTCCAGCGCCGAGATCCGGCCATCCTCGGCCTTGGCCGCATCGCCGGTCGATTTCACCTGAGCGTCGAGCCCGGCGATCTTCTCGTTGAGCGGACCGAGATCGACGGATGCGGCATTGCCGTTCTTCTGTAGCTCGGCGACGGTCGTCTCGATCTGGCCGACCTTGTCGCTGAGCGCCTTGAGCGCGGCGCCGTCGCCGCCTTGCCCCGCCGCGGATTTCAGCGCCGCAACATCGGTCTTGACCTGCTCCAGCGCCGAGGCAAGCCCCTCCACCTTGGCGAAAGCACCGGTGTCGCCATTTTGCTTCAGCGCCGCGATTTGGCCCTTCAGCGAAGCGATCTCGCCATTGACGCCATCGAGCGATCCGCCGCCCGCTCCCGGCGCGCCAAGCATGCCGACCGCCTGCAGCAGGCCGGCGCCGGCAAGCGCGATCACGCCGCCGATCACGCCGGCGGCGATGCTGTTTACGCCGGCTTTGCGCGACGGCTGCGGCACGCGATCCGCGCTCCGTGTGTCGGCTGACTTTGCTGTCGAGGCGCTCGCGCTTGCCGCAGCGGATGCGTCCTCGAAATTGTACTCGAAGCCCTTGGGCTGGCTCTTCGGTGCATCGGAGCCGCCGGGATATGGCTTTTCCGGCTCGTCGTCCTTGCCGGCCTCGGGCTTGTCGGCCGTCGCCTGCGCGGCGTCGCTATGCTCCCAAGGCTCGATATCGGCCTGGTCGGCATGGATCGGCTCTTCTGGCGCCTCCGGCTGCGAAGCGGCGGCGGCCTCTTCCGCCTTCGCCTCGTCGGTCTGCGTGGCCTTGGCCTTCGCGGCATCCTCATCGGTGATTCGCGAGACGGCGCCGGGCTCGAGTTCGATGGTCACCGGCTCGCGCCGGGTCTTCGAATGTCGCATCTTCGGCGTCTTGACCATGCTTGGGCTCCGCGAACTGGCTTGGGATGGTTCAAAGGGTCTCGAGCGTCAGGATGCTCTAGCACATCACCAAGCGGTGAAAAGGGGCGGTGTGATGACGCGGCTTAGAGCAATTCCAGGAAAAGTGTGAGCGGTTTTCCGTCCGGAATTGCGTAAAAACAAAGAGATAGGGTATTTCACCGTTTCCGTGAAACGGTGAAATGCCCTAGCGCGGTTGCGACAAAAGCGTGAGAAGCGCGTCTTCATCCGGTCGCGGCGCGATCCGGATCCTGTGCCCGGCTACCCCATCCAGCGGCTTGGCGACGCGCGCAGAAAGCGCCAGAAAATCCGTCTTTTCAAAGAGCTGCTTCAGGACCGGTCGCGCAATCAGGTTGGCCAACGCCGCGCTGGCCTTGGCTGAATAGAGCAGCACGACCTCGACCGGCTGGCCCGACAGGCGGGTGACCACCTCGGCATCGCCATGGTCGATGCCGGTCGTGTCGTAAGTCTCGATCGGCTGGACACGCACGCCGGCTTCCGCCAGCCGCCGCTCGAACGCCGGGAAGCGGACACGGCCGCACAAATAGACGATTGCCTTGCCGGCAAGATCGCCGGCGATGAGATCCGCCAGTGCTTCTGCGTCGCCCGGGCCTTCCGTGACGGACAAGAATCCCGCCGCGCGGCAGGCTTCGGCCGTCCTTTTGCCAACCGCGTGGCAAGGCAGGCCCGCAAGCACCGCGATTAGCGCTTGCGGCGCATGCCGCACCGCATTGGCGCTGGTGACCGCAACCGCCACGGCATCGGCGCCGATAGTCACCTCGACCGGCAAGGCGCTCGTCTCAGTGAGCGGCAGCAGGACGGGCTGAAATCCCAGGGCTTCGAGGCGTCGTGCCGTGCGCGACGCGCCGGGCTCCGGCCTCGTCACCAGGACGCGGACCATGTCACGCCCAGCCGTCGAAGAATTCGGCGCCCGCCCTGGCGCGAACCGTCCGCGCGGCGTCGAGCCCGATCTCCGCCGCGTCCGCAGCCTCGCCTTCCAGCCGGACCTCGTGCGATTGCGTGCCATCGGGCGAGATGATCAGCCCGGCAAATGACAGTTTCTCGCCCGCGACCGTCGCATGGCCGGCGATTGGCGTGCGGCAGGATCCATCGAGCGCGGCAAGAAAGGCGCGCTCGCAGGCGAGCGCCTGGCCGGTCGGCACATGATGGATCGCCGCGAGCATTTTTTCGACCTCGCGGTCGCCGATGCGGGTTTCGATGCCGATCGCGCCTTGCCCCGGCGCCGGCGGGAAATCCTCCAGCGACATCAGGTCGGTGACGACATGTTCGAGCCCGAGCCGCTTCAGCCCTGCATAGGCCAGGATCGTACCCTCGGCGACGCCTTCGTCCAGCTTGCGCAGCCTCGTCTGCACATTGCCGCGAAAGGTCACCACATCGAGATCCGGCCGCATCCGGCGGATCAGCGCCTGGCGGCGCAGCGACGAGGATCCCACCGTCGCGCCGTGCGGCAGGTCGGCGATCTGCTTCGCCCGTTTGCCGATGAAAGCGTCGCGCGCATCCTCGCGCGGCAGGAAGGTGACAAGCTCCAATCCGTCGGGCAGCACCGTCGGCATATCCTTGGAGGAATGCACGGCGATGTCGATGCGGCCGTCGAGCAGCGCCTCCTCGATCTCCTTGGTGAACAGGCCCTTGCCGCCGGCTTCCGAGAGCGGCCGGTCCTGGATGCGGTCGCCGCTGGTCGAGATAGGCATCACCTCAAACGCCTGCTCGGGCAGGCCATGCGCCTGCATCAGCCGCGCCTGCGTCTCATGCGCCTGGGCCAGCGCCAGCGGGCTGCCGCGTGTTCCGATTTTCAAAGTTTGCATGGCGCGCGGTCCGTGATAACCCCCGGGGCAGCTTGAGGTCTGCCGGGCCTTTTCCTAATTGGGATTGGCCGGTGATACAATCTTCATGGACAGCGACCAATTGATCCGCGTTCTGGGCATTGAGACGAGTTGCGACGAGACGGCGGCCAGCGTGGTGGCGCTGGACGGTGGCGCCGCGCCGGAAATCCTGTCCAACGTGGTGTTGAGCCAGATCGAGGAGCACACGGCCTTTGGCGGCGTCGTGCCGGAGATTGCCGCGCGCGCCCATGTCGAAGCCCTGGACGGGATCGTCGAGGCGGCGCTTGCCGATTCGGCCGTGTCGCTGGACGAGGTCGACGCCATCGCCGCGACGGCAGGGCCCGGTCTCGTCGGCGGGCTGATAGTTGGCCTGATGACGGCCAAGGCGATCGCCGCCGCCGCGAACAAGCCGCTGATCGCCATCAACCACCTGGAAGGCCACGCGTTGACGGCGCGGCTGACCGACGGTCTCAACTTCCCCTATCTGCTTCTGCTCGTCTCCGGCGGCCACACCCAGATCGTCGCAGTGCGCGGCGTCGGCGATTACCAGCGCTGGGCGACCACGATCGACGATGCGCTCGGCGAAGCCTTCGACAAGACGGCCAAGATGCTTGGCCTGCCCTATCCCGGCGGACCGAATGTCGAGAAGGCCGCGGCCAGCGGCGACGCCGGCCGATTTGCCTTCCCGCGCCCGATGAAGGGCTCGGCGCAACCGGACTTTTCCTTCTCCGGCCTGAAGACGGCGGTGCGCCAGGCGGCGACAGCGATCGCGCCGTTGAGCGACCAGGACGTCGCCGACATCTGCGCCTCCTTCCAGGCGGCGGTGGCCGACGCGCTGGGCGACCGCGTGGCGCGCGCGCTGGCCCGTTTCCGCCAGGAATTCCCCGACCAGGCAAAGCCGGCGCTGGTCGTCGCCGGCGGCGTCGCCGCCAACCGCACCATCAAGGCGACGCTTGAAGCGCTTTGCTCGCAAGCCGGCTTCGCCTTTGTCGCGCCGCCGCAGAAACTGTGCACCGACAATGCAGCGATGATCGCCTGGGCCGGCATCGAACGCCTGCGCGCCGGGATCGCCGACGAAAACACCGCCGACTTCGTGCCGCGTTCGCGCTGGCCGCTCGACAGCGTTTCCACGCCCATGGTCGGCTCGGGCCGACGTGGTGCCAAGGCATGACAGCCAAGCGATCCGCCAGCGGCTGGCGTGTTGCGGTGGTGGGCGGCGGCGCCTGGGGCACGGCGCTGGCGCTGGCCATGCTGCGCGCCGGCCATGATGTGAGGCTCTATGCGCGCGACACTGATACGGTCGCCGCCATCGCCCGCGGCGAGAACGCGCGCTATTTGCCCGGCATCAGCATCGAGCCCGGCATCGCGGCCACCAGCGACATTGCAGCCGCCCTCGACGGCGCCGACTGCGTGCTCGCGGTGACGCCGGCGCAGTCGCTGCGCGCCGTCCTGGCCCATGCCCGCAACCACGTTCCTACGGGCGTGCCGCTGGTGCTCTGCGCCAAGGGCATCGAGCGCGACACCGGCGCGCTGCTCTCGACGATCGTCGAGGAAAGCCTGCCCAACAATCCGGTCGCCGCACTTTCCGGTCCGAGCTTCGCCAGCGACGTCGCGCGCGGCCTGCCGACCGCCGTGGTGGTCGCCGCCCGAGAGGCGGAATTGGCGGCAGAGCTTGCCGCGCGCTTCTCGGCGGAGAACCTGCGCTGCTATTCCAGCGACGACCTGATCGGCGTCGAGATCGGCGGCGCGCTGAAGAACGTCTTTGCCATCGCCGCTGGCGCCGTCACCGGCGCCGGGCTCGGAGCCAGCGCCCAGGCCGCCATGGTGACGCGCGGCTTCGTCGAACTGCGCCGCATCGGCGCCGCCTTCGGCGCCAGGCCGGAGACGCTGATGGGGCTTTCCGGCCTTGGCGACCTCTTGCTCACCTGCTCCTCGGCACAATCGCGCAATTTCGCCTATGGTCTGGCGCTCGGTCAGGGCAAGCCGCTTGCCGGCCTGCCACTGGCCGAAGGCGTGCCCACGGCGGGCATCGCCGCCCGCATCGCCGCCGAGCGCGGCATCGAGGCGCCGATCATTTCCGCCGTCGCCGCCATCCTCGACGGCAAGATAACCATCGAGCAGGCGGTGACCGCGCTGATGACACGCCCGCTCAAGACCGAAACCGACATCTGAACCATCGGAGTTGAAAAATGCTGTTTGCATTGATTTGCAAGGACAAGCCCGGCAGCCTGCAGCTGCGCGTCGACACCAGGCCGACCCATGTCGCCTTCCTCGAAGGCCTGAACGGCGAGGGAAAGCTGGCCTTCGCCGGTCCCTTCCTCAACGCCGAGGGCAAGCCGGACGGCAGCCTCGTCGTGGTCGAGGCGCCGGACCTGGCGGCGGCGCAGGCCCTGTCGGCAGCCGATCCTTATGCCAAGGCGGGCCTGTTCGAGAGCGTCGAAATCCGCCAGTGGAACTGGACCTTCAACAAGCCGGCGGCTAGTTAATTCGCAGTCGAAGCGCCGCTGGAGGAACAAAATGAACTACTGGCTGTTCAAGTCCGAACCCTCGGTCTTTTCCTTCGAGGCGCTGAAGGCCAAGGGCAAGGCCGGCACGCAGTGGGACGGCGTGCGCAACTACGCTGCTCGCAACAACATGAAGGCGATGCAGATCGGCGATCTCGGCTTCTTCTATCATTCCAATGAGGGGCTGAACATCGTCGGCATCGCCGAGGTCTGCGCGCTTGCCCACCCCGATACGACGACCGATGATCCGCGCTGGGAATGCGTCGACATCCGCGCCTTCAAGGACGTGCCGAAGCCGGTGACGCTGGAGCAGGTCAAGGCCAACCCGAAATTGGCCGACATGGCGCTGGTCCGGCTCGGCCGGCTTTCCGTGCAGCCGGTGACGCCGGCCGAATGGAAAGAGGTCTGCCGCATGGCCGAGCTCAACCCGGCGCCGTGACAAAGCTGACGCCGAAAAGCGCCAAGAAATTCATCCTCGACAACACGGCGCTGATGGCGCCGCCGCATGTGCCGGAAGTGCTTTTGCACCTCGCCGACGAGGCGCATGACCTTTGGCTGCGCACCGAGGAGGAGCTGGCCGAGATCGGCTTGCCGCCGCCTTTCTGGGCTTTTGCCTGGGCCGGCGGCCAGGGCCTCGCCCGCTATGTGCTCGACCACCCCGGAACTGTGCGCGGAAAACGCGTGCTCGACTTCGCCTCGGGATCGGGCCTCGTCGCGATCGCGGCGATGAAGGCAGGTGCCGCGGCAGTGATCGCCGCCGACATCGATCCGTTCTGCGAGACGGCGATCGCGCTCAACCTCGAGGCCAACGGCGTCGAAGCGCAATTCCTGGGCATGGATTGCGTCAGCTCCGACGGTGGCTGGGACGTCGTGCTTGCCGGCGACGTCTTCTACGACAAGGCCTTCGCCGAGAGGCTCATGCCCTGGTTCGCGAGCCTGCGGGCGCGCGGCGCCGACATCCTCGTCGGCGATCCCGGCCGCGCCTACCTGCCCAGGACCGGGCTGCAGTCGCTTGCCGTCTATGAGGTCCCGGTGACGCGGGTGCTGGAAGATGCCGAGGTCAAGCGCACGACTGTCTGGCGCCTTGCTTGACGCGATCGCCGAACAAGCGTTCCATCGCATTTCGATTTGGAGGGGAAAGCATGGATTTTTCGGTCGTGAACTGGCTGGCGGTAATCGTCGCCGCTGTCGTCGCATGGTTGTTCGGCGCCGTCTGGTACATGGGTTTGAGCAAGCCCTGGTTGAACGCGGCCAAGCTCGACCCGGCCACCATGAAGCGCTCGGCGCTTCCGTTCGTTATCAGCTTCGTTGCCGAATTGGTCATGGCGCTCGTGCTGACACTGGTGGTGGGCGCCATAACTGGCGGCGAACCGAACCCGGTCGCCGGCTTGCTGTTCGGCTTCGTGCTCTGGCTGGGCTTCATCGCCACGACGCTGACCGCCAATCACCGTTATCAAGGCTTCGGCTGGACCCTGACGCTGATCGATGCCGGCCATTGGCTGGGCGTGATGCTGATCATCGGCGCCATCATCGGCTGGTTCGGCGCGCCAGCCGCGCCGGCGGGCTGACAACAGTCTTATGTCGGCGTTTTCGCCACCTCGTCCAACAGCCATTCGCGGAAGGCGATGATCCGCGCGTCGTCCTTCGCGGCCTCGAGATAGACGAGGAAATAGGCAAATTCCGGCGCCACCTTGATGCCGAGCTCGAAGGGCCGCACCAGCCGCCCCTGCGAAAGATCGTTGGCGACCATGGCAAAGTCGGCGAGCGCCACCGCATTGCCGTCGAGCGCCGCCTGGGTGGCATCGGTCGACGATCCGAAGACCAGCGTGCGGCTGTCGTCGAAATCATCGACGCCGGCCGCGTGCATCCACATGCTCCAGTTCGGCCAGGTCACGCCCTGCCTTGACCATTCGATATGCGCAAGCGTGTGGTTGAACAGGTCGCGCGGCTCCCTCAGCGGCGGACCCGACACCAGCAGCGCCGGGCTGCACACCGGGATGATGATGTTTTCAAACAGCCGGTGCGCGACGAGCCCCGGATATCTGCCGGTGCCGAAGCGGATGCCGATATCGACATCGTCGCGTTCGAAATCCCTGACATCGTAGGTGATGTCGAAGCGCAGCTCGATGCCGGGCTTCTGCTGGCGGAAATCGTCGACGCGCCGCATCAGCCACTTTGTGGCGAACTGCGCGTCGAGCGTCACCTTCAACAAGGATGTGCCGCGCGTCATCTTGCGCGCGCGGCTGACGGCGCGGCTGAGCAGGTCGAGCGCGTCGATCGACGCGTCGTGA
Organism: Mesorhizobium sp. M2E.F.Ca.ET.219.01.1.1; assembly: GCF_004016445.2. Taxonomy (GTDB): domain Bacteria; phylum Pseudomonadota; class Alphaproteobacteria; order Rhizobiales; family Rhizobiaceae; genus Mesorhizobium. Next base: position 171,221 of record NZ_SADT02000005.1, read on the forward strand.
AGCACGCTGCCCGCTTCGGTCAGCCGGATGGTGCGGCTGGTGCGCGTGAACAGCACCAGGTCGAGCTGATCCTCGATTTCCTTGATCTGGTGGCTGACCGCCGCCGGCGTCAGGCCGAGCTCGTCCGCGGCGCGGGTGAAGTTGAGGTGCCTGGCGGCCGCCTCGAACGTCCTCAGAGCGCGCGTCCCGGGCAGCAGCTTGGACATCCAATCTCCAAATAAAACTTGATGATCAAAAAAGAACTACTCGTTTCTCGTTTGTTTTTCAATCCGGCATGATGGCTTCATCGAAACACCATCAAACCGGATTTGATATCCGGAGAAACACGGATAGAGCCATGTCTGAGATCGCCCTGAAGCCCTGCACCACCCTGGAATCGCCTTCTGGCCTCGCCCTCTGGCTGCATTCAGCACGCGATTGGCTGCGCCAGGCCCGGGTCGCCGCCACCTTGACTGTGGAATCCGTCGAAGACCTTTCCGACCGCGACCTGCGCGACGTCGGCGGCAGGCGCCGCAACGTCACAAAGGCAATGGACAGGGAGCTTGGCCGCATCGGCTTGCTGGACACCGGCTGGCAGCCTCCACGTCGATCCCATCGCTAATGCATACACCGCTGGCGCTTTCACCGGCATGATGGGCTTTAGCGCCAGCGGGTCGATCAGCTGAAGGAGAATTCACATGCGTGGTCACTGCCTATGCGGCGCCGTTGCTTTCGAAGTCGATGGTCCGCCACAGGCCTGCGTGGTCTGTCATTGCGAAAGTTGCCGGCGGCAATGTTCTGCGCCGATGACGACTTATATCGGCGTCCTGGACGGCCAATGGCGATGGCTGAGCAAGCCGGCGAAGGTGTTCAATTCTTCTCCCGGCGTGGAAAGGACATTTTGCGATCACTGCGGCACGCCGCTGTCCTTCCGCTCGAAGAAGATGTCCGACGTCATGCATTTCTTTGCCGCGGCAATGGATGAGCCGGAGAAATTCGCGCCCACGCTGCATGTCGCTTTTGAAGAGAAGCTCCCCTGGTTGAAACTCGCCGACGGCCTGCCGACGCGTGTTGGGCCTGACTACACGAAAGGCTAGGGCACCGGAATCGCGAAGCGGCCAAACTCGGCGGCTTCCGAGACCGCCGTTTGCCGGCCTCACCCTACCTCACCACCTTCACCACCGTCCTGTCCGACAACAACGGAAGCAGCCTCGCCATGGTCCGCGCCGTCACCGCCACGCAGCCTTGGGTCGGCGTGAAGCCCGGCCGCGCCAGATGGAAGAAGATCGCGCTGCCGCGCCCGCGCAAGCGCGGCGCGATGTTCCAGTCGAGCACCAGGCAGACATCGTAGAGCCGGTCGTCGCGCTTCATCCGCTCATGGCTCGCGCCATAGGGGATCTTCACCGGGCGGTTGTAGTTGCGGTCGTCCGGCACCTCGCACCAGCCGAGATCCGGACCGATCGGCGCCATCGGCAGCCTCGTCCTGCGCCCGCCCGCGAAATGATCGCCCCGAAAATAGCCTGACAGGATGCGCATCGACGCCAGCGGCGTCGCGCCATCCCCTTCATGCTTGTTGGCGGTGATCCCGCTGCGCCCCAGGGCGCAGGGAAACACCGTTTTGCCGGCTTGCAGGAAGCCCTGTGCGGGGTTGCCGGGCCGCGCGCGCACCACCAAAACGCGCAAGCCCTTCGGCAAAAATGCGCCCGCCTCATTGCGCGCGCGTTTTTTCTTGTATGATCGTGTCACGGAACAAATCACTGTGATCGGCTGTTGCGCCGGTGAGCTTCCGCATAAATGGGGGGAGGTCAACTGAATATTCTTTTTAAAACAACGGATTGATATCCCATGACATCACGCACCATCCTGATCGTCGATGACGACGACGACCTGCGCTCCACCCTGGTCGAGCAGCTGGCGCTCTACGAGGAATTCGACGTCCAGCAGGAATCGACCGCCGCAAAAGGCGTTGCCGCCGCGCGCAGCGGCGTTGTCGACCTGCTCATCATGGATGTCGGCCTGCCCGACATGGATGGCCGTGAGGCGGTGAAGATCCTGCGCAAGGGCGGCTACAAGGCGCCGATCATCATGCTGACCGGCCACGACACCGATTCAGACACGATTCTGGGCCTCGAGGCCGGCGCCAACGATTATGTGACCAAGCCCTTCCGCTTCGCCGTGCTTTTGGCGCGCATCCGCGCCCAGCTTCGCCAGCATGAGCAGAGCGAGGACGCCACCTTCTCGGTCGGACCCTACACCTTCAAGCCCAGCCAGAAGCTCTTGATCGATCCGCGCGGCGCCAAGGTGCGGCTGACCGAGAAGGAAGCTTCGATCATCAAATATCTCTATCGCGCCGACCAGAAGGTGGTGACGCGCGACGTGCTGTTGGAAGAGGTCTGGGGCTACAATTCCGGCGTCACCACGCACACGCTGGAGACCCATGTCTACCGCTTGCGCCAGAAGATCGAGCGCGATCCTTCCAATGCCGAAATTCTTGTGACAGAAAGCGGCGGCTACAAGCTGGTTCCTTAAACATTTCATGATCTAAGCAATTCCAGGAAAACTACGAAACGGTTGAGCTTGGCGGCTTCGCCGTAGCCTTCCGTCCGGAATTGAGCCAAAAGAGACAGAGCGGTCGGGCGGGACCGCCTCGGGTACGATCCTGGTGCTGGAGGGTGATGGATCGGCTCGTTGCAAGCATCGCACGATGCATGGTGGAGCGTTTTTCGCGTGCCCAGGAGGGCGCGCCGCTCCAAAGGAGGGATTGGACTGACCGCTCGGGGACACAGCTAGGATGGCGCTGGATGACGACATCCGCATCCTGTCCGGTGTGAAGCTTTTCCAGGGTTTCACGCAGGAACAGCTGCGCCTGCTCGCCTTCGGCGCCGAGACCACCATGCTGCAGGCCGACCACAAGCTCTACCGCGAGGACGACGTCGCCGACTCTGCCTACATCGTGGTCAGCGGCTTGATCACGCTCTACCGGGAGCTAGGGGGCGAACGCGTCCCGATCGGCACTGCGGGTCCGGGCACCATGCTGAGCGAACTGGCGCTGATCGCCGACACCAACCGGCTGACCAGCGCCTCCGCCGCGGTCGATTCGGAAGTGATCCGGCTGAGCCGCAAGATGTTTCACCGAATCCTGGAAGAATATCCGGAGATCGCGGTCCTGTTGCATGAGCGCATCCTGGAGGAATTCCAGCAGATGATCGCCCGCATCGAGGAACTGGCGCCAAGGTTTACGGGGTGAATGCCTGACGAATAATCTCTGAACGTTGGCGGGACAGCGCCCCCCTCTGGCCTGCCGGCCATCTCCCCCACAAGGGGGGAGATCAGCAGCTTTCGCCGCGGCGCCCACTCATCAACGTTGGATTTGTCGAAAGCCGAGATGACAGCCAATCTCCCCCCAAGTGGGGGAGATGTCCGGCAGGACAGAGGAGGGCGCGAAGGATCGCTACCTGTAACTGATTTCAGCCGTTGGCATTGCGACGAAAGGCCCGCCCTAATCCAGGTCGAACCGCGCGATCACCGGCACATGATCCGACGGCTTTTCCCATCCCCGCGCCGCCTGCAGGATCTCGTAGCCTTTGAAGCTCGGCACCAGATTTGCCGACGACCAGACATGGTCGAGGCGGCGGCCTCGGTTCGACGCCTCCCAGTCCTTCGCGCGATAGCTCCACCAGGTGTAGAGTTTCTGCTCGGCGGGCATGTTGAGCCGCATCAGGTCGACCCAGCCGCCGGCCTTGCGCATCGCCTCGAAATTTGTCGTTTCGACCGGCGTATGGCTGACGACGTTGAGCAACTGCTTGTGCGACCAGACGTCGTGCTCCAGCGGCGCGATGTTCAGGTCGCCGACCAGGATCGACGCGGATAGCTCGTCCCCGCTCGCCGGCACGGAGTTCATCTCGTAAACGAAATCGAGCTTGTGCCGGAATTTGCGGTTGATCTCCGGATCCGGCTCGTCGCCGCCGGCCGGCACATAGAAATTATGCACCAGCACCGATTTGCCGCCCGCCTGGACCCTGACCGAAAGGTGCCGGCTGTCGTCGATTTCGCAGAAGCGCCGCTTCTCGACCAGCTCGATCGGCCGGCGCGCCACGGTGGCCACGCCGTGATAGCCCTTCTGGCCGTGGAACAGAATGTGCTCGTAGCCGGCCTTGCGAAACGCCTTTTCCGGAAAGAGTTCGTCCGGCACCTTGGTTTCCTGCAGGCAGAGCACGTCCGGCGCGTGCTCCTTCAGCAGCCGCTCGACGATCGGCATGCGCAGGCGCACGGAGTTGATGTTCCAGGTGGCGATGGTGAAAGGCATTCAGGCGGGTCCGGAAAGGAGTCGCCGAACTAGTGCCAGCCGCGCGCCTGAAAGACAAGCCAACCTTTGCGGCTGCGCTCGCTTCCATCAGCGACACCGATTCAGGTCAGGCCGAGTCGAAAATGGTGGTCTCCGAGAACCGGAGCGGAGCGTACTTAAAGTACGTGAGCACCGGAAGCGCAGGAGACCGCCATTTGCAGGCCGGCCTCACCTGAATCTACCGCGTCTTCGTATTCAGCTCGCGGTTCGCCGTATAATCGATCGCGAACGTGTCGGGCGGGAAGCTGACGCCTTCCTTGGTGTTGAAGATCATCACCGTGGTGTCTTTCCCTTGAGCGTCGGTGATCGTCCACTGGCGCAGATCGTAGGTCTTCGGGTCGAACATCATGGTGATCATGGCATTGCCGAACACCGACTTGTCGGAAAGCTTGATCGTGGTGAGGTCGTCCTCTTCCTTGACGGCCTTGACGCGCCCGCCGGAGAGGTCGATCCGGTCGTCGAGCAGCAATTTCAGCGGCGTCTTCGACAGCGGGTAGAGGTCGGATGTGTTGAGCTTCTTGTTCAGAATCACCACCGACTTGCCGTCGGAGATGACGCGGAAGTTGGAGGAGCCGTCATAGTTGAAGCGGATCTTGCCCGGACGCTCCAGGAAAAACTTGCCGCCCGTCTGCTCGCCTTTAGGACCGAACTGGACGAACTCGCCGCTCATCGACTTCACCGAGGAGAAATGATCGGCGATCTTCTGTGCCGCCGGCGGCACCGCCGCCTGCGCGGCCGCCACAAGCTGGTATCCAGGCACAAGGTTGAAAGCGGCAGCTCCGCCAAGCATCAAGCCGAGGCCGAGGAGTTGGCGGCGGGTGATGGCGAATTCGGTCTGGGTCTTCATGCCGGTCACTTCCTGTGATTCGTGTCGTGGCAGTATCTGGACTCCCACTGGGGCCTAAGTTTGGCGGGTGCGCGACAACTTCGCACAAACGCGCCAGACGATTTCCGGTTGCCGGCTGACCCGGTTGGCACGTCGCCGGGCCAAGAGTTTGCCGATATTCAGGTCAGGCCGGCCTCACCTGAATGTCGACAAACCTTAGAACTTGTCGTCCTCGGTCGGCACCAAAATCTCGCGTTTGCCGGCATGGTTGGCCGGGCCGACAATGCCTTCCTTTTCCATCTTCTCGATGATCGAGGCAGCGCGGTTGTAGCCGATGCCGAGCCGCCGCTGGATGTAGCTGGTCGAAGCCTTGCCGTCGCGCAGCACCACCGCCACCGCCTGGTCGTAGGGATCGTCGGAATCCTCGAAATTGCCGCCCCCACCGCCGCCGGAACCACCCTTGCCGGACGGACCGTCCTCGTCCTCTTCCTCGTCGTCCTCGGTGATGGCGTCGAGATATTCCGGCACGCCCTGCAATTTGAGATGCGCGACGATCCGCTCGACCTCGTCGTCCGAGACGAACGGACCGTGGACGCGCTGGATGCGCCCGCCGCCGGCCATGTAGAGCATGTCGCCCATGCCGAGCAGCTGCTCGGCGCCCTGCTCGCCGAGGATGGTGCGGCTGTCGATCTTCGACGTCACCTGGAAGGAGATGCGGGTCGGGAAATTGGCCTTGATGGTGCCGGTGATGACGTCGACCGAGGGACGTTGCGTCGCCATGATGACATGGATGCCGGCGGCGCGCGCCATCTGCGCCAGGCGCTGCACCGCGCCTTCGATATCCTTGCCGGCCACCATCATCAGGTCGGCCATCTCGTCGATGATGACCACGATATAGGGCATCGGCTCGAGATCGAGGTTCTCGGTCTCGTAGATCGCCTCGCCGGTCTGGCGGTCGAAGCCGGTCTGCACCGTACGCGAGATCTTCTCGCCCTTTTTCTCCGCTTGCTGAACGCGTGCGTTGAAGCCGTCGATGTTGCGCACGCCGACCTTGGACATCTTGCGGTAGCGGTCCTCCATCTCGCGCACGGTCCATTTCAGCGCCACGACTGCCTTCTTCGGATCGGTGACGACCGGCGTCAAAAGATGCGGGATGCCGTCATAGACGGAAAGTTCCAGCATCTTCGGGTCGATCATGATCAGCCGGCATTCCTGCGGCGTCATCCGGTAGAGCAGCGACAGGATCATCGTGTTGATGGCGACCGACTTGCCGGAGCCGGTGGTGCCGGCGACCAGCACGTGCGGCATCTTGGCGATGTCGACGATGACCGCCTCGCCATTGATCGTCTTGCCGAGCGCCAGCGCCAGCTTTGCCTTGGTCGTCTCGAAATCGCGGCTGGCCATGATCTCTCTGAGATAGACCGTCTCGCGCTTGGCGTTGGGCAGCTCGATACCGATGGCGTTGCGGCCGGGCACGACGGCGACACGGCAGGCGATCGCGCTCATCGAGCGGGCGATGTCGTCGGACAGGCCGATGACGCGCGAGGACTTGATGCCGGGCGCCGGCTCCAACTCGTAGAGCGTCACGACCGGACCGGGGCGGACATGGATGATCTCGCCCTTGACGCCGAAATCCTCCAGCACGCCCTCGAGAAGCCGCGCGTTCTGCTCCAGGGCGTCCTTCGACAGGCTTGGATCCTTGGCGACGTTCTTCGGCTCGGACAGGAAATGCAACGACGGCATCTCGAACGTGTCGGAGCCGATCAGTGAGGTCTGCGCCTCGCGCTGGACACGGGCGCCCGGCACCGGCCGCGCCGCCGGCGCCTCGACGCGGGTCGCGGCATCGGAGCGGAAGTTCCGCACCTTGGCCGCCGCGCCGCGCCGCTGGGCAGGCGCCTCGTCGTCGAAGTCGTCGAGGTCGACGTCCTCGTCCTGCTCGTCGTCGAAAATATCCTGGTCCACCGGATCGACCGAGACGCTGCGGTCATTGACCATGGCGGCGAAGAATTCCGGCTCGACACGGGCGCGGCCGCCCGGGCTCACCCGGCTTTCGGCGAATTCGGCCGATTCGACGCGCTCGGCGGCGCGCCGCCAGGCGCTGGCCTTGGGCTCCATCGGCGGCTCGAACTCGTCGCGCTCCCGCCTGCGGCGCGCGGCGCGGCGGTGCAGGAAGGCGCGGAACGACAGCCACCAATGGGTGACGGCGCCGAGCGCCAGGATGCCTTCATCGCCCTCGTCCTCATCCTCGTCGAACAGCATCTCGTCCTGCTCGCGCGGATCGGGAGCGGCGCTGCGCTCCATGACGGCGAAGCCGTTCTTGCGCGCGATCAGCGCCGAGCCATAGGCAAACAGCCATAACATCGGCGCGGCGAGGACGACCGCGATGATCGTCGCGAAAAGCCCTTTCGGGTAACCGCCGACCGCGATGCCGGGGATCTTCAGCACCATATCGCCAAACACGCCGCCGAGTCCGGTCGGCAGCGGCCAGGTGTTGGGCGGCGTCACGCAGCCGGCGATAGCCGCGGCCAGAAGCGCGAAGCCGAACCAGGCGAAGCCGCGCTTCGGCAATTTGTCGACGCCGCGCGCGGTGAAAAGCAGGAAGCCCCAGATCACCGCCGGCACCAGCCCGGCGACGGCGGCAAGGCCGAAGAACTGCATGGCAAGGTCGGAGAACACAGCACCCGCATAGCCCATGGCGTTGGTGACGACGTTGCTGGTGGCGTGCGAGAAGCTCGGGTCGGCAACGTTCCACGTGGCCAAGGCCGCGATGCCGAAGGCGGTGAACAGGAACAGCCCGGCGCCGACCAGCCGCCCGACCTGGCGCCGCGCGAATGCCTGGATGCCGTGCCCCGTATCGGTCAGCGCGAGCGGTGCTGAAGCGCCTGAACGCATGCCTCTTCCCCGTGATCGTTGCCTGGCCGGGCGCGTGGCGCACCCCGGCAGATTCGAACGCCAGACTATCGGGGGGAAGGTTAAGGCCGCATTAACCATGGCCTTTTACCGAACCTCATCTGCAACAGAGGATGGCGGGGCTCGCGGCACGCCATCCTTTGCGTAAACGGCGAAACGATCAGGTCCTTTCGGGACCCCGATCGTCGGCGATCACTTGTAAGCAGGCCGATGTTTCATGCAGGCGCGATCAAGTGAACGCGATCGAAAGGCTTGGATGGGCCCCACAGCAATTCCAGGAAAATGTGAGCGGTTAGGTTCGGCGCGTTCGCCGTAGCCTTCCGTCCGGAATTGCGTAAGAAGCAAAGGGATGGAGCGGATCGCCGTTTCCGTAAAACGGTGAAACGCTCTGGACAAAAAAGGAGGCCCGGAAGGGTGTTCCGGGCCTCAAGGCGTGAGCCCCTTTCGAGAGCGTCACGACGGGATCTTGGGAGGAATTCCGGGCCGGCGGGAGGAGGATCCGCCGGCCCTCGGGGCAATTCCAGGAAAAGTGTGAAACCTTCCGGAATTGCGCCCTGGTAAGGGCAAAGGCAGCCTTACGGCACCACTTCGCCGTGCTGGGTGACGTCGAGACCTTCGACCTCTTCCTGGGTGGACGGACGCAAGCCGACCAGCGCCTTGACGATGTAGAGGATCACGAAGGTGGCGATCGCCGTCCACAGGATGGTGAAGATGATGCCGTAGATCTGCTTGCCGACCGAAGCATCCTTGCCGAGTGCGTTGATCGCCGGATCGGCGAGCGCGCCGGTGAGCAGGGCGCCGACGATACCGCCGATACCATGCACGCCGAAGGCATCGAGCGAGTCGTCATAGCCGAGCGCATGCTTGAGCTTGACCGCCGAGAGGTAGCAGATGACGCCGGCGACGATGCCGACGATGAAGGCGCCGGTCGGGTTAACGAAGCCGGAAGCCGGCGTCACCGCGACGAGGCCGGCGACGGCGCCCGAGATGATGCCGAGCACCGAAGGCTTCTTGGCGACGATCCATTCGGCGAACATCCAGGCCAGCGCTGCCGCGGCGGTGGCGACCTGCGTGTTCATCATCGCGGCACCGGCGAGGCCGTCGGCCGCCAGTTCCGAACCGGCGTTGAAGCCGAACCAGCCGACCCACAGCAGCGAGGCGCCGATCACCGAATAGACGAGATTGTGCGGCGCCATGTTGGTGGTGCCGTAGCCTTCGCGCTTGCCCAGCACCAGCGCGCAGACCAGACCCGCGACACCGGCGTTGATGTGGACGACCGTGCCGCCGGCGAAGTCGAGCACACCGGCGGCGCCGAGGAAGCCGCCGCCCCACACCCAGTGCGCGATCGGCGCGTAGACGAACACCAGCCAGAGGCCCATGAAGAGCAGCAGCGCCGAGAATTTCATGCGCTCGGCGAAGGCGCCGGCGATCAGCGCCGGCGTGATGATTGCGAAGGTCATCTGGAACATCGAGAAGACGAATTCAGGAATGTTCGAGACACCCGGCAGCCAAAGCGTCGAGACGGTGATGCCGTGGTGGAAGAAGCGCGAGAAGCCGCCGATATAGGCATTCATCGACGCCGATTCATTGGTGGTGAAAGCGAGCGAATAGCCGAACATGAACCACAGCACCGTCACCAGACAGGTGATGGCGAAGCTCTGCATGATGGTGGCGAGCACGTTCTTCTTGCGCACCATGCCGCCGTAGAACAGCGCCAGGCCCGGAATGGTCATCATCAGCACCAGCGCCGTCGAGGTCAGCATCCAGGCGGTGTTGCCGGTGTCGAGAACCGGCGTCGGCGCGGCAGGTGCCGCAGGCGCCGCCGCCGGAGCAGCCTCCTGCGCGAAGGCGGCGGCGGTGCTCAGCGCTACGAGAGCGAGCGAAGCGGCCGCGCGTCCCGTCGTCTTCAAGGTGGAAGGAATATTCATTGAACTCTCCGTTGGAATGGATGGTCGCCGCTCAGAGCGCGTCGGTGTCTGTTTCGCCGGTACGGATGCGCACCGCCTGGTCGATGCCGAAGACAAAGATCTTGCCGTCGCCGATCTGGCCGGTCTTGGCGGCCGAGGTGATGGCTTCCACGGCCTTGTCGACCAAGTCGGCGCCGACCGCGACCTCGATCTTGATCTTGGGCAGGAAGCTGACCGCGTACTCCGCGCCGCGATAGATTTCCGTGTGCCCCTTCTGACGCCCGTAGCCTTTGACTTCGGTGACGGTCAGGCCCTGGATGCCGACGGCGGTGAGCGCTTCGCGCACCTCGTCGAGCTTGAACGGCTTGATGATTGCCATCACGATTTTCATAAGGTTTCACCCTTTGCTGTTGCGGTCCCCCGCGATTGCACACCTACACCGATCCCGAGGAGAGCCGGAGAGTGCCCGACAGGATTCAAGCTCCGTGCCAATTGCCGAAGCAGGGCGTTAACCTGTTGTAAACAAAGGGGCAGAGCGGCCCGCGCACATCTTTTGTGCGCGGCCGCATCGGGCGTTACGATTAAAAAATAGGCAAAATTTCGAAAATGCCTACTTGGCGGGCATCAACCAGAAGCCGGCTCAGCGCTTGAGTCGGATCAGGCCTTCCTGGGCGACCGAAGCGATGAGCGTTCCGTCCCGCGCGAACAGCGAACCGCGCGTGAAGCCGCGCGACCCTTGCGTCGACGGGCTGTCCTGGTTGTAGAGGATCCAGTCGTCCAGCGAATGGCTGCGGTGGAACCACATGGCATGGTCGAGGCTGGCCGCCTGGATGTCGCGGTCGAAGATGGCGCGGCCATGCGCGAAGGTCGAGGTGTCGAGCAGCGTCATGTCGGAGAGGTAGGCGAGCACGGCCGCCTGTATCGCACGGCTTTCAGGCACCGGGCCGGTGGTGCGGATCCAGATGTTCTGCTGCGGATCCAGCTTCTCGCGGCTGGTATAATGCTTCAGCATCACCGGCTTCATCTCGATCGGCCGGTCGCGCTCCCAGTAACGCCTGATGCCTTCCGGCACCGCCTCGCCGAATTTGCCGAGCAGCTCGCGCTGGGAGAGCAGCGTGTCGGGCGCCGGCACGTCGCGCGGCATCGGCATCTGGTGCTCCAGCCCGACCTCGTCCTGCTGGAACGAAGCCTCCAGCGAGAAGATCGCCTGGCCATGCTGGATCGCCACCACCCGGCGCGTGGTGAAGGAGCCGCCGTCGCGGATGCGGTCGACCTCGTAGACGATCGGCAGCTTGGTGTCGCCGGGCCGCATGAAATAGCCGTGCAGCGAATGCACATGGCGTTCCGGCTCCACGGTGCGCTGCGCGGCGACCAGCGCCTGCGCGATGGTCTGGCCGCCGAAGACGCGCTGCCAGTCGACCTTTGGGCTGCGACCACGATACAGATTGTGTTCGAGCTGCTCGAGGTCGAGAATGTCCAGAAGCTCGTCCATGGCCGCCGTCATGTCTGAAATCCTTCAAGGATGCGCCATGGCCGGTTTCGGACAGGATGTGCGGCCAGTCAAGGCCGCAAGCGGCGGCCGGACGAAGCCGCGAAAGGATGATGCCATGGTCGACCGCAAGCCGGATGGAGCAAAGGCCGATGCTGACCGCGAAGCTCCGCTCGACGTGCTCATCGCCGGCGCGGCCTATGTCGGCCTCACCGCGGCCGTATCGCTGAAGCAGGCGCGGCCGGGCCTCGCCATCGCCGTCGTCGACGCCGCGCCTGCGGGCGTCTGGCAGCGGGACGGCCGCGCCTCGGCCATCGCCGCGGCCGCCGGCCGCATGCTGGAGCAGCTCGGCGTCTGGGACGAGATCGCGCCGGAAGCGCAGGCGATCACCGAAATGATCATCACCGACTCGCGCGCCGCCGACCCGGTGCGCCCGGTGTTCCTGACCTTCGACGGCGAGGTGGCGCCGGGCGAGCCTTTCGCCCACATGGTCGCCAACCGCGACTTGAACGGCGCGCTGCGCCGCCGCGCCGAAAAGCTCGGCATCGATATCATCGAAGGCATCGCGGTCAGCGCCTTCGACGTCAACGGCGCCGGCATCACGGTGCACCTGGCCGACGGCGCGACGCTGAAGGCGCGGCTGCTGATCGCCGCCGACGGCGTCAACTCCAGGCTCCGCGACATGGCCGGCATCAAGACCGTCAAATGGGAATACGGCCAGTCCGGCATCGTCTGCACGGTGGCGCATGAGCGCCCGCACAACGGCCGCGCCGAAGAACATTTCCTCCCCGCGGGCCCCTTCGCCACGCTGCCGCTGAAGCCGGACAAGGATGGAACCAACCGTTCGTCGATCGTCTGGGTGGAGCGTACGCAAGACGCCAAGGCGCTGGTCGAGGGCGACGAGTTTGTCTTCGAGCATGATCTGGAGCAGCGCTTCGGCCTCAAGCTCGGCGAAATAAGGGTCGTCGACAAGCCGCGCGCCTGGCCGCTCGGCCTGACGCTGGCCCGCGCCTTCGTCGCGCCGCGCATCGCGCTCGCCGGCGACGCGGCCCACGGCATCCACCCGATCGCCGGCCAGGGCCTCAATCTCGGCTTCAAGGATGTCGCCGCGCTCGCGGAAGTCATTGTCGAGGCCGACCGTCTCGGCCAGGACATCGGCGCCATCGACGTGCTCGAGCGCTACCAGCAGTGGCGCCGCTTCGACACGCTGCAGATGGGCGTCACCACCGACGTGCTCAACCGGCTGTTTTCCAACGACATCGGCCCGCTGCGCGCCGTGCGCGATCTCGGCCTGGGTCTCGTGGAACGCATGCCCCGGCTGAAGGATTTCTTCATCCGCCAGGCCTCGGGCCTGTCCGGCGACACGCCAAGGCTGCTCAAGGGCGAGGCGATCTGAACCCCGCGCAATCGGCCGCAGCCTCCGCGACGTCGTCATCCACGGGCGGAGCGACGCGAAGCGGAGCGCAGACCCGAGGATCCATTCCGTTACCTTTGTCGTAGGACCCGGCGGAGCAGAATTCTGCATCGCAGCAACGCTTATAGGCAACGGAATGGATTCTATGGTCTGCGCGCGTCGCTTCGCTCCTTGCTCCGCCATAGAATGACGAAGCGAGAGGCGTTTTGGTCCATCACGAAGGCAGGCGATCCGGTCGTCGCCGCGCGGTGAAATTCAGGTCAGGCCGAGTCGGAGTCGAAGACGGGCGCGAAGCGACCAAGCTGGGCGGATCCCGAGAACCGGAGCGGAGCCTACTTTTCGTACGTGAGCACCGGAAGCGCAGGGAGCCGGCATTTGCAGGCCGGCCTCACCTGAATTCTAGTTCACCTCGAACCCCAGCTTCTGCCGCAACCTCAGCATCCGCTGGTCCGGTATCTTCAGGCTCTGCTCGCCGCCTTGCGCGACACGGTTCAGCATCCTGAGCAGATCGTCGCGCTCATGCGGGTCGAGGCGGCCACGCAGGAAGGCCGCCAGCTTGTCGATGACGATCGTCGTGTCGTCGACCTGCGCGGCGGCCCATTTTGCGTAGACCACCGCCTCGTCCGTCTTCTTCGGGTTTTCCGCGATCTGCGAGATGACGTCCCGGATGACCGCCTCGCGCTTAGGCAGCACCGGCCCCTGCTCCGCAACAATCGCGGTGATCAACGTCGCCGCCGCCACCACCGGATCGTCGATCGCCGTCAGCGGCGAGAGCGCGGCCTGCTTGCGCAATTTCTTGCGCCGTATGTTGCCCTGAACGCGTCCGACGACGTCGGCGACTTCACGCGCGGCGTCACTCATATATTTCAGCCGGTACCACCAGATCGCGGCCGCCCCAAGCAGGCCAAGTATCGCGATAAGAATAGGCATGCCGAATTCCCCCGAAATCGCGGCGACGATAAGAGAGATGCGGCGTTGCTTCAACACGCAACGGTTGCGTCCGTGAAGAAACCCTGAACATGTTTCCCGCAAGAGACAGCTGCAACGCCGCGCCCACCTGGCGCCTATGATCCCGGTATGTCGTAGATTGCCCTGACCTCGACCGTGCCGAGCTCGGCCAGCGGGATGCCTTCCGCGATCTTCAGCGCCTCGGCAAGGTCGGCCGCCTCGACCATGACGAAGCCGAGCAGCTGCTCCTTGGTCTCGACGAATGGCCCGTCGGTCACCAGCGCCTTGCCCTTGCGCCGCCTCAGCGATTTCGACGTCTTCACCGACTGCAGCGCCTGCGCGATGACCAGCTTGCCTTGCCGCTCGAGTTCCCTGTCATAGGCAAGCGAGTCGGCGTCGAGCCTGGCCGCCCGTTCCGGGGTAAGCGCATAAAGGTCCTTCTCCTCGCCATAGACCAGCAGGACATATTTCATCTCAGGCTCTCCTCGGTGGCCACGTTATAGGAGGCAAAGGCGGCGGTGTCAGTTTTGCTTGCCGTGGCCATGTGGTCGAGCAGGCATGCCGCGACGCCGACAATGGCGATGGCCGCCGCTAGCCGGCCAAAACCCGGCGCCGGTGGATCCAGCCAGAACTCCTCCGCCCGCCGCTCCGGCTTTCCCCAGATCGCAAAAAACAGATTGTCCATCTCAAATCTCCATCAGCCGTGAGTGGCCGCCCGCAGGACGGCCGGGCCGATAGCAAGTCGACATTTTGCGCGGACATTTTTTGGGAATTGGCCTACCCACCAACGTCGGCGGCGAAGGCGTGTTGAGATTCGGGTCAGGCCGAGCCGAAAATGGCGGTCTCCGAGAACCGGAGCGGAGCGTACTTAAAGTACGTGAGCACCGGAAGCGCAGGAGACCGCCATTTGCAGGCCGGCCTCACCTGAATCTCAACATGCCGTGGATGGTCTTCCGCCGCGGCCGCGCTATAGTTCAGGAGAACGCCGGCAGCCGCCGGCGCTACCCCGACAGACCAGGAGGACTCCATGGACCGCACCGCAAACGCCGTCTGGAAAGGCAACCTGAAGGAAGGCAAGGGCACGCTAGACACCCAGAGCGGCACCTTGAAGGGCACGCCCTATTCGTTCAAGGCGCGCTTCGAGGACGAGAGCGGCAAATCGGGCACCAATCCGGAGGAGCTGATCGCGGCGGCGCATGCTGGTTGCTACGCCATGCAGCTCTCGCATTTCCTCGCCGAAAACGGCACGCCAGCCGCCGAGCTCGACGCCAAAGCGGTGGTGACGCTGGTCCCCGGCACCGGCATAACCGGCAGCGCCATCACCCTGGTCGGCAAGGTGCCGGGCATCGACGCGGCGAAATTCAAGGAGCTGGCCGAGAAGGCGAAAGCCGAATGCCCGGTGTCGAAGGCGCTGGGTGCGATCAAGGTGTCGCTGGATGCAAGGTTGGGGTGATCGGGCGATATAATTGCCAAGATCGCGTTCCTTCGCCCCCCTCTCTGCCCTGCCGGGCATCTCCCCCTCAAGGGGGGAGATCAGATGTCACGCCGGGTTTCGCCAATCTCCAACGCCGTAAGCTGAGCGCCAGCGGCGAAGCTGCTAATCTCCCCCCTTGAGGGGGAGATGTCCGGCAGGACAGAGAGGGGGGCCTCGCGCCAACCCTTCCAGCGAGCTACCCGCCCAGCGCCTCGATCTTCGCCCGCAATGCCGCGACTTCTTCCTCCAGCGCCCTCACCCGCGCTTCGAGATCAGCGTCCACAGCTGTCGCCGGCGGCTGCCAAGGCGCCGCGACCGCCACCGCCTCCGCCGGCCCGCTCAACAGATGCACATAGCGCTCCTCGCGCTGGCCCGGCGCCCGTTCGAGCAATTGGATCAACGGCGGCCGGCGGCCGATCATCAGGTCGAGATTGTCGCGCAGTTCCTCGATCGAGGCAAAGCGCGCCATCCGCTCCGAGCGGGCAAGCAATTCATGCGCCGTCTGCGCCCCGCGCAGCAGCAAAAGCCCGATCACCGCGATCTGCGGCGTGGTCAGCGAAAAGCGCTGCGCCATCAGGTGCTCGTAGCGCTCGACCCGCGAAGCGAAGGCCTGGCGCACCAGCCCCTTCTGCTCGAGCGAGCTCAGCGCTCGCCTGATCTCGGTCAGCTCCAGCGCCATGACAGGCTCGCGCGCTGTCTTCTGGTTGGCGGCCTGATGCGCGCCGTTGAGCGTCAGCGGATAGACGTCCGGCGTCAGCTCCTTCTTCTCGATCAGCGAGCCCAGCACGCGCGCCTCGACGGCGGAGAGGATGGGGAGATCGGTCACTGGCTGCAATCCTTTCTGACGCTGGCGGGACAGCGCCCCCCTCTGTCCTGCCGGACATCTCCCCCACAAGGGGGGAGATCAGCAGCTTCGTCAACAGCGCTTATTCTTCGACGGTAGCGATTGGCGAAAGCCGCGGTGGCAGCCAATTCCCCACCCGTGGGGGAGATGTCCGGCAGGACAGAGGGGCGCGCGAAGGATCGCTGCCTTCAAAGCACCACGAGCGAATTCGCCCGACTAAACCCGTCTCTCAACCATCATCTTCTTGATCTCCGCGATCGCCTTGGCCGGGTTCAAGCCCTTCGGGCAGGTCTGCGCGCAGTTCATGATGGTGTGGCAGCGATAGAGCCGGAACGGGTCTTCGAGATTGTCGAGCCGTTCGCCGGTCGCCTCGTCGCGGCTATCGATCAGCCAGCGATAGGCCTGCAGCAGGGTGGCCGGGCCGAGATAGCGATCGCCGTTCCACCAGTAGCTCGGGCAGGAGGTCGAGCAGCAGGCGCACAGGATGCATTCGTAGAGCCCGTCGAGCTTCTCGCGATCCTCATGGCTCTGCAGCCATTCCTTGGCGGGCTCTGGCGAGACCGTCTTCAGCCACGGCTCGATTGAGGCGTGCTGGGCATAGAAATTGGTGAGGTCGGGCACCAGGTCCTTGATCACCGGCATATGCGGCAGCGGGTAGATCTTGACCGCGCCCGAAATATCCTCGGCGCCCTTGGTGCAGGCAAGCGTGTTCGAACCGTCGATGTTCATGGCGCAGGAGCCGCAGATGCCTTCGCGGCAGGAGCGGCGAAGCGTCAGCGTCGGATCGATCTTGTTCTTGATCCACAACAGCGCGTCCAGCACCATTGGGCCGCAATCGTCCATGTCGACGAAATAGGTGTCCATGCGCGGGTTTCCGCCATCGTCCGGCGACCAGCGGTAGATGCGGTATTCGCGCAAATTGGTGGCGCCCTCCGGCTTCGGCCAGGTCTTGCCCTGCTGGACCTTGGAATTCTTGGGAAGCGTGAGTTCGACCATTACCTGCGGTCCTTTCGGATGACGAGCTTCAGCCCGGACCAGATTTCGTTGACGGCGGCGACCTTGACGTCGACCAGGTCGCGCTTCAGCGCCTCCGACCGGATCACGTCCTCGGTGACGTCGGTCGGCACTTTCGAGGCCTTCTTCGGCCAGGACACCCAGACCATGCCGTCGCGCTTGATCGCCGTCTCGATGACGCCAAGGCCATCCTCGATCTCGGCGCGCTGCCGGGCGAAGGCATGCACGGCGTCGTATTTGCGGCTGCCCGAGATCGCCGACCATTTCGGCAGCCGATCGACCTTGGCGAAGGACACGGCTTCAGCCAGATCGTCGAGCTCCGGCGGCAGCGCGATGAAGGCGGCGACCATGCCGTCCTTCAGGCCGAGCTTGGCCGGAAGGGGCGTGCCGGAATATCCGGTGGCCGCGAGCGCCATGGTCAATACACCCGCGCCTTCGGCGCGATCTTGGCCGGGTTGATGCCGCCATCCTTTTCCGCCAGCAGCGTCTCGGTGTGCACCGGCCGGTAGGTGAGCGTCACCTTGCCGTCCTCGCTGACATGGGCCAGCGTGTGCTTGCGCCAGTTGGCGTCGTCGCGGGCCGAGAAATCCTCCCGCGCATGCGCGCCGCGGCTCTCCTTGCGCGCCGCGGCGCCATAGACCGTGGTGATGGCGTTGGCCATCAGGTTTTCCAACTCCAGCGTCTCGACGAGGTCGGAATTCCAGATCATCGAGCGGTCGGTGACCTTGATGTCCTTGAGCTCGCCCCAGATCTCGGAAATGCGCTTGCAGCCATTGTCGAGCGATACCTGCGTGCGGAACACAGCGGCGTCTTCCTGCATCGCCCGCTGCATCTTCTCCCTCAGCACCGCCGTCGGCGTCGAGCCGTTGGCGTGGCGCAGCCTGTCGAAGCGGTCCATGATCTTCTCGACCGAGGCCGCGTTGGGCGAAGGGATAGGCGAACTGCGGTCGATCACCTCGCCCGCGCGGATGGCCGCGGCACGGCCGAAGACGACAAGATCAATCAGCGAATTGGAGCCCAGCCGGTTGGCGCCGTGCACGGACGCGCACGCGGCCTCGCCCACCGCCATCAGACCGGGCAACACGCGATCCGGGCTCTCGGCCGTCGGGTTGAGCACTTCGCCCCAATAATTGGTCGGCACGCCGCCCATATTGTAGTGCACCGTCGGCAGCACCGGGATCGGCTCCTTGGTGAGGTCGACGCCGGCAAAGATCTTCGCCGATTCCGAAATGCCGGGCAGCCGCTCATGCAGCACCGCCGGGTCGAGATGGTCGAGATGCAGGAAGATGTGATCCTTCTTCGGCCCGACGCCGCGACCTTCGCGGATCTCCATCGTCATGCAGCGCGAGACCACGTCGCGCGAGGCAAGGTCCTTGGCGGACGGCGCGTAGCGCTCCATGAAGCGCTCGCCCTCGGAATTGACCAGATAGCCGCCCTCGCCGCGCGCGCCTTCGGTGATCAGGCAGCCGGCGCCGTAGATGCCGGTCGGGTGGAACTGCACGAACTCCATGTCCTGCAGCGCGAGCCCGGCTCTGGCCGCCATGCCGCCGCCGTCGCCGGTGCAGGTATGCGCCGAGGTGGCGGAGAAATAGGCGCGGCCATAGCCGCCGGTCGCCAGCACCACCATCTTGGCCGAGAAGCGGTGAATGGTGCCGTCATCGAGATTCCAGGCCACCACGCCGGTGCAGGTGCCGTCCGGCTCCGTGATCAGGTCGAGCGCGAAATATTCGATGAAGAACTGCGCGTTGTTCTTGAGCGACTGGCCGTAGAGCGTGTGCAGCATGGCATGGCCGGTGCGGTCGGCGGCCGCGCAGGTGCGCTGCACCGGCGGGCCTTCGCCGAAATTCATCATCATGCCACCGAAGGGCCGCTGGTAGATCTTGCCCTCTTCGGTGCGCGAGAACGGCACGCCGTAATGCTCGAGCTCGTAGACCGCCGCGGGCGCCTCGCGCACCATATATTCCTGCGCGTCGATGTCGCCCAGCCAGTCCGAGCCCTTGACGGTGTCAAAGAGGTGCCACTGCCAGTTGTCCGGGCCCATATTGGCGAGCGAGGCGGCGATGCCGCCTTGCGCGGCAACCGTGTGCGAGCGGGTCGGGAACACCTTGGTGATGCAGGCGGTGCGCAGTCCCTGCTCGGCCATGCCGAGCGTGGCGCGCAGGCCGGCGCCGCCGGCGCCGACGATCACCACATCGAATTTGTGATCGACAAAAGTGTAGGCTGAAGCCGTGCCGGCTGTATTTGCGTTGGCCAAAACGTCAGCCTCCGAATGCGAGTTTGAGCAGGGCAAACAGCGAAGCGACGCCGACTGCGACTGGGAAGAAGGTGTTGAGCGCGATCAGCGCCAGCTTCATGCCCTCGCCATGCACATAGTCCTCGATGATGACCTGCATGCCGAGCCGCATGTGATAGAGGCCGGAGATGAGCACCAGCGCCAGCACCAGCGCCACGAACGGGTTGGCGAGTGCCGCCCGCACTTCCATGTAGCCGTGGCCGTTGACCGCGATCAGGAAGCCGACGAAGAACAGGAGCAGCGGGATGTTGGCGATCGCCGTCAGCCGCTGGCGCCAGAAATGCTGCGTGCCCTCGCGGGCCGAGCCCAGGCCGCGCACCTTGGCGAGCGGCGTGCGCATATCGGTGTTGTTCGCGCTCATCAGAAAGCCCCTCGCGCCGCATAGCCGGCGATCCAGATCAGGAGCGTCAGCACGATCGAGCCGGCGAGCGTCGCCCAGGCGATCTTCGAGGCGGTGTGTTTTTCGAGCCCCGCGCCGGTGTCCCAGATGAGGTGGCGCAGCCCGCCCAGCATGTGGTGCATCAGCGCCCAGGTGTAGCCGAACAGAACCAGCCGGCCGAGCCATGAACCGAAGGCCCAGTCGACCCAGTCGAAGGCGGCCTGCGAGCTCGAAGCGGCGATCAGCCACGCCGCCACCAGCAGCGTACCGAAATAAAGCGCGCCGCCGGTGATGCGATGGATGATCGACATCGTCATCGTGATCGGCGGCCGGTAGATCGTCAGATGCGGCGAGAGCGGTCGTTCACGTCTGGCAACTGCGCGGGTGGCTGGTGATTTGCTCATGGCTCCCCCAGTTCGGCATCCTTGAAGCCGGGATGGGAAATGCGGCGTTTGCCGCCCTCCTCTATGGCTCCGGACAGGCGGTTTCTAATGCTCTTTTTGCACCGCGTCAAAGCCGGAAAATCGTTTTGGAAACATCATTTAGTCTGACAAACCGGCGGCCGCGCGCTTCAATCGATTAGCGGCTGTTTCGAAGCCGACGCAAGGTTCGCTGCATCGCGGTAAGATCGCGCGCCGGGCGGGTTGAGATTCAGATCAGGCCACCCACTACCTTCTGCAGGTCTGCGGGGTGGACCCCCTCTTCATCACCAGCGCCTCGCGGCCGTCGATCACGATTGCGTCATGCGTGGCCGCTTCCTGGTAGCGGCTGCTCTGGTTGGCCGGCGAGGCGGCAAACTCCTCGGTCGAGCCGTCCGGCCGGACCACGCGCAGCGACGAACCGAGATTCTGGATGGTGATCATGCCGCCATTGCCGCATCTGTAGGTGGCCGTGCCGATGCCGGATCGCGGCACGGTAAGGTCGGTGACGATCTTGGTTGCGGGCGCAGGCGTGGCAGGCGTCTTGGCGGTTGCAGGCAGCGGAGGCGTTGCTGCTGCCGGCGCCACGGGTGCGGTGGACTGCGCGGCCGGAGCAGGCGAGGCGGCGGGCGGCGCGGCCGCCTTCGGCGCGCCGTCCTGCGGCACGCAGGCCGCGGCCGCGAGAAGCAGCGGGATGGTGATCGACACCCGAACCGTGTGGCCAAAGCTCATGCGCTGCCCTTTCGTGCGCGGCACGCTACAGCAATTCCAGGAAAAGTGTGAAACGGTTTTCCGTCCGGAATTGCGTCAAAACAAAGAGATAGAGTGGTTTGTCGTTTCCGTTAAACGGCGAACCGCTCTAGCCACGCGACGCATCAAGATCAAGTTCACCCAGAGTCAGCCGGCTGCATGCCGCCCTGCGGCGGACAGGAATCGGGCCCCCGAAAATTAACCATGTTCCTTAAGAACCGGCGCCGAAAGCCCCCCGCCTCTTAACAAAGGTTAAGAAAGGGTTAATTTCCGATTCGAACCGGAATCCAGGCGCGATCCGTCGCGCCATCAAGGGAGAGCGACATGCGTTCGAATTCAGTGCGGGCAAGCGTTGCCGTCGCGGCGGTGGCGGGGCTGGTCTTGGCGATCGCCGCGCCGGCCGAAGCCGGCTTGCGCCATCACGACCGCGTCTATGCCGATTCCTTCGGCAATCTCGTCATCGACAGCGCCGCCGGCTACAAGCGCATCATCGTCGGCGAGGGCAGGCATGCCAAGGAGCTCTCGAACTTTACCGGTGCCGGCCAGCCGGATGTCGCCTATGACGATGCGGACGAGCCCGGCGCGCCCGGCTGCTACCAGCCGCCGGTACTGGTGAAGGGCCGCTCCTATATGTACGGGCTTTCCGACGGCGAGATGCCCAATCTCAGCCCTTGCCGTTGAAGATCGTCGGCGTTTGGCGCCGCCTGAGCGCGCCTGACACGCGCACGCAGTCGCGGCCGGCATTCTTGGCTTCATAGAGCGCGGCGTCGGCGCGCCGCAGAAGATCGGCAAAACCCTCGTCGGCGGTCAGCTCCGCCACGCCGAAACTCGCGCTGCAGCGATGGTCGGCCGGCAATCCCTCGATCGGCAAGGCACCGAAGGCGCTGCGCGCGCCCTCGGCAAACAGCCGCGCCGCGGCAAGATTGGTGCCCGGCAGGATGATGGCGAATTCCTCGCCGCCGATACGGCCGGCGACATGGTGCTCGGCGGCGGCCTCGCGCAGGAAGCCCGCGAAGCTCTCGATTACACGGTCGCCGCAGGCATGGCCATAGCTGTCGTTGATGCTCTTGAAGTAATCCAGATCGGCGATCACCAGCGCCACCGGCACGCCGCGCCGGACGGCGTCCCGCATGGCAAGGTCCGCATGGCGCTCGAAACCGCCGCGGTTGAACAGCCGCGACAATGTATCCGTTTCCGATTTCGAGGTCGCCTCGATGAGCGCGTCACGCACCAGGACGGCCAGGGCAAGCAGCGCCAGCGCCAGTCCGAACACGGTGCCGAGCGATTGCGACACCAGCGCGTAAGCCGTCTGCACATAGGCCTGCGGATTGGCGCCCCAGCCACCCAGCGCGCCGGCGATGAATGGCTTGGAGGCGAATTGCACGGCGCTGGCGCCAAGCACCAGCGCGAGCACATGGTCCAGCCGTGCAAGCCTCTGCCGGGAGGACAGCACGATACCGAGCGCCGCGAACTGCATGGCGGCATAAGGAAGCTGGTAGGCCATCATGCGCGTGAGCGACTGGCGCGGCAGGTCCTGCACCAGATAGACGGCGGCCGAGGCGACGACCAGGAAGCACAGCATCGGCACCCATGGCGGCCGCACGCCGTATTTATGGGCCAACCCGCCATTGAAAGCGATGGTCGCGCCGAGGAACACGCCAAAGGCGGCAACGACCAGCAACCGGGCGTCCGCGAAGGCGGGGATGCTGAATTCGATGGCGAAATAAGCCATGCCGAGCAGGTAGCTGAAGGCAAGCCAGCGCGCCGCCACGCGCCCGGTGCCGTAGACGGCAACCGCCATGAACGCCGCCGCCAGCAGCGCGGCGACGAGCATGTTGATCATCAGTATGAAATCGGCGCTGCCCATGTCTTCCTTCGTCGGACGTTCCGGGCAGAAAAGCATCGACGGGCGAAAATCGCGTTAACGTCGGGCGCGGGTGGCCTGCTTCACCCGATGGCGAGCCGCTCGGCGACGAACGTCGTTTCCGGCCTCTCATAGGACAGCCGCACGCTGTCGCGGCCGTTCCTTTTGGCCTTGTAGAGCGCTTCGTCGGCGCGCCGCATCAACGGCATCAGCCCTTCCCTGCCGGAGCGCGCGGCGACGCCGAAGCTGGCGGTGACCCTGGTGCCGGGCGGCAGGCCGTCGATCGCGCCGGCCGAATAGAAGGTACGGATCGCCTCGGCGAAGAGCCTTGCCGCAGCGAGATCGCTGAGCGGCAGAAGCACGGCGAACTCCTCGCCGCCGATGCGGCCGGCGGCTCCGCGCGCGCCGGTGGCGGAACTGAGCTTGGCGGCGAAGTCAGCGATCACCCGGTCGCCGGCCTCATGCCCGTGCCGGTCGTTCAGCGCCTTGAAGTGATCGAGATCGGCCAGCACCAGGGCGGCGGGAAAGCCGGCCTTGCCGCACTGATCGAGCAGCTGGATCGCCCGCTCCTCGAAGCCGCGGCGGTTGAGGATGCCGGAGAGCGGATCGGTGTGGGTCTCGGCCTTCAATGTCCTCACCACGTCGAGCGCCGCGGCCGTGAACAGGCTAAGCGCGGTCAGAAGCGACAAAAGCGCGTGCGAAAGCAGCGCCGTCGTCCAATAGGACGAGCCGTAGAAACCGTCATAGCTGGGGAACGGCCCGTGCGCGATGACGACGACCAGCGTGCGGACGATGAAGTTCAGCCCCGACAACAGCGACAGCGCGAACAGGATCTTTTCGGTCGGGCCGTTGTTGCGAACCGTTCTGAGTTCCGCCGCGACCAACAGGCTGAGCGCGCCGAAACTGAAATTCATCCCAAGCACGCGCCAGGTGAGATCCGGCTGGACGAACATGAACCACAGGAAGGCGGCGAGCCCGCCGCCGGTGACGACGCCGATCCCGACAAAAGGCACGCGCCGTCCGTAGCGGGCGATGAGCGCGCTGGAAAGGCAGCAGGCCGCTATCGTGAAGCAGATGTTGGAAACGAGCTTGGTCAGCGCCATGCCGATCGGCAACGTGAAATATTGCAGCAGGAACCCCGGCGCCGACAGGCAGTAGCTGGCGCCGAGCACAGCCAGATACGGCCGGTGGCGCTGATGGCACCATAGCACGAGGAACGCAGCGCCAAGCGCCAGCGCTATCGTCGGATTGAGCAGCGCTATGAGCAGACCGGTGTCCAAAGGACTGCGACTTTCCCCAACTTACCCAAGGGGAGATACTAGGACGCAAGCCCAAACAAGCGGTTAAGCCCTCCGACAGATAGGTCGCGAAACCATGCGGAACCGGGCTTGCCGGAGCGGCGTTGTCCGGCCAGACTGGAGACGCCAGACAGGAGACGATTGCGATGGCCGACACGATCACTTTGACCGATCACGATGAAATCCGCTCCTGGGCGGCGGCGCGGGCCGGCTTTCCGGCCATTGTCGACGTATCGCCGGAGCCTGGCACGCAGGCCATGCTTCGCCTGGTGTTTGACCAGCAGGCCTATGAGGACGAGGACCGGCCGGAACGCCCGCCCAATGCCGGCGGCTACGAGCTGGTCGAATGGGACGAGTGGTTCAAGATTTTCGACGACCGCCAGCTGGCATTGGTCGTCGCCGCCGACGAACCCGGCCGGCGTGAGGAGTCTCACGAGATCGTTCGCAGGTAAGTTCCCGGCACGGAAATTTCGGCCTGTCGGATATGCTGCGTTGGCATGCCTTGGCGATTGGCCGGAACGCCCATCGCAATCGTCATCCACGGGCGAAGCAAGGAGCGAAGCGACGCGGCGCAGACCCGAGGATCCATGCCGTAACCTCAAGGCGCTGCAACAGTGCAGAATTCTGCTCCGCTGCACCCTTCGATCGAGGTAACGGCATGGATTCCAGGGTCTCCGCGACGGAGCTTACGCTCCTGCTTCGCCCTGGAATGACGACGTTGGGGAGACTTCGGCTAATCCCCAGCGCTTGCGCTGATTCCGACCCTTCCTGCTTTCCAAGCTAGGCGCTTACTTCCAGTCGCGGATGTCGACGAAATGGCCGGCGATCGCGGCGGCCGCGGCCATGGCCGGCGACACCAGATGGGTGCGACCCTTGAAGCCCTGGCGACCCTCGAAGTTGCGGTTCGAGGTCGAGGCGCAGCGTTCATGCGGCTTCAGCCGGTCGTCGTTCATGGCCAGGCACATCGAGCAGCCCGGCTCACGCCAGTCGAAGCCCGCGGCGACGAAGATCTTGTCCAGTCCTTCGGCCTCGGCCTGCTCCTTGACCAGGCCGGAGCCCGGCACGATCATGGCGTTGACGCGCGGATTGACCTTCTTGCCCTCGACCACCTTGGCGGCGGCGCGCAGGTCCTCGATGCGGCCGTTGGTGCAGGAACCGATGAAGACGCGGTCGAGCGCGATGTCGGTGATCTTGGTTCCAGGCGTCAGGCCCATATATTCCAGTGCCCGATGCTTCGAGGAACGCTTGGTCTCGTCCGTGATGTCGTCGGGATTCGGCACGATGCCCTGCACCGAGACGACGTCCTCCGGCGAGGAGCCCCAGGAGACGATCGGCGGCAGCTTCGCTGCGTCGAGCACGATCACCTTGTCGAAATGCGCGCCTTCGTCCGACTTGAGCGTCTTCCAGTAGGCAAGCGCCGCATCCCACGCCGCGCCCTTGGGCGCGCGCGGCTTGTCCTTGACATAGGCGAAGGTCGTCTCGTCCGGCGCGATCAGCCCGGCGCGCGCGCCCGCCTCGATCGACATGTTGCAGATCGTCATGCGGCCTTCCATCGACAGCGAGCGGATCGCTTCGCCCGCATATTCGATGACGTAGCCGGTGCCGCCGGCCGTGCCGATCTCGCCGATGATGGCCAGGATGATGTCCTTGGCGGTGACGCCTTCAGGCAACTGGCCGTCGACGCGCACGAGCATATTCTTGGCCTTGCGCTGGATCAGCGTCTGGGTGGCGAGCACATGCTCGACCTCAGACGTGCCGATGCCATGCGCGAGCGCGCCGAAGGCGCCGTGCGTGGAGGTATGGCTGTCGCCGCAGACGATGGTCATGCCGGGCAGGGTGAAGCCCTGCTCGGGCCCGATGATGTGGACGATGCCCTGGCGGATGTCGTTCTCGGAATAATATTCGATGCCGAAATCCTTGGCGTTCCTGGCCAGCGCCTCGACCTGGATGCGGCTTTCCTCGTTCTTGATGCCGAACTTGCGCTCGGGCGAGGTCGACACGTTGTGGTCGACCACGGCCAGCGTCTTTTCCGGATGGCGAACCTTGCGGTTCGACATGCGCAGGCCTTCGAAGGCCTGCGGGCTGGTAACCTCGTGCACCAGATGGCGGTCGATATAGAGCAGGCAGGTGCCGTCGTCCTGGCGGTCGACGACGTGGTCGTCGAAGATCTTGTCGTAGAGGGTGCGCGGTGCGCTCATGTGCGTAAATCCGTCGATATGAGAATGGGAAAAGCACGCCGGCCATCCGGCGCGAAGACTGCGATCGGTCGGGTCAGTTAAGTCGGCTGGTCAGCGCGCCGCAAACGCGCGCGGAGAAACGCGACGGCAGGCGCTTCCTGTCCTGCAGCACGAAACCCTTATAGGCCGGATCGCTGAAAAGCTTTTCCATGGCGGCGTAGATAGCAATGTTTTGGCTTTTCGGCAATTGCGGCGGGGATCTGGTTCCTCGCCCCACGAAGTGGGGAGAGGTGGCCCGGCGAAGCCGGGACGGAGAGGGGCCAGCGCGGCGCCTGGAGTTTTTAAGCCTCTTAACCGCCTGGAGCCCATCAATCTTGTGCCTTGTCTTGCAGCGGCTCTGGTGTCGCGGAGGTCGCCCCCCGCTCCGTCCCGGCTTCGCCGGGCCACCTCTCCCCCGCTTTCGCGGGGGCGAGGAACTGGCGCCCAGCTATTCACATCACCTCGAACACAAACGTCTTCACCAGCGCTTCCGGATCGCCGATGGCGTAGCAGCGGAACCACGGGCTCTGCTCGACCAGCCGCCATTTTCCCGCCTGCGCGAGCTCATCGAACACCGCCTGGAACCCGTCGCTCTCGAAGACCCGGTCGCGCACGGTGAAGATGGCATGACCGCCGGCCTTCGTGATGCGCACCAGCTCGTGCAGGCCGGTGGCCGGCGCGTGGCCGATGGTGAAGACGCCGGTAGAGAAGAAGGCGCGAAAATGCCGGTCGGGCCAGGGCAGCGGGCCGCCGAGCATCGCTTGCTTCAGCTCGCTATAGGCCGGCTTGCCACCGGCCTGGCGGCTGCCGGCGAGCTTCAGCATGTCGTCGGAAAGGTCGAGGCCGGCAATGTCGCCATAGCCCAGCGCCTTCAGCGACGGACCCGACAGGCCGGTGCCGCAACCGGCGTCGAGCAGCGGACCTTCGCCGGCCGGCACATGCCGCGCTACCCAGGCCGTGATCAGGAACGGCAGAAGGTAGCCGAGCGAGGCGGTCTCGCTGTCATAGGTCGCGGCCCAGTCGGCATAGGCCTTGGCAAGCCCTTCCGGCGAGTCGGCCGAATAGACGGAATCCAGCGCCGCATTGGCCTTGTCGAAATTCATGGGGCGTCTCCTCCGCGCTGATGGGCGGAGGGATCGTAACGCGGACTTTTGCTGCCGGCTATTCCCTGTGTTGCCGGCGCAGGCGCTGCTCCAGCGCCCGCAGCGCCAGCGACAGGCCGACGGTCAGGATCAGGTAAATATAGGCAACGATCGAATAGGTCTCGAAGAAGCGGAACGAGCCGGCGGCATAGACCTTGCCCATCTGGGTGATGTCGGCGACGCCGAGCACCGAGACCAGAGAAGAATCCTTGACCATGGCGACGAAGTCGTTGCCGAGCGGCGGCAGGATCATGCGGATCGCCTGCGGAAACACGATCAGTCTAAAACGCTGCGCCCGGCTGAGCCCGAGCGCCTTGGCGGCTTCGATCTGGCCTTTCTCGACCGATTGGATGCCGGCGCGGAACACCTCCGAGATGAAGGCCGAGTAGCCGATGGTCAGAGCCATGATGGCGCGCCACAGAAGCGATACGTCGCGCACCAGGAGTTCGCCCAACAGCCCGGCGCTCTGCAGCGGCGCGGTCAGCGCGTTCCACGCCGCGACGAGGGCCGGCGCGCCGGCAAAGGCGATCCAGAACAACAGCACCAGGATCGGCACGCCGCGGATGATCTCGACATAGAAGCGCGCGATCTGACGCAGCCACTGCGATCCCGACAGCGCCATCAGCGCGATGCCGAGCCCGAGCGCGGAGGCCAGCGCAAAGGCGACCGCGGTGACGAAGATGGTGATGCCGATGCCCTTGGCAACGGTGGCGAAGACCTGCGCATAGAGATCGCTGGACGCGATGGCAAGCGCCGCGGCCAATGCGAGGACGAGCGCGGCGGCAAGCCACCACGGGAATTCGGGTTTGGTGATGGTGGTAGCGGGTGTCGGCATCAGGCGGTGCCAGCAAGATAATTGCGAAGGTCGCGTTCCGGCACACCCCCCTCTGCCCTGCCGGGCATCTCCCCCGCAAGGGGGGAGATTGGCAGCTTCACCGCCGCTTTGCCTTCAACGTTGGAGATTGGCGAAAGCCGACGCGACATCCGATCTCCCCCCTTGCGGGGGAGATGTCCGGCAGGACAGAGGGGGGTGTGAAGGAATGAGGCCTTTGGATACTCAGCCCCGCTGTCGCGCATCATTGGCAACAACAGCGCTCACTGCCCCATCTTGTAATCGAGGAACCACTTCTTGTTGAGCTTGTCCAACGTGCCGTCGGCCTTGAGCGAGGCGATGGCGGCGTTGACCGGCTTCACCAGGTCCGAGCCCTTGGGAAAGATGAAGCCGAAGTCCTCGGTGCCAAGCGGGCCGCCGATCAGCTTCAGCTTGCCTTCGGAGGCGTCGACATAGCCCTTGCCGGCGGTGCCGTCGGTCAGCACCACGTCGACGTCGCCCGCTTTGAGCGCCTGCACGGTGGCGCCGAACGTCTCGAACAGCTTGATGCGCGGGTTCTGCTCGTTGCCGTCGAGCACGCTATAGACGGCGGTGTAGAAGGGCGTGGTGCCCGGCTGGGCGCCGATCAGCCCATCTTTGAAGGCGCCAAAACTCTTGGCGTCGGTGAAGCGGCTTTCGTCGCCGCGCACCAGCATGAACTGCTCCGAGCGCATATAGGGATCGGAGAAGTCGACCTTCTCCTTGCGGTCGTCCTTGATGGTGATGCCGGTCATGCCGATGTTGTACTGGTTGTCGGAAACCGCCTGGATCATCGCGTCCCAGGAGGTGTTCTGGTATTCGACCTTGAAGTTCAGGCGCTTGGCGATCTCGTCCATCGCGTCATATTCCCAGCCGATCTGCTTGCCGGTCTTCTTGTCGATGAACTGCAGCGGCGGATAGGCGTTTTCCGTCACCACCACGACCTTCTTGCCGCCGAGGTCGGGCAGATTGTCGGCGAGCGCGGCGACAGGCGCGAGAAGGCAGGCCACCATGGCGGCCAGCAGCAATTTCGACTTGGTCATGACAAATCTCCGAAGGTGCGACCGCTGCAATTTCGCGGCCTGA
This sequence comes from Mesorhizobium sp. M2E.F.Ca.ET.219.01.1.1, assembly GCF_004016445.2. GTDB lineage: Bacteria > Pseudomonadota > Alphaproteobacteria > Rhizobiales > Rhizobiaceae > Mesorhizobium. The sequence goes on from NZ_SADT02000005.1 coordinate 200,668, forward strand.
GAAAATCCGGCGCCGACTTTAGAGCAATTCCAGGAAAAGTGTGAAGCGGTTTTCCGTCCGGAATTGCGTAAAAACAAAGAGATAGAGCTTGCCGCAAGCGCCTTGCAAGCCGGTCTGCTGCGACGTTGCGCGCTATACGCAAATCCAATGCTCTTCGGAAATGGTTTTGTGGATGGCCGTTGCCGGATCAGTCCTGATCGGCCGTGGCCTCGCGCAACCCGGCTACCAGACGCGTCAGCGTTCCGTGCAGGGCCTTGAGCTCGGCCCGGTCCAAAGGCATGGCGCAGCTCAGCCCATCCTGCACGTCCTTCATCTTCGCCCGCAGCGCCTGGCCCTTGGCAGTCGGTTCGACCAGGACCCGGCGCTCGTCGGCGGCGTCGCGCCGGCGTGTCACGAAGCCGCCCGCTTCCATGCGCTTGATCAGCGGCGTCAGCGTCGCCGAATCGAGCCCGAGTGCCGCGCCGAGCTCGCCGATCGTGCTCGGCGAATGCTGCCACAGCGCCAGCATCGCCAGATATTGCGGATAGGTGAGGCCGAGCGGATCAAGCAGCGGCCGGTAGAGCTTGGTCATCAGCCCGCTCGCCGAATAGAGCGCGAAGCAGAGCTGCTGGTCGAGGCGCGGTACCACAACTGCCCCGGCGGTATCCGCCGGGACATCCATAGCTCGAATCTCCGTTTCAGTCGTCATGCTGCCTTTGCCGGAAGCGCCGTGGTGGACAGCGCCACATCGATATTGCCCCGGATGGCGTTGGAATAGGGGCAGATCTTGTGCGCTTCCGATACAAGCGCCTCGGCACCTGCCTGATCAAGCCCCTTGATTTCAGCCGCCAGCGCGACGCCGAGCTTGAAGCCGCCCTGGTCGTTCGGATGGAGACTCACCGTGGACGTGACCGAAGCGTCCTGCAGCGGCAGCTTCTGCTGGCGCGCAACGAAGCGCACCGCGCTCTCGAAGCAGGCGGCGTAGCCGACCGCGAAAAGCTGTTCCGGATTGGTGGCGCCGCCCTTGCCGCCGAGCTCCTTCGGCATCGCAAGGTCGACCTTGAGCAGGCCGTCGCTGGTTTCGCCGTGACCGTTGCGGCCGCCGCTGACGTGAGCCTGAGCGGTGTAGAGTGCAGACATCTTCATCTCCATTTGATTTGTACACGATTATTTAGTGTACAAGATAATTGGATGTCAACCCCGTTTTCGTCGTCCGCGGGCGGAGCGCCGCGCAGCGGCGCGCAGACCCGAGGATCCATGCCGTGACGTCGACGCGCCGCAGCGATGCGGAATTCTGCTCCGCTGCACTCTACGCTCGAGGTCACGGCATGGATTCCAGGGTCTTCGCGACGGAGCTTCGCTCCTGCTCCGCCCTCGAATGGCGACGTATTGCCAAAACGAAAAAGGCGGCCGAAGCCGCCTTTCCAAACCAATGCTATTGAAGCGCCTTATTCGGCCGAAGCAGCCTCGGCGGCGGCCTTCTTCTCGGCGGCTTCCTTGGCGGCCGTCTCGGCGGCCAGCGCCTGGGCGGCGGCGACCTTCTCGGCCTCGATGCGGGCGCGTTCGGCGTTCAGCGCATCACGCTCTTCGTCGTTCAGCTTGCGGGCGCGCACGCCGGTGTTTTCCGAAATGCGGGCCGACTTGCCGCGACGGTCACGCAGGTAATAGAGCTTGGCGCGGCGCACCTTGCCGCGGCGCACGATCTCGACGCCCTCGACCATCGGCGAGTAGACCGGGAAAACGCGCTCGACGCCTTCGCCGTAGGAAATCTTGCGGACGGTGAAATTCTCCTGGAAGCCGGAGCCGGAGCGGGCGATGACGACGCCCTCATAGGCCTGGACGCGGGTGCGGCTACCTTCGGTGACGCGCACCTGGACGCGCACGGTGTCGCCCGGCTGGAATTCGGGCAGCTTGCGCTTGGCTTCGATCTTGGCGGCCTGTTCGGCCTCGAGCTGACGGATGAGATCCATCTCAAATATCCACTTCTTGTTCTTCCGACAGTCAGAGCGTCCTCAACTCGCCTTGCAGTTCCAACGACCGCTCGGCTATGCCCTTTGTCCGCGATAGGACATTGGGCAGGGACGGCTACACCGTCATTTGTTGACGGGTCCAGAAGATCGTTCTTCCGGTTCGGGCGGCGACATACAGCTATTTCGGCGCTTTGTCACCTCTTCGAGGCATATTTTTTGCGCTTGATGGCCCCATGACATGGCCGCCGTGACAGGTTGCGCGCGCGCCGCAAGCTTTCTAAGCGGGGGAAATGAGTCTTTTCGATGCCGCCTTGCTGTTTCTCGCGGGTTTTGTCTCCGGCGCCGCCAATGCGGTCGCCGGCGGCGGCACTTTCCTCACCTTTGGCGCCATGACGCTGGTCGGGCTGCCGCCGATCGTCGCCAACGCCACCTCCTCGGTGACGCAGCTGCCGGGCTACATCACCTCGACGCTCGCCTATTGGACCGATATCCGGCATTTCTGGCGGGGCGCCCTGCTGCTTTGCCTGATCTCGGCGCTCGGCGCGCTGGCCGGCTCGCTCATCCTGCTCGCCCTCTCCAATCCGTCGTTCCGCGCCCTTGTGCCCTGGCTGCTGATCGCCGCGACCGCCCTGTTCGCCGCCGGACCGTGGCTGAAGCCGGCGGCGGGGCCGGAACACCAGGCCTCGGTCGGCTCGCTCGCCGGTTCAATCGCGCAATTCGCGACCGCGGTCTATGGCGGCTTCTTCGGCGCCGGCATGGGCGTGATGATGCTCGCCACCCTCGGCCTGACGCAGGCCGGCGACTACCACCGGCTCAACGCGCTGAAGAACATGCTGTCCATCGTGATCGCGGTTGTCGCCATCCTGGTGTTCGTTTCCGGGGGCGTCGTTGCCTGGCCGCAGGCGATCGTCATGATCCCGGGCGTGGCGCTCGGCGGCTATGCCGGGGTATGGATCGCCAAGCGCGTGCCGCAGGCCGTCGTGCGCGGTTTCGTCGTCGCGGTCGGCCTGTTTCTGGCTTTCTACTATTTCACCAAGGGCTGAGGCGTAGCGCCAAGCAAGTCCGGCCGCCGTTCCCGCGTCAGCTTCTCGGCCTCGGCGCGCCGCCATTCGGCAATCTTCTTGTGGTTGCCCGAAATCAGCACATCCGGGATCGGCCGGCCCTCGAATTCCTGCGGCCGCGTGTAGTGCGGATGCTCGAGCAGGCCGTTCTCGAAACTTTCTTCCTCGCCCGACACCGCATTGCCCATGACGCCAGGCAGGAGCCGCACGACGGCGTCGAGCAGCACAAGCGCCGCCGGCTCGCCGCCCGACAGAATGAAATCGCCGATCGAGACTTCCTCGAGCCCGCGCGCCTCGATCAGGCGCTGGTCGACGCCTTCGAAGCGGCCGCACAGGATGACCGCGCCCGGCCCGGCGGCGAGCTCCCGCACGCGGGCCTGGGTCAGCGGTTTTCCGCGCGGGCTCATCAGCAGCCTTGGACGCTCATCGCCCGGCGGCGAAGCGTGGTCGATGGCGCGCGCCAGCACGTCGGCGCGCATCACCATGCCGGCGCCGCCGCCGGCCGGCGTGTCGTCAACGGTGCGATGCTTGTCGGTGGAGAAATCGCGGATCTGGATCGCTTCCAGCGACCATGTCCCGGCCTCCAGCGCTCGGCCGGCAAGCGACAGACCGAGCGCGCCCGGGAACATTTCCGGATAGAGCGTCAGCACCGAGGCGACAAAGCTCAACGGTTGCCCCCGGCATCCTTCGGTCCGCGCGGCCTGCCCTTCGGGTCGAAGCCGGAACGGCTCGGCGCTTCGTCCTCCTCGTCATCGACCAGTCCCGCCGCCAGCGGATCGACCTGGACGAAACCCTCGGCGATCGAGACATGCGGCACCGCGGCCTGTGTGAACGGGATCAGCACGCCCTTGCGGCCGGCAAGCGTGACATCGAGGATGTCGCCGCCGCCGAAATTATGCACGGCGACGACCTTACCGATGGCGCCGGTATCGTCCCTGACATCGAGCCCGATGAGATCGGCGTGATAGAACTCGTCCTCCTCGCCGTCATCCGGCAGCACTGAGCGGTCGACGAAAAGCTCTGTGCCGGCCAGGGCCTCGGCGGCATTGCGGTCGTTGACGCCCTTGAAACGCACCACCACCACGGTCCCGGCAGGCCTGATATCGGTGATCTGGAAGGCGCGGCCGTCCCTGGCAAAGAGCGGGCCGTAATCCGCCAGCGCCAGCGGATCGCCGGTGAAGGTTTTCACCCTGAGCTCACCCTTGATGCCATGCGCGGCACCGATCACGGCCATCTGTACGGGGTTTTCGAGCTTCGACATGGCGGCACTTCCTTTGCCTTGCTCTAGCCCTCTGACGCCATCATTTCAATGCGGCCCTCTTCACCGCTTCCTAACCTCGACACCTGACAATGCCGACATGCAGGAATTCCTCATCCCGGCCAAACCCGATCTCCAGGCGGCGCGCGAGACGTGGCTGAAGACACTGGCGCATGAGCGTCGGCTGTCGCCGGAGACGGTCGAGGCCTATGAGCGCGACACGCGCCAGTTCCTGCATTTCCTGACCGGGCATTGCGGCGGCCCGCCCGGCATTTCCGACATCGCCGACCTGCGCCCCGCCGATCTGCGCGGCTTCCTCGCCAAACGCCGCAATGACGGCGCAGGCGCACGCACGCTGGGGCGCGGCCTTGCCGGCATCCGCTCGCTGCTGCGCTTTCTCGAAAAACGCGGCCTCGTCAACGCCGCGGGTGCCATCGCTCTGCGCGCGCCGCGCCAGCCGAAATCGCTGCCCAAGCCGCTGACGGCAAGCGACGCCAGAAAGGTCGTAGCGATGGAGGGACAACTCGCCGAGGAACCCTGGATCGCGGCGCGCAATGCCGCCGTGCTGATGCTGCTCTACGGCTCCGGCCTGCGCATCTCCGAAGCGCTCCGCCTGACGGGCGCCGATCTTGCAACGGAAGCCGACACCGTGCTGCGCGTCACCGGCAAGGGCGGCAAGATGCGGCTGGTGCCGGTGCTGCCGGTGGCCCGCAAGGCGGTCGCCGAATACCGCCGGCTCTGCCCCTTCCACATCGGCCCCGACGGCCTTTTGTTCCGTGGCGCTCGCAGCGGCCCCCTCAACCCGGCCATCGTCCAACGCGAGATGGCGAAGCTGCGCTCGGCGCTGAACCTGCCGGACACGGCGACGCCGCATGCCTTGCGCCATTCCTTCGCCACCCACCTGCTCGGCCGCGGCGGCGACCTGCGCACCATCCAGGAACTGCTCGGCCACGCCAGCCTGTCGACCACGCAGATCTATACCGGCGTCGACACCGCAAGGCTGCTCGATATTTACGAGAAGGCGCATCCGAGGGCGTGACCCCCTGACTTCGTCATACTAGGGCGGAGCAGGAGCGAAGCTCCGTCGCGGAGACCCTAGTATCCATGCCGTGACCCCGGTGCTCCGCAGCGGTGCAGAATTCTGCATCGCCGCATTCCTCGGCCCAGGTAACGGAACGGATCCTCGGGTCTGCGCGATCGCTCCGCTCCCTGCTCCGCCCGTGGATGACTATGCGATGGAGTATCGGCTAATCATCAGGACATTTCGTCGGACAACTCAAGCCGTTGTTAAGACTGACGGCACCGGAAACAATTTCATTCTCTCGATTAACCGTTTTGCCGCTTTTCAGCGCTAAGACGCTTCGCATGAAACGCGTCATCGCCATCGCCGACCGCGCGGCCCTTGTCTCGTTGAAGCTGCTTGTAGCGCTCAACCTGCTGTTTTTCCTGTCCTTTATCGTCGTTCTGCTGCTCGCCAGCCGGGCGCATGCCGAAGCCCCCAATTGCGCCGGCACCGATCTGTTGACCGCGCTGGAAAAGAGCGATCCCGCCACCTTCCAGAAGGTCGAGGCCGAAGCGGCGGCCGTTCCGAACGGCAAGGGCCTGTTGTGGAAGCTGGAGAAGCCGGGCGAAAAACCGTCCTATCTGTTCGGCACCATGCACATGACCGATACGCGCGTCACCACGCTGCCGGCCGCCGCGCAGAAAGCCTATGACGGCGCCGGCACCATCATCATCGAAACCACCGATGCGATGGACAAGGCCAAGATGATGGCGGCGATGGCCAGCGAACCCGGCCTGATGATGTTCACCGACAACACCACTTTGTCCTCGCTGCTGTCGCCGGACGATGCGGCGGCGCTGAACAAGGGGCTCGACGCCCGCGGTATCCCGCCGGCGACGGTCGCCAAGATGAAGCCGTGGATCCTGTCGGCGATGATGGCGTTGCCGGCCTGCGAGGTGGCGCGCCAGTCTGCCGGCGAACCCGTGCTGGACGTCAAGCTCGCTTCGGAGGCCAAGGCCTCGGGCAAAGACGTCGAAGGGCTGGAGACCGCCGTCGATCAGCTGCGCGCCATGGCCTCGCTGCCGATCGAATTCCACATGAAGAGCCTGGTCGAGACGATGAAGCTCGGCGACAAGGTCAACGACGTCAACGAGACGATGATCGTGCTCTACCAGCGCGGCGAGGTCGGCATGTTCTGGCCGCTGTTCAAGGCAGTGCTGCCCGAGACCGCCGACGACCAGGCCGGCTATGCCGCCTTCGAGCAGACCATGATCACCAGCCGCAACAAGGTGATGGCGGCGCATGCCGGGCCGATTTTGGCCAAGGGCAACGTCTTCATGGCCGTTGGCGCCATGCATCTGCCCGGTCCGGAAGGACTGGTCGAGGATTTTCGCAAGGCAGGGTATAGTGTTACCGCCGTCAACTGAGTCGTCTGGCGGCTGGCGGACCTGAAAACGCCGGTTTTTCAGCGCTTTCCGTCCGTTCGCGTGAAACCCGATGCGGGATCAGCGCGTTGATGGCTGTTATTTTGATGACTTTCATCCAAGGAGGACACGTTTCATGGCGAACCCTAACGACCCCTTCACCCCTTCGAGCCCGCCTCCCAGATCGGGTGGCGGCGGCAGCGGGTGGCTGATCGCCCTTGTTGTCATTATCCTGGCCATTGTTGCGTATTATGTCTTTGGCAGAAGCGGCGGCGAGCATGCGCCGGCTCCGGCTGAACCGCCGGCGGCCAGCACGCCGGCACCCGCGCCTGCAACGCCTGCTCCGGCTCCAGAGCCGGCACCCGCGCCCGCTCCGGCGCCAGCCCCGGCTCCTGCACCTGCACCTGCGCCGGCCCCTGCGCCAGCTCCGGCGCCGGCTCCGGCTCAGTAATCGGACTGCAGCCTGAAAACGAACGGCTCGCCGAAAGGCGGGCCGTTTTGTTTTTTGGCGCTGTCACCAGCGTCGGAAAACGCCGTCGCACTATCCGGAATTGCTCTGGAGCATGATGCCGAAAAGCGTGAAGCGGTGAATTCAGCTCGATACGACCTGAATTCAGCCGCTTCTATTCATCCGCCATGGGACTGGCCGGCCAGGGCAGCCGATGGCTCAGCTCTTCGACCAGGACCCGCTCATTCTCCGAATAGTCGATCGGAACGACGACGAGATGGACGCCGCCCGCGGCAAAGGCCTGCTCCAGAGCCGGTCTCAACTCGGCGATGGCGCCTACCCTGGTGCCCTTGGCGCCGTAGGCTTCGGCATAACGAACGAAATCGGGATTCCCGAAAGTCATGCCGAAATCGGGAAAGTGGTCGACCGCCTGCTTCCAACGGATCATGCCGAAAGCACGGTCCTCGATGATCAGGACCACGAGGTTGAGCTTCAGCCTGACGGCGGTTTCCAGCTCCTGGCTGTTCATCATGAAGCCGCCATCGCCGCAAACCGCCATGACGCGGCGTTCCGGAAAAAGCATCGCCGCCATCATCGCCGACGGCAGGCCGGCGCCCATTGTGGCCAGCGCGTTGTCGAGCAGCAGCGTGTTGGCGACGCGCGTGCGGTAGTTGCGCGCGAACCAGATCTTGTACATGCCGTTGTCGAGCGCCAGGATGCCATCGGCCGGCATAACCGCGCGGACGTCGTGCACCAGGCGCTGCGGCGTGAAGCGGTCCTCGGTGTCGCGTGCCGCGATGCGGCCCAATATCCCCTCGCGCAGCGGCAGCAATGCCTGTGCGCTGGGAATTTTGCCCCCCAGGCGGTCGGCGAGCAGCCTGAGCGACGCGCCGATATCGCCAATCACCTCGGTTTGCGGGAAATAGACCTGTTCGACAGTGGCCGGCTGGTAGCCGACATGAATGACCTTCGGCCCGTCGGCGCCCATGATGAAGGGTGGCTTCTCGACCGTGTCGTGGCCGATCGTGATGATGAGATCCGCCCGCTCGATCGCCTCATGCACATAGTCGCGCTCTGACAGGGCGGCCGTACCCATATAGAGCTCGGTCCCGCCCGGCACCGTGCCCTTGCCCATCTGGGTGGTGAAATAGGGAATGCCGGTCCGCAGAACGAACTGGGCGAGGTCCGAGGTCGAGCGCGGCCGCGAGGCGGCGGCGCCCATCATCGCCAGCGGCCGCTCAGCCTCGATGATCATCCGCGCGGCGCGGTCGAGCGCAAGCGGGCTCGCCAGCGGCAGCTCGACCGGGTGCGGCGGAATCGGCGCCACCGCGTCGCATTCCTCGGCGGCGATGTCCTCTGGCAGCTCCAGATGCACCGGTCCCGGACGCTCCTCGCCGGCCACGCGGAAAGCCTCGCGCACCACGCCTGGGATCATCCTGGACGAGACGACCTGACGCGAAAGCTTGGTCAAGGGTTTCATCGCCGCGACGACGTCGACGATCTGGAACCGGGCCTGCCTGGACGACCTGACGCCCTTTTGCCCGGTGATCATGACCATGGGCATGGCCCCGAGCAGCGCGTAGGCCGCGCCTGTGGTCAGGTTCAAGGCGCCGGGACCAAGTGTGGTGATGCAGACGCCGGGCCTGCCGGTGAGCCGGCCGTGGGTGGCGGCCATGAACGCCGCCGCTTGCTCATGACGGGTCAGGATCAGCTCGATCGAGGATTTGCGAATGGATTCGACGACGTCGAGATTCTCCTCGCCCGGTATGCCGAAGATACGGTCCACGCCTTCATTCTCAAGGGCGGCAACAAGCAGATCGGAGCCTTTGGACACGCGGTATCTCCTAGAGCATGTCTCCCGAAAGTGGGAACCGGTTTCGGGATAAAGACATGCGTAGAACCAAGAACCTAAAGCGCATGGAGCGAACCTGAAAGATCGCGACGCGCTTTAGGCGAACCCTGCGAGACGAACGCTGACACGCGTATCGGGCTCCGGTTCGGGATCTAGATATGAATAGGCTTGAAGAACGTCGCCAGCGCCGCTTCCTTCACCGCTTCCGACATCGTCGGATGCGCGTGGCAGGTGCGGGCGAGGTCTTCGGATGAGCCGCCGAATTCCATCAGCACCGCCGCTTCGTGGATCATCTCGCCGGCGCCGAAGCCGACGATGTGGACGCCGAGCACGCGGTCGCTGGTCTTGTCGGCCAGGATTTTCACGAAACCGTCGGTGTGCAGCATGGCGCGCGCGCGGCCATTGGCGCTGAACGGAAACTTGCCGACCTTGTAGTCGACGCCGGCCTTCTTCAGTTCCTCCTCGGTCTTGCCCACGGAGGCGATCTCCGGGCTGGTGTAGACCACGCTCGGGATGACGTCATAATTCACGTGCCCGGCCTGGCCGGCAATGATCTCTGCCACCGCGACGCCTTCGTCCTCGGCCTTGTGCGCCAGCATCGGCCCGGCGATCACGTCGCCGATGGCATAGATGCCGGGCACGTTGGTCCTGAGATGCCCGTCGGTCTTGACCCTGCCGCGCTCGTCGACTTCGACGCCGGCTTCCTTCAGCCCGAGGCTGTCGGCATAGGGGCGGCGTCCGGTGGCGACTAGCACCACATCCGCCTCGATCGTCTCAGCGGCACCGCCCTTGACCGGCTCGAAGGTGACGGCGGCCCCCTTCTTGGCCTTGGCGACGCCGGTGACCTTGGCGCCGAGCTTGAACTCGAAGCCCTGTTTGGAGAGCAGCCGCTGGAATTGCTTCGACACCTCACCGTCCATGCCGCCAAGGATAGTGTCGAGGAACTCGACGACCGTGACCTTGGCGCCGAGCCTGGCCCAGACCGAGCCGAGCTCCAGCCCGATGACTCCGCCGCCGACCACCACGAGATGCTCCGGCACCTTGGCCAGCGACAGCGCGCCGGTGGAGGACACGATCACCTTCTCGTCGAAATCGACCTTGACGGCCGGGATGCCGGCGACGTCCGAGCCGGTGGCGATGACAATGTTCTTCGTCTCGATCTCCTCGACCTTGCCGTCCTCGCCGGTCACCGAAACCTTGCTGGCGGAAATCACCTTGCCGGTGCCGCGGAAGGAATCGATCTTGTTCTTCTTGAACAGGAAGGCAACGCCATTGACGTTGGAAGCGACCGTCGTGTCCTTATGCGCCATCATCTTCTTCAGATTGAGCTTCGGCGCCGGTATCTCGACGCCCAGCGTATCGAAGGCATGGCCGGCCTCGACGAACATCTCGGAGGCGTAGAGCAGCGCCTTCGACGGGATGCAGCCGATGTTGAGGCAGGTGCCGCCGAAGGTGGCGTTCTTCTCGACCACCGCCGTCTTCAGCCCGAGCTGCGCCGCCTTGATGGCGCAGACATAGCCGCCCGGCCCCGATCCGATGATAACGACGTCATAAGCCATAATAGAATCCTTCTTACCCGGCCTCAGCGGCCGCCGCTCACATTCAGGATCGCGCCCGTTATATAGGAGGCGGCGTCCGACAGAAGATAGAGAACCGCGCTCGCGACTTCGTCCGCCGTGCCCGCGCGTTTCATCGGCAGCATGTCCTGCATCCGCGTCACGCGATCCGGCTGCCCGCCAGAGGCATGGATTTCGGTCTCGATGATGCCGGGGCTGACCGCGTTGACGCGAATGCCTTCGAGCGCGACTTCACGCGCGAGCCCGATCGTCAGCGTGTCGATCGCGCCCTTGGAGGCGGCGTAGTCGACATATTCGCCAGGCGAGCCCAGCCTGGCGGCGGCAGACGAAATGTTGACGATGGCGCCACCCTTGCCGCCATGCCGCGTCGACACGCGCTTCACCGCCTCGCGGGCGCACAGGAACGAGCCGACGACATTGATGCGCATCATGCGCTCCAGACGCTCGGCACTCATCTCGTCGACACGCGCCTTGAGGTCGACGATGCCGGCATTGTTGACGAAAGCGTCGAGCTGGCCGAAGACCCGGTCCACGGCTTCGAACATCGCGATGACGTCGGCTTCGTTGCCGACGTCGCCCTTCACTGCGAAGGCATCTCCACCCGCGGCCTTGAGCTCGGCGACCAGCACATCCGCCGCGGCCTGGTTGGAGACGTAATTCACCGCCACCCGGTAGCCGGCCCGGTTGGCCTGCCGGCAGATGGCCGCCCCGATACCGCGGCTGCCGCCGGTGATCAGCAGCGTCTTTTTCTCGGCGCTCATTCCTGGCAGCCTTTCAGCACGAAGATGTCCCACGGCACTTTGGAGAAGCCGGCGGGACCGTAAGCCGCCGACATTTCGAGCGACGGCCCGAGATCGGGAAAGATGAGGCTCTTCGGCGCGTCGACGCCCTCCGCCGGCAACAGCCCGACGCCGCCCTTGTCGTCGGCGCTGTAGATGACGCCTTCCCAGACCGTGCAGGCGGCAAGCTCCTCGCCGGTGACGTCGCCGGTCGGGCATTTGTACATCAGCGAGCCGTGCGGCCGCGCGGCCGATCCCTCCGTCCACATGGCGATGCCGTCGAGGACGACATTGTTGTCGAGGGTCATGCGGAAGGCGTTGGTGATCGTCGCCGAGGTGCCGGCCGGCGTGAAATCGATCTCGGCCCCACTCTGCGCCTCGCCATAGACGGCAAGCTGGATCGGGCAGGCGGCCTGGGCGCTGGACGCCACGAGAGCCCCGCCGACCGCAAAGGCGACCGCTCTCGCAGCACCGAACAGACGGGCTTTCATTCGCCGCTCCGGCCGCGAGCCGTCATGAGCCACCTTTAGAGATCGAGCACCAGCCGCTCGGGATCCTCCAGGCTTTCCTTGACGCGCACCAGGAAGGTCACGGCTTCCTTGCCGTCGACGATGCGGTGATCGTAGGAGAGCGCCAGATACATCATCGGGCGGATGACGATCTGGCCGCCGACCACCACCGGCCGGTCCTGGATCTTGTGCATGCCGAGGATGCCCGACTGCGGCGCATTGAGGATCGGCGTCGACATCAGTGAGCCGTAGACACCGCCATTGGAGATGGTGAAGGTGCCGCCCTGCATGTCGGCGACCGAAAGCTTGCCGTCGCGCGCGGCGAGGCCGAGGCGACCGATCTCCTTCTCGATCTCGGCGATGGACATCTGGTCGGCATCGCGCACCACCGGCACCACCAGGCCCTTGTCGGTGCCGACGGCGACGCCGACATGGGCGAAGTTCTTGTAGATGATGTCGGTCCCGTCGATCTCGGCATTGACCGCCGGGATCTCCTTCAGCGCATGCGTCACCGCCTTGGTGAAGAAGCCCATGAAGCCGAGCTTCACGCCATGCTTCTTCTCGAACACGTCCTTGTATTTGGCCCTGAGCGCCATAACCGCGCTCATATCCACCTCGTTGAAGGTGGTGAGCATGGCGGCGGTCGACTGCGCTTCCTTCAAGCGGCGCGCGATGGTCTGGCGCAGCTTGGTCATGCGCACGCGCTCCTCGCGCGGCGCATCCTCGGCGGTGGACGGCGCGCGGGCGGCGACCGGCGCAGGCGCCGGAGCAGCCTTCGGCGTCTCGGCGGGCTGCGAGGGCGCGCCCTTGGCGATGGCGTCGAGCACGTCGCCCTTCAGCACCTGGCCGCGCTTGCCGGAACCGGAGAGCTGGTCGACCGAGAGATTGTGCTCCGCGATAAGCTTCGCGGCAGCCGGCGCCGGCGGCATGGTGCGCGGCTCGATCGGGCCGGCGTCGCCGGCGACCTTGGCGGTCTCGGCGGCGGCCTGCTTGGTGGTGGACGCGGCATCCGGGCTGGAGGCCTGCGCCACCGCCTGCGGCTTGGTGGCCGGGGCCGCGCCGCCCGCCGAAATCGAGCCGAGCAGCGCGCCGACATTGACCGTCTCGCCTTCCTTGACGGTGATCTCGGAGAGCGTCCCGGCGCCCGCGGCGGGCACTTCCACCGTCACCTTGTCGGTTTCGAGCTCGACCAAGGGCTCGTCGGCGGCGATCGCGTCGCCGACCTTCTTGAACCACTTGCCGACGGTCGCCTCGGTGACGGATTCACCCAGAGTGGGGACGCGGATTTCGGTAGCCATTGTGCCTGTCCGTTCTCTTGTCTTCTTGAGGTCTGTTTCGTCAGGTTATTCGCCGAGAGCGTCGTCAAGCAGCGCCGCCAGCTGGCTGAGATGCTTCGACATCAGGCCGGTTGCTGGCGAGGCCGAAGCTGGCCGCCCGGTGTAGCGCACCCGCTGATGCTTGGCGTCGATATGCGCCAGCACCCATTCGAGATAGGGGTCGATGAACGACCAGGCGCCCATGTTCTTGGGCTCCTCCTGGCACCACACCATCTCGGCATTGCGGAAGCGCGACAGTTCGGTGATCAGCGCCTTGGCCGGGAACGGATAGAGCTGCTCGACGCGCAGCAGATAGATGTCGTTGATGCCGCGCTTCTCGCGCTCCTCGTAGAGGTCGTAATAGACCTTGCCCGAGCACAGCACGACGCGGCGGATCTTGGAGTCCTTGACCAGCCTGATCGGCTGGTCGGCCAGGAGCTGGGCGTCATCCCACAGCAGGCGATGGAACGAACTCTCGCCCGACATTTCCGGCAGCGTCGACACCGCGCGCTTGTGGCGCAGCAGCGACTTCGGCGTCATCAGGATCAGCGGCTTGCGGAAGTCGCGCTTCAGCTGCCGGCGCAGGATGTGGAAATAGTTGGCCGGCGTCGTGACGTTGGCGACCTGCATGTTGTCTTCGGCGCAGAGCTGCAGGAAGCGCTCCAACCTGGCCGACGAATGCTCCGGCCCCTGGCCCTCATAGCCGTGCGGCAACAGGCAGACGAGGCCCGACATGCGCAACCACTTGCGCTCGCCGCTGGAGATGAACTGGTCGAACACCACCTGGGCGCCGTTGGCGAAGTCGCCGAACTGCGCTTCCCAGAGCGTCAGCGCCTTGGGCTCGGCCAGGCTGTAGCCATATTCGAAGCCGAGCACCGCCTCTTCCGACAGCATCGAGTTGATGACTTCATAGCCGGCTTGCGCTGCCGACAGATTGTTGAGCGGGATGTAGCGGGTCTCGTCGCGCTGATCGTAAAGCACCGAATGGCGCTGCGAGAAGGTGCCGCGTTCCGAATCCTGGCCCGAAAGCCGGATCGGGTTGCCGTCGAGCAGGATCGCGCCGAAGGCCAGCGCCTCCGCCGTCGACCAGTCGATGCCCTCGCCGGACTCGATCGCCTGGCGGCGGTTTTCGAGGAAGCGCAGGATCGTCTTGTGCGCCTCGAAATCCTTCGGCACCTCGGTCAGCTTCTTGCCGATCTCCTTCAGCGTGCGCACCGGCACAGCTGTCTTGCCGCGCCGTTGTTCATCCTGGTTGTCGGCGGTGCGCAGGCCGGACCACGCGCCGTCCAGCCAGTCGGCCTTGTTCGGCTTGTAGCTCTGGCCGACTTCCCATTCGGCTTCCAGATGCGCGCGCCAGTCGGCCCGCATCTTGTCGACCTCGGCCTGGGTGACATGGCCTTCCGCGATCAGCCGGTCGGCATAGATCTGCACCACCGTCTTGTGGGTGCGGATGTTGCGGTACATGATCGGCTGGGTGAAGGCCGGCTCGTCGCCCTCATTGTGGCCGAAGCGGCGGTAGCAGAACATGTCCACAACCACCGGCTTGTGGAACTTCATGCGGAACTCGGTGGCGACCTTGGCGGCGTGCACCACGGCCTCCGGGTCGTCGCCATTGACGTGGAAGATCGGCGCCTCGATCATCTTGGCCACATCCGACGGATAGGGCGAGGAGCGTGAGAAGCGCGGATTGGTGGTGAAGCCGATCTGGTTGTTGATGATGACGTGCAGCGTGCCGGCGACGCGATGGCCGCGCAGGCCGGACAGGCCGAGGATTTCGGCGATCACGCCCTGGCCGGCGAAGGCCGCGTCGCCATGCAAAAGCAGCGGCATCACCTTGGCGCGCTCCGACAGCGGCACGACCTCGCCACGCTCGCGGCCGGCGAACTGGTCCTGCTTGGCGCGCGCCTTGCCCATCACCACCGGATCGACGATTTCCAGATGCGAGGGGTTGGCCGTCAGCGACAGATGCACCTTGTTGCCGTCGAACTCGCGGTCCGACGAGGCGCCGAGATGGTACTTCACGTCGCCCGAACCTTCGACTTCGTCAGGCGCGGCCGAGCCGCCCTTGAATTCGTGGAAGATGGCGCGGTGCGGCTTCGCCATCACCTGGGAAAGCACGTTGAGGCGGCCGCGATGCGCCATGCCGAGCACGATTTCCTTGAGACCGAGCTGGCCGCCGCGCTTGACGATCTGCTCCAGCGCCGGGATCAGCGATTCACCGCCGTCGAGGCCGAAGCGCTTGGTGCCCTTGTACTTGACGTCGATATATTGCTCGAAGCCCTCGGCCTCGACCAGCTTCGACAGGATCGCCTTCTTGCCGGTTGCGGTGAAGGTGATCTCCTTGTCGGCGCCTTCGATGCGCGCCTGGATCCACGCCTTCTCCTCCGGATCGGAAATGTGCATGAACTCGACGCCGAGCGTCGAGCAATAGGTGCGGGTCAGGATGTCCAGCATCTGCCGGATGGTGCCGAATTCCAGGCCCAGCACATTGTCGAGGAAAATCGGCCGGTCGTAATCGGCCTCGCTGAAGCCGTAATTCTCCGGCGACAGCTCGTTATAATCCTCCAGCGGCTTGGCGATGCCGAGCGGATCGAGATTGGCGTGCAGATGGCCGCGCATGCGATAGGCGCGGATCATCATGATGGCGCGGACCGAATCGCGCGTCGCCTGGTGCACGTCGGCGTCGGAAAGCACGGCGCCGTTGACGACCGCCTTTTCCTTGACCTTCTTTTCGATCGTCTTTTCGACCAGGCCCCAATTGCCGTCGAGCGCCGAGACCAGCTCGCCATTGGCCGTCATCGGCCAGGAGGGCTTCGCCCAGGAGGCGCCCTTGGCGTTCTTGCGCACATCGCCCGCGTCGTCCTTCAGCGCGGCGAAGAAATCCCGCCATTCCGGATCGACCGAAGCCGGATTGTCCTCATAAGCCGCGTAGAGCGCGTCGATATAGTCGGCATTGCCGCCATAGAGGAACGAGGTGAGCGAGAATTGGTCGTTGGCCTGATCTTGTCTTGCCATTTTTCGTCTGCGGAGCCTGGCTCCGTCTCCTTTTCAGAGCGAATAGGGAGTAGCGAACAGCGAGTAGGGTGACCCAGTCGCTGCGTTACTTTGTTTCCCTATTCGCTATTCACTATTCGCTACTCACTTAACCCTTGATCGCCTCGACCAGCGTCGTGCCGAGTCGCGCTGGCGAGGGCGAAACCTTGATGCCGGCCGATTCCATGGCCGCGATCTTGTCTTCCGCCCCGCCCTTGCCGCCCGAGATCACCGCGCCCGCATGGCCCATGGTGCGGCCGGCCGGCGCAGTGCGCCCGGCGATGAAGCCCGCCATCGGTTTCTTGCGGCCGCGCTTGGCTTCGTCCTTGAGGAACTGCGCGGCGTCTTCCTCGGCCGAGCCGCCGATCTCGCCGATCATGATGATCGACTTGGTCTCGTCGTCGGCGAGGAACATCTCCAGCACATCGATGAACTCGGTGCCCTTGACCGGGTCGCCGCCGATGCCAACCGCCGTGGTCTGGCCGAGCCCGACATTGGTGGTCTGGAAGACTGCCTCATAGGTAAGTGTTCCCGAGCGGGAAACAACGCCCACCGAGCCCTTGCGGAAGATGTTGCCGGGCATGATGCCGATCTTGCACTCGTCCGGCGTCAGCACGCCCGGGCAATTCGGGCCGATCAGCCGCGAGGTCGAGCGGTCGAGCCGCGCCTTGACCTTGACCATGTCCATCACCGGGATGCCCTCGGTGATACAGACGATCAGAGGGATCTCGGCCTCGATCGCCTCGATGATCGCCTCGCCGGCGCCCGCCGGCGGCACATAGATGACCGAGGCGTTGGCGCCGGTCTTGGCCTTGCCTTCGGCGACGGTGGCGAAGATCGGCAGGCTCTCGCCCTTGGCTCCGGTCCAGGTCTCGCCGCCCTTCTTCGGATGGATGCCGCCCACCATCTTGGTGCCGTGATAGGCCAGCGCCTGCTCGGTGTGGAACGTGCCGGTCTTGCCGGTCAGACCCTGCACCAGCACCTTGGTATTCTTGTCGATGAGAATGGACATGGCGGCCCTTTTCTAAAAACCGTTGATCGTGGAAGGCGAGACGCGCCGGTAGAGGCCGCTCACCATGTCTTGCCAGGCATCGCTGCCTGCGGGTCTGAACTCAAGTTTCATGCGGTAGGCGTCGGTGCCGTCAAAACCATATGTCACGCGGGCGGCGCCGCGCAGCGACGAGCGTTCGAGCATGAGCTCGCTGCCGTTCCAGAGGCCGGTGGCGGGTGATGCCGGCACGAACCCCATCGAGTCGAACTGATGCATGGTGACGACGCCGTTCTGCTGGTCGAAGCCGAACACATTATGCGAGGCGAACGAAACCGTGCCGTCGCGGCGCTGGCGGTAGCGCTGCATCACGAACAGGCCGCCGAACTCAGCCTCGGCCTGAACTTCCGAAGTCGCCGTGCCGGCATCGGTCCATTGCGTCGCCGCGACCTCTTCCTCGCCGCGCCATGCGCCGACCAGCGCCTGCAGGCGTTGGTGACCATCCGACAAGGAGGAGAACGCATTCATGGCTCAGAGCCGCTTCAGGTCGGTGACAGTGAGGTCACTCCGGGCATTGCCGGTGTTCAGAGTCGTCGCCGGCTCGAACATCAGCACGACGGGCTCCTTGGTCAGCGAACGCGGCCGATGCTCGACGCCGCGCGGCACGACGATGAAATCGCCCTCGCCGAGCTCGACCGGCCCGTCGCGGAAATCGATGGCGATCCTGCCGCGCAGCACGAGGAAGGCTTCGTCCTCATTGTCATGCGCGTGCCAGTCGAAGATCTCGCCAAACTTGGCGACCTTGGCCTGGCTGTCATTGACGTCGCCGGCGATGTGCGGATCGAAGACCTTGGCGATCTTCTGATCCGCCGCCTCGACCAGGTTTATCTTGCGCGGAGGCATCCGCTCAGCCCTTCACCGCCTTGACGATCTTCTTGGCCGCATCATCCAAGTCATCGGCCGAGACGACATTCAAGCCGCTGTCGTTGATGATCTTCTTGCCGAGCTCGGCATTGGTGCCTTCCAGACGCACGACCAGCGGCACCTTGAGGCCCACTTCCTTGACAGCCGCGATCACCCCCTCGGCGATGACATCGCATTTCATGATGCCGCCGAAGATGTTGATCAGGATGCCCTCGACCGCCGGATCCTTGGTGATGATCTTGAACGCCGCCGTGACCTTTTCCTTCGAGGCGCCGCCGCCGACATCGAGGAAGTTAGCCGGCTCAGCGCCATAGAGCTTGATGATGTCCATCGTCGCCATGGCAAGGCCGGCGCCGTTGACCATGCAGCCGATATTGCCGTCGAGCGCGACATAGGCGAGGTCGTATTTCGACGCCTCGATCTCCTTCTCGTCCTCTTCCGTGGTGTCGCGCAGTTCCATCACGTCGGGGTGGCGGAACAATGCGTTGTTGTCGAACGACACTTTCGCGTCGAGCACGCGCAGATGGCCGTCCTTCATGACGATCAGCGGGTTGACCTCGAGCAGGCTCATGTCCTTCTCGACAAAGGCCTTGTAGAGGATCGGGAACAGCGAGGCGCCGTCCTTCGCCGCATCGCCGTCGAGCTTCAGCGCCGCGTTGAGCGTCTTCACGTCATCGGCCGTGACGACCTTTTCCGGATCGATGGCGACGGTGACGATCTTTTCCGGCGTGTCATGCGCGACCGTCTCGATGTCCATGCCGCCTTCGGTCGAGACGACGAAGGCGATGCGGCCGACGGAGCGGTCGACCAGGATCGAAAGATAGAGCTCGCGCTCGATGTCGGCGCCGTCCTCGATATAAAGGCGGTTGACCTGCTTGCCGGCCGGACCGGTCTGCTTGGTGACCAGCGTGTGGCCGAGCATCTCGTTGGTGTTGGCGACCACTTCGGCCGCCGACTTCGCCAGCCGCACGCCGCCCTTGGCGTCGGGGCCGAGCTCCTTGAACTTGCCCTTGCCGCGACCGCCGGCATGGATCTGGCTTTTCACGACATAAAGCGGGCCGGGCAGCGCCTTGGCGGCGGCTTCCGCCTCGCTTGCCTTGAACACCGGAACGCCGCTTGCCACCGGCGCGCCGAACGTCTTCAGCAGCGCCTTGGCCTGATACTCATGGATGTTCATGCGCTTGATCTCCGGGAGTACGATTATTTGCCGGCGAGATGCGGGGCGATCTTGGTGCAGGCCTCGGTCAGGCCCTGGACGGCCGCGACCGAATTGTCGAACATCTTCTGCTCGGCCTTCGACAGGTCGATCTCGATGACGCGCTCGACGCCGCCGGCGCCGATCACCACGGGAACGCCGACATAGGTTCCCTTGACGCCATACTGTCCCGAGAGGTGCGCGGCGCAGGGCAGCACGCGCTTCTTGTCCTTGAGGTAGGATTCGGCCATGGCGATCGCCGAGGCCGCCGGCGCGTAATAGGCCGAACCGGTCTTCAACAGGCCGACGATCTCGGCGCCGCCGTCTCGGGTGCGCTGCACGATCTGGTCGAGCTTCTCCTTCGAGGTCCAGCCCATCTTGACGAGGTCGGGCAGCGGGATGCCGGCAACCGTCGAATAGCGGATCATCGGCACCATCGAGTCGCCATGGCCGCCAAGCACGAAAGCGGTGACGTCCTCGACCGAGACCTTGAACTCCTCGGCCAGGAAATAGCGGAAGCGGGAGCTGTCGAGCACGCCGGCCATGCCGACGACATGGCTGGTCGGCAGGCCTGAGAACTTCTGCAGCGCCCAGACCATCGCGTCGAGCGGGTTGGTGATGCAGATGACGAACGCCTTCGGGGCATATTTCTTCAGACCTGCGCCGACCTGTTCCATCACCTTGAGGTTGATGCCCAGAAGATCATCGCGGCTCATGCCCGGCTTGCGCGGCACGCCGGCGGTCACGATGCAGACATCCGCGCCCTCGACGCCGGCATAGTCGTTGACGCCGGTGAGCCGGGAGTCGAAACCGTCGACCGGCGACGACTGCGCAATGTCGAGACCCTTGCCCTGCGGAATGCCCTCGGCGATATCGAACAGCACCACGTCGCCGAGATCCTTGAGGCCGATCATATGGGCGAGCGTGCCGCCGATCATGCCCGAGCCGATGAGCGCTATCTTGTTGCGTGCCATGTGAGGATGTTTTCCCTTTGTCTGTGACGAGGTCGTGACGGGGCCGGGAGGCCGAAAGGATGCGGGAAGCCGCGAGATTTGGCCGCATCGAATAGCGCTGGCCAAGGAAAAATTCAAACGATTATTTTGAAGCCAGTCTTTTCAATCGGTTAGATGCTTTGGGAATTACGTAAACGTCAAAGTTTGCGAGCCGACTGAGGGGAATTTACACAATGAACGTCGAAATCAGAAGGCTTCATCCCGGCGATGACGCCCTTGTGATTTAAGCGCGGCATTGTTCAACGCTGGCGGGACAGCGCCCCCTCTGGCCTGCCGGCCATCTCCCCCACAAGGGGGGAGATCGACGTCACGCAAACTTTCGCCAATCTCGAACGTTGCAGGAATGAGGGCGGCGCCGAAGCTGCCAATCTCCCCCCAAGTGGGGGAGATGTCCGGCAGGACAGAGGGGGGCGCGAAGGATCGCTGCTCGCGGTTCTTGATGCGAAGGCCGGTTGTCGCTACCCCTGCGCCAACCTTGCCTCCGCAGGCCGTGCCTCATCCTTCCGCCGCCCCGCCCAATCCTCCAGCCAGTCGCGGCTCTGCATCTCGACAAGGCGCGAGGCGGTGCGCTCGAATTCGAACACTTCCGTGCCGCGTTTGGCCGTGTAGAGCCCTTCCGGCGCCGCAGCGGCGCTCATCACCAGCCGCATGCGATGGTCGTAGAGCGTGTCGATCAAAAGGATGAAGCGCTTGGCTTCGTTGCGCTTGCCTTCGCCCAGCACCGGCACATGGTCGATGAAGACGGTCGAGAAGCGGCCGGCGATGGCCAGATAATCGCGCGCGCCGAGCGGCTTCTCGCAGAGGTCGGCAAAGGAAAAGCGCGCCGCGTCGCCGGCGGCGCGCGGCACGACGAGCTGGCGGCCTTTCAGCATCAGCGTCACCTCGCCGGTCGGCTGGCCATGCGTCATCGTCTTCCAGGCCTCGTCCAGCGCGCGCTCGGCCGCGGCGTCGTCCGGCGTGACATAGACCGGCTGCCGGTTGAGCTTTTCCTGCCGGTAGTCCTTGTCGGCATCGAGCGTCATCACTTGGGCATTGCGCTCGAGCAGCGAGATGAACGGCAGGAAGAGCTGGCGGTTCAGCCCGTCGCGATAGAGGTTCTCCGGCGCGACATTGGAGGTGGCGACCAGCACCACGCCATTGGCAAACAGCGCCGAGAACAGCCGCGACAGGATCATCGCGTCGGCGATGTCGGTGACCGAGAATTCGTCGAAGCACAGCACCCAGGCTTCATCGGCGAGCGCCCGGGCGACCGGCGGGATCGGATCATCTTCCTTGACCGTGCCTTCCTTGCGAGCCTGCCTGTGCTTCTGGATCCGGTCCTGCACATCGGCCATGAAATCGTTGAAATGCACTCGCCGCTTGCGGCGAACCGGCAAGAGCTCGAAGAACATGTCCATCAGCATGGTCTTGCCGCGACCGACGCTGCCATGGATGTAGAGGCCCTTGACCGGGGTGCGCGGCTGCCGCTTGGCCGCGAACAGCCAGCCCAGTGCGCTCGATTTCTGCGCCAGTCTTTTGGCCGAAATCTCGTCGATCAACCGATCGAGCGCGGCGACGATGCGCTCCTGCGCCGGATCGCGCTCGACAGCGCCGCTCTGGACGAGATGGTCGTAGCGCTGCCTGACGGTCGCGTGGGTCTGGAGGCCGTCACGCAGGTGCATGGTTCACATCATTTACTTTGAGCAAAATGCTCCAGGGAGGCGCCAGGCTATGTTGAGATTCAGGTCAGGCCAAGCCGAGAAGGGTGGGTTCCGAGAACCGGAGCGGAGCGTACTTTTCGTACGTGAGCACCGGAAGCGCAGGAAGCCGCCATTCGCAGGCCGGCATCACCTGAATATCAGCGTAGCCTACCTTGTAAGCGAGATGGGCTGCCCATTGGAAGTCTGGCCGTCGAACTTTTCCCCGCCTGACGAGTAGAGCCTGGCCAGCGTGCCGCCATTTTCGTCGTAGAGCGTCAGCTGCTTGCCGGCGACATTCCACGACTTGATGCCGTCGATCGGCGCCGGACAGTGCAGCGGACCGGCGCGGTAGCCGGCGCCGAACTTGGTCTGCGGCGTCGCCACCTTGCAGCTCTGCCCGGAGACATTGACGTTCCATACGCCGGCGACGCTGGCCGCGGTGAGATCGGTGGCGCCGGCGGGCGCGGTGCCGTCCGGCGGCAGCGAAGCGACCTGGGTGTTCTTCGGCGCGGTCGGGAATTGTGACGGATCGGTGGTGCCGGGAGCGGCCGGCGGCGGCAGCTGATTCTGCGTCACCGTGCCGGACGGCGCCGGCGTCAGCGGCGCCGGCTGCTGGTCGTCCATCGACGAGAAGCGCGAGGTCGAACAGCCGCTCGCAACCAGCGCGGCCAGCGAGATGGCCATGAGGCCGCTCCGCGAAAAGGGGCGGGTTATCGAAAAATTCATCAAAACCTCCGTCGGATCCGGCCGGGGGGAGCCATCCGCGTAATCTCCGCTCCACCAAGATGGCGAAGGTGGCAGAATTTCAACCCGATATGGTTAAAATAGGGTTTTCGAGCCGGATGTTGCAAATTTATCGCAGCAAGCGGACGGCGCGGGAAAGCCGCCCCGGGGAATTCGCCTAAGCCGTTGAGATATCGGTATTAAATCCGGGCGCTTGGCACGAACACATAGCCGTCCGGGCCGACGATGTAGCATTCGCGCAGGCCATGCGGCTTGTCGATGGAGCCGGCCAGCACGATGTGGCCGAGCGCCGCCGCCTTTTTCTCGACCGCATCCGGATCGGCGCCGTAAAGGCGCAGCTCTATGCCGGCCCCGCGTGTCTCGGCGCCCGAAGTGACCCCGGTCATCGGATTGTCGAGATAGGAATGGTCGGCATGCAGCATGAAGACCGAGCCCAAAAGCTCGATCGCCGCGAAATCCTCGTCGGCATAGATGATGCGGGCGCCGAGCACGTCGCGGCAGAAAACTTCCATCGCCGCCATGTCGGTGACCAACAGGTTGACGCCGACCCCCAGCGGCAATGAGCGGCCGAAATCCTCGGCCTTCATCCACGGTGTCCTGGTTCGCTTCATGACCATGACGGTCGCCCCCTCGCTCCCGATCCTAGATGAACCGGGTTCCGACGATTGGCATTCGCCAGCAAAATGCTTGCGCCAGGCAGGGGTCTCCTTATCTCAGGAGGGGACCGAGCCGGCGGAGTGAGAATGGCCGCGAGAAAAAGAACCGCCAATCGCTACTACAACGGCCCGCGCAGCGATCATTTCGACGGCGCCTTGTTCTTCAACCCCGGCGGCAAGCCGCCGGGGCGCTTCAGCGATCTCCTTAGATGGCAATTCAGCGGCGGACGGGCGAAATGGCCTGCCACCGTTCCGAGCCCCCATCCGCCAGCAAAACCGGACGGGCTGCTGGATGGTGGCGCGCTTCGGGTCACCATGGTCGGCCATGCCTCGCTTCTCATCCAGACGGCCGGGCTGAACATCCTGACCGATCCGGTCTGGTCGGAGCGCGCCTCACCCTTCGCCTTCGCCGGCCCCAGAAGGGTCAATGCGCCAGGGATCGCTTTTGCCGACCTGCCGCCGATTGACCTGGTCCTTGTCAGCCACAACCACTACGACCATCTCGACCTCGCCACGCTGAGGCGGCTGAAGGAGAGCCACGACGCACGCGTCATCACGCCGCTCGGCAACGATGCCATCATCCGCCGCGCCGTGCCCGGCATGCGGCTCAGCGTGCATGATTGGGGCGACAGGATCGACGCCGGGGCGGCCGCCATTCATGTCGAGCCGGCGCATCATTGGTCGGCGCGCGGCGGGCGCGACCGCCGCATGGCGCTTTGGGCTGGCTTCGTCATCGAAACGGTGGGCGGCAACATCTATTTCGCCGGCGATACCGGCTTCCATGACGGCATCAACTACCGGCTGATGGCAAAAAAGCATGGTGGCTTTCGCCTCGCTATCCTGCCGATCGGCGCCTGTGAGCCGCGCTGGTTCATGGCGCCGCAGCACCAGAATCCGGAGGAGGCCGTTCTCGGCATGAAACTGTGCAATGCGGCTCACGCCGCAGGCTGCCACTGGGGCACATTCCACCTCACCGACGAGCCGGTCGAGGAGCCGGCGCAGAAGCTGGCCGAGGCGCTCGAGGCGCACGGCCTGCCGCCGGAGCGTTTCCGCGCCATGCGTCCTGGTGAAGTCTGGGACATACCGCCCATCTGACAAGGAACACAAACCGGCGAAACGCGTTGGGTTTCACGACGCAATTTCGCCGGAGCTTCCCATGATCAGGTGGATCATCATTCTTCTCATCATTGCCGCCGCCGCCAGCCTGCTCGGCATGCCGGCCTTGGCCGGTGCCGCTGCCATGGGCGCGCGGGTGCTGATCGGCATCGTGCTGATCCTCTTCCTGCTGCTCGTGCTCGGCGTCTTTGCGGTAACATAGGCGCGACCGCCAGGTCGTCGCGGGGCGACCTACTCGTTGTCGCCACACGGGTCGCACTGGTAATTCTCGCCCGTTTCCGCCATATAGCGGCCAAACGGATTGGAATGACCGGTTAGATGGCAGGCACGGCCCCCTTCGCCAAGATGAACGGCATCGGCAACGAGATCATCGTTGCCGATATGCGCGGCCGTGCCGACAGGGTCACGCCGGCGGCGGCGATCGCGCTGAACGCCGACGCGGCGACCAAGTTCGACCAGATCATGGCGATCCACGATGCGCGCACGCCGGGCACCGCTTACTACATCGACATCCTGAACTCGGACGGATCCGGGGCGCAGGCCTGCGGCAACGGCACGCGCTGCGTCGTCCAGGCTCTAGCCGCCGAGACCGGCCAGAAGAGCTTCACCTTCGAGACCCGCGCGGGCATCCTGAATGCGCAGGAGCATGCCGACGGCTCGATCTCGGTCGACATGGGCAAGCCACGCTTCGGCTGGCAGGAGATCCCGCTGGCGGAAGAGTTCCGCGACACCCGCATGATCGAGCTGCAGATCGGTCCGATCGACGCGCCGGTGCTGCATTCGCCCTCGGCGGTGTCGATGGGCAACCCGCATGCCATCTTCTGGGTCGACAACGACGTCTGGTCCTACGAGCTCGACCGCTTCGGCCCGCTGCTCGAAAACCACCCGATCTTCCCCGAGCGAGCCAACATCACCCTCGCCCAGGTCACGTCGCCCGAGACGATGATCATCCGCACCTGGGAACGTGGCGCCGGCCTGACCAAGGCCTGTGGCTCGGCAGCCTGCGCCGCCGTGGTTGCCGCCGCCCGCACCAAGCGCACCGGCCGCAGTGTGACGCTGATGACGCCCGGCGGCGGCGAGCTGCATGTCGAATGGCGCGACGACGACCACGTCATCCTGACCGGCGCGGCCGAATGGGAATTTTCCGGCAGCTTCGATCCCTCGACCGGCGCCTGGGCCCGCGACACCGAAAGCGCCGCCTGATGTCCGCCTTTGGAAAAGGCGTGACCCAAGCCCCCACCGGCAAGGGCATCGACGTCGTCACCTTCGGCTGCCGCCTCAACACCTATGAATCGGAAGTGATGCGCCGCGAGGCGGAGAGCGCCGGCCTCGGCGCACTCCAGGGCGGCGCCGTGATCTTCAACACCTGTGCGGTCACGGCCGAAGCGGTGCGCCAGGCCAAGCAGGCGATCCGCACGGCGCGGCGTGAAAACCCTTCAGCCCGCATCATCGTCACCGGCTGCGCGGCGCAGACCGAGCCGCAGAACTTCGCCGCCATGGACGAGGTCGACCTCGTGCTCGGCAATGAGGAGAAGCTCAAGGCGAACTCCTACCGCGCGCTGCCCGATTTCGGCGTCAACGACACCGAGAAGGCGCGCGTCAACGACATTTTCTCGGTGCGCGAGACGGCAGGCCACATGGTCGACGCCATCGAAGGCCGCGCGCGCGCCTTCGTGCAGGTTCAGAATGGCTGCGACCATCGCTGCACCTTCTGCATCATCCCTTACGGACGCGGAAACTCGCGCTCGGTGCCGATGGGCGCCGTGGTCGAGCAGGTGAAACGCCTTGCCGGCAACGGCTATGCCGAGATCGTGCTCTCCGGCGTCGACATGACCAGCTTCGGCGCCGACCTGCCGGGCAGCCCGAAGCTTGGAAAACTGGTGAAGACCATTCTGCGCCAGGTGCCGGATGTGAAGCGACTCAGGCTGTCCTCGATCGATTCCATCGAGGCCGACGACGACCTGCTCGACGCCATCGCCACCGAATCCAGGCTGATGCCGCATCTGCATCTGTCGCTGCAGTCGGGCGACGACATGATCCTGAAGCGCATGAAGCGGCGCCATCTGCGCGACCAGTCGATCCGCTTCTGCGAGGACGTGCGCAAGCTGCGCCCTGCAATCGTCTTCGGCGCCGACATCATCGCCGGCTTCCCGACCGAGACCGAGGCGATGTTCGAGAACTCGGAGAAAATCGTCGAGGAATGCGGCCTGACGCATCTGCACGTCTTTCCGTTCAGCCCGCGCGAAGGCACGCCCGCCGCGCGCATGCCGCAGGTCCGCCGCGAGGTGGTGAAGGCGCGCGCCGCGAGGCTGCGCGCCGCCGGCGAGGCCGCCTATCGTCGTCATCTGACCTCGCTCCCCGGCACGCGGCAGTCGATCCTGATCGAGCGTGACGGGCTCGGCCGCACCGAAGGGTTCACGCTGGCCGCGATCGACACCGGCGTGCCCGGCGAGATCGTCGAAGCCATCATCACCGGCCATGACGGCGCCCGACTGATTGCGGCGCCGCTGACCGCGCAAGCCGCCTGAGAAACTGCGAGACGCATGGCTGGTTTTTTCAAGAAGATATTTTCGTTCGGCAAGAAAGAGGTCGTCGAGGAGCGTGCCGATGAGACCGCGCCTCTGCCGCCGATCAAATGGGATCAGCTGGACGCGCTGAAGCCGGAGGCCGATCAGGTTGCGCCCCACCCTCCCCTCGATGGGGAGGGTCGCCACGAAGTGGCGGGGCGGGGTGATAGCGCCGACGCTGGCGCCAGTCACCCCCACCTCCGAGCTGCGCTCGGGACCTCCCCCATCGAGGGGGAGGTAGAGGTCGCGCCTCAGCCTGCCCCTGAAGAGCCAAAGCCCGAGCCTGCGCCGGGCATCCCGCCTGCGCCGGAGCCCATTATCCCCGCCGAGCCGGAACCGCTGCCGCAGCCTGAGCCAGAGGAAGAGCCGCAACCGACGCCCGAGAAGCCCGAGCCGCCGTCGCCCGAGGAAGTGCCGCCGGCACAGCCCGAGCCCTTGCCCGCGCCGGCACCGGCGCCTGAACCCGCGCCGCAGGAAGTGCCCGTCCCTGAGCCGGCTCAGCCGGACATCGAGCCTTCGCGTCCG
Organism: Mesorhizobium sp. M2E.F.Ca.ET.219.01.1.1; assembly: GCF_004016445.2. Lineage (GTDB taxonomy): Bacteria > Pseudomonadota > Alphaproteobacteria > Rhizobiales > Rhizobiaceae > Mesorhizobium. Next base: position 228,284 of record NZ_SADT02000005.1, read on the forward strand.
GAACCGCGGCCCGAGCCGGCGCCGGTCGAAGTGCCGACGCCGCCGAGCGAGGTTCCGGCTGAAACGCCGGCGCCCATCGAGGTTCCGCCAGCCGCGCCGCCTTCCGTCGAGCCAACCGCCGAGGCCGACGCGGAAATCGCGCCTCCCATTCGACAGCCGGTGCCCGTCGAGCCGCAACCGATCCACGCCGAGATCGCGCCTGAGCCCGAAGCCGCGCCAACGCCCCACCCTCCCCTTGATGGGGAGGGTCGCCACGAAGTGGCGGGGCGGGGTGACAGCGCCGACGCTGGCGCTAGTCACCCCCACCCCCGAGCTGTGCTCGGGACCTCCCCCATCGAGGGGGAGGTAGGGGCACCGCCGCCATCGCCCTCCGCCGGCAAGGTTACAGTCGCCAAAAAGGTCGAGCAGAAGGCCGAGCCGGTGAAAGCGCCGGAGCCGGCGCCGCGACGCTCGTGGTTCCAGCGCATGCGCGACGGGCTGGCCCGCTCCTCGCGCGAGCTCACCGGCAACATCGCCGGCGTCTTCACCAAGCGCAAGCTAGACGACGACACGCTGCAGGATCTGGAGGACGTGCTGATCCGCGCCGATCTTGGGCTGGAAACGGCGCTGCGCGTCACCGATTCGCTCGCTTCCAGCCGCTATGGCCGCGACGTCTCCGACTCCGAGGTTCGCGCCGTGATGGCGGCCGAGGTGGAGAAGGTGCTGACGCCGGTCGCAAAACCGCTCGAGCTCGACCTCAGCCACAAGCCGCATGTCATCCTGGTCGTCGGCGTGAATGGCACCGGCAAGACCACCACCATCGGCAAATTGGCCGCCAAGCTCACCGATGGCGGCCTGAAGGTGATGCTGGCCGCCGGCGACACGTTCCGCGCCGCCGCGATCGAGCAGCTGAAAATCTGGGGCGAGCGGACGAAATCGCCCGTCATCGCCACCAAGCTCGGCGCCGACGCGGCGGGCCTCGCCTATGACGCCTTCGAGAAGGCGAAGGAGGCCGGCTCCGACGTTTTGATCATCGACACCGCCGGCCGGCTGCAGAACAAGACCGAGCTGATGGCCGAGCTGGAGAAGATCGTGCGCGTGCTCGGAAAGCTCGATCCGGAAGCGCCGCACACGGTGCTGCAGACAGTCGACGCCACCACCGGCCAGAATGCGCTGAACCAGGTCGAGATCTTCCGCAATGTCGCCGGCGTCAACGGCCTGGTGATGACCAAGCTGGACGGCACGGCGCACGGCGGTATTCTGGTGGCGATCGCCGCCAAGCACCGGCTGCCTGTCTATTTCATCGGTGTCGGCGAGCAGGTCGACGACCTCGAACCATTTTCCGCCAGCGAATTCGCCAGGGCGATCGCCGGCGTGGCGTGAACAATGGCGTGATCTTGGAAGGCCGCCTGCTTTTCGGCCAGATCATGCGCAAGAAGGACCTTTATGAACATCATCGAACGCGACCCGTCCGATCCACGCCGCAAGCCGATCAACCCCGGCTTGAAGTTCCTGCTCGAACTGGGGCCAGGCCTGGTGTTCTTTTTCGTCAACATCCGCGGCGAATGGCTGGCCCAGAAATTCCCGGTGCTGACGCATCTCGGCGATCCGATTCTGATCGCCACCGCCTTCTTCATGGTCGCGACCGCGATTTCGCTCATCGTCTCCTGGCTGCTGATGCGCAGCCTGCCGCTGATGCCGCTGGTCTCAGGGGTCGTCGTGTTCGGATTCGGCGCCTTGGCGCTCTATCTGCAGGACAAGACCTTCGCCTTCATGAAGCCGACCATCATCAATTCGCTGTTCGGCATCGCCCTGCTCGGAGGGCTCGCTTTCGGCCGGTCGCTGCTCGGCTATGTCTTCGACACCGCTTTCCAGCTCGATGCCGAGGGCTGGCGCAAGCTCAGCTTCCGCTGGGGGTTGTTCTTCCTGTTCCTGGCCGTGCTCAACGAGGTCGTTTGGCGTAACTTCTCCGAGGCGACTTGGGTTTACTTTAAGTTCTGGGGCACGATCCCGATCACCTTGCTGTTCACCTTCAGCCAGATGCCGCTGATCATGCGTCATTCGCTCGAGGAAAAGCCCAAGGAAGAGAAGGCCGGGAACTAAAGCAATTCCAGGAAAAGTGTGACGCGGTTTTCCGTCCGGAATTGCGCCAGAATAAGAAGGGGGGCGACATGGAATTCCTCACCACGCGTGACGAGCTGAGGACGATCTACAAGACGCCCCGGCCGACTGACGGCCCGATCCGCAAGGAACTCAAAGCCCTCGACGGCCATTGCCGCTCCTTCATCGGCAAGAGCCCCTTCGTGCTGATCGGCTCCTCCGACGGCGCCGGCAATGCCGACGTGACGCCCAAGGGCGACAAGCCCGGCTTCACCGCCATCCTCGATAACAACACCATCGCCATCCCCGACCGCCCCGGCAACAACCGGCTGGACACGCTGGAAAACATCATCCGCAACCCGTCGGTCGGGCTGCTCTTCCTGATCCCCGGCATGAACGAGACGCTGCGCGTCAATGGCGATGCCCGCATCACCGTCGACCCTACCTTGCGCGAACGCCTTGCCGTCGACGGCAAGGAACCGCAGAGTGTGATCGTGGTGACGGTCAAGGCCGCCTACATGCACTGCGCCAAGGCCTTCATGCGTTCCGACCTCTGGAAGCCGGAGACCTGGTACGACCGTGCCACTTTGCCGACGCTCGGCCAGATCATCCGCGACCAGCTGGCACTTAGCGAAAGCGCCGGCGAGATCGACCGCGAGCTGGACGACGATTACCGCCAGACCATGTGGTAGGCTTGCCTGACGACTCACTCTTCGTCCGGCCCTCCCCTTGATCGAGATCATCGCCATATCGGGCAGCCTGCGCGCCGCCTCGACCAACTCGGCCCTGCTGGCGGCACTGGCCGCCAATGCCCCCGACGACTGTCGCGTCCAGGTCTATGACGGGCTCGGCCGGCTGCCGATCTTCAATCCCGACGACGAGGGCGAGCGCACGCCGCCGCAAGCGGCGCGCCTGATCGAGATGATCACCCGCGCCGACGGCGTCATCGTCTCCTGCCCGGAATATGCGCATGGCGTGCCCGGCGGCATGAAGAACGCGCTGGACTGGCTGGTGTCGCGCGACGCCGCCGTGGGCAAGCCGGCGATGCTAATCCATGCCTCGCCCCGCTCGCTCTATGCGCGCGCGGCGCTCGCCGAGGTGATGCGGACAATGTCGTTCGCGCTGTATGAGGAAGCGCTGGAGATCGCGCTGCTTGGCAAGAAGCCTGCTGAGGTGGAGGTAATCCTGGCGCAGGGTGCGAACCGGCGGGCGATGCGCGGAGCGATCGAGGCTTTCTCCGGGTTCATTCGATCAAAGTGAGCGCTAACCAGCTTCGCTTGCGATCCTTCGCGCCTCCCTCTGCCCTGCCGGGCATCTCCCCCACAAGGGGGGAGATTGGCAGTTTCCGCGCTGGCGCGCTTCCTGCAACGTCGCCGATTGGCGAAAGCCGAGGCGACATCTGATCTCCCCCCTTGTGGGGGAGATGTCCGGCAGGACAGAGGGGGGCGCTGTCCCGCCGACCTCTCGCAACTTCCGGCTGCGGCGTGCGGCGGCGGCTACCCCTTCCGCAATGTCTCGACATCGGTCTTGCCGACATACCAGTCGCGGGCGTTGACCTCCTCGAACACCACCCAGACATCGTTGTTGCTAAGCCCGGTGGCCTCCATGATGGCCGACGTCACCTTCCTGGCGATGTCAGCCTTCTTGCCGGCCGGATCGGCGGCGATCACTTCCTTGACGATGCGGATGTTGACGAATGGCATGATGTCCTCCCCTTGGGTTCTGCCGGTTGACGTCAGGCGACGGTTTCGCAATTCGCTCCGGCAAAGCGGATGGCGGTGGTTGCGGGAACCGCAGCGCAGCCGGCGCTGCGGGGATGCGCAGGCCAGCAAGGGCCAGAGAAGCGCCTTGAAGAGCTTCAATATGTCTTGGCCCCGTTCACCATCAGCCGCACCATATAGAGCGAGGTGGTGCCGGCGATGTAGAGGCAGTTGAGCTTGTTGCCGCCGAACACGCAGTTGGCGGTCACCTCCGGCACCTTGACCTTGCCGATCAGCGTGCCGTCCGGGTCGTAGCAATGGATGCCGTCGGCAGCACTTGTCCAGATGCGCCCGTCGGCATCGAGCCGGAACCCGTCGAACAGGCCGGCGGTGCAGTCGGCGAACACCTTGCCGCCGGAAACCTTCTTGCCGTGCTTGCCGACATTGAAGACACGTATGTGCGCGGGGTTCTTCTCGCCATGCGTGCGGCCGGTGTCGGCGACATAGATCAGGCTTTCGTCCAGTGAGAAGGCGAGCCCGTTCGGCCGCACCATGTCGGTGATGACGGCCTCGATATCGCCCGTGTCCGGATCGACGCGATAGACGTTGCAGTTGCCGATCTCGCTCTCGGCCTTGTCACCCTCATAGTCGGTGTCGATGCCGTAGCTCGGATCGGTGAACCAGATCGAGCCGTCGGAACGCACCACCACGTCGTTGGGCGAGTTCAGCCGCTTGCCTTTCCATTTGTCGGCGATGGTGGTGACCGAGCCGTCGAATTCGGTGCGGCTGACGCGGCGGCCGGAATGCTCGCAGGTCACCAGCCGGCCCTGCCGGTCGACCGTGTTGCCGTTAGAATTGCCGGACGGCTGCCGGAACACGCTGACGCTGCCGTCGGTCTCGTCATAGCGCAGCATGCGGTTGTTCGGGATGTCGGACCAGACGACATAGCGGCCGGCCGCGAACCAGGCCGGTCCTTCCGCCCAGCGGCATCCGGTGAACAGCTTTTCCACCTGCGCGCTGCCGTTGAACAGGCGCGCGAAGCGCGGATCGAGAATTTCGTAATAGTCAGCGGCCGCCATGCGTTTCCTCCCGGCATCAGGTGACGGGCGGATCAAGCCAGCCCGCAGCCATTCTGGCAAGACGGCAGGCCTGTAATTTGTATGACAAAACGGATGAGAAACGCGTGAAGCGCGCGCCACAGGCCGCCATGCAGGATGCAGGGACCCGTTAGCCCGCGGTTAACCGGCTATGCGCTGGTTGCAATGGTGCATTGCAACATCTTTCTTTTGCAACGCACCATTCCTATGTCATGCTCGCAATCGTCAGGGAGGAACAACCGGCCGCACCAGTGCGGCATGAAAGGAACCCTGTCATGTTCGACAATCTTGTCTCCCGCGCTCGCGCCAGCATCGCCAAGCGCCGCCAGTACAACCGCCTCGTCGCCGAAATCGAGAACCTGTCCGGGCGCGATCTCGCCGATCTGCGCGCCGACCGGTCGGAAATGCTCTACCAGATCCGCAAGCAGATTTACGGCTGAGCTGCCACGCCTCGTCATCCTCGGGCTTGACCCGAGGATCCATGCCGTGACTTGCGAGCGCAGCAGCGGTGCAGACACACGCGCCAACAAGCGCCAATTCTGGACCGCGGTGTTCTACGATCAGCGTCACGGAATGGATTCTAGGGTCTGCGCTGCGTCGCTTCGCTCCTTGCTTCGCCCTAGAATGACGACGTTAAAGGGCCTCAGCCCAGCGCCATGTCAACCCGGCGCCGACAGCGCTTTCTCGATCTGCGGCAACAGCAAAGCCCTCACGGAGTCGGGCGTCAGCGGCCCGACATGCTTGTAGGCGATCTTGCCGTCCTTGCCGACGACGAAGGTTTCCGGCACGCCATAGACTCCCCAGTCGATCGCCGCGCGTCCGGCCGGATCGACGCCGATCGCCTGGTACGGATTGCCGAGTTCGCCGAGGAAGCGGCGGGCATTCTCCGGCTGGTCCTTGTAATTCAGCGCCGCAAGCGTGAAGCGCTTGTCCTGCGACAATCCTAGCAGCACCGGATGCTCTTCGCGGCACGGCGCGCACCAGGACGCGAACACATTGACCAGCGTCACCCTGCCGGCAAAGCTTTTGGACTCGAGCCCCGGCAGGTTCATCCCTTCCAGCGGCGGCAGGCTGGTCTGCGGCGCCGGCAGGCCGATCAGCGCCGAGGGGATTTCGGAAGTGTCGCGGCCCGACAGAAGCTGCGACAGGAACAACCCCGCCAGCCCCAAAAATACCAGAAGCGGCAAAAGTACGAACAGGCGGCGGCGCGGCGCCGGAGCTTCGGTTTCGTTACTCACGATTTTGCCGCCCCGGATTTGTCGGAACGCCTGCGCACACCGGCTGCTTCCAGCGCCGCGAGCTCGCGCTTGCGCGCCCGCTGGTCGAGTAGGATCCAGCCGATCAGCACGGCGAGCACGATCGCCGTGATGGCATAGGCGGCGGTGACGAAGAGGGCGTGCGCGCTCACCGCGACCGCTCCCTGCTCCTGGCCATGTCAACCGTTCCGATCATAGCTTTCCATAACCTCGCACCAGCCGGTCCGCAATTCGCCGCGGTGCCGCAGTGAGGAAACGTCTTCGTCGCCCCCGGGTCTGTTGAGATTCAGGTCAGGCCGAGCCGAAAATGGTGGCTTCCGAGAACCGGAGCGGAGCGTACTTCAGGTACGTGAGCACCGGAAGCGCAGGAAGCCGCCATTTGCAGGCCGGCCTCACCTGAATCTCAACAGACCCTAATCCGTCCCATGCCGCAATGCGAGCGCCGCCGCCAGCGGCCCGACCACGGCAAGAAACAGCGTCAGCGCGGCAAGAATGAGGAAGGGCTGCAGGAACGGCGCCGGATCGGCGACGGCGCCATAGCTTGCCGAAACGCCGAAGATCAGCACCGGGATGGTGAGCGGCAGCACCAGCACCGAGATAAGCAGCCCACCGCGCGGCAGCGCCACGGCCACCGCCGCACCCGCGGCGCCGATGAAGGTGATGGCCGGCGTGCCGATAAGGAGCGTCAGCGCCGTGGCGCCGATCCCCAGCGGCGCCATATTCATGAACAGGCCGAGCAGAGGCGCCGCGACCACCAGCGGCAGCACGCTGCCCGTCCAATGCGCCAGGCATTTCGTCAGCACCGTCAGCGCCAGCATGTGACGGTCGCCGTTGAGCACCAGGAGGTCGAGCGAGCCGTCCTCGCGGTCGGCCTGGAACAGCCGGTCTAGGCCGAGCAGGCAGGCAAGCAGGGCCGCGATCCACAGGATCGCCGGGCCGATGCGCGACAGAAGGCTGAGGTCGGGTCCGACGCCGAACGGGATGGTGACGATGACGGCGAGGAAGAAGATGACGCCGACCAGCGCCCCGCCGCCGGCGCGAATGGAGAGGCGGATGTCGCGGAGGAAGAGGGCTAGCATGGTTTGAGATGCCTGCGCCCAGGCCCCCCTCTCTGGCCTGCCGGCCATCTCCCCCTCAAGGGGGGAGAATGGATGTCACCGCGGCCTTCGCCAATCTTCAACGTAGAGAGGTTGGCGGGGCGCCCGAACTGCCGATCTCCCCCCTTGAGGGGGAGATGCCCGGCAGGGCAGAGAGGGGGGCTTGGCGCAAACATCAACCGGCTACCCTCATTTGCAGCTCGCGCGCCCCCTCCAACCCCAGCGGCAAATGTGTCGCCGCCACCACAATCCCTCCATCCTCGAGATGGTCCCGCATCAGCCCCGCGAACCTTTCCTCAGAGGCCTTGTCCAGCCCCGCCGTCGGCTCGTCGAGCAGCCAGACCGGCCGCCTGCTGACCAGAAGCTTGGCGATCGACACCCGCCGCCTTTGCCCGGTCGACAGATAGCCGAAGGGCAGATGCCCGAGGCCGCCGAGCGCCACCGTCTCCAGCGCCTCTTCGACGCTCAACGCCGGTTCGCCCTCGAAAGCCCGCCAGAAGCCGAGATTCTCCTCGACACTGAGCGCCGTCTTCATCGCGTTGAGATGACCGAGATAATGCGAAGCTGAGGCGACCGTCGGGAAAACCTCGCCGCCGCCTTCGACCAGCACCTTGCCCCTGGCTGCCGGCAGCAGACCGGCGACAATTCTCAGCAGCGTCGATTTGCCCGAGCCGTTCGGGCCGGTGACGATGAGCGCCTCGCCCTGGTCGAGCGCAAAGCCGATGTTGGAGAAAACCGCCTCGCCGCCGCGCTCGCCGCCTAAATTTTCGGCGATCAGCCGCATTCTTGCCCGTCCCGAAAGCACCGTTTCGGAGCCGTTTCCGGCTCACGCAAATTCGTCTTTCGACTGTCTAGAACTATTCCAGGAAATTCTCTATATGCGGATCATCCGTGCCAGCGGTCGGCGCGGGATCAGGATTAGCGCCGAACCAGCGCACGCGCCGCCTTGAACGGCTCGGGTTGCTTGGGAGCGGACAGCGGAAATGGCCGTACCCGCACCTTTGCGCGTGATTGCATGCCAACGGCGTCCGTTCCCTTTCAGGCTGAACAGACAAGGACGGATCGCCGTGACGAAATCCCTCGACAGTTTCAATTGCCGCCGCACCCTGACCGCAGGTGGCGCGGACTACGCTTATTTCGACCTCGCTGAGGCCGAGAAGAACGGCCTCACCGGCATTTCCCGGCTGCCCTATTCGATGAAGGTGCTGCTGGAAAACCTGCTGCGCAACGAGGATGGCCGCTCGGTCACCAAGGAATCGATCCAGGCGGTCGCCGCCTGGCTGGCCGACAAGGGCACCGCCGGCGTCGAGATCGCCTATCGCCCGGCCCGCGTGCTGATGCAGGACTTCACCGGCGTGCCGGCGGTGGTGGACCTCGCGGCCATGCGCGACGGCATCAAGGCGCTCGGCGGCGATCCTGAAAAGATCAACCCGCTGGTGCCGGTCGATCTCGTCATCGACCATTCCGTCATTGTCGACGAGTTCGGCACGCCGATGGCCTTCGCCCGCAATGTCGAGCTCGAATATGAGCGCAACGAGGAACGCTATAAGTTCCTGAAATGGGGCCAGCAGGCCTTCCGCAACTTCCGCGTCGTGCCGCCCGGCACCGGCATCTGCCACCAGGTCAATCTAGAATATCTGGGACAGGTGGTGTGGACCAATTCGGAAGACGGCGAGACGGTCGCTTATCCCGACACGTGCGTCGGCACCGATTCGCACACCACCATGATCAACGGACTCGGCGTGCTCGGCTGGGGCGTCGGCGGCATCGAGGCCGAGGCCGCGATGCTTGGCCAGCCGGTCTCCATGCTTCTGCCGGAGGTCATCGGCTTCCGCCTCACCGGCAAGCTCAAGGAAGGCGTGACCGCCACCGACCTCGTGCTCACCGTCACCCAGATGCTGCGCAAGAAGGGCGTCGTCGGCAAGTTCGTCGAATTCTTCGGCCCCGGCCTCTCCAACATGACGCTGGCCGACCGCGCCACCATCGGCAACATGGCGCCGGAATATGGCGCCACCTGCGGCTTCTTCCCCGTCGACTCGGAAACTATCCGCTACCTCACCATGTCCGGCCGCGAGGAAGGCCGCATCGCCCTGGTCGAGGCCTATTCCAAGGCGCAAGGCATGTGGCGTGACGCCGGCTCGGCCGATCCGGTCTTCACCGACCTGCTCGAGCTCGATCTCGGCGACGTCGTGCCGTCGATGGCCGGGCCGAAGCGCCCCGAAGGCCGCGTCGCCCTGCAGGACGTTCCGGCCGGCTTCGCCAAGGCGATGGAGACCGAATACAAGAAGGCCGCCGAGATCTCGAAGCGCTATGCGGTCGAAGGCACCGGCCACGATCTTGGCCATGGCGACGTCGTCATCGCCGCCATCACGTCCTGCACCAACACCTCCAACCCGAGCGTGCTGATCGGCGCCGGCCTTTTGGCCCGCAATGCCAACCGCGTCGGCCTGAAGCAGAAGCCGTGGGTGAAAACCTCGCTCGCCCCTGGCAGCCAGGTGGTGGCCGAGTATCTGGAAAAGTCCGGCCTGCAGAAGGAACTCGACCAGATCGGCTTCAATCTGGTCGGCTTCGGCTGCACCACCTGCATCGGCAATTCCGGCCCGCTGCCGGCGCCGATCTCCAAGACCATCAACGATAAGGGCCTGATCGCCGCCGCGGTCTTGTCCGGCAATCGCAACTTCGAAGGCCGCGTCTCGCCGGATGTGCAGGCCAACTATCTCGCCTCGCCGCCGCTGGTGGTGGCGCATGCGCTGGCCGGCACGGTGACCAAGGACCTGACCACCGAGCCGCTCGGCGAGGGCAGCGACGGCAAGCCGGTCTATCTCAAGGACATCTGGCCGACCTCGGCCGAGATCCAGGAGTTCATCGAGAAGAATGTCACGCGCGAGTTGTTCGCCCGCAAATATGCCGACGTCTTCAAGGGCGACGCCTACTGGCAGAAGGTCAAGGCGCCGGAAGGCCAGACCTATGCCTGGGACGACCATTCGACCTATGTGCAGAACCCGCCCTATTTCGCCGGCATGGGCCGCGCCTTCGGCAAGGTCGGCGACATCAAGGGCGCGCGCGTGCTCGGCCTCTTCGGCGACAAGATCACCACCGACCACATCTCGCCGGCGGGTTCGATCAAGGCCGCCTCGCCGGCCGGCAAGTATCTCACCGAGCATGGCGTCGGCGTCGCCGATTTCAACCAGTACGGCACGCGGCGCGGCAACCATGAGGTGATGATGCGCGGCACCTTCGCCAACATCCGCATCCGCAACCACATGCTTGGCGAGAACGGCCGCGAGGGCGGCTACACGATCCACTATCCCTCGAAGGAGGAGATGTCGATCTACGACGCAGCGATGGAGTACAAGAAGGACGGCGTGCCGCTGGTGATCTTCGCTGGCGTCGAATACGGCAACGGCTCCTCGCGCGACTGGGCGGCCAAGGGAACGAATCTCCTTGGTGTCCGCGCGGTCATCGCCCAGTCCTTCGAGCGCATCCATCGTTCCAACCTGGTCGGCATGGGCGTCATCCCCTTCGTCTTCGAGGAAGGCACCTCATGGGCCTCGCTCAATCTGAAGGGCGACGAGCTGGTCGAGATCGACGGCCTGGACGCGATCAAGCCGCGCCAGAAGATGGTGGCCAAGGTGACCTATGGCGACGGCACGGTGAAGAACGTGCCGATCATCTGCCGCATCGATACGCTGGATGAGCTCGACTACTTCAAGAACGGCGGCATCTTGCAATACGTGCTGCGGGATTTGGCTGCCTAATAGGGGAATAAGGGAGTAGGGCAGTAAGGGAGTAGGGAAAGACACTCCCTACTGCCCTACTGCCCTACTGCCCTACTGCCCTACTGCCCTACTGCCCTACTGCCCTACTGCCCTACTGCCCTACTGCCCTACTGCCCTACTGCCCTTGCTTTCCAAACCCCGCCGTCGCGGCCAGCAGCACCGCCAGCATCAGCCCGTCGAGCCGATGCCGATCGCGACCACCCACCAGGCCAGCACCTCGGCGAAGCTGCCGGTCCTGTATCGCCGCACTTGCCGGACGCCTGACAGTCCCGCGGCAATGAAAGCCAGGTTGGTCAAAGCATTAGCCGGCTCCGCCCAAAGTCTTGGTCCCGTCCGTTCGCAATAAAGATCGACGGAGGTCAGGAGAGTTTGCCACGTGGTGCGGATGCTGCTCCCCGATCGAACCGCGCCTTGAAATGCAACCGCTCTCCTATTGGGCCCTTACCTGCGGCTGAAACAGCAAAAATTTCACCGCAACGTGACTTCCCGTTGACCGCCGCTTCTGCCACATATTTTAGCAATCAGAACAAAGCCGGCGTCACCGGCGGGAATTGGAAAAGTCATGGCATTTCGAGGACGATTGCGGCTTGCGGCAGCAGCGCTGGCCCTTACGGCGTTGGGCGGCGTGGCCCTGGCAGCCGAGCCTGAGAAGGCCGCGACCGACAAGCCCCAAACCGACAGACCTTTGGGCGTGGTCGAATTGTTCACCAGCCAGGGCTGCAGTTCCTGTCCGCCGGCCGACGAGCTCTTCGCCGAACTCGCCGGCAAGGACAACATCATCGCGCTCGCCTACCACGTCAATTACTGGGACTATCTCGGCTGGCAGGACACGCTGAGCACCAAGGAGAACACCGAGCGGCAATATGACTATATGCGCGCCTTCGGCAGCCGCTCGGTCTACACGCCACAGGCCGTCATCAACGGCCGCAGCCACGTCAACGGTGCCAGCCGCAAGGATGTCGACGGCGCCTTGGCCCGGATGGACAGGACCGGCGAAGGCATGCGGGTCGCCATCAAGGTGAGCCGCACCAGCGACCGTGTCATGATCGACGCGGGCGATGCCGGCAACGGCCCGGCGGATGCCCATGTGGTGATCGTCTATTTCGATCCGCCGCAGATGGTGAAGATTGGCCAGGGCGAGAACAGCGGCCGCAGCCTGACCTACTGGAACGCCGTTTCCGACATCCAGACCGCCGGCATGTGGCACGGCAAGGCCCAGCGTTACGAATTGCCGATGACCGAGATCGCCAAGAAGGGCGGCTGCGCGGTGCTGCTGCAGTCGGTCGGCAAGGACGGCATGCCCGGCCCGATCCTCGGCGCCGCCTTCATCCGCAAGCCGGATCGGCTTTAGCTTTTTCCCTTCTCCCCTTGTGGGAGAAGGGAAAGCCCCGCCAGCCCAATAAAAAACCGGCGTCAGCTTGCTTCTGACGCCGGTGATTCAGGTTTTGGGATCGTCGCACCTGATTTTTCCAAGGAAAAACCGAGGTTGGTTCGATCCGACGCTGACCCGTGGGCGGGGGGCTTGGGGTTTACGAGCCGGTGCCGGACCGAACCGTCTCAGGCAACGCCGGTAAACTCGTCGGACATTGGGGCATGAGCGCGGATTATTTGTGGCGAGATTGTGGCGGAGCATCACCAATTCCAACATGTGTTTCGCAAACGTGACTGGACGTTTGGGAAACCGCGCGACCGGGCGCATGCCTGGCTGGCCCTTGCAATTCGATCCTGAAAGCGCGAACCTTGGCCGGCGCATGATTCAGTCGAAGGATCGAGGCATGACCGATCACAGCAGCGGGATGGAGGATGGGGAAGCATCCGGAATATTGATCCCGTTGCACGAGGCGCGCAGCGCACGCCTTGACCAGCCGGTGCGATTCGATCGGCGCGAGCTCGATCAGATCCTGAAGCTTTACGGACGCATGGTGGCGGCCAACGAATGGCGCGACTATGCCATCGACCATCTTACTGATCGCGCTGTGTTTTCCGTCTTTCGCCGGGCGAGCGAAGTGCCGCTGTTCCAGATCGTCAAGGACCCGAAGCTGGCGCGTCGGCAAGGCGCATTCGCCGTCATCGCGGCGGGCGGCCGCATCCTGAAGCGGGGCCAGGAACTCGGCCGCGTGCTTGGCGTGTTCGATGCCAAGCTGAGGGTGGTCGAGGCGTGAAAAGGGGAACTGGGGAACTGAGGAATTGAAGAACTGAGGAAAAAAGCCGCGGCTCCAGCGGGCCCTGAGCGCCCCTTCTTCAGTTCTTCAGTTCTTCAGTTCTTCAGTTCTTCAGTTCTTCAGTTCTTCAGTTCTTCAGTTCTTCAGTTCTTCAGTTCTTCAGTTCCCCGTGAGCCCCCCGCGAAATCTCCGCTCCGGCAGCGAATCCGGGTCGGGCGGCAATTCCGCGCCGCCATTCAGCGGCAGCTGCATGAACACCGTGTCCAGCCAGCGCCCGTGCTTGTAGCCGGATCCTTCCAGGCGCCCGGAATGACGGAAGCCAAGTTTTTCGTGCAGCCGCACCGAGGCGCTGTCGGCATGGCCGTCGCCGATGACCGCGATGATCTGGCGAAAGCCCGCCTTGCGTGCCGTTTCGATCAGCGCCAGCATCAGCAGCGAGCCCACGCCCTGCCCCTTGGCCTCGGGCGCGACATAGACCGAATCCTCGATGACGAACCTGTAGGCGGGGCGCGGCCGGAGCGGTCCGGCATAGGCATAGCCGAGCACGGCGCCGTCCTTCTCTGCTACGAGATAGGGAAAGCCGCCCGCCGTCAGATTGTCGAATCGATTGCCCATCTCGGCGCGGCTGGGCGGCTCCAGCTCGTAGCTCGCCGTGCCGTGGACGACCGCATCGGCATAGATTTCGGTGATCCGGTCGAGGTCAGCCGCGGTGGCGGCCCTGATCGCGATATTGCTCATAATCTATGCAGTTTATTTTCCTGCCTCGATAACAGCAGAGGCATGCGCAAAAGGAAAGGGCGGCCGTTGGGCCGCCCTTTCGCAACTCTATGGTCCAGTGAGACTGGGGAACCGCCCTTAGCGGCGGTCGCCCATGAACTGCAGCAGGAACATGAACAGGTTGATGAAGTCGAGATAGAGGCGCAGCGCGCCCATGATCGCCTTGCGGCCGGCGACGTCGGCGACGTCACCCTCGAAATACATCTCCTTGATCTTCTGCGTGTCGTAGGCGGTAAGACCGGCGAAGACCAGCACGCCGATCGCCGAGATGGCGAAGGCGAGCGCCGACGACTGCAGGAAGATGTTGATCAGCATCGCGATCAGCAGGCCGATCACGCCCATGATCAGGAACGAGCCGAACGCCGACAGGTCGCGCCTGGTCGTGTAGCCGTAGAGCGACAGACCGCCGAAGGCTGCGGCCGTGGCGAAGAAGGTCTGGGTGATGCTGGTGCCGGTGTAGACGAGGAAGATCGTCGACAGCGACAGGCCGACAAGGCCGGCATAGACCCAGAACGTGGTCTGCGCCGCCGCCACGCTCATCGACTGAATGCGGAACGACAGGAACATCACCGCGGCGAGCGGCGCCAGGATGACGACCCAGCGGAACGCGCTGGCATAGATGAGCTGGCCGAAACCGGTCAGCTGGCCGTCGCCCGTGACGGCGAGATGGAAAGCGCCCCAGGCGGCAAGGCCGGTAATGAGCAGGCCAAGCCCCATGAGGTTGTAGACTTTGATCATATAGGCGCGCAGGCCCTGATCGATATCGACGCGCGCGCCGGGGGCGGCGGACGTCTGGTAGTTGCGAATGGGATCAGCCATTGGAAATCCTCTGTTGCTTCTGCCCCGTCCGGTGACAGGTCTTTTGAGACCGGGCGCCGCTGGCGGAGCTCCAGCATGCCTGCGCAAAATATGAGCGTTCTCGGCGTCAAGAACAAGACGGTAACGCGCGGTAACGCTTTGTGAGAAAGCAAAAGGCCGGTTTTTGGGCCTTCCGAACGCCATTCTTACAAAGATTTAACGGAGCAGGGACTTGGAGCCGCGCTCGGTCAGAGATTGCGCAGCACCGGCGCCGCCTGGTGGCCAAGCACCCGCCAGGTGCCGGCAAGGCCGATGCCGACGGTGACCGTCAGCGAAACCAGGATCGTCGCCACCGCCACCTCCGGCATGAAATGCGACGACAGCGTCATGATATGCGCGACCACGAACCAGGCGGCGGTGCCGCCGGCGGCCAGCGCGAACAGCGCCGTCGCAAGACCGATCAGCACATATTCCAGCGAGAAAGCGGCGATCAGCGTCCGCCTTGTCGCGCCGAGCGTCTTCAGCACCACGGCGTCATGGATGCGCGCCCGGTTGCCGGCGGCCAAGGCGCCTGAGAGCACCAGCACCGAGGCGATCAGCGCCACGCCGGCAGCAGTGCGGATCGCCGTGCCCAGTTGCGCCACCAGCCGGTTGACGATGTCGAGCGCGTCCTTGACGCGCACCGTCGTCACCGCCGGAAAGGCGCGGGTGACAGCGTTGAGCAGCCTCGCGTCGTCGGCCGCGGTGGCTTGTTTGTCGGTCAGCGTCGCCAGCCAGCCATGCGGCGCCCCGGCAAAGGCGTTGGGCGAGAACACCATGACGAAGTTGATGCCCATCGTCCCCCACTCAACCTGACGGAAATTGGCGATCTTCGCGGTGACGTTGCGTCCCAGCACATTGACGGTGACTGTATCGCCGAGCTTCAGCCCGATGGCCTTGCCCTCCTCGGCCGAGAACGACACCAGCGGCTCGCCGGAATAATCCTGCGGCCACCACGCGCCTTCGGTCAGCGTCGCGTTTTCCGGCTGCCTGGCGTCATAGGTCAGGCCGCGGTCGCCGCGCAGTACCCAGGCGCCGTCGGCCGGGATCTTCACCTTGTCGACGTCGACGCCGTTGAGCGCCATGATGCGGCCGCGCAGCATCGGCACCTTGACCAGCGTTCCACGAGGCGACTCATTGCCGACAAGGCTGGCGAAGGCGTCGACATCGCTGCTCTGGATGTCGACGAAGAAGAAGTTCGGCGCCCGCTCAGGCAGGCTGCCGGAGATCTGCTGCCTGAGATTCCCGTCGATCAGCGCCAGCGTCACCAGAAGCGTCAGCCCGAGCCCGAGCGACAGCACCACCGAAGGCGTCAGCGCGCCGGGCCGATGAATGTTGCCGAGCGCCAGCCTCAATGAGACGGAGCGCACGCGCGGGCTCTTCCTGGCCGCCCATTGCACCAGCGCCGCCACCAGCCGTAGCACCAGGAAGGCAAAGACGGTGGCGCCGACGAAGATCGAGGCGATGCGATAGTCGTTGGCCGAAAGGATCGCTAGTGTCGCCAGCGCAACGACGATCGTGAGCGCCGCGCCCGTATAGGGCAGACGCGGCAGGCCGCGGCTCTCGAATCCCATCTCGCGGAACAGCGCGGTTGCCGGCACGTCGCGGGCGCGGCCGAGCGGCAGAAGCGCGAAAGCCAGCGTCACCAGCAGGCCGAACAGCGCCGCCATGGCGAGCGCGCCGGGATAGAAGCCGCCTTGCGCCGGCACGGGGATGACGGACTGCAGGAGCGCGCTCGCCACGAACGGCATCGCCGCGCCCAGGATCAGCCCAAGCACGATGCCGAGACCCGCGATCAAAAGGATCTGCACCAGATAGACGGTGAAGACGAAGCCGCCCGAGGCGCCGAGGCTCTTGAAGGTAGCGATGACGCCGCGCTTGCCGTCGAGATAGGCGCGCACGGCGTTTGCCACGCCGACGCCGCCGACCACCAGCGCCGTCAGCCCGACCAGGGTCAGGAATTGCGAGAAACGCTCGATATTGGCCGACAGCGCGGGCGCGGCGTTGCTGCGCGTGCGGATCGACCAGCCAGCCTGCGGGAAATCCTTCGCGGCTTGAGCCTGGATATCCTTGATCCGCGTCTCGGACGTCCCGTCGGGCAGCCGCACCTTATAGGCGTTCTCGACCAGGCTGCCGGGCTGCACCAGGCCGGAAGCGGCGAGGCCCTCGCGCGACATCATCAGCCGCGGTGCGAAGCCGAAACCGTCCGACACCGCGTCCGGCTCGTTGACCAGCCTGGCGCGCAGCTCGAAAACGGCGCTGCCAAGCTTCAGCCTGTCACCGACGTGCAGGTTGAGACGCTCGAACAACAGGTCTGGCGCGGCGGCGCCGAACACGCCTGACCGCTCCCCGAACAATTGCTCCCTCGGCAGCGCCGGATCCGTTTCCAGCGCGCCGTAGAGCGGATAGGCGCCGTCGACCGCCTTGGCTTCGACCAGCGCCTGGTCGGAGCCGTCTTCCAGCCGCGCCATCGAGCGCATGCCGGAGTTGAGCGACACCGTGCCGAGGCTCCTGATGAAGCCAAGCTCGGCGTCCGAAGCGCTGCGCTGGTTGACCTGGAAGCGCAGATCGCCGCCGAGCAGCGTCTGACCCTGGTTGGCGACGCCGGCGCTGATCGCCTGCGCCACCGAATTGACGCCGCCGATCGCCGCGACGCCGAGCGCGATGCAGGCGAGGAAGATCATGAAGCCGGACAGGCCGCCGCGCATCTCGCGCAGCGAGAAGCGGATGGCGAGCTTCAATGTCCGCATCAGGCGGGTACCTTCACGGCTTTCGGCGCGTCCTCGATCCGCCCGGAGCGCATCGAGACCTGGCGCGCGCAGCGCGCGGCGAGCGCCGGATCATGCGTGACCAGCACCAGCGTCATGCCGCGTTCCGCCGCCTTGGCGAACAGAAGATCGGCGATCTGCTTGCCCGTCGCCTGGTCGAGATTGCCGGTCGGCTCGTCGGCGATGAGGATGCGCGGCGACGGCGCCAGCGCCCGCGCGATCGCCACGCGCTGCTGCTCGCCGCCGGAAAGCTCGCCTGGATAATGCGTCACGCGGTCGCTCAGGCCGACCGCCGCGAGCTCGCGCGCGGCGACGCCGAACGGATCGGCATGGCCGGCGAGCTCGAGCGGCACCGCGACATTCTCCAGCGCCGTCATATTGGGGATGAGATGGAAGGACTGGAACACGATGCCGATGTTTCGCCCCCGAAACGAAGCAATCTGGTCCTCGCTTTTGCCATTGATCAGCTCGCCGGCGATCCGGACCGTGCCCGAATCGACCCGCTCCAGGCCGGCCAAAACCATCAGCAGCGTGGACTTGCCGGAACCCGAAGGGCCGACAATGCCTGTGGCTTGCCCGGCCGCCACATCCATGCTCACGCCCTTCAGCACATGGACGGAGGACGCGCCCTCGCCGAGCGTCAGCGATACGTCCCTCAGCGCGATGACGGCTTCTGTCACAATAAAAGCGCCCTATATGTGAAAAAAGGAGACGGCCCGTGTCTCCTTCCTTGGGTTGTTTCGGTCATATGGGGCTCGCCGCATGGCATTCAAACATCGTTTTGCCGCAGCCCCCGTTGTTTTCGCAGCCCTCATCTTTTTCCTTGGCCTTTGCGGCGCCATTTCGTCGGCGCGCGCCGCCACCTTCACCATCGTCGGCTTCGGCGACAGCCTGATGGCGGGCTACAGCCTTGGCCCTGGCCAGGGTTTCACCGACAGGCTGCAGGCAGCCTTGAAGGCGAAGGGCCTTGATGTCACCGTGGCCAATGCCGGCGTGTCGGGCGACACCTCGAGCGGCGGGCTGGCGCGGCTCGACTGGTCGGTGCCGGACGGCACAAGGCTGGTTATCCTCGAGCTCGGCGCCAACGACATGCTGCGTGGCCTTTCACCCGACATCGCTGAGAAGAACCTCGACGCCATGCTTGGCAAGCTGAGAGAGCGCAAGATCGCGGTGCTGCTCGCCGGCATGCGTGCCGCGCCCAATCTCGGCGCCGACTACCAGAAGACGTTCGACGCCATCTATCCGCGGCTCGCCGAAAAATACGGCGTTCCGCTCTATCCGTTCTTCCTCGACGGAGTCGCCGGCCACGCCGACCTGCAGCTGGAGGACGGCCTGCATCCCAATCCCAAGGGGGTCGACATCATGGTCGACCGCATCCTCCCGGTGGTCGAGAAGGCCATCGCGGACAATGGCGGTGCGTCGTGAGACCGAAAAGTCACGCTTTCCGCTGGGGAAACTTTGTGGACAACAAACCGCTTGCCCCGCGCCTGCATCGATGATTCGCTAGGGCCGAGAGTTTCGATTCGAGGACAGGAGGCTTCACATGCCACGTCTTTTCACCGCCCTCGAAATTCCGCGTGATGCCGCTCTCTCCTTGTCCCTGCTCCGGGGCGGGCTGCCCGGAGCGCGCTGGATCGATGTCGAAAACTACCATCTGACGCTGCGCTTCATCGGCGATGTCGAAGGTCATGTCGCCGACGAGATCGCCAACGCCCTCGACAGGGTTGACCGCCCCTCTTTCCAGATGACGCTCTCCGGCGTCGGCGCCTTCGGCGGCAAGAAACCGCATGCGGTGTGGGCCGGCGTGTCCGCCTCGCCGGACCTTGTCGCGCTGCAGGGGGAAATCGACCGCATCTGCCAGCGGCTCGGCCTGCCGGCGGATCCACGCAAATTCTCGCCGCATGTGACGCTGGCGCGCCTGCGCAATGCGAGCCCGCTCGATGTCGCGCAATATCTTTCGGCGCGCGGCAATTTCGCCGCACTTCCCTTCCGCGTCGGCCGCTTCGTCCTGATGTCGTCGCGCGATTCGGTCGGCGGCGGCCCCTACATCGTCGAGGAAGCCTGGCCGCTGGTCGGCGAAACGCTGGCCTCGAGCCGCTTCGCCAGCGCCTCCGACGCCTCGCGGATCATGCGGTAGACCGAGGCGAAGGCCTCGGCGCCGTCATAATAGGGATCCGGCACGTCCGCGGCCTTCCCCGTGGCGAAGTCCAGATAAAGATGAATCCGGTCTCGCGCGGCCGACGGCGCCAGCGTCTTGAGGTCGCGCACATTGGCGCGGTCCATGCCGAGGATCAGGTCGAAGCGCGAAAAATCCTCCGGCAGTACCTTGCGCCCTCTGCCCTGAAATGTCGACGCCATGCCTCGAGGCCACCGCGATCGAGCGCCGGTCGGGCTCTTGCCCCGCGTGCCAGCCACCGGTCCCGGCCGAATCGAGCAGCATAACGCGGCCCCGGCCGCGCTCGGCCCAGACGGTGCGAAACACGCCCTCGGCCAGCGGCGAGCGGCAGATGTTGCCGAGGCAGACGAACAGAACCGAATTTATGGGCTTTATGCTCATGCGATATGCGCCGTTTGTGCATTTGGAAGCCCAAAACGCAAAGCAGCTTTGGGCGACTTGCATTATGGTGAGGGCCAAATTCGAGATAGCACGGGAAGTCATCATGACGAGAGAAAAACTCAGCAAGGAGGCGATCGCCGCCGCTCTGGCCGAGCTCGACGGCTGGTCGCTCGCAGCCGACGGCGCCTCGATCAAGCGCAGCTTCGTCTTCAAGAATTTCTCCGAGGCCTTCGCCTTCATGACGCGCGTGGCGCTGGCGGCCGAAAAGATGGACCATCACCCGGATTGGTCCAATGTCTACAAGACTGTCGACGTGACGCTGAACACCCATGACGCCGGCGGCGTGACGGCGCTCGACATCGAGCTGGCAAAGCGGATGAACCGGTATTTCGGGTAGGTCGTCGGGAGGCCGCCTCGACTCCGTAGCGTTGGTGGAGATGCCTTGAAATGGCGATTGGCGAAAGTCGGCGTGACGTCTGATCTCCCCCCTTGTGGGGGAGATGGCCGGCAGGCCAGAGGGGGGCGCGAAGGATCACGACCGATCTCACGGGAGTCCGATTTTCTGAGTCCAAACCCTGCCAACTCTTGCAGCGCCATGTCGCTTCCCCCACATCTTTCGCGGCGGATCGGCACGCATGGGTTGCGCGCCGCCAAGGAGCGATGGATGACGCAAGGTTCCGGTTTCGATTTCTTCGGCTTCGGCGACAAGCTTGCCGGCGAAGGCGAGGTCCGCGAGAAGTTCTGGCGCACCGCCAAGAAAGCGGCGCGGCAGATCCCGTTCATGGACGAGGTGGTCGCCGCCTATTACTGCGCCATGGACAAAGACACGCCGCTGCGCGCCAAGGGCATCCTCATCGCCGCGCTCGGCTATTTCGTCCTGCCGGTCGACTTCATCCCCGACTTCATCGTTGGCCTCGGCTTCACCGACGACCTTGCCGTGCTCACCGCCGCGATCACCGCCGTCAGCGCCCATATCACGCCTGCCCACAGGCAGGCCGCCAGGGAGGCGCTGGCTGACCGGAACTGATCGCGACCCGACCGAAAATCAGCGCGTGCGAAAAGACAAACTCTTGCCGTTTTCGTGGCATCCAACTCCGCGCCGGGACAACGCGCTGACAACCACAGGCGGCAGCGCGAAAGTGGCGGTTTCCTGGGGTGAGCTCCTTTTCTTCGAGGACAATTCACCGTTTGGTAACCCTGATTAAATCAAAATGAAGCGACGGCAGGACGCCCAAGCGGCCCGCCTCCGCACCATATGGAATACGGGAAGAACGATGCGCGGATTGATTGCTACAGTTTCCAGCCTGGTCCTGGTGGCCGCTTTCGCTGCCCCGGCGCTGGCGCAGCAGGCGACCAAGATCGGCCAGCACAATGCCTGGGGCACCTACAGCTATCAGTCGCAGGCCGGCAAGGTCTGCTATGTGCTGACCGTGCCGACCGACAAGCAGCCGCCGTCGCTCGACCATGGCGACATGTTCTTCTTCGTCAGCCAGCGTCCGGGGCAGCAGGTCTCCTACGAGCCGCAGTTCATCGCCGGCTACAATTTCCAGGAAGGCTCGAAGGCCACCGTCACCATCGACAAGAAGACCTTCTCGATGTTCACCCGCGGCAAGTCGGCCTGGGTCGAGAACGCCGCTGAAGAACCGGTGCTGATCGCCGCCATGAAGACCGGCACCGACATGAAAGTGCAGGCGAAGTCAGGCCGCGGCAACCCCACCTCCTACGTCTTTTCGCTGAAGGGCATCTCGGCCGCGTTGGCTTCCATCGCCAAGTGCAAGTAAGCCGAAACGGAATCCGATTTTGAGCACAGGGCCGGGCATCAAGTCCGGCCTTTTGTTTGCGCTCAGCCCTGTGCAGGGGCTTCCGCCCTGCGCCGCCGGATCGCTTCCGCGATGAAGACGCGTGACAGCGCATGGTAGAGCGGTTCGTTGGAGATGAGCCGCGCCGTGCCGTAACCCAGCATCGCCGCGCACATCAGCGCGATGACATTGTCGTGGTTGCCGGTCATTTCGAGGATGATGACAAAGGCCGTCATCGGCGCCTGCACGACGCCGGCGAAATAGCCGGCCATGCCGAGCAGCGCCGCAGTCCCCGTGGCGGTGCCGAACACCAGGCCGAGCGTGCTGCCCAGCCCCGCGCCCACCGCCAGCGACGGCGCGAAGAGGCCGCCCGGAATGCCCGACACCATCGACAACAGGCCGGCGGCGAATTTCTCGACGAAGAAGAAGGCCGGCAGCGGCGTGCCTTCGATCGCGCCGCGCGCCTGCGCATAGCCGGTGCCGAAGGTCAGCCCGCTGGACGCGACGCCGATCACCGCGACGGCAAGCCCGCAGATGGCCGCCACGACCAGCGCGCGCGGCAGCGGCTGCGGCGCGTTCCAGCGCCGGATGCGGCGCATGACCTTCAGCGCCAAGAGCGAGAACAGCGCGCCGACACCGCCGCCGATGATGCCGCAGGCCAGCACCAGCGGCCAGTCCGTGGCAAACGCCACCGTGTCCCTGGCGACGCCGAAATAGGTATAGTTGCCGAGCAGCCCGAGCGAGGCGAGGCCGGCCAGGATCACCGCCGTCAGCACCAGCCCATTGGTGCGCGCCTCATAGGCGCGGCCCATCTCCTCGATGGCGAAGACGATGCCGGCGAGCGGCGTGTTGAAGGCAGCGGCGATGCCGGCGGCGGAGCCGGCCAGGATCAGCCCGCGCGCCTGTGCCATGCCGCCCCAGCGCGCCGCCTGCAGCATCAGCGAGGCGCCGACCTGCACAGTCGGGCCCTCGCGGCCGATCGAGGCGCCGCAGGCGAGGCCGACGACGGTGAGCGCGATCTTGCCCACTACCAGCCTGAGCGACAGGATGCGGCTGCGGTCGTCCTCGTCGCGCAGATGCCGCGCCGCGATCGCCTGCGGAATGCCGCTGCCTTGCGATCCCGGGAAGAAGGAATGCGCCAGCCAGGCGCAGAGCACGAACCCAAGCGGCGTCATGACCAGGGGCAGATAGAAGCGCCAGCCGTCCTCGGTCCCCGTCATGACATGGAACAGGGCTTGCGCCCGGTCGGCAAGCAGGGCGAACAGGACGCTGATCAGGCCGATCGAGATGGCACCGGCCCAGAAGACCAGGCGAGGCTGCCAGACGCGCCGCGACACCCACATGGCGTGGGAACGCCGCAGCATCGGGTACTTTCGGGATATGCCGGCCATACCTGTCCTCTCAAACGGACTCCGCCTATTGCGCGATCAGCATCAGGAAGTCGGTCGAGAGCAGAATACGAAGCCCTGGGCCGACGACGGATCAAACGTTCGCGCCGATAGTTCTGCTCCTTTAGCGAGGAGAAGAGGCATGAGCTACATCCGATTTGTCGCAATGACCGTGGTATCGACCATCGTCATGTATGGGCTCATGTATCTGAACACATATGCGCTGGATCATGTCTTCTTCAGCCAGACCCGCGTCTGGATGGCCATTTTGATGGGCGGCACGATGGCGCTCATCATGATTGGCTTCATGTGGGAGATGTACAAAAACATCGCAGCAAACGTCGCCATTGTCGTAGCCGCCATTGCCGTTTTTGCCGGCGCGTTATGGCTGGTCAGGAGCCAGGAAACCGTGACCGACGTTTCTTACATGAAGGCGATGATCCCACATCACTCGATCGCAATCATGACCAGCGAACGAGCCCACATTCGCAATCCCGAAGTTCGCAAGCTGGCTGACGGCATCATCGACGCACAGGTTCGTGAGATCGCTCAGATGAAGCGCCTGATTGCTCGGCTCGAGGCAAACCCCGCTCCGACAGGCGCTCCCGACTTGCCTTCGTATCGGGCCCGTGGCGCCGCGCCGCCACCGCCCGAAACGGACCAGAGCACCGGGATCAATACCCTTGAGATTGACAGGTGATCGGCCGGCCTAGCGGCAAGCCGGGCGCCGTCTCACCGGCCAGACGAGCCGGTGAGACGGAAACTGGCCTCACATCGCCATTTTTTCACATTCGGTCTGGGCCTTCTTGGTCGTGGTGTCGATCATATAGGCCTTGCCCTTGGCGTCGGTGATCATCATCATGCAATGCTTGATCGGTTTGGCCATCTTCATCATTTCGGCGCTCATCTTGGCGTCCGGCATCATGGTGCCCATGTGGCCGTCCGGCATGATCGCGGTGACCTGACCGCCCTTCATCATCGTCATGGCGCCCATCGTGTCTTCGGCGAAGGCCTGCGAGGCGCAAAGACCGGCGAGGCCGGCAATGAGTGCGAACTTGATCGAGTTCATCTGAACAACTCCCATTGTTGAGGGGCATGGTCGCCCCCTTCCGGTTCGCCGACGCAGCGCGAATGGTTACGCCAACACGAATATGTGATCGGGTTTCATGGCGGCAGCCGGCCGCGTCGCGGCGACCTTCCCCCACAAGGGGGAGGAAGGCCAGCCGCATGACTCCGCCGCCAAGCTGTGCTATGCGCCGCGCTTCCTGTCCGGCCGATGCTGAAATCGGCCGCAAATCGCTTATATTGGCGCCACCATGACCGTTTCGCTTGATCTTACCGCCGAAGGCGCCCGTGACGCCTTGCGCCGCGCAACACCGGCCGAGAAGCCGTCGCTGATCGGCCTGACCCGCGCCGAGCTCGGCGAGGCGCTTGTCGGCGCCGGCATCGTGCCGGAGCGCCAGGCGAAAATGCGCGCCCAGCAGCTCTGGCACTGGATGTATGTGCGCGGCGTCTCCGACTTCGCGCATATGTTCAACATCTCCAAGGAATTGCGCGCCGAGCTCGACAAGCACTTCACCGTCGCGCGCCCCGAGATCGTCGAGGAGCAGATCTCTTCCGACGGCACGCGCAAATGGCTGTTCCGCTTTCCGCCGCGCGGCGCCGGCCGCCCGGTCGAGATCGAGACCGTCTACATCCCCGAGGAAGGCCGCGGCACGCTCTGCATCTCCTCGCAGGTCGGCTGCGCGCTGACCTGCTCCTTCTGCCACACCGGCACGCAGAAGCTGGTGCGCAACCTCACCACCGAGGAGATCCTGGCGCAGCTGCTCACCGCGCGCGACCGGCTCGGCGACTTCCCCGACCGCGACACGCCCGACGGCGCCATCGTGCCGGCCGAGGGTCGCAAGGTGTCCAACATCGTCATGATGGGCATGGGCGAGCCGCTCTACAATTTCGAGGCGGTGAAGAAGGCGCTGCTGATCGCTTCCGACGGCGATGGCCTGTCCCTGTCGAAGCGACGCATCACGCTGTCGACCTCCGGCGTCGTGCCGGAGATCGCCCGCACCGGCGAGGAGATCGGCGTCATGCTGGCGATCTCGCTGCATGCCACCAATGACGACCTGCGCGACCTGCTGGTGCCGATCAACAAAAAATTCCCGCTGAAGGAGCTGATCGCCGCCTGCAAGGCCTATCCCGGCCTCTCCAACGCCAAGCGCATCACCTTCGAATATGTGATGCTGAAGGACGTCAACGATTCCCTCGATGACGCCAAGGCGCTGGTGAAGCTCTTGAAGGGCATTCCGGCCAAGATCAATTTGATCCCTTTCAACCCTTGGCCCGGTACCAACTACCAGTGCTCCGACTGGGAGACGATCGAAAAGTTTGCCGACTACATAAACAATGCCGGCTACGCCTCGCCGATCCGCACGCCGCGCGGCCGCGACATCCTCGCCGCCTGCGGCCAGCTCAAGTCGGAGTCCGAGCGCATGCGCAAAGTGGACCGGCTCGCGCTCGAAGCCATGATGATCGCGGGGCATGGCGAGGCGTGAGGCGCATCATCGCCTATCTCGTCCGCTTCGCGGTCATCCTGATCGGCTATCTCGTCGGCTCGCTGGCGGCGAGTGCTTTCCTCAACGCGCTTTTCCTCGGCTATTTCGGCTATCCGCTGGAGCCAGGGCACCCGACGATTGCGCCGGCGCTCTATTTCTCGGTGCCTTTCGTGGCGCTGTTCGTCGCCTATTTCGCCTTCATGCCGGCGGCCGTCGTGATCCTGGCGGCCGAGGTGCTTGGCCGCCGCGACTGGCTGTTTTACGCGCTGGGCGGCGCGGTCGTCGCCGTCGTCTTCCTCGGCTTCGCGCACAGGATCGGCGATAGCGACTTCGACGTCACCGACAACAGCGTGAGGCTGGCGCTGATCGGCTCCGGCATGGTCGGCGGCATCTTCTACTGGCTCTTCGCCGGCCGCTGGGCCGGAAGCTGGCGCCGCGAGCCGCTGCCCGACGCGGAATCTTGAACCGATGACGAAAAGTTGCGGACCGTTCCGCGGCAGATCATGCCAAAACCCACCCGGTTGAACGGGCTGCGCGTATCGACTTCAGCCCGCCACGCCTAGAGCGTTTCACCGTTTCATCGAAACGGCGAACCGCTCTGTCCCTTTGTTGTTACGCAATTCCGGACGGAAGGTTACGGCGAAGGCGCCGAACTTAACCGCTCACATTTTTCCGGGAATTGCTCTGGCAGAACCATACCGACAGGAGCAGGGCCATGGCGGAAGGCGAGATGAATGGCGGCTCGGCCGCCGCCATGGCCGAACGGCTCGATCAACCGGCCGAGCGCAATCCTTCCGGCCTCGGTGCCGGCCTGCTGTTCATCCTCTCCATCGCCTGCGGCGTAAGCGTTGCTACCATTTACTTCCCCCAGGCGATAACGCTGCTGATTGCGTCCGATCTCGGCGTTTCCGCCGACGCGGCGGCCCTGGTCATCACCACCGCACAACTTGGCTATGCCCTTGGCCTTCTGCTGCTGGTGCCGCTGGGAGACCGGCTGCCGCATCGTCCGCTCGTCGCGACCTTGTTGACGCTGACGGCCGCCGCGCTTCTGATCGCCAGCCAGGCGCCGACGCTGCCGGTGCTGGCAGTCGCAAGCATGGCGACGGGCATCACCACCGTGGTGCCGCAGATCCTGCTGCCGATGGCGGCCGGGCTGGTGCCGCCGGAGCGGCGCGGCGCGGTCACCGGAACGCTGCTCAGCGGGCTGCTGGCCGGCATTCTTTTGGCCCGCACCTTCGGCGGCTTTCTCGGCGAGCATATCGGCTGGCGCGGGCCCTATTTCGTCGCCGCGGCGGCGCTGTTCGCCTTCGCCGTGCTGCTCGGTCTGGTGCTGCCCAGGACGGCGCCGACATCGTCGCAGCGCTATCCTTCGCTGGTCGCGGCAGCCTTCATTCTCTTCCGCGACGAGCCGGAGCTGCGCCGCTCCTGCCTCTACCAGGCGCTCATGTTCGGCGGCTTCACCGCCGCCTGGACAAGCCTCGCCTTGCTGCTCGGCGGGCCGCTATACCACCTTGGCGGCCAGGCGGTCGGACTGATCGCGCTGGTCGGCGCGGCCAGCGTGTTCTGCACGCCGATCGTCGGCCGGCTGATCGACCGCAAGGGTCCCGATTTCGTCAGCCCGCTCGCCTTTTTCACCGGCATCGCGGCGGCGATCGTCCTGCTCGGCGGTGCGCTTGGAGGAATGACAGGCCTGCTGGCGCTCACGGCGGGCATGCTGCTTCTCGATATCGCGGTGCAAAGCGGTCAAACCGCCAACCAGGCGCGCGTCTTCGCGATCCGTCCCGACGCCCGCAGCAGGCTCAACACGGCCTATATGACGTGCGTTTTCCTCGGCGGCAGCGCCGGCTCGTGGATCGGCGTCAAGATCTACAGCCATTGGGGATGGCCGGGCGTCTGCGCGCTCATCGCCGCCGCGGCGACGATCGCTCTGGCCCGGCATGCGGTGAAGTTATATCGCTGAAGCCTTGCCGATTGCCGCAAGCGCTGAGCGACAGCTACTTCGCCTGCGCCGTCAGAATCTTGAGCGCGAAGGCCGAGAACACGCCACCGAACAGATAGTCGAAGACGCGCGTGATGCGCGGACTGGCCTTCATCGCCGCCGAGAACTTCTCCGCCGCCAGCACCATCGGTACCGTCACCGGGGTCGAAAGCACGACGAACATCACGCCGAGGAAGAACAGTTTTCCCGACGCGTTGGGATCATGCGCGGAGACGAATTGCGGCAGGAAGGTCATGAAGAACAGAACGATCTTCGGGTTGAGCAGGTTGATGCCGAGCCCGGCCGCCCAGCTGCGGAACAGCGAGACCTGCGGTCCCGTGCTCTTCTGCGGCGAGAACGCCGACCCCTTCGTGACCGTCTGAAAGGCCAGGAACACCAGATAGCCGGCGCCGAAAATCTTGAGCACGAAGAAGGCCATCGGCGAAGCCACGATCAGCGCCGAGATGCCGACCACCACCAGCGTGGTGTGGATCAGCGTGCCGCAGAGCGCGCCCGCCAGGGAAGCGAAGCCGGTGGCGCGGCCCTGGCTCAGCGTGCGCGAGACGAACAGGGTCATGTCCGGCCCCGGCGTGATCGCCAGGATGATTGTGGCAATGGCGAACTGGATGAGCGTCGAAGTGTCAGGGATGAAGGACATTGGTCGCCTTGGGGGTCGCCTTGAGGGTCGCCTCGGGATGGGGTAGCGCAGCCTGTAACGCGGCGCTTTCTGCCGCGCCAGCGTCTGTCCAGGCAAACAGCTGGCCCAGCCTGTGCCATAGCCAGGCGCACCTTCGTCTCTTGCGCCGCCCGGAAACGGCGTGATACTCGCCCCCGAACCTTTTTCCCGCGGAACCGCCAAAATGTCCAAGATCAAGAACGTCAAGAAAGTCGTACTCGCCTATTCCGGCGGCCTCGACACCTCCATCATCCTGAAATGGCTGCAGACCGAGCTCGGCGCCGAAGTCGTCACCTTCACGGCCGATCTCGGCCAGGGCGGCGAGCTGGAGCCGGCGCGCCGCAAGGCCGAGATGATGGGCATCAAGGATATCCGCATCGTCGACGTGCGCGAGGAGTTCGTTGCCGACTTCGTCTTCCCGATGTTCCGCGCCAACGCCGTCTATGAAGGCACCTATCTGCTCGGCACCTCGATCGCCCGGCCGCTGATCTCCAAGCATCTGGTCGAGATCGCCAGGGAAACCGGCGCCGACGCGATCGCGCATGGCGCCACCGGCAAGGGCAACGACCAGGTCCGCTTCGAGCTTTCGGCCTATGCGCTCAACCCCGATATCAAGGTCATCGCGCCGTGGCGCGACTGGTCGTTCAAGTCACGCACCGATCTTTTGAACTTCGCCGAGCAGCACCAGATCCCGGTGCCGAAGGACAAGCGCGGCGACGCCCCCTTCTCGGTTGACGCCAACCTTCTGCACTCCTCCTCCGAGGGAAAGGTGCTGGAGGATCCGTGGAGCGAGCCACCGGAATTCGTGCATCAGCGCACCGTCTCGCCGATGGACGCGCCCGATGTCGTCACCGATATCGAGATCGAGTTCCTGAAGGGAGATCCGGTCGCGCTCAACGGCAAGAAGCTGTCGCCGGCCACGATGCTGGCGGCGCTCAACGACCTCGGCCGCGACAACGGCATCGGCCGCCTCGACCTCGTCGAGAACCGTTTCGTCGGCATGAAGTCGCGCGGCGTCTACGAGACCCCCGGCGGCACCATCCTGATCGCCGCCCACCGGGCGATCGAGTCGATCACGCTCGACCGGGGCGCCGCGCACCTCAAGGACGAGTTCATGCCGCGCTATGCCGAGCTCATCTACAACGGCTTCTGGTTCTCGCCCGAGCGCGTCATGCTGCAGGCGATGATCGACAAGAGCCAGGAAGACGTCGAAGGCACGGTGCGGCTGAAACTCTACAAGGGCAATGTCATCGTCACCGGCCGCAAGTCGAAGAAGACGCTTTACTCGGATGCGCTGGTCACCTTCGAAGATGACCGCGGTGCTTATGATCAGAAGGACGCCGAGGGCTTTATCCGGCTGAACGGATTGAGGCTTAGGACGCTGGCGGCAAGGAATCGCAAGGGCTGATATTTCGCCGATACGGCAGCGATCAAACGACCCGGCGGAAACGCCGGGTTTTTATTTCACAGATCTATATAAGAAGAGTCCAGACCACTTCAGAGAAATTATCGTTTGACCTTTCCGCCGCTCTAATTAAGTTCGAGAGCGGGATGCGGGGAGTTTTGACAGTGAAAAATAGTATTTCTCTTCTGGTTGCGGCGGCACTGACCTTGATGACGTGCGGGTCCTCGCAAGCAGGCGCGAAGCAGGCGCCTGAGGCTAATTTGGACGGGTGCATCTCCGCTGTCCATTTATGGAGCATCACGTTCAAGCACGAAATCGCCTCTTTCATGGGCGTCTCGCAAGAGCGCATGCCGACCCTGTTCTGCCAGCGCATAGCCGAGGGGGTACGCGGCGGGCGGATCAGCTACTCCGACATAAACAGGCTGCAGCTCGACCAACCGACCGAAATCTGGTTGGTCATCAAGGGCAAGTCAAAGGCGGCGGCTGCGGCCACACCGCCGCCGCGGAACCCTAGATTCCGTACCTGCTCAAGTGTTTTCAGCGGCTCCTTCGAGGTTTTCGCTTCCGAGAGATGCCCTTTGGGCGGCAGCTACTCGCAATCTGCCGGAGTTCCGACAGTGATCGAGGGTAAGTCAAAGGTGGCTGCTCCAGCGCCACGAAACCCCAAGTTCCGCACGTGCTCAAATCTTCACGGCGGCTCCTTCGAGGTTCCCGCTTCCGAGAAATGCCCCTTGGGCGGCGGCTAATCGCAAGCTGCCGGGCAAAGGCTGCTCCTCCAACGCCGCGGAACTCCAATTTCCGTACCCTGCAACGGTTTGATGGCAGTTTCCCATTTCCCAGAAATGCCCGTTGAGCGGCTACGCGCATTATTGAGGGCGAGAGATGGAACCTGGCTGTGGGGGTGATCTTGTTTTGACACCAGCTGAACGAAAAGCCCGGCATTGGCCGGGCTTTTCGTCGGAATGGAGATATTCCGTCAGTCGGCGTCAATCGCCTCGGCGATGCGGGCGATGGCCTGCTGGTAGACGCTGGCCGAGTTCCAGCCGGCGATCGCGCCCATATTGGCCTCGTAGCTCGCGCCGGGCTGCCAGCCATGGCCCTTGAGGAAGTTGGCGGTCGACGCCAGCGCGGTGTTGCGGTCGCGCAGGTTTCCGCTGCCCACGCCATATTTCAGCACGTTTCCGGGCAGGAACTGGGTGTGGCCGATCTCGCCATGCATGGCGCCGACGGAGGAGGCGCTGAGCGCGCCGCGATCGACAAGCTTCAGCGCGGCGATGGCATGCGGCCTGAAATAATCCGGGCGGCGGCAGTCATAGGCCAACGTCACGATCGCCGAAACAGTGTTCTGGTTCCCCATGGACGCGCCGAAGCCGGTTTCCATGCCCCATATGGCGAGCAGCACGCCCGGCGGCACGCCATATGTGCGCTCGATATTGGCGAACATAGCCGCGTTTGCTTTCTTCAGCGCGCGGCCCCGGGAGATGATCGCCGATGCGCCACGGCGCTGCATGAAGCTTTCGACCGAGCCGCTGAATGCCTTGTGGATCGCCCGGTCGGCGGCGATCGTCCTGGTGGCGTAGGTGGCGCCCGCCAGCGCGGACAGGCCCCTCTGACCGACACCCTCGGCTCTGGCCTCGCCGGCAAAATCCTGTTTCCAGGCGTCAAAGCCGGCGCCGTTCTTGCCACAGCTCGGAGCCGCTTCAGCGCCCGCCGCCAGCGCCAGCGTCGTCACCACCGCCGCCGCGAAAATCCTTCCCTTGGCAAAAAATGCCATATCCTTCTCCTAGTTGCCTGAATCACGTCCCGGTTGCGAATTTGCCAGCGAAACGCCGGGTTGTCACCGCCCGCCCCGGGGACGTGGCACCCGACACCGGCGAAAGAAAGGCAATCCGCTGCGATCGGCCGTCAGGTGTGGCGGGCTTGCCTCATGAAAGAGGTTCACGTCATGATCATCGGCGCCGGTTCGAAAGCTTGTCGCAGCAAAGAGCGGGCGAAATAGCGGTGGAACGCCGGATGTCTGCCGGCGTTAGAGCCCGAGTCCACCTCCACGTTCTGACCCTGCAGGTTGATCACGCATGAAGCTGTTCGACTGTCCCAATTGCGGCCATCGCCTCTATTTCGAGAATGCCCAGTGTCTGAACTGTTCCAGTCTGGTGCTCTACGACCCAGAGCAGGCGAAGTTCGTGCTCAGCGGCGAAGGCGGCGTCCTTGCATGTGGCAATGCCGATGAATGCGCCTGCAACTGGCGGGCCGAGGCTGACCGGACTTTCTGCCGCGCCTGTGCCCTCAACCAGGTCATTCCCGACCTTTCCATCGATGGCAACCGTCGGCGCTGGATACGGGTCGAGGCGGCGAAGAAGCGGGCCGTCTACTCTCTGCTCGCCTTTGGCCTGCCAGTCGCGCCCAAGGCGGATGCGAATGACGAAACCGGCCTGGCCTTCGACTTTCTCGCCGACCCGATCGGTGCCGGTCCGGGTGGCGAGCGCATCCTGACCGGCCATGACAACGGCCTGATAACGCTCAATGTGGCCGAGGCCGATTCCGCCGAGCGCGAAAGGCGGCGCGCCGAGATGGGGGAGAATTATCGCACCCTGCTTGGCCATTTCCGCCACGAGCTCGGCCACTACTACTGGGATCGGCTGATCCGCGACGACCCCGCTCGCCTTTCAGCCTTCCGCGCCCTCTTCGGCGACGAGCAGGCCGATTACGAGCAGGCCCTGAAAGCATACTACGCCAACGGCGCCCCGCCGGATTGGCAGCAGCGCCACATCTCCGCCTATGCCGCATCCCATCCCTGGGAGGACTGGGCAGAGACCTGGGCGCATCATCTCCACATAACCGACACGCTGGAGATGGTTCACGCCCTGAATTTTCCGCTTGGCCGTCTGGAGACCGTGGATGCCGATGCCATACCCCGCGGCGACACCGGCGGCCGCCTGCAGCCGGCGCCCGCCGATCCCGACCTGGCTCCGGAACCATTTGAAAAGATCCTGGCCCGCTGGCTGGTGTTGTCGGAGGCGTCCAACTCGATTAACCGCTGCATGGGTCTGCCAGACCTCTACCCCTTCGTGATTTCCGATGTGGCGGCGCGCAAGCTCGCCTTCGTGCACGATCTTTTGACAGGCCAGCCGAAAAAGGCCTGGAACAATTCGTGAGCACGCGAAAAGCATTTTAGCCGGAACGCATAAGCCTTTGTTTCGTTTCCGAGCCTTAGAGCATGATGCTGAAAAGTGGAAACCGGTTTTCGGAAAAGATCATGCTCCAACAAAGGAGCTGGATCAGGATGACGTTTCAAGGAGACTTCATCCTGATCCAGGGAGCGTTGAAAACGGAGAGAAAACCATGAAACGCCTATTGCTTCCGACGCTTGCCGGTGCGCTGCTCACGATCTCGGGCGTCGCTTTCGCCGATACCCCCGTCAAGGCGGTGACAGACTTGAACGTCCGCGCTGGCCCCGGTCCGCAATATCCGGTCATCGGCGTACTCGCCGCCGGCCAGTCGACCACGCTCAATGGCTGTATTCAAGGCAGCAAATGGTGCACGATTGCCGAGGCTGACGGCAAAGGCTGGGTCTATTCCGACTATGTGACGGGCGATTTCGGCGGCAGCCGTGTCGTCGTGACCCGCCGCCCGGCCAATGCCGAGATCGCCGTCGTCTCCCCGCCGACCGATGATCTCTACACCACAGGCAGCTACACCGGCACCATCGTCTCCAACGATGACGCCATCGAATCCATCGGCAGACCGCCGGCCGAGGTCGGCACCTATGTCACCACGCACCGGGTCGATCCAGTCTATCTCGAAGGCGAAGTGGTGACCGGCGCCACGTTGCCCGACACCGTCGAGCTGCGCGAAATCCCCGATTACCGGTATCGCTACGTCTATGTGAACAACCAGCCGGCGCTGGTCGATCCGGGCACGAGGCGCATTGTCTATGTGATGCGCTGATCGGGGCTTGATCACTGTCAGAACAGCGGCCGCCAGCGATGGCGGCCGTTTTTGTTTGCGTGGTGGTGGCTCACGCTTACGTCTGTACAATACCGTACGTTCGGGATTGGCGGAACCCTCCGAACTTCGTCATCCTAGGGCGAAGCAGTCGCGCAGCGACGTCGCGAAGACCCTAGGATCCATGCCGTTAGTTAGGAGCGCCGCTTACGGTGCAGAATTCTGCTCCGGTGCACCTTCGATTGAGGTCACGGCATGGATCCTCGGGTCTGCGCGCGTCGCTTCGCTCCTTGCTCCGCCCGTGGATGACGACGCGATGGAGGTTTCCGCTAGTCTCCAATCGTAGCGCCTGCGCCGTATTGCGCACTCGAAGCGGTCCAATTTTCAGCCGCGAACCTTGACCGAGTAATCGCGCGGTAACCGGCGATCTTCTAGATTGCATGCCCACAGCCTTCGGCAGGGGAGCCGCGTGACGATCGACAATGCCGCCTTCGAGGGCTATCGCCGCTCGCCGAACGCCAAGACCAATCTGCTTCGCCCGTTCGTCGGAACGATGATCGTCGTCGCCTTCTGGATGGCCGCGACGGCCCTAGTGCTGTTTGCCGGCACCTATGTCTACATCGTCTGGCGCCTGCCCGGCCCGTCGACCGGGCAGTACATGCAGGACTTCCTGGCCTCGCCCGTTGGAATCCTGAGCGCCCTGACCTCTTTTGCCGGCATTTGGGTCGGCCTGTGGGTGGCGATGCGCTTCGTTCACGGCGAGCCGCTGTCGGCTCTCTTCGGCGCGAGCCGCCGCATCGCCCGCGGCGATTTCCTCAAGGGCCTGATCGCTGTCCTGATCACCTCGCTGTTTTCCGAGGTGCTGCTCTATTGGATGCAGCCGGAAATCGCGCGCGGACCGATCGCCTTTTCGTCCTGGCTGCTCTTCCTCATCCCGATCGTGCTGCTGGCCTTCCTGCAGACCTCGTCGGAAGAAATGCTGTTCCGCGGCTACCTGCTGCGCGGGCTTGCTTATCGCTTCAGGAGCCCGTGGATATGGGCGCTGCTGCCTGGCCTGCTGTTCACCTCGCTGCACTGGAACACGGCCTCGACGCTTGCGATCAATGCCAGCGTCTTCGCCTCGATCGGCATCTTTGCCCTGCTGCTCACGCTGCTTGTCTATGTCACCGGCAATCTCGGCGCCGGTTTCGGCGCCCATCTCGGCAACAACCTGACCGGCTTCCTGCTGATCTCGCACCAGGAGGGCTACAATGGCTTTGCCTTGCTCAACGCCAAGCCGCTCGAAGGCCCCGGCTGGACGAACTGGGACGCCGTGCTGATCGCGGCGATCGGCATCGTCAGCACGCTTTTGACGATGCTGCTGCTTTTGCATCGGCGCTCGCCGCTGCGGGTCGGCACGAACGGGCAAAGCTCGCGTTAAGCGCCGCAAATCGCGGCATTTGGCCCGGATTTGAGCCGTTGTTTTTGATGCATGTCGTTGCCGCACAACCGCTGCGCACTTTTGCGCGACATGCATTAGCCTTGACTCCGCGGCCGATTTCCTGTCTAGAGCCGCTGAACTTCAGCGACGAGTATCCTTCGCGAAAGCCGACCAGGACGCCGAAGCCTCTTTGAGGCAAGAGCTGTAAAGAGATCCTGGAGGCCAACACCCGGCAGCGCGATGCGCCCCCGGGTGCTTTTTGGCTTTGCGCTTTTGCTTGGCGACCCGGCGCGAACGCACTACCTCTCGGGCACCCACAGGTGTCAGGGAAAAGGAAGCAGAATGTTTGAATCACTCCAGGAGCGCCTTGGCTCCATCCTGAACGGCCTGACCGGCCGCGGCGCGCTGTCGGAGGCGGATGTCTCGGCGGCCCTGCGCGAGGTGCGCCGCGCGCTGCTCGAAGCCGACGTGGCGCTGGAAGTGGTTCGCTCCTTCACCGACAAGGTGCGCGAGAAGGCGGTCGGCGCCGCGGTGCTGAAGTCGATCAAGCCCGGACAGATGGTCGTCAAGATCGTCCATGACGAGCTGGTCGAGATGCTCGGCGCCGAGGGCGTCGCCATCGACCTCAATGCGCCGGCGCCCGTCGTCGTCATGATGGTCGGCCTGCAGGGCTCCGGTAAGACGACGACCTCGGCCAAGATCGCCAAGCGCTTGACCGAGCGGCAGAACAAGAAAGTCCTGATGGCCTCGCTCGACACGCGGCGGCCCGCCGCGCAGGAGCAGCTGCGCCAGCTCGGCGAGCAGACCAAGGTCGCGACGCTGCCGATCATCGCCGGCCAGAGCCCTGTCGACATCGCCAAGCGCGCCGTGCAGGCAGCGAAGCTCGGCGGCCATGACGTCGTCATCCTCGACACCGCCGGCCGCACCCATATTGACGAGCCGCTGATGGTCGAGATGGCCGACATCAAGAAGGTGTCGAGCCCGCACGAGATCCTGCTGGTCGCCGACTCGCTGACCGGCCAGGACGCCGTCAACCTGGCGAAAAGCTTCGACGAGCGCGTCGGCATCACCGGCCTGGTGCTCACCCGTATGGACGGCGACGGCCGCGGCGGCGCCGCGCTGTCGATGCGCGCCGTCACCGGCAAGCCGATCAAGCTCATCGGCACCGGCGAAAAGATGGACGGGCTGGAGGAATTCCATCCCAAGCGCATTGCCGACCGCATCCTCGGCATGGGCGACATCGTTTCGCTCGTCGAGAAGGCCGCCGAGACCATCGACGCCGAGCAGGCGGCGGCTATGGCCAAGAAGATGCAGTCGGGCAAGTTCGACCTGAACGACCTCGCCCAGCAGCTTCAGCAGATGTCGAAGATGGGCGGCATGGGCGGCATCATGGGCATGATGCCCGGCATGGGCAAGATGAAGGACCAGCTCGCCGCCGCCGGCTTCGACGACAAGATGTTCCGCCGCCAGCTCGCCATCATCTCCTCGATGACCAAGGCCGAGCGCGCCAACCCCGACATCCTGAAGCATTCGCGCAAGAAGCGCATCGCCGCCGGCTCCGGCACCGACGCGGCCGAGATCAACAAGCTCTTGAAGATGCATCGCGGTATGGCCGACATGATGAAGGCCATGGGCGGCAAGGGCAAAGGCGGTGGCCTCATGCGCGGCATGATGGGCGGCCTTGCCTCGAAGATGGGCCTTGGCGGCATGATGCCGG
The DNA here is from genome assembly GCF_004016445.2 of Mesorhizobium sp. M2E.F.Ca.ET.219.01.1.1. Classification (GTDB taxonomy): domain Bacteria; phylum Pseudomonadota; class Alphaproteobacteria; order Rhizobiales; family Rhizobiaceae; genus Mesorhizobium. The sequence goes on from NZ_SADT02000005.1 coordinate 265,270, forward strand.
GCGGCGGCATGCCCGATCTCTCCAAGATGGACCCGAAGCAGTTGGAGGCCTTGCAGAAGCAGGCGCAGGCCGCCGGCCTCGGCAAGGGCCTGCCGGGAGGCTTGCCCGGTGGACTTCCCGGCGGCGGAGGACTGCCCGGCCTGCCCGGCGGCATGAAGCTTCCCGGCCTGGGTGGCGGCGGACTGCCGGGTTTGGGCAAGAAGAAGTGAGGGGGCGATGAACGAGGAGAAAGACATGGCCGACGCACGCGTCATCCTGGCTGGCTATCGCGCTTCGATCGACAACATCGACGCCGCCCTCATTCATATGCTGGCCGAACGCTTCCGCTGCACCAAGGCGGTCGGCGTGTTGAAGGCCGAGCATGGCCTGCCGCCCGCCGATCCGGCGCGCGAGCAGCAGCAGATCGCCCGCCTTCGCCAGCTGGCGAAGGATGCGAATCTCGATCCCGATTTCGCGGAGAAGTTTTTGAACTTCGTCGTCCGTGAAGTCATCCGCCACCACGAACAGATCGCCGCGAACAACGGCGCTGCCAAAGCCGGCTGAGAATTCAGCCGCAACCACATCAACGAAATCAGAGCTTTTAGGAGAAAAGAATGGCACTGAAGATCAGACTGGCCCGTGCGGGTTCGAAGAAGCGTCCTTACTACCACGTCGTCGTTGCCGACGCCCGTTCGCCGCGCGACGGCCGTTTCATCGAGTCGCTGGGCTCGTGGAATCCGCTGCTGCCGAAGGACGGCGAGCGCGTCAAGGTCGACGCCGAGCGCGTCAAGCATTGGCTGTCGCACGGCGCCCAGCCGACCGACCGCGTGCTGCGCTTCCTGGACGAAGCCGGCCTTGCCAAGCGCGAAGCCCGCTCGAATCCGAACAAGGCGCTGCCCGGCAAGAAGGCGCAGGAACGAGCCGCGCTGCTGAAAAAGGCGCAGGAAGATGCCGCTGCGGCAGCAGCCGCGGCGACCGCCGCGCCGGCCGAGGCCGCCACCGCCGAGTAATCGCGGTCCTTTTCGCATATGAGAACGGCGGGCACGTGCCCGCCGTTTTTGTTTGGCCGGTCCGATATCCTCAGTAGCCGGACGGGCAGGCCGCCACATAGACGCGACCGTACCGGTCTCGATAACGGCACTGGCCGCTTTCGCTGGCATGGCCGATCAACGCGCCGGCGACCGCGCCAACGGCGCCGCCAACCACTGCGCCCTGAACCGGATCACCCGCAACGGCCGCGCCGACCGCCGCGCCGCCCAGGCCGCCGACCGCCGCGCCCTTTTCCGTTTGCGAGCAGGCGCCCAAGGCCATCGTCAGCACCAGAATGGTAATTGCTTTCTTCATTGCTGTTCCTCTCTCAAGCGCCGTCCTCGCCGCCATGGCCTAAACTCATGAACAGCTAAATTGATCCCGGCGATGGCGAAGATTGGCCGGCTACATGCCGGCCGCATCTACGGAACTACGCGCCAAGCTGTTGAAATCTCACGACTTTCACCACTCGACAGCGCGTTTCAGCTTGTCGAGCCCGGCCTCGAAGTCCTTGCCGATCAGGTTATGAGAATGGCGGTGAGCACCCTCTTATCGGCTGAACGGGATCAGCGCCCGCACTCTTGCGTCGCGCAGATAAAGCCCGCCCCACAGGATGATGCCGAGATAGACGCCGAACAGCGTGTGCGAGAACAGAGGGTTGCCGATCCGCACATGGGTCGAGATCGCGCCGCCCATATAGGCGGTGAGCAGGATCGCGCCGAGCACCGAGGTGCGTGGGATGGCATAGAGCGCGGTCGAGATCAGCCCGATGACGCCGAGCAGGCGCGCGACATTGGCGTCGGCCGGCCAGCCGAGCTGCGCCATCGTCTGGGTGACGATATCCAACGGCGGCAGCTTGATGACGCCGTCGAAGATCATGAACAGGACGATGACGGCGCTGAGCGCGCGCCCGGTCCACAAGGCGCTGTTCGAGACGGGCACGGCTTCGGAAATGCTCATGGATGTTCCCTCCAAGGGTTACGAACGCCGGCCATTTTGCCGGTTCGATCCAAGGACGGAGGAGCGGACCGCGATCCTACACGGCTGAGGTTCTTTTCGGCGCGGGCGCAGCTGTCTTTCGTCATCCTTGGGCTTGACCCAAGGATCCATGCCGTGACCTAAGCCGAAGAATGCAGCGGCTCAGAACGAGCGTTCCCACCCGCTGTGAAAGGGTGCCTAGCTTTGGTCCGCTTTGCCTATCACACACGTCACGGCATGGATCCTAGGGTCTACGCGCGTCGCTTCGCTCCTTGCTCCGCCCTAGGATGACGAAGTTGCCTGCGCCTATGAAAAATAGAACTTGTCGGCCGCGATCATCTTCGGCGGGGTCTCGTCCAGCGCCTCGAACACGGAAATCTCGCAGACGCGGCAGAGGCCGTCGAGCGCCAGGTCGTTGGCCTCGATGCCGAACGGGTCCTCGAGCTCTTCCGACAGCGCGTCGAGGCCGAAAAAGGTGTAGGCGATCAGCGCCGTGAACAGCGGCGTCGCCCAGCCCGTGGTCGAGACCAGGCCGAACGGCAGAAGCAGGCAGACGACATAGGCCGTGCGGTGCAGCAGAAGCGTATAGGCGAAGGGTAGGGGCGTGCCGGCGATGCGCTCGCAGCCGGCCTGGATGGCGGCGATCGCGGCCAGCCTTTCATCGAGGATGCGGAAACCGATCGGATCGAGCGCGCCGGCCTCGCGTCGCGCGTTGGCGCGCCGGCCCATGCGGCGGACCATGTCGTCCGCCGGGTTGGTGCGGGCGGCCGCCTTGTCGACCTCGTCGCCGATGAAGGCGCGCACGTCCTTTATGCTGTCGATCCGCCGCAATTGCCCGCGCAGCAGATGGCAGAAGGCCAGCGCCTCCATCAGAAGCGCGCGCTGCTCGGCGCGGTCGCCGATCAGGCTGGTGGTGGCGCGCGCCAGGTTGCGGATCTCGAAGACCAGCGCGCCCCAGAGCTTGCGCGCCTCCCACCAGCGGTCATAGGCGGCGTTGTTGCGGAACGACAGATAGATCGACAGCGTCACGCCGACCAGCCCGAAAGGCGCGATGCTGAAGGCGCTGAGATCGAGCTGGAAGTGCCGCGCCAGCACCAGGATAACCGCCGCATAGATGGCGAAGCCGAAGATCTGCGGCAGGATGCGCGGCACCACCGAGCCGCGCATGATGAAGAACAGCTGCAGCAATGTCGGGCGCGGGCGGACGATCATCGGGTGGAACCTTTGCGAGCCGTTATGTCTCTACGGCGATAACGAACCCCAAGCTCAGCCGCCAGCGACATCGCCATGTCGTTCAGGCGCCGGACCGTTGACGTTTCGAGCGGGACTGTCGAGAACGTCACGGAGCGCCAGACGAAGGGAAGGAAAAATGAGCGGCGAGACGGACCTGAGAAAGCTGCTGGCATCGATGACGCCGCGGCTTTACCCGGAAGTCCATGTCTTCGCGACCTTGCCGCCCGACGCAATCCTGCCGGAAGGCGTGGAACCGGTCATGCGCTTCGTCGAGCGCGAGGGCACGACGCTGATCCTGACCGAAAGCCAGGCAAAGGCCGCCGGTGTCGCCGGAACGTTCCTCTGCCGGATGATCACGCTCGACATCCATTCTTCGCTCGAAGCCGTCGGCTTCCTCGCCGCTATCACAACGCGGCTGGCGGCAGCCGGCATGGGCATCAATCCGGTCTCGGCCTTCTATCACGACCATCTGTTCGTGCCGGCGGAGCGGGCAGAGGAGGCCATGGCTATACTACGGCAGCTGGCGGCGGAGAGCGGTGCCTGAGCCACGAGAAGATCGAAGAGCCGGCGGTACCTTCCCACTCCGCAGGGAAAGGAGCCGAAGTGCGGAACGGCCTCATGCCGGCGACTGGCTTGCCCATCTCGACGGCGATCCTCAAGCCCAGCCGTGGGCGCATTTTTCATCGCCTTTGCGCAAATGCTGCCAATGCTGTATATAACAGCAATCAGTAACAGTAGGAGATCGCTATGCCCCGCTCAGGGGGTTCCTATTCCACGAGCGAGCTTTCCCGGAAGTCCGGCGACATCATCGCCGAGGCCCTGCGCCGTCCGGTGACGATTACCCAGCGCAACAAACCGCGTCTCGTGCTTCTCAACATTGAGGATTACGCGCGGCTGGTGCGCCAGTCGGATAGCCGCTCTGCCGGTACAATCGAGACCATGTCTGACAGCCTCTTCGCCGATTTCGAGAGCGCCGTTGAAGCCTATGCGCAGGAGGATGAAACGGGGCGGACATGAGCTACGACGACATCCGCACGGCAACGGTCATCCGTTACCCTTACCTCTGGGCACGCCAAGCCCGCGCCGGCGAGACGGAGGGCCGCAAGGAACGGCCCGTCGCCGTCGGCGTGCGGGTTGTGCGAGCGGATGGCGATCTTGTCCTGTTCTTCCCGATCACCACCAAGGAGCCGGAGAAAGCTCGGTTCGCGGTGGAGATCCCCGCCATCGAGAGGCGCCGCGCCGGACTCGACGCCGACCGGCGGTTGTGGATCATCCTCGACGAGTTCAACTCCGATCTCGTCGGCAAGTCCTTCGATCTCGAACCCGAGCCGCCGATCGGACGCTTCAGCAAGGCCTTCTTCCTGCCGCTGCTGCGGGAGTTCATCGTCAGACGCAAGGCCTTCATCGAAGTCATCCGCTTCCGCTAGCTTGGCACAGCCGCGTTCCTCCATGAGTGAGAACAAACGGCCGAAGGCCGAGCCCGCGACCGCGGGCCGCCCGGCGCCCCCGCGGAGGGCCAGCCGCGATAGCGGCGATACGGCCCGTGAGCGGGAACTAAACTCCGTCAGGCCGCCTTCTTCTTCGGCTGGATCAGGCCGCGCTCGACCAGCAGTTCGGCGATCTGTACGGCGTTCAGCGCCGCGCCCTTGCGCAGATTGTCGGAGACAACCCACATCGACAGGCCGTTGTCGACCGTCGAATCCTCGCGGATGCGCGAGATGAAGGTGGCGTCCTCGCCGGCCGATTCCAGCGGCGTGATGTAGCCGCCGTTCTCGCGCTTATCGAGCACCTGGCATCCGGGCGCCTCGCGCAGGATCTCGCGCGCCTCGTCCGCCGTGATTGGCTTCTCGAACTCGATGTTGACCGCTTCCGAATGGCCGATGAACACCGGCACGCGCACGCAGGTCGCCGTCAGCTTGATCTTGGGATCGAGCATCTTCTTGGTCTCGGCCACCATCTTCCACTCTTCCTTGGTGGAGCCGTCATCGAGGAAGACGTCGATATGCGGAATGACGTTGAAGGCGATGCGCTTGGTGAACTTCTTGACCTCGACCTGGTCGGCGACGAAGACGGCGCGGGTCTGCGTGAACAGCTCGTCCATGCCTTCCTTGCCGGCGCCGGAGACCGACTGGTAGGTGGCGACGACGACGCGCTTGATGGTGGCGACGTCGTGCAGCGGCTTCAGCGCGACGACCAGCTGCGCCGTCGAGCAGTTCGGATTGGCGATGATGTTCTTGCGCGAGAACAGCGAGACCGCGTCCGGGTTCACCTCCGGCACGATCAGCGGCACGTCCGGGTCGTAGCGGAAGGCCGACGAATTATCGATGACGACGCAGCCCTGCTTGCCGATCTTGGGCGACCATTCCTTGGAGACGTTGCCGCCGGCCGACATGACGCAGAGGTCGGTGTCGGAAAAATCATAGGTGTCGAGCGCCTTGACCTTCAGCGTGCGGTCGCCGAAGGACACTTCGGTGCCCTGGCTACGCCGCGACGCCAGCGCCACCACTTCGCTCACCGGGAAGCCGCGCTCGTCCAGAATGTTGAGCATTTCGCGGCCCACATTGCCCGTGGCGCCGACTACCGCAACCTTGAAACTCATCTGATATCTCCTGTCCCTCTCCGCTTGGTTGTTGGAGAAAACCCGCCGGCCTCATGCGGGTTTCATCCCCCGGGCCGGACCCGGGAGAGGGTGGTTAGGCCAAGGGAATCACACCGTTTTGGTGGTGGTTTTTTTGGCCGTAGTTTTGCTGGAACGGACGGACGCGCCGAAGCGCCCGGCCCGATGTTGTGCATCGCGGCTGGGTGCGTCGAATGCAAGAAGAGCCATCAAAAGGCCACGCATCGAATAACGATCCCGTTCGACGCGGGCTTTTACGCGGTTTGGCAAAAGAGTCAATTGGCAGCGCGGCTCCCTTCTCCCCCGTCTCTATACGGGGAGAAGGTGCCCGAAGGGCGGATGAGGGGCGGCGCTGACTTCGACAGTTAGCTCGTCCGGAAGTGATGGCCTCTCCACTTGGCTACCCATCAGCGTTAGCGCTGCCCCTCACCTGCCTGCCGGCATCCTCTCCCCGTATAGTGACGGGGAGAGGGGCGCTCTCGCCAGCGGTTTCGCCAATCGCCGCACTGCGCACTACTCTGTACAATGGGGGTCGCAGGAAGTAGGAACGCCCAAATATCCTTTGGCTGCATGTGTCAGCCCGGCATGCTGCCCGATAAGCAAGCTTCGAATTCCGAAAGAAGAAAATGTCCAGTTTCGAGATGATCGTTCCTGCGCTGGCAGAGGCGCTGGAAAAGCGCGGTTATTCAGCGCTGACGCCGGTGCAGAAGGCGGTGCTGGAGCCTGAGCTCGGCGAGGCCGACGCATTGGTGTCGGCGCAGACCGGTTCTGGCAAGACCGTCGCCTTCGGCCTTGCCGTGGCGCCGACGCTCCTTGGCGAAGCTCAGCGTTTCGCCGCCGCCGGCGCACCGCTGGGCTTGGTGGTGGCGCCGACGCGCGAGCTGGCGCTGCAGGTGCGGCGCGAGCTGGAATGGCTCTACGAGCTGACCGGCGCGCAGATCGCCTCCTGCGTCGGCGGCATGGACATGCGCACCGAGCGGCGCGCGCTGGAACGCGGCGCCCACATCGTCGTCGGCACGCCCGGCCGGCTGCGCGACCACATCACGCGCGGCGCGCTCGACATGTCTGGGCTGAAGGCCGTTGTGCTGGACGAAGCCGACGAGATGCTCGATCTCGGCTTTCGCGAGGACCTCGAATTCATCCTCGACGCCGCGCCCGCCGGACGCCGCACGCTGATGTTTTCTGCCACCGTGCCGCGCTCCATCGCCACACTGGCGAAGAGCTACCAGCGCGATGCCGTGCGCATCTCGGCCGGCGGCGAGGAAAAGCAGCATCTCGACATCGAGTACCGGGCGCTTTCCGTCGCGCCCGCCGATCGCGAGAACGCCATCATCAACGTGCTGCGCTATTACGAGGCGGCCAATGCGATGGTGTTCTGCAACACCCGCGCGGCGGTGAACCACCTCACCGCGCGCTTTAACAACCGCAATTTCTCCGTCGTGGCGCTGTCCGGCGAGCTCAGCCAGAACGAGCGCAGCCACGCGCTGCAGGCGATGCGCGACGGCCGCGCGAAGGTCTGCATAGCCACGGATGTCGCCGCGCGCGGCATCGACCTGCCCAACCTCGAGCTGGTCATCCACGCCGACCTGCCGAGCAATCCGGAGACGCTGCTGCACCGCAGCGGCCGCACCGGACGCGCCGGCCGCAAGGGGGTGAGCGCGCTGATCGTGCCGGGCAATGCCCGCCGGCGCACCGAGCGGCTGCTCGCCAATGCCGGCCTGACCGCGACCTGGGCGAGCCCGCCCTCGGCCGACGAGGTGCTGCGGCGCGATGACGAGCGCATTCTCGCCGACCCATCCTTTGGCGAGCCGGTGAAGGATGAGGAGCGCGACTTCGCCGCCGCGCTTCTGGAGCGGCATGGCGCCGAGCTGGTGGCCGCCGCCTTCGTGCGGTTGTGCCGCGGCAGCCGCTCGGCGCCCGAGGACCTGATCGACGTCGGCCCCTTCGCGCCGTCGAAGGAGAAGTTCGCGCGCCGGGAGGAAACACTTGGTCGCGGGGAAGAAGCATCGGGCCGCCGCGACGATTTCGGCGACAGCGTCTGGTTCTCGCTGTCGGTCGGCCGCCGCCAGAATGCCGAGCCGCGCTGGCTGATCCCGATGCTGTGCCGCACTGCCGGCATGTCCAAGCGCGAGATCGGCGCCATCAAGATGCAGCCCGAAGAGACCTTCGTGCAGATAGCCGCCGACTGGGCCGACCGGTTCGTCGCCGCGATCGGCCCCGACCGCAAGCTGCAGGGCAGCATCGCGGTCAGGCGCATCGACGGCACGCCCGATTTGTCGCGCGCCGGCTACCGGCCACAGAGGCCGGACAAGAAACCGCATCGCGGCAAGCGCGCTTTCGATCAGGGCACACCCGGATTCGAGAAACGAGCGTCGGGCGAGCGTCAGCATCCAGGGGCGCCGGACTCAAAGCCCTGGGCGAAGAAGCCCGGCAAGGCAAAATTCGACAAGCCGAAGTTCGATAGGCCGAAATCCGACCGACCCGCAAATCGCAAGAAGCAGAAGAAGCGGCCGGCTTAGAGTCGCCAGGTTGGAAGCCACCTGCGGCGAACGCCCGCGTCTCCTTCGGCGGCAAATCGCAACTTTCGAGATTGGCCGAAGCGTCCGAACTTCGTCATCCACGGGCGGAGCGGGAGCGAAGCGGACGCGTAGACCCGAGGATCCATTCCGTGACCTCGCGCGAATGGTAAAGGCGGTGCAAAACGAGAGCCTTCTGCACCGCTGCGACGCTCATAGGTCACGGAATGGATTCTATGGTCTGCGCTCGTCGCTTCGCTCCTCACTTCGCCATAGAATGACGAAGGCGCGGTGGCTGTCGGCTCGCGCGACGTCGGGCTGACCGGCTGTCTTGCCTTGCTTGGTGCACCCCGGCTTTGGCGCCCGGCCGGCGTCGGGTTCTAGCGACCCTGTTCAGCGCGTCGCCCGACAGCCTAAGGAAAATCTTCTGGCCGTGGCGCTCGGCGCCGAGCCGGTCGTAGAAGCGCAGCGCGCCCTCGTTCCAGTCTTCGGCGGTCAGATCGATGCGGCCGATGCCCCTTTCGACGCAATAACCGGCGAGGAAGCCGATTATTGCGCGGCCGACGCCCCTGTCGCGGGCGCCGTCGCGCACGAACAGATCCTTCAGGAACATCAGCCTTTCGAGATCGATGCCCGGATGGGCGATCGCCACCGAGGCGAGACCGGCCGGCTCGCCATCCAGGAAAGCCAAGGCGAAATGCGGATAGGCCGGGCTCTCGTCGCTCAGCCATTGCCGCGCCGTGGCGGCCGCCCGGCCATGATCGAGCGGCGTCTGCCGGTAATGCGTCGCCATCGCGCAAAGCAGGATGGCGAGCGCCGGAGCATCGTCGGTCGTCGCCCAGCGGACGTCGACCGGCATTATCAGCCCAGGAACTTGGCGATGATGGCGTCGCCCATCTGGACCGTGCCGACCTCGGTCATGCCTTCCGACATGATGTCTTTCGTGCGCAGGCCGTCGTCGAGCACGGCGGCGATTGCCGCTTCGAGCTTGTCGGCCTCGGCGACCATGCCGAAGGAATAGCGCAGGCACATGGCGAAGGAGGCGATCATGGCGATCGGGTTGGCGATGCCCTTGCCGGCGATGTCGGGCGCCGAGCCGTGCACCGGCTCGTAGAGCGCCTTGCGCTTCTTGGTCTTGGCATCCGGCGCGCCGAGCGAGGCGGACGGCAGCATGCCGATCGAGCCGGTGAGCATGGCGGCGATGTCGGACAGCATGTCGCCGAACAGGTTGTCGGTGACGATGACGTCGAACTGTTTCGGCCAGCGCACCAGTTGCATGCCGCCAGCGTCGGCCAGCATATGGTCGAGCTTGACGTCGGAGTAGCGCGCTTTGTGCGTCTGGCTAACGACTTCGTTCCACAGGACGCCCGACTTCATGACGTTGCGCTTTTCCATCGAGGTGACGTGGTTCTTGCGGGTCCGCGCCAGCTCGAAGGCGACGCCCGAGATGCGCTCGATCTCGAACGTGTCGTAGACCTGGGTGTCGATGCCGCGCTTCTGGCCGTTGCCGAGATCGATGATCTGCTTCGGCTCGCCGAAATAGACGCCGCCGGTGAGCTCGCGCACGATCAATATGTCGAGGCCCTCGACCACATCCTGCTTGAGCGAGGAAGAGGCGGCCAGCGCCGGGTAGCAGATCGCCGGACGCAAATTGGCGAACAGCTCCATGTCCTTGCGCAGGCGCAGCAGGCCGGCCTCGGGACGCACCTCGTAAGGCACGGCATCCCATTTCGGCCCGCCGACGGCGCCGAACAGCACGGCATCCGCCGCCATCGCCTTCGCCATGTCGGCATCGGAGATCGCCGCGCCATGCGCGTCATAAGCGCAGCCGCCGACCAGGCCCTCGTCGGTGGCGAAACCGCCGCCGAGCTTGTCGTTCATGGCCCTGATCAGCTTCTTCACCTCGGCCATGGCCTCGGGGCCGATGCCGTCGCCGGCGAGCAGGAAGAGATTTTTCGAAGCCATGGAGAACCGTCCCGGGAGAGAAATTGAACCGGCGCCTTGCTAAACGCCAAGCGGGCTGGGCGCAAGGGGAGCTCTCGAAGCTTGGTTTGCTCGCCCCCGCAAAGCGGGGGAGAGGTGTCCGCGAAGCGGACGGAGAGGGGGCCTTCGTAGGGCGCTCCCCTCTCCGTCTCGGCTTCGCCGAGCCACCTCTCCCCACTTCGTGGGGCGAGGAACCCCAGCTACCGATGCGCCAAAATATTCACCAGCCTGCCGAATGGATCGCGAACATAGAAGCGCCGCACGCCCCAGGGCTCGTCGGCCGGACCGTATTCGATGGCGAAGCCGGCCTTCCTCATACCGGCAAGCGCCGCGTCCACATCGTCGACCTCGACCGAAAGGTCCGGCACCGGCGTGCCCGACCCGCCTTGCGCCATGAAGCTGACCTGGACCTGCATGCTTTCCTCGGAGCCGTAGGTGGCGATCCAGCCTTGATCCATGAGGATATCGAGGCCGAGCACGTCCTGATAGAAGCGCTTCGCCGCCGCGATATCCTTCGTGGCGATGTTGGCCACGATGCGCCGGACCGTCATCGCTAGCTCCTATGCCGTGCGCCGCAGCGCCGTCACCTCGATCTCGATCTTCATCTCCGGCTTGTTGAGCTGGCACACGATCATCGTCGCCGCCGGGCGGATGTCGCCGAACGCCTCGCCGAGGATCGGGAAGACCACGTCAACCAAGGCCTGGTCGGTGATATAGTAATGCGCACGCACCACATCGGCCATGTCGAAGCCGCCATCGGCAAGCGCCTTGGCGATGGTGGCGAGGCAATTGCGCGTCTGCGCCTCGACCGTGTCGGGCATCGTCATGGTCGCATAGTCGTAGCCGGTCGTGCCGGACACGAAGCACCAGTCGCCCTGAACCACCGCCCGCGAATAGCCGGCGGTCTTCTCGAAGGGAGAGCCTGTGGAGATGAGCTTGCGCATGGGAGCCTCGCGTTGGTTGCGCTCCTCTAGCAGGGGAAGGCGGCGTGGTCGTGGGCCAAGCCAGGGCGGACTATTGTCAGGAATGGCAGTCGCGACTTAGGCGATTGGCCGAAGGCTCCCTCCGGTCGTCATTCCAGGGCGGAGCAACGAGCGAAGCGACGTGCGTAGACCCTGGAATCCATGCCGTTACGCCAAGGCGCCGCCAACGGTGCAGAATTCTGCTCCGCTGCATTCTACGGCAACAGTCCCGGTATGAATCCTCGGGTCTCCGCTCCGCTGCGCGTCGCTCCGCCCGTGGATGACGAAGCCGCGCTGAACCGAATCCCTAGTTCCCTTGCGCATCCTCATAGGCCTTCTTGATATCCGCCGGCCAATCCTTCACCGGCGGCCAGGCCTGCGGCTCGCCATTGTCGCCGCGGCGGGCGAAATAGACTTTCTGCTTGGCCGGGTCGACGGCCATGAAGCCGTCATTGCCGCCGCAGTCATGCGGCACGCAGCCGGTGGCGTAGAAGGCGCCGGACGCCGTCTTTTCGGTGCCGCCGCCAACCAGCAGGCTGGTCGCCATGTCGGGCATGTCGTTGCCGAGCAGCGCCTGGCCGGCCTTGTAGACCGCCTCGTTGTGGAAGGCGTCGATGATGTTGTCGTATTTCGACGGGTCGACATCCTTCCAGTCGGTTCCGGGTTCCGGTGTGTAGGTCAGGTTGCCCGAGGTCGTCAGCCCTTCCGTGGGCGACCATTGCAGCGCCGGCTTGGTATCGCCTGGCAAAAGATAGGGGACGAAATAGATGGCGCTGTCGGAGACGGCGGCCGGCGGCGCGCCGCATTCGTCCTGCTCGACCGTGGTGGTCTCAATCTCGCCGTCTTTCTTCCAGACGATGACCTTGGCCGGGCCGCATTGATTGCCGCCGTCGCCGACATCGACGAGCGCGACGTTCACGTCGCCGATCTTGACGATCTTGTCGAAGAAGACGTCGTAATTGCTGGCCAACTGCTTGCCGTCATAGGCAAGCACCTTCTCGCCATCCTGCTCCGGTTGCGTGATGGTGAGCTGTCCGCCTTCGAACGGGATCGGCGCCTGCTTGTCGTCCTCCGACGCAGCCTGGTCACTGCCCTGGTCGGCCGCGCCTTGATCGGCAGCCGGCTGGTCGGACGTGGCAGGCGCGGTGGTCTGCGCATTGACGCTGATTGTGGCGAGAAGGATTGCCGCCGAAGCAGCCAGAAGCGAGCGTGTCATGACTGTCCCTCCATTCAGTCGCCACGAACCCGGCCGCGAACGGCCGGGCCACTATGTTCAGAATGTCAGGCCCAGGGGCGCAGCTCGGCGTTCCGCTTCTCGAAGGAAGCGATGGCGCCGGCCTTCTCCATGGTGAGCCCAATGTCGTCGAGGCCGTTGAGCAGGCAGTGGCGCTTGAAGTCGTCGAGGTCGAATTTGACCACGCCGCCGTCCGGCCCGCGGATTTCCTTGGCCTCGAGATCGATCGACAGCGTCGCGTTGGAACCGCGCGAGGCGTCGTCCATCAGCTTGTCGAGGTCTTCCGGGCTGACCGTGATCGGCAGGATGCCGTTCTTGAAGCAGTTGTTGTAGAAAATGTCGGCGAAAGAGGTCGAGATCACGCAACGGATGCCGAAATCGAGCAGCGCCCAGGGCGCATGCTCGCGGCTCGAGCCGCAGCCGAAATTGTCGCCGGCGACCAGGATCTGCGCCTTGCGGTAGGCCGGCTTGTTGAGCACGAAATCCGGGTTCTCCGAACCGTCCTCATTGTAGCGCATCTCGGCGAACAGGCCGGTGCCGAGCCCGGTGCGCTTGATCGTCTTGAGATAATCCTTCGGGATGATCATGTCGGTGTCGACATTGACGATCGGCATTGGCGCGGCGACGCCGGTGAGCTTGGTGAATTTATCCATGGGTACCTGCCCGTTTTCTTGGCTTGCGGGGATTTTGCGGGACGGTTTACACAAAGCCGGCAGCAAATGAAAGGCAACTGTTCGTGCACGGCGCTTGGGCCAATGGCGGGCATGGCTTGCGCACGGATCGGACACTTCAAAAGCGGCTTCGAAATCCCGGCCGGCTGGTGCAGTCTGTCGCCATGGCCGATCCTTCCAAAGTCCTTTACGCCAGCGAGCCCAGGCTCGACGTCGCCGAGTTCCGCCGCGTGCTGGTCGAATCCGGCCTCGGCGAAACGCGCCCGATCGATGACGAGGCCCGCCTGAAGACGATGCTCGACCACGCCAATTTGGTGCTGACGGCGCGTCTCGACAGAGAGGGCAAGCCGCTTGTCGGTGTCGCGCGCGGCGTCACCGACTTCTCCTGGGTCTGCTATATCTCCAAGCTCGCCGTGTCCGCTTCGGCGCAAGGGCTCGGCATCGGCAAGGGCCTGATGGACGAGGCGCGCCGCCAGCTCGGCCCTTCGGTCGCCATCAGCCTGATCTCGATGCCGGACGCCGTCGGCTTCTACGAGCGCATCGGCATGACACGCATGAGCGACGCCTTCTGGTTCTCCCGCAAGCGTTGACGCTCCCGCAAGCTGATGGCGCCGGTCCGCGCAGCCCGGCATCCGATCTTTTTGGCCTCACCGCTTGACATGCAACCAAATGGTTGCATATTAGAGCCATGAGCATGGATGCCGTCTTTCGCGCTTTGGCCGACCCGACCCGCCGGCAATTGCTGGACAGCCTCCACGCAAGGAACGGGCAGACGCTCAACGCGCTCTGCGAGCACATGGACATGACGCGCCAGGCGGTGACCAAGCACCTGGCGATCCTCGAGGAGGCGAACCTCGTCACCACCATGCGCCGCGGCCGCGAGAAGGAGCACTACCTCAACCCCGTTCCGATCAACGAGATCGCCGAGCGCTGGATCGGCAAGTTCGAGCGCCATCGGCTCAACGTATTGAGCGACCTGAAGCAACGCCTTGAAAGGGAAGAGCCGTGAGCGAGAACAGCTTCGTCTATGTCACCTATATCCGCACCACGCCTGAAAAGCTCTGGCAGGCGCTGACCGATCCGGAATTCAACCGGCAGTTCTTCCTCTGCTCCTATCAGGAGAGCGACTGGAAGGTCGGCTCGAGCTGGAAACTGATCTTCCCCGACGGGCGCGTCGCCGACTCGGGCGAGATCCTGGAGATCGATCCGCCCAAGCGGCTGGTGATCAAATGGCGCAATGAATGGCTGCCCGAGGTGAAGGAGGACGGCTACACGCGCTGCACCTTCACCATCGAGCCGGACGGCGAATTGATGAAGCTCGCCGTCGTGCACGAGGCCGACGGCCCGCACAGACTGATCCCCAACGTCTCCAAGGGCTGGCCGCTGGTGCTGGCGAGCCTCAAGAGTCTGCTCGAAACCGGCAAGGGTTTCGAGCGCCCTCCCTCGAAGGGCTGAACTTCATTCCGGATACGAGACAATTTCGCTGGGGGGTGCATGCGATGCTGCAACTGTCCTTGCCGCAAGCCATGGCGAACGCCGACACGGTGATGGCCTCGGCCGACCTTCCCGCCGCGCCGGACGAGGTCATCGCCGCACTGGTCACCCGGGAGGTCGAGCGCTGGTGGGGTTCGCCCGAAACCTATCGTATGATCGGATGGAACGCCGATCTTCGCGTCGGCGGAAGCTGGAGCGTCGTCGTGGAGACGGCCAACGGTCAACGTCTACCCGCCAGCGGCGAGTTTCTCGAAATCGAGATGCCGCGCCGCATCGTGCAGACACGGCGCTACGACTGGGACCATCCGGCGCTCGGCCGCAAGGAAACGACAGTGGCTTACCTGCTCGAGCCGATCGCCGGCGGCACACGGCTGACCATCTGCCATGGCGGTTTCGCCGGCTTCCCGGACGCCGCGGCCGAACATGCCGAAGGCTGGGCGCGCGTGCTTGGGTGGCTGCAAGCCTATCTCGACGCGCGGCCGAGTGGCTGAAGCTCTCTCTTGACCCGCAATTGTACCTGTCCAGATTTTTGGACATGGAGAACAGAAGCTGTGTCGTGGGAACCGCCGGATGGAGCATACCAGCAGCGTATAAAGCTTCTTTCCCTGCCGCCGGCTCGCAGCTTGAACGCTACGCCACGCGGCTTTCGATCGTGGAAATCAATTCGTCCTTTTATAAAACGCATCGGGGAGAAACCTTTGAGCGCTGGGCGGGCTCGGTTCCGGGCCATTTTCGCTTTTCCGCAAAACTTCCCAAAACCATGACGCATGAGCGCCGCCTGCAAGGCTGCAATGATCTTCTAGATATTTTTCTAGGTCAGATCGAAGGGCTCGGCGCCAAGCTTTCGGTGCTCCTGGTTCAACTGCCGCCCAGCCTGCAATTCGAGGCCCAAACCGCCGAGAACTTCTTCGCCTCCCTGCGTGCGAAGACCGATCGACGCCTGGTCTGCGAACCGCGTCACCCCAGCTGGTTCGAACCCGAAGCCGAGGCCTTGCTGAGCCGCTTTCAGGTTGGGCGCGTTGCGGCCGACCCCGCTCCCGTACCTGCCGCCGCTATGCCCGGCGGCTGGCGCGAGCTCGCCTACTTCCGTTTCCATGGCGCGCCGCGCATCTATTATTCAGACTACGAGGCCGATCAGCTTCTGGAAATCGGCAGGCAGCTTGCCGAAGCCAGTGCGTCGGCCGCCGAAGTGTGGTGCATCTTCGACAACACGGCACGGGGCCATGCCCTCGGCAATGCGCTTTCGGTCGATGCGGCCGTCCGTCAAATGACGTTCAGCTCCCGGAACGCCCTTCCTTCCGCCACCCGCGCGTAGCCGAACGCCGAGCAGTCGATCGTCCGGTAGCCGCCATGCACGACAAGCTCGGCGATCGACTTGCCGACCGCCGGCGCCTGCTGCAGGCCATGGCCGGAAAAACCGTTGGCGAACAGGAAGTTTGCGACCTCCGGATGCGGCCCGATCACCCCGTTCTGGTCGAGCGTGTTGTAGTCGTAGTGCCCGACCCAGGCGCGCGTCGGCTTGATCGCCTCGAAAGCCGGGATGCGGGTGGCCAGAACCGGCCAGATCACCTCTTCGAACAGCGGCCAGTTGACCTCAAAATCCTTGGGATCGGGCGCGATATCGCCTTCCTCCGGCTCGGCGCCGCCGGTGAGATAGACCGAGCCTTCCGGCCGCACATAGATGCCCGACGGATCGACCAGCAGCGGCATGTCTGCATATTTCTCGCGCGCCTCGAAGACGAACACGTTGCGCTTGCGCGGCTCGACCGGCAGCTCGAGCCCGGCGAATGCCGCGACCCTGCCGGCGTTCGGCCCCGCGGCGTTGACGACGGTACCGGCTTCGAGCGTCTCGCCATTGTCGAGCGACACAGCGGTGACGCGGTTGCCCTCGCGCCCGATGCCGGTAGCGGAAGCCGTGATGAAATCGATCTTCCTGTCGCGCAGCGCCTTGCGGAACAGCGTCAACAGCGCATGCGCGTCGAACCAGCCCTCGCCGCTGCGGCCATAGGCGCCGGCGGAAATGCCTTCGACCGACAGCCACGGGAAGCGGCGCGCCAGCTGCCCGGCATCCTCGAACGCGATATCGGCGCCCTCGGCGACCTGCGTCTCGTGATTGGCCTTGAGGATCGGCAGCCCGGCCTCGCCGGCAAGGATGAGATAGCCGCCTTCGCGGAATCCGATATCGGCGTCGGCGCCGAACGTCTCCTTCAGCCGCCGGAACAGTTTCAGCGTGAACTGCGACAGCCGGATGTTTTCAGGGATGGAGAATTGCTGGCGGATCGAGGCGCAGGACAAGGTCGTCGCCGCGTGGGAGAATTGCGGATCGCGCTCGATCAGGGCGATGGAGCCGGTAAAGCCTTCCTCCCGCAAATGATAGGCGACCGAGGACCCGACGATGGCTCCGCCGATGATGACGATGTCGTAGCGCACTTTTTTCTCCGATCAGAGCAATTCCAGGAAAAGTGTGTAGCGGTTTTCCGTACGGAATTGCGTAGCAAGCCACCCCGGTTCTCAGACGACCGGCAGATTGATCTCGAAGCGCGTGCCGCGCTCGGTGTCAACCAGCCTGATCGTGCCATCATGCGCTTTTAGGAGGGCCAGCACGATGCCG
The DNA here is from genome assembly GCF_004016445.2 of Mesorhizobium sp. M2E.F.Ca.ET.219.01.1.1. Taxonomy (GTDB): domain Bacteria; phylum Pseudomonadota; class Alphaproteobacteria; order Rhizobiales; family Rhizobiaceae; genus Mesorhizobium. The sequence goes on from NZ_SADT02000005.1 coordinate 282,577, forward strand.
AGCCCCACGCCGGTGCCGCCGGTCTCGCGCCGCGTGGTGAAGAACGGCTCGAAGATCTTGGCCCGGTTGGCGGCCGAGATGCCGGCACCGTCGTCGCCTATCTGGATCGACGCGCGCTCGCCGTCGGCCGAGGCATGGATCGCCACCTGCCGGGCGCCGTGTCTCGCCGAATTGTCGATGAGGTTGGCGAGCACGATGCCGAGATTCTCGGCCGAGATGCCGAGCCTGATATCGCCGCCGGCTTCGAGCCGCGTCTCCAGCCTGGTGTCGACCGGCAAGGATGCCAGCGCCGCATGGAGCGTCGTGCTCTCGCCGCTCGGCTCCAGGTTCTCAGCGCGCGCCAGGTCGAGCAGCCGGCGCACCAGCAGATTGAGCCGCCCGGCATCGGTGACGATGTTGTTGGAGAAGCGCTTGCGCTCGGCCTCGTCCATCGCGCCGCCGGAATCGCGCAGCAGCTCGGCCGCGCCCTGGATCGCCGTCAGCGGCGACTTCAGCTCATGCGAGACATGAGTGGCGAAGGTCTGGATGGAGTCGGAGCGCGCCTGCAGCTTGGTCGCCATGTCGAGGAAGGCCGTCGACAGCGCCGCCATCTCGCGCGTGCCGTGATGGGCGAGCGGCCTGATTGCGTCGCGATCGCCGGCGGCGATGCGTTTCGTCCGCTCGATCAGCGCATAGATCGGCCGGCTGACGGTGCGGATGAACACCAGCGCGATCAAGAGCGTGCCGCCGAGTATCGCGATGGCCGCCAACGTCACCTTGCCGCGCTCGCCATAGAGATGCTTGACGATGTTGTTCGGCGTCCGCGACAGGTAGACGACGCCCGCGACCCGGCCGTCGAGCTCGACCGGCATGGCGACGAAGACGCGCACCCTGGTGCCCCGGCTCACCGAATAAAGCGGCGGCGGCGGCTGGTCGGGGATGCGCAGCCTGAGCTCGCTGGCATAGGCGCCGGAAAGCGCGGCGCGCACCTCCTCGACTCCGCCGAGCGACTCACCGATCTCGTCGCCGCCGGCAATCACCACGCCGCGCGGGTCGAGCAGGCGGAAGCCGGCGAGCGTCGTCTTCTGCGTTTCGTCGAGAATGCCGGAGAGCTTTGCGCCGATCGCCGCGAAAGCGGGATCGGCGGCGGCCGGAGCCGCCGCCGGCCGCATCGGCATCACGTCGTCCGAGGCGAGATCGAGGCGGGGCTCGATCGGTTCATAGGGATAGTTGTTGTCCCGCGCCGGATCGGCCGAGATCGGCGAACCCAGCCTGTCCTGGGAAATGCCGGCGGCGCGCACCTCCTTTGCATAGACGGCGGCAACGACCGCTCCTTGCGCAATCAGCTCGCCCTCGGTCTGCCGGATCAGCTGGTTCTCATAGAGCCGGAAGAAGAACAGCCCGACCAGCGGCAGCGCCATGACCACGATCAGGATGGCGATGACGACGGTGGCGAGCCGCGGCCGCCACCTTTCCTTGCTCAACCACCGCATCGGCCGAGCCGGAAGCCGACGCCATGCACCGTCGCGATCGCATCGGCGCAGCCGACCGCCGCCAGCTTGGCCCGCACATTGCGGATGTGGCTGTCGACCGTGCGCTCCGAGACATGGATGTTGGAGGCATAGGCATTGGCCATCACCGCGTCGCGGCCAAGCACGTGAAGCGGGCGGGCGAGAAAGCCTTTCAGGATGGCGAACTCGATCGCCGTCAGGGTGAGCGGCTTGCCGTCGAAACTCGCCGCATGGCTTGCCGGCACGAGCATGAGCTTGCCATGCGCGAATTCCCGCTCGTCCGCTGCTTCCTCGACCGGCGCCGGACGCGCGCGCCGCAGGATGACGTTGACGCGGGCGACCAGCTCGCGCGGGCTGAACGGCTTGGTCACATAATCGTCGCCGCCCATTTCCAGCCCAAGGATGCGGTCGATTTCCTCATCCCGCGCGGACAGGAACAGCACCGGCACGTCGGATTTTTGCCTGAGCCGCCGGCAGACCTCCAGCCCGTCCATCTCCGGCATGCCGATATCGAGCACGATGAGATCGGGCGCGCGCCGCTCGACCGCCTGGAGCGCTGCGGCGCCGTCGGCGACGGCGGCCGTCCTCATGCCGGCCTTTTCCAGGGCGAAGCAGATGATCTCGCGGATATGCGGATCGTCGTCGGCGACGAGGATGTTGTGCGGCATCGGTCAATAGCCCGGCGGGTAAGCTTGGGTGACGGCAGGATTGGCAAGCGAGCCGCGTTTGTCGAGATAGCGCAAAAGCCTCCAGTCGCGAAAGCTCCAGGCCCGCCAGTGGTTCAGGACAGCGCGATACGCGCCTTCGTCGACAGGGCGTATCCCCAAGAATTGGCGAAAGGCCGGATTTTCGGCAGTTGTCGGGCCTTGGTGATCGATGAAACGGTCGAGGGCAGGAAATGCGCCCGCGCCAAGCGAACGGACATACCAGATGTCGAAGGGAACGCCCTGTCCGGTCATTTCACGGGAATGGTCGACATTGTAGTTGGCGATCAGCGCTGCAAAATTGACGAAACAGCAGGCATAAGGCGTCCCCGAAAGCGTCAGAAGATTGGCGGAGAGCAGCCATTCGCCGGATTTTTGAAGCGCGATGCGGGCAATGATCAGCGCCAGCCCCGCCGCCACCAGCCCCATCCAGATGAAGGCCGCGACGCGCAGATAGGTGAGCGCGTAGGCGCCGATATAGAGGTCGAGCCGCAGCATCGAGGAGATCACCAGCACGATGTTCTGCGCCACCCAGAGATAGACCAGCCGGCGGATCAGCGGATCGCGCGACGTCTCGCTGCCCGAGCGCAGCGCCACCAGCACGAAGCCGGCGGCAAGCAGCGCGGTGGCGACCAGCGGATAGGCGCCGCGATGTGCGTAATTTGCGTAGGTCAGCCCATCGGGAAGAGCTGCGCCGCCCCATAGATAGGTGCCGTCGAGGATCGTCTGCACGGCAAACAGCGCGTTGAAGACGATCAGCGCGCGCAGGACGGCGGCCTTGCCGAAGAGGACGTCCTCGGCGGAAGTCCTCGTCCGCCTTGCCGCGGGCGCGGCAGGCAGGATGCGCCTGAGACGAGAGACAAAGCGCGGCAGGCGGGGCCGCAGAAAGGCCCAGACGCCGGCCAGCACGATGAGCCAGAAGATCAGTCGCGCGACCTCGATTTTCTCGAGCAGCGCATAAAGATCGATCAGCGACAGCCAGTGCTCAATGATTGGATTGGCGGCGCCGAACAGCGCCAGGAAGACGATGCCGAGCGTCAGCGGCATGACCCAGACGGCGATGGCCGCCAGCCGGATGCGCCGCTGCCCGAGTCGGCGCGCCACCTTGCGCCAGCGGAAGAAGTCGCGCGCGAAGCGGAAAGGGGTGGCAAGCAGGAACAGGCCAAGCTGCCGCGCGATGCATGCAGGCCTCGTCCGCAGCCGGCCGGCCAGCGACAGCGCAAAGATCGCAAGTGCTGCAACCGCGACCAGCACCGAAAGTGGGCTGACATTTTCGACCAGCGGCAAAAGTGCCGCGAACAATGCGGCTGGTTTGATCCACACCCGGGCATCGTTCAGCGCGGTCGGATGCATGGCGACAACCGCGGCCGCAAGCACTATGGCGAAGATGAAGACGGTGATGCCGGCTGGCTGGCCGTAGAAAAGGAAATCGGCCAGCGCCACCAGTAGCGCGGCGGCGCCGACGCGGCGGCAGTAGCTCGGGACAGGCGACGTCTTCATTGCCGGCGCCGTGGTGGTGATCGTCGTCATCGCCGCGCCTTCCTGGCTGCTGTTCTGCCGGCGCATGCCAGCCGTGGTCTGAAGGGAAGCACCGTCGCCGGGGCGCGCCGCCCTTGCGACTCGACGAGCCACCAGCCTTCGTCGCGGAGCCGGCGCGGCAGGGACCAGCGATATGTGTGACGCATTCGCATGACGCCGGTTTCGCCGGCCCGTGCGGAAAGCGCGCGGCGGATTGGAGGAGGTTTTCCGCAAGGGTTTGCAGTTTTCGTGCAGGCGGATCGCCTTAGGCGGAATAATCGCATAGGGCGCTCCCCCTCTCCGTCTCGGCTTCGCCGAGCCACCTCTCCCCCGCTCTGGCGGGGGCGAGGAACCCAGGCTTGCAAAGGCCGCGCCATCGACGGTTAGGGTTTCCTCGCCCCCACAAGGTGGGGGAGAGGTGGCTCGGCGCGCAGCGTCGAGACGGAGAGGGGGCTAGCGCTGCCCTATGCGATTGTCCTGCCCCTCGAGGGACTCGCCTTGCCTCCCTCGCCATCACCCGGCATAGATCGGCCATGACCGTCGACATCTACCGCCCGCGCCGCTCGGTGCTTTACATCCCCGCCTCAAACGACAAGGCGCTCGCCAAGATCGGCTCGCTTGCCTGCGATGCCGTCATCATCGATCTGGAGGATGCCGTCCTGCCCGCCGACAAGAAAGCCGCGCGCGACAAGGTCGCCGGCATCCTGGCCGACCGCGAAAAACGCTGCGAGATGGTGGTGCGCATCAACCCTTTGGCCAGCGAATGGGGCGCCGACGATCTTCTGACTGTCGCCAAGGCTGAGCCCGACGGCATTCTTCTGCCCAAGATCGGCACGCCGCGCGACATCTTGGAGGCCGGCGACCTGCTCGACGACAATTTCGCGCCGGACAGCGTGAAACTATGGGCGATGGTCGAGACGCCCAAGGCGCTGCTCAACATCGGCACCATCGCCGAGCTTGGCCGCGATCCGGCGTCGCGCCTTGCTTGTTTCGTTGCCGGAACGAACGACCTGGTGAAGGCGACCGGCATTTTGGCGACGCCCGACCGGCGCTATCTCATGCCCTGGTTAATGCAGCTGGTGCTCGCGGCGCGGGCCGGCGGGCTCGACGTGATCGACGGCGTCGCCAATGATTTTCGCGACCTCGATGCTTTTGCCGGCGAATGCTCGGAAGCCGCCGCCATGGGCTTTGACGGCAAGTCGCTGATCCACCCGGCTCAGATCGAGCCGGCGAACCGCGCCTTTTCGCCGTCGGCGGAAGCGCTTGCCAGGGCTCGCGCGATCCGGGATGCGTTCGCGCGGCCCGAAAATGCCGGCCAGGGCGTCATCGCGCTGGACGGCCGCATGGTCGAGCGGCTGCATCTGGCGGAGGCTGAGAAACTTCTGGCGAAGGCCGCGATCATCGGCGCATGATGCGCAGGGCTGATGCATGTCGCCCAAAAGTGCGCGGCGGTTTTGGTAAAACGACATGCATGAGCTGAGACAATCACGATCAGAGACGAAAAATGAAACTCTACCGCTTCCTGTCCGGTCCGGACGATGCCACCTTCTGTCACAAGGTCACCGCCGCGCTGAACAAGGGCTGGCACCTGTTCGGCTCGCCGACCTACGCCTATGACAAGAAGACCAAGTCGATGCGCTGCGGCCAGGCCGTGGTGAAGGATGTCGAAGGCCAGGAATACACGGCCGACACCAAGCTCAGCGACTGGTAGGAAGAAGGGGCGGCGACCGTCCGACTTCGTCATCCTAGGGCGGAGCGACGCGAAGCGGAGCGCAGACCCTAGGATCCATGCCGTTACCTGAGGCGAAAAGCGCAGCGGGTCAGAATGTAGGGGATGTTTGCGGTGTCGGGCGGGAATCGTTCCGTTCGTCACCGCGGGTTTGGTGTTGATGGAACGGCATGGATCCTAGGGTCTACGCGCGTCGCTTCGCTCCTTGCTTCGCCCTAGGATGACGGGGTGCGCCTTAGCCCGCCGCCGCCTGCTCGGCGGCCTCCTCGATCCGCTCCATGTCATCGTCCGACAGGCCGAAATGGTGGCCGATCTCGTGGATCAGCACATGGGTGACGATGTCGCCCAGCGTCTCCTCGTTCTCGGCCCAGTAATCGAGGATGGCGCGGCGGTAGAGCGTGACGCGGTTCGGTCCCTCGCCGGTCTGCGGGTTCCAGCGCTCGGCGATGCCGCGTCCCTCGAACAGGCCGAGCAGGTCGAAGGGCGTCTCCAGCGACAGGTCGTCCATGATCTCGTCGGTCGGGAATTCGGCGATCTGGATGACGATCTCGCCGGTGAGCTGGCGGAACTCGTCCGGCAGATGGGCATAGGCCTCCAGCGCCATAAGCTCCAGCTCGTCCATCGACGGCGAGAGCTGATCGTGCCAGGTACGTGTCTTGTAGATGCGGGCCATGGAATGTCCTTTGATCCCGGCATATAGGCTTTCGCGCCGATAGAGGCAAATGAGCCGGCTGGCCGTGCGCTTTCAGGGTAAAAGGCGAAGGAATAAATTCCTTCTGACTCTGCTTGACTCTTCCGGGCGCCTCTGGAATCTATAAGAACATAACAGGAACAATTGCTGCCGGAAGTGAACGTCATGGCGATGAGCGCCGTGGCGCGGGAAACTGTTTTTGCCCTGCGCCGCCAGATCGCAAAGATCGAGGGAACGCTGCCCGAGCGCCTGCAGGCGCCGGCGCCTGGCGCGCCTCTCGATGCTGCCAGGTTGGACATGACGCTTGTCCGGCGCGGCCTTGCCGTGGCTTCGGCGGACGCCTTTCTGCGCACCGGCATCGAGGGCCTCGACACTGCCCTTGGCGGTGGCCTACCCAGGGCGGCGCTCAGCGAAATCCATGGCCTGGAGACCCGCGATGCCGGCGCCGTCGCCGGCTTCGCGCTCTCGCTGGTAAGCCTGATCCTCAAGGAGAAGCAGGGCCTGCCGATGCTCTGGGTCGGCACATCGGAGATCTTCCACGAGGCTGGCCTGCCCTATGCCAGGGGCCTTCATGCCCTGTTCGGCATCGAGCCGGAACAGTTGCTGTTTTCCGAGGCCCCGAAACTGCTCGACGCGCTGTGGATCGCCGAGGAGGCCGCCCGCATGACCGCCTTCGCCGCGGTCATCCTCGAAATCCGCGGCAGCCCGCGACTTCTCGACCTCACCGCCACGCGCCGGCTGCATGCGCGGGCCCAGAACGCCGGCCGTCCGCTGCTTTTGCTGCGCCAGGCCGGCGAGGCCGATCCAACCGCCGCCCCGGTGCGCCTCATCGTCTCGGCGGCATCTTCGGCAAGCCGCGAGACGGTCGCCGGGCCGCTCGCCGGCTCGATCGGCCGCCCCGCCTTCAAAGTAGATATCGGCAAGAGCCGCACGGCCCTGCCCGGACAATTCACACTGGAGTGGAACCCAAATGAGCACGCTTTTGCGGAAAGAACAGAGAATCCTGTCGCTGTGGTTCCCGCATCTCAGCGCGGAGCGGATCCTGCGCCAGCGCCTGGGGCGGTCCTGGCGTTCCCGGCCATCGGATCACCTGCCTCCATCTCACCCACCATTGGTGATCAGCCATCGCGACAACAACACCCAGCGCATCGCAGCCCTCGACGAGCGGGCTGAGGCGCTCAAGCTGAAGCGCGGCATGGGCATTGCCGATGCCCGCGCCATGCATCCCATGATCGATGTGGTCGAGGCCGACCCGGAAGCCGACCGCCGCCTGCTCGAAGGCCTTGCCGACTGGTGCGATCGTTACACGCCGCTGGTGGCGATCGACGCCGAGGACGGGCTGTTCCTCGACGTCACCGGCTGCACGCATCTCTTCGGCGGCGAGCGCGCCATGCAGGATGAGATCCTCACCCGCTTCTTCCAGCAGGGTTTCGATGTCCGCGCCGGCCTTGCGTCGACCCCCGGCGCCGCCTGGGCGGCGGCGCGCTTCCACGGTAACCGCATCGTGGCCGGCGGCGAGGAGGAGGCGCTGCTTTCGCCCCTGCCGCTTTCGGCGCTGCGCATCGCGCCGGAGACCCGCGCCAGCCTGGAGAGCGTGGGCCTGCGCACCGCCGGCGCGGTGATGGCGGCACCCCGCGCGCCGCTCGCACGCCGCTTCGGCGCCACTCTGCTTCTGCGCCTCGACCAGGCGCTCGGCCGCCTCGACGAGGCCGTCTCGCCGCGCCTTCCCGTCGCACCGCTCTCGGTCGAGCGCCATCTTGCCGAGCCGGTCATGCTCACCGACGACATCGAGCGGCTGGTGAGCCGGCTGGCGATCGCCTTGAAGACCGACCTTGAGCGCCGCGGCGAAGGCGCAAGGACGCTGGCGCTGCTTCTCTTTCGCGTCGACGGCGCCGTCAGCCGCATCGCCGTCGGCACCTCGCGCCCGATGCGCGAGCCACGGCTGATCCAAAGACTGTTCCATGAGCGGCTTGCCGCGCTGGAGCAGAACATCGATGCCGGCTTCGGCTTCGACCTCGTGCGACTCTCCGTGCTGTCGGCCGCCGCCTTCGATCTGGTTCAGGGCGACCTCACCGGCGAGACGGACGACGATGATGCCGACATCGCGCTGTTCGCCGACCGCGTCCGCGCCCGCCTCGGCGAGGCCGCCGTGCTGAAGCCGGTGGTCGTCGAGAGCCATCTGCCGGAGCGCGCCGTCAAGAGCGTGCCTTTCGCCGAAGCGCCGCAAAGGCGCGCGCCGGCGGCCGGGCGGGCGGCGCCACCCCGAACAGCCCCGCCGATGACCATCTATCCGCCGGAGCGGCCGGTGCGCCTGTTCCGCTCGCCGGAGCCGATCGAGGTGCCGGCGACCGAGATCCCGGAGGGTCCGCCGATGAATTTCCGCTGGCGGCGCGCGCTTTACCGCGTCGCCCGCGCCGAGGGGCCGGAACGCATCGCCGCCGAATGGTGGCGGCAATTGCCCGGCGAGGAAGAGGCGCCGACCCGCGACTATTACCGCATCGAGGACAGCGAGGGGCGCCGCTACTGGCTCTACCGCCATGGGCTTTACAGCAGCGCCGCGCAGGCCGCGCCACCACGCTGGTATATGCATGGGGTGTTCGCATGAACGCGCTGACCGCCATCCCCTATGCAGAGTTCGGCATAAGCTCGAATTTCTCCTTCCTGCGCGGCGCCTCCAAGCCCGAGGAGCTGGTGGTCACGGCAAAATTCTACGGGTTTTCGTCGATCGGGCTTGCCGACAGGAACACCGTGGCCGGCGTCGTGCGCGCCTGGCAGCAGGCCAAGGTGGAGAAGATGCCCTATCATCCCGGCTGCCGCCTGGTGTTCGGCGACGGCACGCCGGACATTCTCGCCTATCCCCGCGACCGCCAGGGCTGGGGGCATCTCTGCCGCATGCTCACACAAGCCAATCTGCGCGACGAGACCGAGAAGGGCGCGACATTGCTCAAGCTCGACGACCTGCTCGAATGGGGCGATCGGATGTCGCTGGCGATCCTGCCCAATCTGTCCGGCGGCGCGGAAGAGAATCTGGAATTTATTAGCCGGCTTAAAGATCGCTTCGGCGCAGCGCTCCGATTGGCCGTGGCGCCGGATTATGGTGGCAATGACCGCTTCCGCATCGAGCAGGCGGCGGCGATGGCCGACCATGCGCGTATCCCGATGATGGCGACCAACGACGTGCTCTATCATGCCGCCGACCGCCGCCCGCTGCAGGACGTGCTGACCGCGATCCGCCTCAACACGCCGGTTTGCGAGGTCGGGCTGGAGCTGACCGCCAATGCCGAGCGCCATCTGAAGCCGCCGCTGGAGATGGCGCGCCTTTTCCGCCGTCACCCTGAAGCGCTGGCCGAGACGCTGCGCTTCGCCGACGAATTGACCTTTTCGCTCAGCGACCTCGAATACAACTATCCGGACGAGCCGACAGAATCCGGCCTCGGGCCGCAGGCCGAGCTCGAACGCCTGGCCCGGGAGGGCGCGATCAGGCGCTATCCGGCCGGCGTTCCCGAGTATGTGCTGGAACGCATCGACAGCGAGCTTGCGCTGATCGAGCGCCTGAACTATGCGCGCTATTTCCTGACCGTCCACGACATCGTCAAATTCGCCCGCAGCAAGGACATTCTTTGCCAGGGCCGCGGCTCGGCCGCCAATTCGGTCATCTGCTTCTGCATCGGCATCACCGAGGTCGGCCCCGAGCGCATCGACACACTCTTCGAGCGCTTCATCTCGGAGGAGCGCAACGAGCCGCCCGACATCGACGTCGACTTCGAGCATGAAAGGCGCGACGAGGTCATCGCCTATATTTACGACAAATACAGCGCCAAGCGCACGGCGCTTGCCGCCGCCGTCATCAGCTATCGCGGCCGCTCCGCTCTGCGCGAGGTGGCCAAGGCCATGGGCCTGTCGGAGGACGTGCGAAGCGCGCTGTCCAGCACCATCTGGGGCTGGTCGACCTCCGAGCTCGGCGAAAGGGAAGCCAATGCCGGCGGCCTCGACCGCACCGATCCGCTGTCGCGGCAAGTGCTGGAGCGCGCCAACGAGATCATGGGCTTCCCCCGCCACCTCTCCCAGCATGTCGGCGGCTTCGTCATCACCCGCGACCGGCTCGACGAAGTCGTGCCCATCGTCAAGACGGCGATGGAGGAGCGCAAGATGGTCGAGTGGGACAAGGACGACCTCGACGCCGTGAAGATCCTCAAGGTCGACGTGCTGGCGCTCGGCATGCTGACCTGCCTGAAGCGCGCCTTCACCTTGCTCACCGACCATTATCCGCAAGCGCGGGATCCTTTTGGACGGCCTTACGTGCTCGCCACCCTTCCCGAAGAGCACGAGGACGTCTACGCCATGATCCAGAGGGCCGACACGCTCGGCGTCTTCCAGATCGAGTCGCGCGCGCAGATGTCGATGCTGCCGCGTCTCAAGCCGGAAAATTTCTACGACCTCGTCATCGAGGTGGCGATCGTGCGTCCAGGCCCGATCCAGGGCGACATGGTGCATCCCTATCTGCGCCGGCGGCAGGGCAAGGAGGCGGTCCATTACCCCAGCCTGGAGCTCAAGAAAATCCTCGGCAAGACGCTGGGCGTGCCGCTGTTCCAGGAACAGGCGATGAAGATCGCCATCGTCGCCGGCGGCTTCCGGCCGGGCGAGGCCGACGAGCTGCGCCGCGCCATGGCGACCTTCAAGCGCACCGGCACGATCGGCAATTACCGCCAGCGCATGATCGACGGCATGGTCGGCAATGGCTACGACAAGGACTTCGCCGAGCGCTGCTTCAAGCAGATCGAGGGTTTTGGCGAATATGGCTTTCCTGAAAGCCATGCCGCCTCCTTCGCGCTGCTGGTCTATGCTTCCTGCTGGTTCAAGACCTTCTTTCCCGACGTCTTCTGCGCCGCGATCCTGAACGCGCAGCCGATGGGTTTCTACCAGCCGGCGCAGCTGGTACGCGACGCGCGCGACCATGGCGTTGAAATACGCGAAGTCGACATCAACCATTCCGTCTGGGACTGCACGCTGGAGGCCACCGCCTTCGATCCGTCCCGCATCCTCGAGCGCCACGCCTCGATGCGCGGCGTCATCGAGACGGCGCATGCGGTGCGCCTCGGCTTCCGCCAAATCAAGGGCCTGTCCGAGGAACGCATGAAAGCCGTCGTCGCGCAGCGCGGCGCCGGCTATCGATCGGTCAGGGATGTCTGGCTGCGCTCAGGTCTCGATGTCGGCGAGATCGAAAGACTGGCTGAGGCCGACGCGTTCCGCTCGATCGGCCTCGACCGCCGTGCCGCGCTCTGGGAGGTGCGGGCCCTCGACGGCAGGAGCGCCGCCGAGAAGCTGCCGCTGTTCGACCAGCCTTCGCTTCGCCTGCGCGAGCTGGAGCCGGAAACGAAACTGCCGAGAATGCCGCTCGGCGAGCATGTCGTGCATGATTACCGCGCGCTCGGCCTGTCGCTGAAGGAGCACCCCGTCGCCTTCCTGCGCGAACGGCTGACCCGCGCCGGCGTCACCCCCAACGCCCATCTGCCGTCGGTGCGCGACGGCCGCCGCGTCTCCGTCGCCGGCCTTGTGCTGGTGCGCCAGCGGCCGGGGAAGGGGAACGCCATCTTCGTCACGCTGGAGGACGAAAAATCCATCGCCAACGTCATTATCTGGCCACGCGTCTTCGACCGCTTCCGCCCGGTGGTCATGGGCGCCCGCTTCATCCGCGTCACCGGCAAGCTGCAGCACGAATCAAACGTCATCCACATTGTCGCCGACCGGATCGAGGATTTGACTCCGTGGCTAAGCGTGCTGCTGGAGTCCGCCAATAGTCCAGCCATCGAGCACAATCCCGCCGAGCGGCCGGTTGGATCCGCCGCAAGCCGTGGCCTGCCGGTCCGCCAGGATCTTGAAGCCCTGTCGGGTGCCGCACAACAGGTCATGCCCAAGGGACGGAATTTTCAGTAGGACGACACGGGGAAGACTCCCGACTGCGTGTGCCGTCACGATGCACAACTTCAATGTCGGCGGGACAGCGCCCCCCTCTGTCCTGCCGGACATCTCCCCCACGAGGGGGGAGATCAGATGTCACGCCGGCTTTCGCCAATCGGCAACGTTGCAGGATACGCGGGGCGCCGAAGCTGCCAATCTCCCCCCAAGTGGGGGAGATGTCCGGCAGGACAGAGGGGGGCGCGAAGGATCGCCAACCTACGTCGCGCTGCGCCTATGAGCCCGCTCACGACGGCCCGCCGAGCCGCGGCGAGGGCGGCGCCAGCATATCCTCGGCCGAGATCGTGCGCGCCTCCGAAGGCAGCATGATCGGGATGCCGTCACGCACCGGATAGGCGAGCTTGGCCACGCGCGAAACCAGCTCGCTGCGCTCCGGATCCCAGGTCAGCGGTCCCTTGGTCAGCGGGCAGGCCAGCAATTCAAGCAGCTTCGGGTCGACCTCGGCTTTTCGAGCGTCACGTCCGTCCGCCATGAGCCCATCCCCCGTACCGGCAAACTATTGTAAACTGGAGCCAAACTCATCATCCTCGCGCGCCAGCGTCATTTCGGTGATGGCGATCAGCGTCTCGGCGCGCGTCTTCAGGTCCGGCGCTTCCAGCAGCGCCTGCTTCTCGGCCGGGCCGTAGGGCGCCATCATCGACAACGCGTTGACCAATATGCCGTTTTCGGCGCGGCTGACGCTTTCCCAGTCGGCTTCGAGGTCGTTGGCCTGCAGATAGGCGCGAAACGCCTTGAGCAGCGCCGGCCTGTCGACCTCGGCGGCGGCCGGGTCTTCCTCGAGGTCGGCCAGGAACGGCATGATCTTGCACTGCCGGAACGGCGCCTTTGCCGCGAGCTCCTGCACGATGCGGAACCGGCACACGCCCTGCAGCGAGATCAGGTAGCGGCCGTCGCCCGTCTCGGCCAGAGAGATGATGCGCCCGGCGCAGCCGACGCTGCACAGCTCCGGCTCGCCGTCATCGCGCAAGGCGCCGTCGAGGCTGGGCTGGATCATGCCGATCAGCCGCGAGCCGGCCATCGCCTGGTCGATCATCTGCAGATAGCGCGGCTCGAAGATGTTGAGCGGCATGCGGCCGCCGGGCAGCAGCAGCGCGCCGGCGAGCGGAAACACCGGGATCGCCGGCGGCAGATCCTTGGCCAGCCGGTAGAGTGCGTTACCGACGCGCACCGCAACCCTCCCAAAGCAATGCCGGCAACCCCATCGATCCGCGATCTCCTCTCAGCCCGGCAAACTCGTCTCGAATGACAGCGACCCGTCAGACAGCCTTTATCTGGCGCTGATGCCCCACTGCTCAAGCCTGCCGGCCACGATAGCCGGCAAAAACTTCACAGCAATTCCAGGAAAGCGCCTAGCGGTCACGTTGGGCGACTTCGCCGTAGCGTTCCGTCCGGAATTGCACAAAACAAACCTAGAGAGGTTCGACGATTCTGAAAATCGCCGAAACCGCTCTACGAGAACAGCAGCGACGACAGCTTGCGGCGTGCCGCCAGCGTCGCCTCATCGGTCATGCCCCAGGCCTCGAACAACTTCAGCAGCTGCGCCCTGGCGCCGTCGTCGCTCCAGGTCCGGTCGGCCTTGACGATCGCCAACAGATTGTCGGCGGCCGCATTGCGATCGCCGCGCGCGTTCTGGATCATCGCCAGGTCGAAGCGCGCCTGATGGTCGGCAGGATTGGCGGCGAGCCGGCGCTCGAGTTCGGCCGGATTGCCGAGCGCGGCCGCTTCCGCCGCCAGCGTCATCCTGGTACGCAGCGCCGCGAGCGCCGGCGCGTCCTTCTTGTCCTCGGGCGCGCGGGCAAGCACCGCCTCGGCGCCTTCCGTGTCGCCGGCGTCGAACAGGATTTCGCCCAAGCCGGCGATCGCCTCCAGCGTCTCCGGCGCCTGCTCCAGGATCGCATCATAGATGTCGGCCGCGGTCTGCACGTCGCCGGCCGTGCGCGCCTCGGCGGCAGCGGCCAGCGCGTCGGCGATCTGCGGCGCGCCGCCGCCCTTGCCGCCGACCTTCTGGATGAACTGGTTGACCTGGCTTTCGGGAATGGCGCCCATGAAGCCGTCGACCGGCTGGCCGTCCTTGAAGGCGATGACCGCGGGGATCGACTGGATGCCGAGCTGGCCGGCGATCGAAGGATGATCGTCGATGTTCATCTTGACCAGCTTGACCTTGCCGCCGGCCGCCTTGACCGCCTTTTCCAGCTGCGGCGTCAGCTGCTTGCAGGGCCCGCACCACGGCGCCCAGAAATCGACCAGCACCGGCTGGCGCCGCGATTCCTGGATGACATCGGCTGCGAAAGTCGCGGTGGTGGTGTCCTTGATCAGGTCGGCCGCCGCCGGCGCCTCGCCCAGCGAAACCTTGGGGCGGTCGCCGCCGCCATATTGCACCGTCTGGGCGTACTGGCCGCCATTGCCGCCGAACGCGCCGCTATACGGATTGTTGTCGCTCATCATGTCGCCCTTTCGGTCGCGCTTTCAGGCGCGTCATTATCGGATTTTGGAACCGCCTTTTCATGTGGCGATCAAGCCTCGACTTTCAAGATTGTGAGACTTTCAGGATAACAGGATCATGGCCGGTTGCCTCGACGAATCTGATCAGATCGGCGGCGGCGATCGAGGTCGTCGCCTCATTGGTCAGCGGGTGGCCGTTGATGACGTCGTGGCTCATCAATTCCTGGTCGAGCACAACCTTCACCTTCCCTTCCGTGTCGTTGATCAGGCCGAAAACCGTGACCGCGCCGGGGATGACGCCGAGCAGCTCCATCAGCATCTCGGGCTTGCCGAAGGAAACCCGGCTGGCGGCGCCGATCAGGTGATGGATCTGCTTCAGGTCGACGACGGCTTCCTCGCCGACGGTGACGAGGAAATAATTGTCCTTCTTGTCCTTGAGGAACAGGTTCTTGGTGTGGCCGCCGTGAATCTCGCCGCGCAAGGACTGCGAATCGGCGACGGTGAACAGCGGCGGATGCCTGACCGTCGAGACGGAAATGCCGAGATCGGCAAGAAATTCGTTCAGCTCGGCTTCGGTCTTCGGCATCGGTCCTCGCGCGGTCGAATAGGGCTCATGCCGTTTACGGCCAACGATGCCATCGGGGCAAGGCCGCGGGGGAAATTCCGGGAAGGGCGCGCGGAAGCTTCGGGCGGGGATTGGCAATCGCCCCGCTTCCGCGCCGTTTCGACGCTTTCGAGGCGGATCTCGCCGCACGAACAAAATCACTCCAAAAAGACCGTCATTTCCCTGTTGCAATCGCCGCGCTCTTCGGCCATATAAGCGCGGCTTGCGGCCCGAGGCCGCGCGAGCGGGTGTAGCTCAGGGGTAGAGCACAACCTTGCCAAGGTTGGGGTCGGGCGTTCGAATCGCCTCACCCGCTCCAAATCTCTTTTGATTTGACAAGCACAAAGGGCCCGGGAAACCGGGCCTTTTTGCTATCTGGCGCCGGGGATCGCCAAGGGAAATAGCGCCTAGAGTAATTTCAGGAAAGTGTGAGCGGTTTTCCGTTCAGAAATTGCGTAAAAACAAAGAGATAGAGCGGATCGCCGTTTCCGTGAAACGGTGAAACGCTCTAGGCTGGGACTCCCCCGCCTAGCGCGGCTAAGCTCCGCATTTTGAGGAGCCGGGACGGCGACCTCCAGGCTTGAGGGCAATGCTGCGAGAGGAGCCGCACCGCGACACACGTCAGCGGCAGCGGGTTAGCAGCATGATGCCTATTGACATGCTCGCTCCAGCCTCTTGTCACCGTCCGGCTCGCTTGGATCAAACAATATGCTGCCAAGAACTGCACATACGGCTTGAGATAATTAACCGATAGCGGCCGCCAGTGTGAAGGGCGACCTCTACCGACCTTTCTCATATCAAGCCGCGCTTTGCCAGCGCGCCTTCTAGTGTCGGACCCTGCCCAACCGGAGGACAGATACCTTGATGGCTTAGGGGCTCTCGTCAGCGGCAGCGCGTGAGCAACATGATCCCGAACAGGAATTCGCATGCGCTTAATATTTCAGGCGGCGTTCCGCCACCATACAACGAGACGACCGCCTTTACGTATTCCTCCAAATAGCCAGGATTAATCGGAGGGTCGCCTACATGCTGGTCCGGTATAACCATGTTGTGCTTGCCAAAGTTAACTGACGGTCTTTTTCGCTCATCCTCATCTACTTGTACCTTGCAATTAGTCGAGGAGATTGGCTCATCTACTGGTGGGTTGCTCGTCAATTGGTAAATAATATGGTTTGACCCTCCATAACTCGAGTATTTCTGAAGCAAGTCAGACCGCTTCTTATCGGAGGCTTTCAAAAAAGTAGTAAGATCAGCTAGTAAATGTTTGGTAACGTTTCTGTACCCGTCCTTACTTGGAATAGCTGCAGTCGTGTCGTTTCCTTCAAAGATCTTGAGTTTTGCCATTTGCTTTCTCCCCTGGATGAAAAGTTTATTTGTTAGGATCCGCCGTCAGTGGACGAACGGCAGCCGCTGAAACGCCAGCAGCTCGAAGCAGGAGCGAGCGAGCAGGTCGGTCATGGCTCTCTTGCGCTCGGTCAGATCTTCATAGTGGTGCGCGCCGCCGCCCGCCGGGACGGTGACGTCCTCACCTACCAGGAACTTCGAGAGCTGCGCGACCTCGTTTGTCTCGCGTTTGCCTTCGCTGCCGATATGGGTGAAGTGTGTTCCAGTCTCACCGGTGTGGCATCCGTTGCAGGTGGCGAGCGAAAACTTGCGGCGCGTTTCGTACGGGTTGGCGAGAGTGGCGAGATTTCGAGCAAACCAGAAGAAGCCGCTCAACTGGGTATTGGACGCGGCTCCTAGGAACGGGTCGAGGGCGCTCGGAAAGTGTTCTGGAACGGCAAGGTGGTCGTTGAGAATGTCGCCTTCGTTGGCGGCGAGATAGCTCTGCAGAGTAGTGCTCCCGTTGAAATGATCGTCCGGCGTCTGTTTCACCGTGACGAGACCTAACAAGCCGCTTTTCCGAAGGCGGAACTCGCGCCACTGCCACCCGAGACCGAACATGGTCTCATTGGTTCTCAATTGATTAAGCGCGCTCATGTTGGGGACCTGGCTCGGGTTCGATCCGTGATCAGTGAAGGCGCGGGTGATGGACACGAGCGCTTGATTGTAGTCGACCGCGCTGTCGAGATCCTTCCAGCGCTGCTGCCACGCCTTGACCTCCGTGCATGAGCCGGTAGCGATGCCGTACTCGAAGATAATGGTAAAACTGATCGGGGTGCATGAGGGCGGTGTGGTCGGCTCCTGGTTGACCAAACCGAACACCAAACGCCCCTCGCCGGCGCTGCCGGCGCCAACGACGTTATCAGCAAGGTCGGGGCGATTGATGATGGCGAGAAGCCGTGCTGGGAAGTAGTCGATGTTAAGCGCCCCGCCCGACAATCGCTGCCAGGTGTCGATCACGTCCTGCAGGTGCAGGTTGCGCTTGGGAACGGTCAAGCCGTTGGCCTTCTGTGGGGACTCCCAAGTCGACAACCAGCGAAGAGCAAACTCCTCGGGTGTGAAGCCACTGCCGTAGGCCAACTCGCGCACCAAGTGGCCAAAACTCCACGCACCCCCGGGCGAACCTAGGCCGCTGCAGGCATCGAAGCTGCGCTTGCGATCTTCGACTACCTCCTTTGCCGTTATCATCAGCGAGCGGTTGTAGTCGATGGCGATGGGTGGCGACAGGGGTGGAAACGTCTCGAAGATCGGGAAGTCGAAGAGATAATCGACCTTTAACCTGCGGCTCTGCAGCGCGTCGAACCGGGGTCCCGGCAAGCGAAGGAAGGGGGTCTTAGCGGAATCTATGCCAATCTCCCGCGCAGCAATCATAGGGTCTCGCTTGGCCACTAGACCCGATGCTTGCGCTGCCTGCTCGCGCGCGCCGGCCAGCGTCGCCGGCATGGTGCGCTCCGCGTCGTTGACCACGTCCGTCGCTGAGACGATGTCGCGCGGCCCCCGCCGTATCAGTCCGGTTCGGCCCTGACCACGCAGAACCTCGATTGTCGCCTGGAGGTCGGCCCGCCGCGTTTCAAACGCGCTGGTAGCGTCAAACTTAAGCAGCGCGGTGAATACGCCGTCGCCTCCTTCTCGATCCGGCCCGGCACCATCGTCGCGAAACGTAACGGTCCCGTCCTCCATCGCGACGGAGAACTCCGTGAGTGTCGTCGGGCCGGCGGTCGCGATCTCGCCCAGCACAATCCCGGGCTCCGGCGTTAGGAACATACGTAGCTCGACGATATTATCCACCGGCATCTCGGCCGACCCGACGTTGCTCTCCTGAACATGGCCGGCGATTGCCGTCGACAACAACAATAGTGGCGACAGGAACAAAGCACGCTGTAGCGCTGACACCTGAAACATAGTTGTTCTCTATGCAGCTTCTCGACCAGATAGTCGTGCTGGTTGTAGGTCTTCCGCAGGCACGGCTTGGCATCGCCGAACACGGCGTCGCGAACTTCCCGGTTGAAGTCGAGAAGCGCTAGTCGAGCTGCGCAGGTCACCCGAAAATCGTCGATGCAGTAATGCTAGGCGCCCCATGGTATTCCCCTAGCCATACTTTAGCATGAACTTATCAAGCGGTCGGCACAAGGCGGCAGTTTCGCATTTTTGTCCCATCGGGTTTGAAGGGCCGCGAGTTTGCCGGCCATCGATCACGGCGTAATGCCGGCTGATGGATCAAGAGAGCTTGTGCGTTCGCACATCCACCTGACATAGCCGCGCCAGATCACGTCGATCCTCGTCCCGCTTGATCGGGAAGGCTTCTACAAACCAGCCCAGGATGTCCTTCAGCGTCGGTGCTGCAGGCCCTGCCCAAGCTGCGGCAATAGACTCCTGCAATTGCATCAGCGCCGCGCGAGCTTCATCTGTTCTGCCCAACCTGCACAGCGCGGCCGTCTTCCAACCGGCGGTGTCGACGATTGCGTTCTTGGACCGATCGGCCGCCGCGATTGTGCCTTCGAAATCTCCGGCAAAATAGCGGATTACCGCGATGTGCGACCATTGATAGTCCAAAAACATGGATGTCAGATCCATTGCACGCTCCAGCAGGCGCGACGCAGAATCGACGCGGCCCATGAACGCCATGCCCAAAGCCGCCGACACCAGTGTCTTGGGACTGTTGGGGTTGAGTTCGGCGGCCAGTTCGTAGTGCACTTCCGACTGTTCGAAGTGTCGGGTCATGGCTGTCGACCAGGCGACGACCAAATGATTGCGTGCATCCAAGGGATCAAGCGCCACGGCGCGTTGGGCCAGCTCGGCAGCCCTCTCCGTTATGGAAGGATCGGCAGCAATTCCCGGCCGGATGAATTGTCGCGCATTGTGGATGCTGGCCAAACTGGCGTAGGCAGGGGCGAAGTTCGGGTCAGCAACGATCGCGCCTTCGAACAGCCGTTGGGCTTCGTCTTCGGCATCTGGCGTCCAGCGAGTCAGCAAGTCCTCGCCGCGCAACCAGGCATCATAGACATTGAGATTTTGCGGTGGGCCCCTGACCTGGCGCGACAGTCTGTCATGCGACAGGTAAACTTCCAAAGTGGAAGCAATCTTTCCGACCAGTTGCTTCTGCAAAGCGAGCCAGTTTCCAAGCGAAAGCCGAAACGAATCGCTCCAAATGACCTGGTTCGTGTTGGGATCGCTTACCGAGACGATCAGCTGCATGTCGTCCTGGTTGTCCACGCATTGGGCCGCCAGAAGGTAGTCCGTGTCGGGGCTTTCGATCGCAGTATCTTTCAACTCAATGACCGTGAACTCCCGGAACTTGGACAGATTGGCGATTAGTTCTGAGCGGAATCCCCAGACCAGAAGAGAAATTTTCTTTGTCCGAGCCTCAAATTTTTCGACCGCAAGCGTTGGCGCCGGTCCGCTAGGCCGAGGTGGTTTCTTTCTGTTCGACAATAGCGGCTCCGGACCCTTGAGGGCCTCCGCCAAAGCCGTCGTCTCCATGCTCGGCAGCAACTGATATCGTTCGCGTAGAAGGTCGCGCAGATTTTCGTAGACGCGCATTGCGGCCGCGACATTCTGCAGTTCCGCATGGTGGCGGATGAGACAGCGCGCAGCGCGCTCATGGCTGGGCTCGAGCACCAAGAGGGCATTTGCCGCCCTGCGCATTGCAGGTTCGGCTATCTCGAAGCGTTCCAGCATGGCCTCCAAGGCTTCCAATGCGTGGTCGCGCCAGTTGTGCCTGGTGACGCTCAGCCATGCGCTGAACAGGTCGCTGGTGTCTTCCAGGCCAAACAGGATCGCATCGGACCAATCCGATCGTCGGAGCAGCAGCTCGTCGATCTTGCCCTCTCCAAGATCCTTCAACATGCGAACGGCATCGACGGTTATGCGCGACGGGCTCAACCCGATAATATTTCCGCGCCTGAGAATTCCTGCCGCCGAGTTGCCCGCAATTGATCTTTCGGCGATCTGCAGGCAGTTCGCCATCGCGCGCCGCGCGGCTAGCGGGCTTCGTTCTGGCCAGATCAAGGTAGCCAGCCGGTCATGCACCTCCTGAAAATTGCTGGACAGTGCGAGATATCCGATCAGGGCCTGCGCTTTCGGGGAACGCAATGCGATTGCTTCGCCATCTTCCCGATAAAGGCCAAGCCCATCGATGACCGAAATCAGTCGCTGATGGCTGCTATCCGGGACATCCGCGAGGTTGGGGGCAACGACGTTGTAGAGCGTCAGCGGCTCTGGCATGTTCTTCAAGGCGGGCCGACCGGCGAACCGAAATCGCCACCGCCCGGTGTTGCGGGCCGCCCAGTAGACGTCCTGGGTCACACACACACCGCCTGAGTCGGCCATGGCCTGCACCCGGGCGGCCACGTTTATCGCATGGCCGAACACGTCGCCGTCACGGCGATGAACCTCTCCAATATGCAATCCGATCCGGAATCGACTGTGGAACGCTCTCCTGTCCAGTAGGTCAGCCAGGCTATCCTGCATGAAAATGGCGTAGTCGATGGCGTTCGATACACCGTCGAACAGTATCAGGACCCCGTCGCCTGTCGTCTTGATGAACTCGGCGCCGAATTCCTCGCAATGGGTTTGGAAGAGTTGGAAACACTGCGAAACGAGATCGAGTGTTCCAAGTTCATCGGCCGCGGTTAGCCGGCTATATTGAGCCAGGTCCGCAAACAGGATTGATTTAAGGGTCGGTCGCTCCGATCTCGCTTGCATAGTCGCCGCCCATGCCCGTCGAATGTGTTATTCTGCTCCCCAATGCGCGCTTAGTCGACGGTACAACGAAGTGATGGCCAACGCTTTCATGGACGGCTCCAGCGAGCTCGCCAGGGTCGGCGAGTTGTTCGACGTGATTGACCTGCCTGCGACGGATGTTCCGGCTCATTTCGCTATCGCAATCCCCAGGGTTGCTCTGTTGCAAATGCCAGCAGCGCCGCGCGCAGCAATGCCCGAAACGGGGAGGCTGGCGAGCGGCCGAGGATTGAGCATCGACGATTGCCGGGCGAGTTGCCTTGGCGAGGCAGCCGAACTCTTCAGTTGCTGCTCGTGGGGTGACGAACCGTTGATCACCGCTACGGTCGACGAGATCGGATCGGCGGCAATTGCTCCTGAAAGCCTGAACGGCTTCAGTTCCGATCAAATCGCCGCCCGCGCCGTGTGGAACAAGGAGAACACTGGCTTCGACTGGCGGCCACCGATCAGGGATGAATCCGCCGCGCTGAACTGGCTGAGGGTTGAAGATGCATTTGGGGGGGATGGGGCTTTCATACCGGCAGACTTTGCTTTCATAGGACGCAAAGGGGCTGGCGAGGAGGGCGCGGTCGCCATCGGCGATAGCAGCGGGTGCGCTGCAGGACCTAGTGCGGATGCGGCAAAACTGGCCGCCATCTTGGAGCTGGTCGAGAGGGATGCGACGGGTCGGTGGTGGTATGGAAGAAGGCAGCGCCGAACAATCGACCCGTCCTGTCTCTCGGGCATCGACACGCTTGTTGACTGGGTGTGGGATCGCGAGCGTCGAACCCGGCTCTTCGACATCACCTCGGACATCGATGTCCCAGTGATTGCCGCTGCTTCTGCGGAACCGGACGGCAGAGACGTCTCGGTAGGCTTTGCTGCGGGCAAAAGCCTACAGTCCGCCGCGACAGCCGCCTTGACCGAGATGCTTCAAATGGAGATTTCGCTCGGGGTTTCACGAGTGCTTGGCGATAAAGCTGGCACTTGGTCGCGATGGCGAGAGAAAGCCTCAATGAAAACCCGGCCGCTGGATATGGCTTCGATCCAACACGTCGCGCCAAATCTACCTCATCGCGCGGTTGAACGTGACCTGTCGGATGTGCTCGACGCCTTGGCGCAGAGAGGAATCGATTTGTGGTTTGCCGAAATGACCCGCGCGGAAATCGGCATTCCCGTGTTTCGCGCCGTATCGACCCGGCTCTGTCACTACAAACCACGTTTCGGACGCGTACGACTCCTTGCTCCCGATGCCCGCGATCTAAGCTTCGACCCCAGTTCGCCCGCGGACCAGCCGCTGCTTTTGGTTTAGTATTGCATGTTCGAGGGCCTTCACGTCGCCCTGTTTTGGGGAGCGTCATGATTCCTCGGTCGCTTCTTGCTCGTCGTTAGCCATTTGCTCCCCCGCGCGTTCGGGTTTTAATGCGTGATTGGTCCACCGGGTTTGCGAGGTGAGCCGTAAGGCGACGTCCGGAACTGCGTGAAAACAAAGACATATGCGTGAACGCCCCGGAGAGGCTTCAATCCGCGTGCCGACATCTATGTCCCGCCAGCATCAAGCACATGGCTGGCCGATGACTTTCACATAGCGTTCGCCACCGACACAGTGTCAGCGCCTCCTCGGACTTGAGTCGTATGGCAAAGGGACTGCAGGACCTCTTTTGCGGGGCGGCCCACAACTATATGTTTTGGTGAAAGTGCTGGAGACAATTCAGCCGGGCAGTTTCGCGGGATGATGCCCGTCAAATGAATACGTTGGGGCATAGCCAGAACAAAGACGGACATGAGGTTTACCGCCTTACAGGATCCGTGCGGCCAATGGATGGTGTATGATCTGCTGTCGGACTACCCGGCGCGGATACCGGATATTTTGCTGCTTGGGTTGACGCGCGAGGAGGCCGAGCGGCTTGCCAGCCGGGCAAATGAAATTCTGTCGGAGCTGCAGCCGAAAGCGCCACCGAGATTCGCGGCGATGCAGGACCCGTGCGACGACTGGCTCGTCTACGACCTGGTTTTGGATCTCCCGGCGGAGCTGGAAGACCTGTTGCTGATCGGGCTGCCGCGAAGCGAGGCCGAGCACCTTGCCGGCCTGGCCAATGCTGGAATCATCAGGCCCGCCGGCTATTCGTCGGTCCCATTCGCCAGCGTCGCCTGAAGGCCACCGGTCCGTCGAGCCGGATCGCCGCGCCCGCCGCAGCGAGCGTCATGAAAAAGGCCGGATCGACCCAGCCTTTTTATCCTGGAATGCAGCCTGCCGGCTTTCTTTCTCGCGTCATGCGAGGCAATCGGCCTTATCAAGCAGCGCAGGAGAGTCTTCGCGCTCTCGAAAGCGCGAGCCTGGGTTTCAGGACAAAGACACACGTAAAATCATAAGGTTAAAGCGTCCGGCCTTGGCTACACGTAGCCACGACTCAGCACCGGATCACATCGGATAACGTTTGCGTTCCACCTCCGTTTCGACGCGGGGGTGGCCGCTATATCCCATCCCGGGCCGAGAACCGCCGGCGATGAGTGACTGACACCGCGACACGACGCGACCAGACGGCCCGTCTCGGAGAAGCGGTCTGCCCCTTCTCCATCACAAGGAGAGTCGTCATGCGCTCTTTCTCATCCAAAATCATCGTTGCCGCTTCGGTCTTCGCGGCCATCCCGCTTTCAAGCGCCTATGCGGTGCACCGTCACCGCATAGTGTCGGTCGATACCACAACCACGGGATCGGTGCCTGCCAACCCGGAAACGAGAGCGGCCATGGAGCAATTGCTGGGCGTGAAACAGGGTATCCGTGAGGCCCGGGAGATGGGCAAGATCTCGCAGGACCAGGCCAGCGCCCTGATGCGGCAAGCGGACAGCATCCAGCGCGCTGGGTCTCCCGGCCGGTCCATGCTGAGACAGATCAATGAACTGGACCAGCGGCTTCAGAATACCACCGGTCAGGGGACCTATATCGGCAGCGGCGGCGATGGCGGCTATTATCCGAACGGCTGACGACCCGACGCACTTCGCAATGCTGCCGCCGGTGTGATTGAGCCTTGCCGCACCGGCGCCGTCGCGTCCCCGCAATGCCAGGGCCGAGATAACGCCCGCGGACCGCCGATCGTCCCGAGACTCACCGATTATCCCAGCCGCGCTCTTGTCGTCCTCGGCGTCGCCAGCAGCAGGCTCGTCTCGCTGCCCGTTATGCCGGGGATCAGCCTTATGCGGCGCAGCACCGCGTCGAAATCGGTGAGCGAGGCGGTGCCGAGCTCCACCACCAGGTCCCAGCGGCCATTGGTGGTGTGGATGGTGGAAACTTCGGGAAGGCCGCCCAGCGCCCGGATGACGCGGTCGGCGGCATGGCCCTCGATCTCGATCATCATCACGCCGCGTATCCTCTGATCGACCGCGTCGGCGCGCAGCACCACCGTGTAGCCGATGATCTCGCCGGCTTTTTCCAGCCGCTCCATGCGCGCCCGGACCGTGGCGCGCGAGACGCCGAGATCGACGGCGAGGTCGGAGACGCTGCGCCGCGCATCGTGCCGCAGCAGCGTGATCAGTCTTTCGTCGAGCGCGTCCATGACTGTCCATTTCGATCAAGTTGCTTGCGCAGAATGATATATCATCCTTCTCGAAATGCCAATTTCGCCTGTTCAAACCGCCAGCGCTTGATGATCCAATCAAGCCAATCAATCGTAAGGGCTGAAGAAATCATGCGCTGCAGGATCGTCGGCGCGCCGGTGCAGGACGGCGCGGGCAGGATGGGATGCGAGATGGGGCCGAGCGCGCTGCGCACGGCAGGTCTCGTCTCGGTACTTTCGGAGCTTGGCCATGAGGTCGAGGACTGGGGCGCGGTCGAGAAGGCCGCGGCGCGCCCGGTGGTGCACGGCAACCTCGCGCTGAAGGCGCTGCCGGAGATCTCCGCCTGGACCGCGGCAATCGCCGAGACCGCCTACGCCGCTTCGCGGGACGCCATGCCGATCTTCCTCGGCGGCGACCATTCGATCTCCGCCGGCACGGTGTCCGGCGTGGCGCGCCGCGCCGCCAAACGCGGCCGGCCGCTCTTCGTGCTGTGGCTCGACGCGCATCCGGATTTCCATACGCTCGACACCACCACCAGCGGCAATCTGCACGGCGTGCCGCTCGCCTATGCCAGCGGCCAGGCCGGCTTCAAGGGCTATTTCCCGGATCTGCCGCAAGCCGTCGACCCGGCCCGCATCTGCGCCATCGGCCTGCGCAGCGTCGATCCGGCCGAGCGCCACGCGCTCGCTGAAGCCGGCGTCACCGTGCATGACATGCGCGCCATCGACGAGCACGGCATCGCGCCGCTGCTGCGCGCTTTCCTGGCTCGCGTCGAGCAGGAGGACGGGCTCTTGCATGTCAGCCTCGACGTCGACTTCCTCGACCCGTCGATCGCGCCGGCCGTCGGCACCACCGTTCCCGGCGGCGCCACTTTTCGCGAGGCGCATCTTGTGATGGAGATGCTGTCCGACAGCTGCCTTGTCTCCAGCCTCGATTTGGTCGAGCTCAACCCGTTCCTCGACGAGCGCGGCCGCACCGCGACCCTGATGGTCGACCTCACCGCCAGCCTGATGGGCCGCCGCATCATGGACCGCCCGACCCGCAGCCACTCCGGAAGCCTCTGATCATGACCCAGCCTTCGCGCCTCGCCATCGTTCCCTTCGTCAGCGTCGACCGCATGATGAAGCTGGTGCTCGCCATTGGCGTCGAGCGCTTCCTCACCGAGCTCGCCGCCTATATCGAGGAGGATTTCCGCCGCTGGGAGCTGTTCGACAAGACCCCGCGCATCGCCTCGCACAGCCATGACGGCGTCATCGAGCTGATGCCGACCAGCGACGGCAAGATGTACGGCTTCAAATATGTCAACGGCCATCCGAAGAACATGCGCGAGGGCCGCCAGACGGTCACCGCCTTCGGCGTGCTGGCCAATGTCGGCTCCGGCTATCCGATGCTGCTCACCGAAATGACCATCCTGACGGCGCTGCGCACGGCGGCCACCTCCGCCGTGGCCGCCAAATACCTGGCGCCCAAGGGCTCGCGCGCCATGGCCATCATCGGCAACGGCGCCCAGTCCGAATTCCAGGCCATCGCCTTCAAGGCGCTGCTCGGCATCGACAGGCTGCGGCTCTACGACATCGACCGTTCGGCTTCCGAAAAATGCGCCCGCAACCTAGCGGCCAAGGGTTTTGACATCACCATCTGCGCGACCGGGCAGGACGCGGTGGAAGGCGTCGACATCATCACCACGGTGACGGCCGACAAGCAGTACGCCACGATCCTCACCGACAACATGGTCGGCTCCGGCGTCCACATCAACGCCGTCGGCGGCGACTGCCCCGGCAAGACCGAGCTGCACCGCGACATCCTGTTGCGCTCCGACATCTTCGTCGAGTTTCCGCCGCAGACCCGCATCGAGGGCGAGATCCAGCAGCTCGACGCCGACCATCCGGTGACCGAGCTGTGGCAGGTGATGACCGGCCAGGCCGAAGGCCGCAAGACGGCCAAACAGATCACGCTGTTCGATTCCGTCGGTTTTGCCACCGAGGATTTTTCAGCGCTGCGCTATGTCCGCGACCAGCTCCAGGCCACCGGCCTCTATGAGGAGCTGGACCTGCTCGCCGACCCCGACGAGCCGCGCGACCTGTTCGGCATGTTGTTGCGGGCCGCGATGCAGCCGGCGGCGTGAAGTCTTTCGCCGAGGCGGCTTCACAGCGAGACAATCGCGCTGGTCGACCCCCACTCCGTCTCGGCTTCGCCGAGCCACCTCTCCCCCGATCGACGGGGTAGAGGAAAGGCGCCAAGCCTTTTTTGCCGTCAGCGCTCGTCCAGCAACGCTCCCTTCCTTTCCCTCCGGAGGGGGGAAAGGTGGCGCTGCGAAGCAGCGACGGATTGGGGGAACCACGTGGCAATCAAGCCGAGGCCCGATCAGTCACGCCAGTCACAGAAAATGTGTGCATAGCGCAGCGCCTACGTCGACGATTACCGACACTACCCCCGCGCCGCGCAGCTTTCCCTCTCCACCAGCACCGGCGCCAGCACCTCGCGGCGCGAGGGCGCTTCCGGCTCGCCCAGCCTCTCGAGCAGCAGGCTCACCGCGCGCGTGCCGATCTTTTCCACCGGCTGCGCGATGGTCGTCAGCGGCGGCCAGGTGGTGACGGCGTAGGGGATGTCGTCGAAGCCGACCATCGAGATGTCGTCGGGAACCCGCAAGCCGCGCGAGCGCAGCGCCGTGACCGCGCCCATCGCCATCAGGTCGTTGCAGGCGAACACCGCCGTGATGTCCGGCGCCTGCGCCATGAGCTGTTCCATTGCCAGCCGGCCGCCGGCGAAATGATAGTCGGAATCGACGATCGACGAAGCCGGCAGCTCGAGGCCTGCTTCGCCAAGCGCCCGCACGAAACCGCGCAGGCGGGCCGGGCTGGAGCTGGAATCGCGCGGACCGCCGATGACGCCGATCGTCTTATGCCCGAGCCCAGCCAGATACCGGCCGGCGAGATAGCCGCCATGGTTGTGGTCGACCAGCACCGAATCGACATTGACCGACTGGATCTCACGGTCGAGCAGCACCGCCGGCACGCTGGGCAGGAGCCGGGCGAACACCCGCGCATGGTCGGACGAGCCGGCAAAGATCAGCCCGTCGATCTGCTTGGCCATCAGCACCGACAGATAGCGCTCTTCCTTTTCGGCGTTGCCGTCGGAGTTGCACAGGATCACCGTGTAGCCGGAGACGAAGCCCGCGTCCTCGATTTGCCGCGCGACGCTGGCGAAGAAGGGGTTGGAATTGTCGGGCAGCAGCAGGCCGATCGTTTTGGTCTCGCCGCGCCTGAGACTCCGCGCCACCGAGTTCGGGCTGTAGCGCAGCGCCGCGATCGCTGCGCGCACGCGCTCGGCCGTTTCCGGCTCGACATGGCGGGTATGGTTCATCACATGCGAGACCGTTGCGACGGACACCCCCGCATAGCGTGCGACATCGGCAATCGTCGTCATGGCCCTTAGCCCCTGGTGCCCTCTAGAGCGTTTCACCGTTTCCCAGAAACGGCGATCCGCTCTATCCCTTTGTTTTTACGCAATTCCGGACGGAAAACCGCTCACACTTTTCCTGGAATTGCCCTAGCGGATCCTCCGCAACAGCCTCTCCCGATACGCGTCTAGGATGACGGCCAGCACGATGACAAGGCCAATCACGATCGGTTTGAAATTGTCGCCGACGCCGAGCAGTTGCAGCCCGGTGCTCAAGACCTGCAGGATACAGGCGCCGACCAGCGTGCCGATGATCGAGCCCTTGCCGCCGCTGAGGCTGGTGCCGCCGATGATGACGGCGGCAATGGCATTGAGCTCGTAGCCGACGCCGGCGATCGGACTGCCGATGTTGAGGCGCAAGAGATAGACCATGGCCGCGATGCCGGCGGTGAGCCCGCTGATGGTGAAGGCGGCGACCTTGTAGAAATCCGGATTGTGGCCCGACAGCCGCACCGCTTCGTCATTGGTGCCGACGGCGAAGATCATGCGGCCGAAGACGGTGAAGCGCAGCACGAACCAGCCGGCGGCGATCACCAGTACGGCGACCAGGAAGATCGACGGCAGGAAGCCGCCGATGATCAGATTGCCGAAATCCACGAAACTCTGCGGCAGGCCGGTGATGGTCGAGTTGTCGCTGACGACGCGGGCAGCACCCGCCGCCATGTTGAGCATACCGAGCGTGACGATGAAGGAGGGGATCTTCCAGCGCGTCGAGATCCAGCCATTGAGGAAGCCGCACACCGCGCCCGTCGCCATGCAGGCCAGAAGCGACAGCGTGATTGCCGCGGCCGGCGACAGGTCTTCATCGATCATGACGGTGGCGCCGACCACGGTGCACAGCGCCAGCACCGAGCCGACCGACAGGTCGATGCCGCCGGTCAGGATGACGAAGGTCATGCCGGCCGCCAGCACGGTGTTGATGGCGATCTGCACGAAGATCTTCAGCGCATTGTCGGGAGTGGCGAAGTAGGGCGCCGTGGCCGAGAAGAACACGGTGATCAGCACCAGCGCCAGGAGCACGCCGGCGTCGCGGATCAGGAAGCGCAGGAGTTTCGCCCGGCCTGGGGAAACAGGCGCCGACACCAGCGGTTCGGACGTCTCGGTCATGGTCGCACATACTCCTGATAGGCGAGCAACAGGATGCGCTCCTGGTCGAATTCGGCGCGCGGCACCTCGCCGACGATCCTGTTCTTGGAAAAGACGATGATGCGATGGCACATGCCCATCAGCTCGGGCAGGTCGGACGAGACCATGATGATGCCCTTCTGCTGCACCGCCAGCATCCACAGCAACTGGTAGATCTCGCGCCGCGCGCCGATATCGACGCCGCGCGTCGGCTCGTCGAGGATGAGCGTCGAGGTGCCGCGGAACAGCCACTTGGCCAGCACCACCTTCTGCTGGTTGCCGCCGGAAAGGTTTCGCACCGCCTGCTCGATCGAGCTTGCCTTGACGCGCAACTGGCCGACGAGACCGTTGGCCGCCGCGGCCTCGGCCCGGCGATTGAGCAGCCCGTTACGCGAGACTTTGCTCAGATCGGTGATGGTGATGTTCTTGTCGACGGCCAGGTCGAGCAGCAGGCCCTGGCCCTTGCGGTCCTCGGTAAGCAGGCTCAAGCCATGCCGCACCGCGTCCTTGGGGGCAGCGATCGCCACCGGCTTGCCGTCGATCTCGATCACGCCGTCGAGCTTTGCGTCGGCGCCGAACAGGGCGCGCATAGCCTCTGTCCGGCCGCTGCCGACCAGGCCGGCGACGCCGAGGATCTCGCCATGACGGACGTCGAAGGAAATGGCGGGGGCCGCGGCATTGCGCTTCAGATTGGCGACGCTGAGCGCGACCTTGCCCGGCACGATCGTGTCGTCGAAGCTGTACTCGTCGGCGATGTCGCGGCCGATCATCATGCGCACCAGGTCGGGCACGGTGAGGCCGTGGAGATCGCGCGTCGCGACCAGCCTGCCGTTGCGCAGCACCGTCACCCGCTCGCCGATCTCGAACACCTCATGCAGGCGGTGCGAGATATAGATGATGGTGACACCCTTTGCCTTGAGCCGCTTGATGATGGCGAAGAGCCGCGTGATCTCCGGCGGCGTCAGCGTCGCCGTCGGCTCATCCAGCACCAGGAGCTTCGAGTCGTAGCTCAGCGCCTTGGCGATTTCGACCAGCTGCATCTGCGCGACGCCCAGCGCCTCGACCCGCGTCCTTGGATCGACATCGAGGCCGACTTCCTTCAGCAAGGTAACGGCGCGGCTGTTCAGCGCCTTGCGGTCGACGATGCCGAAGGCGCGTCGCGGCAGGTTTTCCAGCATCAGATTCTCGGCGATGCTGAGATAGGGCAGAAGGTTGAGTTCCTGGTGCACGATGCGGATGCCGCTCTGCTGCGCATCATGCGGCGTCTTCGGCTGGTAGGCCGCGCCGTTGAAAGCGATCGTGCCTGAGTCCGGCTGGTAGATGCCGGCGAGCAGCTTGATCAGTGTCGACTTGCCCGCGCCGTTCTCGCCCAGCACGATATGGGTTTCGCCGCGGGCGATCGACAGCGAGACGTCGCTCAGCGCGACGACGCCGGGAAAGATCTTTCCGACCCCTTCAAGGGAGAGAATCGCATCCATGGGCGACAGAATCCTAAACCGCGCTTATCCACCGCGATAGCGGCGCGGGCGCGTCGGCACCGCTGCCGGACATGCCGACAGCGGTGACGCGGTTGCCAGAGCTAGGGCGCCGGCATGTGCCGGCGCGTCTCTGAAAGTCTCAGGCGGTGATCAGCTTGACGTCGGTCTTGACCCAGCCGGAGAACTTCTCGCCGGCGAGCTCGCGCAGGCCGTAATCGATGCCCATGGCCGCCATCTGCGCGCCATACTGCTCGACGGTGGCGAGCATCTTGCCCTCCTTCAGCAGCGGGCCGACGGCCGGGATGTTGTCGAAGCCGACCACCTTGATCTTGCCCGACTTGCCGGCGGCGTCGATCGCCTTGACGACGCCGAGCGCCATCGAATCATTGGCCGCCATCACGCCCTGGATATCCGGATGCTGGGTGAGGAAGTTGGTCATCAGCGTGTTGGCTTCCTCGGTCTCCCAATGCGCGGTCTTGGAGTCGAGCAGCTTCAGCCCGTACTCCTTCACCGAATCGTCAAAGCCGAGCTTGCGCTGCTTGGCGTTGTCGGCCTCGGGATTGCCCTCGAGGATGACGACCTTGCCGCCCTTGCCCAGCGCCTTGCCGAGCGCGTCGCCGGCGAGCTTGGCGCCGGCGCGGTTGTCCGGGCCGAAGAAGGCAAGATCGATGCCGGCCTTCTTCTTGGCTTTCTCGTCGAGCGCGACGTCGATGTTGATGACCTTGATGCCGGCCTTCAGCGCCTTGGCGATCGGCGTCACCATCGCCTTGGAGTCGGCCGGCGCCACGACGATGATATTGTATTTCTGGGTGATGAAGTTCTCGATCGCGTCGACCTGGGCCGCGAAGTCGCGCTCGTCCTTCATGCCGACGGCGGCGAAATCGAACTTGTCCTTGTTCTTGGCCGCATACGCCTCGGCGCCGGCCTGCATCTGCTTGAAGAACTCGTTGGCCAGCGACTTCATCACCAGGCCGACCTTCGGCTTGTCTGCCGCGAGAGCTGGGCCGAGCGGCAAGGCGAGCGCGCCGGCGGCGAGCGCGCTGGTCTTCAGGAACCGGCGCCGCGAGAACGGGCCAAGCCCGTGCATGTTCGAAATCTTGCTCATTAGTCTCCTCCACTTGATTGAGCCGTAATCGGTTACGTAACCGATTACGCGACAAAGTAGAGCCGAAATTTGCCGAGTGTCAATATCGGGAGCCACCCCCGGCTGGAGGGTTCGCAGTATTCAGCCGCGTCTTCAACCACTTGGCCGAAAAGTCACTGAAGGCGCGCACGCGCGGATTGCCCTTGAGGTCCGGATGGGAGAGCACCCACAGCTCCGAGGCGAGCTCTTCGACGGTTTCGCCCAGGCGCGGCAGCCGGCGCGCAGCACCCAGATAGTCCGGCAGCAGCGCCTTGCCCCAGCCGGCCTCGGCGGCAGCCGCCGCCGCTGTGAGGCTGTTGACCCTCAGCCGGATCTCATCCTCTCCGACATTCGCCTTAAGCCATCGCGCCGCCGGCAAGGCGGACAGGGTCGCGTCGAAGCCGATCCATTCCTCCAAGGACGTATCGCTGGCAAAGGCCGCATACGAAAAACGCGCCACGCGCCGGCCGACAAGCGTTTCGGGCGGCGTCAGTGTCGGGCGGATGGCGACGTCGGCCTCGCGCCGGGCGAGATCGGCAAAACTGTTGTTCACCTCCAGCGACAAAGCGACGCCGGGATGGGCATTGCCGAAGGATTTCAGGCAGGCGCAGGCAATGTCGAGCAGCGTGTCGGCGGTCGTCACATGGAGCGGCCCGACCAAGCGGTCGTCCTGCGCCGCCACGCGCCGCTCGACCTCGGCGAGGCGATCGCGCAGCTCTTCCGCGGCCTCGAGGAAAGGCCCGGCCCTGCCGGTCGGCACCAGCGCGTCGCCGAGGCGCTCGAACAGCACGCCGCCGGTGCGCTTCTCCAGTTCCCTGAGCTGCCGGTAGATCGTCGCGATATGCGTGCCGAGCCTTGCCTGCGCGCCGCGCACCCCGCCAGCCCCCGCGATCGCCGCCACCAGCCGCACGTCGTCATAATCGATCATCTTCGCATC
Organism: Mesorhizobium sp. M2E.F.Ca.ET.219.01.1.1; assembly: GCF_004016445.2. GTDB lineage: Bacteria > Pseudomonadota > Alphaproteobacteria > Rhizobiales > Rhizobiaceae > Mesorhizobium. Next base: position 315,510 of record NZ_SADT02000005.1, read on the forward strand.
CATGCGAATGAGAGTAGCGGAATCGCTCAATACGCTCGCATTGCCGCGAACATATATCGCGCTCTGGAAACGAACCAGCCTAACTGGAGACAGGCATGAGCCGCATCCTGCACATCGAGGCCTCGCCGCGCGGCGACCGCTCCTGGTCGAGCAAGGCCGCCGCGAATTTCCTCGCACAGCTGAAAGAGCGCCTGCCCAAGGTCGAAGTCGACCACTTCAACATCTGGACCGCCATCCTGCCGACCTTCGACGGCGCGGCGATCGAGGCCAAATACGCAAAACTTTCCGGCACGCCGCTGACCGATGCCCAGAGCCACGCCTGGAAACTGATCGCCCACTATGTGGCGCGGCTCGACGCCGCCGACGCGATCCTGATCTCGACGCCGATGTGGAATCTCGGCGTTCCCTACCGGCTGAAGCACCTGTTCGACCTGGTGACGCAGCCCGGCCTCAGCTTTTCCTTCAACCCGGCCACCGGCTACATGCCGCTGCTCAGGGCCCGCCCGACTGCCGTGCTGATGGCGAGCTCGGGCGACTTCACCGAAGGCCCGAGCTACGGCCGGCCGGATCTGGCGACGCCCTATCTCAGCACCGCGCTGGCCTTCATCGGCCTGAAAGATGCGGCAATCGTCCATGTCTCGCCGACCATTGGCCAGTCGGAAGCGATGGAAGCCGGCGTCAGACGAACCGAGACAGAAGTCCAGCGCCTTGCCGAAAGCTTCGCCAGGAGGCTCGTATGAGCCAGTCCGTTGCCTGGCTGCTGCTGATCATCTCCGGCGTCACCGACGTCGCCTGGGCGCTCGCGACCAAGAAATCGGCCGGCTTCACCGAGCCGCTCTGGGCCGCGGTCTCGCTGGTGCTCCTGGTCATCTTCATCGCGCTTCTGACCAAGGCGCTCACCGTCCTGCCGCTCGGCACCGCCTATGCGGTGTGGACCGGCATCGGCGCCGTCGGCTCCCTGGCCACCGGCATCCTGCTCCTCGGTGAAAGCACCGACGCCGTGCGGCTCACCTTTGCGGCGGTGACCATTCTTGGCGTGGTCGGGTTGAAGGTGAGTTCTTAGGGAAGGCGCGTCGCGCCTTCCTCACTTTGCAAGTTACCGCCAGCCCAGCGCCGGCGCGACGTGCTTCAGGATCGACTCGATGACATGAGCGTTGTAGTCGACGCCCAACTGATTGGGCACGGTGAGCAGCAGCGTGTCGGCCTCGGTGATCGCCTCGTCTTCCCTGAGCTGTTCGACCAGCTTGTCGGGCTCGGCGGCATAGGTGCGGCCGAACACGGCGCGCTTCTCGGGCTCGATATAGCCGAAGTGGTCCTCGCCCTCGCTGCCGCCGAAATAGGCGCGGTCCATGTCGTTGACGAGGGCAAAAATGCTGCGGCTGACCGAGACGCGCGGCTCCCGCGCATGGCCGGCTTCCTTCCAGGCGGCGCGGTAGGCCCTTATCTGCTTGGCCTGCTGGACATGCAGCGGCTCGCCGCTCTCGTCGAATTTCAGCGTCGAGCTCTGCAGGTTCATGCCGAGCTTGGCCGCCCATATGGCGGTGGCGTCGGTGGCCGCGCCCCACCAGATGCGATCGCGCAGACCGGCCGAGAAGGGTTCGAGGCGCAGCAGGCCGGGCGGGTTGGGGAACATCGGCCGCGGGTTGGGCTGGGCAAAACCTTCGCCGCGCAACAGGTCGAGGAAGATTTCGGCGTGGTTCCGCGCCATATCGGCGTCGCTCTTGCCCTCTTGCGGCACATAGCCGAAATAGCGCCAGCCATCGATCACCTGCTCGGGCGAGCCGCGGCTGATGCCGAGCTGCAAACGCCCGCCTGCGATGAGGTCCGCAGCACCCGCGTCTTCGGCCATATAGAGCGGGTTCTCGTAGCGCATGTCGATGACGGCGGTGCCGAGCTCGATACGTTTGGTCTTGGCGCCGGCGGCGGCAAGCAGCGGAAAGGGCGAGGCGAGCTGGCGGGCAAAATGGTGGACGCGGTAATAGGCGCCGTCGGCGCCGAGCTCCTCGGCCGCGACCGCGAGGTCGATCGACTGCAGCAGCGCGTCGGCGCCCGAGCGCGTGCCCGATTGCGGCGAGGGCGACCAATGCCCGAACGACAGAAATCCGATCTTCTTCATGTGCTCCGTTCCTGCTGGAGCGGCCCATCGGCCGCTTAAATGCCTTGTTGCTCCCGCAGATAGCCAGGGCGGTGCCGCGATACAACGGACACCGAATAGATACAGACCGTCAATGAGTTCCGCGAAATGTCCGGTCCCGCTCGGTCGGAGCGCGATCAAACCACGGCACATGTGGCGCCTGTCGGTGCCGGCGCGCCGACCGGCCCTGCGATCATCTCCGGCATTCTCGCCGCCGCCGGAGCGCTGTATCGTTCCCGCCAGCCGATGATTCCCCAGCATTGGACGATGCCTCCATGCATGGCCTGACCCCCATATTTTCCACTGTGACGGCCTCTTTCCTGGCCTCCTTCGTCGAAGTGGTCGAAGCCTTCACCATCGTGCTTGCCGTCGGGCTGACGCGCGGCTGGCGCCCGGCGCTCTCCGGCGCCGCGCTGGCGCTCATCCTGCTTGCGGCGCTGGTGCTCATCTTCGGGCCGCTGCTGGCATTCGTCCCCATCGCCGTCCTGCAATTCGTGGTCGGCGTGCTCCTGATCCTGTTCGGCATGCGCTGGCTCCGCAAGGCGATCCTGCGCAGCGTCGGCGTGATCGCGCTGCATGACGAGGAGCAGGCCTTCTCCAAGGAGACGGAGGTGCTGCGGCGGCAGGCCGGCGACCGCCGCGCCGACTATCTGGCCGCCGTCGCGTCGTTCAAGGCGGTGCTGCTCGAAGGTGTCGAAGTGGTGTTCATCGTCATTGCCGTCGGCGCCGCGCATGGCCAGACGCTCTATGCCGGCCTCGGCGCGCTGGCGGCCTTCGTGCTGGTGATGCTGATCGGCCTTGCAGTGCACCGGCCTTTGGCGCGCGTGCCGGAGAATGCGCTCAAATTCGTCGTCGGGCTTATGCTGACCAGCTTCGGCGTGTTCTGGACCGGCGAGGGCCTCGGCGCGGAGTGGCCGGGCGCCGATCTCGCGCTGCTCGCCATCTTCGCCGTTATCGCCGCGGCGTCCTTCGCCATCGTGCGCTGGCTGCGCGGCGCCTATCCGGCGCCCGCCGGAGGGCTTGCCCGATGATCCGTCTTGTCTTCAAGGAACTCGTCGGCATGTTCGTCGACGACGGCAATCTGGCATTGCTGGCGCTGATCCTGATCGCGCTCGTCGCCGCCGCGGTGAAGGTCCTGGGGCTGCCGCCGCTCATCGGCGGCTTCCTGCTTCTCGCCGGCTGCCTGGCGATTCTTCTGGACAGCGCGCGCCGCGCCGCGCGCGACAAGGCGCGTTGAGGGCGTTGAATCTCGTCATCCACGGGCGAAGCGACGCGAAGCGGAGCGCAGACCCGAGGATCCATTCCGTGACCTTGGCCGAGGAACGCAGCGGAGCAGAAATTCCGCACCGTGGCAACGCTTCGAAGTCGCGGCATGGATTCTATGGTCTGCGCGCGTCGCTCCGCTCCTTGCTCCGCCATAGAATGACGACCGGACAAGCGCCTCAGCCAATCTCCAACGTATGCCGCTTGCCGGCAAACATAGCCGCCGGTCAAATCCGCGCCGGAAACCTAATAAACCGTGAAAAGCGTCGGCAGATGGCCGGCGAGGCGGACATACTCGACCGCCTCGATGAGCGGAAACAGCGCCAGGAAATAGAGCCCGTCGCGGAACGTCCTGCGCAGCGCGACCGTCGAAAAAAGCCACTGGTCCTCGTCGCGGTAAAGCAGCGGGTTGGGCCAGAAGCGCGGCGTGCGTAGGGCATAGGCCGCGTGGACGGCGCCGAACTTGCCGGCGAGGTACGCGGCCTCCTTGCGCGCGGTGAAGCGGAAGACGAGGAAGCTTGCCAGGCCGAGCATCGCGGCCGCCAGCACCGAGCCGAACATCAGCCCGATGCCGACCGCGCCGACGGTCGAGAAGAAATAGAGCGGGTTCTGGGTCATCGAGAACGGGCCGGACACGATCAGCTCGTCATTCTTCCTGCCGCCGACGAAAAGGATGCTCCACAGCCGGCCCAGAAAGCAGGTCAGCACCATGACAAAGCCTATCGTCTCCAGGGCTTCATGTCCGTTCGATCCTTCAGCCAGCGCCGGTCTGCTGAAGAGCAGCAGGATCACGGCAAGCACGGCTGCCACCTGCACGACGATCAGGCGCTTGTGCTGGTCGAACGCTTTCGGCGCCGCTTTGAGGGACGTGTAGGCCATTCTTTTCTCCCCGCTCCGGCGCCGAGACGGACGCCAGGCTTTCTCTAGCCCTTCCGCCGGGCGATGACGAGACCCGGCGACTGTTTTTGGCCGACCTTACGAATTTGTAAGGACGCGGACAGGCTGCGGTGAACTCGCCTGCCTAGCCTTGCTGCCACGGCGGCTCGAACCGAGCGCCGACGAACGGCCCTTACAGGATGACAGCATCGCCATGACCATGACAGCCGACGAACACGGGCCCGAATTGAACCGGGTCCCGGAAGTCACCCTCGATTTCTGGCTGATCAAGATCATGGCGGTGACCATGGGCGAGACCGCGGCAGACTATTTGGCCGTCAATCTCGGTCTCGGCCTCACCGTCACGTCCCTGATCATGACCGGCATTCTCGTCGTCGCGCTCATCCTGCAATTCGCGCAGAAGCGCTACGTGCCCTGGGCCTACTGGCTGGCGGTCGTGCTGATCAGCGTCGTCGGCACCCTGGTCACCGACAACCTCGTCGACAATTTCGGCGTGCGGCTGGAGACGACGACGATCGTCTTCTCCGCCGTGCTGGCCCTCACTTTCATCGTTTGGTACGCAAGCGAAAAGACCCTGTCGATCCACACCATCTTCACCACCAGGCGCGAGATCTTCTACTGGCTGGCGATCCTCTTCACCTTTTCGCTCGGCACGGCCGCCGGCGATCTGGTCGCCGAGCGCTTCGACATGGGTTATCTCGCGACCGGCCTTATCTTCGGCGGCGTCATCGCGGCGATCGCGCTGGCCTGGTTCTTCCTCGGCCTGAACGCCATCCTCGCCTTCTGGCTCGCCTATATCCTGACCCGGCCGTTCGGCGCCTCCTTCGGCGACCTGCTCTCGCAGCCGGTCGAATATGGCGGCATGGGCTTCGGCACCACCGTCACCAGCCTGACCTTCCTCGGCTGCATCGTGGCCATCGTTCTTTATATGACGCTGAAGAACCTGATCGACGAAGACGAGCAGGCCCTGCTCGACTGAGCGTGTCCCTGAAAGCCCTCTCGCAAAAATGTGTAGCGGTCTTCGGCCCACGAACGCGTAAAAACAGATGGTTAGTGCAATCCGTCCGGAGTTGCGCCAAGACGACGAGATGGGCATGATGCCATCCGAAAGCCGCGTCACACTTTCGGCATCATGTCCTGGAGAACCAGCCAGGAAAGAGCCCGGCCGCCGCCGCCATGCCGGCGAGGTTGAGGCGGCAAGGACTGCACGGGGCGATGCGACTTCTGCTTGTTGAAGACGATCCAAGAACCGCCGACTATATCGTGCGGGGGCTGACCGAGGCCGGCCATGTCTGCGACCTCTTGCGCGACGGTCATGACGGGCTCTTCGCCGCGACCCGCAACGCCTATGACGTGATCGTCGCCGACCGCATGGTGCCCGGCCTCGACGGCCTGTCGATGATCAAGGCAGTGCGCGCCGCCGGCATCCATACGCCGGCTATCTTCCTGACCTCGATCGGCGGCGTCGACGACCGCGTCGAGGGGCTCGAGGCGGGAGGCGACGACTACCTGGTCAAGCCCTTCGCCTTTTCGGAGCTGCTTGCCCGCATCCATGCGCTCGGCCGCCGGCCGGCGGCGCAAGAGCAGAAGACGGCGCTGCGCGTCGCCGACCTCGAAATGGACCTGATCCAGCGCCGCGTGACCCGGCAGGGCCAGCCGATCGACCTGCAGCCGCGCGAGTTCAGCCTGCTCGAGGTGCTGATGCGCGGCGAAGGCCGCGTCATCACCCGCACCATGCTTCTGGAGCGCGTCTGGGATTTTCACTTCGACCCCAAGACGAGCGTCGTCGAGACCCATATCAGCCGGCTGCGGGCCAAGGTCGACAGGCCTTTCGACGTGCCGTTGATCCACACCGTGCGCAACACCGGCTACAGCCTGCATGTTCCGGCCTGATCCCCCGTCCGCGCTTTTGGGGCGACCAGCGATCTTCGCGAGCCTATGAGCGGGCCACGCTCCAGCCTGCTGCGCAGCACGCCGTTCAGGCTGGCGCTGACCTTCGCCTTCCTGTTCCTGCTGGCCTTCATCCTGTCCGGCGCGATCGTCTATCAACTGATGAGCGCCTCGCTCGCCAGGCAGCTCGATCAGTCGATCAAGGAGACCTATTCGCTCATCGCCGCCACCCATGCCGAGAGCGACGAGGAGGATCTCGTCTCCACCGTCAGGGACCATGCCCAGTTCAGCCAGGACAAGGACGAGATCTTTTCCCTCACCGACAAGGCCGGCAACCGCCTCGCCGGGGATTTCACCGCCTCCGGCCTGCCGGACGGCTTTTCCATGTTCGCCGCCAACCTGCCGGGAGTCCCGCGCGGCACCGAATACCGCGCTTACTCAGGCACGGTCGGCGACGACAATCTGACGGTCGCCTTCTCGCTTTCGGAAACCGAGGATCTGGAACGGATCGTGCTGATGAGCTTCGGCTGGGCGACGCTCGTCATCACCGTTCTGGCGGTCGGCGGCGGCGCCGTGCTTGCCTCGCGCGTCCAGCGGCGCCTGGACGGCATCGCCAGCACCATGGTCGACGTCTCGCATGGGCGGCTCGACGCGCGCATTCCGCTGATCGGCAGCGGCGATGACATCGACGCCGTCTCCGCCCAGGTAAATGCCGCACTCGAGCGCCTGTCGGCCCTGGTCGACGGCATGCGCGAGGTGAGCGCCAACATCGCGCATGACCTCAAGACACCGCTCAACCGGCTGCAGATGATCCTGGAATCCGCCGCCGACAAGACGGCCTCGGGCGAGGATGTCTCGGCCGAGCTGACCGACGCGCGCGCCGAAAGCCAGCAGATCAATAGCACCTTCGACGCGCTTCTGCGCATCGCCCAGATCGAAGCCGGCGCCCGCAAGGCCCGTTTCGTCGATCTCGACGTCGGGCCGATCGTCGAGACCATCGGCGACGTCTATGCCGATGTCGCGGAGGATGACGGCAAGTCGCTGTCGACAACCGTCGTTCCGGATACGAAATGTTATATCCACGGCGACCGTGACCTGCTGATGCAGATGCTCGCCAATCTGGTCGAGAACGCGCTCCGGCATTGCCCACCGGGCACCGCGATCGGGCTTTCAGTGACCAGGGATGGCAGCCACGTCCTCATCCATGTCCGCGACAATGGCCCGGGCATTCCCGCCGAGGAACGCGAAAAGGTATTCCGCCGGCTGTACCGGCTGGATGCGAGCCGCACGACGCCGGGCAGCGGCCTGGGGCTCAGCCTCGTGAAGGCTGTGGCGGACCTGCATGGCGCCGCGATAGAACTCGAGGACCGTAACCCGGGTCTCGGCGTGACGGTCAGCTTCCCGGCGGTGAAAGCCGCCTGATCCTGATCCGCTTGGCGGTTACCGCGCTGCGCCCGCCCGGCGGAAATCGGATGGCGACATGCCGGCGAGCTTGCGGAAGGATTTGTTGAAGGCGCTGAGCGAGCCGAAGCCCGATTCCATCGCGACTCTCAAGACATTGGCGTCCTCATGCATCAGAAGCGCCTGCGCGTAGCTCAGGCGCAGGAGGTTGAGATACTCGTTGAGCGTCATGCCGGTCGATTTCTTGAACAGGCTCATCGCGTATTTGGGATGGATGTCGGCGGCGCAGGCGATGGTCACGCAATCGATGTCGTAGAGGAAATTCTCGGCGATGTAGTCGCACATGCGCCCGACATTGCGCGAGGATTGCTGGTCGAAGGCGTTGCCCGCGCCTTGCCCGGCCGCGGTTCCCGGCACCAGGCGGTAGGGCTCGAAGCGCACCCGCTCGAGCCGCAGCAGCAGCTCGTTGACGGCATGCTCGGTCCTGGCCGGATCGCCTGAGCGGGCATATTCGTTCCAGCGCTTGAAATTGTCGTTGTCCGACTGGTCGGTTGCGTTGGTCACCAGCGTCGCGCCGGTCATCAGCCGGTGGCGTATGTCGGCCGGCAGATGCAGGCGGAAGAAATGCACCAGCGGCAGATGCGCGCCGGCATAGATGGCGTCGTCGGAGAGGTCGTCCATCTGGTGCGGCAGGCCGCCCCAGAACAGGCACATCTCGCCGGCCGACAGCGAAATCTCGTGCTCGGCCATGCGGTAATGCACGCGGCCCTGCACGATGAAGTTCACCTCGACCTGGGCGTGCCAGTGCGGTTTCAGCATCACCAACGGGTGGTTGTGGAACATCTGCAGCATGAGCGGCAGTCCTTCGACGCTGCTCGCTCCGGGCTGGTAGAACGGACGCTCGGACATCTTACTTTCCGCCAACTTCTTATTCCCTTTGTCGGGGACAAGCCTTCCGCGCCGCATAGTCTAGCCACGCTCACAGCGAGAGAGCAAATGAAATGGGAGGATTTCAATGCGCACTACACTGACCTGCGCCGCGCTTTTGCTTGCCCTGGGTTCAGGCCCGGCGCTGGCGCAGTCCGGCGAGATCACCATCTGGAGCTGGAACATCGCCGCTTCGTCGCTGAAGTCGACGGTCGAGGGCTTCAACAAGAAATATCCCGACATCAAGGTCACCGTTCAGGACCTCGGCAACCAGCCAACCTATGACAAATCGATCGCCGGCTGCGCTGCGGGCGGCGTCGGCCTGCCCGACATCGTCACGATCGAGAATGGCGAGGCCGAGAATTACTGGAGCCAGTTCCCGGACTGCTTCGTCGACCTGCACACGCTGGGCTATAGTGCCGAGGACCAGAAGAAATTCCCCGATTTCAAGCGCACCGAGCTCGAGGTCGGCGACAAAGCCTATGCCATGCCCTGGGATTCCGGCCCGGTCGCCGTCTTCTATCGCCGCGACTTCTACGAAAAGGCCGGCGTCGACCCCGCGACGATCAAGACCTGGGACGATTTCATCGCCGCCGGCAAGAAGATCCAGGCCGCCAATCCCGGCGTGTCGATGACCAACGCCGATTTCAACGGCGACACCGAATTCTTCCGCATGATCTCCAACGAGCAGGGCTGCGCCTATTTCGCCGAGGACGGCCAGTCGATCACCGTGGCGGAGCCGAAATGCGTCGACGCCATGACCAAGGTCAAGGAGATGAAGGACGCCGGGATCGTGTCGTCGGCAGACTGGTCGACCAAGATCACCAACAACACCGCCGGCACCGTCGCCACCCAGGTCTATGGCGGCTGGTACGAAGGCACGATCCGTACCGAATCGCCGAAGGAAAGCGGCAAGTGGGGCGTCTATCTGATGCCGAGCCTGACCGCCGACGGCCCACGCGCCGCCAATCTCGGCGGCTCGTCGCTGGCCATCACCTCGGCCTCGAAGAACAAGGAAGCGGCCTACGCCTATCTGAAATACACGCTGGAGACCAATGAGGGCCAGATCACCATGCTGAAGGATTTCGGACTGGTGCCGTCGCTGGTCTCCGCGCTCGACGATCCTTACGTCGCGCAAGGTCAGGAATATTGGGGCGGCCAGCCGGTGTGGAAGGATATCCTCTCCACCCTGCCCAAGGTGGCGCCGAGCCGCGGCACCCAGTTCCAGAGCGACGCCGAGATCATCGTGCGCGCCGTCCAGACCAAATATCTGGCCAACGGCTATCCCGACGCCAAGGCCGCGCTCGACGACGCCGCCAAGCAGATCGCCGCCGCGACCGGCCTGCCGGTGAAGTAGGGCGCCACTTTTCCTTCCCCCCTTGTGGGGGAAGGTGGATCGGCGCTTTAGCGCCGAGACAGATGAGGGGTGTTCCGGCGGAGTGAGACGTTGGCATTCCCTGGAACACCCCTCATCCGGCCGCTTCGCGGCCACCTTCTCCCACAAGGGGAGAAGGGAAAGACGAAGAAAGGAGGAAGCCGATGCGCACCCAGAACGCCACCGCGTACCGCTTCCTCACGCCTTACCTTCTGATTTTCGCCATCTTCTGGATCTGGCCGATCATCTCGTCCTTCATCATCTCCTTCCAGGCGACGCGCACGGTGCCGTGGCGCTTCGCGCCGGCCTTCAACTGGGGCCGCCTGATCGGCGATCCCGCCTTCTACAATGCGCTGAAGAACACGCTGCTGATCCTGGTCATCCAGGTGCCGGTGATGATTGCGCTGGCGATCGTCATGGCGGTGCTTTTGAATTCGCCGCTCTTGAAGGCGCGAGGTCTCTACCGCTTTGCTTTCTTCGCCCCGGTCGTGGTCGGCGAGGTCGCCTATTCGGCCGTGTTCCGGCTGATGTTCAGCCTCGATTTCGGCATCGTCAACAAGCTTCTCAACAGCGTCGGTATCCCTAAGATCGACTGGTTCTCCAACGTCACGCCGGCGATGGCGCTGATCATGATCGCGGTGACCTGGCGCTGGGCCGGCTACAACGCCATCATCATCCTGGCCGGCCTGCAGTCTATCCCCGAAGATGTCTACGAGGCGGCGACACTCGACCGCGTCAGCAAGCTGAAGCAGTTCTTCCACATCACCCTACCGCTGTTGAAGCCCGTCATCGTCTTTTGCGCCGTGCTGTCGATCATCGGCACCATGCAGCTCTTCACCGAACCCTTCCTGATCACCGAGCGCGGCGGCCCGGGCGGCGGCACCGAGACGCTCGGCCTGCTGCTCTATCGCCAGGGTTTTCGATCGCTCAATTTCGGTTACGCCTCGGCCGTCGCCTACACCATGGCGGGGCTCGCCATCGCCATCACGCTCGTACAGCTCTGGCTGATGAGGGAACCGAAATGACGACCTCGCGCTCGCAGGCAAGGCTCGGCCGCAGCATCCTGCTGCATCTTTTCCTGACGCCGCTGGCGCTGGTCTGGCTGTTCCCGCTGTGGATGATGGTGGTGTTCTCCACCATGCCCGACAACGGCATCTTCAGCCCCGGCATCGAGCTTCTGCCGCATGACGGCTTCATCGACAATTTCAACAATCTGCAGCGCGACACCAATTTCGTCGGCGCCATCGGCATCTCGGTCTCGGTTGCCGTGACCTACACGATCCTTTCGGTGCTGCTCACCTCGATGGCCGGCTGGGCGCTGGCGCGCTACGAGTTCCACGGCAAGGGCGCGGTGGTGGCGATCATCTTCGGCACCATCACGCTTCCCTACGCGGTGGTGCTGATCCCGCAATTCATCATGGTGGCGCGCGACTTCGCCTTGGCCAACACCTGGATCGCGCTGATCGTGCCGCCGCTGTTCAATTCGCTCGGCGTGCTCTTCATGCGCCAGGCCTTCTCGATGATGCCGGCCGAACTGTTCGATGCGGCGCGCGTCGAAGGCGTCAAGGAATGGCGCATCTTCCTGTTCGTGGCGCTGCCGCTGGCGCGCCCGATGCTGGCGGCGCTGGCGATCATTCTCTTCCTCGCCTCGTGGAACAATTATCTCTGGCCGCTGCTGATCAACAGCCAGCCCGGCGCCATGACCGCGCCGGTGGCGCTCGGCACGCTGATCGGCCTGACCAAGGTCTCCTGGGGCGGCATCATGGCCGGCGCGGTGATGCTAACCGTGCCCATGCTCATCGTCTTCGTGCTGTTGCAGCGTCATTTCATCGCCGGCATCGCGGCCGGCGCGGTTAAATAGGTCAGGAGCGCAATGGCGGCCGTCACCCTCACCAATGTCATAAAACGCTTCGGCGTCTTCGAAGTCGTCCATGGCGCCAACATCGACATCGCCGATGGCGAGTTCGTCGTCTTCGTCGGCCCGTCCGGCTGCGGCAAGTCCACTTTGCTCCGAATGATCGCCGGGCTGGAGGACATCAGCGGCGGCGACATCGCCATCGGCGGCAAGGTGATGAACGATGTCGAGGCGGCCGACCGCGGCATCGCCATGGTGTTCCAGTCCTACGCGCTCTACCCGCATATGACGGTCGAGCAGAACCTCTCCTTCGGGCTCCGCATGAACGGCAACCCCAAGGCCGACACCGAGCGCCGGGTGAAACGCGCGGCCGAGATCCTGCGCATCGACGAATTGATGCAGCGCCGGCCGAAGCAACTCTCCGGCGGCCAGCGCCAGCGCGTCGCCATCGGCCGCGCCATCGTGCGCGAGCCGCAGGTTTTTCTCTTCGACGAGCCGCTGTCCAACCTCGACGCCGAGCTGAGGGTGCAGATGCGGGTCGAGATCTCGCGCCTGCATAAGGAGCTCGGCGTCACCATGATCTATGTGACGCACGACCAGACCGAGGCGATGACGCTGGCCGACCGCATCGTCGTGCTGAAGGCCGGCAATGTAGAGCAGATCGGCGCGCCGCTCGACCTCTATGACGACCCGGCCAACCGTTTCGTAGCCGGCTTCATCGGCTCGCCGAAGATGAATTTCCTTGGCGCCAAGATCGTCGATACGTCGAACAGCGCCGCGATCATCGAGCTCGTCAACCATGGCGGCGCCAGGCTGCGCAAGCCGCTCCGCGAAGCTTTTCCCGCCATCGGCGCCGAGGTGGTGCTCGGCGTCAGGCCCGAGCATTTCTTCGAAGCCGGCCAGGGCGATTGCGACATTCCGGTCAAGGCCGACGTCGCCGAGCATCTGGGTTCCGTAAGCTATGTCTACGCCAATGCCGGACCTGAGGAGCTGATCGTCGAGCGCGAAGCCTCGCGCCAGCGCGCCAGCGGCGATCATTTCACGGTTTCTATCAAGGCGGAACGCTCGCTGCTTTTCGACAAGGCGGGCGCGAGGATCCGCTGACTTTCATTTCCGCCCGATCCCCAAGGCGTGGCGGCGACCCATGGAGAATTCGACATGACATCTGGAAAAATCCGCTGGGGCATTCTCGGGCCCGGCAGCATCGCCAAATCCTTTGCCGGCGGCGTGGCGCAGTCGCGCACCGGCACGCTCGAGGCGCTCGGCGCCCGCAACCCCGCCAAGCCGGGGCTTGCCGAGACCTTTCCCGGCGCGCGCATCCTCGACGGGTATGACGCGCTGCTTGCCGACGGCCAGGTCGACGCGGTCTATATTTCGATACCCCATCCCGGCCACGCCGAATGGGCGATCAAGGCCGCCGAAGCCGGCAAGCATGTCTTGTGCGAAAAGCCGCTGGCGCTCACCGCCTTCGAAGCCGACGCCATGATGCACGCCGCGCGCAAGGCCGGCACCTTCCTCGGCGAGGCCTTCATGTACCGCCTGCATCCGCAAACCCTGCAGCTGGTCGAGCTGATCAAATCGGGCGCTATTGGCGAAGTGCGCATGATCAAGTCGAGCTTCGGCTTCGCCATGCCGGGCTTCATGCCTGAGCACCGGCTCTATGCCAACGACCTCGCCGGCGGCGGCATCCTCGATGTCGGCGGCTATCCTGTCTCGATGGCGCGGCTGATCGCGGGTGCCGCGACCGGCCAGCCTTTTGTCGAGCCCAACAAGGTGTCGGGCGCCGCGCATCTCGGCCAATCCGGCGTCGACGAATGGGCCTCGGCCTTGCTGCATTTCCCCAGCGGCATCGTCGCCGAAATCTCCTGCAGCATCTCGCTCGACCAGGACAATGTGCTGCGCATTTTTGGCACCAAGGGCCGGATCGAGGTGCCCGATTTCTGGTTCGCCGGCGGCAACCGCGATGTCGGGCCGGGCCGGATCGAGGTGATCCGGTCCGGGGCGACTCGCGAGGTGATCAGCCTCAACGAGACCCGCCACCTCTATTCCTTCGAGGTCGATGCCGCCGGCGAGGCGATTCTCGCAGGCAGGCAGGAATTCGCCTGGCCGGGCATGTCCTGGGCCGACAGCCTCGGCACGTTGCGCGTTCTCGATAGATGGCGCGCCGCGGTCGGGCTGGAATATGAGATCGAGAAGCCGGCTAAGCGCCTCAACACAATCTCCGGCCGGCCGCTGCGCACCAACGGCACGGCCATCGCCAAGCGCGCCCTTCCCGGCTTGCCGAAACCGGTTTCGCTTCTGGCGCTCGGCTTCGAGGATTTCCGCAGCTTCTCCTCGGGATCGATCCTGCTCGACGCCTTTTTCGAGGCCGGCGGCAATCTGTTCGACACCGGCTATGTCTATGGCGGCGGCTATACCGAGACGCTGCTTGGCCAGTGGCTGAAGGGTCGCGGCGTGCGCGAAAAGTCCGTCGTCATCGCCAAGGGCGCGCATTCGCCGCTCTGCTACCCCGACGTCATCGGCAAGCAGCTGGCGCAGTCGCTCGACCGGCTGCAGACCGACCATGTCGACATCTATTTCATGCACCGCGACAATCCGGACGTGCCGGTCGGCGAATTCGTCGACGCCATGGACGCGGAGGCCAGAGCCGGCCGCATCCGTGGCCTGTTCGGCGGCTCCAACTGGACGATGGAGCGCATGGACGCGGCGATCGCCTATGCCGAGAAGAACGGCAGGCAGAAGCCCGGCGCGCTCTCCAACAATTTCTCGTTGGCCGAGATGCTGGAACCGATCTGGGCCGGCTGTATTACCTCGTCCACCGATCAATGGAAGGCCTGGCTGACCAAACGGCAAATGCCGAACTTCGCCTGGTCGAGCCAAGGTCGCGGCTTCTTCACCGACCGCGCCGGCCGCGACAAGCAGGACAATGAGGAACTGGTGCGGGTCTGGTATTCGGAAAAGAATTTCGGCCGCCGCGACCGCGCGATCGAGCTGGCCCGAAAGCTCGGCAAAAGCCCGATCCATGTCGCGCTGGCCTACGTGCTGGCGCAGCCCTTCCCGTCCGTGCCGCTGATCGGCCCGCGAACGCTGGACGAGCTGGAGGACAGCCTCAAGGCGCTGGACATCAAGCTGACGCCGGAGGATGTGGCGTGGCTGGATGAAGGGTCGGAGAGAAGGAGGGCTTAGGGGGAAAAGCCAGAGGCGTCGCGTTCCTTCGCCCCCCTCTTTGCCCTGCCGGGCATCTCCCCCTCAAGGGGGGAGATCAGATGTCACGCCGGCTTTCGCCAATCACCAATGTTGCAGAAAAGGCGCCGGCATCGAAGCTGCCAATCTCCCCCCTTGAGGGGGAGATGTCCGGCAGGACAGAGAGGGGGGCCTCGCGCCGGCGCCTCGAAATGAGCGGCAGTCCCCTCACCGATCCACCCTTGTCGACAAGATAATCGACGACGATGTCCGCTCCACCCCATCCATTGCCCCGATCCTATCCAGCAACGCATCGAGGTCTCTGATCGACGGCGCGTCGACGATGACGATCATGTCGAAATTGCCGCTCACCGAATGCACCGTCCGCACAGGCGGCATCGCCGCGAGACTCCGCACAACCTTGTCGGCGAGTTTCGGCGTGACGGTGAGCAGCACATGCGCCTTGACCAGCCCCTGCTCGTAGTCGGGCGACAGCCTGACCCCATAGCCGGCGATGATGCCGCGCTGCTCCAGCCGCTCGATCCGGCTTTGCACCGTGGTGCGCGACACGCCGAGCTGGCGCGCCAGCTCCGCGGTCGAGGCCCGCGCGTTGGCGCGCAGCAGGGTAAGCAGGGCTTGTTCGGCTTCAGTGATCATTTCGACGAAACCTTTCGGCGGATCGTTCAAAGTTCAGTTTCATATTGCCAGATTCTACGCTTCCTTTCGACGGGCAAGCTGCGATGATTTTTGTAACTCGAAATTTGGCAGGGGAATTGATCATGAAGAACATCGTTGTCGTCGGCGCCGGCAAGATCGGCTCGACCATTGCGGAAATGCTGAGCGCCACGGGAGATTACCGCGTCACGCTTGTCGACCGCTCGGCCGCCCAGCTTGCCGCCGCCGAACTGCCGGCTGGCGTCGAAACGCAGGAGCTCGACATCGCCGCCGCCGGCGAACTGGAAAAGATCCTTGCCGGCAAGTTCGCCGTGCTGAGCGCAGCACCCTTCCACCTCACCACCCGCATCGCCGAGGCGGCGGCCGCGACCGGCGTGCACTACCTCGACCTGACCGAGGACGTCGTCTCGACCCGCAGGGTGAAGGAGCTGGCGCGCGACGCCAAAAGTGCATTCATCCCGCAATGCGGCCTGGCGCCGGGCTTCATCTCGATCGTCGCCAACGACCTCGCCAGCCGCTTCGACACGCTGGAAAGCGTGCGCATGCGCGTCGGCGCGCTGCCGCAATATCCGTCCAACGCGCTGAACTACAACCTTACCTGGAGCACGGACGGGGTCATCAACGAATATTGCGAGCCCTGCGAGGCGATCGTCGAGGGCGAGCTGATCGAGGTGCCGCCGCTGGAGGAGCGCGAGGAATTCTCGCTCGACGGCGTCACTTATGAGGCCTTCAACACCTCCGGCGGCCTTGGCACTCTGGCCGAGACGCTGAAGGGCAAGGTCCGCACGCTGAACTACCGCACCATCCGCTATCCCGGCCATACCGCGATCATGAAGGCGCTGCTCAACGACCTCGGACTGCGCCACCGCCGCGACGTGCTGAAGGATATTTTCGAGAGCGCCCTGCCGGCGACGCTGCAGGATGTGGTCATCGTCTTCGTCACCGTCTCGGGCCGCCGCAATGGCCGCCTGCTGCAGGAGACCTACGCCAACAAGATCTATTCGCACCGCGTCGGCAACATCGTGCGCAGCGCCATCCAGATCACCACCGCCTCCGGCATCTGCGCCGTGCTCGACATGCTGGCCGACGGCTCGCTGCCGGCGAAAGGTTTCGTGCGCCAGGAAGACATCGCCCTCGACGCCTTCCTCGCCAACCGCTTCGGCCGCGCCTACGCCCAGCACGAGATGGTAAGCCGGCTGGCGGGGTGAGCTGGCGACAGAGGGGGGCGCCACGCGTGAAGCGCCAACCTCCTCGCGAGGGGCGCCTTTCCTCTCCCCCGTCGATCGGGGGAGAGGTGTCGAGCGAAGCTCGACGGAGTGGGGGTCGACCAGCACCAGCCGCTGCTATTTCAAGCTGGGGGCGATGCTTCGCCTCGATTGACGCCGGTAGCTGGCTGTCAGCGCGTCCACATTTGAGCAGCGGCTTCCCCCACTCCGTCGCCGCTTCGCGGCGCCACCTCTCCCCCTCCGGAGGGAGAGGAAAAGGGAGCTCAAACATGCAGCGCGTGGCCCAGCGCCTTGAGCGCCGCTTCCTGAAAACCTTCGCCTTGCGTCGGATGCGCGTGGATGGTGCCCGCGATATCCTCCAGCCGCGCGCCCATCTCCAGCGCCAGGCCGAAGGCCGCCGACAGTTCCGACACGCCCTGCCCGACCGCCTGAATGCCCAGCACCAGGTGATTGTCCGCGCGAGCCACGACCCGCACGAACCCATCCTCGCCTTGCCTGGTCATCGCGCGGCCGTTGGCGGCAAAGGGAAACTGGCCGACCTTGATCTCGCCGGCGAGCGCTTTCGCCTCCTCTGGTGACAGGCCGGCGGTGACCAGCTCCGGATCGGTGAAGCAGATCGCCGGGATCGCGCGCTTGTCCCAGCTTCTCTTATGGCCGGCGACGATCTCGGCCAGCATCTCGCCCTGCGCCATGGCGCGATGCGCCAGCATCGGCTCGCCGGTGACGTCGCCGATGGCATAAATGCCGCGCATCGAGGTTCGGCACTGATCGTCGATGCGGATGAATTTGCCGGCACGGTCGAGGTCGATCTGCTCCAGTCCCCAGCCCTCGGTCAGCGGCTTGCGGCCGACCGTGACCAAAATCCTGTCGGCGGCGATCTTGGCGTTCTTGCCGTCTGATGTCTCCACCAGCAACGCATCGCTCTTGGTCGATAGCCCCTTGGCTTTCGCGCCAGTCATCACTTCGACGCCGAGCTCGCCAAGCCGCTTCAGAACTGGCCGCGTCAGCTCGGCGTCATATTGCGCGAGCACACGCGGCAACGCTTCGACCACGGTGACCTTCGACCCCATCTTGGCGAAGGCCATGCCGAGCTCCAGCCCGATATAGCCGCCGCCGACGACCGCGAGCTTCTTCGGCACGTCACCGAGCGCCAGCGCCTCGGTCGACGAGATGACCGGACCGCCGAAAGGCAGGAACGGCAGCTCGACCGGCGCCGAGCCGGTGGCTATCACCACCGTTTCGGCGCGGATCACTTGCGTCCCGATTTCGGTTTCGACCTCGACCGTCTTGCCGTCCCGGAACGTCGCCCAGCCCTGCACGGTCTTCACCTTGGCCTTCTTCAGCAGTCCGGCCACGCCACTATTAAGCCGGCTAACAATGCCGTCCTTCCAGGCGACGGTCTTTGCGAGTTCCAGGGTCGGCGCGGCGACCTTGATGCCGAGCGGGTCCTTGCCGGAGGCCATATGCGCGATCTTCTCGAATTCTTCCGCGGCGTGGATCAATGCCTTGGACGGGATGCAGCCGACATTGAGGCAGGTGCCGCCGGGCTTAGCCGCCTCGACGATCACCGTGTCGACGCCAAGCTGGCCGGCGCGGATGGCGCAGACATAACCGCCCGGACCGGCGCCGATGACGAGCAGCTTGCAGGAGATTTCTTTCATGGGGTCCTCGTTGCTAAGCACGGGGAATTTGCCAAGCGGGCACGCCGCGGCGAATATTGAGAGCCCAGGCGGGAACCAAGGCGGTTGGCGGATGTCGTCCGAACTTCGTCATTCCAGGGCGAAGCAAGGAGCGAAGCGACGCGCGTAGACCCTGGAATCCATGCCGTGATGTTCGAGCGTTGTGACGGTGCAGAATTCTGCGCCGCTGCGACCTTCGTCGTCGGGCACGGCATGGATCCTCGGGTCAAGCCCGAGGATGACGAAGGTGCGGGGGCAACGTCCCTCTCCATAACCTCAATCCACAAAGATCAGCGCCGGCGTCTCCAGCAACGCCTTGATGCGCTGCACGAAAACCGCGGCATCCCAGCCGTCGATGACGCGATGGTCGAAGCTGGACGACAGGTTCATCATCTTGCGCGGGATGAACTGGGTGCCGTCCCACACCGGCCGCACCATCATCTTGTTGACGCCGACGATCGCCACTTCCGGATAGTTGATGACCGGCGTGGTCGCCACGCCGCCCATGGCGCCGAGCGAGGTGATGGTGATGGTCGAGCCGGACAGCTCCTCGCGGCTCGCCGTGCCGGCCTTGGCCGCGTCGGCTAGCCGGTTGACTTCGGCCGCGCAGTCCCAGAGGTCGCACGCCTCGGCATGTTTTACCACCGGCACCACCAGCCCGTTCGGCGTTTGCGCGGCGATGCCGATATGGATGCCTTCATGCTGGTGGATGATGCCGGCCTCGTCGTCGAACAAGGCGTTGAGGTTGGGCTGCTCGGCGATCGCCTTGACCATCGCCCGCATCAGGAAAGGCAGCAGCGTCAGCTTGGGGCGATCGGCACGCTTTTCCTTGTTCAGCGTCGCGCGCAAATCCTCCAACGCCGTGACATCGATCTCCTCGACATAGGTGATGTGGGGGATGCGCGATTTTGCCAGCGACATCTTTTCAGCGATCTTGCGCCTGAGCCCCACGACCTTGATGTCCTCGACGCCGTCCTTGCGCGCAAGTCCGGTGGCGCGGGCCAGTTGCGGGCCCCGCGCGATGAAGGCATCGATGTCCTCATGGCTGATGCGCCCGGCCGGACCGCTGCCCGGAACCTGACGCAGATCGATGCCGGCTTCCTTGGCGCGCAGCCGCACGGCCGGCGAGGCCAGCGGCTTTTCGCCTTCCGCGCGCGGCGCGCCGGAAGTGGAGGCAGGGCGCGCGGCCTTCGGCGCGGCGACTGGCGAAACCTTAGCCGGCGGATCGGCTGGCTTTGGTGCGAGCTTCGGCGTGCTCGGCTGAGCTTCCGCTTTCGGCTCGGCCGATTTGGTGGGAACCTCCACCTTCGTCGCATCGCCGCCACCGGTTTCCGCCTTCACATTGCCTTCGCCGGCCACCTTCAGCCGCACGATCGGCGAGCCGATCGCCACCGTGTCGCCGATCTCGGCGCCGAGCCAAAGAATCTCGCCGTCGACGGGCGAAGGGATCTCGACGGTTGCCTTGTCGGTCATGACGGCGGCCAGAACCGTGTCCTCGCGCACCAGGTCGCCGACCTTGACGTGCCACTCGACAAGCTCGGCCTCGGCGACGCCTTCGCCCACGTCGGGAAGCTTGATGACGTGTTCGCCCATGTCAGGCCTCCCCCTAAGCTTCCAATGTTTCGACGAGCGCGCGCCCGACCCGCGCCGGGCCGGGGAAGTAATCCCATTCCTGCGCATGCGGATAGGGCGTGTCCCAGCCGGCGACCCGCGCGACCGGCGCTTCCAGATGGTAGAAGCAGTTCTCCTGCACCAGGGAGACCAGCTCGGCGCCGAAGCCGGAGGTCAGCGTCGCCTCGTGCACGACGACGCAGCGTCCGGTCTTCTTCACCGAGGCGACAATTGTGTCGAGATCGAGCGGCAGCAGCGTCCTCAGATCAATGACCTCGGCGTCGATGCCAGTCTCCTCGGCCGCGGCCTGCGCCACATAGACCATCGTGCCATAGGCGAGCACGGTGACGGCCGAGCCCTGCCGGCGGATCGCCGCCTTGCCGAGCGGGATCGTGTAATGGCCGTCAGGAACCTCGCCGAGCTCATGCTTCGACCAGGGTGTCACCGGCTTGTCGTGGTGGCCGTCGAACGGGCCGTTATAGAGCCGCTTCGGCTCGAGGAAGATCACCGGATCCGGGTCCTCGATCGCCGCGATCAGCAACCCCTTGGCGTCGTGCGGATTGGAGGGCACGATCACCTTCAGGCCAGAAACATGCGTGAACAGGGCTTCCGGGCTCTGGCTGTGCGTCTGGCCGCCAAAGATGCCGCCCCCGGTCGGCATGCGCACCACGATCGGGCAGGTGAAGTCGCCGTTCGAACGGTAGCGCAGCCGCGCCGCCTCCGAGACGATCTGGTCGTAGGCCGGATAAACATAGTCGGCAAACTGCACCTCGACACAAGGGCGCAGCCCGTAGGCGGCCATGCCGATGGCCGAACCGACGATGCCGGATTCGCTGATCGGCGCGTCGAAGCAGCGGCTCTTGCCGTATTTGGCCTGCAGGCCTTGCGTCGCGCGGAAGACGCCGCCGAAGAAGCCGACATCCTCG
The DNA here is from genome assembly GCF_004016445.2 of Mesorhizobium sp. M2E.F.Ca.ET.219.01.1.1. Taxonomy (GTDB): domain Bacteria; phylum Pseudomonadota; class Alphaproteobacteria; order Rhizobiales; family Rhizobiaceae; genus Mesorhizobium. Next base: position 336,552 of record NZ_SADT02000005.1, read on the forward strand.
CCATAGACGATGACGCGTTCGTCGCGCCCCATCGACACGTCCATGGCGTCACGGATCGCCTCGATCATGGTACGCCTGGGCATGGTCAGACCCCCGCCTGCTGGCGCTGGCGCCTGAGATGCGGCGGCATCTCGGCATAGACGCCCTCGAACATGTCGCGGGTCGACGGCTTGCCGCCGGCATGCAGCGTGCCGTGGCCCTCGGCCTCCTTCTGCGCGGCGATCACCGTCTCGAGGATCTCGGCCTCCGCCTGGGTGTGGCGATCCTCGGACCAGACGCCCTTCTGGATCAGGTGGTTCTTCAGCCGGATGACCGGATCGCCGAGCGGCCAGGCGTCGGATTCGGCCTTCGGCCGGTAGGCCGACGGATCATCCGACGTCGAATGCGCGCCGGCGCGGTAGGTGACATATTCGACCAGCGTCGGCCCGAGATTGGCGCGCGCCCGCTCCGCCGCCCATTTCGCTACGGCATGCACCGCGAGATAGTCATTGCCGTCGACGCGCAGCGAAGGAATGCCGAAGCCGAGCCCCCGCGCGGCGAACGTGCCGGAGCCGCCGCGCGCGATGCCCTGGAAAGTCGAGATCGCCCACTGGTTGTTGACCACGTTGAGCACGACAGGAGCCTTGTAGGTCGAGGCGAAGACCAGCGCCGCGTGAAAATCGGACTCCGCCGTCGAGCCGTCGCCGATCCAGGCGGCGGCGATGCGCGAATCGTTGGAGATCGCCGAGGCCATCGCCCAGCCGACCGCCTGGATATATTGCGTCGCTAGATTGCCCGAAATCGAGAAGAAACCGTGCTCCTTCGAGGAATACATGACCGGCAGTTGTCGGCCCTTCAGCGGATCGGCCTCGTTGGAATAGATCTGGTTCATCATCGTGACCATCGGATAGCCGTCGGCGATGAGAAGCCCGGCTTGCCGGTAGGTCGGGAAATTCATGTCGCCCGGCTGAAGCGCCTTGCGGAACGCGCAGCTCACTGCTTCTTCGCCGAGATGCTGCATATAGAAGGAGGTCTTGCCCTGGCGCTGCGCCATCTGCATGCGCGCGTCGAAGGTCCGAAGCGTCATCATGTGGCGCAGGCCTTCCAGCAGTTCCTGGTCGCTGAGCAGCCCCGCCCACGGCCCGACCGCTTCGCCGGCGCGGTTGAGCACGCGGATGATGGAGAAAGCCATGTCGCGGATGGTGCGCGGATCGACGTCGATCTCGGGACGCGGCACCGAGCCGGCCTTCGGGATAGTCACATTCGAGAAGTCGGGCGTGCCGCCGGGCCGCACCTCCGGCTCCGGCACATGAAAGCGCAACATTCCAGCATCGGCCATGAGCTCACATCCTCCAATGTTGCCGGTGCGATCTTTGCACATCCGCGCCGCCAGACCAGTGCCAATACGCCGGGTCTGCGCGCGGCCTTCCTCCCCGGCGTCGGCCTCGGCAAGCCGATGCGCCGCGCAGGCTCAAGATGCAGATATGGCGACGAAATTTCTTGTCGATGTTTTCGCGCCCCGCGCAATTTGGCGGAAGTTTGCGGGGTGGTTGCTGTCAGAAAAGGTAAGTGGGATATGCGCGGCGCCGAAGCAGCTAATCTCCCCCCTCGTGGAGGAGATGCCCGGCAGGGCAGAGGGGGGCGTGACAGAACGCTACAGTGCGGTCGTCATTCTAGGGCGGAGCAAGGAGCGAAGCGACGCGCGCAGACCCTAGAATCCATGCCATGACGTTAAGGCGTCTCGGCAGTTACAGAATATCCTGCAACCTTGCGCTCCTCGGCAGAAGTTCCGGCATGGATTCTCGGGTCAAGCCCGAGAATGACGAAGAGAGGCCCGCCACTTCGCCGTTCACTCCGACCCCGCCTCATGCTAACTCACCCCGCATGACACAGAAGAAAGGAAACGAGGTCGATTCGTGGCTGGCGAAGCCGGATCCCTCCATGGGAATCGTTCTGCTTTACGGTCCCGATCGCGGCCTTGTCGCCGAGCGTGCAAAAGCCTTCGCCGTGAAAACTGGCTTGCCTCTGGATGACCCGTTCTCCGTGGTCAAGCTCGACGGCGCGGAGGTTGACCGCGATGAGGGCCGGCTGCTCGACGAGGCGCGCACGGTGCCGATGTTTTCCGACCGGCGGCTGCTTTGGGTGCGCAATGCCAGCGGCCAGAAGGCGCTGGCCGACGACATCAAGGCGCTGACCGCCGAACCCGCGCGCGACGCAATCATCCTCATCGAGGCCGGCGACCTGAAGAAGGGCACGGGTCTGCGGGCCATCGTCGAGGCCGCCGGCAACGCCATCGCCTTGCCCTGCTATGCCGACGAGGCCCGCGACCTGGATTCGGTGATCGACGACGAGCTGCGCAAGGCGGGCATGTCGATGACGCTGGACGCCCGCCAGACGCTGCGCCGCAATCTCGGCGGTGACCGCCTCGCCTCGCGCGGTGAGATCGAGAAGCTGGTGCTTTACGCGCATGGCCGCAAGGAGATCGGCATCGACGACATCAACGCGCTGTCGGGCGATGTCTCCGGCGCGTCCTTCGACGCCGCGGTCGACGCCATGCTGGACGGCAAGGTCGGCGATTTCGACATCGCCTTCACCCGTCATTGCCAGTCCGGCGGCCATCCGTTCCTGGTGCTGTCCTCGGCGATGCGGCAATTGCAGGCGATCCAGGCGATGCGCGGCCAAATGGAGAGCGGCGGCCGCAACGCCGCCTCGGTCGTTGCCGGCGCCCGCCCACCGGTTTTCTTTTCCCGCCGCAAGCTGGTGGAAAAGACCCTGGAGCGCTGGAACGTCGAGGCGCTCGGCCGCGCGCTCGGCCGGCTGCAGACGGCGGTGCTGCAAACCCGCAAGCGGCCGGATCTATCGGAAGCGCTGGCACGGCAGGCACTGCTGGGGATCGCAATCGAGAGCGCGAGGCTGGGGCAGAGGTAAGGCGAGTAGCCGACGTGGCGGCCAGCCCCTCAGCGTGGTAGTCTTGCGGCATGAGGGGTTTTACTCGGCAGAAAATTGCGAACTTTGCAGGAACATGTGCTGGATGTGCGCTTACGTCCGCCGTGGTGACAGCCGTTGGCTATTGCGTCCTGTGGCCAAACCATGCCGTGCCCCGGTGGGTCAATTTTTTGAGCGGTTTTTTCGGGTTGTTGATTGCTATCACCATCGTCATTCCTACCCTTGAGCGGGTTGGCGCGATCCGTCGGGGAAGACCCGACAGTCTGGATCGGTGACAGTTGCATCGCGCGAGCGGCAGGCTCTTTCTCGCGTCTATCACCAATATATCAGTTTAGACTTCCGTCCCCGCTCAGTTCATGATCATCGCGTCCATCGGCTGGAAGGTCGGCAGCGCCTGTGGAAAGACCAGCACCGCCGCGCCGTAAAGAAGCAGGGCGACACCCGACACCTTTGCGATCCGCTCTCCATACGGGAAGGTCTTCTCGGCAAACACCAGCAGCGTGACCACGGACATTGCGGCCACGTTCATGATCCCGAGCGGAAAAAGCGTGAGGAACAACAGCCAGCAGCAGCCCAGGCAGAAGAGCCCATGCCGCAGGCCCATGCGCACCGCTCCCCATTGCCCATCGCGCCACGAGGTCAGGATGAAACCGATCGGCGAGCGGCATTTGGCCAGACAAAGATCTTTCAGCGGGGAGAGTTGGTAGACGCCCGCGGTCATCAGCAGCGCGCCGCCGATGCGCGCGGCCGTCGCGGCGGACAATCCCGCACGCCCGGCAAGCATCTCCGCGCCCGCCCCGCCGGCAAAAGCGAGAACGCCCGTCGCCGCCCAGACCAGCATGTAGCCGGCCACGAAAACCCAGGTCGACACGAAGGCCTGGCCGCGCCCTCGCTTGCCGCTCTGCACCTGGTGAAACGTCAGGATCATGGGCGCGGCCGCCGGAAACATCATGGCGATCATCATGATCAGCCAGACGGCAAGAAACAGCGCGGCGGTCATGCCCATGGTGGGTGTGTACATGTCCATGCCGGTCTGCCGCCAGACAAGCAGAGCCCACCACGCCGCCGCGGCCGCGGCGACCAGCAACGCGAGAATGATGTTTCGCTGCAGCGTCAGCGGCATGAGCGGTCCGTTCTTCTGCCAGGCGCTAGTGCTGGCCGGACCAGTTGATCGGCGCGTAATGCCCGTTGCGGCGGGAATTGTCCCAACTCATGCCATGATCGCTGAAGGTGCTGCCTGCGGCCCCCATCGCCAGACCGAGCCAGTCGGGATTGACGGGATGGCCGGTGGCCGCCCACATCTCGCCGTCCTCGCGCATGGTCGGCAGCGGTTCGACCGCCAGCTGCGCCACGCCGGCAATCGCCGCCGACCTTTTCTTGCCATCTATCCGATAGTCTATCGGAACCTTCCTGGCGCCGAGATTCGTGCCGATCATCGGCGCCAACACCGCCATCGGACCGCCCGCGCCGCCGGTGAAGATCGCGCCCAGTGCTTCCGTTTGCCGGTCATCGGCGCGTTCGTCGATATAGGCCGCAGCCGTCCAATTGCCTTCCGCCATCGGGCCTGGCGTGTGCGCAACCATAGCGACGTTGAGCCCATCCAGTCGAACGTCGCCGTAATTGCCCTTGTCGATATGAAAGACCAAGGCGACATCGCAAACGCCTTGCGTCGGCCTCGATGTCAACTGCGCATTGGTGGACATCAAGCAAGGACATACGACATCGCAGCTGCAGTTTTCGAAGTAGCTTCCGGACAATTGCCAACTGGTCGCCATTTTCACCTCCCGGCTCTGTCAGGCGGGTCGGCTCGGATCGCTTTGGCGAGGTGGCGCCGCTCATATCGTGGAAGCGGCAAATAGCCCGACATCGCGACTGCTCGGCACGCCAGGGCATATAGTTTAGTTGTCTCTAATGAGGTTACGCCGATGCCCGGCACTGTCAAGCCAAGGCCCGGGCGCTGGCATTGCGATCGAGAGCGCGCGAGATTGGGGCAGAGGTAGGCGGTTAGCCGATCTCCTCCCATGTGGGGGAGATGTCCGGCAGGACAGAGGGGGGCGCTGTCCCGCCGGCGTATCGGGTCTTTGGCCTTGACCTCCCGATGATCCGGGCCATCACTTCTGTCGACGGGCGCATGCGCGAATTTCTGCCTCCGCTACAATGGCTTAATGTCCCCGCATGTCCCCTGTTCATTGTTTCACCGGAGAGATGATGGCGCTCGGTCGCGCCCCCCTCTGCCCTGCCGGGCATCTCCCCCACAAGGGGGGAGATCAGCAGCTTCGTCGCCTTCGCCAATGATCCGACAAAAAAAGCCAGCGTAACGCCAGCCTTTCTCGTTTATCACCAATATATCAGGCATATCCAGCGTTCAGCCAAAACCTCAGCTATAGCCAAATACCGTTATGCCGCAGCCGCCTACCGCTCGTCCTTCAGCCGCCGGCAGAGCTCGTCGAGTTGCTCCAGAGAGCGGTAATCGATGCGCAGCGTGCCGCCCTTGCCCTTGTGCTCGATGCTGACGATCATGCCGATCGTGTCGGTCATCAGCTTCTCGAGCGCCAGCGTGTTGGGGTCCTTTTCCGTCGAACTCGGCGCGGACTTGGTCTTGGCCGGCGTTGGACCGGCGGGCATCTGCGCCAGCGCCTCCGCCTGGCGCACCGAAAGCCCTTCCTTGACGATGCGCTTGGCAAGCCCGGCCGGGTCCTCGGCGGTGACCAGCGTGCGGGCATGCCCGGCGGACAGGTCGCCGTCGACCAGCATCGAGTGGATGACGGGAGGCAGCTTCAGCAGCCGCAGCGTGTTGGCGACATGGCTGCGGCTCTTGCCGATGACCTGGCCAAGGTCGGCCTGCGTATAGCCGTGCTCGTCGATGAGTTGCTGATAGCCTTGCGCCTCCTCGACCGGATTGAGGTCGGCGCGCTGCACGTTCTCGATGATCGCCAGTTCCAGCGCCGTGCGGTCGTTGACGTCGCGCACGATCAGCGGAAGCTCGGTCAGGCCGGCGCGCTGCGCCGCCCGCCAGCGCCGCTCGCCGGCGATGATCTCGTAGCGGCCGGCCTGCGAAGGCGAGGGGCGCGCCACCACCGGCTGCACCACGCCATGCTCGCGGATCGACTGGGCAAGGTCGGTCAGCTCGGCATCGCCGAAATGCCGGCGCGGATTCTTCGGGTTTGGGCTGACAAATTCGATCGGCACCTTGCCGTCGGCCGCCACCGTTGCGCTCGGCTTTTCCGGCGCCGCCGGACGGTCGATTTCCCCGATCAGCGCCGCGAGGCCACGGCCCAGTCTTTTTCTTGATTGGTCTTCGCTCATTATACTGTCCAGATCGTTTCGGAATCGAATCGGCTAATTAACCAAGGCTGGCGGATTGTGGCTCAGGCGGCGCGCAGTTTGCGCTCGCGGCGGATCACCTCGGAGGCGAGCTGCAGATAGGCCTGGCTGCCCGAGCACTTCAGGTCGTACAGGATCGCCGGCTTGCCGTAGGACGGCGCTTCCGAGACCCGCACATTGCGCGGGATGATCGTCTCATAGACCTTGTCGCCCATATGGGTGCGCACATCCTGCACCACCTGGTTGGCGAGGTTGTTGCGCCCGTCATACATGGTGAGCACGATGCCCTGGATGGTGAGGTCCGGATTGATCGTGCCGCGCACCTGCTCGACCGTCTCCAGCAATTGGCTGAGACCTTCAAGCGCGAAGAACTCGCATTGCAGCGGCACGAGAACGGAATCGGCTGCCGCCATTGAATTCAAAGTCAAAAGATTGAGCGAGGGCGGGCAGTCGATCAGCACATAGCCGAACGGCGCCGAACGTTCTGCCGCGGCGCGCAGCGCATTGCGCAGCCTGAGCACCCGGTCGGGCGCGGAGGCGATCTCCATCTCGATGCCGAGCAGGTCGAGCGTCGAAGGCACAATGGACAGACCCGGCACCGCCGTCGGCACGGCGGCAGCTTCCAGATCGAGCTCGCCGGTGAGCACGTCATAGGACGAGACCGTGCGGTCCTTGCGGTCGATGCCGAGCCCGGTGCTGGCATTGCCCTGCGGGTCGAGGTCGACGATCAGCACCCGCTCGCCGATCGCGGCCAGGGCCGTCGCCAGATTGATGGCCGTCGTCGTCTTACCGACGCCACCTTTCTGGTTGGCAACAGTGATGATACGCGGTGCTGTGCTCATGGGCCTATGCCAGTAATTCATTGCTGTTTCGCCGGGCGCAAGTCGCTGATTTGGAGGATGACGCCATGGGGGTCGGTCATGCTCGAATGTTCTACCAGATCGAAGGCCCAGCGGTGAGTGCTTTCTTCCACTTCTGCCCGGTAATCCCGGCCTTTGTGGAAAAGCGCCCGCGCCCCTTTGGTCAGCCACGGCGCGGCCAGATCGAGCAGGTCAGGGAGCGCGGCCAGCGCCCGCGCCGTGACGATTTCAGGAGCAGGAACAAGCGGATAGCTGTCATCGATGCGCTTCGCCAGGACCCGCGCCGGCAAATCGAATTGGCCCACGATAGACTGCAGGAACGAGGCCTTCTTGCGGTTGCTTTCGACCAGGTCGATCGAGGCGCCGGGACGCTCTTTAAGCAGGAAGCCGAGCACCAATCCGGGAAATCCGCCGCCTGAGCCAAGATCGACCCAGCGTGTGGCAGTGGGCGCGATTCGCGCAAGCTGGGCGCTGTCCAGGATGTGGCGCCGCCAGACGTCGTCCAGCGTCGACGGCGCCGCCAGATTGATGCTGCGGTTCCATTTCAGGAACAGCTTTTCAAAGGCCCGCAGCCGCTCGAATGTTTCACGTGAAACCGGACCCGCTGCTTTCTGCAGATCCGCCCAGCTATCCGCGCTCACGCTACGGACCTGCGCGCGGCAAGTTCGGCGTTGCGGACATGCGCGACAATGATGGCAAGCGCCGCCGGCGTCATGCCTTCCATGCGCTGCGCATCGGCGATCGAACGCGGCTGGCGCGTCCTCATCTTCTGCTTCAACTCATTCGACAGGCCCGGCACGTCCGCGAAGTCGATTCCCTCCGGGATGAGCCGCGATTCCTCATGCCTGATCTGCGCGACATCGGCCTGCTGGCGGTCGAGGTAAACCGAATATTTCGCCTCCGTTTCAAGGCGCTCGGCGGTCTTGGTGTCAAGCGCGGCAAAGCGCGGCTCGACACGAGAGAGCCAGGCCATGTCGACGCCCGGATGCGCCAGCAATTCATAGGCCGAGCGGCGCACGCCGTCCTTGTTGATCTCCAGCCCGTGCCGCGCCGCTTCGTTCGGCGTCCAGGTGACCGACTTGGCCAACGCACGAGCCTCGTCGAGCCTCTGCGCCATCTCGCCAAACCGCTGCAGCCGCCCCGACGACGCGATGCCGAGCTTTTCAGCCAGCGGCGTCAGCCTCTCATCGGCATTGTCGGCGCGCAGCGACAGCCGGAATTCGGCGCGCGAGGTGAACATGCGATAAGGCTCGGCGATGCCGCGACTGGTGAGGTCGTCCACCATCACGCCGATATAGGCCTCGGTTCGGCTGAGCACGACGTCGTCACCGCCGGCCGCCTTGCGCGCGGCGTTGATGCCGGCGAGCAGGCCTTGCGCGCCGGCCTCTTCATAGCCGGTCGTGCCGTTGATCTGCCCGGCCAGGAACAGGCCGGCGACGCGCTTTGTCTCCAGCGTCGTCTTCAACTCGCGCGGATCGACATGGTCATATTCGATCGCATAGCCCGGCTGCAGCAGCGTCGCCTTTTCCAGCCCTGGGATCGTCTTCAGGATCTCGAGCTGAACATCCTCCGGCAGCGAGGTCGAGATGCCGTTCGGGTAGACGGTGTCATCGTCGAGCCCTTCCGGCTCGAGGAAGATCTGATGGCCTTCGCGGTCGCCGAACTTGACGATCTTGTCCTCGATCGACGGACAGTAACGCGGCCCGACACCTTCGATCGAGCCGGAATACATCGCCGAGCGACCGAGATTGGCGCGGATCAGCTCATGCGTCCCCGGCATCGTGCGGGTGATGCCACAATGGATCTGCGGGTTGGCGATTGCGTCCGTCATCAGCGAGAACGGCACCGGATCCTCGTCCGCGGCCTGGCTTTCCAGCGACGCCCAGTCGATGGTGCGGCCATCGAGGCGAGGGGGCGTGCCCGTCTTCAGGCGCCCGAGCTTGAAACCCGCGCGCGCCACGGTGGCCGACAGGCCCATGCTGGCCTGCTCGTTCATCCGGCCGGCGACGATCTTCCTTTCGCCGATATGGATCAATCCGCGCAGGAAGGTACCGGTCGTCAGCACGACGGCGCCGCAAGCCAGTCGGCGGTCGCCCGATATCTGAACGGCAGCGATCCGCCCGTCCACGATTTCAAAGTCGAGAACTTCGCCCTCAATGACATCGAGATCGTTCTGCTGCCGAATCGCTTCCTGCATGGCGAGCCGATAAAGCTTGCGGTCGGCCTGGGTGCGCGGCCCACGCACAGCTGGCCCCTTGCGGCGATTGAGCAGGCGGAACTGGATGCCGGCGGCGTCGGCGATGCGACCCATCAGCCCGTCCATGGCGTCGATCTCGCGCACGAGATGTCCCTTGCCGAGACCGCCGATAGCCGGATTGCAGGACATGACGCCGATCGTGTCGAAGCGCAGCGTCACCAGCGCGGTCCTGGCACCGGCGCGCGCGGCCGCACTCGCCGCCTCACATCCGGCATGGCCGCCGCCCACCACCACCACATCATAGTGATCGGTCATTTTCCAAGAATCCGCTTTCAGAGATGGATTGACACATGTCCCTGCTATCGTCTGCTGTCAAGGACGAAGGCCGGACTCGCCGGGGCGAATCGTTCAGGCCAAGTCAAAGCCCTGATTTCCGAGGACGCTAAGGGTCGAGGACGGCGCCGCCCCTCATCGCCCTGCCGGGCACCTCTCCCCGTATAGGGACGGGGAGAAGGGGCTAGCCGCAACAACGGCGACCTTCTTGCGACGCTGTTGATTGGCGAAACCGACGATGAGAGCAGGCAGGTGAGGGGCAGCGCCAGCGCCTGGAAAGGCTTCTCGTGAATTCGAAACCGGAAGCCTTATCGGACTCGTTTCACGTGAAACATCGATCCGCGCTCAATCCGGTGTTTCACGTGAATCACCGCCGGATAGGGCCGGGGCCTGTGTTTCACGTGAATCACTTACCAATGCAGAACTGCGAAAAGATGACGTCGAGCAGATCCTCGACATCGACCGCACCGACGATGCGCCCGAGGCGCTCGGCCGCCAACCGCAATTCCTCGGCGCGCAGTTCCTGGCTGTGCCCGGACAGCGCCGCCCGCAGGAAATCCATCGCCTCCTGCAGCAGCTCGACGTGGCGCATTCTGGATGGCAGGACGTCACCCGCATCGCCAACCGCCGCAGCGGCGCGGCTGCCGATCTCGTCGAGAAGGCGCGCCAGTCCGCTGCCGTCTTTGGAAGAAATCACCAAGTCGTAGGCGCCACCGCCGGGATCTGCGATGTCCGACTTCGTGCCGACCCGCAGCAGCGGAGCCCCAACCGAGATTGCGCTGACAGGCGCCGGATCGGCCATATCCTCCAACAGCAGAACAAGATCCGCCACATCAGCCTTCGCCCGCGCTCTTTCGATGCCGATCGATTCCACCTTGCCCACGGCGTCGCGCAGCCCGGCGGTATCGACAAGCCGCACCTTCAGCCCGTTGAGGTCCATGACGACCTCGAGCAGATCGCGGGTGGTGCCCGGTTCGTCGGTGACGATCGCGGCCTCGCGCCGCGCCAGAGCATTGAACAGACTGGACTTCCCGGCATTCGGTGCGCCGAGGATCACGACTTCGAACCCGTCGCGAATGATCTCGGCGGCCTTGAATCCTTGGACGTGCCGTTCGATCTCGCCGATCATCGCTGTCACGTCCGACCAGACCGCCTCCGAAACGGAACCCGGGACATCCTCTTCGTCGGCGAAATCGATCTCCGCCTCGATCATGGCGCGCGCGTGGATCAGCCGGAGGCGCCATTCAGAATAAAGCTCGCTTTGCGCGCCTTCGGCATTGCGCACCGCGAAGCGGCGCTGCGCCTCGGTCTCGGCACTGACAAGATCGGCCAAGGCCTCCGTCTCGACCAGATTCAACCTGCCGTTGAGAAAGGCGCGCCTGGTGAACTCCCCAGGCTCGGCATGCCTGACGCCTTCGAAGCCGGTAATCGTCTCCAGCATCTTGGCCGCGACTGCCCGGCTGCCATGCACCTGGAACTCGGCGACATCCTCGCCGGTGAAGCTGCCGGGACCCGGAAAGAACAGCACGAGCCCGTGGTCGATCGTCGCGCCGTCCGGCGCCCTGATCGTCCGTAAATTGGTAAACCGATCCTTAATCGATCCAGCGATCGTTTCGACTACGAATCGAGTCTGAGGGCCGGAAATGCGGATAACGGCGATGCCGGCGGGCAGGCGGCCGCTGGACAGCGCTACGATCGAATCCTTCGAAGCCATTGGCGAAACCATTTGCCGGACCTGCCGAACCGCCTAGATTAAAAGGTAGAGCGTGTCGGCCGCTTCACCTCTCGGCATCACACTCTGACCTCTGCCTCAAACCACGCCGAGCCGCCCATCGTGACCTTGCCCGCGCGAAACCTGCTTGCCGAAGAAGCCAGCCCCTATCTGCGGCAGCACAGCGACAATCCTGTCCATTGGCGCGGCTGGTCGCCGGCCACCCTTGCCGAAGCCAAGGAGCTGGGCCGGCCGATCCTGCTCTCCATCGGCTACGCCGCCTGCCACTGGTGCCATGTCATGGCCCATGAAAGCTTCGAGAACGACGCCGTCGCGGCCGTCATGAACCGGCTCTACGTGAATATCAAGGTCGATCGCGAGGAGCGGCCGGACATCGACCAGATCTACATGGCGGCGCTCCATGCCATGGGCGAGCAGGGCGGCTGGCCGCTGACCATGTTCCTGACGCCCGACGGCAAGCCTTTCTGGGGCGGCACCTATTTTCCGCGCGAGGCGCGCTACGGGCGGCCAGGCTTCATCCAGGTGCTGGAAGCGGTCGACAAGGCCTGGCGCGAAAAGCAGCAGAGCCTTGCCGAAAGCGCCGACGGCCTGACCGCCCATGTTGAACAACGGCTGGCCGGCGCTAAGGGCAAGACGGTGCTCGACCGCGATACGCTCTCCGATCTCGCCAGACGCATCGACGGCATGATCGACCGCGATCTCGGTGGCTTGAAGGGCGCGCCCAAATTCCCGAATGCGCCCTTCATGCATACGCTCTGGCTCTCCTGGCTGCGCGACGGCCAGGCGGACCATCGCGACGCCGTGCTGCGGAGTCTCGAAAAGATGCTGGCCGGCGGTATCTACGATCATGTCGGCGGCGGCCTCAGCCGCTATTCGACCGACGCCGAATGGCTGGTGCCGCATTTCGAAAAGATGCTTTACGACAATGCCCAGCTCATCCGCCTCTGCAACTGGGCCTATGCAGCCAGCGGAAACGACTTGTTCCGGGTGCGAATCGAAGAGACCGTCGCCTGGCTGCTGCGGGAGATGCGGGTCGAAGGCGGTGCCTTCGCCGCCAGCCTCGACGCCGACAGCGACGGCGAGGAGGGGCTTTTCTACACCTGGAGCCGCGACGAAATAGAGACTGCGCTAGGCGACGACGCCCCGGCTTTCTTCCAGTATTTCGAGCTGGCTGCGCCGCATGGCTGGGAGGGCAAGCCGATCATCCGCCAGAGCGACGCGCAGCAAGCTCAGGGCGTCGCCGACTACGCCAACCTTGCCCCCTTGAAAGCGAAGCTGCTGGCTGGCCGCGAACAGAGGGTCAGGCCCGGCCGCGACGGCAAGGCGCTCACCGACTGGAACGGCCTGATGATAGCGGCGCTTGCCGAAGCCGGCCGCTCGCTTGGGCGCCCCGACTGGATCGAGGCAGCAGCCAGGGCTTTCTCCCATATCGTCGAGGCCAGCCAGGATGGCCGGCTGCCGCATTCCATGCTTGGCGCGAAGAAGCTCTTCCCGGCACTGTCCAGCGATTACGCCGCCATGACCAATGCCGCGATCGCTTTGTTCGAAGCGACCGGCAATCCGGAATATTCCGATCGCGCCAGGCAGTTCATCGGCGAGCTCGACCGCTGGCACCTGGACGGCGAAAACACAGGCTACTGGCTGACAGCCTCGGACAGCGGCGACGTGCCGATCCGCATCCGCGGCGATGTCGACGAGGCAATACCCTCGGCCACCAGCCAGATCGTCGAGGCCCTGGTGCGGTTGTCCTCGCTCACCGGCGACCTCGATCTCTGGGAGAAGGCTTGGGCAACCGCCGAACATGCCATGGGCCGCGCCACGCAGCAGGCCTACGGCCAGGCCGGCATTGTCAACGCCTGCGCCCTGGCGCTTGAGCCGCTGAAGCTCGTCATCATAGACAAGCCAGGACCTTCAAGTCTTGTTCCGGTAGCGACTCGGACTCCCGATCCGCGCCGGGTCGACATTGTCGTGCCGATCGGTTCGGAGGCGAATCGAGCACTGTTGCCGGGCGGCGTCCTGCCGCCGACAGACATGCCAGGCGCCTGGTTCTGCAGCGGGCAGGTGTGCCTGCCGGTGGTGACGGATGCGGAGGAGTTGGAGAAGCTGTTGCGGCGGGGATAGGCGACCGCGTCTGTCATTTCGTCATCCTCGGGCTTGACCCGAGGATCCATGCCGTGACGGCTGCCGAGGGATGCAGCGGAGCAAGATTTCTGCACCGCTGCAAAGCTCAAAGGGAACGGCATGGATTCTAGGGTCTACGCCGCGTCGCTTCGCTCCTTGCTCCGCCCTAGAATGACGAAGTCTAGAGCGGCGAGTTCCTCCAATCACGTATTCATCGAATCGAAGAAGTCCGCGTTGGTCTTGGTCTGCTTGAGCTTGTCGATGAGGAACTCGATCGCGTCGGTCGTTCCCATCGGCGCGAGAATCCGGCGCAGCACGAAGATCTTCTGCAGGTCCGCGCGGGGAACGAGCAGGTCTTCCTTGCGGGTGCCGGATTTGAGGATGTCCATCGCCGGGTAGATGCGCTTGTCGGCCACCTTGCGGTCGAGCTGGATTTCGCAGTTACCGGTGCCCTTAAACTCTTCGAAGATGACTTCGTCCATGCGGCTGCCGGTGTCGATCAGCGCGGTGGCGATGATGGTCAGCGAACCGCCTTCCTCGATGTTGCGGGCGGCGCCGAAGAAGCGCTTCGGGCGCTGCAGCGCGTTGGCGTCGACACCGCCGGTCAGCACCTTGCCGGATGACGGCACGACGGTGTTGTAGGCGCGGCCGAGGCGGGTGATCGAATCGAGCAGGATGACCACGTCGCGGCCATGCTCGACCAGACGCTTGGCCTTCTCGATCACCATTTCGGCGACCTGCACGTGGCGCGCGGCCGGCTCGTCGAAAGTGGACGAGATCACCTCGCCCTTCACCGAGCGCTGCATGTCGGTCACTTCCTCCGGGCGCTCGTCGATCAGAAGCACGATCAGATAGCATTCCGGATGGTTGGCGGTGATCGAATGGGCGATGTTCTGCATCAGCACCGTCTTGCCGGTGCGCGGCTGCGCGTTGATCAGCGCGCGCTGGCCCTTGCCGATCGGCGCCACCAGGTCGATGACGCGCGGCGAGATGTCCTTCGAGGTGGGATTGTCGACCTCCATCTTCAGCCGCTTGGTCGGATAGAGCGGCGTCAGATTGTCGAAGTGGATCTTGTGCCGAATCTTTTCGGGATCGTCGAAATTGATGGTGTTGACCTTGAGCAGCGCGAAATAGCGCTCGCCCTCTTTCGGGCTGCGGATCGGCCCTTCGACCGTATCGCCGGTCTTGAGCGAAAACCGCCTGATCTGCGACGGCGAGATATAGATGTCGTCGGGACCCGGCAGGTAATTGGCATTCGCCGAGCGCAGGAAGCCGAAACCGTCCTGCAGCACCTCGACGACACCGTCGCCGATGATCTCGATATCCTGGGCGGCGAGCTTCTTCAGGATCGCGAACATCAGCTCCTGCTTGCGCATGACGCTGGCGTTCTCCACCTCGAGCGATTCGGCATAAGCGATCAGCTCTGGCGGCTTCTTGTTCTTGAACTCTGCGAGTTTCATTTCTTGCATTAGATAGACTCTGGGTAGGCTTTGGGGAGAAAAATCGGCTGAATACGACAAATGCCGGGCGCGGCCGAAAGCGAATGAAAGGGGCGGCGCATGACGGGAAGGAAGACCCGTCTTTTATCGTCGGTCGTCTGAAAGAGCAAGCCGCCTTTTGCGGACCCTGGCCGATGCGCTAGAACGGCTTCACGACAACCAGGATGACGATGGCGATCATCAACAATGTGGGGATCTCGTTGACGATCCGCCAGTGCCTGGCCGGCTTTTCGTTCTTGTCCTCGGCGAATTTCCGTACAGCGCCGGCGAGATAGCCATGCAGACCCGACAGGACGAGCACCAAAGCGATCTTGGTGTGCAGCCAGCCGCCCTGGAAGCCGAAGCCCTTCCAGGCCAGCCAAAGGCCGAACACCCAGGTCACGATCATTGCCGGATTGATGATCCCCCTGAGCAGCCGGCGCTCCATCACCTTGAAAGTCTCGGACTGCACAGAGCCCTTCTCGGCATCGACGTGATAGACGAAGAGCCGCGGCAGATAGAGCATGCCGGCCATCCAGGCGATCACCGCGATCACATGGATCGCCTTGGCCCAGATATAGAAGCCGTCGCCGGCCACCAAATAGAGAAGGGCGGTCGCCACCACGAGAAAGCCAATGCCGACCGCCATGCGCTTCATCGCCTGGCCCGTGCTGTTCTCATTGCTCATCGGTGGCCCCTCACCATTTTCACCATCGCTTCGACATGCTCCACCGGCGTCTCCGGCGTGATGCCGTGGCCGAGATTGAAGATCAGCGGTCCGCCGCCCAAAGTCCTCAGAATGGCATCGACGCCATCGGCCAGCGCCTTGCCACCGGCGACCAGGCGCAGCGGATCGAGATTGCCTTGCACCGCGCCTTCGCGCTGCAGCTCCTTCGCCATGGACAAAGGCACGGTCCAGTCCAGGCCGAGGCCGTCGATACCGGTCTTCTTCCTGTAGTCGCGATAGCGCTCGCCGGCGCCCTTTGGAAAACCGATCACCGGCACGTCGGGGTGAACCGCCTTCACTTGGCCGACGATCTCGGCCACCGGCTCGACGCAGAAAGCCTCGAAAGAGGGTTCATCCAGGACGCCCGACCAGGAATCGAAAATCTGCACCGCATCGGCGCCGGCTTCGATCTGACGGATGAGATAGGCAGCCGAATGGTCGGCCAGTACCTTCAGAAGTCGTCTGAAGGCCTCGGGCTCGCGATAGGCGAAAAGCCGCGCAGGGCCCTGGTCGGGCGTCCCATGCCCGGCAATCATATAGGTCGCCACCGTCCAGGGCGCGCCGCAGAAGCCGAGCAGCGCCGTCTCGTCAGGCAGCTTCGCGCGCAGCCGGCGCACGGTCTCGTAGACCGGTTCGAGATTCACGTGAAACATCTCGCCATTCAGCGCCGCGATCTCGGCCGCCGTGATCGGCTTCAAGATCGGCCCGCGACCCTCCTCGAAGCGCACATCCCGCCCAAGGGCGTTGGGCACGACGAGAATGTCGGAGAACAGGATCGAGGCGTCGAAGCCGAAGCGTTCGATCGGCTGCAGCGTCACCTCGACGGCGAGGTCCGGATCATAGCAGAGATCGAGGAAGGACCCGGCGCGCTTCCTTGTCTCGCGATACTCCGGAAGGTAGCGGCCAGCCTGACGCATCATCCAGAGCGGCGGCGGTGAAACCGTCTCGCCCTTGAGGACGTCCAGCACGATCCGTTTCCCAGCCATCCAGCGCCCGCCTCTCCAGTTCTCTTAAATCAAATATCTATTTTAAAAGAGTCTTCTGATTCTAAGAGTCTGTTGGTTGTGATGGTTGCGACCTGTCCAGCCTGCGGCCCGAAAAGGCCAGTCAGCATATTGTCGCGTACTCGCTTTCACAATTTGGAGGGTTCTGGGGACGAAGCGGATTCAGTCTTTTGAGTCAAAAGCTTGGCCATTCCGCTCTGAAATCCGCGCTGTGGATGAAACCGGCCCAGAAAAGTTGATCCCCGGTTTTGTCCCCAGCGCCGCGACAAAGCCTACAGCCGGTCGAATTGTGGACAAGCGGCCATCTGATAGAGTCGCCTTTTGATCCGAGGCTTGCCCATCCAGCCTTGTCCACAATTGCCCACAGCCTGGACCCATCCCCTGTGAACAAACCTCAGAGCTTCTTCCATCTGCACCTGATCTCCGACGCCACCGGCGAGACGCTGCTGGCCGCCGGCCGCGCGGCGTCCGCCCAGTACAAGGATGCGCGCGCCATCGAGCACATCTATCCGCTGATCCGCACCGAGAAGCAGGTCGCCAAGGTCTTCGAGGACATCGAGGAAGAGCCCGGCATCATTCTCTACACCGTCGTCGATCAGAAGCTGGCGCGCTCGATCGA
This sequence comes from Mesorhizobium sp. M2E.F.Ca.ET.219.01.1.1, assembly GCF_004016445.2. Lineage (GTDB taxonomy): Bacteria > Pseudomonadota > Alphaproteobacteria > Rhizobiales > Rhizobiaceae > Mesorhizobium. Next base: position 353,872 of record NZ_SADT02000005.1, read on the forward strand.
CGAGCGCTGCGCGACCATGGGCCTGCCTTGCGTCTCGGTGCTGGAGCCGGTGCTCGCCGTCTTCCAGTCCTATCTCGGCACGCCGGCCGGCCGCCGCGTCGGCGCCCAGCATGTCCTCGACGCCGAATATTTCCGCCGCATCGATGCGCTGAACTTCACCATGGAGCATGATGACGGCCAGCTGCCGGCGAATATGGACGATGCCGATATCGTGCTGATCGGCATCTCGCGCACCTCGAAGACGCCGACCTCGATCTATCTCGCCAATCGCGGCATCAAGACCGCCAACATCCCGATCGTGCTCGGCGTGCCGCTGCCCGAAAGCCTGATCGCCGCCAAGACGCCGCTGATCGTCGGCCTGGTCGCGACGGCAGAGCGTATCTCGCATGTCCGGCAAAACCGCATCCTCGGCAACAGCGCCGCCTTCGTGCCGACCGATTATGTCGATCGCGCCGCGATCAACGAGGAGCTTGCCTACGCGCGCCAGCTCTGCACAAGGCATGGCTGGCCGATGATAGACGTCAGCCGCCGCTCCATCGAGGAAACGGCGGCGGCGATCGTTGCCCTGCGGGGCAAGACGCGGTAACGGAGATTGGCCGAGACGCGGCTGCTTCGTCATCCTAGGGCGGAGCAAGGAGCGCAGCGACGCGGCGTAGACCCTAGGATCCATGCCATGACCTCGAAGTATTGCAACGGTGTAGAATTCTGCTCCGCTGCGCCCCTCGGCTGAAGTTACGGCATGGATCCTAGGGTCTACGCGACGGAGCTTCGCTCCTGCTTCGCCCTAGGATGACGAAGTTCGTAGGGCTTGGCCATTCTCCAAAGTTTGTGCCGGACCGCCGGACAAACGATGAGTCAACAGCGTCAGGGAACTAGTGCATGCCCGAAAAGATCATCCTCGCCTCCGGCAGCCCGTTCCGAAAAGCCATGCTCGTCAATGCCGGTCTCGATATCGAGGCGGTGCCGGCAAATGTCGACGAGCGCGCCCTCGAGGCTCCGCTGAAAGACAGTGGCGTCTCGCCGGAGGATGTCGCCTCGATCCTGGCCGAGGCCAAGGCGACCGAGGTCAGCGAGCGGAGACCCGGCGCCCTGGTGCTCGGCTGCGACCAGACGCTGTCGCTGGGCGATAAGGTCTTTCACAAGCCGGCCGACATGGAAGGCGCGCGCAGGCATCTCCTGGCTTTGTCGGGCAAGACTCATCAGTTGAACAGCGCCGCCGTGCTTTGCCGCAATGGCGAGGTGCTGTGGCGCCATGTCGGCGTCGCCAGCCTCACCATGCGCAAGCTCGACCCTGCCTTCATCGGGCGGCACCTGGCGCGGGTTGGCGCCAAGGCGCTGGGGAGCGTCGGCGCCTATCAGATCGAGGGCGAGGGCATCCAGCTGTTCGAGAAGATCGAAGGCGACTATTTCACCATCGTCGGCCTGCCGCTGATGCCGGTGCTGGAGGAACTGCGCGCGCTGGGAGCAATCGATGGCTGAGGCAAAAGCTTTCGTCACGGGACATCCGATCGCGCATTCGCGCTCGCCGAAGATCCACGGCTATTGGCTCAAGACATACGGCATCGATGGCAGCTACCAGGCGATCGATGTGGCGCCGGCGGATTTCGCCGCTTTTCTCAAATCTCTCGGCGAGGACGGATACCGCGGCGGCAATGTCACCATTCCGCACAAGGAAGCCGCTTTCGCCGGCGTCGCTCGCCGCGACCATGCGGCCGACGAAATCGGCGCCGTCAACACGCTGTGGTTCGAGGATGGCGTTCTTTGGGGCGGCAATACGGACGGCTACGGTTTTGCCGCCAATCTTGACCAGTATGCGCCGGGCTGGGCGGCCAATGGACCGGCTGTGGTGCTGGGCGCCGGCGGCGCCTCCCGCGCCGTCATTCACGCGCTGAAAGAGCGCGGGATCAAGGACGTCCGCATCGTCAATCGGACGCTGGCGAGAGCCGAGGAACTCAGCCGCCATTTTGGCCCCGGCGTCTCGGCGTACAGTGCGGGCGCGGTCGGCGAGCTGCTTGCCGATGCCGGCCTGCTGATCAACACCACAGCGCTCGGCATGCATGGGGATGCGACGCTCTCCGCCGATCCGGCCGGATTGCCGGACCACGCCATCGTTACCGACATCGTCTATGTGCCATTGGAGACGCCTTTGCTCGCCGCCGCCAGGGCGCGGGGGCTGAAGACGGTCGACGGGCTCGGCATGCTGCTGCATCAGGCCGTGCCCGGCTTCGAGCGCTGGTTCGGCAGGAAGCCCGAAGTCAAGCCCGAATTGCGGCGCATGATCGTCGCCGACATCGAGGGCCATTGATGATCGTGCTCGGCCTCACCGGATCGATCGGCATGGGAAAATCGGCGACGGCGAAGATGTTCGCCGAGGCCGGCGTGCCGGTGCATGATTCCGACGAGACCGTGCATCGCCTTTATTCCGGCAAGGCCGCGCCTTTGGTCGAGGCCGCCTTCCCGGGCACGACTGAGGCAGGCAGGGTCGACCGCGTGAAGCTCGCCGGAAAAGTGCTCGGCGATCCCGCCGCGCTGAAGAAGCTCGAATCAATCATCCACCCGCTGGTGCGCGCCGACGCCGATGCGTTTCTGGCGAAGTATCGCGCCGCCGACGCTCCGGTCGCCGTGCTCGATATCCCGCTTCTGTTCGAAACCGGCGGCCGCAACCGCGTCGACAAGGTCGTGGTCGTCACCGCGTCGCCCGAGATCCAGCGCGAGCGCGTGCTGGCGAGGCCTGGCATGAGCGAGGAGAAATTTTTGTCGATCCTCGCCAAGCAGGTGCCCGACGCCGAAAAGCGCCGCCAGGCCGATTTCATCATCGACACCGGGCACGGCTTCGAGGCGGCGCGGAAGGCGGTTGACGCGATCATCGCCGAACTCTCAGGGGAAAAGTCCGGCGAAACCGGCTCCTGACATTACAGCGCCGCGCGTCCGTTCGGACGCGCAAAGGACGCTGTAACGCTTTGATTTTGCGCATGATCCTTTTCCGAAAATCGATTCCGATTTTCGGAGGTCATGCGTTAGGCCGTCAGCAGTCCCCATTGCCATTTTGTTCTGGTTTGTGATTCTGCTCCTTGGAGCGGATTGATTCGAAATGCGTGAGATCATCTTCGATACGGAAACCACCGGCCTCGATTTGCGCGAAGACCGCATTATCGAGCTCGGCGGCGTCGAGTTGGTCAACCGCTTCCCGACTGGCCGCACCTTCCATAAATTCATCAATCCGCAGGGCCGCGCCATCCACGCCGAGGCGCAGGCCGTGCACGGCATCAGCGCCGCCGATCTCGTCGGCAAGCCGACCTTCGCCGAAATCGTCGATGAGTGGCTGGCCTTCACCGATGGCGCCAAGCTGATCGCCCACAACGCCACCTTCGACCTCGGCTTCCTCAACCTCGAATACAGCCGGCTCGACCATCCGGCCATAGATCCCGGCCGTATCATCGACACGCTGGCCCTGGCGCGCCGCAAGCATCCGATGGGCCCGAACTCGCTCGACGCGCTCTGCCGGCGCTACGGCATCGACAACACCCGCCGCACCAAGCACGGCGCGCTGCTCGACTCCGAGCTGCTGGCCGAAGTCTATATCGAGCTCATCGGCGGCAAGCAGGCGGCGCTGGTGCTGGAAGCCGTGGCGGTGCAGATGAACGGCGCCGGCGAGGTGGCCGACATCGACATCTCGATCGGCGCCAGGCCGATCGCCCTGCCGCCGCGCCTCACCGAGGCGGACCGCGCGGCGCATGCCGGGCTGGTTTCGACGCTCGGCGAAAAGGCGCTGTGGCTCAAGGTGGCGGTGGGGTGAGGCGCAGAGCGCCCGAACGTAGACTGTCGAGATTAGCCGATACTTTCGCGACTTCGTCATCCTAGGGCGAAGCAAGGAGCGAAGCGACGCGCGCAGACCCTAGGATCCATGCCGTGACTCTGGTGCTATACTCCGGCGGTGCAAGAAACCGGACGAAACTACCACCCTGTCCCACGGAAAAGTTCGAACCATTCTGGGTTGGTCTTCTCGATTAACTCGATCTTCCATTGTCGCGGCCAGCGCTTCAGTGACTTCTCGCGTTGGATGGCATCGGCAATGTCGAAATATATACAGACCAGTCGCTGCACACTGTAGCGGCTCGTGAAACGTGAGCCAGCGCCCGTTTTGTGCTCCGGCATGCGGCGGCCAAGATCGTTGGTGACACCGATATAGATTGTGCCGCGCTTCTGGCTTGCGGTCATATAGACGTAGCCGGTCATCGTTTCAGGCTAGCGAGCATTTTGCGCGTACAAGGCCATTCCTGGTCCGTCGCATTCTACGGCTAATGTCACGGCATGGATCCTAGGGTCTGCGCGCGTCGCTTCGCTCCTTGCTCCGCCCTAGGATGACGATGGAAAGGGGGTGCCAATCCTCAACATTTAAACAAAAAAGCCCGGCACGAAGCCGGGCTCGTCATTCGCCAAAGCGAATCTTCTCAGCTCACCTGGACCTTGCTCGCGGCCTGGTCCTCGGCGATGCGCTGCTGGAACATCTGCGCGAAATCGATCGGGTCGAGCATCAGCGGCGGGAAGCCGCCATTGCGGGTCGCATCGGAGATGATCTGGCGGGCGAAGGGGAACAGGAGCCGCGGGCACTCGATGAACAGGATCGGCAGCATGTGCTCCTGCGGGAAGCCCGAAATGGCGAAGACGCCGCCATAGACCAGCTCGACATTGAACAGCACTTCCTGGTCGAAGGAGGCCTTGGCGTTCAAGGTCAGGTTGACGTCGAACTGCTTGTCCGAAAGCGGATTGGCGTTGACGTTGACATTGATCGCGATGCCGGGCGCCTTGTCGCGGCCGCGCAGCGAGTTCGGCGCGCCGGGGCTTTCGAAGGACAGATCCTTCACATATTGCGCAAGCACATTGAGCGAGGGCTGGTTCTGGGTGCCGTTGCCGTTGGCGGCGCCGGTCGCCGCGTCATCGTTGCTGGCCATGAGCCTTTAAGTCCTTCTGCCTGGGCAGCATTGCTGACCGGATTGAAATCGCGGGTTCGCTACCATGCTCGGGCGGACAAAACAAGTTTTGCCGCTTTGTCGGGCAAAGGGCCTGGGACTAGTCGTTTTTCAACCGCCGCCACGGCGAATTGTGATCCGGCCGGTTCGGATAATCGTCGCGCGAATAGTCGCTGTCGTCGAGGTCGATGACGGTGTCGCGCCGGCGCGCCGAAAAGCCGCTCGAGAAGCTGGTCGCCATGACGATGCGGCTCTTGAGCAGGCGCCAGGCGAAGTCGCGCACCGGCGGCAGCAGCAGAAGAATGGCGAAAATATCGGTGATGAAGCCGGGGATGATCAAAAGGATCGCCGCCAGAACGATCATCGCGCCATGCGCGAGCTGCCGGCTGGGATCATGCCCGGCATCCATCTCGGCCCGCACCCGCGTCATGACGCCGAAACCCTGATACCTGAGCAGCAGGCTGCCGGCGGCGCTGGACAGGATGACCAGCCCGACCGTCGCCAAGGCGCCGATCTCGCGGCCGACGACCACGAAGCCGGCGATCTCCAGCAGCGGCAGCAGGAGCAGGAACAGCGGGATGAACGAAATGCGCAAAGTCTCGACCGATCGCTTTCTTCTTTTGGGCGCTCGCGGACAATCGCCGCTGGCCTTGGCGCCCTTAGATAGGTATGGCTGCCTTTGATTTGAATGATTGCGCCTGCCGTTCTATATGCTTTGGGTGTTGAACGCTATGCGACCGCGGTCCCCGAGGGGTTATGCCGGTCCGGCAAGAACAGGGTTCGAGTTGGCGGAAAATATGGGTTTCTTCGACTTCGGCACGATTTTCTTTTTGATTGCGGCGGTTGTGATCTTTTTCCAGCTGCGCAACGTGCTCGGACGTCGCACCGGCAACGAGCGCCCGCCCTTCGATCCCTATTCGGCGAGCCGCACGCGCGAGGCTGATGCGGCGCAGAAGCCGGAAAACGTCGTGTCGCTGCCGCGCAAGCGCGCGCCGGGCGAAAGCGCCGCCGAAACCTATGCCGATATCGACGCCTTCGCCAAGCCGGACACCGATCTCAACAGGGGCCTGCGCACGATCAAGGACAATGACGCGTCCTTCGAGCCCAAGAGCTTCGTCGACGGCGCCAAGATGGCCTATGAGATGATCGTCATGGCCTATGCCGACGGCGACCGCAAAACGCTGAAGAATCTTCTGTCGCGCGAGGTCTATGACGGCTTCGTCGCCGCCATCGGCGAACGCGAGGCGAAGTCGGAAAAGATCCAGTCGTCCTTCGTCGGCATCGACAGGGCCGACATCGTCGCTGCCGAAATGAAGGGCTCGGAAGCGCATATCACGCTGCGCGTCGTCTCCGAGCTGATCTCGGCGACCCGCGACAAGGCCGGCGCCGTCATCGACGGCGATCCGGAGACGGTGGCCGAGGTCAAGGATGTCTGGACCTTCGCCCGCGACACACGCTCGCGCGACCCGAACTGGAAGCTCGTCGCCACCGAAGAAGAAGATTGAGACAAAGCGGCGGGGCCCCAGTCGTGCCGCTCTCTCCTACACTCAGCGAAAAATCCTTCACCGACCTTCCGGGCTGGAGCGAGGACGATCACCGCGCAGCCTTCGCCGCGTTCCGGCGCTCAGCCTTCCACGCGCCCATAAAACCTTATCGCACCGGATCGCTCGGCGTCGACTTCAACGCTTTTGCCGAGGCCTATGCCGAGGCGCGCGCCGTTTCGGCGCCGAGCCGGTCCGGAGCGCGGTCCTTTTTCGAACGGCATTTCTCACCCGCCCTGGTCATACCCGACAATGGCGGCTCGGGCCTCGTCACCGGCTTCTACGAGCCGGAGGTCGAGGCCTCGCCGGTCAGGACCGAGCGGTTCACCGTGCCGCTGCTGTCCCGCCCCGCCGATCTGATCGACATCGATGACAGCAACCGGCCGGCCGGCATGGATCCTTATCTGGCCTTCGCCCGCCGGACGGATGACGGCCCAGTCGAATATTTCGACCGCGGCGCGATCGAGCGCGGCGCGCTGGCCGGCAAAGATCTCGAAATCGCCTGGCTCGCCGAGAAGGTCGACGCCTTCTTCATCCATGTGCAGGGTGCGGCGCGCCTGAAGATGACCGACGGCAGGCTCGCCCGCGTCACCTATGCCGCGAAGTCCGGCCAGCGCTTCACCGGTCCCGGCAGGATCTTGAGCGATCTCGGCGAGATCCCGCTGGAAAAGGTGACGATGCAGTCGATCCGTGCCTGGTTCAAGGCGCATCCGGAGCGGGTCGACGAGATCCTCTGGCAAAACCGCTCCTACATATTCTTCCGCGAGGCCGCGGTCGACGATGCGGCGCTTGGGCCTATCGCCGCCGCCAAGGTCCCGCTGACGCCGGGGCGCTCGGTCGCCGTCGACCGGCTGCTGCATACTTTCGGCACGCCCTTCTATATCGACGCGCCGACGCTCACTGCCTTCGATAAAAGACCGTTCCGGCGGCTGATGATTGCGCAGGACACCGGCTCGGCCATCACCGGGCCCGCGCGCGGCGATCTTTTCGCCGGCTCGGGCGACGCCGCTGGCGAAATCGCCGGCGTGGTCCGCAACGCGGCGGATTTTTATGCGCTGGTGCCCCGCGCGCTGTTGATGGAGCGACCCGGTGAGCCGCCGCGACGATCATCTCAGTGACGACGACCGCATCCTGTGGAACCTGGTGGCGCGTTCGGCCCGGCCCCTGAAAGGCAAGACCGCGGTCGAGATTCCCGAAATCATCGAACCCAAGCCGACGCCGGCCGCCGCTCCGGTCAACGGTGTCCCGGCCGTCGCTGCAAAACCGAAGACGCCGCATGTCTCAAATGCGCTCGACGACCAGACGCTGCACAAGCTGAAGAAAGGCCGGCTGCCGATCGAAGGCCGCGTCGACCTGCACGGCATGACGCAGGACGAGGCCTATTCGCTGCTGCTCACCTTCCTGCATCGGGCGCATGCCGGCGGCATTCGTTACGTTCTGATCATCACCGGCAAGGGTTCGTCCTCCGGCGGCGACGGCATCCTGCGCCGCGCCGTGCCGGCCTGGCTGTCGACGCCGGCCTTCCGCCATCTCGTCTCCAGCCACGATCACGCGGCCCGCAACCATGGCGGCTCTGGCGCGCTCTATGTGCGGCTGCGGCGGATGCGCCCATGAGGAACTCGGCAATGAGGGGCTCGGCAATGGGGGCTCGCCGATGAGCAGGCCGACATGACCCCGTTCGGCGAGAAGCTCAGGGCGCTGCGCGCCGAACGCGGCGTCAGCCAGAAGGCGATGGCCGAGGCCATCGGCGTTAGCGCCGCCTATCTGTCGGCGCTCGAGCACGGCCGCCGCGGCGCGCCAACCTGGACGCTGATCCAGAAGATCATCGGCTATTTCAACGTCATCTGGGACGATGCCGAAGATCTCGCCCGCCTTGCGGAAAGCTCGCACCCGAGGGTCAGGATCGACACGTCCGGCCTGTCTCCGGCGGCGACCGAGCTTGCCAATCTCTTGGCCGAGAGCATCGAAAAGCTCGATGAAGAGCAGCTGCGGAAAATCACAGCATTGGTCCGGACTGCGCTGCGCAGATAGTTTGCCCTGGTGCGGTTAGCCGAAGCGCTCGAACTTCGTCATCCACGGCGGAGCGGGAGCGAAGCGGACGCGCAGACCCATAGTCTGCGCGCGTCGCTTCGCTCCTTGCTCGCCACGGGATGACGACGGCGCGAAAGCCAAGGCTTCGGTGTACTGCGCCGCAGGCAACCCTCACGCTTGAAATCAGAACTTGCCGGCGGCGCCGTTGGTGCTGCCGCGGTCGCCCTTGCCCTGATGGCCTTGATGGTCGCGGCCACCATTGCCGCCGCCAAGGCAGTTCTCGGAGCCGACGGTGCAGCAGCGGCCGCTCCACAGGTCATTGAGGTTGGTCGCGGCGCAGCTTTTGTAGGTCTGGTCCGCCAGGGCCGATCCGGTCAGGGCCGACACGGCGACGGCGGCAAGAAGGGTATTGCGCAGAAAAGCAGTCATTTGAGGTCTCCATGGTTGGGTTTGCCATTCACGGCTGTGTGTCGTCGGCTGAACGGAAACGGTTCATGGAGTCGCCTGAAAATTTTCGGAGGCCTATCGCCTTCGTCATCCACGGGCGGAGCGGGAGCGAAGCGGACGCGCAGACCCGAGGATCCATTCCGTAACCTCGCGCGAAGGGTAAAAGCGGTGCAGAACAGAGGTCGTTCTGCACCGCGGTGACGCCTGTAGGTAACGGAATGGATTCTAGGGTCTGCGCGGCGTCGCCCCGCTCCTTGCTCCGCCCTAGAATGACGAAGCCGAGGTTGACCCGCCCAGCCTACTGCACCGAGCCGACCAGAACCGCCTGGCCGTCGCGGATCGAGACCCAGCGTCCGGTGTTGTCAATCGCCTGGCGCTTGAGGAAGCGGTAGCCGGTCGCGTCCCAGGCTTTGACCTTGTCAGTCAGATTGTCGAGCACATAGTCGCCCTTGTCGGTGCGCACCGTGAGCACCGAGTGGCCTTCGCCATCTGGCTTGCGCACGACGGTGATCAGGAGATCGGCGAGCGACATGCCCGTGCGATAAAGCTGGCGGCGCTTTTCCAGCACATAGTCCTCGCAGTCGCCATAGCCGTCATCCGGATAGGCCCAGACTTCATCCTTGCCGTAGTGATCGAGATCGCTCAACGGCTTGACGGCGGCGTTGACCCTGGCGCTGACATTGACCAGCTTGCGCCACAGACCGTCCGTCATCCTGGCCGGATCGAGATCGGCCGGATGGATGTTGCATTCGTTCGGACGCGCTTTGCAGAAATCATAGTGCCCGATCGGCTGCGAGGTCAGGCCGCCCGTGGTCATCGCGCCCGCCGCCCAGGCGGGCACCGCCCAGTGAGCCGAAATCGCCAGCCCTGCGACTGAACACAAACGCAGTATCCGCGTCATAGCTGAGGAAGTCATTGCCCCCGCCGCCCTCTCTTTATTAACGAAACGTTAAGGGCGATTTACAGTCCGTGTCAATTAGAGAGCACGGCCAGTTTGACGGCATGGTTACCTGGACGATCCCGTAGCGACACTTTCGCCACAGAGGCAAAGGCGCAACACCAGCGGCCGCCGGCTGGCGGCGGAGCGAAAGTTCGCGCTGGCGCGGTCTGCGGCGTTCAGCCTTTCGCCGAACGGACCAGTCTCGGCTTCGTCGCCACACGCTGCTGGCGGCCATAGCTGGAAATGAAGTCGGCGATGCGCGGCACGATTTCCGAGCGGAAGCGCGAGCCGTTGAAGACACCGTAATGGCCGACCGCCGGCTGCATGTAATGGACATGCTTGTCGGCGGGAATGTTGACGCACAGATCATGCGCGGCCTGGGTCTGGCCGAGCCCGGAAATGTCGTCGTTCTCGCCCTCGATGGTGAGCAGCGCGACGTTGCGGATCGCTGTGCAGTCGATCGTCTCGCCGCGATGCGTCATCTCGCCCTTCGGCAAAGCGTGGCGCACGAACACAGTGTCGACCGTCTGCAGGTAGAACTCCGCCGTCAGGTCCATCACCGCCAGGTATTCGTCATAGAAGTCGCGGTGCTTTTCGGCGCTGTCGCCGTCATTTTTCACAAGGTGCATGAAGAAGTCCTTGTGGGCGATGATGTGACGGTCGAGATTCATGCTCATGAAGCCCGAAAGCTGCAGGAAGCCCGGATAGACCTCGCGGCCGAAGCCCGGCACCGGCCACGGCGCCTGCATGATGACATTGTCGCGGAACCAGGCGATGCCCTTTTCCTCGGCTAGAAGATTGACCGCGGTCGGGTTGCGGCGCGTATCGATCGGGCCGCCCATCAGCGTCATGGTCGAGGGCACGAAGGGATCGCCGCGCTTCTCCATCAGCGCCACCGCCGCCAGCACGGGCACCGAGGGCTGGCAGACGGCCATTACATGCGTGTCGGGGCCGAGCGCATGGAACATCTCGATGACGTAGTCGATATAGTCGTCGAGATCGAAGCTGCCTTGCGCCACCGGCACCATGCGGGCGTCGACCCAGTCGGTGATGTGCACGTCGGCGTGAGGAAGCATCGCCTCGACCGTGCCGCGCAGCAGCGTCGCGTAATGGCCCGACATCGGCGCCACGATCAAAAGCTTCGGGTCCGGCTTGCGTCCCGCAGGCAGCGCGCGCTCGAAACGCACGAGATTGCAGAACGGCTTCGACCAGACCGTCTTTTCGGTGACGTCGACGCTCTTCCAGTCGACCACGGTCTTGTCCAGGCCGAATCGCGGCTTGCCGTAGCGGCGGGTGGTGCGCTCGAAGAGCTCGGCGGTCGCCGCGACCGAGCGTCCGAAGGGGGTGTGGGAGATCGGATTGAGCGGGTTGGAGTAGAACAGCCGCACCGCGTCGGCATAGAGGCGGGCCGGCTGCAGCGCCGCATGGTTCATTTCGTAGAGCTGGTAGAACATCGAGAACCTCGTTGCCGTCCATCGACCAAAGGGACGACGAACAGCGCCGAGCCTTGAATGTCTCCCGGCGAGGTTAACGAGATATTGTTGCGATGCAATACGTCATTTTGTCTGACGAATGCTTCTTTGGTTCAACCTGTTGAAATCGGACTTGGACGGGGCGAGCCGGCTCACTGTGCGGTGCCGAAATGTGAAGGATATGTGTCCGGCCCCTCACGCCGGACACTAGACCATGATCCCGAAAAGTGGGTTCCGGTTTTCGGAAAAGATCATGGTGTGAGGGACCCTCAAACGCGCGCCATGCAGACGGCGGTGTGGCCCGAGCCGATGAAACCGAGCTGGTTGGCGGCGCCGCGGGAGAGGTCGAGCATGCGTCCCTTCACGAACGGTCCGCGATCGTTGATGCGCACGACGACGCTGCGGCCATTGTCTTTGTTGGTGACCCTAAGCTTGGTGCCGAAGGGCAGGGAGCGATGGGCGGCAGTCAGTGCCGAGGGGTTCATGCGTTCCCCTGAGGCGGTTCTGGAATGCAGCGCATACCAGGAAGCGCGGCCGCATTGCGCGGCGGCGGAGGAGGCGGACGAGGCGCCAGCCATCAGGCCAGCCGCGATCGTTACCGCGACAAGCGCGGTCTGGTTGGTTTTCTTCATGCTTTGGGGGTGGCTCCGTTGATCGAGTAGCCCCGCCTAAGTGCCGAATGAGGCGGGAAATGCGGCAGCCTTCTGGCGGTTCCATGGCGACGGCACACGTTTGGAGTCGCCGCGAAACAGTTTGTCATGATATTTTTGGAGCCGGAAAGGCGTATTCTTGATGAATATCGGGTCACTATCCGGGACGTTCCGGACAAGATCGGTCCCCAAGATTGGAAGTACAGAGGAACCGGACTATTCCGATTCCTCGGCGTCTTTTGTTGCGTCCCTGTTGCCGTTCAGGATCGACTTCCGGAGAGGGTCCAGCCGATGCGATTGATCAGGTTTGTGCTGGCGCTGATTGTGCTGGGGTTGGGCGCGCTATGGTCGCTGCAGGGCCTCGGCCTGGTGGGCGGCAGCTTCATGACCGGCCGGACGCAATGGCTCTATATCGGCCTCGTCACCATGCTGGCCGGCATCGTCGGGCTGCGCTGGGCGAACCGCTCGCGCGTCTGACCTTGCGATATCATCTTGTGATCTGGGATCGCGGCCGGCGCCGCGATCAAGTCCGGCTGAACAGGTGATCCAGGATGGTGCCCTCGATATGGGCAAGCTCCGCCGAACCGTGCCGGCGGGGGCGGGCCACAGGCACGTCGAGGTCGAGGGCGATCCTGCCGGCGCCGATCACCACGACGCGGTCGGCGAGCGCGACGGCCTCGCCGACATCATGCGTCACCAGCACGGCGGTGAACTTCTGGTCGAGCCATATCCGTTCCAGAAGCTGCTGCATCTCGATGCGCGTCAGCGCGTCCAGCGCGCCGAGCGGCTCGTCCAGCGCCAGGATCTGCGGCTGGCCCACCAGGGCACGGGCTAACGCCACGCGCTGCTTCTGGCCGCCCGATAGCACCGAGGGCCACTCGTCGGCGCGGTCGGCCAGCCCGACCTCGTCAAGCATGGCAAGCGCCCGCTGCCTGGCGTCAGTGCCGCCGGCGATGCCGGTCAGCCCGATCTCGACATTCTTCACCACGCTCGCCCAAGGGAGCAGCCGCGGCTCCTGGAACATGAAGCGCGTGCGGCTGTGACCTTCCTCGGCCGCGCCAAAGGTCAGCGAACCGCTGCTCGGGCGGTCGAGCCCGGCGAGCAGCCGAAGCAGCGTGCTCTTGCCGCAGCCGCTCTTGCCGATGACGGCCAGGAACTGTCCGGCCCGCACGTCGAGGCTGATGCCGTCGAGCACGATCTTGTCGCCGAAGCGTTTTCCCACTTCCCTGAAGGCGAAGGCCCGGCGGCCCTCGACCGAGCCGATCGTCCGGGCTTGCGCCGGCGTGGCGGCGAGGGAGCGTGCGGCGGTGAGGGTGGCGGCTGGCATCTTGTTCTCACCCTTTCTGGAAAGCCGGATGCCAGCCGAGCGACAGGCGCTCGAGCAGGCGGGCCAGGCTGTCGGCGAGCTTGCCGAGCAGCGCGTAGATCAGGATCGACAGCACCACGACGTCGATCAGAAGGAACTCGCGCGCCTGCATGGCCATGTAGCCGAGGCCGGAACTGGCCGAGATCGTCTCGGCGACGATCAGGGTCAGCCACATGATGCCCAGCGCATAGCGCAGGCCGACAAAGATCGAGGGCAGCGCGCCGGGCAGGATCACCCGGAAGAACAAGGCGCGCCGGTCGAGCCCGTAGACCCGGCCCATCTCGACCAGCTGCGGATCGACGCTCTGGATGCCGAGCAGCGTGTTGACATAGATCGGGAAGAAGACGCCGAGCGCCACCAGGAAGAGTTTTGCTTCCTCGTCGATGCCGAACCACAGGATGACCAGCGGGATCAGCGCCAGATGCGGGATGTTGCGGATCATCTGCAGCGTCGTGTCGGTGAGGCCGCGGCTCAGCGCCGACAATCCGTTGGCGAGGCCGAGCGCGAAGCCGATCGAGCCGCCTATGGCGAAGCCCGACAGCGCCCGCAGGGTCGAGACGCCAATGTTGCGGATGAGCTCGCCGGACAGTGTCAGCCGCCAGAAGGCCTCGGCCACCGCGCTCGGCGCCGGCAGCACATTGGCCGGGATCAAACCCGCGCGTGCTGCGGCTTCCCAGCCGGCGATGATTGCCGCGGGCAGCAGCCAGCCGGCCGCGCCGTTGCGGGCAAGGCGGATGGCCAGGCTCATGACGCCGCCTGCAGGCGGCTGGCGCCATGGAAGCCGACCGAAAATTCGTTGGCGATATCCTTGTGCGCCCGCTGCCGCTGCGTGCCGAGGCCGAGCCGCGGGAACAGGAGCTCGGCGACGCGGTAGGCCTCCTCGAGATGCGGGTAGCCGGAGCCGATGATGGTGTCGATGCCGATCGCCTGGTATTCGCCGATGCGCTCGACGATTTGCTCCGGCGTGCCGACCAGCGCCGTGCCGGCGCCGCCGCGCACCAGGCCGACGCCGGCCCACAGGTTCGGTGAGACGACGAGCCGGTCGCGCCGGCCGCCATGCAGCTCGGCCATGCGCCGCTGCCCGACCGAATCCATCTCCTTGAGGAAACGCGCCTGGGCGTTCTCGATCTGCGCGTCGGTGACATGGCTGATCAGCCGCTCGGCGGCGCGCCAGGCCTCATCCTCGGTCTCGCGCACGATGAAATGCAGCCTGATGCCGAAACGCAGCTTGCGGCCGCGCCGCGCCGCTTTATCGCGCGCCGAGGCAATCTTTGCGGCAACCTGCGCCGGCGGCTCGCCCCAGGTGAGATACATGTCGACGAGGTCGGCCGCGAGCTCCTGGCCGGCGTCGGACGAGCCGCCGAAATAGAGCGGCGGCCGCTCCTGCAGCGGCAACAGGTCGAGGCGGCCGTTCTCGACGCGATAGTATTTGCCTTCGAAATTCACCCGCTCGCCCGAGACCAGGCCGCGCCAGATGGTCAGGAATTCCTGCGCCTGCGCATAGCGCTCGTCATGCGGCAGGAACACGCCGTCGCCGGCAAGCTCGGTCGGGTTGCCGCCGACCACGACATTGAGCAGCAGCCGGCCGTTGCTCAGCCGGTCGAGCGCCGCGGTCTGACGCGCCGCGAAGGTCGGCAGCGTCACGCCGGGTCGCAGCGCGACCAGGAATTTCAGCCTTTCCGTCAGCGTCGCGAGACCGGTGGCGGTGATCCAGGAATCCTCGCAGTTCTGGCCGGTGGGCAACAGCACACCGGGGAAGCCCAGCCGGTCGACCGCCTGCGCGATCTCCTTGAAGTAGCCGAATTCGGGCGGACGCTGCTGCTTCTCGGTGCCGAGATAGGTTCCGTCGCCATGCGTTGGGATGAACCAGAAGAAATCGAGCGGGCTTGAAGATGCGGTCATGGCTGACACCCGGGGAGAAGACAGTCGAAAACAAAGGCGGCGCCGGGCGTTCGCCGCGCCCGGCGCCTTGGATGAAAATCAGTTGCCCGGCGCGGTCCAGACCGCGTCGGATATCCGCACCGCTTTCGGGATCAGCCCAAGCTTGAAGAAGCGGTCGGCCGTCGCCTGCTGGCCGGCGACGATCTCGGCGGTGATCGGATAGATGCCGAACTTGGTGCGGTTGGCGGCGATCGTCTGCGCGTCGAGCGGCACGCCGGTCACCTCATGCAGCGCCTCGGCCACCTTGTCGCGGTTCTGGTCGGCCCATTTCGCCGCGTCGCCAAGCGCGGCGATCGTCGTCGAGACGAAATCCGGATGCGCCTTGGCGAAATCCTTGTTGGCGAGGAAATAGGTGTTGACCTGGAGCACGTCGCTGGAGCGGGCAAGCACGCGCGGCTGGTAACGGGTCTCGGCAATGGCGAAGAACGGATCCCAGACGGCCCACGCATCGATCTGGTCGCTGGCGAAGGCGGCCGCCGCATCGGCGGGGCTGAGGTAGATGGGCGTGATCTGGTCGAAGGGGATGCCGGCCTTTTCCAGGGCGGCAACGACCAGATTATGCGCGCTGGTACCCTTGCCGACGCCGATGCGCTTGCCCTTGAGGTCGGCCAGCGACTGGATCGGCGAGGCCGGCTTGACGAAGATCGCCTCGCCCTGGCCGTTGGACGGCAGCGCGGCGGCGTAGACGATGTTGGCGCCGGCAGATTGACCGAAGATCGGCGGCGCGTCGCCGGTCCAGCCGACATCGATGGCGCCGACATTCAGGGCTTCCACCAGCGGCGGGCCGGCGGTGAACTCGACCCACTTAACCGTGACGCCCTTGTCGGCAAGCGCCTTTTCGATGATCTGCTGCTGCCGGGCGATCACCGGCAGGCCGGTCTTCTGGTAGCCGATGTTGAACGCCTTGAGATCATCCGCCGCGGCGGGGGATGTCGTCCCAAAGGATGCGGCAAAGGCCGCCGCTGCCAGCAGGCCGACGCCGAAAGCGCGTCTCGTCAGATTGAACATGACCCTCTCCTTCGTTGGTCCCGAACTGCCGGGCCGTTGGAATGAGGTCAGGCTAGGTAAATCTATAAAGTTAGTAGAGGAACGATCTTGCGAGTTCGCAGCGCAAATCGGAATCATTTTCTACCAACGGCGCCGGGCGGCCGCACAGCGCCTCGCCGGAACAAAGAATGCTCCTGCCCCCCAATCACTGCGACCAGTATTGCCAGGCCCAATAGAAGCTCTCGTCGCGGGGTGGCAGGCGATCGCGGTCCCCGGCGAGCAACACCGGTGTCGGCGACTTCGCTTCGTCTTTCTGTCGTGTGTCGCTCGGCGGCAGACCCAATAGCCAAGCGCCGACATGCGCGAACAGCACTGCGGTGGAATGGGTCACAAGTCCTACTCCTTCGCTTTCGTTCATTCCCGCCCCGCCCAGGGCACCAGCACCCGTTCGACACGCCGGATGATGAATTCCAGGGCAAAAGCGATGATCGCGATCACCAGTATGCCCATCACCACCACGTCCGTGACCAGAAACTGCGCCGCCGACTGGATCATGAAGCCGAGGCCGCGCGTCGCCGCCACCAGCTCCGCCGCGACCAGCGTCGACCAGCCGGCGCCGAGCGCGATGCGCAGGCCGGTGAGGATCGATGGAAGCGCGCTGGGCAGGATCACATGGCGGATGACCTGGGCTCGCGTGGCGCCGAGCGAACGCGCCGCGTCGACGCGCTCGCGCGAAACGCCGCGCACCCCGGCGGCGGTCGACAGCGCCACCGGCGCCAGCATGGCGATGGCGATCACCAGGATCTTCGACGGCTCGCCGATGCCGAACCAGATGATGATCAGCGGCAGATAGGCGAGCGGCGGGATCGGCCGCAGGAACTCGAGCAGCGGGTCGAACACGCCGCGCCCGATCCTGCTGATGCCGATGGCGAGCCCGACCGGGACGCCGACGAGGATCGCCGCGATCAGCGCCGCGAACACGCGCCAAAGCGAGGCGAGGGTGTGCTGGAGCAGCGTCGCATCGACGAATCCGTCGCGGGCGACGACGACAAATTTCGCCCAGACCGCGGCGGGCGAGGGCAGGAAGACCGGCGATACCAGCTGCAGCGAGGCCGCCGCCGTCCAGGCGGCGAGCAGCACGAGGATGGTGATCGCGCTGACCAGCCTGGCCGAAACGACCGCACGTTTCGGCCGTGGCCGGGACCATGGCACGGAAAACCCGTCATTCTCGTCGGCCTTCGCGCCGGGGCGTTCGCTATAGGCGCTCA
Source organism: Mesorhizobium sp. M2E.F.Ca.ET.219.01.1.1 (assembly GCF_004016445.2). Taxonomy (GTDB): domain Bacteria; phylum Pseudomonadota; class Alphaproteobacteria; order Rhizobiales; family Rhizobiaceae; genus Mesorhizobium. Next base: position 371,485 of record NZ_SADT02000005.1, read on the forward strand.
CGCTCATGCCGCCTCTCCTTCGAAGATCGCGTCGGTCAGCTCCGCGCGGGCAGCGACAAAGGCGGGATCGGCCTTGATCGCGCGGATCGGCTCGCCGGCGGCGTAGCGGCGGCCGAAATGGGTTTCGAATGTCCGCACCACGTGGCCTGGACCCGGCGCCAGCACGACGATGCGGGTGGCGAGCACCAGCGCCTCCTCGATGCCGTGCGTAACCATCAGCACGCCGACTTGGGCCGCTGCCCACAGGTCGAGCAGCGTCGTCTGCATGCGCTCGCGCGTCAGGGCGTCGAGCGCGCCAAGCGGCTCGTCGAGCAGGAGGAATTCGGGTTCGGCGGCCAAAGCCCGGGCCAGGCCGACGCGCTGGCGCATGCCGCCGGAAAGCTCCCAGATGCGCTTGTCGCCGGCATCGCCGAGCTTGACCAGCGACAGCAGCTCGTCGGCGCGGCGCGCCCTTTTGTCGGCGGATACGCCACGCAGCCTGAGCGCGAAGGCGACGTTTTCCCGCGCCGTCAGCCAGGGGAACAATGCATCGTTCTGGAAGACCACGGCGCGATCGGAGCCGGGCCCGGTGATCGGCCGGCCGTCCACCGTGGCCAGGCCGCCCGCGGGCTCGACAAGGCCGGCGGCGACATTGAGCAGCGAGGTCTTGCCGCAGCCGGAACGGCCGACCAGCACGACGAAATCGCCCCTGCCTGAATCGCTTTTGCCGATGTCGAGCGAAACACGCTCGACCGCCGGGGCCGGCTGGCCGTCATAATGGACGCTGACCTTGTCGAGGATGAGATGCGTCATTCGGGCCTCTGCTGGACCAAGGCGTTGGATCCTAAGGCCTGCCCCGAAGCCGCGCCTCGTAAGCGGCTCCGGGACAGACAAGCGCAAGGCCAGGGAAGGAGGCCGCGCTTCCGAACAATCCCCGGAAAGGCGGTCATCCTTCCGGAGATTGCATGGAGAAGGCTCAGTTCGAGGCGAGCGCCTCGCTGGCATATTTCGCCGTCACATATTTCGAATAGTCGGGCAGCACGGCGTCGACCTTGCCCTGCTCCTTGAGGAAGGCGGACGTCGCCGCGACGGCCTTGACAGTCGCGCCGCCGAGGAACTTGTCCGAAGCCTGCTCCTCGAGCGACGGGAAGACATAGCCCTTGAGCAGTTCCGGCACCTCTTCCAGCTTGGCGCCGGTGAGCTTGGCGATCTTGCCGGCTTCCGGCGAGGACACCGACCAGGCCTCCGGCTTGGCGAGGAACTGGGCATAGGCTTCGCCGGTCACCTTGACGAAGTCGCGCACGGCTTCGGGGTGCTTGTCGGCAAAATCGGTGCGCACGATCCAGGCGTCGAAGGTCGGCGCGCCCCAGGCGGCCACCTGCGAGGAATCCAGCACCACCTTGCCGGTCGTCTTCACCTGGCCGAGCGCCGGATCCCAGACATAGGCCGCGTCGATGTCGCCGCGCGCGAAGGCGGCGGCGATTTCCGGCGGCCTGAGGTTGAGGATCTGCACCGACTTCGGATCGACGCCTTCATGCTTCAGCGCCGCGAGCAGGCTGTAATGCGTGGTCGAGACGAACGGCACGGCGACCTTCTTGCCGGCAAGGTCGGCGACTTTCTCGATGCCGGCGCCGTTGCGGGCCACCAGCGCTTCCGACGGCCCGATCAGGCCGACGACGAAGATGGTCTGGATCGGCAACTCGCGGCTGGCCGCCGCGGCCAGCGGGCTCGAGCCGACATAGCCGATATCGACCGAGCCGGAAGCGATCGCGGCGATGACGTCGGCGCCGGAATCGAACTTGCGCCAGTCGATCGCCGCCTTGGTCGCCTTCTCATAAGCGCCGTCGGCCTGCGGCACTTTCGATGGCTCGACCACCGTCTGGTAGCCGATGGTGATCTTGAGGTCCTCGGCGCTGGCCGGACCAAGCAGGGCGGCAGCCGTAAGCGCGGCCGACGAGAAAAGCAGAACGCGTCGTGAAAAGATTGACATTGAAAGGCTCCATAAACCCCTGAAAACTGGATTGCCTTTCTATCGTCGGTTAATTCTATCAGTTTTGTAGAGTTAAATCCTTCCAACGAAGCGGACTTTATTGGAAAAGTGTCGCCCTGTACCGGCGGCGGAAGCGCAAAAGGACGGTCGGGGTGCCGTAACAGGCAGCAACCTGTGTTCATCGTCATTCCAGGGCGGAGCAAGGAGCGAAGCGACGCGCGCAGACCTTGGAATCCATGCCGTGACGTGGAAGCAATGCGGCGGTGCAAACCATCCGATGTCGTGCGAGGCCCTCGTTCTGCACCGTAGTGCCTATCATGGATGTAGCGGCATGGATTCCAGGGTCTGCGCGCCGCTTCGCGTCGCTCCGCCCTGGAATGACGACCGCGTGGATGCGAGCGCAGCGAACGAAAATTCTCCGGTCGACCCATCCGGGCAAACCCATGCTTCAAATTGCGGGCGAATTGGAAAGCGGGTTTCGTGCCTGGCTCGCTTAGTATAGTAATCTTATCAACATTGGGAGTGAGAGAACGATGCGCGACCTTCTAAAAACCGTTCCGGCGATCGTTCGTGGCCTGCGGCCGAGGCCGCCCGCGGCGACCGCCGCGCGCTGACCGCTCGACAGAAATTCCGGCTCGCAACCATGGTTGGACGCGGCAACTCCATCATCATTGTCGGCGGCGGCGCCAGCGGCGTCGTGCTGGCCGCGCATCTGCTTATGTTATCGAACCCCGATCTGCGTGTCACGCTGATCGAGAAGCGGCCGCATTTCGGCCAGGGCATGGCCTATTCGACGCTGCTGTCGGCGCATGTGCTCAACGTCAAAGCCTCCGGCATGAGCGCCTATGCCGACGACCCCACCCATTTCGCGCGCTGGGTGCTGGAGCGCGGCTTCGCCAAACCCGACCAGGGACCATTCTATGCGCCGCGCAGCCTCTATGCGCGCTACCTCAGGGAGCTGCTCGACGATCTGGTGGAGCGTGAGCGCGAGACCGGCCGGTTGCGGCTGATTGCCGAGGAGAGCCTGTCGATCACGCCGACGCCGGCTGGCGTCGAGGTGGTGCTCGCCAACGGCACCAGCGTTGTTGGCCATCTGGCAGTTCTTGCCACTGGCCACGACGAGCAGCCCGGCGCCTTCCAGGGCCACGCCATCCGCATGGGGACGGAGGCCGACACCACGCTCGATCCCAAAACTTCGGTCCTGCTGCTCGGCACGGGCTTGAGCATGGTCGATGCCTTCCTGTCACTGGAACAGCGCGGCCATCGCGGCCCGATCGTCGCGGTATCGCGGCGCGGCCTGCTGCCGTCGCCGCATCGCAAGGGCAACCCGATCAAGCTCGATATCGCCGACATTCCGCTGGGCACCGAGCTTTCCTATTTCGTCGGCTGGTTCCGCAACCTGATCCGCGAGACCCAGAAGGCCGGCGGCGACTGGCGCGACGTCGTGGACGGGCTTCGGCCGTTCAACCAGCCGATCTGGCAGAACTGGCCGTCCTCGGCCAAGCGCCGCTTCGTCGAGCATACCAAGGCCTGGTGGGATATCCACCGCCACCGCTTGGCGCCGGAAGTCTACCAGCGGGTCACCGAGGCGGTCAGGTCGGGCCGCATCCGCCTGGTCGCCGGCAGGGTCGTGAATGTCGAGGCGAACGGCGGCTTCACCGTAAAAATCCAGCCGCGCGGCACGCAGGCTATCGAGACCCTGGAGGTCGCCCGGCTCTATGACTGCATGGGCATCGCCCGCGACATTTCGAGGACTTCGAACGGTGTGGTGCGCTCGTTGATCGAGCGCAGCATGGCGCGACCGGATCCGCTGCGCCTCGGCCTCGACGTCACGGCAAAATGCGAGCTGATCGCGGCCGACGGCACGGTGTCGTCGAAGCTTCTCGCCGTCGGGCCGCTGACGCGCGGCACCTTCTTCGAGATCGACGCCATTCCGGACATCCGGGTGCAATGCGCGAAGCTGAGCAAGCAGCTGCTGGGGTAGCGCGAAGGTCACGCTATCAATTAAAACGACGTAATGTCCGACCCCAGTCGGATATTTGTTGCAGCAACTCAGCAAGTTGCTAGTAATCATCAAATGGCTTTCAAGCGCAGTCGAGCCGCAAAAATTGACGGTGATAAATGCGAAACGCGACAGTATCTGCACTCATATACGAGTTTCTATTCGATTTCTATCGGCAAATCGAGATTGAGCGGGGCTACAATCTTTGGCTGCCTGACGAACATGGTGTGGAGCACGAGACCTTTTACCACATGCACACGAGTTGCTGGGAGTGGAGTACTGGGGTGCTGGAGGAAGTCGGCGCCATCAAGTTCCTTCAAATGCCGCCAGCTATTTTTCCGCATCTCAAGCCACATAGTAGCCGGAAGAGTCCGTACAGCTACCCGCTAATGACATTGGAAGAATGCCGCGCCGCCGATTTTTCCGAGTTTGAGAGTTTCGACAATTATTGCCACGCAATGTTCACTTTTGAGCAATTGATGGGCCAAACTTCGGGGCTGGCCGGCTGGTCTCCACGATTCCTGGACGCAGTCGCATCCGAGGACGATATCTTTCTGTTCGAGGGAAACCGGTGCGTTGCATTCGATGGCGATCGCTTCAAGGAAAAGGTGATGACGCGGTGGGCTGAGATGCAAGTTCGCATATTTCGCCGGAAGGACGCCTCAGTGGGCAAATAGTCATCGCCGGCGACGGCCAGGTGTCGAAGAAATGCTTTTCGAGATCGACGCCATTTCCCATTCGCGTGCTGTGCGCGAAGCTGAGCAAGCAACTGCTGGGGTGAAATTTCTGCCGAGGTCGGCAAGCCACAGAGGGGATGTGAAGGAACTCGACGCTGATGATCGAATTCCAATCAACCTTCTCTCAAGATGCCGCCCGTGAAATTCCATTCCTCCACTCGCCGCCGGATTGGCACGATCTATCTTCTTTCCGGATGAAAAGGGCTGGAAAAGACAGGGCGCGCGATCCGCGAAACCGGAATGGATTCCCGCGGCCTCCCGCGCGAGATTGCCGACATACGCCTCGAACTGCTTCGACGGAGCACTCAAGATGAGCGAGCAAACAAAAGCGGCGCCCGGCGGCGCGGACACCAACCTGTCGAGGCTGCGTCCACCTTACGCTTCGGTGCTCGACCTGATCGGCCAGACGCCGATCGTCGAGCTGACCAAATTCGACACCGGCAAATGCCGTCTGTTCATCAAGCTCGAAAGCCAGAACCCCGGCGGCTCGATCAAGGATCGCATCGCGCTGTCGATGATCGCCGCGGCCGAGAAGGACGGCCGGCTGAAGCGTGGCGGCACCATCGTCGAAGCCACTGCCGGCAACACCGGCCTCGGGCTTGCCCAGGTCGGCATCCCGAAAGGCTACCGCATCATCCTGGTCGTGCCCGACAAGATGTCGCGCGAGAAGATCCAGCATCTGCGCGCGCTCGGCGCCGAGGTGCGCATGACCCGCTCCGATGTCGGCAAGGGCCATCCCGAATATTATCAGGACATGGCCGAGAAGATCGCCGCCGAATTGCCCGGCGCCTTCTACGCCAACCAGTTCGCCAACCCGGCCAATCCGCTGGCGCATGAGACGACGACCGGGCCGGAAATCTTCTCGCAGCTCGAAGGTGACGTCGACGCCGTAGTGGTCGGCGTCGGTTCCGGCGGCACGCTGACCGGCCTCGGCCGCTTTTTCGCGAAACATTCGCCGAAGACCGAGATGGTGCTGGCCGATCCGGTCGGCTCGGTGCTGGCGCCGCTGATCAAGACCGGCAAGATGGAAGAGGCCGGCAGCTGGACGGTGGAGGGCATCGGCGAGGATTTCGTGCCGCCTAATGCCGATCTCTCGCTGGTGAAGAAGGCCTACTCGATTCCCGACAAGCAGAGCATGCTGGCGGTGCGCGATCTCCTGTCCCGCGAAGGCATCCTCGCCGGCTCGTCCTCCGGCACGCTGTTGTCGGCGGCGTTGCGCTATTGCCGCGAGCAGACGGTGCCGAAGCGCGTCGTCACCTTCGTCTGCGACAGCGGCAACAAATATCTGTCCAAGGTCTTCGACGACATCTGGCTGGCCGAGCAGGGCTTGGCCGACCAGGAACAGCATGGCGACCTGCGTGACTTAGTCATGCGCTCGCCGCGCACCGGCGACATCGTCACTGTCGGCCCGGACGAGAGCCTGCTCAATGCCTATGGCCGCATGCGCCGTTCCGATGTCTCGCAGCTGCCGGTGCTGGACGGCGGCAAGCTGATCGGCATCGTCGACGAGAGCGACATCCTGGCCAAGGTCGACGGTCCCTATGACGGCCGCTGGGACCGCTTCAACGGCCCGGTGCGCTCGGCGATGACGTCGAACCTGCACACGCTGCAGGCCAATCAGACGCTGGATGCGCTGCTGCCTGTCTTCGACCGCAACGAGGTCGCCATCGTCTTCGATGGCGAGGAGTTCATCGGCCTGATAACCCGTATCGATCTGATCAACCATCTGAGGCGCCGCGCAAAATGACTTCAAACGGCAAGAACCGCCTGGCTTTTTCCACCCGCACCATCCATGGCGGCCAGAGCCACGATCCGCTGACCGGCGCGGTGATGGTGCCGATTTACGCCACCTCCACCTACGGCCAGCAGTCGCCCGGCGTGCACAAGGGCTTTGAATATGCCCGCAGCCAAAACCCGACGCGCTTTGCCTTCGAACGCGCGGTCGCCGATCTTGAAAGCGGCACCAGGGCCTTCGCCTTCGCCTCCGGCCTGGCGGCGATCTCGACGGTGCTGGAGCTGCTCGATTCCGGCGCTCACATCGTTGCCACCGACGACATCTATGGCGGCTCGTTCCGCTTGATGGAGCGGGTGCGCAAGCGCTCGGCCGGCCTGCAGGTGAGCTTCGCCGACTTCACCGACCTTGCGGCGGTCGAGGCCGCGATTCGCCCGGAAACAAAACTGCTCTGGGTCGAGACGCCGACCAACCCGCTGCTGCGCATCGTCGATCTCGAAGCTCTCGCCGCGCTTGCAAAGCGTAAGGGTCTGCTTACCGTCGCCGACAACACCTTTTGCAGCCCCTATATCCAGCGTCCGCTGGAGCTCGGCATCGACATCGTCGTGCATTCGACGACGAAATATTTGAACGGCCATTCCGACATGGTCGGCGGCGTGGCGATCGTCGGTGACAACAAGGACCTCGCCGACCAGCTGAAATTCCTGCAGAACGCCATCGGTGCCATCTCCAGTCCCTTCGACAGTTTCCTGGCGCTACGCGGCACCAAGACTTTGGCGCTGAGGATGGAACGCCATTCGTCGAACGGCCTGAAGATCGCGCAATGGCTGGAAACGCGAAAAGATGTCCGCCGGGTGATCTATCCCGGCCTCGCCAGCCACCCGCAGCATTCCATCGCCGTCCAGCAAATGCATGCCTTCGGCGGCATGATCTCCGTCGACCTCGACCGCGACCTGGCGGGAACGAAACGCTTCCTGGAACGCACCCAGCTCTTCACGCTGGCCGAAAGCCTCGGCGGCGTCGAAAGCCTGATCGAGCACCCGGCGCTGATGACGCACGGCTCGATCCCGGCGGAAAAGCGCGGCGCGATCGGCATCACCGATTCACTGGTGCGGCTCTCCTGCGGCATCGAGGACGGGGACGATCTGGTCGCGGATCTGGAGCAGGCGCTGGCGCTTTAAAGCACCTGGCGTGGTGATCTTTCGCGCCCCTGGTGGGCAGGACAATCGCAAATGGCGCTTCGTCATTCTAGGGCGGAGCAAGGAGCGAAGCGACGCGTGCAGACCCTAGAACCCATGCTGTGACGCCCGAGCGCCGCAACGGTGCAGAACGTTCACCAGCTAATTCCGCGAAAGAGCTCGAACCATTCCGGGTTGGCTTTCTCTATAAGTTCGACCTTCCATCGGCGTGGCCAACGCTTCAATGACGTCTCACGCTGAATTGCATCGGCGATGTCGAAGTATTCCTCGTACCAGACCAGACGCTGCACGCCGTAGCGGCTGGTGAAGCTGGAGCCTTGGCCGGTCTTGTGCTCAGGCATGCGACGAGCAAGGTCATCGGTGACACCGATATAGATCGTGCCGCCTTTCTGGCTCGCGGTCATGTAGACGTAGCCTGTCATCCTGCGATCCTACCTAGCACTATCACCAACGGCTATTCTTGACCGGTTGCATTCCACGGCGAATGTCACGGCATGGATTCTAGGGTCTGCGCGCGTCGCTTCGCTCCTTGCTCCGCCCTAGAATGACGAAGCGCCATTTGCGATCGTCCTGCCCACGAGGGCCCACGCGGAGGCGCGCTGTCCCGCCGACATCTCGCTATGTGTGCCATTGCAGACCGCAGCTTACACTCTACAGTGAGCCAGCTTTGCGATCTCCGGAGGCGTGATGCGCGTGATCGTGTTGGGTGGCGGCGTGGTCGGCGTCACCACAGCTTACCAGCTGCAGAAGGACGGGCACGAGGTCGTCATCCTCGAGCGCCAGCAGCAGGTCGCCGCCGAGACCAGCTGGGGCAATGCCGGCATGATCGCGCCGGGGCATTCCTTCGTCTGGTCCTCGCCCAGGGCGCCGATGATCCTGCTGAAATCACTGGTGCTGAAGGACCAGGCGCTGCGCTTCAGGCTCTCGGCCGATCCGAGGCTCTACAGCTGGTCATGGCTGTTCCTGATGGAGTGCACGGCCGAGAAGGCGAGGCGCAACACGCTGCTCAAGCATCGCCTCGCCGTCTATTCGCAATCGGTGCTGCAACAGGTAATCGCCGACGAGGCCATCGACTACGACCGCAACGATCGTGGCATCCTCTATTTCTATCGCAGCCAGCACGCGCTCGACAAAGGCGTCGAGCATATGCGGCTGCTGGAATCCGATGGCCAGCTGATCAAGGTGCTCGACCGCGACGCCATCGTCGCGCTCGACCCGTCGCTGGCCGCAGCCAGGGAAAAGATCGCCGGCGGCATCCATTGCCCGACCGACGAGACCGGCGACCCGGCGAAATTCACCCGGGCGCTGGCCGCCAAGGTGGTCGAACGCGGCGGCGAGATCCTCACCGGCACGACCATCACCGGCATCGAGACATCCGGCGACGGCGTCGCGCAGGTGATGACGGACAAGGGGGCGGTCAAGGGCGACGCCTATGTGCTGGCGCTCGGCTCCTACAGCCCGCTGATCGCGAAGACGATCGGGCTCAGCCTGCCCATCTATCCGATCAAGGGCTATTCGCTGACCATTCCGATCGGCAACCGGCCGGCGCCGCCGACCATCGCCGCGATCGACGAGCACAATCTGGTCGCCGTCTCGCGCTTCGGCGACCGCCTGCGCGTCACCGCCACCGCGGAGTTCGCCGGCTACGACACCAGCCACAAGCCGGCCGATTTCGCCTTCATGAAGGGCGTGACCGAGGAGCTTTATCCCGAAGGCGCCGATTACGACCGCGCCGAGATGTGGGCGGGGTTGCGGCCCATGACGCCGAACAACCTGCCCGAATTCGGCCGGCGCCGCCCGCGGAACCTCTACCTCAACACCGGGCACGGCCATATCGGCTGGACCATGTCGCACGGCTCGGCCCGCATCACCGCCGACCTCATCGCCGGCCGCAAGCCTTCTGTTTCCATGGAAGGCCTTTTGAACTGAACGTTCGGTCCGCGCGGGATCGACAACAAGAAAGGGAAAGCCCATGTCCGTCAGCGCCGCTACCCGCCCTCAGTCGTCAGGACCGGTCGATTTGGGCGTGCTGCCGTCGCAGATCGATGGCGGCCTCGCCTCGCGCGCGGCGATCGGCCTGGCGATCCTCGCCACCGACCAGACGCTGGAGCACGAGTTCCGCGCGCTGGTGCGCATTCCTGGCGTCGCCTTCTACGAGGCGCGCCTCTTCAACGACAACGACATCACGCCCGACACTTTGCGCGCCATCGGTCCGCACATCGCGCCCACCGTTGACCTCATCCTGCCCAGCATCCCGCTCGACGTCGTCGGCTTCGGCTGCACCTCGGCGACCATGACGCTCGGCGAGGAAGCCGTCTTCGCCGAGATCAGGAAGGTGCGGCCGGGCGTCGCCTGCACCACCCCGGTCACCGGCGCGCTCGCCGCTTTCAGGGCGCTGGGCGCGAAGGGCATCGGACTGCTGACGCCCTACGCGCCCGAGATCAACCAGGGCCTGGTGCGCTATTTCACCGGCCGCGGCCTCGACATCGCCGCCGTCGCCACCTTCGACCGCCGCGACGACCGCGAGGCCGCCCGCATCTCGCTCGCCTCGATCGAGGCGGCCGCCGAGCGTATGGCGCAAGTGCCCGGCGTCGATGCGATCTTCATCTCCTGCACCAGCCTGCGCGTCGCGGAAGCCGTGGCGGAGCTGGAGCAGCGCATCGGCATCCCCGTCACCTCGTCCAACCACGCCATGGCCTGGCACTGCCTGCGCCTCGCCGGCATCGACGACGTGGTGCCGGCGGGTGGCAGGCTGTTCGCGCTGCCGGCAGATTGATCGGTGGAGCGGACTTTCAGGGGATCGGAAGCGCATCCAGCGGGTAATCGCAAAGGGCGCTCCCCTCTCCGTCTCGGCTTCGCCGAGCCACCTCTCCCCGCCTCTGGCGGGGCGAGGAACCCAAGCTTGCGAAGGCGCCGCCTCGGCGATTGGCGTTTCCTCGCCCCCACAAAGTGGGGGAGAGGTGTCCGCGAAGCGGACGGAGAGGGGCTGGCACTACCCTCTGCCATTACCGCAGATCGCCCCCCGTTAACGGAATCGGAAGGAGATGTTTAACGCTTCGTCTCTATGTCCCGCCTCGGGGAGGCGCAGACAGAGCGAGCATGATGAACGACAGCCCCGAAAAGCGAAATGAATGGCGTGCCATCTTCTACGTGCAGGCCCGCGTCGCCATCCTGTTTGTGCCGGTCGTGCTCAGCCTGCTGCTCATCGGCATCTTCGCCGGCAATGAGCGCAAATCCGTGCCCGACGCCGTCGATCCGACCGTGACGAGCTCGGTGCGCTGATTAGAGCAATTCCAGGAAAAGTGTGAGCGGTTTTCCGTCCGGAATTGCGCAAAAACAAGGGACAGAGTGGTTCGCCGTTTCCGTGAAACGGTGAAACGCTCTAGACGCCGCCCGGACGGCTGGACTCAGACAAACTTCGGGATCGGCCCGTTCTGCGGCGTCGTATCGCCCTCGAGGTCGACAAAAACCTCGTCGACGAAGCACCAGGCCCAGCCTTCCGGCGGGTCGTAGCCTTCGATGATCGGATGCTGCGTGGCGTGGAAATGCTTTGTCGCGTGGCGATTGGGCGAGTCGTCGCAGCAGCCGACATGGCCGCAGGTGCGACAGAGCCTCAGATGCACCCACCAGGAGCCGCTCTTCAGGCATTCCTCGCAGCCCAGCGCGCTCGGCGTGACCTTTTTGATGTCCCTGGTGTGCCTGCATTCGTCCATCGCTGGGTCCTCGCCGGTTCGCTGATCTATTCGTTTACGGCGGCGCCGGCGCCGTTCCGCGCCAGATAGGCATGCAATGCCGCGACCACCTGCGCGCCCTCGCCGACGGCGGCCGCGACCCGCTTGGTCGAGCCGCACCGCACGTCGCCGATGGCGAAGACACCGCCGCGGCTCGTTTCCATCAGCCCGTGACCCGGCGTCGTGTCCGGCCCGGTGCGCACGAAACCCTTGGCATCCAGCGCCACATTGCAATTCGCCAGCCAGTCGGTGTTCGGATCGGCGCCGATGAACAGGAAGAGGTGCTGGATGGCGCGGGTCGTCTCCTCGCCGGTCGCCCGGTTGCGCCAGCGCAATTGCTCGAGATTGCCGTCATGGCCCTCCAGCGCCACGACTTCGGTCCCGGTCAGCACCTCGATGTTCGGCTGCGCGGCGATGCGCTCGACCAGATAGCGCGACATGGTGGCGTCGAGACCGCGCCGCGCCAGGAGCGTCACCTTGCGTACCTGGCTCGCCAGATAGACGGCCGCCTGTCCGGCCGAATTGCCGGCACCGACCAGCGCCACCTCCTGGTCCTGGCAAAGCCTCGCCTCGATCGGCGAGGCCCAATAATGCACCGAAGTGCCCTCGAACTGCGCCAGATTGGCGATGTCGAGGCGGCGGTAGCGCGCGCCGCTGGCGATCACCACCGCGCGTGAACGCACGCTCTCGCCATCGCCGATGGCAAGCCTGTAGCGTGCGCCGTCGTCGGCGTCGTCCAGCAGCTTCGCCTCGTCGGGTATGACCATCTCGACGCCGAACTTCTGCGCCTGGTTGTAGGCGCGCGCCATCAGCGCCATGCCGGTGATGCCGGTCGGGAAGCCGAGATAGTTTTCGATGCGGGCCGAGGCGCCCGCCTGCCCGCCGAAGGCGCGGCAGTCGAGCACGATCGTCGACAGGCCTTCCGAGGCGGCATAGACCGCCGCTGCCAGCCCCGCCGGTCCGGCGCCGACGATCGCCACGTCATAGACCTTGTCGGCATCGATAGGCCGCAGCAGGCCGACACAGCGGGCAAGCTCGTTCTCGCCCGGATTGTGCATCAGCTTGCCGTTCGGGCAGAGCACGATCGGCAGATGGTGCGGATCGACATGGAAGCGCTCGATTAGCGTTTTCGCGCAAGGGTCGGTGTCGGAATCGAGCGCCCGGTGCGGCAACCCGCTGCGCCGCAGAAAACCCTGCAGCCGCAGCACGTCGCCATTGCCCGGAGGGCCGATGACGACCGGCCCGCTGGCGCCGCTTTCGAGCAGGCCGACGCGACGCAGGATCAGCGCCCGCATGACGCGCTCGCCGAGATTGGCCTCCTGCACCATCAGGTCGCGCAGCCGCTGCGAGGGGATGACGATCGCCTCGACCGGCTCGACCGCCTCGGCATTGACCAGCGACGGCCGGTTCGACAGCTGCGCCAGCTCGCCGATGAAATTGCCGGCGCCATGGGTGACGATCGCGTCGCGTTGGCCAAGCCCGTCGGCCTGGGTGATGTCGACCTTGCCCGACAGGATGAGGATCACGCCCGGCGAAACCGCGCCGGCCGTCACGATATGATCGCCGGCGGCATAGGAGCGTGCCTCGCCGAAACGGCGCATGCGCTCGATGTCCGCATCGGTGAGGATCGGGAACATCTGGTCGCGGCGGGCGGCGATGGTCGGACTGACGGAAGGGGCCATGGCGCGACCGTAGCGTCATGGCCGCCGGGTTTGAAGTGGTTTGTTGGAGGACTGGCCGGAAGGGGAGGTGCCGGCGCCGCTTCGTCGGTCGAATGGCCCCTACCTGATCGCCTCACGCAGATCGGTGAGAGAGATCACCAGCGTCATGGGATCGAGGGGCGACGGGTCGAATCCTAGCGCCGTGTAATAGCTTCGCGCTTCATCGGAGACGGCGTGGGCCAGGATGCCGCGGATGCCGAGCGAGCCTGCGGCATTCATCACTCTGCGTGCTGCATCCTGGACGAGCACCCTGCCGATTCCCTGCCGCTGACAGGACGTGTCGATTGCGAGACGGGCAAGAATCGCCACCGGAATCGGATCGGGCATGGTGCGCCGGGACCGGCCCGGCACGTGACTGGCAATGGCGCCGCCCGAAGCGAGCGCGTAATAGGCGACAACCTTGTCGTCCTCGCAGGCCACGAAGGTGCGTGTCGCGCCACTGTCCTGGTTGGCGAGCGCCCGGCGTTTGACCCAGTCATCCGACGCCGCAACACCGGATGAAAAAGACGAGAGATCGTGGCCACGATCCAGCGGTACCGGCGCCTGCAGCGTCACTTGGTTTCCCAAGGCAGCGGCGCGTTCATCAGTTTGGACAGTCGCTCGTTCGACTTGGCCGGCGCATCGAGCAGGACAAGGAACTCCGCATAAGCCTCCGGCGAAGCCTTGATAAGCGTGCGCTCGAGCAGCGTGTCCTCAGCCATGCGCCGGGCGGCGTCGAGGATGAAATCCGTTCGGGTCATGCCGAGCGTCCGCGCGGCCTCGTCGATCAGGCCGCGCTCTTCGGGCCTGATGCGCATGTTCAGCGTGCTTCTCTTCGAGGCGTCCGGCGATTCGTGCTTCATTGTGCAAGAGTAGTATCTTGTAATGACATTGTCATTATAATGAAATCAGGTTTTGTTCGCATAAAAATCAATGCAGATGATAAAAAAGGTTTCTTTCGAACGGTATAGACGGGAGTCGGGCGTATGGCAAACCGCGGGCACCAGTCAACTGCCTCATTTTGCACATAAATGCATTCCAACACGATATCTCCCAAGTCGTATATTAGAGATAGCTTTATAACGATATCCTGTTATTACCGGAAGAGTCGACAAAGAATATTACAGATATAGCTGCAATAACAGAATCTTAACTGTTTCGATTAAGGTCTTCAAAATCGTTTCTGTATAGTTTGAGCCGGTCACCAACGGGCAACGAGGAAATCGTACAATGCTCAAACTGATTAAGCGGTTCAAGAATGACGAATCCGGCGCCACGGCGATCGAGTACGGCCTGATCGCGGCGCTGATCGCGTTGGCAATCATGGTCGGCGCCAGCTCGCTCGGCGGGGCGTTGAACGCCAAGTTCAAGCTAGTCGCAGACTGCGTCAAGGACCCCAAAGCTTCTGGATGTCCGACATAATTTCTGTCCACGTGCTACGGCACGGCTTCGGGGGCCGCCTTTGGGCGGCCTCTCCTTTTTGTGGCGCCGGAAAGCAGCGACACGGCGGCGTTAGCCCTCGGCAAGGAGGATAGAACCGCAAACCTTCTCGATTGGCGTTGCGGATACTCTTCGCTCTTGGAACTACGGGATGGCCTGCCATCCGAGGCTCGAAGAGCGAAGGATGGTGCCCAGAAGAGGACTCGAACCTCCACTCCTTGCGGAACACGGACCTGAACCGTGCGCGTCTACCAATTCCGCCATCTGGGCTGGTGGGCGCTCATGTAAGCGGGCAAACGATGTGTGTCAACGCGCTTTTTTCACCAGCGTTGGCGCTGCCCCTCATTGCCCTGCCGGGCATTTCTCCCCGTTCACGGGGAGAAAGGGCTAGTCGCCGCGTCGGCGCCCTTCTTGCTGCGCCTCACCCCTCCAGCACTTCTTTCTTCGCCACGGTGGAATCGGCGTTGAGCTTGTAGATCACCGGCACGCCGGTGCCGAGCTCGAGCTTGACGATCTCCTCGCCGCTCTTGCCGTCCAGCGCCATGATCAGCGCGCGCAGCGAATTGCCGTGGGCGGCGACCAGCACCGTCTCGCCGCGCAGCACATGCGGCTGCACCTCATGCAGGTAATAGGGCCACACGCGCGCGCCGGTGTCCTTCAGACTCTCGCCGCCGGGCGGGGCGATGTCGTAGGAACGGCGCCAGATATGCACCTGCTCCTCGCCCCATTTCTTGCGCGCGTCGTCCTTGTTGAGGCCGGAGAGATCGCCATAGTCGCGCTCGTTGAGCGCCTGGTCGCGGATGGTCTTGAGATCGCTCTGGCCGACCACGTCGAGGATGTGCTGGCAGGTCTTTTGCGCCCGCTTCAGGGCCGACGTGTAGGCGATGTCGAATTTTAGGCCGCGCGCCTTGAGCTTTTCGCCGGCCGCAAGCGCTTCCGCATTGCCCTGGTCGGTCAGGTCGACATCGCGCCAGCCGGTGAACAGGTTCTTCAGGTTCCATTCGCTCTGGCCGTGGCGCACGAGCACGAGAGTTCCCGACATGTTTGCTCCTTTGGAATTTTATGGAAGAGACGCCTCAGCTCAGGCCGAGCACATCCCGCATGGAATAAAGTCCGGGCTTCTTGCCGCGCGCCCAAAGCGCCGCCTTGACCGCGCCGCGGGCGAAGATCGCCCGGTCCTCGGCATGGTGGGACAGCGTGATGCGCTCGCCGGTGCCGGCAAGGATCACGCTATGGTCGCCGACCACGGAGCCGCCGCGCAGCGCGGCGAAGCCGATCGAGCCCGCCTTGCGCACGCCGGTATGGCCGTCGCGCACCCGCACGCTGTTGCCGGAAAGATCGATGCCGCGCCCATTGGCCGCCGCCTCGCCGAGCAGCAGCGCCGTGCCGGACGGCGCGTCGACCTTGTGGCGGTGGTGCATTTCCAGGATCTCGATGTCGAAATCCTCCGGGTCGAGCGCCTTCGCGGCCTGCTCGACCAGCACCGCCAGAAGGTTGACGCCGAGGCTCATATTGCCGGATTTGACGATCGTCGCATGCCGCGCGGCGGCGGCGATTTTCGCATCGTCGTCGGCCGAGCAGCCGGTGGTGCCGATGACATGGACGATGCGCGCCTGCGCGGCGTAGCCGGCGAATTCGACGCTTGCGGCCGGCGCGGTGAAATCGAGCACGCCGTCAGCCTTGGCGAAGGCCGGCAGCGGATCGTCGACGATCGGCACGTTGATGATGCCGATGCCGGCAAGCTCACCGGCATCCTTGCCGAGATGCGGGGAGTCCGGCCGCTCGATCGCGGCTGCGACGCGCGCGCCGGGCATCGTGTGTATGGCGCGGATCAGCGTCTGGCCCATGCGGCCCGCGGCGCCCACCACGACCAGGCCCATATCGCCGGCTTCGCTCATGCGCTTCTCCTGACGGTCTTCTTGGCGCGGCTGCGCGGCGCCGGAGTTTGGCCCGAAGTCTGGCTTGCCTTGGCGTCGTCGACAAGTCCCAGCCCCTTCTTGCCCTGGATCCTGTGGAAACGGGCATAGATGCTGTGCGGGTCGGCCATCAGCGTCGCATGCGTGCCTTGTTCGACCAGCCTGCCCTCTTCCAGCACGATGATATGGTCGGCATTGACCACCGTCGACAGCCGGTGCGCGATCACGATCGTCGTGCGGCCTTCCATGACATGGGTCAGCGCTTCCTGGACGCGTGCCTCGGCCTCGTTGTCCAGCGCCGAGGTCGCCTCGTCGAGCAGCAGGATCGGCGCCTGGCGCACGATGGCGCGCGCGATCGACACGCGTTGGCGCTGGCCGCCCGACAGCGTCGAGCCGCCTTCGCCGACCGGCGTGTCATAGCCTCGCGGTTGCTGGCGGATGAACTCGTCGGCGGCGGCGAGTTTCGCCGCCTGCTCGATCTCGGCATCGGTGGCCGAGAGCCGGCCGTAGCGGATGTTGTCGCGGATCGTGCCCTCGAACAAATAGGGCGCCTGCGAGACATAGGCGATCGATTGGCGCAGCGAGCGCTTCGTCACCTTGGCGATGTCCTGGCCGTCGACCTCGATCGAGCCCTTGTCGACGTCGTAGAAGCGCTGCAGCAGCGCCACCAGCGTCGACTTGCCGGCGCCCGAGGCGCCGACGATCGCCGTCACCTTGCCGGCGGCGGCGGTGAAGCTCAGCTCCCGCAGCACCGGCATGTCGGCGCTGTAGCCGAAGCTCACGTCGTTGAAGCGCACCTCGCCCGTGGTGATTTTCGCCTCGACCGCGTCGGCGGCATCCCCCTGCCTCGGCTCGAGGTCGAGCAGCTCATAGATCATGCGCGCATTGACCAGCGCGCGTTCCATCGTCACCTGCATGCGCGCCAGGCGACGCGCCGGATCGTAGGCCAGGATCAGCGCGGTGATGAAGGAAAACACCGCGCCAGGCGGTTGGCCGAGATACAATGCCCGATAGCCGGAATAGGCGATGACGGCGGTGACCGCGAGGCCGGCCAGCATGTCGGAAATCGGCGACAGCCGCTCGGAGACGCGGGCGATCTTGTTGCTGCGCTGCTCGGCCGTATCGGCCATGATGCCGATGCGGCGGGCCAGCTCGTCCTCCATGGTGAAGGCCTTGACGATGGCTATGCCTTGAACCGCCTCCTGCACCGACCCGCTCAGCCGCGAGTTGATCAGCACGGAGTCGCGGTTGATCTTGCGCACCCGGCGGGTGATGTAGACGACGGCCCAGATCAGCGGCGGTCCGATCAGCAGCGAGCTCAGCGACAACACCGGATCCTGGTAGACCATCAGGCAGACCAGGCCGATCAGCGTCACCGCGTCGCGGGTGATCGAAATCAAGGTCAGCGACAGCAGGTCGCGAATGCCGCCGACATTCTCGTCCAGCTGCGCCGCCAGGCGTCCGGAACGCGTGTCGTTGAAGAAATTGACGCCGAGCTTCATCAGTTGGTCGAAGCAGCGCTTCTGGTAGCGGGCGACGAGATTGTTGCCGACCTTGGCTAGCATCACCGCCTGGCCGTAACCGGCAAAGCCGCGCACGAGGAAGGCGCCCATGAAGCCGGCGCAAATCCACCAGACGGCGCCGCTGCTCCGTTCGTAGAAGATCTGATTGACCATCGGCGACATGAGCGCTGCCGAGACGCCAGTCGCGCCCGAAACCAGCAGCGAGCAGACGATGACGACCGCGTAGGACCAGCGATGGTCATAGCCGTTTTCGGCGACAATGCGGCGCAGCACCGCGGTGACCTCGCCCGGTCGGGTCTTGTGCTTGTCTGGATTTTGACGTGTCAAATCGGAAGCGCTTCGTGGGTTTTCGTCATAAGGCCAACCCTCTTAGCGCCCCGGCTACGGCTTGCCTATGGCGAAACTTCGTCGCGGCGGCCGAGCGCCGGCCCAGGCCCTGGCGAGAATCATGCCCGCCAGTGCCGCCCGGCGGTCTGCACGCCGAACAGCGAAGGCGTCCTGGCATAGGCGGCAAGCCCAAGCAGCGCCGCCAGCGGATGGGTGATCACATAGACCGGCATTTCGCGCATCAGCGCGCTGTGCGGCGCCTTGTCCTCGAAGGCGGCGCGGAAATTGCCGGCCTTCAGCGCCGGCACGATCTTCTGCGCGATGCCGCCGGTGAGGAACACGCCGCCGCGGCCCATGAACACCAGCGCCAGGTCGCCCGCGGTGCGGCCGAGGCAGGTGACGAACAGCTCCAGCGCCTCCCCGGCCACCGCGTCGGATTTGGCGAGCGCCGCCCCGGTGATCTCGGCCGGCGTCGTGAAGGGCGTCGGCTTGCCGTCCGTCCTGGCCACGGCGCGATAGACATTGACCAGCCCGCGTCCGCACAGGATCTGCTCGCCGGAGATGCGGCCTTCCAGCTTCTCGATATGCGGGAACACCTCGAAGTCGCGCGGCGTGCGCGGTCCGATATCCATATGCCCGCCCTCGCCCGGCACCGGAATCCAGCGATCGAGCGCGTAAATCAGCCCGGCGACGCCCAGCCCGGTTCCGGGGCCGAGCACGACGCGGCTCGCATTGGGCTCCGGCGTGCCGCCGCCGATCTTTTCCATATGCTCTTCGCCGAGCGCCACGACGGCCAGCGCCTGCGCCTCGAAATCGTTGAGCACTACGACCTCGCTCAGGCCCAGATTGGCGATCATCTGCCGGGGTTTCACGACCCAGGGGCAGTTGGTGAGCGGAATCTCGTCGCCGTCGACTGGTCCGGCGATCGCCAGCACCGCCGAATTCGGCTGTACCGACGAACGGTCGAGCACCGCCGCCTGGATCGCGTCGTCGATGGTCTTGAAATTCGCCGTCTGGACGATCTGCGGCTCGGTCGCCTCCGAATTGGCGTCGAGCACGATCGAGAAGCGCGCATTGGTTCCGCCAATGTCGCCGATCAGGACCGGAAACCGCAGCGCTGTCTCGTTCTCGCTTACCATTTCTTCTCGCGCTTCCCCGTTCGGCTGTCTGCCGCTGTTTGTTCGTTGACTAGCGCATGGGCCTGCAAAGGGAAAGCGGCTTCGCTTTCGGGCCTCACCCACCCTTCCAGCGCTGGCGCTGCCCCTCACCTGCCTGCCGGCATCCTCTCCCCGTATAGTGACGGGGAGAGGGCGCTCTCATCACCGGTTTCGCCAATCACCAGCGTTGCAGGAAAGGCGCCGCCGTCGCGGCCAGCTCCTTCTCCCCGTCAATATACGGGGAGAAGTGCCCGGCAGGGCGATGAGGGGCGGCGACTCCCTTGACGATAAGACGCCCGGCTTCGGCGTCAGTTCCCCGGTCGAGGCCTTGGCAGCGGAATGCCGATCTTGGGCGTCGGCGCGAAGGCGCTTGCCGCCGCCGGGATCGAGGCATTGTCGCTGGAAATCGTTTGCGCCGGCTCGCTTGGTTGCGGCTCGGTCGGCTGCGGTTCGGCCACCGCGACGGCGGTGGCGCTGCCGCCCTGGTAGGTCACGGCCGCCAGCGACGGCGCATCCGTCGCGGCGAGCACCGCCTGGCACTCTTTCGGCAGATTGGCCATCGTCATCAGGTCGCGGGCCTTGGGCGCATCGGGATTCTTGTTGGGCCGCCACGGCTCCTCGGTGAACCACCAGGCCAGCGGCTTGCCGCAGCCGTCATCCGCGGGCGTCGCCTCCTGCCCCTTGCAACCGGGCGAGCCCGGCTGGCAGCCGATGCGCATGTGGAAGTGATAGTCATGGCCCCAGAACGGCCGGATCTTGCGCAGCCAGGAACGGTCGCCGGTGACGGTGTCGCAAAGCTCCTTCTTGATGCCGGGATTGACCAGGATGCGCTCAACTTCCGGATAGCTCGCCGCGCGCTTGAGCAGCCTTGTGTGCGCCGGCGTCCACAGCGCGTCCTTCACCAGATGCGTCTTCTCGTCGACCATCAGCGTGGCGCTCATCGATTCGCGCTGCGCCATGCTCAGCGGCCGCTTCGGCATCGGCGTCAGCCAGATGTCGGCGTCGAGCCCGATCTGGTGCGAGGCATGGCCGGTCATCATCGGTCCGCCGCGCGGCTGCGAGACGTCGCCGACCAGAAGCCCTGGCCAGCCATCGGCTGCCGCGTCCCGCGAGAGTTTCTCGATCAGCGCGATCATCGCCGGATGGCCCCAGCGGCGGTTGCGCGAGGGGCGCATCACTTCCCAGGTCGGCCCGTCCATGGGCAGGGCGACGCCGCCGGCGAAACAGCCCTTGGAGTAGAAGCCGAAGGATTGCGCGGGCACCACCGCCGGCAGCTTCTTGGCGCCGAACAGATCCTTGGCGCGCGGTTCGGCCGAAATCGCCGCCGCCGCCAGCGCGGCCAAGGTCACCAGCGCCAGCGCGGCGGTCAGGAACGGCTTCCTGTCGGGCAGCGATCGCAAATTCATCAGGCCGGATCCCTCTCCAGTCTTCTCCTTGCCGCGCGCTTAGGCGAACCCGGTCAGGAACGAATCATACCACGCTGCGCGTCCCGCATCGATCCTTCAGTCCCTCATCGGGCTGCGCGGCTCCCCGTCCCGCCAGTTGCCCTCGGCCCACATCCGTTCCAGCGCCACCCGGTAGTTCGGGAACCGGAAGCGATAGCCGGCCGCCTTGATCGCCTTGTTGGCGACGCGCTTGTTCTCGCCATAGAAAGACCGCGCCATGGGCGAAAGTTGGGCGGTCTCGAAGGGAATTTCGGGCGGCGGCTCGACGCCCATCAGCCCGGCGGCATAGGCGACGACATCCTGCGGCGGCGCCGGCTCGTCGTCGGTGACATTGAAGATGCCGCCGAGATTGTTTTCGGCGAGCAGCCAGAGCGCGCCGGCGATGTCGTCGCAATGGATGCGGTTGAACACCTGCCCCGGCTTGACCAGCCGCCTTGCCGTGCCCTCCTCGAGATTGGCGAGCGCGTTGCGGCCTGGCCCGTAGATTCCGGAAAGCCGCAGCACCGCCACCGGCTTGCCGGTCGCGCGGCCAAGCGCCAGCCATTCCTGTTCGGCCGCCACCCGCATCACCGAGCGCTTCGACACGGGGCGGCAGTCGCTGGTCTCGTCCACCCAGGCGCCGCCATGGTCGCCATAGACGCCGACGGTGGAGAGATAGGCGATCCATTCCAGCGCCGGCATTTTTTCCCGCAGCGAATCGCCGGCGGCATTGAGCGCCGGGTCGCCCGCCTCGTCGGGAGCGACCGAGACGATGAGATGCGTGGTCCTGGCGAGCGCATCGCCGATCTCAGGCGACAGCGCGCCGTCGAATTGCAGCGGCTCGATGCCGGCCGATCGCAGCGCCTCGAACCTTTCCGGCGCCCGGGTCGTGCCGAAGAGCGGCGCGCGCTGCCCGTTGGCGCGCGCGAAAGCCTTGCCGGAATAGCCTGCGCCAAAGATGAAGAAGCGTCTCTCGCTCATCGATGAACTTCCTTCAATCGGCCTTCACGGGATCTGCCAGCGCCGCCAGCCACTCCTCACTGACCGTCGCATCGATCTCGGCCTTCGAGGCCGTGGCGGCGAGCTCGCCAAATTCGCGATCGGAGAGCAGTCGCGACAGAGCCGCGATTGCCGCACCCCGCACCAGTGGCGAGGCATCGCCGAGCAGACCTTGCACAATGGGCGTCAGCGATGCGTCGCCCGAATTGCCCGCCGCGATCAGCACGTTGCGGACAAAACGGTCGCGGCCGATGCGCTTGACTGGCGAGCCGGAGAAGAAAGCGCGGAACGCCGCGTCGTCGAGCGCGAGCAAGTCCGAAAGCTTAGGTTCGCGCAGATCGTTACGCGCGGCAAGCTTCGCCTCCGAGGCGGCGCTGGCGAATTTGTTCCACGGGCAGGCGGCCAGGCAGTCGTCGCAGCCATAGATGCGGTTGCCGATCTTGTCGCGGAATTCGCGCGGGATCGGCCCTTTGTTCTCGATGGTGAGGTAGGAGATGCAGCGCCGCGCGTCGAGCCGGTAGGGCGCCGGGAAAGCATCGGTCGGGCAGGCGTCGAGGCAGGCGCGGCAGGAGCCGCAATGGTCGATCTCGGCCTGGTCCGGCTCAAGCTCAGCCGTGGTGAAGATCGTGCCGAGGAACAGCCACGAGCCATGCGCGCGGCTGACCAGGTTGGTGTGCTTGCCCTGCCAGCCGAGCCCCGCGGCTTCCGCCAACGGTTTTTCCATGACCGGCGCGGTGTCGACGAACACTTTTACGTCGCCGCCGGCCTTTGCAACGATCTTGCCGGCGATCTCCTTCAGTCTGCCCTTCATCACGTCATGGTAATCGCGGTTCTGCGCATAGACCGAGATGGCCCCGCGATCGGGCTTTTCGAGGATATCGCGTGGATCGCGGTCGGGGCCGTAATTCATCGCAAGCACGATGATCGAGCGCACTTCCGGCCACAATATCGAGGGCTCGGCGCGACGTTGAAGCGTCTCGGCGATCCAGTCCATCGAGCCGTGGAAACCGTCAGCGACGAATTCGGCCAAGCGTGCCGGCGCCAGCGGGATCGCGTCCGGCTGGGTCACGGCGACCGCCTCGAAGCCGGCGCGGCGCGCCTCCGCCTCGATCAGCGCGCGCAGTTTTTCAGAAGTCGAGGTCCGCATAATGCGATACCGGCGACAGGCCGCGCACCCGGTCGGAGAGCAGCGGCCGGAACGACGGCCGCGATTTCACCCGCGTGTACCATTCGCGCGCGGCGCTGTGTTCGCGCCAGTCGATCTCGCCCAGATAATCGAGCACCGAAAGCGTGGCCGCCGCGGCGAGATCGGCATAGGTCACCTTGTTGCCGGCCAGCCAATGGCGCGTGCCGGCCAGCCAATTGGTGTATTTCATGTGCTGGCGGATGTTGGCGCGCGCCGCGCGGATCGCCGCGGAATCGGGCGAGCCGCCGCCGGCGGTTTCCGGCATCACCGGCTTCAGCACGCGCTCGCGCACCAGGTGGCGGGTGACCTCGCTTTCGGCCTTCGCCAGGTACCAGTCGGTCAGCCGGCGGATTTCGGCGCGCTGCATCGGGTCCTCGGCGAACAGCCGCTTGTCGCGCTTCAAGACGCCCCGCGTCTCGTCGAGATATTCCGCGATCACCATGGCGCCGACGATCGGCACGTCGCCTTCGGCGAGCAGGATGGGCAGCGTGCCGGCCGGGTTCAGCGCCAGAAACTCCTTGCGCCGCGTCCACGGCTTTTCCTCGATCAGTGCCAGCTCCTCGCCATACTCGCCGAAGGCGAGGCGGACGAACCGGCAGGTGGCGAACATGGGATGATGGAAAAGCGTCAGCATGGTTCCGCGATGATAGGGCGCACTGGCAATTGGCCGGCCGCGCCGGTAAGTCTTGGCGGCCCGTCATGCGGCCGTCACGGTGTTGCGACCTATAGGGGGACTTCCGCGCCGTGACAAGCAAGCCGTTGTCCCCAGCTGTCCCCGAAATCCTGAGGTTGCCATGGAAAGCCAGACCATCGTCGAAGCGCTGCTGCTTGGGCTGCTGGAGGGCCTGACCGAGTTCATCCCGGTGTCATCAACCGGCCACATCCTGCTCGCCGGCCATTTCCTCGGCTTCCACTCCACCGGCAAGGCCTTCGAGATCCTGATCCAGCTCGGCGCCATCCTGGCCATTTTGAGTGTCTATTTCAGCAAGCTCTGGCAGATGCTGGTCAAGCTGCCCAGCGATCCGCAGACAAGGCATTTCGTCATCGGCATCCTGATCGCCTTCCTGCCGGCCGCGGTCATCGGCGCGCTGGGTCACGACTTCATCAAAAACTATCTGTTCGAGTCGCCAAAACTGATCTGCATCATGCTGATCATCGGCGGCGTGGTGCTGCTCGTCGTCGACCGCATCAACTTCAAGCCGGTGCATCACGACGTCGAGCGCTTCCCGTTGAGCGTCTATCTCAAGATCGGCCTGTTCCAGTGCCTGTCGCTGATCCCCGGCACCTCGCGCTCCGGCTCGACCATCGTCGGTGCGCTGCTGATGGGCGTCGACAAGCGCGCGGCGGCGGAATTCTCCTTCTTCCTCGCCATGCCCACCATGGTCGGCGCCTTCGCCTTCGACCTCTACAAGAACCGCAACGTGCTGACCGCGGCCGACCTGCCGATCATTTCCGTCGGCTTCATCGCGGCCTTCGTCGCCGCGCTGATCGTCGTGCGCTTCCTGCTCGATTACGTCTCGCGCAAAGGCTACGCGCTGTTCGGCTGGTGGCGGCTTGTGGTGGGGGGCGTGGGGCTGGCGGCGCTATTCATTTGGGGGTAAGAGCGGGCTTTGCCCGCACCATTCGTCGAGTTCCCGCCAACCCCCCTCTGGCCTGCCGGCCATCTCCCCCGCAAGGGGGGAGATCAGATGTCGCCTCGGCTTTCGCCAATCGCCCACGCCGCAAGAGGGGTGCCGCCGACGAAACCGCCAATCTCCCCCCTTGCGGGGGAGATGCCCGGCAGGGCAGAGGGGGGTGCTGTCCCGCCGACGTATCCTCAATTCCGTCCATAAAACGCGTTCTCGACATGCACCGGCCAGCGCCAGGGCAGCACCGCCACCATGTCGAAGCGCATCGAAAGCCGCCCATAATCCGGCTGGCGCGACAGCCACAAATCCGCGGCGCCCTCGATGCGGCGCTCCGATTCATGGCCGATGGCTTCCATCGCTTCGATCAGCGTGCGGCGCGCCTTGACCTCGACGAACAGCACCAGGTCGCCGCGCCGGGCGATCAGGTCGATCTCGCCGAGCCTCGTGCGGTGCCGGCGGGCAAGGATGCGATAGCCCTTCAGCATCAGCGCCAGCGCCGCCAGCCACTCGCCGCGATGGCCGCGCCGATAAGCTTTTCGGCGATGGCCTAAAGTACGATCAGCCACCGTCGCCTTCCTTGAGTTCCAAGAGCCGACGGTAAAGCGCCTGCTTCTGCCCGCCGGTCATTTTCGCCGCTTCCGCCGCTGCCTTGGACGCCGGCATTTCGGCCGCGAGCGACAACAGCAGCCGGTCGATGTCCGCCGGCTGGTCCTCCGCCGCTTCCGGCGGGCCAACGCAGATGACGATCTCGCCCTTCGGCGTGTCGGCAGCCGCATAATGGTCGGCCAGTTCGGCCAGCGTGCCGGTCCGCATCTCCTCGAAGGCCTTGGTAAGCTCGCGACCGATCGCGGCCTTGCGGCTGCCGCCCAGCGCCTCGACCATGGCGCCGAGCGTCTCGGCCAGTCGGCGCGGCGATTCGAAGAAGATCAGCGTCGCCGGCACCTGCTTGAAAATTTCAAGCTTTGTCAGCCGCTGCCCTGCTTTGACCGGCAAGAACCCGGCGAACAGGAAAGCATCGGATGGCAGGCCGGATGCCGTCAGCGCGGCGAGCGCGGCCGAAGGTCCCGGGATCGGCACGACGCGGATGCCGCGCTCCAGCGCCTCGCCGACCAGCCGGTAGCCGGGATCGGAAACCAAGGGCGTGCCGGCGTCTGAGATCAGCGCCACGCTCTGCCCGGCCGCCAGCGCCTCGATCAGCTTCGGCCCGGCCTCTTGCGCATTGTGCTCGTGATAGGCGGTTGTGCGGCGGCGGATGCCGTAGCGTTCGAGCAGCACGCGCGAGACGCGCGTGTCCTCGCAGGCGACGATGTCGGCGGCGGCCAGCGTCTCCAGCGCACGCAGCGTGATGTCGGCCAGATTGCCGATCGGCGTCGCCACCAGATAGAGCGCCGGCTGGAGCGCCCGCGCCGCGATCTCGGTCTGCCCGATCAGGTAGCTGCGTTTGTCGCCGGTCAAGAATAACCCTCCGTCCAAGCAATTCCAGGAAAAGCGCGTAGCGGTTTTCCGTCCGGAATTGCGAAAGAACAAAGTCTCTTTGGCATGGCTGACGGCCTGTTGCAAAACGTGAGGTCAGGTCAAGGAAATCGCCATGCCTTTGCCACAGTGCGGAACGAAACCGGCAACGGCGAATTTAACCCCTGATTCCCCGGGAGGAGGCAGGACCGGACGATGCCCAATCGCTTCGACATCTTCATCAGCCGACTTGAAAGCAAGACCGCCCGCGAGGGCATCCCTCCACACCCCATCGCCACCCAGAACGGCGCACGCCGCGACAAGGCCGACCAGAAGCCTGTCCGCGACGGTGAGGCGCATGGCGAGAAGCACCGCAGCAAGCACCGCCAGAAGCACGACGCTTGATCGAGTGACGCTCTTTCCGCGGATGTAGCGATCCTCCCGCCGACGTTATGGGTTCTGCACCCGCGCCGTGGAATTCTACCTGGCCAGATCCGCCACCACGGCATCGAGCACGATCATGCCGGCGGTCGTGGCGCGCAGCCTTGCATTGCCGACCGGCGCCACCAGCCCTTCCTCCTGCAGCACCGAGAGCCGCGCGCTCGAAAGGCCGCGCCCTGACAGCGCCTCGTAGCGCTGCAGGTCGATGCCTTCGGCGAGCCGCAAGCCCATCAGCAGGAACTCGTCGGCTTCCTCACTGCGGGTCAGGATCTCGCCGCCGGTGACGCCGTGTCCCTTGGCCTCGACCAGATTGGCCCAGGTCTCCGGCATCCTTTCGGCTATCGTCACCGTGCGGCGCCCGTTCTCGACGAAGCGGCCATGCGCCCCCGGCCCGACGCCGACATATTCGCCATAGCGCCAATAGGTCAGGTTGTGCCGGCTCTCGGCGCCCGGCTGGGCGTGGTTGGAAATCTCATAGGCCGGCAGCCCATGCGCCGCCGTCACCTCCTGTGTCAGCGCATAGAGGTCGGCGGCATGGTCGTTGTCGGGCAGGGTGAATTTCTTCGCCGCGTAAAGCGCGTGGAAGGGCGTGCCCTCCTCGATGGTGAGCTGGTAGAGCGACAGATGGTCGACGGCATAGCCGATCGCCTGCTCCAGCTCCGCCCCCCACGCCTCCGGCGTCTGGCCCGGCCGGGCATAGATCAGGTCGAAGGAGAGGCGGGGGAAGATTTCGCGGGCGAGCCCGATGGCGTGCAGCGCCTCCTCGACATTGTGCAGCCGGCCGAGGAAACGCAGATCCTTGTCGTTCAGCGCCTGCACGCCGAGCGAGACGCGGTTGACGCCAGCGGCGCGATAGCCGCGGAAACGCTCGGCCTCGACCGAGGACGGGTTGGCCTCCAGCGTCACCTCGATGCCTTTAGGCACCGTCCAGTTCCTCGCCACCGCCTCCAGCACCGCGCCCACTGTTTCCGGCTTCATCAGCGATGGCGTGCCGCCGCCAAGAAAGATGCTGGTCACCTCGCGCGGCCCGGTGCGGGCGCGCATGGTCTTGAGCTCGGTCTCGAAGGCGCGGGCGAAACGCTTCTGGTCTACCGGCTGGTGACGGACATGGCTGTTGAAGTCGCAGTAAGGGCACTTGGCCGCGCAGAACGGCCAATGGATGTAGACGCCGAAGCCGGGGCTGCGGTCGAGCGGCATGGTATGGCCGGTCCCGATCATTCCGAACCGAGCCGTGCCATGTCCAGCCGGGCTTGGGCGAATTTCTGGAAGGCACGGGCGCGGTGCGAAAGCGCCGTCGCCTGGCCTGGCTTCCAGCCATGCTTCTCCTCCGCGCTCATCTCGCCGAAGGTCTTGTCGAAACCGTTGGGCAGGAAGACCGGATCGTAGCCGAAGCCCAGCGTGCCACGCGGCGGCCACACCAGCGTGCCTTCGGCCTCGCCCCGATAATATTCGGCATCGCCATCCGGAAAGGCGAGACAGATGACGGCGACAAACCGGCCGGTGCGTTGCGCCGGCTCGGTCGCGCCGGCCTCCTGCAGCGCCGTTTCCGTCTTTTGCATGGCCATGCCGAAATCGCGTGACCCGTCCGGCTTCTCGGCCCAGTTGGCGGTGTAGACGCCCGGCGCGCCGTCGAGCGCGTCCACGCAAAGTCCGGAATCGTCGGACAGCGCTGGCAGGCCGGTGGCCTTGGCCGCGGCGTGTGCCTTGATATAAGCGTTCTCCTCGAAGGTCGTGCCGGTCTCGTCCGGCTCCGGCAGGCCGTATTCCTTGGCCGATTTCGCCTCGAAGCCGAACGGCGCCATCAGGTCGGCGAATTCGCGCAGCTTGCCGGCATTGTGGCTGGCGACGACGATCTTCTTTCCGTTCAAAGAATGCATCAGAAACCCCAGATCCTCGGCTCGGCGAACTCGATCGAATTGCCCGAAGGGTCGCGGATATAGATCGAGTGCCCGCCTTGCGGCCATTCGAAATCGCTTTCGATGGCGATGTTCCTGGCGGCGAGATGGTCACGCCATTTGGCAATCTCGTCAGCATTAGCCGCAAAGCAGAGATGCCCCTCGCCGGCGGTGCCATGCGGCGGCACTTTCAGTCGAGCGTCCGGCGCCGGCGGGATTTTCGTCGCCTCGGCGTTGAAGAGAAGCAGCACGCCGTCGCCGCAGCGGAAGAAGACGTGACGGCCTTCGACCTTGCCCAGCGCTTCGAGGCCGATGATGTCGCGGTAGAAGGCTTCGGCGGCGGCGAGATCGCTGACGTAGAGGGCGGATTCCAGGATTGCGGAGGGAGTCACGAGGCCCCCCTCTCTGCCCTTGGGCGTTCGTCGATCGCAAAGCCAAGCAATTGGCTTTGCGTCCGCTTCGCGGACCACTCCTCACCCCCCTCGAGGGAGGAGATTGGCAGCTTCGATGCCGTCGCACATCTTGCGACGTTGGCGATTGGCGAAAGCCATCGTGACATCCAATCTCCCCCCTTGGGGGGGAGATGGCCGGCAGGCCAGAGAGGGGGGCCTAGGCTCGGCATCGGAAACCCTACGCCACCGCCATCTGCTGCAGGCTCACCAGCCGCGAAATGCCCTTCTTGGCGAGCCCCATCAGCGCCGCGAACTGCTCCTCGGAAAACGGCTCGCCCTCGGCGGTGCCCTGGATCTCGACGATGCCCCCCTTGCCGGTCATGACGAAATTGGCGTCGGTGCCGGCCGAGGAATCCTCGAGATAGTCGAGGTCGATGACCGGCTGGCCGTCATGGATGCCGCAGGAGATCGCCGCGACATGGTCCTTCAGAACCTTGGAGACGCTGACCATCTGGCGCGCTTCCATCCAGCGCAGGCAGTCGTAGAGCGCCACCCAGCCGCCGGTGATCGAGGCGGTGCGGGTGCCGCCATCGGCCTGGATCACGTCGCAGTCGACGGTGATCTGCTGCTCGCCCAGCGCCTGCAGGTCGACCACGGCGCGCAGGCTCCGGCCGATCAGCCGCTGGATCTCCAGCGTGCGGCCGCCCTGCTTGCCGGCGGAGGCCTCGCGCCGCATGCGTTCGCCGGTCGAGCGCGGCAGCATGCCGTATTCGGCCGTCACCCAGCCCTTGCCGGAATTGCGCATCCAGGCCGGCACTTTTTCCTCAAGGCTCGCGGTGCACAAGACATGCGTGTCGCCGAACTTCACCAGGCAAGAGCCTTCGGCATGCTTGGAGACGCCGCGCTCGAAGGAGATGGCGCGCATTTCGTCGGCTTGGCGTTTGGAGGGGCGCATTCGGCCTGCTTTCTTGTCGTTTTCGGAATCGTGGCCGGCTTGTAGACGCATGCGAGGCAAGTCGCAAAGGAAAAGGGGCAGCAAACGCGGCACCGTGACCGCAAACGCGGCACCGGGTTGCGCGGGGGTGGCTTAAGTCTATATCTTTTCGGCAGGAGGTTTCTCGCCGGAATGAACAAACCAGTCGATCCGACGTCGCAGTCACCCGGGCTTCAGTCGCCGGTACTTCAGTCACTCGACATGCGCTCGCGCGATATTTTCCGGCGGATTGTCGATTCCTATCTGCGCGACGGCGAGCCGGTCGGCTCGCGCAGCCTGTCGCGCATCCTGCCCTCCTCGCTGTCGCCGGCCACCATCCGCAACGTGATGAGCGACCTGGAGCATCTGGGCCTGATCTACGCGCCGCATATCTCCGCCGGGCGGCTGCCGACCCAGACGGGCCTGCGTTTCTTCGTCGACGCCTTCATGGAGCTCGGCGATCTTTCCGACGACGAGCGCCGCATCATCGAGGCGCAGGTGCGCGCCTCGGGCTCCGGCGCAACGCTGGAGCATATGCTGACCGAGGCCAGCCAGATGCTGTCCGGCATGTCGCGCGGCGCCGGCCTCGTGCTCGCCTCCAAGAACGAGGTGGCGCTGAAGCACATCGAATTCATCCAGCTCGAGCCCACCAAGGCGCTTGCCGTGCTGGTGTCGCAGAACGGCGATGTCGAGAACCGCGTCGTCGACCTGCCCGCCGGCACGACCGTGTCGCAGCTGCACGAGGCGTCCAATTTCCTCAACGCCCATATCAGGGGCCGCACGCTTGCCGAGGCGCGCGCCGAGATCGCCCGCATCAAGGACGAAACCAAATCCGCCCTCGACACGCTGTCGCAGGATCTTGTCGAGAAGGGTCTGGCGGTCTGGGCCGGCGCCGAAAGCGGCCTGCCGGCGCGTCTCATCGTGCGCGGCCGTGCCAACCTGCTTGAAAACGTCACCGCTCAGGCCGACCTCGAGCTGCTGCGCCATCTGTTCGAGGACCTGGAGACGCAGGACGGGCTGTTGCAACTGCTCGACCTCGCCGAGGAAGGGCCGGGCGTGCGCATCTTCATCGGCTCGGAAAACAAGCTGTTTTCGCTGTCCGGCTCGTCGCTGGTCGTCGCGCCCTATCGCGACAAGGACGCCCGCGTCATCGGCGCGCTTGGCGTCATCGGCCCGACAAGGCTGAACTACGCGCGCATCGTGCCGATGGTCGACTATACGGCGCAGCTCATTTCGCGCATGCTCCGTTAGGTGTATCGATATTCAGCCGGCCTGCAAACGGCGGGAACCCACCGTTTTCGGCTCGGCCTGACCTGAATCTCGACACACCTAAATTGCTGCAGAGGGAGAAAAGAAATGGCGCTGGAAGCAATCAAGGCCCAGATCGACCTCCTGCTTCAGGAAATGATCAACCAGCCCGAGGACGATCACGAGATCCAGGAGCAGCTGCGCGAGAAATTGCGCGAGCTCCGCGCCATGGGCCTGCCCTTGCCGGCAGACCTCGTCGAGCTGGAAAAGCGCCTCGACGACGACCTGGATGCCGAAGACGAGAGCTGAACTCCTGGCGCTTCGTCGTCAAATCAACGTGCGCCTGCTTCTCTTTTAGACCCTGTGCCCGATATCTCCGTCGGCAGGCGCCGATCGATAGGCGCATTGGCAGACGACGGAGATACAGCATGACGCGGATCGTCGAGCTTGCGGGCCTCGCGCTGGTTTTTGCCACCGGTGCCTTTGCGCAGCAGGCCGATCAACCCTTGCTCAGCGGCGAAAAGGCCTTCGGCGACTGGAAGGCCGACCGTCCTGGCGTGCGCCGGCTGCTGAAGCCTCAGGATATGCCGAAGCCCGATGTGGCGGAGTCCGCCTCGAATGGCGGCGGCGTCACCGATCGTCCCGAGGGGGCCAGGCCGAAACTTCCGCCGGGCTTCTCCGCCGAGTTGGTCGCATCGGGCATCGACAGTCCCCGCGTGGTGCGCGTGGCGCCGAACGGCGACCTCTTCGTCGCCGACAGCCGGGCGAACCAGGTCCGCGTCTATCGCCTGGCGCAAGGCAGCGCCAAGCCCGCTGAGACGTCGATCTTCGCCAAGGGCCTGACGCGACCCTACGGCATCGCCTTCTATCCCCCGGGCGACAAGCCGCAATGGGTCTATGTCGCCAACAGCAACAGCGTGGTGCGCTTCCCCTATCGCGAGGGCGACCTGGAAGCGTCCGCCAAGCCGGAGACCATCGTAGCCAAGGTCCCCGCCAGCCACCATTGGACGCGCGACATCGCCTTCTCGCCCGACGGCAAGACGCTCTATCTGTCGGTCGGCTCCGGCTCCAACATCGCCGAGGATATGGGCGCGAAGCCGAAAGGCGGCGTCGAGGCGTGGGCGAAATCGCAGCCGCTGGGCGCCGCCTGGGGCGCGGAAGAGGGCCGCGCCGATGTGCTCGCCTTCGACCCCGACGGCAAGAACCGCAAGGTTGTCGCCACCGGCCTGCGCAACTGCTCCGGCATGACCGTGCAGCCGGCGACAGGCGCGCTCTGGTGCGTCGTCAACGAGCGCGACGAGCTAGGCGACGATGTCCCCTTCGAATACGCGACCGCCGTCAAGGAAGGCGCCTTCTACGGCTGGCCCTGGTACTATATCGGCGACAATGAGGATCCGCGCCACGAGGGCGCGCGCCCCGATCTCGCCGGCAAGGTCACGCTGCCCGACGTGCTGATCCAGGCGCATTCGGCGCCGCTCAACATCGCCTTTTACGACGGCGGCAACTTTCCGGCCGATTACGGTTTTCCTGCTGAATATAGGGGCGACGCCTTCGTCACCCTGCACGGCTCCTGGAACCGCAATGTCCGCACCGGCTACAAGGTGGTGCGGCTGAGATTCAAGGACGGCAAGCCGACCGGCGAATATGACGACTTCGCCACCGGCTTCGTCATTGCCGACGACGCGCTCTGGGGCCGGCCGGTCGGCGTCGCCGTGGCCAAGGACGGCGCGCTGATCCTCACCGAGGACGGCAACGGCACCATCTGGCGCATCACGTATGGAGATGGCCGGTCCTGACGGTCCGACACCACAGCTTTTCCCAAATTTCTGGCGCCAGGTCGGAATTTATCCTACCTAGTAGGGCAGCGAGAAGGAGTCCAACCGTGAACAACGCCGAGAAAGTGAGCGTTACCATGGCTCGCGAGCAAATGCAGGCTATCCGCGAGAGAGTGGAAGCCGGCGAATTTGCCACCGTCAGCGAAGCCATGCGTGACGCCGTGCGGGTATGGCAGCGGCAACGCATCGAGGATGCCGAGCGCCTTGAGGCTATCCGAGCCCGTGTCCGCCGCTCCATCGAGGACTCCAGGCCGTCCTTGAGCGAAGACGAGGCCGACGCCGCGCTTGAGGCCGCTATCGCCGGAATCGACAAAGACCTGGACCGTGCGGCGTCTTAGGGTCCACCTACCGACCCGACGCCATCGCGGACTTGGCCGAAGTTTACCGGTTCATCGCCACGCAGGGCCAAAGCCGCAACGTTGCATTGGCCTTTGTTCGGCGCATACATGCCCGCTGTCGCAAGATTGGCGATGCACCAAACGGTGGTCGACCACGCGACGACCTTCAACCAGGGTTGCGCACTGTGCCTTTTGAGCGCAGCACCGTAATCGCTTACCGCGTCGGCAAGACCGTGGAAATCGTCAATGTGTTTTACGGCGGCCGGGATTATGAGGCGTTGTACGGGGCCACGACGAAAGCACTGAGGAATAAGAGCAGACGCTTGCAAAGGGGCGACCGCGATCATGGTTTTGCGGTATGACTCAAGGCGAACTCATGCGCCGTGACGCGCGGCGTTAGCATTGCGGGATCAACAGTCGGGCCAGAACCATGACACTCACCGGTTTCCTCGCCTACAGCGCCGCCCTCGGCGTCGCCGCCGCCATTCCCGGCCCCGGCGTCACGGCGCTTGTCGCCCGCGCGCTCGGCTCCGGGTTCCGTTCCTCGCTCGCCATGTCGTTTGGCCTGATGCTTGGCGACCTCACCTATCTCACCGCCGTGGTGTTGGGCCTGGCTTTCGTCGCTCAGACCTTCGGCCTGGTCTTCCTCGCCATCAAATGGGCCGGCGTCGCCTATCTCGCCTTCCTCGCCTGGCGCTTCTGGACCAGCGGCATCACGCCGGAAAACATCGAGGCGCGCAAGGCCAAGGGTGGGCTGGTGTCGAGCTTCATCGCCGGGCTGACGGTGACGCTGGGCAATCCCAAGACGATGATCTTCTATCTCGCCATCACGCCGACCATCGTCGACCTCAAGGCGATCACGTTCGCCGACTACGCCATCCTCGCGCTGCTCACCGTGGCGGTGCTGTTCGTGGTGCTGGTGCCTTATCTGGCTTTGGCCGCGAAGGCGCGCTGGTTCCTGAAGTCGCCGCGCGCGCTGAAGGTGCTGAACCGCACCGCCGCCGGCTTCATGATGGGCGCGGCGGCCGCGATCGCGGCCCGCCAGTAGGCTCCAATGTCAGCCGCTCCCGGATTTCAGCCAAACCATTCCTGAAACCGCTGACACCGGAAAATGCATTTCCGCTGCGCTGCGCTTTTGAGCAACCGCCCCACTCGGATATTTTCAAACGTCGGCCTATCTTGCGCGGTTGAAAGCCCTATTCTGTTTTGCCTATGCCATTGCCCTGGGAGCGAACCAAATGAACAAGCCCGTCACCTCCGCGCGCGTGCCCGGCCGCGGCCGCGTCTTCAATTCGATCACGGAGACGATTGGCGATACGCCGCTGGTCAGGCTGGACAAGTTCGCCAGGGAAAAGGGGATCGTCGCCAACCTCATGGCCAAGCTCGAATTCTTCAACCCGATCGCCTCGGTCAAGGACCGCATCGGCGTCGCCATGATCGAGGCGCTCGAGGAGGCCGGCAAGATCGCGCCCGGCAAGACCACGCTGATCGAGCCGACCTCCGGCAACACCGGCATCGCGCTCGCCTTCGCCGCCGCCGCCAAGGGCTACAAGCTGATCCTCACCATGCCGGAGACCATGTCGGTCGAGCGCCGCAAGATGCTGGCGCTGCTCGGCGCCGAGTTGGTGCTGACCGAAGGGCCGAAAGGCATGAAGGGCGCCATCGCCAAGGCCGATGAGCTTGCCGCCACACTGCCCAACGCCATCATCCCGCAGCAATTCGAGAATCCGGCCAATCCCGAAATCCATCGCCGCACCACGGCCGAGGAGATCTGGAACGACACCAATGGCGAGGTCGATATCTTCGTTGCTGGCATCGGCACCGGCGGAACCATCACCGGCGTCGGCCAGGTGCTGAAGAAGCGCAAGCCTTCGGTGCATGTCGTGGCGGTCGAGCCGGAGGCATCCCCGGTTCTGTCGGGCGGCCAGCCCGGCCCGCACAAGATCCAGGGCATCGGCGCCGGCTTCGCGCCGAAAATCCTCGACACGTCGGTCTATGACGAGATCGTCAGGGTGTCGAACGAGGATTCGGTCGCCAATGCGCGCCTCGTCGCCCGCCTCGAAGGCGTGCCGGTCGGCATCTCGTCGGGCGCTGCGCTCCAGGCGGCCATTGTCGTCGGCTCGCGGCCGGAGAACAAGGGCAAGAACCTCGTCGTCGTCATCCCCTCTTTTGCCGAGCGCTATCTCTCGACCATCCTGTTCGACGGGCTGGGGGCTTAGGAGCCCAAACGCCCCAGCGCCGAGATCCTTCGCGCCCCCCTCTGCCCTGCCGGGCACCTCCCCCACACGGGGGGAGATTAGCAGCTTCGGCGCCTAGTTCGATTTTACAACGTCGGAGACTGGCGAAAGCCTGCGTGGCGGCCAATCTCCCCCCTCGTGGGGGAGATGTCCGGCAGGACAGAGGAGGGCGCTGTCCCTCCAGCCTCAACAGTTTGCCTAACTAACGAGCTTCGCCTTCTCGGCCTGCAGGAAACGCCGCAGCGCCGGGTCGCGCTCCAGGCCGATCGCCTGGTCATAGGCCTCGGCCGCCTGCGTGGTGTTGCCGAGCCTGGCCAAGAGGCCGGCGCGGGCGGCCCAATAAGGCTGGTAGTCCTGCAGCCGCTTGTCCTCGCCCCGCACATAGAGGGCCGCCAGCCCGGCTGTTGCACCCTCGGTCTCGGCAATCGCCACCGCGCGGTTGATCGCCACCACCGGTGAGCCGGCTACGGAAAGCAGCGCGTCGTAAAGCTGGCGGATGGCCGCCCAGTCGGTGCCGCTGCCGCGCCGGCGCGCCGTGTGGGCGGACTGCACGGCGGCTTCCAGCTGGTAGCGGCCGATGATGGCCCTTTGCGCGGCGCGCACCAGCAGGGCTTCCGCCTCGTCGATCATGCTGTCGTCCCAGAGCGCGATATCCTGCTCGGCCAAAGGCACGAAGTCTCCATCCGGGCCGCGCCTTGCCGAGCGGCGCGCCTCGGCGAACAGCATCAGCGCCAGCAGTCCCAGCGCCTCCGGCTCGTCCGGCATCAGCGAGGCGACCAGCCGTCCAAGCCAGATGCCTTCGCCGGCGAGGTTGCGCCGCCGGCTGTCGGTGCCGGTCGCATCCGACCAGCCTTCGGCGAAGGCGGCGTAGATCGCTTCGAGCACCGCGCCCAGCCGCTCGCCCAGCTCCGCCTGCTCCGGCACGCGGAACGGAATCCCGGTCTCGCGGATGCGCGCCTTGGCTCGTACCAGCCGCTGGCCCATGGTCGCCGGCGAAACCAGGAAGGCCGAGGCGATCGTTGCGGCGTCGAAGCCGAGGATCGTCTGCAGGATCAGCGGCGCGCGCACGCCGGCCTCGATCGCCGGATGGGCGCAGGCGAACATCAGCCGCAACCGGTCGTCGGGCAGCTCCTCGCCGCTCATGCGCGCCTCCATTTCCTCGGCGATCAGCTGCAGGTGATCGCGCGCCGCCTCGCCGGTCAGCCGTCGCCGCACGGCGTCGACGTCGCGCCGGCGCGCCACCGCGAGCAGCCAGGCTTCCGGCTCAGCCGGCACGCCGGTCCGCGGCCAGCGCTCCAGCGCGGCGGCGAAGGCGTCGGCCAGCGCGTCCTCGGCGCCGGCGACGTCGCGCGTGCGCGCCGCCAGCCAGGCGACCAGCTTGCCGTAGCTGCGCCGGGCGGCCGCTTCCGCCGCTGCCCGCGCGATCTCCGAGCGATCATCCATCGCGGGTCACTCCGCGGCGGCCACGTACTCTGCCATTTCCCAGATCGGCCGCACCTCGACCGTGCCGGTGGAGGACGCGGGGCAACGCGCGCCCCACTCGATGGCCGTGTCGATGTCGGCCGCCTCGATCATGTAGAAGCCTGCCAATTGCTCCTTGGTGTCGGCATAGGGGCCGTCGAGCACATTGGTCTTGCCGCCGGCGAGCCGCACCGAGGTGGCCGCCTGGGTCGGGCGCAGCCGCTCGCCGGCGATATACGCCCCGGATTTCTTCAGCGCCTCGGTATAGGCGCCATAGGCGGCGAGCACCTGCTGGGTCTGCTCTTTCGGAGCATTCGCCATCGCGGCTTCGTCATTGTAGATCAAAAGCATGTATCGCATGGTCTTCTCCCGTTTCTTGAAGGCCGCATCATTGCGTGCCGACCTATGTCGTGCGGCATCGACCGATTTCGACAGGCGCTGCGAAAATCTTCGTCCGCCGGCGCGCATTGCGCAAGAAGTCGCGGGTTCGCGGGCGGCACAAGCAGTTCGAATCTGCAGGGCAAGCGGGCGGTACCACCGGTACGGTGGCGTGCATCAGCCGATCAGCCGCTCCCGCAACTCGGCCGAAGGTA
Organism: Mesorhizobium sp. M2E.F.Ca.ET.219.01.1.1; assembly: GCF_004016445.2. Lineage (GTDB taxonomy): Bacteria > Pseudomonadota > Alphaproteobacteria > Rhizobiales > Rhizobiaceae > Mesorhizobium. The sequence goes on from NZ_SADT02000005.1 coordinate 409,020, forward strand.
TCTCGCAACTGTCCTTGCGTCCGAACAGCGCGTAGCGGTTCCTGGCGACGCGGTCATAGAGCCAGTCGCGCAGCGGCCGCGGCAGGATGAGCAGCGCCTTCGCCGCGCGCCAGGGCCAGCCGAGCGCGGCCATGACCGCGACGAAACTGTCGAGCTTGGTGAAGGCCGCGCCGTCGATGATGGCGAGGTTGCTGTCGTAATCGTCGGTTTGGAGACCGTGTCGGCGAAACAGCGACTCGCCGAACGGCGATTGCGCCGTGGCGAAGCGGAAGCGCTTTTCCCGGTCGAGCCTGAGGATGAGCTGGACGAAACCCGAGCAGAACACGCAGACGCCGTCGAAGACGATCAGCGGCTGGCGGGTGTCATAGGCCTGGCTTGGAGCCTGGCTTGGAGAGGCGGGACGGTTCGGTTCGGGCAGGTCGGTCATGGAGGCCCCGGCTGCTTGTGTTTTTAGACACTAAGCCAGCCGGCGGCGGCGTCAAAGTCGCGGCGTTGTCGCACGCCAATTGGCGGCGAGCACAAGGCGCTCGGCGCGATAGGTGGTGGCGCGCTGATCGGCGGCCGGCCGGCAGATGCGGCTGTGGTGGGCGCGTAAACGGGTCATGTCAGTTCGCGCTGACGCCCAGCGAGTTGCCGCGGCGCGCGCAGGCCGGGCCCGGACCGCGCATGTAGTAGCGTTCCGGCCGATATGTCGGTGCGACGAATTCGCGGATGGCGGCGGCGTAGCCGGCGATGTGATTCCAGAAATGCATTTTACCTGTCCCTGTCCCGCTTTCGGATGTCCCTTCCGAATTGTTCGAGAGCATAGCGTCGAGGCGTGAATAGTCGGTGAACGTGATGTTAATTTCTGGTCCGAAACGCGTTGCATCGTGGCCGGATTGCGGCTGATTCGCGGTGTTTCGGTGCCTTTGTTCGCGTTTCCGCGCCGTGTGACTTTTGCATCACATATGTTTCGTTCCGATGTCGCCTGGGCGCGCTTCCGTTTCACCTTCGTCCGACGACAGGAAATTTCCTTTCGCGTGATCAGCCCGGCAGGAACCTGTCACGGAAGGCTGCGTTGACACCGCAAGGCCGGGATGAACCCGGCCATGTTGACGGCTGTCCGCCGCGCAACCTTCCCACAACGCGAAACATGGAAAGGCAACCGCCATGGGCTTCTTTTCGAAGGACATCAAGACGCTGGACGATCTCTTCATCCACACGCTGCGCGACATCTATTATGCCGAAAAGCAGATCGAGAAATCCCTGCCGAAGATGATCGACAAGGCGACCGATCCGCAATTGAAGGCCGGCTTCGAGAAGCACCTCACGCAGACCAGGGGCCACATCGAGCGGGTCGAGCAGGTGTTCGAGCTGCACGGCGTCAAGGCCAAGACGGTCAACTGCCCTGCCATCGACGGCATCCTCGCGGAGGCCGACGAGGTCAGCGGCGATGTCGACGACAAGGAGGTCCTCGATGCGGCGCTGATCGCCTCCGCGCAGGCCGTCGAGCACTATGAGATAACGCGCTACGGCACGCTGATCGCCTGGGCCAAGCAGCTCGGCCGCAGCGACTGCGCCAACGTGCTGGCCAAGAACCTCAAGGAAGAAGAGGCGACCGACCGCAAGCTCACCGAGATCGCCGAAAGTAGGGTCAACCTGCAGGCGGCCGAGTAGGCGCGCCCGTTCCAAGGCCGGTGCTTTTGACGCCGGCCTTGGTGTCCGGGAACCGAAGCGGCGCTCCGGCCGTTTCGGTTTGTCCCGATGTTGCAAGGAGTTGGTCATGGCGCCGCGCCCCGCCTGGAGCGGTTATCTCAAGCTTTCACTGGTCACCTGCGCCATCGAATTGAGCAACGTCGTCACCCATGCCGAAAAGGTGTCCTTCCACATCCTCAACCGCAAGACCGGCAACAGGGTCCGGCGTGTCTATGTCGACCAGAAAAGCCAAAAGCCGCTGGAAGAGGATGAGGAGGTCAGGGGCTTCGAGGTCGGCAAGGACGACTTCATCCGCATCGAGGACGAAGATATCGAGGCGGTCCAGATCGAGTCCTCGCACACGCTCGATCTCGATGGTTTCGTCGACAAGGCTTCGATCGACCAGGTCTATCTCGACACGCCCTATTACGTCTCGCCCGCCGACAAGGTCTCGCAGGAGGCCTTTGCCGTCATTCGCGATGCGCTTGCGGAGAAGAAAATGGCCGGCCTCGCCCGCATCGTGCTTTATCAGCGCGAGCGCCCGGCGATGATCGAGCCGTTCGGCAAAGGCATGCTGCTGACGACGCTGCGCTACGGCGACACGGTGCGCGACGCGTCCGGCGTCTTCGCGGACATTCAGTCCACCAAGCTGGACGGCGAAATGGTCGAGCTGGCCGAAAATATCATCGACAAGAAGAAGGCGAAGTTCGATCCGGCCAAATTCAGGGATCGCTATGAGGAATCGTTGCTTGAGCTGATTCGCGCCAGGAAAGCCGGCAGGAAGGCGCCCAGCGCCAAGGCATCGCCGAAACCGTCCAACGTCGTCAACCTGTTCGACGCGCTGAAGAAGAGCCTCAACGCCGACGACGGCAAAGCCGGCAAATCTTCGTCAAAGACGACGGCGCGGCGGCCGAAGGCCAAGGCAGCGGCCTCGAAGCGCAAATCCGCATAGGGGAGTGGCGGCATGGCCAGCCTGGAACAATATCACGCCAAGCGCAATTTCAAGAAAACCGCCGAGCCGGCAGGCAAGGTGAAGCGCGGCAAGCAGGCCGGCGGCATCTTCGTCGTCCAGAAGCATGCCGCCACGCGGCTTCACTACGATTTTCGCCTGGAACATGACGGCGTGCTGTGGAGCTGGGCGGTGACGCGCGGCCCGAGCCTCGACCCGCATGAGAAGCGGCTGGCCGTGCATGTCGAGGATCACCCAATCGACTACGCCTCCTTCGAAGGCACCATTCCGAAGGGCCAATATGGCGGCGGCGCCGTCATCGTCTGGGACGAAGGCAGATGGGTGCCCGATGGCGATCCGGCCCAGGGCATGAAGAAGGGCCATATCGACTTCGAGCTCGAGGGCCACAAGCTCAACGGCCGCTGGCATCTGGTCAGGCTGAGACCGCGGCCCGGCGAGAAGCGCGACAACTGGCTGCTGATCAAATCCGACGATGCCGCCGCCCGTCCCGGCGAGGACATCCTCGAAGAAGAACCGAAATCGGTGAAATCGGGCCTGACCATCAAGGAGGTCGGCGAAGGCAAGGCGGCCAAGGGGCAGGCACCGAAGGTCTGGCAGTCCAACAGGCCGGCCGCCGGAAAGGCCAAGGCCGGCCAGGTCCGGAAGCTCGAATTCATCGAGCCGCAGCTGGCGACGCTGGAGAAGGAAGCACCAGCCGGCGACGACTGGCTGCATGAAGTGAAATTCGACGGCTATCGTATGCAGGCGCAGATCGAAGGCAGCGAGGTCAGGCTGCTCACCCGCGCCGGCCTCGACTGGACGGAAAAATTCGACGGGCCGGTCACGGCGGCGCTGGCCAAATTGAAATGCCACGACGCCATCATCGACGGCGAGGTAGTGGTGCTCGCCGACAGCGGCGCATCGTCCTTCCCGCTGCTGCAGGCGGACCTCTCGGCGCGCCGCGCCGACCGTTTCATCTATTATGTGTTCGATTTGATGCGCCTCGACGGCGAGGATCTGCGCCGTGAGCCGCTGGTTGAGCGCAAGCAGGCGCTGGCCGTGCTGCTGGGCCGGCAGCCCGAGGATTCGGCGCTGCGCTTCAGCGATCATTTCCACGAGCCGGGCAAGGTCATGCTGCAGCATGTCTGCCGCATGGGTCTGGAAGGCGTGGTGTCGAAGCGAGCCGATGCGCCCTATCGCAGCGGGCGGGGGCTCACCTGGATCAAGTCGAAATGCACGCTCAGGCAGGAATTCGTCATCGGCGGCTATCTGCCTTCGGACAAGACCGGGCGGGGCGTGCGCTCGCTTCTCGTCGGCTATTATGAAGGCGGCAAGCTCAATTACGCCGGCCGTGTCGGCACCGGATTTTCCGGCAAGGTGATGACGGATTTGAAGAAGAAGCTCGATCGCCTGGAGGCGAAGACATCGCCTTTCTCGGCGGCGGTGCCGAAGGGCAAGGGGCTCACCTTCGTCAAACCCGAGCTTGTCGGCGAGGTGGAGTTCCGCAGCTGGACATCCGACCGTATAATCCGCCACGCCTCGTTCCAGGGGCTGCGCGAGGACAAGCCCGCGGAGGAAGTCGTGCAGGAAAAGCCGAAAAAGGCTGGGAGCGAAGCAAAGTCGCGCGCAAAAGCGCCGTCAAAGCCCTCGGCCGGAGCGGCAAAGACATCGATAAAACTCTCGCATCCCGACAAGCTGTTGTGGCCCGACGAGAAGGTTTCGAAGCAGAACCTGCTAGAGCACTACGCGCTGGTCTGGCCGCGCATGGAGCAATTCGTCGTCAACCGGCCGCTGAGCCTGGTGCGCGCGCCGGACGGCATCCACGGCCAGCGCTTCTTCCAGAAACACGCCTCGCCGGGCATGAGCGACAGGATCGCCAGGATGAAGGATCCGACCGATGGCGAGGAGATACTCTACATCAAGGACTTCGACGGGCTCGCGGCGCTGGTCCAGTACGGCGTGGTCGAGGTCCATATCTGGGGTTCGACGATCGATGAGCTGGAAAAGCCGGACCAGATCATCTTCGACCTCGATCCGGACGAAGGCGTCGACGTCGGCCGGGTGCGCGAAGCAGCGCTCGACATTCATAAACAGCTCGACGAGCTGTCGCTGCCCAACCTGGTCAAGACCTCCGGCGGCAAGGGCTATCATGTGCTGGTGCCGCTGAAACCCTCGGCCGATTGGGATCAGGTCAAGGATTTCGCCCACGACTTTGCCCGTGCGCTGGAGCAGGCCGCGCCCGACCGCTACACGGCGACATTGTCGAAGAAGGCGCGCACCGGAAGAATCTTCGTCGATTATCTGCGCAACGGCCGCGGCTCGACCACGGTCGCGCCCTATTCCTCACGCGCCAAGAAGGGCGCGACGATATCGATGCCGGTGACCTGGCCGGAGATCGAGAAGGGGCTGGCGCCCAACGCTTTCCCGCTCGGCGATGGGACGACGCTGGCCCAGCTGAAGAAGGCCGACCCGTGGAAGGAGTTCTTCAAGCTGGGGAAGGCGCTGAAGCGGAGTTAGCTGGCGCAACAAGCGTCGCGATCCTTCGCGCCCACTCTGTCCTGCCGGACATCTCCCCCGCAAGGGGGGAGATTAAGCTCTCAGCCGCTTTCGCCGATCTGCGACGTTGCAGGATAGGCGGGTCGCCGAAACAGACAATCTCCCCCCTTGCGGGGGAGATGGCCGGCAGGCCAGAGGGGGGTGCCTCGCGCCAACATTGCGAGGCTGTCGTTTCTGCGCAGCCCTACGCCAGAAACACCCTCTCGAACTCCCGCTTTCCTCCGGGCGAGAACACGACGGCGCGGCTTTCCTTCTCGCGCCGCGCCCATTTCTCGGCGATGATCTTGTCGAGGATGGCCGCGCCCAGCGTGCCGGCGAGATGCGAGCGCCGCACGCTCCAGTCGAGGCAGGCCCGGCACACCGGCCGCCGCGCCCTGGCCTGGATATCGATGCCGAGCGCGGAAAAATGCGCCGCGCCGGAGGATGACAGCCTGATTTCACTGTCCTCGCGCAGCAAAAGCTTCCTGTCGAAGAGCCGGTCGAGCATCGCCACCGCCTGCTCGCCGGCGAGGTGGTCGTAGCAGACCCGCGCCACGCGCATGGCCGCGTCGCGCGGACCCGGCCGCACGCGCTTCGGACCGACCGCCTCGGCGACGCCGATGATCGCCTCGATCATGCCCGCCACCTGCGCGCTGGCGAGCCCGTAATAGCGATGTCGGCCCTGGCTGGCCAAGGTGAGCAGTCCGCCCTCCATCAGCTTCGACAGATGCGAGGAAGCGGTGGGCAGGGACACGCCGGCTTCCAGCGCCAGTTCCGACGCCGTCAGCGCCGTGCCGCCCATCAGCGCGTTCAGCATGTTGGCGCGGGCCGGGTCGCCGACCAGGCTGGCGATGCGGGCGATGTCGGGTCCTTCACGCATGGTTCGATCCTTATCGAAGCATCCCCGTCAGGGAAGCATTATTCTGGGGTCATCTCAAGCAGCCCGGGCAACGCTCCTGACAGGACAATGCCTAGCACAGAGGCACCCAGCGATGTTTCGACCACGATCGAAGCATCGATGTGCGCAAGCCAACCGACGAGGAGACCGACATGACCATCACCTGCTTCATCCGCTACGAGATCGACCCGTTCGGCAAGGCGGCCTTCGAGCAATATGCGCGCGCCTGGGGCCAGGCCATTCCGCGCTGCGGCGCCGACCTAATCGGCTATTTCGCGCCGCATGAAGGCTCGGCCACCACGGCCTATGCCGCCTACAACATCGAGAGCCTCGCCGCCTACGAAGCCTATCGCGCGCGGCTTGCCGCCGACCCCGCGGGCAAGGCAAATTACGAGTTCGCCAGGCGCGAGAAATTCATCCTCAAGGAAGACCGCGTCTTCCTGAAGCTGGTGTCGGGGCCGCACGGTCCGAGGCAGCTCTTTCGCACCGACGTGACGGTCAGGGAAGGAATAGAGGCATGATCGCTGTCATCTTCGAAGTGGAGCCCGCGGAGGGCAAGCGCGATGCCTACCTCGGCATCGCCGCCGAACTTAAGCCGCTGCTCGAGAACATCGACGGCTTCATCTCGGTCGAGCGCTTCCAGAGCCTGACTGATCCGAAGCGCCTGCTGTCGCTGTCCTTCTGGCGCGACGAGGAAGCGGTGAAAGCCTGGCGCAACACCGAGGAGCATCGCCAGGCGCAAAAGGCCGGGCGGGGCGGCATCTTTGCCGGCTACCGTCTGCGCATCGCCCATGTCGTGCGCGATTACGGGCTGACGGAAAGGGCCGAAGCCCCGAAAGATAGCCGCGCGGCGAACGGATGAAGCCTTCTTCCACGACAGCGGGAGAAGCGGGGAAGGCCTGCAATCACAAACCGGTGAAGCCTGTAACGAAGCAATCCGCCGCGGCGAAATGAGAGCATGACCCCGCTACGGAGATTGCTTCCCATGACCGGATTGAAGACAGGCCGGCTCGCCGGCGCGATGCTTGCCGCCACGATCGGCGCCGCGGCCGCCCAGCCATTGACCGTGGTGGAGCTGTTCACCAGCCAGGGCTGCTCGTCCTGCCCGCCGGCCAATGCCAACCTGATCAAGGTCAAGGACCAGCCGGGCGTGCTGGCGCTGTCGTTCAACGTCACCTATTGGGACTATCTCGGCTGGAAGGACACCTTTGGCCGCAAGGAATTCACCGATCGCCAGGTGACCTATGAGCCGCCGCTCGGCCGCGACGGACCGTTCACGCCGCAAGTGGTGGTGAACGGCAGCCATGACGCCGTGGGCGCGGCGCCGGGCGAGATCCAGGGTCTCATCGCCAACAGCGGCCACCCGCAAGGCCCGGCGCTTTCGCTCGGGCAGGGCAAGGTCAGCATCGGCGCCGGCAAGGCGCCGGGCGGCGGCGCCGACATCTGGCTGGTGCGTTACAACAGAGGCGTCGTCGAGGTGCCGGTGGCGCGCGGCGAGAACACCGGCCGCACGCTGCCGCATGCCAATGTCGTGCATGCGCTGACAAAGCTCGGCAGCTGGAACGGCGAGGCGACGACGCTGCCGCTGCCGGCGGCCAGCGGCGGCTTGAGCACCGCCGTGCTGGTGCAGGCGCCGCGCGGCGGGCCAATCCTGGCCGCCGCCGCCAACTGATCTTTCTTTCCCTTCGCGCGGGGCCGCATGGGCGGCAACGCTTCACCAAGGCCCGCATCTGCGCGCGCCAAAACCAAGGAGACTACCTCATGACCAAGTTCCTCACGCTGCCGGCTCTGGCCCTCGCGCTTTCCGCCTCGGTCTTCGTGGCCGGCGCCCGCGCCGACGACACGACCAATGCGATGAAGCCCGCCAATGCGATGGCGACCGATGCCATGAAGCCGGCGACGGACGCGATGAAGCCGGCCGATGCCATGAAGCCCGCGACCGACGCCATGAAGCCGGATGCGATGAGCACGGAGGCGATGAAGCCGGCCACGGATGCGATGAAGCCTGCGGATGCGATGAAGCCCGCGACGGATGCCATGAAGCCGGCAACCGACGCGATGAAGCCGGCGGATAGCACTGCTCAGTGAGGCTAGGCTTGCGCCGCAGCCGGCTCGGGCCAATCGCGAATGTCAGCGCTGGCCCCCGCTCCGTCTCGGCGCTGCGCGCCGATCCACCTCTCCCCCGCTTTGCGGGGGCGAGGAAACGCTAACCGCGAAGGGCGAGGACGCCAATGAGCCACGGAGAGGCCTTCGCAAGCCTGGGTTCCTCGCCCCCGCCAAAGGTGGGGGAGAGGTGGCTCGGCGAAGCCGAGACGGAGAGGGGGAGCGCCGTTGGCGGTTGCACACGGCCGCACGGCAAAGTGAGAACCTCCCGACGGCTTCCTTCGTATATACTAAGACAATGACAGGAGATCAGGACATGAACGGCATAAAGACAAAAGCCGCGCGGCCATTCTTCACCCGCGGCACACTTGCAGCGCTTGGCCTTGCGGCAGTCGCCGCGGCCGTCTTCTGGCAGAGCCCGGCGCGTTCGGCCGAGGACGCGGTGGTGATCCCGCCGCCGGCAATGGACGAGAAGGCGGCGAGCGGCACCGAGAAGGCGGTCTTCGCCGGCGGCTGCTTCTGGGGCGTGCAGGGCGTGTTCCAGCACGTCAAGGGCGTCAGCAAGGCGGTATCCGGCTATACCGGCGGCAGCGCCGAGAACGCCGTCTATGAAGTGGTCGGCAGCGGCCGAACCGGGCATGCCGAATCGGTCGAGATCACCTACGACCCGTCGAAGGTCACCTACGGCCAGCTGCTGCAGGTCTATTTCTCGGTCGCCCACAACCCGACGCAGCTCAACTACCAGGGGCCGGATTCCGGCACGCAGTACCGCTCGACGATCTTCGCCGAGAATGACGAGCAGAAGAAGGTCGCCGAGAGCTACATCGCCCAGCTCGACAAGGCCAAGGTGTTTGCGAAGCCGATCGTCACCACGCTGGAGACCGGCAAGACCTTCTACCCGGCCGAGGACTACCATCAGGACTTCCTGACGCTGAACCCGACCTATCCCTATATCGTCTACAACGACCTGCCCAAGATCGAGAATCTGAAGGCGCTGTTCCCGCAGCTTTACAGCGAGAAGCCGGTGCTGGTGCTGGCCTCCAGCAAGAGCTGACGAGAGACCCACTCGTCGTCATCCACGGGCGGAGCAAGGAGCGCAGCGACGCGCGCAGACCCGAGGATCCATTCCGTGACTTTCGAGCGCCGCAATGGTGCAGAATTCTGCTCCGCTGCGTCCTACGACCAGGGTAACGGAATGAATTCCAGGGTCTGCGCGCGTCGCTTCGCTCCTTGCTCCGCCCAGGAATGACGAGGTTCGGACGGCTTTGGCCAATCCCCAGCGTTTGCTTCGATCCCACGGAAAGCAACGGTGAAAGTCCTGCCCGCTGACAAACGGCGACCTACGCTCGCACTTTTCCTGGACTGCTCCAGGCCCGCCTGCCGTTTGAACCCATGGTCGCCGAAACAATTCGCCCTTTGTTTTGCTGGCAAGAGGCCTGCAATCTGAAGCAGTTCATAGAGTTATACTTGACGCTGCAAAACATTGACGTTCGATCTTCTGCCGCCACACAATCATCGCCGTCATCTTTTCGAAAGTTCTGTTTCACCTGATCCGGAGCCCTGCTTCCGGCGCGGATTTTGTTGGCTGCAGTGATAGGTCCGCCATGCCGCGCCGCACCGGCAAGAACTATAGATGGGGGAGCAGCAACAGGTGGCCGTCAGCATAAAGGTTTCCGTCTACACCAATGGCGACGACGCCTTCGTCGCCTGGGCGCCGAGCGACTTCATCGCGGGATGCCCGGGTTTCCTGCTCGAGCGCGGCCGCAAGGTCGGCGCGACCGAGAAGATCGAGCCGGTGGAGAACCGCGTCGGCTTTACCAAGGACAGGCCGAAATCGGGCGACCACAGGCCTTCGGACGTCTGGCCGTTCCAGCGCTTCAACTGGACCGACCATGCGGCCGATGTCGGCAATGTCGTGCGCTACCGGGTCACCGCGATGATAAGCGCCGCACCCGGCAAGCCGCTGATCAAGGGCGTTTCCAGCGACTGGACGGACTGGAAGACGCTTGCGACCGACGCAGGGGGCGGCTTTTCCTGCTACTTCAACCGCGGGCTGGTGCTGTCGCAGTTCGTCGCCCGCTACATGGCCAAGAACAGGCTCACGCCGGCGGCCTTCAAGAAGAGCCTGCAGACCAATGGCGACGCAAAATTCCGCGCTTTCCTGGAAGGCGATCTCGGCCTGCGCATGGTCGGGCTGACGCAAGGCGCCGGCGACGAGCTGCATGCCGCGCTCTACGAGCTCGGCGACGCGACGCTGGAGACGGCGCTGATCGGGCTCGGGCCGCGGCTTCGTCTCATCCTTGCCAACGGTTCCGATAAGAGCGGCGACGGCAACAAGGCGGCGCGCAAGAACCTCAACGACCACGGCATCGCGACAATCGACCGGATGCTGAAATCGAAAGGGCTCGGCCACAACAAGTTCGTCGTGGTATCCAGGGATGACGTTCCCGAGATGGTATGGACGGGCAGCACCAACTGGAGCACCACGGGCCTGTGCACGCAGGTCAACAACGGGCTGCTGATCGAGGACAGGGATGTCGCGGCGCATTTCCGCAAGCATTGGGACCTGTTGAAGGACGCCTCGCCGCCGAAGACCGACCCGGCGAACTTCACGCCGGCGCTGATGGCCGACAACGACGGGCCGAAAACCTTCGCGATCGGGAGCGCCAGGGCGACCGTATGGTTCACCCGCACCTCGAACGGGGCCGACATGGACGCGCTGCGCGAGGTCGTCACCTCGGCCAGGCATGCGGTGCTGTTCCTGATGTTCACGCCGGGCAAGCAGGGGCTGCATATGCTTGCCGGGCAGCGCGCCAAGGAGAAAGGCATGTATGTGCGCGGGGTGGTCTCGACGCTGAGCGCAGACGAGGGCGGCACCGAGCAGAACTTCCTCGACATCGACCTGGTGAGCAGCGACCGGACGTTCACGCCCGACCGCTACGCGGTGGCGCAGCCGCAAGGCCTGGATGCGCCGCTCGGGCCATGAATCGCCGAGGTCAACCGGCGGGAGTTCCTGTCGCAGATCGGCCACGCCATCGTGCACTCGAAGATCCTGGTAACCGATCCGCATTCGGACGACAGCGTGGTTGTGACCGGCAGCCACAATTTCTCGGCCCCGGCGAGCAAGTAGAATGACGAGAACCTGGTGATCGTGCGCGGCCACAGGAAGCTCGCCGCCGCCTATGCCACCTATGCGATGTCGGTCTACAGCCACTACCGCTACCGCTCCTACATCCGCGAGATGCGGGCTGAGGGCAAGACGCCGTGGAGCTACCTCCACGACGACGACCAGTGGTTGAAGACCGAGCTCAGGACCAAGGCGCAGGAGATCGCGTTCTGGACGGGGCAAGGTTAGTCCTTCTCCCCGTTCCACGCTACGGCATGCAGACATTTCTGAGCAGCTGGTCTTTGGCGATAGCGTGCCCGGTAGCTTGGCGCATGCATTGTCTAATGTAGCGCTGGTCGACCCCCACTCCGTCTCGGCTTCGCCGAGCCACCTCTCCCCCGATCGACGGGGTAGAGGAAAGGCGCCAAGCTTTTTGCTGGCAACGCTCGTCCGGCAACGCTCCCTTCCTTTCCCTCCGGAGGGGGAAAGGTGGCGCTGCGAAGCAGCGACGGATTGGGGGAACCACTTGGCAATCAAGCTTCCGGTCACAGAAGATCTGCGCATAGCGCAGCCGTTCACGGGGAGAAAGACGCTGTCACTGTCCAGAACTGTCAGGAGCCGCATCGATTTGCCGTTTGCCTTGAGCGGCATCCGACCTATATCAGGTCACATTTTCCAGCCGGCCGTTTTTCAGCATGTCATCCATCATCTCGATCTCCGGTGTCACGAAAACCTATGCCACCGGCTTCAAGGCATTGAAGGAAATCAACCTCGACATCGAGCGCGGCGAGATCTTCGCGCTGCTCGGGCCGAACGGCGCCGGCAAGACGACGCTGATCTCGATCGTCTGCGGCATCGTCAACCGCTCGTCGGGCAGCGTCACGGTGGATGGCCACGACATCAGCCGGGACTATCGCGCGGCGCGCAGCCTGATCGGGCTGGTGCCGCAGGAACTCACCATCGACGCTTTCGAGACGGTCTGGGCGACGGTGAACTACAGCCGCGGCCTGTTCGGCAAGCCGCCCAACAAGGCGTTCGTCGAGAAAGTTCTGCGCGACCTGTCGCTCTGGGAGAAGAAGGATTCCAAGGCGATCACGCTGTCGGGCGGCATGAAGCGCCGGCTGATGATCGCCAAGGCGCTGTCGCACGAGCCGCGCGTGCTGTTCCTCGACGAGCCGACAGCCGGCGTCGACGTCGAGCTGCGCCAGGACATGTGGGCGATGGTCAGGCGCCTGCGCGAGGACGGCGTCACCATTATCCTCACCACGCATTACATCGAGGAAGCCGAGGCGATGGCCAACCGCGTCGGCGTCATCAACAAGGGCGAGATCATCCTGGTCGAGGGCAAGGCCGAGCTGATGCGCAAGCTCGGCCGCAAGCAGATGCGGCTGGAGCTCCGCGCGCCGCTAGCCGCCATTCCGGACGGCCTGTCGCGCTATCCGCTGGAGCTGTCCCGGGGCGGCAACGAGCTCACTTACACCTATGACAACCAGAGCGACCGTCCAGGCGTCGCCTCGCTGATCCGTGACCTCGAGGCGGCCGGCGTCCAGTTCCGCGACCTCGACACCAAGAACAGCTCGCTCGAAGAGATCTTCGTCAGTCTTCTGAGGCAAGAGCCATGAATCTGCGCGCAGCCCCCAATTTTCGTGCGGTATGGGCGATCTACCGGGTGGAGATGGCGCGCGCCTTCCGCACGGTGCTGCAGAGCATCATCTCGCCGGTGATCTCGACATCGCTCTATTTCGTCGTCTTCGGCTCGGCCATCGGCTCGCGCATCAACGAGATCGACGGCATCGCCTATGGCGCCTTTATCGTACCCGGCCTGATGATGCTGTCGCTCTTGACGCAGTCGATCTCCAACGCGTCCTTCGCCATCTATTTCCCGAAATTCGTCGGCTCGATCTATGAGCTCCTGTCGGCGCCCGTTTCCTATCTGGAGATCATCATCGCCTATGTCGGCGGTGCCGCGACCAAATCGATCATGCTCGGCCTGATCATCCTCGCCACCGCCGCGCTGTTCGTGCCGCTCAGGATCGAGCATCCGTTCTGGATGATCGCCTTCCTGGTGCTGACCGCGGTGACCTTCAGCCTTTTCGGCTTCATCATCGGTATTTGGGCGAAGACCTTCGAGCAGCTGCAGCTGGTGCCGCTCCTCATCGTCACGCCGCTCACCTTCCTCGGCGGCAGCTTCTATTCGATCCATATGCTTCCGGGCATCTGGAAGACGATCACCCTGTTCAACCCGGTCGTCTACCTGATCAGCGGGTTCCGCTGGAGTTTTTACGGCAAGGCCGACGTCTCGGTCGGCGTCAGCCTCGGCATGACGCTGGTGTTCCTGACCATCTGCATCGCCATCGTCGCCTGGATCTTCAAGACGGGATACAGATTGAGGAACTGATGGAACTCGACTTCCTCGCCCCACGAAAGTGACTAAGGCGTGCAAACATTTCCAAGCGGCCCGATCAGACACGCCAGTCACGGAAGATGTGCGCATAGCGTGGACGAAGTGGGCGAGGAAAAAAGCCCGCCTCAGATCGCCTTGGTCAGGCGCAGCAGCCCCAGCATCTCCACGAAGGTCCCTTTGCGGAACGCGATATAGGTCGGTTCCTCGACACCATGGAAGCGGCGCTTGAAAGCCGCCTGGCCCTGCAGGTTGAAGCGCGAGCGGTTGACCCAGGGCGAGTTGTAGGCGCGCTGGAAGGCGTTGCGCCAGAAGTCCGATTCGGCAAAGCCGCTGGGCTCGACATCGAGGAGCGGCGAGAGGCCAAGCGTCACCACCGAGATGCCTTCCTCGCGAAAGCGGTCGACCGCGAATTTGGTCAGCCCGATCTCGGCATGCGGCGTGGTGTCGACCTGCTTGCGCTTGAAGGAAGTGGTGTAGCCGAAGACCTTGCCGTCGCGAAACAGAGGGTCGAAATCAAGGATGGCGAGAAGCCGGCCTTCGGGGCTGTGCAGGAGGAAGCGGCGCATGTCGGCGCCCAGCTGGCTGGAAAAGCGACGGTTCAGGAAGGCCATCTCCCAGCGCTTGATGATGCGTTTTTTGCGCCAGTCGGCGGAAAGCTGCTTGATCTCCTCCAGCAGCATGTCGCCCGTGCCCTCGGTGAGGACAAACCCCTTCTTCGCCAGCCAACGCTCGGAATAGCGCACGGTCTCGTTGCGCTTGCCCGAAAAATCATGCTCCGGCAAAAGCAGCCTGGTGTCGACGCCGAGCCGGTTGACCTGGTAGCCGAGACCGGCGAGCACCTTGGCCGTGTCGGCGCCGATCTGCACGAACCAGGGGCTGCCGGCCGCCTCGACAAAGCGCTTGATATAGGCCGGGCGGTTGGCCGGGTCGGCCACCGGATCGCCCAGCGCGAAATGGCGGCTCATCTTGGTGCCGAAGGCGATGAAGCCGTCGCCGTCGCTGAAATAGGACAGCTTCTTCTGCACAGCCGTGGAATAGGCGAGCGAGAAATCGCCATGGCGGCGCACCAGCGCCAGGCGCTCCTCATCGCTCAATTCGCGCCGCGGAACCTTGGGCGCCACGGCATCGAGAAGCCTGTCGAAATAGATGCGCAGGGGCGCCATGAGCTCCGCGTGCCAAGAAGTGATGACCTGCCACCCTCAGGTCGCGAATCGCTGGCGACCGCTGCCGGCCACGTCGCGTCAGCGATATAGGATGCAATTGACGGCGAATGAAGGGCAAACGTCCGAAAGCGTCCGGTATCGGCCATCAGCCGCAGGAACGCCCTGTGTGCATTCGCTTGATTTTTCCATGCAATGTTATATATCAAGTTATCGATAGGTGGCGGGCGCGCTATGGAAGACATTCTGCGATCTCTTGGTTTTCTCTGCCTCGGCAGCCGGATGAAACGCATGGGCGAGCAGTTGCAAGCCGACACGCAGCGCGTGCTCGACCGCCTCGACATGCGCATTCAGTCGAGCCAGTACCCGCTGCTCGCCGCGCTCGACAGGCTGGGGCCGTTGCCGGTCGGTGAGCTAGCGCAATCGCTCGGCGTCGCGCAGCCGGGCGTGACGCGCAGCGTCGCGCTGCTTGCCGAACTGGGGCTGGTGGAGGTCAATCCCGCGGAGGACGACCAGCGGCGCAGGATCGTTTCGCTGACCGGCAACGGCAGGCGGCTGGTCGACCGGGCGAAACGGGACATCTGGCCGAGCATCGAAAATGCCGTCGCGGATTTGTGCGCCGATCTTTCCGGGCCGCTGCTCGGCCAGCTTGCCGCCATCGAGGATCGGCTGGCAGAGACGCCGCTCCACCGTCGCGCCGAAAGGATCGCCACGCCATGAAGCATATCCTCGACCGCCCTGTCTGGAGCGCGCTCGAAACACGGCAAAGGACTTTCGCCGAGGGTGACGATCTCGCGCGCCGGTACCGGCCATCGATCATCCCGTTCGCCGCCACGGCAACGGACGATCCGGAAAGCCTGCATGCGCTCGGAAGGCTCGTTCCCGCCGGCGAGACCGTCATCCTGGCTCAGGCCGAGAACATTGTCCTGCCGCCGGCGCTTGTCGCGACGATGACCGCCGATGCCGTGCAGATGATTACCGGGCAAGCCTTGCAGACGGTCGCCGATCCTCGAATCGAGCAATTGACGCGGCAGGACGCGGCCGAGATGCTCGCGCTCGCCTCGCTGACGAAGCCTGGCCCGTTCACGTTGGAAGCCTTGAGCCTCGGCGAATTCTGGGGCGTGAAGATCGATGGCAGGCTGGCCGCGATGGCCGGCGAGCGCATGAAGCAGCCCGGCTATTCGGAACTCAGCGGCGTCTGCTCGCATCCGGATTTTCGCGGCGGCGGCCTCGCCAGGCTGTTGTCGCTGTTCGTGGCCAACCGCATCGTGGCGCGCGGCGAGGTGCCGTATCTGCATGCCTTTGCCAACAATGCTGCGGCGATCAGGCTCTACGAGTCGATCGGCTTCCGGCTGCGCAGCGCGATGAACATCGCCATGGTTCAGCGGGCTGGGTGAGTGCTCGGCACTTTCGTCATCCACGGGCGGAGCGGGAGCGAAGTGAACGCGTAGACCCGAGGATTCATGCCGTAACATCGAAGCCCCGCCGGCGGTGCAGAATTCTGCTCCGCTGCAATTGCGGCCAAGGTAACGGCGTGGATTCCAGGGTTTACGCGACGGAGCTTCGCTCCTGCTTCGCCCTGGCCAGCCGCCTTCGGTCCCCCTTTGAACACGCAACGTCCGTCGCGATCGGCTTGACGGCTTCGCCCGCTTCGGAAACAAGGGCTGCGGCCGGCTGTGGCGACGGCGCTTCAAAAGGGGATGGCAGGTGAGTTTCTGGGGACTGGCGCAGCTCGGTATTTCGACCGTGATGTTCCTGCTTGCGGCAATGGCCGCAAAGCAATGGGGGCTGGCGCCGAGCCTGGCCAAGCTCCTTGTGACGCTGGCGCTCTATACCGCCGGCAATTTGATCATGCTGAGGCTGGTGCGCGAGTTCGGCATGTCGGTGTCGTTCAGCCTGTCGGCGGTGATCCAGCTTGTCGCGGTCAATGTCGTGGCCATCGCCTTTTTCGGCGAGCGGCTCAATGCTTTCCAGGCGACCGGCATGGTGCTGGCGATCGCCGCCGTCGCCCTGATCACGCTCGGGCCCTATATGCAGAAGCTCTAACCCTCGAGCCTCTCATGAAGCCATCCGTCGGCGCGCTGCTTGCCAAGATCGAATTCCCCCTGCTGCTGGCGGGACTGGTGATCGCCGGCGGGCTGTGGGGTCTTGAGGAATTGATGGAGGTGGCGCGCGCCACGACGCCGCACGCCTTCGACACCGAGATCCTGCTTGCCTTCCGCCATGCCGGGCAGCCGGACAGCCCGATCGGCCCGCTTTGGCTGCAAGGCGCGGTGCGCGACATCACCGCCCTCGGCAGCACAACTGTGCTGGTGCTGATCACGACTGCGGCCATCCTGTACCTGCTGTTGATCCGCCGGCCGGCGACGGCACTGTTCGTCTTCGTCGCCATAGCCGGCGGGCAGGTGCTTTCCAGCCTGCTCAAGCTGGAGGTCGACCGGCCCCGGCCCGATCTCGTCTCGCACCTGGTCACCGAAACGTCGCTGTCCTTTCCAAGCGGCCACGCGATGCTGTCGGCGGTGACCTATCTGACGCTCGGCTCTTTGGCGGCGCGTTTCCTGCCGGATCGCCGGACGAAGATCTTCGTGCTTTGCCTTGCCGTGTTCACCACCGTGCTGGTCGGCGCCAGCCGCGTCTATCTCGGCGTGCACTGGCCGTCGGATGTGCTCGCCGGCTGGTGCGCCGGCTTCGCCTGGGCCATGCTATGCTGGCTTGCGGCACGCCTGCTGCAGCGGCGCAAAGTGGTGGCTGACAGCGACATCGATGGCTGAAGCATTTAAAATGATGCTTGAGACATTGTAATATTTAAAATATACATCTTTCATATCTTCAGAAACAGGTTCCGGCCGATGATCACTGCCGCACAGATGCGCGCCGCGCGGGCGTTGACCGGCATCGACCAGAAGACGCTCGCCGAGCGTGCCGGGGTTTCGCTTCCGACGATCCAGCGCATGGAAGCGAGCGACGGCGTGGTCAGGGGCGTGGTCGACACGCTGATGAAGGTCATCCAGGCGCTTGATGATGTCGGGGTGGAACTGATCGGCGAGAACCAGGCCAGCGAGCGCGGCGGCAGGGGCGTACGCCTCAAGGCCGCTGCGGCGCAGAACCCGCAAGGCTGAGCAAGGTCGGCCTGGATGTAGCGGCACCACAGCTGAACTTGCCGCCCAACGGAATGCTGCTTCACATCGCCGCTTCGATCGGCTCGGCGAGCCTCGGATTGGCGCGCGCGGCGATCAGGCAGCCGGCGACGATGAGGCATGCGCCGGCCAGCGTGGTCCAGGCCACGTCCTCGCCGAAGAAGAACCAGCCGAGCGCGATCGCCCAGATGAAGGCCGAGTATTCGGTAGGGATCAGATATTGCGCTTCGGCGCGGGCGTAGGCCCAGCTCATCAGGAATTGCCCCGCGAGCGACAGCAGCGCCACCCCGGCCAGGGGCAGCCATAGATCGCCGGGCAGAGCAACCGCGAGCCAAGGTGCGGCGAGAGCGAGGATAATCCCAACGAAAAGGTTCTGGAACAGCATGATCTCGACCGGCCTGGCCAGCAGCGCCTGCTGCCGGGAGAGGATCAGATTGTAGGCATAGAACACAGTCGATGCGAGCACCGCGGCCGTGCCAAGCAGGGCATCTTGCGAGTAGCTTTCCCGCCCGAACTGCCCGGACAGGATGATGGTGACGCCGGCGATGCCGGCCAGCGATGCCCAGACCGCCTGCCGCCTTATGCGTTCGCCCAGCAACAATGCCGCAAGCAAAAGCGCAAACAGCGGCGCGACGAAGCTGAGCCCGATCGCCTCGGCTAGCGGCAGTCTGGCCAGACCCCAGAAGAACAAGACCAGGACGATGCCGACAATCGCGGCGCGCAGCGCATGTAGGCCCAGCACCCGAAGGGCCGGCTTTGAACGCGAGCCCGCCGACCAGACCGCGCCCGCGACCAGGGTCGAGACCATGCTGCGCCACAGCAGCGTATTGTAGACGCCGACCGCGATCGTTAGCGACTTCATGGCCGCATCCATGCCGGACAGCAGGAAAATCGCCAGCGCGCATGTGAGCACGGGGATGGTCGGAGAAACGGCGCCGGTCAGGCTGGATGTCTTCGCGGCATCGCTCATGGCAGCCGGATATCGCGGAGCGCATAGCGGAACCAGATGGCAGCAGGCCCGATATGGCGGTCCAATCCCGCCCGGCGGTCACGGCATCCGCTCGACCCATTGCGCGCGTGATGGGCCGGGTTCGAACGGGTCGCCGAAATACTGGGTCTCGCGCGCCACCTTGCCGTCGAGGAACTCCATGATCGAGACGGTGTAGGACGGCTGCCCGTCATAGGTCAGGACATATTCCGTCACCCAGAGTTCGCCGGCGCCAATGATGCGCCGCACCGCAAAACGCTTGCGGTTCGGCTGTGCGGCGCGGGAGGCCTGGATGTTTGCCCGCCCGCGGATGCGCTCGCCCGATTGCGGATAGTCGAGCACGGCATCCTCACGGTAGATCTGGTGCTCGGCCTCGAAATCATCAGCATCGGAAGCGGCCCAATGGCGATCCAGGGCCGCCCTGATCTCCAGGTCTTGCATGGCAACCTCCTTGAGCCCGCGATGGACCGTGGTATCACGGTCCATCGCATGGCTGGTAGCAGAGCGCTCCGAGGGTGCCTCAAAGCGTTTGCTCTCAATCGAGGCTAAGCGCCACGATCTCGCCTTCGCCCATCAGCGGCACGAAGATGCGCTTGCCGTCGGTGCCGATATCGGCGCTGCCCGGCTTGAAGGTGGCGACCACCTGCGGGGCGCCGTCATGATAACTATAGAGCGTGCCGGTCATGTAGGCGGTGGCGTAGATGGTGCCGCCTATGGCGATGACGCCGTCGAGATCGGCGAAGTTCTCGGCGCCTGGCAGCGGCGTGATCTTCTTGGTGGCGAGGTCGACCGACAGCAGGCCGCCCGGCTCGGGGGTGCTGAAGTCGGCCTTGTTGATGTCCTTGCCCCAGGACGCCACGATCAGCCTGTGGCCATCGGCGAACACGCCATTGGGCGAGGCAAGCAACGGGTCCTTGACGAACAGCTCCGGCTTGTCGCCGTCGATGCGGTAGATCATGTCGGCCAGCATGTCGCTGACATAGACCTTGCCCGCCTTGTCCTCAGTCATATCGTTGAGGAAGACAGCGCCCGGCACGTCGATGGTCTCGACCAGCCTGCCGCTGGCGAGATCGACGACGCGCACCTTGGTGATATCGGCGGCGTAGAGCTTGCCGCCGGCGATCGCCATGCCCTTGGGCGCGTCCATGCCGTCCACCCAGTGGCGCGCGATGACCTTGCCGTCCATCGACAGCAGTGACAGATAGCCATTGCCGTCCGCCGCGCCGGGATTGCCGGAGATGTTGGAGACGACGATTCGGTTGTGAGCGGCGTCGACAAGCGCGGATTCCGGCTGCTCGAAGCCGGTGGCGCGCCAGAGCTCGCCGGCCTGCGCGACAGACACGGCCGCAGCGGCGAAGATGGTTGAGGCGATCAGGCGTTTCATGGGTGCTCTCCTGTGATGACGAAGGAGAGCTATGATTTTCGATACTTCTCGGAAAGCACGAATGAAGCTAGTATCGCATTCCTATACCAAACCGCACGAATGAGGCGCATTCCATGAACGGTCCGATCTTCGAGGCGCTGAAACGGACGCTGAAGGCCAAGGGCCTGACCTACCGGACGCTGGCCGAGCGCATAGGCATTTCCGAGCCGACGGTGAAGCGCATCTTCCATGAGAAGAACTGCAAGCTCGACAGGCTGATGGAGATCTGCGCCGCGGCCGATGTCGAGCTGGAGAACGTGCTCGGCGCGATGAATCGCGGGCCGGGTCCGGCCAATCGCGTCGGGCCGGAGATCGAGCGCCGCCTTGCGGCGCGGCCGGCGCTGCTCTTCGTCTTCATCATGCTGTCGGAGAAATTCACGCCCGAGGGCATCATGCGCTCGCAGGGCCTGAGCGAAGCCTCGATGTTCCTCTATCTGCGCGACCTCGAGGAGCTTGGGCTGGTGGCGCTGGGGCGCGGCCTGTCGGCAAGGCTATTGGTCGACACGCCGATCCAGTGGGATTTCGAGGGGCCGCTGAAGCCGCATTTCGAGATGACCAACAAGAATTTTGTCGGCTGGGCGCTCGGCCATATGGAACAGGCCGCGACCTTCATCAGCTTTTCCCGGCGCATGCGGCCGGAAACGGCGGAGATGCTGCGCC
This sequence comes from Mesorhizobium sp. M2E.F.Ca.ET.219.01.1.1, assembly GCF_004016445.2. Taxonomy (GTDB): domain Bacteria; phylum Pseudomonadota; class Alphaproteobacteria; order Rhizobiales; family Rhizobiaceae; genus Mesorhizobium. The sequence continues at coordinate 430,057 of NZ_SADT02000005.1, forward strand.
GCGAGGCCGACGAGCTCGCCGAACGCGCCAGGCTGCTCGCCCATCACGACCAGCACACCACGCCGGAGGACCAGCTCACCGGCTACAAATGGACCTTCGCCTTCGGCGCGACACCGTTTCCGGCGATCATGCCGATCGGACCGCATCCGCGTGATGCCGGGGCCCAGGGCGCCGCTCCTGCAAAGGGACGCCGCCCCTTGCCGGCCTGACCAATCATCTTGAGCAGGATTGCATCTGGCGGTCGAGCTTGCCGCGCGCCGCTCCGTCGGCGCGGACTGCTGCCATCTCCGCCCTTGCCGCCAGCGACGCCGACCGAGCCCGTAGGGCGCCTCGGGATAGAATAGAAATCCGGCATCAACATTCATGATAGAATTCGCGAACTGATTTGCCGGACAGTGGTGGGGCAGGTTTGCCGAATGCGAAATCGAAGTGATCCGATGCCGACCGCGCCAACACTCGAGCTTCGCCGCTATTCGCGCCTGCAAAAATTGCGCCAGCGCGCAGAACGGCAAGGTGCCGGATTGCAGTTCTGGGCGCGTACCGCATCGCTCGCCGTGATCTCCTGCTTTTTTTCATTGATCAGCCGCTGGGATGCCGCGCTGCTCTTCGTGCTGGCGGGCCTCGTGCTGTTCCAGCTCGTCGGCCTGATCCAGTTTCTCTTTGCGCGCCGCCCCACGGCGCCATGGTGGATCGGTTATCTCGTCGGCACGCTGGACATCATTCTGTTGACCGTTCTGCTGGTAACGCCCAACCCGTTTTCCACGGAGGTCACGCCGGCTGCGATGCAACTGCGCGAGGGCAGCTTCAAATTCCTGCTGATTTTCGTATGCCTTGGCGCGCTGACCCTTTCGCCACGCTTGGCGCTCTATCTCGGCGCGCTCGCGGCTTTGACGTGGGCGATCGGGGTGGGATGGGTGGTTCTTCATCCGGGAACAGTCATTCCGGCGACGAACCTCTATTCGCTGCCGATGACAGAGCGACTGAACCTCTATCTCAACCCCAACTTCGTCGATACATTCGCGCAGGCAACCAACGTGCTGGTTGTGTTGATCATCGGCGCGATCATGGCGCTGGTCGTCTCTCGTTCCCGACGTCTGTCGGAAGACTATGTCAAGGCGGAGCGCGCCCGCGCCAATCTCGCCCGGCATTTTTCGCCCAACGTCGTCGACCAGCTCGCCGCGGATGACGAGCCCTTCGGCCCGGTCCGCCGGCAGGATATCGCGGTGCTGTTCGCCGATATCGTCGGCTTCACAAACTATTCCGAGAATAATCCGGCCGAAGCAGTGTTCGAACTTCTGCGCCAGTTCCACCGTCGCATGGAGCAGGTCGTCTTCGACCACAATGGCACGGTCGATAACTATATCGGCGATTGCATCATGGCGACGTTCGGGGTTCCGCAAACCAGCCATGACGACGCGACCCGTGCCATCAAGTGCGCTGAAGCGATGGTCGCCGCTGTCGAAGCATGGAATATGCAGCGTGTGTCCAGGGGATACCCGTCGCTGGACATTCGCATCGGTGCACAATATGGCGCAGTCGTCATCGGCGCGGTCGGCAGCGAGCGCAATCTGTCCTTCGCGGTGGTTGGCGACACCGTCAATGTCGCCAGCCGTTTGCAGTCGCTGTGCCGCGAGCTTCGGGCGAATATTTGCTTTGGGTCACGACTGATAGAGGCCGCAAAGGCGGAATCGCCCATGACACAGTTGAATGCGAGCGATCATGGCCCGGTGAGCGTCCGCGGCCGGGACGAACCGGTCCATGTCTGGGTCGAGCACAGAGCCGAGGACCAAGGCGCTGTTGCGGTTTCAGCTTGATACAGGCCGCCATGCGAAAAACCTGCACGTCGGCCGGATAGCAGTAGGTCCCGGCATAGGGGCATGTCCTGACCCAGGCCGAAAGCCATCACGTGCATGAGCGCCGCGCCTACGCCGCCTTCGCTTCTTCCTGCGGTGCGGCGAGGTCGTCGCGCGCCTTGCGGGCGAGTCTCTTGGCCGAGCGTTTCGGACTGTCGCCGAACAGCTCGGTGGCGTCGGCAAGGCAGGCCTTGGTCAGGCTCTTTTCCGAGCGCTTCAAGAGCTTGCGCAGAAGCTTCGTTTCATCGACGGGGCCGAGCGGCTCGCCCTCGGCGTCGAGCAGCGCGCGCATGACGAAGACGTCGTGCAATTCGCCGAGCTGCTCGCCGAGTCTGTCGACCGCCTTGCGTCGCGCCTTGATCGGCGTCGGCCACAGGCGGCCGAGCAGCGACAGATGCATGGAGTGCGTCTTGGCCGCCTTGCGCAGATCGTGAAAATCGTCGGCCTCGCCGCGCGACTCCGCCTTGTCGAGCGCCTTCTTCGCCCGCCGCAAGGTGGCGCGGGCGCCGTCGGCCAGGATATCGGCCGCCTGTTCCGGCTGGTCGGGCAGCGCCAGCCGGTCGATGCGCTCCAGGCCTTCCCGGCAGGCGGCTACGGCCGCATTGATGGCGGCGTCGAGGCCCGGGCCGGCGTGGAGCTCGTGCTGGCGCAGCACCAGCCGTTCGCGCACGGGATCGAGGCCGCCGCCGGCCGATTGTTCCGGAAAGGCATCGGCGAGGCGGTCGACGGTCTCGATCAAGGCGGTCGCCTCGCGCGGGCCGGCGAGCAGCGCCGAGACCTGCTTGTAGCACTCGTTCTCGGTCTGGCAGAACGGTTCGTCTCCGGAACGAACCAGGCGCAGCAAGGCGCGCACGCTCTTCAGCCGCTTGCGGCATTTGTGCAGGCCCTGCTCCGGCTTCTCGCGCGCCGTCTCGAGATGGCTGATGGCCCTGCCGATCTCGTCGGCCAATATGCGCCCGACCTCGCCGGTCAGCGGCAAGCGCGGATCGATGCGGAAGCTCATGCGGCGATCTCCGGAATCCCCCCGAGGGCCAGCGACGCGTTGTAGAATCTCGACTCGCCGGTGACCTCGCGACCAAGCCAGTCGGGCAGCATTTCGTCAGATACGTCCTCCGGCGTCTCCAGCTCCGCGATCACCAAACCCGCGAGCTTGCCGCCGAAAACATCGACTTCATAGAGATAGCCGCGGTGTCTAACATGGTGGCGTGTCTTCTCGATGACACGTCCGATGGCAAAGGCCATCAATTCCTCGGCCTCGGCAAGCGGGATCGAATATTCGAATTCGTCGCGCTCGCGCGCCCTGTCGCCGAACTTCAGCGTCAGCTCGGCGGAGCGTCCGTCCGAGATGCGCACGCGCACGGTGCGACCGGGCTGGGTGGCGACATAGAACTGGCGAATGCGGATCTCCGCCTCGACCTCGTCGCGCCAGGCGGAACTGGAGACCAGGAACTTACGCTCGACTTCCTTGCCCATGGCCGCGCACTAAAGCCTGTGGGGGCCGGGAAGGCAAGCCGGTTCAGAGGTCAAATTTGACTTTAATCAATCGATTGATTAAATGTCAAGACATGGAGAAGCAATCAAGGGCAAAAAGGCAGCAGCGCGAGGCGACCACGGCCGAGCAGACGCGCGCGGCGCTGGTGCACGCCGCGCTCAAGCTGTTCGGGCGGCGGGGTTTCGACGGCACGTCGACGCGCCAGATCGCGGCGGAAGCCAAGGCCAATATAGGCTCGATCGCCTATCATTTCGGCGGCAAGGAGGGCCTGCGCGCCGCCGCCGCCGACTTCATCGTCGAAACCATCCAGGGCATCGCCGGCCAGGCGCTGGGCGGCGCCCAGCCGGCCGCCCCGGCAAGCCCGGAAGCCGCAAGAGCGCAGCTCTTCGCCGCGCTGGAACGGATGGTGGGCTTCGTCGTCGTCAGTCCGCAGGCGGGCGAGATCGTACAATTCGTACTTCGCGAGCTTTCGCACCCGACCGCCGCCCTCGACCGCATCTATGCCGGCGTGTTCGAGCCGACGCATCGGCGGTTGTGCCAGATCTGGGAACAGGCGACCGGCGAGCCGGCCGAGAGTGAGGCAACCCGGCTCACCGTTTTCACGTTGATCGGCCAGGTCATCTATTTCCGCATCGGCCGCGAAGCGGTGATGCGCCGGATGGGTTGGCGCGAGATCGGCGACGAAGAAGCCGCCAAGGTGGTGGCGGCCACGACCGACAACCTCAGGGCAATGCTGGCGGCGCGCAGGCCGGCCGCCGGCAAGAAGGGCAAATCATGAGCTTTCTCTGTTCGCTGCCGCTCGCGGCTCAGCTGTTCGGCGCCTGCGCGCCGGCGGCGCCCCTCGCCGTCGGTTATGTCGAGGGCGAATATGTGCTGATGGCGCCGATCGAAGTGGCCCAGGTGGCGACGGTGACGGTGAGGCGCGGCGACCGCGTCGAGACCGGCGCGGCGGTGGCGACGCTCGAGGATGCCGACGCCAGGATCGAGGTGGCGCAGGCCGAGGCCGCGCTCGCGCAGGCGCAGGCGCAGCTTGCCGATTTGCAGGTCGGCAAGCGTGCCGAGGAAATCGCGGTGCTGAAGGCCGAGGTCGACATGGCGAAAGCCCAGGCCGCCGACGCCAAGCGCAAATATGACCGCGCCAGCGACCTCTACAAACGCGGCACCGGCACGCAGGCCGACTACGACACCGCCTCTGCCTCGCTGGAGACCGCCAATGCCCAGGTCGGGCAGGCGGAGGCCAACCTCGCCGTCGGCAACCTGCCGGCGCGGCCGGAAACCATCAAGGCCGCCGACAACCAGGTCAAGCAGGCGCAGTCGGCCCTGCGGCAGGCTGAGTGGCGGCTGTCGAAACGGGTGCTGACCGCGCCCTCGCCCGGCCGCGTTAACGACGTCATCCGCAATCCCGGCGACACGGCCGGGCCGACCGCGCCGGTGATCTCGATGCTGCCGGACGGCGCCGTGAAGCTCAGCGTCTATGTGCCGGAACGCGCGTTTTCGTCGGTCAAGGTCGGCACCGAGCTCAACGTCCACTGCGACGGATGCGGGGCGGGGCTGAAGGCGCGCGTCAGCTATGTCTCGCCCGATCCGGAATTCACGCCGCCGGTGATCTACTCGCTCGAGAACCGGCAGAAGCTGGTCTATCTCGTCGAGGCGCGGCCGGAGGGCGATGCCGGGCCGTTGCAGCCCGGCCAGATCGTCGATGTCGATCTCGCGGATATCGGGCAATGAACGCCATCGACGTCCGCGGCCTGGTCAAGCGCTTCGGCGACAAGACGGTCGTCGATCATGTGACGATGACGGTCGCCGAAGGCGAGATCGTCGGCTTCCTCGGGCCGAACGGCTCGGGCAAGACAACGACCATCCGCATCATGTGCGGGCTGCTTACGCCGGACGAGGGCGACGGCACGGTGCTGGGCTTCGACATCCGCACCGACGCGCTCAAGATCAAGCGCGAGGTTGGCTACATGACGCAGAAATTCTCGTTCTACGAGGATCTGACGATCGGCGAGAATCTTGAATTCGTGGCGCGGCTCTACCGGCTGAAGCCGGTCGAGCAATATGTGGCGAGGACGCTGGAAGAGCTCGGCCTGGCGAGCCGCCGCAACCAGCTGGCCGGCACGCTTTCCGGCGGCTGGAAGCAGCGGCTGGCGCTGGCCGCCTGCATCATGCACAAGCCGAAGCTGCTTCTGCTGGACGAGCCGACGGCCGGCGTCGACCCCAAGGCGCGGCGCGAGTTCTGGGATGAGATCCATCGCCTCGCCGGCGGCGGCCTGACGGTGCTCGTCTCCACCCACTACATGGACGAGGCGGAGCGCTGCCACCGCATCAGCTACATCTCCTACGGCAAGATGCTTGCCACCGGCACGGTCGACGAGGTGGTGAGGAATGCCGGGCTGACCACCTTCGTGCTGCATGGGACGGGGCTCGACCAGGTGGCCCAGGCGCTGCAGGGGCGGCCGGGCGTCGACCAGGTGGCGCCGTTCGGCGCAACGCTGCATGTCGTCGGCTCTGACAAGGCTGCGCTGGAAAAGGCGCTCGCCGACGTCGAGAAGGAGCACAAGGACGTGACGGTGACGCCGGGCGAGACCAGCCTCGAGGATGTGTTCATCCAGTTCATGTCCGGCTCGAAGGACAATATGGCATGAACGCGGTCTTTTCCTTCGCCAGGCTTGGCGCGCTGCTCATCAAGGAGTTCATCCAGATGCGGCGCGACCGCATCACCTTCGCCATGATGCTGGGCGTGCCCTTGATGCAGCTCGTGCTGTTCGGCTTTGCGATCAACAACGACCCGAAGAGCCTGCCGGCGGCGCTGGTGGCGACCAGCAGCGATCCCTATACGCGGGCGATGGTCTCGGCGCTGCAGACCACCGGCTACTACCGCTTCGACCATGTCGCGCAAAGTGCCGAGGAGGCCGAGTTCCTGATGGCGCGCGGCGACGTCTCCTTCGTCGTCACTATTCCCGCCGATTTCGCGCGCCGCGTCGAGCGCGGCGACAACCCGCAGATCCTGATCGAGGCCGACGCCACCGACCCGTCCGTCGCCAGCGGCGCCATCTCCACGCTCAGCACCGTTGCCGGCCAGGCGCTGCTGAGAGCCCAGGGCACCCAGGACGCGGCCAGGGAGGCGGCGCGCGGCCAGCTCGATGTCGTCGTGCACCGGCGCTACAATCCCGAAGGCGTCTCGCAATACAACATCGTGCCCGGCCTGCTCGGCGTCATCCTGCAGATGACCATGGTGATGATGACGGCCATGGCGCTGACCCGGGAAACCGAGCGCGGCACGATGGAAAACCTTTTGGCCATGCCCTCGAGCCCGCTGGAGATCATGCTGGGCAAGGTGCTGCCTTACCTCGTGGTCGGCGCGGTGCAGGTGGTGGTTGTGCTGGTGGCGGCGAAGCTGCTGTTCGGCATCCCCTTCGTCGGCAGCCTGACGCTGCTGCTCTCCTCGGTGCTGGTCTTCGTGCTTTCGCTGGTGCTGCTCGGCTATACGATCTCGACCATGGCCCGCTCGCAAATGCAGGCCATGCAGCTGACCTTCTTCTTTTTCCTGCCGTCGCTGCTGCTCTCCGGCTTCATGTTCCCCTATCGCGGCATGCCGGGCTGGGCGCAGAGCCTTGGCGAGATCTTTCCGCTGACGCATTTCCTGCGCATCACCCGCGCGGTCATGCTGAAGGGCGCCGAGCTGCCGGCGGTGGCGACGGAAATCGGCTGGCTGGCGGTGTTCGTGGGTCTGTTTGCCGGGTTCGCGCTGGTGCGGTTCAGGCGGACTCTGGACTGAAATCACGGAAAAATCTTGCGCGCAAAAGCCGAAGGCTGGCGCGAAGGAACGCGATGCTTCCCGCGTGCAGCGCCTCTACGCCGCCGCCATGATCCCGGCATAGGTGCTGAAATCGACATTGCCGCCGGACAGCACGACCGCCACGCATTTGCCGGCGAGGTCGATCTCGCCGGAGGCGAGCGCGGCAAAGGCGACGCAGCCGCCGGGCTCGACCACCAGCTTGAGATGGGCCATGGCGTCGCGCATGGCCTGCGCCGCTGCCTTGTCGGAGACGGCGATGGCGCCGGCGAGATTCTTGCGGTTGATCTCGAAGGTGATGGCGCCTGGCTCGGCGGTGAGCAGCGCATCGCAGATCGAGCTGTGGCCGGGATCGTTCGCGACCCTTTCGCCCTTGGCCAGCGAGCGGCGCGTGTCATCGAAATGCTCCGGCTCGACCGCCCAGACTTGCGTGTTCGGCGAGGCGTCCTTGACCGCGACCGAAATGCCGCTCGACAGGCCGCCGCCGCCACAAGGGATGACGACGGCGTCGAGCGCCACGCCGAGCGCCTTCGCCTGCCGCATCAATTCCAGCCCGATCGTGCCCTGGCCGGCGATGATGGCCGGATCGTCGAAGGGCGGCACCAGCGCCATGCCTTGCTCGATATAGGGGCGCACGACCGTCATGCGATCCTCCTTGAAACGGTCGAACGTCACCACCTCGCCCCCCATCTTGCGGACATTGCCGATTTTCATCGCCGGCGCGTCGGCCGGCATGGCGATGACCGCCTTGACGCCGAACATCGCGGCCGACGCCGCCACCCCCTGCGCATGGTTGCCGGATGAGAAGGCGACGACGCCGCGGCTGCGCTCTTCCTCGCTCAGCGTCGACAATTTGTTATATGCGCCGCGGATCTTGAAGGAGCCGGTGCGCTGCAGCGTCTCCGGCTTGAACAGGATGCGGCCGCCATGGCGCCTGTTGATCTCGGGCGATTCGATCAGCGGCGTCTCGACGATCAGGCCGGAAAGCCGCGCGGCGGCGGCGCGGATGTCTGAGATGCCGGGCAGGGTGGTCATGGTGGCCCTCGTGATCTGAGTGCATCCATGGTGCACGCAAACCAAGGCGGCGCGCCAACGAAAAAATGTGATGGAGACAAGGTTTGGCGATGATGGCGACCGCGGCCATCATCTTCGTTGGGAATTTGGCTACGCCAATCCCAAAAGGCTGACGCTTTCCCGGGTCGCACTCGCTGGGCTTGTCTTGATACTGGGTGAGAAGGCGCTGTGGCTGAAGGTGGCGCCGGGCGGAGCGGGCGCTGTTGGCGCGACCTATGCGATTAGCCGAGTCGCCTATCCCTTCGTCATACTCGGGCTTGACCCGAGTATCCATGCCGTGACCTTGCGGTGCGCGCGACGGTGCAGAATTCTGTAACCGTTGCAACGCCTTAGCGTCACGGCATGGATTCCAGGGTCTGCGCGCGTCGCTTCGCTCCTTGCTCCGCCCTGGAATGACGATTGGGAATGTGGCCACGGCCAATCGCTGCCATGCGAACCGCCCGCCTCACCCCAGCAGCGTCGGTGCCCGCTTTTTGCCGCCGAGCTTGCGCCAGGTGTTGAAGCGGTGGGTGGCGGCGGCGAAGGATATCTTCATCTGCTGGGAAACCGTGTAGCGCGACTTGCCTTCGTCGAACATGCGGTAGCAGCACTCGGCACCCTCCTCGGTCAGCTTGCCGTCCGGCGTCTTGTTGTGCGGGTTGGCCGGATCGAATTTCTCGAGCTGTTCCTCGACCAGGCCCTTCAGGCGCTGCAGGTCGGCCTCGATGCTGGCGATGAGATCGAGCACCGGTTTGGCGTCGAATGCGTGCGGCGGCTTCTTCTCCGTCATTGCGTTGGTCTCCTTCGATTTCGGCTGTCGCGTCTATATAGGCTAACATTCGGCAATAATGAAGAGTCGGTCCGATCACGCTCTGGTCATCCATTTTCGCGCGCGGCCCGTGGCGTTCGCAATTGACGTTGGACGCTTGAAACCATAGTTTAGAATCATTCTAAACTAGAGTGATCCCATCATGCTTTCCCGTGTTTTCGGCTTCGGCCGCCGTTCCTTCGATTCACTGTCGGAGCAGGAGATCCTGGCGCTGGCGATCTCCTCCGAGGAGGATGACGGGCGCATCTACCGCGCCTATGCCGATGGCCTGGCGCAGGATTTCCCGCAATCGGCCAAGGTGTTCGAGGCGATGGCCGAGGAGGAGGACGGCCATCGCGACTCGCTGATCGAGCTTCACCGCAGGCGCTTCGGCGACCGCATTCCGCTGATCCGGCGCGAGCATGTGAGGGGCTATTACGAGCGCAAGCCGGACTGGCTGGTGCGGCCGCTCGGCATCGAGCATGTGCGCCGGCAGGCCGAGGATATGGAGCGGCAGGCCTACCGCTTCTATGTCGAGGCCGCCAAGCGCACCACCGACGCCTCGACGCGCAAATTGCTCGACGATCTCGCCTTGGCCGAGCAGGGCCATGAGAGCTCGGCGCATGAACTGGAGCAAACCCATGTTCCCGGCGAGGTCAAGGCCGAGGAAGCGAGCGCCGAGCAGCGCCAGTTCATCCTCACCTATGTGCAGCCGGGCCTGGCCGGACTGATGGACGGCTCGGTGTCGACGCTGGCACCGATCTTCGCCGCCGCTTTTGCGACCCATGCGACATTCCAGACCTTCCTCGTCGGCCTCGCCGCCTCGATCGGCGCCGGCATCTCGATGGGCTTCACTGAGGTGGCCTCCGACGACGGCAAGCTTTCGGGACGCGGTTCGCCGGTCAAGCGTGGCTTGACCGTCGGCATCATGACGACGCTGGGCGGGCTCGGCCACGCGCTGCCCTACCTCATCCCCTATTTCTGGACGGCAACGATCGTCGCGGCTGTGGTGGTGTTCTTCGAGCTCTGGGCGATCGCCTTCATCCAGAACCGCTACATGCAGACGCCCTTCTGGCGCGCCGCCTTCCAGGTGGTGCTGGGCGGCGCGCTGGTGTTCGGGGCGGGCGTGCTGATCGGCAACGCCTAGAGCATGTCTCCTGAAAGTGGGAACCGGTTTCGGGATAAAGACATGCGTAAAAATCAAAAACCTCAAACGCATGGAGCGAATCTGAAAGATCGCGACGCGCTTTAGAGCAATTCCAGGAAAAGTGTGAGCGGTTTTCCGTCCGGAATTGCGTAAAAACAAGGAGGTAGGCGGTTCGCCGTTTCCGTGAAACGGTGAACCGCGCTGCGCCGCGCCCTACTGCGTCAGCACCGTATCCGACGGGCGCTGGTTGTAGTCGCACTTGCCGGTGGTGGTGTAGAAGAAGTCGGCGTTGCTGACATTGGCCGGCACCGGGTTGCCGCCGTCTTCCCAGGCCTGGTACCCGGTCTGGCCGCAGGGCACCGCGGTGAAGATGTTGACGTTCTGGCCGGTCGCCACCTCCGGCATGTTGGTGTCGCTGTCGCCGATATAGAGTCGGTTCGAGGTGGCGGGATCGTTCGACTTCAGCACCTTCGGATTGCCCGAGGGCACATCCATCTCGAGATAGAGCTGGTCCATCTGGCTGACGTCGATCACAGCGCCGGCGCCGTTGGCGGGGTAGAAGGTGTCGGCGCAGGTCGTCACATATCTCTTGCCGTTGCTGTCGGTCTGGGTGATCGCTCCGGTGGGCAGGCTGTTGAAGTTCTTGACCGTCTTGGTCGTGCAGGCCTGTTGCTGGACCACTGTGCTGGTGGAGCCGTTGATGGTGCTCACCGTAGTCGTGCCGTAGCCCTTCGGATCGCCGAAGCCATTGTAGGTGTAGCTGATCGTCATCAGCGGCTTGGCCACTGTGTCGCCGAACTTGGTGCCGTAGAGGTACATGGTTTTGTTCCAGTAACCTGACACCTTCGTCACCTTAAAGGTGGACTGCACCAGCGCCGGCGTCTTGCGCACCGCGGAGGCGACGCCGACCTGCACCGTGTTGATGCGGGCGATCTGCATGAAATTGGTCGGCATCGGATAGCTGGCCGTGGCGCCGAAGGTCGCCGAGCCGTCGGCGGCGACATTGACGCTGGTGAGCGTCGCCGTGCCTTGCCCGCTATTGGCCACATAGGCCTGCTGCAGCGACGTCTGCCGGTCGGCAAAAGCCGTGGTGGTGGGCAGCGTGGTGATCGATATGATCGCGGCGTCGAGCGCGTTCTGCATGTCGCTGCGGGTCGTCACCGCCGAGGTGTAGTCGACCGAAAAGCCGACCGCCGTCACCAGCGGGATCGTCAGCAGTACCATCATCGGCATCATCGAGCCGTCGCGGCTGGCGAGGAAGCGCCTCGCCGCTCCGGCCACCCCGGCCGGGCTGGACTTCTGGACTGAACTGGGCATTCTTGGGGCCTTCATCATCGCGACATCGAGCCGGTTTACCATCCGGGCGCGAAGCATGCCCTAAAGCGGTGCATGAATGTTTAAGCGCATTTGAATGTTTCGTGAGCGGGATACAGCTGATCTCCCCCCTTGCGGGGGAGATGCCCGGCAGGGCAGAGGGGGGTGCTGTCCCGCCAACATTTCTGTCGACACGACTACCCACGCCCGAATATTCACCTGAGGCTGAAAAGGTCGAAAAAACACTGGATCAAAGCAGGCGATCCGTCACACCCCCCTCTGGCCTGCCGGCCATCTCCCCCGCAAGGGGGGAGATCAGCTAACCCCCGCCGCTTGCCCCTCAACCCCGCCCCTGCTAAAGCGCGCCGCATGACGACGCCCCTCGACCACATCCGCAATTTCTCCATCGTCGCCCATATCGACCATGGCAAATCCACGCTTGCCGACCGGCTGATCCAGCTCACCGGCGCGCTGGAGGAGCGCGACATGAAGGAGCAGGTGCTGGACTCGATGGATATCGAGCGCGAGCGCGGCATCACCATCAAGGCCCAGACCGTTCGGCTCAACTACCGCGCCAAAAACGGCGAGGATTATGTGCTGAACCTGATCGACACGCCCGGACATGTCGACTTCGCCTATGAGGTGTCGCGCTCGCTGGCCGCCTGCGAAGGCTCGCTGCTGGTCGTCGACGCCTCCCAGGGCGTCGAGGCGCAGACGCTCGCCAATGTCTACCAGGCCATCGACAACAACCACGAGATCGTCGTGGTGCTGAACAAGGTCGACCTGCCGGCGGCCGAGCCCGAGCGCATCCGCGAGCAGGTCGAGGAGGTGATCGGCCTCGACGCCTCCAACGCCGTGCTGATCTCGGCCAAGACCGGTCTTGGCGTGCCGGACGTGCTGGAGGCGATCGTCCACCAGCTGCCGCCGCCGCGCGAGGGCGACATCAACGCGCCGCTGAAGGCCATGCTGGTCGATAGCTGGTACGACGCCTATCTCGGCGTCATCGTTCTGGTGCGCATCATCGACGGCGTGATGAAGAAGGGCCAGACCATCCGCATGATGGGCACGGGCGCAAAGTACCTCGTCGAGAGGACCGGCGTGTTCAAGCCGGCCCGCGTCAATGTCGACGAGCTCGGCCCCGGCGAGTTCGGCTTCTTCACCGGCTCGATCAAGGAAGTGGCCGACACCCGGGTCGGCGACACCATCACCGAGGACCGCCGCCCGACGCAAAAGGCGCTGCCCGGCTTCAAGCCGGCGCAGCCGGTGGTGTTCTGCGGCCTGTTCCCGGTCGACGCCGCCGATTTCGAGGATCTGCGCGCCGCCGTCGGCAAATTGCGCCTCAACGACGCCAGCTTCTCCTACGAAATGGAGACCTCCGCCGCGCTCGGCTTCGGCTTCCGCTGCGGCTTTCTTGGGCTCTTGCATCTGGAGATCATCCAGGAGCGGCTGGAGCGCGAGTTTAACCTCGACCTCATCGCCACCGCGCCCTCCGTCGTCTACCGCATGAACCTCATCGACGGCACGGTGAAGGAGCTGCACAACCCGGCCGACATGCCCGACGTGGTCAAGATCGCCTCGATCGAGGAGCCGTGGATCCGCGCCACCATCCTCACCCCCGACGACTATCTCGGCGGGATCCTGAAGCTCTGCCAGGACAGGCGCGGCATCCAGGCCGATCTCTCCTATGTCGGCAAGCGCGCCATGCTGACCTACGACCTGCCGCTGAACGAGGTGGTGTTCGACTTCTACGACCGGCTGAAGTCGATCTCCAAGGGCTACGCCTCCTTCGACTATCACCTGACCGACTATCGCGAGGGCGACCTGGTCAAGATGTCGATCCTGGTCAATGACGAGCCCGTCGACGCTTTGTCGATGCTGGTGCACCGCTCGGCCGCCGAAAAGCGCGGCCGCGCCATGTGCGAGAAGCTGAAGGAGCTGATCCCGCAGCATCTCTTCAAGATCCCGATCCAGGCGGCCATCGGCGGCCGCATCATCGCCCGCGAGACCGTCTCAGCGCTCAGGAAGGACGTCACCGCCAAATGCTACGGCGGCGACGTGACCCGCAAGCGCAAGCTGCTCGACAAGCAGAAAGAGGGCAAGAAGCGGATGCGCCAGTTCGGCAAGGTGGATATCCCGCAGGAGGCGTTTATCCAGGCGCTGAAGATGGGCGATTGAGGCTGTTAACGAGGCCTGCAGCTAGCGGATCCTTAGGCGCGTGCTTTGCGCTTCCGAGGAGTGAAGGCCTTGGTGATTTTGGCGTCGCGGATGCTTTCCCCAACCCGTCGCCCGACAATGTGCACAGTGACTGGCGTGTGGTTCCATTCGGCCTTTTGGATGGCCTTCTGATATTTTGAACTCACCAAGGGATCTTCAAGCTCTGCCACCAAGTTCCAGTCACCATCTACTGATTCGAGATGGACTCGATAGCTTTTAACGTTCTCTGACTCTAGGGCAGTGACAAGGAAGGTGTCCTGTATAACCATCTTCTCGGACTTTGCTCGGCGTGTCGCGGTCACAGCAGAAATAACGTCCGCGTCAAATGCTAATCCCTGATATATAACTTCCGTCGCTTCACCGCTTCTCCTCAATACTTCGTCTACAGCATGGTCGCTATACTGAGATATATCTGATGCCGCCGCTGATTGCCTCGTTGCCTTCTTTAGTGTATCTGCTTGCGCTTGCTTGTCATGCAACATCTTTTCGATAAAGTCATATAAGTCTTTTTTCTCATTTTGATCGAATTCTCGGCCTTTTTGCTCAGCTTCAATCTTCTTCATTGTTTCCACGTGACTGAGGTACATGTACCCCCCAGCTGCGCCGAAGAACAAAACGAGGAAGGTCAGAATTGCAATTAATGATTGTTTACTGTTAAGTTTTTCCACCGCTTTCCCCAGTGCACCAAGAGATTCGGCTGCCTTAGCGAATAGTTCTGAACTGCCTTCTGTTACAGAAAAGACTAGCTCTAGTTGCCTTTTCTCCGCATCCGTGAGCCTTATGATGCGCCCATCATTTTTTATTAGGCGCGCGACGGATCTATATAAATCATTCTGGTACTCCACCAAACCGCTCATCATGGAAGCGGTCACCGTTTGGTGAAATGGCTCTCCCTTGAATGCAAAATGGACCTTCGTCCACCGGAGGTCGCTTAGATCAAGAGATATTTGGCTAGCTAGAAGTTCTCCTGAGAGCAACCCATTCAACGCATTCCAGGCAGCTTCTTCACTATCTATGCGGACGACTTGCGTCCCATCGGTTGCCACTCGATTTCCTCCCCCTCAACACCCGGCCGAAAAGTATGCTGGCTCAGAGGGGTGGTCAATGGAGCCAATTGCAAAAAGTCACGTCTTTAGCTCTGGAGAATAGGATACCAAGCTTGTCAAACGTCCGGCCGGGAACGCAGAGCACTAAGGTGGAGACGGCTTTGGAACCTCAGCGCCCAGTGCGCAACGTCTATGACTGGGACGCGCTTTCGCCCGCTGCAATGTCGAGTTCATGGAACTTCTCGCGCATCATCAAAAGCGATTGCTGCGTTATCATATATGCAGCGACTTCGCCGACGTTAGCACCGATGAACGAATTGCGTGCCAAGAGTTGTAGGTAGTCATGAAGCTTCTTCGG
Organism: Mesorhizobium sp. M2E.F.Ca.ET.219.01.1.1; assembly: GCF_004016445.2. Lineage (GTDB taxonomy): Bacteria > Pseudomonadota > Alphaproteobacteria > Rhizobiales > Rhizobiaceae > Mesorhizobium. The sequence goes on from NZ_SADT02000005.1 coordinate 445,138, forward strand.
TACCGAGACACGAAACGCAACGGTATCCGCTTCATTCCGTTTTCGACCACGTTTTTCTGACATCGCGCTTAAACACATCGGCAATTTAATGCGTTTATAATCGCATTAAAATTCTTGCGCGTCGAATCGCGTTATGCGACTCTTGCAACAAGAGATTCGCATTGCAGGAATTTTGGCGCTAAAAGAAAAGGACGGCCCATTGGGCCGTCCGAAGTGCAGTGAGGCCGGGTTCGGAATCGAACCGACTTATGCAACCTTGCAGGGGAGCCGCATAACCATTCTGCCTCCCGGCCATATCACCCCGCCCAAAGGCGGGGTGATTCGTTTCTACCCTTGACATTAGCCACAAGTGAACATGCCAGCAAACACAACTTGTAGCGTTTACAGATCATTTTTTCCAGGCCGACAATTCTCCCTTTAGCCCATCCATGCCCAACGCTTCCTCCGGCCCGTGAGCAGGCGAAAAATGTGGGCAAAACCCATAAAATCCGGGAAAAAGACCGGCCTCTAAACTCGCCGATCACGCCCGCAACTGGGACGCATAGCCTATAAAAAGCGACTCGTTTGGAGCCGTCAAGGATTCGTTTTTGCAGTTTTTGTGACCCCAATATCTTGTGTATCTCCAATGTGGGCAGCGGGGTACAAAAGCTTGGCATGTTGCACAGGGGCGACAGCGCACCTTTGCGATTACAGAAGCGCTGCACTATCCTCTCCCCGTTTGGGGAGACATCACATGCGCTCCACCTCTGACACCATCGCCGCGATCGGCCTCGCCATTGGCGGTGCTTTGGGCATGGCGGGCACCTTCGTTGCCAGCGACGCGCTGCGCGAGACGCTTTGGACCATCGACGGCGTGGCGATCGTCGTCGCCGCAGCACTGCTCACCATGAAATACCAGCGGCTCGGCAATGATCTCGTCGCGGCCGGGTTCCTGACTTTCCTTGCCGGCGAAAGCCTGCTTCTGGCCGGCAATGCGGCGGGGTTGCAGGCGAGCGTGCCTTCCTATGCCGGCGGCATTGCGCTGTGGGCGGCGGGGCTGGTCATGGTCAGCGCGCAAGCCAGTTTCGCGCTCTGGATGCGGCTGACGGCCTTCATAGCCGCCGCACTCTTCGCCGTCTCGGTCCTGATGATCCTGTGGGGCGCGCCGCTTCTGCCCACCTCCGCGCCGCTGCCGGCGCTCGGCTATCCGTTCCTGGTGCTGACCTTCATCGGCTGGATCTGGACTTTGCTGAAGGCGGAGCGCTGAGCGCCAAGGCCATGGCCGCCCCGCTCGAACTCCGCAACAGCCCGTCGGGAAAGATTTTTCCGGCGCTCGGGCCGTTCCTGATCGGCGGCGTCTTCGGCTTCGGCGCGCTGCAGGGCGTGGCTTCGGGCGCGGATGGCGGGCATGTGCTGTGGATCGCGCTGCTCGGCGCCGCCTGCCTCGGGCTCGGCGCCTTTATCGCCCGCGGCGCCTTCGACACTTCGGTCAAGGTGACCCTTGACCAGCGCGGCTTCCGCGATGTTCGCGCCGGCGACGTGCTGGTGCCGTGGAGCAAGGTGAAAAGCGTGCGGCTTGCCGCCGGCGGCAAGGGCGCGGCGATGCTCAATTTCGAGCTCACCGGCGAGCCGCCCGACGCGATCCGTTATTCCTCCGCCAACGCCTTCGGCCTGATGCCCTTCGGCAAGACCACGGTGCATATGGAGATCTCCTCGCTCGACGTGCGGGGGCAGGATCTTGTGGATGCGGTGAAGAAGTTCGCGCCGCATGTGTTGGTGAAGCGCTGATTCTTCCACCCCCCCTTGTGGGGATCGGAGGCGCCGGAACTGCTGATCTCCCCCCTCGTGGGGGTTGAGGAGCGGTCCGCGTAGCGGACGGGAAGCCAATTGCTTGGCTTTCCGAGCGACGAAAGCCGGCAGGACAGAGGGGGGCGCTGTCCCGCCAGCGTCTCAGGGCCTAGGTTCCTCGCCCCGCCACAGGCGGGGAGAGGTGTCCGCGAAGCGGACGGAGAGGGGCCTTCGTAGGGCGCTCCCCTCTCCGTCTCGGCTTCGCCGAGCCACCTCTCCCCACTTCGTGGGGCGAGGAACCTTGATCTTGCACACGCCGCGTTCCTTCGCGCCCCCCCTCTGGCCTGCCGGGCGTTCGAAGCTCGAAAAGCCAAGCAATTGGCTTTTCGTCCGCTGCGCGGACCGCTTCTCACCCCCCACAAGGGGGGAGATTACGCATTCCACCCGTGCTCTACTCCCGTCGGGGACCTCGCCATGATTCGCGCCTTGCTCGCCTTCCTTCTTCTCACCACGCCGGCCTTCGCCGCCGACATGTCGGTCTTCGTGCGCAACCAGCGCTCGGACGGCGTCGCGCTGGAGCTGTTCAGCCGCGACAGCCAGAAAGTCTGGCCGGGCGGCGACAAGGTGTTTCTCATCCGGCCGAAGGCGCGGAAATCCGTGCCGATCTCCTGCGAGTCCGGCGAGCATATCTGCTGGGGCGCCTGGGTGGACGGCGACGATTCCGTCTCCGCCGGCGTCGGCCCCGACAACGACCAGCCCTGCGACACCTGCTGCTTCATCTGCGTGGAGCACTCGACCGAGACGGTGGATTTGGCCGAGTAGGGATGGCGCGACGCCGAACCTGCTGTTCCTCGCCCCCGCCAAAGGCGGGGGAGAGGTGGCCGCGAAGCGGACGGAGAGGGGGTCTTCGTAGGGCGCTCCCCTCTCCGTCTCGGCTTCGCCGAGCCACCTCTCCCCACTTTCGTGGGGCGAGGAAACGCGAACTCGCCGGCGCCGCGTTCCGCATCACCTCTGTCCTGCCGGATATCCCCCAGAGGTGGAATTGGCCGGCATCGCCGCTTTCCCAACCACCTCCAAATTTCCCTCAGCTATTTTCGCCACCACCCCCTTGGCATCGCCGCTCCTCATGCCATCATCGCGCCATCGGCCGTGGGGGCCGATTCTATCTCGGGGGTTCTCATGTCCATCTCTTTCGCGCGCCGCGCCGCCGCTGCGCTTTCGCTTGCCGTCCTCATCGCGCCCGCCGCCCATGCCGGCGACGTCACCTTCCAGATCAGGAACAACCATCCCAACGCCATGCGCGTCGAGCTCTACAGCCAGGACCGCGACTATGTCTGGCCGGGCAATGGCAAGGATTTCTATCTCGACGACGGCGAGACCAAGCAACTGCCGATCTCCTGCAACGAGGGCGAGAAGATCTGCTACGGCGCCTGGGTCGACGGCGATGAAAGCACCTATTGGGGTGTCGGCCCCAACAACCAGGAGAGCTGCGAGGACTGCTGTTACACCTGCAGCGGCGGGCAAACGGAGGAGATCGACCTGGAGGAGTGAGGGGACGACTGCCCATCCTCCCAGCTTGACGCCCTTCGCACCCGCGCCTTAAGCCATGTCTCCACCCCAACAGGAGACCCCACCCAAATGGCAGGCACTGTCGAAGGCGAGAAGATCGACGTTTCCTTCAGCGGCAAGCGCTGCATCCATTCGCGCAATTGCGTGCTCGGCAACCCGCATGTCTTCGTGCCCAATGCGCCGGGCGAGTGGATCCATCCGGAAGCGGCCAGCGTCGAGCAGGTCGTTGCCTTGGCGGAGAACTGCCCGTCGGGCGCCATCACCTACCACCGCAAGGATGGCGGGCCGCAGGAGAAGCCGCCCGTGGTCAACACGGTGCGTGTCCGCGAAAACGGCCCGCTGGCGGTCCATGCCGAGATCGTGCTGGGTGAAGAAACCTTCTTCCGCGCCACGCTCTGCCGCTGTGGTGAATCGCAGAACAAGCCCTTCTGCGACAACAGCCACATCAAGGCCGGCTTCACCGCCACCGGCGAGCCGCCGCTGAAGGAAGCGCAGGTGCTGGACGCGCGGAATGGCCCGCTGACCGTGACCCCCACGACCAACGGGCCGCTGAAGGTCGAAGGCAATGCCGAGCTCGTCACCGGCACGGGGCATACGATTGCCCGCACGACGAAGGTGTTCCTGTGTCGCTGCGGGCATTCGGCCAACAAGCCGTTCTGCGACGGGAGCCATAAGAGGGTGGGGTTTGTTGGGTAGTTAGTTGCGGAGGCCGGCGCGAGGCCCCCCTCTCTGCCCTGCCGGGCATCTCCCCCTCAAGGGGGGAGATTGGCAGCTTCGGCGCCGGCGCCTCTTCTGCAACATTGGTGATTGGCGAAAGCCGGCGTGACATCCGATCTCCCCCTTTGAGGGGGAGATGGCCGGCAGGCCAGAGAGGGGGGCTTCGCGCCGGCGTCTCAAAGCTTGGGTTCCTCGCCCCCGCCAGAGGCGGGGGAGAGGTGTCCGCGAAGCGGACAGAGAGGGGGCCTTCGTAGGGCGCTCCCCTCTCCGTCTCGGCTTCGCCGAGCCACCTCTCCCCGCTCCGTGGGGCGAGGACCTTGCGCCCCCTGGCCCACCCCTCCAACCTTTATCCGGCAGCCCGTATCGGCTAAGGGCTTCGCGACAAAGCCCTCGACCCCCGGACTGCCCGCAAAAATGACCGCCAAGCTTCACCCCCTCTTCCTCGGCATCGACACCGGCGGCACCTACACCGATGCGGTGCTGTGGTGCGAGGAGGGCGGGCCGAAAGGCAAGGTGCTGGCCAAGGCGAAGTCGCTGACGACGCGCCACGATCTCGCCGTCGGCATTTCCGGCGCGGTCGATGCCGTGCTTCAGGAATCCGGCACCGATCCGGCCGCCATAAAGCTGGTCTCCATGTCGACCACGCTGGCCACCAACGCGCTGGTCGAGGGCCAGGGCGGGCGCGTGGCGCTGGTCATGATCGGCTTTTCCGAGGCCGACCTTGCCCGCGACGGGTTGAAGTCGGCGCTCGGCACCGATCCGGTCGTGTTCTGCCCCGGCGGCCATGACGTGCATGGCAATGCGGCCAAGCTCGACCTCTCCGGCCTCGAGGCCGCACTGCCGGAATTGGGGGGCTCGGTGTCGGGCTTTGCCGTCTGCGCCTATTTCGCCACCCGCAACCCGGCGCATGAGCTGGCGGCCCGCGACCTGATCCGCAAGAGAGCTGGCCTGCCGGTCACCGCCAGCCATGAGCTTTCGGCCAAGCTCGGCGGCCCGCGCCGCGCGCTGACAACGCTGCTCAACGCCCGCCTGATCTCGATGATCGACCGGCTGGTCGCCGCGACCGAAGGGTTTCTGGCCAGGCGCGGCATCGCCGCGCCCCTGATGGTGGTGCGCGGCGACGGTGCGCTGGTGTCGGCCGCCTTTGCCCGCCAGCGGCCGATCGAGACCATCCTGTCCGGCCCGGCTGCCTCTCTGGTCGGCGCCCGCCACATGACCGGGCTGGACGACGCCATGGTGTCGGATATCGGCGGCACCACGACCGACGTCGCCGTGCTCGATGGCGGCCGGCCGCGCCTCGATCCGGAAGGCGCGACCGTCGGCGGCTTCCGCACCATGGTCGAAGCCGTCGCCATGCGCACTTTCGGCCTTGGCGGCGATTCCGAAGTGGCGCTGGAGGACGGCGCGCTCGACCCGAAGATCCTGCTTGGGCCGCGCCGCCTGGTGCCGCTGGCGCTGGCCGGCATGATGCATGGCGAGGCGGTCACATCAGAGCTGGAGCGGCAGCTGCGGGCGCCGAACCCCGGCCGCATGGACGGGCGTTTTGCCCTGCGCACCGGCGTGCCGGACCGGCTTGCCGCCGGCCTCACCGCGCCGGAGGCGAAACTCTACGAGGCGATCGGCACTGTCCCGCTGGCGCTCGACAGGCTGCTCTCGTCCAACGCCCAGAACGCCACGCTGAACCGTCTGGTCGCGCGCGGTCTCGTGCATATCTCCGGCTTCACGCCGTCCGACGCCGCCCATGTGCTGGGCAAGCAGGCCAATTGGGACGCCGCGACCGCCCGCCTCGGCGCCGAGCTGTTCGCCCGCCGCCGCGACGGCCGCGGCCAGGCGATCGCCGCGACGCCGGAAGCGATCGCCGGGCGCGTGCTGGTCACGCTCACCCGCTGGTCCGCCGAATACATCCTCGAAACCGCTTTCGCCGAGGACGGGCTGGACGGCGCCGCCACCGTCGCGCATGCGCTGGTGCAGCGCGCGGTCGATGGCCATCCCGGTATCGCCCGCTTCACCGTCGCGCTCGACCGCCCGGTCATCGGCCTCGGCGCCTCCGCGCCGCTGCATTACGCCGGCTTGGCCGTGCTGGTCGGCAATGGCTGCATCGTGCCGGAGGACACCGACGTCGCCAACGCGCTCGGCGCCGTGGTCGGCCAGGTACGCGTCTCGGCCGAGGCCCGCGTCAGCCAGCCCAAGGAAGGCCTGTTCCGCCTCGCCTCCGGCCAGACGGTGCGCGACTTCACCGACGAGGTGAAGGCGATCGAGGCGGCCGAGGCGGACGTGCGGGCGATCGCCGCCGAGCGCGCCAAGGACGCCGGCACCGACAGCGCCGAAATCGACGTCGCCACCGAATTCAAGGTCTCGACCATCGAGGGCCAGCGCATGTTCATCGAGGCGCATGTCGTCGCGGTGGCGTCGGGACGGCCGCGGATTGCGGTGTGAGTTCACTTGGTTCCTCGCCCCCGCCGGAGGCGGGGGAGAGGTGTCCGCGAAGCGGACGGAGAGGGGGCCTTCGTAGGGCGCTCCCCTCTCCGTCTCGGCTTCGCCGAGCCACCTCTCCCCACTTTCGTGGGGCGAGGAACCTTGGTCTTGACACGTCGCGTTCCTTCGCCATGTGCTGGAATAGACGCCCTCCGGTCCTACTTCACCTTAAGCCGAATTGACCCTTACCGCTTGGCATGCCAAAGCCCCGTTGCCGACCGACAGGCGGCAAGCCTACCTATCTGGAGACGTGCAGATGACCGACCGCATCGAGATCGCCGGGTTGCGGATTGCCCGGGAGCTCCATGACTTCGTGGCCGAGGAGGCCACGCCGGGCACCGGCATCGATCCGGAAAAATTCTGGCAAGGCTTTTCCGCCATCGTCCACGACCTCGCGCCGAAGAACCGCGCGCTGCTGGCCAAACGCGACGCCATGCAGGAAAAGCTCGACGGCTGGTATCGCGAAAACGGCGCGCCGCTCGACATGGAGGCCTACAAGAATTTCCTGAAGGAGATCGGCTATCTGGTGCCGGAAGGCCCGGCCTTCAGCGTCTCGACGGAGCATGTCGATCCCGAGATCGCCGTCGTCGCCGGGCCACAGCTCGTCGTGCCGGTGATGAACGCGCGCTATGCGCTCAACGCCGCCAACGCCCGCTGGGGCTCGCTCTATGACGCGCTCTACGGCACCGACGCCATTCCCGAGACCGGCGGCGCCGAGAAGGGCAAGGGTTTCAATCCCGCGCGCGGCGCCAAGGTGATCGCCTGGGCGAAGGATTTCCTCGACCAGTCCGTGCCGCTGACATCAGGCAAATGGGCCGGCGTCAACGGATTGTCGGTGGCGAACGGCGCGCTGAAGGCGGGCGAGGGCGCCGGCGCCACCACGCTCGCGGACCCGAAGCAGTTCGCCGGCTATCGCGGCGATGCCGAGAATCCGGAAGCCGTGTTGCTGGTCAAGAACGGCCTGCATATCGAGATCGTGATCGACCACGCCAACCAGATCGGCAAGACCGATCCGGCCGGCATCGCCGATGTCATCCTGGAATCGGCTTTGACCACCATCCAGGACTGCGAGGATTCGGTCGCCGCCGTCGATGCCGAGGACAAGGTCGTCGTCTACCGCAACTGGCTCGGCCTGATGAAGGGCGACCTGGCCGAAGAGATCACCAAGGGCGGCAAGACCTTTGTCCGCAAGCTCAACCCCGACCGCCGCTACACGGCGCCGAATGGCGGCCAGCTTCTGCTGCCGGGGCGCTCGCTGATGCTGGTGCGCAATGTCGGCCACCTGATGACCAACCCGGCGATCACCGACCGCGACGGAAACGAGGTGCCGGAAGGCATCATGGACGCCGCGATCACCGCGTTGATCGCGTTGCATGATGTCGGCGAGAACGGCCGCCGCGCCAATTCCCGCGCCGGCTCGATGTATGTCGTGAAGCCGAAGATGCACGGGCCGGAAGAGGTCGCCTTCGCGGTGGAAATCTTCGACCGCGTCGAAGCCCTGCTCGGCATGGCGAAAAACACCATCAAGATGGGCATCATGGACGAGGAGCGGCGCACCACCGTCAACCTCAAGGAGGCGATCCGCGCCGCAAAGGAGCGTGTGGTGTTCATCAACACCGGCTTCCTCGACCGCACCGGCGACGAGATCCACACCTCGATGGAAGCCGGTCCGATGATCCGCAAGGGCGACATGAAGCAGGCCGCCTGGATCTCCGCCTATGAGGCCTGGAATGTCGATACGGGCCTCGAATGCGGGCTCGCCGGCCATGCCCAGATCGGCAAGGGCATGTGGGCGATGCCGGATCTGATGGCGGCGATGCTGGTTGAGAAGGTCGCGCATCCCAAGGCCGGCGCCAACACCGCCTGGGTGCCCTCGCCGACGGCGGCGACGCTGCACGCCACGCATTATCACAAGGTCGATGTGCATTCCGTGCAGGCGGCGCTGAAGAGCCGGCCCAAGGCCAAGCTCGACGATATCCTGTCGGTGCCCGTCGCGGTGCGCCCGAACTGGACGCCGGACGAGATCCAGCGCGAGCTCGACAACAATGCGCAGGGCATCCTGGGCTATGTCGTGCGGTGGATCGACCAGGGCGTCGGCTGCTCGAAAGTGCCCGATATCAACGATGTCGGCCTGATGGAGGACCGCGCCACGCTGCGCATCTCCTCGCAGCACATCGCCAACTGGCTGCGCCACAAGGTGTGCTCGGAAATCCAGGTCAGGGACTCGCTGCAGCGCATGGCGGCGATCGTCGACCGCCAGAATGTCGGCGACCCGCTCTACCGCCCGATGGCGCCGGACTTCGACAATTCCATCGCCTTCCAGGCCGCCTGCGACCTTGTGTTCAAGGGGACGAGCCAGCCCAACGGCTACACGGAGCCGGTGCTGCATGCGCGGCGGCTGGAGCTGAAGGCGAAGGGCTGAACTTGTGCGGGGGCCATCGCCCTCGCTGCCTTCCGTCGAAGCCGGATGCGATCGCCGGCTTGAGCGCCCTTCGTATCACATCCCGGACAAGGCGGAGCGCGTCAGGAACACATCCGTGTGCCTGACATGCGCCGGGGTGTCGCGAAACGGCGCGCAGGGCCTGAAGCCGAATGCCTCGTACACGGTGATCGCGCTTTCCATATAGAAGGTGGTGTGGATCAGCACCGTGCGGGCCGGGCCTTTGTCGATTTCCGCCAGAACCGCGCCCATCAGCGCGCGGCCTATGCCTTGCCCCCGGAAAGCAGCGTCGACGAAGAACCTGTGAAGTTCCACCATGCCCTCGCCGAATGGATCGAAGGCGAGGCAGCCCGCCGGCAGGCCTCCGGATCTTGCGATGAACGCCATCGCATCCGGCGCGCCGAACTGCGCCGCCAATTGCGGGCCGCTTGTTTCGGGATGGAACAGAGCCCTCACATCCGCGGCCGAGACGCCATGCGGCGCCGAAGCTTCGACATCCCACTGCGCGAGCTTCCGGCAGAGCCCCGCCAGTGTCTCGAAATCTTCGGCGCTGCGCGCCGGCAGAACTGAAATCATCCCTCGCCCCCGCGGATCGGCTCCACCATATCACGCAGCTTTCCGGGTGCGAATGCGTCGTTAAGCGTTCAACGCGGTGGGGATACCTCGCAAAACGCTTGACAGATATTTGTCTACCTACTAGTAGGTAGATTATGACATCAAAGAAAGGTATGCGTCATGTCTGCACAAACAAGCATTGAAAGCCCCGCCCGGTCCTCGAATGCCTGGCTCAAAAACTATTACTATCTGCGCTTTGCCGTATCGGCCGCCTGGGTCCTGGCGGCCTTCACCGTCGCGAAGGCAGTTCCGACGCTCGCCGCCGTCATGCTGGTCGCCTATCCCCTGTGGGACGCGCTTGCGAATTATGTCGACGCGCAGCGCAGTGGCGGCCTCGGCCGCAACAGGTCGCAACTGCTCAACTTCGTGGTCAGCATCGTCACCGCGATCGCGGTCGCCATCGCGCTTGGCCACAGCATGAACGCGGTGCTCACGGTCTACGGTGTCTGGGCCGTTTTCTCCGGCGCGTTTCAGCTCCTGACGGCGGCTCGTCGCTGGAAGACCAACGGCGCCCAGTGGGCGATGATCCTGAGCGGCGCCCAGTCGGCGCTGGCCGGTCTCTTCTTCGTCAAGATGGCGGGCGGCGCGGAGGCCATCGGCATCGCCAATGTCGCGCCCTACGCCGCTTTCGGCGCCTTCTATTTCCTGGTGTCCGCCATCTGGCTTTCGGTGAGCGATATGCTTCGCAAGTCGCCGCAGGCCGCGCGTTGAGATTTCTTCAGCCGGAGGTTAGAGCAATTCCAGGAAAAGTGTTTACGGTTTTGCGTCCGGAATTGCGTCAAAACAAAGGGATAGAGTGGTTCGCCGTTTCCGTGAAACGGTGAAACGCTCTAGGCATGCTTATGGACAGGCCTTCGAACACCGCCGATGACATCCTGGCCGCCGCGCGACGCTTCATCGTCGCCGGCGGCTATAACGGCTTCAGCTACGCCGATATCGCCGAGGTGGTCGGTATCCGCAAGGCGAGCATCCATCATCATTTCCCGAGCAAGGTCGATCTCGTGCAGACTCTGGTGAAGCGGTACCTCGAGGATGCCGTGGCGGGCATGACGGAGCTCGAGCGCAATGTGCCTGAACCGCCGGAGCTGCTCAGAACCTATGCCGGCTTCTGGGCCCAGTGCATCGAGGACGCGAGCAGGCCGTTTTGCGTGTGCGCGTTGCTGGCGAGCGAGCTTCCGGTCCTGCCGCCGGAAGTTGCCGTGGGAGTCCGTGCCTATTTTCAGTTTCTCTCGGGCTGGCTGACCCGCGTCTTCGAGCGCGGCGCCGAGCAGGGAACATTGACGATCGCCGCCGCGCCGCGCGTGGAAGCCGAGGCCTTCATGGCGACCGTGCACGGGGCGATGCTTTCCGCGCGGGCCTATGGCGACGTCCTGACCTTCGGCATGATCCTGGCGCCGACCCTGCAGAAGTTGATCCCGGCAACCGATTGACGTGAAATCGGTCAGGCGTGGCTGCGAACGCCTTCCGGCTCACGCCGCCTGCGCCATCCGCTCGGCGCTCATGCGATAGGAAATCGCTTCGGCCAGATGGATGCGGCCCACCGTCTCGCTGACGTCGAGGTCGGCCAGCGTGCGCGCCACCTTGAGCACGCGGTGATAGGCCCGCGCCGAAAAGCCGAGCTTCTCGCTGGCGTCCTTGAGCAGCGCCAGGCCGGCCGTATCGGGCTTGGCGATCTCCTCGATGATCGAAGGCGGGCAGTGCGCGTTGGTGGTGGCGCCCGCGCCCAGTTTTTCCAGCCGTTCGCGCTGCATGGCCCGCGCCCGGGCCACGCGCTGCGCCACCGAAGCGCTCGTCTCGGCCTTGTCCGGGCGGATCAGGTCGCTCGCCGAGACCGCCGGTACCTCGATCCTGAGGTCGATGCGGTCGAGCAGCGGACCGGAGATCCGCGCCTGGTATTCGGTGCGGCAGCGGTCGCCGCGCAGGCAGCGATAGCCGGGCTCTCCCGACATGCCGCAGCGGCACGGATTCATCGCCGCCACCAGCTGGATGCGCGCCGGATAGGTGACGCGGTGGTTGGCGCGCGCGATCATGCAGTCGCCCGTCTCCAGCGGCTGGCGCAGCGCGTCCAGCGTCTGCGGCGCGAATTCCGGCAGCTCATCGAGGAACAGCACGCCGTGATGGGCGAGCGAGGCTTCGCCCGGGCGGGCGCGCAGCCCGCCGCCGACCATGGCCGCCATCGAGGCCGAGTGATGCGGGGCGCGGAACGGCCGCCGGTCGGTCAGCTTGCCTTCGCCGAGCTCGCCGGCGACGGACGCGATCATCGAGACTTCGAGCAGTTCCTTCGGCGCCAGCGGCGGCAGGATCGAGGGCAGCCTTTGCGCCAGCATCGACTTGCCCGAACCCGGCGGTCCGACCATGAGGAGGTTGTGGCCGCCTGCCGCCGCCACCTCCACCGCCCGCTTGGCGCTTTCCTGGCCCTTGATGTCCGCGAGGTCCGGCAGATCGCGCGCGGCGAGCTGGATGCCGGCCTCGGGCCGCGACAGAACCTGCGTGCCGCGAAAATGGTTGGCGACGGCGATCAGGCTGCGCGGCGCAAGAATGTCGAAATCCTTGCCCGCCCAGGCCGCCTCCGGCCCGCAGGCGAAGGGGCAGATCAGGCCCTTGCCTTCGGCATTGGCGCCGATCGCGGCCGGCAGCGCGCCGGCCACGCCCGCGATCGTGCCGTCGAGCGACAATTCGCCCAACACCACATAGCCGGTGAGCATGTCGCCCGGGATGGCGCCCAGCGCCGCCATCAGGCCAAGCGCAATCGGCAGGTCGTAATGGCTGCCTTCCTTGGGCAGGTCCGCCGGCGCGAGATTTACCGTCACCTTCTTCGACGGCATCGACAGGCCGGATGCATGCAGCGCCGCCTGCACGCGCTCGCGGCTCTCGGCCACCGCCTTGTCCGGCAGGCCGACGATCTGCATGCCGACCTTGCCCGGCCCGACCATCACCTGGACATCGACCGGCAAGGCCTCGATGCCCTGGAAAGCGACCGTGCGAACCCGCGCCACCATTTTCTCAAGCCCCCGGCAGCAACCCCTGCGATTGTCCACGAATGAACTCTCGTTGAAACAATCACAATTCTTCGATCGAATCAAGAACATTACGAGAACACGCAAACGCTGTGGTTGCAGGCGGATTGTGCCCCCGGGTGCAAAAGCGGAACATCGTTAAGGCAAAAGGAAAACGGCTGTCGCCGCGTGCTCTCGACCCGTCGAAAAGGCGAGCAGCCCCTCCGGCATCCGGGGCTGTTGCCGTCTAAAGCATGTCTCCCGAAAGTGAGAACCGGTTTCGGGAGACATGCGTAAAATCAAAGACCTAAAGCGCATGGAGCGAATCCGAAGAATCGCGACGCGCTTTAAGCGCTGATAAAGGCATCGACCGTGCCTGAAAGCGATCGATCGATTGCGATGTGGGGTGGAAGCCACTCCATGACAGGATATCGGAAAGGCCAAGGCATGGCGATCCGGCGCAAAGAGCCGCTTTCCTGAAAAATCTCATTTACAAGGTCTATGAACCGCCCGCGGTCTCGTTCAATCCGTTTCAAGGTTTGCGAACGAATATAGGCCCGGGGGATTCGTCGCTCCTTGAGCGCTAAGACAGCCTCCGCGATGGATCGAGGATCGGGTGGAACTGTAAGCGAATAGTCGTCATCCAGATAAAGGTCTCGGCCGCCATGGTTCGGGGTCGTGACGATAGGCAGCCCCGCTAGAAGATATTCTGTGCTGGCGAACATTGGTCCCTCCATTTCAGAGAGACAAATTCCCACGGCTGCACGATTTAGATGCATGTTCACATGAGCCGGCGCCAGTCGGACAGGCTTGCCGGTGCTGTCAAACTCATTGATAAACACGTGACCCGGCGCGAGCTCCCTGTGCCGATTTATTCGCGCCCTTTCCGACTCCATCGTGGATGACTCCGATGAATCGCGATAAAAGATAAATGCGCAACGCTCGATGCCAAGGGACAAGTCGTGGCGTTTCCACGAAGCCAGTTGCGCATTGTATATTGCATCGAATTCTACAGGGACGTCCTCGAGGGGCCTGAATATGTATTCGGAGGTTGCTGAAGTCTTGTTGTGCAGGACGGCGGCCTCACCGGACTGATTCAAGAGATCGGCCTCACCTTGTGTGTTGGATAGGAAGATCAGCGAGTGACGGGGGTTCCTAAGCCTATGCAGAACGGCATAGGTCCGGATCATTTTGACGCTGGAATTGTTCTCGATGGACCAGGTTGGCGAGATGAGAAACCAGGCACGGTGGCTGCGTCGAAGGCGAGGCATGTGGCTTGCCAATCCGAGGGGCGTGCCGGACATTCCCGAATAGGATATGAACGGATCGTCCGACAGCAAACTTGCCTGAAGAGCAGGTTGCGACTTCGCGGAAGGGAGCCCTTCCCGGAGATACCGGCGATGACGCAACATTGCGCTGACAATCTCGAATACGGTAGCAGGGCGATACCCGTGCCGTAGAGTCAACATGCGGCAATCACGCGGCCGACGTCAGCCGCTTCTCCTCCACACAATCCCAGAACAGGCTGGCGATATCCGCGCCGCCGAAGCGCTGCACTTCGCGCACGCCGGTCGGCGAGGTGACGTTGATCTCGGTCATGTAGTCGCCGATCACGTCGATGCCGACCAGGATGAAGCCGCGTTCCCTGAGCGCCGGCCCGATGCGGGCGCAGATCTCGCGCTCGCGCTCCGTCAGCTCGGTCTTCTCGGCGCGGCCGCCGACATGCATGTTGGAGCGCGAATCGTGCTCGGCCGGCACGCGGTTGATGGCGCCCACCGGTTCGCCGTCGATCAGGATGATGCGCTTGTCGCCCTTGCGCACCTCCTTGAGGTAGCGCTGCACGATATAGGGCTCGCGGAACAGCTGGCCGAACATCTCGAGCAGCGAGGCAAGATTGCGGTCGGCCTCGTGCAGATGGAAGATGCCGGCGCCGCCATTGCCGTAGAGCGGCTTGACGATGATGTCGCCGAATTCCTTGCGGAAAGCGGCGACTTCCTGGGGGTCCTTGGTGATCAGCGTCTCCGGCATCAGGTCCGGGAATTCGGTGACGAAGATCTTTTCCGGGCTGTTGCGCACCCAGGCCGGGTCGTTGACCACCAGCGTCTTCGGATGGATGCGCTCCAATATGTGCGTGGTCGTGATGTAGTTCATGTCGAAGGGCGGATCCTGCCTGAGCAGCACCACGTCCATCTCGGAGAGATCGGTGCGCACCTTCTCGCCCAGCGAATAATGGTTGCCCTTCTCGTCGCGCACCTGCATCTCCTCGACGCGCGCGAACACCTTGCCGTCCCGCATCGACAGCCGGTCGGGCGTGTAGTGGAAAAGCTTGTGGCCGCGCCGCTGCGCCTCCAGCGACAGCGCGAAGCTGGTGTCGCCGGCGATCGACACGGTGGAGACATGGTCCATCTGGACGGCGATCTTCAGCGGCATTTTTCCTCTCCGGGGGAAACTCAGCCGTCGATATAGGGAAATCGGCGGCTCCTGCCAATCGTGCTCGCTTGGTGCGGACGTTTACCGGTCGAAGACCAGCCTGGAATAGCCGAGGAAGGACAGCGTCATGGCGACGATCGAGGCGATGGCGAGCGCCGCCAGCGGCGGCAGGGCCGGCAGCGCGAGCAGGACGGCGCAGTAGACCAGGTAATTGACGATGCTGGTGGCGACGCCGACGCCGCCGTAGCGCGCGCCTTCCTCAGTTATGCTCCGTTTCGACGGCGCGAAGGTCAGGTGGCGGTTGATCTGCCAGGTGACGCAGAGCGCGAAGCCGATCGACAGCACGCGCGCCGAAAGCGGGCCGAGCGGCGTGGTGGCAAGCAGCAGCCACAGTGCCGCCGCGTCGGCGGCGAAGCCGATGCCGCCGGCAAGGGCGAAGCGGACGAGGCGGCCCACTATGCCCCCCACTAGGCCGCCCGCGAGGGCTTGCCAGCTTCACCCTTCGGCAAGGCCTGCCCCGGTATCCCGCGCTCGGCCCGGCCGGAGGAAATCGACAGATAGAAGATGCGCTTCTGCTCGGCCCGGCCGCGCGATACCGAATCGAGGATCAGCCCGGTCATCATGGAGAGCATGGCCAGGAGCAGCATGCCGATCGACAGCACCCAGGTCGGCATGCGCGGCACCAGCCCCGTCTCGGCGAATTCGATGAGCACGGGGATCATCAGGCCGATGCTCGCCGCCAGGAAGAACAGCGCGAACGTGCCGAAGAAGCGCAGCGGCTGCGTCTCCTTCATCAGCATGGCGAACATCCACAGGATCCTGGCACCGTCGCGGAAGGTCGACAGTTTCGACGACGAGCCTTCCGGGCGGCGGCCGTAATCGAGCGCCATCTCGCTCACCGGCAGCTTGAGCTGCGAGGCATGCACCGACATCTCGGTCTCGATCTCGAAGCCGCCGGACACGGCCGGGAAGCTCTTGACGAAGCGGCGCGAAAACACCCGGTAGCCGGAGAAGATATCGGTGAAATCGGTCCCGAACAGGCCCTTGTAGAGCCGGTTGAAGATGCGGTTGCCGAAGGCGTGGCCGTTGCGGCCGGCATCGTCGGTCACGCCGCGCCTGGTGCCCACCACCATGTCGCAGCGCTCGGTCTGCAGCACGTTGATCAGCTGCGGCGCGTCCTCCGGCGCATAGGTGCCGTCGCCGTCGGCCATCACATAGATGTCGGCATCGATGTCGGCGAACATGCGCCGCACCACATTGCCCTTGCCCTGGCGCGGCTCGCGCACGACGATGGCGCCGGCGGCGCGGGCCTTCAGCGCCGTGAGGTCCTTGGAATTGTTGTCGTACACATAGATCGCGGCCGAAGGCAGGGTCTCGCGGAAGCGCCGAACGACCTCGCCGATCGTGAGCTCCTCGTTGTAGCAAGGCAGGAGCACGGCGATGACCGGCTCGTGGCGGACTGCATGCGGCATGTCTGTCTCCGGACGCCCGACCAGCCTCCGGCCGGCCTGATGCCGGTCCCGTCGAGCCGTTTTACTATTTATTGAAGCCGTTAAGGCTAGGTTTAAACCGATCCTCTCCCGTCAAAGGTCACGGCAATGGGCACAGCCGAGAACGGCGCCGCCTCGTGGAAATCCGACCTCGTGCTGGCGCTGCTTGCCGCCTTGCTCGCGCTCGGCGTCGACGCGTGGACGGGGTTCGGCCCGCTGACCGATGCCGGCGGCGACAACGACAATCTGCTGCGCCTCGTCGAGGTCCGCGACCTGCTTGCCGGCCAGGGCTGGTTCGACCTGCACCAGTATCGCATGGGGCTGGAAGGCGGTTTCGTCATGCACTGGTCCAGGCTGGTGGATGCGCCGATCGCCGCGATGGTTCTTGCCGCCTCGGCGCTCACCGGCAGCAGGCCGCTTGGCGAGGATGTGGCGCAGGTGCTGTGGCCGGCGCTGCTCTTCTGGTCGACCCTGTTCTTCACCGCTCGCGCCGCGCGCGGTTTCGGCGGCGGCGGCGCGGTGCTGCCCGCCATCCTCATCGGTGGCGCCGGTTATTATTTCGTCGGCATCTATGCGCCGGGTGCGCTCGACCACCATAACGTCCAGCTGATGCTCACCATGGCGAGCCTCGCTCTGCTGCTCGAGGCGCCAGCCTGGCGCCGGGCCGCGCTGTTGTCCGGCCTCTGCGCCGCGCTGACGCTCGCCATCGGCATGGAAACGGTTCCTTATGTCGCGGCCATTGGGGCTTGCGTGTCGCTGCTGTTCGTCGCCGATCCAGGCGGCGAGCGGGCGATCGCCCGGGATTTCGGCCTCGGCTTCGCCGGCGTCTCGGCGCTTGTCTTCTTCGCCACCATCCCGCCTCCCGCATGGGGCGCGGCGCAATGCGACGCCTTCTCGGTCGCGCAATTCGCCGTCGCGGCCGTCGCGGGCATCGGGCTGGTGGCGATCGCCTCGGTCGAGCCCGCCGCTGGCGACTGGCGGTTCAGGCTGGGGTCACTGGCCGCGCTGGGCCTCGTCCTCGGCGTCGTCGTGGCGTCGCTGTTCCCGCAATGCCTCTCGGCGCCCTATGCCAGTCTCGATCCGCGCCTCAAGGAACTCTGGCTGGACCACATCGACGAGGCCCAGTCGCTGTTCACGCTGCTTGTCCACGATCCGGCGCGGGTGGCGGCGCGTTATGCGACGCCGCTGGTCGCGATCATCCTGATGGCGCTGCGCTTGCGGCGCGGCGGCTGGCGGCGGCAGGACAGTCTCGTCGCGGCGCTGCTTGGCGTCTCCTTCGTCGTCGGCGCCTGGCAGCTGCGCGGCACCACCTTTTCGATCGCCTTCGCGGTCATCCCGCTGTCGGCCTGGATCGCGAAATGGCGGGCGCGGGCCGAAGCCGGCTCTTCGCCCGGCGTGGCGCTGCGCCTTGCCGCAGTCTGGCTGGTCTCGATCAACCCGGTCTGGACCGGCGTTGCCGCCGCCGCCTCGGTGGCGTTCGAAAAAGGCCCGGCTGTCGCCGACCGCGGCACGACGGACAGGGCTTGCGAGAAGAAGGCCACCTTCGCGCCGCTTGGCGGCATGGCCGGCACCACCGTGCTTGCGATCTCCAATCTCGGCGCGCCCATACTCGTCTATAGCGGCCACAAGGTCTTCGCCGGCCCCTATCATCGCAACGTCGCTGGCAATCTCCTGGCGTTGGACGCCTTTCTCGGCTCGGCCGATGACGCGCGGCGGATCGTCGAGGCGCATCGTGTCGGCCTTGTCGCCATCTGCCCCGGCAATTTCGAGAGCCGGACCCTGACCCAAAAGGCGCCGCAGGGCTTCCTGGCCGGGCTGCTGCGCGGCAGCGTGCCGGACTGGCTCGAGCCGGTCAGCGAGACCAAGGGCAGCCCGATTGAGCTCTATCGCGTAAAGCAAGCGGGCTGACGCAATGTCCAAAAAGTGCGAGCGGCTTTTCGTCCGCACTTGCTTCAACGGAAGCGGCGTCTGAGGAAAAGATCGTTCGATATTCTATTAGATATGACGCATAAACGAATGTTTGGGCTAGACTAGCGTTTTTTGCCCGAAGCTGAACGCCCGCCAGCGACGCCAGCAACTCTTGGGCGAAGGAAAATCGATTTTCCGATACTTTTCCTAAACGCTTTGGTGCCAGTCTGATGAGAAATACCGACATCAGAACAGGGACATGATGCAAACGACGTTTGGCACCGGTCAGCCAGGCAGGGAAAACACGGATCTGGCCTTCACGGATTCGTTGACCGGGCTCGGCAACCATCGTCGCTTCTTCGACAAGGTCGATCGCCTGATCAGCGACCGCGCCGACGACCCCGCACCCTTCACCGTCGGCATCCTCGACCTCGACGGCTTCAAGCCGATCAACGACCTGTTCGGCCACAAGGCCGGCGACGACATCCTGATCCAGGTGGCGATGCGGCTGCGCGCCTCGATGGACGGCTATTCCACCGTCTGCCGCATCGGCGCCGATGAGTTCGCCTATCTCTACCCGATGGTGTTCTCCGAGGAGCAGGCGGCCGAAAAGTCGCGCATGCTGATCGAGATCCTGTCGGCCCCCTATGATGTCGGCGAGCGTACCGCGAGGCTTTCCGCCTCGGTCGGCTGCTCGCTCTTCTATTCCGGCGATGAGACCACCGAGATCCTCGTCAACAAGGCCGAGACCGCGCTCTATCACGCCAAGCGCTCGGGCCGCGGCCGCGTCGTCGTCTACACCCGCGAGATGGAGGAGGCGGCCAAGCGCGTCACCCGCATCGAGCAGGCGCTGCGCCGCGCCGTCTCGGCCGGCGAGGTCGAGCCGCATTTCCAGCCCATCGTCGACCTCAACAGCCGCCGCACCATCGGCTTCGAGACGCTGGCGCGCTGGACCGACCGCGACCTCGGCGTCGTGCCGCCATCCGTCTTCATCCCGATCGCCGAGGAACGAGGCATCATCGGCCCGCTGTCGCAGCTGGTGCTGCGCAAGGCGACGGAAGCGGCGCGCAGCTGGCCGAAGGATCTGTTCCTGTCCTTCAACCTGTCGCCCTCGCAGCTCGTCGACCAGAACACCGGCTTGCATATCCTCGCCATCCTCGATCGCACCGGCTTCGACCCGCGCCGCCTGGAGATCGAGATCACCGAGACCGGCCTGATGAATGATCCGGCCTCGGCCGAGAAGATCGTCGCGGACCTGCGCCGCGTCGGCATCCGCGTCTCGCTCGACGATTTCGGCACCGGCCAGTCGTCGCTCGGCCGCCTGCGCGAGTTCCATTTCGACAAGCTCAAGATCGACCGGGCCTTCGTCTCCTCCATCCTCGACGACCGGCCCTCGGAGCACATCATCCGCGCCATCCTCGCCATGTGCGAGGGGCTCGGCATGGATGTCGTCGCCGAAGGCATCGAGGACGAGGCCCAGGCCGATCGTCTCGTCCAGTTCGGCTGCGCCGGCGGGCAGGGCTACCTGTTCGGCAAGCCGGCCGATGCCGACGCCACGCTCGGCTATCTGCGCGATTCTTATCGGGGCGCGCTGCATGCCAAGGCGATCTGATAAGGTCTGTTGATATTCAGGTGAGGCCGGTCTGCAAATGGCGGCCTCCTGCGCTTCTGGTGCTCACGTACTTTAAGTACGCTCCGCTCCGGTTCTCGGAAACCACCCAGTTTGGGCGCTTCGCGCCCGTCTTCGACTCCGACTCGGCCTGACCTGAATCTCAACAAACCTTGAGCTGCTTCCGGGAAGACGGAGATGCAGATCTCATTTGTCGGACATAAGCTGCCGAATTCGCCTTTTCGCCCTTGCCCCCCGGCCCTGCGTGGCTAGGATGCGCGCCGGCCAAAGGGAGAAGAAATCATGATGCCATCGGCACGGTTCGCCGACCTCGACGGCGCCTCGGTGCTGATCACTGGCGGCGGCTCCGGCATCGGCGCGGCGCTGACCGAAGGTTTTATGCGCCAGGGCTCCAGGGTCGCCTTCATCGATATCGCCGACAAGCCAAGCACCGTCCTTGCCGACCGGCTGGAGAAGGAGCTCGGCCGCCGGCCGCTCTACCTCAAGGCCGACCTGCGCGACGTCGAGGCGTTGCGCGCCGCCGCGGCCAAGGCGGCTGAGGCGCATGGCGATGTCACCGTTTTGATCAACAATGCCGCGCTCGACGACCGTCACGCGGTGGAAGACGTCACGGTCGAGTTCTGGGACAACAATCTCGCCGTCAACCTGCGGCCGCATTTCTTCACCGCGCAGGCCGTGGCGCCCGGCATGAAGCGCGCCGGCGGCGGCTCGATCATCAACTTCACCTCCACCTCCTATCTGATCAACCATCCCGATATGCCGGCCTACACAGCGGCCAAGGCAGGCATACTCGGCCTGACAAAGGGCCTCGCCGGCAAGCTCGGCGCCGACCGCATCCGCGTCAACGCGGTGGCGCCGGGCTGGGTGATCACCGAGCGGCAGCGCGAGCTCTGGGTGACCGACGAGGGGCTTGCCGCCCATGTCGCCAAGCAATGCATCAAGGATGTGATGCAGCCCGACGACATGGTTGGCACGGTGCTGTTCCTGGCGTCGGACGCCTCGCGCATGCTGACCGCGCAGATGCTGATCGTCGACGGAGGTTTCCTGTGAGCGGCGGCTCGCCGGCGGTCGCCGCGCTCGACTGGGGTACGACGCGGCTCCGGGCCTGGCTGCTCGACAACACCGGCAAGGTGCTTGCCGAGCGGCGCGGCGACGACGGGCTGATCACCGCCCGCGAAAAAGGCTTTGCCAACGTGCTGGAAGGCCACCTTGGCGCCATGGGTGCGCCGGACACGCTGCCGGTCATCATCTGCGGCATGGCCGGCTCGCGGCAGGGCTGGATCGAGGCGCCCTATGTCACCGTGCCGGCGCCGATCGGCGCTATCCTGCGCGGCGCCGCCCGCATTGAGGGCTCGCGCCGCGACATCCGCATCGTGCCTGGCCTCGCGCAGCGCCTGGCCGACGCGCCGGATGTCATGCGCGGCGAGGAGACCCAGCTTGCCGGCGCCGGTTTGCCGGCAAAGGGAAGGCATCTCGTCTGCATGCCCGGCACCCATTCAAAATGGGTTTCGGTCGAGGATGGCGCGGTCGCGGGCTTCGGCACCTGGCCGACCGGGGAATTGTTCTCGGTACTTGCGGGGCACTCGATCCTGAAACATTCGCTGGGCGAGCATCCCGCTCCCGTCGCCGCGGGCAGTCCGTTCTTCCGGCAATGGTGCGAGCGAGCCTTGGGCGAAGGCGGCGATATCACCTCGAAACTGTTCGCCATCCGCGCCGCCGGGCTTCTGCAGGATCTGCAGCCCGCCGAGGCGGCGGCGGCGCTGTCCGGACTGCTGATCGGCGGCGAGATCGCCTCGGCAAGACGCCGCTATGGCGCCAGCGAAGCGCCGGTCGTGCTGGTCGCCTCGGGCGCGCTGGCCACGCTCTACGGTTCCGCCCTGGGTTTTGCCGGACTTGCCTTCCGCACCGTGGACGCCGATGAAGCGGTGCGCGCCGGCCTCGTCGAGGCCGCGCGCGAGAACGGCATGATTGGAGGCGCTTCATGAGCCAGACCGCACCCTTCCCCAAACTCAAGCGCGGCCTAGTCGCCATCCTGCGCGGCCTCAAGCCCTCCGAGGCCGTGGCGATCGGCAAGGCGATCCACGGCGCCGGCATCGAGGCGATCGAGGTGCCGCTCAATTCGCCGGAGCCGTTCGTCTCCATCGCCGATCTGGTCAAGGCGCTGCCGCAAAGCGCGCTGATCGGCGCCGGCACGGTGCTGACGGCGACGGACGTCGACGCCTTGCACAAGGCTGGCGGGAGGCTGTTGGTCAGTCCGAACATCGATGCCGAGGTCATGGGCCGCGCCATGCACCACGGCATGGTGACGATGCCCGGCGTGTTCACGCCCACCGAAGCCTTCCAGGCGATCCGGCTCGGCGCCTCGGCGCTGAAATTCTTCCCGGCAAGCGTGCTTGGATCGAGCGGCATCGCGGCGATCCGCGCCGTGCTGCCGCCCGCAACCCTGATCGGCGCCGTGGGCGGCGTCTCGGACAAGGACTTTGCCGGCTACAAGGCGGTCGGCGTCAGCGTCTTCGGCCTGGGGTCCAGCCTCTACAGGCCGGGCGCGACGGTCGAGGAGGTGGCGCGGCGCGCCAGCGCCGCGGTCGCCGCCTGGGATGAAGCTTTCGGAGGATGACGATGGACGGCGTTGCGGTTTTTTCCGACCATATCTGCGAACTCGGCGAAGGCCCGAGCTACGATCCCGCCACCGACACGCTGTTCTGGTTCGACATCGTCAACGGCAAGCTTCTGGAAAAGCCGCTCGCCGGTGCGCTGAAGGTGCATGACCTCGGCGTCATGGCCAGCGCCATCGCCGTCATCGACGCCGACCGCCAGCTCATCGCCACCGAGATCGGGCTGCAGGTCCGCGACGTGAAAACCGGCAGGCTGACGCTGCACACGCCGATCGAGGCCGACAATTCGGTCACGCGCTCCAACGATTCCCGCGTTCATCCCTGCGGCGCGCTGTGGACGGGCACGATGGGCAAGGGCGAGGAGAAGGGCGCGGGCTCGATCTACTGGTTCTTCAAGGGCGAATTGCGCCGGTTGTTTTCCGGCATCACCGTCTCGAACTCGATCTGTTTTTCCGAGGACGGCACGATCGCCTACTACACCGACACAGCGACCGGGCTGCTGATGCGCGTCGCCTGCGATCCGGCGACCGGCCTGCCGGCGGGCGAAGTGAAGGTGTTCGTCGATCATCGCGCCTCGAAAGGCTATATCGACGGTTCGGTCGTCGACCGCGACGGGGTTCTGTGGAATGCCGTCTGGGGTGGCAAGGCGGTGAAGGCCTATGCGCCGGACGGCACGCTGCTGCGCGAGATCGCCATGCCGGTGACGCAACCGTCCTGTCCGGCTTTCGTCGGTCGCGATGGCAACCGCCTGGCCGTGACCTCGGCCTGGAGCGGCAAGGACGAAAAACAGCGCGCGCTCGATCCGCAGGCCGGCATGACTTTCCTGCTCGATATCCCGGTCAAAGGCCGCTTCGAGCCGCGCGTGCTGATCGCGTAAGGCAGTTCAGCACTATCAGGCAATCGCCTCAGTCCGGTCGGTTTCCCGCAAGCCGGCCGCTGCGGCCATGCGATGGTAGCGCCTGATTTCGCCCGGAGCATTCAATGCCGCAGCCGACGCTGATCCTTGTCTACGAGCCGGAAAAGGCCTGTCTCGACCGCCTATCCGCCGACGGATACCCGGCGGATCGTGCCCTGGAAATTTCGTCCTATCTGGCGCAGTCGACCGACCTTGCGCCCGAATTCAACCTGCTCGCCGCCGCCTGCGAAAAGCGCGGCCTCGCATTCAAGCCTGTCGAGCTCGACGACGCAGCGCCCGTTCTGGCAAAGGCCGATCCCGCAACAACGTTGGTCTGGACACTGACCGACGGCGTTGCCTATTTCCGGGGCGGCGCCTCGCCGGCGCTGGCGCGGCTGAACGGCCTGCGCACCATCGGCGCCGACGATTCGCTTTTCGCGCTCTGCCAGGACAAATTGCGCTCCGGCGCCGTGCTCGGCGCGCTCGGCCTGCCGGCGCCGCAGGCTGGCCTGGCGCGCAACGGCGAATGGCTGGTCGAGCCGCCGGCCTCGCCCAAAGGCTGGTTCGTCAAACCCAACCGGCTCGGCGCCAAGATCGGCATCTGGCCGGATTCGCGCATCGCCGACCTCGGCCATGCGCTGGAGCTTAGCCGGCGTGTCTTTGCCCATTACCGCGACGATGTCGTCGTCCAGCCCTATGTCGCGGGGCGCAATGTGCGCGCAAGCTTCCTCGGTCTCAAGCCGGAGACCGGCGTCGAGGCGCTCGGCATCTTCTTTGTCGATTCCGGCGGCGATTTTCAGACCATGGCCGACTCGATGGCGCTTTATGGCGAGACCGGCCAGGCAGCGAAGGATGCGGGAACCTATGCCGAGCCGGAGCTCGAGGCTGTCGGCGCCAGCCAGCCGGAGGCGGATCGGAAAATCCGTGCCATCGCGCAAAAACTGATTGTCGGCCTCGGCTTGCGGGACGTATTTTCCGTCGATTTCCGCGTCGAGGCCGACGACACCGTCCATCTCATCGAGTTCGAGGTATGTCCCGGCCTGCCCTGCTTCGATTTCCGCGACTATTGCCGCAGACAATGGGGGATGAGCCTTGCCGATGCTATGGCGCAGACGGCAGCTAACAGGCTGACGTCGTGACCTTCACGATTGGCTGAGGCCGGGCAACTTCGTCATTCCAGGGCGTAGCAAGGAGCGAAGCGACGCGCGCAGACCCTGGAATCCATGCCATTACCTCGGCCGTGGAGTGCAGCGGAGCTGAATTTCTGGACCGCGGCGGCGCGTTGAAGTCACGGGATGGATCCTCGGGTCTTCGCCGCGTCGCTTCGCTCCTTGCTCCGCCCGTGGATGACGACGAGATGGGCGGCCGATCTCCAACATACGCCGGCGCAGACGACCTAAACGCCCTCGACCAGCACGATCTCGCCCTCGGCCACTTTCTGGCGGATGGCGGCGGCGCGCTGGTATTCCGGCGAGTGGTAGCAGTCATGCGCCACGGCCAGCGATTCGAACTCGATGATGACATTGCGGGCGCGGCCCGGCCCCTCGGCCTTTTCATGCTCGCCGCCGCGCGCCAGGAATTTCGCGCCGAAGCGGTCGAAGGCGAGCTTGGCCGCGGCGACATAATCCTTGTATCCCTCGGCGTCGCGCACATCGACGCGAGCGATCCAATATCCCTTGGGCATGCGTTTCTCCTGTTTGTTTTCGCGAACGAGGACCGGTCCTTAGGCCGACTGCATTTCGGCGAGGATCGCTTCGGCCGCGGCGCGCCGATCCGGCGCCTTGACGATCGGCCGGCCGACGACGAGGTGGCTGGAGCCGTTGCGGATCGCCTGCGCCGGCGTCACCACGCGTTTCTGGTCGCCGTGGTCGCTGCCCGACGGGCGGATGCCGGGCGTCACCACCGCCAGGTCGGGTCCGACGATCCGGCGCACCGCTTGAGCCTCCTCGGCCGAGCAAACGATGCCGCCCATGCCGGCATGCAGCGCCTGTTCGGAGCGCCTGAGCACCAGCGTGTGCGGGTCGTATTCATAGCCGGCGTCGATCACGTCCTGCTCGTCCATCGAGGTCAGCACCGTCACCCCGAGCAGGCAGAGATCGCTGCCCTTGGCCGCCTCGACAGCCGCTCTCATGGTTTTAAGATAGGCATGCAGCGTCAGCATCGAAACGCCCATCTTGACGATGTTCTCGACGCCCTTGGCCACAGTGTTGTCGATGTCGAGCAGCTTCATGTCGAGGAACACTTTCGTGCCGCCGCTAGCCAGTTCCCGCGCGAAGTCCAGTCCGCCGGCAAAGGCGAGCTGGTAACCGATCTTGTAGAAGGAAACCGCGCCTTCGAGCTCGCGCACCGCCTTCTCGGCCTCGCTCAGCGTCGGCAGGTCCAGCCCGACGATCAGCCTGTCCCGCATGCTGCCGGCCTCCGCGAAATGCATCACGCCTCGATCCGGGTCGACAGCATGCGCGAGGTTTCCATCAGTGTACGGCATAGGCGCTCCATCGATTGGTGTAGTCTGGCGTCCCTGAATTGTCCGTCCTCGGCGAACGCCGCGTCGGCCTCGGAGACCGAGCATTCCGGCGTGACCACCTCCATCTGGCAGCGCACCAGCACCGCGCGCAGATGGTTGATGCAGCGTATGCCGGCGAACTTGCCCTCCGAGGACGAGCAGAGGGCCACGGGTTTGCCGTAAAGCGGCCGGAACGAACGGCTGCCCTCGCGCCGTATCCGGCTCACCCAGTCGATCGCGTTCTTGAGCAGGGGCGGGATCGAGCCGTTATATTCGGGCGTCGCGATCAGCAGCCCGTCATGCGCCGCAATCTGACGCCCGAGTCTGAGCGCGTTCTCGGGGATGCCTTTTTCCTTTTCGAGGTCCTCGTCCATGATCGGCAGCGGATAGTCGCCGAGCGAGATGCGCGTCACCTCCGCGCCCTGCATGGCCAGTTCCTTCTGCGCCACATCGGCCGTCCGGCCGCTATAGGCGCCGGTCCGGACCGAGCCGGCAAAGACCAGGATTCGTGGGATCACTGCCATTGGCCACCCTTGTTCGGGGACAGGTACAGCCAAGGGGCGTTCAAATCAACGAGCGGAAGGCAGAAAACGGTGAAGGATGGCCGCGGCTTACGAACTTCGTCATCCACGGGCGGAGCAGCCGCGAAGCGGCGTCGCGGAGACCCGAGGATCCATTCCGTTACCCCGATCGTAGAGCGTGGCGGAGCAGAATTCTGGATCGCCGCAACGCCTCGAAGTCACGGAATGGATCCTCGGGTCTGCGCCGCGTCGCTTCGCTCCTTGCTCCGCCCGTGGATGACGATGTGACAGGCGTTTGCGCCAATGGCGGAGGATGGACGGGGCAACGGAGAATCTAGTGTGAGGGGCGCCGATAAATCCACAGCTGCGTCGGGGGAATG
The DNA here is from genome assembly GCF_004016445.2 of Mesorhizobium sp. M2E.F.Ca.ET.219.01.1.1. Lineage (GTDB taxonomy): Bacteria > Pseudomonadota > Alphaproteobacteria > Rhizobiales > Rhizobiaceae > Mesorhizobium. The sequence continues at coordinate 472,089 of NZ_SADT02000005.1, forward strand.
TTGCGGAAGATGAAATCGAAATGCTCGACCGTGTAGTCGCCTCGGCCGGCCGGGATCGGCGACAGCGGGCCGTAGGTCAGCTGCACGATCGGCCGTCCGGCAGGAATGCGGTCGAGTAGGCTCTCGATATAGGCGATGCGCTGGGCGACCGGGAAATTGAGCAGCGGCACGCCGGAGACGACCGAATCGAACACCATGTCGCGCTTGTCGCCGAGCGTCGCGTTAAGATTGAAGGCGTCGCCCTCGATCACGTTAACGCCGGGATAGAGCCCGCGCAGATGGCGCACGAAGTCGGTCGAATATTCGACGGCGTAGAGGTTTTCCGGCTTCACGCCCTGGGCGAGGATGGCGCGCGTGATGACGCCGGTGCCGGGCCCCACTTCAAGCACGGGCAGGCCCGATCTCGGATTGACGATCGATGCCATCTTGCGGGCGGTGATGGAACTGGTGGGAACGATGGAGCCGACCGTTTTCGGCTTGTCGATCCAGCCTTTGAAGAACTTCAGCTCGTCGTCGAATTTTTCCGCCAGCGCTTTGCGCAACCCGGGACTACGTGCCATCAGAGCTCTCCTCAATGCTCGCCCCCGAACCGCTACTTAGCAGGTGGGTGGGACAAGGCAAGGCGTCAAGCTGGCATAAGATGTTGATGACGCTTGGGAAGCGGATCGCCGCTTCCGATGCCGTTCGCAATGTGGGCCGTGACGATCAGTTTTCGCCGAACGACTCGAAAAAATCCTTCATCCGGGCGAAAAAGCCGCTCGACTGGGGCGAATTGTCCTTCGAGGAGAGCTGCTCGAACTCTTCCAGCAATTCGCGCTGACGGCGCGTCAGGTTCTGCGGCGTCTCGACCGCCGTCTGGATGTAGAGGTCGCCGACATTAGGCTGGCGCAGCACCGGCATGCCCTTGCCCTTCAAGCGGAATTGGCGGCCGTTCTGCGTGCCTTCCGGCACCTTCACCTTGGTCTGCGTGCCGTCCAGCGTGGTGACCTCGAAGGAGCCGCCAAGGGCGGCCGTCGTCATCGAGATCGGCACCTTGCAATAGAGATCGGCGCCGTCGCGCTGGAAGAATTCGTGCGGCTTCACCGCCAGGAAGATGTAGAGGTCGCCGGACGGTCCGCCGCGCAGGCCCGCCTCGCCCTCATTGGCAAGCCGGATGCGGGTGCCGTCCTCGATGCCGGCCGGGATGTTGACCGACAGCGAGCGCTCCTCGGTGACGCGGCCCTGTCCAGCGCATTTCGGGCAGGGATCCTTGATCGTCTGGCCGCGGCCCTGGCATTGCGGGCAGGTGCGCTCGATCGAGAAGAAGCCTTGCGTGGCGCGCACCTTGCCGTGGCCGTGGCACATCGAGCAGGTCACCGGCTGGGTGCCGGGCTTGGCGCCGCTGCCGGAGCATTCCGAGCAGGAAATGGAAGCCGGCACGTGGATCTGGGCGGTCTTGCCGGAAAAGGCCTCTTCCAGCGTGATTTCCATATTGTAGCGCAGGTCGGCGCCGCGTTCGCGGCCGCCCGACGAGCGGCGCTGGCGGCCGCCCATCATGTCGCCGAAAATATCCTCGAAGATGTCGGCGAATCCGCCGGCGCCGAAGCCGTGCGCGGCGCCGTTCATGCCGCCCTCAAAGGCGGCGTGGCCGAAGCGGTCATAGGCGGCGCGCTTCTGCGGGTCCTTCAGCGTCTCGTAGGCTTCGTTGATTTCTTTGAACTTGTGCTCGCAGGCATGGTCGCCGGGGTTGCGGTCGGGGTGGAACTGCATGGCGAGCTTGCGAAAAGCGCTCTTGAGCTCCTTGTCGTCGGCGCCTTTTTGTACGCCCAGCGTTTCGTAGAAATCAGCTTTCATTTTTTCCCGCTGTCCGGATGCTCAATGTCTTCAAGCATTGTTGGCGACGTTTGCCGGCATGGCCTTGGATTTAGGAGCGATGTTTCCCGGATGCTAGTGCCAAGCCAGAGTCGCTCCGGGTTTTTCCGTCACTTTTTCGATTGGGGTTGCAAAAAAGCCCGGCTTTGCGCCGGGCTTTGCACTTATTCGCCGTCAGCCGGCTCAGGCCGACTTCTTCTTGTCGTCGTCTTCGTTGATTTCCTCGAAGTCGGCGTCGACCACGTCCGAATCTTTGGCGGCATCCGCCTTGGCGTCGGCTTCGGCCGCTTCCTTCTGCGAGGCCTCGTACATGGCCTGGCCGAGCTTCATCGACACTTCGGCCAGCGACTGCGACTTGGCCTCGATATTGGCCGGATCGTCGCCTTCGGCGGCGGTCTTGAGCGCGGCGATGGCGTCGGAGATCGCGGTGCGGTCAGCCTCCGAGACCTTGTCGCCATAATCCTTCAGCGACTTCTCGGACGAATGCACCAGCGCCTCGGCCTGGTTGCGTGCCTCGACGAGGGCGCGACGCTTCTTGTCGGCGTCGGCATTGGCCTCGGCGTCCTTCACCATCTTCTCGATGTCGGCGTCGGACAGACCGCCCGATGCCTGGATGCGGATCTGGTGCTCCTTGCCGGTGCCCTTGTCCTTGGCCGAGACGTTGACGATGCCGTTGGCGTCGATGTCGAAAGTGACCTCGATCTGCGGCACGCCGCGCGGCGCCGGCGGGATACCGACCAGGTCGAACTGGCCGAGCAGCTTGTTGTCCGCCGCCATTTCGCGCTCGCCCTGGAAGACGCGGATCGTCACCGCCGACTGCGAATCCTCGGCGGTCGAGAAGGTCTGGCTCTTCTTGGTCGGGATCGTCGTGTTGCGCTCGATCAGTCGGGTGAACACGCCACCCAGCGTCTCGATGCCCAGCGACAGCGGCGTCACGTCGAGCAAGAGCACGTCCTTGACGTCGCCCTGCAGCACGCCGGCCTGGATGGCGGCGCCGAGCGCGACGACCTCATCCGGGTTGACACCCTTGTGCGGCTCCTTGCCGAAGAACTGCTTCACGATCTCCTGGATCTTGGGCATACGGGTCATGCCGCCGACCAGAACCACTTCGTCGATCTCGGCAGCCTTCAGGCCGGCATCCTTGAGCGCCGCCTTGCAGGGCTCGATCGTGCGCTGCACGAGGTCGTCGACCAGCTGCTCGAACTTCGCCCGGGTGAGCTTCATCGTCAGGTGCTTGGGCCCTGTGGCGTCGGCGGTGATGAAGGGCAGGTTGATCTCGGTCTGCGTCGTCGACGATAGCTCGATCTTGGCCTTCTCGGCCGCTTCCTTCAGGCGCTGCAACGCGAGCTTGTCGGCCTTGAGGTCGATGCCCTGTTCCTTCTTGAACTCGGCCGCCAGATATTCGACGAGCCGCATGTCGAAGTCCTCGCCGCCGAGGAAGGTGTCGCCGTTGGTCGACTTCACCTCGAAGACGCCGTCGCCGATCTCGAGCACGGAAATATCGAAGGTGCCGCCGCCGAGATCATAGACGGCGATGGTCTTGCCGTCCTTCTTTTCCAGGCCGTAGGCAAGCGCTGCGGCCGTCGGCTCGTTGATGATGCGCAGCACCTCGAGGCCGGCGATCCTGCCGGCGTCCTTGGTCGCCTGGCGCTGGGCGTCGTTGAAATAGGCCGGAACGGTGATGACCGCCTTCTCGACCTTCTCGCCGAGATAGGCTTCCGCCGTCTCTTTCATCTTCTGCAGGATCATGGCCGAGATCTGGCTGGGCGACTGCTTCTTGCCGCCGGCCTCGACCCAGGCGTCGCCATTGTCGCCCTTGACGATCTTGTAGGGGACAAGCTTCTTGTCCTTCTCCGTCACCGGATCGTCATAGCGGCGGCCGATCAGGCGCTTGACCGCGAAGATGGTGTTTTCAGGATTGGTGACCGCCTGGCGCTTGGCCGGCTGGCCGACGAGGCGTTCGCCGTCATTGGAGATGGCGACGATGGAAGGCGTCGTGCGCGCGCCTTCAGCATTCTCGATCACCTTGGGGTCCTTGCCATCCATGATGGCAATGCAGGAATTGGTGGTGCCGAGATCAATACCGATAACTTTTGCCATTGTTCTAGTCTCTCCTCTAAGCAGGCTCTCAGGACCCTTCAAAAGGCGTTCCGACGAAAGCCCCTGTTCACAAGAAATCCCGCCCCGGTCCCCGCTTTTCGGGGCCGGACGGCTTGGCGCGTATATAAGAACAGCCGACACGGGGCGCAAGCATTCTGCGCAAGCTGTCCATTGTCTCGACAGCGGCAACGGGGCGACCCCGCCGCGATTTGCGGCAGAATCGGCGGGAGGTCGCACTACCCTATTGTTCCGAATAGCTTTTTTGGAATCGATGCCGCTGGCGCCGCACAGGTCGGGCATTTGGCGGGGGCAAGGCATCCCTTGGCAGGCGTGACTTTCGGTCGCGAAAGGGACGGAAAATCAGCCTGCCGCCAGTATTTGGAATCGGGCGGCAGGCCCTCGGCGCCCGGAGTGACACAGGTGAAGGTCGCCGTCAGCTCGCCCTTGTTCACCATCTGCAGCCGTCGCGCAAACCGTCAGCGCGTAGCTGCGAACGCCTCCGCGCACAGCGCCTGCAATTTCGCGAAGATCTGCCTGCCGCCGGTGATCACCTGCGTGCCCTGGTCGAGCACCGTCTTCGGATCCGCTCTGAGCACCATGCCGCCGGCCTCTTCGACCAACAGCATGCCGGCCAGACAGTCCCAGGCGTTCATGTGCTCCTCGACATAGCCGAGCAGCCGGCCGGACGCCGCATAGGCAAGCATCAGCGCTCCGGAAGCATTGCGATAGAAGACGCCGCCCTCCGCCATGATCAGGCTGATGAGCACCGCGACATGCTCTGTCGCCGTCCGGTTCGAAAGCCCGGTGCCGACGGAACCTTCGGAAAGCGACGCGGCATTGCTGGCCTTGATCGGCTTGCCGTTGATGAAGGCGCCGCCGCCCAGGCGGCCGTAGAATGTCTCGTCGGTCGAAGGCTCATGGATGACGCCGACCACCGTCTCGCCGTCCTTGGCGCAGGCGATCACCACGCACCAGGCGGGAATGCCGCGCACGAAATTGGCGGTGCCGTCGATCGGGTCGATCACCCAGACATGGCCGGTTGTTCCGGTCACCGCCGCGTGCTCCTCGCCGACGATGCCGTCCTGCGGATAGGCCTCCGCGATCGCAGCGCGGACGAACAGCTCGACCTCGCGGTCGGCCTCTGAGACCAGATCCTGATGGCCCTTGCACTCGACGGCCAGATTGTCGAGGTCGCGGAAATATTTCAGCCCCAGCTCGCCGGCGCGCCGCGCCAGGTCGATGGCAAAATGCATGCGGTCGTCGAGATCTTCGGTCACGGGGAACTCTTGGCTGAGAGGGACATCTGCGCGCCCTTAACAGACCAATATGTCAGGCAAAAGCGACTGCGCGATCACGCCGCCTCCGACATCGATTTGTGCACGTCGGCGAGAATCTCGTAGGAGCGGACGCGCGCCGCGTGGTCGAAGATCTGCGCCGTCACCATCAATTCGTCGGCGCCGGTGCTGCGGATGAAGGCATCGATGCCCTGGCGCACCGTTTCCGGCGAGCCGACGACGGCGCAGGACAGCGCCTGGGCAAGCATGGTTTTCGCCATCGGGTCGAGATCGCGGTCGTAATTCTCGACCGGCGGCGGCAACTGCCCCGGCCTGCCGCTGCGCAAATTGACGAAGGCCTGCTGCAGCGAGCTGAACAGCAGCTTCGCCTCGGCATCCGTCGGCGCGGCGGAGACATTGAGGCCGAGCATGACGTAGGGCTTGTCCAACTGCGCCGATGGCTGGAAGCGCGTGCGGTAGACCTCCAGCGCATGGTCGAGCTCGGCCGGCGCGAAATGCGAGGCGAAGGCGTAGGGCAGGCCAAGAAATGCTGCGAGCTGCGCGCCGTAGAGGCTGGAGCCGAGGATCCAGACCGGCACGGTCTGGCCTTCGCCGGGCACGGCGCGGATGCGCTGGCCTTCCTCGGCCGGCTGGAAATAGCCCATCAGCTCGACCACGTCCTGCGGGAAATTGTCGGCAGACTCCAGATTGCGCCGCAGGGCGCGGGCGGTCAGCATGTCGGTGCCCGGCGCGCGGCCGAGGCCAAGGTCGATGCGGCCGGGAAAAAGCGCGGCCAGCGTGCCGAACTGCTCGGCGATCACCAGCGGCGCATGGTTGGGCAGCATGATGCCGCCGGCGCCGACGTGGATCGTCTTGGTGCCGCCGGCGACATGCGCGATCACGACGGATGTCGCGGCGCTTGCGATGCCCGGCATGTTGTGATGCTCGGCTAGCCAGTAGCGCTTGTAGCCCAGGCGCTCGGCATGGCGGGCAAGGTCGAGCGAATTGGCGAGCGACCGCGAGGCGGTGCTGCCTTGCGTGATCGGCGACAGGTCGAGAACCGAAAGGTCCGTCATTGGTCAGGTCTCCACGATGCGTTTTTCCCTGAGCCTCGCCTCGAAGGCGGCGCGGTCGGGAATGACGATGGCGAGCTGGTTCTCCAGCACGCCGGCGAACTCCGCGGCCGTCGCGATCTCGCGCTGCTCGCTGCGGCCGCCGGCATGATGCGTCGACAGCCGGTTGTTGCGCAGCGCATAGCGCCGGTCGGGCAGGGCCAGCGCGGCGACCAGCGTCGACAGGAAATGCGAGCTCGGATGCGTCGACAGGAAATGGCTGGCCACCCGGTAGTCGACCTCATAGGCCTGGCTCATGTCGAACCGATAGAGCGTGCGCCAATCGCCGCCAATGCTTGCTTGCAGGCGAAAATGGTCGTTGGTCTCGACAATGCGGAAGGCCTCATGCGGCGTTCGTTGCTCGAGCCCGGGTTCCAGCAGCAGCGGGGCCGTCAGCGTCAGGCCGCCGAAGCCGACATCGGCAATGTAGGTGCGGCCGCCAAGCTCGACGCGCAGCAGCATGTGGCTGCGCGCGGTAACAGTGTCTTCCGGCTGGCCCCACAGCACGCGTGCCGCCAGCCCGCTGACCGTGAAGCCCAGCGCGTCAAACGCATGCATCAGGATCAGATTGTGCTCGAAGCAATAGCCGCCGCGACCCTGGCCAAAAATCTTGTCCTGCAGCGAAGCGAGGTCGAGGCCGACGGAAACGCCCATCAAGGCATCGATGTTCTCGAACGGGATCGCCCGCGGATGCGCGGCGTGCAGCGCCTTAAGCGTGGTCAGCGAAGCGTCGGCCGGTCCGCCGTAGCCGATGCGGGCAAAATAGCCATCGAGATCGAAGTCGCTCATTAAGGACAGGTCCGGCTTGACCGGTCCGATATAGGCACTGGCCGACGGTGCCGCAAACAATGGGCGAGGTTTGAGATTGGGCCAGCGTTTCAAGATTTGTGATTGTTCTCGGCGGACTCTTCCTCGATCGCCATGGACTGCTGCGCCGCCAGGAAATTGCCGAACGGGCTCAGGCTTTCGAAATGATCGCAGAACACCTTGATGACAACCAGCAGCGGGACCGCCATCAGCGCGCCGACGAAGCCCCACAGCCAGGACCAGAAGGCGATGGCGATGAAGATCGCCACCGCATTGATCTCGAGGCGCCGCCCGACCACCATCGGCGTCACGAACTGACCTTCGACGATGTCGCACAACAGCACGAAGGCCGGTGCGAGCAGCGCATAGGCGATCGTGTCGAAGCTGATCAGCGCGATGATGGCGACGAGCAGGATGGTCGTCAGCGCGCCGACATAGGGCAGGAAATTGAACAGGGCCGCCGTTGCGCCCCAAACGAGCGGGTTGGGCATGCCGAGCCCCCACAGGCCGAGCCCGATCACCGTGCCGAGACTCACATTGATGATGGAGACCGTAAGCAGGTAGTGCGAAATCTCGCGCTCGACGTCATAGACGACGCGCAGTGCCCGCTTCTTCTGGGTCATGCTGGCGAAGGACTGGATGATCTTCTCGTAGAACAGTGTGCCGGAGGCGAGCAGGAACAGCGACAAGACAAACACGATGGTGATCGCGGTGCCTGCTTCCAGGATGTTGCTGGCCGCGGTTGAGAGGATGCCGGAAGGCGCCACCGCGACCCGCTGCAGGCCGGGCTCCTGCGAGGTCTCGGTCAGCGCTTCCAGTTGATGCGCGAGGTCCATCATTCGTTCGAGCGGCCGCCTGAACGGCGCCAGCCGTTCCGTCAACTGCTGGCCGATCGAATAGGAGTTGTTGATGAGGTCGATAACCGGGCCGCTGAGCAGATAGCCGGCGGCGATGAAGATGAAGATCGACAGCAGCACCAAAAGCGTCGCCGACACCACTTCAGGAATCCCGTGTTTCTTCAGGAAGCGCACGATCGGCGTCAGCGTCAGCGCCAGCAGGAAGGCAAGCATCACCGGCATGAAGAAGGCCCGGGCGAAATAAAGCGCGGCGGCCGTCATCAGAATGAAAATCCCGATCACCAGCGACCGCATCAGGCGCATGTCCGCCCTGGCATCGGCACGCGGGTCAGGGCTTTCGACAGCGCTTGCGCCCGAAGCGATCTGTTCGGCTTTCATCGGTTCCCTTGCAAGCCGCCAGCCGACAATGAATGCATGGCGGCGGGCCTGCGCTCGAAACGCGGGAGTTCCCGGCAAGGTTCCAAGAGCCGGCTTTCCGCATCCGGGCGCCGGTTTAGAGCGGATCGCTCGTCAGGCAGCCGGCGCTGGCGCCGTCTTGGCCGTCTCCTTGCGCACGATCGGCGCCACCTTGGTGCCGTAGAGCTCGATCGCCTTCATGATCTTGGCGTGCGGCATGGTGCCGATCGCCATCTGCAGCAGGAAGCGGTCATTGTTGAAGATCCTGTGCTGGGCGACGATCTTTTCAGCCACCTGCTCGGGGTTACCGACGAACAGCGCGCCGTTCGGGCCGCGGGACTGGTCGAAATGGGCGCGCGAGGTCGGGCCCCAGCCGCGCTCGCGGCCGATGCGGTTCATCACCTCGGCCTGCGGTCCGTAGAAATCGTCGGCGGCCTGTTCGGTCGTCTCGGCAATGAAGCCATGCACATTGATGCTGGTGGCGAGGCTGGCCGTATCGGTGCCGGCGCGCCGGGCCGCCTCGCGATAGATATCGAACAGCGGCGCGAAACGCGCCGGCTCGCCGCCGATGATGGCCAAGGCCAGCGGCAGGCCGAGCACGCCGGCGCGAGCGGCGGATTGCGGTGTGCCGCCAATGGCGATCCAGATCGGCAGCTTTTCTTGGAACGGACGCGGATAGACGCCTCGGCCGTTGATCGGCGCGCGCAGCTTGCCCTGCCACGTCACCTTCACCTGGTCGCGGATGGCGAGCAACAGGTCGAGCTTCTCGGCGAAAAGCTCATCATAGTCTTCCAAATTGTAGCCGAACAGCGGGAAGGATTCGATGAAGGAGCCGCGCCCGGCCATGATCTCGGCGCGGCCGTCGGACAGAAGGTCGAGCGTCGCGAATTGCTGGAAGACGCGCACCGGATCGTCAGAGGAGAGCACCGTGACCGCGCTGGTAAGGCGGATTTTCTTCGTGCGCTCGGCCGCCGCGGCAAGCGCCACGGCCGGCGCGGAGGCGGCATAGTCGGGGCGGTGATGCTCGCCGAGCCCGAACACATCGAGGCCGACCTGGTCGGCCAGCTCGATTTCCTCGATGAGGTTGCGCAGCCGCTCATGCGGACCGATGGCGCCGGGACCCGGCTCCGGGCTGACGTCGGCGAAAGTGTAGAGACCGAGTTCCATCTGATTGCGTCCTGAACCTGTTCATGTAGCGTTTTTGCCTGCTGGCGCTCTAGGTAGCCGTATGCCTTGCCGCCCGCCAGAGCCCCGATCGGTGAACAGTGCATCGCGCATCGCCAAGCCGTATCCCTGCGGCAACAAGCCCGGTTTTTTCATGGCTGGCATACCGTTTTGACGCTTGAACTCGGCGCTTTCACGCGTATGTAAGCGTCGCGAATAGACTGCAGGGAAGTACACTTGGCTATCTACAGGGAAAAAGACATTTTCGAGCGGCGCAATGCCGCGAACGAGGCAAAGAAGGCGCTGCTCGCGCGCTTCAAGGCAAAGCCGGCGGCGGATGATCCCGCTGTGCTGGCGCGCCAGGCCGAACGCAAGGCGATCCTCGAGGCCCGCGCCATCCGCGAAGCGGAGAAGGCAAGGCTGAAGCAGGAAAAGCTGGCTCGCGAAGCGGCCGAGAAGGCCGAACGCGAAGCCGCCGCCGAAGCGGCGCGTATCGCCGCCGAAGAGGCCGCTGCCGCCGAGGCCAAAATCCGCGAGGCCGAGGAAGCAGAGCGCATCGCGCTCGAGCTTGCCGACGAGGCCGCGCGCAAGGCCAAGCGTGACGCACGCTACGCCGCCCGCAAGGCACGCGTCGGCAGGACGCCTCCGGGCTTCTCCGCCCGCTAGAGCAATTCCAGGAAAAGTGCGTAGCGGTTTTCCGTCCGGAATTGCGCAAGAACCAAAAAGCTTAGAGCGGGTCGGCGATTCTGTGAATCGCTGAACCGCTCTGAGTCCGGGTTTGATGAAAATGATTCAGGGTCGCCAAAAGCGGCTCTGAACGCGTTTGTGCGGTCGGGTCTAATTTAGGCTACCAGCTTCAGCCCGACGATGCCGCAGACGATCAGGCCGATGCAGGCCAGCCGGACGACTGTCGCAGGTTCGCCGAGCAGCCAGATGCCGAGCAGCGCCGTGCCGACGGTGCCGATGCCGGTCCATACGGCATAGGCCGTGCCGACAGGCAGCTCCTTCAGCGCCAGGCCGAGCAGGCCGAGGCTGACGATCATCGAGGCGATGGTGAGAAGGGTCGGCAGCGGCCTGGAGAAGCCGTCGGTGTATTTGAGGCCGATCGCCCAGCCGATCTCGAACAGGCCGGCGAAGAAAAGAAAGATCCAGGACATCGAAAACGCTCCGTCATTCCAGCATCGCCTGAGATGCTTGGTGGCGGGTCGTCCCGGCCGGCTTTTCGGGGAAGCGAGGTCGTCCTCGCCCCTTGATATGGGAGTGCCCTGTCTCTCGATCAACAAAACACCGGCAGCATTGTCATGCCGCCGGTTCAGATTCTGCAGAGAGCCGGATCGACCGAATTCGGCCGCTTACTTTTCCTTGATGCGCATCGCCTTGACCGGCGGCGCCTTCGGAGCCGGGGCCGCGGCGGGCTTCTTGGCGTCCTTCTTCGGCTTGCGGGCTTCCTTGCCTGCCTTCATCGCGCCTTTTGCCATGATTCGCTCCTCCGATTGTGGACGCGCAAGTGAAACAAGAGAAATGCCGGACCGCAAGAGGCGGCGCCGCGCTTGCGAAGCCGTGCGGCCGGATGTCAACCGATTTTCCCTGCGCCGCGCTCCTTCGCGGAGCGCTTCAGCCGGCTTGAACCTCGGCCCGGCTGGCGCATTGTCTGTGGAGCTGTGGCGTGCGGCCCGCTAAGCTCGATGCATCGCAGAGAGGTCAAAGGCCAATGGCAGGGCATGCCGGCTCGAAAAGGGTCATCTACGCCGCGCTCGCCGGCAACCTGGCGATCGCGGCGACCAAATTCGCGGCCGCGTTCTTCACCGGTTCGTCAGCCATGTTGTCGGAAGGCGTGCATTCGCTGGTCGACACGGGTAACGGCACGCTGCTCCTCTACGGCATGCGTCGCGCCGCGCGGCCGCCCGACCGCACGCATCCGCTCGGCTATGGGCGCGAACTCTATTTCTGGAGTTTCATCGTCGCGCTTCTGGTGTTCGCGCTCGGTTCCGGCATTTCCTTCTATGAGGGCATCATCCACATCATGGCGCCCGAACCTGTCGTCAACGCCAGGGTCAATTACATCGTGCTTGGCCTGTCCTTCCTGTTCGAGGGCAGCTCCTGGCTGGTGGCGCTGAGGGAATTCCGCCAGCAGAAGGGCAAGCAGGGCTGGCTGCAGGCCGTGCAATCGAGCAAGGATCCGAGCGTCTACACCGTGTTGTTCGAGGACAGCGCCGCATTGCTCGGCCTTGTCGTTGCCTTTACAGGCATCCTATCTGCGCAACTTCTGGAAATGCCCGAGCTGGACGGTGTCGGCTCGATCGGCATCGCCATCATCCTCGACGCCACGGCGATTTTCCTGGCGCGCGAGAGCAAGGGCCTGCTGCTGGGCGAACCTGCGTCGCCTGAGGTTCAGCGCAAGGTTTTGGCGATCGCCCAGCAGGATCCGGCCGTGCAGCGCGCGAACGGCATTCTGAGCGTCCATATCGGACCGGAAGAGATCGTCGCGGGGTTGAGCATCGAATTCGAGGATCACCTCATCGCGCCCGAGATCGAAGCCTGCGTCGAGCGCCTGGAAGCAAGACTGAAAAAGGAAATGCCGCAAATCTCCAGGCTCTTCGTCAAGCCGCAAACCACTGGCACATGGGAGCAGCGGCGCAAGGCTATCGCCGGGGCCTCGGAGGAGAATTAGGGTCAACACAACAGCGAACTTTTGAGGAGAATGCTGATGAAAATTGACGGTGGCTGCCATTGTGGCGCGATCACCTATGAGGCGGAGGTCGATCCGGAAAAGACCTCGATCTGCCACTGTACCGACTGCCAGCAGCTGACCGGGACGGCTTTTCGCGTCACCGTGCCGGCGTCGGAAAGCGACTACAGGGTCACTCGGGGCGCGCCGAAAGTCTATATCAAGACTGGATCGAGCGGCGCCAAACGGGCGCAAGGTTTCTGCGGCGATTGCGGCTCGCACCTCTATGCAACCTCGGTCGGCGACGGACCCAAAATCTATGGCATCAGGGTCGGCACAGCGCGCCAGCGGGAGGACCTTGTTCCGAGAAGACAGGTCTGGCACCGCTCGGCGTTGCACTGGCTGCCGGAATTCGAAGGCATGACGACTCTCGAGGAGCAGTAGGCTACTCATCGCCCTCGACGACCCGCAGCCTGAGCTGTCCCGTCTTTGAATCGGCCACCCGCGCGCCGGCTTCCGCCTTAGCGGGACCGCCGCGCGGCGTCTCGGTCTCGCCCTCGGCGAACTCCAGCGCCTCGATCTTCTGGCCGCGCTTGGTGACCTTCGACGTCGAGACCAGAATGTCGTCGATGTCCTTGGCCGCCTGGCCGAAATGCGTCTGCAACCGGCGCACCCGCTCGTCGACCCTGGCCACATCCTCCATCAGCCGGATGACCTCGCCCTGGATCAAATGCGCCTGCTCGCGCATGCGGGCGTCCTTGAGGATCGCCTGGATCACCTGGATCGACAGCATCAGCAGCGACGGCGAGACGATGACGACGCGGGCGCGGTGCGCCTTCTGCACCACCGCTTCGAAATTCTCGTGGATTTCCGCGAACACCGATTCCGAGGGCACGAACATGAAGGCGGTGTCCTGCGTCTCGCCCTGGATCAGGTATTTTTCGGCGATATCGCGGATATGCACCTCGATGTCGCGCCGAAAAGCCTGCGCCGCCACCTTCTGCATGTCGGCGCCTTCGGCGGCGCGGATGGCGTTCCAGGCTTCCAGTGGGAATTTCGCGTCGATGGCGAGCATCGGCGCGCCGTTCGGCATCCGCACCAGGCAGTCGGGCCGGCTGCCATTGCTGAGGCTGGCCTGGAATTCATAGGCGCCGTGCGGCAGCCCGTCGGCAACGATCGCTTCCATCCGCGACTGGCCGAAGGCGCCGCGCGTCTGCTTGTTGGAGAGGATCGCCTGCAGCTGCACGACCTGACCGGCCAGGGACTGGATGTTGCCTTGCGCGGTGTCGATCACCGCCAGCCGCTCCTGCAGCTTGGCCAGGCTTTCATGCGTCGACTTGGTCTGCTCGGCCATGGTCTGGCCGATGCGGCCGGTCATGGCGTCGAGTCGCTGCCCGAGCGATTGCGTGAGCTCCGCCTGCCTGGCGCCGAACACGTCGGCGATCGCGCCCATGCGCCCCTGCATCTCGGCCTGCGCCTGCATGATGTCGGCCATCCGCGCCTCGGCGTCGCGGGCATGGTCGGCCGCTTCCGCCGCGGCAACCGCGCGCGCCTTGGCCGCGCGCCACAGGGCGATGACGAGCGCGGCGAACAGCACGACGAACAGGACGGCGACGATACCAACCGCCTGGCCGAGCGTGATCGTGGTGGCGCCGAGCCGCGCGACCGGTTGCGAAAGGATGGAGGTCATGTCGTTCATGGACGCAGCATAACCGATTCGCATCGCCGGCACAGATCAAAACGTGAACAGGGAAAAGCTGCCCCCGTTGACGCCTCGAAAGCGAAGTCTTAGGTGAGACGCCATGTCGATCAAGCCGCTCATCATCCTTCCCGATCCCGTCCTGCGCCAGGTTTCCAAGCCGGTGGAGCGCGTCGACGCCAACTTGCGCCAGCTCGCCGACGACATGCTGGAGACCATGTATGACGCGCCGGGCATCGGCCTTGCCGCGATCCAGATCGGCGAGCCGCGGCGGCTGCTGGTGATCGATCTCGCCAAGGAAGGTGAGCCGCCGGAACCGCATGTTTTCATCAATCCCGAAGTGCTCGAGAGTTCCGACCAGCGTTCCGTCTATGAGGAAGGCTGCCTGTCGATCCCCGACTATTATGCCGAGGTCGAGCGCCCGGCCTCCGTGCGGGTGAAATATCTCGACCGCGACGGCAAATTGCAGGAGATGCAGGCCGAGGGGCTGATGGCCACCTGCCTGCAGCACGAGATCGACCATCTCAACGGCGTGCTGTTCATCGACCACATCTCGAAGCTGAAGCGCGACATGGTGGTGCGCAAGTTCAAGAAGCTCGCCAAGGACAAGGCGCCGGGCAAGATGGTGGGCTAGGGGCCGTTTCGGCCGCGCGAGCACCTGAGCCTACCGCAAACAGGATCGCAGGACCTCATGCCGCTTCGCGTCATCTTTATGGGCACGCCGGATTTTTCCGTGCCGACCTTGCGCGCCATCGCCGAGGCCGGCCACGAGATCGCGGCCGTCTACACCCAGCCGCCGCGTGCCGCCGGCCGCCGTGGGCTGGAATTGACGCCCTCGCCGGTGCAGCGCGAGGCCGAGCGGCTGGGGCTCGAAGTGCGCACGCCGACATCGCTGAAGGGTGAGGCGGAGCAGGCGGCTTTCGCTGCCCTGCAGGCCGATGTCGCCGTCGTCGTCGCCTACGGGTTGCTGCTGCCGAAAGCCATTCTGGACGCGCCGAGGCTGGGTTGCCTCAACGGCCATGCCTCGCTTTTGCCACGCTGGCGTGGTGCTGCTCCCATCCAGCGTGCCATCATGGCCGGCGATGCCGAAACCGGCATGATGGTCATGAAGATGGAAGAGGGTCTGGATACCGGGCCGGTGGCAATGGTTGAAAAAGTCGCCATCGCACCCGATATGACGGCCGGCGAATTGCATGACCGCCTGATGGCTCAGGGCGCTTCGCTGATGGTCGAGGCGCTCGCGCAGTTGGGGATAAATTGTCTGACATTTACCCCGCAGGCGACGGAAGGGGTGACCTACGCCCGAAAGATCGATAAATCGGAGACACGCGTAGACTGGACGCGGCCTTCTGGCGAAGTCCACAATCACATTCGCGGCCTCTCGCCCTTCCCGGGCGCGTGGTGCGAGGTCGAAATTGGCGGCCGCATGGAGCGGCTGAAACTGCTTCGCTCGACGCTCTCGGATGGCGTCGGCGAGTCGGGAGGAATTCTCGATGACCGGCTGACGGTCGCCTGCGGGGCAGGCGCGGTCAGGCTGGTCGAAGTTCAACGGGCGGGCGGAAAGCCTGCCGCCGCGCAGGAGTTTCTGCGCGGAGCCAAGATCGAAAAAGGAACGAAACTCACATGAGCATGATGTCGATACGCGCGGCGACGCCGCGGGATCGCGAGGCCATCCGCCTCGTCGAAGAGCATGCCTTTGGCCAGCAGGCGGAAGCCGGCCTGGTCGATGCCCTGGTCACCGGCGGCGACGCCGTCGTCGAGCTGGTTGCCGAGGAAGACGGCCAGGTCGTCGGCCACATCCTGTTTTCCAGGCTTTACGTGCAGAATGGCGGCAAGCGCTTCGCGGCCGTCGCGCTGGCGCCGCTAGCGGTCGAACCGTCGTTTCATGGCACCGGCATCGGCGGCGCGCTGATCCGCGAAGCGCATGTGCGGCTCAAGGAAGCCGGCGAGACGCTTGCCGTGGTCCTGGGCGATCCGACCTATTACGGTCGTTTTGGTTACGCCCATGACCGCGCCGCAAAGTTCGAGAGCGAGTATCAGGGCGAAGCGCTGCAGGCTTTGGCCTGGGGCGACGCGCCGGAGACCGGCAGACTGGTCTACGCTACCGCTTTCACAGCGCTCGCCGCCTAGGCGAGCGCCGACCAACCGCAGAACATGCCGCGTTTTCGGCTCGATATCGAATATGACGGCAGCCAGTTCGCCGGCTGGCAGCATCAGGCCGATCAGCCCTCGGTGCAGCAGGCGATCGAGCAGGCGATCGAAAAGTTCTGCGGTGAAGACGTAAGAATACGTGCCGCCGGCCGCACCGATGCCGGCGTGCACGCCACAGCGCAGGTGGCGCATGTCGATCTTGCCAGGGACTGGCCTGGCGACAAGGTGCGCGACGCGGTGAATGCCCATCTGCAGGCGGCCGGCGCGCGCGTAGTCATCCTCAAGGCGGGCGTCGTCGCCGACGACTTCGACGCGCGCTTTTCCGCCACCGGCCGCCGCTATCTCTATCGCATCCTCAACCGTCGCGCCCCGGCGGCGCTGGAAAAGGGCAAGGCCTGGTGGGTTCCGAAGCGGCTCGACGCCGAGGCCATGCACGAAGCTGCCAAGGTGCTGCTTGGCAAGCACGACTTCACCACCTTCCGCTCCACTCAGTGCCAGGCCGAAAGCCCGGTCCGCACGCTTGACCGCCTCGACGTCAGCCGCAATGGCGATTTCATCGAGGTGCGGACCTCGGCACGCTCCTTCCTGCACAACCAGGTCCGCTCGATGGTCGGCTCGCTGCGGCGCGTCGGCGACGGTTCCTGGGGCGCCGCCGATCTCAAAGCGGCGCTTGAAGCGCGCGACCGCGCCGCCTGCGGCCAGGTGGCGCCGCCGGACGGGCTGTTTCTTGTCGGGGTGGATTATCCGGAAGACGTCTGAGACTGGCGCCGATCAGCCGGCGTCGTCCCGGCGAGTTCGTCCGACCAGTTCGCTCCGCCGTAGAACAAGGCGCAAAATCACGACCCGCTCAGGCTCAACGATGAAAGCGACGGCGATCCGGTATTTCAAAACCGACGACACGAAGGCCCGGCCGCAGGTCATCGCGGCGCGTGCCACGTTCGGAGCCATGCTCGAGACCCTCGCAGAACGCCCGTATTCGACGATCATAGCCGTCCGCTGTGATGGGGCTGCTGGCTTCAGCAACAATGGTGTAGATGCGGTCGAGATCGTCGCTGGCATCAAGCGAGTAGCCGACGTCTCGGCGCTTCACGGTTTCTTCTGCGAATGGATCTCGTGGCGCTTGCACGCCCGCTCGGCCATTTCCGCAGGCGAAATGACTTTATCAGGGTTTGTCGTCAACGCATCATAGGTCGGTGCGACTTCCTCGCGGAGCCAACGTTCCACTGCGGCGTCCCGTTCCTGGAGGGCGCGAAGCCCCGCGCGGATGACTTCGCTGCTGGTCGCATAGGTGCCCGAGCGGACGAGTTGATCGATGAAGGCGGCTTGCTCCGCCGGCAGGCTGAAGGTGCGTTTTTCGGTGGCGGACATAGCTTCTCTCCACGAGGAGAACGGTATGAAACTATCATACCACTTTGCCCATGAATTGAAAGACTTTGTCAATCGGTCAGGATCAGCCCGTCGTGCTGTCCGGTATGTCGATGCCGAGCAGAGCCTGGAGGCCGAACAGGACGAGCAGCGAGGCGATGAACATGCCGACAAAGACGGCGGTGCCCACGGCGGCGCCCTTGCCGATCGACGCGTTGGTCATGCGCCAGGTCAGCAGCGCCGACAGCGCGAACAGGAACAGCGAGACAAGGCTGCTGACCTCGCTGGTTGAGGGCAGGAACAGCCTGAGCAGCGCCGAGGGCAGCATCAGCCAGGCGATGATCGCCGACGCCCAGTTGGAGGCAACGACATAGTGGACGAAGCGGCCGCCGATGCCGGCGCGCGGCGCGACCAGCGCCAGCGCCACCAGCGGCAGCACCCAGGAGCCGATATCTACGGTCGCCAGTCGGATCAGCATGCCGAGGCGCCCGGCGAAGGCCTCCGGATCGCCGATCTCGTTGGCAATCCCGACCCAGCCGACGATCAGCGCCGGCGCGGCCACGACGATGGCGAAGAAGGAGTTCCAGAAACCGTCCGCCGAAAGGTCGAGCAGGCGCAGCCCGTCAGCCTTGCCGAACATCAGCCGCCAGGCGCCGGCCAGCGAAGAGTAGGTTTCGTCCGCCGATAGCATGGTCACGAAAGGCCTTTTGCGAACCAGTCTTCGATGAAGCGTTCGTAGATCCGCGTCAGCGTCTCGAGGTCGGCAAGCGCGACGCGCTCGTCCACCATATGCATGGTCTTGCCGACCAGCCCGAACTCGACCACCGGGCAGTAATCCTTGATGAAGCGCGCGTCCGACGTGCCGCCGGAGGTGGAGAGCGCCGGCGTCTTGCCGACCACCGCCTTGACCGAGCTGCTCAGCGTATCGATCAGCCTGTCGTCGCGGGTGAGGAAGACATGGCTCGGCCGGTCGCGCCAGACAAGCTCGTAGTCGACCGGCGTCTTCTTGCCCGGCCGGTACTTCTTGCGCCCCGCCGCCTGGTCGAGCCGGTTGTGGATCTCGGCCTGTATCGTTTCGGCGTCCCATGTGTCGTTGAAGCGGATGTTGAACGTCGCCGTCGCCTTGGCCGGGATGACATTGGTCGCCGGATTGCCAACGTCGATCGACGTCACTTCGAGATTGGTCGGCTGGAAATCCTTGGTTCCCTTGTCGAACACGGGATGGAGCAGCGCGTCGACGAGGCTCATCAGCCCGCGCACCGGGTTATCGGCAAGCTGCGGATAGGCGGCATGGCCCTGGCGTCCGTTCACGGTCACGCTGCCAGACAGCGAGCCGCGTCGCCCGATCTTGATCATGTCGCCCAGCGCATCCGGATTGGTCGGCTCGCCGACGATCGAGGCGTCCCATTTCTCGCCCTTGGCCGCCGCCCAGCCGAGCAGCTTGGTGGTGCCGTTGATCGCCGGTCCTTCCTCGTCGCCGGTGATGAGCAGCGAGACCGAGCCTTTCGGGCCGCCGTTTTTCTCCACGTGGCGCGCCACCGCGGCGATGAAGCAGGCGATGCCGCCCTTCATGTCGACGGCGCCGCGGCCATACATCTCGCCTTTGGCGATTTCGGCGGCGAAGGGGGGATGCGTCCATGCCGATTCGTCGCCCACCGGCACGACATCGGTATGGCCGGCAAACATCAGATGGGGGCCATTGCCCGAGCGCCGCGCATAGAGGTTCTCGATGTCCGGCGTGCCGTCCTCCGAGAAGACCGGACGCTCGACCGAGAAACCGAGCGGCTTCAGCATCTGTTCCAGTGCGGCAAGCGCCCCACCTTCGGCGGGCGTCACGGAAGGGCAGCGGATCAGGGCGGCAAGATTCGCGGCGGGATCGGTCGGCAGTGTCATGGGCAAAGCGATAGTCGAAAGCGTTTGTCGTGTCACGGTGGCAGATGATCGCCGGTCATGCCGCCGACAATATGGTTTTCATCACGTATAGTTGCGGGCCAAGCGGGGACGAATGCATGGCCAGCAAAACAAGCACCATCGCGATTGCCGGCGCCGGCAGCATCGGCTGCTATGTCGGCGGCTGCCTGGCGCTCGCCGGACGCAAGGTTGTTTTCCTCGGCCGCGGCCGCCTCGTCGAGACCACGCGCCAGGGCGGACTGCGGATCAGCGATCTTGACGGCCGCGACCGCCGCCTCGAGGCGCAAGCGATTTCAGCCACCGACGATCCGGCGATCGCGTTGCGCGAGGCGGACGTCGTCCTGGTGGCGGTGAAGAGCGGCGCGACCGGGGAAATGGCGAAGCTGATCGCCGCCCACGGGCGCCCGGATGCCGTGGTGGTCAGCCTGCAGAACGGCGTCGACAATGCGGACAGGCTGCGCGCCGCGCTCCCGGGACGGCGGGTGCTGACCGGCATGGTGATGTTCAACGTCGTCCAGTCGCCGGACGGCGAGCTGCCGTTTCGCGTTCATCGCGCCAGCCAGGGCGAGGTGATGATCGACCAGGGCGTCGATGGCCTCGCCGACCTGCTCGATGTCGACGGGCTTCCCGTCGAAGCGCGCACCGACATGAAGGCGGTGCAGTGGAGCAAACTGCTGATGAACCTCAACAATGCCCTGGTGGCGCTCTCCGACCTGCCGCTGGCGAGGCAACTGGCCGACCGGCGATGGCGCGTCATCCTGGCCGCCCAGATCGACGAGGCGCTCGCCGCGATGAAGGCGGCGGGGATCGCGCCGGCGCGCATCACCGGCCTGCCGCCGGCGCTGCTGCCGAAAGTGCTGCGGCTGCCCGACTGGCTGTTCGGCCTACTGGCGCGCCGCATGCTGGCGATCGATCCCGAAGCCCGCTCGTCGATGTGGGACGATCTCAAACGCGGCCGCCAGACCGAGATCGATGAATTGCAGGGCGCGGTCATTCGCCAGGCCAGGCAGGCCGGCATCCCGACGCCGATGAACGAACGGGTCGCGGCTCTGGTGCGTCAGGCGGAAGCGGAAAGGCGCGGCCCGCCGAAGCTGGCTGCCCAGAAGGTCAGAGCAATTCCAGGAAAAGTGTGACGCGGTTTTCCGTCAGGAATTGCGTCAAAACAGAAAGATAGAGCGGTTCGCCGTTTCCGTGAAACGGTGAAACGCTCTAGCGGCGGCCCTCGATCAGCGTGATCTTCTGCCAGATCTTGCGAGAGAGGTTGGAGCTCAGGTTCTCGATGTCGTTGACCCCGTCGATGACGACGTCGTCATTGACCGACTGCGCGAACAGCGCCGCGACCTTGCCGGCGATCGACAGCATCTCCGAGCAGTAGTCGAGATAGCGCGCAAGGTCCGCGGCGTTGGTTATGCGGGCGGGCGAGTGCGCGGTCGGCTTGAACTCGGCCGAAAGCGCTGCCGGGTCCTTAGTCAGCTGGTGCATGTCGATGACATGGATCAGCGAGCGCAGCCCGTGCAGCTGGCGGAACACCTTCTTGCGCTTGATGCGCTCCTCGGTGCGCACCAGCGCCAGCAGCCCGAGCACGGCCAGGATGACGGTGTTGATGGTCGCCTCGATGCCTTGCATCGACTGCACGGCGTCATCGGCGCCCGAGATGCGGTCGAGCGGCAGGATCGTGCCCACGAACAGGAACACCGCCACGCCGGCGATGAAGGCCGCGATGATGACGCCGCGCAGCCACCAGATCGGCGTCTCCAGTTCGCGGGCTGCCTTGGCGAGGTCCCGCGACAGCGACACCAGCTCGGCGGCGACGCCGCGCAGGCCGGCATCCGGAAAACGCTCG
Organism: Mesorhizobium sp. M2E.F.Ca.ET.219.01.1.1; assembly: GCF_004016445.2. Lineage (GTDB taxonomy): Bacteria > Pseudomonadota > Alphaproteobacteria > Rhizobiales > Rhizobiaceae > Mesorhizobium. The sequence continues at coordinate 493,287 of NZ_SADT02000005.1, forward strand.
CCGATCCGCCCCTCCAGCCTTTCGGCCGTCTCGATGATCAGTTGCGGATCGAGCGCGCGGTAGCGCATGACGGCCTCACGGATCGGCCGGCGCGTTGGTGCGCCTGCCGTAACGATTCGGTCCGGGATCGCTGCGGAAACAGGAGAGGACGATGAGCAGGATGGGACCGATGATGAGCGAGATTAGCGCAAAATAGGTCGGCTTGCCGAAATCATGGAAGCGTTTTGCCGTCACCGCGAAGGTGGCCCAGGCCGAGATCAGCAGCACGCCCCAGCATATCATGGCCCAGTTCTGACTGGCGGTGGTGTTCAGCTCCACTCGCGCGAACTGGTAGAACGGGAAAAACTGGACGAGCACCAGCAAAACCCCGGCCAGCGCATAGGCGACCGGGCTCAGCCGCCCCGAAAGGCTGAAGAACAGCCAGAAGAATTGCGATTTTTCAGACAATCGCGTCCGCTCCGTCAAAGCATGTCTCCCGAAAGTGGGAACCGGTTTCGGGACAAAGACATGCGCAAGATCAAAAACCTAAAGCGCGGGGAGCGAATCTGAAAGATCGCGACGCGCTTTAGGCAGGATCAATCGCGCAGCAATTCGTTGATCGAGGTCTTGGAGCGGGTCTTGGCGTCCACGCGCTTGACGATGACGGCGCAGTAGAGGCTCGGACCCGGCTCGCCATTGGGCAGCGGCTTGCCCGGCAGCGATCCGGCGACAACCACCGAGTTTGCCGGCACCTCGCCGTAGAACACCTCGCCGGTGGCGCGGTCGACGATCTTGGTGGACTGGCCGATGAACACGCCCATGCCGAGCACGGAGCCTTCGCGCACGATGCATCCCTCGACCACTTCCGAGCGCGCGCCGATGAAGCAATTGTCCTCGATGATGGTCGGTCCGGCCTGCATCGGCTCCAGCACGCCGCCGATGCCGACGCCGCCGGAAAGATGCACGTTCTTGCCGATCTGGGCGCAGGAGCCGACCGAGGCCCAGGTGTCGACCATGGTGCCCGAATCAACATAGGCGCCGACATTGACGAAGGACGGCATCAGCACGGCGCCCGGCGCGACATAGGCCGAGCGGCGCACGATCGAGGACGGCACGGCGCGGAAGCCGGCCTTCTCGAAATCGACGGCGCTCCAGCCGTCGAACTTCGACGGCACCTTGTCCCACCACACCGCCTGACCGGGACCGCCCTTGATGATCTCCATCGGGTTCAGCCGGAAGGAGAGCAGCACCGCCTTCTTCAGCCACTGGTTGACCTGCCACTTGCCGTCGTCCTGCCGCTCCGCGACCCGGGCGACACCGCGGTCGAGCAGGTCGAGCGCCGCCTGGATGGCCTCGCGCGGCTCACCGCGCGTCGCCGTCGAAATCGCCTCGCGCTCCTCGAAAGCCTTTTCGATGGTCGTTTCGAGGTTCGCCAGATCGGGCTTCGACATGATTTCGCTCCATTACCAAGCTGTTAAGGGGCTCAGCCTTAACCTGTTTAAAAGTCGCGCGGACCCTATGTTAAGGCTTAATGAGGGTCAATCGCGCCAGCGTCACGGGACGGCGCAGTTAAGGGAATTGGACGGGTGGATTCGATGACTCCCATGGAAAAGGCGGGGTGGACGCCGCTGCCGCATTCGGACGAGGACCTGGAACGCGCGAAAAGCGTGCCGGACACCCCGCAGACTCGTGCCGAGACCTATCGGCTGGCGTGGAACGATCCGGACTTCATGACGCGGCGCGAATTGCGCGCCGTGCGGCTGCAGCTCGAGCTCTTGAAGCCGGAGATGATCCTGGCCGAACGCGGCATCCGCTCGACCGTGATCCTGTTCGGCGGCGCCCGCTTGCCCGAGCCGGGCGGCGAAGCCTGGGCGGCCAAGAACGAGACGCAGAAGAAGAACCTCGAGGCGAACAGCAAATACTACGAGGAAGCGCGCAAATTCGCCCGTCTGTGCTCGCAGCAATCGGCCACCTCCTATTATCGTGAATATGTCGTCGTCACCGGCGGCGGGCCTGGCGTCATGGAGGCGGGCAACCGCGGCGCCGATGATGTCGGCGCTCCGTCGATCGGTTTGAACATCGTGCTGCCGCACGAGCAGGCGCCCAACGCCTACGTCACGCCGGAGCTCTGCTTCAACTTCCACTACTTCGCCATCCGCAAGATGCATTTCGTCATGCGCGCCAAGGCGGTCGCCGTGTTTCCGGGCGGCTTCGGCACGATGGACGAGTTCTTCGAGACGCTGACCCTGATCCAGACGGGGCGCATGGAGCGGGTGCCGGTCATCCTGTTCGGCAAGGCCTTCTGGCGACGGGTGATCGACCTCGATTTCCTCGCCGAGCAGGGCACGATCTCGCCCGGCGATCAGGACATCATCGATTTCGTCGACACCGCCGAGGAAGCCTGGGACATCATCCGACGCTTCTACAAGTTGGGGGATTAGGAACTGATGAATTGAAGAACTGAAGAATTGAGGAAAAAGGACGTCCGGATCGTTCGTCTGTTCTCCAGTTCTTCAATTCCTCAGTTCTCCAATTCCTCTATTCGGGACGGCATCCCGGCTCGGTCCGCTTATACCGGCAACTCGGCCAGCCAGCCATTCGAGTGCGCGAAGCGCACAATGGCCGCCCGAGAGCGGAGCTCGAGCTTCTCGGACGCCCTGGTGCGATAGGTTTCGATCGTCTTGATGCTGAGGTTGAGCCGGGACGAGATTTCCTTGTTGCTGTAGCCGAGCGCCACCAGCTGGATCACCGACCGCTCCCGTTGGCTGAGATTGCCCGGATCGCCCTGCGGGGCGCTGCGCGGGCTCAGGATGCGCGCCGCGAGTGCGGGATCGACATAATTGTCACCGGCCAGCACGCATCGGATCGCCTGCAAGAGGTCCGTCGCGGTCGCGCGCTTGACCACGAAGCCGCGGCCACCGGCCGCAAGCACCTGGCGCAGGCAGCCGGGGTCCTCATGCGCCGTCAATGCTATGCAGCTGACCTCGGGAAATCGCTCGCCCAGCCTTTCGATCAGCGTGATCCCACTGTCCCCGGGGAGCGATATATCGACCACGGCGACATCGGGCAGCGTCTTGCCTATCCCTTCAAGGGCATCCTCGACATTCCCGGCCAGGCCGACGACCGTCAGATCGTCCTGGCTGTTGATCATCGCCCCAACCCCCGACAGCATGATCGGGTGGTCGTCGACCAAAAATATCCGCCTGCAGCGCACCTTAACCTCCATCAGTCTGTCAAAGGCCCTGTCACGCGGAAAGGGTCCTCTTGTCCTTGATGGTCTAGGCAACTGCCCCGCCTGGCGCGGGACGCCCGTCTTCCTCAGGCCTTAAACGGCCGCAACGGGTAAGCCATCCCCCGCCTAACCCCATGAGCCCGAATTGTAAGTCGGGACCAATGTCCGGGATGTGCAGCGCTTCACGTAGACGAGTTTAGGAAAGGAGGTCGCGGTTTTGCTATCCGAATTGGGTGCAAAACTTGACACCTGGCGAGACGCGACGGACCAGGCCCGAAGCCAAAACGCTATTTCCCCACCCATCAGACTGTCCTTGGAAAGCGCAGTCTCCCACTTTTCAATGTGCCAACGGCACATCCGCGTAAACGGTAGTCCCTTTCATCGTGGCGGTTTCGACCGTCAATTCACCGCCGACCAGCGCCAGCCGCTCCCGCATTCCGGCAAGTCCCAGGTGGCCCGGACCGAGTTCGGCGCGGCCGTCAAAGCCGCGGCCATCATCCTCGATTGTCAGGCGCATTCGATCGTCCTGGATATGGGCCGTTACGCTTATCCGGCTTGGCTGGGCATGCTTGCCGATATTGGTAAGCGCCTCCTGCGCGACACGATAAAGCGTGAGCGCGGTCTCGGCGGGCAGCGGGTTCGAAAGGGCTTCGAGATCCATCTCGCATGGAATGCCGAGCTGGCTGCAAAGCATTGTCGCCAGATCCTCGACCGAAGCGCGCAGGCCGAGACGATCGAGGTCGGCGGGACGCAGGTTCCAGGCAGCGTCATGCACCTTGGCGCTGAGCCGATCGACAAGCATCGCAGCGCGCTCGAGACGGCCGTCCATCCCTTCCGTGCCGGCACGTACGTTGTGCAATTCCAGCGCGACACTGGCCAGCATCTGGCCGAGGTCGTCATGCAGCTCTCGCGACAGGCGCAGGCGCTGCTCTTCCTGCACGGCGATCAAGCGCCGCGCAAGCCTACGGCGCAGGGCCCTATCGTCCTTGCCTGTAGTCATACCCGCCCACATCAACCTTTCTCTTCCCATTGCCGTCGCGGGGGTCGCAAGCCACCCGCGGGTCGGCGAGAAAAGGCATGAATGTCAGCGCAGTATACACCCGCCAGATGCCTTTATGCCTGTCAGTTTTTTCCTGATTGCTTCAACTTTTCCTGACACCGGGATCAGCAGAAAAACCGACAGCGCCTGCCGATCAGCCCGAATGTATCGCCACTATTTCTGCGTGCATCCTTCAAGCGTCCTCCCGGTCACCTTGGATTGCCCGGGAAGCTCAACGCAAACGAAGGAGAACGTCATGAGAAAGATCATCCTGGCCGCGGCCGTGCTGTCGGCTCTGACCGGTTCGGCATCCGCGCTTTCGATCGGTAGCGGCAACGGCAACGGCAACGGCAATGTCGGCGTCGGCAACGGTAACGGCAACGGCAATGCCAATACCGGCGCCTTCAACGGCAACTTCAACGGCAATGGCAATTTCGGCTTCGGCAACGGCAACGGGAACGGCAACGCCAATATGGGCGCCTTCAACGGCAACTATAACGGCAACCTGAATGCCGGCGTCGCCAACGGCAATGGCAACGGCAACGGTAACTTCGGCCTCGGCAACGGCAACCTGAACGGCAACGGGAACTGGGGCTTCGGAAACGGAAATGCCAACGGCAACGGCAACTGGGGCGCCGGCAACGGCAACGGAAACGGCAACGCCAATCACTAGCGCCGTCCAACCGCCAGCGTCGCCAAGCTCCAGTTTGGAAAGACGCTGATGGCTCTGGGACCGCCGAGCCACGCGCCCGTCCCCCGCGCAAGGCTATCGCGACATGTCGCCGGCGGTCCCAGTCCTTTTCGCGACAGGTTCCAATTTCAAAAGCAAAGCCATGGAAGGAGCTCGCAGATGAAACGCTACGTCATACCGGCGCTATGCCTGGGGTTGTTGAGCGCAACCGCGGCGAAAGCCGACACCGCGACGGGCAGCCAGGCCTTCGGCAGGTCGGCCGTCCAGGCGGCGGTCGGCAAATACGGCCAGGCTATCGGCTCGGACGTCAGGGGCATGGATCCGCTCGGCAATTTCGGTGGCAATCTCGGCTACAAGAACAGCGGCAGCGGCAATGTCGGCGCCTTCAACAGCGGTACCGGCAATGTCGGCGCGTTCAACGGCAACGACAATACCTCGACGACGAGCGGCAACGGCAACATCGGCGCCTTCAACGGCAACGGCAACACCGGCGAATATAACGGCAACGCCAACATCGGCGCCGGCAATGGCAACTTCAACGGCGGGTCGTTCAACGGCAACGGCAATGTCGGCGCCTTCAACGGCAACTTCAACGGCCGGGGGAACCGCTGATGACCGGCCTGAAATCATCCGGGCCCGCTAGGCCGCGCGAGCGCCGGGTAGCGGCGAGGCTGCTTGATGGCAACGGCCTCGCGCTCGGCACCCTGCTTGCCGCGTTGCTGGCTGCCGATGCCTCGACCCTGGTCAGGATCGCCGACCTTCCAATCGGGGCCGGTGTCGCCAATGGCCTTGGCAACACCGGAAATTTCAACGGCAATGGGAATACCGGCAACTTCAACGGCAATGGCAACAGCGGCAACTTCAACGGCAACGGCAATGCCGGGAGCTTCAGCGGCAATTTCAATGGCGGCAGCTTCAACGGCAACGCCAATTGCGGCAACGGCCACGGCAATGGCTACGCGTCCGACGGCAACGGCAACGGCACGGGAGCCGCCGGCAATCCGGACCTGTGCCGGTTCTTGAAGGAGCTGAACGGCCGACTGGGACTGCCGCCCGGCACGATTCCGGATTTCGATTAGAGGGCATCGTCTGCGCGGACGACGTACGGCAATCCGGAGTTTGTCAGGGCGCCACGTCGACGATCGCGGTCAGGAAGCCGGAGAGATCGTCGGTGACGAAATCGACGTCGTCCTCGTTTGCCGGGTCGCGTTCCCAGATCTCCGAGAAGGTCGGTTCGAAATTGCGCGGCACCACCAGCACGGTCGTCATGCCGAGCGATTTCGGCACGGCCAGATTGCGCGCCAGATCCTCGAACATCACCGCGTTGTGCCCGGTCACCGAGTGCAATTCGGCGAAGCGTTCATAGGTCTGGCGCTCCGGCTTGGGGTTCAGCCCCGCCGCGACGATGTCGAAGATGGCATCGAAATGCTCTAAAATGCCCAGCTGGCGCGCGGTGCGCTCGGCATGCCTGCGGTCGCCATTGGTGAAGATGAATTTGCGCCCCGGAAGCTGGCGGATCGCCGCGCCCAGCACTGGATCAGGCACCAGCCGCGAATAGTCGATGTCGTGCACCTTCTCGAGGAAATCGTCGGGATCGATGCCGTGCCGCTTCATCAGCCCGTTCAGCGTCGTGCCGTATTCCAGGTAAAGTTCCTTCTGCAGCTTGCGCGCCTCATCGCGCGAAAGCGTCAGCAGCTCGCCGACATAGGCGGTCATCTTCACATCGATCTGCGCGAACAGGTTCGAGTGATGCGGATAGAGCGTGTTGTCGAGGTCGAACACCCAGTCCGTGACATGGGCAAAGCGGGCGGGATCGGGTGTCATTGTCATGGTTTCTTATGGCATGCCGACGCTGAATTTATCCACAACTTATGCGCGTCAAGAATTGTGAAAATGGCTTCTCGCTTCAAATTTTAAAAGTTCCGGAAAGGTCGCCTTTAGCGCTTGCTGGCACACAGGCTATCCCTTGGGAGCAAGTGATGAGTCGCATATTTCTAAAGGCCGCTACCGTAGCATTCGCTTCGGTCGCTGTCTCGCTGTTGTTGACGCTGATTGTGGTTCCGGCAATGGGCTTTCCGATGAGCCGCACCATCTGGCTGGCATCGACGGTGTGCCCGCTCATCCTCGCCTGGGCCGCCAGCGCCGGCACCTTCTGGCACAGCGACCGGCTGCAGAACGCCCATCGCGAGCTTGCCCGTGCCCACGCGCAGCTCGCCGCCGCGCACAGGCGCCTCTCCGAAAAGGCAAGCCGCGACGACATGACCGGCATGCTCAACCGCGAAACCTTCTTTGCCGCGCTCGACGGGTCGCGGCGCAAGAGCGATCGCGGCGCGCTGCTCATCATCGACGCCGATCACTTCAAGAGGATCAATGACAGCTACGGCCATTTGACGGGGGACGAAGCGCTGCTTCTGATCGCCGGCGCGATCGAACGCGGCGTGCGCAGCGGCGATGTGCTCGGCCGCATTGGCGGCGAGGAATTCGCGGCTTTCCTGGTAGGTGCCAGCGAGCATGAGGCCAAGCACGTCGCCGAACGCATCCGCCGCGAGGTCGAGCTGATCCGGTTCCGCCCTGGCGACGAGCGCACCGTCACGCTCACTGTCTCGATCGGAGGCATAAGCTGCGGCGAGAACGCGACCGTTTCCGATTTGATGCGCGCGGCCGACCGCAGGCTCTATGAGGCAAAGAACCGTGGCCGCAACCTTTCGATTCTCGACCGCGAGCTTCCGGAAGCGGCCTGAAGATTCGCCGCAGCGTTAGGAAAGCCCTAACCATGTCCATATTCAACCGCGCTAAACTTCCGGGTGTAACGCCGTCTTCACCCTGGTTTGTCACGGAATTGGCCTCCTCGGCGGCATGTGTGCCGTTCAGGAACGGCATGCGTGGATCGAGGCCCCTATCGAGAGACGTGTCATGAGCAGGTTCATAAGAAAAATGTCGCGCCGCGCGATCGTGCAGGCGTTGATCGCTTTGCCCGCCCTGTCGCTGTTCCGCAACCAGCCGGCCCCTGCCAACCCTGACGAGATCGACCGCGATGAAATCGTCGAGATCAACGGATGGATCCTGCGGCGGAGCGACCTCGCATGATCTTCGACAGCTATGAAGCCTACAAGCAGGCCGGCTTCAAACCCAGGGCCTGCATCCTCGGCTCCGGCCCGGCCGGCACGACGATCGCCAGGAAGCTGGGCGCCGCCGGCATCCCGGTCATCGTCCTGGAGGCGGGCTCGCGCGAGTTCAGCGACGAGTCGCAGGATTTCTACCGCGGCAAGACGGTCGGCGATTTCTATTTCGACCTCGACATCACCAGGCTGCGCTTCATGGGCGGCTCGTCCAACCACTGGGCCGGCTGGTGCCGCGTGCTCGACAGCCAAGACTTCGAGCCCAAGGCCTGGGCGCCGGACACCGGCTGGCCGATCAGCCGCGCCGACATCGAGCCCTATCTTGGCGAAGTCCATGACATCCTCGAGCTTCCGGCGTTCCGTCCGGACGTCCAGGTTTCAGACGACATACGCTGGGTGCAGCTGATCAAGAGTCCCGCGGTTCGTTTCGCCGAGAAATATGCCGACGAGCTCGACCAGAGCAAAAACATCGCCGTCGTGCTCAACACCTACGCGACCGAGCTCATCGGCGACGGCAAGCGCGTCACCGGCGCGAAGCTGTGGTCGAACGGCCAGGACGCCGGCACCTACAGCGCGGACTATTTCGTCACCTGTACCGGCGGGCTGGAGAACTCGCGGCTGCTGTTGTGGTCGAACGAGCGCTCGAATGGCGGCGTGGTGCCGAATGCAACGGCGCTCGGCCGCTACTGGATGGAGCACCCGACCTTCGAGGGCGGCAACGCCATTCTTGCCAACTACTCGGAATTCGAGGTCGACGCCTCGAACGAAGCCTTCTTCTCGCCGACGCTTGCCGCGATGGAGCGGCTGCAGATCATGAATTTCGGCATCCGCCTGATCGAGAGCCCCTATCCCAATGTCAAGAAGCTGATCGCCGACCTTGCCTGCACCGCGCCGAACATGGCGGAGTGGATGTCTTCTCAACTGGACCAGAGGCTGCGCTGCGCCGCCCAGCTCTATGTCGCCTGGGAGCAGGTGCCGCTCGCCTCGAACCAGATAGAGCTGTCGAAGACCGATGTCGATCACGCCGGCGTGCCGCGCATCGAACTGCACTGGAAGAAGTCGGCGCTCGAGCGCCGCACGCTGCTCGAGGGGCTGAGGCTCTTCGGCACGACGATGGTGCAGAAGAATCTCGGCCGCGTCCGCATCGACGACTGGATCAGCAATGGCGCCGATTACCCGACCAACGAGGAGACGGCCGGCCACCACCATATGGGCGGCACCCGTATGGGCACCGATGTCCTGAAGAGCGTCGTCGACGCCAATTGCAAGGTGCACGGCATGGACAATCTCTATGTCGGCGGCTCCTCGGTGTTCTGCACGTCGGGCCAGTGCAACCCGACGACCACCATCACCGCGCTCGCCTGCCGCCTGGGCGAGCACCTCGGCAAGCTGATCGCCGTCTGATCTCCGAGACGCCGGCGGCGCCGACGCCTGGACTGGCAGCCGGCGCCGCTCTGGCGCTTTTGGGGAAATTGCGACTTCGCTCAGAGGCCGTAGACGGCGATGCGCACCAGCACGGCCGCGGCCGCAAGCGCCACCAGCAGGATGCCGAGGCCGATGGGTGAGCCCCAGCCATACCATTCCATCGCCAGCTTGGCGTATTTGTATTCCTCCTCGTTCGAGAGGGGGGTGCGCTGTTGGATCAAGCTCATTATTCACTCCTTGTCGGCGACTTTGCCCTTGCCTTGCAAAAGCGTCATCGCATATTGATATGATAGTCTAAATGTTAGACAGATTGATAGTTAGATGATCGAAATAAATTCGTCAAGCACGAAACGCGACGAGATGACCAAGGCTCTCAGCCTTGCAGTCATGCGCTGGCAGGACGCCACCCAGGCCTATGATGAGGCGGTGGGGGCGCGGCTCGGGCTGATTGCGGCCGAGCGGCACTGCCTCGGCCTGCTTTATGCCGGGCCGCAATCGGCGGGCGCCGTGGCGGCTGCGACCGGACTGACACCGGCGGCCGTGACGGCGCTGATCGACCGGCTGGAGGCGCGCGGCTACGTCACCCGCACCCGCAGCCTGGAGGACAGGCGCAAGGTGGTGATCGAGGCGACCGAACTGACCAGGGACCTGTCGGAGCGCTATTACGGCGCGATCGCGCGGGAAGGCGAGAAGATGGTGGCGAGTTTCAGCGATGCCGAGATCGAGACCGTGCTGCGCTTCATCAATGCCGCGCTGGACCTGCAGAGCGAGCAGCTGGCCAGGATCAAGGCCGAGCCCGATAAGGCGGATTGAACCCCGAACGAGCAAAGCGGCCCAGCAGCCTTCCGGCAGCTGAACCGCCCTGAAACGTCGGTTGGGCGAAAACCGACCTCAGACCGTGGCAGGGTCGAGCGCCGGCAGACCCTTGAACCGTGAGATGATGCCGGCAAGGTCGCCCTTGGCGAAGGCATCGCGCAGCGCATCGAAGGACGGCAGCACGAAATAGGCGCGCTGGAACTTGTCGATCTCATAGCCGGTGCGCATCACCGTCTCGAGGTCGAACGGCACATGGTGGGCGTCCTTGCTCTCGACCGCGAATTGCAGTTCGGTGAAGGACGACATTAGCCCGGCGCCGAAGGCTTTCAGCGGCTGGCCGGCTTCCTGGATGAGGCCGTATTCGGCACTGTACCAGTAGAGCCTGGTGATCATCTCGTCGCCGCCGAGCGCGATCATGTCCTCCGCCTTCTCGCCATACATCTGCATGAAATCGGCGAACACCGGCTGGGTCAGGATCGGCACATGGCCGAAGAAGTCGTGGAACATGTCCGGCTCGACGATGTAGTCGAGCTCTTTTTTCGTCCGCAGCCAGTTGGTGACCGGGAAGCGGCGATTGGCGAGATGGTCGAAGAACGGGCCGGCCGGGATGAGGCCGGGCACCGCGACGATTTCCCAGCCGGTCAGCTTGGTGAGCTTCTCGCTGACCGCGTCGAAATCCGGAATCCTGTCCAGCAGCCCGAGCGCCGCGACGCCGTCCAGATAGGAACGATGCGCGAGCTTCTTGGTCAGCTTCGTCTGGCGGTCGCAAAGCGTGCGCCACACCGCCTGCTCCTCGGCGGAATAATCGTAGCCTTGCGCCACGGTGAAATCGCTGCGGCACACCGAATAGTCGCCACGCAGGCCCTGCGCCGCGCATTCGGCGGCGTAATCGGCAACGCTGATTGTCATCGTTTCCTCCTCAGAAGCGTGATCCACGGATCGTGAAGGGAAGTGTAGAAGCGATCGCTGAGGCAAATCAGCCCTTGTTTGTAGCTCGTCCGCTGATTTTGAGGTAAAATAACTCAGATCAATGCGAGATCGAGAAAACATGCCTCAGTTCGACGATTTCGAAATCAAGATGCTCGATATCCTGCAGCGCGATGGGCGCAAGCCCGTGTCGGAGCTGGCGCAGGAGATCGGCCTGTCGACCACGCCTTGCGCGCGCCGTTTCGAGGCTTTGCAGGAAACCGGCATCATCAAGGGCTTTGCCGCCGTGCTCAGCCGCCGCGCCGTCGGCCTGACGGTCGAGGTGTTCATCCAGGTGCGGCTGGTCAGCCACAGCGACGGCTCGCCGGAAAGCTTCATCGCCGCCGTGCAGCGCATGGACGAGGTTTCGTCCTGCTGGACGATGACCGGCGACCACGATTTCCTGCTGCATGTCATGGTCCCGTCGGTGGACGATTTGAACGCCTTCGTCATGCATCGGCTGATGCGGCTGCCCGGCGTACGCGACGTCCACACGCAACTGGTGCTGCAGAACATCAAGGGCCCCGGCCATGTGCCGCTCAGCCATCTGCGGCGCTGATCCGGTCAAATCTGGCGAAAAGCTGCTTGGAAACTGCTGAATCGGGCCAAGGCGGCTTCGACATCGGCCATTAGCACAAGCGGACCAACATGGAGGTCCGCCTTGAACATCGTGCTGATCAATCCGCCGCACACGGCCATCGGCAGCCGCGTGCCCGACGACCACTTGCCACCGCTCGGGCTTTTGGCGATCGGCGGTCCGCTGATCGACTCCGGCCATCAGGTGCGCCTGATCGATGCCGAGTTCGGGCCGATGCTGCTAGCCGCGCTGGTTGATGACGCCCTGCACGGCGAACCGGATTTCATCCTAATCGGCCATTCCGGCTCGACCTCGGCGCATCCGACGGCCTTGAAGATCGCCGAGATGATCAAGGCCCGCGCGGCGGGCGTCATCGTGATCTATGGCGGCGTCTTTCCGACCTATCACTGGCGCGACATCCTGGTCGCGACCGACGTCTTCGACTTCATCGTGCGCGGCGAGGGCGAGGCGACCGCGACGGCTCTGGTCGAGGCCATCGAGATGCGCCAGCCGGTGGGAAGTGTCGCCGGCATCGCCTATCGCGACGATTTTGGCCATCCGGTCGCGACCCAGCCGGCGATGACCATTGCCGACCTCGATGCCTGGCGCGTCGGCTGGGAGCTGATCGACCATCGCCGCTACTCCTATTGGGGCGGCAAGCGGGCGGTGGTCATGCAGTTCTCGCGCGGCTGCCCGCATCTGTGCAACTATTGCGGCCAGCGCGGTTTCTGGACCCGCTGGCGGCATCGCGACCCGGTCAAATTCGCCAGGGAGATCGCCTGGCTGCATCGCGAGCACGGCGTCGAGCTGGTCAATCTGGCGGACGAGAACCCGACCTCCTCGAAGAAAGCCTGGCGCGCTTTTTTGGACGCCATGATCGCCGAGAATGTGCCAGTGCTGATCGTCGGCTCGACCCGCGCCGACGACATCGTGCGCGACGCCGATATCCTCCATCTTTACCGCAAGGCGGGCGTCATCCGCTGGCTGCTCGGCATGGAGAACACCGACGAGGAGACGCTGTCATTGATCCGCAAGGGCGGCAGCACGAAGTCCGACCGCGAAGCGATCCGGCTGCTTCGCCGGCACGGCATCCTGTCGATGGCGACCTGGGTCGCCGGCTTCGAGGACGAGGGCCTTCGCGATTTGTGGCGCGGCTTCCGCCAGCTCATCGCCTACGATCCCGACCAGATCCAGGCGCTCTATGTTACCCCGCACCGCTGGACGCCGTTTTTCCGCATCGCCGCCGATCGCAAGGTGATCCAGAAGGACGTCCGCTTCTGGGATTACAAGCACCAGGTCCTGCACATGACCCGGCTGAAGCCGTGGATGCTGTTCTTCGCCGTCAAGCTGATCGAGGTCGCGGTGCAGTCGCGGCCGAAGGCGCTGGCGCGCATCCTGTTCCACCCCGATCCCGAACAGCGCCACTCGATGCGCTGGTACACGAAGATGGGCCGCCGCGTCTGGTTCCGCGAAGTCTGGGGTTTCCTGGTCCGCGACCGCCGCGTCAAGGACGGACCGACGCTCGCCGAGTTCTGGGGCGCGCCGCAGGATGCCGAGGAGGAATCGATGATGGTCCGGCGGCCGGCCCGAAAGCCGGGTACGCGCACCATCGAAACCGCGCGTGTGTCGGATGAGAGAAGATTAGTCGGCTAAGGGACGGTTCACCGTTTGCAGAAACAGCGACCCTGCCTGGTCTTCTTACGGAACGATCAGCGTGCCGGCGCCATGCTCGGTGAAGAGCTCGAGCAGCACGGAATGCGGCGTCTTGCCGTTGAGGATGACGACGCCCTCGACGCCGCGCTCGATCGCTTCGATGCAAGTCTCGACCTTCGGGATCATGCCGCCGGAAACCGTGCCGTCCTTGATCAGCGCCTTGGCCTCGGCGACGGTCAGCTCGTCGATCAGCTTCTTGTTCTTGTCCAGCACGCCCGGCACGTCGGTGAGGAACAAGAGGCGCGAGGCGCGGCAGGCGCCGGCAATCGCCCCTGCGAACGTGTCGGCGTTGATGTTGTAGGTATGGCCGTCGCGGCCGGGCGCCACAGGCGCCAGCACAGGAATCATCTCCGAGCGCGCCAAGAGATCGAGCAGCGTGCGGTCGACCTCGACCGGTTCGCCGACGAAGCCGAGATCCAGCACCCGCTCAATGTTGGAATCGGGGTCGATCATGGTCTTGCGCGCCTTTTCGGCGAACACCATGTTGCCGTCCTTCCCGCAGAGCCCGATCGCCCACTCGCCCTCGGCGTTGATCAGTGCCACGATCTCCTTGTTGATCGAGCCAGCCAGCACCATCTCGACGATCTCGACCGTCTTCTGGTCGGTGACGCGCAAGCCCCCCTCGAACTTGGATTCGATGCCCATCTTGGTGAGCATCGCGCCGATCTGCGGTCCGCCGCCATGCACGACGATCGGGTTCACGCCGGACTGTTTCAGCAGCGCGATGTCTCGGGCGAAGGCCTTGCCGAGCTCGGTATCGCCCATGGCATGGCCGCCATATTTCACCACCACCGTCTTGTTCTCGTAGCGCTGCATGTAAGGCAGCGCGCGCGAGAGCAGCGCGGCCTGCATTTCGGCGTTGGCGGCGACGTCCGTCATCGGTATCGATCCCAGCTGAAGCATGTCTCCCGAAAGTGGGAACCGGTTTCGGGACGAAGACATGCTTGAACATCAAGTCTTGATTGGCGGCCTCTTAGCGGGAATTGCCGCGGGCCGCAAACGGCTTTGCGGTCACAATGATGAAATCACCAGCGGTCTAGCCATGTAACCAATATGGCAGCGCTAGCTCTATCTCCGTCGGCGAAGCCGGGACGGAGACGGAGGACTTCCTGTGCGATTTAAGCCGGCAGCCTGAGCAGTCGTTGAAACGCTGGCGGACTTGCTTGGCAGCGGCTCACTGCCGACTCGCGCGAGCGTGCCGCTGCCCCTGGCGGGCGAAGCCTTCCGGCACCCGTTGCAAATAAATCGCAATCTTCTAATTTGCCGCCATGGCGCCGCAGGACATCAGCAAGCTGATCGTCCGGACTTCGATGAAGGACCGGGCCGCGTTCGATCTGCTTTACAGGCAGACCAGCGCGAAACTTTTCGGTGTCTGCCTCCGTGTCTTGAAGGACAGGGGAGATGCGGAAGAAGCGCTGCAGGAGGTCTTCGTCAAGATCTGGACGAAGGCGGACCGTTTCGCGGTTTCCGATCTGAGCCCGATTTCCTGGCTGGTGGCCATTGCGCGCAATCACGCGATCGATCGCATCCGGGCGCGGCGCAGTCCTTCCGCCAACATCGATGTGGCCCTCGACGTCGCCGATCCGACGCCGGGACCCGAGGCGATGGCTGTGGCGGGCGGCGAGGCCGAACGCATCCATCATTGCCTCGACGAACTTGAACAAGACCGGGCGGCGGCCGTCCGGGGCGCTTATTTGAGCGGCGAAAGCTATGCCGAGCTGGCGGAGCGCTTCAAGGTTCCGCTGAACACGATGCGGACCTGGCTGCGGCGAAGCCTGCTCAAACTGAGGGAATGCCTGGAAAGATGACGCTGGCGGAAGACAACGGACCGGAACGTGGAGGCGACGACCTGCTCGCCGCCGAATACGTTCTCGGCGTTCTGCCAGCCGACGAACGGCGGATCGCGTCCCGCCGCATCGACACCGAGACGGCGTTTGCCCGCCTGGTCGATACCTGGGAGGTCCACTTCGCGCCGATGGCCGCCGCCTACGCCGCGGTCGAGCCGCCGGCTTCCGTCAAGGTGGCGATCGACCGCCGCCTGTTCGCGTCAACGGCTTCCACATCCCCGGCGCCCGGTGGCAGCCTGTGGACGAGCCTTGCGTTCTGGCGCGGCCTCGCTGCCGCGGCCATTGCCGCTTTGGCCGTCTATATCGCCCTGCCATACGTCAATCCGCCGGTTCAGCCGCCCGGCACCAGGCTGGTCGCCTCGCTCGCCGCCGACAACAGCAACGTCAAATACCTCGCCGTCTACGACGCCGGCCGCCATGAGGTCGGCCTGTCGCTGGTCTCCGGCGATCACGGCGCTGGCAAGGACTTCGAGCTGTGGATGATCGAAGGCAAGAACGCGCCGGTCTCGATGGGCGTCATCCCGGCCGGCCAGACCGCGCGCATGGCCGTTACCCCTGCCGTCCAGCAGAAGCTCGCGCAAGGCGCCGTGCTCGCCGTCAGCCTCGAGCCTTCGGGCGGTTCGCCGACCGGCCAGCCGACCGGTCCGGTCGTTGCCGCGGGTGACCTGAAGGGCATCTGACCGCCGCTTTGGCACAATCACGCCCATAAAGACCAATCGAAGTTTATTTTCTGTCAGCTGATGACGGGGGAATTCTGTCGTCGTAGTAGGCTGGCGCATTTGAAATAAATCGCATGAAGAAAAAATTTGCAACAGTCGTGAAACTAGCTTTTCGGTAGTCCCGTATCTCCTCGCGTTCCCAAGGATGGGAAAAACAACCCGAGGAGACTGACACAATGCGTAAACTCGCCACCCTTTTGCTCGCCTCTACCCTTGGCCTTTCTGTGATCGGCGCCGTTGCCTATGCCAATCCGATGGTCGGCGGCGCGCCGATGTATGCCAAGAAGAACATCATTGAGAACGCCGTCAATTCGAAGGACCACACCACGCTGGTCGCCGCGGTCAAGGCCGCCGGCCTCGTCGACACGCTGCAGGGCGCCGGTCCCTTCACCGTCTTCGCGCCGACCAATGAGGCCTTTGCAGCACTGCCGCCGGGTACTGTCGACACGCTGCTCAAGCCCGAGAACAAGGACAAGCTGACCAAGGTGCTGACCTGCCATGTCGTCGCCGCCAAGGCGCTGGCCGCCGACGTGGCCAAGATGGCCAAGGCCGATGGCGGCGCCCACCAAGTCAAGACGGTCGGCGGCTGCGAGCTGACGCTGAAGGCCAAGGGCGGCAAGGTCACCGTCACCGACGAGAACGGCAACGTCGCCCACGTCACCATCGCCGATGTCCGCCAGTCGAACGGCGTCATCCACGTCATCGACAAGGTTCTCTTGCCGAAGATGTAACAAAGCGGACCTGGCCGGCGAAGACATGGCTGAGCGCCGGCCGCGACATCCAAGATCCGCGCCGCCGGCAAGGGTGTGCTCCGCGCTCCCGCGAGGGCGGCGCGGAGCAGCAATTCCAGGAAAGCGCAAAGCGGTTTTCAGTCTGGGATTGCTTAAGACAACCGATAGCGCGTCACCGGCTTTTGATTTCCGGGCGGCGCTCTATCTTGGCAAAATGCGTCAGGAGGAACGGCCATGAACCGTCGCGATTTTCTCTGGAGCGGGGCTGCCGCCACCGCTCTCATCGTCGGAGCCGGGGCGATGCTGCGCGCCGGCGGACCAAAGCCCGCTCTCGCCGCCGAAACCTTCGAGGTCACCAAGACCGACGCCGAATGGCATGCCATTCTTTCGGACGAAGCCTTCGACGTGCTGCGCAAGCAGGGCACCGAATATCCCGGCACCAGCCCGCTGCTCAACGAGCACCGCAAGGGCATCTTCGCCTGCGCCGGCTGCGACCTGCCGGTCTATTCGTCGGAGACGAAATTCGATTCCGGCACCGGCTGGCCGAGCTTCTACCAGGAGATCGCCAACTCCATCGGCAAGACCGAGGACACTTCGCTCGGCATGACGCGCACCGAGGTGCATTGCCGCCGCTGCGGCGGTCATCTCGGCCATGTCTTCGACGACGGCCCGCCGCCCACCGGCCTGCGCCATTGCATCAACGGCGTGGCATTGAGCTTCAAGCCGGCTGCGGCTTGAGCGGCGCCTTCTCGGACCGACTTCAGTTGAGGCCGAACAGGGTGATGCTGGGCTTGGCGAGCATCAGCCAGAAGATCGCGACAACGCAGAAGAAAGCGGGAAAGCCGAAGGCGAACCAGACGCGGTAGAGCCGGTCGAACCCGGGCGGCAGCGCGGACGCTTCCGCCGCCGCTTGCCTCGCCATGTCGCGCAGCCGGATCTGGATCCAGACCACCGGCAGCCAGAACAGGCCGACAACGACATAGAGGGCCAGCGCCAGCAGGATCCATCCCTCGTTGAGCGGCCAGCCGATGCTGCGCGCCAGGCCGTAACCTGTCAGCGGCTGCAGCACCACGGCGGTGGCCGTGAAGACCGTGTCGGCAATCACCACGATGCCGGCGACATGGGCGATGATGCCGGGATCGCGTGTCCTGACGGCCATCACCATGAAGAAGGCGATGCCGATCCCGGTGCCGAACAGCACCGTCGCGCCGAGCACATGGACAAGCCGAAGAATATCCTCGAGCGGCATCAGCGTTCGTCCAATATCCCCAAGGCCGTGAGCGTCAGCAGCATCGACGGCACCACCTTGACCAGGGGACCGAGCGGGTCGAGCCAGAGCGCTGGTTCCGCCAACGTCGCGACGAGCAGGTATATCAGCGTCAGCAGGAGCATGCCGAGCAGAGCGCGCCACGCCCAGGGCCGGAACAGCACCGCAAGCCCCAGCGCGATATCGGCAAGACACGTCGCCGCCAGCATGACGCTCGCCGGCCGGTCGGGCAGGAAGGTGGCGAAATGGCCGCGCGCCGCCTCGAATCCCAGCAACGGCGCGATGCCCGAGACCACCCAGAACAGCGCGAGCGTGACGATGATGGGCGCCTTTAGAAGGTAGAGGCGGGCAAACCACAAATCCTGCACGCCCGATGGGGCGGCGGCGAGTGTCTCCGCCGCCGACAAAAGGCGCCGGTCGGCGCCTGGCCGCCGCCGAACGCGGACACCGCCCGACATCACAGCCAGTGCCGCCGAGCGGAGCGGCGAGCGCCAGCCAAGCCGCCCGGCGAGATCGGCCAGCCACGTCACCGGTCTTGCAGCCGGCGTCGGCACGGCAAGAACCGGGGCAGGAGGCAGGCCGAGCCAGCTGCGATGCAACAGGACAAGGCCCTTCAGCGTCAGCCGATCGTCGCTACCGAGGGCGATATCGGAGCCGGACGGCAGTGTACCCTGAACGGCGGCGCTGACGGCGCTCGCGACATCGTCAAGCGCAACCGTCATGACCGGGCTGTCCGCATAGGCCAGCGGGACCACGAGCGGAAAGGCGGCGAGAGCTCGCAGCAAGGCGGAGCCGCCATGCGCGTTGCGCCCGAGCACCAGCGCCGGGCGCAGGATGACATGGCGCACGCCGCTTGCCGTGAGCGCCGCATCGGCGCGCCTCTTGGTGTCGAGAAAGGGCAGGTCGGAGCCGGCCCCCTCGGTTTCCGCCGATAACTGCACGATCAGCAAATCCCGTCCGCGTGCCGCCTCATAGAGGGCGAGCATGGCCCGTTCCTGGGTGGCGCCGACATCGTCCGAGTAGCCGTCCTGCAGCGCGCCGGCGCAATTGACGACCACCTGCTGCCCGTCCAGCGCGTCCTGCCAGTCCTCGCGCCGCGTCATCCCGGTTAGGTTGGCCTTCAGCCAGCGAGCTTGCGGCATCTTCAGCGCCGCGCGCGCCGGCTCGCGCCCAAGCCCTGTGACCTGGTGGCCTTCCTCGGTCAGTTTCCGTGCAACGGCCGAACCGATGAAGCCGGTCGCGCCGAGAATCAGGATGTTCATGCCGGAACTCTAGAGCGCTTCAGCGTTTCACGGAATCGCCGAACCGTTCTCAGCATTGGTGTTACGCAATTCCGGACGGAGGGCTGCGGCGAAGTCGCCGAGCCTAACCGTTACACACGTTTTTCCTGGAATTGCCCTGGCCGATGCGTGACGTGAATGCCGCGGCTTCCGCCGGGCCGCGGCGCGGCTCTCTCTGCCAGGCGGGCGGATTTAAAAGAATGACCCCGGAAATCGTCGCTGATTTCCGGGGTCACGCGTTGAGGAGGCCAGGCGGGGGTTCCGGCTCCTCAATGGCCTCCGCCGCCACCGCCGCGCTGTTGCGCCGGCTTGTTGATGAACAGCACGAAGAATCCGAGCGAGGCGAACAGCACCGTCAGCATCATGAACACGTCCATGAAGGACAACAGCGCCGCCTGCTGATGCACCATGCCCGACAGTTTCGAGATCGCCGCGCTGCCCGCGTCGAGGCCGGCGGTCTGCTCGAAGTTCAGCGTCATGTTCTGCAGCTTGGCCTGCGCGGCCTGGCTGCCCCACTGCACATGCTCGGAAAGCCGCGCATAGTGGAAGGCGTTGCGGTCGATCAGCACAGTGTTGATCAGCGCGAGCCCCACGGCGCCGCCGAGATTGCGGGTCAGGTTGAACAGGCCCGACGCATTCTTCAGCCGTTCCGGCGGCAGGGTGCCCAGCGCAATGTTGTTGATCGGCACCATGCACAGCATCATCGAGCAGCCGCGCAGGATTTGCGGGATCAAAAGCTCATAGAAATCCCAGTCGGCGGTGAGATGCGTCATCCACCAGGTGCCCGTGGCGAAGCCGACGAAGCCGATCATCATCATCAGCCTGAGATCGATCTTGTTCGACAGGATGCCGGCGACCGGCGCGGTGAAGAACATCGCCAGGCCGCTGACGAACAGCGCCTCGCCGATCATCATCGAATCGTAGCCGCGGATGCGCCCGAGGAACACCGGATAGAGGTAGGTCAGCCCGTAGAGGCCGATGCCGACGACGAAGGAGAACAGCGAGCCGAAGGCGAAGTTGACGTTGCTGAAGGCCCTCAGGTCGACGATCGGCTCCTCGGCGCTGAAGACGCGCCAGAAGAAGATGATGCCGCCGATGGTCATGATGATGGCGCAGGCAAAGACGGCCGGCTCCTGCAGCCAGTCATGGTTCGGGCCCTCCTCCAGCACATATTCCATGCAGCCGAGGAAGGCGGCCATGCCGATCAGGCCCCACCAGTCGAACTTGGAGAACAGTTTAAGGTTGGGCTTGTCGAAGTCGATCAGGGCCCACGCCGCCGTCGCCACCAGGATGCCGGGCACGACATTGATCAGGAACAGCCAGTGCCAGGACATGGCATGGCTGATATAGCCGCCCACCGTCGGGCCGATCGTCGGCGCCAGCGTCGCCACTAGGCCGATCATCGGCGAAACGACGGCGCGCTTGGAAGGCGGGAAGATGGTGAAGGCGGCCGCGAACACGCTGGGGATCATGCCGCCGCCGATAAAGCCCTGGATGGCGCGGTAGACGATCATCTGGTCGATGTTGGTGGCGGTGGCGGCGAGCGCGCTGGCCGCGGTGAAGCCGGCGGCCGCCGCAGTGAACAGCACGCGCGTCGACAGCATGCGGCTGAGGAAGCCCGACAGCGGGATCATCACCACCTCGGCGATCAGATAGGCGGTCTGCACCCACGGGATCTCGTCGGAGCTGGCGCTGAGGCCCGCCTGGATTTCCGACAGCGAGGCCGAGACGATCTGGATGTCGAGGATCGCCATGAACATGCCGAACACCATCGCCAGGAAGGCGACGACGCGGCGTACAGGCATATGGTCCGCGGGCAGGGCCGGCGCGGCGGCTGCCGGACGTGCGGGCATTGATCCGGCGGTAATGGTTGCGGTTGCCATCTCATGGCCTCCCTAGGCAATTCAGGACAACCGCGTGGCGGCTTCCGTCCGGAAATGCGTCGAAACAGTTGGTCGGGTCTGCCGCTCGGAAGCAGGCTGGGCGGCTCGGCGCTCGAATGGCCGCCGAACCGCCCCCCGATCAGTTGGTCGTCGAAGCCGGCGCGGTGCGGCTGTCGACCGCGACGACGACGCTCAGGCCGGCGCGCAGCTTGCCGGTCTTCAAGACGTCGGCCGGCACGTCGATCCGCACCGGCACGCGCTGCACCACCTTGGTGAAGTTGCCGGTGGCGTTTTCCGGCGGCAGCAGCGAGAACACCGCGCCCGAGGCCGGCGCCAGCGAGGAGACCGTGCCTTCGAAGCTCTGGCCGTCGATCGCATCGACGGTGATGCGGACCTTCTCGCCGGGCACCATGCGGCCGAGCTGCGTCTCTTTGAAGTTGCCGACGATGTAGAGCTTGTCCATCGGCACGACGACGGCGAGCTTCTGGCCGGGGCTGACGAGGTCGCCCTGCTCGACCGAGCGGTTGCCGACGACGCCGTCATAGGGCGCCTTCAGCACGGTGAAGGAGAGGTCGCGCTGGGCCTTGTCGCGGGTGAGCTGCAGCGAGGCGAGCGTCGAGGCCTGCTCCGCGCGCTGTGCTTCCAGGACGCCGATATTGGCCTGCGCCGCGGCGATCTGGGCATCGGCGCCAACAAGCGCCGCCTTGGCCTGGTCGAGCGCGGTCTGGGCGTCGTCGAGCTGCGCCTGCGAGCCGACACGGGTCTTGAGCAGCTGTGCGGCGCGGTCCTGGGCGCGCGCCGCATTGTCGGCGGCAGCCTGGTCGGCAACCTTCGAGGCCTGGGCCTGTTGCAGCGAAGCTTGGGCCGCCTTGGTCTGGGCGTCGATGCGGTCGAGCGTCTTCGCCAGCGTGGCGATCTGCGCCTCGGCCTGGGCGACGGCGATCTTGTAGTCGCCATTGTCGATGACGAACAGCGGATCGCCGGCTTTGACCTTCTGGTTCTCGCTCACCAGCACCTTGTCGATATAACCGGATATTTTCGGCGACACGAACGACATATCGGCCTGGACATAGGCGTCGTCGGTGGAGATCATGAACCGGCCGTCGGTCCAGTAGTTATAGCCATAGTAGGAACCGGCGCCGAGCAGGGCCAGGCCGATGATCGGCAAAAGGAAAGAGCGCACCGAACGCTTCTTCTTGGCGGGTGCTTCAGCCGCGGGCGTCGCAACCGGAGCGGCGGGCTGGACAGGGATTTCCGGAGCCTCGGTCGACGGCTGGACCTTGGCGTTGGGAAACGTACGGACTTCGGCGGTGGCGGGCGCGTTGGAGGACATGGGTAACTCTCTGGATGTCAGTCAGACTGAACCGTTCGGTTCGAATTGGTCATTGACATAGCGCGGGAAGAGGATCATATCAAGAGGAAATCGAACCGAGTGGTTCGAAATATTTTCTAAGGAATGACTTCCATGGTCGACACGACAGCGGACAGCGATCTGCTCGACTTGCGCAAGGGCCGTCCGGCGGCCGGGCAGGATCCGGTCAAGCGCGCCCAGATCATTGAAGGCGCGCGGCGCGTCTTCATAGACAAGGGCTTCGAGGCCGCCTCGATGAACGATATCACGCGCGAGGCTGGCGTCTCCAAGGGCACGATCTACGTCTATTTCGAAAACAAGGAAGAGCTGTTCGAGGCTCTCATCGAGGAAGAGCGCGGCACCATCTTCAAGAACTTGTATGAGGCGCTCGATCATTTCGAGGACCTGCGCAGGACGCTGGTCAAGTTCGGCATGGGGCTCTCGGCCAAGATCACGTCGGTCAAGGTCATCCAGGCGCAGCGCACCGTGGTCGGTGCCGCCGACCGGATTCCCGAGCTCGGCGCTCGTTTCTACGAACGCGGCCCGAAGCGCGGCCACGACAGGATGATGGTTTTCCTCGATGAGGCGGTCGCGCGCGGCCTGCTCAAGATCGACGATGTCGATCTTGCCGCCTATCAGTTCACCGAGCTCTGCCTCGCCGGCCTGTTCCGCCAGTGCATCTTTTCCTATCGCACCAAGGCGCCGAGCCAGGCCGAGATCGAGCGCGTCGTCACCTCCGGTGTCGATGTGTTTCTCAAGGCCTACGGCACGGAAAAATTCTTCGCCGAGGAACGGGCTTCCGCGTCGGCCTGATTGTCCCGGCTTGCGAAGTCCGTTGCGGGCGGCGCAAGCCTTGAGAATTCGCACCCGCGAGCTGAAAACTTTGCCGTATCGCGGCGGACCTCACGTGCCGTGAAGACCGTCTGCCGATCTTTTTCAGACGCCGATCGGCATCCTCCACGGGCGCTTTCGGAAGGACCTGTTAACCATCGCTTTCTATGTCTCGGGAGACG
This sequence comes from Mesorhizobium sp. M2E.F.Ca.ET.219.01.1.1, assembly GCF_004016445.2. GTDB lineage: Bacteria > Pseudomonadota > Alphaproteobacteria > Rhizobiales > Rhizobiaceae > Mesorhizobium. The sequence continues at coordinate 516,935 of NZ_SADT02000005.1, forward strand.
TTCAATCGGCGAGTCTCGAGTATGACATCCATGCGCTTTCCCCGTGCCAATCTCTCCGGCGATTCCGCTTATCAAGGCGACAACGATCACGGCGCAGACGGGCGCCGTGGCGGGGTTCCACAAGCGCAAGCGGGACAGGTCGTGACGTTGCGGTCCTCTAACCAGGGCGAATCGAATGCCATTCGCAGCGCGTCCTCCCAATCGGCCGATGGCGGCGAGTTCCAACGCCCGGCCTGGCAGGATTATTTCTTCCTCGCGCCCAATGTGCGGTTCACCCGCACGCCCGACACCGATCTCACCCGGCGGGCCGCTCCGCAGGAAGATGCCGCACCGGCCAAGACTCCGGCACGCGCGCCCGTCCGGCCTGCACCGGCGACGCCGCCGACCAATTCAGTTCGGACCATTCCCGCGGCTCCCGCCGTTCGAGCCGCGGCGCCGGCGCAAGCCAAACCGGTCGTCGGCCCTTCCGCCGCCACGCCCGTCGCTCCCGCTGCACCGCCCCAGCCCACCGCCGCTCCAGCACAGAAACCACGCCCGAGCGGACTGCGCTGGTCCTATCTTTCCGATCACGCCTTCTTCGAGTTCGGCATGCCCTTCCTCGCCGAGCGCCTGGCGCGGGCACGCCTGAATGAAGCGGGGCAGCCCCCCACAGTGCCAGTGTCGCCGCCAGTCAGCCCGATGCCGGCGCCGGCGGCGCAACCGATACCGCCCCGCGCCGCCTTCATGGGCGAGGCGACATCGTTCTACCGGGTCATCGAGTGGCGCTCCAACGCGGCGGATATGAGCCCTGCTCCGGCGCCGACGCCGTCTCCGGTGGCCGCCCAGCTGGCACCCGCCGAGAACATGCCGGTTCCCGCGCCGGCAAGCGCAAGGATGGCGAGGCAGACACCCTCCTTGCCCATCGCCGGCGAGGTCGTGCCGTTGCCGGCTTCCGTCGGCTACGAGCCTCCCTCCGAGGAACTCCTGCAGATGCCGCCGGAAGGCCAGGGCTTCTACATATCGCAGGAGCGGATGGAGCAGAACGCCGACCTGCTCGAAAGCGTGCTGGAGGATTTCGGCGTCAAGGGCGAGATCATCCATGTCCGGCCGGGTCCGGTCGTCACGCTTTACGAGTTTGAGCCGGCGCCGGGCGTGAAGTCCAGCCGCGTCATCGGCCTGGCCGACGACATCGCCCGCTCGATGTCGGCGATCTCGGCGCGCGTCGCCGTGGTGCCGGGCCGCAATGTCATCGGCATCGAGCTGCCCAACGAGACGCGCGAAACGGTCTATTTCCGCGAGCTGATCGGATCGGCCGGTTTCCGCAACACCTCCTGCAAGCTGGCGCTCGGCCTCGGCAAGACGATCGGCGGCGAACCGGTCATCGCCGAGCTCGCCAAGATGCCGCATCTGCTGGTGGCGGGCACCACCGGCTCCGGCAAGTCGGTCGCCATCAACACCATGATCCTGTCGCTGCTCTACCGGATGAAGCCGGAGGAATGCCGCCTAATCATGGTCGATCCCAAGATGCTGGAGCTCTCCGTCTATGACGGCATCCCGCATCTTCTGACGCCGGTCGTGACCGATCCGAAGAAGGCGGTTACGGCGCTCAAATGGGCGGTGCGCGAGATGGAGGACCGCTATCGCAAGATGGCGCGCCTCGGCGTGCGCAACATCGACGGCTACAACCAGCGCGCTGGCAGCGCCCGCGACAAGGGCGAGGTCGTGACCATGCAGGTGCAGGCGGGCTTCGAGAAGGGCACCGGGGAGCCGCTGTTCGAGGAACGCGTGATCGACCTCGCGCCGATGCCTTATATCGTCATCATCGTCGACGAGATGGCCGACCTGATGATGGTGGCCGGCAAGGAGATCGAAGGCGCCATCCAGCGGCTGGCGCAGATGGCGCGCGCCGCCGGCATCCATCTGATCATGGCGACGCAACGCCCGTCGGTCGACGTCATCACCGGCACGATCAAGGCCAATTTCCCGACCCGTATCTCCTTCCAGGTGACCTCCAAGATCGACAGCCGCACCATCCTTGGCGAGCAGGGCGCGGAGCAGCTGCTCGGCCAGGGCGACATGCTGCACATGGCCGGCGGCGGGCGCATTTCGCGCGTGCACGGCCCCTTCGTTTCCGATCTGGAGGTCGAGCATGTCGTGGCGCATCTGAAGGCGCAGGGGCGCCCCGAATATCTCGACACCGTCACTGCCGACGAGGAAGAGGCCGAGGAGGCGGCCGATTCCGGCCCGGTCTTCGACAAGGGCTCGATCGCCGAGGAGGATGGCGACGCGCTCTTTGAGGAAGCGGTCAAGGTGGTCAAGCGCGACAAGAAATGCTCGACCTCCTACATCCAGCGCCGCCTCGGCGTCGGCTACAACCGCGCCGCCTCGCTGGTCGAGCGCATGGAGAAGGAAGGCCTGGTCGGCGCCCCCAACCATGTCGGCAAGCGCGAGATCCTCACCGGCCGGCGCGATCGCGAGCCGGAGCGCGAAGAGACGGACTGAGCGGCGCGCGCACGCCCCCTCATCCGGCCGCTTCGCGGCCACCTTCTCCCCGTGGGGGAGAAGAGACTGGCGCCAGCGCCGGCAATCTCCTCTCCCCTAGGGGAGAGGTCAGCCGAGCGAAGCGGAGGCTGGGTGAGGGGGAGCGCCATACGCGGTTGGCTCGCTCCGAGGCCACAACCGCGTCAGCCGCCGTTTGCCACCAGCACGATCGCGGCGCGCAGCTCGTCGAGGCCCGAGGCTTTTTCCGATGATGTCGCCAGTACCACGGGGAAGGCCGCCGGCCGCTTCTTGATCTTGGCCAGCGTCTCCTCGATCAGCCTCGGCACGCCGGCGGCCTTGATCTTGTCGGTCTTGGTCAGGACCACCTGGTAGGACACCGCCGCCTTGTCGAGCAGGGTCAGCACTTCCTCGTCCTTAGCCTTGATGCCGTGGCGCGCGTCGATCAGCACATAGACGCGCTTCAGCGTCACGCGGCCCTGCAGATATTCGTAGATGAGCTTCGTCCACTCATCGACCTTATCCTTCGGGGCGCTGGCATAGCCGTAGCCCGGCATGTCGACCAGCGCCATCGGCGGCAGGTCGGCGCCTTCACCGGAAAACCCGTCGGGCACGAAATAGTTGAGCTCCTGCGTGCGCCCCGGTGTGTTGGAGGTGCGCGCCAGGCCCTTGTGCCCGACCAGCGCGTTGATCAGCGATGACTTGCCGACATTGGAGCGGCCGGCGAAGGCGATCTCCGGCGGTCCTTCCGGCGGCAGGAATTTCATCGACGGCACGCCGCGGATAAAGATCCAGCCGCGGGTGAACAGCTCCGGATCGATCTCAGTCCTGTCGCTTTTCATGTTTTGCGCGCTCAAGCCGCAGCCTCCAGTTTTGCAATGTCGGCGCCCCGAATGGCGTCGAGGTTGCGGCTGATCTTGTCCACCGGCCAGTCCCACCAGGCCGCCTTGAGCAGGCGGCGCACGGTAAAGTCGTCGAAGCGCATCTTCACCACCTTGGCAGCATTGCCGGCCACGATCGCATAAGGCGGCACGTCGTGCGTGACAACCGATTTCGCCGCAACGATGGCGCCATTGCCGATCCGGACGCCCGGCATGATCACCGCATCCATGCCGATCCAGACGTCATTTTCGACAATCGTGTCGCCGCGGATCTCCTTCGACCATGTCTCAGGGTCGAAGCCCTCCTCCCAGCCATGCCCGAAAATGTTGAACGGATAGGTCGAGAAGCCGGACATCGCGTGGTTGGCGCCATTCATGATGAAGCGCGCGCCCTCCGCGATGGCGCAGAACTTGCCGATCACCAGCCGGTCGCCGATGAAGTCGTAGTGGTGCAGCACGCATTTCTCGGCGAATTTGTCGGGCCCGTCAGGATCGTCATAATAGGTGAAGTCGCCGATCTCGATGTTGGGTGCGTTCACCAGCGGCTTCAGGAAGCCGACGCGCGGCTGCATCGCGATCGGATGCTTGATGTTGGGATTGGGCCCGGTCATCGCCATCCCTCCGTGGCTAGAGCAATTCCAGGAAAAGTGTGAGCGGTTTTCCGTCCGGAATTGCGTAAAACAGAGAGACAGCGCGTTCCGGCGCGGTCAACGTCCGATCAAACTAACGTGATCCTGCCGCGGCACCAACCCTTCAGTGGCCGCCGCGGCAGATCACGATCGGATTGGAAAGGGCGCTGTCGAACCCACTGCCCTGATAGACCTGGACGTTCGACGCGCCGGGCGGCAGCGAGAAGCTGCCCTCGACGATTTTCTGCTCGCCGGCCATCGTGTGCAGCGCCCAGCTGAAGGTGCAGAATTGCGGCGGCGCCTTGGGTTGCACGTGACTACAATTGAGCTGCGCGCCACCCAGCATCGCCGCTCCGCCGCAGCTCACCGCGTCCTTCGCGGCGGCCGGAAAAGCGTATCCCATGAGCAGCGCCAGCATGGCGGTCTTGAGCCGGTTCATCGTCCTGTCCTTGCCGAAAACCCAAGCCGGTCCGGCGGGTTCTGGCCTATGCGATATTTTTACCAAGCGCCTTAGTCGGTCTTGCGCTGTGCGTCCAGCGGGATTATGTGCATGATGATAATAAGCATGCTCACGAAAAGTTGTCGCCGACTCGCTGACCTCCTATGTCCACCTCGCCCACCCTCAGCGTCGTGCTGCACGACGCCGCGGGCCTTTTCGGAACACGCTTGACCAATTGCAATCTGCTCGAGGCCTGTACCCAGCCGGCCGTCGACCGGGAGAAAGTCCATGTCTGAAGGAACCTCACCCAGAAAGCCCACCGACGAAGACATTGTCGGTGAAAGAGCAAGCGACCAGGTCATTCGCCTGGACAGCCAGCGCGAGCAAAGGCGCGGCAACAATCCGCCTGTCGTCGAGGACGACGAGCTGGAAGCGCCCGTGGCGCCGGAGCCGGCGACGCTGGAGGCTCCCTCGGCGCAGCCGAAGCCGGCTGCCGTCACGGTGGCTCCGCCCGCTCCCGCCAGGCCGCGCCGCAGCCTGACGCGGCCGATCCTGTTCGCGCTGCTGCCGGTCGCGCTGGTGGCCGGCGGCTACTATTATGTCGTCGGCGGCCAGATCATGACCACCGACAATGCCTATATCCAGGCGCAGTCGCTCGGCGTGTCGACCGACGTCTCCGGCACCGTCGACGAGATCGACGTGCACGACAACCAGTCCGTCAAGAAGGGCGACGTGCTCTTCCGCCTGCGGCCTGCCTCCTTCGAGACCGCCCTCGCCGGCGCCAAGGCGCAGCTCGGCACGGTGCGCAACCAGGTGCTGACGCTGCAGGCGAGCTACCAGCAGTCGCTGGCGTCGATCGACCAGGCCGAGGCAGACATTCCCTATTACGAGTCGGCCTTCCGGCGTCAGCAGGACCTGCTCAAGACCTCGACCGCCTCCAAGGCGACCTTCGACAGCGCCCAGCACGATCTCGTCGCGGCCCGCCAGAAGGTGACCGTCGCCAAGGCGCAGGCGCAGGCGATGCTTGCCCAACTCGGCGGCGACGCCAGCCAGCCGGTCGAGCAGAACCCGTTCTACCTGCAGGCCCAGTCGGCGGTGGACGACGCGCAGCGTAACCTCAACGATTCCGTCGTCAGGGCGCCGTTCGACGGCATCGTCACCAATGTCGACGCGCTGCAGGTCGGCAAGTACCTGCCGGCCTCGCAGCCGGCCTTCAGCCTGGTGTCGTCGACCGATATCTGGATCGCCGCCGAGCCGAAGGAAACCGAGCTCACCTATGTGCGCCCCGGCCAGAAGGCGACCATCAGCATCGACGGCTATCCGGGCGAGGTCTGGCACGGCACCGTCGGCTCGATCAGCCCCGCATCGTCGTCGAGCTTCTCGCTGCTGCCGGCGCAGAACACCAGCGGAAACTGGGTGAAGGTCGTGCAGCGCATCCCGATGCGCGTGACGATCGATGATCCGGACGGCAAGCCGCCGCTGCGCGGCGGCATGAGCGCTGTGGTCGACATCGACACCGGTCACGCGCGCGGCCTGCCCGATTTCATCGCCAGCCTCTTCAAGCAATCCGGGTCAAAGTCATGACAACGGCTTCCGCGACAGGCGCGCCCGTGGTCGCCAATCGCGGCGCCATCACCGCCTGCGTCATCCTGGCGGTCATCATGCAGGCGCTGGACACCACCATCGCCAATGTCGCGCTGCCCTACATCCAGGGCAGCGTCTCGGCCAGCGCCGACCAGATCAACTGGGTGCTCACCTCCTATATCGTCGCCGCCGCGGTGATGACGCCGCCGTCCGGCTACCTCGCCAATCGCTTCGGCCGCAAGCGCATTCTTCTGGTGGCGATCACCGGCTTCGTCGTCGCTTCCGTGCTGTGCGGCTTCGCGCAGTCGCTGCCGCAGATCGTCGGCTTCCGCCTGCTGCAGGGCCTGTTCGGCGCAGCACTCGTGCCGCTGTCGCAGTCGATCCTGCTCGACATCTACAGCGCCGAGGAGCGCGGCTCGGCCATGGCGCTGTTCGGCGTCTCGGTCATGGTCGGCCCGGTGCTCGGGCCGGTCATCGGCGGCTGGCTGACCGAGAATGTCTCCTGGCGTTGGGTCTTCTACATCAACGTGCCGATCGGCGCGCTGGCCTTTATCGGCGTCTCGATGTTCGTCCAGGAAACCAAGCTCGACCTCAAGGCAAGGCTCGACTGGCTGGGCTTCGGCATGCTCAGCGTCGCCATCGCCGCGCTGCAGATGTTTCTCGACCGCGGCGAGCAGCTCAACTGGTTCTCCTCGGCCGAGATCGTCGTCGAGGCCTTGGTCTGCGCGTCGGCCTTCTACATCTTCATCGTCCACACCTTCACCGCGCGCGACACTTTCGTGAACCCACGGCTGTTCCTCGACCGCAACTTCGCCGTCGGCATGATCTTCATCTTCATCATCGGCATCACCTATCTCGCCTCGCTGGCGCTGATGACGCCCTATCTGCAGACGCTGATGGGCTACCCGGTGGTCACCGCCGGCATCGTCATGGGGCCTCGCGGCCTCGGCACCATGGCCTGCATGTTCGTGGTCGGCCGCCTGGTCGGCAAGGTGGACACACGCTGGCTGCTGTTCATCGGCCTCGCCATCACCGCCTGGGCGATGTACGACATGACCGGCTGGACGCCGGCCGTCTCGCAATGGACGATCATCAGCACCGGCTTCATCCAGGGTGCAGGCCTCGGCTTCCTGTTCGTGCCGCTCACCACCATCACCTTCGCCACGCTGGCGCCGGAGCGGCGCGCGGAAGGCACCGGCCTCTACAATCTGTCGCGCAACATCGGCTCCAGCGTCGGCATCTCGGTGGTCTCGGCGCTGCTGACGCAGAACCAGCAGATCAACCACGCCAACATCGCCACCTATGTGACGCCCTACAATCCGGCCTTCGGCGACCCGGCGATCTCACAGGCGCTGAGCCCTTACACCGCCGCCGGCCGCGCCGCGCTCGACGGCCTCGTCACGCTGCAGGCGACGATCATCTCCTATATCGACGACTTCAAGCTGATGATGATCCTGTCTCTGGCCGCGATCCCGCTGGTGCTTCTGCTGCGCAAGCCGTCCACGCCGGCCAAGGTCGATCACAGCGCGGCCATGGAATAGAGGACCGGGATCCCGCCGCCCTCGGGACCCCGGCCTGTCGGACGACCTCCCAAACACCGGCGTCGCTGCGCCGGAAGCCGTCCGGCCTTTTTGGGGAGGACTGGAATCATAGGAAGCGGGTGCGGGCGGAGTTTCAGGAACTCCCGATAATTTACCCGAAAGTCCCGCCCCCGGTGGATCGAGCGGGCAATCACGTATGGGTTTATCGGCGAAGGCCAACGCAACGCCGTCATCCTCGGGCTTGTCCCGAGGATCCGCCGCCGCACGCGGGTGTGGCGCGTTCAGTTCGGGGAGGCCGGTAGATCCTTGGGACAAGCCTGGGGATGACGGCGATCAAGGCATGCCGGTTATCTGAACTCCAAAGCCATCCCGATCGCCTTGCCTCAAATGGCGCCGACGTTGGAGATTGGCCGAAACCCTCATGACGTCGTCATACTCGGGCTTGACCCGAGTATCCATGCCGTGACCCTTGCCGTAGAGTGTGACGGTGCAGAATTCTGAAGCGAGGCAACGCCTTAGCGTCACGGCATGGATTCCAGGGTCTGCGCGCGTCGCTCCGCTCCTTGCTCCGCCCTGGAATGACGACCGGAGACGGGCACGGCCAATCGCGAGAGTTGGCTCCGTCGGCATCTCCAACAAAACCCCGACCAACGGCCGGGGTTCGCTTTGGAAGGCCGGGTTCAGGCTATTCCGCCGGCGATGGTTTCTTGCGGAACATCGCCGCCAGATTGTCCCACAATTCGATCTTGGCGCCCTGGCGCTTCATGATCACGCCCTGCTGCAGGATCGACAGCGTGTTGTTCCAGGCCCAGTAGATGACGAGGCCGGCCGGGAACGAGCCCATCATGAAGGTGAAGATCACCGGCATCCAGGTGAAGATCGCGGCCTGCGTCGGGTCCGGCGGCGCCGGGTTCATGCGCATCTGCAGGAACATGGTGATGCCCATCACCACCGCCCAGGCGCCCATATGCGGCAGGAAGGCGGGCGCTGCGAAGGGCAGCAGGCCGAACAGGTTGAAGATCGACGTCGGATCGGGCGCCGCGAGGTCGTGGATCCAGCCGAAGAACGGCGCGTGCCGCATCTCGATGGTGATGTAGAGCACCTTGTAGAGCGAGAAGAAGACCGGGATCTGCAACGCCACCGGCCAGCAGCCGGCGAGCGGATTGATCTTCTCGGTCTTGTAGAGCTCCATCATCGCCTGCTGCTGTTTCATCTTGTCGTCCGCGTATTTCTCGCGGATCTCGACCATCTTCGGCTGCACCTTCTTCATGTTCGCCATCGAGGCGTAGGACTTGTTCGCCAGCGGGAAGAATAGAGCCTTGACGATGACGGTCGTGGCGAGGATCGCCAGGCCGAAATTGCCGAAGAATTTGTAGAGCGTGTCGATAAGCCAGAACATCGGCTTGGTGATGAAATAGAACCAGCCCCAGTCGATCAACAGGTTGAACTGGCGAATGTGACGGTCGGCCTCGTAGGCGTTGATCTTGGCGACTTCCTTCGCGCCGGCGAAGATTTCAGACTCGATCGTCGTCGACTGGCCGGGCGCGACGCTGATCGCGTCGGACAGGAAATCGGACTGATAGCTGTGGCTGTGCGGCCCGTCCTTGAACTCGAAATAGGAGAATTTCGGCTGGAAGGGCTGCTTCTCCGTCGGGATAAGCGTCACGGCCCAGTATTTGTCGGTGATGCCGAGCCAGCCATCGGTGGATTTGCCGGGCTTGACTTCCTTGTCCTTCTCGATGGCTGCGTATTTGTACTGCGCCAGCCCTTCGCTGCCGGTCACGCCGATCAGACCCTCATGCAGCACATAGGTGCTGGCGACGGGCGGCTTGTCGAAACGGGTGACGCGCCCGTAATTGTAGAGCGAGACGGCGGCCGTTCCCGAGTTCTGCACCGTGTCGGAAACGGTGAACATATATTCGTTGTCGACCGAGATGGTGCGCTTGAAGGTCAGGCCCTTGTCATTGGTGAAGGTCAGCGTCACCGGCGTCGAGGGCGTCAGCGTCGGATTGCCCTCGACCCTCCACACCGTATCCGCGCCCGGCACCGCGCCGGTCGCATCGTTACCGACAAAGCCGATCTCGGCGAAATAGCCATTGGGCAGCGATGAGGGGTTGAGCAGCTCGATCTCGGGCGAGTTCTTGTCGACCGTCTCGGTATAGTGCTTGAGCTTCAGGTCGTCGAGGCGCGCGCCGGTCAGGTTGATCGAGCCCGCGAGGCTGGGCGTGTCGATCTTGACGCGCTTGGTCGCGGCAATGGCCTGGTCGCGGCTGGCGGCGGTCACCGTTTCACCGCCAGGTGCGCCGGGAACGCTGCCGGCCGCCGGGGCCGGCGTTCCGGCCGCGCCGGAGTTGGCGCCCCCGCCCGCTTCCTTCTTCTGCGCCTCGACGCGCTGCTGCTCGATGCGGGCCTGCTCGCGCTGCTGCTCCATCTTCGGGTTCATGTAGAACACCTGCCAGAGCGTCAGGATCAGCACCGACAGCGCGATGGTGATGAAGAAATTGCGGTTGTTTTCCATCGAAAGCCCTTGGCCTATCGTGCGCCGCGTAGCCGGCGGGAAAGCTCGGCCTTCAACTGGCCGAATGGAGTGGCGAGCACGTCTTCACGCCCGACGATGACATAGTCATTGCCGGGCGCCATGTCATCGGCGGCGTGAACGCGCACGGCTTCCCTCAGCCGCCGCCGGACGCGGTTGCGCACCACGGCGTTGCCGACCTTCTTGGTGACGGTGTAGCCGACGCGCGGCGCAAGGTCGTCGCCGCGGTCGAGAACTTCAACGAGAAAAAGCCGTCCGCGGCGTTTCTTGCCGCCGCGCACAGCCAGGAAGTCCGCGCGTTTCAGAAGCCGCCCGGGAGTTTTCCCCTTTGGCTTGCCGGTTGCGGGCAACGATCTCGTCTTTCGTTCAGGCGCTGAGCCGCTTGCGGCCGCGATTGCGGCGGGCAGCAACGACGCCACGGCCACCCTTGGTGGCCATGCGGGCACGGAAACCATGCCGGCGCTTACGGACGAGCTTGGACGGTTGGTAGGTACGCTTCATTTGTTTTAATACCGCGGGGTGCGGCCCTTCTTGATTCTGTCACACTGTAACAGGAGCTTTGCCGGGCCGGCTTAGGCGCGATCGAAACCGCGCCGGGACGAATGGCCCGAGCGTGAGCGGGCTTATAGAAAGAAGGTTTTTGGAAGTCAATCCGCCGTGGTCTCCGGGCATTTTTTCGCTGGACCAAGGTTGAAATTGGCAAAAAAGCCGCAAATCGCATAATCTTACCCATCAAGGCTTCGTGAAGACCGCGTCATGACGAGTGAAGTCCTGTCCACGGATGAAAAGGCAACCCCGGCGGCGGCAAATCCGACGCGCCGGGTGCCGCTGTCGCGCGGCCTGTCGACCAAGCTTCTCCTTCTCACCATCGCCTTCGTGCTCCTGGCCGAAATCCTGATCTTCCTGCCCTGGATCGCCAGCTATCGGGTCAACTGGCTGAAAGAGCGGTTGAGCACCGCCGCCGCCGTGTCGATCGTTTTGTTGCAGGGCGAGCCCAACTCGCTGTCGCACAACGCCCAGAACGACGTGCTGATGGCGATCGGCGCCAAGGCGATTGCCGTGCGCGACGGCGGGGTGTCGCGGCTGCTCGTCGTTTCCGACATGCCGCCGCAGGTCGACGAGCATATCGACATCGCCAATGTCGGCCTGGTCAACGGCATGACCGGCGCGCTCGACACGCTGTTCTTCGGCGGCAAGCGCATGCTGCGCGTCTTCGGCCCGGTCGGCGACAGCGACAAGGAATTCGAGCTGATCATGCCGGATTACCGTCTGCGCGACGCCATGCTGAGATACTCGCGCAATGTCGCCGTCGTCTCGCTGCTCATCTCGCTCTTCACCGCAATGCTCGTCTATGCGGCGATCGACCTGATCATGATCGGGCCGATCCGCACCATGACGCGCTCGATCCTGTCCTTCTCCGAGGCGCCAGACGATCCCGGGCGGATAATCTGTCCGACCGAGCGCTCCGACGAGATCGGCGTCGCCGAGCGCGAGCTGGCGCAGATGCAGGATCGGCTGCAGAAGATGCTGGCCGAGCAGAAGCACCTCGCCGACCTCGGCTTGGCCGTGTCGAAGATCAATCACGACATGCGCAACATCCTGGCTTCCGCGCAGCTCATGTCGGACCGCCTGCGCCAGGTGAAGGACCCGACCGTGCAGTCCTTCGCGCCAAAGCTTTTGCGCGCGCTCGACCGCGCCGTGTCCTATTCCGAAGGCGTGCTTCATTATGGCCGCACGCAGGAGCCGGCGCCGTCGCGCCGGCGTCTGCGGCTGCGCCAGCTGGTCGACGACGTGCACGGCCTGCTCGATATCGAGGAAGGCATCGAGTTCATAAACGGCGTCGAGCATGCCTTCGAGGTGGATGCCGATTCCGACCATCTCTTCCGCGTGCTCACCAATCTGTGCCGCAACTCCATTCAGGCGATGGCCGCCGATACGGAGAGGACGGTGGTGCGCCGGCTGGCCGTCGCGGCCGAGCGCCATGGCAGCGTCAGCCGCATCACCGTCACCGACACCGGCCCCGGCCTGCCGCCCAAGGCGCGCGAGAACCTGTTCGCCGCCTTCCGCGGCTCGGCGCGCAGCGGCGGCACCGGCCTTGGCCTGGCGATCGCGCATGAATTGATCCGCGCCCATGGCGGCGCGGTCGAGCTGGTCGAATCGATCGGCGGCCGCACCGTCTTCGCCGTCACCATTCCCGACCAGCCGGTCCGGCTCGACCAGGCGCGCAATGGCCTGCGCCGCCCCGCCTGAGGTGCACCGAGATTCAGGTGAGGCCGGCCTGCAATCGCGATACGCCTCGGCAGGGACGAAAGTACCTGCGACAAAACTTTTGCCGGATCGGCTTGCAATTCTCAAATTCAGTCGTTAGGGAACACTCCACATCGCGGCCGGCCGTCTCGACCGGATCGCGGGGCTTGTGTCAGACACGGCCTGTTGCGCGCCCGTAGCTCAGCTGGATAGAGCACCAGACTACGAATCTGGGGGTCAGGAGTTCGAATCTCTTCGGGCGCGCCAATATTTCAGTGATAGGTCGGCCCGGAAAGTCCGCCAAGGCGCTTTGACGCGTTCAACGACTTCTATCAACGGCTTCCCGGCCAGGCTGAAAGCGCGATGTCGACCAGACGTCTTAGCCTTTCGGTACAAGCACCGTCACAGGCTTGCACCGACATTCCTTGCACGAAAGCTCCGTAGAATCGTGCAAGCGAATCCGTGTCGGCGCCGGCGGCAAGTTCCCCTTCGCTGACTGCCCTGTCGAAACGTTCGCGTATGGCTTTGATTGCAGCCTCGCGCCTTGCAGTTACGGATTTCGCGACCGTCTCGTTTTCCGCCGCGCATTGAACAACCGCTGTCGAGACGATGCATCCGCGCGGATCGCCGGGACGCGAGATGCCGGTCGCGACGTCGTGCAGGTAGAAGGACAAAGCCTCGTAAGCGCTCATATCGCTCTGCAGCGCGTCCATCCGGGCCTTGCTCTCCCGCTCGGTGGCATGATCGAGCGCCTGCCTGTAGAGCTCCTCCTTGGAGCCGAACGTCGCATAGAGCGACGGCGGGGTCACGCCCATGGCCGCCGTCAAGTCGGCGATCGATGTTCCTTCATAGCCGTGTTCCCAGAACAGTCGCGCCGCGACGTCAAGCCCGACATTGCGATCCAGGGTCCTCGGCCTGCCCCGTTTTTTCGTCATTTATATATCGATCCCTATAAAATCTGTTGACAGCTATCGACTTCGATTAATATATCGATCGCTATTAAAAATCGCAATGGAGTTGCAGATGTCCGGACGTCTCTCGAACAAGGTCGCGCTCGTAACCGGCGGATCGCGCGGCATCGGGCGAGCAGTTGCGCTCGCCTTCGCCAAGGAAGGTGCCGCGCTCATCGGCGTGCACTACGCCAGCAATAAGGAAGCCGCGGACGCTACGGTGCGGGATATCGAGGCGCTGGGGACGCGAGCCGTCGCCATCGGCGCGGATTTGCGCGACGCGAAGGCGGCTGCCGACAGCATTGCCGGAACGTTTAGGGCAGCGGCCCTGGCCGCGACTGGCAAAGCCGGCCTCGACATCCTCGTCAACAATGCCGGCATCGCGGTGGCAACGCCGTTAGCACAGACCAGCGAGGCCACGTTCGATGACCTCATGACCATCAACTTCAAGGCGCCGTTCTTCCTGATCCAGACGCTGGCGAATGATATCCGAGACGACGGCCGCATCATCAACGTTTCCACCGGCTTCACACGCATCGCAGCGCCGACTCATCCGGCCTATGCGGCGTCAAAGGGGGCTCTCGAAACACTGACGCTGGCGCTCGCGCCCGATTTCGCCAGCCGCGGCATAACCGTCAACTCGGTCATGCCCGGCGTCACCGAGACCGACATGAACGCGGACTGGCTTGCGACAGATGCGCGTGTGGGCGCGGAAGCATTGTCGGTGTTTTCACGTGTCGGCCAGCCCGCCGACGTTGCCGACGTCATCACCTTCGTCGCGTCGAACGACGCACGGTGGACGACAGGGCAGTCCATCGACGCCACAGGCGGCGCTCGGATCTAGCCGCCCCTCCTGCGCGGGATGTCGGCGCCAAACAGGTCCGCGCCGCACGCCCGTACCCATGAAATTGGCGTCTGCATCAGCGGCCTCGACAAGCACCTCGCCCGGGCCACCAGGCCCGGGCAACTCGGCAAGGTTCAATCACGGTCTGCCTTGCGCGGTCATTGCGACCGCTTTCACTGTGATGCCTTCGCAGCGGCCCTCTCGATCAGCCGCGCCACCGGCCCAGGGTGCGACACCATTACCACATGCGAGGCGCCCTTGATCACCACGGTACCCTGTGAGTGGGCCCGGGCAGCCATGAATGCCAAGGCCTCGGCTGGTATGTTCTTGTCGCCGTCTCCGTAGATGAACCAGCTCGGCACCTTCTTCCACGCCGCTCCAGTTTGGACTTCGTTCAGCGCGGCTTCCTCGATGGGCCTCTGCGCCGCGGCCATAAGCCTGGCTTCGGCTTTGGGGACGTCGGCGGCGAACTGCTCGTGGAACTTGTCCTGCTGAATGTAGAGGTCCTTCCCACCGCTTGACAGGGTGACCGGCGGCGCGAGGGTCGGACCGAGCGAGCTGCCGGGGAATTTGCCGGCGAGCTGCGCGGCTGATTCGCCCGCATCCGGCGCGAAGGCCGCGACATAGACCAGCGCCTTGACGGTCGCATGGCCGTCGGCCGCCTCGCTGATGACCGAGCCGCCGTAGGAATGCCCAACCAGGACGACAGGCGACTTGATGGAGCCAAGGACGTCGGCGACGTAGCCGGCGTCATTTTTGACGCCACGCAACGGATTGGCGACAGCCACGACCGGATAGCCATCCTTCTCCAGGATTTTGACGACGCCGTTCCAGCTCGACGAGTCCGCGAACGCGCCGTGAACCAGGACTATGGTGGGTTTGTCACCCTGCGCGTACGCATTGCCGAAAAAGGCGCTGGCGATCGCCAAGGCTGCAAGCAGTATTTTCATCTGAATGTCCTTCGTGAGTGTCTTCGTCTGAACGTGTTCATGATTGAACTACGGCGCAAGCCGCGTGAAGAAATAATCGCGACCCTGGACGCGCTCCTCATGGCAAGAGAAGCAGGTCTGGTGCTGAGCTTCATCGACCGGCTTGCCATCGACGAACCTGCCGAAGCCCTATCCGCCCGTAGCCGCGTATTTCTTCGAATCCTTGACCATGACCTAGACCGTCGTCGCCGCGCCGGGAACGGAAGCGGGTTCGAATTCGGCCGATTGCGCCCGTTTCCACGCGAGCTTGACGAGGACGGTGCCGTCCGGGAACGGCAGCCTGCCAGCCTGATATGCTTCGATCGCAACCCTGTTCGCGACGACTGCGCGAAGCTCGTTCAAGGGGGCCGCTTCCAACGCCGGGGCGACCAGTTCCCAACTCCGGTAGCCCGCGGGGATCGTCACGCCGTAGATCGGGGAGGCATTGGTCGTGTCCGAACCCGCGCCGGCTTCACGCATAGCGCACGCCCCTGCAGCCAATAACGTTGTCAGTCCGGCCAAGACGATACCAAAGCGTCTCATCGCAATCTTCCTTCTGCCGAGCGCTCAGAGCCGGTCGACGTCGATGACTGCCTGAGCGAAAGCCTGGGGGGCTTCCTGCGGCAGGTTGTGGCCGATGCCGCCCGTGATCAGCCGGTGCTCGTATTTGCCGGAAAATTTCTTGGCGTAGGCGCCGGGGTCCGGATGCGGCGCGCCGTTGGCATCGCCTTCCATCGTGATCGTGGGAACGCCGATCATCGGAAAGGTGGCGAGCTTCTTCTCCATCTCGTCATATTTGGGTTCGCCTGCGGCGAGGCCGAGACGCCAACGGTAATTGTGGATGACGATGTCGACATGGTCCGGATTGGCGAAGGCTGCCGCGCTGCGCGCGAAAGTGGCGTCGTCGAACTTCCATTGCGGCGACGCGAGCCGCCAGATCAGCTTGGCGAAGTCGTCCGTGTTTTTCGCATAGCCTGCACGGCCGCGCTCGGTGGCAAAATAGAACTGATACCACCATTGGAGCTCGGCCTGCGGCGGCAGCGGCGCCACGTTGGCGGCCTGGCTGCCGATCAGATATCCACTGACAGACACCATGGCCTTGCAGCGCTCCGGCCAGAGCGCGGCAACGATATTGGCGGTCCGCGCCCCCCAATCGTAGCCCGCGACGACCGCCTTCTGGATCCCGAGGGCATCCATCAAGGCGATGATGTCGACGGCGACCGCCGCCTGCTGGCCGTTTCGGACAGTGGCGTCCGACAGGAAGCGCGTCGTCCCGTACCCGCGCAGATAGGGCACGATCACGCGGTAACCTGCATCCGCAAGCAGCGGTACGACGTCGACATAGCTGTAGATGTCATAGGGCCAGCCATGCAGAAGGATGACTGGAGGCCCGTCCGAAGGGCCGTCCTCGGCATATCCAACGTTCAGCAGGCCCGCGTCGATTTGCTTCAGCGATGCAAATGAAGTCCGCGGCTTTATGGAGCCTTGGGCGGTGGTTTTCGGATCGCCGCCTTCTGCACCCGCACCACTGATCGCGCCGAGTTGCGCAGCCGCCAAGGTCGCGGCGGCGATGCCGAACAGGCGCCGGCGGGAATGGTCGATGTCTTCCGGAGTTCTGAATGCATTCATGGGTGCACCGCCTTGCTGTGAGGTTTGGTCAGGTCCGACCGACAGTCGGGACCGGGCTAGATCAGGCTGATTTCGACCTCGATGTTGCCGCGTGTGGCCTTCGAATAGGGACAGGTCTGATGGGCCGCGTCGACGACCGCTCGCGCGACGTTGGGGTCGAGACCCGGCAGGCTTACATTGAGGCGCGCGTTGAGGAAGTATGCACCTTCATCAACGTTCAGATCCACCTCAGCGTCGATTGCTGTGCCGGCAGGCAGCACGACATTCATCTTGCGGGCGGCGATCGCCATCGCTCCCTCGAAGCAGGCCGACCAGCCGGCCGCAAACAGCTGCTCGGGATTGGTGCCACTGCCGGGACCTCCGGGTGTCGATAGCCGGATATCTAGCCTCCCGTCGGAGCTGCGGGACGCCCCATCCCGACCACCGGTAGTGCGGACTTTGCCGGTGTAGAGCCGTTTTGCCTGTGCGGTCACGTCATTGTTCCTTGCTGGAAGCTTGGCTGCTTCGACACATAGAGAGACGTCGCCCGGCTGGCCCGTTATGGGTTATGAGGAGGTGTTAGTGCTCACCAGCAGGAGCAAGTCCTGAAGCAGAGTTATCGTTTCGCCGGGCCCGGCAGTGGTCGCCTGAATTTCGTGCCGGGGAACTCGATAGGTGGGCGGGCGGACCTGGCCCGCGCCCCCGTGCTGCGTTCATGCACGCGCCAAAAACCAATTGCAAAACAAAACCAGTCGGCCTAACCTGAACCGATCGCACAACGCAATCAGATCGTGCGAATGCCATGCGAGGACAGGCGATGGCCAGGCTCGTGTTTGGAATGAACCAGTCGCTGGACGGCTACGTCGATCATACGGAGTTTGGGCCAAGCCCCACGCTCTTCCGCCATTTCATCGAAGATGTGCGGCGCAAGGCCGGCAGCGTCTACGGCCGCCGCATGTATGAGACCATGCGTTACTGGGACGACGAACATCCTGAATGGGATGCCGATCGACAGGCCTTCGCGGCGGCGTGGCGGAACCAGCCGAAATGGGTCGTCTCGCGCACGTTGCAATCGGTCGGCCCCAATGCCAGCCTGGTCGGAAATGACCTTGAGGGCGCGATGCGCAAGCTGAAGGCCGAGCGCGACGGCGAGATCGCCGTTGCCGGCCCGGATCTGGCGCGAAGCCTCACCGACCTCGGCTTGATCGACGAATATCGGATCTACCTGCATCCGGTCGTGCTTGGCCGCGGCAAGCCTTATTTCGCCGGGCCCCGGCCGCCGCTCCGGCTTATCGCCAGTGATCGGATCGATGAGGATGTGATCAGGCTGGCCTATATTCCTGCGTGATCACGCCATGTCGGGCGCGGCGAGGTCCGTCGAAAAAACTCAGCCCGCCTGCGGTGCCGTTCGGGCTTGCACGAGCAGCCGGCGTTCGAACCCCCACAAAAGGACCGGGCAGGCCACAAGAGCCGCCGCGCCGAGGCCGAGGGCCGCGCCGGCGCTGCCCGTCCAGAGCGCAAGCTTGCCTCCGAGCCAGGGCGCGATCAGCATCGTGGCGTAGTACACCGTGTAGAAGAGCCCCATTCCCAGCGCGCGTGTCGCCGGCGCCAGCGCCCGCGCCGGCAGGCTCATGATCGCTCCGGCCGGCAGCCCGCAGACCAGGCCAAGCACAACCAAGGTGGGCAGCACCGCTGAACCGCGCCACAGCAAGAGGACCAAGGCCGCGAAAGCGAGACAGCTTGTCGCCAGCATGGCGTTGCGGCTCCTGGTCTGGTCCGCGAGGTAGCCTCCGAGGGGAGAAAGCGCCGCGAGCCACAGCACGATGCTGACGGCCGAGCCGGCGGCGGCCGTCGACCAGCCGCGCTCGACCAGCATCGACGGCGCGAAACTGAAGATCATCGCGAAGCCGATATTGTAGAAGGCCCAGATCAGGCCCGCCAGCAGCACGGCCCAGACGGCCGGCTTCGCAAGCCGCGAGCCTTCCGCTGAAGCCGGAGCGGCGGCGGGTCCGGGTGGCTGGTACAGGAACCCCACCAGCGCAAGCGCCGCGACGATGAGCGCCATCACCGCGATCTGCGTCCCCGCTATGCCGAATTGCGCCTGTATCAGCGGCAGCCCGGCGAGTGTGAGGGCGATGCCCAGCGGCCATGAATTGATGAAGATCGCCATGGCCGTGGCAATCCGCTGTCCCGCGAACCAGTCGACGACCATCTTGGTCATCAGCACGTTCAGCAACACGCCTCCGACCCCGGAGATCAGCCGTCCCGCGATCTGCACGCTCCATGAGGCCGAGACGAAAAGCAGCATCTCGCCGGCCAGCATCATCACCAGGCCGGCGAGCACGCTTGCCTTGTCGCCGAAGCGCCTGCCGATCGCGCCGCCGGGAAGTGCCAGCGCAACGCCTGGGGCGAAATACAGGCCGATGAGCACACCGATGTCGGCGAGGTTCGCATCAAGCGCCTTGCCCAGTTCCGGCGCAATGGCCGCAACGCTCTGGAATTGTACCGCCATCGCGGTGCGGGCGACGAAGAGAACGGAAAGGATGGTCCAGCGGCTGCGCATCACGATCGGGTCCGGTGCGACGGGAGTGCCGGCCGGCGCATCGGTCGGATCGTGCGGAAAGGCCTGCTTTCGCCCGGCCCGCGACGGCCGGCGTTCCGGCGCTGCGTGCAGGCCAGCTCCAGCCTTGGCGGTATGGCCGAACTGCCCCCTGCCATCTTTTGCCCCACCGGATCTGCCGGCGGCCGCTACGGCCGGCCTGCTACCTGCTTGCGCATCGAGCTTCTCGGGTCTGCGGTCCGGACCTGTCGTCAAAATCCTAGCATGGCTCGGCTCGGACCGAAATGCGATTGCCGAGCTCGTCGCCTCCGGGGGCGCCGCGCCTCGCTCTGCAATCGCCACGTCATCATGCCGGGCAACGGACGGTCGACGTTACCCGCTCACAATTCGACACCGACTCAGTAGCCGGAAATCTCCTCGGTTGCTCCGCCAAGCAGCCTGACATTGAGCCGGCCGCCGGTGAACAGCATGTCGTCCAGCGCCTCGGCGAGATCCTGGGAGGTCACGGCTTCTCCGTCGCCCTGCATGATGCTGGCCTGCGCGGCGCGGCGCATCAGTTCTTTGATGAAAGCCGCGCTGACGCCTTTCGTGCGCGCCACCGCCTCGCTCACGATCCCGTCGGAAAGTTTCAGCCCGCCGCCATAGAGGCGTACCAGCTTTTCCCGGCAGGTGTCATCCGGCAGCGGCAC
Source organism: Mesorhizobium sp. M2E.F.Ca.ET.219.01.1.1 (assembly GCF_004016445.2). Lineage (GTDB taxonomy): Bacteria > Pseudomonadota > Alphaproteobacteria > Rhizobiales > Rhizobiaceae > Mesorhizobium. The sequence goes on from NZ_SADT02000005.1 coordinate 536,889, forward strand.
CTCGATAGCCTGGTCGATGCGTCCCGGGCGCCCTGTGAGCGCCCCTTCCAGCTGCTCGGGCCGATTGGTGGTCAGCACGAACAGGATGTCGGCATTGTCCTTCAATCCGTCCATCTCGTTGAGCAGCGTGTTGAGCAGGGATTCTTCACATGGACTGCCCATGGTCTCGCGGTCGCGGGCGATGAGATCCACGTCCTCGATCACCACCGTGGTCGGCTGCAGCAGGCGCGCCAGGGTCATGTATTGCGACAGAAGACCCATCTGTCCCGCCGTTATGATCAGGGTCGTGTGGCCGGGGAGATTGGCGGCGAGGTAGCGGATAGTGTGCGTCTTCCCGGTGCCCGGAGGGCCGTAGAGTAGGATGCCCTTGCGGGTGGATTGCCCAAGCCGCCGCAGCGCCTCCCGGCTTTCGATGAACCGGATCACGTTGCGGTCGAGAAGCCTCAAAGTCTGTTCCGGCAGGATGACCGCGTCGCGCTGAACCTGCGGCAGCCGATGCACCATCACGCCTTTGGAGCGGCCCTGATAGTCGCCTTCCGTTTCGAGCGAGAGGACCTTGCCGCGATAGGAGCGTGCGGCGTTGATGGCAGCCTCCAACTGCGCAAAGCAGCGGTCCACCAGCGCCACGCCGGCCTCGCCCGCTGGCACGGCGATCTCGACGCAGGTTCCGGCTTCGCGGCCATATTCGCGGTGAAAGGACAGCACCACCGCGTAATGCAGGTCGCCGTCGCGGTTGAGCCATAAGCCGTTGTTGAGGCACTTGACCGGCTCGCTTTCGCCGATGTCGACCTCCTGGAATTGCGCCGCCGAGATGGTGACGGCGTATTGTCCGTCCTTTGTCAACGCGGCATAGGTCAGCGTCTCATAGCGGTGCTGCTCGTATAGGCCGAAGAAGCGAATGGGCGAGGCCGAGAACAATTTGTCGAGCGCCACCTGCACGTCGGCGCGCATATGGCCGGGAAACTGCCGCGAGGTAGCGATGATCTCGTCATGCGCCAGCCCCGAAAAATGCCAGGCGATTGCCTCGTGGGCGTATTTGAACTTCCTGTCGCGTGAATCCTGTGTTGGATAGCCGATGGCGGGCGCGGCTCCGCCGGAAGTCGCGGTGACGCGAAGCGAAACCCGTGTCGGCCGGCCGGTGGCGGCTACGGCATCGGTTTCGCCGGGAGCCGCGGTGATGCGAAGCGGATGACCGGCCGCCTTGATGCGCTGCTCAGCCGTCTCCAGCATCGCCTTCGCGACAGCGGATGGATAGCTGCCGCACACGGCCTTTCCCTGTTGCGATACCGTCGCGGTCAAGGCTTCGGCCTCCGCCTCCGATCGGCTGAACACCGAGCATATGAGGTCGACCACAAACGCCCACGGCGTCTGGTCGTCATTGTGAATGACGAGTTGTAATGCCTCGTCGTGTGTGTGGCGCATTGTAACAGCTCACTTCGCAGGCTGCTTCGGACCGGCAATATCTGTGCCATATTGCATGATTGTTAACAGATCGCCGGCCGAAAGCCTCGAAATTGTTCGAACGGCCGCCTCAATGGCCCATCTACACGCGGAGGACTACGAAACCTCGCGGGCTTCTTTTAGGCATCGCTTTCTCGACGGCCAAAAGCGAATAACGTCATCGCGGCCATCTTCCACATCGGAACAAGGTTGGTCCTGGTGAAGCCCATCGGGTTCCTCGACAGGCCGCCGATCAGTTGTGCTTCAAAAATTCCTGCACGGCGCTGATTGTCGGTCCGGGAGCCTCTTCCATCAGCCAGTGCCCGGACTCGGGGATGACGACTTCGGTCACATTGGTGGCGGCGTTGCGCATCACGACCGCCTCCGTCTCGCCGAAGGATTTCGCGCCGCCGATGGCGAGCACGGGCATCGGCAATTTCCTAACCAGGGTGGCCTGGTTGTCGATGGCGTCCTTGCGGATCGACCGGAACTGGGCGAAGGCGGCGTGCATGGCGCCGGGCCTTGCATAGAGTTTCGCGTAGTGCCGGCGGGTCGCCTCGTCGATTTTCGCCGGCGTGCCCGCGAAGTCGTTCCAGAACCTGTCGAGATAGATGCGTTCGCGGCCGCGCACGAGGCGCTCCATGTCGGGACCGCCTAAGTCGAAATGCCACAGCCTTGGATCGCGCACGATATCGTTCCAGGGCGGAATGCCCGGCACCGGCGCGTCCATGACGACAAGCTTGTCCGTCTTTTCAGGATAGCGGGCCGCATAGGCGTAGGCGACCATCGTGCCGATGTCGTGTCCGATGATATCGGCGTTGCCGATGCCCAGATGATCGAGCACGGCCCGGATGTCGGCGGCCTGGTTCCATTTTTCGTAGCCGCTCTCCGGGATCGACGAAAGCCCCATGCCGCGCAGATCGGGAACGATGACGGTATGATCCTTGGAAAGGCCGAGAGCCAGCGGCTTCCACATGTCGCCGGTGTCGCCAAATCCGTGTATCAGCACCACGGCCGGCCCCGATCCGCCGATGCGCGCATAGATTTTGGCCCCGTTCGCGGCCACCATTTCAGTGTGGAAACCCGGAAAGGTGCCGCCTTCCGCGCGAGCAGTCATCGGCGCTGTTATCGCCAGGAACAACGAGAGCGCCAACGCCTTGCCGAGCATCTTTCCCTCCACCATTTCCAACTACGGATGATGAAATGTAGAATGATCGTTCTACATTAAGCAAGCACTATTATGAAGACGCTGAGTAGGAGGCTGACATGGGAGCGGGAAGACCACGCGAGTTCGATATCGACCAGGCGCTCGACCGTGCGGTGCAACTCTTCTGGCGCCATGGCTATGAGGGGACTTCAATTGCCGACCTCACTGAAGCGCTCGGCATCACCCGCGCCAGCCTCTACGCCGCCTTCGGCAGCAAGGAGGCCTTGTTCCAGCGCGTCATGGATCGCTATGAGAGCCAGGCCGGCGCTTACAGGCGTGCGGCCCAGCAAGCCACGGCGCTTGAGGACGCAATCAGGCTGCTGATGACCGGGCCTGTCGAGCTGCACGGAGACAGCCGCAATCCGCAAGGTTGTCTGGGTGTTCAAGGAGCGCTGTCTGTCAGCCCGATATCGCAGGCGGTCAGGGGTGATCTGGCCGCTCGGCGTCGCCGCGGGGAGGCGGGCATTTTAAAACGACTGCAGCGCGCACAGGCCGAAGGCGAGTTGCAGGCCAGCGCGCAACCCGCGGATCTCGCCCGGTACCTTTCCGCGCTGATATACGGAATGGCGATATTGTCGGCTGATGGAGCGACCAAAAAGCAATTGCAAGCGGTCGCGGATATCGCCCTTCGGGGCTGGCCGAAAGTTCATTAGGCGACGGTATGAACCCGTAGCGGCATAGGAACACTGCCGCGACGCACGGCCCACGGATACATCTCCCGCCCAGATGGCATTCCAGCCGCTCGAGCTTGTCCGGTGACAGGCGGAAATGTCCGTTGACATATATGCAAATTAGATATATGCGGTTTGCGTATTACAGGTGGTGCATGCGATGAACGAGACCGATTTCCTCAACGACTACGATCCGAGTGCCTTCCAGCGGCCTTCAGTGGCCGTCGACCTTGTCCTGCTCGGTATCCGCGATAACCGGCCGGCCGTGTTGCTGGTCAAGCGCGGCCAGCTTCCGCATGCGGGGCGCTGGGCGCTGCCGGGTGGCTTTGTCGGGATCGACGAGTCGCTGGATGCGGCCGCCGCGCGGGTGCTGCGCGATAAGGCGGGCATGGCCGAGGCCCACCTCGAACAGCTCTACACGTTCGGCGCGGTGGCCCGCGATCGGCGCATGCGCATCATCAGCATCGCTTACCTCGCATTGCTCACCGAGCAGGCCTTCGATGCGGCGCTCGGCGCGATGCCGGCGCTGCTGCCGGCCGCGATCCAGGTGCCCTGGTCCGGCGAGACCGGTGGGCCGGTGAACGTGCTGTCACCGGAAAACGAGACACTGGCGCTCGCTTTCGATCACGCGGATATCCTGGCGATGGCGATGCTCAGGCTGCGCGGCAAGCTCGACTATTCCGATGTCGCCTTCGCGCTGCTGCCCGAGCTCTTCACATTGCGGCAGCTGCAGGATGTGCACGAGGCGATCCTGGGCACGTCGCTCAACAAGCCGGCCTTCCGCCGGCGACAGCTCGACAGAGGATGGCTCAAGGCAACCGGCGCCTATGAAACGGGCGCCGCCTTCCGCCCGGCCGAGCTCTATCGTTTCCAACCGTCCACGGCCGATTGAGGGAGAGACCACCATGGCCACCATTCGCAGTCTAGGCTTCGTCGCCCAGCTTCGCAGCGAGGCAAGCAGCCATGTCATCCGCTACCGCAACGGCCGGGCGATCGAAAGCGGCCGCGGCCTGGTCTTCTGGTTCGTGCCCGAGACCGCCAGCATCGCCGAGCTGCCGATGGACGACCGCGAGATGACCTTGTTCGTCAAGGGCCGCAGCCAGGATTTCCAGACCGTCGCCGTGCAGGGCACGATCGGCTGGCACGTCGTCGATCCGGCGCGGCTCGCCGAGCGCGTCGATTTCAGCATCGATCTCAGGACCGGCAAGCTGCGCGGCGAGCCGATCGAGAAGATCCAGGCGCGCATTGCCGGCATCGCCAACCAGGCGGTGCAGCAATATCTCGGCCAGGCGCCGGTGCGCACGCTGCTCGACGCCGGCCCTGCGCCCTTGCGCGAGCGGCTGCAGGCGCTGGTCGCCACCGATCCCGCTCTGACCGACATCGGCGTCGCCGCCGTCGCCGTGCGTCTCACCAACCTGACGCCGACCAGCGAGCTCGAGCGGGCGCTGCAGACGCCAACCTTCGAGGCGCTGCAGCAGAAGGCTGACGAGGCGACCTTCCAGCGCCGCGCTTTGGCCGTCGAGAAGGAGCGGGCGATCGCCGAGAACGAGCTGGCGAACAAGACCGAGCTGGCGCGGCGCGAGAAGCTGCTCATCGCCGAAGAAGCCGAGAACGCCCGCAATCGCGCAACGGGCGCGGCCGAAGCGCAGCAGATCGAAGCCGGCGCCGAGGCCGAGCGCATCCGCGCCATCGAGGGCGCGAAGGTGGAAGCCGAAAGGCAGCATATCGCCATCTATCGCGACCTGCCGCCCGCGATCCTGCTCGGCCTTGCCGCCCAGCAGCTCGCCGGCAAGCTGGAGAGGATCGAGCACGTCAACGTCACGCCCGACCTGCTCGCCACTGTACTTGGCGAGTTCCGCAAGAGCCCGGCGGCGATCGAAGGCCGGTAAGGAGCGAGCCATGGCCGCGAACCGACCCCGCGCGGTCTTCGTGACGCGCGAGACCGACTACGAGCTGCTGATCGCGCATCACGCGACGCGGGGTCAGGCCCGCTTCTTCCTTGAGACGCGCGGCCAGCGGCTGGAAGACGTCGAGGCCCGCCATGATCGCTTCCACGCCGTGCTGGGCACCGCCCGCGCCGCGGTGCCGGCCGATTGGCGCCAGACCCTGGTGAGCCGCGCCGACCTCAACCGCTTCCTGTTCGCGCCCGACGACGTCATCGTCGCCGTCGGGCAGGACGGGCTGGTCGCCAATGTCGCCAAATACCTCAACGGCCAGCCGGTGCTGGGCGTCAATCCGGCGCCCGATCTCTATGACGGCGTGCTGGTGCGCATCGGCGCCGGCAGGCTGGCAAAACTGCTTGCCGCCAGCAGCGCCGGCGATGTCCAGGTGGAATCGCGCACCATGGTCCAGGCCGAGCTCGGCGAGGGTGAGACGCTGCTTGCGCTCAACGAGATATTCGTCGGCCATCGCAGCCACCAGTCGGCCCGCTACCGCATCGAGGCGGAAGGCGAGGCGGAGGATCACTCCTCCAGCGGCCTCATCGTCGCCTCCGGCACCGGCGCGACCGGCTGGGCGCGCTCGATCATGGAGGCGACGCATCTGGAGCTGTCGCTCGGCGGCGAGGAACATGCGGTCGGCTTCTGGGTGCGCGAGCCCTTCCCGAGCATCGCGACCGCCACGAAACTGCGGGCGGGAAAGATTACCGAAAAACCGCTTTTCATCACCTCGCGTATGAACGAGGGCGGCGTGATCTTCGCCGACGGCATCGAGCAGGATTTCATCGCCTTCGACTGGGGCAGGCGGGTGCGGCTTTCGCCGGCGTCACGGGTGCTGCGGCTGGTGGTCGATCGGTAGCGCCGCGGCAGCGCCGCGCGTCCGCTGTTCAGCTCCTGGAAGCTCCAGCCCTCCCGTTTGCGCCGTCGAGCAGCGCGATCAATCCCTTGAGGATTTCGATCGGCGACGGCGGGCATCCCGGGATGTGCAGGTCGACTGGCACCACGTCCGACACGCCGCCGACCACCGCATAGCTGCCCGCGAAGCAGCCGCCGTCCTTGGCGCAATCGCCTAGCGCAACCACCCATTTCGGGTTGGGTGTCGCCTCAGAAGTCCGCTTCAGCGCCTCGCGCATGTTCTTGGTGACCGGCCCGGTGACCATCAGCACATCGGCATGGCGCGGCGAGGCGACGAAGCGGAAGCCGAAGCGCTCGATGTCGTAGAAGGCGTTGTTGAGCGCGTGCATCTCGAGCTCGCAGCCATTGCAGGAGCCGGCGTCGACCGCGCGGATCGACAGGCTCCGGCCGAGTTTCCGGCGCGCCATGCCGTCGAGCGCGCGCGCCAGCTCGTCGACGGCAGCATTGCTGGCTCGTGGCGGGCGTTCCGTCAGGGGCGGGCGGATCAGGCTTTCGAAGAGCAGTTTTCGCATGATTCTACAGGTCGTGGCCGGAATAGGAGCAGTTGAACGATTTGTTGCAGAGCGGGAAATCGGCGACGATGTTGCCTTCGATCGCCGCTTCCAGCAGTGGCCACTGGAACCACGACGGGTCGCGCAGGTGGCAGCGCTCGGTCAGGCCGTCCTCGCCGATGCGCAGCCAGGCAAGGATGTCGCCGCGAAAACCCTCGACCACCGCCATGCCCTCGCGCGGCCCCTCTGGCGCCGCGACCTCGACAAGGGTCGGGCCGGCGGGCAGCCGCCCGAGAATCTGCTCGACCAGCGACAGGCTCTGCTCGACCTCCCGCACGCGGATCCAGACGCGCGCGTTGACGTCGCCCTCCTGCAGCACCGGCACATCGAAGGTAAGCTGGTCATAGGGGGCGTAAGCAAGATCGCGCCGCGCGTCGAAATCGCGGCCCGAGGCGCGCCCGACATAGCCGCCGGCGGCATATTGCCGGGCAAGCTCGCCCTTGAGCCGGCCGGTCGCCACCGTGCGGTCCTGCAGCGAGGCCGTGTTGTCGTAGAGCTCGACCAGATGCGGGAAGCGCCGCCTGATCTCCGCGACCAGCGACCGGATGGCATCCGCCCCCGCCTCGTTCAGCTCGCTTGCAGTGCCGCCGGGCAGGATGCGGTCGCGCATCAGGCGGTGGCCGAAGGCCGCATCGGCGGCGCGCAGCACGCGTTCGCGCAGCACGCCGCAATGCGCATGCATGATCGCGAAGGCGGCGTCGTTGCAGATGGCGCCGATGTCGCCCAGGTGGTTGGCAAGGCGCTCCAGCTCGGCCATCAGCGCCCGCAGCCAGATCGCGCGCGGCGGCGGCGCGACGCCGAGCGCCGCCTCCGCCGCCTGGGCGAAGGCCAGCGAATAGGCGACGGTGCTGTCGCCTGAGGTCCGGCCCGCGAGTTTCGCGGCTTGATTGATTGATGCGCCCTGCATCAACCCTTCGATGCCCTTGTGCACATAGCCCAGCCGCTCCTCCAGCCGCACCACCGTTTCGCCGCCAGCCGTGAAGCGGAAATGCCCCGGTTCGATGATGCCGGCATGCACCGGCCCAACAGGAATCTGGTGGAGGCCGTCGCCCTCGGCCGTCAGGAACCGGTAGGACGATGCGGCCGCCGGCCCGCCGGGCCGCGCCGCCAGCGGATGTGAGACGCCCCATTGGCCGTGGTCGAGCCAGCGCCGGCTGTCGGGCAGGCCTTGCGGCGCCAGCCCGAACAGGTCCGCCGCGGCGCGTTCCAGCCGGAGCGCCGGCGGATGGTGCTGGCCGACCGACGGGTAGCGGCCGCCACGGCAATCCATGCTGATCACGCCGATGGTCTGCGCCTCGTCGAGAAGTGCCATGTGCACTTTGTCCGGCTCCCCCCACAGGCCGAGCAGGCTCCAGCGGCCGGCGGCGAGCTGCTCGACGGCGAGGTTCCAGGCCTTCGGGGCGACGACGGCGCGCCGCCAGGGCGCGTGATGCTCCACCTGGCGGTCGGCCTCGATGAGATCGGCGAATGCGGGCATGTTTTTCCTAGTCATGCGCCTACCCCAGGATACCGGCGACGTGCTGGAACCACGCCACCAGCGGCGCCGGCAGATAGATGCCGGCGGCAAACACCAGAGCGAGATGCGAATACATCGGCACATAGGACGCCTCGACCGGCGCCATGCCACCGCGCGGCTCGCCGAAGGCGACGCCGGTCAGCCGCAGCAACAGTGCCCCGAAGGCGATGAGCAGCCCGAACACCAGCGGGATCGCCAGCCAGGGATGCCTGGCGAAAGTCGAGCTGACGACCAGGAACTCGCTCATGAAGATGCCGAGCGGCGGCAGGCCGGCGATGGCCACGACGCCGATGACCAGCGCCCAGCCAAGCCCGGGATGGCTTTCGGTCAGACCCCTGATCTCGGAGATCTTCTGCGTGCCCTTGACCTGCGCGATATGGCCGACGGCGAAGAAAATAGCCGATTTGGTCAGGCTGTGCATGACCATGTGCAGCAGGCCGGCGAAATTGGCGAGCGGACCGCCCATGCCGAAGGCGAAGACGATGATGCCCATATGCTCGATCGAGGAATAGGCGAACAGGCGTTTGATGTCGCGGCGGCGGTAGAGCATGAAGGCCGCGAAGATCAGCGAGGTCAGTCCCATCGTGACCATCAGCGGCCCCGGCCCGATCGCCTGCGGGCTCGCCGCGAGCAGAAGCTTGAAGCGCAGCACGGCGTAGAGCGCGACGTTGAGCAGCAGGCCCGACAGCACCGCCGAGATCGGCGTCGGGCCCTCGGCATGCGCGTCGGGCAGCCAGGCATGCAAAGGGGCAAGGCCGACCTTGGTGCCGTAGCCGAGCAGCAGGAAGATGAAGGCGACGCTGAGCAGCGCGGGATCGAAATGCGCCGCCTTTTCGATCAGCACCGACCAGACCATGGCGTTGGTGCCTTCGCCGACGACCGGCTGCGCGGCCATGTAGACGAGGATCGTACCGAACAGGGCCAGCGCGATGCCGACGCTGCCGAGGATGAAATATTTCCACGCCGCTTCCAGCGCCTCATGCGTGCGGTAGATACCGACCATCAGCACCGTGGTCAGCGTGGCGAGTTCCACCGCGACCCACATCAGGCCGATATTGTTCGACACGAAGGCCAGGTTCATGCCGAACATCATGATCTGGTACATGGCGTGGTAGAAGCGCAGGTTCGGCGCGGTCAGCCGGCCGGTTTCCAGCTCATGCGCGATGTAGGACGCGCTGAACACGCTGGTGGTGAAGCCGACGAATGTGTTGAGCACGATGAAGACGATGTTGAGGTCGTCGACCAGCAGATATTGTCCCGGCGCCGGCCGGTCGGTGACGAACAGCGACAGCGCCGCGAGCAAGGTGAGCAGGCTGGCGATGACGTTCACGAGGGCCGTCATCTTGTAGTTCGGCATTGCCGCCAGGATAGCCGCGGCGCCCGCTGGGATGAAAAGGATCGCGGCCACGGCGTCGAAGGAAAACCCGCTCACCGGCGTTCTCCCCGGTAGTCGTCGAGCGCGCCGATATCGACCGAATCGAACCGTTCGCGGATGCGGAACAGGAAGACGCCGATGACGATGAAGGCGATCAGGATCGAGAAGGCGACGCTGATCTCGACGACCAGCGGCATGCCCTTGGCGCCGGTGGCAGCCAGCACCAGCCCGTTCTCCAGCGACATGAAGCCGACGACCTGGCTGACGGCGTTGCGCCTTGTGACCATCACCAGCAGGCCCAGCAGGATGATCGACAGCGCGAAGGCGAGGTCCTCGCGGGCGAGCGGGTCGGCCTCGGGCGTCACCCGAAGCATCAGCACCATGGAGAGCGTCACCAGCCCGATCCCGGCAAGCATGGTCGGGCCGATGCCGACGGCGGTCTCGATGTCACGGTGGATGCCGAGCCTCTGGATGATGCGATGCAGCCCGACGGGAATGACGATCGCCTTGAAGACCAGCGCTATCGCCGCGGTGATATAGAGATGATGCGCGTCCTGGATGTAGGCCTGCCAGGCCACCGAGAGCGCAAGCACGACCGCATGCAGCGCAAAGACGTTGATCAGCGCGAACAGGCGGTCCTGGTAGAGCATCATGAATGAGATCAGCACCAGGCTGCCGGCGAGCAGATGGGCGATGTCGAAGGTGAGACCGTTCATCACAGGCTCCGCGAGACGAACAGCAAAAGCGTGCCGAGCAGCGCCAGCATCAGCGCCGCGCCCAGGAAGTCCGGCACGCGGAAGACACGCATCTTGGCGACCGCCGTCTCGAACACGGCAAGCAGGATGGCGAGCACTGCGAGCTTGCAGAGATAGGCGGCGGCGCCGACGGCCAGTGCTTTCGGCCCTGCGCTTGCGCCGTCCAGCCCCCAGGGTAGGAAGACGCAGGCGATCAGCGACATGTAGAGCAGCAGCTTGAGGAAGGTGGCGAGCTCGATCATCGCCAGATGGCGGCCGGAATATTCCAGGATCATCGCCTCATGCACCATGGTGAGCTCCAGATGCGTGGCCGGATTGTCCACCGGTATGCGCGCATTCTCGGCGATCGCCACCATAACCAGGGCGATCAGCGACATGCCGAGCGATACCCGCAATCCGACTTCAGGCGAGCCCATGAAGGCGGCGACCGTCGAGAGCTGCGTGGCGCCGGCCAGCAGCGCCAGGCTGAACACGATGAGCAGCATCGCCGGTTCGGCGAGTGACGCGATCATCACCTCGCGGCTGGCGCCGAGGCCGCCGAAGCTGGTGCCGACATCCATCCCGGCCAGCGCCTGGAAGAAGCGAGCGCTGCCAAGCAGCGCCACGATGACGATGAGGTCGGCGGTCCAGCTGAATTCGAGGCCGGTGGCGAATGTCGGGACGAGCGCGGCTGCGACCCAGGTGGCGGCAAAGATGAGGTAGGGCGTCACGCGGAACAGCCAGGACGCATTGTCCGCCAGCACGACCTCCTTGCGCATCAGCCTGACGAGGTCGCGATAGGGCTGGATCAGCGAAGGCCCCTGCCGCCTGACCAGCCGCGCCTTCACCTTGCGCACGAAGCCGATCAGAAGCGGCGACAGCAGAAGCACGACCAGCATCTGCGCGCCCTGCACGGCCAGCTCAAAGATCACGGCCATAGCGCGAGCACCAGAAGCAGGATGACGAGGTAGAGGAAGACCAGCGTCAGGTAGCGGCGGATGGTCAGGAACTGCAGGTGGTTCAGCCGCTCGGTGGCGAAATCGATCGCGCCGGTGATCGGCTGATAGAAGATCTCCCAGGCCACATCATGCATCTCCACCTTGACTCGCGCCGGCTCGAGGGCGCCTGGAGCCGGCATGTCCACCGTCTCGCGCGAGCGGAACGCGAAGCCGCCGAAGACGCGGCGAATGGGCTGCGCGAAGCTGACGGCCGAGTATTGCGCGGCCGGCACCGCGTCCGGGAAGCCGCATCCCCATGCGATGCCCCGGCGCAGCGCATGCGAGGCGAAGCGGTGAATGAAGAAGGCCGCGAGCGACGCCGAGATGGTGATGAAGACGAACACCAGCAGGCCGTTATAGGAGCTGCGGCTTTCGGCGATCGGCACGATCGACAGCCAGGGCTGCGCCATCTGAACCGGCATGCGCTCGCCGACGAGCGGAAGCGTCACAGTCGACAGGCTATCGATGACGAAGCCTGGCAGGATACCGGCGAGCAGGCAGAAGGCCGCAAGCACGACCATCGCCGCCAGTGACCAGCGATCGACTTCGCGCGCGCGTTCCACCGCCGCCGACCGCGCCCGGCCAAGGAAGGTGATGCCGAATGCCTTTACGAAACAGGCCGCGGCAAGTGCGGCCGACAGCGCCAGCATGCCGCCGACCGCGGGCACAATCACCTTCAGACCCCATTGCGGCAGCTCGGGGCTGCGTAATATGGCCTGGAAGACCAGCCATTCGGAGGCAAAGCCGTTGAAGGGCGGCAGCGCCGAGATCGAGACGCAGCCGATCAGGAAGACGAAGCTGGTCACCGGCAGGCGATGGATGAGGCCGCCGAGCTTTTCCATGTCGCGTTCGCCGGTTGCCGAGAGCACGGCGCCGGCGCCGAAGAACAGCAGGCTCTTGAAGAAGGAATGGTTGAGCACATGGAAGAGCGCCGCGGTGAAGGCCAGCGCGGCCGCCGACGCCATGCCGTTCGCCTTGAATGCCAGCGCAAGGCCGAGGCTGGCGAAGATGACGCCGATATTCTCGATGGTCGAATAGGCAAGCAGCCGTTTGAGGTCCTTTTCCATCAGCGCGTGCAGGATGCCCAGCACCGCCGTCACGCCGCCGATGAGAAGCACCGCCACGCCCGACCACCATGCCGGCTCGCCAAGCAGGTCGAACACCACGCGGATGAAGCCATAGATGGCGACCTTCGTCATGATGCCGCTCATCAGCGCCGAGACGTGGCTGGGCGCTGCCGGATGGGCAAGCGGCAGCCAGGCATGCAGCGGCACGAGGCCGGCCTTGGAACCGGCGCCAAGCAGCATGAGCACCAGTACCGCGCCGGCGGCGAACCGATCGGGATGCGCCGTCCGCATCGCGTCGAACGCATAGGTTCCCGCCGGCCCGGCCAGCAGGCCGAAGGCAAGCAGCAGCGCCATCGTGCCGAAGCTTGCCATCACCAGGTAGATGTAGCCGGCGCGCCGGCTGGCCTCATCGCGGTGATGCGCCATGACCAGCGCCCAGGAGGCGAGCGACATGAATTCCCAGGACAACAGAAAGCTGAAGGCGTCGTTGGCCAGCACCACGAGGTTCATGCCGGCGAGGAAGGCGGGATAGAACGGCAGAACCCGATGCGGCTGGGATTCATGCTGGCCATAGCCGAGACCGTACAGGCTGGTGATCGTGCCGCCCAAATTGACGACGACGAGAAAGAACGCCGACAGGCCGTCGAGCCGGAACCGGGCGCCGGTCCAGGGCAGGCCGAGCGGCAAGGTGGCGGAGGCCTCGCCGGGGTTGCCGGCGAGATGGCTGGCGGCAGTCGCGAGCAGCACGGCTGAAATGGCAAGCGTCGCGCCATAGACCAGTCGAGTCGCGGCGGCGAGCCGGCTGGCGGCCGCAGCCAATATGGCTGTTGCCAGAAGCGCGGCAGGACCGCACAACAGGAGGGCGACAGTCGAATTCACGGCATGCTCCCGCCCGGCTCGGCGTCGTCGCCAACGGTTCCGGACGCCTTGGCGGGATCGAAGCCGGCCTTCAGCCGAACGCCGCGACCGCCGCCCTGGCTGGCCGCGCCTTCGCCGATCAGTTCGATGCCGGCCCCCTCGAGCGCCGCGATCAGCTTCATCAGCGAATCGACATTGCCCCGGATGATCGAGCCGCTGGCTTCCATGCGCTGGATTGTCGGCAGCGACAGGCCGGACCACTCGGCAAGCCGTCGTTGATCGATGCCGAGCAGCGATCTTGCTGCGCGCAATTGCGGTGCGGTTATCACCGGCGACTCTCTTGTTCAGTTCTGAGATATGAGGTCTCGGTGCTGCAGCCTACATTAAAATGTCTTATCGTCAAGGATTGATGTTTAAAACATCGATGTTGATGGTGCTGAAGTTGTCGGTCGGTTAATGAGCGTTTGCCGGCGGGAGATCGATTCGAAGGCGCAAACGCGGCCCGAAGCCGGTTACTCTTGTTCGCTGGGGACCAAGAGGACGTCGGCCTCCGCGATGCAGTAAGGGGCGTGGCGGAAATCGCGGATTTGGACGACTTCTTCGCCGCGCCATTCGATCAGCATGAAGCCGCGCGGCGCTCCGCCCGCCTGCGGGTTTCGGATCAGGATCGCAGGCCGGGCCTCGACGAAGCCGAGCGACAACGCCCAATCGCCGAGCCGCTCGTAATTGCCGAAATAGGTCGAGGCTTCCTTCTTGCCGTTGAGGCGGGTGCGGTTGACGACATCGACCTGGACGTCCTCGGCGATCAGCGCCCTGACCCCGTCGAAATCGCGCGCGTTGAACAGGTCGATGTAGCGGCGCAGCCGGCGCTCCTCTTCCGGTTCGAGTTTTGGCATCGCGACGTCGGCCGGCGCCGAAGCCAGCGCCTTCAACTCAGCCCGGCCGCGATGCAGTGCCGCCTTGCTGGCGGCAAGTGTCGCGCCCGTCACCTCGCAGGTCTCATGCAAGGTGAGGCCAAGCACGTCGACCAGGATCACGGCACTGCGCTGCGCCAGCGTGAGCTGCATGAAGCTGCGCAGGCTTGCCGCCGCCGCGAGCCGAATCTCCGCGTTGGCGGAGATATCCTCAATTCCGGTCATGTCGGCTTCGGTCATGCGCGAGCGCTCCCGCTGGCGGCGGCGCAGGTGATCCTGCGCCGCATTGTGGGCGATGCGGAACAGCCACTGCTCCGGTCGTTCGACCAGAGCGCCGCCGTCATGGGCGGCGAGCGCCTTCACCACCGCCTCCTGCACGATGTCCTCGCCCTCGATGGCGGAGCCCGCCATGCGCGCGACATAGCGGTGCAGTTTCGGGCGCAGGCCGACGAGCATGGCTTCAAGTTCCGCACGGCCGAACCCTGCCAAGCTCATGTCCTCTTTCTCGCCTCGCCGATGACTAAAGCATGTCTCCCGAAAGTGGGAACCGGTTTCGGGATAAAGACATGCGCAAAACCAAAGACCTAAAGCGCATGGAGCGGATCCGAAGGATCGCGACGCGCTTTAGATCAGGCGGTCGCGGCCTCATCGGCCCTGGCCAGCATACGATAATTGCCGACGATCTTCGCCGGCGACCTCACCAGCGGCGTCGAACGCCGCCCGGCGTGATCGGCGCCAAACAGCTTGAACGTGTCGAGTTCGGTCAGTGCCGAGCTGTCCTTGTCATAGCCGACAAGATGGACGAATTCGCCATTACCGAGTTCGAGCACCAGATAGCGTACGGATTGCGGCTGCGCTTCGTCCAGCGCCTCGAACACTTTTTCCACCAGCGCCCGGTTTTCGGCGATGCCGGCTTCCTTCACGCCGTAACGGATGAGATTATAGGTCATGGTCGTCTCCTATTTGCGGGTCTGCATGAGGAAGACGTTCCATGGGCTCGAAAGGATTCTCAGGCTGGGCTCCATCTTTTGATCGCCTCCGGCGATCAGCCGGTTCAGCCGGGCGCGCCGATCATGGAGGCGATCGTGTCGTCGCTGGCCGATTGCGGCTGCATCCGGCCGCTGGCCAGCTCGATCGACAGCCTGCACAGGGCTGCGTTGACCGGCGTCGCCATGCCGTGCAGCCGCCCGAGCAGCACGATCTCGCCGTTGAGGAAGTCGGTTTCGAGGGAACCAGTTCCGCGCACAATGCTCTGTAGCGTCGACGACCCGACGCGCGTCCGGCCGGGAATGGCGGTTATGGTCAGTTCCTCGCGAGCCATGGCGTCGGTTTGGTCCCACGCGATTCCGGCGGCGGTCAGCACCGCCTCCGCCTCGGCGAGCGCCCGAGCATACCATTTCCGCTGAAGCTCGGCGTCCTCGAGCGCAGCGTCAATGATGTTGCGAAGATTGGCCAGCAGCTTGCGGTATTTGCTCTCCATCACATTGTCCCTGGCTTCGGCGATGAAGCCGGACGCGCTGAGTATCCGGCACAGTTTCTCGACGGTGCCGTCGGTTCCGGAAGGATAGCGGCCGATGTCGAAGGCCCCGATCTTGGGCGCGAAATAGGCCGCGACCTCGCCGGGCGTGTCGTAGTCCGCCGGCAGCATCACTGTCGCGCCATAGACATTGGCGAAGAAGCGCAGGGCCAGCGCCTCGTTGGCGACGCCGTTCTGGAAGCAGAACACCGGCTGCGCAGCCAAGCCGGCGGCGTTGAGCCGTTGCAGCGCGCCGAGCGTATCTGGCGTCTTCATGGTCAGCAGCACGACATCGTCCGGTTCGAAGGAAATCTCCGACGGGTCGGCGTGGACAGGAAAGCGCGCGGTCCTGGTGCCTTGCGGGGTAGACAGCGACAGTCCCGAGGCGCGGATGGCGTCGAGCTGCCTGCCGCGGGCGATGCCGATGACCGTGTGGCCGGAAAAACGTAGCTGGGCCGCGATGGCGCCGCCGATCGCGCCGATGCCATAGACGATAATGCGCATCTCGTTCTCATTGCGGTTGGAGTTCGTTCAGGGAAAAGTGGGAGCAGTTTTCCGTGTGGAATTGCGTCAAACAAAGACATAGGGCGCTTCACCGTTTCCGTGAAACGGTGAAGCGCGCTCACGCCTATCGTTCACGCAATCGTGGCCGCCGCCGCTCGTCCCGCGCTGCGGCCTGAAAAGATGCAGCCGCCAAGGAAGGTGCCTTCCAGCGCCGCATAGCCATGCACGCCGCCGCCGCCGAAGCCGGCCACCTCGCCGACCGCATAGAGACCCGGCACCGGCTGCCCAGTGGCATCGAGCACCCGGCTGTCGAGATCGGTCTCGAGCCCTCCCAGCGTCTTGCGGGTGAGGATATTGAGACGCACCGCGATCAGCGGCCCGTTCGCCGGATCGAGCATCTTGTGCGGCCGGGCCGTGCGGATCAGCTTGTCGCCGAGATAGGCGCGCGCGCCGCGCAGCGCGGTGATCTGCGCGTCCTTGGAGAACGGGTTGTCGAGCTGCATGTCGCGGGCGCGGATCTCGCGCTCGACCTGGGCGACGTCCAGCAGCGGCTCGCCGCCGGCCAGCGCATTCATGCGCTTGACCAGCCGGGCAAGGTCCGCCTCGACAATGAAATCCTCGCCCTTTTCCATGAAGGCTTTCACCGGACCGGGAATGCCCGACGTGGCGCGGCCCAGCACCTGCCGCCAGCTTTTTCCCGTGAGGTCGGGGTTCTGTTCGGAACCCGACAGCGCGAACTCCTTCTGGATGATCTTCTTGGTCAGGATGAACCAGGAATAGTCGAAGCCGGTGCCCATGATATGGCTGAGCGTGCCTAAAGTGTCGAAGCCCGGATAGAGCGGCACCGGCAGCCGCTTGCCGCGCGCGTCGAGCCAGAGCGAGGATGGGCCGGGCAGGATGCGGATCGCATGATCGGTCCAGATAGGCGCCCAGTTCTTGATGCCCTCGACATAGTGCCACATGCGGTCGCGGTTGATGTTCCTTCCGCCCGCAGCCTCGGTGATCGCCAGCATGCGCCCGTCGACATGGTCGGGCACGCCGGTGATCATCCGCTTCGGCGGCGCGCCCAGGCGCTCAGGCCAATTCTTGCGCACCAACTCGTGATCGCCGCCGATGCCGCCGGAAGCGACGATCACCGCCTGCGCGCCGAGTTCGAATTCTCCGGCCACGGTACGCGAGCTCTTGTGTCCGCGCTCGACACTGCTCGGTTCCAGCACGTCGCCGCGCACGCCGGTGACGGTGTTGCCGGCGCGGATGATCTCGTTGACCCGGTGGCGGAACCGGAACTGGACGAGCCCGCGCTTCTGCGCCTCGCGCACGCGCAGCACGAATGGTTCGATCACCCCGGGGCCGGTGCCCCAGGTGATGTGGAAGCGCGGCACCGAGTTGCCGTGGCCGGTCGCGTTGCCGCCACCGCGCTCGGCCCAGCCGACGACGGGGAAGAATTTCAGGCCCCTCTCGATCAACCAGGAACGCTTCTCGCCGGCGGCGAAGCCGACATAGGCCTCGGCCCATTTGCGCGGCCAGAAATCCTCCGGCCGGTCGAAAGCGGCCGTGCCCATCCAGTCCTCGAGCGCGAGGTCGTGCGAGTCGCGGATGCGCATGCGCCGCTGCTCCGGCGAATCGACCAGGAACAGCCCGCCGAAGGACCAGAAGGCCTGCCCGCCCAGCGACTGCTCCGGTTCCTGGTCGACGATGATGATTTTCTTGCCGGCGTCGGTCAGCTCGGCGGCGGCAACGAGGCCCGCCAGCCCCGCGCCGACAATGATCACGTCCGCGTCAGCCATTGTTCCTCCCAGAAAGAGCCGGCGAATTTATCGCGTTCAGACGGTTTCCCAGCCGTCCTTTTCGCCGGCGCGGAAGATGGCGTCGATGACTTTCTGGTTGAGCACCGATTCCTCCAGCGTGAAGACGCGGTCCTTGCCGCCCTGTGCCGCCCGCACGAAGGCCTCGCATTCCAGCCGGTATTGCTGCGTGCCGGGGAAGCGGAACACCTGCGCCTCGGTATGGTTCTGGTTGTGCAATTCGATGCGGTGGTGCTCGTAGAGCCCGGCATTGAACGGGCCGAAGACCTCGATGAAGCCTTTCTCGCCGTGGAACACCATCACCTGGCGCGCCGCCATTTGCGTCGACAGATAGAAGGACAATTCGAAGTCGCCGAAATCGGCGCGGATCGAGGAATAGATGTCGGTGCCGAAGGTCTTGTCGCGCTCGATCGTCGCCTGCACGCGGATCGGCTCCTTGCCGGTCGAGAAGCGCGTCGACACCGTCGGATAGACGCCGATATCGGGCAGCGCGCCGCCGCCCAGATCGAGCTTGTTGCGCATGTTGTTGGGGTCGACATTGTAGTAGGAGAACGCGCCCTGCACGTGGCGCAGCCGGCCGATGGCACCGCCGGCGATGAGATCGCGCACCTTGATCCATTGCGGGTGGTAGGTGACCATGAAGGCCTCGCAGACCAGCACCTTCTTTTCGTCGCGCAGCTTGATCAGCGGCGGAATGTCCTTGGCGTCGAGCGCCAGCGGTTTTTCCACCAGCACGTGCTTCCCGGCTTCGATTGCTTTGGCCGTCCATTCGACATGCTGCGAGGTCGGCAGCGGAATGTAGACGCCGTCGACCTCCTCGGAGGCAAGCAGCTCCTCATAGGAGCCGAAAGCGTGGCGGGCGCCGAAACGCTCGCCCAGCGCCTTGGCCTTCGACAGGTCGCGGCTGGCGATCGCCGACAGGACGCCGTTCTCCGAATCCACGATTGCCGGCAAAAGCTGCTCGCGGCCGATCTTGGCCGTCGACAGAACACCCCATCGGAACATCACGCTTCTCCATGTCGGTTTACAGGCAACGAGGTTTGCCCGAAATCGACGGAAAAGCCAATGCAGGAGGCTCCTTTCCTCGCCCCACGCAGTGGGGAGAGGTGGCCCGGCGAAGCCGGGACGGAGAGGGGCCTTCGTAGAGTGCTGACTTCAAGTGGAGCGGCTTCACCACGGCACAATTCTGCGAAGGCTCTGCCGTCGCATAGGGCATCGCCCGCTCCGTCTCGGGCTTCGCCCCAGCCACCTCTCCCCCGCGTTGCGGGGGCGAGGAAATGGCGCTCAGCCCCGTCTCCCCGTCAGCGTCATGTCGAAGTCGACGACATTGGAGTAGAGCGGCGTGCCGACATCCATGCCGTAGCGCGACCGCAGCACCTTGCCGGTGACGTGGAATTTGATCGTGCCGGATTTCAGCCCGCCGAGCTCGGCGGTGAACTTTTCCGGGAACGTCTTGCCGCGCGCCGTCAGGCGCCCGGTAACGACTGCCGTCGTGTCGCCGGTGCGGGTCACGCTGGTCGAGCGGAACTGGATTTCCGGATTGTTGGCGGCGTCGAACACCGCGTCGGAGCGCAGGAAGGCGTCGATGCGGCCCTGGCCGGTGCCGACGCTTTCGGGATAGATGGTGAGGTCCACCTTGGAGCGGCCGACATCGCCATTGTCGATACGGATCGTGCCCTTGAAACGGCCGAAAGCGCCGTCGAAACCGCCGCCGCCGGCCTTGCCGATGGTGAAGCGGATCGAGGAGCCCGACGGGCTGATCGTGTAGCTGCCGGCGGCGTCGCTGAGCGCCACTGCGGCAACGGCAGGCACGGCGAGGCAAGCGGCAAAAGCCGCCAATCCGAGGATGCGCGCGTTCATGGTTTTTTCCTTCCGCAGATACGCATTTTCTGCGTTCTCGCCCCACCAACGAATGATGGCGCGGTTCTATTCCCTGCCTGACGAAGGTGTGATCATGCGCGTCAGCACATTGTCGCGCAGCAGGAAATGATGGCGCAGCGCCGCCGCGATATGCAGCGCCACCAGCGCGATGCCGGCATAAGCGAGATACCAATGCGCGGACGTCCAAAAGCTCTCCGAAGCATCGGATTCGGCCAAGGGCAGGTTGGGCATCACGAACAGGTTGAACGGCATGGTCGGGATCTCCAGCGTCGACACCGAGACCAGCGCCCAGCCGGAGAGCGGCAGCGCGATCTGGAAGGCATAGAGCGCGAAATGCGCCAGCGGCGCGGTTCTGCGCTCCAGCGTGCCGACCGAGGCCGGCAATGCGGGCGCCGCGTTGCCGAGCCGCCAGGCGATGCGCAGGATGATCAGGCCAAGCAGCAGGAAGCCGAAGGATTTGTGCAGCTGGATCAGCTCGAAGGACGTCCGCTGGCTTGTCGTTCGCACCATGACATAGCCGAGCGCGAACTGGCCGATGAAGATGACGCCGATCAGCCAGTGCAGGACGATCATCGCCCAGCCATAGCGGGTAGGGGTGTTGGTGAGGGATGTCTGCATGGCCGAAGAACGCCGCCGAGATCAGCTTTCTTCCGAACTATCCTATGCCTCGTCCCCGAGACAATTCCAGAAGCCGGCGCCGCCCCTCATTGCCCTGCCGGGCATTTCTCCCCGTTCACGGGGAGAAAGGGGCTGGCCGCGACGCTGGCGTTCTTTCTTGCCGCGTTGGCGATTGGCGAAACCGCCGGCGACATCTCCCTTCTCCCCGTTCAACGGGGAGAAGATGCCGGCAGGCAGATGAGGGGCAGCGCCGACGTTGACAAGTTCGCCTTTCACCTTGAACCGGCGACCTTGTCCGTGCCTACCCGCTCACCTTGAAGAAATCCACGAACGCCCTTAGCGCCGGCCGCATCTGCCGGCGGCTGGGATAATAAACGAAGAAACCTTCGAAGGTCGGACACCAATCCTCCAGCACGCGGATAAGCCTGCCGTCGGCGAGCGGTGCCCGCACATAGGGCTCGAAGACGAAGGCGAGCCCGGCGCCGTCGATCGCCGCCTGGGCAATCAGATGGTCTTCGTCGAGGATCAGCGGCCCTTGCGTCGCGATCTCGATTTCCTCGCCGTCCTTCTCGAATTCCCAGCGGTAAAGGATGCCGCTGGAGAAGCGGAAGCGTATGCAGCGGTGGTCGGCCAGCTCGCGTGGATGGCGCGGTGTCGGCATCGTCGCAAAATAGGAGGGTGCGGCGACCACCGCGCCCCGGAGGTCAGGCCCGATGCGCACCGCGATCATGTCGCGCTGCAGGCTTTCGCCGAGCCGCACGCCGGCATCGAAGCCGCCTTCGACCACATCGGTGAAGCGATCCTCGATGACGATCTCCAGCACGATATCGGGATAGGCCGCGGCAAAGGCGCCGAGCCTGGGCGTCAGCGTCAGATGGGCGGCCGTGCGCGGCACGGTGAGCCGCAGATTGCCCGCCGGCCGGTCGCGCGCCTCGACCGCCGTCTCCAGTGCCAGGTCGATCTCGGACAGCGCCGGGCGCAGCCGTTCGAGCAGTTGCGCGCCTTCTTCGGTCGGCGCGACGCTGCGCGTGCTGCGCGCCAGAAGCCGCACGCCGAGCCGCGCTTCCAGGCTCGACACCGCGTGGCTCACCGCCGAGGGCGCGATGCCGAGCTCGCGCGCGGCGCCGCGAAAGCTGGCGCATTGGGCGACGGTGGCGAGCACGGCGAGCTGCGAGAGGTTGGTGCGGTTCATTGGTCTATGTTTTAGAACAAGCCGTGCGAATGAGAGCCGATTATCGAACGGACTGCAAGGCCTTATGTCCTGCCCATCGCAACAAGGAGATGCGCCATGCAAACCCGTAAACTCGGGACTGAACTCGAAGTCTTTCCCGTCGGCCTCGGCTGCATGGGCATGAGCTTCGCCTATGGCGGCCAGCCGGAGGCTGAATCGATCGCCACGCTGCGCCGTGCCGTCGAAATCGGCGTGACTTTTTTCGACACGGCCGAAGTCTATGGTCCGTTCGAGAACGAAATCCTGCTCGGCAAGGCGCTGAAGCCGGTGCGCGACAAGGTGACCATCGCCACCAAATTCGGCTTCAAGATTTCCGAGCACGGCTCGGGTACCGACCGTATTGTCGGCGTCGACAGCTGCCCCGAGCACGTCAAGGCGGTAGCGGAAGCCTCGCTGAAGCGGCTCGATACCGACGTGATCGACCTCTATTACCAGCACCGCGTCGACCCCAACGTGCCGATCGAGGACACGGTCGGCGCCATGGCCGAGCTGGTGCGCGAGGGCAAGGTGCGGGCACTGGGCCTGTCGGAGGTGAGCGCTGCCACGCTGCGCCGCGCGCATGCCGTGCATCCGATCGCCGCGGTGCAGAGCGAATATTCGCTGTGGAGCCGCGATCCCGAGGACGAGATACTCGCTGTCTGCCGCGAGCTCGGCATCGGTTTCGTGCCCTACAGCCCGCTCGGCCGCGGCCTGCTCACCGGCACGATCGCCAAGCCTGACGTGCTCGGCGACGGCGACTGGCGCCGGTCGCTGCCGCGCTTCCAGGCCGAGGCGATGGAAGCCAACAACGCCGTCATCGCGATGCTGGAGAAAATGGCGGCGGAAAAGGGCGTGACGCCGGCGCAGCTGGCGCTCGCCTGGGTGCTGCACCAGGGCGATTTCATCGTGCCGATCCCGGGTGCTAGGAAGATACGGCACCTGGAGCAGAACACGGCGGCGGCCGGAATTGAGCTGAGTGCCGCCGAGGTTGCGGCGATCGGCGATGCATTGTCGCCGGATAAGGTGGTCGGCAAGCGCTATACGGAGGAATTGCTGGCGCTGGTGAATGGGTAAAGGTGAAAGGGGGCGCTTCGGCCTTCGTTGAGAGGTTAACGCGAGGCCCCCCTCTCTGGCCTGCCGGCCATCTCCCCCTCAAGGGGGGAGATTGGCAGCTTCGACGCCGGCGCTCCCTTTGCAACGTTGGCGATTAGCGAAAGCCGGCGTGACAGCTGATCTCCCCCCTTGAGGGGGAGATGCCCGGCAGGGCAGAGAGGGGGGCCTCGCGCCGACGTTTCTTATCTCTGCACCCTCTACCAAGGCACCACCTCAATCTCCGGCCAGCACGCCTGCGCCCGCTTCCCCTTCGCCTCATGCGTCCGCTGATTATCCAGCGCCCGGTTCGGCGTGATGCGAAACGAAAAAACATCATCCAGCCCAAACGGCGCCACCAACTCCAGCGCCCCATCAGCACCGAACCGCACCCCAATCGCATGCGTCTTCGACGCGAAATAGCTCACCGATTCGCTCGCACTCGCATATCTCGGGCATTCCTGCCCGAATTTCTGCGGATACCACAGATGCACCCGCGCCTGGTTGCGCACTTCGACCGGTAGCGGCAGCCCATCGAAATGCCGTGCCGCCTGGCGGATCACCGCGTCCTCGGCCTCATAAGAAAGGTCGGCGTCGTCGAAATAGAACAGGTCGACATCCTTGATGCCGTAGCCCGGCGGCTTGCCGGTCAGATGGTTCCACACGCTATTGTAGAGCGCGCCGGAGACCACCAGCCAGTCCGGCAGCGCAAGCGCCCGCACCCGCGCCAGCGTTTCGCCAAGCAGCGGGTCGGCCGCGACGATCCTGAGGAACGCCGCGCGCTGGACTTCGAAGGGCAGGCCAGAATAGCGGAGATGGCTCATCGCCCTTTGGAGGACGATTCGCCACCTGACGGCAATGCATTAGGCGCGCAGCACGCCGCCCGTCTGCTTGTTGACGTTCTCGACGATGCGTTTTGCGAGCGCCTCGAAATCCTCGTCGGTCAGCGTTTTTTCGACCGGCTGGATCGAGACCTCGATGGCGATTGACTTCTTGGCTTCGCCGAGCGATGCGCCCTCGAAGACGTCGAACACCGAAACGCCGGTGACCAGCTTCTTGTCGGCGGCCAAGGCCGCGCGCACCAACGTGCCGGCCTCGACAGTCTTGTCGACGACGAAGGCGAAGTCGCGCTTCACCGCCTGGAAGGGCGACAGTTCCAGCTTCGGCTTGGTGCGCGTCGGCTTGGCCTTCGGCTCCGGCACGGCGTCGACAAAAACCTCGAAGCCGCAGATCGGTCCCGAGGCGTCGAGCCCGTCCAGCGTCTTCGGATGGAACTCGCCGAAAGTGCCGAGCACGGTCTTCGGACCGAGCTTGATCGTGCCGGAGCGTCCCGGATGGTACCAGGCCGGGCCGCCCGGCTCGATCTGCAGCCGGTCGACCGGCGCGCCGCAGGCTTCGAGCGCCGCGATCGCGTCCGCCTTGGCGTCAAACACGCCGACCGGTCCGGCATTGCCGGCCCAGCTGCGCCCCGAACCTTCGAGCTTGGCGGTGCCGCGCCTGACACCGGCGGCAACGCGCCGCTGCTGGTCGGATGCATCCCCCTCATAGGTGCCCGACACCTCGAAAAGCGCCACGTCGCCGATGCCCTTGTCGGCATTGCGCTGCGCGGCCGCGATCAGCCCGGGCAATAGCGAGGGCCGCATGTCGGACATGTCGGCGGCGATCGGGTTGGCGAGCTTCAGCGACGTCTGGCCGCCGCCGAACAGCTCGGCGTGCTTTGCCGGGATGAACGACCAGGTGACGGCCTCCATCATGCCGCGCACGGCGAGCGCCCGCTTGGCCGCTCGGGTGCGCACCTGCAGCGTGGTCAGGATCTTGCCGTTGACGGCGTCATGCGAGGTGAGCGGCTGCGGCGCGATGTTGTCGACGCCGTGGATGCGCATCACCTCCTCGACCAGGTCGGCCTTGCCGTCGATGTCCGGCCGCCAGGACGGCACCTTCACCTTGACGACGTCGCCCGAGCCCTGCGGCTCGAAGCCGAGACGGGTCAGGATACCGAGTGCTTCTTCCCTCGGCACCTCGATGCCGGTCAGCCGCTTCACTTCCGACAGCGGGAAGGACACGACCATCGGCTTGTGGCCGGCATAGCCGGCAACCTCCATTTCGGACGGCGTGCCGCCGCAGAAATCGAGCACCAGCTTGGTCGCCAGCTCCACGCCCGGCACCATGAATTCGGGGTCGACGCCGCGTTCGAAGCGGTAGCGCGCGTCGGTAATGATGCCGAGCGTGCGGCCGGTGCGGGCGGTGGTGATCGGGTCCCAGAGCGCGGATTCGATCAGCACGTCGGTGGTGTTCTCGTCGCAGCCCGAATGCTCGCCGCCCATGATGCCGGCGATCGATTCGACGCCATTGTCATCGGCAATCACGCACATTTCCGGCGTCAGCGTATATTCGCGCCCGTCAAGCGCCAGCACCTTCTCGCCGTCCTTGGCGCGCCGCACGACGAGATTGCCGGCGACCTTCTTCGCGTCGAACACATGCAGCGGCCGGCCGCGGTCGAAGGTGACGTAATTGGTGATGTCGACCAGCGCGCTGATCGGCCGGAGCCCGATGGCGATCAGCCGCTGCTGCAGCCATTTCGGCGACGGGCCGTTCTTGACGCCCTTGACCAGCCTGAGCGCGAAGCCCGGGCAAAGCTCCGGCGCCTCGATCGTGACCTTGACCGGGCACAGGCCGTTGCCGGCATGCGGCATGATCGCGCCGCCGGTGAGCCGGCCGAGCCCGCTCGCCGCGAGGTCGCGCGCGATGCCGTAGACGCTGGTCGCGTCCGGGCGGTTGGGCGTCAAATTGATCTCGATCACCGGATCGTCGAGATGCGCGTAAGCCGCGAAGCTGGTGCCGACCGGCGCGTCTTCGGGCAAATCGATGATGCCGCTGTGCTCGTCCGACAGTTCCAGCTCACGTTCCGAGCACATCATGCCATGGCTTTCGACGCCGCGGATCTTGCCGACCGAGAGCGTCACGTCGATGCCCGGGATGTAGGTGCCGGGAGCGGCGAAGGCGCCGATCATTCCCGCGCGGGCATTCGGCGCGCCGCACACCACCTGCACCGGCGGCTTGCCGTCGCCGGTGTCGACGGTGAGCACCCGCAGCCGGTCGGCATCGGGATGCTGCACCGCCGTCAGCACCTTGGCGATGACGAAGGGTCTCAAGCCTGCCTTGTCGTCGACATGTTCGACTTCGAGGCCGATGGCGGTCAGCCGCTCCACGATCTCGGCAAGCGAGGCGTCGGTCTCGAGATGGTCCTTCAGCCAGGAGAGGGTGAATTTCATGGTTCTGTTCCGTTTTGTCCTTGCCCTTCTGGTCGGGGCACGCTGGTCTTCAGATGCCTGGGCAAATCGTCCGGCATGTGCAGGAAGGGCAGTTGCTCACGCACATAGGCATGCAGCGTCGGCTTGAAATAGGCCGGCATGTCCATGGCGCCGAGCATGAAATAGATCTTGTTGTCGAGCCGCTTATCGACATAGGCGATCGGCGAGCCACAGATGCCGCAGAAGGAACGCTCCACCGGGCCATTGCGGTAGCTTTTCAGCGACTTGCCTTCGAGCGCGACCTGATCGGCCAGGAAGCCGACAAAGGCCGACACCGGCGCACCGCTGGCGCGCCGGCAGTCGCCGCAATGGCAATAGCTGATATGGTGCGGCTCGGCCGAAGCCTCGAACCGCACCGCGCCGCAACGGCAGCCGCCGGTGTGAGGTGCCGTCATGCAGACAGCCCCCCGAACAATGTCGGCAGGTCGAGCGGCCTGAACCCGTAATGGCTGAGCCAGCGCACGTCGGCGTCGAAGAAGGCGCGCAGGTCCGGCATGCCGTATTTCAGCATGGCGATGCGATCGATGCCCATGCCCCAGGCAAAGCCCTGATACTCGTCGGGATCGAGCCCGCCGGCGCGCAGCACGTTGGGATGCACCATGCCGCAGCCCAGGATCTCCATCCAGTCGGAGCCTTCGCCGAAGCGCACCTCGCCCGGACGCGAGCGGTCGCACTGGATGTCCACCTCGAGGCTGGGCTCGGTGAACGGGAAGAAGGACGGACGGAAGCGCATCTTGACCGACGGCACCTCGAAGAAGGCCTTGCAGAACTCCTCCAGCACCCACTTCATGTTGGCGACATTGGCCGTCTTGTCGACCACCAGCCCCTCGACCTGATGGAACATCGGCGAGTGCGTGGCGTCCGAATCCTGCCGGTAGGTCTTGCCGGGGATGACGATGCGGATCGGCGGCTTCTGCCGCTCCATGGTGCGGATCTGCACGGGCGAGGTATGCGTGCGCAACAGCTTGCGCTCGCCCTTCTCGTCCGGCTGGAAGAAGAAGGTGTCGTGCATCTCGCGCGCCGGATGTCCCTCGGGGAAATTCAGCGCCGTGAAATTGTAATAGTCGGTCTCGATATCCGGGCCTTCGGCGATCGAGAAGCCGAGATCGCCGAAGATCGCCGCGATCTCGTCGATCACCTGGCTGATCGGATGGATGCGGCCGCGCTCGGCCGGCGACTGGCGCACAGGGAGCGTGACATCGACCTTCTCGGCGGCGAGCCGGGCGGCGATCGCCACATCCTTCAGCTCCGCCTTGCGCTGGGCGAGCGCCTCGGTGACGCGGTTCTTCAAACCGTTGATCGCCGGGCCCTTCACCTGCCGCTCCTCGGCGCTCATCGCGCCCAGCGTCTTCAGCATTTCGGAGACCGAGCCCTTCTTGCCCAGCGCCGAGACGCGCACCGCCTCGATTGCGGCCTCGTCCGAGGCCGCCGCGATCTCGGCAAGCAACGAAGCTTCCAGGGCTTCAAGATTTCCAGCGGTGGCGTTCACGGCGAAATTCTTTCTATTCGGTGGCGGGCGCCAGCGCGTCACGATTTTGGTAACGCGGGTGCCATTTTGGTTACATCGGGGGCCAAAAAAGAACCCGCGCCAGCCGTGCCAGCGCGGGTTCCCCAAATCAGTACTAGAAATGCTTGGGAAGCGCTGGCTTAGGCGACAGCGCTCTCAAAAGCATTCGGCGTGGTGTTCTTCAGATATTCGAGCGCAACCTTGGCCTTGGCGACCAGCGCGGCGAAAGCCTGCGGCTCGTGGATGGCCATGTCCGAAAGGATCTTGCGGTCGATCTCGATGCCGGCCTTGTTGAGGCCGTCGATGAAGCGGCCATAGGTCAGGCCGTGCTCATGCACCGCCGCGTTGATGCGCTGGATCCACAGCGCGCGGAACGAGCGCTTGCGGTTCTTGCGGTCGCGGTAGGCGTACTGCAGCGACTTTTCCACCGCCTGCTTGGCGATGCGGATGGTGTTCTTGCGGCGGCCGTAGAAACCCTTGGCGGCTTTCAGGACCTTCTTGTGCTTGGCGTGGGCGGTAACGCCTCTCTTTACGCGTGCCATGTCATGATCTCCTTAAAACGTTGTCCAAGCCGAGGGATTAGAGGCCGTTCGGCAGAAAATTCTTGATGACCTTCTTGCCGTCCGGTTCAGCCAGAACCATCGTGCCGCGGGCATCGCGAATGAACTTGTTGGAACGCTTGATCATGCCGTGGCGCTTGCCGGCGGCAGCCGACAGCACCTTGCCGGTGGCAGTAATCTTGAACCGCTTCTTGGCGGCCGATTTGGTCTTCATCTTGGGCATTTTGCTACTCCGTATTGGTGGCGCACCATCGCGCTTCTTTTCTCGCTTCGGGCCGACCAAAGCCCGAAAAGCAAATGAAACCGCCACGGCATGCCCTGCCGGGCGGTTTTCTTGGAACGGCGGTCCTATAGATCAAAGACGGCCCGGGTGCAACACCTCAACCGATGCGACGCGGTGTCCCGCTGGGTAGGGTGGTTGAGATTCAGGTCAGGCCGAGTCGAGAATGGTGGTTTCCGAGAACCGGAGCGGAGCGTACTTAAAGTACGTGAGCACCGGAAGCGCAAGAAGCCGCCGTTCGCAGGCCGGCCTCACCTGAATATCAGCCACCCTACGGCAGCGTGAACCACACCGGCAGCACTCCAGTTTGCTGCGCGCCGTCGATCAGCTCGAAGGCCGGCAGCGCCACCAGGAACACCAGGCCGTCGAGCAGCGTGTTCAACAGCAGGCGCGGCCTGAAGCTGCCGGTGTCGCCCTCCTGATAGAGCGAAAGGTTCGGGAAGAAGCGCGGCACCTTGGCAAGATAGGCCGCATAAGGGGCGCCAAGAACTTCCTTCAGATAGCGCTCCTCGCGCAGGATGACGATGTGGAACGCGCCGGCGCACAGCAGCGCAAAGAGAATGATGCCTGAAAACGAGCCGATCTGCGCGCCGACGCCGGCGGCGGCCACCGTCGAGAACAGATAGAGCGGGTTGCGGGTGATCGAATAGGGCCCGCCGGTGACCACTTCGGAGGATTTGCGCCCGCCGATATAGAGCGTCGACCACAGCCGCCCGACTATGCCGAGGAAGATCAGAAGCACGCCGAACATCTCGATCGACTCGTGCACGGGCGTGTTCGGCGGAAAAGTCGACTGGCCGAACAGAAGCGCGGCAAACAGCACCACGATCAGAACGGCCAGCACGAGGCGGCGCATATGCTGATAGCCACCGAGACCCGGCGTTCGCCGAGCAGGCTTGGACTTCACTTCATCGGCCATGAGGAAAAACCCGATCGTTTACTCGCGATCGCGAAGCGATCGTCGATTTGCCCGCGATCGGATAGAAAACAGGCGTCCCGCCGATCGTCGGGACGCCCTGCACTATGATTTTGGCGGGATTTAGCGCGGCGCCAGAACCATCATCATCTGGCGGCCCTCGAGCTTCGGCTCCGCCTCGACCTTGGCGATCGTCGACACTTCCTCGCGCACCTTGTTCAGAAGCTGCATGCCGAGCTCCATATGCGCCATCTCGCGGCCGCGGAAGCGCAGCGTCAGCTTGACCTTATCGCCTTCCTCGAAGAAGCGCCGCACCGCCTTCATCTTGGTCTCGTAGTCATGACTGTCGATGTTCGGGCGCATCTTGATCTCCTTGATCTCGATGACCTTCTGGTTCTTGCGCGCTTCGGCCGCCTTCTTCTGGTTGGCGTATTTCAGCTTGCCGAGATCGAGGATCTTGACGACCGGCGGCACCGCATTGGGCGATATCTCGACGAGATCGAGCCCAGCCTCTTCGGCCAGCAGCAGCGCGTCGTTGATGGAAACATCGCCACGGTTCTGGCCGTCGGCGTCGATAAGCTGGACCCGGGGTACCCGGATGTCTCGATTGGAGCGCGGCCCGTCCTTGGTGGGTGCCGCTGCTTTGAAAGGTCTGCGAATGGTCGTGGTCTCCTCGGCCGTTTCGTTCAGGGTTTCTTCAGATGCGAAATAGGTGGACGCGCCTATGTGGTGAGCGCGCGGCCGGAGTCAATAGCATAGGCTGGTTGGAAAATCACCTGTCCGCTTGCCTTTACCTGCACCAAGCAAAGAAACGCCGCGAGCACTTTTCGTTGAACCACCGCCTGTGTCAAAAGACCGGCGGAAAGGACAAGCCCCCATGGCCGCCAGTGTTCCGGTTTTCATCGATGTGAACGGGTCGAGCATCGCTGTCAGGCAGGCGCCCGGCGCTGCGCCAGGCATCGTTTGGCTCGGCGGCTACAAGTCCGACATGCTGGGCACGAAGGCGGAGACGCTTGCCGCCTGGGCCGCTCACGAGGGCCACGCCTATCTGCGCCACGACTATTCCGGCCACGGCGAGTCGGGCGGCGAATTCGCCGACGGCACGATCTCCAGATGGCTGGCCGAGAGCCTTGCCGTCTTCCGCCGGTTCAGCCAGGGCAAACAGATCCTGGTCGGCTCCTCGATGGGGGCGTGGATTGCGCTGCGCATGGTGCAGGAATTGCGCCGGGCGGGCGACGACCGCGTGGCCGGTCTCGTGCTGCTTGCGCCGGCGCCTGACTTCACAATCGAGTTGATCGAACCGGTGCTGACCAAGGCACAGAAGCGCGATCTTTCGAAAAAGGGGTTTTTCGCCGAGCCGTCCGACTATTCGGACGAGCCTTATATCTACACCCGAGCGCTGATCGAGGACGGCCGCGCCAACCGGGTCATGACCGGACCGATCGACACGCACTGTCCGGTGCACATATTGCAGGGCCTTGCCGATCCGGACGTGCCGTCCAGCCATGCACTGAAGCTCGCATCGATGCTGCCCGCCGACGATGTGACGCTGTCGCTGATCCCCGATGGCGATCATCGCCTGTCCCGTCCCGCGGATCTCGGCATGCTGAAGCGCGCCGTCGCCGACATGGTCAGGCGGGCCGCCTGACCATGCGCATCTCCATCCCGATATCCGCCTTCGTCGCCGCGATCGTCGGCTTTGGCGGCACGCTGGCCCTCGTCATCGCCGCCGCCAAAGCGGTCGGCGCCACCCAGATCGAGACCGCGAGCGGCGTGACGGCGATCTGCCTGGCCATGACGATCGAATGCCTGTGGCTGTCCTGGCGCACGAAGATGCCGGTCATCACCGCCTGGTCGACGCCGGGTCTCGCGCTGATCGCGGCCTCCAGCGGTTTCACGATGCCGCAGGCCGTGGGCGCCTTCATGGTCACCGGTGTCCTTCTGGTCGCCACCGGCCTGTTCAAGCCGCTGACCCGGCTGATCGCGCAGATCCCGGCCTCGGTCGCGTCCGGCATGCTGGCCGGCATCCTGGTCAGCTTCGCCGTCAACGCGGTGAAGACCATTCCCGCCGATCCCTGGCTCATCCTGCCGCTGATCGCCGCCTTCTTCGTCATCCGCCTGTTCAATCCGGCTCTATCGGTGCTGGTGGTGCTGATCGGCGGCGGGCTTGCCGCTTTCCTCACCGGCCGCGTCGGCAGCCTGCCGGTGCCGGAACTGTCGACATTGACGTTCATTGCGCCGCAATTCACCGTTTCGGCGATCATCGGCCTTGCCCTGCCGCTCTATCTGGTAACCATGGCCTCGCAGAACCTTTCCGGCCTCGCGGTGCTGCGCGCCGCGGGCTACCACCCCGAACCCGGCCCCCTGATCGGCGTCACCGGCCTGTTCTCGCTGCTCTCGGCGCCGTTCGGCGCCGCGACCACCAATCTCGCTGCGATCTCGGCCGCAATCTGCACCGGCCCCGACGTCCATCCAGATCCGGCCGAGCGGTGGAAGACCGGGCCGTTCTACGCGCTCGCCTATCTCATCTTCGCGATCTTCGGCGCCTCGCTCGTGGCGATCTTCGCCGTTCTGCCGCAAAGCCTGATCGTGCTGGTCGCGGGGCTTGCCTTGACGGCGCCCCTGGCCAACGCGCTGTCGATAGCCCTTCATGACGCTGGCGACCGCATGCCGGCCACCGTCACCTTCGCCGTGACGGCTTCGGGGCTCACGCTCTTCGGCGTCGGCGCGGCATTTTGGGGGCTGGTTGCCGGAATGGCAGTGCTTTTCCTGGAAAAACTCAAAAAGCGATAATCATTTCAGATGCTTCGCCAGTTTTAGCCGGACTTGCCTTGAATCGCCGATTCCGCCTTCCCATTTCGATTCTACGCAGCCGGTTTGGCTGTCTCCAATGGAAGGATTGGGAGAAATGAATACGACTGCATTGATCCGTCCGGCCTGGACGCCGGCCACCATCGCGCTGATGGTCATCGGCTTCATGGTGTTCTGGCCGCTCGGCTTCGCCATGCTCGCCTACATCATCTGGGGCGACCGGCTGGAAGGGTTCAAGCGTGACGTCAACCGCGCGACCGACGGCATCTTCGCCGGCTGTCGCCGCGGCTCCGACAAGGCGGCCCGCTGGGGCCACGGCTCGGCCCGCACCGGCAACGTCGCCTTCGACGACTGGCGCGAGAAGGAACTGGAGCGCCTGGCCGAAGAGCGCCGCAAGCTCGACGAGATGTTGACCGAGTTCGACGACTACGCCCGCGAGCTGCGCCGCGCCAAGGACCAGGACGAATTCGACCGCTTCATGGCCCAGCGCAACAAGCATACCGCGCCGACCACCACCGACTCGGCCGACAAGCCCGCTTCCAAGCGCGGTAAGGGCACGAACCTGCTCGACGACTGAGGCCACGCGACAGGTCTCGGCATGATATGCGGCGTCGCATCTTGCGGCGCCGTTTCTTTTTTGTTCTCTTTGTAGCTTCCCTCCACTGGCCGTTTTTCTCGAATCGCGTATCGTCCAGCCATGACCCTCGGCTTCTTTCGCAATCTGACCAAGCCAAAGCCCACGCCTGTCGTGGAGCGCGAACATTGCGTCGCCGGCCGCACGCTGCCGCTGAAAATCGTCGAAAGCGCCAGGGCCAGGCGGCTCACTTTGCGCATCGATTCCGGCGGCCAGGGCCTGCGCGTCACCGTGCCGCCAGGCCTGCGCCGCGGCGAGGTGGAAAAATTCCTCGACCGCCACCAGGACTGGCTGGAGCAGCGTCTGGCCAAGGTGCCGACAAGGCCGCAGGTGCGGCCCGGCATAAAAATCCCAATCCGCGGCGTGCCGCATCGCATCGTGCATGAACCGTCGAAGCGCGGCACCGTCACCATCCTGCGCGACGATCGCGGCCCGCTGTTGGTCGTTCATGGCGAGCGCATCCATCTGCCGCGCCGCATCGCCGATTACCTCAAGCGCGAGGCCAAGAAGGAGATCGAGAGGCTGGTGGTCAAGCACACCGAGGCGATCGGCAAGCGCGCCAAGGCGATAAGGTACAAGGATACCTCCAGCCGCTGGGGGTCATGCACCTCGGAGGGCAATCTCTCCTTCTCCTGGCGCATCATGATGGCGCCGCCAGCGGTGATAAACTATCTGGTGGCACATGAGGTGGCGCATCTCAAGGAGATGAACCACGGCCCGAAATTTTGGAAGCTGTGCGAGAAGCTCTGCCCCGACACCGACCGCTGCAAGGACTGGCTGAAGCGGAATGGCGGGGCGCTGCAGGCTATTGTGTTCGAGTAGGGCAGCTGATGGCGCAATGCGAAGTACGCTGCCACTGCTAGCGCAAACGCCGGAGATTAGCCGAGCCATCTCAGCGTCGTCATCCTAGGGCGAAGTGAGGAGCGGAGCGACGAGCGCAGACCCTAGGATCCATGCCGCGACGTGCGAGCGCCGCAGCGGTTCAGAAGTCGCTTTGCATTGACGGTAGGCGCCTCGGAACGGCATTTTACTCTCAACCGCGGCACTCTTCGGCCGATGTAACGGCATGGATCCTAGGGTCTACGCGCCGCTTCGCGTCGCTCCGCCCTAGGATGACGAAGTTACGGTTGGCACCCTATGAACCTTCAATCATCGTTCGCCGCGTTCAATTCCTCCGGCCGCAACCCTTCCTCGATATGCGGCCAGGGCAGAAAATCCCGGTCGAAGGCATCGCTGCCGAAATACTCCAGAGCCCGGTGCGCCTCGGCGCCGTTGAAGGCGGCCTTGTCCATCAGATGCGCGATCACCTCGCGCGCCTGGGCGATCTTCTGCCTGAGTTCGGCAACGGTCCGGTCGGCCATGATTGTCCTGCTCCCGCCTGTGGTCCCGTTATGAAGGTAGCGTTTTCCGCCGCGCCGGCAACAGCATGCTTTTTCTCGACTCTTTTCCCGTTTCGTGCCAAGCCCGCGCAATGACGCTCGACATCAAGATCTGCGGATTGAAGACCGACGCCGCGATGGCTGCCGCCCTTGCCGGCGGCGCCAGCCATGTCGGCTTTATTTTCTTCCCCAAGAGCCCACGCTATGTCGAGCCGGCCGAGGCTGGCCGCCTGCGCGAAGCGGCGCGCGGCAAGGCCTTGGCGGTTGCCGTTACGGTCGACGCCGATGATGCCTTTCTCGACGAGATCGTCGCCAAGATGCAGCCGGACATGCTGCAGCTGCATGGTTCGGAAACGCCCGGGCGCGTGGCCGAGCTCAAGGCCCGCTATGGCCTGCCGGTCATGAAGGTGTTTTCCGTCAGCGAGGCAGCCGATATCGAGCGTATAAAGCCGTTCGTCGGGATTGCCGATCGTTTCATGTTCGACGCCAAGCCGCCGAAGGGATCGCAACTGCCGGGCGGCAACGGCGTCGCCTTCGACTGGCGCGTCCTTGCCGGCCTTGACGTCGGGCTCGATTACATGCTTTCCGGTGGGCTCAACGCCGCCAATATCGGCGATGCCCTGAGACTGGCCAACCCGCCTGGGATAGATATTTCGTCCGGCGTGGAAAGCGCTCCGGGCGTCAAGGATCCGGCGCTGATCGAGCAGTTTTTCCGGGCCGTCAGGGCCGCGCGCGACGACCGCGCCGCCTGAAGCACATTCACATTAGGAGAGCGGCGATGAACAAGCCGGCTATGCCCAATTCCTTCCGCACCGGACCCGACGAGCAGGGAATGTTCGGCATTTTCGGCGGCCGTTTCGTTGCCGAAACGCTGATGCCGCTGATCCTCGACCTCGAAGAGCAGTGGAACAAGGCCAAGAACGATCCGGAATTCAAGGCCGAGCTGCAGAACCTGTCGACCCACTATGCCGGACGGCCGTCGAAGCTTTATTTCGCCGAAGGGCTGACAAAGCATCTCGGCGGCGCCAAGGTCTATTTCAAGCGCGAGGACCTCAACCATACCGGCTCGCACAAGATCAACAACTGCCTCGGCCAGATCCTGCTCGCCAAGCGCATGGGCAAGAAGCGCATCATCGCGGAGACCGGCGCCGGCCAGCACGGCGTTGCCTCGGCCACCGTCGCGGCGCGTTTCGGCTATCCCTGCGTCGTCTACATGGGCGCCACCGATGTCGCCCGCCAGAGCCCCAACGTCTTCCGCATGAAGCTGCTCGGCGCCGAGGTGCGGCCGGTCACCGCCGGCCACGGCACGCTGAAGGACGCCATGAACGAGGCCCTGCGCGACTGGGTCACCAATGTCGAGGACACCTATTACCTGATCGGCACCGCCGCCGGCCCGCATCCCTATCCGGAGCTGGTGCGCGACTTCCAGTCGGTGATCGGCTCGGAAGCCCGCGCCCAGATGCTGGAGCAGGAAGGCCGGCTGCCGGACGTCATCATCGCCGCCGTCGGCGGCGGCTCCAACGCCATCGGTCTCTTCCATCCCTTCCTCGACGACAAGGATGTCCGCATCATCGGCATCGAGGCCGGCGGGCGCGGCCTCGATGGCGTCGAGCATTGCGCCTCGATGAATGCCGGCAAGCCCGGCGTGCTGCACGGCAACCGCACCTATCTGTTGCAGAACGCCGACGGCCAGATCCTCGACGGCCATTCGATCTCGGCCGGCCTCGATTATCCCGGCGTCGGTCCGGAGCACTCCTGGCTGCGCGATTCCGGCCGCGTCCAGTATGAGCCGATCCTCGACGACGAGGCGCTGGAGGCCTTCCAGCTCACCACCCGGGTCGAAGGCATCATCCCAGCGCTGGAATCGGCGCATGCCATCGCCCATGCGATGAAGATCGTGCCCAAGATGGACAAGGACCAGCTCGTCATCGTCAATCTGTCCGGCCGCGGCGACAAGGACGTGCATACGGTGGCCAACATGCTGGGCATGGAGATCTGACAATGACCACCCGCATCGACCGCCGCATGGCGAAGCTCAAGGCCGAGGGCCGTCCGGCCCTGGTCACCTACATCATGGGTGGCGACCCCGACTATGACACTTCGCTGTCGATCATGAAGGCGCTGCCCGCCTCCGGCAGCGACGTCATCGAGCTCGGCATGCCTTTCTCCGACCCGATGGCCGACGGTCCGGCGATCCAGGCGGCGGGTCTTCGGGCGCTGAAAGGCGGCCAGACGCTGGCCAGGACGCTGAAGATGGCGTCGGATTTCCGCGCCGGCGACGACGAGACGCCGATCGTGCTGATGGGCTATTACAATCCGATCTACATCTATGGCGTCGATCGCTTCCTCGCGGATGCCAAGGCAAGCGGCATCGACGGGCTGATCGTCGTCGATCTTCCGCCGGAGATGGACGAGGAGCTCTGCATTCCGGCGCTGAAGGCCGGCGTCAACTTCATCCGGCTGGCGACGCCGACCACCGACGACAAGCGCCTGCCCAAGGTTCTGGAGAACACCTCCGGCTTCGTCTATTACGTCTCGATGACCGGCATCACCGGCTCGGCGCTGGCCGACACCGCCAAGGTCTCGGCGGCGGTCACCCGCATCAAGGGCCATACGGCGTTGCCGGTCTGCGTCGGCTTCGGCGTCAAGACCGCCGAGCAGGCGCGTGTCATCGGCGCCTCGGCTGACGGCGTCGTGGTCGGCACGGCGATCGTCAACGCGATCGCCAATGTGCTGGGGCCAAAGGGCGAAAAGACGGCCGATCCGGCCGAAGCCGTCGCCACCCTGGTCAGCGGCCTTGCCCAGGGCGTCCGCGCGGCGCGCCTTGCTGCCGCCGAATAGTTTTCCTACCTCTTTCTCGTAGGTACAGGAGCCGAAGCGATGAACTGGATCACGAACTACGTTCGCCCGAAGATCAATTCGATGCTCGGCCGGCGCACCGACATGCCGGAAAACCTCTGGATCAAGGATCCCGAGACCGGCGAGATGATCTTCCACAAGGATCTCGAGTCCAACCAGTTCGTCATCCCGGCTTCCGGCCACCACATGAAGATCTCGGCCAGGGAGCGGCTGAAATACTTCTTCGACGACGGCAAATACGAGGTGCTGGAGAATCCCAAGGTCGTCCAGGACCCGCTGAAGTTCCGCGACGAGAAGCGCTACACCGACCGTCTGAAAGAAGCGAAGACGAAGACCGGCCTGGAAGACGCTATCCTCAACGCGGTTGGCACCATCGAAGGCCTTCCGGTGGTGGTCACCGTGCAGGACTTCGCCTTCATGGGCGGCTCACTCGGCATGGCCGCCGGTGAAGCCATCGTTCACGCCTTCGAGGTCGCGCTCCAGCGCAGGCGGCCGCTGATCCTGTTCGCCGCCTCCGGCGGCGCCCGCATGCAGGAAGGCATCTTGTCGCTGATGCAATTGCCGCGCACCACGGTCGGCGTCGACCGGCTGAAGGAAGCAGGCCTGCCCTATATCGTCGTGCTGACCAACCCCACCACGGGCGGCGTCACGGCTTCCTATGCCATGCTGGGCGACGTCCACATTGCCGAGCCCGGCGCGCTGATCGGCTTTGCCGGCCCGCGCGTCATCGAGCAGACCATTCGCGAAAAACTGCCCGACGGCTTCCAGCGCGCCGAATATCTGATGGAGCACGGCATGGTCGACATGGTCGTCTCGCGCCTCGAGATGCGCCAGACCATCGCACGGCTCCTGAAGATGCTGCTCAAGGTGCCGCAAGCCGAGAAGCCGCTGGAGCCGGAAATCCTGCCGCCGGCAGTGGTCAACGCCGAGGCGCGGCCGCAGGCCTGACGGGATATCGGCCCGACGCGACATCGTCGCCGCGAACCGCGATTTGCGCCTCGTCTTGCATGCTGTAGCCTCTGATTTGCGCATGGCCGTTCCGAAACCGATTCCCGGTTTCGGAAGCATGCGCTAGGATTCCACCATGACAACGCTCTCCGCCGAACGCGAAATCGAACATCTGATGACGCTGCATCCGAAAGGCTTCGACCTTTCGCTGGATCGCGTCACCCGGCTTCTCGAACGCCTCGGCAACCCGCAGGACCGGCTGCCGCCGGTCATCCACATCGCCGGCACCAATGGCAAGGGCTCCTGCGCCGCCTTCTCGCGCGCGCTGCTGGAGGCGGCGGGCCATCTCGTCCACGTCCACACGTCGCCGCATCTGGTGAACTGGCATGAGCGCTACCGGCTGGCGGCCGAAGGCGGCGGCAAGCTCGTCGAAGACGACATTTTCGCCGAGGCCATCGCCCGCGTCGCCGAGGCCAATCAAGGCCAGAAGATCACCGTTTTCGAGATTCTCACCGCCGTCACCTTCATCCTGTTTTCGGAGCATCCGGCGGAGGCGGCGATCATCGAGGTCGGCCTCGGCGGCCGTTTCGACGCCACCAACGTCATCAAGCGTCCAGCGGTTTCGGTGATCATGCCGATCTCGATGGACCACGAAGCCTATCTCGGCGACCGCGTCGAGCTGATCGCTGCCGAGAAGGCGGGCATCATGAAGCGCGGCTGCCCGGTGGTGATCGGCGCCCAGGAAAGCGACACCGCGCTTCAGGTGCTGATCGAGACGGCCGAGCGGCTGGATTGCCCGACCGTGATCTATGGCCAGGATTTCCTCGCTTTCGAGGAGAACGGCCGCATGGTCTACCAGGACGAGGACGGGTTGATGGACCTGCCTTTGCCGCGTCTGCCCGGGCGCCATCAATACGCCAACGCCGCCGCGGCGATCGCCGCCGTCAAGGCGGCCGGCTTCGAGATCGGCCATCGCGCCGCCGAGCGGGCGATGACCCATGTCGCCTGGCCGGCACGCATGCAGAAGCTGACGCAGGGCAAGCTGGCGGAGCTTGCGCCGAAAGGGTCCGACATCTGGCTGGACGGCGGCCACAATCCCGGCGCCGGCATCGTCATCGCCGAGGCGCTGGCCGAGCAGGAGGAGAAGAATCCGAGGCCGCTGGTGCTGATTTCCGGCATGATCAACACCAAGGACCAGACCGGCTATTTCAGTGCCTTCAAGGGGCTCGCCCGCCATGTTTACACCGTCCCGGTGACCAACAGCGATGCCGGCGTGCCGAACGACGAGCTGGCGTTGCGGGCCGAAGAAGCGGGCCTGTCGGCCGAGCCCGTCAGCTCCGTCGCCAGCGCGCTGATGCTGTTGCGCGACTCCTGGGACGGCCCGGCGCCGCGGATTCTCATCGGCGGCTCGCTCTATTTCGCTGGCGCCGTGCTGGCCGAAAACGGCACGCCGCCGACCTAAGGTCAGGTCGAGACAGCGCTGCGGATTCGGCGGGGGCCGAAAGGAACCAGCCATGATCAAAGTGAAGCAGCTCGCCCATGTCTGCATCTTCGCGCATGACCTGGAGGCGACGCGCTCCTTCTACCGCGACGTGCTTGGCATGGACACAAGGTTCAATTTCCTGCGCGACGGCAGGATTTTCGGCTTCTATCTCGACTGCGGCGGCCGCAGCCATGTCGAGGTCTTTGAAAAGCACGAGGCCAGCTACAGCGACCGCAACCAGATCAACCACTTCTGCCTGGAGGTGGAAGATATCGAGGCTGCGATCGCCCATATCCGATCGAAAGGCTTCGAGGTAACGCCGAAGAAGCTCGCCTGCGACGACACGTACCAAGCCTGGATCACCGATCCCAACGGCGTGAGGATCGAGCTCTTCGAATATACCGCCAAAAGCGCGCAGTTCGCCGGCGGCGATCGCGTCGCCGACTGGTGATCAAGGGGCAGCTCAGAAATCCCACGGTGAGATTAAATCAAGGCCAGCGGCGCTGAAGTCGCTCAGATTGCGTGTTGCCAGCCGACCGCCGTTGACGCGAGCGATTGCTGCAATCATGCCGTCGGGAGCCGACATGCCTCGGCCCTGGCGCTTGGCGGCTCCCATGATCTCGCCGTAAACCAGGGCAGCCTCTTCCGTCAGGCCAAAAATACGGTCGGCAAAGCGATGGCGCCACTGGGAAAGCCCTTGCTCCAGGCGGTTGGCGCGCTCGTCAGGCCGTATCTTTTGGATGCCAAAGGCGATTTCACCAATCGCCACAGTGGGAAGGGCAAGCTCCGCATCGTTCCGTACAAGCCAGGCCAAAACGGCTGCGTCGGGTGCCTTCTTGAGTGTCTCCGACATCACATTGGTATCCACGAAGATCAAAGTTCTGGCCCCGTGTGAACCTTGCGGTCTTCGCGGATGATTTTCTCCAGATCGATGTCGGTGCCATTCGCTGCCGCCAAGCGAGCGTAGAAGGTGGAGGCGGGTTCGCGTCCAGCTTCCCGAACCTCATAGGATTCAAGCGCGCGTTCGACCACATCGGCTATGGAGCGATTTTCTCGACGAGCAAGTCGGTGAGCAAGGTCCCGCGCCTTTGCGCTACGGACTGAGAGCTGAGGTTCGGCCATTTGAAACTCCGTATGACGGGAATATAGGCCAATTGATCTTAGCCATCAAGATGGCAGGTGATGGCTAGCCAACTCGCCTACTTCAGCTCGATCTCGATAAAGGCGTACTCGCCGTCATTGGCGTTGACGACGTCATGCTCGACGCCTTCCCTGCGGAAATAGGGCGCACCTTTCTTCATTTCGGCGAAGGACTCGCCGTCCTTGGTCACCAGCTTCACCTTGCCGTCCATCAGCGGCACCACGACATAGTCGTGGCCATGGCGGTGCCAGCCGGTGTTGGCGCCCGGTGCGAAGCGGTATTCGGTGACGATCACCCGCTCATTGTCGACATGGACTGTGGCCTTGGCTGTTCCGGTCATGGCGTTCTCCTTTCCTTGTAGAAGAGGAGATGGCGGGCGCGAACGTCAGGGCCAGGGCGCCATGAGCGATGGCGCCAAAGAAAGCCCGGCGCGGTGAACTGACCCCCGAAAGTTGGACGGTTCATTGAGCTGGGTAGGTTTAAGGGCTGGGTCCTGTATTGCACAGGGCTCAGCCCTTTCAGTTTCAATTTGATGCGGCGGTGGTTGTAATAGTCGATGTAGCGCTCGATGGCCT
>NZ_SADT02000059.1 GCF_004016445.2 Mesorhizobium sp. M2E.F.Ca.ET.219.01.1.1
TCAGCCTTTGCCGACAGGCGCACCGCGCGCGTCTCGTCAACGCGACCAGCACCAGCAAGAAGGGCGGAAATTTCGGGCGCGCGCTCGTATGCGGCGGCTCCCAGCGAAGCACCAATCATGAAACGTCCCTGCTTTTGAAGGCGTGTGGGCTGCGGCCCCGTGGGCCGCGCCCGTCCTATTCCGCGGCGACAAGCTCCCTGTCGCGAGCTGCTTCCAGTTCGCGCACCAGAGTAATGACGCGCTTGCCGAAGAACTCGACCTCTTCCTGGAAATGCAGGAAGCCGAGCAGGATCAGGTCGGCACCGGCGTCCTTCAGTTTCAGGATGCGTTCGGCGATCTGTTCCGGCGTGCCGATGAGATTGCTGCAGAAGCCGTCATTGTACTGAACGAGATCCTCAAGGGACGACTTCGCCC
>NZ_SADT02000060.1 GCF_004016445.2 Mesorhizobium sp. M2E.F.Ca.ET.219.01.1.1
CTGAATGCAGTTTCCTTCCACTCGACCTTCACCCCCATCCGCTTCCCGATCTCGGTGCCGATATCGACATCCAGACCACCTAGAACCTGATTTTCATCATAGAAGCCGAGCGGCGGATTCCCGAACTCCGCGCAATACGTGATCTTGCCCGCCTTGGCGATATCCGCCGGCGGTGTCACTTCCGATGCATGAGCAACGCCAACCGCGAAGATGAGCGCGATGGCACAACCGGCAGTTTTGGAAACACGAGACATTTGACAACCTTCCCATTCTTTATAGGCCCAACGATTTGGACCATTGCGTATTGGTCTATATCCCGATAGTGTTCTGTTATGATTTTCGCCAACTATTCCGCAACGTGTAGGCCCTGTCAACATAGTGGGCGCTTGCCGATTGAAATAAACCAATATCGA
>NZ_SADT02000061.1 GCF_004016445.2 Mesorhizobium sp. M2E.F.Ca.ET.219.01.1.1
GCGACTTCCTGATCCAGTTCCGCCAGGAAATCGGTGATGCGCGCGGCATTGTCGCCAAGGTCATGGCGGCCGTAACGCGAGGCCGAGCGCATGTCGACGATGACCGTGTGGCCGTCATCCATGACGCGAATGGCGACGTCGGCGGGAAGGCCGAGAACGAAGCTCGAGGCAATGGCGGTGATGGTCACCTCTGTCTGTCCGGCGAGTTCGGGATAAGGCTCCGAAAGGTCCCAGCCGCGCCGGTCGAGCACGGTTTCAACGGCGTTGACGATGGTCTCAAATGGCAGGTCGTAGCTGCGTGCGGTGACCAATGGATAGCTGTCGGTCTGCAAACTCTGCTCACCCGGCGTCGGCGGAGACAGCACGTTCATGTCCTTGGTCCGGTCACCGACATCGAGCGCGGGCGGTTCAT
>NZ_SADT02000062.1 GCF_004016445.2 Mesorhizobium sp. M2E.F.Ca.ET.219.01.1.1
TGACGGCAAAGGTACCCTCTATGAGGGAGGCACTCGCTCGGTTGCCTTCATGAACTGGCCCGGCAAGATCAAGCCTGGTGTCTTCAACGGCCTTATGCACGTCGTCGACATGTTGCCAACGCTGGCTGGGCTGGCTGGTGCCAAGCTCGACAAGAACAAGCCGCTGGACGGCATGGATATGTGGCCGTCCATCAGCGAGGGAAAGCCTTCGCCGCGCACGGAGATCGTCTACAATGTCGATCCGATGACCGGCGCGGTGCGCGAGGGCGACTGGAAACTGGTGTGGGGGGCGTCGCTGCCGCAAAAGATTGAGCTTTTCAATTTGGCGCAGGACAAATCGGAAGCCACCAATCTGGCCGACAAGAACCCTGATAAAGTCAAGGAGTTGCAGGCAAGGATTACGGAGCTGGC
>NZ_SADT02000063.1 GCF_004016445.2 Mesorhizobium sp. M2E.F.Ca.ET.219.01.1.1
GTCGTAGAGATAATCAAATTTGCCTCTTCAAAGAGATTCAGGCCATCGAAGTCGACGTATATGGTCTGGCCTTGCACATCTATTTGATCAAGCATCGCTGAAATCGCGCCAGCGTGTTCCTTAGACAAGGATATCAATACCTTTCCGTCTTGAATCCTCACTAAGTGCTCATTCTCAGTGACAATCTTGACCTGAAAGCCAGATATCCCACCCGAAAAATTTGCGTTGAATCCAGACGACATGTCGACAACATCGCGGAGCAACAATTTCGAAGACAGCTCTCGTACCTCACGAAGCGTGCACAACACAATTACGGATGGCGGTGGCTCCCCGAACGCGACTTCGTTCGTATATTCGATGAGCATCACCGAGCCTCGCTGGACATTGACGGGCTGGCCGTCAAGTTGGTT
>NZ_SADT02000064.1 GCF_004016445.2 Mesorhizobium sp. M2E.F.Ca.ET.219.01.1.1
GTCGGTTCAGTGGTACCTGGAATTGGTACGGTTGCTGGTGGAATTGTAGGTGGCGTTTCTGGAGCTGCTACTGGAGCTGCTGCATCTTGTTGCTAAATAATTATTAGGAGAATTGATATGGAAAATTCTATATTTTGGTCTAAGAAATTCATACCAGTTTATTTCATAGTTGCATTTCTAAGCTTTGCTTTATTTAAGTTTTATATACAAACAGATAATTATTTAGTGTATATTCTTATAATTTTAGTACTTG
The DNA here is from genome assembly GCF_004016445.2 of Mesorhizobium sp. M2E.F.Ca.ET.219.01.1.1. Taxonomy (GTDB): domain Bacteria; phylum Pseudomonadota; class Alphaproteobacteria; order Rhizobiales; family Rhizobiaceae; genus Mesorhizobium. Next base: position 254 of record NZ_SADT02000064.1, read on the forward strand.
ACTTAGGTATTGCATCATGCATATATAATTTTAAAAAAGATAATAATCAGCATTCTAATTAAACTTGATTTAGGCACTTATATTATTTTATAAGTGCTTTTATTTATAATGTGATAAGTTAGACGAATAAATTTAATCTCTTCTGTAGTTGAATTAA
>NZ_SADT02000065.1 GCF_004016445.2 Mesorhizobium sp. M2E.F.Ca.ET.219.01.1.1
GTAGGAGGATCAGCAAGTCCGATGCTTTGCCGCCATGAGCGGCTTACTTGATGGCATCCCAGCTCTTCTGGATGTCGGTGGCGACGTCCTGGGCGGACTTGCCGCCGACGAGGTCGATCATGCCGGTCCAGAAGGAGCCGGCGCCGATCTTGCCGGGCATCAGGTCTGAGCCGTCGAAGCGGAAGGTCGAGGCGTTGGCCAGGATGTCGCCCTGCTTCTTCAGCGCTTCGCTGGCATAGGCTTCCTTGTTCACCGCCTTGTAGGGCGTCACGAAGCCGCCCTGGGCCATCCAGATCTCATGCGCCAGCGGCATCTTGAGGAAGTCGATGAAGGCGCGGGCCGCTTTCGAATCCTTGGTGATCATGGCCAGCGTGCCGGCGCCGAGCACCGGGGTGCCAAGGTCGGGC
>NZ_SADT02000066.1 GCF_004016445.2 Mesorhizobium sp. M2E.F.Ca.ET.219.01.1.1
GCCTGACCTCCTCGATCGGCAACGCCGTGTTCAACAAGAATGATGGCGTCATCGTCATCGTCGATAACTTCTACTCGGCCGCCACCGGCGGCCAGGATATCCTGTCGTCGCGCGCCTCGAACCGCACCAAGTCGACCAAGCATCCGATCACCGAGGCGGTGAAAGGCATGGGCGTGAAATGGCTGCGCCATGTCGACCGCACCTACGATGTCGGCAAGATGCAGGACTCGTTGCGTGAGGCGCTGACGACGAATGAGAAGGGCCCGAAAGTCATCGTCGCTTCGTCGGAGTGCATGCTCAATCGCCAGCGCCGCGAAAAGCCGCTGGTCGACAAGGCCATCAAGGGCGGCGAGCGTGTCGTCAAACCGAAGTTCGGCGTCGACGAGGACATCTGCACCGGGGACC
>NZ_SADT02000067.1 GCF_004016445.2 Mesorhizobium sp. M2E.F.Ca.ET.219.01.1.1
TCTCCCCGTATAGCGACGGGGAGAGGGGCGCTGTCATCGATGGTTTCGCCAATCGCTGACGTGGCAAGGAGGGCGCCAAGGCTGCGGCCAGATGTCCAGCCGATAGATGGGTAACAGATTGAACCGGATACATAGGTAACAGTTCTCCCCTATGCATCCGCCGCAGCGCCAAGCGGTTTGGTTGGCGCGGCGCTGCGGCGGACGAGCTTCATACGTCTGGTGTCGATGATGCCAAGCGGATAATCATGGAAGGTAAGTGCCCATTGGCCGTCCTCGGCTTCGATGGCCGCGACGGCTTCGCCGGCCAGTGATTGCGAGACATAGACGAAGCCGCCATTCCACCTGATCTCGCCATTGTGGCGCACCCAGCGAACCGCGGCCTCTTGCGGATAATCGGGCTCGGG
>NZ_SADT02000068.1 GCF_004016445.2 Mesorhizobium sp. M2E.F.Ca.ET.219.01.1.1
GTCTGACCACGCGACCGCCAGCATGGCCATCGTTGCCGCCTTCGCCATGCACGCGCTGCAGCGCCGCACGCTTGTCTTGTTCGCCGCGGCGCTGCTGATCTGCTGGTCGCGGCTCCATATCGGCATCCACTATGCCGGCGACGTCGTCGGCGGTGCCGTTACCGGGCTTGCGGCCGCTCTGGCGGTGCGGCTTTCCTATCGCGAGAATTCACGGCTGGACGCCTTCGCCATGAGGATCTTTAGGCTAGAGGCCAAGGGTTGCGGGCGCCAGTTCGCCTTTGGCCATTTCGGATCCCGATCATCCACAGCTTGGGTCATGGCGACCGTCGCCCAGCTCCGATTTTGACCGGCGCGTATCACAAAAGTGACGCGCCCGCGCCCCTATATGCTAGGCTTATCCCGTC
>NZ_SADT02000006.1 GCF_004016445.2 Mesorhizobium sp. M2E.F.Ca.ET.219.01.1.1
CGCAGCGGTGTGAGACGGGCATTCTTATGGATGTTCATTCGGATCCTCCGATGGATGCTGAAGCGTGGTAACTCCAGTCTCCTCGGTCCGGTCCGAATGGACAACCTCCCGAAAGCTCACAGCTAGCGGAATGGCTTTAAAAAACGAAGCTGAGAGCAACGCTCGACCGTCACCACATTCTTCACATGGATTCCACGATGGCCGCACGAGGCACCACGCGCGACTATACCGACAAGATGCTGCTCGCCGCTCTGCAGGAAGCGCAGACGACGGTACGTGCCTACGACACCAAGGCGCAAATCGTCGGCGTTGGCTACATCCTGGCGCTGAATCTGGTGCTTCATTTCGGCGATCTCCTGCCGACCCACGCGCCGCTCGGGCCACTTTTCTTCGCAGCCGTCTGGGGCGTACTGATTATGCCGATCCTACAGTTCGGGCAGGTGATTCACCCGAGCCGGACCCGCGCGGAAAAGGATCTTGTCGCCAAGAAGTTCTATAGCTCCGAGCATCGCGTCTATTATGTCGACCCCAGCACATTCGGCAGTCTCGGGGACTTCATCCGCGAGGCGCTAACCTCCGATTGGACCTCGATTCTTGCCGCCGAGTTGCTCAAGGTTTCTCGGGTCAGAATAATCAAGCAGACGCGCTTCCGGCGCGCTCTGATGATGACCGTGGTTTCGTTCATCGTGCTCGCAGCCGACCAATTTCTGCGAAGTCTGGCAGTTGTCCGATGAGAAGAGAACGTCACGCCGGGCCGAGGAACAGGTTTCGTGTGCGGTGGTGGCGAGGCCTGGTCGTTCCCGCGATGCTGTGCCTGCTGATCAGCTGCGCCACTCGACCCGAAAACGTCTTTCAACCTCTCCCCTTTGCCGCCAGTGATGCTGGCCACGTCGACATGCTGGTCGCGACGACGCGCAAGCCATCTGACAATAGCGGCCGGCTCTATAGTGGCGATCGCGGAACGGCGATTTCGCTCAACGAGATAGTCGTCTCGATCCCTCCGGATCGGAACCGCACGGTCGGGAAGATCCAGTGGCCTCTGCTCGTGAAACCCGATCCCGAAAAGGAGTTTGCAGTACTCAGCGTGGGTAAGATCGCCTCGCAACGCGCAGTTCTTGAGTGGGTTCGCAAGAATCGTAATGGCAAGCGGCAGGTACTCATCTTCGTGCACGGCTTCAACAACACATACGCCGATGCCGTCTTCCGCTTCGCTCAAATTGTTCACGATACCGGGACCGACGCGGCGCCGATTCTCTTCACGTGGCCGTCGCGTGGGGATCCGTTCGACTATCTCTATGACAAGGAAAGCACCATTTACTCGCGTCGCGCCTTGGAAGACCTGATCCTCCAGGCAACAAGGAGTCCCGACGTAGCAGACGTGACGATCCTGGCCCACTCAATGGGCGCATGGCTGACGGCGGAGGCACTGCGCGATATCGCCATGCGCGACCAGACCATTCCGGCGAAAGTCAGGAACGTGGTTTTCGCGTCGCCGGATATCGATATCGACGTGTTCCGGCGCCAGTTCATCGAGATGGGCGCAACTCGACCGCATTTTACGATCTTCACGTCAACCAATGACAAGGCTTTGCAAGTCTCCCGACTGCTTGCGGGAGGAGTTAGCCGCGTCGGTGGAACCGATCTCAGGCCCTATGTTTCCGTACTCGAAGAGCTTGGCGTTTCGGTTATCGACACCAGCGACATCACCTCCCGCGATCCACTCGGTCACAGCGCATTTGCCGATACTCCCGGCATCGTGCACGTCCTCGGGCAACGGCTTGCAGGGCAGAGCCTGGCCGGCGGAGAGACTACCCTGGCCGACCAGGTCGGAGTGACGGCCGCCGATTTTGCCGGTTCTGCGGCGCGGGTGGCCGTTGCTGCTCCAGCCGCGGTCATCAGCCCTAAGGCTCGCGAGATCTTGAAGCGGGAGCTTTCCTCGGATGGGGGTCAGATAGTGGATGGGCGGATTTCCTACTGACTGTCGAGCGTGGCTACTGGCGAATTAGTGATCCGAGCTTGCCGTTGAGAGTGAAAACGATGGCCGTTCCCAGCATCGCGAGGAATGATCCTTCAGCTGATGAGAGATTGCAGATCATTCAAGCTGGCACGGCAGCGTGTCGCCAGTATGGGCCGTCGAAAACGACAGTCGCCGACATCGCTCGACTGCTCGGAAAATCTCCCGCAAGCCTGTACCGAACATTCCCCTCGAAGGCGGACATATGGGACGCAATCGCGGCGGATTTCTACGAAAGTGACCTCTGCTTCGCGCCCTCCCCTGCAGGCGACTTGATGGGCGCAGCAGACCAGTTGAAACAAACGATGCTTGGCCAGCATCGTTTGCTCCTGCAGGCCATTCATGGCGACCCCCAAATGTTCGGCCTGATTGTCCTCACCGCGAACAGCAACTGGTCGTCCTTCAGACAATTTCGAAATCGGCTTCACGGCCTCGTGGGAGAGCTTATTCGTGCCGGCATTGGCACCAACGAGTTCCAACCGGCAGATGTGCGGGCGGCCTCCTCCTGCTTTTGCGCCTCTCTCGTTGTCTTGTGGGATCCCAGGATTGTCGGTTCAACGCCTTCGAACCCTTGCGAGATTTCAGCTCAGGAACTTGTTTCCTTTACGGTTGAGGCGTTGCGGTAACTGCATGCCCTCTGGGTTTGCCCTTGGAGCCTGTCGGTCAGCGTGCAAATTTGGCGACCGCTGCACCCAGAAATGGGGCGACCACTCTGCAAACGCAGCACCTACCAAGGGAAAAAGGTCCGAAAAGGGGCCGTAACCCGACGGTCTGTTTACAAGACGAATTCGAGGTTTTGATCGTAGCTCGGCACATCCCGTCCAAAATAGTCTCCCAGCGCTGTGTGGTCGTGCCGAAGTGACGGCGGCTATGCTCGGCTCAGACTCAATTTGAGAACCGAAACACCCTACCCATTTTGTTAGGCATCATGAAAATCTCCTCCGCCTGGGAGAAGCCGGCGTCCGTGCCCATGCCGAGCCAGGTGCCGACCGTCTCCGGGAAATCAGCAAGATGCATGTGCCTTTCCATCGAAGCGAATTCCTCATCTGAAACTGCCGACCATTCGTCGCGCAGCAATGAAAATCGTGCCAGCCAGGATAAGCGGTCCTCTCCTTCAAACAGCGCCGGTTCCCAAATGATAAACAGGCCCTTCCCGCCTAGAGAGCGGCGGGCGTCCTGCATCAGCTGTGCCTTGCCCGTGGCAGGCAGGTGGTGCAGCGACATGCCGATCCAGATTACATCGACAGGCTCAGACCACTTCGCCATGGCCTGGGCGAAATCATTGCACTGCAACTCGACCGGGCATGGCATACCGTCGAGCTCTCGTGCCGCCAGTCGCAGAGATGCCTCAGACAAGTCGATGCCGACATAATTTCCGATCGCCATCGTCCTCAGCATTGCGGCGGAGGCGCTGGCATCTCCGCAGGCAATGTCGAGAAACCGGAATGACGCCGGCGCATGCTCGACAAGCAGATCGCGAAGGACGCCGTAGACCTCGCGATGGAACATGAGATTCGCGCCCACGATCTTGCGATAGGTTTGCAGTTCCTTGTTGAACATGTCCTGGGAGCCGACAGTGTCATCGCCTGCCCTGACCAGCATTGTGTCGTTCGAGGAACCTGCCATGACGTCCTCCCAATAGATTCGGCTATGACCGTGATCAGAGATTGGAATCCTGGCGCTGCGTCCCCGGTGCATGCAGATGCAGCGCGCGAAACACCGCCGTGTGTGGCCTGGCGTGACGACACCCAACTGCAGTCCCAGTTGATGCATGCGCCCGGAAAGCCAAGCGACCTCGATGGGTTTTCCTCTTTCGAGGTCGTTGGCCATCGAGGATTTCACATGCGGGGGAAACGCAGACCACCTTGTCTCGACGCGGCCCGGGAACCCGTCGGCCATTGGGTGGCCGGCCGCTGCGGCTACCGCCATCCCCTCATCGCGCAACTGTTCAATGAAGATACGCGATTCCGGATCGGCCAGGATCGGACCGATGCCGGAGCGCATCAGCGATGTCCCTCCCGAGAAGGCACAAAGCGTTACAAACTTCTCCCAAAGCACTTCGTCGATGTCTGCGACTGGTTTGAGCTCGAGCCCGATGGCGCGATCACACAACTCCCGCAATTGCTCGATGACGGGATCATGTTGGCCGCCGACCAGGATTTGCGGCAGCCCGCCGGAATGAACGACCTCGCCCGGCTTGCTGATGAAGCCGGAAAGATAGGTGGCGCCGCCGATCACGTGGTCGCGCGGCAGGTGACGACTAAGGATTTCGACGCTGTCGATGCCGTTTTGCAGCGTAACGACGCGCGTGTTGACCCCCACGAGGGGTGCGAGGGATGCAGCCGCCCCCTCGCTGTCGTAGAGCTTGACAGCGAAAATCACCAGATCGACAGGCGCGATATCAACCGCCGCTTCGCTCGCGGATACAGGCGCAAGAACAAAGCTGCCGAGGTCGCTCTGGATCCTGAGACCAGTCTGGAGCATTGCCGCAAGGTGCGCTCCGCGAGCAATGAAGCTCACGTCGCCTCCTGCCTGGGCTAGCCTGGCGCCAACATATCCGCCAATGCCGCCCGCTCCCATCATTGCGATCCGCATGCCGTCCCCTCGACGTCAGCTGGCGCCATCAACCCGCCAAGCCTTGCTGACCGATTGGTGGGCCTAACGAATATTAGCAGCTTCTTTAGTGACGAACCAGTTCGCCCCCGGGGACGAAGGTGAGCCCAGTGCTGCCGTTGTTCGAGAAGCTCAGCACTGGCGCTCTCAGTCCGCTAGACGAGAGCCTGCGGATCAGGTGTTGGTCGCTCTGGCCCCCCTCGCTATCCAGTCCAGGCGCAAGGCGGCGGTCAGCGTCCCGCCATCGTCGAGCGGGGTGAGCCCAGCGCTATGATGCGCATCAACGGGGTGCGAGACCGGCTCGAAACAGAAGAAGCCGGCGTCATGCGACGGCGAATAGAGGATGAACACGTCCAGCTCCGGCGAAGCTGTCAGTTCAACCGCAATCCCTTGGGCCGGCTGCACGATGGTGGCGCGCCGATTCCACCCGACGAAGGCGTTGTTCACCCAGCCGGCCGGCAAAAGCGAAGCCTGAGAAAAATCCCACCAGGGATGCTCGGCGAGCGGCGCTAGGCCTGTTGGCAGATGGCGCGCGTCCTCGAGCCAGACGCGCTCGGCCGTGGCCTGCAACCTCGTCCTGTCGCCGCGCGGAAACCAGGGATGGAAACCGAGGCCGTAGGGCAGACGCATGCCGGAGCGGTTCTCGACCGTGAGGCGCGCGTGCAGCGCGCCGGCGCGCAACGCATAGGTGACGGACGCCGCGTAGCGGTATGGCCCGATCGCGCCGTCATCGAGCACCAGCTCGGCCTCAGTGTCGGTACGTCTGGCAAGCCGCCACGGCTTCTGAAACCCGTCGCCATGAATCGGAAAAGCCTCGCCGGGCACGTTCGGCAGGACGGCATGAAAACGGCCGTCGAATTCGAAGCCCCCGCCGGAGATGCGGTTCGACCACGGCACCAGAAGCTGGCAACCGGATGTGCCGGTGCCATCCCCCGGCTTCAGCAGCGGAACCGGCGCGCCGCCGACCGCCAACGCGTCATAGCGCGCCACGGCCGCGCCCTGCTCCGGCGCAAGGACGAGCCGCGACTGCCCGTCGTTCAGTTCGACCATGCCCGGCATTGCCTCACCAGCCGCCGTCTATGGCGATGTTCTGGCCGCTGATCATGTCGGAAGCCGGCGAGACGAGGAACAGCACGAGATCGGCGACATTCTCGGGCTCGATGCGCTTCTTCAGGCTTTGGTTCGCGAGAATCCAGTCACTGTATTCTTTCAGCCGGTCGCCGAAGACGCGCTCCTCGGCTTCCGAAACCACGGCGCCCGGCGAGACGGCATTGACGCGGATGCCATGCGGCCCGAGCTCGCGCGCCAGCGACTTTGTCAGGCCGAGCATCGCGCCCTTGGAAGCGACATAGGGCACATAGCCGTCCCAGCGGCCGTTGAGGGTGATCGAGCAGAAGTTGACGATCTTGCCGTAGCCCTTCGCCTTCATGCCTGGAGCGCAGGCCCGCGCCAGCGCGAACGCCGCCGAGGAGTTGACGCGGATCTGGTCCTCATACTCGGCGAGCGAGAAGTCCTCGAAGGGCCGGTTGATGATCAGCGCCGCGTTGTTGATCAGGATATCGATGCCGTCTTCCTTCGCCGCCAGCGCGGCAACCGCCGCTTCCGCCTCGGCCAGCCGGTTGAGATCGCAGCCGACAAAGGCGATGTCGCCGCTAGCCTCGCCGGCCAGCCCGGCGACGATCTCCGCCGCGTTCACGGCATCGGGACGATCGAGCAGCAGGACGCGCGCGCCGGCCCGCGCCAGCGCCACCGCCTGCGCCCGGCCGAGCGAGCCCAGCCCGCCCGTCAGCAAAACCCTACGACCAGCAAGCACCTTCATCGCCACCTCACAGGACACCATGGACTTCGTCGATCGAGGTGTCCTCGATGCGCTTGTCCAGCACCACCTCGCCGCGCGCCATGGCCACGATGCGGTCGCAGCACTCGAAGACATGGTGCATGTTATGGCTGATGAAGACGCCGGTGACACCCTGCTCCTTCAGGCCGCGCACGAAGCCGATCACCTTGTTCGTCTCCTTGACCGAGAGATGGTTGGTCGGCTCGTCGAGGATCATGACCTTCGACTTGAAATGCATGGCGCGCGCGATCGCGACGCCCTGACGCTGGCCGCCGCTGAGCTCGCCGACGAGCGCGTCGGGCGAGCGCAGGTGCAGGTCGACATTGGCGATGGCGCGGATGCTCTCCTCGGCCATCTTCTTCTGGTCGAGGATGCCGACGCCGAGGACCGAGAAGCGCGTCGGCTCGCGGCCGATGAACAGGTTCCTGGCGATCGACATGGTGGGAACCATGGAATTGTACTGGTAAATGGTCTCGATGCCGAGATCCATCGCATCGCGCGGCGTGGCGATGCTGACCGGCCTGCCCTCGACCTTGATCTCGCCCTGGTCGGCGCGGTGGACGCCGGACAGGATGTTGATCAGGGTCGACTTGCCGGCGCCGTTGTCGCCGACAAGGCCGAGCGCCTCGCCGCGCCGGAAGTCGAGCGAGACGCCCTTCAGCGCATGCACGCCGGAATACCATTTGTGCAGGTCGCGCACCGAGATGATCGCGTCGCTCACCGCTTCAGCCCTCCATCTTGATGGCCTTGGCGCGCTTGCGCATCCAGGCATTGGCGACGACGGCGAAGATGGTGAGGAAGCCGATGGCGAACTTGAACCAGTTGGCGTCGACGTGGCTCAGCACCAGGCCGTTGTCGATGACGCGGATCAGCGTCGTGCCGATGATGCCGCCCATGACGGTGCCGATGCCGCCGGCGAGCGAAGCGCCGCCGATGACGGCGGCGGCAACCGCCTGCAGCTCCAGCCCCTCGCCGATCGAGGGCAGCGGCGAGCCTAGTCGCAGCACCTGCAACATGCCGGCGAAGCCTGACAGCACCGAGCAGAGCATGAAGCAGACGATCTTGACCCTGGCGGTCGGGATGCCCATCGCCGCCGCTGCCGGCATGAAGCCGCCGGTGGCCTTGATCCAGTTGCCAAAATTGGTGCGCGACAGCATCAGCGAGGTCAGCACCGCGACCGCCACGAACCACAGGAAGGACATGCGGAACATGTTGCCTGGTCCGACGAAGGCGGTGAACAGCCAGTTCGGCAGGTCCACGGGGAGCAGCGGCGGGAAGCCGCCGGAGACGACGACGGTGAGCGAGCGCGCCATGAACAGCATGCCCAGTGTGGTGATGAAGCTCGGGATCGCGAAGCGGATAGTGACGTATCCGTTGACGAAGCCGATGGCGGCCGAGACCAGCAGCCCGGCGAGCAGCGCCAGCGGGAACGGCCAGCCATGCACCATCAGCACCGCCATCGTCATCGGCATCAGCGCGAAGACCGAGCCGACCGAGAGGTCGAACTCGCCGCTGATCATCAGGATGGTGACGCCGATGGCGACGAGGCCGGCCTCCGGCAGGATGCCGAGTATGCCGCGCAGATTGTCGGCGTTGAGGAACACGCCGTGCGAGCGCACCTGGAACAGGATGATGAGCAACACCAGCAGGATCAGTCCCGCCAGTTCCGGCTTCTCGAGATAGGTCTTGAACAGGCGCTTCAAGGAAGGGCTCCGGATTCGGGATTCGGACGCATCGGCGACGGCGGGCGCCGCCGATGCAGGTCGGTATTTGGACCTTAACCTCAGCGCATGCCTTGCGCGGACAGCGCCATGATGCTGTCGGCCTCCTTCGGCCGCACGATGCCCTGGCCGGTGTCGATGTCGGATGGTGCGAGGCCGATCTTCTTGTTGAGATAGGCCTCCATCACCGGCATGAAGCCCTGCATGTAGGGCTGCTGGTCGACAAGCGCCTGGACGTAGCCCTTCTGCATCTGCTGCAGCACTTCCGGAACGAGGTCGAAGCCGCCGAGCAGCACCTTGCCGGGCGCCACGCCGCGATCGGCCAGGACGCGCGCCACGCCGGCGCACCAGAAGCCGGTGTCGAAATAGGCCGTGGTGTCGGGATGAGCGTTGAGATAGGCGCCGACGCGGTCGGAGGTGATGGCGAGATCGGTGCCGCTGTCGATGCGCTCCCACGACACGTCGCGGTCCTTATGGGCGGCCTTGTATTCCTCGAGGAACTGCATGACGCCGGCGCCGCGGCTTTCCGACCAGTTCTGGCCGGGCGCGGAAATGCCGACCAGCACCTTGATCGGCCCGTCCTTCGGGAAGCTCTCGGAAATCGCCTTGGCGAGCGAATAGCCGGCGGGCTTGAAGCCTTGGCCGACGAAGGCCTGCCGGGCATTGCCCTTGGCGCCTTCAGTGTCGTCGACATTGACGGCGATCACCAGCACGCCGGCGGCGCGCGCTTCCTTGATGACGTCGTCGAAGGCGTGGTCGTCGACGATGGAGGTCAACAGCGCGTCGGGCTTGGCGGCAAGAGCGGCGCGCATGTTGGCGACCTGCTGCTCGACCGAGCCCTCGGTCTGGGTGAAGACCATGTTGCAATTCGCCTCGACCTTGGCGCAGGCATCGTCAAAGCCTTTCTTAACCGCCTGCCAGAAGGTGTTCGAGGCCGACGAATGGTGGGTGAAGACGATGTTGAGGCCGTCTGCCCTGGCAGCGGACTGTCCACCGATCAGGGCCGCGCCAAGCAAAAGCATTGCAGTCAGTTTTCTCATGTCTGTTCCTCCCTGTGGATATTTTCTAGATGTCCGCCTTGTCGGAGACGCGCCGGTGGACGGTGTAGGCGCGGCCGAGCTCCGGATTGAGCGCCAGCCCGAGCCCCGGCCCCGGCGGCACGGTGATCATGCCGTCCCTCACCTCCGGCAGCGCGGTCACCAGGTCGCGATACCAGGTGCGGTAGAAGGCGCGCACGCTTTCCTGGACGAGAGCGTTGGGGGCGTTGAGCGACAGGTGTGTCGAGGCTGCGAGCACGACCGGGCCCGTGCAGTCATGCGGCGCTACCGGCAGCCGCCAGGCCTCGGCCATCGACGCGATCTTGCGCGCCTCCGACAGGCCGCCGCACCAGGAGATGTCGAGCATGACGATGCCGGCCGCGCCGGTTTCCAACAGGTCGCGAAAAGCCCAGCGGCTGCCCAGCGTCTCGGAGGCCGAGATCGGCGCCGGACTGGCCGCCGCGTAACGCTTCAGGTCGCCGAGGCTGTCCATGCGGATCGGATCCTCATGCCAGTAGGTGGCGAATGGTTTCAGCGCCTGCGCGATCTTCATGGCCGGCAGGAGCTGCCACATGGAGTGGAACTCGACCATGATGTCCATCTTGTCGCCGACGGCTTTGCGAATCTTTCCAAAAGGTTCGAGCGCGGCCTTCAGGTCGGCCGAAGAGATGTCGTTGCCGCGCGTCTTCTCGGCCGCGTGGTCGAACGGCCAGATCTTCATGGCGGTGATGCCGTCGGCAAGCAGCTCTTCGGCCAGTTCGCCGGCGCGGGTGAGGAAGGCGTTCAGGTCGTCATAGTCGCGCCCGGCGCCGATGCCGTAATTGGCCGTCGTCTGGCCCTTGGCGTCCTTGATGTATTCGGTGCCGGCGCAGGTGTTGTAGGTGCGGATCGAACGGCGGCTGAAGCCGCCGAGCAGTTGCGCGACCGGCTGGCCCGTGGCCTTGCCGAAAATGTCCCACAGCGCGATGTCGAAGGCGGAATTGCCGCGCACCTCCGCACCGCTGGAGCGGAAACCGAGATAGCCGACGAGGTCGGCGGCGAGCAGGTCTATCTCGAGGGGATCGCGGCCGATCACCCGGGGCGCGACATATTCGTGCAGATATTCCTCGACCGTCCGCGACAGATAGAAGGTCTCGCCCAGCCCGGTGATGCCCTCGTCGGTATGGACCTCGACCCAGAGCAGGTTGGGGCGCTCCGCGATGCGGATGGTTTCGATGGCGCGGATCTTCATGTCAGGCGATCCCCGCGTCGATGAGCGCCTTGACGCTCTTGTCGAAATGCTCGGCCATGTGTTCGGCCGCCAGCCGCGGATCGCCCTTGAGGATGGCGTCTGCGATGTCCTCGTGGCCCTTGATCATCTTGAGCTGGGCCTCGTCGGACGAGCGGGTCCGCCAGCCGATCACCCAGGTGCGGCGCGTCACGCCGCTGAAGGCGGTGACGATCAGCGAAAAGACCGGGTTGTGCGAGGCCGCCGCGATCGCTTCGTGGAAGGCGATGTCGTGCTCCATGACTGCCTCGGGGTTCGTGAAATTCTCGCGCATCAACCGGGCGGAGCTGGCGATGGCGGCGGCTTCCGCGTCGGTACGGCGAAGCGCTGCCAGCGCCACGGTGCGCATCTCGATGGTGCGCCTGACGTCATAGACCTGCTGGACGCTGATCTGCTGGGTGGTGATGCCATGTTCGATGACCATCGACATGGCGCCGGTGTCGAGCTTGGCGACGGTGGCGCGGCGGCCCGCGCTCATGTCGATGAGGCGCATCGCCGACAACGAGCGGAAGGCCTCGCGCACCACGGTGCGGGAGACGTTGAGCTGGCGCGTCATGGCGGCTTCGCTGGGCAGCGGATCGCCGGGCGCCAGGCCCTCGGCGCGGATGTGCTGGGTGATCGCCTGGATCGCCGCGCTCACCAGGCCGGGGCTCGGCTCGCTCGTTGGTTCTGTCGGCTCCATCGATCCCTGCATATTGCTTCCTTAAAATCTGTATGACAGGTTGTTGTCATATTGCTCGTAATTCAGCCGAAAGATATATGTCAAGCCAATTTCAAACGAGACGGAGGAGTTCGATGCCCAATATCGGAGCCGCCCTGGTTTTCGACGCGCGCGACGTGGTCGGCGAGAGCCTGGTCTGGGACGAAGTCCGAGCCAGGTTGGTATGGGTCGACATTATCGGCCGCCGGATACACCGGCTCGATCCGCTGAGCGGCGCCCACGAAAGCTGGCCGACGCCGGATCTCGTCACCTCGATCGGGCTGAGACAGGATGGCGGCGCCGTCGTCGGCCTACGCAAGGAGATCGCGCTTTGGGATTTCGGCGGGCCGTTCCGGACGATCGCGACGATCGAGCCGGACAGGCCGGACACACGGCTCAACGAAGGCGTCGTGGCGCCCGATGGCTCGTTCTGGGTCGGCACGATGGCCAACAATATCGGGCCGGACGACGCGCCGCGGGCCATCACCGGCGACGAGGGCCGGCTCTATCGCGTCGATGCGGACGGCACGGTGACGGCGCTCGGCGAGGACCGGTTCGGCATCACCAACACCATGGTGTGGCTGCCGGGCGGCCGCTTAGTCACCGCCGACACGACGAAGAATGCGCTCTACAGCTATGCCTGGGACAAGGAAGCCGCGCGGCTTGGCGAGCGGCTTGTCTTCCTCGCCGATTTCCCGCGCGGCCTGCCCGACGGCTCATGCCTGGACGCAGAAGGCCATGTTTGGAACTGCCGTGTGGTGGGCGGGAGCTGCGTGTTGCGCATCGCGCCGGACGGCAGGCCGGACCGGGTCGCGGAGCTGCCCTGCGGCTGGCCGACGAGCTGTGCCTTCGGCGGCGCCGGGCTCGACACATTGTTCGTCACCTCGGCGCGCTTCACCATGAGCGCGGAGCATCTTGCCACCAATCCCTCCGAAGGCGGACTGTTCGCGCTGCAGCCGGCCGTGCGTGGTGTGCCGGGCAACCGCTTCGGATAGGCGGCTCCCGCCCCGGAGTACAGCCTGGCAATGGGTCGCTGAAGGCATCAGTGCCTCCCAAGCGCCCGAAGTCCTGTCGCTGGAAGGAGGCATCGGGCATACGACGCACATTGCGGAAGCGAGGGCAGATATCCACGACACTCGTCGCTGACTCGAGCTCCCTAGCCGTTGTGGCCGAGCGCGCCTTTATTTCGCGCTCGCCCCTGTACCGGGTCTTCCGAAGGGCTTGACACTGCATGGCTTGCGGAAGTCGCTCGGTGTTTATCTGGCGGAGGCCGAGGCCTCGACCAGACAGCTCATGGATGTGCTCGGTCACGACGACATCGATCATGCCGAGCTCTATTCGCGCGAGGCATCGCAAGTACGGCTGGCGGTGCAGGGGATGGATCGAGTCGTGCGCCTCGTGACACGCAAGCCAATGCTTGGCGAACCTGTTGGCGAACCTCGTGGCGAACCGCCCTATAAAGCATTGATAAATAACGATAATGGTGGGCCCGGAGGGACTCGAACCCCCAACCAAGCGGTTATGAGCCGCCGGCTCTAACCATTGAGCTACAGGCCCCACGCGGGCTGGCTTAGTGTTTTTCGCTCTTCCGCACAAGCCTCTCCGAATGCGCCGGTTCGATCGCCAAGGTCAGGCCATGTCCCTGCGATGGAGCGGTTTGCGCCTGGGAAAAAGTGAATTTTCGACCCTCCGCGGATAAACCACATGTTGCCGTCCGTGCCGACGAAAGTTGTGCCTGCCGGTTCTAATTCGTGCGCGAGCGTGTGAAGGCGCGTCAGAGCCCTGGGAACATTATCGCGATGAATGTGCACCGCGGCTGTTCGATGCCGCCTTCGTGGTCGACAGGGGTGCGTCGCTGCTCTCGCTCATGACCGAGTGGTGTAGCGACGACCCGATCTTTCGAACTTCGATCTTAGTCGCTGGTACTACTGGACCTTGCCCTGCGCAGGTCTGAAGGTCCGCTTTCGCCCGCGCCCAATGTCCGCGGTCTGGGACAGGTATCTGATGGCGCTCGCAGATTTTGCTAAGCCCCGCCCTGACAGATCACCGGCACAGGCAATCTGCCCCAACGGAATAAGGGGCTATATCTTTGGTCCTTTCGGACCAATGCGCCCAGCAGGATGGACCTCGGTCGATTGTGGACCAGCGGGCAAATCAGACAGTCTCGCCATCGCGCCGGCTGATACCCCTAAGCCCCCCGCCCATCGGTTGGCGCATGCCCGGCTCGCGGACCTCAAAATCCTAACGACAAAAGCGAGCCGGGCTTTTATCCGCGTGCCCGCGCCGAGACGCAAATTGTCGGAAATGCAATGAGGAGTTGGACTGTCTATCACGTCGATTTCGAAGCAGGCGGCAACAGCCCGTTTCTAACCGAGATCGGAAGCGTTGAAGCAGACAATCTCCTGGCAGCGGTTATGAAGGCACAAGCATTGTGGCCCGATGAAAGGTCCATGACCGTCCGCCCGGCCAGGCAAGACAGCCAATCGACGCAGCTGCCGGCTCCACAGCGTGACACCGATTGAAGGAGCGATCAGGCAGCTCGGTTCGCCTGCGAAGCCTCGACACGATCGGGCCACGCATGGAGCGCTGCCCGGCGCGCCACGCAAGCGGATCAGTTTCTCGATACCTTCCCAACCCTGTGCCACGTCATCGGCGCATCTCGGCCATTGTCGGGAATCGCCGTTGGTGGGAAACTCGGCCTGTCAGCATGGGAGGTCGAAATGCCCAATAGTTTCAAGACCGGAGACGTCGTCAGGCTGAAATCCGGAGGCCCGGAAATGACCGTCAGCGACGGGGCGGCTTCCGGCATGTATCTGTGCCACTGGTTCAACCGCGAGGGCGACATCTGGACGCCGCAGCATGCAGGCTTCAAGCCGGACCAGCTGGTGGTGGTCGACCAGCCGAGATAGTCGTCGCCTTCTGCCCCTAAAGCGCGTCGCGATCTTTCAGATTCGCTCTATGCGCTTTTTAGGTTTTTGATTTTGCGCATGTCTCCGAAACTGGTTACCCACTTTCGGGAGACATGCTTTAGGAATCCTTCGATCCGGCTGCGTCGGATCCGGTAGGTTTGTGGTCCGATCGAAAAAGGAGCGACGGATTTTGCTCCTCGCCGCGTTCAACGGCTGAAGCGTGGCCGCCAATGGCCGCGCCAACCGGAGACGAGAGCATGATCCGCCCCACCCTGTTTGTCGTTGCCCTTGGCCTGCAGACCGCTGCCGCGGTCGCCCAGACGACGACGCCTGTCCCCGCGCCCGCCCAGACGACGCCGGACACTGCGGCTGCCGCTGCCAAACCCGACCAGACCAAGTCCGGCCTGACGCTGGAAAAGTTCGAGGCGCGCCGGGAAAAGGCGTTCATGCGGGCCGACACCGACAATGACGGCAAGGTCAGCCTCGCCGAATGGACCGCTTTCCAGACCGCGCGCAAGGCCAAGGGCGATCCGGCCGAATCCTTCTCTCGCATGGACACCAACAGGGACGGCTTCGTCGACAAGGGCGAGCTCGACGCTTTCCTGGCCAAGCGCTTCGCCAAGCTGGACAAAAATGGCGACGGCGTGCTCAGCGCCGACGAGAGGCCGGGCCACAAATCCGCTTCCAATGAGGAGCAATGACCAAGAGGTTATGCCGCGCAATGACACATGCGAGCGCTCCAGTTGATGGGCGCCGATCCGGACGAAGAACTGGTACGCCGCATCGGCGCCGGCGACCCCGCCGCCGTGCAGGCGATGGTGGCGCGCAAGCTGCCGCGCATCCTGGCTCTGGCCGCGCGGATGCTGGGCGACGCGGCAGAGGCCGAGGATGTCGCCCAGGAGACTTTCGTGCGCATCTGGCGCCACGCCTCCGGCTGGCGCCGGGGGCACGCGCGCTTCGACACCTGGATCCATCGCGTCGCGCTCAACCTCTGCTACGATCGGCTGCGGCGCCGGCGCGAATGGACGACGGACGAGCTGCCGGAGGTGGCCGATGACGCGCCGCTTCCCGATGCCGTGGCGGGCGACGAGGAGCGCAGGGTCAACCAGGCGCTGCAGCGCATCGCACCGCGCCAGCGGGAGGCGATCGTGCTGGTCTATTATCAGGAGCTGTCCAACATCCAGGCCGCGGGCGCCATGCAGGTCAGCGTCGATGCGCTGGAAAGCCTGCTCGCGCGAGGTCGCCGCGCGTTGCAGACAATGCTCGCAGGAGATGGCGATGATTGAGACCTGGAACGGACTGCGAATTCTGAGGACTGCGGCGTGGGGGGCCACGTCAAAATGGTGGAAGGGGGAAAAAGATGGCTGAGAAAACCACAGACGGGCCGATGGATGCCGGGCGCTTTGCCGCGCTGGCGGATGCCTATGGCAGCGCCTTGCACCGCTGGCCGCCGGCCGAACAGGCCGCCGCCATTCTGTTTGCCGAGACCGAGCAAGGCCGCGCCATCCTGCGGCGCGCCGGCAGGCTCGACGCCATGCTCGATCGGCATCGGGTCGAAGCACCCAGCCCCGCACTGCATCGCGCAATCGTCGCCCGCGCCTCGACCGAGGTCCGGCAAGTGCGCCGCCGGCGGTTCTGGTGGCTGGGCTTCGGGCTCGCCGGCGTCGGGCTCGCCGGCGCCGTGGCCGGGCTGGCGCTGATGACCGTGGTCAATCCGGACATCCAATCCGACCACTACGTCATGGACGCCAACGCGACATCGTTCGGCGATGCGGGTCCGGAGCAGACCGAGGAGGATCTATGAGCCCCCGTCTCGTCGCGGCATCCCTGGTGCTCAACGTCTTTCTGATCGGCGCGCTCGCCGGCGGGACCGGCTGGCTGATCGGCAAGTCCAACCTGGGCTATTCGCTGGAATCGGCCGGCGGCAGGCTGCCGGCCGCCGACCGCAAGATTTTCCGCCAGGCACTGCGCGAGGTGCGCCGGGATTCACGCGACGTGATCCTCGACGGCCAGGCCGCGAGGCGCGAGGCGGCGAACCTTCTGCAGCAGCCGACGCTCGACAGCGCCGCCCTTGCGGCGGCGCTCGAGCGGGCGCGCAATGCCGATATCACCGTGCGGGCGCGGCTGGAGCAGCGCATCGTCGAATTCGCCGCGTCGGGATCGCCGGAAGACCGCCAGTTGCTGGCCGACGCCCTGTTGCGGCGCGCCGGCAAGCAGCCGCCGCCTGCAAAAAAATCGCCATAGGCGGCGACGGAAAAAGCGGGCGCGCTCCGTTCAAGGGAAAGAGGGACAGGCCTGCCGTCAGTCGATATCGGCAGGTTCTCTTCAACCTCGGAACTTCGGGAGTATCCCCATGAACAGTCTGACGAAATATTCGCTCGCCGCCGCGCTGGCCATCGGCGGCACGGTCGCGGCAAGCGCGGCTTCGGCCATGCCGATCGCGCCGGTTGCGCCCGCCGCACCCGCAATGATCGAGCATGTCGCCTGGGGCTGCGGTCCGGGCTGGCATCCCAATTACTGGGGCCGCTGCGTCCCCAACCGCCGCGTGATCTATCCCGGCTATTATTACTGGGGCGGACCGCGCGTCTATATCGGCCCGGCCTGGCATCCGTACCACCGCTGGCACCACTGGCGCCGCTGGTAGGAGCCACCTCGCGACGCCGGTGCTGTGGCCGGCGTCGTGAAGCCATCCGACAACGAGGACAGGCCGGCCGATGCGGCGAGCCCGGCCGGCGAGATGGAGGCTGGATTGGCCTTACCCGCATCAAATGCGACGCCGCCGGATCCGGCCCTGGTGGCGCTCCACCGGTTCGGCCTCGGCGCAAGACCGGGCGACGATTTCGGCAAGATCGCCGCCGATCCGCGCGGCTATCTCAAGGCCGAGCTCGGGCGGCAGGACATCGCGCTGATTTCCCCCGACGACCCGAAGAATGCCGGGCTGCTGGACAGCACCGCGGCGATCCAGGCCAGCATGGCGGCAGCCATGGAGCGCAAGGCGGCGCGGGATGAGAAGGCGGCGGCCGCCATGCAGCCGATGGCGGCCGACGATCCGGCCGGCACGGCCGTGGCAAAGGCCAAGCCCGCGGTGCCGCGTGTCGAGGCCGATATCTATCGGCACGAGGCGCAGGCCCGTTTCGACAAGGCGCTCGCCGCGACGCCCGGTTTCGTCGAGCGCCTGGTCGGCTTCTGGTCGAACCATTTCTGCGTTTCGGTCGCCAAGGCGCCGGTCGTGCGAGCGAGCGCTGGCGCCTTCGAGCGCGAGGCGATCCGCCCCTTCGTGCTTGGCCGCTTCGCCGACATGCTGCTTGCGGTCGAACATCATCCGGCCATGCTGTTCTATCTCGACAACCAGCAGTCGATCGGTCCCGATTCCCGCGCCGGCAAGCGGCGCGGACGCGGCCTCAACGAGAACCTCGCCCGCGAGATCCTGGAACTGCATACGCTGGGCGTCGGCAGCGGCTATGCCCAGGCCGACGTCACCAGTTTCGCCGGCATGCTGACCGGCTGGACGATGGCCGGCCGCGAAGGACGTCTGGGAGAACCCGGCACGTTCGTCTTCAACGCCAATGCGCACCAGCCGGGCGAGGCGATGCTGCTCGGCAAGACCTATCCGGGCGGCGGTATGGGCCAGGCGGAAACGGCGCTCAACGACATTGCCCGCCATCCGGCCACCGCGCGGCACATCGCCACCAAGCTTGCCCGCCATTTCATCGCCGACGATCCGCCGCCGGCGGCTGTAGCCCGCCTAGCCGCGGTCTTCACGAAAACGGACGGCGACCTGCGCTCGATGGCATTGACGCTGATTGACATGCCCGAGGCCTGGGCGACGCCGCTCACGAAGCTGCGCTCGCCCATGGATTATGTCGTCGCGCTGCGGCGGGCGGTCGGCCCAACCGCCGGCAACGAACCGCAACGGTCGCTTCGCTGGCTGAACGTGCTCGGCCAACCGCTGTGGCAGCCGCCGGGGCCGAACGGCTTTTCCGACCAGACGGATGCATGGGCCTCCGCCGAGGGCCTCAAGACGCGGCTGGACATCGCCTGGCAAGCCGCGAAGCAGGCGAATGACATCGGCGATCCCGACGAGATGCTGGCATCGCTGATCGGCACATCCGTCTCGGCCGAGACGAGGCAGGCAATTTCGCGCGCCGAGTCCAAGCAGCAGGGTTTGGCGCTGCTGTTGATGGCGCCGGAATTTCAACGGCGGTGACCTGGAGCAATTCCACGAAAAGTGTGCAGCGGTTTTCCGTCCGGAATTGCGTAAAACAAAGAGTTAGTGGAGATGCGGCCATGAGCCTTCTTTGCGAAATACCTAATCCGTCCCGTCGCGCGGTACTGATGTCCGGCGGCGCGCTGTTCGCCTGGGCTTTCCTGCCGCGCTTCGCGCGCGCGGCCGACAAGCGCGACCCGCGCCTGATCGTCATCGTGATGCGCGGCGCACTCGACGGGCTGTCGACGGTCGGGCCAGTCGGCGACCCGGACTATGCCGGGCTGCATGGCGACATCGCGCTTTCGCTCTCGGGCGCCAACCCGGCATTGCCGCTCGACGGTTTCTTCGCCGTCAACCCGGCGATGCCGGTGTTTGCGCGCCTGTTCAGAGCGGGCCAGGCAGCGGTGGTGCACGCGGCGGCGACCGGCTATCGCGACCGCTCGCATTTCGACGGCCAGGACGTGCTGGAAAGCGGCCTGCCAGGTCCCGGCAACGCGACCACCGGCTGGCTCAACCGGGCGCTGGCCGGCCTGCCGGCGGGCGAGCGCGTGGCGAAGCTCGGCGGGCTGGCGGTCGGACCTTCGACGCCGCTGGTGATCCGCGGCGCCGCCCCTGTGCTCGGCTGGGCGCCGCAGGCGCTGCCGACCCCTGGTGACGCCTTGGCCGAGCGCGTGCTCGACCTCTACAATCATCGCGACCCGGTGCTGGCGGCTGCCCTGCAGAAAGGTCTCGACGCCGACCGCATGGCGACGGGCGACCAGCTCGACGGCGAGACGATGAAGCCTAAAGGCGGCCTCGGCAATGCCGCCGGCATGCGCCAGTCGGCGCAAGGTGCTGCAAGGCTGATGGCGGCCGATGACGGGCCGCGTATCGCGGCTCTCGCCTTCGACGGCTGGGACACGCATGTCAACGAAGGCGGCGCGACGGGACGGCTCGCCAACCTGCTCGGCGGGCTCGACGGTGCCTTCGAGGAATTCGAGAAAGGGCTCGGCGAACGCTGGCAGGATACGGCGATCGTTGCCATCACCGAGTTCGGCCGCACGGCCCGCATCAACGGCACCGTCGGCACCGATCATGGCACCGGCACGGTGGTGCTTCTGGCCGGCGGCGCGATCAAGGGCGGCCGCGTCATCGCCGACTGGCCGGGACTGAAGCCGGCTCAGCTCTACGAGCAGCGCGACCTTGCGCCGACCAGCGACGTGCGCGCTGTGCTGAAGGGGCTGTTGGCGGACCAGTACGGGCTTTCGGCGGCGATGCTCGGCGACAAGGTGTTTCCGGAGTCGGCGGCCGTGAAGCCGATGCGGGATTTGGTGGCGTGAGCCTTGAGTTTGCAGGTCAGCGATGAGCTTCGTCGCCCGTCAGTTCGTCATCCACGGGCGGAGCGGGAGCGAAGCGGACGCGAAGACCCGAGGATCCATTCCGTTACCTTCACCGAAGGACGCAGCGGAGCAGAATTCTGAACCGCTGCGGCGCCTCAACGTCACGGCATGGATCCTCGGGTCTGCGCTGCGTCGCTTCGCTCCTTGCTCCGCCCGTGGATGACGAAGCTGAGGGGCCTCGGCCAATCACCAACGCTGGCGCCGAGGTTTCGAAACCTGTGCGCGGCACCTCTCATCAAAAGCCCGCGCTGTTGCCAGCGCGGGCGTCGATCCCTCGACGGATCATCAGCTCCAAAAGCCGTGATGCCAGCGGCCGTGATACCAGAAGCCTGGGTGCCAATGGCGCACATGCACTGGCCGGATGAACCGGCGACCGCTCGGTACGCATCTGCCCCAGTGGTTCATGTGCCAGCCGGGACCGCAGCGCCAGCCGACGCTCTCGACCGGCGGCGGTGCAGCACTCGGCTTGAGAAGCGGCATGGCCTGGGAGTCGGCGGCGGCCAGCATCAATGTGCCGGCGGCCAGAGCGATAGGCAGAAAGTATCTTGTGAACATGCGTTGTCTCCGTAATTCGTCCCTACCGCCGTGAAACGGAGGAAAGGCTGAATTCCGTCGGAGCGGTGCGGATCACATCTTCGTTAGCCCCGTTCGACGGTTCCGCTCTCGCGGCGGTTCGGCGCGCGGCGCCTTGCGGTTGCGCCGTTGAAACAGCATGTCGCGGCCGTCGCCGGCATCAGATTGATCCATATCAAGGAGCCAGGACGTGCCCCGCTCTAGGTTGATAGTGGCCGATCGGCGGAGACCGGCAGAGGCCGGTTGAAGACGGGAGTTCATAGCGATGATGATCCGCACGCTCTCCACTTTGGAATGCACGAAATTGCTGGCGGTAAACCGCACCGGACACCTGGCATGCGTGAAGGATGGACAACCCTATGTCGTGCCCTTCAATTACGCCTATGCCGACAGCCACCTCTACGCCTTTTCGCTGCTTGGCAAGAAGGTCGACTGGATGCGGGCCAATCCCCTGGTGTGCGTACAAGTGGCGGAACACACACAGGGGCGCGGGTGGAAAAGCGTGGTCGTCGACGGCCGCTATGAGGAACTGCCGGACCGGATCGGCCATAAGGTTCAGTGCGACCATGCGTGGTCGGTGTTGAGCAAGCACACCGACTGGTGGGAGCCCGGCGCGCTCAAACCCGTCACGCCTGCCGCCTCGGACAGCATGCCGCATATCTTTTTCCGGATTCTTGTCGAGCAGATTTCGGGGCGGGAAGCGACAGAATAGCCAGGTCCGCGACGGCAACCCGAGCGTCTAACCGGACTATTCGCCCAGCGTCGCCACCGTTTTCAGCGCGCCGTCCAGCATGTCGCCCTTTTCGTCCTTCAGCGCCGCTTCGCGCAGGCGGCGGATCCAGTCGGCGGCGTCTTCGCGGCCTTTGAGCATCGGCAGCGCCGAGAGCACGCGGTCGAATTTCGACTGGGCGCGGGCATGGGTGTCGCTGTAGCCCTTGATCAGGCGGCGGCAGTTCAGGATCTCGGTGGCCAAAGCGTAGTCCTGCCGCGCATGGCCGAGCGCCAATTCGTACCAGCGCTCGAGATGCTCGACTTCGACCTTGTGGCGCAGCAGGCGGCGGCGCCAGCGGCGCAGGCCGCCGATGAACCAGAGCATGGCGAAGCCGGTAAAGCTGTCGGTGCGGATGTGGCGGCCGCGATTGATGCGGCGGTCGAGGAAGGCGGCAAGCTTCGGCCGGCTCTCGATGTAGCTGCCGAGCCCCGCCGGCAGCGTGCCGCAGAACTCCTCGATGCGCGGATGGAAATATTCGGTGACCTGCAGCACCGACCCTTCCTTGACGCCGACCTCCCTGCGCACGCGCTTGTCGCGGGTCGAGCGCGTCTTGAGATCGGCGACGCGGATCATGTCGTCGTAGCACATGGCGTTGGCGAGATGCTTCGCCGCGGCGATCGACAGCGCATAGGCGCGCTCCGCATCGTCCAGCGCGACAGCCTTGTCCAGCCTGTCGAGATATTCGCCGCCATAGGCGATGTCCTGGTAGTCGACGACCTTTTTCAGGCCGCGTTCGGCCATATCGCGCAGCGGCTCCGGCAGCGCCGCGACGCGGACGGCAAGCCCTTGCCAACCCTTAAGCAGCGTTTCGGGGCCGCTGACCTTCGTCGTCGACTTGGGTTCAGCAATGGCAGGTTCCGGCGCCTTCTCGCCGGCCGGCACGACCGCGACGCCGCGCGCGCGATCACAGGCGGCGCCGAAGGCGGCAAGGCTGGCTTTCACGCCACGGCCACCGGCGCCGATCGCCTGCTCATAGCTTTCGCGGGTGAAGGGCAGCGCATCGGAACCGGCCAGCGCCCCGAGCAGGCTGGCCGAGATCATGGTGCCGTTGTCGGCGGCGATCTTTTCCATGTCGAAGGCGATGAAGCGTTTGGCCGCGGCCTCAGCCGTCGCGTGCACCTTCTCCGACGAGGCGCGGCCATCGCCCGGTTCGATCTTTTCCGAGACGGCGGCGATGCGGTGCGAGGAAGCGATCAGCGTCGTGCGCTCGGGCGTGACGAAGCCGCGGATGATGGCGCGGCCGGCTTCCATCAGCTCGGCCGCGATCAGGATGTCGACGTCGCCCTGCGAGGGCGACAGCGCGAAGACCGGCAGCCGGCCGGTGTCGCGGGCCATCTCGATGTAATAGATCGTCGCGCCGGTGCGCTGGGCGACGCCGGCCACCGAGGTCGACTGCGCAATGTAGCCGTTGCGCTCGGCGACGTCGGTGATCCAGTCGGCCAGCACGCCGCCGCCCTGGCCGCCGACGGCGAGGACGGCGAGCTTTATCACCCGCTCGTCATCTGAAGCGCCCGCCTTGGGGCGCAGGGGAAAAGTCTGATCAAGCATCGGCGAACATCAAACGGCGGCTCTCGCGGCGGCGCTGCAACAGCCCGATCACGGCGCGGCGCGCGCTCTCCAGGAAACGGTCCCAGCGGCCGGGATTGTGGACGACATCGGCGCGGTAGAAGGATGGGCATAGCACCGCCGCGTCCGCCACCTCGCCGCAATTGCCGCAACCGACGCAGTTCTGGTCGATCGAGGCGACCGGATCGTCGCGCAGCGGATCGTCGAGCGACTTCACCGACAGCGATGGACAGCCGGAGAGGCGCATGCAGGCATGGTCGCCGGTACAGATGTCCTCGTCGACCCCGAATTTCGGCTTCACCACGCGCTCGCCGCCCTTGATTGCCTTGTCGACCAGCGGCTTCTCGCGGCGCTGGCGGTTGAGCATGCATTCCGACGAGGCGACGATGACCTTCGGGCCCTTCTCCTCGGTGGTCAGCGCGTCGCGCAAAGCGGCGCGCATCTTGCCGACATCATAGGTGCGGTCGATGTGGCGCAGCCATTTGACACCCATGCCCTTCACCGCTTCGTCGATCGGGTGTTTGGTCGACTTGGTGCGGTTGTTGGCGCGCGAGGACAGGATGTCCTGCCCGCCGGTGGCGGCCGAATAGAAATTGTCGACGATGACGATGACACCGTCATTCCGGTTGAAGACCGCGTTGCCGATCGAGGAGGTCAGGCCGTTGTGCCAGAAACCGCCGTCGCCGACGAAAGAGATCGACCGGCGTTTTGCTTCCGGCGAGTTGAAGGCGGAGGCCGAGGCCGGCCCCAGCCCGTAGCCCATGGTGGTGGCGCCGAGCTCGAAGGGCGGCATGATCGAGAACAGATGGCAACCGATGTCGGAAGCGATGTGGTGCTTGCCGAGTTCCTGCTCGACCAGCTTGGTCGCGGCGAAGATCGGCCGCTCCGGGCAGCCGACGCAGAAGCCCGGCGGCCGGCCCGGGACGACATTGATGAGATCGGCGGTGTCGACGCCTTCGCCCGTTTTGTTCGGGGCGCGCACCTCGCCCGGCAGCAAATGCGGGGCGTTGGCGCGCAGGAAGGAGCCGATGCCGTCGAGCATCACCTGCCCGGTATATTCGCCGGCCATCGGCAAATGCTCCTTGCCGACCAGCTTGGTGCCGCGCCCAGCCTTGTGCAGCATGGCCGCGAAAGCGTGCTCGATATAGTTGGGCTGTCCCTCCTCGACGACCAGCACCGCCTGCTTGCCTTCGCAGAAGGACAGGAACTCGTCGTCGACCAACGGATAGACGGCGTTCAGCACATAGAGCGGCACGTCGGTGTCGCCATAGGTGTCGGCGAGGCCGAGCCGCTGCAGCGCGCGGATGACGGAATTGTACATGCCGCCCTGCATGACGATGCCGACCGAGCCATGGTCCGGCCCGAACAACTCGTTGATCTTGCGGCTCTTGATGAAATCCACCGCCGCCGGCCAGCGCTTGGCGACCTTCTCCTTCTCATGCAGGAAGGAGGCGGGCGGCAGCACGATGCGGCCGGTGTCGCGGCGCGGCGCCGACAGCGCATCGGCGACCGACATTGGCGGGCGCTTGTTGTCCTTGGCGGTGAAGTGGCCATGCACGTGGCAGCAGCGGATGCGCACCTGCAACATCACGGGTGTGTTCGACGCCTCGGACAGTTCGAAGCCGTCCTCGACCGCCTTGACGATCGAGGGCAGGTTCGGACGCGGATCGAGCAACCACACCTGGCTCTTCATGGCGAAGGCATGGCTGCGCTCCTGCATGATCGAGGAGCCCTCGCCATAATCCTCGCCGACGATGATCAGCGCGCCGCCGGTGACGCCGCCGGACGCGAGATTCGCCAGCGCATCGGAAGCGACATTGGTGCCGACCGTCGACTTGAAGGTGGCGGCACCGCGGATCGGATAATGCACGGAGGCGGCGAGCATTGCGGTGGCGGTCGCCTCCGAGGCGCTCGCCTCGAAATGCACGCCGAGCTCGCCCAGGATATCCTGCGCGTCGGCGAGCACGTCCATCAAATGGCTGATCGGCGCGCCCTGATAGCCGCCGACATAGCCGACGCCGCATTGCAGCAGCGCCTTGGTGATGGCGAGGATGCCTTCGCCGGCGAATTCCTCGCCGGCGCCGAGCCTCAGCTTTTCGACTTCCTTGGCAAAAGACCGTTCGGCCATCTCCGCCTCCTTCCGTTGCCGCAATCAGCGGCGCGTACGTCAATTCAGATGTCGTGCTTGCGGATGTTCTTCAGCATCTTCTGCAGGATCGCGATCAGCGCGGCATATTCGGCATCGTCGACATCCTCGAACATGGCCTCGAACGCGTCGTGCATGGCCGGCCAGGCGCGGGTGAACAGCGCCCGCCCGTCATCGGTCAGGAACACATGGCGGATACGGCTGTCGGTGACGCCCTGCTCGCGCCGCACCAGGCCCTGGCCTTCCAGCGTGTCGAGCGTGCGGCTCAAGGTCGACTGCTCGATCACCGTATAGACCGAGAGATCGTTGACGGTAACGCCGTCGGTGACCGAGAGCACGGCGAGCGTCCGCACCTGCGGAATGGTAAGGCCCTGCTTACGGAAATCCTCGCGCAAAGTGGCGTTGTAGCGGCCCATGATGCGGTTCATCAGATAGGGCGCGAATTGCTGCAGGCCGATCTGGCCGAGGGTCGAGATGCGCTGGCGCTTTTCCGGAAGCTTCTGTTCCATCACAGCCTCCCGGCCAAAAGGAAGCCGGAGCCGCCGCCGAGACCGGCGCCCGGATGGGTCGAGGCGCCGATGTGGTAGAGGCCCTTAATGCCGGTCTCGTGGTTGCGGCTCGCCTTGAAAGGCCGCCACAGGAAGGACTGGTCGATGGTCGACGAGCCGCCATAGGGATCGCCGCCGACCAGGTTGATGTTCATCGCCTCGAGATCGGCCGGCGAATAGGCGCGACGGGCAATCACCGTGTCGCGGAAACCATCGATGTGGCTGGCGAGGATCGCCTCGGCGCGGTCGGCATAAGCTTCGCGCAGAGCCTCGGTCCAGCGCCCATCAGCCGGGGCATTCAGCTTGCCGGCGGCATCGCCCTTGATGTGGCGTGGCGCTTCCGGAAGCTGCAACCACAAGATCGCCTTGCCTTCGGGACAGCGCGAGGGATCGAGCGCGTGCGGCTGGCCGACGCAGATGGTCGGCACTTCCGGCAGTAGGCCGCGCACCGCCTCGTTGCAGGCTTTCGAGACACCGTCCAAACCCGGCGTCAGATGCAGCAGCGCGACCTTGTCGAGGCCCTCGCCGCGCCAGGCCGGCGGCTTGTTCAGCGCGTAATGGATCTGGAAATTGCCCTTGCCGTAGCGATAAACGCGCGTCGCTTCGACGTCGCGCTTTGGTGCATCCCCTCCGAGCAGACGGCCATAGAGCTGCGTCGGCGTGACCGAGCAGATGACGCTCTTCGTAGCGCTCAGCGTTTCGTCGGACGCGAGCCGCACACCGGAGGCGCGGCCGCCGCTCTGGACGACCGAGGCAACGTCGGCGTTGACGCGGATTTCGCCGCCGCGTTCCTTGATCAGCGCCTCGAAGGCGGCCAGCAGGTTCCTGGCGCCGCCCTTGACGATCGGCGCGCCTGCCGCCTCCAGCGCGAACGCGATGACCTTGGCGATCTGGCCGGAGAACGCGTCTTCAGGTCCAAGTCCGGCATGCAGCACCCAGGGCGCCCAGAGCGCGCGGACGATGTCGGATGTGTAGGCCGTTTCCAGCCAGCCGCGCGCGGGCACCAGCGCCTCGCCCATGAAGGCGGCGAGGTTGCGCGGGCCTCGCCGCCAGGCCTCGCCGGTCAGCAGCTTCGTCGTCGGGTAGGACCAGAGCGCGCCGCCGAGCAGGCCGAACAGCAGGCCGGCATTGCGCTCGATGTCGCCGACATCGGTGCCGTGACGGTCGCCGTCACTGGGCGCGATCCGGTTCAGCGCCGCGATGTTGGCGGCGCGGTCGTTGGTGAGCACGGCATGGCTGCCGTCGGGCCGAAGCACGCCCGTCGGCATAGCCGTGTGGCAGAACTCCAGCCCGTGCCGCGCGAGGTCGTTGCCGAGCGCGGCAAAGGCCGGCGACGTGATGAATAGCACGAAGGTCGTCGCCATCACGTCATGGACGAAACCGGGCGCCGTGATCTCCTCGGTGCGCATGCAGCCGCCGATGCGGTCGTTGCGCTCGAGCACGAGCACCTTGGCGCCCTTGGCGCCAAGCATCGCCGCGCAGACCAGGGCGTTGATGCCGCTGCCGACGATGATGTGATCGGGGGCGGTCATTGGGGACTCCCGGTCAAGAAATCTACGTCAATCGCGCAAAGCCGAGTTCCTTCGCGCCCCCCTCTGTCCTGCCGGACATCTCCCCCACATGGGGGGAGATCAGCTGTCATCGCGGCTTTCGCCAATTGTCCATGTTGCAGGATCGAGCGGGGCGCCAAAGCTGCCAATCTCCCCCCTTGTGGGGGAGATGTCCGGCAGGACAGAGGGGGGCGCCGTAGAGCGCTGACGCTCCAAGACGACCGCCTCGGCTCCATCACTCCATTGCCCTCGAGCATGATCTTCTCCAGAAGACCGCCGCCTCGCCTTACTTGCCCGGCACCAGCGCCAGCGCGCGGATCGGGCTGCCGGTGCCGCGCTCGATCTTGAGCGGGGCGGCGATCAGGATCGCGCCCTTCGGCGGCAGCTGGTCGAGGTTGCAGAGGCTCGCCAGCCCATAGCGGTTGGCCTTGTGCATCAGCGTGTGCGCCGGGAATGGCGGCTCCATGCCGCCGGCCTTGCCGGCATCGGTGCCGATCGTCTCCGAGCCCCAGCCCTTGATGTCCTTGCTGATCAGGAACTGGATGGCCTCGGCCGTCGGGCCGGGCGTGTGCGGGCCGGTCTCGTTGGCGTTGAGGAACTCGGCTTCGGAGCCGTTGCGCTTGTACCAGTCGGTGCGCATCACCACCCACTCGCCGGGGTTGATGGCGCCGTGCTTTGCTTCCCAGGCCTTGATGTGATCGACGGTGAGCAGGAAATCGTGATCGGCGGCGGCTTCCTTCGAGCAGTCGATGACATTGACCGGGCCGACGAAATTCTGCGCCGGAATGGTGTCTGTGGCGCCGTCCGGATAGTCCTTGCCGGTGATCCAGTGCTGCGGCGCATCGAAATGCGTGCCCGAATGCTCGCCGAGCTTCAGCCAGTTCCAGGCCCACCACGGACCGTTCTTGTCGTATTTGGAAATCTCGTGGATCTCGACCTTCGGCGTGTCGACGGCGAGTTCCGGCGGCAGCTTGATCAGCGGCGTGTTCGGTCCGAGCGGCGCTGTCAGGTCGACCACCTTGATGGCGCCCGAAAGCAGCTGGCCGGCGACCTCGCCGAGGAGTTTCTGCGTGTCCATGGTCTTTGTTCCCTCTTGTCTCTGATGATCAAGGCTCGTTGCGGCCCTTAATATACCTACTAGACGAAAACATATGCATCTGCAATTATCTTTAAGCATAAAGCATTTTGGGGCGGGGCGTGAGCGAGTTCGACGCCATCTTTGTCGGGGCGGGCCACAACAGTCTGGCATGCGCCGCGCATTTGGCGCTCAAAGGCTGGAAAATAGCGGTTTTCGAGCGCAGCCATGCGATCGGCGGTGCGGTGCGGACTGCCGAATACACGCTTCCCGGCTTCCGCCACGATTTCGGCGCGATGAATTTGAGCCTCTTTGCCGGCTCCGCCTTTCACCGGAAATATGCAAATGAATTGAAAGGCCGCGGGCTGGAGTTCGCGCCAGTGGCCGATTGTTTCGCCAGCGCCTTCCCGGATGGGAAATGGTTCGGCGTCAGCAACGACCTCGAAAAGACCGCGTCTCGGCTGGCCGCCTTCTCCGCGGCGGACGCGGCCACATGGCGCCGGCTGGTGTCGGCCTTTCCGGGCGAAGCCGAGCATCTGTTCCGGCTGCTCGGATCGCCGATGAGCGCGAAGGCGCTGGCGAGCACGGGCTGGAATCTCTGGCGCAAGAAGGGTCTCGCCGGCGCGCTTGATACGGCTCGATTGCTGCTGTCATCACCGCGTGCGTGGCTTGAGGAAAATTTCGAGACGCCGCATGTCCGCACCACGCTCGCCGCCTGGGGCATGCATCTCGACTTCGCGCCCGACATCGCCGGCGGCGCTGTATTCCCCTATCTGGAATCGATGGCCAACCAGAGTTTCGGCATGGTGCTGGGCAAAGGCGGCGCCGATACGATCATCCGCGCGCTGACCGGCATGGTGAAGACGGCCGGCGGCCAGATCACGACCGGCGCGGATGTCGCCGAGATCACGGTTTCCGGCGGCAAGGCCACTGGCGTGCGGCTGGCATCCGGCGAAACCCATACCGCGACCAAGGCCGTGATCGCCGGCGTCGCGCCGAAAGCGCTGACGGGCAAGCTGCTCCCCAACGGCTCGGGCGACGCCGGCTTCGATGCGGCGATGAAAAGATTCCGTCACGCGCCGGGCACGATGATGATCCATCTGGCGATGGACGACCTGCCGGAGTGGAGCGCCGGCGCCGAGCTTCGCCGGTTCGCCTATGTGCATCTGGCACCCTCACTCGACGCCATGTCGCGCACCTACCAGCAGGCGGTCGCCGGGCTGCTGCCCGACCAGCCCGTGCTCGTCGTCGGTCAACCGACGGCGGTCGACCCGTCGCGGGCGCCGCAAGGCAAGCATGTGCTGTGGGTTCAGGTGCGCATGCTGCCGGCCGAGATCCTCGGCGATGCCGCAGGCAAGATCGCGCCCGCTCACTGGGACGCGGTCAAGGACGCTTATGCCGAGCGCATGCTCGATATCATCGAGAGCTACGCGCCCGGGCTGCGCAGCAAGATCCTTGGCCGCGCGATCTTCTCGCCGCTCGATCTCGAGCGCGAAAACCCGAACCTCGTCGGCGGCGACCAGATCTGCGGCAGCCACCATCTGTCGCAGAATTTCCTCTTCCGCCCGGCGCGGTCCTTCGCACGCTGGAACACGCCGGTCTCGAACCTCTACCTCACCGGCGCCGCGACTTGGCCGGGCGCCGGCACGGGCGCGGGCTCCGGCTTCATGCTCGCCCAACAGCTGGGAGGAAGTTGAGCCGAAGAATTCCGGGATGGACAAGGCGCGGTTGCCCACCACCGAATGAAAACGCCGCGCGTACAATGACAACCAACAAGGGGAACGACCATGACCATCAACAGACGTGACTTGCTTGGATATGGCGCCGCGGCGCTGAGTGCCGCGACTCTCGGCCTGCCGAGCGCGGCAAAGGCGGCTGGCGAGCTCACCATTGCCTACAATGTCAACCTGCCTTCCTGGGATCCGACCACCGGCCCCTCGGCGGTGAACCCGACCATCCAGGGCCTTTACCAGTCGGTGTTCGACCAGATCATCGGCCAGAAGCCGGACCTTTCCTTCACGCCCGGCCTGCTCACCGAATGGGGCTGGAACGACGACCGCACCAAGGTGACGATGACGGTGCGCGAGGGCGTCAAATGGCATGACGGCTCGCCCTTCACGCCGGAAGACGTGGTGTGGTCGCTGACCCGCGCCGGCGACGAGAAGACCGGCAACCCGATCCAGTTCGTCTGGAAGAACGTCAACAACTTCAAGATTGATGGCAACAAGATCACCGGCGACGTCGTGCAGTTCGACCCGGTCTATTTCAAGTGGATGTCGTTCCTGACCGGCTACATCCTGCCGAAGGCCTATTACGAGAAGGTCGGCGCCGAAGGTTTCGAGAAGGCGCCGATCGGCACCGGCCCCTATATGGTCGACAAATTCGAGCGCAACGCCTTCCTGCGGCTCAAGGCCAATCCGCATTATTGGGGCACCAAGCCGGCCTTCGAGAATGTGACGATCAAATTCGTCACCGACGCGGCGAGCCGTGTCGCCGAGATCGAGTCCGGTTCTTCGCAGGTGACGCTTGAAATCCCCTATGAGGAATATGACCGCCTCATCAAGAAGAGCGGGCTCGCCGGCTCGATCAAGAACGTCTCCGACATCGGCATGATCTTCTTCAACGACATCGAGGCGATGCTGGACAAGAACGTCCGGCAGGCGGCCGTGATGGCGGTGGACAAGGAGCTCTTGGTCAAGCGGCTGCTGCGCGGCTACGGCCAGCCGATCGCGACGTTGGAGACGCCGGAATACACGGCCTTCGACCCGTCGATCAAGGTCGAGCACAACCCGGAGAAAGCCAAGGAATTGCTTGCCGCTTCCGGCTATTCGACCAAGAAGCCGGTCAAGTTCACCATCCAGACCACCAAGGGCTTCAAGCCCAAGGACTATGAGATGATCCAGGCGATCGTCGGCATGTGGCGCAAGGTCGGCATCGAGGCCAATATCGAGGTCTATGAGATCGCCAAGCATTACGAGCTGCGCGCCGCCGACAAGCTGGCGCCGGCCGCCTTCTACAATTGGGGCAACTCCATCGGCGACCCGACCACCTCGACCGGTTTCGCCATGTACGGCCCGAGCCCGCATTCGGTGTGGGACAGCAAGGACCTTGTCGACATGATCAACCCGCTCTGGGGCGAGAAGGACGAGGCCAAGCGCATCGCCGGCTGGAAGGCGGTCGACAAATACATCGCCGAGCAGGCCTATGTGCTGCCGCTGATGCAGTATGCGCAGCCGATCGTGCATTCGAAGAAGGTCAATGTCGTGCAGCACGTGTCCGGCGCGCTGCTGCCGGCGCTGATGACCCCGGCCTGATCGTCGGTCTTGCCTCCTGTCGGTCTTCGTCCGGCAGGGCCCCTCATCCGGCCCTTCGGGCCACCTTCTCCCCGAGGGGAGAAGAGGTCGCCGACGGCTGAGCCAGCCTCTTCTCTCCACCGGGGAGAAGGTGGCCGCGAAGCGGACGGATGAGGGGGAGTCCGTTCAGAGTGATTACGCACGCATGCTGCTGCAGAGATTCCTCGTTCGTCTGTTGACGATGCTGGTGACGCTGTTCGGCGTCACCATCGTCGTCTTCGTCGTCATCCGCGTCGCCCCAGGCGACCCGATCGCCATGATGCTGCCGCCCGGCGCCAGCGATGACGACATTGCCCGGCTGCGCGCTCTCTACGGGCTCGACAAGTCAATCGTGCAGCAGTTCTTCATCTGGCTCGGCGGCGTGCTGCATGGCGATTTCGGCACCTCGATCTCACTGCGCCAGGACGTGCTCGGCCTGGTGTTCAACCGGCTGCCGGCGACGCTGGAGCTGGCGACTGTGGCGCTGCTGATGGCGATCGCCATCGGCGCCACCGCCGCGATCCTCGGCGCCCGGTCGCGCGGCACGGCGATCGAGGCCGGCATCGATATCGCCAGCGGCGCGACGCTCTCCATCCCCGACTTCCTGTGGGGCCTGGTGCTGATCCTTTTGTTCGGCGTGCTGGTGCCTGTCTTCGACATTTCCGGCCGCGTGTCGCCCGAACTCGATTTACCCTTCGTCACGCAGTTCTACCTGGTCGAAAGCATCCTCAGGCTGCGCTTCGATCTTACCTGGGACCTGCTCAAGCATATGCTGATGCCTGCGATTGCGCTGGCGCTGCCGCTGGCCGCGATCATCGCGCAGCTGCTCAAACAGTCGCTGAAGGAAGTGCTTGACCTCGACTATGTGGTGCTCGCCCGCGTGAAGGGCTTTTCCGAGACGCAGGTCATCCTGCGCGAGGCGCTGAAGAACGCCGCATTGCCGACGCTGACGCTGGTCGGCGTGCAGTTCACCTTCCTCATTGGCGGCACCGTCATCGTCGAGCGGCTGTTTTCTTATGAAGGCCTCGGCAACATGGCGATCGACGCCGTCATCAACCGCGACCTGCCGCTGATCCAGGGCATCGTGCTGGTGTTCGCGCTGCTCTTCGTGCTGATCAACCTTGCCGTCGACATGATGTATGCGCTGCTCAATCCGAGGCTGCGCCATGGATGAGGCACGTATCGCCCGACGCGGCCTCAGCCCTCGGCTGTGGCTGGCCGGCGGTTGGCTGCTCTTGGCGCTGCTCGCGGCGATCTTCGCGCCGCTGGTCGCGCCGCAGGACCCGCTGGCACAGGATCTGATGCTGGAGCGGTTGCCACCTTTCTGGCTGGACGGCGCCGAGCCCGGCTATTGGCTCGGCACCGACAGCCTCGGCCGGGACCTGCTGTCACGCCTGATCTTCGGCGGCCGCATCGCCTTCATCGTCGCTTTCGCAGCGGCGACGTCCGCCTGTCTCATCGGCTCGGCGCTGGGGCTGATCGCCGGCTATTTCGGCGGCTGGGCCGACCGCATCATCTCGCGCGTCGTCGATGTCTGGATGGCGTTCCCGCCAGTGCTGTTCGCGATCCTGCTGGTCGCCGTGCTGGGCACGGGCCTCAGCTCCGTCATCCTTGCGATTGCGATCATCGACTGGACGCGCTTCTGCCGTGTGATCCGCGCCGGGGCGATGAGCCAGGCGCGCATGGATTACGTCGAGAGCGCGCGCATCGCCGGCTATGGCCGCATCGGCATCATGCTGCGCGAAGTGCTGCCCAATGTGCTGCCTTCGGTGTTGGCGCTGCTGTCGCTCGAAATGGGCATCGCCGTCATCGTCGAAGCGATCCTGTCCTTCGTCAATCTGTCGATCTCGACCGACGATCCGACCTGGGGCAGCATCATCGCCGAGGGCCGGCTGTCGATCCACCAGGCCTGGTGGGTGCTGGTGTTCCCGCTGATCACCCTGATCCTCACGGTGCTCTCCTTCAGCCAGTTCGGCGAGGCGCTCAAGGCGCGCTTCGATCCGGTGCTGCGATGAGCGCGTGCCTCGACATACGCGGCCTGAGCGCCGTGCTGCCCAACGGCCAGCGCGTGTTGCGTTCGGTGTCGCTCAGCGTGCAGCCGGGCGAGGTGCGCGCGCTGGTCGGCGAGAGCGGTGCCGGCAAGACGATGATCGGCAAGGCGGTGCTCGGCGTGCTGCCGAAAAGCGTGCGCGTCGTCGAGGGTGAGATGCTGATCGAAGGCGAAGATCTCGGCCGCCTCGATGCCAAGGCGCGACGGACCCTGATCGGCGCGCGCACGGCGCTGATCCCGCAGGATCCGCTGACCGCGCTCAACCCGTCGCGCCGCATCGCGTCCCAGATGACCGACCGGCTGGTGCGCATCCTTGGCTGGAGCGGCGAGCGGGCGGACAAACGCATCCGGCAATTGCTCGACGAGGTGCAGATCCGCGATCCCGAGCGCGTGCTGAAAAGCTATCCGCATGAATTGTCAGGCGGCATGCGCCAACGCGTGCTGATCGCGGCGGCCTTCGCGGCGGAGCCCAGGCTGATCGTCGCCGACGAGCCGACGACGGCGCTCGACGTCACCGTGCAGAAACAGATCCTGCGGCTGATCGCGCAGTTGCAGCGCGACCACGGCACGGCGATCCTGTTCGTCACCCACGACCTCGGCGTCGTCGCAAAGGTCAGCCAGAAAGTGTCGGTGCTCTATGCCGGCAAGGTGGTCGAGGAGGCCGAGACCGCGCAGCTCTTCGCCGCTCCGCAGCACGGTTACACACGGGCGCTGATTGCGGCGACGCCACGCTACACCGATCCCTATGCGTCGCTGAAGCCGGTGGATGAGAGCGTGCTTGCCGGGCTCACGGCCGAGATCGCAGCCGCCGACAAGGAATGGAGGCCCAGCCATGGCTGAGCCGCTGTTTTCTGTGCGCGGGTTGAAAGTGGCGCTGCCCGACATGACGCGCAAGCCGCTGATCGGCCGCGCGCCGCTGGCCGAAATCCTGAAAGGGCTCGACTTCGACCTGCCCAAGGGCTCGGTCACCGGCATTGTCGGCGAATCCGGCTCCGGCAAGTCGACGCTCGGCCGCGCCCTGGTGCGGCTGCTCGAGCCGAGCGCCGGCTCGATCAGCTTCGAGGGGCGCGACATCAGCCACCTTTCGGAAGCCGAACTGCGACCGTTGCGCCGCGATCTGCAGATGATCTTCCAGGATCCGATGTCGTCGCTCAATCCCCGACACACGATCTTCAGCATCATCGCCGCGCCGCTCAGGCAGAACGGACTCGGCGACAGGCTGAAGGAGCGTGTCGCGGAAGCCTTGCAGCGCGTCGGCCTGCCGCAGAGCTTCGCCAGCCGCTACCGGCACGAGCTGTCGGGCGGCCAGAGGCAGCGCGTCGGTATTGCCCGCGCGCTGGCGCTGGCGCCGAAATTCGTGCTGGCCGACGAGATCGTCTCCGGCCTCGACGTCTCGACGCAGGCGCAGATCCTGACGCTGCTGGAAAAGCTGGCGGCCGAGATGGGGCTGACGGTCGCCTTCATCAGCCACGATCTGTCGGTGATCCGGCGGCTCTGCCAGCAGGTCATCGTCATGCGCGAAGGCAGGATCGTCGAAGCCAGCGCAACGGATGCGCTGTTCGACAATCCGCAGGAGACCTATACGCGCGACCTTCTCGCCGCCATTCCGCTGCCGGAGATCGATGCGGACTGGCTGCGGCCCAAGCCGCCGGCATGAGTTGAGCTTCGATAGCCGCACGCCGACCAGCGGGCCTCGGATGTGCGCAAAGGACAAGTCAGCCCGCCAACGGAGGGTGACATGAAATACGCAATCCAGGCGGCGGTCCTCGCGACCTCCTTGTTCGGCGCAATGGGAGCGGCATCGGCGGATTCGATCCCCGGCATGCGCGGGCACGACCATACCGGCATCACCGTGCCCGACATGAAGCAGGCCATCGATTTCTTCACCAACGTCGTCGGCTGCAAGAAGGCGATGTCGTTCGGCCCGTTCGCCGACGACAAAGGCACCTTCATGCAGGACCTGCTCGGCGTCGATCCGAAGGCGGTGATCCAGGAGATCACGCTAGTCCGCTGCGGCAACGGTTCCAACATCGAGCTGTTCAAATACACCGCGCCCGACCAGAAGGATCTAACGCCGAAGAACAGCGATATCGGCGGCTTCCATATTGCCTTCTATGTCGACGACGTCGCCGCGGCGAAGGCTTATCTGGACGCCAAGGGCGTGAAGACTAGGCTGGGACCGCTGCCGGTGAAGGAAGGACCCGCGGCCGGCCAGACTATCCTCTATTTCCAGGCGCCCTGGGGCTTGCAGCTCGAGGCGATCAGCTACCCGCAAGGCATGGCTTATGAGAAGGGTGCGGAGACCGTGTTGTGGAGCCCGAAGGATCCGACCAAATGACCTCAACCGTCCGCGCCAAACCATCGTTCAATTATAAAACTTTAAGCTTGAAATAATTTCCCTTGGGCGCGATACTGACCGTTGGAGATCGCCGGCTTTGCCGGCGACTCCTGAGCGAAGAGGAGATCGCAAGACATGAAGGTTGCGGTTCTCGGCGGCGGACCAGCCGGCCTCTACTTTGCCATCTCGCTGAAGCTGCGCGACGCCGCGCATGAGGTGACGGTCTATGAGCGCAACCGCCCGGACGATACGTTCGGCTGGGGCGTGGTGCTGTCGGCGGAGACGCTGGATAATCTGACGAAAAACGATCCGGTCAGCGCGGTCTGGATCAAGAAGCATTTTGCCTATTGGGACGACATCGCGGTCATTCATGACGGCGTGCGCACCGTGTCTTCCGGCCATGGCTTCTGCGGCATCGGCCGCAAGCGGCTGCTGATCCTCTTGCAGCGCCGCGCCCGCGAGCTCGGCATCAAGCTGCAGTTCGAGACCGAGATTTCCGATCCGCGACCCTTCATGGAAACGCATGACCTGGTGGTTGCTTCGGATGGGCTCAACTCGAAATCCCGCGCCACCTTTGCCGATGTGTTCAAGCCGGACATCGACACCCGCAAATGCAAGTTCGTGTGGCTCGGCACGACGCAGAAATTCGACG
Source organism: Mesorhizobium sp. M2E.F.Ca.ET.219.01.1.1 (assembly GCF_004016445.2). Classification (GTDB taxonomy): domain Bacteria; phylum Pseudomonadota; class Alphaproteobacteria; order Rhizobiales; family Rhizobiaceae; genus Mesorhizobium. The sequence goes on from NZ_SADT02000006.1 coordinate 36,287, forward strand.
ACGCCTTCACCTTCATCTTCGAGAAGACGGAGCATGGCTGGGTGTGGGCGCATGCCTACCAGTTCGACAGCGAGACCGCGACCTTCATTGTCGAATGCAGCGAGCAGACCTGGAACGCCTTCGGCTTCGGCCAGATGACGCAGCAGGAATCGATCGCGGTCTGCGAACGCATCTTCGCCAAGCACCTTGGCGGCCATGCGCTGATGACCAACGCCAATCACATTCGCGGTTCGGCCTGGATCAACTTCCCGCGCGTGCTGTGCGAGCGCTGGTCCTACAAAAACCTGGCGCTGATGGGCGATGCGGCGGCATCGGCGCATTTCTCGATCGGCTCCGGCACCAAGCTGGCGCTGGAAAGTGCGGTGGCGCTGGCCGACTATGTCGAGTCCGAATCCGATCTCGAGGCGGCCTTCCGCAAATATGAGGATGCGCGGCGCACCGAGGTGCTGAAGCTGCAATCGGCGGCGCGCAACTCGCTCGAATGGTTCGAAGAAGTCGAACGATATCTCGGACTTGATCCAGTTCAGTTCAACTATTCGCTCCTCACCCGCTCGCAGCGCATCAGCCATGAGAACCTGCGTCTGCGCGATGCCGAATGGCTGGCCGGCGCCGAGGAGTGGTTCCAGCGCAAGGCCGGCGCTGGCGGCAACATGTTGCGCCGCGCGCCGATGTTCGCGCCGTTCAAGCTGCGCGACATGACTTTAGCCAACCGCATCGTCGTCTCGCCGATGGCGCAGTACAAGGCGGTCGACGGCTGCCCGACAGACTGGCATTTTTCCCACTATGCCGAGCGCGCCAAGGGCGGCGCGGGGCTGCTCTATATCGAGATGACCTGCGTCAGCCCGGAAGGGCGCATCACGCCCGGATGCCCTGGCTTCTACAAACCCGAACACGAAGTCGCCTGGAAGCGGCTGGTCGATTTCGTCCATGCCGAGACGGAAGCAAAAATCTGCGCGCAGATCGGCCATTCCGGCGCCAAGGGTTCGACCCGCGTCGGCTGGGAGGGAACGGATGTGCCGTTGCCGGACGGCAACTGGCCGGTGATGGCGCCGTCGGCCGTGGCATGGTCGGCGCAGAACCAGGTGCCGAAGGCGATGGACCGCGCCGACATGGACATGGTCCGCGACCAGTTCGTCGCTTCGGCTCAGATGGCCGAGCGCTGCGGCTTCGACATGCTGGAGATCCATGCCGCGCATGGCTATCTGCTGTCGGCCTTCATCACGCCGCTGACCAATCGGCGCACCGACGAGTATGGCGGCTCGCTGGAAAACCGCATGCGCTATCCGCTGGAGATTTTCCACGCGGTCCGCGCGGTGTGGCCGGCCGAAAAGCCGATCTCGATGCGCATCTCGGCCAATGACTGGGTCGGCATCGAAGGTGTCACGCCGGCCGATGCGGTCGAGATCGCCAGACTGCTGCGCGAGGCCGGCGTCGACCTCTGCGACGTCTCGGCCGGACAGACCTCGATCGCCGCCAAGCCGGTCTATGGCCGCATGTTCCAGACGCCGTTCTCCGACCGCATCCGCAACGAGGTCGGCATGGCGACGATGGCGGTCGGCAACATCTATGAGCCTGACCATGCCAACTCGATCCTGATGGCCGGCCGCGCCGACCTCGTGGCGCTGGCGAGGCCGCATCTTGCCGACCCCTACTGGACGTTGCATGCGGCGGTGACACTCGGCGACCGCGGCGTCAAATGGCCGGATCCCTATCTGCCGGGACGCGACCAGATCTACCGGCTGGCAGAGCGCGAAGCAGCCGCGGGGCTGAAAGTATGAGCGCCGAAAAGGCAGTTGCCGGCAAGCATGCGCTGGTCACCGGTGGCGGCTCCGGCGTCGGCAAGGCCATCGCGCTGGCGCTGGCGGAAGCCGGCGTGAATGTCACCATCTGCGGGCGGCGCGAGGCGGAGCTTGCCAAGGTGGCCCGCGCAAGCGACCGCATCCTCGGCATTGCCGCCGACGTCACCGATGAGGCGTCGATGGCTGCCCTTTATCAACAAGCCGAGGCGGCGCGCGGACCGCTCGACATCGTCGTCGCCAATGCCGGCATGGCCGGCAGCGCGCCGGCGCACAAGACGTCTTTGGCCGACTGGCAACGCACGCTCGACGTCAACCTCACCGGCGCCTTCCTGACGGTGAAGCCGGCGCTGGCGGGCATGCTCGCGCGGAATGCAGGCCGCATTGTCTTCGTCGCCTCGACCGCTGGTTTGAAGGGCTATGCCTATGTCGCGCCCTATGTCGCCGCCAAGCATGGTGTGGTCGGACTGATGCGGGCTCTGGCTGCCGAGACGGCAAAGTCGGGCGTGACGGTCAACGCCGTCTGCCCAGGCTTCGTCGAAACCGACATGCTAGAGGACTCCGTCCGACGCATCGTCGAAAAGACTGGGCGTTCAGTAGAAGAAGCAAGGCAGAGCCTGTCGGCCGTGAACCCGCAAGGACGTTTCATCCAGCCGGACGAGGTCGCAGACGCGGTGCTGTGGCTGTGCAGCGATGCGGCGCGATCGATCACCGGACAGGCAATCTCCATCTCCGGAGGCGAGACATGGTAGCGGGACCGACATCCACCGGGCCGGGCAAGGAGAGGCTGAGGCTCTGGATCAGGCTGCTGCGCGCCTCGCGCACCATCGAGGCGGAGCTGCGCGAGCGGCTGAAGAAGGAATTCGACACGACGCTGCCGCGCTTCGACGTGATGGCGGCGCTCTATCGCGTGCCGGAAGGGATGCTGATGAGCGACCTGTCGCGCTTTCTTCTGGTGTCGAACGGCAACGTCACCGGCATCGTCGACCGGCTGGTTTCGGAAGGGCTGGTGACGCGCGCGCGCCGCAACGGCGACCGCCGCACCTCGATGGTGCGGCTGACCGAGGAAGGCGCCAAGTCTTTCGCGACGATCGCGGCCGTGCATGAGGGCTGGGTCGGCGAGCTGCTCGGCGGTGTCAGCGACGACGAAGCGCGGCGGCTCGCCGGCATGCTGAAATCGTTCCGCAGCAATTGGGAGGGACGCGAATGAGCGCCATGGCCAGCCTCAAGCCGAAGCATTTTCTCTGGGAGGTCGAAGGCCGGGTCGCGAAAGTCCGGCTCGACCGGCCGGAGCGCAAGAACCCGCTGACCTTCGACAGCTATGCCGAGCTGCGCGACACGTTCCGCGACCTCGTCTATGCCGACGATGTCGACGCCGTCGCGTTCCTGCCCAATGGCGGCAATTTCTGCTCTGGCGGCGATGTCCACGACATCATCGGACCACTGGTCAAGATGGACATGAAGCAGCTGCTCGCCTTCACGCGCATGACCGGCGATTTCGTCAAGGCGATGCTGAACTGCGGCAAGCCGATTATTTCCGCCGTCGATGGCGTGGCGGTCGGCGCCGGCGCGATCATCGCCATGGCCTCGGACATCCGTATCGCGACACCGGAAGCGAAAACCGCGTTCCTGTTCACCCGCGTCGGCCTCGCCGGCTGCGACATGGGCGCCTGCGCGATCCTGCCGCGCATCATCGGCCAGGGCCGCGCCGCCGAGCTGCTCTATACCGGCCAAACCATGAGCGCGGCCGAGGGCGAGCGCTGGGGTTTCTACAACCGGCTGGTCGATGCGGCGGCGCTCGAAGCCGACGCGCTCGACATGGCGGCGCGGATCGTTTCAGGCCCGACCTTCGCGCATGGCATCACCAAGACGCAGCTCAACCAGGAATGGTCGATGGGCCTCGACCAGGCGATCGAAGCGGAAGCGCAAGCGCAGGCGATTTGCATGCAGACCGGCGATTTCGAACGGGCGTACAAGGCGTTCGTCGCCAAGGAAAAGCCGGTGTTCGAGGGGAACTAAATATGATCGGTTTTCGCCCAGGCACCCCCCTCTGGCCTGCCGGCCATCTCCCGCGCAAGGGGGGAGATCAGATGTCGCGACCGCTTTCGCCAATCATCAACGTGGCGGGAAGTGCGCCGCCGATGCAACGGCCAATCTCCCCCCTTGCGGGGGAGATGTCCGGCAGGACAGAGGGGGGTGTGAAGGAACGCGACGCAGGAGACTTTCTCCATGCCTGACCGCTCCTTCCTCAACTGGCCCTTCTTCGAGGACCGCCACCGCGAACTCGCCGAACGCCTCGACGCCTGGTGCGCGAAAAACCTCCCCGTCGATCACCACGATGTCGACGCCGCCTGCCGCGAACTCGTGGCGAAGCTCGGCCGCGATGGCTGGCTGAAGCCGACGGCGCTCGACCCGGCCAGCCCCGCGCCCCTCGACGTACGCACGCTGTGCATCACGCGCGAGACGCTGGCCCGCCACGACGGCCTCGCCGATTTCGCCTTCGCCATGCAGGGGCTTGGCACCGGCGCGATCTCGCTATTCGGCACGCCGGAGCAGCAGCGCTGGCTTGCTAAGACGCGGGCGGGCGAGGCGATTTCCGCCTTTGCGCTGTCGGAGCCGCGCTCGGGGTCGGACGTCGCCAATATGGAGATGACGGCTGTCCGCGACGGCGACGACTATCTGCTGTCGGGCGAAAAGACCTGGATTTCCAATGGCGGTATCGCCGACCTCTATGTCGTGTTCGCCCGCACCGGCGAGGCGCCGGGGGCCAAGGGGATTTCCGCCTTCTTGGTGCCGGCCGACACGAACGGCTTCGGCATCGCCGAGCGGCTCGAGGTCATTGCCCCTCACCCGCTGGCGCGGCTGTCCTTCGACAATGTCCGCATCCCCGCTTCGGCGCTGATCGGCAAGCCCGGCGACGGTTTCCGCATCGCCATGTCGGTGCTCGACGTGTTCCGCTCGACTGTTGGCGCGGCGGCGCTCGGTTTCGCGCGGCGCGCGCTGGACGAGAGCGTCAGCAGAGCTGCGGAGCGCAAATTGTTCGGCGCGCCGATGGCGGAGCTGCAGATGGTGCAAGGCCACATCGCCGACATGGCGCTCGATGTCGACGCCGCCGCGCTCCTCATCTACCGCGCCGCCTGGACCAAGGACATGGGCGCCGCGCGGGTGACGCGCGAAGCGGCCATGGCGAAGCTGTTCGCCACCGACAAGGCGCAGGAAGTGATCGACAAGGCGGTGCAACTGCATGGCGGCGACGGCGTGCGCAAGGGCCATATCGTCGAGAGCCTCTATCGTGAAATAAGGGCGCTGCGCATCTATGAGGGCGCCTCCGACGTGCAGAAGGTGGTGATCGCCAGGCAGGTCATGGGCGCGACGTGAAACCTTTGCCAACCGCATCTGAAGTAGGGGGAGACATGCACACCATTCTGCAGCCGGAGGGCTGGGCCAAGCCGATCGGCTATGCCAATGGCGTGGCCGCGCGTGGCCGGCTTGTCTTTATCGGCGGTCAGGTCGGCTGGAACGCCGAGAGCAGATTCGAGACCGACGACTTCGTCGGCCAGGTGCGCCAGACGCTCGCCAATGTCGTCGCCGTGCTGGCCGAAGCCGGCGGCGAGCCGAAGCACATCACCTCGATGACCTGGTATTTCACCGACAAGGCCGAATATGTCGGCAACCTCAAAGGCATCGGCGAGGCCTATCGCGCCGTTATCGGCCGGCACTTTCCGGCGATGGCGGCCATGCAGGTGGTGGCGCTGGTCGAGGACCGCGCCAAGGTCGAGATCCAGGCGACGGCGGTTATTCCTGACTGACTACCGACGCAGCCCGGCCTGCTTCAGCAGCGGCAGAACGTGGTCGCAGAAATAAGGCAGCTCCTGCGTGTAATTGACGAAGGACAGCGCAATGCCCTGATAGCCGTGCGAAGCGATTGCCGCCATATCGGCGGCAATGGTTTCCGGCGTTCCAACCAGTGGATAGGTGCCGGCGCCGCCGGCGAAGCGTTGGCGGTAGCGGTCATAGGCATGCGGGTCATGCGACTGCGAGAATTCCTTCTTGCCGGCCATGTGGGCATCGACCGCTTCGTGGTCAGCCATCGTGACGGCATAGCGCGTGTAATAGGCTTGCGCCTCTTCCATCGTCGGGCGGCAGACGACATGCGCAACTGTATAGACGCCGACGTTGCGGCCCGCCTTCGCGGCGCGTTCGCCGATATCGGCGACATGCTTGCCGGCATCGGCCATTTCCGAAAAGGTCGTGAACAGGTAGTCGCATCGGGCGGCGGCGAAATCGCGGCCCGGGCCGCCGAAGGCGGCGTTCATGGTCACGGGACGCGGCAGTTGCAGACTGGCCGGCCGGCTCACCGCCTCCTTCAGGCGATAGTAGGCGCCCTCATAATCGAGCGGCTCGCTCGACGCGTAAAGCCGCTCCAGGATCTCGATCCATTCGGCGGCCTGGTCATAACCCTTCTCGACCAGCGGCGTGCCGAACATGCCGAATTCCTTCGGGTTCCAACCGCAGACGATGTTGAGCCCCGCGCGGCCCTTGCTGGTATGGTCGACCGTCGCCAGCGCCTTGGCGGCGTAGAGCGGATGAACCAGCGGCACGTGCACGGTCATGAAGAGGCCGATCTGTTCGGTCGACGCGGCAAGGGCTGCCGCCCAGGTAAAGGTCTCGAAGGAGAATTCGCGCACCTTGTTGCGGCCGCCGAAGCCGCGCCAGCGCGCGATCGGCAGCATGAATTCGAGCCCGGCGCGGTCGGCGATCTGGGCCGCCGTCAGATTGTCCTGCCAGCTTGCCGTCCAGCGCTCCGGCACATCGGTGATGGCAAGCCCGCCATCCGCGTTGGTCGAGAAGACGCCAAGCTTCAGGCTGTTCGGGCCATGCAGGGGATGCGCTTTGATCATCTTGGAAACTCTTGGACGGGACGCCCCACGCTAGGCCGGCGTGAAAATATTTCAAGCCTGAAATAGCTTCGCCTCGTCGTCGTTTGCGGATATGGATTGGGCAACATGAAAGGGGATCGGCATGAGCGAATTCCGCCAGAAATGCATCGGCAAGACGAACGTGATCGGCTCCTTCGCCGCCATTCCGCATCCGGTCGCTGTCGAGGTGTTGGCGCAATCCGGGCTCGATTTCCTGTGCATCGACTGGGAACACGCGCAGATCTCCCGCGAGACGATCGAGGCGATGGTGCGGGCGGCCGACGTGCATCGCGTGCCGGCCATGGTGCGCGTTCCAGGCCATGCGCCGGAAGCCATTCAAGCGGCGCTGGACAGCGGCGCGCAGGGCGTGCTGGTGCCGCGTGTCTCGACCGCAGAGCAGGCAGCGATGGCCGTCAAGGCCTCGCGCTATCCGCCCCTCGGCGAACGCGGCGTCGGTCCGGGACGGGCCGCCGGATATGGCTATCGCATTCCCGAATATCTGGCCGCCGCCAATGAGCGGATCGTCGTCGCGGTCCAGGTCGAGACAGCGGAAGGTCTCGCCAACATCGAGGCAATCGCGGCCGTCGACGGTGTCGACCTGATCTTCGTCGGCCCCGGCGATCTTTCGGTATCGATCGACGCGATCGGCCCGGCAGGCGCGGACAGGCTGTCCGAAGCCATCGGGACGATCATCCGCGCGACGGTTCGGCACGGCAGGACCGCCGGCATATTCTGCGCCAGCCCGCAGACCGTCAGCCGCTGGGCCGCTGTCGGCGCCAGTTTCTTTGTGCTGGCCAGCGACACGATGTTTCTTGGCGCCGGCGCCGCGGCCAACTGCACCGCGGCGCGCGGTGAGTTGGCCTAAAACGTACACGAATAGAGGCGTATCGGCGAGGCAACAGACGAGCCGAGACTTTTTAAGCTTAAAACTTTTTCCTTGAAAAGCGCGGCACTTTGGATAGCATCCTTGCTGACTGCCGTGGCGGAGGGCTTTCCGGTCAGTCCGTCGCCGTCCGGGTGGGAGGGATTTCAGTCCTTGTCGTTTGTGCTGCCCCAGTCGTCGTCCAGCGCGCGCTATGCTTTCGATGGCGTGCGCGCCCAGATTCGCGACCTGCACACGGAAAACATTGCCAACCTCGCGGTCCGCGCGCGGGAGCTCGGCGATGTCATCGCGCTCTGGTACGGCGAAGGCGACGTGGTGACGCCGGCCTTCATCCGCGACGCGGCAAAGGCGGCCTTCGACGAAGGCCTGACCTTCTACGTGCCCAACATGCGCGGGCATGGCCCGCTGAATGAAGCGCTGTCGGAATACCAGACGCGCATCCATGGCCGCTCCATTCCCATCGCACGCACCACGGTAACGCCGGGCGGCATGCAGGCGCTGTATCTTGCGCTGGAACTGCTGGTCGATACCGGCACCAATGTCGTCTATGTCGCGCCGCAATGGCCCAACATCCACAACGCCATTCACCTGATCGGCGGCGAGCCGCGGCCGTTCTCGCTCGACTTCAAGGATGACTGGCGGCTCGATCTCGATCGGCTGTTCGCCACTTGCGACGCGCGCACCCGCGCCATCTTCCTGTCGACGCCGTCAAACCCGACCGGCTGGACCGCGTCGCGCGAGGAGATGCAGGCGCTGCTCGATTTCAGCCGGCGCACCGGCATCTGGATCATTTCCGACGAGGTCTATGGCCGGCTCTATTTCGACGGCGATGTCGCGCCCTCGATCCTGCAGATCGCCGAGGACGGCGACCGGGTGCTGTCGGTCAACAGTTTTTCGAAAGCCTGGGCGATGACCGGTTGGCGCATAGGCTGGCTGACGCATCCATCGGGCGTGGCCGACCAGCTCGGCGCCATGACGCAATATATCAACAGCGGCACGGCCGCGCCGATCCAAGCCGGCGCCGTGGCGGCGATCCGCCAGGGCGAGCCGCTTGTCGAAGACATCAGGCAGAGGATCAGGACCGGCCTCGACCTCGCCTATGACCGGCTGGCGCAGATCCCGGGCGTCATTCTGCCGACCAAACCGCGCGGCGGCATGTATGCGTTCTTCGCTCTGGAAGGCGAAAGCGATGCAAGGCAGGCTTGTGCAAAAATCCTGGAGACGGCGCGCGTCGGACTGGCGCCCGGTCATCTCTTCGGCAGCGCGGCAACGCCATTCCTGCGCATGTGTGTCTGCCGGGACCGCGACCAGATAGCGACCGCGCTCGAGCGCATGGTCGCCGCCATGAATTGACGCCCCGCTGGGAGGCGGGACGGCAACAAACCGTGCGGGGCGAGCCCCGCCCGATCGACATCAGAGGGAAGACCCAGAGGGAAAATCAAATGAGCTTTACGCGTCGCAACCTGTTTGTTCTGGCCGCCGCCATCGGCATCGCCGCCGGCCCCGCCACCGCCTATGCCGCCGATGTGCTCAATGTCGGCGCCTACCCGACCAATCCGCCCTTCGAATACAAGAACGAGAGCGGCACTTTCGAGGGTTTCGAGGTCGACATCGTCAACGAAGCGGCCAAGCGTATCGGCATGACCACCGATATCGCCGATCTCGGTTTCCAGGCGCTGTTCGCGGCTGTCAGTTCCAACCGCATCGATGTCGCGATCTCCTCGATCACCATCACACCGGAGCGGTTGAAAACGCTTTCCTTCAGCCAGCCCTACTATGACTCCGACATGGGCATCGCCACCAAGACCGACAGCGCGATCAGGAAGGAAGCCGACCTCAAGGGCAAGGTTGTCGGCGTTCTCTCCGGCTCGACCGGCGAGACCTGGGTCAAGGACCATCAGGCCGCCGACGGCTTCAGCGATGTGAAGGGTTACGACACGCAGCAGAACCTGCTGCTCGATCTCAGCGCCGGCCGCGTCGATGCCGCGGTCAGCGACATCCCCGGCATGCAGTACTCGTTCCAGAAGATGAAGGACCTCGTCGTCAAGGAACGCATCAAGACCGGCGAGCAGTACGGCTTGATGATGAGCAAGGATCATCCGCTGCTCGGCAAGCTCAACGACGCGCTGACGGCGATGAAGAAGGACGGGACGCTGGCCACGATCCACAAGAAGTGGTTCGGCAGCGACGCGCCGGCAGATTCCTCCACGGTCAAGGAAATGCCGCTGCCCAAGGCCTGAGCGGCCACCGGCAAAACGAGCGACGTGCCGGCTCCAAAGGCCGGCACGTCTTGTTTGACGCGTGACGTCCCCGGACCACCACGCTTTCGGCCAATCCGATTTCGATAGTCCGGGTCCTGTCAGGGCGTCGCATGACGCAACACGGTCCGGGAACGCTCCCATGTCGCTGATCGACACTTTCTTCAATCCCGAGGTCATTGCGTCGAGTTTGCCGGCGCTGCTGCGCGGCTTCCTCAACACGCTGCTGCTCGGGATCATGAGCATCGTCATCGGCATCGCGGTGGGGCTGGCGATCAGCCTGGTGCGGCTCTACGCACCAAAGCCGCTGCGGTGGCTCGCCATCGGCTACACCGACATCTTCCGCGCCCTGCCGGTGCTGGTGGTGCTGATCCTGATCTACTACGCGCTGCCCTTCCTAGGCATCCGCCTGTCGTCATGGGCGTCGGCCGTGACCGCATTCGCCATCATCATGTCGGCCTATTCGGCCGAGGTGTTCCGCTCCGGCATCGAAAGCATTCCCAAGGGCCAGTTCGAGGCGGCGCAGGCGCTCGGCCTGCCTTTCATGCTCACCTTGCGCAAAGTGGTGCTGCCGCAGGCGATCCGCGTCGTCATCCCGCCGATGACCAGCAACTGCGTCTCGATGTTCAAGGATACCTCGCTTGCCTCGACGGTGGCGCTGCCGGAACTTCTGAAGGAAGCGACCAACGCGCAATCGCTCTACGCCAGCCCCTCGCCGCTGATCGGCGCCGCGCTCGTCTACCTCATCTTCCTCTGGCCGATGGTCCGCGTCGTCAGCCTGCTCGAGCGCCGCTTCAAGGACGAGAAAGCGCGCTGAACGCCATCGATACCCATCCCCCGTCCCTCGCAGGAGCGTACCCCGTGAACAAGCACCACACCGACAACACCAACGCCGCCGCGTTCCCGGTCGAAAAGATCCGCGCCATGTTTCCCGCCTTGCAGCGGGCCGGTGATTTCATCTTCATGGACAATGCCGCGGGCGCGCAGATCCCGCAAAGCGTGCTCGATGCGGTGACCAACCATCTGGTGGCGCACAATGTGCAGCGCGGCGGCCGCTATGGGCGCAGCGTCACCGTCGACCAATCGGTCGCGACAGCGCGCGAGAGCGTGGCGCTCCTGATCAACGCCTACAGCCCGTCCGAAATCTGCTTCGGCATGAACGCCACCTCGTTCATCCGCCTGGTCAGCCTCGGCATCGGCCAGATGCTTTCAGAACGCGACGAGATCATCGTCACCGACATGGACCACGATGCCAACATAGCCACCTGGCTGGCGCTGGAGCCGGCCGGCGCCAGGTTCAAATGGTGGCGCATGCGCGAGGATGGAAATCTGCATGTCGACGATCTCAAGCCGCTGGTCTCGGAGCGCACGCGCCTCGTCGCCTGCACGGTGACGGCGCATTCGATCGGCTCGATCGTCGATGTCGCTTCGGTGGCCAGGATCGCGCATGCGGCAGGCGCCGAAGTGTTCCTCGATTGCGTGCATTACGGACCGCACGGGCTGATGGACGTGCAGGCCTGGGATTGCGACTACCTCGTCTGCTCCGGCTACAAGAATTTCTCGCCGCATATGGGGTTCCTTTGGGGCCGCTTCGACACGCTGAAGCGGCTGCCGACCTTCCGTGAGGATTTCATTCCGGACGAACCGCCCTACAAGGTCGAGGCGGGCACCTTCATCTACGAGAATGTGTCGGGGATGGACGCGGCAGTGCGCTACCTGGAATCGATCGGGCGCAACTTGCTGCCCGAGAACAACCGCTCGCGCCGCGACAACATCGTCGCCGGCATGAACGCCATCCGCGACTACGAGCTGATGCTGGCGCGCGAGATGATGAAGGTTCTCAAGGATTGCGGCGCCACGATCTACGGCGTCGCCGACCAGGCGCGCATCAACGAGCGCGTGCCGACCTTCTGCTTCAACATCGGCAAGCTGTCGCCGCAACGGATCGTCGAGGAGATGGCGGCGATGCAGATCGGCATCCGCGACGGCCACATGTATGCGCCGCGGCTGATGAAGCGGCTCAACCTGTCGATGGACAGCGGCGCGATCCGTGCCTCGCTGGTGCATTACAACACGGTCGAGGAAGTGCACAAATTCGGCGAGGCGCTGCGGGCTATTGTTGCCAAGCTGTCGTAGTGAAGTTGCGGTAAGTCCGGCGCTTACCCCCACCCGGACCTTCGGTCCGACCTCCCCACAAGGGGGAGGTGGGCGCGCGACGTTCCCGGTCAGGCCGCCTTCTTCTTCGCCAATCTCGCCTTGATGCTCGCGATGTCGGCGCGCGGCGTCGCGGCGAACAGCGTCTTGGTGTAGGCGTGCTTGGGGTTGGAGAAGACCTCGTCACGCGGGCCGTATTCGACGGCCTCGCCGAAATACATCACCATCACGTCGTCCGCGATGTAGCGGACCACCGAGAGGTCGTGGCTGATGAAGACATAGGTCAGCTGGAACTCGTCCTGCAGATCGGCGAGCAGGTTGAGCACTTGGGCCTGCACCGAAAGATCAAGCGCCGAGACCGGCTCGTCCAGCACCAGCAGGCTCGGGTTCAGCATCAGCGCGCGGGCGATGGCGATGCGCTGGCGCTGGCCGCCCGAGAACATGTGCGGATAGCGGTTGTAATGCTCAGGTCCCAGGCCGACCTTCTTCAGCATCTTCATCGCCAGGTCGCGCCGTTCCTCGGCCGGCTTGTCGGTGTTGATCAAGAGCGGCTCGCCGAGCACGTCGCCGATCTTCTGGCGCGGGTTGAGCGAGCCATAAGGGTTCTGAAAGACGATCTGCACCTTGCGGCGCATTTCCTTGGTGAGTCCGTCCCTGGCGATATCGACCTTGTTGCCATCGATGAAGAGCTCGCCGGAGGTGGCCGGATCGATCAGCGTGATGATGCGAGCGAGCGTGGACTTGCCGCAGCCGGACTCGCCGACGATCGCCAGCGTCTTGCCCTTCTCGACGCTGAAGGAAACGCCCTTCACCGCATGCACGGTACGCGCGCCGCGGAACAGGCCGCCGCCGACATGGTAGTCGCGCTTGATGTCCTTGCCCTCGACGACCTTGGTCATGCGCCGGCTCCGGAGGGTGCGGCCTCGAACAGCATGTCGGTCACGGTCGGCAGCCGGTCGCCCACGGCGTTTTCCGGCAGCGCCGAAAGCAGCGCGCGCGTGTAGTTGCTCTTCGGCGATTCAAAGAGCGACAGCACGTCGGCCTCTTCCATCTTGCGGCCCTTGTACTGGACGATGACGCGGTCGGCGGTCTCGGCCACCACGCCCATATTATGGGTGATCATGATCAGGCCCATGCCGTATTTGGCCTGCAGCGAGACGAGCAGATCGAGGATCTGCTTCTGGATGGTGACGTCGAGCGCAGTGGTCGGCTCGTCGGCGATGAGAAGCTTCGGATTGCAGGCGATCGCCATCGCGATCATGACGCGCTGGCACTGGCCGCCCGACATCTGGTGCGGGAAGGAGTTGAGCCGGTCGGCCGGATCGGGGATGCCGACCTGTTTGAAAAGCTCGATGGCGCGCGCCCGGCGCTGGGCCTTGTCCATGCCCATGTGGAAGCGCAGCACTTCCTCGATCTGGAAGCCGACGGTGAAGCAGGGATTGAGGCTGGCGATCGGCTCCTGGAAGATCATGGCGATGTCCTTGCCGATGATCTTGCGGCGGTCGGCCGGGCTGATCTTCAACAGGTCGCGGCCGTTGAAGGTCATGCGATCGGCGGTGACGGAGGCTGTCCATGGCAGGAGCCCCATCACGGCCAGCATCGACACCGATTTGCCGGAGCCGGATTCGCCGACGATGGCGAGCACCTCGCGCTCGTCGACATGGAGCGAGACGCCGTCGACGGCGCGGAACGGGCCGGACGCGGTCTGGAATTCGACGACGAGGTTCTGGATGTCGAGCAGCGCCATCATGACCTCCTGAGCTTGGGATCGAGCGCATCGCGCAGGCCGTCGCCGACCAGGTTGATGGCAAGCACGGTGATGAGGATGGCGAGACCCGGGAAGGTGACCACCCACCAGGCGCGCAGGATGAACTCGCGCGCCGAGGCGAGCATCGTGCCCCATTCCGGCGTCGGCGGCTGGGCGCCGAGGCCGAGGAAGCCGAGCGCGGCCGCTTCGAGGATGGCATTGGAGAAGGACAGCGTGCCCTGGACGATCAGCGGCGCCAGGCAGTTGGGCAGGATGGTGCCGAGCATCAGCCTGAGATGGCCAGCGCCGGCGACCTTCGCCGCAACGACATATTCGCGGCTTTTCTCGGCCATGACGGCGGCGCGCACCAGGCGGGCGAAATGCGGCTGCAGCACCAGCGCGATCGCCAGCATGGCGTTGAACAAGCCGGGGCCGAGGATGGTGACCAGAACCAGTGCCAGCAGCAGCGACGGGAAGGCCAGGATCAGGTCCATGACGCGCATGATCGCGACGTCGACCCAGCCGCGGAAATAGCCCGCGAGCAGGCCGAGCGTAATGCCGCCGGTGAGCGCCAGCGTGACGACGACCGCGCCGATGAGCAGCGAGAAGCGCGCGCCGTAGAGCAGGCGCGAGAGGATGTCGCGGCCGACAGGATCGGTGCCGAGCAGATATTGCGTCGAGCCGCCCTCCTGCCATGCCGGCGGCCGCAGGAACGCGGTCTTGTCCTGGATGTCGGGCGCATAGGGCGCGAGCAGCGGCGCGAACAGCGCGGCCAGCACCAAAAGGATGAAGACAAACAGGCCGATGACCGCGCCGCGGTTCACCGAGAAATAGTGCCAGAAGGTCTTGAGGCCGGTGAGGCGATCCGGGCTGCCGGCGGCCATTGGGGCGATTTCGGTCTGGCTCATTTACGCCGCCCTGATGCGTGGGTTGATGACGGCATAGAGCACATCGACGATGAGGTTCACCGCCATGACGATCAGCGCGATCAAAAGCAGACCTGACTGCACGACGACATAGTCGCGCTTGGATATGGATTCGACCATCCACCTGCCGATGCCGGGCCACGAGAAGATCGTTTCGGTAAGGATGGCGCCGGCGAGCAGCGTACTAACCTGCAGGCCGATAGTGGTGACCACCGGGATGAGTGCATTGCGCAGCGCATGCACACCGATAACCCGGGCCGACGAGAGGCCTTTGGCGCGGGCAGTCCGTACATAGTCCTCGCTCAGCACCTCGAGCATGGCCGAGCGCGTCTGGCGCGCTATCACAGCAAGCGGAATGGTGCCGAGCACAATCGTCGGCAGCACCAGATGGCGCAATACCGAGCGGAATGCAGCCCACTTGCCGTAAATCAAAGTGTCGATGGTCATGAAGCCGGTGATCGGCTTGAAGAAGTACTGCAAGTCGATGCGGCCGTTGACTGGTGTCCAGCCAAGATAACCGGAGAAAAAGATGATCAGCAGCAGGCCCCACCAGAAGATCGGCATGGAATAGCCGACGAGGGCGGTGCCCATCAGCGACTGGTCGAACCACGAGCCACGCTTGACGGCGGCGAAGATGCCGGCCGGAATGCCGAGCACCATGGCGAAGATCATGGCGAAGAAGGATAGTTCCAGCGTCGCCGGGAAGAGCGTCTTGAACTCCTCGAGCACCGGGCGCTTGGACGAAATGGAGACGCCGAAATCGCCGGTGGCGACCTCACCGACATAGCGCGCGTACTGCTCCCAGATCGGCAGATCGAAGCCGAACTGTTGCTTGAGCTCTTCGTAGCGGGCGGGGGCGACGCCATGCTCGCCGGCCATGGCCAGGATCGGATCGCCGGGCAGCAGCCGGACGAAGGCGAAGGCGCAGATGGTGATGCCGACGAGGGTCGGGATCAGGAGGGCGATTTTGTTGAGAAGATATCGGAGCATCGTCGAATTGAAGGGGGCGGCGCCAAAGTTGCGCCGCCCCGTTCGCAATATTATTCGGCCTTGTCAACGCCGTCGAAGCGATGAATGCCGAGCGGGTCCATCTTGAAGCCGCTGACATTGTTACGAACAACCGCGTAAACCTGGCTGTGGGCGAGCAGGAAAGCCGGAGCCTGCTTGGCGAAGATCACCTGCGCCTGCTCGTAGAGCTTGGTGCGCTCGGCCTGGTCGCTGGTCTTCTTGGCCTTCTGGATCAGGTCCTCGAAGTCCTTGTCGCACCAGCTGGAGTAGTTCGAGACGCCGATGGCCGAGCAGGCGAACAGGGTGGCGAAGAAATTGTCCGGATCGCCATTGTCGCCGGTCCAGCCGATCTGGAAGGCGCCGGGACGGTCCTTCTTCTTGCCTTCGGCGCGATACTTGGTCCACTCGTAGTTGACGATTTCCGCCTTGACGCCGACCTTGGCCCAGTCGGCCTGGATCAGCTCCGCGGCGCGCTGGAAGTTCGGGTTATACGGGCGGACGCGGTCGGAAGCCCAGAGCTGGATTTCCTTCAGCCCGGCAGCCTCGAGTACCTTCTTGGCCTCATCCGGATTGTAGGCGTCGGTCTTCACATCCTTGTTCCACGACCACATGGTCGGCGGGATCAGGTTCTCGGCGGGCGTGGCGCCGGCATCCTGGAACAGCGACTTGATCAGCGCTTCCCGGTCGATCGCCTGGTTGAGCGCATGGCGCACCTCCGGCTTGTCGAGCGGCGGGATCGTGGTGTTGTAGCTCATATAGCCGATGTTCAGGCCGGCCTGATCCATCAAGGTCACGTCCTTGTTGGCCTTGATGGTGCCGATGTCGGCCGGGTTCGGATAGGGCGCAACGTCGCATTCGCCAGCCAGCACCTTCTGGATGCGGGCGGTGGCGTCAGGCGTGATGGCGAAGACGAGATCGTCGATCTTTTCCTTGCCCTTGAAGTAGTCCGGGTTGGCCGCGTAGCGGATGACCGAATCCAGCTGGTAGTCGACGAACTGGAACGGACCGGTGCCGATCGGCTTGGTCGAGAAGTCGGCCATCTTGCCGTCCTTCTGCAGCTGGTCGGCATATTCCTTCGACACGATCGAGGCGAAATCCATGCCGAGATTGGCCAGCATCGGCGCATTCGGCTCGGTCAGCGTCAGCTTGACGGTGAGGTCGTCGACCTTCTCCCACTTGGCGACATATTTCGGCATGTCCATGCCGGTGTAGTAGTCCCAGGTGAGGTTCGGCAGATACTTGTCGCCGTTCCAAGGATTCTCCTTGTTGAACTGGCGATCGAAGGAGAAGACGACGTCATCGGCGTTGAGGTCGCGCGTCGGCTTGAAATAGTCGGTGGTCTGGAACTTCACACCCGGATGCAGGTGGAAAGTGTAGACCAGGCCATCGTCGGAAATTTCCCACTTGTCGGCAAGACCCGGCTCGACTTCGGTGCCGCCATGCTTGAATTCGACCAGTCGCGAATAGACGGTGCGCGAGGACGCGTCGAAGTCGTTGCCGCCGGTCGTGGTACCCGGATCGAAATTGGCCGGCGACGCTTCCGAGCAATAAACGAGCGTCTTGGCACTGGCCACGCCGCCGAGGACGCTTGCAGCCAGCAACGCGGCTGCAAAAGTCATTGTCTTTTTCATTGAGCACTCCCTGATGTTCTCTCAAGCCCCTCTATCAGGCTCGCGAAGGGCGCATATAAGCACCGTTTCTTCGCCTTTGGAACACCTCGTATGCGTACCCCACGGGAAGCAGGAAAAGAATCCGGATTATGCTCCGGGAATAGAAAGAATGAGCATTATTTTCTCCTCACAACATTATTAACAACGGGATTTTTTTATTGATCGGCTGTCTCGGGAAACGAGCCCGTGAGGCGGCGGTGCTGGAGGTCCGCCTGCCTTCCAGGAAGGCCGTGGAGAGCTGGATTCGACGGCAAATCTTTCCTCGCATTGCCGCTGGGGCAAGGCTTGCACGGTCGCGGATAGAGGCAATACATAGATGGTGGGCGGGATTTCCCGGAAAATCCGGACCGGCGTGGAGGACGCTTCTTGCGGAAGCGGGCGCCCAGATCGAACGCGACAGGGAGAGACAGGTGGCAAAAGCAGCCAAGACGACAGCCCCGGCGAAAAAAAGAGATAAGGCCGCCGCGGAAAGCAATACGCCCAAGGCTGCCAAGTCTGCCGCCGCATCGAAGCCGAAGACGGCCGCCAAGGCAGCGCCCGCCAAAGCAGCAGCAAAGCCTGCCGCCGCCAAACCCGCAGCCGCAAAGACCAAGGCCGCAGCCGCGAAAGTTGACAAGCCGGCAGCCACGAAAGCAGCTGCCGCGAAGCCGGCCGCCGCCAAGCCTGCCTCGAAGGGCTTGCCGAAGGCGATCACCGAACTCACGGCCGGCCTGCCGGAAAAACCGTGGCTGAAAAGCTATCCGAAGAACATGCCGGCCGAGATCGGCGCCCTGCCCTACAAGTCCATCGGCGAGTTCCTGGTCGGCGCCTGCAAGCAATTCGCCGGGCGGCCGGCCTTCGTGTGCATGGGCAAGTCGATCACCTACGCCGAGCTCGAGCGGCTGTCGGCCGCGTTCGGCGCCTATCTGCAGGCGAGAGGCCTGGAGAAGGGCGCGCGCGTGGCGCTCATGATGCCGAATGTGCTGCAGTATCCGGTGGCGATGATGGCGGTGCTTCGCGCCGGCTACACGGTGGTGAATATCAACCCGCTCTACACGCCGCGCGAACTGGAACACCAGTTGAAGGATTCCGGTGCGCAGGCGATCGTCATCCTCGAGAACTTCGCCGGCACGCTGCAGGCGGTCATCGCCAGGACGCCGGTCAAGCATGTCATCGTCGCGTCGATGGGCGACATGCTCGGCGGCCTCAAGGGCGCCATCGTCAACCTCGTCGTGCGGCGGGTGAAGAAGATGGTGCCGGCATGGTCGCTGCCCGGCCATGTCAAGTTCAACGCCGTGCTCAAGACCGGCGCGACCATCGCCTTCAAGCCGCCGACGGTCTCCAGCGACGACATCGCCTTCCTGCAATATACGGGGGGAACCACCGGCGTCTCGAAGGGCGCTGTGCTGCTGCATCGCAACGTGCTTTCGAACGTGGCGCAGAATTCGCTGTGGGTGGAGGACGCCTATGCGGTGAAGCCCAAGCCGGCGCATCTCAACTTCATCTGCGCGCTGCCGCTCTATCATATCTTCGCGCTGACGGTGAACGCGCTGATGGGCATGCAGCAGGGCGCGCAGAACGTGCTGGTCCCCAACCCGCGCGACATTCCGGGCTTCGTCAAGGAACTGGCGAAATACCCGATGCACATCTTCCCCGGCCTCAACACGCTGTTCAACGCGCTGCTCAACAATGAGGATTTTCGCAAGCTGGACTTCAAGCCGCTGATCCTGACGCTGGGCGGCGGCATGGCGGTGCAGAAGGGCGTCGCCGAACGCTGGAAGGCGCTGACCGGCTGCCCGGTCAGCGAAGGCTACGGGCTTTCCGAAACATCGCCGGTGGCCACCGCCAACAAGTTCAGCTCCAGCGACTTCACCGGCACGATCGGGCTGCCGCTGCCCTCGACCGAGATCGCCATCCGCGACGACGACGGCAACAACGTGCCGCTCGGCGAGGTGGGCGAGATCTGCATCCGCGGCCCGCAGGTGATGGCCGGCTACTGGAACCGGCCCGACGAGACCGCCAAGGTGATGACCAAGGACGGCTTCTTCAAATCCGGCGACATGGGCTTCATGGACGAGCGCGGCTACACCAAGATCGTCGACCGCAAG
Organism: Mesorhizobium sp. M2E.F.Ca.ET.219.01.1.1; assembly: GCF_004016445.2. GTDB lineage: Bacteria > Pseudomonadota > Alphaproteobacteria > Rhizobiales > Rhizobiaceae > Mesorhizobium. The sequence goes on from NZ_SADT02000006.1 coordinate 55,735, forward strand.
AAGGACATGATCCTGGTCTCCGGCTTCAACGTCTATCCCAACGAACTGGAAGAAGTGGTGGCGCATCACCCCGGCGTGATGGAAGCGGCAGCGGTCGGCGTGCCGGACGAGCATTCCGGCGAAGTGCCTAAATTGTTCGTGGTCAGGAAGGATCCGGCGCTCACCGTCGAGGCGCTGATGGCTTATTGCCGCGAGAACCTGACCGGCTACAAGCGGCCGAGATACATCGAGTTCCGCACCGAACTGCCGAAGACGCCGGTCGGCAAGATCCTGCGTCGCGCGCTGCGGGACCAGGCTTGAGCGATAGCAAGGCCAGCCTAAGGCGGGAGCCGGCGAAAGCGCTCGATCCGGCGGAGTTCATCAAGGCGAACATGCGGCTGGCGCCGGTACCCGCGCTGCCGGAGGTCCGGCTTTATCTGGCGCATCCCGGCAGCGGCCTGCGGCGGCTGCTCGAACCGGACGATGACAGCGACGAGACCCGGCCTGAGCCACAACCGCCCTACTGGGCCTATGCCTGGGCCGGCGGCGCGGTGCTGGCCCGTTATGTGCTGGACCGTCCGTCGATCGTGGCCGGCAAACGCGTGCTCGATCTCGGCGCCGGCTCGGGGCTGGTCGGTATCGCGGCGGCGAGAGCCGGAGCGCGCGCTGTGATCGCGGCGGAGGTCGACCGCAACGGGATCGTGGCGCTGGGCCTCAACGCGCAAGCCAATGGCGTCGCCATCCAGATATTCGAGGGGGATGTCACAGACGGTCCGCCGCCAGCGGTCGAGCTGGTGCTCGCGGGCGATGTCTTTTACGCGCAGGATGTGGGACAGCGGATGATGCCTTTCCTCGACCGCTGCCTGGCCGCCGGCATCGATGTGCTGGTCGGCGATCCCGGCCGCGCATGGCTGCCGAGGTCGCGGCTCTGCCTGCTCGGCGAATACCAGGTGCCAGACGTCGGCGGAAACGGCGGCGGCGAGCCGAAGCCGAGCGCGGTGTTCGCGCTTGTGGCCGAACCCGGTTAGCCGGCCGGCACGTTCACCCGCGCGGCAAGAAAATCCGGCAAGTCGGCGACCGAGTCCAGGATGACATCGGCCATCGGCGCCAGCGAGTCGCGCGTGCCGGTGCCGGAAAGGACGCCCACCGCCAGGCCGCAGCCGCCGGCGCGCGCCATTTCGAGGTCGTGGCGGTTGTCGCCGACCATGGCGATCTCGCCGGGTCTCAGCCCGGTCAGATCGCAGAAGGCAATGACGGTGTCCGGCGCTGGCTTCGGGTTGGCCACCGCATCATAGCCGAAGGCGGCGTCGAAGAGCTGCGCGACACCGAGCGTGGCGAGCGTCTTCTCGGCGCCGCTGGTGGAGTCATTGGTGGCGACGCCCATGCGGTAGGATCGGTTGTGCAGCGCCCGCAGCGAATCGATAACGCCGGGAAGCGCCACCGCCATCGAGGAGCCCTGCACCGAGGTGATCTCGTTGAAGCGGGAAACGGCGAGCAGCTGATCCTCGTTAGACAGGCGCGGGAACCAGAGCTCGACGACATCCATGTTCGAGCCGGACGCAAAGATCGAATCGGGCTTGAAGCGCTTGGTGGCGAAGTCGAAGCCGGCGGCGGCGAGCAGCCTGTCGGCCTTCCAGCGGTCGCCCTCGGCAGCGTCCATGGCCATGAAGTCGGCGATGCCGAGCCAGGTTGCGTTGAAATCGACAAGCGTGCCGTCCTTGTCGAAGAGAATTCCCTTGATGTCTGCCAATCCTGTTACTCCGCACCGCGCAATTGGTGGATGTGTCCCACCAGACCGGCAGTCGAGGCGTCGCGGTTTGCGGCAGTCTCCTTGCCCTCAACGACAGGCAGCAGGCCCGTCGCCAGTTCCTTGCCGAGCTCGACCCCCCATTGGTCGAAGGAATTGATGTTGAACAGCGTGCCCTCGACGAAGACGCGATGTTCATAAAGTGCGATAAGCCGCCCCAGCGTGCGCGGATCGAGTTTCCTGTAAAGAATGGTCAGAGAGGGGCGGTTGCCCGAGAAGACGCGGTGCGGCGCGATGCGGTCGACATCGGCCGGCTTCATGCCCTTGGCCAGCATCTGCGCGCGCGCCTCTTCCAGCGTGCGACCCTTCATCAAGGCCTCCGACTGCGCCAAGACATTGGCTAGCAGAAGGTCGTGCTGGTGCTTCAGTTCGGGCTCGTGGCCGACGGCAGCGGCGAGGAATTCGACCGGTATGAAGTCGGTGCCCTGATGCAGCAGCTGGAAGAAGGCGTGCTGGCCGTTGGTGCCGGGTTCGCCCCAGACCAGCGGGCCGGTCGGCGTGGCGACCGCGGTGCCGTCCAGCGTGACGCTCTTGCCGTTCGATTCCATGTCGAGCTGCTGCAGATAGGCCGGCAGGCGCGACAGGCGCTGGTCGTAGGGGATGACGGCGCGGGCCGGATATTTGCAGACGACCCGGTGCCACCAGCCGATCAGCCCCAGCAGCACCGGCAGGTTCTTTTGCATCGGCGCGGTACGGAAATGCTCGTCCATCTCATGCGCGCCGTCGAGGAAGGCGCGGAAGTTGCGCGGGCCGACGGCGATCATCACCGGCAGGCCGATGGCGCTCCAGACCGAGTAGCGGCCGCCGACCCAGTCCCAGAAGCCGAAGACACGGTCCTGTTCGATGCCGAACTTCGCCACCAGGTCGAGCGCGGTCGAGACGGCGGCGAAATGCTTGCCGATCGCTTGCTTGCCCAGCGCCTTCTCCACCCATTGGCGCGCAGTCTCAGCATTCGTCATCGTCTCGACGGTGGTGAAGGTCTTGGAGGCGACGATGAACAGGGTCGTCTCGGCGGAAAGGCCCTTCAGCGTGTCATGGATATGGGCGCCGTCGACATTGGAGACGTAATGCGCGCGCGGCCCGTCATGGTAGGGCGCCAGCGCCAGCGTCACCATCGCCGGGCCGAGGTCCGAACCGCCGATGCCGATGTTGACGATGTCGGTGATCTTCTTGCCGGTGGCGCCCGCGGCCTTGCCGGAGCGGATGGCGTCGGCGAAAGCGCCCATGGCGTCGAGCACGGCGATCACATCGGCCTTGGTGTCCTGGCCGTCGACGATCACGCTTTTTCCCGTCAGGTTGCGCAGCGCGGTGTGCAGAACGGCGCGGTTCTCGGTGATGTTGATCTTCTTGCCTTCGAACATCGCGGCGCGGCGTCCTGCGAGATCGGCGGCGCCGGCGAGCTTCTCCAGCATCGTCATGGTATTTGCGTCCACCGCGCATTTCGACCAGTCGAGGAGGAGGTCGCCGTCGGTGGCGGAGAATGTCTCGAAGCGCTTGGGATCGGCGGCGAAGGCCTCGCGCATCGCACCCTTGGCCGCCGCGCGCTGATCACGCAGGGCGGCAAGTTGCTTGTTGAAAGATGACTGGTCCACTGGCGGGCTCCTGGCGGGTTTTTAGATTTATCTTAACAGGCCGGATGTTTCCGGCGCGTGTCGTCGCGTCATTTTCGCATCATTCTATTGAGCCGATTTTCATTTCATTCAAGCGTGGCATTGCCGCAGCGCATCACGCTTTTATGATGCATTGCAGCATTGTTTTATCGACCGACAGATGGACCGCCTACGCGGCTGATAGATCACTGGCATAAATCCCAGCGATCAGAAAAATTGATTGGCGCAACCCCTTGTGCCACCCATACACTCCAATGGTCCAGCCAAGTGAAAACAGCTGGCCATCCGAGGAAGATTCCCCATGCCACAGCGCAATGACACGGCCATATGGTCCGGCCTCTTCCGGATTTCGGCTGAATCCGGCCAAACCCTCCAGGCGCAGATCCGCCAGGCGATCGTCGCGGCCATTCTCGACCGACAAATCGCCGCTTCGATGCCGCTGCCGTCGTGCCGAATTCTCGCGGAAAAACTTGGAGTTGCCCGCGGTACCGTGGTGCTCGCCTTCCAGCAGCTGGTCGACCAGGGCTTTCTGGTGGCGCGCGAACGGCGCGGCCATTTCGTCAATCCGGATGTGCTGGCCACACCGGCCAAGCCGCACCAGAAGGCGCCGGACCAGCAGAACGAGATCGACTGGAAGGCGCGCCGCCAGATCGCCGCCAGCGACATGCCGCCGCCGGCCAAGCACGACAACTGGATCAAGTCCTCCTACCCGTTCGTCTACGGCCAGTTCGATCCGGCGCTGTTCCCGACCGCCGAATGGCGCGAATGCAACCGCATGGCGCTGGCGGTGCTCGAGATCCGCAACTGGGCGTCCGACATGGTGGATCGCGACGACCCGCTGCTGATCGAGCAGATCCAGGCCAGGCTCCTGCCGCGCCGCGGCATCTTCGCCAATCCGGACGAGATCATCGTGACGCTGGGGGCGCAGAACGCGCTCTATATGCTCGCCTCGCTCTTGATGACCAAGGGCTCGAAAGTGGCGATGGAGGATCCAGGTTATCCGGATGCACGCTCGATCTTCCGGCTGGCCGGCGCCGATATCCAGCCGGTTCCGGTCGACCAGCAAGGCATCGTCACCTCGTCGATCCCCAGCGATTCGGGCTTCGTCTTCGTCACGCCGAGCCACCATTGCCCGACCATGGTGCCGCTGTCGGCGGAACGCCGGCAGGACCTTCTGGCGCGCGCCAACCGCAACAACCAGATCATCATCGAGGACGGCTATGACAGCCAGCTGCTCGACGAGGCGCCGCAGCAGGCGCTGAAGAGCCTCGACCGCTCTGGCCGCGTCATCTATGTCGGCTCGATGTCGAAGACGCTGGCTCCGGGGCTGAGGCTCGGCTACATCGTCGCCTCGGCGGGGCTGATCGCCGAGCTTCGCGCGCTGCGCCGCTTCATGCTCAGGCACCCGCCGGCGAACAACCAGCGCGCCGTCGCGCTGTTCCTGTCCCTCGGCCATCACGAGGCGCTGGTGCGCAGGCTTTCCGCCGCCTTCGACGAGCGGCGCAAGCGGCTGGTCCATGCGATTTCCGCTTTCCTGCCAGAATGGCGCTCGACCGACTCGGCGGGCGGCACATCGCTCTGGCTGGAAGGGCCGCGCGGCACCGATTCCCGCGGCCTGGCCGAAGCCGCGGCTTCGCGCAGCGTCATCATAGAACCTGGCGACCGGTTCTTCGACCGCAGCGAAAAGCCTTCGCGTTTCATGCGCTTGGGCATCTCCTCGATCTCGCTGCAGCATATCGAGCCGGGCATCCGCGAGCTTGCCACCGCCGCCGGCCGCAGGCCCGCGGCCGCCTGATTGCCATGGACTTTAAAAAAAGAGCCGGCACCGCGCCGGCTCTTTTTGTTTTGGCACACATCCGTTGCTTTAGCAGTCTGGCATATTCGACGGGATTCGCTGGCCCATAGGCTGCACCAATGCCGGCGGCATAGTCGGGCCATAAGGGGACGAGGCAGGCCAATGGTGGACCAACCACCCGTGTCCCGCCTCGCGGATAAAGATAAAGTGGAGTGCTTCCATGTCAGTGGCTCTCGAGAAGCAGGAAACGTCGTCGGACCAGCGTTCGCGGCGTTCCGGCGGGCGCGAAGCGCGCCGCGCGATGCGGGCAGCACCTTTGGCCGACGACATCCGCCCGGTGCGGGCGGGGCTTGAAGGCGGCAGCTACGGGCCATTGAGCCAGAACGACCAGGAACGCATCCACGAAGCGGTACTGACGCTCCTGGAGACGGTCGGCTTCGCCAACGCCATCCCGTCCTGCATCGAAGCGCTGACCCGGGTCGGCGGCATCTATGGCGACGACGGTCGCATCCGGCTGCCGCGCGCGCTGGTGCTGGACACGATCAAAAGGGCGGCGCGCAACTTCACCCTCTACGGCCAGGATCCCAAGCACGACATGGTGATCCAGGGCAAACGCGTGCATTACGGCACGGCGGGCGCGGCGGTGCATCTGGTCGATGTCGAGAAGCGCGAATACCGCGAATCGCTGCTGCAGGATCTCTATGACGCCGCCCGTCTCGTCGACGGGCTGGACAACATCCATTTCTTCCAGCGCACCATGGTGCCGCGCGACATTCCCGACCCGCTCGATATGGATTTCAACACGCTCTACGCCTGTGTGATGGGGACGTCGAAGCATGTCGGCACCTCGTTCACCGTGCGTGAGAACGTCAAGCCGGCGCTGGAGATGCTCTATGCGATCGCCGGCGGCGAGGAGAATTTCCGGGCGCGGCCGTTCGTCTCAAACTCGAACTGCTTCGTCGTGCCGCCGATGAAGTTCGCCGAGGACGCCTGCGGCGTGCTCGAAGCCTGCGTCGAAGGCGGCATTCCGATCCTGCTGCTCTCCGCCGGCCAGGCCGGCGCCACGGCACCCGCGGCGATTGCCGGCGCGGTCGTGCAGGCGGTGGCGGAAGTGCTGATGGGCCTGGTCTATGTCAACGCAATCAAGCCCGGACATCCGGCGATCTTCGGCACCTGGCCCTTCGTCTCCGACCTCAGGACCGGCGCCATGTCCGGCGGCTCGGCCGAGCAGGCGGTGCTGACCGCGGCCTGCGCGCAGATGGCGCAATATTACGACCTGCCCGGCGGCTCGGCCGCCGGCATGTCGGACTCCAAGCTGCCCGACATCCAGGCGGGCTACGAGAAAGGCATCACCAATGTCATGGCGGGACTGTCCGGCTTGAACCTGGTCTATGAATCGGCCGGCATGCATGCCTCACTGCTCGGCTTCTGCCTGGAAAGCCTGATCATCGACAACGACATGCTTGGCCACTGCCTGCGCTGCGTGCGCGGCATCGAGGTGACTGACGACGCACTGTCGATCGACACCATCGCCGAGGTCTGCCTCAAGGGCCCCGGCCACTATCTCGGCAACGATCAGACATTGAAGCTGATGCAGACCGAGTACTTCTATCCCGCCGTCGGCGACCGTTTCTCGCCCAAGGAATGGAACGAAAAGGGCCGCCCCGACATCCTGTCGCGGGCGATCGCGGAGAAGAAGCGCGTGCTTGCGGAGCGGTTCCCGCGCCATGTCTCGCGCATTCTCGACGATAAGCTGCGCGCCCGCTTCGGCGAGATGATTAAGCTGCCGCGCAGCGGCATGGGCGGGTAGGAGGCGTTGATATTCAGGTGAGGCCGGCCTGCAAATGGCGGTTTCCTGCGCTTCCGGTGCTCACGTACTTAAGTACGCTCCGCTCCGGTTCTCGGAAACCACCTTGTTTGGTCGCTTCGCGCCCGTCTTCGACTCCGACTCGGCCTGACCTGAATCTCAACGTCTCCTGCCTGCCAGTCAATCGGCCCTCAACCCGTATCGCTCAACCACTTCTGGGTTGATCAGCTTGGCGTGCAGCGCCATCAGCACGATCTGCGCATCGAAACTGTCGCCCGCTTCGAGCGCCGCCTCGACGCGGCGCTCGACCGCCAAGGTCGGCTCACGGCCATTGGCCTGCTCGAACACGTCCGGCCCGGCGACGCAATAGCCGCAAAGCTGCGCCACCGATTGATACGCGTCAGCCGGCGGCTCGTCCGGCCAGCGGTCGTTCATCAGATTGACGATGGTGAGCTTTACGCCTTCGGGCACCAGGGCAGGATGCAGGTCCGCCGCGCGCAAGGCGTCATCCAACTGCCGCAGGTCGCCGGAGCGGCCGAACATGCCGAGAAAGCCAAGGGAAGAACGCCGTTTCGCCACGATGATCTCTCCCCTTCGCAGCCTGCCGAGCTCGACCTTATCTGTGGGCTGAGCGTGGCCGAGACAAGGGCACGAAAAAGGACGGCCCGCCGATGGCGAGCCGCCCTCAAGATTTAGTCGACTAAAATTTCAGTGGTTGTCGCGCGGCACGCCGCTGGTATGCGCGACGTCCTGGTACTTCACCGCCGGCTTCAGCACCATGCCGGCCGAGAACTGGTCGACCATGCCGCGCTGAATCTCCTGCCACGGCGTCTGGTGCTTGGGATAGTGATAGCCGCCATTGCCTTGCAGCGCGGCGCGCCGCTTGGCGATCTCCTCGTCGCTGACGAGAATGTTGGCCGTGCCCTTCTTCAGGTCGATGCGGACGCGGTCGCCGGTCTTGAGCAGCGCGAGGCCGCCGCCGATGGCGGCTTCCGGCGAGGCGTTGAGGATCGACGGCGAGCCGGACGTGCCGGACTGGCGGCCGTCGCCGATGCAGGCCAGCGAATGGATGCCTTTCTTGATGAGGTAGGCCGGCGGCTGCATGTTGACCACCTCGGCGCCGCCCGGATAGCCGACCGGACCGGCACCGCGCATGAACAGGATGGTGTGCTCGTCGATGCCCTGCGCCGGATCGTCGATGCGGGCGTGGTAGTCCTCCGGCCCGTCGAAGACCATGGCATTGCCCTCGAAAGCCTCTGGATCGTTCGGATTGGACAGATAACGCTCACGGAACTCGGGCGAGATGCCGCTGGTCTTCATGATGGCGGAATCGAACAGATTGCCCTTGAGATTGATGAAGCCGGCATTGGCCTTGAGCGGCTTGTCGGCGCTGCGGATGACCTCGTGGTTCTCGTTGAGGGCATCCCGGCAATTATCGCCCATCGACTTGCCGTTGACGGTGATGGCGTCGGGATGGGGCAGCAGGCCGCCCTTCATCAGTTCGGCGACGACCGCCGGCACGCCGCCGGCGTGGTGATAGTCTTCGCCGAGATATTCGCCGGTCGGCTGCAGGTTGACGAGCAGCGGCACGTTGAGGCCGATCTTCTGCCAGTCGTCATTGTCGAGCGGCACGCCGAGATGGCGGGCAATCGCGTTCAGGTGGATCGGCGCATTGGTGGAGCCGCCGATCGCCGAATTGACGACGATGGCGTTCTCGAAGGCCTGGCGCGTCATGATGTCGGACGGCTTCAGGTCCTCATGCACCATGTCGACGATGCGCTTGCCCGTCTCGTAGGCGATCTGGCCGCGCTCGCGGTAGGGCGCCGGAATGGCGGCCGAGCCAGGCAGCTGCATGCCGAGCGCCTCGGCCAGCGAGTTCATCGTGGTGGCGGTGCCCATGGTGTTGCAATAACCGGTCGACGGCGCCGAGGAGGCGACGATATCCATGAACTCGTCATAGTCGATCTCACCGGCCGACAGGCGCTGGCGCGATTCCCAAACGATGGTGCCGGAGCCGGTGCGCTTGCCCTTGTGCCAGCCATTGAGCATCGGGCCGACCGACAATGCGATGGCCGGAATGTTGACGGTGGCCGCCGCCATCAGCAGCGCCGGCGTGGTCTTGTCGCAGCCGATGGTGAGCACGACGCCGTCGAGCGGATAGCCGTAAAGCACCTCGACGAGGCTCAGATAGGCAAGGTTGCGGTCGAGCGCGGCCGTGGGGCGCTTGCCGGTCTCCTGGATCGGATGGCACGGGAACTCGAAGGGGATGCCGCCCATCGAGACAATGCCCTCGCGCACGCGCTTGGCGAGCTCGAGGTGGTGGCGGTTGCAGGGCGAAAGATCGGAACCGGTCTGCGCGATGCCGATCAGCGGCTTGCCCGACATCAGCTCGGCGCGCGTCAGGCCGTAATTGAGGTAGCGCTCGAGATAGAGCGCCGTCATGCCCGGATTGTCGGGGTTGTCGAACCACTCCTGCGAGCGAAATTTCTTTTTCTTGGTGGGGGCGCCTGCCATGGTGGTCTCCGTATTTGTATGACAAATCGATAGGACAACGCGCGAGCGCAAGCAAGAGGCAGGTGCTGCCGGGACCCGGACTTTGGTGCGATAGACTTGTCGCGGCCCGCGCGCTACGACCAATCGGCATCAGCAAATCCGGGAGGTCTTGATGGCTTTGGTGATCGAAGGCGAGGAGCGTATCGCCGCACCCGTCAAGAAAGTATGGGAAGCCCTCAATGACCCGGAGATCCTGAAGGAAGCCATTCCGGGCTGCCAGAGCCTGGAAAAGAGCTCAGACACCGAGATGGCGGCGACCGTGGTGCTGAAGATCGGGCCGATCAAGGCGACCTTCAACGGCGAAGTGACGCTCAAGAACCTCAAGCCGCCGCATTCCTACACCATCCAGGGCGAAGGCAAGGGCGGCATAGCCGGTTTCGCCAAGGGCGGCGCCGATGTGACGCTGACCGAGGACGGGCCGGATGCGACGGTGCTCAAATACGCCGCCAAGGCCGAGGTCGGCGGCAAGATCGCGCAGCTCGGCAGCCGGCTGATCCAGTCGACATCGAAGAAATTGGCGGGGCAGTTCTTCTCGACATTCGGGGAGAAGGTCGGCGCCTGACCCCTTAGGGAAAAGGGGTTATTCGAACACGATGCTGGGCACCGCGGCTTCGGCCGCGCCGCGTTCTTCCCGGACCCGATCCCAGACCTTCAAGGCGATGTCGCGATAGATCTTCGCCTCGGCGCCCTCCGGCTTGGAGGCGACGACCGGCGCGCCGGCGTCCGAGCTTTCGCGAATGCCCATTTCCAGCGGCACCTCGCCGAGGAAGGTGACGCCAAGGCGTTCGGCCTCGCGGCGCGCGCCGCCATGGCCGAAAATGTCGTAGCGCTTGCCGGTGTCGGGCGCGAGGAAGTAGCTCATGTTCTCGACGATGCCGAGCAGCGGCACGTCGACCTTCTTGAACATGTTGAGACCCTTGCGGGCATCGATCAGCGCCAGGTCCTGCGGCGTCGAGACGATGACGGCACCCGCGAGCGGCACCTGCTGCGCCATGGTGAGTTGGGCGTCGCCGGTGCCGGGCGGCATGTCGACCACCAGAACGTCGAGCGCGCCCCATTCGACCTCACGCAGCATCTGCGTCAACGCCGACATCACCATCGGGCCGCGCCAGATCATCGGCGTCTCTTCATCGACGAGGAAGCCCATGGACATGACCTTCAGTCCATAATTCTGCATCGGCTTCAGGATCTTGCCGTCGACGGTCTGCGGCCGGCCATGGATGTTGAGCAATCTGGGCATCGACGGCCCGTAGATGTCGGCGTCAAGCACACCGACCTTCAAGCCGTTGGCGGCGAGGCCGAGCGCGAGGTTGACCGCGGTGGTCGACTTGCCGACGCCGCCCTTGCCCGAGGCGACCGCGATGATGGCGTCGATGCCGGGCACGCCGCGCCGGCCATGGCCGTGCGAGGCCGGCGCCTGCGGCGCGGGACGCTGCGCCGGCTGCGGGGTCGCGGGTCTCGGTGCTGCCGGACGCGGCGGCACAGGCGCTTCCATGCCGCCGCCCTTCTTCTCGGCCGTGAGCGCGACGACGGCGCTGGCGACGCCGGGAATGGCCTTCACCGCGCGCTCGGCCGCGGCGCGCAGCGGCTCCAGCTCCTGGGCACGGGCGGCGGGAACGGTGATGGAGAAGAAGACCTTGGAATCGGCGATGAAGATCTCCGAGACCATGCCGAGATCGACGATGTTGCCGGTGAAGTCCGGCCCGTTGACCGTCTTCAGGCGCTCGATGACGGATTCCTTGGTAACGATCATGAATCTTTCCTCGGTATTTGGCGTTCCAGATAGTGCAGTTTCCCGCCAGAACCAAGCCATGGCGCAACGGCTTACCCGGCGTGCCCCGGAAAGCGACGGACGGTGTCGGATCTCCCGATCGGCATTCGAGCCTTGTCATGGCCAAACGGGCCGCCCGCGCTATCTGCCTTGCCATCACGACAAGCTGTGAAGGAGATCGTCATGCTCGAAAACAGCAATGCGACAGCCAATCTCGCGGTGAAGGATCTGGAGAAAGCCAAGGCTTTCTATGAGGGAACGCTGGGTCTCCGCCAGGTGGACGAGATGGGCGGCGAACTGATCGTCTACAAGAGCGGCGACACGCTCATCAATGTCTATCATTCGCAATTCGCCGGCACGAACAAGGCGACGGCGCTGACCTGGACGGTCGGCGACGAGATCGAACCCATCGTCAAATCGCTGAAGTCGAAAGGCGTCACCTTCGAGCATTATGAGATGCCCGGCCTGACGCTCGAGGGCGACATCCATGTCGGCTATGGCATGAAGGTCGCCTGGTTCAAGGATCCCGACGGCAACATCCTGAATCTGGTCGACAAATAGCCTCGCCGCGAGGCTAAGCGGCCAGCCTGGTGGCGACATAGGTGAGCGCTGAAATCGCCGCCGTCGCCGGCAGGGTGATCACCCAGGCGACGACGATGTTGCCGGCAATGCCCCAGCGCACGGCGGAGACGCGGCGGGCGGCGCCCACACCGATAATGGCGCCGGTGATGGTGTGGGTGGTCGAGACCGGAACACCGAGCCAGGTGGCGGCGAAAAGCGTGATGGCCCCGCCGGTCTCGGCGCAAAAACCCTGCATCGGGTTCAGCCGCGTGATCTTCGATCCCATTGTGTGGACGATGCGCCAGCCGCCGAGCAGCGTGCCCAGAGCCAGCGCCGACTGGCAGGCGAGGACCACCCATAGCGGCACGTAGAAGCTCTGGCCGAGCATGCCTTGCGAATAGAGCAGCACGGCGATTATGCCCATGGTCTTCTGCGCGTCGTTGCCGCCATGTCCCAGCGAATAGAGCGAGGCGGAAAAGAACTGCAGCACGCGAAACGTGTTGTCGACGGCGAACGGCGTCTGGCGCACGAACAGCCAGGAGACGATGAGAACCAGGACCAGCGCGAGCACAAATCCGGTCGCCGGCGAGAGCACGATGGCCGCGACCGTCTTGCCGAGTCCCGACCAGACAATGGCGCCGGTTCCGGCCTTGGCGACGCCGGCGCCGACCAGCCCGCCGATCAGCGCGTGCGAGCTGCTCGACGGAATGCCGGCGACCCAGGTGACGATGTTCCAGACAATGGCGCCGACAAGTGCCGAGAAGATCACCGCCGGCGTGACGATGCTGGCGTCGACAATGCCTTTCCCCACCGTCTCGGCTACATGCAGGCCGAAGAACAGGAAGGCGATGAAATTGAAGAAAGCCGCCCAGAACACCGCATAATGCGGCCTGAGCACACGGGTGGAGACGATGGTCGCGATCGAATTGGCGGCGTCGTGCAGGCCGTTGAGGAAATCGAAGAACAGGGCCACGGCAACGAGGCCGATCAGCAGCGGAAAAGCGATCGTGGCGTCCATCGCCTAAACGTTCTCGATCACGATGCCGCTGATCTCGTTGGCGACGTCCTCGAAGCGGTCGACCACCTTTTCCAACTGGCCGTAGATCTCCGAGCCGATCAGGTAAGCCATCGGGTCGTTGCGGCCGTGATGCCTGAACAGATCCTTGAGGCCCTGTTCGTGCAGGTCGTCGGCGCGGCCTTCGACGCGCATGACTTCCTCTGCGATGGCGTTCAGGCGCGCTGCGTTGGTGCCGACCTTGCCGAGCAGCGGAATCGCCTCGGCGACCAGCCGGGCAGCCTGGACGATGACGCCGCCCATTTCCCGCATCAGCGGGTCGAACGCCTTCACCTCGAACAATTTCACCGTCTTGACGGTCTTGTGCATCATGTCGATGGCGTCATCCATCGACTGGATCAAATCCTTGATGTCGCCGCGATCGAAAGGGGTGATGAAGGAACGCCTGACGGCGAGCAGCACCTCGGCGGTGATGCCGTCAGCCTCGTTCTCGAGATCGACGATCTTCTGGCACCAGCGGTCGATGTCATTGCCGCCGAGAAGCTGCTGAAGGGCTTCGGCGCCGCCGACCACGGTGCGCGAATGCCGCTCGAACAGATCGAAGAAGCGATCCTCGCGCGGCAACAGCTTGCGAAACCAGCCCAGCATCTCGTCCTCCTTGCCTTCGCCTATCCCACATAGCGCCATGCGCGGCGCGGGAAAACAGATAGCCGGCTCAAAAATGTGGACGAGGTCCGATTGCGCGGGCGTCTTGCGCGGCAAAGCGATTTCTCCGACCCTGGGTTAAACCGTGGTGGATCGGATGGCATGATCGACAAGCTGGAATTCTTCATCGCTTTGGCCAAGGAAGAGCATTTCGGCCGGGCGGCGGAGGTGTGCGGCGTCACCCAGCCGACGCTGTCGGCCGGCATCAAGCAGCTCGAGGAGCAGCTCGGCGTCATGCTGGTGCTGCGCGGCTCGCGCTTCCAGGGGCTGACGCCGGAAGGAACGCAGGTGCTGGGCTGGGCGCGCCGCATCGTCGGCGACACAAGGACGATGCGCGAGGAGATGCGGGCGGCGCGCCGCGGCCTCTCCGGCCGCATCCGCATCGCCGCCGTCCCAACCGCCCTTGCGATGGTGGCGCGGCTGACGACGCCGTTCCGCGAAAAGCATCCGGGCGTCACCTTCTCCATCCTGTCGCGAACCTCGATCGAGGTGCTGTCGCTGCTCGGCAATTTCGACGTCGATGCCGGCATCACCTATCTGGACAACGAGCCGCTTGGGCGCGTCATCAGCGTGCCCCTCTATGACGAGCGCTACCAGTTGATCACGGCGGTCGGGAACCCCTATTCCGATCGCGACAAAGTGACATGGGCCGAGATCAGCCAGCTGCCGCTCTGCCTTTTGACGCCGGATATGCAGAACCGGCGCATCATCGACCAGCATCTGGCGGAAGCCGGCGTGCAGGTGCGGCCGACGCTGGAATCCAACTCGATGATCGTGCTGTTCTCGCATATCCGTACAGGCAAATGGTCGTCGATCATGCCGCTCAACCTCGCGGAAACGTTCGGTTTTTCCGAGCCGATCCGGGCCATTCCGATCGTCGAGCCGGACGCCAGCCACACGGTCGGCCTGGTGGCGGCGCCGCGCGAGCCGCACACGCCGCTGGTGCAGGCGCTGCTGGACGAGGCGATGGCGCTGGCAGACGATTTCCGTCGTCATCGCTAGGCTAGAGAATGCGAGCCGCCGCTTTTTGATAGAAAATTTCTATCGATCGACGGGAGCGCTTTATTGATTTCGGAGGTTTCCTCTGATTTCGTAAGGACTTAGCGATATTGCGTCCTATGCATGTCGTTGCCCCGAAACCGCTCTATATCCTGGGGTGACATACATTGGCCGCTACGACCAGGGAGGGCGCTGCGTGACCATGCAGGCCGCAAGTACCGAGATCGCGTCGCGCACGGCGGCGATCATTGACGAGATGAAGGGCCTCGAGGGTCCGCTGCTGCCGATCCTGCACAGCATACAGGAAGAGTTCGGATACGTTCCGAAGGACGCGCTGCCGGTCATCGCCGACGGGCTGAACCTCTCCCGGGCCGAAGTGCACGGCGTGGTCAGCTTCTATCACGATTTCCGCGCCAAGCCGGCCGGGCGGCATGTGCTGAAGCTCTGCCAGGCGGAAGCCTGCCAGTCGATGGGCTCGGACGCCGTCGCGGCCAAGGTCAAGCAACTGCTCGGCATCGATTTCCACGAGACCACGCGCGACGGATCGGTTACACTGGAGCCGGTCTACTGCCTCGGGCTTTGCGCCTGCTCGCCGTCGGCGATGCTCGACGGCGAAGTCATCGGCCGGCTCGATGACGAGAAGATCGAAGAGATCGTCGCGGAGGTGCGTTCATGATCCCGCGCATCTATGTCCCCGCAGATTCCGGCGCGCTGGCGCTCGGCGCCGAGAAGGTCGCCAGGGCGATCGAGAAGGAGCTCAAGGAGCGCGGCGTCGAGGCCAAGATCGTGCGCAACGGCTCGCGCGGGGCCTATTTCCTGGAGCCGATGGTCGAGGTGGCAACCGACAAGGGCCGCGTCGCCTACGGACCCGTGAAGCCGTCCGACGTCAAAAGCCTGTTCGATAGCGGTTTTCTTACCGGCGGCCATCACAAGCGCTGGCTGGGCGCGCCCGACAAGATCCCTTTCTTCGCCAAGCAGACGCGGCTGACCTTCGCGCGCTGCGGCATCAATGACCCGCTGTCGCTCGATGCCTACAAGTCGCTTGGCGGCCTGCGCGGCCTGCAGAACGCGGTCGCCATGGCGCCGGCCGATGTCGTCAGCCAAGTGACCGAGTCCGGCCTGCGCGGTCGCGGCGGCGCCGGCTTCCCGACCGGCATCAAGTGGAAGACGGTGCTGGATACGGCGGGCGACCAGAAATACATCGTCTGCAATGCCGACGAAGGCGACAGCGCCACTTTCGCCGACCGCATGATCATGGAAGGCGATCCCTTCGTGCTGATCGAAGGCATGGCGATCGCCGGCATCGCCACCGGCGCGACCAAGGGTTTCGTCTATATCCGCTCGGAATATCCGCATGCGGTGGCGACGATGAACAAGGCCGTCGCGATCGCCCGCAAGGCGGGCGTGCTCGGGCTCAATGTGCTGGGCTCGCCCAACGCCTTCGACATGGAAATCCGCGTCGGCGCCGGCGCCTATGTCTGCGGCGAGGAAACCTCGCTCTTGAACAGCCTCGAGGGCAAGCGCGGCGTGGTGCGCGCCAAGCCGCCGCTGCCGGCGATCCAGGGCCTGTTCGGCAAGCCGACGGTGATCAACAATGTGATCAGCCTGGCCTCGGTGCCGATCATCATGGACAAGGGCGCCGCCTACTACAAGGATTTCGGCATGGGCCGCTCGCGCGGCACGATCCCGATCCAGATCGCCGGCAACGTCAAGCAGGGCGGGCTGTTCGAGACGGCCTTCGGCCTGACGCTCGGCGAGATCGTCGACGAGATCGGCGGCGGCACGGCTTCGGGCCGTCCGGTGAAGGCGGTGCAGGTCGGCGGGCCGCTCGGCGCCTATTTCCCGCGCGCTTTGTTCGACACGCCCTTCGACTATGAGGAATTCGCCAAGCGCGACGGACTGATCGGCCATGCCGGCATCACCGTGTTCGATGACACGGCCGACATGCTGAAGCAGGCGCGCTTTGCCATGGAGTTCTGCGCCATCGAAAGCTGCGGCAAGTGCACGCCCTGCCGCATCGGCTCGACGCGCGGCGTCGAGGTTTTGGACAAGGTCGCCGCGGGCATCGAGGCGGAGAAGAACCTCGCCCTGGTCGCCGACCTCTGCAACACGATGAAGTTCGGATCGCTCTGCGCGCTGGGCGGCTTCACGCCCTATCCGGTGATGAGCTCGATTACGCATTTCCCCGAGGATTTCAAGCCCGCGCCGGCGCGCGTGGCGGCTGAATAGGAGCTGGCAGATGAACATCAAGGCCGACTTCCCGACACTCATCGAAGAGATCGACTACGGAACGCCGGAGTCGAAAGCGACCAAGCAGGTCACGCTGACCGTCGACGGGCAGAGCATCACGGTGCCGGAAGGCACCTCGATCATGCGCGCGGCGATGGAAGGCGGGGTTGAGATCCCGAAGCTCTGCGCCACCGACATGCTGGACTCCTTCGGCTCCTGCCGCGTCTGCCTGGTCGAGATCGAAGGGCGCGGCGGCACGCCTGCCTCCTGCACGACGCCGGTCGGCGAAGGCATGGTGGTGCGCACGCAGTCGGACAGGCTCGACGCGATCCGCCGCGGCGTCATGGAACTCTACGTCTCCGACCATCCGAGCGGCTGGAACGAGAAGGCCGGCACCGGCGCCAGTGAGTTCGACGCGCTGGCGAAGTCGGTCGGGCTGACCGAAAACCGCTACGGCACCGAAGGCCGCAACCACGTCAAGGATAAGGGCGGCGTCGCGCCCGGCCATGGCTCGCTGGCGGTCGACTACATCGCCCGCGACGAATCCAACCCCTATTTCACCTACGACCCGGCGCAGTGCATCGTCTGCTCGCGCTGCGTCCGCGCCTGCGAAGAGGTGCAGGGCACCTTCGCGCTGACCATCGAGGGCCGCGGCTTCGAATCGCGCATGGTCGCCGGCATGCATGAGGATTTCATCGCTTCGGAATGCGTGTCCTGCGGCGCCTGCGTGCAGGCCTGCCCGACCGACGCGCTGCGCGAGAAGACGGTGCTGGAAAAAGGCATGCCGGAGCGCTCGGCCGTCACCACCTGCGCCTATTGCGGCGTCGGCTGCTCGTTCAAGGCCGAAGTGAAGGATGACGAGGTCATCCGCATGATGCCCTACAAGGACGGCAAGGCGAACCACGGCCATAGCTGCGTCAAGGGCCGTTTCGCCTACGGCTATGCCACTCACAAGGACCGCATCCTGTCGCCGATGATCCGCGAGAAGATCTCCGATCCGTGGCGCGAGGTGAGCTGGGAAGAGGCGATCGCCCATACGGCGAAGGAATTCCGCCGCATCCAGTATCAGTATGGACGCACCGCGATCGGCGGCATCACCTCCTCGCGCTGCACGAATGAGGAGACCTACCTCGTCCAGAAGCTGGTGCGGCAGGGCTTCCGCAACAACAATGTCGATACCTGCGCCCGCGTCTGCCATTCGCCGACCGGCTACGGGCTCGGCCAGACCTACGGCACGTCGGCCGGCACGCAGGATTTCGATTCGGTGGAATTCACCGATGTCGCCATGATCATCGGCGCCAATCCGGCTTCCGCCCATCCGGTCTTCGCCTCGCGGCTGAAGAAGCGGCTGCGCCAGGGTGCCAAGCTGATCGTGCTCGATCCGCGCCGCACCGAGATGGTCAGGTCGGCGCATGTCGAGGCCGACTATCACCTGCCGCTGAAGCCCGGCACCAACGTGGCGGTGCTGACGGCCCTGGCGCATGTCATCGTCACCGAGGGCCTTTTCGACGAAGCCTTCATCCGCGAGCGCTGCGACTGGGCCGAGTTCCAGGACTGGGCGTCCTTCGTCGCGCTCCCGGAAAACAGCCCGGAGACGGTCGGCAAGCTCTCCGGCCTCGACCCGGAAGCGATCCGGGGTGCTGCGCGCCTTTACGCCAAGGGCGGCAATGGCGCGATCTATTACGGCCTCGGCGTCACCGAACACAGCCAGGGTTCGACCACGGTGATGGCGATCGCGAACCTTGCCATGGCGACCGGCAATATCGGCCGTCCGGGCGTCGGCGTGAATCCGCTGCGCGGCCAGAACAACGTGCAGGGCTCGTGCGACATGGGCTCGTTCCCGCATGAGCTGCCGGGCTACCGCCACATCTCGGGCGAAGCCGTGCGCGACATCTATGAGAGCCTGTGGGGCGTGAAGCTCGACGACGAGCCCGGCCTGCGCATCCCCAACATGCTGGACGCCGCCGTCGACGGCTCGTTCAAGGGCATCTACATCCAGGGCGAGGACATCCTGCAGTCCGATCCCGACACCAAGCATGTCGCCGGCGGCCTTGCCGCGATGGAATGCGTGGTCGTGCACGACCTCTTCCTCAACGAGACGGCCAACTACGCGCATGTCTTCCTGCCGGGCTCGACCTTCCTCGAGAAGGACGGCACCTTCACCAATGCCGAGCGCCGCATCAACATGGTGCGCAAAGTCATCGAACCAAAGGCGCGCTACGCCGACTGGGAGGCGACGCAGGAGCTTGCCCGCGCCATCGGGCTCGACTGGAACTACACGCATCCGTCCGAAATCATGGACGAGATCGCCAAGACGACGCCGAGCTTCGCCGGCGTCTCGTTCGAGCTGCTCGACCGCGTCGGCTCGGTGCAGTGGCCCTGCAACGAGAAGGCCCCGCTTGGCACGCCGATCATGCATGTCGACGGCTTCGCGCGCGGTAAGGGCAAGTTCATCCGCACCGAGTATGTGGCGACGGACGAACGGACAGGCCCGCGCTATCCGCTGCTGCTCACCACTGGTCGCATCCTGTCGCAATACAATGTCGGCGCGCAGACCAGGCGCACCGAAAACGTCACGTGGCATGCCGAGGACCGGCTGGAGATCCATCCGCATGACGCGGAAGTCCGCGGCGTGCGCGAAGGCGACTGGGTGCGGCTGGCGAGCCGCTCCGGCGAAACCACGCTGCGCGCGCTGATCACCGACCGCGTCTCGCCCGGTGTTGTCTACACGACCTTCCACCACCCGGACACGCAGGCCAATGTGATCACGACCGACTTCTCGGATTGGGCGACCAACTGTCCGGAATACAAGGTCACCGCCGTGCAGGTGGCGCCGTCCAACGGCCCGACCGACTGGCAGAAGGACTATAACGAGCAGGCGCGCCAGAGCCGCCGCATCGCTCCGCTGGCGGCGGCGGAGTAGTCTTGACCGCGCGGCGCAAAGCCACGACGCAAATCTCGCGGCTGGCGCATCGCGCCGGCGGCACCGCTGCCGCGAACCGCATGGTGCCGGAAGAGACGCCGGTGGCGTTCTCCTTTGCCGGCACAACGCATGCCGTGATGATGGCGAGCCCCGCCGACTTCGAGGATTTCGCGCTCGGCTTCTCGCTGACGGAAGGCATCATCGCCGACCCTAACGAGATCGAGGCGATCGGGGTCGAGGATCTCGGCGCCGGCATCGATATCCAGATCAGGCTGAAGGACCAGGCCAACACGCGCTTCCAGGCGCGGCGGCGCCGGCTGGCCGGACCTGTCGGCTGTGGCTTGTGCGGCATCGAATCCATCGAGGAGGCGATGCGCTCGGTCGACGCGGTTGGTGCGTCGCGACTTACGCTTCAAGCAGAAGACATCACCAGCGCCGTCCGGTTGCTGTCGAAGGTTCAGCCGCTGCACGCCGAGACCGGCGCGGTGCATGCCGCGGGTTTCTACCTGCCCGGCAAGGGCATCGTGATGGCGCGCGAGGATGTCGGCCGCCACAACGCGCTGGACAAGCTTGCCGGCGCGCTGGCCAAGGCCGGCATCGACGGTTCGAGCGGTGCGGTCGTGGTGACCTCGCGCGTGTCGGTCGAGATGGTGCAGAAGACGGCCGCCATCGGCGCCGCGATCGTCATGGCGGTTTCGGCGCCGACCGCGCTTGCCATCCGCACGGCGGATGCCGCCGGCATGACGCTGGTGGCGCTGGTGCGCGGCGATGATTTCGATATTTTCACCCACCCGGAACGGGTGGTTTCCGGAGTTGCCAAGCATGTCGCATGACGAAGACCACATCGCGAGCACCAGGGAAAAGCTGGTGCGCATGGCCAACCAGATCGCCACCTTCTTCCATTCGAAGCCGCGCGAGGAAGGCATTGCCGGGCTGGCCGAGCACATCAATAAGTTCTGGGAGCCCAGGATGCGGCGGCAGTTGTTCGAGATGCTGGACGCCGGCACGGAGCATTTCGACGACCTCGTGATCGCAGCCTCGGCCAAGATCAAGCGACCGCCGACGGCGGAGCAGGCCGACAAGAGCATCGGTTACGCAAGGCAGGCATAAACCGGGAGGGTCGCGCCGACAGCCGAATAACCCGGCAACGAGGTCTTACATTTTAACTCTCTAAAGTTTGTATGCCGGAAGCGGGCTGCTTCTGCTAAGGTCCGACGGCAGGAGATCGTCTGGCCGGGCGGGATAGTTGCGTGAGGCCTATCGAGACCAGATACGCCCGTAGCGGGGATGTGCGGATCGCCTATCAGGTGATCGGCCAAGGTTCGTTCGATCTGGTCTTCGTGCCGGGCTTCATCTCCAATCTCGACCTGCAATGGGAAGACGAAGGTTACAGCCGTCTCTTGAAGCGGCTTTCCGCCTTCTCGCGGCTGATCCTGTTCGACAAGCGCGGCACCGGCCTTTCCGACCGCGTCGACACCCGCGACCTGCCCAGCCTCGAGACGCGCATGGACGACGTGCGTGCCGTGATGGACGCCACCGGCAGCGGCCGTGCGGCGATCCTCGGCGCCTCGGAAGGCGCGCCGATGGCGATGCTGTTCGCCGCCACCTATCCCGAGCGGACTCGGGCGCTGGTGCTCTACGGCGGCTATGCGCATTTCCACAAATGGGTGATGCCGCCGGAACGGCTGGAAGCATTCATCGAAACCGCGGAAACGTCCTGGGGCACCGGCGCCACATTGCCCAATTTCGCGCCGGGCCGGGTCGACGATACCCACTTCACCCAGTGGTGGGCCCGGTTCGAGCGGCTGTCGGCCAGCCCGACGGCCGCGACCGCCCTTGCCCGGATGAATGCCGGCATAGACGTGCGCGACATGCTCGGGACGATCAGCGTGCCGACATACCTGATCCATCGCCGCAACGACGCCCGTGTCGACCCCGACGCCAGCCGTTTCCTGGCCAGGAAGATCCCCGGCGCCCGCCTGGTCGAGATTTCGGGGCGCGACCACCCGATCTGGACCGGAGACGTCGACCGCGTGGCCGACCTGATCGAGGAATTCCTGACCGGAGAGCCAGCGGTGGCCGATGTAGAGCGCGTGCTTGCCGCGCTGCTGGTGACGCGCATCTACGATACCGCGCGGCTTGGCGACCGCTTGTGGAGCGAACGCAGCCTGCGCTTCCAGGAGAACTGGCGCATGCTGGTGGGACGTCATGGCGGCCGCATCGCCGGAACGCATGGCGAGCTGATGATCGCGCGTTTCGACGGCCCCGCCCGCGCCGTACGCTGCGCGGCGCTGCTGCGTGAGGCGGCGCAGGAGATCGGCGTGGCGAGCGCGCAAGGGGTGCATGTCGGCGAGGTCGAGATGCGCGGGCCACCTACGGGGCTGACGGCGCGTGTGGCCATGCAGCTTGCCGCCCATGCCGAGCGCGGTAACATCCTCTGCTCAAGGCTGGTGGCCGAGCTGGCAGCGGGCTCCGGGCTGCATTTCATCGATGCCGGGCGTATCAGCCTCGACGAACTGGACGAGCCGCTGCCGCTGGTGCAGGTGACGGCCGAACAGCATCTGGAGCCGGCCTGCCGCCCCAAGCCCAAGCCGGCCGAACCGGCAACGCTGACGGCTCGCGAGAGCGAGGTGGTGAGCCTGATCGCCGACGGCAAGAGCAACGCCGCGATCGCCGCCGAACTCGACCTCAGCGAGCATACGGTCAAGCGGCACGTCGCCAACATATTGCTCAAGCTCGACCTGCCGTCGCGGGCGGCTGCGGCGGCATTCTCGGCCAGACATGCTGGCTCGGACGGGCCATGAGAGCTATGGCGCTTTCGGGCGAAGCGGTCGGGACGCCGTAAGAGGTATCAGTTCTCCCCATGCAGGCAGCCAGGAAGGCGCTGCGAATGGAGGATGAAATGCTGAAACTCAATCGCAAGATCGGATTGCTGGCATTTGCGGCAGGCGCATTGCTGACCATCACCCCGGCGCGGGCCGAAGACGCTACGGCCACCGCCGCCTACAAGGACATCCAGGCCACGCTCGGCACGGTGCCCGACATGTTCAAGACGCTGCCGGATGTCGCGGTGGCCGGCGCCTGGGCCGAAATCAAGGGCGTGCAGCTCAATCCCAACACCGCGCTTAACGGCAAGACCAAGGAACTGCTGGGCCTCGCGGTAGCATCGCAGATCCCCTGCCAATACTGCATCTATTTCCACACGCTGGCCGCCAAGGCCAACGGCGCGAGCGACGAGGAGATCAAGGAGGCCATCGCGATGGCGGCGATCGTGCGACACTGGTCGACGATGCTCAACGGCAGCCAGGTCGATCTCGCCACCTTCAAGAAGCAGACCGACGACCTGTTCGCCGCCGTCAAGGCCAAGTCGCAGTGAGGAGTTCCCTGCCCGGCGATGTTCGCTGGGCAGGGCTTCGCCCATATATCGCCTGAAGAACGGGCACATGGAGGATGAAATGCTGACCAAGACACAAACAGTGGACGGCGCCGCGATCAAGAGAGCGATCGAAGGTCGCGACGGCAAGATGCTGTCGAGCTTCTACAACGATGATGCGGTCGTGCGGGTGATCGACCGCAACAATCCGCCGAGCAAGCCGCGCGAGATCCGCGGGCGTGCGGCCATCAGCACCTTCTGGGACGACATCTGCAGCCGGGCGATGATCCACAAGGTCGATACCACCATCGCCGAGGGCGACAGCCTCGCCTTCACCCAGGCCTGCGCCTATCCGGACGGCACGAAGGTGTTCTGCGCGGCGATGCTGGAGCTGAAGAACGGCCGCATCTCACGGCAGACGGTCGTGCAGGCCTGGGACGAGTAGGTCAAGATTGGACGTTTTCTGCGAAACAGAGAGGAACCAAGATGTTCAGCGCCAGATGGCAGATCGACGCCAGGTTCGGTCACAAGCAGACCGCGCTCGAGCTGATGCGGAAATGGGAGCGCGAGATCGGCTCGCAGGTCGGGCTCGCCGACCTGAAGTTCCAGCTCATGACCGGTTCTGTCGGCGCGCGCGAAGCGACGATCGAGGCCCATCATCAGGTCGAAAGCCTGGCCCAGTTGGAGGCGTTCTTCGCCAAGATCGCCAAGATCGACGCGCACGCCAAATGGGGCAAGGAGCTGGAGCCCTATGTCGTGTCGGGCACCAGCCTGTGGAATATCTACCGCATCGTTGAGTAGTAGTCTGCGTTCTTCTGGGGAGAAGATGCCGGCAGGCAGATGAGGGGCGGAGCCAGCTTCCGCAAAGTTGGCGCTGCCCCTCATCCGGCCTTTCGGGCCACCTTCTCCCCGTGAACGGGGCAAAGGGAAGGCGCCCTACATCAGGCCAAGCTGCTTGTAGAAGCCGAGCGCGTCGTAATAGTCGCTCTGGGTCGCGATCTTGCCGTCCTTGATGGAAAACATCGACGCGCCGGTGATGGAGAATTTCTTGCCGGTCGCTGTGGTGCCGTCTCCCCAGGCGCCGGTGTTGGTGCCGGAGAACTCCCATTCGAAGGAGACGCGCTCGCCGTCGACCAACGGCTTGCCCTTCATCGTCCAAACGGCGTCGGGAACGGCTTTCAGGAAGTTGTCGATGACCCCTGTCTTGGCGGCGTCCCTGCCGGTGACCGGCTTGCCGACGGACGCGTCGTAATAGGTGACGTCTTCGGCGAAGTAGCCGGCGGCCTTGGTCGAGTCATGCGCATTCCAGGCCGCGACATAGGCTTCGATCACCGACTGCGCGGTGTCGGCGGCGAAGGACGGCGCCACGGCAAGAAGCGTGGCGGCGACGGCTGCTGATGTCAGAAATTGGCGGCGTTGCATTGTTTTCCTCCCTCGGTTGAATGCTTGCCTCCGTCTCCTTCTCCCCTTGTGGGAGAAGGTGGCCGAGCGAAGCTCGGTCGGATGAGGGGTGTTCCAGCTTGGTGCCAAGCTTACCCCTCACCCGGATTGCCAAACCGATTTGCGAAGAGCAAATCGGGGCAATCCGACCTCTCCCACAAGGGGAGAGGTAGAGCGCTAGCCGTGCGCCACCATCACGTGACGGACGGCGGTGTAGTCTTCCAGCGCGTAAAGCGACATGTCCTTGCCGTAGCCGGACTGTTTCAGGCCGCCATGCGGCATCTCGTTGGTCAGCATGAAGTGGGTGTTGATCCAGGTGCAGCCATATTGCAGGCGGGCGGCGGTCGCCATGGCGCGCGCGACATCCTTGGTCCACACCGACGAGGCAAGGCCGTAGTCGCTGTCGTTCGCCCAGTTCACCGCTTCGTCGACATCCGAGAAGCGGGTGATGGAGACGACGGGGCCGAACACCTCGCGGCGCACGATCTCGTCTTCCTGCAGCGCACCGGCCACGACCGTCGGCTGGTAGTAGAAGCCGGAGCCCTCGCCCGGCTTGCCGCCGGTGGTGATCTCGATGTGCTTCAGTTCCGAGGCGCGCTCGACGAAGCTCGAGACGCGGTCGCGCTGGCGGCGCGAGATCAGCGGGCCGATCTCGTTCTCGGTGTCGTCCGGCTGGTTGTATTTGATGGTCGAGACGGCGGAAGAGAGATCGGCGACGAGCTTGTCGTAGATCTTCTTGCCGGCATAGATGCGGCAGGCGGCGGTGCAGTCCTGGCCGGCATTGTAGTAGCCGAAGGCGCGCAACCCGCTGACCACGGCGCCGAGGTCGGCGTCGTCAAAGACGATGACGGGCGCCTTGCCGCCGAGCTCCAGATGCGTGCGCTTGACCGACTTGGCGGCCGCCTGCAGCACCTTCTTGCCGGTGGCGACGTCGCCGGTGATCGAGATCATCTTGACCTTCGGATGGTTGATCAGCGTGTTGCCAACGCTGTCGCCGCGGCCGAGCACGACGTTGACGACGCCCTCGGGCAGCACCTCCGCAAGGATCTTCGCCAGCTTCAGCGACGTCAGCGGCGTCTGCTCGGACGGCTTGAAGACGACCGTGTTGCCGCCGCCGATCGCCGGCGCCAGCTTCCAGGCCATCATCATCAGCGGATAGTTCCAGGGCGCGATCGAGGCGACGATGCCGATCGGGTCGCGCCGCACCATCGAGGTGTGGCCGGCAATATATTCGCCGGCTACCTGGCCGGGCATCGAGCGCACCGCGCCGGCAAAGAAGCGGTAGCAGTCGACGATCGCCGGAATCTCGTCATTGAGCACGGCATTGATCGGCTTGCCGCAATTCAGCGCCTCGAGCGCGGCGAACTCCTTGGCTTCCGCCTCGATGCGGTCGGCGATCTTGAGCAGGTAGCCGGAGCGCTGCGCCGGCGTGGTGCGCGACCAACTGACGAAGGCTTGTTCGGCCGCAGCGACTGCCGCTTCGATCTGCGCCGGACTCGCCTCCGGCAGGTTGAGGATCGTTGCCCCGGTCTTTGGATTGAGGATCGGCTCCTCGGTTTCGGTGCCCTTCTCGAATTTCGAGCCGATGAGCATCTGGGTGTCCATTGGGTTTCTCCCTGATTAGGAGCGAATAGGGAGTAGCGAATAGCGAATAGGGAGATCGACAGCCGAACCCTGTTCGCTACTCGCTATTCGCTACTCGCTGTTTTCATTTTCCGCTCCCCGCGATCTGGTCGCCGTCGCGGGTCAGGTAATAGGCAAAGAGGATCGGCAGCAGCGTCACCAGCACGACGACCATGGCCACGACATTGGTGACCGGACGCTGGCGGGGGCGGATCAGTTCCTCCAGCATCCAGATCGGCACGGTCTGCTGCTGGCCGGCGGTGAAGGTGGTGACGATGACCTCGTCGAAGGACAGCGCGAAGGCGAGCATGCCGCCGGCCAGCAACGCGGTCGCGATGTTCGGCAGCACGACATGCCGGAAAGTCTGGAAGCCGTCGGCGCCGAGATCCATCGAGGCCTCGATCATCGAGCCTGACGTGCGGCGGAAACGGGCGACAGCGTTGTTGTAGACGACGACCACGCAGAACGTGGCGTGGCCGAGCACGATCGTCCAGAACGAGAACGGGATGTCGGCGAGCGAGAAGGCCGAGCGCAACGCGATGCCGGTGATGATGCCGGGCAGCGCGATCGGCAGGATGACCAAAAGCGAGATGGCCTCGCGGCCGAAGAAGCGGGTCTGCGAGACGGCCGCCGCGCAGAGCGTGCCCAGCACCAGGGCGATCGCCGTCGAGATGGCGGCGACGCGGACCGACAGCGACAGCGCATCCCAGACGTCCGGCCGGTTCCAGGTGACGGCGAACCATTGGGTGGTCAGCCCGGGCGGCGGCCAGACGAAGCTCTTCTCCTCCGTCGTGAAGGCGTAGACGAAGATCAACAGGATCGGCAGATGCAGGAAGAGCAGGCCGCAGGCGGCGGCGATCTTCAGGCCGAGCGGAGCACGTTGACCACGGTCAGAGCGCATCGAAAGCCCCCATGCGCTTGGCGCCCCAGAGGTAGAAGCCCATGATGACGATGGGCACCACGGTGAAGGCGGCGGCCAAAGGAATGTTGCCGGCCGTGCCCTGCTGCGAATAGACGGCCTGGCCGATGAAGAGCCGCGAGGTGCCGATAATCTGCGGGATGATGTAGTCGCCCAAGGTCAGCGAGAAGGTAAAGATCGAGCCGGCGACGATCCCGGGCAGCGCCAGCGGGAAGAGCACGTTGCGGAAGGTCTGGCCAGGCGAGGCGCCGAGATCGGACGAGGCCTCGACCAGATTGCCGGGCACCCGCTCGAGCGCGGCCTGAACGGGGAGGATCATGAAGGGCAGCCAGACATAGACGAAGACGATGAAGGTGCCGGTAAAGGAGACCGACAGCGAGTTGCCGCCGACGACCGGCAGCGACAGCCAGGCATCGAGCAGCCAGAGCAGGTTCAGCTTGGCCAGCAGCCAGGTGAGGATGCCTTCCTTGGCGAGGATCAGCTTCCAGGCATAGATCTTGACCAGATAGCTCGACCACAGCGGCAGCATGACGCCGAGATAGAACAGCGCCTTCCAGCGGCCGCGCGCATAGCGCGCCGCGTAATAGGCGATGGGGAAGGCAATAATCGCCGAGGCGAGCGTGACCAGCGCCGCCATCGTCACCGTGCGCAGAATGATGTCGAGATTGGCGGCCTGGAACAGGTCGCCATAGGTCTTCAGCGTGAACTCGCGGTTGATGAGGCCGGAGAACTCGTCGATGGAGAAGAAGCTCTGCGCCAGCAAGGCAAAGAGCGAGCCGATATAGACGATGCCGAGCCAAAGCAGCGGCGGGGCGAGCATCAGTGTGAGCAGGAATTTCGGCCGGCGCCAGAACAGGTCTGAGAGCGCGCCGCGCAGGCCACCGTTGCCGGGCAGGATGGCAGGGGTGGGGTTGGATTGAACGGCGGCGATGGTCATGGCGCCACCGTGTACAGGCGGAAGCCGCGATCCTTCGCCCTCGCGCAAACCTTCTTCATGCCGGCTCATCCATCAGATGCAGGCTGTCGCGATTGAAGGTCAGCATCACCGCTTCGCCTTCCGCCGGCAGCGCGGTGCCCGCCGGCACCACCGCATGCAGTCTCAGCCCATCGGCATCCAGCGCCAGCCTTGTGGTGGCGCCGAGATAATTGGTGCCGACCAGGCGGGCGGCGACGCCGTTGCCGCTGGTCGCGCTGGAGACGCGGATCGACTCCGGGCGCAGGCTCCCCCAGCGATGCTGGCCGGAATAGCGCTGGACGAAATCCGGCGGCAGCACGTTGGACGAGCCGACAAAATCGGCGACGAAGCGCGTGTTCGGCCGCTGGTAGATATCTTCCGGCGTGCCGACCTGCATGATCCTGCCGTCGTTGAAGACGGCGACGCGGTCGGCCATGGAGAGCGCCTCGCCCTGGTCATGGGTGACGAAGACGAAGGTGATGCCGAGCGCCTTCTGCAGCGACTTCAATTCCTCCTGCATGTTCTCGCGCAGCTTGAGGTCGAGCGCGCCGAGCGGCTCGTCGAGCAGCAGCACCTTGGGCTGGTTGACGAGCGCACGGGCGAGCGCGACGCGCTGGCGCTGGCCGCCGGAGAGCTGGCCGGGGCGGCGCGCGCCGTAGCCCGGCAGACGCACCAGCGACAGCGCCTCTTCCGCCGCCTTCAGCCGCTCGGCCTTGCCGACACCCCTGACCATCAGGCCGTAAGCGACGTTGTCCAAGACGTTGAGATGCGGGAACAGCGCATAGTCCTGGAAGACGGTGTTGACGTTGCGGCGGTAGGGCGGAACGCCTTCGGCACGCTCACCGAAGATGGAGATGGAGCCTGCCGTCGGCTGCTCGAAGCCGGCGATCAGCCTGAGACACGTCGTCTTGCCGGATCCGGACGGCCCGAGCATGGCGAAGAACTCGCCCGCGGCGATCTCCAGATCGACCGCATCGACGGCGCGCACGCTGCCGAAATGGCGCGAGACTTGTTTGAAGGAAACGGCAGAGGTCATGGGCCTGTTCGTTTCGTTGCCGGTTTAGAGAGGATGCGCGACGCCCTACCTCCCTCTCGATGGGGGAGGTCGCGGCGAAGCCGCGGGTGGGGGTGACTGGCGCGAACCGATCAGACAGCCCCCACCCCGACGCTACGCGTCGACCCTCCCCACAAAGGGGGAGGGTAAAGAGCGTTACCGCCCGCCGATGACGCCGATATAGTCCGACACCCAGCGGTAATAGGGCACGCACTGGTCGTTCTGGCTGGCGCATTTCGACACTGGCGTCTTCCAGAACTTGATCTTGTCGAAATTGTCGTAGCCGTTGGTCTTGCAGCCTTCGTCGCCAAGCAGTTCATTGCCCTTGCAGGCGGCGGGCACGACCGGCAGCGAGCCGAACCAGGCCGAGACGTCGCCCTGGACCTTCGGCGAGAGCGAATGCTCAAGCCACATATAGGCGCAGTTCGGATGCGCGGCGTCGGCCTCCATCATTGTGGTGTCGGCCCAGCCGGTGACGCCCTCTTCCGGCACGGTTGAGGCGACCGGCTTCTTGGCGGCGACCAGCGTGTTCACCTGATAGGGCCATGAGCCGGAAGCGACCACGCCTTCGTTCTGGAAGTCGTCGACCTGGATCGCGGCATCGTGCCAGTAGCGGCCGACCAGCGTGCGCTGCGTGCGCAGCAGATCGAGCGCCGCCTTGTACTGGTCTTCGTTCAGCTCGTATGGGTCCTTGATGCCAAGTTCCGGCTTGTGGAACATCAGATAGTTGGCGGCATCGGCGATGTGGATCGGGCCGTCATAGGCCTGGACGCGGCCCTTGTTCGACTTGCCGTCGGGCAGCTTCATTTCCTCGAAGACGACGTTCCAGCTCTTGGGCGCTTCCTTGAAGACGTCGGTGTTGTACATCAGGATGTTCGGGCCCCATTGGTAGGGAACGCCGTAATGCACCTTGTCGACGGTGAACCAGGGCGCGTCCTTAAGGCGGTCGTCGACAGTCTTCCAGCTCTTGATGAGATCGGTGTTGATCGGCTGCACGCGCTTGCCGGCGACGAGGCGCAGCGATGCATCGCCCGAAGCGGTGACCAGATCGAAGCCGCCCTCGTTCATCAGCGAGACCATCTCGTCCGACGTGTTGGCGGTCTTGACGTTGACCTTGCAGCCGCTTTCCTTCTCGAAAGCCGTCACCCAGTCATAACCCTTGTCGGTCTCGCCGCGCTCGATATAGCCCGGCCAAGCGACGATGTTGACCTCGCCCTCGCCCTTGCCGATTTCCTTGACCTGGGCCATGGCCTGGCCGGAAAAAGTCAGCGCGACAGTCAGCGCCGTGCACGACTTCAGGAATGCATTCATCGTCGATCTCCCATTTTGGCGCATGATCCCGAAACCGGTCCGGTTTCGGAAAGGATCATGCGCAGACTCAAAAACGACAGGGCATATTGCTCTGTCAGCCAGCGCTGTCAGGGCGCGGCTTTGTTCCCTGGGCAAAAAGTGCTGTGAAAAATCCGGTTTCGCAAATTCATTTATCAGAAAGCCGATATGGGTTTTTCCGATATCAAAAATGCTTCAGGCCAACGCCGTGACCAGCCAGCAGGCGGCGATGAAATGAGCCTTGCCGTCCGCTACGAAGGGCGCAAATGCAGCAGGCAAGGCTGCGGTGATTTTCTCGGCCGTTGCCTGGTCAACCTCGCGCAACGCAGCGCCGACCGGCCCCAGCCGGGTGGCATATGTCATCAGATGGCTTTCGGCGACCTGACACGGGACGTCCGCCCGTTCGACTTCGATCGACGACCAGCCGCTCGCTTCAAGTATCCGCCTCACCCTGGCGCCGTCGGCGAAGGCAAACTGTCCCGGCGCGTCGGGATCCGGCACTGGTGCGGGCGGCAGGAAGGGCGCGGCCGCTCGCGCGGCGGTCGTCATGAAATCATTCTCGCGCGGCCCGCGCCACGCGACAAAGGCGAGCTTGCCGCCGCGCCTTGCGGCCTGTCGTATGTTGGTGAACGCCGCCACGGGATCATCGAAGAACATGACGCCAAAGCGCGAGACCACAGCATCGAAGCGGCCGTATTCGAACGCATATGCCTGGGCATCGCCGACTTCAAAACTTGCGTTCGCCACCTCTTCCGCCCGCGCGCGCTCCGTGGCCAGGGCGACAAGCGGCCGCGAGATGTCGAGGCCGACACATCGGCCGTCATTGCCGACGCGGCGCGCCATCGCCAGGGTCGTGGCGCCGGCGCCGCAGCCGATGTCCAGGACGCTGCCTCCTTGCCCGGGATAGCCGGCATCCACCACCAGGCTCGCCAGCGGCGCCAGCACGCCGTCGAGGATCGGCTGCATCTCGACCCAAGCCTTTCCGCTGGCGTCGTTCCAGAGAGCGGCTTGCTGTGTGTTCGGCTGCGCGGATTGCGGCATGGCGGACCTCGCTCTCAGTTGCCCTCATCGATCGCTGCCGGCACTCTACGAGTTCAAGCCGGCCGTTTCACGCTTTTCCTGGAATTGCCTCAGCGGCGCACCATGCGCTGCGACTGCGCAAGACCGATGAAGTCGCGCGCGGCCTGCGGCAGGCCGGAGCCGCGGCGCCAGACGGTGCCGACCTGGACGACCGGCAGCGAGCCGGAAATATCGCGCGATTCGATGCGGTCGCCTTCCAATGACCAGGGCCGGTAGACGAGGTCGGGCAGCAGCGCCACGCCGGCGCCGGTGGCGACCAGGCTGCGCACCGCTTCCACCGAACGCGTGCGAAAGGCGACATGGGGTCTCGCGCCGATCGCCGACAGCAGCTTGCCGGTGTTCTCCTCGATCTCGTCGACGGTGAGCATGATCAACGGCTCGGAGGCGATATCGCCGATCGAGATGATGTCGGCGCTGGCGAGCCTGTGGCTGAGCGGGATCCACAGCCGATAGGCCGAGACTTCCAGGATTTCCGACTGCAGCGCGGTGCGGTCGCGCAAATTGGACGTGACCATGACGGCGATATCGAGCTTGCCGCCGACCAGAAGATGCTCGAGATAGTCGCCATTGTCCTCGATGGCGGAGACCTCGACGCCGGGATAGGCGCGACGGTAGCGGGCGAGCAGATCCGACAGAACATAGCCGGCGACCAGCGAGGTGACGCCAAGCTGCAGGCGGCCGCCGGCGACAGCCTGCTCGCTGGAGAAAGAACGGCGCGCATCCGAGACATCGGCCAGGATCTTGGTCGCGTGGCGCAGGAACTGGTGGCCTTTGTGGGTGATGTTCAACCCGCGCGGATGGCGCTCGAAGAGCTCGACGCCGAGATCGCTCTCCAGTTCCTTGATCGCCTCGGTGACCGAGGATTGCGAAATCGACAGGTTCTGCGCGGCGCCCGAGACCGTGCCCTGCTCGGCAACGGCGACGAAGAACTGCAATTGGCGGATGGTGAAGGCCATGGCCGGACTAAACACCGGCGCGCGCGGGAAAGAAAGCGGCGCGGCGTCCGCGGCGGCTAGGCCGTCGCGATGGTCAGGCGCGCGCCGGCCCGGCTCAGCGCGGCGGCGATGT
The DNA here is from genome assembly GCF_004016445.2 of Mesorhizobium sp. M2E.F.Ca.ET.219.01.1.1. Classification (GTDB taxonomy): domain Bacteria; phylum Pseudomonadota; class Alphaproteobacteria; order Rhizobiales; family Rhizobiaceae; genus Mesorhizobium. Next base: position 88,330 of record NZ_SADT02000006.1, read on the forward strand.
CGGGCGGCGGCGGCTGGTCGGTGGCGAGCTCGGAAAACCCGTCGAAGCCGCAAACCCTGACCAGCCCCTGGCGACCGAACTTGGTATGGTCGGTGACGACCAGCGAGCGCTGGCCGCGCGACAGCACCATGCGGGCGAACTCCGCTTCCTCCAGCTCGTAGTCGGTCAGGCCGGCGTCGGCGTCGACCGCGCCGATCGAGATCACCGCATGATCGACCGAAAAACGGCTGACGAATTCGATCGCCGAAATGCCGAAAGCAGCGCCCGAATCGCTGCGCAGCTCGCCTCCCGCCATATAGACCTTGTTGCCGTTCACCGTCGCCAGCGTGCGGGCGATGTCGGAGGAATTGGTGACCACCGTCAGCCGGCGATGGCCGAGCAGCTCGCGCGCGAGGAAGGATGTGGTCGTGCCGGTATCGAGCATCACCGCCTCGCCATCGCGGATGGTGGCCGCGACCATCCTGGCGATCAGGCGCTTGGCTTCGGCATTCTCGCGCATGCGGCGCTCGAACGGCGCCTCGCCCATCATCGAGGCAAGGCCGACGGCGCCGTGCATCTTCAGCACCGACCCGTCATCGGCAAGCGGCTTGACGTCGCGCCGCACCGTTTCCAGCGAGACGCCGAGACGTTCGGCAAGGCTGGCTATGGTGATCGTGCCCTCCTCGCCGAGGAGCCGGAGGATTTCGCCATGCCGTTTCGAATGGATCATGTGGATGTCCGGGATTTTGACCGAATTTAAGGCTTTGACAACGCTTTGAAAGGAGTTGCTTATATTTTCGGGCAAAACACCCAAAAAAGGTCACAGCTTTTGATTGACAGCTCTGCCACCACGGCATGAGAGTGGCTGCAAGTCACAAGGGCTCGGAACTGCTAAGGGAGGGTAATGGCAGAGCCGCAACCTAGCGACCAGATCGTCTGGAGTGAGCCAGGCGCGAGCTTTTATCGAATCCGCGGGGGCGGATGCCGGGATCCTAAACCTGGCCAAGGGGCTCGTCGGTGCGGTGCGGGATACCGATCCTGGCGTCTCGCACCGACGAGGCTTTTTAATTTTGTCCCATCGTCGTTTTCCGTGGGACCGGTTGAGGCCGGAGCGAAGCCGTGAGCGCCGAAGACCGTATTCGCGCCTTGCCATGCTGGAACGGCAGCATCGAGATCGTGCCGCTGCCGGGCGGCCTCAGCAATGCCAACTATATCGTCACCGACGCCGCCGGGCACCATGTCGTGCGCTTGGGCCAGGACTTCCCGTTCCACCATGTCTTTCGTGAGCGCGAGGTGATGACAGCGCGGGCCGCGCATGCGGCTGGATTCGCGCCGGCCGTCCACTATTCCGAGCCCGGCATTCTGGTGACGGCGTTTCTCGGGGCGAAGACCTTTCTCGGCGAGGATGTGCGGGCCAATCTCGGCCGCGTGGCGGCGCTGCTGCGCGGCTTCCATCGCGAGATGCCGAACCACGTGTCCGGCGCCGGCTTCATGTTCTGGGTGTTCCATGTCATCCGCGACTATGCGCGCACGCTGGACGAAGGCGGCAGCCGCAAGAAGGATCAGTTGCCGCGCTATCTTTCGCTGGCCGACGAGCTCGAGCGGGCGCAAAAACTGCTGCCGATCGTCTTCGGCCACAACGATCTTTTGCCGGCCAATATCCTCGACGACGGCAAGCGGCTGTGGCTGATCGATTTCGAATATGCCGGCTTCAACACGGCGATGTTCGACCTTGCCGGCGTCGCCTCGAATGCCGGCATGAGCGACGACGAATCCTTTGCCTTCATGACCGCCTATTTCATGAAGGAACCGGACACCGAAATCCGCCGCTCGCATGCCGCCATGCAATGCGCCTCGCTGCTGCGCGAGGCGATGTGGAGCATGGTCTCCGAACTCTATCTGGACGCGCCCGGTATCGACTACGTCGCCTATACCGAGGAGAACCTCGTGCGGCTCGATGCGGCGCTCGATAACTACCGGACGAAATACGGACCAAAGTCATGACCTTGCCCAGTCATGCCGGGATCGTCGTCATCGGCGGCGGCATCATCGGCTGTTCCACCGCCTATCATCTGGCGCGCGATCACAAGGCCGATGTGGTGCTGCTCGAGCAGGGCAGGCTGACTTCGGGCTCGACCTGGCACGCCGCCGGGCTGGTCGGGCAGTTGCGCTCGTCGGCCTCGATCACGCGCGTGCTCAAATATTCGGTCGAGCTCTACAAGGGCCTTGAGGCCGAGACCGGCCTGGCGACCGGCTGGAAAATGACCGGATGCCTGCGGCTGGCAACCAACGCCGACCGCTGGACCGAGTTCAAGCGGCTGGCGACCACGGCCAAAAGCTTCGGCATGGACATGCAGCTTCTGTCGCCAGCGGACGTGAAGCGCATGTGGCCGCTGATGGAGACGGGCGACCTCGTCGGCGCCTCTTGGCTGCCGACCGACGGGCAGGCAAGCCCCTCCGACATCGCCCAGTCGCTCGCCAAGGGCGCGCGCATGCATGGCGCGAAGCTGTTCGAGGACGTGCGCGTCACCGGCTTTGCGATGAAGGACGGCCGCATCACGGCGGTGAAGACCTCAAAGGGCGACATCGCCTGCGACAAGGTGGTGAACTGCGGCGGGCAGTGGGCAAGGCAGGTCGGCGCGATGGCCGGCATCAACGTGCCGCTGCAGCCGGTCAAGCACCAGTATATCATCACCGAGAGGATCGAAGGGCTGGCCAATGACGCGCCGACGATCCGCGACCCCGACCGCCGCACCTATTTCAAGGAGGAGGTCGGCGGACTGGTGATGGGCGGCTATGAGCCCAACCCGCAGGCCTGGGCAACCGGGCTTTCCGGCGGCGACGTGCCCAACGACTGGGAATTCCGCCTGTTCGACGACGACTACGATCATTTCGAACAGCATATGACCCAGGCGATCGCGCGCGTTCCGGCTCTCGCCCATGTCGGCGTCAAGCAGATGATCAACGGGCCGGAAAGTTTCACGCCGGACGGCAATTTCATCCTCGGCGTGGCGCCGGAATGCGCCAACATGTTCGTCGGCGCAGGCTTCAACGCCTTTGGCATCGCATCCGGCGGCGGCGCCGGCTGGGTACTGGCACAATGGGTGGTCGACGGCGAGGCGCCGCTCGACCTCTGGGTGGTCGACATCAGGCGTTTTTCCGGCCTGCACCGCGACCGCGACTGGGTGCGCGACCGCACGCTGGAGGCCTATGGCAAGCACTACACGATCGGCTTCCCGCATGAAGAATATCTATCGGGACGGCCGCGCATCGTCTCGCCGCTCTATGAGCGGCTAAAGAAACATCGCGCCGTGTTCGGCTCCAAGCTTGGTTGGGAGCGGCCGAACTGGTTCGCGCCAGATGGCGCAGCCGCCGAGGACGTCTATTCGATGGGCCGTCAGAACTGGTTCGGCCCGGTCGGCGACGAGCACCGGCATGTGCGCGAGAAGGTCGGCATTTTCGACCAATCCTCCTTCGCCAAATATGAACTGACGGGCGCGGACGCGCTGAAGGCGCTCGACTGGATCTGCGCCAACGACATCAACAAGCCGGTCGGGCGGTTGACCTACACGCAGCTTCTCAACACGCGCGGCGGCATCGAGGCGGACCTCACCGTGTCGCGGCTCGGCGAGGACAGGTTCTATATCGTCACCGGCACCGGCTTTCGCACGCATGACCTGTCCTGGATAAGCGACCATATCGGCGCCGGCTTCGACGCAAGGCTGAAGGACGTCACGGAGGAGTACGGCACGCTGTCGCTCATGGGGCCGCGCGCCCGCGACGTGCTGTCGGCGGTGACGGATGCCGACGTTTCGAACGCGCCCTTCCCTTTCGGCCATGCGCGAGAAATCGAAATTGCCGGTCATAGCGTGAAGGCGCTGCGCATCACCTATGTCGGCGAGCTCGGCTGGGAGCTGCATGTGCCGATCGCCGCTACCGGCGAGGTTTTCGATGCGCTGATGGCGGCCGGCAAGGCGCATGATATCCGCCCGGTCGGCTACCGGGCGCTGGAATCGCTGAGACTGGAGAAGGGTTATCGCGCCTGGGGTTCCGACATCACGCCGAACGACACGCCACTGGAAGCGGGGCTCGGCTGGGCGGTGAAGTTCCGCAAGAACACTGACTTCGTCGGACGCAAGGCGCTGGAGAAGGCGGCCGGCAAGCCGCCGCCGAAACGCTTTGCCGGCTTCACCGTGGACGACCCCGAGATCGTGCTGGTCGGGCGCGAGACGATCCTGCGCAATGGCGAGCCGGTGGGCTACCTCACCAGCGGCGGCTATGGCTACACGGTGGAGAAGAACATCGGCTACGGCTATGTGCGCAATGCCGACGGCGTCAGCGACGAGTTCCTCGTCTCCGGCGACTACGAGCTGGTGGTGGCGATGGAACGCACGCCGGCAAAGATCCATATTGAGGCGATGTACGATCCGGCCGGCGCGAAGGTGAAGGGCTTGACCGCCGGGCCGGTCAGTTGACGCGCAGCACCAGCCCCCTGCTCGGCACCGTGTCGCTTTCGCCTGGCATCGAAGCATAGGGCAGTGTTTCTTCGAGGCGGCTTATTGCACCACGCGCTTCCAGCCCGGCGATGCGCTCCGCAAAGCCGGCATCCCACAGCGTGTTCTTGACGGTCAGCACGATGACGCCGCCTGGACGGCAGATGCGGATCAGCTCGTCCAGGCCCTCGACCCCGACATGGCCCGAGGTGAAAACGCCGGCCGAAATAATGCCGGCATAGACGCCATCGGCGAAGGGCAGCGTGTCGCCCATCGCCAGGCGATGCAGCGCCGTGTAGACGCCCTTGGCGCCTGCCTTGTCCAGCATGCCTTGCGAGATGTCGAGCGCCTCGACGCGCGGATAGCCGGTGATGGCCAGCCATTCGCCGATCAGGCCTGTGCCGGCGCCGGCATCGAGCAAGGGCCCAGCGCCGCGCGGCAGGTGGCGGGCAAGCAGGGCCAGGCAGATCGTGGGATGGCGATAGCCGGCGGCCGACATGTCGGCATCGTAAGTCTCGGACCAGCGGTCATAGATCGCGGCAACTTCGTCCGGCCGGGTCGCGGCATAGGCCGCGCTTAGTGAGCCGCTGTGCTTGCCGTCCGTCATCGTCGCCCCTCGAAGCCGATTCATGTGCAAAGGATCATAGTCAAGCCGCCAAAATTGTGGAACCGTCAGAGCCATAGCAAATGGCGTGAAGCGGGGGACACGACATGACCGACGAATTGCGCGCTACCCTGGCGGCCATACCGGCGCTAACCGACTACGATGGGCCGCTGGAGCGACTCGGCGGCCTCACCAACAGGGTCTACAGGGCCGGCGACGTGTGCCTGCGCATCCCCGGCAAAGGCACGGAGGAATATATCAACCGCGCCAATGAGGCGGTGGCGGCGTGCGAGGCAGCCAAGGCCGGCGTCAGCCCCGAAGTGCTCTACGCCGATCCGGCAACCGGCCGGATGGCGACGCGCTTCATCGCCGGCGCCGAGACGATGTCACCAGAGAAATTCAAGGCGAGGCCGGGCAGCCCGACGCGAGCGGGCGAGGCCTTTCGTAAGCTGCACACCTCCGGCGCGGTGTTTCCCTTCCGCTTCGAATTGTTCGCGATGATCGACGACTATCTCAAGGTCCTTTCGACCAAGGATGTGGCGCTGCCCGCAGGCTACCATGACGTGGTGCGCGAGGCAGGCGCGGTGCGCGCCGCCCTTGATGCGCACCCGATCGAGCTCACCGCCTGCCATTGCGATCCGCTGTGCGAGAATTTTCTCGATACGGGCGAGCGGATGTGGATCGTCGACTGGGAATATTCCGGCATGAACGATCCGCTGTGGGATCTCGGCGACCTCTCGGTCGAGGGCAAGTTCGATGCGGGCCAGGACGAGGAATTGCTGCGCGCTTATTTCGGCGGCGAGGCGCGGCCGGCCGAGCGTGGCCGCGTCGTCATCTACAAGGCGATGTGCGACCTGCTCTGGACGCTTTGGGGCCTGATCCAGCTTGCCAACGACAATCCGGCCGACGATTTCCGCGCCTATGCCGACGGCCGCTTCGCCCGCTGCAAGGCGCTCATGGAGACGGCGGAGTTTTCGCGGCATCTGGCGGCAGTACGCCAGGGCTAGAGCTGGCGCTCTACCTGAAAACCCTCTGTATCTCGTTCAGCGATCCTGTTTCGTCGGACTTTTTGCAATACCAGATGAACAGCGCGATTGTGCCGATGGGGATGAATCCCGCAAGCAGCTGATGCCAGCCGCTTCTGTTGATGTCATGCAGCCGGCGCGTGGTCATGGCAAGTGTCGGCAGAAGGACGGCAAGATTCCAAAGCGACGAGACGGCTTCGTTTCCGACAAAGATATCGACTATACCCATAAGAACGGCGACGATGATTATGAAGAGGTAGGAATACCAGAACTCCGAGCGACTGGCCCTGCCGGAAAAGTTCACATAATTTCGGAAAAAGCTTGCAATCGCTTCACCAAAATTCATCGACGGCGGGGTGTCACCGAAACGATTGACGCCGGCTGGCGGCGCCCTCAAGACAAACAACAACGGCAAGCCGATAATGATCAGAACTATCAGCCAATGCCATATCGAGAAACTGCCCATGATTTCCCCCCAATAGCGCAATTTTCCGGGCCATAGATATCCTGCCGGTCTCGCCGAAATCAATCGCAGATTGCACCCGGCAGGCGATTTGCACCGTAAAATACTTTCGTGAATCGCGTTGGTGCGTTTGACCGTTTCAGCGAAAACGACGAAACGTCCTATCTCTTTGTTTTTTTGCGGATTCCGGACGAATGATAACGCGCCTCGAGCGGTGTATCCGTCAAGTTGGCGCAACACGAAAGAAATAAAAAAGCTCGCCAAGGATCAATCTCTGGCGCCAGGAATTATTTGGCTGAGGGGTCATGACACGAAGCCGATTGGTGGCGACAGACATTTCCGAAGATCAAAGCAGGAGAGCAGAATGACAAAGTTCGCGCTGTACGTTCCGCTGGAAGCAAAGCCCGGCAAGGAGAAGGAGGTTGCGGACTTCCTGCAGTCGGCGGTTCCTTTGGTGAACGCCGAACCCGGAACGATCTCATGGTATGCGATCCAGGAAGGACCTTCCTCTTTCGCAATATTCGACACATTCGACGACGAAGCGGGACGCGATGCGCATCTTAACGGCAAGGTCGCTGCGGCGTTGATGGAGAAGATCAACGCAGGCGATCTGTTCGCCAAGACACCGGAAATCCATAAATTGGGTATCATCGCGGACAAATCGGCCAAGTGAAGGGTGCGGCCATCTCTCCGGTAGCGACCGCGTGGTTAGCGCTCCCGCACCACGACATTCTGGTCACCCCGACGCGTCATTTCGCAGCGATGCGGCAATCCAGCGGCATTTGACGCCAAGCGGAGCGGTCGAAGGCCCGTCTGATCTATGGGTTCACGGCCTAGTTCACGCCCTTCGGCACGTTCTCGGGCGGCACCACGGTTTCCACCACCTTCTGGCGATGGAAGATGAAGATGCCGGCAAGCACGACGATCGCCGAGCCGAACAGAATGCGCGGGCTCGGCACATCGCCGAAGAAAACCAGGCCAAAGACGATGGCCCACAGAAGCAGGCTGTAATGGAGCGGCGCCAGCGTCGAGGCCGGCGCCAGCTTCAGCGCCCTGGTGATCATCAGATGCGCGGCGCAGGAGACGACGCCGAGCAGGAGCATGGCGCCGAAATCGAGCGCCGACGGCGCGCTCCAGGCGCCGATGGTGAGCAGGCCGCCGACAATCAGCGTGCCGATGGTCTGCCAGGTGACCAAAGACGTGTCGCTGGTGCCGCGCAGGAGACGGCCAAGGATGATGGCGAAGCCGAAGGCGATGCTGCCGACCAGCGCAAAGCCGGAGGACATGGAGAAAGCCGCGGAGGACGGTTTCAGGATGATGAGCACGCCGCAGAAGCCGACCAGGATCGCCAGCCAGCGCCGCCAGCCGACCTTTTCGCCAAGCAAAAGGTGCGACAACGCCGCAACATAGATCGGCCCGGCCATGTAGAAGCTCATCACGTCGGCGAGCGGAAGGTAGACGACCGCGGCGTAGAAAAGCCCGGTGTCGGTGGTGGTGGCCACGACGCGCAGGACCTGCAAGAGCGGCCGGTCAATGTGGAAGAGCTTCCCCGTGCCCTGGTTGGCGATCATCGGGCCGAGCACGATGAAGGCGCCGATCGAGCGGATCAGCACCACCTGTCCGACCGAGAAGGAAGCGACCAGCCATTTGCCCATCGCATCGTTCAGCGCGAACATGAAGTCGCCGGCCAGCATCAACAGGATGCCGGCAAGAAGCATGTTTTTGACCGTGAAATTGCGGGCGAGCGAAGCCATGCCGCTCCCTAGCCGCAAGCGGCCGGTTTGACGAGGGAAATTCAGCCGATCGGTGAGACCAGCACCGGGAATCGACTGGCTCTAGTGGCACTGCACAAAGGCGTTGAGACGAAGCGGAAACTTTGAGAGGCAGGCGGGACAGCGCCCCCCTCTGTCCTGCCGGACATCTCCCCCACTTGGGGGGAGATCAGCCGTCACGCCGACTTTCGCCAATCGCCAACGTCGCAGGATTGAGCGGGGCGCCAAAGCTGCCAATCTCCCCCCTTGTGGGGGAGATGTCCGGCAGGACAGAGGGGGCGCGAAGGAACGCTGCGATCCGCACTGTCGCGCCGCATCTTCGACCATGTCGCGGCTTTACGCGTCACTTCGTAACCCGCTCCACGCCCGACAAACTATGCCGTCTGGTGCCGCCGGTTCACCTGCGCCGGTCGCCCCGCAATCGACAGCCGCGTCTCCTGCCTGGTCCGCTCGGCGACGACCTTGCCCCTGGCGATGACGCAGAGGCGTTCGGGGCGAAGGCGCACCGCCTCGATCGCATTGCCGGCGTCGAGCACGACAAGGCTGGCGCGCTTGCCGACGGCGAGGCCGAGATGATCGAGACCCATGATGGCGGCGTTGACGTTGGTGACCATGTCGAAGCAGCGCGCCATATCGGCCGGGCTCGACATCTGCGCGACATGCAGGCCCATGAAGGCGACGTCGAGCATGTCGGCCGTGCCCAGCGAATACCAGGGGTCGAGCACGCAATCCTGGCCCCAGCCGACGCGGATGCCGAGCGCCAGCATCTCCTTCACCCGGGTCAGGCCGCGCCGCTTCGGGAAAGTGTCATGGCGCCCCTGCAGCATGATGTTGATCAGCGGGTTGGGGATGGCCGAGACTCCGGCCTCGGCGATGAGCGGCAACAGCTTCGAGACGTAGTAATTGTCCATCGAATGCATGGAGGTGAGGTGGGAGCCGGCCACCCTGCCCTGCAGGCCGAGACGCTGCGTTTCATAAGCGAGTTGCTCGATATGGCGCGACAGCGGATCGTCGGTCTCGTCGCAGTGCATGTCGACCATCAGGCCGCGCTTGGCGGCGATCTCGCAAAGCTCCGTCACCGAGCGGGTGCCGTCGGCCATGGTGCGCTCGAAATGCGGAATGCCGCCGACGATGTCGACGCCCATATCGAGCGCCCGGACGGTGTTCTTGAGCGCCGTCGGCGAGCGATAGAGGCCGTCTTGCGGAAACGCCACCAGTTGCAGGTCGATATAGGGCGCGACGGTTTTCTTGACGTCGAGCAGGGCTTCCACCGCGAGCAGTCGGTCGTCGCAGACATCGACATGGCTGCGGATGGCGAGCAGGCCCATCGACACGGCCCAGTCGCAATAGGCGAGCGCGCGCTCGCGCACGGCCTCATGCGTCAGCAGCGGCTTCAGCTCGCCCCAAAGCGCGATGCCCTCGAGCAGCGTGCCAGACGCGTTGATGCGCGGAATGCCGTAGGACAGGGTGGCGTCCATGTGGAAATGCGGATCGACGAAGGGCGGCGAAACAAGGTTGCCGCGCGCGTCGATCTCTGTCGGCGCCGACCCTGTCAGCTTCTGCTCGATCGCGCGGATGGTTTCGCCGGCAATGCCGATATCGGCAACCCTGCCGTCCGGCAGCATGCCGCCGCGCACGATGAGGTCGAAATCCATCTGTCGTCACCCCTCTCAAGACCTGGCGATCATCGTGGCCGAAGAGACAGCCTCGCGCAGCCTTTTCTTTGCCCGGCAGCCGAAAGGTTCCATCGTGCCGCAACTCGCTCTATAAGCCGCCTCGCGCCCTCGTGGCGAATCCGAAATTCTTTGCAAGTCAGACACAGGATCGGCCGTTGTTTCGCTTCTTTCGCTCGACGGAGAACCAGCGCCTCATCGCGAGGCTGGTGAGGGAATCCTTCCACGAGCATAAATTCGGCTATGCGGCCGCCATAGTGTCGATGCTGGTGGTGGCCGCCATGACCGGCGCCAGCGCCTGGATCCTGCGCGAGATCACCAACGAATTCGTCGTCTTCAAGAGGCTAGACCGCGTCAACCTGATCGCGGCCGGGGTCGCGGCGATCTTCCTGCTCAAGGGCCTCGCCACCTTCGTCCAGGCCTATTTCATGAGCCGCGTTGGCAATGCCATCATCGCCGACCGGCAGCGCAAGATCTACGATCGCATCCTGGCGCAAGGCATCGAGTTCTACCATTCGACCTCGTCGGCCGATCTGATCGCCCGCATGACCAACAACGCGCAGGCGGCACGCAGCGTGCTCGACCTTGTCGTGACGTCCTATGTGCGCGACCTGGTGACGCTGATCGTCCTGGTCGGGGTCATGGTCTGGCAACAGCCGGCGCTGTCGCTGATCTGCTTCGTCGTCGGGCCGGTGGCGATCTACGGCGTCAACCGCATCCTAAAGCGCGTCCGCAACATCGCCGCCATGGAGTTCCGCTCGCTTGGGCAGATCGTTCATGTCATGCAGGAGACGGCGATCGGCGTACGCGTCGTCAAATCCTTCAACCTTGAAGGCGCGATGCGCAAACGCATGTACCAGGCCGTCTCCGACGTCGAGAACCGCGCCAACAACATCGCCACGCTCGAAGCGGCCACCAGCCCGGTGATGGAAACCATTGCCGGCCTGGCAATCGCCGGCGCGGTCTTTATCAGCGGGTTCCTGGTGTTGCAGGGCGGGCAGATGCCGGGCAACATCATGGCCTTCATCGCATCGCTGCTGCTCGCCTATGAGCCGGCTAAGCGCCTGGCACGCGTTCGCATCTCGCTCGAGACCGGCATCGTCGGCGTGCGCATGATGTTCCAGCTCGCCGACCGGCCGCTGACGCTCGCGGAAAAACCTGGCGCGAGGCCGCTGCGAGCGGGGCCGGGCGAAATCCGCTTCGACAATGTCAGCTTCGCCTATCCGGAAAGCCCGCCGGTGTTCGAGGACTTCGACCTGACGCTCGAGGCCGGCAAGATGACGGCGCTGGTCGGGCCGTCCGGCAGCGGCAAGTCGACGATCCTCAACCTGATCATGCGCATGTACGACCCGCAGACCGGCAGAGTGATGTTCGACGGCCAGGACATCTCCTTCGCGACGCTCGATTCGCTCAGGAAGAAGATCGCCTATGTCAGCCAGGACACATTCCTGTTTGCCGGCACGGTCATGCACAATATCCGCCTCGGCCGTGAGGACGCGACCGATGAAGAGGTGATCGCCGCCGCCAAGGCCGCCAACGCGCATGACTTCATCAGCGCCATGGCCAAGGGCTACGAGACGGAAGTCGGCGAGAACGGCTCGCTCTTATCCGGCGGCCAGCGCCAGCGCATCTCGATCGCGCGCGCCATGCTGCGCAATGCCGAGATCCTGCTGCTCGACGAAGCGACCAGCGCGCTCGACGCCGAATCGGAAGCGCTGTTCCGCGACGCGCTGCAGCAACTGACGGTCGGACGCACGACGATCGTGATCGCGCACCGGCTGTCGACCGTGCATCAGGCCGACACCATCGTGGTTTTGGAAAAGGGCAAGGTGCAGGAGAGCGGCCCGCACAAGGCCCTGCTCAAGCAGGGGGGGCTCTATCAGAAGCTTTATGAGTATCAGCTGATGCCGTAGGCCTTTACCCTCCCCCTTGTGGGGAGGGTCGCTGCAAAGCAGCGGGGAGGAGGCGGCGCCGCCCCCCCCGGACCTTCGGTCCGACCTTCCCACAAGGGGGAGGTAGGGGTCGCAGCTTGCCCTACTCCGGCACTTTCCGCACCGCGCCCTTGTCGGCGCTGGTGGCGAAGGCGGCGTAGGCGCGCAGCGCCGTCGTCACTTTCCGCTTGCGCTTCTCGGCCGGCTTCCAGGCGTCGGCGCCCTTGGCCTTCATCGCCGCGCGGCGCGCGTCGAGCTCGGCATCGCTGATGGCAAGCCGGATCGTGCGGTTGGGGATGTCGATCTCGATCGTGTCGCCTTCCTGGACCAGGCCGATCGCGCCCCCTTCGGCGGCTTCCGGCGAGACATGGCCGATCGACAGGCCGGACGTGCCGCCGGAGAAGCGGCCGTCGGTGATCAGCGCGCAGGCTTTGCCGAGCCCTTTCGACTTCAGATAGCTGGTCGGATAGAGCATCTCCTGCATGCCAGGGCCGCCGCGCGGCCCCTCATAGCGGATGACGACGATGTCGCCGGCCTTGATCTCGTTGCCGAGGATCGCCTTGACGGAAGCGTCCTGGCTTTCGAAGACGCGGGCCGGGCCGGTGAATTTCAGGATCGACTCGTCGACGCCGGCGGTCTTCACGATACAGCCGTCGAGCGCCAGATTGCCCTTGAGCACGGCAAGGCCGCCATCCTTCGAGAACGGCGTCTTGGCCGAGCGGATCACGCCCGTTTCGCGGTTCGTGTCGAGCTCGTCCCAGCGGCGGTCCTGGCTGAAGGCAACCTGGGTCGGCACCCCGCCGGGAGCGGCGCGGAAGAAGTCGCGGACATTCTCGGCCGAGCTGCGGGCGATGTCCCAATGGTCGAGCGCCTCGCCAAGAGTGGCGGTATGCACCGTCGGCAGGTCGCGGTTGATCAGGCCGGCCTGGTCGAGCTGGCCGAGGATCGCCATGATGCCGCCGGCGCGGTGGACGTCCTCCATGTGGACGTCGGACTTGGCCGGCGCCACCTTGCAGAGCACCGGCACCTTGCGCGACAGCCGGTCGATATCCTCCATTGTGAAGTCGACCTCGCCCTCATGGGCGGCGGCAAGGATGTGCAGCACCGTGTTGGTCGAGCCGCCCATGGCGATGTCGAGCGCCATGGCATTCTCGAAAGCCATCTTGGAAGCGATGCTGCGCGGCAAGGCGCTTTCGTCGTCCTGCTCGTAGTAGCGCTGGGCGAGATCGACGACGAGATGGCCGGCCTCGACGAACAGGCGCTTGCGGTCGGCATGGGTGGCCAGGGTCGAGCCGTTGCCGGGCAGCGAAAGGCCGAGCGCCTCGGTGAGGCAGTTCATCGAATTGGCGGTGAACATGCCGGAGCACGAGCCGCAGGTCGGGCAGGCCGAGCGCTCGATGACCTTGACGTCCTCGTCGGAGATCTTGTCGTCGGCGGCAGCGACCATGGCATCGACGAGATCGAGCGCCTGCGCCTTGCCGGCCAGCACCACCTTGCCGGCCTCCATCGGGCCGCCCGAGACGAAGACGGTCGGGATGTTGAGGCGAAGCGAGGCCATCAGCATGCCGGGGGTGATCTTGTCGCAATTGGAGATGCAGACCATGGCGTCGGCGCAATGCGCGTTGACCATGTATTCGACCGAGTCGGCGATCAGCTCGCGCGACGGCAGCGAATAGAGCATGCCGTCGTGGCCCATGGCGATGCCGTCGTCGACGGCGATGGTGTTGAACTCCTTGGCGACGCCGCCGGCCTTCTCGATCTCGCGCGCGACGAGCTGACCGAGATCCTTGAGGTGCACATGTCCGGGCACGAACTGGGTGAAGGAATTGACCACGGCGATGATCGGTTTGCCGAAATCACTATCCTTCATGCCGGTGGCGCGCCACAGGCCGCGGGCGCCGGCCATGTTGCGGCCATGGGTAGTGGTGCGGGAACGATAGGCGGGCATCGAATTGTCCTTGCTGGCTGGCCGCGCCGATGCGCGGCGGGCGGCTCGAATTTTAGTCGGCAGCGGTTATAGCGGCCATGATCCGGCCTTGCCACAATTTTGCACTGCGCCAGGAGTCTTCAGGAAAATTTGAAACCGCTGTCGGATCGGGCGCATGCGGGCCGTCCTTGGGCAGACGGCAAGAGATGGCACCATTCTCGGGGTCAGCCGTTCCAATGTAACAGCAGGAAGCAACCGAGGAGCAGGACATGCAGAAGATCACCACCTTCCTGTGGTTCGACACTCAGGCCGAAGACGCCATGAACCACTACATCTCCATCTTCAAGAATTCGAAGGTGCTGAGCGTGACGCGCTGGCCTGAAGGCCATCCGCAGCAAGGCCAGGTGCTGGTCGCCTCGTTCGAACTCGACGGCGTTCAGTTCCTGGCACTCAACGGCGGGCCGCAGTACAAGTTCACCGAAGCGATCTCGCTGTCGATCGACTGCAAGACGCAAGCTGAGGTCGATCATTTCTGGGCCAGGCTTACGGAAGGCGGCGGCGAGCCGGGGCCTTGCGGGTGGCTGAAGGACAAGTTCGGCGTTTCCTGGCAAGTGGTGCCAGAGCAGCTGCCGCGGTTGCTTCAAGATCCCGACCGGGGCAAGGCCGGACGCGTCATGGACGCCATGATGAAGATGGGCAGGATCGAGATCGACAAGTTGGAAGCGGCGGCGAAGGGGTGAGAAGTAGTGAGTGGTGAGTGGTAAAGCGTTAGCAATCGCTCTTTCCTGAATACTATTCACTATTCACTATTTACTACTCCATTCACCAGAATCACGCCGCCTTGTCGCGGACCTGATAGTCTTTCACCGCGGTGAAGCGGATCGCTTTCCAGCGCTCGGCCTCGTAGTTCAGCGAGAAGGCGTGCTGGGCCAGAAACACCGGATCGTTGTCGAGGTCGCGGGCGATGTCGCCGCGATGCGATTCGATGAAACGCTGCACCTCTGCCTTGTCGTCGGCAGAAATCCAGCGGCAGACCGAGAAGCGCGACATCTCGAAATCCACCGGAAGTGTGTATTCGATGTTGAGCCGTTCCTTCAGGACGTCGAGCTGCAGCGCGCCGACGACGCCGACGATGGCCGGCGAACCGTCCTCCGGCGAGAAGAGCTGCACCACGCCCTCCTCGGCCATCTGGTGCAGAGCTTCCTTCAGCTTCTTGGCCTTCATGGCATCGCCGAGGCGCACGCGACGCAGAATTTCGGGGGCGAAGTTCGGCACGCCGCGGAACAGGATCTCCTCGCCCTCGGTCAGCGTGTCGCCGATGCGCAGCGTGCCGTGGTTGGGGATGCCGACGACGTCGCCGGCAAAAGCCTCGTCGGCGGTGACGCGGGTGCGGGCGAAGAAGAATTGCGGCGCAGACAGGCTCATCGGCTTGCCGGTGCGCACCAGCTTGGCCTTCATGCCGCGCTCCAGCTTGCCGGAGCAGACGCGGACGAAAGCGATGCGGTCGCGATGGTTGGGGTCCATGTTGGCCTGGATCTTGAAGACGAAGGAGGTCATCTTCTCCTCCGTCGCCTCGACCAGACGTTCGTCGGCTTCCTGGGCGCGCGGCGGCGGTCCATAGGCGCCGAGCGCCTCGATCAGGTCGCGAACACCGTAGTTGCGCAGCGCCGAGCCGAAATAGACGGGCGTCAGATGGCCCTCGCGGAAGGCATCAACGTCGAGCGGACGGCAGGCCTCCCGCGCGAGTTCCAGTTCCTCGATGAAGTCGTTGCGCTCGTTTTCGGGCAGCAAGCCCGCAACCCGGTTGGAATCCGGGCCGTTGACCGGCGTGCGCTCCTTCTCGTCGTCGCTGCGGCGCACTGCGTTCTGCGCCAGGTGGTAGGTGCCCGAAAACGTCTTGCCGCGGCCGATCGGCCAGGTGACTGGAGCGGTGTCCAGCGCCAGTTTCTGCTCGATCTCGTCGAGGATCTCGAACGGATCGCGGCTCTCGCGGTCCATCTTGTTGACGAAGGTGATGATCGGGATGTCGCGGAGACGGCAGACCTCGAACAGTTTCAGCGTGCGCGGCTCGATGCCCTTGGCGGCGTCGATGACCATGACGGCGGAGTCGACCGCAGACAGCGTGCGGTAGGTATCGTCGGCGAAATCCTCGTGGCCGGGCGTGTCGAGCAGATTGAAGACATTGTCGTCATATTCGAAGGTCATCACCGAGGTGACGACCGAGATGCCGCGCTCGCGCTCGATCTTCATCCAATCCGACCGCGTCTGGATGCGGTCCTTCTTGGCCTTGACCTCGCCGGCAAGCTGGATGGCGCCGCCGAACAGCAGCAGCTTTTCGGTGAGCGTGGTCTTGCCGGCGTCCGGGTGCGCGATGATCGCGAAGGTGCGGCGGCGCGATACCGCCTGTTCGATGTCTTCTGCCAATTTGATGGAATCCTGTCTGTGGCGCGGGCTTCTAGCAGCGCTTACCCAGCATGTCGACAGTTTCAGGCAGATCGGCTCGCCGGGAGGCGTGTTCGCCGCCATGGCGGGGCCTGCTCATAGTCAGGCCTCGCCATGTTCCCTGCGGCCGTACTTGGTGATCCAACGTATTTCAGAGCGCCCGACGCCGATGTCGTGCAGCAGGTAGTCAGGCAATTCGTCCAGTCTGGCCCGGTCCCTGCGAATACGCACGATGCGCGCGAGGGCATGTCCCGTGGCACGAGATATCGCAACGACGGCCGCGAAGAAGCGGCTGAGCGCGGACCGGTCGGCGACGAGTTCCTGCCCAAAGATGGTCATGGTCGTGTCTCCTTGTTTGAGCGATGAATTCGGGAGGGCACCGATGGCCCTCCCGAAGGCTTCTTGAAGAGATCAGGACCGGTCGCGCTTGCAGCTCAGATGCCGCAAAGCTTCACGGTCCGCGCGGTCAGGCGGCGGCGTAAGCCGTCGTCGGATCGAACAGGCGCTTCACCTCGGTGACCTTGGTCGCCGGGAAGCCGCTCATCTTGGCGTGGCGCTGGATGATCGCCTCGTCCTTGGCGAGGTAGACGCAGAACGTCTTGTCGTCCGTCACAAAGGATTCCACCCACTGAATGTCCGGACCGAGTTCGGCCAGAACGGCATTCGAGGCCTTGGAGGCGTCGCGAAGCTGCGCGCGCTCGAAGGTGCCGACCTTGGGAATATCGCGCTCGATGATGTACTTCTGCATTTTGCAATCTCCTTGATCTGAGGTTCAAATGCCGCCGGGCACTCGATCAGATCGGTGCCGGTGGCATCCCTGGGGCGGCTGAGGTAAACTCTCGCTTGGCCCGCCAGGCAGACGGAGAATTACGGGACAGGCGGCCGACAGTCCTTACGCCGGCCTTATCTTCTTCTGATCCTTTGCCCATTGTCGTTATGGGGGTTGCTGCCGATGGGAATTTATAGCTTCGGCGACTTCGAGCTTAACGAGGATACACGCGCCCTTCGTCTCGCCGGAAGCGAGATCGAGACGCAGCCCTTGGTGTTCGATTTCCTCGCCATTCTGCTGCGGCATCAGGACCGAGCAATGAGCAAGGACGAGCTGCTCGAAATGCTGTGGCCCGACGTGACGGTAACCGAGGCTTCACTGCAGCGCGTGGCGAGCCTTGCCCGCAGCATTCTTCGCCAGGGCGGCATGGAGACGGCGCTGCGCAACCTGCCCCGCTTCGGCTACCGGATCTGCCTCGACAAGCTGGCCGCGGCGGAAACGGCAGCTCGGGCCGATGCGGGCAGCAAGCCGTCAAGCCCAGGCTCGCCGATCCTGGCCGCGCGCGCCGCCGCCGCGGCGCGAAAATGGCACGAGGCCGCGGCCGCTTTTGCCGAGGCGGATGCCGCCGACGAGTTGCTGACGGCCGACCTCGAAGAATGGGCACTGGCGCTGGAATGCGTGGGGCGGCCGTCAGAAGCGATCCCGCTCCTGACGCGCGCGGCAACGGAATACGGCGTGGCCGGCGAACGCCTGCGAGCGGCTTCCCCGGCAATCACCCTCGCCATGATTCATCTCGAGAGAGGAGAGCTCGCCGCGGCCAACGGATGGCACAAGCGTGCCGCGCAGCTGATCGACAAAGCAACGGAGAGCAGGGAACATGGGCTCTGGTGCTGGATGGGCGCGCGCATCAAGGGTGCGGAGGCCGAGCCGGAGCATGCGCTTGCTCTTGCCGAGCAAGCCTTCGAGGTCGGCAAAAATCTCGAAGATCCAGTCGTGGAATCGCTCGGTCTCATCTATCGCGGCTTTTTCAAGCTCTGCCTTGGGGAAACAAAATCCGGGCAGGAGGACCAGGATTTTGCCGCGGCACTCGGTCTCTCCAGCGACGTCGACCCGATCGTCGGCGGCATCCTCTATTGCAATATTTTGTGGGCCTGCCGGAATTTCGGCGACTGGGCGAGGGCCAATCAATGGACCCTCAGCTACGAGGGCTGGTGCAGAGGGCACGGGCTGGAGGAACTCACGGGCTCGTGCCGGCTGCACCGGGCCGAAGTGCTCGGCGTTCATGGCACGCTGAAAGAGGCGGAAGCGCTGGTCCGCGCCGCGCTCGATCAGCTTGCGCTCGACGCGCCTTGGGCAACGGGCGATGCGCTGCGCGTCCTGGGTGACATTCATCTTGCCGCCGGCGATTTCGCCCAGGCGGAAGCAGCCTATCGCGCCTCCCACGCCGCGGGCTGGGACCCGCAGCCCGGCCTTGCGCTGCTGCAGCTCGAGCAGGGGCAGGCAGAGGCCGCTTTCAGCGCGCTCGAGCGGTCCCTGGTTGGGAACCGCTGGCCAACCCTGCAGCGGCGGGGCATGGTTCTCGCCACGCTTGCCAAGGTAGCGGCGCGGACCGACCGGCCGGAGCGCGCCAACGAGGTGATCGCCGAACTGGAAAGCGAGCCGCAGCGTTGGCCGATGGCCTCGATCCGAGCGCTGGCCGCCGAGGCCAAGGCGGAACTGTTTATGCGGGAAAATCGCCTCACCGAAGCGGTGCGGGAGCTGCAGATCGCATGCTCGCATTGGGCCGAGATCGGCTCGCCTACCAACTGCGCGGAGGCCAGGCTTTCGCTCGCGGCGCTTCTCATCCAACTCGGCGACCGAACCGGCGCGGAGCTGGAGCTCGGCACCGTTCTGGCGGTCGCGAAGAAAGTGGATTCGCCCCGACTCATGCGGCGGCACGAGGCGCTCAAGGGTCTGCTTTCCGGTGTTCAGATGACGGCAGCTGCCGGCGCATAAGTCATGCTGCCGCTTGAGGTCCGGCCAGGGTGGTGGCATGACGGGGGAAATCCCCCAAGGTCCAGCATGAGCAGCGCAAAACAAATCATCGTCATCGGCGCCGGTATCATCGGCGCTTCGATCGCCTGGCATCTGGCGAAGGCGGGAGCGCGCGTGACTGTCGTTTCCGAAAGCGGCGCCGGCGGTGTCGCGACGCCCAATTCCTTCGCCTGGATCAATGCCAGTTGGGGCAATCCCGAGACCTATTTCCGGCTGCGCACCCGCGCCATGGCCGAATGGAAGCGTTTGGCGGGCGAGTTGCCCGGGCTGCCGCTCGCCTGGTGCGGCGGCCTTTGCTTCGACCTGCCGCCGGACAGGCTCGAAGCCTATGCGGCCGAACACTCGTCATGGGGTTATGGCATCGAGCGGGTCGACGCCAAGCGGGCGGGGCAAATCGAGCCCAACCTCGTCGAGCCACCTGACTTCGCCGTCTACGTCGCGGAGGAAGGCGTGGCCGAGCCGGCCGCAACTGCCAGGGCGCTTCTGGCGGACGCCGAACGGCTTGGCGCGCGCGTGATCGCCGGCACCGTAGAGAGGCTGGCATTGACTGCAGGCCGGGTCACCGGCGTGGTGGTTTCCGGTGAAGCAATCAGCGCGGACAACATCGTCATCGCGGCCGGCACCGGCGCGCCGGCGGTCGCCGCAACGGCTGGCATCAGATTGCCAATCGAGACGCCGCCCGGCTTGATCGTGCATTCGCGCCCTTACAAGAAGCTGCTCAACGGTTTGGTGCATGCCGAGAGATTGCATATGCGCCAGACGGCCGAGGGCCGCATCATCGCCGGCTCGGATTTCGCCGGCGGCGATCCGGGAGAAAATCCGGAAGCTACGGCGCGCGACTTGTTCGCGGTCATGAAGGCTGCACTGCATGGCGCGGACGGGCTGGAATTCGAATTCCACACGGTCGGCTACCGGCCTAATCCGACCGATGGTTTTCCGATCATCGGGCGCGCCCAGAGCGTCGACGGCCTCTACATCGCAGTCATGCATTCGGGCATCACGCTGGCGCCGGCCGTCGGTTTGTTTGCCGCGCGCGAAATCCTCGAAGGCGAGCGCGATCCGCTGCTCAAGCCTTACGGACTGGAGCGTTTTGCGTAGTCGAACTCGTTGCCGGGCGACGTCTGTAGAGAGGTAGCGCTCTCCGGTTAGCCGTAGAGCGCCCACCGGGCCGTTGCTGGGGCAAAAGGCCGGACGCTGGTGCTGTCCCGGGTCATGGTCACGAAGCTCGACTGCGGAATCTCATGCCATGCGCGGCCATCGCGCTCGAAAGGTTCGGAGACGATGCAGCGTCCCGCGCGTTTGGCGAAGGCCGCGGTATAGAGGGTCGGCGCGTGATCGTCAGTGGCGTAGCGAACGGCGTGAAGCGCCTTCCCATCGCTGAAGGCAGCCGTGAGCTTTAGCGACGGCTCGATGCCGGCACGGCGCGAAGCCTCGATGACATGACTTGTGACACGTGACACGGCGCCATATGGATCGATCGAGAGTCCAGCGCCGAGCATCAGGCGGAAGAGGAGTTCGGAATCGGTCGTCCCTTCAAGCTGATCGAACAGCGCATCGGAAAGCGTGTTCTCCAGCCGGCGGCGGATCTTTTCAAAACCGCCGATCTGACCGTTGTGCATGAACGACCACTGGCCCGAGATGAACGGGTGGCAGTTCATGCGGCTGGTGGCGCCGCCGGTCGAGGCGCGGACGTGGGCAAGGAACAGCCCCGACTTGATCTGCCGGCCAAGGCTTTTCAGATTGGGGTCGGACCAGGCCGGCAGGATGTCGCGGTAGAGGCCCGGCTCCGGCCGATCGCCATACCAGGCCACGCCGAAGCCGTCGGCATTGGTTGGAGTTCTCGCCTCCCGCGCGTGACTGCTCTGCGCAATCAGCGAATGGGAAGGCGCGGCGATGACGTCTTCGAGGAAGATCGCGTCGCCGAGATAGGCAGCCCACCTGCACATTGTCCTGTCATCCCTCTGTTCGTGCGTTTTCAGGCGCGCGAATGATTTCCATTCGCCGCTCGTCGGGCGCCACAGATGACAGGGCAACGGTTTAACGTCCTTACGCTGCGCTTATGTTTTGCTGATCCTTGGTTCAGCCCACCAGCGCCAGCGGGGCCACGGCCGGCCCAAATGGCTGAATGCTGGTGCCACCCCTCGTCATGGTGACGAAGCTCGAGGGCGGGATCGCCTGCCATTCGCCGCCGTCGCGGTCGAAGGGCTCGGAGACGATGCAATGGCCGGCGCGCCTGGCGAAGGCGCCGGTGTAGAGCGTCGGCGCATGGTCGTCGGTGGCATAGCGCACGGCGTAGAGCGCCTCACCATCGGAAAAGGCGGCGGTCAGTTTCAGGGCCGGCTCGATGCCGGCCCGGCGCGAGGCTTCGACGACGCGGCCGGTTGCCCGCGACACCGCACCTTGCGGGTCCATCGCCAGCCCCTGGTCGATCATCAGGAGAAAGAAGAGTTCGGAATCGGTGGTGCCTTCGCGCTGGTCGAAGACGTGGTCGCAGAGCGAATTCTCCAGCGCGCGACGGATCTTCTCGAACCCGCCGATCTGGCCATTATGCATGAACGACCAGCGGCCGGAGACGAAGGGATGGCAGTTCATGCGGCTGGTGGCGCCGCCCGTCGAGGCGCGGACATGAGCGAGGAACAGGCCGGATTTGATCTGGCGGCACAGGCTCTTCAGATTGGGATCGGACCAGGCCGGCAGGATGTCGCGATAGAGGCCGGGCTCGGGCCGTTCGCCATACCAGGCGAGACCAAAGCCGTCGCCATTGGTCGGCGACTTGGCTTCCTGGGCGCAGTGGCTTTGTGCAATCAGCGAATGGCAGGGCGCGGTGATGATGTCTTCGAGGAAGACCGCTTCACCGAGATAGGCCGCCCACCGGCACATCGCATTCCACCATCTATCAGGCGCGATCCATCAGAGCCGCCGGCTCCTTGACCGCGTGCGAGCCTCGGTTGTGCGTGCGCTCATAGAGCTCACGAACGATTCGGCTCGCCGTAGTTTCGAACAGAAACGGCAAGAAAGCGTGAACGAGCGCGGCGCCCGCCGCCATCGACAGGCGCGAGCAGAACCAGGCGGCAAAGGCCATATGGCCGAAATAGGTCTCGCCGACCTTTTCCGGGTGAGCCGTGAACAGTGCCGTGAACCGAGTCGCCATGGTGATCCCTCCTGCCGGGATGAGCCCCGATGGTGAGTATCTTGCCACGCGGCTTTGGTTCATCGGTCCCAATTTGTCCTTGCTTTTGGCTGTTTGGTGGGACATTTATCCCAATATGTCGGCTGATATCGATGAGATTGATCGAAGATTGCTGGCCGAGCTGCAGCGCGACGGCACGCTTTCGGTCGACCAGCTTTCGGAGCGGGTAGCGCTTTCGCGCAATGCCTGCTGGCGGCGCGTCAAGCGGCTGGAGGAGGATGGCGTGATCACCGGCCGCGTCGCCCTCGTCGATGCCGACAAGCTGGGGCTCGGCCTCTCGGTCTTCATCCTGATCCGCACCTCCAACCACGACCCGGACTGGCTGCAGAAGTTTCGCGCGGCAGTCACCGGCTTCGCCGAGATCACCGGCGTCTACCGCATGTCGGGCGACCTCGACTATGTGCTGAGGGCTCGCGTCGCCGACGTGAAGGCCTATGACCGCCTCTACCAGCGGCTGATCGCCAAGGTGGCGCTGTCGGATGTTTCGGCCTCCTTCGTCATGGAGGAGATCAAGGAGACGACCGTGGTGCCGGTGGAACTGCGCTGACGGGCAGCGGAACCCGAAGCGAAAGAAAGCCGTTGATAGGTCCCGATCCCGAGTTGACCGAATCGGCATTCGCGCCGATAGGAATGGGCTCATGCGCACCGCTCTCTATCCTACCTCCGTCATCGGCCCCGCCGTCGGTTTCGTCAGGCTCCCGCATGGCGAGGGCCTGCCTCTGCCGGCCTATGAGAGCGCCGGCGCGGCAGGCATGGATTTGCGGGCCGCCGTGCCGGAAGACCGGCCGCTGCTGATCCTGCCGGGGAAACGCGCGCTGGTGCCGACTGGGCTGGTCCTGGAAATCCCCGAAGGCATGGAAGGCCAGGTGCGGCCGCGCTCGGGCCTTGCCTTCAAGCATGGCCTCACCGTCCTCAACTCGCCCGGCACCGTCGACAGCGACTATCGCGGCGAGGTGAAAGTGCTGCTGGTCAATCTCGGCGACGAGGATTTCGCGGTGACGCGCGGCATGCGCATCGCCCAGATCGTCTTTGCCGCCGTGACACAGGTTAAGGTCGAGGAGCGCGCGCTGGCCGGCGGCACGACGCGCGGCGCAGGCGGTTTCGGGTCCACCGGCACCGTCTAATGCAAGTTCCAAAACTGGTCATCTTCGACTGCGACGGGGCTTTGGTCGATACGGAAAACCTTGCCAATCGGCGCCTCGCTGAATGGCTGAGCGCCGCCGGGTTTACGACGAACTTCGAATATTGTCGCAAGAACTTTTCCGGCCGCAGCATGGCCTCGGTGCAGAAAGAGATCGAGGAGACGACAGCGGTCCGGCTCGGCGCCGACTTCGTCGAGCGCTGGAATGCTGGCCTGCCCGATCTCTTTTCGCACGGCGTCGAGGCAATTCCCTATGTGCGCGAGTTCGTCGAGGCCGTCCGCGCCGCCGGCATCGCCTATTGCGTCGCTTCCTCGGCGCGGGTTTCGAAGATGCACATCACGCTCGGCCAAACCGGGCTTTTGCCGCTGTTCGAGCACGCCATGTTCTCCTCCACCATGGTCGGGCGCGGCAAGCCGTTCCCGGATCTCTTCCTGCATGCGGCCAAGACCATGGGCTTCGCGCCCGCCGATTGCATCGTCATCGAGGACAGCGTCGCGGGAACGCAAGCGGGCATTGCCGCCGGCATGCGTGTGTTCTCCTACCACGCCGATCCGCTCACCGACCGCGATGGCTTGGCAGCAGCCGGCGGTATCTTGTTCGACGACATGCGCGACCTGGCCAAGCTGGTGCCGATCCGCTGATCATACCCGGCTGCGCACCGCAAAACGCCGTGCTAGCGTGAGCGCATCCGAGGGGGTGCGGTCCGTGATTTCCATACTATGCCGTTTCATGCTCGCCTGCCTGCTGCTGCCGTGCCTGTGGGCGGCCGCGCTGGCCCAGGACGTCAGCTTTCCGGAACTGAGCAGCGCTGTCGGAGGTCGTCAGGACGTCACCTATCTCGATCTTGCCAAGATGGTCGTCCCCGACCTGAAGGCAGGCGCCAACGGCTTCTACGACGGCAGCGCCCCAATCGATGTGCGGGACATCCTCGGCGGCGAAGAGGGCGGCTCGCCGCCCGAGACCGTCAACCTGCCGAACGCTGCGGTGCTCGCCGTCAAGGCCGGCGGCAAGGACCGATTGGCGATGCTTCTCGACCTCGGCCAGTCGCAGGACAGCGCCGAAGGTTTCGCGGTGCTGGCGCTCTACGACCTGGCGGGCAAGCCAAAGCTGCTCGATGCTGTGAATGTCGCAGTCGACAGGCTCACCTCTTTTCGCGAACCTGCCAAAGTTTCGATCGCCGCCGGCGACGATGCCATCGTGACCACGAGCACGCATTTCAACTCGAACCAGGGCTATGCCGGCACCATGCTGATCATGGTCCACAACGACCGCTTCTCGCTGATCGACGCGATCTATACGTTCGACGAGAATTACTGCGCCTATAGGCGCACGCAGAACCCGACTTTCCGGAGTCTCAGTGGCCACAAGTCTTATGCGCCCATCAAGGCCACGGTGACGGACGCGACGGTGCCGAGCGGCGAAAGCTGCGACGAGGTATCGCCAAAGGCCAGCTCTCACGACATTTCCGTCACCTATCGTTGGGACAAGGCCAAGTCGCGCTATGTCCGGAATTCCGATGCCTTCGAGAAATTGTCAGCAGAGAACGAGAAACGCTTCTGAAGGAAACGCATTTATTTGCCCGGCCCCGGCCCACGCGATAAATTCCTCGCACGACCCCGCTCATGATTGAGGACCCGCCATGGACAAGGGCAAGATTTTTCGCGATCTGCATGCCTCCACCTTCGTCATGCCCAACCCCTGGGACGTCGGCACGACAAAGCTTCTCGCTTCATTCGGCTTCAAGGCGCTGGCCACGACCAGCGCCGGCTTCGCCTTCTCGCGCGGCCTGCCGGACGGCGCCGTGACCTTCGAGGCCATGATCCACCATTGCCGCGACGTGACCGCGGCAACCGACCTGCCGGTTTCGGCCGATCTGGAGCGCGGCAAGGGAGACAGCCCCGAGCAGGCAGCCGAAACCATCTTCGCGGCGGAGGCCGCAGGCCTTGCCGGCTGCTCGATCGAGGACCACACGGGCGACCGCGCCAACCCGATCTACGATTTCTCGCTGGCGACCGAACGCGTCGCGGCCGCCGTCGAGGCGGCCCGGGCGCTCAAGCACGATTTCGTCTTCACTGCGCGGGCCGAGAATTTCCTGTGGGGCAAGACGGACCTCGACGACACCATCAAGCGGCTGCAGGCCTTCGAGAAGGCCGGCGCCGACGTGCTTTATGCGCCCGGCATCAGCGACGTCGAAATGGTGCGCACGATCTGCTCGTCGGTGAGCCGTCCAGTCAATGTGATGGCCCGGCCGGGCTTCACCATCGCCGACCTCGCCATGGCCGGCGTCAAGCGCATCTCGCTCGGCCCGTGGCTGACCAATTTCGCCTATGGCATGCTGGAAACAGCGGCGCGCGAAATCCAGCAGGACGGCACGTTCGGCTTCACCAGCGCGGCGATGCCGTTCGGCAAGTTGCAGGCGTTGTTTCGCGGCGGCGCGGCCGAGCAGGACTAGATCGGCTTTCGCGCCGAAACAGCCTTGTGCAGATGCACCATCATGGCGGCCGCGAAAAGCGGCGTCAGAAGGTTGAGCAGCGGCACGGCGAGGAACACCGCGATGACCAATCCGGCCAGGAACACCGTGCCGGCATGTTTGCGGCGCAGCGCCTTGGCCTCGGCCTCGGGGCGAAACCGCATGGCGGCGAATTCGAAGAATTCCCGGCCAAGCAGGTAGCCGTTAACGACGAAGAAGGCGGCAATGTTGATGCCAGGCACCAGAAGCAAGAGCAACGCGACGATGTTGCCGAGGACCACCACGCCGAAGAACTTGATGGCCAGCACAAGCGAATGCAGCGCCGGCACGGCGCGGCCGGGCGGATCGTTGGGATAGTCGGTACGCTCGACCACTTCAGCGACATCGTCGAGGAACAGACCGGCGACGATCGCCGTGACCGGGGCGATGAGCAAAGCCATCCCCACCGCCAGCACGATGCCGGCAATGATGGCGCTGAGCCATCCGGCCCAGGATGGCAGGCCCGGCAGCAACGTCTGCAGCCACGGCCAGGCCAGCCATTCGAGCAGGCTTTCCAGGCCAACCCACAGCGCCAGCAAAGCGAGTAGCGTCAGCCCCAGCGTCTTGAGGAAGACGGAACGGAATTCGGGCGAGAACAGCCGGCTGGCGGCGGCGCGGGCAGCGTCCAGGATCACGGCGGATAGAACCCCTCATCGAGAAACGACGCCCCCGAGATAGGCGGCGAGAGAGAGCGGCGCAACTGCAAGGCGAGATCGTCGCCGACGGTTCACGCTTTTCCGGGGATCGCTCCGGCGCGTCGGGCGGGGATCGTCATCGCGGCAACGCCGGCGACGACGAAACCCATGCCGACCCAGGCCGTCGGTCCAAGGCTTTCGCCCAGGAAGACGGCGCCGATGCCGACGCCGATCGGCACGCGCAGATAGGCCTGCGAGGTGGTGCCGACCGAGCCCAGCGTGTGGATCAAGCGAAAATAGATGACGAAGGCCAGCGCCGTCGAAAAGACCGACAGCCCAAGCAGGGCCAGGATCGATGCCGCCGACGGCGCAAGCGTCCATGGCCGGTCGACGATCAGGCTGAGCGGCACGAGCATCGCCGCGCCGCAAAGCATCGAACCCGCGGCGGGGATCATCGGATCGAGGCCCTTGAAGCCGCGGCCGAAGATCGCCGCGCCGGCATAGGAGACCGTCGCGATGACGATCGCAAGCTGCGCCCACATTTGACGGCCAAGCCCGCCAAGCGCCTCCGTGCCGATGATGAGGCAGATGCCGACGATGCCGGCCCCGACACCGACGAGCTTGCGCGCCGTGACGGGCTCATGGCGCGTGATCAACGCCGTCAGCAGGAAGGTGAAGATCGGCGACGTCGAGTTGAGGATGGTGGCAAGGCCGGCATCGACCGAGCGCTCGGCGGCGGCGATCAGGGTGAAGGGCACGACGCTGTTAAGGCAGGCCTGGAAAGCGAACCGGCGCCACGTTACCGCGTCGGCAGGCATGGCAAGGCCGCGCCAGCGAATGATGGTGAACAGAATGGCCCCGGCGATCACGGCCCGGGCGGCGATGAAGGTGACAGGCGGGATCGTCTCGACGCCGATCTTGATGAAGGTGTAGGAAGCACCCCACAGCACCGCCAGGACGCCGAGCAGCGCAAGGTCGGCGGACATTTCGGTCTTTTCGGACATTCGTGGTTCGCACCCTTCAGCCTGTTGCCGTCGGTCGCCTTCTAGCCCGCGCTGCCGCGGAAATGTTTCCACCAAGATGAAACCTTAGCCGTCAGGATCGCGACTGTTGTGGGCCAGTTCGACGCGAACGCTGCCGCAGCCGGCGAACAATCGGCGCCGAGGCCGGCACCGCGGAAGCCGATGGCGATTTTCGGGGTAGGCAAAGCAGCGGCGACTCGCTAGACCCGCGCCCGGCCGGCATGCCAGATAGCCGGGTGGGTTCTTGGCGGAGATTTTGATGCCGGAATATGACGTGCTTTGCATCGGCAATGCCATTGTCGACATCATCGCGCAATGCGACGAGGCTTTTCTCGAGACCAACGGCATCATCAAGGGCGCGATGAACCTTATCGACGCCAGGCGCGCCGAACTGCTCTACAGCCGCATGGGGCCGGCGATCGAGGCTTCCGGCGGCAGCGCCGGCAACACGGCGGCCGGCGTCGCCAGCCTCGGCGGACGGGCCGCCTTCTTCGGCAAGGTTTCCAACGATTCGTTGGGCGAGATCTATACGCACGACATCCAGGCCCAGGGCGTGGCCTTCGACACCAGGCCGCTTACAGGCCAGCCGCCGACGGCGCGCTCGATGATCTTCGTCACGCCAGACGGCGAGCGTTCGATGAACACCTATCTCGGCGCCTGCGTCGAGCTTGGCCCGGAGGATGTCGAGGCAGACAAGGCGTCCGGCGCCAGGGTGACCTATTTCGAGGGTTATCTGTGGGATCCGCCACGCGCCAAGGAGGCTATCCGCCAGACTGCAAGGCTGGCACATGCGGCCGGCCGCGAGGTGTCGATGACGCTGTCGGATTCCTTCTGCGTCGACCGCTACCGCGACGAGTTCCTCGAGCTGATGCGCTCCGGCACCGTCGACATCGTCTTTGCCAACAGCCATGAGATCAAGTCGCTCTACCAGACCGCTTCCTTCGAGGAGGCGCTCGCCGCCATCCGCAAGGATTGCAGAATAGCCGCCGTCACCCGTTCCGAGAAAGGCTCGGTCATCGTGCGCGGCGACGAGACCGTCGCCATCCAGGCGACAAAGATCAAGGAGCTGGTCGATACGACCGGCGCCGGCGACCTCTATGCCGCCGGCTTCCTTTACGGCTACACGACCGGACGCAGCCTCAAGGAGTGCGGCGACCTCGGCTCGCTGGCGGCCGGTTTGGTGATCCAGCAGATCGGCCCGCGCCCGCGCCAGAACCTGCGTCGAGAGGCCGAGCAAGCGGGATTGCTCTAAGCAGTCCAGCGAAGCCAGGTTGCGTTCAGCGTCATCGCGAGCAGGCTCCAACTCGGCCTTTCTGTCGCGCCCCTGTCACAGAGCGCCCCTACACGCAAGCTGAGGCGTTCCGCGACTGACATTTCGGCACGCCAAACCAGGGGTGTGAAGATGCAAGCCAGCAACCTGCCGGGCCGCGGCGTCCGTTGCCGCCGCAATCTGTGCTTTCCGCGATAGAATTTCGGCAACCGCCGGCGCCTGGGGAGGAGCGCGGGCCACAAGACGAACGCATGACCAGACTTCAGACCCCGCCCGAGGGGATTTCGCAAGAGACCTTGGCAGGCCTAGTGGCCGAAGCCGTGCGGCAGGCATTGATGCAGCAAGGTGTCCTGCTGGATGCGCAGGCCCTGGTCTCAGCCAGCGCGCTCGCTGGCAGCGTGGCGGCCGCCCTCCCCTTTCTGCCGCCGGCGCAGCGCCATGCAATCGAACCCTTCAAGGGTGATTGGACCGCGCTCATCTCCGAGTTCTTCCGCATGATGCCGGAGAGAATAGCAAGCGGAGGTCCGACGGTGTCCGATCAGGCCTCCGGGCGCGTGCCGGAGGCGGGAAGGCTTCAAAATATCGCGGAACGCGCGGCCGATCTTCAATCGATGCTGCTTGAGGATTGGGCCGGCGAGGTCGCCGGCTCGACCTATCTGGAAGAGAAGCTGCGCATCCCGCGCTCGACACTGCATCGCTGGCAAAGGCGCGGCGAGGTCGTCGCGTTGCGCAAGGGCGGCCGCAAACATGTCTTCCCACTGGCCCAGTTCGTCGACGGCAGGCCGGTCCTGGGAATCAGCGACGTGCTGTCGGCGATCGCCAATCCGAGGCTCGCCTGGTTCTGGCTGACCCGCCCCGCGCCCGAGCTTAGCGGCCGCGTCCCTATCGAGATGTTGAGGGAAGACATGGTCGCGGACGTGGTCCGCGCCGCGCGCACCGTGTCCTGAGCGGTTCCGGCGATACCTTTTCTGCGCAACCGCGCGACAGAGTTTAGCCGGATAATTAAGTGTGATATAACTGTAATAATTGGCACATTTGGCACATTCTCGGAATTTCTTGGCGTTTCGATTGTATAAATTGTGCAATCTGTCCCAATTTTACAAATATATGACGTGATATTTTGGGCAACAAGACCTTTATAAGATTCAAAAAGACGCTTTTCCGACACAATCTCTGTTGTACGTGACGACCGATTAAGTCATGTCCAGAGCGAAGAAGCGGCGCCGGTGCGCGTACTTTTTCAACGATGGGGACGGGGGTGGCAGAAGCCGAACGGCATGTCAGGCCTGTCTTGAACCTTTGACTGGAGATTCAAGAAAATGAACATCAAGAGCCTTCTTCTCGGCTCCGCTGCGGCCCTGATCGCAGTTTCGGGCGCCCGCGCCGCCGACGCGGTGACCGTCGCCGAGCCAGAACCGGCCGAATACGTGAAGATCTGCGACGTCTATGGCGCCGGCTACTTTTACATCCCCGGCACCGAGACCTGCCTGCGCGTCGGCGGCTATGTCCGCTACGACGCCGGCGTGGGCGATGTCGGCTCGTTCGACGGCCGCACGGCCACCGACCATGAGGACGGCGATGCCCAGGACACATGGAAGAAGAACGCCCGCTTCAACCTGAAGACCTGGACCGGCCAGGAAACCGAGCTTGGCACTTTGAAGACCTACACCGAGACCAAATTCAATTTTCCGAACGGCGGCGCCACGAGTGTTTCGCTGAGCTTCGCCTGGATCCAGCTCGGCGGACTGCGAGTCGGTAAGGATGAATCGCCGTATGACGCGTTTATCGGCTACGCCGGCAACGTCATTCAGGACACGCTGATCCATTACGGCCAGAAAGATACCAACGTTGTCAGCTACTATTTCGACGCCGGCAGCGGCATCACGGGCGTGATTTCGCTCGAAGAAGGCTCGGACACTACGGGCTCGACGGGCATTTCCGGCACGATCGACAGCTATGTTCCCCATGTGGTCGGCGGCTTGAAGTACAAGGGCGACTGGGGTGCGATCACCGGCGTCGTCGCCTATGACAGCAATTACGAGGAAGTAGCGGGCAAGGTCCGCCTGGATGTCAATGTCAGCAAAGAGCTGTCGCTGTTCATCATGGGCGGCTATGGTACCGACGACAATCTCAACGATCCGGCCTATGCGATCCCAGGTCGAGGCCGCGGCTTCTACAAGCCGTGGGGCGGCAACTGGGCTGTCTGGGGCGGCGGCACCTACAAGTTCAACGAGAAGACCTCGTTCAACCTCCAGGTCTCGGCCGATGATGCCAAGAACGCCGCCGTCGCGGCAAACATAGCCTATACGA
Source organism: Mesorhizobium sp. M2E.F.Ca.ET.219.01.1.1 (assembly GCF_004016445.2). GTDB lineage: Bacteria > Pseudomonadota > Alphaproteobacteria > Rhizobiales > Rhizobiaceae > Mesorhizobium. The sequence goes on from NZ_SADT02000006.1 coordinate 119,520, forward strand.
TCGTTCCCGGCTTCACGATCACTACCGAAGTTGACTATGTCCATGACGGCAAGTTCGGCGACGCCGACGATTTCAACTGGACCAAGGCCGACAAGAAAAACAGCGTCGGCGGCATCGTCCGCTTCCAGCGCTCGTTCTGATCGAACCCACCACCTCATACGGAAAGGGCCCGCGGCAGATGCCGCGGGCCTTTTTGTTTGATCCTAAGCAGGGCCTTTGACGCGCCGGCTGCTGGTCAATTCCCCGCCGTATAGGCCGCGATCGCCGCCATGTTGACGATGTCGCTATCCTTGGCATTGAGCGAGACGATCTGGACCGGCTTGTTCAAGCCGACCAGCAGCGGGCCGATGACGGTCGAGCCGCCGAGTTCTTGCAGCATCTTGGTCGAGATCGAGGCGGAATGGAATGCCGGCATGATCAGCACATTGGCCGGGCCGGTGAGCCTGATGAACGGATATTGCGCCATTGAGCGCGGGTTCAGCGCCACGTCGGCGGCCATCTCGCCGTCATACTCGAAATCGACGCGGCGCTTGTCGAGGATGCGCACCGCCTCCTGCACGCGCTCGGAACGCTCGCCCTGCGGATGGCCGAAGGTGGAATAGGCGAGCATGGCAATTCTCGGCTCGTAGCCCATGCGGCGGGCAAAGCCCGCGGCCTCCTCGGCGATGTCGGCGATCTGCTCGGCGTTCGGCATGTCGTGCACGGCGGTGTCGGCGACGAGCACGGTCCTGCCGCGCGCGAGCACGATCGACACGCCGATCACGCGGTGGCCGGGCTTGGCGTCGATGATGCGGCGCACGTCGTCCAGCGCGGTGGAATAGTTGCGGGTGACGCCGGTGACGATGCCGTCGGCGTCGCCCAGCGCCACCATGCAGGCGGCGAAATGGTTGCGGTCGTTGTTGATCAGGCGCTGGCAGTCGCGGAACAGGAAGCCTTTCCGCTGCATGCGCTCGTAGAGATAGTCGGTGTAGATGCCGTTGCGGCGCGACAGCCTGGCGTTGATGATCTCGATGCCCTGCTTGTTGAGATCGATGCCGGCATTGCGGGCGTTGTCCTTGATGATGTCGTCGCGGCCGAGCAGGATCGCCGTGCCGAGTTTCTGGTTCACATAGGAGACCGCGGCGCGCATCACCTGCTCCTCCTCGCCCTCGGCGAAGACGATGCGCTTGGGCTGGCGGCGCACGCGGTCGTAGATGCGCTGCAAGGTCGAAGCGATCGGGTCGCGGCGGGCGGACAGTTCCTGCGCATAGCGGTCGAGATCGAGGATCGGCTTGCGCGCGACGCCGGATTCCATCGCCGCCTTGGCCACGGCCAGCGGAATCGCCGAGATCAGGCGTGGGTCGAACGGCACGGGGATGATGTAGTTGGGGCCGAATTTCGGCCGGTTGCCCTGATAGGCGGCGGCGACATCGTCCGGCACGTCCTGGCGCGCCAGCTCGGCCAGCGCCCTGGCCGCCGCGATCTTCATCGCGTCATTGATGGTGGTGGCGCGCACATCCAGCGCGCCCCGGAAGATATAGGGGAAGCCCAGCACATTGTTGACTTGGTTCGGGTAGTCCGAGCGGCCGGTCGCCATGATGGCGTCGGTTCGGATCTCGCCGACTTCCTCCGGCGTGATTTCCGGATCGGGGTTGGCCATGGCGAAGATGATCGGGTTCTTCGCCATCGACTGCACCATGGCGGGGGTCAACGTGCCTTTTGCGGACAGGCCGAGGAAGACGTCGGCGCCGTCCAGCGCCTCGGCAAGGCTGCGCGCCTCGGTCTTGACCGCATGCGCCGACTTCCACTGGTTCATGCCCTCGGTGCGGCCCTGATAGACGACGCCCTTGGTGTCGCACAGGATGATGTTTTCCGGCGCAAAGCCCATCGCCTTCATCAGTTCGATACAGGCGATGCCGGCCGCGCCCGCGCCGTTGCAGACCATCCTGGTGGTCTTCATGTCGCGGCCGGTGATCTCCAGCGCGTTGATCAGCCCGGCGGCCGAGATGATTGCCGTGCCGTGCTGGTCGTCGTGGAAAACCGGGATGTCCATCAATTCGCGCAGCCGCTGCTCGATGATGAAGCACTCCGGCGCCTTGATGTCCTCGAGATTGATGCCGCCGAAGGAAGGCCCGAGGAAGCGCACGCAGTTCACGAACTCGTCGGCATCCTCGGTATCGACTTCAAGGTCGACCGAATCGACATCGGCGAAGCGCTTGAACAGCACGGACTTGCCTTCCATCACCGGCTTGGAGGCCAGCGCGCCGAGGTTGCCGAGGCCGAGGATGGCGGTGCCGTTGGAGATGACGGCGACCATGTTGCCGCGCGTCGTGTAATCGAAGGCGCGGCTCGGATCCTCGGCGATGGCGCGCACGGGGACGGCAACGCCCGGCGAATAGGCGAGGCTCAGATCGCGTTGCGTCGCCATCGGCTTGGTGGCGACGATCTCCAGCTTGCCGGGCCGCCCCATGGCATGGAATTCCAGCGCCTCCTCGGGACTGACGGAGGGGCCGCTGCTTTCGGTTTTCCTGGCCATGATACCTGACGTTTTCCTCACCAATTCGCGCTCTTTAGGCGAGCGCATTCTTTTGAACTACCGCTTAAGGCCATACTCGGCCGCTGTAAACCGCCAAGCGAACTAGTGACAGCGTTCCTCCGCGCTGCCGTCGACAGTCAAATCTTGCCCGATTGTATCGCCTCGATCTCGCGCAGGTGCTCGCGCACCTGGGCCCAGCGCGTCAGCCCAGAAGTGCCGGCGAACGGCCACTCGGATAAGGGAGGATCATCGCTTCCCATGCGTTGCTTGAGCGCCGAGAGATAGACCATCAGTTCCAACCGTTCCGCCTTTACCCTTTCTAGCGTGCGGCCGCGAATCTCCTCCCGCGGTATGGCCCGGTCGCGAAGCCGCTCGACCGCGCGGCGGATCGCGGGCGGCTCCGGCTCCGCGATGATGCAGTAGTCCGGATCGAAATAGACGTCGCGGCCGCCGATGCTCGGTGTCGAGACGATCGGCAGCCCGGCCAGCAGATACTCCATGCTGGAATACATTGCCCCTTCCACCGCCGACAGGCAGAGCCCGACCGCGGCCTGGTTGTAGACGCGGTTGACCTCGCCGGAGGTCAGCCGGCCGGGCAGGCCATCAATGAGCGGATTGGCGATGCTGTGAAGCGGCGATTGCGCCTGCAGGCGGCGAAGGAAGGCGCGGTCGCCGGCCGGCGGCAATTCGCCGATCGAGGACGTCACATGAACCAGTCTTTCGATCTCGAAGGCGAGATAGTGCCGCTTGGTGTGCGAGATGCGGCCGTTGCAGACGGCATCGTACTCGATCGGCACGTCCGGCAGCGGCCGGAAGACGTCTTCCGAGATCATCAGATTGTGATTGGAGAAGATCGCATTGCCGCCAACGCCTGCAATCAGGCGTCGCTCTTCCTCTGTGTTGCAGAGAAAGATCAGCTCGTGCTTGGGGCAAACCTTGGCGAACCAGGCGAGATCCTTGCGTATCTGCTCGACGACGGCCGGCCGTTCCAGCGTCCAGTTCGGCATCAGAAGGAAGGTAGCGCGCCGTGGCGCAAGGCGTCGGCAGAAGGCGGCGAGCGCGTAGAGAGGGCGCCTGCCGCCGACAGGTACATAGAGGATCAACGGATCGCGGCTGAAGATGTGGAGAGGCATGTCGATGCTGCCATCGAGGCCCGAGATCGGCCCGCGTGCCGGAAGGATGAAGGGCAGCCGTATCCGTGTCCACGCCTTGATCTTGGTTCTGGTTCGGTTGGCCCGGTTGGAGGCAAGAAGCCGAATACGGCCGAACGGCGAGCCGGCGGGACCGACCATTTCCTCGAACGTCTCGTGCCCGTCCTTCTTCATCGCCCCACCATGTTCTCATGGGCCCGGACGATCCATATGTCGGCCGACCTCATGAGGCAACATGCCTTGCGCACCCTGTCCTGCTGATGGCGCAACCGCCCAGTCTTCCCCTGCTTTTCGCGCCGCCGGCATTAAACCGGGCTGCCACTTCTGCTAGCGTCCCGGCATGAACATGCACATGCCGACAGACAACGACGCCCAGGAGACGACGACGCCTGCGCCCGCCACCGGCGGCGTCACGCCGATGATGGAGCAATATATCGAGATCAAGGCGGCAAACCCTGACTCGCTTTTGTTCTACCGCATGGGCGATTTCTACGAGCTGTTCTTCGACGACGCGGAGAAGGCGAGCCAGGCCCTTGGCATCGTTTTGACCAAGCGCGGCAAGCACCAGGGCCACGACATTCCGATGTGCGGCGTACCGGTGCATGCGGCGGACGACTATCTGCGAAAGCTGATCGCGCAGGGTTTTCGCGTCGCCGTCTGCGAGCAGATCGAGGATCCGGCAGAAGCCAAGAAACGCGGTTCAAAATCGGTGGTGCGCCGCGACGTGGTGCGGCTGGTCACGCCGGGCACCATCACCGAGGACAAGCTGCTCGCGCCCTCGGAATCGAGTTTCCTGATGGCGCTCGGCCGCGTCAAGGCTGGCGGCGCCGCTGCCAGCCAGGCGAGCTTCGCCCTGGCCTGGATCGATATTTCGACCGGCGCGTTCCGCGTTGCCGAGACGAGCGGCGAGCGGCTGCTTGCCGACATCTTTCGCGTCGACCCGCGCGAATTGATCGTTGCCGAGCCGGTGTTCCACGATCCGGAGCTCAGGCCGGTCTTCGATGTGCTCGGCCGGGTCGCCAACCCGCAGCCGCCTTCGCTGTTCGATTCAGCTTCCGCCACAAGCCGCATCGCGCGCTTCTTCGAGGTCGCGACGCCCGACAGTTTCGGCACCTTCTCGCGCGCCGAATTGTCGGCGATTTCGGGCGCCATCGCCTATGTCGAAAAGACGCAAAAAGCCGAACGCCCGCCGCTGTCGTGGCCCGAGCGCGAGGAGCAGGGCTCGACGCTGTTCATCGACCCGGCGACGCGCGCTAACCTGGAACTGCTGCGCACGCTGTCCGGCAGCCGCGACGGCTCGCTGTTCAAGGCGATCGACCGTACGGTGACCGGCGGCGGGGCGCGCTTGCTCGCCGACCGGCTGATGGCGCCGCTGACCGACCCGGCAGCGATTGCCGCCCGGCTGGATTCGGTGTCGTTCTTCCGCTCCGAGACACGGCTTTGCCAAGGCTTGCGGGCGAGCCTGAAAAGCGTCGCCGATATGCCGAGGGCGCTGTCCAGGCTGGCGCTCAACCGCGGCGGACCGCGCGACCTGGGCGCGCTGCGCGCCGGCTTCGAAGCGGCGGGCGCGATCGCCGAATTGTTCGCGGCGGCCTCCCTGCCCGCCGAGCTCGCTTCGGCGCTGGCCGCGATCAAGGCCTTGCCCGAGGCGCTCGCCCGCCATCTCAGCGAAGCGCTCGACGACGAGCTGCCACTGATCAAGCGCGACGGCGGGTTCGTGCGGTCGAGCTACAATGCCGAGCTCGACGAGATGCGGGCGCTGCGCGACGAATCGCGAAAAGTGATCGCCGGTCTGGAACGCTCGCTGATCGAGGAAACCGGCATCCGCTCGCTGAAGATCCGGCACAACAATGTGCTCGGCTATTACATCGAGGTCACCGCCAACCACCACGCGGTCATGACCGGCAGCGACGCCGCCAAGGCACGCTTCATCCATCGCCAGACCATGGCCAACGCCATGCGCTTCACCACGACGGAGCTGGCGGAGCTCGAATCGAAGATCGCCAACGCCGCCGACCGGGCGCTGAGCATCGAGCTCGCCGCCTTCGATCGGCTGACGGCGGAAGTGGTGGCCGAGGCCGAGCGGATCCGCGCCGGGGCGGAAGCGCTTGCGGCTCTGGACGTGTCGGCGGCGTTGGCGCTCTTGTCCGAAAGCGAGGGATGGTGCCGGCCGCTGGTGGATTCCGGCCTCGCCTTCGAGATTGTTGGCGGACGCCACCCGGTGGTCGAACAGGCGCTCAGGCGTTCCGGCGAAGGCCCGTTCGTCGCCAATGATTGCGACCTCTCGCCCGAGGGCGGCGCCAAGGCCGGCGCCATCTGGCTGCTCACCGGCCCCAATATGGGCGGTAAATCGACATTCCTCAGGCAGAACGCGCTGATTGCCATCCTTGCCCAGACCGGCTCCTTCGTGCCGGCGAAAAGCGCCCATATCGGCGTCGTCGATCGCCTGTTCTCGCGCGTCGGCGCCTCGGACGACCTGGCGCGCGGCCGCTCGACCTTCATGGTCGAGATGGTCGAAACGGCGGCGATCCTCAACCAGGCCGGCGAGCGGGCGCTGGTGATCCTCGACGAGATCGGCCGCGGCACGGCGACGTTCGACGGGTTGTCGATCGCCTGGGCGGCGGTCGAATACCTGCACGAAAAGAACCGGTGCCGGGCGATTTTCGCCACGCATTTCCACGAGATGACGGCGCTCGCCGGCAAGCTGCCCCGGCTTCATAACGTCACCATGCGGGTCAAGGAGTGGGAAGGCGACGTCGTCTTCCTGCACGAGGTCGGCAAGGGTGCGGCCGACCGCTCCTACGGCGTGCAGGTGGCGCGGCTGGCCGGCCTTCCGGAAGCGGTCGTCGCCCGTGCCAAGGAGGTGCTGCATCAGCTGGAAGAGGGCGAGGTTTCGGGCAAGACCAACCGGCTGGTCGACGACCTGCCGCTGTTTTCAGTGGCGGTGAAACGCGAAGCGCCGAAACCGGCGAAAAGCGATGCGCTGGGCGAAGCGCTCGGCGCGATCAATCCCGACGAGATGACGCCGCGCGAGGCTCTGGAGGCGCTCTACCGGCTGAAGGGGCTGGCGAGCCGGTAATCAAAACAATCGGAACATCGGCGTCACCAGCCCTGCCGACCGGAGCCAGCCGAGCAATTCGACCGCGAGTATCGCCGCAAGGAAGTAGGAGCCGTCAATGGCGGTCCGCTTCAGCGCCACTGCGTCGAACGTGACGGGAGACGGGCCCAGGACGTCGTCGTCATCGCGCCGCAGACGGGGAAAGAAGGCCGGCACGCTGCGACGATAGCGCCGATAGGCCTCGCCGAAGATCGCGTCCAGCGCGGTCGCTTCGCGCGTCGCGACATAGGTAAAGACCAGGCAGGTGAAGACAAAGAGAACCGCCGAAAGGATCAGCGACCCGAATGTCAGCCCGACGCCTGCCAGTCCAAGCGCCGAGAAGAAATAGAGCGGGTTGCGCGTATAGGCATAGGGGCCGGTCGTGACGAGCTCACGGTTCTTGCGTCCGCCAACATAGAGCGATGCCCAGCAGCGGCCGCCGATGCAGATGAGGATCAGCACGGTACCCGCAAATTCAAGCATTTCGCGAAACGGGCTGCCCTGTGGCCACGCACTTTCGGCAAGCAGGGCCGGCGCCAGGACGACGGGAGCAGCCAGCCAAAGGAAACGGATCCTTCTGCCCTGTTGAAAAACCGTCGCGGAAAGCGGCATCGGGGACTTCTTCTGCATTTGCCTCGTCGCCTCAGTCGGTGCGCACCGCGGCTCCCCTGTCGGTCCAGGCCGGCGGCAATCCCATCCGATCACCGACGAAGCCGACCAGTCCGGGTGATTTGCCGAATGCCTTGCAGGCAGGGTATTTCGGCTCCCTGCCGACCATGGCGCGCATTTCGTCCCTGGTCGGGAGCGACGGCAGCGTGCCGAAGGGCGTCTTGCCGGTGACCAGGAGCTTGCTGAAATCGTGGCCGAACTTCGCCGCCAGGTCGTAGGCATCGCCCTCGCGGGCGACCCGGCCCGAATCCAGCAGGGCGTTCGCGCCACGCCCCCAGATCATGGCCGCCGCCTGCTTGCCGTTGTCGCCAACCGCTTCGGCTTCAAGCGAAAGGCTGCCCAATCCGATCGGCAGGCGCGGTACCGGAACATGCATTTCAGGCAGCGCGACGGAAACCGCCGTGGACGCGACTTTCGAAACGCCTACCGCCAGCGCATTCGTCGGCGTCGCATGCGTTACCATCGCGTGGACCGTCAGGTCGGCCGGCTCGGTCAGGGCGACCACTTGAAAGCGCTGGCTCAGGCCGGAGCAGAGTGTTCTGTCGACGGCGTTGATGACAAGGCTGCGCTGCGCCGGCGTCAATGTCGATTTTCCGGCGGCGGGCTGCGAAAAGCCCGTCGGAATGATCCGGACGGTTTTTGCCGCGAGCACGTCGTCCTTGCTCACCCGCATCAGCGAGCGGGCCAGCCAACCGTCCGACGGTTTCAGCTCGTCATAGGATTGCAGCGAGCCAACCTGATCCAGCGGCGCGGACGCGCAGCCGACCGCGAGCACGCTCAAGACCAGCACAAATGGCCATATTATACGGTGGTCGGCGCGGCAAGCGTGCCGATCGGCCAGGCCGCGACCGATGTGAGCCCCGCGACGGGAACGCAAGCAAGCTGCCATGGATGCCTCTGCATGGGTGTGCCCGGCGGGCGTGTTGGGGAGTGTCAATAATTGCACTCAGTGCAATAAATTGATGGCGTCATTATGGCGAGGCGCAATGACGGGGCTTGAATGTGCGCCAAAATTCTTGTCGCATCCGAGGAACGGTCATGGCAGGAGCGCTCCATGAACGACGCGCCAAAACCCGAAGGCCTGCGCGAGCGGAAGCGGCGGGAAAGGTCCCGCCGCATCGCCGACGCCGGCCTGAAAGCTTTCCTGGCCAATGGCTATGACGCGACCACGCTTGACGAGATAGCCGCCGCCGCCGGCATCTCGCGCCGGACGTTCTTCCACTATTTCAAGACCAAGGACGAGGTGCTGTTTGCATCGCTGGGCAACCACGCGAGCGCGGTCAAAGCATCGATCCTTGCCGAGCCACCCACGGGAACGGCGATCGACATTGCCCGCGATGCGTTGCTCAAAATCATCGGCAGCTTCCAAGGGGCAGCAATGATGGCGACGGCCAAGATCATGCGGGAGAGCAAGACGCTGCGCTCGCGCAGGCACACGGGCTACCTGCAGTTTGAGCAAGCCATTTTCGACGGGTTGTGCGAGTTGCAGCCGGACCAGGCCCGCGACAGTCTGCGACTGGTCGCCCTGGTGACGGTCGTCGCGTTGCGTCTGGCCGTGGAGACATGGCAGCAGCAACATGCCAGGCATCCGCTGGAAGGATATGTCCAGGATGCCTTTGAAAGGCTGAAAACCGAGATTCGATAAGTCAAGTCGCTCGAGGCGTCGCAAAGAACAAAAGCCGTGTTGACACATTGTACCGATCGGTACAATGTGGGTGATCGACAATCGAACCGACAGGAGATCCCATGAGCCGTCCGCCATTGCCGCCCTTCACGGCCGAAACGGCGGCGCAAAAGGCGCGCCTTGCGGAGGATGCCTGGAACAGCCGCGACCCGGAACGGGTTTCGCTCGCCTATACCGAGGACAGCGTCTGGCGGAACCGGGCCGAATTCATCTCTGGCCGCGGCGAGATCGTCGGCTTCCTCAAGCGCAAATGGGCGCGCGAGCTGGACTACCGCCTGATCAAGGAGGTCTGGACCTGGAACGACAACCGCATCGCGGTGCGCTTCGCCTATGAATGGCGCGACGACAGCGGCCACTGGTTCCGCTCCTACGGCAACGAGAACTGGGAGTTCGACGAAGCCGGGCTGATGCGCCGCCGCGTTGCCAGCATCAACGACCTGCCGATCGCCGAGCGCGAGCGGAAATATCACTGGCCGCTCGGCCGCCGGCCGGATGACCATCCCGGCCTTTCCGAACTCGGGCTCTAGGGGAGATTGGATGCGGCGCATCGCGCCAGATCGCGACCAGTTGCTGGCGATCGTTGCCGAGGTTTTTCGCGAGCATGGCTACGAGGGCGCCAGCCTGGCCCTGATCGGCGAAGCTACGGGGCTGGGCAAAGGAAGCCTCTACCACTTTTTTCCCGGCGGCAAGGAAGAGATGGCGAGAGCCGTCGTTGCCCATATCGACGGCTGGTTCGAGGAGAATGTCTTTGCGCCGTTGCGCGACAGCGCCGATCCGTTGGCCGGGATCGAGCAGATGCTCGAGGCGACGGACAGTTATTTCCGATCAGGACGGCGCGTTTGCCTGATCGGCGCCTTCGCGCTGGACGAATCGCGCGATCTCTTCGCCGGCCAGATAAGGGACTATTTCGGCCGCTGGGTCACGCATCTCGCCGATGCGCTGGCGCGATCCGGACACCGACCGGACGAGGCCAACGAGCTGGCCGAGGAGGCTGTCGCTGCCATCCAGGGCGCCCTCACGCTTGCGCGCGCCGCCAATGACCTCGATGTGTTTTCAAGGGCCTTGCGGCGACTGCGGGTGCGGCTTGGGCTGCCGGTCAAGACGTAACGTTCCTACAGAGGCTCGAAGCGGAAGCCTATCCCGGTTCGGGAAACCCGGCCGACGCCTGGTGAATCGAGATGCGCTCCGGCAACGCACCAGGCATTGTCGGCGGCAAGCGCCAAAATGCGCAACCGGGTTGTCCGCGCCTGGTCCTGGTCGGCGTCGAACTCCCATGCAACCTCCGGCCGCTCGAACTGAAGCGACGGCGCATGCACGATGTCGCCCCAGACCAGCAAAGTCTCGCCGCCGCTCGTGACACGAAAGCCGGTATGGCCGACTTCGTGGCCGGGAGCGGCGACGGCCTCGATATTCGCGCTCAGACGCTGCCCGGGATCCAAAGGCTGCGCTCGGTCATGGAAGCGGCTCAACCTCGCTACCGACCGGAACATGTCGAGCTCGGCTCGAGGGACAAGCAGGCGAGAGAGTTGCGGAAAGCCGTCCTTCCCATCCGGACGGACGAGCCCGTGGATGTGGTCGAGATGGGTGTGGGTGAACGCAACCGTGCGTATCCGATCGATGGCGATCGTCGCCTCGCTCAGCGCCTGCGGCAGGAACCCCATTGTCGGATGCCAGGCATTCGAGGACCCCGTATCGATCAGCGTGATTTCACGGCCGTCGTCGATGGCAAAGGCATTGACCGACAATCTGAGCGCGCCATCGAAGAGCGGCACCTGCGGAGGGAGATCGTCGCCGAAGGGCTCGCCTCCCGGCTTATGCAGCCGCCGGACCGGCATGTCGACATAACCGTCGCGCAGCGAGGTGACGGTCAAGTCGCCGATTTTATAAGTCGTGTGATGACGTCCGGCTGAAATTCGTTCCAATGCCTGCTCTCAGTTCAGTCGCAAATCCGGATCGGGTTTTCGGCTAGATCATCTCCAACCCGCGCTTGCGCGTCGGCGGCGGGAAGGCGCGGTCGAGATCGGCGAAATCCTCAGGCGTCAGCTTGATGTCGAGCGCGGCCGCATTCTGGCGGACATGCTCCTGCCGGGTGGCCTTCGGAATGGCGATGACGCCCGGCTGCGCCATCACCCAGGCGAGCGCGATCTGCGCCGCGGTGGCGTTGTGCCGGGCAGCAATGGCCTCCAGCCGCGCATTGCGCGCCAGCGCGCCCTGCTCCACCGGCGAATAGGCCATCAGCGGGATGCCTCGCTCCGCGCACCATGGGGCCAGATCGAATTCGGGGCCGCGCCGCGACAGGTTGTAGAGCACCTGATTGGTCTGGACGTTGCCGCCAGCGGCCAAGCTGACCAGCTCCGCCATTTCGTCGGTGTCGAAATTGCTGACGCCCCAGTGGCGGATCTTGCCTTCGGCCTTCAACGCCTCGAAGGCCTCGACGGTTTCGGACAGCGGCACGCTGCCCGGCCAATGCAGCAGATAGAGATCGATCCGGTCGGTGGAAAGCCGCTTCAGACTGGCCTCGCAGGCGCGCTTCACGCCGGCGCGCGAGGCGTTCGACGGCAGCACCTTGGAGACCAGGAAGGTCTCGTCGCGGCGTCCGGCGATCGCCTCCGCCACCACCTCCTCGGCACCGCCGCTGGCATACATTTCGGCGGTGTCGATCAGCGTGATGCCGAGATCGAGCCCGAGCTTCAGCGCCGCCACCTCGTCGGTGCGGCGGCGCCGGTCCTCGCCCATCTTCCAGGTGCCCTGGCCCAGCACCGCAACGGCCTCGCCGGACGGCAGCTTGAGGGTTCTGACTGGTGACGGCATGGCTTTCTCCGCGTGGGCCCGGATCGCAGCACAGCCAAAGTCGGAAATCCAGAGCGAAGGCGCCTGGCCGCCTGGATTTCCCGGGAGCGGCTACTTCGCCGGATGCTTGGCGAGCCAGTCCTGCATCTGCTTGATCTCGGCTTCCTGCGCCGCGACGACGCCTTCGGCGAGCTTGCGGATTTCCGGATCCTTGCCGTTGGCGATCACCACCTTGGCCATGTCGATGGCGCCCTGATGATGCGGGATCATGCCGCGGACGAAATCGACATCGGCATTGCCGGTGTATTTGATCATCATGTCCTTGTGCATCTTCTTCATCGCCGCCTCATAGCCCGCCGTGGCCGGGCTCTGGGCGCCCATCGCCATTTTGGACATGTCGTGCTTCATCTCCTCCGACGAGGCCGGAACGCTTTCGAGGAAGACGGCAAGCAGCATTCCCGCCGCCATCAAAAGCAGCACGATCTTCTTGGCCAGGGTCATTCAGGGTCTCCTTGTGGTTGAGGTTCGTATCTGGGGGCTTCGTTCAGAGTTTCAACGTCCTCAGCCGCAAAGCATTGGTAATGACCGACACCGACGACAGGCTCATCGCCGCCGCCGCTATCATCGGCGACAGAAGCGTGCCGGTGAGCGGATAGAGCACGCCGGCCGCGACCGGCACGCCGAGCACGTTGTAGAGGAAGGCAAAGAACAGGTTCTGGCGGATGTTGCGGATCGTTGCCTGGGCCAGCGTGCGCGCCCTGACAATGCCGTTCAAGTCGCCCTTGACCAGCGTGATGCCGGCGCTTTCGACCGCGACGTCGGCGCCGGTGCCCATGGCGATGCCGACATCGGCGCCAGCCAGCGCCGGCGCATCGTTGACGCCGTCGCCGGCCATGGCCACGCCAGCGCCGCTCGCGCGCAGCTGCTCCACCAGCGCGCCCTTCTCATCCGGCAGCAGGCCGGCGCGGACTTCGTCGATGCCAAGCTTCCCGGCGATCGCTTTGGCCGTGCGCTCGTTGTCGCCGGTTGCCATGATGATCCTGAGACCCCTCTCGTGCAGGGCCTTGATCGCCTCGGCCGTCGTTGCCTTGACGGGATCGGCCACGGCAACGATGCCGGCGAATGCGCCGTCGACGGCCACGAACATCGCCGTCTTGCCATCGGCTTGCAGCTCCTCGGCATTGGCCGTTTCGACGCCGAGGTCCGCCATCATCGCCGCATTGCCGAGCGCGACCTTCCTGCCCGACACCGTTCCCGAAACGCCCTTGCCGGTGAGGGCTTCGAAATCGACGGCATCGGCCAGCTTCAGGCCGCGCGCGACGGCGCCCTCGACGATCGCCTCGGCCAAGGGATGTTCCGAGCCCTTTTCAAGCGCGGCGGCAAGGCCCAGCAGCTCGTTCTCCAGGATGCCCTCGGCCGCGACGACATCGGTGAGCCGCGGCTTGCCTTCGGTCAGCGTGCCGGTCTTGTCGACGATCAGCGTGTCGACCGACGCGAAACGCTCCAGCGCCGCCGCTTCCTTGATCAGCACGCCGGCATGCGCGCCGCGTCCGGTCGCCGTCATGATCGACATCGGCGTCGCCAGACCAAGCGCGCAGGGACAGGCAATGATCAGCACCGACACAGCCGAGACGATGGCGAAGATCAGGCTCGGCTGGGGACCGAAGAGCGCCCAGGCGATGAAGGCGATGATGGCGACCAGCACCACGGCCGGAACGAAATAGAAGGACACGCGGTCGGCCAGCCCCTGGATCGGCGCGCGCGACCGCTGCGCCTTGGCGACCATCTCGACGATGCGCGACAGCGTGGTCTCGGCGCCGACCTTTTCGGCGCGCATGACGAGCGAGCCGTTCTTGTTCAGCGTGCCGCCGGTAAGCGCGGAGCCTTCCGTCTTCTCGACCGGCAGCGGCTCGCCCGTGATCATCGATTCGTCGATCGCCGAGCGACCTTCCAGCACGATGCCGTCGACGGGAACGGCATCGCCCGGACGGATGCGCAGCCGGTCGCCGGTCTGGACGCTGTCGAGCGGCACATCCTTCTCGGAACCGTCGGCGCCGATCAGACGCGCGGTCTTCGGGGCAAGGTCGAGGAGCGCGCGAATGGCCGAGCCGGTGCGCTCGCGGGCCCTGAGTTCCAGCACCTGGCCGAGGAAGACGAGCGCGACGATGACGGCAGCAGCCTCGAAATAGACCGGAACGGCGCCGTCATGACCGCGGAACTGATGCGGGAAGATGTCCGGGAACAGGGCGGCAACCACGCTGTAGAGATAGGCCGCGCCGACGCCCAGCGAGATCAGCGTCCACATATTGGGGCTGCGGTTGACAACCGACTCCCAGCCGCGATGGAAAAACGGAAACGCCGCCCAAAGCACCACCGGGCTCGCCAGCGCCAGCTCTACCCACGTTTTGGTCCGGCCGTCGATGAGACTTTCGAAGCTGAGGCCAAGCATCGGCGCCATCGCGAAGATCAGGAGGGGCACGGAAAGCGCCGCGCTGACCCAGAACCGGCGCGTGAAATCGACCAGCTCGGGATTCGGGCCCTCGTCGCCGGTCGGCACACCCATCGGCTCCAGCGCCATGCCGCAGATCGGGCAGGAGCCAGGCTTGTCGCGGATGATTTCGGGGTGCATCGGGCAGGTGTACTGCGTTCCCTTCGGCATCGGCTGCGGCTCGGGCCGGCCAGCAAGGTATTTTGCCGGCTCCGCCTCGAACTTGCCCTGGCAGCCGGCGGAGCAGAAATAGAAGCCCTGGCCATCATGGCGCACAAAGTGCCTGGCGCTGGCGCGGTCGACGCTCATGCCGCAGACGGGATCGGTGGCCGTCAGGTAGCTCTCCGGCTCGGCCTCGAATTTCGTGCGGCAACGCTCGCTGCAGAAATGAAAGGTTCGTCCGCCATGCTCGGCTGTCGGCTTGCCGGCCGCCGGATCGACCGTCATGCCGCAGACAGGGTCGCGAATCACTGCTTCGGCGGCTGTCGCCGCAGTTTTCGCGGAGCAGCAGGATGCGCCATGCGGGTGATGATGGTTGTGGTCGGAATGGGTCATCGGCAATGCCTCGGAATTCTCGAATTGCGGCGGAGGTAGTCCTTCCAGCAACTGGAAGGTCAAGGGGCGACGCTGCGATTTTTTGCCTGTTGCGCCGCGCCACGGCAGACTGGAAGCATCCTCCCCGGAATTTACGCGCGTCAAACACGGCCGCCATGCTATGCACGCCGCCATTTTGAGCTCAGCGAACCGCACCCGATGAAATGCCTCGTCATAAATCTCGACCGCTCCACCGACAGGCTGGCGCATGTGACAGCCGAATTCGAGCGAGCCGGCATGACTTTCGAGCGTATCGCCGCGGTGGACGCGCTGGCCCGGCCGGACTTGGCTTCGATGCCGGTGGGCAAGAGGCCAGTCTCGCGGACACAGCTGACGGATGGCGAGATCGCGTGCCTGCTAAGCCATAGGATCTGCTGGTCCGCCATCGCGGCCGGCGACGATGCTTATGTCGCGATCTTCGAGGACGACGTGGTGCTTTCGGAGAAAACCGGTCCGCTGCTGGCGGACCGGAGATGGATTCCGGCAGATGCCGATATCGTCAAGCTCGAGACGTTCTTCCACAGAACTGTCGTCGGACTGAACAAGATTGCTGCCGGCCATGGCTTCTCGGCAAGAAAGCTGTACGACGTTCATATCGGCAGCGCCGGCTATATCGTGTCGAAGAAGGCCGCCGGCATCCTTCTGGAGGCGACGCGGGAAATTCGCTTCCCCGTCGACCATGTGCTGTTCAACCCTGAGCTCGAGACGTCGTCCGGCAAGGTGGTATACCAGCTATGGCCGGCGCTTTGCGCGCAGGAGCAATTCCTCGGGCGGGAAAGGGTCAGATTCCCAAGCCTGCTCAAGCAGGATCGCCAGGAGCAGCATGCCCTTAGGGAGGTCCGCCAAAAGCCAAAGGCATCCGTGTACGACAAGGTCCGCCGCGAGATTCGACGGCTATCGCTGCAAATTGCGGATTTATGCCGGTTGCGGCGGTGGATGATCGTGCCGTTCGCCCATGGCGGAAAGCGCATCCGCCGGCCCCATACACAGCGCCGCGAAAACGCGCTATAGACGCCGCCGAATGGCAAAGATCTCCTTGAAACTCAACGAAATCATCGATGGCGACACCTTGCGCCGCGACTTGACCGCGCTGACGTCGGCAAGCGCTGGCGACGGTTCGGGACCGGCGGTTCGCACTGCTGTCCTCCAATTGCTCAAAGCCAGGCTGGCGGAGGGGCGCAAGATCGCCGAGGCCATGCTCAAGCAGGATGGCGGCGGCAATGCCTGCGCCGAGCGACTCTCGTATCTGATGGATGAGCTTATCCGGGCGCTCTATGATTTCGCCGCCACCCATGTCTACCGCGTCAAGAACAGGTCCGTGGCCGAACGCATGGCGGTCGTGGCGGTCGGCGGCTACGGCCGCGGCACGCTGGCGCCGGGCTCGGACATCGATCTCCTGTTCCTGCTGCCCTACAAGCAGACGCCATGGGGCGAGCAGATCGTGGAGTACATGCTCTACATGCTCTGGGACATGGGACTGAAGGTCGGCCACGCCACCCGCAACATCGAGGACTGCCTCAGGCTGTCGCGCAGCGACATCACCATCCGCACCTCGATCCTCGAGGCGCGTTTCCTGTGGGGCGAACAGAAGCTCTACGAAGAACTACTCACCCGTTTCGACCATGAGGTGGTGCGCACGACCGGGCCGGAATATGTGCAGGCCAAGCTCGCCGAGCGCGACGAGCGCCACGCCAAGGCCGGCGAAAGCCGCTATCTGGTCGAGCCCAATGTCAAGGACGGCAAGGGCGGCTTGCGCGACCTGCAGACGCTGTTCTGGATCGGCAAATATTTCTACCGCGTGCGCACCGGCGAGGAACTGGTCGAGAAGGGCGTCTTCACCGAGGCCGAATACCGCGAGTTCCAGAAGGCTGAGGATTTTCTGTGGGCGGTGCGCTGCCACATGCATTTCCTCACCGGCAAGGCGGAGGAGCGGCTGCATTTCGACATCCAGCGCGAGATCGCCGAACGTCTGGGCTACACGACGCATCCCGGCCTGTCGGCGGTCGAGCGTTTCATGAAGCACTATTTCCTCGTCGCCAAGGATGTCGGCGACCTCACCCGCATCTTCTGCGCGGCGCTCGAGGAAGAGCAGGCCAAGCATGTGCCGGGCTTCAACCGCATCTTCCTCACCTTCCAGCGGCGCAAGCGCAAACTTGCCGGCACGTCCGATTTCATTGTCGACAACCACCGCATCAACATCGCCGACGACGGCGTGTTCGAACGCGACCCGGTCAACCTGCTGAGGCTGTTCTGGTTCGCCGACAAGCATGGGCTGGAGTTTCATCCCGACGCGCTGAAGCTGCTCACCCGCTCGCTCGGCCTGGTCAACAAGTCGCTCCGGCGCGACGAGGAGGCCAATCGGCTGTTCCTCGACATATTGACCTCGGACCGCAACGCCGAGCTCAATCTCAGGCGCATGAACGAGGCCGGGCTGCTCGGCAGGCTGATCCCCGACTTCGGCAAGATCGTCGCCATGATGCAGTTCTCGATGTACCACCACTATACGGTGGACGAGCATCTCATTCGCTGCATCGGTGTGCTGGCCGAGATCGAACGCGGCGATGGCGAGAAGATTCATCCGCTGGCGCATTCGCTGATGCCGGGGCTCAAGAAAAGCCGCGAGGCGCTCTACGTCGCTGTGCTTCTGCACGACATCGCCAAGGGCCGGCCGGATGACCATTCGGAAGCCGGCGCCCGCATTGCCCGACGCATCTGCCCGCATATGGGGCTGTCGGCGGCCGATACCGAAACTGTCGCCTGGCTGGTCGAGAACCATCTCGTGATGTCGATGACGGCGCAGACGCGCGACCTCAACGACCGCAAGACGATCGAGGATTTCGCGTCGATCGTGCAGTCGGTCGAGCGGCTGAAGCTGCTTTTGGTCCTCACTGTCTGCGACATACGCGGCGTCGGGCCGGGTGTGTGGAACGGTTGGAAGGGCCAGTTGCTGCGCACGCTCTATTACGAGACCGAGCTGCTGCTGACAGGCGGCTTTTCGGAAGTGTCGCGTGCGCAACGCACCGCCGCCGCGCGCGAGCGGCTGGCCGAGGCGCTCTCGGCCTGGCCGGCCAAGGAGCGCAAGCGCTATGTCGCGCAGCACTATGAGAACTATCTGCTGACGGTCGACCTCAAAGACCAGCTGCGCCACGCCGGATTCATCCGTGAGGCGGATGCGGCGGGCAAGAAGCTCGCGACCATGGTCAAGACGCATGAATTCGAGGCGGTGACGGAGATCACCGTGCTGGCGCCGGACCATCCGCGCCTGCTTTCGATCATCGCCGGGGCATGTGCTGCGGCCGGCGGCAACATCGTCGATGCGCAGATCTTCACCACCTCGGACGGACGGGCGCTGGACACCATCCTGATCTCCCGGGAGTTCGATCTCGACGAGGATGAGCGCCGCCGCGCCGAGCGCGTCGGCCGGCTGATCGAGGACGTGCTGTCCGGCAAGAGCTGGCTGCCCGAGATGATCGAGAAGCGCACCAAGCCGAAGCGCGGCGCGAAGGTATTCAGGATTCCGCCGCGCGCCGAAATCCGCAACACGCTGTCGAACCGTTTTTCGGTGATCGAGGTCGAGGGGCTGGACCGGCCGGGCCTGCTGTCCGAGATCACGGGGACGCTCTCCGACCTGTCGCTCGACATCGCATCGGCGCATATCACGACCTTCGGCGAAAAGGTCATCGACACGTTCTACGTCACCGACCTGACCGGACAGAAGATCGACAGCCCGACGCGCACCGCCACCATTCACAAGCGGCTGATCGATACGCTGGAAGGCACTTCGTCCGAACGCAACGGCAAGGCCAAGGCGGCGGCCGAGTGACCATCCATTTGACGCAATTTCCCTGGCAGTCATCCCCGGCATGAGCCTCGTCAAGAAATTCGCCACCGTCGCTTCCGGCACGCTGATGAGCCGCGCCTTGGGTTTCGGCCGCGAGATGCTGATGGCGGCCGCGCTCGGCACCGGGCCGGTCGCCGACGCCTTCAACGCCGCCTTCCAGTTTCCCAACACCTTCCGCCGCCTGTTCGCCGAAGGCGCCTTCAACGCCGCTTTCGTGCCGCTCTTCGCCAAGGAGATCGAGCAGCATGGCAATGAAGGCGCCAAGCGCTTCTCGGAGGAAGTGTTCGGCGTGCTGTTCTCGGCGCTGCTGGCGCTGACTATCGCGATGGAGCTGGCGATGCCGCTGATCGTGCGCTACCTGGTGGCGCCGGGCTTCGCCGACATTCCGGGCAAGTTCGAGACGACCGTCACGCTTGCGACGATCATGTTCCCCTACCTGATCTGCATGTCGCTCGGCGCCATGATGGCCGGCATGCTCAACTCGCTGCGCCGCTATTTCGCTGCGGCGATCGCGCCCGCCTTCCTCAACATCATCCTGATAGCCGTGCTGGCCTATGCCTGGTATCACGGGCTCGATGCGCATGATGTCGGCTTCGGCCTGTCCTGGGGCGTGCTGGCGGCGGGGATCGTGCAGCTCGCGATCGTCTGGATCGCGGTGCGCCATGCCGGTATCTCGATCGGCTTTCGCCGTCCGAAAATGACGCCGAACGTCAAGCGGCTGCTGATCCTGGCGCTGCCGGCGGCGATCACCGGCGGCATCACCCAGATCAACCAGCTGATCGGTACGGCGATCGCCTCGGCGCAGAACAGCGCCGTGTCGTCGCTCGCCTATGCCGATCGCATCTACCAGTTGCCGCTCGGCGTCGTCGGCGTGGCGGTGGCGATCGTGCTTCTGCCGGAACTGTCGCGGGCGCTGAAATCGGGCAACCTGGTCGAGGCCGCAAACCTGCAGAACCGCTCGGTCGAGTTCACGCTGTTCATGACGCTGCCGGCTGCCGCCGCGCTCTGGGTGATGTCGGAGCCGATCGTGCGGCTGGTCTATGAGCGCGGGGCGTTTGCCGCCAACCACTCGACGCCGATCGTCGCCTCGATCCTCGCGATCTTCGGCCTCGGCCTGCCGGCCTTCGTGCTGATCAAGGCCTTCACGCCCGGCTATTTCGCGCGCGAGGACACGCGCACGCCGATGATCTTTGCCGCCATCTCGGTCGGCGTGAACGTCGCCACGGCGCTCAGCCTGTTCCCGTCGATGGGCGCGCCGGGCATCGCGGTGGCTTCGGCTGTTGCCGGCTGGATCAACGCGCTGATGCTGCTCGGCATGCTGATCCGGCGGGGACATTGGGGCCGCGACATCCCGCTCTTGAAGCGCATTCCAAGGCTGGTGCTGTCGGCGGTGATCATGGCGACCGCGCTTTATTTCGCCGAGCACTACTTCGCTGCGCGGCTTGGTCCCGGTTCGCCGCTGGTGGTGAAGGCGACGACGCTGTTCGCGCTGGTCGGCGGGGGTGCGGCGCTCTACTTCATCGCCGCCTTCGGCACCGGCGGCGCCGATTTCGGCATGATCCGCAGGAATGTGAAACGGGGATCGGCGAAATCTGCGCCGCGGGAATCGAATACCGGCCTGGACGAATAACCCAAGCAGGCTTGCAGCAACACCGGTCTTGATCACGTCGCGCCGTTCGTCCATAAGCGCGTCGTCGAAAGACTTTCGCCGCGCGCGAAACGGCCCTCCACAAGCCATGAGGAACTCATGTCCGCCTTCAAGTCACTCGTCTTTTCGGGCGTCCAGCCGACCGGCAATCTACATCTCGGCAACTATCTCGGCGCCATTAAGAAATTCGTCGCCCTCCAGGAGCAGTCCGACTGCATCTATTGCGTCGTCGACCTGCATTCGCTGACGGCGCAGCTGGTTCACAAGAACCTCGGCGACGAGACGCGCTCGATCACCGCGGCGTTCCTGGCCTCCGGCATCGACCCGAAGAAGCACATCGTCTTCAACCAGTCGCGGGTCATGCAGCATGCCGAGCTTGCCTGGATCTTCAACTGCGTGGCGCGCATCGGCTGGATGAACAAGATGACGCAGTTCAAGGACAAAGCCGGCAAGGACCGCGAGAATGCCTCGCTCGGCCTGCTCGCCTATCCGAGCCTGATGGCCGCCGACATCCTGCTCTACCGCGCCACCCATGTGCCGGTGGGCGAGGACCAGAAGCAGCACCTGGAGCTCACCAGAGACATCGCGCAGAAATTCAACAACGACTTCTCCGAGAAGATCGCCGCGCTCGGCGTCGGCGTGAAGATGCAGGTCGGCGAGGAGACGGTGAACGGCTATTTCCCGATCACCGAACCGGTCATCGGCGGCCCGGCGGCGCGCATCATGAGCCTGCGCGACGGTTCCAAGAAGATGTCGAAGTCGGACCCGTCGGACCTGTCGCGCATCAACCTGACCGACGATGCCGACACCATCTCGAAGAAGATCCGCAAGGCCAAGACCGATCCGGAGGCCTTGCCGAGCGAAGTCGACGGGCTGGAAAGCCGGCCCGAGGCGGAGAATCTGGTCGGCATCTATGCCGGCCTTGCCGAAATCTCGAAGGAAGACGTGCTGAGAGAATATGGCGGGCAGCAGTTTTCCGTGTTCAAGCCGGCGCTGGCCGATCTTGCCGTGGAGAAGCTGGCGCCGATCGCTGCCGAGATGCGCCGCATCGAGGGCGATCGCGCCTATGTCGACGCCGTGCTCAAGGACGGCGGCGACCGGGCGCGCGCAATCGCCGAAGGCACGATGAAGACGGTGCGCGACATCATCGGCCTGCTGCAGGACTGATCGACAAGTAGTTGTTTCTACGCAATTCCGGACGGAAAACCGCTACACACTTTTCCTGGGATTGCTCTAGGACCATTGCCACGCCGGCCGGCGGCTTGCCGCCGGTCTGTGGCGGTGGCAGATTGCGGCCGAATTGATACCGAGCAGATAGACATGGTCTCCAAACGCCTCAGCCGCGAAGCCGGCCATCGCCGCAAGTTCCTGGCGATCATTGACGACACGCCCGAGTGCGAGCGCGCCGTCGCCTACGCCTCGAAGCGGGCGCAGCACACCAGCGGCGTGCTGGTGCTGCTCTATGTCATCGAGCCGGACGACTTCCAGCATTGGCTGGGCGTGGAAAAGATCATGCGCGAGGAAGCAAACGCGACGGCACGCGCGGCGCTCGACGGCTATGCCAACAAGGTGCGCCAGAGCGTCGGCATCGAACCGGAGCTGGTGGTGCGCGAAGGCAAGCCAACCGACGAGATCCACAAGTTGATCGAGGAAGACCAGGACATCGCCATCCTGGTGCTGGCAGCCGGCGCCGGCAAGGAAGGCCCGGGGCCGCTGGTCAGCGCGGTTGCCGGCCGGGCCGCGGCTTTCCCAATTCCTGTCACGGTGGTGCCGCAGAACCTGTCGGATGAGGAGATCGACAGCCTAGCCTGAGGTGTATCGATATTCCGGTGAGGCCGGTCTGCAAATGACGGCTTCCTGCGCTTCCGGTGCTCACGTTCTCGGAATCCAGCCAGTTTGGTCGCTTCGCGCCCGTCTTCGACTCCGACTCGGCCTGACCGGAATCTCGATACACCTCGACGTCTGCGATAGAAGCTGTAAAAACATTCCGCCAGCCAGCCGTTCCTAGCGACGCGTTGTCGCTTGAATGTCCAGCCGATAGAGCCTATTTAGAATTATTCCAAACTATCGGCCCGAGAAGGGCCTGGAGATACCCATGTTCATCCAGACCGAATCGACGCCGAACCCGGCGACGTTGAAGTTTCTTCCCGGTAAGGAAGTGCTGCGCGAAGGTACCGCCGATTTCCGCAACGCCGAAGCTGCCGCGGAGGCTTCGCCGCTGGCCGGCCGGTTGTTCGAGATCCCGGGCGTCACCGGCGTCTTCTTCGGCTATGATTTCGTCACCGTGACCAAGGACGGCCCGGACTGGCAGCATCTGAAGCCCGCCATCCTCGGCGCCATCATGGAACACTTCATGTCCGGCGCCCCGGTCATGGCCTTGACCGCCCCGGCGCGCGAAGCCGGCGAGACCGGCGAGTTCTACGACAAGGCCGACGAAGAACTGGTGCTGACCATCAAGGAACTGCTCGACACGCGCGTGCGCCCGGCCGTTGCCCAGGACGGCGGCGACATCACGTTCCGCGGCTTTGAGAACGGCACCGTGTTCCTGCACATGAAGGGCGCCTGCGCCGGCTGCCCGTCGTCGACGGCTACTTTGAAGCACGGCATCCAGAACCTGCTCCGGCACTTCGTTCCGGAGGTCCAGCAGGTCGAGCAGGTCGCCTGACAATTCCACACCGCCGGCCACTCGGCGGAGCGAATTCTTCCCAATTCCAAAAACAAAAAACCGGGCCCCAACAGCCCGGTTTTCTGTTCTTGGACGTCTTGTTGTTGCCTAGACGGTCCGCCTGCGAAACTTTTTAGTTGACCATGATCTTTTCCGAAAACCGGCTTCCACTTTTCGGGATCATGGTCCTTACATCACGATGACTTTGGCGCCGACCGATGTGCGGTCGTAGAGGTCGATAATGTCCTGGTTCATCAGCCGGATGCAGCCCGACGACATCGCCTTGCCGATCGAGAACCATTCCGGGCTGCCATGCAGGCGGTAGCCCATGTCGCCGCCCTTGTTGAAGAGGTACATGGCACGCGCGCCGAGCGGGTTCTTCAGGCCCGGCTCCATGCCGCCGGCGAACTTGGCGAGCTCGGGCTGGCGCTTGATCATCTGCGAGGGCGGCGTCCAGGTCGGCCACTCGCGCTTCAGCGCGATATGGGCGGTGCCGTGCCACTCGAATCCCTCGCGGCCGACGCCGATGCCGTAACGCATCGCCATGCCGTCGCCCTCGATGAAGTACAGGAACTTGTTCTGGGTATCGACGATGATGGTGCCTGGCTTCTCCGGGGAATCATACCGCACTTCCTGGCGGTGGAACCTCGCGGGAACCTTCTCGATCGGGACGCGCGGCAGCTGATAGCCGGCATCGGTCATCGCGCCATAGTTGTTGGTGAACAACTGCCCACCGATGGTGCTGCAGCCGCTGACCGCGGTCGACAACGCAAGAGCGGCGAGGATTGCAAACGACTTCAAGCGCATGAAAAGGTCCGACGCCCTGTCTCTGTATCAGCGGCACGAGTCGGCCGCTTTCTCGCCATCATTCATGCTGGCATTTCTTTTGCTTGCCAAGCGTGCACTGCCTATATGCAAGGCCTTACGTGCGGGTAGATGCCGAACTGCGGCATTTCCGCAACAGGCCTCACAGGATTGTGAAGCAAAATCAATGGGGCAGCCCGAAGGCTGCCGGTAACCTGGGAGAACGCCATGAATGTCGGTGATGCCGCCGAGCGTTCCGGCCTGCCGGCCAAGACCATTCGCTATTACGAGGAGATCGGCCTGATCCGTCCGGCGCGGGCCGGGAACGGCTATCGCGATTACTCGGGCGACGACGTCCACCGGCTCGCCTTTCTGCGCCGCGCGCGCAATCTCGGCTTCTCAATCGACGATTGCAGGCAGCTGATGGCGCTCTATCAGGACCGCGACCGCGCCAGCCACGACGTGCGCGAGATCGCCGCCGCCCATGTCAGGGCGATCGAGGAGAAGGTGCGCGAATTGCAGTCGATGCGCTCGACGCTGCAGAAGCTGATCCACGCCTGCCACGGCGACGACCGGCCGGACTGCCCGATCCTGGACGACATGGCGGGCGCAGCCTGAGGTCGAAGGTCTGTCAGCGCTTCCAGAAATCGCGGTGCGGGGCAAGCAGCTCATCCGCGATTTCGGGGAACGGACCAAAGACCTCGATCTTCTTCTGGCCGGAGGCGAATACGGTGCGCGAGGCGAGGTTCATCGTCGGATTCTCCTCGTGATCGCCGGTGAGCGCCAGGAGATCGGTTTCCTCGAAGCCGTAGACCAGGCGGCCGATATTCGCCCAATACATCGTTCCGGCGCACATCGCGCAGGGCTCGCCGGTCGTCACCAGCGTGCATTGCCACAGGAACTCCGCCTCATAGGCGGCCGCGGCGCGGCGGGCGAGCTCGGTCTCGGCATGGCGCACCGTGTCGAGATTGCCCTGCCGCATCAGCACCTGATCGCCCGGCCCGACCAGCACACAGCCAAACGGATGATGCCCATGTGCCGCCGCGTCGCGCGCGACAGCATCGGCGGAGCGGAGGTGGGCGAGCATCTGATCACGGGTCATGGGAAATCCTATCACGGCGAGATTGCGGCCGAGGGGTGGAATTAGCAACAACTAACGCCAATTGGATCATGGTTCGACCATCCGACTTGGCTTGCACTCCACGCTTTTTAGTGTTGGCACTATGATGGCCCCCGCGCTTTCATTCAACAGCGGTAAAGGGAATCGATCTTGACCGGGAAAAAGGCCCAGACAGGCCAAAAACCAAAGACGGCGCAAATCGAGAAGTTCCGCGAACTGGCGCGGGAGATCGAAACCGTCGATTCCGAAGAGCCGTTGAACGCAGCAATCGGAAGTTGGCAAAGTCGCCGCCGCCGAAGGCGGATACCAAAAAGGGCGGCAAAGACTCAAGCTGAGCGGCTTTAATGGCGTTCCTTCTGGCCTTCATACTTTGCGGGGCAGCAGTAGTTGCAGTCGCAATCATTCATCAAAACTGGTTGCGGGACCACACAAGGCACTGGGTTCCGACAACCGCAGAGGTCTTGAAATTTATTGATGGGGGTGACGGGTCAGACACTTATCTGCTGCAATACTCGTTTGACGGAGAGGTTTATCGCATCGAAACGAGCCCATGGCTATTTCCCCTCGGCGCTGCGAAGGCGGGATCGATTATCACCGTTTTAGTCAATCCGAAGGCTCCGCGAGAATGCGCTGGCAAGTTACCGCAGGGTGGCGGATTCCGCTGGTTTGGGGCTGGATCGCGCTAGTGCCGCGCTTGTGATTTGGTCCTATGTTATCATCGTGCGCATGGTGGCCTGAGGTCAATCGGGGCCCGGGATCATCTAGAGCCATGCCACAGGACGACTCCATTCGAATTTCCCAGTTTTGGGATAAGAACCCATTGGTAATGCCATGGATGGAGCAATTCCTACCTGTAGATCGCATGTGGCAAGATTGTTTTGCCACGGTCATTGGTATTTTTTTTATTACTTGTATAGGTATGGTGGCTGGATATCTCTTGCTCCCGCAAAACGTAGTGACAGGGATACTTTGCGTATTGCCCGGTGGTTACATTTTGGGGATGTTTAATGCTAGAATGGCACGTGCCCAGCGCAAATTCTTTCAAGCCAAGAGAGACGAGCGAAGAAACGGCAACGCTAACATAGCCGCTTGAAACGCGAGAGACTCACCTTGTGGAGGGGAGCCGTGTTTCAGCCTCCGGGTCTGTCAAATACATAATCGCCCTCCTCACAGGGGTTCAAACCGTGAACAAAATCTGGCATGGTGCCTGCCATGCCCATCGTTTCCCCGATTCCCCTCAACCCGCTGTTCGACGGCCGCCAGTCGGAGCGCGCCATGCTGGTGCGGCGCGGCGTGCAGCGGCTGCTCCGCGAAATGGACGCGCATGTGCTGCCGGAGCTGTCTTTGGCCACCGGCCGGCGCGCCGATCTCGTCGCGCTGACCAGGCAGGGCGACATTTGGATCATCGAGATCAAATCCTCGATCGAGGATTTCCGCGTCGACCGCAAATGGCCGGACTACCGGCTGCATTCGGACCGCTTCTTCTTCGCCACCCATCCCGGCGTTCCGCAGGACATCTTTCCCGAGGAATGCGGCTTCATCCTTTCCGACGGCTATGGCGCGGAGATCCTGCGCGAGGCGCCGGAGCACCGCATGGCGGCTGCCACGCGCAAGGCGCTGATGCTGCGGATCGCGCGCGCCGGCGCCGCGCGGCTCTTGGCAGCCGAGCTTGCCGGCGTCGCGGTGCCGGCGCTGGATGGCGAGAGCGAATAGAGCCTCCGCGCAAGGATTGAGCGCCGGCGTCTTGCCGCTGACGTCCGGTGTCGAGCCGGGGCTCAAACCGCCCCTCATCTGCGGCTGGCAAAAATCTGCGTCTCGCACCGATGATTTTCGCCGATCCCGATTGTCTTCACCTACAGGCGCGTCCGGATGGCCGGCGGCCAGGACAAGAGGTGATCACATGAAACCGTTGCAAAATCAGAATGTCGTCGTCGTCGGAGGCAGCCGGGGCGTCGGCCGCGCGATCGTGGAAGCCGCGCTTGGCGCTGGAGCGACCGTGCTTGCCGTCGCCCGCGGCGGCGCCGACCTGAAGCAGCTTGCCTGGGAACGGCCGGGCGTGAAGACGCTTAGCGCAGACGCGACGGTGGAGACGGCGCCGCAAGCGGTTTTCGATGCGCTGGCGCCCGACGTGCTGGTGGTCTGCGCGGGGGCCCTCGCCGCTGCCGCGCCGATCCAGGATCAGAGCTGGGAAGTCTTCTCGGCGAATTGGGAGATGGACGTCAAGGCGTCGTTCCTGTTCTGCCGCGAAGCCCTCAAGGGTCGGCTCAAGCCGGGCAGCCGGGTGGTGCTGATCGCCAGCGGCGCCGCCATCACCGGCGGACCGCCGAATTCAGGCGGCTATGCCGGCGCCAAGCGCATGCAGATATTTCTGGCCGGCCATTGCCAGAAGGAATCGGACCGGCTCGGCCTCGGCCTGCGCTTCATGGCGCTATCGCCGGCCCGCATCATGCCGGGCACCGGGGTCGGCGATCGCGGCATCGACAGCATCGCCGCCTATATGGGCATCCGACCGGCCGACTTCCTTGCCAGCTTGAGCGACATGCAGACGCCGGCCGATGTCGGACGCGCGGTGGTGCAGCTCGCGACGGGCAAGCCGCAGGGCAGTTCCTTCACAGTAAGCGGCAGCGGCCTTGCAGCGGCGGCATGAGACGCGCAGGATGCCGCAATTCAGCGCCCCGGGCTTCCCATGACTGACGCCTCCGGCCCTATCGAGCCCTTGGGCCGGCCAGGCCAGCCGGTCCTCGACCGACTTGCCTTCGAGCGGTTGAGCGTCGCCCACCGCCGCGCGCTCAAGCTGCATTGCTACCGGATGATGGGCTCGCTCAACGAGGCGGACGATCTCGTCCAGGAGACGTTCCTCAAGGCCTGGCGCGCGCGGGCGCAATTCGACGGGCGCGGCTCGGCGCGCGGCTGGCTCTACGCGATCGCCACCAAGAGCTGCCTCAACGCGATCAAGGCTCGGTCGTCGGCGCGGCGCATTCTCGAGCAGCCCGAACGGCCGGCCTCCGTAGGTGCGGCAACCGGCGGACCGACCGCGGAGCTCGCCTGGCTGGATCCATATCCGGATGCGGAGCTGCCGGACATTGCCGACGACAGGCCAGGTCCGGAAGCGCGCTACGAGGCTCGCGAGGCGGTACGGCTCGCCTTCGTGGCGGCGATCCAGCTGTTGCCGCCCCGGCAGCGCGCGGCCTTGCTCCTTTGCGATGTGCTCGGATGGTCCGCCATCGAGACCGCGCAATTGCTCGGCGGAAGCACGGCCTCGATCAACAGCGCCCTGCAGCGGGCCCGCACGACGCTGGGCAACCGCCAAGTGCGCCCGCCGCAGCGGTCGCGGCCCAGCGCAGACGAAGGCGTGCTGCTCGAACGCTATATGCAGGCCTGGCAGGCCGACAATCTGGATGGGCTCGTCGAGCTGCTGCGCGAGGACGCCGTCTACCACATGCCGCCCTGGCGGGAATGGTACCATGGACATCAGGCGATCGGCGCTTTTTTGGGAAGCGTCTGGGGAAATTTTGCCGGCTATTGCGCGGTGGCCATAGGCGCCAACGCCCAGCCGGCAGTGGGCGTTTACGCGCTCGGCCGCCAGGATTCCGTGTGGCGGCCGCATTCTCTGCATGTCATCGAAGCCGCCGACGGCAAGATCGCCTCGCTGACGATCTATGTCCCGCCGCTCGGTCCCAGCCTGTTTGAGGCCTTTGGCCTGCCGCAGGAACCACTTGCCTTGAGGGCTTAGTCCACTTCTTCTTCCGCCGCGCCGGCCGCCGGCGCCGTCAGCAGCACGGCGGCGCCCAGCAGCGCGGCAACCAGCGAGCCCGCAAGGATGCCGACCTTCACGGCGTCCTGCAGCGCCGGGTCGCTGGCGAAAGCGAGCAGGCCGATGAACAGGCTCATGGTGAAGCCGATGCCGCAGAGCAGCGAGATGCCCAGCATATGCAGCCAGCCGGCATTGACCGGCAGGTCGGCAAGGCCGAAGCGGATGGCCAGCGCCGAGGAGCCGAAAACGCCGACCAGCTTGCCGAGAACAAGGCCGGCGGCGACGCCCAGCGTCAGCGGCTCGACAAGAGCTGCAAAGCTCAGGCCGCCGAGCGAGACGCCGGCATTGGCGAAGCCGAAGATCGGGATGACGAGGAAGGGCACCAGCTTGTGCAGGCCGTGCTCCAGCCGGTGCAGCGGCGAATGTTCAGTATCGTGGCCGATGCCGGGAGAGCGCTCGAGCGGGATGGTGAGCGCCAGCGCGACGCCGGCCAGCGTGGCATGCACGCCCGACTTCAGCACCAGCACCCACAGCAGCGCGCCGAGCAGAAGATACGGCCAGAGCTTCATGGCCCGCAGGCGGTTGAGCACGACGAGCAGGGCGATGACGGCGAAGGCGGCGGCCAGATAGGTAAGCGACAGGCCGCTGGTGTAGAACAGCGCGATGATGATGACGGCGCCCAGATCGTCGATGATGGCCAAAGCGGTGAGGAAGATTTTCAGCGAGGCCGGCACGCGACTGCCGAGCAGCGAGAGAACGCCGAGCGCGAAGGCGATGTCGGTGGCGGTGGGGATCGCCCAGCCGGAGAGTGCCGCCTGATTGTCGCGGTTGATGGCGACATAGACCAGCGCCGGCACCACCATGCCGCCGGCGGCGGCGATGCCCGGCAGCACCCGGCGCGGCCAGGTCGAGAGCTGCCCGTCCAGCATCTCGCGCTTGATCTCCAGCCCGACCAACAGGAAGAACACCGCCATCAGCCCGTCATTGATCCAGTGCGAGACACTGAGCGGCCCGAGATAGGCGTGGAGAACGGCGAAATAGGTTTCTGCCAAAGGCGAGTTGGCAACGATCAGCGCCAGGGCCGCGGCTACCATCAGGATGACGCCGCCGGCGGCCTCGCCGTCGAGGAATTCGCGCAGGATCGATTTCGGCCGCTGGTCCAAAGCCTGCATTTGTCCTCCTCGCATTCCGCCGAAGCGATGATGCTCAAACTTCAACTGCCGGGGCAAGCATCGAAGGCAATCGTCGCGGCGTATCTGTCATTTTCCCGAGCGCCGGCGCCTCCCCTCATCTGCCTGCCGGCATCTTCTCCCCGTAAAACGGGGAGAAGAGCGCTCTCAGGCAGGACTTCGCTAATCTCCGACGGCGCGTAAGGGTGCCAGCATTGCGGCCAGCCCCTTCTCCCCGTCACTATACGGGGAGAAGTGCCGGCAGGGCGATGAGGGGCAGCGCCGGCTTTGGTGGTTGGCATCTTCACCACCAATCGAACCCGAGGTCGGCCGAAGCGCGTTATGCAGTACGTCCAGCGACCCTCAGCGCGGCGCCCGCTTGGCGAGAATCCGCTGCAAGGTCCGGCGATGCATGTTCAGCCGGCGCGCCGTTTCGGACACGTTTCGGTCGCACATTTCGTAGACGCGCTGGATGTGCTCCCAGCGCACACGGTCGGCCGACATCGGGTTTTCCGGCGGCGCGGCGCGTTCGCCGGAGGTGCGGGTGAGCGCGGCGAAGACGTCGTCGGCATCGGCGGGCTTGGAGAGATAGTCGATGGCGCCGAGCTTCACCGCCGTCACCGCGGTGGCGATGTTGCCGTAGCCGGTGAGGATGATGGCGCGGGCGTCGCCGCGCTTTTCGCGGATCGCTGCGACGACATCGAGGCCGTTGCCGTCGCCGAGACGCATGTCGACCACAGCATAGGCCGGCGGGTGGGCGCGCGCCTTGGCGACCGCCTCTTCCACGCTTTCCGCCGTCTCGACCACGAAGCCCCTTGTCTCCATGGCCCGGGCAAGCCGGGTGAGGAAGGGCTTATCGTCCTCGACGATGAGCAGCGAGGTGTCCTCGCCCTCGACCATTGCGCCAGCCGTTTCGTCTCCGCTCATCTTCTCGGCACCCTATTGACCAAAAGCGCTACCCGTCGAAACGAATTCCGGCGAAGGCGCTCGAAGTCCATGTTTTTCGGGCATGCCGCTTTTCCAGACTTAATTTTGGGCGACATGCTTCACTTTTACGCAGATACAGTCCCGCAAGAGCAATGTCCAATTTTTAGAGCCGGCAACAGAGCTGCCATGCGGTAATTGCAAGGTTTACGCACCATCCAACCAAGGTTACGCATTGTCGAACATGGTGGCCGAGGCCTGATCCTGGTTGAGAAAGACGCCACGCGGCCAGGATACCTGCACCACCGCGCCTTCGCCGAGCCCGCTCGAATTGCGGAAATCGATGGTGGCGCCGGAACGCTCCAGCAAGGTCTTGGCGATGAACAGCCCGAGCCCCAGGCCGCCGCCGGCCTCGGTGCCTTGGCGCGTCGACATATAGGGTTCGCCGATGCGGTCGATGATCTCGGCCGGGAACCCCGGCCCGTCATCGATGATGGAGAAGGCGACCGTCTCGTTGTCCCAGCTCCAGCTGACGGTGACCGATTTGCGGGCGAAATCGACGGCATTCTCGACCAGATTGCCGAGCCCGTAGATGACGCCTGGGTTGCGCTGGCCGACCGGCTCGGGGCCGATGCGCTCGCCGGGCCGCAGCCGGATCGAGATGCCGAAATCGCGATGCGGCGCGGTCACCTCCTCGATCAGCGAGGTGAGCGGCATGCGCGACAGATGCGCTTCGCCTTCCGAGGAAAGGCTGGTCAGGCGCTTCAGGATCTCGCGGCACCGCTCGCTTTGCGAGCGCAGGAGCTTGACGTCCTCGCCATATTTCGGGTCCTTGCCGAGCGCCTTTTCCATCTCCTTGGCGACGACAGTGATGGTGGCCAGCGGCGTGCCGAGCTCATGCGCGGCGGCGGCAGCCAGCCCGTCCAGCGCCGAGAGATGCTGCTCGCGCTGCAGCACCAGCTCGGTGGCGGCCAGCGCGTTGGCGAGCAGGCGCGCTTCCGCCGCTACGCGGAAAGCATAGATGGCGGTGAAGGCGATCGAGGCGAACACAGCCATCCACATGCCGGCGACATAGATGAAGGGCATCGGCAGCGGCGCGTCTTCGTACCAGGGCAGCGGCAGGTGAAAGAACACCAGAAGAGTTGCCGCCAACATGACCAGCGCGCCGAGAACGGCGGTCATCCGCAACGGCAAGGACGCCGCCGAAATGACAACAGGCACGGAAAGCAGCACCGAGAACGGGTTGGTCAGGCCTCCGGTCATGTAAAGCAGCCCGCTGAGCTGCAGGCCGTCGAAGGTGAGGATAACGAAGGCCGAGAGCGGGGTGAGCCGATGCGCGGCCGGATAGCGAAAGGTAAGCCACAGATTCATCCAGGCCGACAAGGCTATGAGCGCGAAGCACATCGAGACCGGCAGCGGGAATTTCAGCCCATAGGCAACGACCAGCACGGTCAGGCTCTGGCCGACGATGGCCAGCCAGCGCAGGCGGACCAGCGTGTTGAGCCGCAACCGCTGGCTAGGCTGGGAATCGGGCGCGCGCAGGATGTTGATCATGGCCAAGGATTACAGCCGCAGGAGAGGAAACGATAGAGCATCGTCACGTTCCCCGCGGCTTGGCACGGCTGGTGGCGGCGGCCAGCAGCGGGTTTTCCGGCCAGACATGCTTTGGGTAGCGGCCGCGCATGTCGGTGCGCACATCCGCCCAGGAGCCGCGCCAGAAGCCGGGAAGGTCGCGCGTCGTCTGGATCGGCCGGTGCGCCGGCGACAGAAGCTCAAGCGTCAGCGGCACGGCGCCGTTGGCGATGGAAGGATGCCGATCGAGGCCGAACAGCTCCTGCACCCGGACCGCCAGCACCGGCCATTCGCCGTCATATCGGATCGGAACATGGCTGCCGGACGGCGCCTCGAAATGGGTCGGCGCCAGCGCGTCGACTTTGCGCTGCAGGTCATGCGGAACCAGCGCCATGAGCGCCGACGACAAAGTCGCCGGCTTGATGGCCGCGAAAGAGGCGGCGCCGGAGAGAAACGGCAGGAGCCAGTCGTCGAGGCGCTCGACAAGCGCTTCATCCGAAACATCCGGCCAGGGCGCGCCAAGGCCGCGATGGAGCCAGCCAAGTCGCTGCCGTAGGGTTTCGGCCTCCTTGCCCCAATCGAGCAGCGACAGGCCGTGCTCTCTCAGGGCGTCGAGAATGGCGCGGTCGGCATCGGCGCCGGACGGCGCGGGCAGCATGCGTTCGGACAGGGTGATGGCGCCGAGTCTGGCGGTCTCGCGCACGCGCACGGCGCGGCGCTCGCGGTCGAAGCTTGTCTCGCGCTTCGTCTCGATGCGATCGGAAAGAGCGGCGCGGATATCCGCCTCGCCGACCGGGGCGGCGGCGGTGATGCGGGCGTTCTGCGCCTTGCCCTGCAGGTCAGCGACGACGAGCCAGGTTTCATTGGCGAGCGGATCGGCGGAATCGACCATGGCGCCCGAGCCGTTGGCGAGCACGAAGCGGCCGCGCTCGCCGCGCGCCCTGGCGACCCGGTCCGGCCAGGCATGGATGAGGAGCGTGCCGGCAGAGGCCGCCTCGCCGCCCTGCGCGCCACCCGCCTGCCTGGCCAAACGCTCGGCGAGCTGCCTGGCGGCATTGGCGCGAGGGGATTTCTCACCGCGAAACCGGAGCAGGCGCCGCTCCAGGTCGGCGCTGTCGCCGCCCAACCCACGCTCGGTCAAAAGCACGGCAAGCGTCGCCGCTTCGAGCGCGTGGCCGGTCTTCGCCGCCTCGGCCACCATATGCGCGAGCCGCACCGGCAGCGCCAGCTTGCGCATGGCGGCGCCCGCTTCGGTCAGCCGCCCTGCCTCATCGATGGCGTGCAGCGCCTTGAGCAGAACCCTTGCCTCGTTGAGCGCCGGCGCCGGCGGCGGATCGAGGAAGGAAAGGCTCGACGGATCGGCGACGCCAAAGGCGGCGCAGTCGAGCAGCAGGCCGGACAGATCGGCCTCGAGGATTTCCGGCGGCGTGAAGGCGGGAAGCGACGCGGTCTGCTCGGCCCGCCACAGGCGCACCGCCACGCCGGCTTGCGTGCGCCCGGCGCGGCCGGCGCGCTGGTCGGCCGAGGCCCTGCTGACACGCACCGTCTCGAGCCTGGTCAGGCCGCTCGCCGGCTCGTAGCGCGGCAGCCGCGACAGGCCGGAATCGATGACGACGCGCACGCCGTCGATGGTGATCGATGTCTCGGCGATCGACGTCGCCAGCACCACCTTGCGGCGGCCCGCCGGCGCCGGCCTGATTGCCTGATCTTGCGCCCGGTTGTCGAGTTGGCCGTAGAGCGGAACGATGTCGGTATCGGCCGCGACATTGCCAACGAGCCGCTCGGCGGTGCGCTCGATCTCGCGCTGTCCGGGCAGGAAGGCGAGCACGCTGCCCTGCTCGCTGGCCAAGGCCGTGCGCACGGCTTTGGCCATGGCGTCCTCGATCGCCGTGCCGGCCGGCCGTTCGTCATAGCGAATCTCGACCGGAAAAGCGCGGCCCTCGCTTTCGATGACCGGCGCCTCCGCCAAAAGCTTCGCCACGCGCGCGCCGTCGAGCGTCGCCGACATCACCAGCAGGCGCAGGTCGGGACGCAGCGCGCCCTGCACGTCGAGCGCCAGCGCCAGCCCGAAATCGCCGTCAAGCGAGCGCTCGTGGAATTCATCGAAGATCACCGCCGAGACGCCCGGCAGCTCCGGATCGTCGAGGATCATGCGCGAGAGCACGCCTTCGGTGACGACCAGGATTCTGGTGCGCGCCGAGGTCCGGTTCTCCATGCGCATGGCGTAGCCCACCGTGCCGCCGGGTTCTTCGCCGAGCAGTTCAGCCATGCGGCGGGCGGCGGCGCGGGCGGCAAGCCGGCGCGGCTCGAGCAGCACGATCCGGCCCTGCCCCAGCCATGGCGCGTCGAGCAGCGCCAACGGCACCAGCGTCGTCTTGCCGGCACCGGGCGGGGCCACCAGCACGGCGCCGTTACGCCGCGCGAGCGCTTCGCCGAGTGCCGGCAGCACGGCTGTGACCGGGAGCTCCGGCAAGGATTTCGTCGTCATGTCGCCCGCATATCAGCGGTCGCGGTCGCCATGCAACGTATGCGCTCAAAGCCTGGTGCGCGAAAACGGGTTCCAGCGCACGGTGCCGAGCCTGACCTCTTCGCGCACCATCGTCAGCAGGCCGGATGCGCCGACCACCGCCAGGCCGACCAGTGAAAGCCAGTCGGGATATTCCTGGAAGAACAGCGCGCCGAGGATGACCGCCCAGACGATCTGCGAATAATGCGTCGGCGCGATGCGGTTTGCAGGCGCGTATTTGACCGCGAGCAACTGCAGCAGCTGCCCGCCGGCGGTGAAGAGGCCCGCCATCATAAGCCAGACCAGTTGCCCGAGATTGGGGAGCGCGAACGACGTGGCGGCCGCGCCGACGCCGTTGAAGACAAGGCCATAGCCAACCAGCGCGCCCAGGATCGTCGTGCGCCTTTCCTGCTGGGCGAGCGAGCGCATCAGGATGACGCTGATGGCGGCGAGGAAGGCGTTGGCGAAGGCCGCGAGATGGCCGAGATGCAATTCGCGAAAGCCCGGCTGCACCACCAGCATGACGCCGGCAAAGCCGGCGACGACGGCCAGCCACCGCCAGGGACCGACCCTCTCCTTCAGGATGACCGTGGACAGGATGGTGACCAGCAACGGCGCCAGGAAGATCAGCGCATAGACTTCCGCCAGCGGAATGGTGGTGAAGGCAAAGACGCTGAGCACGCCGGAAGCGATGCCGGCCAAGGCGCGCGCCTGCACCGCCCAGGGCCTTTTGGTGCGCCAGAAATCGCGCCAGCGTTCGTCCCCGGACTTGGTGAAGAACAGGAAGCAGCCGGCAAACAAGGTCGAGAAGAAGCCGATCTCGAAGACGGTGAACTGCCCGCCCAGGCTCTTGATGACGGCGTCGCTGAATGAATAGCTTGCATAGGCGATCAGGGCGAGCAGGATTCCGTTCGACATGTCATTTCCGGGAGAGAAGACGTGAAGATACTGGCGCTGGGGGCACATCCCGACGACATCGAGATATTCATGTTCGGTACGCTGGCCGCCTATGCCGCGCTAGGCGCAGAACTGACATTTGCCATAGCCACCGATGGTGCCAAAGGCGGCACGGGCGACCCCAAGGCGCTTGCCCGCTTGCGGCGCAAGGAAGCGGCCAA
The DNA here is from genome assembly GCF_004016445.2 of Mesorhizobium sp. M2E.F.Ca.ET.219.01.1.1. Taxonomy (GTDB): domain Bacteria; phylum Pseudomonadota; class Alphaproteobacteria; order Rhizobiales; family Rhizobiaceae; genus Mesorhizobium. The sequence goes on from NZ_SADT02000006.1 coordinate 155,629, forward strand.
GGCGGCAGGGCTGCTCGGCGTCGAGCCGCGCTTCCTCGACTTTCCGGACGGCGAGCTCGTCGCCGACGCCGCGATTATTTCGGCGCTGAAGGCGCTGATCGGCGAGGTGAAGCCCGACCTCGCGATCACCCATGCGCCTTATGACTATCACGGCGACCACCGCGCGCTGTCCGACGGCATGCGCATCGCGGCGTCCTTCGCTGTGCCGGTGCTGCACGCCGACACGCTCGGCGGCACCGGTTTTTCGCCGACGCATTATGTCGAGATTTCGCAGCATTGGGAGATCAAGGCTGAAGCGATCCGGGCGCACCAGTCGCAAGGCCCGGAGCATTATGTGCACCGGGCGCGCCTGCAGAACGAGTTTCGCGCCGGCCAGTGCAACGGCGCCTCCGGCGCGTTGGCCGAAGCTTTCCGCTTCGAGCCGATTTTCCCTTTCGCCGACATACGCGCGCTGTTGCCGCCGGCGCCGGCGATCCGGCCGGTGACGGCAAGCCCAAGCACCGCCGCCGGGGCCAGCTGACTGCGGCGGACACAGAGGTCCGGCGATCATTTCCCAACGATTTCAATGAAGCGTTTCGCCATGCTGCGACGCAGCAACGAATTCGCTTGCGTTGTTTAGTAAAAAGCGCATCACTAAACAAATTACTAAACATCAGCAGCGCATCGCTCGCCATGGCGACGTACAGCGCGCGCCTTGTTTAGGCCCTCGGAGGAGCGAGGGTTGAGGGCTCTTGAAACCGTCATCCGGACGCGTTTCGCAAATGGGAGGTAAGGCATGAAATCGACCTTGAAACTGGCGTTGGGACTGGCCTCGGCGATCTTTGCGTCGACAGCCGTCTCGAATGTCGCGCATGCGGAAGACCTGACGCTGTGCTGGGCGGCCTGGGATCCGGCCAACGCGCTCGTGGAACTCTCGAAGGACTTCACCAAGGAAACCGGCATCGGCATGAAGTTCGAGTTCGTGCCGTGGACGAACTACGCCGACCGCTTCCTCAACGAGCTCAACTCGCATGGCAAGCTCTGCGACCTGATCATCGGCGACAGCCAGTGGATCGGCGGCGCCGCGGAGAACGGCCATTACGTCAAGCTGAACGACTTCTTCGACAAGGAGAAGATCAGCATGGACGACTTCGTGCCGGCGACCGTGGTCGGCTATTCGGAATGGCCGAAGAACACGCCGAACTACTGGGCGCTGCCGGCCATGGGCGACGTCGTCGGCTGGACCTATCGCAAGGACTGGTTCTCGCGGCCCGAGCTGCAGAAGGAGTTCAAGGAGAAATATGGCTGGGACCTCGCCGCGCCGACCACCTTCGACCAGCTGAAGCAGATCGCCGAATTCTTCCAGAAGCGGCAGATCGACGGCAAGACCGTCTATGGCGCCTCGATCTACACCGAGCGCGGCTCTGAAGGCATCACCATGGGCGCCATGGACGTGCTCTACAGCTTTGGCTTCCAGTATGAGAACCCGAAGAAGCCCTATGAGATGGAAGGCTTCGTCAATTCCGAGAAATCGGTGAAGGGGCTGGAATTCTACAAGGCGCTCTATGACTGCTGCACGCCTCCTGGTTCCTCCAATGCCTACATGGGCGAAGGTGTCGACGCCTTCAAATCCGGACAGGTGGCGATGCATATGAACTTCGCCTTCACCTGGCCCGGCCTGCAGAAGGACGAGAATGTCGGCGGCGACAAGATCGGCTACTTCGTCAATCCGAAGGGACCCGACGGCGATCAGTTCGCGCAGCTCGGCGGCCAGGGCATTTCGGTGGTGTCCTACTCCGACAAGCAGGAATCGGCGCTGAAATACATCAAATGGTTCGCCAACAAGGACGTGCAGGCCAAGTGGTGGTCGCTCGGCGGCTATTCCTGCCTGAACTCCGTCGTCAAGGACCCGAAGTTCCCGTCCAGCCAGCCCTATGCGCAGGCCTTCCTCGACTCGATGGCCATCGTGAAGGACTTCTGGGCCGAACCCAGCTACGCACCGCTGCTGCAGGCCTCGCAGAAGCGCTTCCATGATTATGTCGTGGCCGGCCAGGGCTCGGCCAAGGACGCGCTGGACGGTCTGGTCAAGGACTGGACGCAGGTCTTCCAGGACGATGGCAAGATGTAGTCGGGGCAAGATGTAAGGCTCCTCCCGAGCTTGATCGAAGCGTCCCGTGCCGCCCTTGGCACGGGACGCAGTTCAGATAAATTCCATTGTCGAGACTTGACGTGACCGAAGCAGGACTAACCATGCTCAATCGGACTGCGGACAACGTTGCCCGGGCCACACCGGAGCCGTTGGCCAAGAAGATCCGGGGCATCAGCGACAAGGGCCTCGCCTGGCTGTTCATCTCGCCGACGATCCTTCTGTTGCTTGCCATCAATATCTTCCCGCTGTTCTGGGCGATCTATCTGTCGTTCACCAATTACCGCGCCAACCGCCCCAACGAGGTGGTGAAGAACCTGGGCCTTGCCAACTACCAGCGCATCCTCGGCGACCACGATGTCTGGATCGCTATGCAGACCACAGCGCATTTCGTGTTCTGGACGATCCTCCTGCAGACGGTCATCGGCTTCACGCTGGCCTGGCTGATCGACCGCAAGTTCCGCGGCCACGCCTTCTGGACGACCATCATCCTGGTGCCGATGATGCTGTCGCCGGCGGTGGTCGGCAATTTCTGGCGTTTCCTCTACGAGCCGCAGATCGGGCTGTTTTCCTATGTCATCTCCTTCGTCACCGGCATTCCGCCGACGAATGTGCAGATGCTGTCCAATGTCGAATTGGCACCATGGGCGATCATCATCGTCGACACGTGGATGTGGACGCCTTACGTGATGCTGATCTGCCTCGCCGGCCTGCGCTCGATCCCCGAATACATCTATGAAGCGGCCGAGGTCGACCGCGCCTCCAACTGGCGGCAGTTCTGGTCGATCACGCTGCCTATGGCGCTGCCCTTCATCATGCTCGCCGTGCTGTTCCGCGGCATCGAGAACTTCAAGATGTTCGACATGGTCAACCTGCTCACCGGCGGCGGACCCGGCTCGACCACCGAGGTCGCCTCGATCACGCTGAAGCGGCAGGCCTTCGAAAGCTGGCGCACCGGCTATTCCTCGGCCTTCGCCATCATCCTGTTCGTCGCGGTGTTCGGTCTCGCCAACATCTACGTCAAGGCGCTCAACAAGGTGAAGCAGAGATGAGCCTGACCACCGCCCATTCCGTCGTAGCACCCTCGTCGAACGCGAAGCTGATCGCTGGCACGATCATCATAGCCTATGCGCTGATCTCGATCGTGCCGCTGTTGTGGATCTTCGCCACCAGCTTCAAGACGCCGCCGGACTCGATCGCCTATCCGCCGAAGATCGTCTTCCAGCCGAGCATCGAGGGCTATTGCAACCTGTTCACCACCCGCACCCGGCAGACGCCGGAATACATCAACTCGCTCGGACCGGCGACCGGCTTCTGCGACGAGACCGTGCGCAAGCGCAACATGGTGATCGCCGGGCCGTCGAATTTCCTGCCGCGCTTCGTCAACTCGCTGATCATCGCCTTCGGCTCGACCTTCTGCGCCGTGTTTCTCGGCACGCTCTCGGCCTATGGCTTCTCGCGCTTCAAGGTGCCGCTGGCCGACGACCTTCTGTTCTTCATCCTGTCGACGCGCTTCATGCCGCCGATCGCGGTGGCGATCCCGATCTACCTGATGTACCGCGAGCTCGGCCTTTCCGACACCGCGCTCGGCATGATCCTGCTCTACACAGCGGTCAACGTCTCGCTGGCGGTGTGGTTGCTCAAGGGCTTCATCGACGAGATCCCGCGCGAATATGAAGAGGCGGCGATGATCGACGGCTACACGCGGCTTCAGGCCTTCTGGCGCACCGTGCTGCCGCAGGCCACGACCGGCATCGCGGCGACCGCGATCTTCTGCCTGATCTTTGCCTGGAACGAATATGCGTTCGCCGCTCTGCTGACCTCCGGCACTGCGCAGACCGCGCCGCCCTTCATCCCGACCATCATCGGCGAAGGCGGTCAGGACTGGCCGGCTGTGGCGGCTGGCACGACCATCTTCCTGGTGCCGATCCTCGTCTTCACCATCCTGCTCCGCAAGCAGCTCTTGCGCGGCATCACCTTCGGCGCGGTGCGCAAATGAGCACGATCCAGACCGCAAAACGCAAATCGCGCTGGCCCGTCTGGGCAAGGCGCGGGCTATTGGAGAACATCGCGACGACGATCATCGCGATCGGCTTCCTGATGCTGTTCCAGCCCTTCGCGCTGTCGCTCTACACCTATTCCTTCATCACCATGCTTGCCGGCACGGTCATGTTCATCATCGTCTCGAAATTCCCGGAATAACGATGGCCGAGATCCGTGTTCAGAACCTGAGGAAAGCCTTCGGCGCCTTCGTCGCCGTGCAGGATTCCAATTTCGTCGTCGAGGATGGCGAGTTCTTCGTCATGCTGGGGCCGTCGGGCTGCGGCAAGACGACGACGCTGCGCATGATCGCCGGCCTCGAACTGCCGACCGGCGGCAAGATCCTGCTCGGCGGCGAGGACGTCACCATGCGCCGGGCGCGCGAGCGCGACATCGCCTTTGTCTTCCAGCTCTTCGCGCTCTACCCGCATATGAATGTGCGCAAGAATATCGGCTTCCCGCTGCTGGCGCAGGGCATGCCTTCAGCCGAGATCCGCAGCCGCGTTGAGGAGACGGCGAAGCTTTTGCGCATCGACCATCTGCTCGACAAATCCGTCTCCGGCCTTGCCGGTGGCGACCGCCAGCGCGTCGCGCTCGGCCGCGCCATCGTGCGGCGGCCCAAATGCTTCCTGATGGACGAGCCGCTCGGCACGCTCGATACCGAATTCCGCGACCTCATGGTCCACGAACTGCGCGAGCTGCACAACCGCATCCACGCAACGACCGTCTATGTCACGCATGACCAGATGGAAGCGATGTCGATGGCCGACAAGATAGCGGTGATGAACCACGGCGTCATCGAGCAGTTCGGCACACCGCGCGAGATCTACGACCGCCCGGCGACCATGTTTGTCGCCGATTTCATCGGCTCGCCGCCGATGAATTTCCTGAAATTCGGTGGCGGCCTCGCCAAGGGCGCGAAGGAGATCGTCGTTCAGGGCGCCAAGGTTGCGGTGCCGGAAGTGCGCGAGGACATCGCGCCCGCCGACATGGCGCTGGGCATCCGGCCCGAGCATATCCGCTTCGACGACGAGTCGAAGCTGCGCGGCGCGATCTACGGCACCGAATATCTCGGCACCACGCAGATCGTCGCCGTCGAGACGGCCGACGGCATCATCAAGGCGCGGGTGCCGGCAGGCATCCATCTCAGCCCCGGCGAGCAGGTCGGGCTGACGCTGAGCAGCGCGCGGCTGTCGCTGTTCGAAAAGGGTTCCGGACGCGCGGTCAGGACCGCCATGCATGATCAGGCAGCGGAGGCGCGCCATGGCTGATGTCCGTATCCAGGGCGTGACCAAGAGTTTTGGCGACACCGTCGCCATCGACGATCTCGACCTCGCGATCAAGGACGGCGAATTCGTCGTGCTGCTCGGGCCGACCGGCGCCGGCAAGACGACGACGCTCAGGCTGATCGCCGGGCTGGAGCGGCCGGACAGCGGCACGATCCATATCGGCGGTCATGACGCGACGGCGCTGTCGCCGGCCGAACGCGACACCGCTTTCGTCTTCCAGCAATATTCGCTCTATCCGCATCTTTCGGTGTTCGACAATCTCGCCTTCCCGCTGCGCTCGCCGGCGCGGCGGTTTCCGGAGGAGGCCGTGCGCCGCCGTGTCGAGGAGGTCGCGCGCATGGTGCGCATCGATCACAAGCTCGACAACCGTTCGACAAAACTGTCGGGCGGCGAGATGCAGCGCGTCGCCATCGGTCGCGCGCTGGTGCGCAAGCCGGCGATCTACCTGATGGACGAGCCGCTCTCCTCGCTCGACGCCAAGCTGCGCGCCGATCTTCGGCTCGAGCTGAAGCGCATCCAGTCCGAGCTCGGCGCCACCATGCTCTATGTCACGCACGACCAGATCGAGGCGATGACCATGGCCGACCGCATCGGCATCCTCGCCGACGGCGTGCTGGTGCAGATCGGCACGCCGCGCGCGATCTATTCCGAGCCGGCAAACCTTCATGTCGCGGCCCGCCTCGGTCAGCCGGCGATCAACCTCCTGCCGGCCGGATTGCTGCCCGATGGCGGTGCGCCGACAGGCACGGCGACGATCGGCGCCCGCACCGAGCATCTGGCGATCGAGAAGACGGCGAACGGCCATGCCGACGGCGTCGTCGACTGGGTCGAGCATCTCGGCGACCAGAACCACCTGCACGTGACGGTGGGAGCGAAGAAGCTGGTGACGCTGACCGATCCCGACACGCCGCTCGCAAAGGGGGACAAGGTGACGATCCGCTACATCGCGCCGCTCTATTTCGGCTCGGACGGGCAGAGATTGATGTAGCTGGGACTGATGTAGCCGCCTCACGCTTATATTCGCACGACCGCAGATACGGACTGGACGAAATCCATGAAGCACTTTTTCAACCGCAAGGACACGATCGTCACCGAAGCGCTCGACGGCTTCTTGGCCACGTTAGGCTCGGGAACGCTGGCGCGCCTCGACGGCTATCCCGAAATCAAGGTCGTGCTGCGCGCCGACTGGGACAAGACCAAGGTGGCCGTGGTTTCGGGCGGCGGCGCCGGGCATGAACCCTCGCATGCGGGCTTCGTCGGCGCCGGCATGCTCACCGCGGCCGTCTCCGGCGAGATTTTTGCTTCGCCGAGCGTCGAGGCGGTGCTGGCGGCGATACGCGCCACGACCGGCCCCGCCGGCTGCCTGCTGGTCGTCAAGAACTACACCGGCGACCGGCTCAATTTCGGACTGGCGGCGGAGAAGGCGCGCGCCGAAGGGCTCGCGGTCGAGATGGTGATCGTAGCCGACGACATTGCCCTGCCGGACATCGCGCAGCCGCGCGGCGTCGCCGGCACGCTGTTCGTGCACAAGATCGCAGGGCACCTGTCGGAATCCGGCCATGACTTGGCCTCGGTTGCCGCGGCGGCCCGCGCGGCGGCGAAGGATATCGTTTCGCTCGGCATCTCGCTCTCCTCCTGCTCGATCCCGGGGCAAGCGCATGAGGAGCGCTTCGGCGCTGACGATGGCGAGCTCGGACTCGGCATTCATGGCGAGCCCGGCGTCGAGCGCATCGCCCTGGAGGCCGCCAGCAAGCTGGTCGCCATCATGGCGGAGCGCCTCGCGGCGCGGCTCGATCCGCACAGCCGCTACGCCCTGCTGATCAACAATCTCGGCTCGGTGCCACCGCTCGAAATGGCGCTGATCGCGAATGCCGTCTTGTCATCGCCGCTCGCCAAGGCCGTGACGCTGACGATCGGACCCGGGCACCTGATGACAGCGCTCAACATGAACGGCTTCTCGCTGTCGCTGATCAAGCTGGATGCGGAACGCGAGAAAGCGCTGCTGGCACCCGTCGGGCCGCATGCCTGGCTGCCGGCAAAGCCGGTTCGCCAGCCCGTCGTGGTGGCGATGTCAAAGCCCGCCATCGGCACAGCCACAAAGCCCGCCAGCCGCGATGCGGCCGCGGAGCGGTTGATCAGAGCCGTCTGCCAGAGGCTGATCGCGCTCGAAGAGCCGCTCAACGCCCTCGACGCCAAGGCCGGCGACGGCGATACCGGCTCGACAGTGGCGACCGGGGCGCGCAGCATCCTCGAGCGCATCGACACGCTGCCGCTTGCCGACAAGGCCGCAACCGCCGCCGCGATCGGCGATACGCTCGGCACCTCGATGGGCGGTTCCAGCGGCGTGCTTTTGTCGATCTTCTTCACCGCCGCGTCGCAGTCGCTCGGCAGCGGCGCGTCGCTCGGCAAGGCCCTGCTCGCCGGGCTCGACCGGATGACCTTCTATGGCGGCGCAAGGATCGGCGACCGCACCATGGTCGATGCGCTGGAGCCGGCGCTGAAAGCCCTCGACGCGAGCGGGCTGGAAGCGGCCGCCAGGGCGGCGCGGCAAGGCGCCGAGGCGACCGTCGCGATGCAGAAGGCAAAGGCCGGCCGTTCCGCCTATATCGGCAGGCAGCTCGACGTCGCGGATCCCGGCGCCTTCGCGGTCGCCGAAGTTTTCGCTGCCGTGGCGGCGCTGTTCGCCCCGGCGTGAAGGACGGACAATGGCCGCGGCCGATTTCTCCAGACTGATCGCGGCGGCGGCCGATACGATCGCGGCGCATGCCGAGGAACTGACCGCGCTCGACCAGGCGATCGGCGACGGCGACCACGGGCTGAACATGAAGCGCGGCTTCGAGGCCGTTCGGGCCGAAGCGGACGCCTTCGCGGCGAAGCCGCTGCCCGAGGCGCTGAAAGCGGTCGGCACCAAGCTGGTGATGACCGTGGGCGGCGCCTCCGGGCCGCTGTTCGGCACGTTGTTCATGGCGCTCGGCAAGGACCTGCCGGCGGCACCCGATCGAGATGGACTGACGGCGGCATTGGCCAAGGCGATCGAGGCGGTGGCCGCGCGGGGTAAATCGCAGGTTGGCCAAAAAACCATGCTCGACGTGCTGCAGCCGGTGTATGAGGCGCTGGCGCAAGGCAAGACCGCCGGCGAAATAGCCAAGGCGGCGGACAAGGCGGCCGAGGCCACGGTGCCGATGAAGGCCCTGCGCGGGCGCGCTTCCTTCCTGGGAGAGCGCTCGATCGGGCATATGGACGCCGGAGCGCGCTCGACCGCGCTTCTGGTGCGCGCGGTGGCGGAAGCGATAGAGGGCAATTGATGAGCAATGTCGGTATCGTCATCGTGTCGCATTCGCCCTTGGTTGCCGAGGGCACGGCCGACATGGTGCGCCAGATGGTGGGCGACGAAGTGCCGCTTGCATGGTGCGGCGGAAACGGCCATGGCGGGCTCGGCACCAGCGTCGAGGCGATCATGGGCGCGATCGACAAGGCCTGGTCTGAAGCGGGCGTCGCCATCCTGGTCGATCTCGGCGGCGCCGAGACCAATTCGGAGATGGCGGTCGAGATGATCGGCGAGCCGCGCTCGCACAAGATCATCGTCTGCAACGCGCCGATCGTCGAGGGCGCGGTGATGGCCGCGACCGAATCCTCCGGCGGCGCCTCGCTCAAGGAAGTGGTGGCGACGGCGCATGAATTGTCGCCGTCGTGAACGAACAGGAACCGACTGAATGTCCGCATCCGCCGAAGCAACGGTCCTGATCACCCACGCGGTGGGTCTGCATGCGCGCCCTTCGGTGAAGTTCACCAAGCTTGCCAAGACGTTCGCGGCCGAGGTGGAGGTCGCGGTGGCCGCCAATGGCCCCTGGTTCGACGCCAAGAGCATCGTCAAGGTGATGGCGGCCAAGGCGCCGAAAGGGACCATGCTGCACATCCGCGCCAAGGGTGACGGCGCGACCCAGGCGGTGAAAGCGCTGGTCGATCTGGTGCAGCGTGACTTCGACGAGGATGCGGATCATGCCCGGTCCGCTTGAGACCGATCTGAATGTCACCAGGCCGGCAAGGAACGCGGGCCATGCGGGTTGAGGGTATCCCCGCCTCTCCCGGTTATGCCGAAGGCCCGCTGTTCGACCTCGACCAGTCTACGGCCAGCTACAAGGCCAAGGCGAGCGCCGAGGAAGAACAAGCCGCACTGGTGAGCGCAATCGGCAAGGCCGTCGGCCGGCTGGCGGCGCTGGTCGAAACCGCCGACGGCGAAGCCGCCGGCATCCTCGAATTCCACATCGCCATGCTGGAGGACGATGCCTTGAGCGGTCCGGCCCTGGCGGCGATCGGCTCCGGGCAGCCGGCGGACGCCGCATGGTGTGCGGCGCTGGACGGCGAGATCGCCGGCTACGAAGCGTCGGACCAGGACTATTTCCGCGCCCGCGCCGCCGATCTGCGCGACATCCGCGACCAGGTGCTGCGGGCGCTGAGTGAGGAAGGCGAGATCACGGCGCCACCGGGCGCGATCCTCTATGGCGAGGATATCGCGCCGACACGTTTCCTCGAGACCGATTGGAGCGAAGGCGGCGGCATCGCCCTCAAGTCTGGCAGCACCGCCAGCCATGTCGCCATGCTGGCGCGCTCGCGCGGCGTGCCGATGGTTGTCGGTCTCGACGCTCCTGCCGCACCGATCACGGGCGACGCGCTCCTCGATGCCGAACATGGCGCGATCATTTTCTCACCGTCGCCGGCCGAGACCGAAGCCTTCCGGCAATCGGCCTCCTCCTTCGCCGACCGACTGGGCGCGGCGAAGACATTCCTGACGGCGCCCGCCGTGACCAAGGCCGGCACAGCGGTGCGCGTGCAAGTCAACATCGCCTATCCTTCCGATGTCGAAGGCATCCAAATCGAAACTTGCGACGGCGTCGGCCTGATGCGGACGGAATTCCTGTTCGGCAAGACGCTGCCGGACGAGGAGACGCAATACCACGCCTACCGCAAGGTGCTGGAATGGGCTGGCGGCAAGCCGGTGACCATCCGCACCGTCGATGCCGGCGGCGACAAGCCGGTGCCGGGGTTCACCGTCGAAGAGACCAATCCGTTTCTCGGCCTGCGCGGCATCAGGCTGTCACTAGCGCGGCTCGATATCTTCCGCGTGCAGATCCGGGCATTGCTGCGCGCCGCCATCCACGGCAATCTGAGGGTGATGTTCCCGATGATCGCCACGCCTGACGAATATGCCCAAGCCGCAGCGCTGTTTGCGGAAGAACGGGCCGCGCTTGTCGCGCAGGGCGTGGCGCACAAGCTGCCGCCGCTTGGCATCATGGTCGAGGTGCCTTCCGTGGTGCTGGCGCCGGAGGGTTTCGCCGATGTCGCCTTCTTCTCGATCGGCTCAAACGACCTGACGCAATATGTGATGGCGGCCGCGCGCGACAACGCGGCCGTGGCGCATCTCAATTCCGTTCGCCAGCCGGCGGTGCTGCGGCTGATCGCGGCGGTTGCCGCCTTCGGACGAGAGAAGGGAATTCCGGTCAGCCTCTGCGGCGATGCCGGCGGCGACCCTGCAACCATCCCGGCGCTGCTTGAAGCCGGCTTGCGCGACCTCTCGGTCGCGCCTGCTCAACTGGCGATGGCGAAGGCTGCCATCGCGGACGCGGCGGTATAGGCGCATGGCCGAGCTCGCCAAGACACCGGAGCCGGGATCGGAAGAGGCGATCCGCGCCTATAAGACGATCCTGTCGCATGTCATCGACCAGCGCCCGTCCGGCATGCGCCAGCGGCTGGCCGACGCGCTCGGCAAGCACCGCAGCTTCGTCACGCAGATATCGAGCCCGGCCTATTCGATCCCGATCCCGTCAAAGCATCTGCCCTCCATCTTTACCGTCTGCCATTTCAGCCAGGCCGAGCGCGACCAGTTCATGGCCGCCTATCACCAGGCGCATCCCGGCAAGGCGACCGCGGCGTCCGGGCCGCGCAGGACACGCCATGTCTCGCTGATCGTGCCGGATTTCGGCGACGACAAGCAGAACGCGGCGCTCGACCGGGCGATCAACGACTTCATCCAGAAAATAACCAGCATCGCCGGCAAGGGCAGCGGCTAGAGCGGGGAGCATGGGAGGACTGCCATGAAGAAATTCATCAATTCGGTGGAGACGGTGCTGACCGAAAGCCTCGACGGCTTTGCGGCGGCTCATGCCGATATCCTCGTGCTTGGCGACGACCACAAATTCATCCGCCGCAAGGAGCTGAAGCCCGGCAAGGTGGCGCTGATCTCGGGCGGCGGCTCCGGCCATGAGCCGCTGCATGGCGGGCTGGTCGGCCACGGCATGCTGGACGCCGCCTGCCCCGGCCAGATCTTCACCTCGCCGACGCCCGACCAGATGCTCGCGGCCGTTGCAGCCGTCGACACCGGCGCCGGCTGCCTGTTCATCGTCAAGAATTACGAAGGCGATGTGATGAATTTCGACATGGCGGCCGAGATGGCGGACGGCGTGCTCAAGGTGGTGACCAATGACGACGTCGCGGTCGAGAACTCGTCCTACACGACCGGGCGGCGCGGCGTGGCCGGCACCCTGGTGGTGGAAAAGATCGTCGGCGCCGCGGCCGAGAAGGGCATGGCCCTGCCCGCGCTCAAGGCGCTGGGCGATCGCGTCAACGCCGCGACGCGCTCGATGGGCGTGGCGCTGACCAGCGGCACGGTGCCCGCCGCCGGCAAGCCGACCTTCGAGATCGGCGACGGCGAGATGGAGTTCGGCGTCGGGATCCATGGCGAGCCCGGCCGGCGGCGCGATGCGCTGAAGAGCGCCGATGCCATCGCCGAGGAGGTCTGCGCGGCGATCGCCGGCGATCTCGGCGACCGCGGCAAGGGGCCGGCGCTGCTGTTCGTCAACGGCTTCGGCGGCACGCCGTCGATGGAGCTCTATCTGATGTACAACAGCGCCCGCAGGATATTCGAGAGACAGGGCGTGACGGTGATCCGCTCGCTCGTCGGTTCGTACGTGACCTCGCTCGACATGGCCGGATGCTCGATCACGCTGACCATACTCGACGACGACATGACGGCCCTATGGGATGCTCCGGTGCACACGGCTGCGCTTCGCTGGGGGATGTAGGCGTCGCTGGCTTCCCCGGTGCTTTTCTGGCAAGCATGCGCGAAACCTTGCTGCCGCCTGAACGATGCTGCCCGAGCTTTCGCCTGCCCAGGAAAAACTGCTGATCAACCTTGCGGACCCCGAGGCGCCAGCCGATTGGGATAAGGATGTTTCCGCAGGCGACCTGTTGGCGCTGCTGGCCAATGCCGAGTTCCACGGGGTGCTGCCGATCATGCTGCGCAAGTTCAGGGAACGAGGCGACGCCAATCTGCCGAAAGACGCGAGGCTGCTGCAGAAGCTGACCGAGCTGCGCGACCAGATGACGACGGCAACCGGGCAGTCGATGCTGCTGCAATATCACGGCGACCGCATCATGAAGGCGCTGGCGGCGAAAGGCATTCCGGCCCGGATCGTCAAGGGACCGGTGTTCGCGCGCAGGCTCTACCGCCAGCTTGCCGACCGGCCGTTCACCGACATCGACATCCTCGTCGACCCCACCAGCATCGATGCGGCCAATAGGACGATCGCCGAATGTGGCTTCGTGCTCGGCAGCGGCGAGACCGAGTCACACACGCTGCAGGAATTCAAATGGCTGGAGAAAGAGAATTCCAGCCTGCTTATCGAATTGCACGGCAACCTGGTGCATGACACCGGCATGCGCCGGCGCCTGTCGCTCGGCTTCCGCGAGCTGCAGGCGATCGACGGCGGCGAAACCGACACGCCGGCCGCGCTGCTGACCATCGGCATCGTCCATGCTGCCGGCGGCCACAAATTCCACCGGCTGCAGCTCTGCGTCGACGTGCTGCAAGGCGTGCGGGCGCTGAGATCGCCGGAAGAGGAAGCGCGGCTGCTCGAGGCCGCCCGTATGACCGGCATCGAGCTCGAGCTGGCGACGGTCCTCAACGTCACCGGACGCCTGTTCGACGCGCCGCGCGCGATCGAGCTCGCCGATCGCATCAAGCCGGACCTTTCGATAAGGCTGGCGAAGTGGCTGATCACCGGCAACATGCTGCTGCGTGTCAACTCGCGCGAGAAGCTGCGCTCGCGCCTCAGCCGAGACGCCTTCCGCTGGGTGCAGAGGCTGGCGCGGGCGCGGCCCTATCCGGCCTGACGCAGCGCTGCGCGGACCAGCTGCGCCGCTTCGACTGGCCTCGCGCCCACTTCCAGCGTGAAGGTCGGCACCGTCTTGACCAATGCCGCGATCGTCGCCATTCGCCTTTTCTGCAGCGGCAAAAGGCCGGTCATGCCGGTCCTCACATTGTCGGAGGCTAAAGCCACCATGGCATCGGTCCTCGGCATGGGCACGAGCCTTGTCTCGCCGTCCGCCGAGCGGGCGAGATGCAGAAGCGCCGCGACTGGCCTGGCGCGAACATCCTCGACGCGGATGATCTCGCCAAGGCGATCGAGCGACACGGCCTGCTCGCCCTCCGCATCCCATGTCTCGCCAAGGCAGGGCAACACGAAAGGCAGCATCGCTGCGGTGTGGCGATGGATCTTCACTTTGCGCGGCATGCCCCAGGCCGTGACGCCGTCCTGTGTCGCCCTGAGAATCATGACGTCGTCGGAACAGAGGCCGAAGCCCTGCGAGGCGAGCGCCAGCGACGTCGTCGACTTGCCGGTGCCGCTCGGCGCATGGATCAGCACGAGCGCTTCGCTGCCCGGCAGCGTCAGGCCGGCCGTGTGCAGCATGTGCTGCCCTCCGGCATCGAGCGCGGCATCCAGCGCCATCATCAGCAGCGTCCATTTGATCTTGCTGTCAGGATGAACGCGGATTTCGGCGCAGCCCTCCGCGTCGCGGATCGACAGCGTCTGCTGGCCTGGAAAGACGAGGTGGAAGACGTCTCCGGCGTCGATCATCCGGCAATGGCCATCGAAGGGCACTTCGCCATCGAACGCCAATTTTCCCTCGGGATTCTCGGACAATTGCGGCGTTTCGACGATGTCGACGCGAAAGCCGGGCTGGATAGGATCGCTCACGCGCAGGGCGCCGAGCATCAGGTCGAAGCTCGGCCAGAGGTCGGCGCGGGCGGCGGTGACGCTTATGACCTGCCCTTTGAGGTCGTAGCAGAAAGTCTGGTCGCTCAAGCAGCGGACGCCTTCACGCTGGGCGGGTGGCGGTAGATCTCCACCATGCCGGGCTGGCTGTCGCTGACCACCGGCTTGCCGTCGAGGCAGACCCAGCAATGCGCCGACAGTCGGGGTTCGTGCATCGATTTGGCGTCGACACCGAAACGCAGCTCCGGATCGAGACCGGCCATGCGCAGAAAGCGGAAGCCGAGCAGACCCTCGCGGAGGCATCTGCGGTCGCGCATGAACCAGGGCCGCCGCACCGTTCGGTTGACGCGCTGCACGATGTAGGTCCAGGGCAGGTCGCGATAGAGCGCGGGTGACTGCAGCGGCGCCAGCTTCAACACGCTTTCGAAATCGCGCCGGCCGACCAGCACCGGCAGCAGCCGGGCGCTGAGCCACAAATGGGCTCGGAACAGGACGCGCAGGACCGGTCCGTCGGTCATCACAAGCCCGGGTCGGCGAGGATGCCTTCAGCCACCAGCTCGGCGGCCAATTCGGCCATATCCCGATCGAGCGTCGCCTTGTCGACTTCGAATTCGTCCGACAACAGGTCGATGATCTGGTCGAGGCTGTGCGCGCCATCGACCTTGCCGAGAAAGGCCTCGGTCGTGTCATTGCAGGTGTAGAGCTGGCCGCTGCGCGCCAACAGCACGACGGCGCCATCGCCGACATGCTGCACCGACGCGTCGTCCGCCATCCGAAGCACCGTTTCAGAACCAATCTCAGCCATGCACCCGCTCCCCTTCGCCCGGGAGCAAATAGCGCGGCACCGCGAGGCTGTCCATCGCCATGGACCGGCGGAGTGGACGACCGACCGTGCTGGGCGCCCCCGGCGTGAGGCGAATATTAGCGAGGTTATTGCCTTCCTGCCCTTGCGTAAGCTATGAGTCCGCCGGGCTTTGGGGAGTGATATTGTATGCGTTACAATTGGGAACGGGCTCCGACGGCGTTCGAGCGCCATCGGAAAGCGCTGGCGGCGGCTATCCTGATCGCGGGCGGTGTCGGGCTGATGCTGGCGGCGCTGCCGCTTTAAGCCGGCTTATATCGCGGACAGCAAGAGCGGCGACACCAATGGCGGCGCCGGACACGGACGCTTGCCGGCGATATCGACGAAAGTCAGGAAGACATGGCCTATAAAAGCGACTTAGGCTATTCGCAGACGACAAAATGTCCTGGGAGGGAATGTCGATGGCCTCACGCTACCGTGAAGTCTATGAGGGCTGGAAACGCGACCCCGTAGGGTTCTGGGCCGAAGCGGCAAAGGCGATCGACTGGTATACGCCCGCCGAAAGGGTCTTCGACCCGACGGAAGGCGTCTATGGCCGCTGGTTCGTCGGCGCTTCCTGCAACACCTGCCACAATGCGATCGATCGCCATGTCGCCGGCGGCCGCGCCGACCAACTGGCGCTGATCCATGACAGCGCGATCACCGGCACGACCCGGAAATTCACCTATGCCGAACTGAAGCGCGAGGTGGTCGCGCTGGCCTCGGTGATCAGGCATCGCGGCGTCGGCAAGGGCGACCGCGTCATCATCTACATGCCGATGGTGGCGGAAGCGGCCATCGCCATGCTCGCCTGCGCAAGACTGGGCGCCGTGCATTCGGTGGTGTTCGGCGGCTTCGCCTCGCATGAGCTCGCCACCCGCATCGACGACGCCAAGCCGAAGCTGATCATCAGCGCTTCCTGCGGCCTGGAGCCCGGTCGCATCGTCGCCTACAAGCCGCTGCTCGACAAGGCGATCGAGATGTCGAAGCACAAGCCCGACGCCTGCCTCATCCTGCAGCGCGAGCAGCTGCGCTGCGACATGAAGGATAATTACGACATCGACTATGCCGACGCGGTCGCCCGCGAGCGCGCTGCCGGCGCCAATGTGGACTGCGTGCCGGTTTTAGCCACCGACCCGCTCTACATCATCTACACCTCCGGCACGACCGGTCAGCCGAAGGGCATCGTGCGCGACAATGGCGGCCATATGGTCGCGCTGAAATGGACGATGGACAACGAGTTCGGCGTCAAGCCGGGCGAAGTGTTCTGGGCGGCTTCCGATGTCGGCTGGGTGGTCGGCCATTCCTACATCGTCTACGGGCCGCTTCTGCATGGCTGCACCAGCGTCCTGTTCGAGGGCAAGCCGATCGGCACGCCGGACGCCGGCACCTACTGGCGGGTGATCTCCGAGCATGGCGTGGTGGCCCTGTTCACGGCGCCGACGGCGTTCCGCGCCATCAAGGGGCAGGACCCCAAGGGCGAGTTCGTGCCGAAATACGACCTGTCGCGCTTTCGCACGCTGTTCCTCGCCGGCGAGCGCGCCGACCCCGAGACGATCAAGTGGGCCGAGCAGAAGCTCGACCGGCCGGTGATCGACCATTGGTGGCAGACCGAGACCGGCTCGCCGATGACGATCAATCCGGCCGGTCTCGGGCTGCTGCCGGTGAAATACGGATCGCCCGGCGTGCCGATGCCAGGCTACGATATCCGCATCCTCGACGATGCCGGGCACGAGGTGCCGCGCGGCACGCTCGGCAATGTCGTGGTCAAGCTGCCGCTGCCCGCCGGCTGCCTGCCGACGCTGTGGAATGCCGATGGCCGCTTCCGCCAGGCCTACCTCGAGGAATTCCCCGGCTATTACAAGACGGCCGATGCCGGCATGATGGACGAGGACGGCTATCTCTATGTGATGGCCCGCACCGACGACATCATCAATGTCGCCGGCCACCGGCTCTCGACCGGCGCCATGGAAGAGGTGCTGGCGGCGCATCCCGATGTCGCCGAATGCGCCGTCATCGGCATTGCCGATGCCATGAAGGGCCAGGTGCCGCTGGGCTTCGTCGTGCTCAATGCGGGCGTGGCGCGCGACACCGGCGCGATCGAAAGCGAGGTCGTGGGGCTGGTGCGCGAGCGGATCGGACCGGTTGCCGCCTTCAAGACCGTGGTGACGATCAAGCGGCTGCCCAAGACACGCTCCGGCAAGATCCTACGCGGCACGATGCAGAAGATCGCCGACAAGGAGGAATGGACGATGCCGGCAACCATCGACGATCCCGTGATCCTCGACGAGATCAAGGCGGCCTTGAAGGGACGCGGCATCGGAGTGTAGCTGCCCAGCAGACGGGCCGCGTTAACGACGAATTAACCAATATGTCTTGCGATGCAATCGCTTGTTGTGCAGCGCAGCAGCGGACTTTAAAGTTCGTTCGGGGGGCCATACCGAAAGCACGGCATGGCTCAGCTCAAAACGACATTTGGCGGCGTCGACATTCTGCGATTCCTGGCTGCCGTCATGGTGATGTTCCATCACTATGGCTTCTGGGTCTGGGCTTTCCCCGACAGCATTTCGGCACGCGCGACCGGCGGCATCCCGCCCCATTCCGAAAATGGCCTTTGTTCGCTCCGGCTGGGTCGGCGTGCAGGTGTTCCTGATCGCGGCCGAGCCCCCTATCCGGCTGCAGCTCGACCACACCCTGTTCCGTTATCGATCGAAGGCCGCCTGACACGACTGCCGATCGCGCCGGTGTGGAATTGTTTGCATTCGGCATGATATCGAGGCGCAAATCAGTGCAAGTATCCGAGCCTCAATCCGTGAGCCTGTTCCAACGATCGAGACGTCCTCGACCCGCGCCGCGTGAGCGCCTTGTCATGGATATGCGCGACACGATCGTCTATGCGATCGGCGACGTGCATGGCTGTCATGAAGAACTGCGCGCGCTGGAACAGAAAATCGAGCTCGACGCACAGCGGTTCCGCGGCCGCAAGATCATCATCATGCTGGGCGACTATATCGATCGTGGGCCGCATTCGCGGCGCGTGGTCGATCATCTGATGGCGCCGCCGCCGAGGGGCTTCCAGCGCGTCTGCCTGGTGGGAAACCATGAAGTCGCGCTGCTCCTCTATCTGGACGGTCATCTGTCACGTGAAACCTGGCTCGGCTATGGCGGCCGCGAGACCCTGTTCTCCTACGGCGTCGACCCCGACCGGCTGATAAGCCTCTACGGGTCGAGCGCCGAGGCGGACGCGCGCATACGCGAGGCCATTCCCGCCAGCCATGTCGACTTCCTGCGCGTGCTGCCGGCGATGGTCTGCTCCGACCAATTCGTCTTCGTGCATGCCGGCATCCGGCCCGGCATAGCGCTGGAGGCGCAGGACGAGGACGACCTCCTCAACATCCGCGAGGAGTTCTTCGAGGCGGCACACCGGCTCGACCGCTGGGTGGTGCACGGGCACACGATCGTCGACGTCCCGACGCTCGAGGGGCGCCGGCTCGACATCGACACCGGCGCCTTCGAGACGGGGCGGCTTACCGCGCTCAGGATCGTCGGCAAATACGGCCGGCTGCTGTCCTCACGGGATTGAAGAGAGCGCAGCTTTGCTCCTCAGGTCGGCGCGAGCTCAGTCTCGGCGACACCGTAGGACAGCAGGTCGCCCTGCCATTTGCTGCGCTTGAGGAACTGTTCCCAGGTCAGGGCATTCGGATCGATTTTCCGACTCCACGTCAGATCGCGCCCGGGGGCATAGTAGCCGTATTCGACAGCGTATTCGACCATGCCCACCAATTCGCGCACGAGATACTCGTTGCCGGCGAAACCCGGAAAATGGCGCAACAAGTCTTCGCGCGAGTACGCCGAGACGTAGCGTGCGCGCCTGCCGGTGACGCGTGCGAACGTTTCCACCATTTGCTGCGCCGAGATAAACTCGCCTATTACCGGCAGAACCTCGCCGCCGTATCGCGTGGGGTGATCGAAGATCTCGCGCACTGCTGGACCCGCCCCAGTGAGCGGGTCGCAGAAGGGCATGGGGGTATCGGGCGGCAGGTATATGGCAAAATCTATACCGTCCTCGCCGCCTTGCGGAACGTAGTATTCCAGGAAGTTGGTGTAGTAAAACGCCAGGTACACGAACGAGCTGCGTACGGGCAGGCCGCGAATGTAATCCTCTATCTTTGCCTTGTCCGTGAAATGTGGCGCCCACTTGGTATCTCCGGTGATCGCCTCGACATTTTCGAGCCCACTGAACACGACGTGTTCGACGCCCGCGGCCACTGCTGCATCGGCCAACTCCTTGCCGAGGTTGAGTTCGGGTTCCGCAGGCGGCACCTTGACGATCGGCGGCGTCATCAAGAACGCCCCGGCCGAACCTTTCAGTGCTTCGGTCAGTTCGGCCCGCCTGCCGAGTTCAAGGGGCGCGACCACGACGTCGGCGCCCTTCCGCGCCAAGGCCTGCGCGGGTTGGCTGTCAAGGCGCCGTGTCAGCGCGCGTACTCGGTAACGCCCACTGTCGAGCAACGCGTTGGCGACGCTACGGCCCTGCTTGCTCGAGGCGCCAACAACGGTGATCAGAGGTTTGGCAGTATCTTTCTGGCTCATGTTGGTTCTCCTGTCTCTCAGATTGAAACCGGTCGGTGTCCGGCTGACGAGCACAGCGGGCGTGCCGAGAGCGGTTCCCGCTTCATCGAGAAGTATTTCGGGTCTTTCGCGGTATTTTTGAAATTCTAAAAATGTTCAGGTACTATCCATTTCATGGATACCAAGCGCCTGGATCTCAACCTGTTGGTTACCCTCGAAACGCTGCTGATCGAGCGCAACGTCACGAAGGCGGCTGCCCGACTGCATCTCAGCCAGCCGGCCGTAAGCGCCCAACTGAATCGTCTCAGGCAGGAGTTCGACGACCAACTTCTAATCCCTGCCCAGCGAGGGATGACGCCGACGGTCAAGGCAATGGAGTTGCTCGATCCGTTGCGCCAAGCCCTCGACCAGGTTCGAGCCACGCTCACGTCGCATCGGAACTTCAATCCGGCTAAGGCCAAGCTGACCTTCGCGATTGCTTGCACAGACTATCTGCAAGCCGCGGTAATCAAGCCGCTAGTCGTGGAGCTCAGGACGCGGGCACCGGGCGTTCGCGTTGCGATACGCAATCTGGACCTGCCGCAATTGGAAGCGCAGATGGCGCGCGGCGATGTGGATCTGGCACTGATGACGCCGCAGGAGGCCCCGCCAGGTCTTCGCGCTCGACACTTGTTCGATGAGCGCTACGTGCTTATCGGCCGCAAGGCGCATCCGCGGCTGCGGGAAGGGATCACGGTCACCGAGTTTGCCGCGTTAGAGCAGGTGGTGGTATCCCCGGACGGCGGCGGGTTCGCAACGCCCGTGGACAGTGCCTTGGCCGCTCTCGGATACAAGCGTAACGTGGTGCTCTCCGCGGCATCGTTCCTGTTCGTCCCCGAGATCGTGTCCAATTCGGACTTCGTCGCGCTCGTCCCGGAACGGCTGGTGCGCGGCTCCGCAAACAAGCTCGAAGTGATGGACTGCCCATTTCCCGTCGAAGGCTTTGCGGTGGGAATGGTGTGGCATGAGCGCGGTCACGGACACAGCGGCCAGCGCTGGATCCGTGAGGCCATCGTCTCGCTTGCCGCGCATCGATCCTCGTCTCGGGCGCGCAACAATCCCAGCTAGGCAGCCCGCTTGGCGCGCGCTTCCGATTTCTCCAGATAATAGCTCGAGTAGCGGTCGAAGAACCGTTCCGAGCCGCCGAGCGAGCCGTATCTCGCGAGCTTCTTCAGGTCGACCTTATTGAGAACCGCCCCAATCACCTTGTTGGCGATATAGGGCTCCGACTCCAGCATCGAGCGCACCATGTTGCGCGGCGTGCGGCCCCATTCGGTGACCAGCACGAAGCCGTCGACCAGCGGTGCGAAGGCCTTGGCGTCGACCACGGGTCCGAGCGGCGGCAAGTCGACGATGATGTACTCGAACGTCTCCTTGGCGTTCTCGATGAAGCGCCGCATGCCGGCCGAGCCCAACAGCTCGCTGGTGTGCGAGAACTGGCCACGCAGCACGGCTGGAATGATCGCGAGCTTGGTCTGACGATCGACCTTGCCGACCGACTGCCAGGTCTGGCCATTGACCACCGCTTCCATCAGGCCCTGTTCGGCCTCCATGCCGAGGCTGCGGCTCAAGCCTGGATTGCGCAGGTCGCCGTCGACGAGCAAGGTCTTGGCGCCGTTTGCGGCAAGCAGGCCGGCGAGATTCGCGGCCACTGTCGATTTGCCTTCGCCCGGCAGCACCGAAATGACGCCGATCACCCGGCTGCCGCGATCCTCCATCACGACGTCGAAGGCGATCTTGGCGTTGCGCAGCGTCTCGGCGAACATCGAAGCCGGAGCATCGATGCTGACGCGCATGCGCGCCCGCCTCTCGGCCGAGGAGAGGCTGGCCACCTTGCCGTCGGCCGGCAGGTCTTCGGCCTTGGAATCCTTGGCCCTGCCGCCGCCGATCGTCGGCAGATAGCCGAGGAATTTCAGGCCGGCGCGATCGCGAATATCCTCGCCCGTCCTGAAGAAGCGCTCGTTGAACTCGTTGAGACCGCCGAAGCCGGCGCCGAGCATCAGGCCGAGCACCAGCGACAGCGCCAGCACACGCATGGTGCGAGGGCCCGAGGCCGCGAGCGGCATCGTGGCGTCGGAAATGATGCGGACCTTGCCGACCGGGAAGGACTGCTGCTGCGAGGCTTCCTCGTAGCGGCTGAGGAAGGTCTGGTAGAGCGTGGTCAGCGCCTGCGCCTGCTGGTCGAGTTCCTTCAGCTTCACCTGCGACTGGTTGTCGATCGAGCTCTTGCCGGCGGCTGTGGAAATCTTGTCGCGAAGCGCGGTCTCGCGCGTCTGCGCCACTTCGAAGTCGTTGCGATAGCTTTCGGTGATCTGCTTCAGCTGCCCGAAAATCTGCGCCGCGACATCGGCCTTTTCCTTGGCCAGCGCGACCGCCTGCGGGTGATCCTTGCCGAAATTGGTCTCGACGTCCTGCAGGCGCTTGGCAATGGCCAGATAGCGGGTCTTGAGCCCGATGATGACCGAGCTGCTCGGCTGGTCGGCCGCTATGGCCGAATCGTTGAAAGCGCTTTCCGAGCCGCTGTCGACGATCGCCTTGTACTGCTGGTAGCGGGCGCTGGCGCGAGCCGTATCGGCCTGCGCGACGATGAGCTGGGCGTTAAGGTCGGCAAGTTGCTTGTCACTCAGCAACTGGCCGTCGCTGTTGGCGGAAAGGCCGTGCTCGGCCCTGAACTTCTCGACCGCCAGCGAAGCGGCCTGCGAGCTTTCGCGCAACTCGGTCAACCGGCCCTGCAGCCATACGGCCGCGCGCTCGGTGGCGTCAAAGCTGGCGTTGAGCTGGTCGGCGAGATAGGCGTCCGCATAGGCCTTGGTGATGGCTGTGGCGAGTGCAGGGTTTGTCGCCTGGTAGCCGATGCTGATGACGTTGGAGCGGCTGACGCGATCGGCCAACAATCCTGTCTGCAGCATATAAACCGCGTAGTCGTGGGTCGCGGTCTTGATCATGGCTTCACGCGTGGCGGCATCGACATTCTGGATGCCGGGGATTTGATCGGCGGCGTTGCCGCGGAAATAGGCGACGATGCCGCGCAGGAACCCGATGCCCTTGGCCAAAGCCGATTGGGGCGGGCTCATGAAGTCCTGGTTCTGATCGAGCTTCAACTTGTCGACCACCTCCGACGCCAGCCGCGCCGAGTTGAGGATCTCGATCTGGCTGAGGATCGTCGCGTCGGTCTGCTGCGTGGCGCTGGCAGCCGAAATGTCGTCCATGACCTTGTTCATGCCCTCGTCGATCAGAACGCTCGCCACGGACATGTACTGCTTGGGCGTGGTCTGCAGATAGATCACGCCCAGGAACAGGCCGATGGCGGCGCAGATCGCCACCACCTTGGCCTGACGGGCGGCCATGCCAAGCAGACGCTCGACATCGATGAAGTCTTCACCCTTCTCCTGATCGGCACTGGGCAACGGCATCCTCTTGTCGAGAGGGAAGTTGGCATAGTTCATGTTCGGTCCAATTCCAGGTTGCAGGCGCTATCGGCCTTGGTAGATCGGCGTCGTGACCAGAAAAGACCGCGCAACGTTGTTGCAGGATGCGCCGGGCCTGAAGGCCCGGGCGCTTGAGTGGCTGTCGCGCCATCGCGAGTTCGCATATGCACCCAAAAGATGGGCATTATGCGGCTACTTCCCGGCGCTCATGCGACCGGACAAATTGCTGCAGCATTTCGAAGACAGGGCCTTTCATGTCGTCGCGTGCCAGGGCGAAGGCGATGGTGGCCTCGATGAAGCCTTCCTTGGAACCGCAGTCGAACATGCGGCCATCGAAAGGCTGGGCATAGAAGGGCTGGCTCTGGGCGAGGCGCACCATGGCATCGGTGAGCTGGATCTCGTTGCCGGCGCCGCGCTGCTGATTGCCGAGCAGGGCAAAGATCTCCGGCTGCAGCACGTAGCGGCCATTGATGTAGAAATTCGACGGCGCCTTGGCGGGCGCCGGCTTTTCGACCATCTCAGTGACCTGGAAGCCGGAGCCGACCTCGTCGCCGCGGCCGACAATGCCGTATTTGCTGGTTTCGGCGGGGTCGCAGCGCTCGACGGCGATCACATTGCCGCCAGTCCGCTGATAAAGATCGACGGTCTCGGCAAGGCAGCCGCGCGCGCCGAAGGACACCATGTCGGGAAGCAGCAGCGCGAAGGGCTCGTTGCCGATCACGTCGCGCGCGCACCATACGGCATGGCCGAGGCCCTGCGGCGACTGCTGGCGGATGAAGGAGGTGGCGCCGGCCACCGGCAGCAGGCTCTCCAGCGATTCGAGCTGCGCCTTCTTGCCGGTCTGCTCCAGCGTGCCGATCAGTTCAGGATGCAGGTCGAAATAGTCCTCGATAACCGCCTTGTTGCGGCCGGTGACGAAGACGATGTGCTCGATGCCGGCCTCGAACGCCTCGTCGACGGCATATTGCACGACGGGCTTGTCGACGACGGGAAGCATTTCCTTCGGCATCGACTTGGTTGCCGGCAGAAACCGCGTTCCGAGCCCCGCCACCGGGATAACTGCCTTCCTGACTTTCTGCATCTGGTCTTCCTTCTGAGAGAAAAAGATTTCTATCTGTCGCCGGCTATCAAATCGCCCGCATGCTTCATCTCCCCGCCCCCACGGCGAACCTGTGCCGCAACCCTTCTCAGCCGCACCGCGATCGGCATTGACATATGCCCGATCGCGGCCGGATCCCTGAGCGCCGCGCCTATCGCCTTGAGCGGCGCGCGCGCCTTGATGTGCTGGACCAGGGACAGGAACGACGCGGCCTTTCGCAGGCTGCGGCCGCGTCTCGCGAAGGCCGCCTGGGCGCCGCTGTCCATGGGGAATGCCGCCGCAAACGCGGCATCGGCGCGCGTCATCGCCTCGACGTGGTGCAATTCGAGCACGCGCGAGATCGATCCGGTGCGGATATGGTAGACATAACCGACGGTCGGCTCGACCGCGCAGCGGCCGCCGCTGGCCAGCGCGCTTGCCAGCAGAATGTAGTCCTCGCCGATGCGGAGCTTCTCGTCGTAACGCAACCTGTTGTCGTTGAGGAAGCGGCGCTGGAAGACCGGCTTGAGATAGCCGAGATTGAAGCGCGATTCGAAGACCAGATTGCCGGCGATGTAGTCGGCCAGCGAGATTTCGCGAAGCGTTTCCAGATAGTCAGCCGGGAACATGGTGTCGTCGGGCGTGCCGTCCTCGCGCACCACCTGGACATTGTCGACGGCAATTTCGGCGCCGACCGCTTCCGCCCGCGCGATCATCGCCGCCATACGGCCAGGGAGAACGGCGTCGTCGGAATCCAGCACGGCCACCCAGCGGCCGCGCGCGAGGTCGAGGCCGGCATTCCTGGCGCCGCCTGGGCCGCGATTCTCCGGCAGCGCAACCACCTTCACGATGTCTTCCGGGTAAGCGCGCGCCACATCAAGCGTGCCGTCGCGCGACTGGTCGTCGACGACGATAACCTCGACGGTGACGCCGAGTTGCGCGATCGCGCCGGCGATGGCGCGGTCGAGAGTGGCCTCCGTATTATAGGCGGCGATGACGAAGCTGACGTCAGGCTGCACGCTTGTTCCCTTGTTCTGGCGAAGTGAGGCCGTACTGGCGGATTTCACGGACGCCGACCAAACCGGAGACGACACCAACGTGCATAATGCCGCGCAGCACGCTGCGGTTCCGTCTCACCGGGCTGATCGCGGTCAAAATCGCCATGCCGAAGCAGTAAGCGGCCTTGGCCGAAGCCAGCCCGACCTGGCCCGCGCGGCGGATGCCGCCAGCGCCGCGGCCGATAAGGTGGCCATGCGTCTGGCCGAAGCGGAAGCGGCGGCGGCGCAGCCAGTCGAACGCGGCCCTGGCGCGGGGGACGACCTCGTCGACGAAGGCTTGCGGCGCGAAGGCGATGCGGCCGCCAGCCTTGACCATGGCATCGAAGAACTCTGTGTCCTCACCGCCGGTCTGGCCACGCGCCAGGCTGAAGCGCCGGCCGCGCAGGCTTGCGTCGGTCGTTCTGAGCAGGACGTTGCAGGTGTAACCCGTGCGGATCTCGCCGCGCACCCAGACCGGCAAGGTCGAGTGGAAATCGCCCTTTTGCATCCAGTCCGGCGCATCCTGGCGATAATGCGCCCGCACCGGCCCAAGCACCGCCGCGGCGCCGGTGGCATCGGCCGTCGCCATCAACTCGACCAGCCAGCCGGGCGACGCCGTCTCGTCATCGTCGATGAAGGCGGCGAAGTTTGACACGCTGGCGTCCAGGCATGCATTGCGGGCAATCGAGATGTTGCGCGCCGGCGCGTGGCGATAGCGGATCGGCAGCTTCAATTCCTCGGCCAGCGCCTCCACCAGCTTCTGGGCGCTTGGTTCGTCGTCATTGTCGGCAATGACGATGCCGACCTCCAAACCTTCAGGCTTCTCCAGGGCGGCGACGGAGCGCAGCGTGTCGGCCAGTTCCGGCCGGCGGAAGGTGCAGACGCAGATGTCGATCGAGCGGCCGGCCATCACGCCACCTTGCGCTGCGAGCGCGGCGTCAAAAGCTGCTGCCAGAAGCCGACGGACCAGCCGAAATGCATGACCATGGCCGAGACTCCGGCCAGCGCGATGCTGGCGTTGCGCTGGCGCATCGCCGTCGCCAGGCCGTAGCCGAGGCACACCGCCGCCCACAAAAGGAACGGCACCGCCGCCAGCCAGTGGACGAAGGAGAACAGGGCCAGCACCACCACGGGCGCCACCAGCAGCGGGATCATCTGCCGGACCTTCGGCACCATGCGGTGCTTGAGCACATTCCTGGCGCGGCCGCGGCCATAGCCGAGATACTGGAAATAGAGGCTCTTCAGCGTCGAGCGCGGATAGTAGACCATCTGCGTCCTGCCGCTCATCCAGATGCGGTAGCCGGCCTGGCGCAGGCGGTAGTCAAGCTCGGCATCCTCATTGTGGCTGAAGCTCTCATCATAGCCGCCGACATGGCTGAAGGCAGCGACGCGCATCAGCGCGTGGTGTCCGTGGTCGACCCATTCGCCCTCGGACATGTGCCGGTGCTTCGAGCCGCCGGTGCCAAGCTTGGAATTCTGCGCCGCCGCGACTGCCTTCTGCACGGCCCCGGTGCCGGCGGTCAGCATCGAAACGACGACCGAATCGGCGCCGGTGGCCAAAGCTTCCTCGACCAGCCGGTCGCAGTAATCGTCCGGATAACCGCCATGCGCGTCGATGCGGATGAGATAGTCGGCGCCTTCACCGAGGGTCGCCACCGCCAGATTGATGGCAGCGCTCTGCAGGCGCTTCGGATTGGCGAGCAGGACGACCCGGGAATCCTTCGCCACGATCTTTTCGACGATGGCCTGCGTGCCGTCGGTGCTGCCGCCGTCCGCGACGACGATGCGGCCGCCGAGCCGTGCCGCCGCGGGCCGTAACTGGTCGAGCAGGCCGCCGATATGGGCCGCCTCGTTGAGGCAGGGAATGACGATCAGGATCGATGGATTTGCCTGCTTCATCGGTCTTTGCGCGTCCTTTGCCATCATGCCGCCGCCGCAAAAGCCGAAGGCATGGCGGTGAGGCCGCGCAGCTTTTCGACGAAGGCCGCACAGTCGCTGCGATCGTAGCTCCAGGTCCGAGGATTGCGGGCCAACACCCGCGACTTCAGGGCGCGGTATCTGTCCTGATCCATTCGGCCGAGCATCGCCTCAAGACCTTCGGGCGTCGCCTCGGACAGAAGCACGCCAATGTCCTGCCCTTTGAGGAACCGGCCGGTTTCGGTGCCGGCCATCGAGATCGGCACGGCGCCGAAGCGGCAGCCCTCGTAGAGGCGGTTGGGAAGCAGCCATTCAGAATTCTGGCCGGCTTCGAAGAAATCGATCGCCCAGGAAAAATGCACTTGCCCGTAGATGGCCGCCATATCCTCCGGATTGCGGTAAGGCCCCTCGAACGAAAGCCATGGCTCGGCCTCGACGAAACCATGAAAATCCGGAAATTCGGACAGTGCAGGACGGCCTCTGAGCACGACCTCGAAACGCCCCGCCTGCCGGCGGGTGAAATCGGCCAGCAGTTCCAGCGAGCGGCGGCAGCGCAGCGCGCCGAACCAGCCGATCCGCCAGGGCGGCGTCGCCGGGCTGTCGTCCTCGAAAGAATGCGCCGCGACAACGGATGCCGCCTCGAAATATTTGTTCTCGATCAGCTCGACAGGCGCGCCGATCTGTCCGAAGGGCTCGAAATAATTGGCGATGAAGGCCGGCGAGCTGGTCACCAGAAGCTTCACGTCGCGGGCGAGATGACGCTCGGCGCCGCGCAGTGTCCGGCCGACAAAATCGTCGCGCAGCACCAGGCGATGGATATCGAGGCATTCATAGACGATGGGCACGTTCGCCCCCAGGGCTGCATTGGCGCGGCGGGCAAGCGCCAGCATTTCGAGGTTGCGCGCGATGATGAGATCGGGCCTGGGCATGTCGCCCAGCTTCGCGCCGATCGACATGGCCGCCTTGGCGACCGCCCCGAGACGCTGCGCGAATCGGCCGTCGCGCGTCGCGCCAAGGTCGACAGGCTTGATACCCTCGATCTCGGCGACCGGACTGGTGGTGCGGCGGAAACCCGCCAGGGTGACCCTGGCGCCGCCTGCCTTGAGCATCTGGACCCTCCGGCGCACAGCCGGGTCGGATACGTCATGCACAAGGTACAAGACATGCAGCATGAAACTCGACCGATGTTCGGCCCACCCATCGGGGATGCTAGTACAGCTTTTGCTGCATCGCAACAATTTTGGTGCGGCGTAGCAGACGCCCGCACATTTTTTGTTGCACTGCAAAAATGATACGCTACTTTCAATGCTGCTTGGGGTCGATCTGGGTTCGACGTTGGTTACCAGCGTGTTGCAGCACGCCAGGATCGCGACGCGGATCGCGTGGCAGCATTTCGGCAAAACATGCCGTTTTAACCGCCGCTGGCCTGGCCACGGACGCGAAACGAGGTTTCCCCATGAAAGTCGTGATCGAAAACACAGTGTGTCTGAACACGGGCGATGCCGCGATCCTTTTGGCCATCCGCCATATTCTCAGATCGGTCGTCGGCAGCGATGTGCGGTTCCTGGTTTTCGACAGTCAGCCAGACGTCGCCGCCAGGCTTTACCCGAAGAAAGATTACCCGGATCTCGAATTCCACAAGCTCTTGTCGGAATCCCTGTTCAAGGATCGGCGCGGCGGCGGGATAAAGGGCCGGCTCAAGTCGCTCTACAACCGGGCGGTCTGGCGCGCCTTGCGTCACTTCGCGCAAAACGGCGCCGCCAGCAGCTTTTTCTTCAACCTGGACGACCGCCGCGGCCTTGAAGCCTATGCGAGCGCCGACCTGGTGGTGACGACAGGCGGAACCTATCTCGTCGAGAATTACGATCTCGAAAAGCGGCTCAATCAATTCCGTATCGATGCGACCCTGGGCAAGGACCCGATCTTCTTCACGCAATCGCTCGGCCCGTTCAAGAAAAGCTACAATCGCCAGGAGCTCGGTCCGATCTTCGATCGGGCTCCGCTCATCCTGCTGCGCGACGAGCGATCCAGAAACCACATACTGGATCTGGTGAAGGACCCAGGCAAATGCCATGTGGTCGCCGATTCCGTCTTCGCCCTGGCCGATACCGACAGGATCAAGAAACATCTCGGCACCGCACCGGCGCCGACGGGCCGCGTCGCTATTTCCGTCCGTCACTGGAGTTTCGTCAGCGACGGTGAGGATGGCATGCGTCGCTATCTCGATTCGATCCGGGAGATCGCCACAATTCTTGTCAGGGACCATGCCAAGAAGGTGACCTTCGTTTCAACCTGCCAGGGCGTGCCGGAATATGCCCATGACGACGCCAAGACCGCTCGGGCGATCGTGGTCGAACTCGACCCGGAAATCGCCCAACACGTCGATGTCGACGCCACATTTCATACGCCCGACCAGCTGATGGCGCTGGTGAAGGATTGCGACTTCGTCGTCGCGACGCGAATGCATATGATGATCATGTCGCTTTGCGTCGGCACGCCGGTGCTGCCGATCGCCTATGAATTCAAGACCAAGGAAGTCGCCAAGCATATCGGCGTCGCCGATCTTCTGCTCGACATCGACACCGTGACGCCGTCGGAAGCGGCCGAAAAACTCGGCAGATTCATCGGCAGCCTTGACCACTATCGCCGGGCAAGCCTCGAGGCCGTGCTGGAAGAGCATGCGTCGGCAATGTCGGCAACCGGGCCGTTGTCGTCCTTGATAGGCAGCCGCCACTCACCCAATGTTGCCGGCGACGTTGGCAAGAGTGGCGAGCAACGCTCTGCGCGACTGCGGAACAGCAAGCATGAGAGCCAGGGCGAACCCGTAATTTAGGGCAATCGCCACAAGGATCGTGAGCAGATCCGACTGGCTGGTCAGCAACGCCGGCAGCGACAGGTATGAGAGCCAGGCGAGCAGGGACGAGACGATGAAGAGCCCCTGTATGCCCAGGAAATCGCCGGCGGTCACCGGGCCGACGCGATGGATCAGGGCCGCAAGCACCGGGACGCGCAGCGCATAGCCGCTAATGGCATAGGCAGCCGCGACGCCGATGGCGCCCCAATGCAGGCCGACGATGAAGGAGGCGACGGTCGTCAGCGACGAATAGATGCCCCAATGGAACATCGTCTTCGTCTTGCCCTGGCAGATGAATATCCATCCCGTGGTGCTCGACACGGACTGCATCAGGCCGGCGATGCCCAGCCAGGCGAAAATCGGCGCCACAGCCATCCAACGCTCGCCGAAGAGAAGCCTGACCACCTGCTCCGAAGTCAGTGTCAGCGTCGCAATGCCGGGCATGGTGATGACGGCCAGCAGCCAGTTCGTCCGGACATAGATGTCCCGAAAGCGCTGCTTGTCCTCATGGATGCGGCTGAGCAGCGGCACCATGATGCGCGTCAGCGGCTGGTTGATGTTCTGCAGCGGAAAGAGCAGCAGCTTGTAGGCGCGATCATAGTAGCCCAGCTCGACCGCGCCGGAATATTTTCCGATGAGGATGTTGTCGAGGTTGCGAGAGAGAAAGTTGACAAGGTTGAAGCCCGTGAGGTTGGCGCCGAACCTGAATATGTCGCCGTCGATCTTGAGATTCGGCCAGGACGGCGTCCAGCGCGTCACCAACCAGCCGGCAACCAGCGCCACGACGGCTGAAACAGCCGGGCCCAGAACCAGCGACCAATAGCCAAGCCCCCAATACGCCGCGGTTGCGGTGGCGAGCAGGCCGACGGCCGCGGTGATTGTGTCGTTGAGCGCAAGCTGGCCGAATTGCAGATGGCGGTTCATCAAGGCAAGCGGCACGGCGGCCAGACTGCCAAAAAGCAGCGGCACGGCGGAAGCAAGTGTTATTCCCCACATTCGCTGGTCGCCGTAAAAGGCGGCAATGGCAGGTGCCAGGCAAGCCACGACCGCTCCGGCGCAAAGGCCGACAACCGCGCTCAGCCAGAAGACCTGGTTGAGCTGCCGCTGATCGATCTCCTTGCGCTGGATGACCGCCTGCTGGAGGCCGAGATCCTGGAGCAGGCCGACAAAGGCCACGATCGGTCCCACGGAAGCCACCAGGCCGAAATCCTCCGGAACAAGCAGCCGGGCAAGGATCACGACCGAGAGGAACTGGATCGCTATCTTGAAGCCTTGGGCGCCAGCGGTGACCAGCCCGCCGCGCAAGGCAACGCGACCGAATTGAGGGGGCGGCGGATTGGCGTTCATGTGACGGATCCTGTCTCGCCCAGCCGCGCGACGATCCGCGCAAAGCGTTCATTCAAGATATCGGCGTTGAAATCCGCCTCGACCTTGCTTCGGGCGGCAAGCGCTATGGGCTCGCACAGGCCTGGATTCTCGGCGATCCAGGCGAGCTTGCCGGCAAGCGCGGCGACGTCCCGTTCGGGTACGAGGAAGCCGGTCTTGTGATCCTCGATCAGCTCGGGAATCCCCGAATGATAGGTGCTCACAGAGATCAGGCCGCCGGCCATCGCTTCCATGAGCGCAACCGGGATTCCTTCCAGATCGCCGTCCCGCCCGGCGACGCTTGGCAGAAGAAAGACATCGGCGCCACGCAGGCGCTGCTTGACCTCGCCGTGCGGACGCGGTCCGAGGAAACTCACCCTGTCGGCAATACCGAGGTCGATGGCGGTGCGCTTCAACTGCTCCAACAATTCTCCGCCACCGATCACCGAATAGATCCAGTCGCGATGCGGCAGGCCGGCGAGCGCGCGAAGCGCATATTCGGTGCCCTTCTTCTCGGTCAGCCGGCACACCGAGATGAAAGACAGCGCACGTCCCTGCCAGGAGCGCCAGCGATATTCGATCTCGCCAGGGCGAATGCCCATGTGGTGGACCGCGACCCGCGCCGGCTCGGCGCCGGCATCGATCAGGGCCTGACGGAAGAACGCATTCACAGGCAGCTGGAGAGCCCCTTTCTCGAAAACGGGCCTGTAGTAGCCGAGTGTGTTGTCGTGCATCGGCCTGCCGACATCGGTACCGTGGAATATGGTCACCAAAGGCGCGGAAATCCGGCGCCGCTTCATGATGCGGGCGACGCGCAGCCCGTTATGGCCAAAATGCGCCACGATCACGTCGGCGTTCCGCAGCTTGTGCGCGTTGGCCAGGTCGATAGCGGTCGAGAGCTTGTCCCAAAATCGGCCCGACCATTTCATCAGCAGCGAACGGTAGCGACTGAGGCCGCCCCACCAGGAAACGACCGGCCCAGGCAATGACCGCCAACGTGCATCGTCGACATTGCTGTCCTTGCCAAAGGCCATCTCGTTGCAGACGACACTGACTGCCATCCCTCTTTCGAGGCATCCGGCAATCTGATCGAGCACGAACGTCTCGGACAGAGTGGGAAATTTGTCGACGACGAAACAAATCCTCATCGGCAGGATGTTCTCGCCCGGTTCAGGCTGGAAACGTCGGCAAGGCCTGACACATGCGGCATGAATTTTGACTCCTGTCGGCGTAACCCAGCACTAGCTAGGAATTGCTGCATCGCAGCATTTTAGGTGTACTGCAACCCCGTCCTCCCAGCTCGGCAAAGCTACGCAGCGCGGCGAACGCCCTGCCGGGCCGCTCTTTCGAGCAGTTGGAGAAACACCACCAATTGCCGCGCGGGGTCGAGCTCCGGGCGTTTGGAGAAGGCGAGAGCGGCGGCCGAAAGCCGGTCGTATTCCGGGCGATCGTTCCACAGGCGCCTCACCGCCGCGGCCCATTCTTCGACCGGGGCATCATAGTCGAGCACCACGCCGCCGGGACCGATGGCTTCGGGCAGACCGCCACGCCTCGATCCGACGACCGGGATGCCGCTGCAATGCGCCTCGGACGCGACGCGGCCCCACGCCTCCTCCCATTTGCTCGGCGCAAGCAGGATCCTGGTGCGGCCATAGACCGTCTTCATGTCGTTGGTGCGGTTTTCCAGCTTGATGTTCGAAAACGGCGCGATGGTCTTCTCGACGCGGGCGCGATGGTCGTCATCGAGCTTCCAGCTTTCCACGAACAGGAAGGGGATCTCCGGGCAGGCGGCCGCAATCTTCACCGCAAGATCGAAACCCTTCTCCTCATAGGGGTTGATCATGGTGACGAATTCGCCGGTCGTGTGGGTGCAGTAGAGGGCGTCGTTGATGGTCGGCGGCAGCACGATGGAATCGATGCCGAACTTTTCCTTGTAGGTGCGCGCGGTGAATTCCGAATTGGCGATGTAGAGCGCCGAATTGAGGTCGCGCGGATCGCCGGCGAGCTCGTGGAATTCGACGTTGTGAAGGTAGACGACCAGCGGCACCCCTTCGGCGAGAAGCGCCTTTCCGAGCGGGACGGATTTGTGGCACTGCACGACGGCGACGTCAGGCTTGGTTTTTTCGACCGCGAAGCCGGCAGCCTCCCAGGGGAACCAGGCACGCATCACCGGGTAGCCGGGAAAATTGTCGACCACCGCGGGCTGCCGCAACAGCTTCATCTTGGCACGCGCCTTGAGGCCGAACATGCCGTCGCCGAACAGCGAGGCGAGGACCGAAGCCTGGTGGCCGTGCTCGATCAGCTGTTCGACCAGATGGTGGGTGTTGGACTGCACGCCGCCGGTGAACTCGGGAATATATCCGTTGCCGCTTGCAAAAAGCACTTTCATCATTCGGCTCCTAATCCGGCCCGGCGAGCGAGCATGCGCAACCCAGGGCTCGTCAGCTTGCGCTACGCGCCGATGGAAGTTTCGACGTCATTGCCTGGCACAAGCGGCTGACCAAGGCCGAGAACGACAATGTCGAATACTCCCGCAACAACTTCGATGCCGGGATCACCTTTCCCGCCTTCAGGTCCCGCGCCAGATAGTGGGGGAATGAATGCATGTACTCCCGGACGACGTCGGCCTTCAGCGGTCCCGACTTCCATGCCTTCACCGCCGAGACGAATTCGTCGGCCGGGGCGGATGACAGCCCCGTATCGTAGGCTTCGAACGTACGTCGTACGATGGCGCGTTCCTTGTCGCTGAGCGAGGTCTTTCCGGCCCGTTCGGCAAGCAGGGCGTAGCGGCGGATGTCCGCGGCCGCGTGATGCCACAACCCTTTCCTGGCCATGATGCTCGAACGCTGCAGCAGTGCCTGCATCTCGAGATCGGCCGTCTTCGGCAAGGCCTGTTCCGAGCGATCGAGATACTCGTGCAGATCGACCGACCTGTAGATCTCCTCCATGATCGCCTGGTCGTACGAGCCCCATGCCTTTATCCTGTTGGCATAGGAAATGACGACCTTGGTGCTGCCGCGGACCATGTCGTGCTGGCGCTGGAAGAACATGAGGCCGTCGACCCTGATGCCCTTGAACCGGCGCGCCAGCCTGAGCATCATCTCGTAATCCTGCGACCGGACCAGAGTTTCATTGAAGCCTCCCACCTGCTCGTAGCATTGGCGGCGCACCAGGAGACCCGGCTGATGGACGTGGCAATATTCGAGATGGGACGGGAAGAAATTGTCCTGGCTGACATGGCCGAAGGCGACGATCTCGTAGTTCTGCTCTTCGATCTGGGCTGACTGCTGGAAACGCGCATATTCGCCGAAAGCGAAATCGGCCTCCGGCTCCCGCTCGAAGGCAGCGAGAAACCGCTCAAGCGCCGTCGGATGCGCGACATCGTCGTCGTCGAATATCCAGACGAAATCCCCCGTGCAGTGCTTGAGGGCGAAGTTCAGCGCGGTAGACTTGCCGCCATTCTCCTTGCGGTAATATTCCACCGGCGCTGGAAAGGAGCTCGCCACCTTGCTGGTGCCGTCCGTCGAGCCGTCGTCCACGATCAGGATCTGGTCCGGAGCCACGGTCTGCCGGAGCAGGCTGTCGATGGCTTCGGGCAGGAATTTTTCGCGATTGAAGGTGGGGACGATGACGGTGACCGTCGGTTTCTGCCGGGCAGCCATTGGTGACCTCATACTGTTGCCGATGCGCCGTTCGCCGGCGCGGTTCCGCAGCCATGGCGGCGGCCATTGCCCTTGATGCGATCAGCCGTCATGCCGCCATCCTGCCGATCGAGAAATATTCGATGCCGTAGCGCGCGATCACCTTGGGATCGTAGAGGTTGCGGCCGTCGAAGATGACCGGCGTCGTCAGCGCATCCTTGAGCGCGTCGAAGGACGGCGCGCGGAAGCTCTTCCATTCGGTGCAGATCAAAAGCGCGTCGGCGCCGCGGA
Organism: Mesorhizobium sp. M2E.F.Ca.ET.219.01.1.1; assembly: GCF_004016445.2. Taxonomy (GTDB): domain Bacteria; phylum Pseudomonadota; class Alphaproteobacteria; order Rhizobiales; family Rhizobiaceae; genus Mesorhizobium. The sequence goes on from NZ_SADT02000006.1 coordinate 191,199, forward strand.
GCGCCGCCTCCTTGGTGCCGCACAAGAGCAGATCGTCGCGCAGGCCATAGATGGCCTGGCATTCCTGCATCGCCTCGGGATCATAGGCCTGCACCTTGGCACCGGCCGCCCAGAGCGCTTCCATCAGCGTGCGTGACGGCGCCTCGCGCATGTCGTCGGTGTTGGGCTTGAAGGCCAGCCCCCAGACGGCGAACGTCTTGCCCCTGAGCGCGCCCTTGAAATAGTGGTTGACCTTGTCGAACAGCACCGACTTTTGCGCATTGTTGCGCTCCTCGACGGCGCGCAGCAGCTTGGCGTCGAACTTGACGCCCTCGGCGGTCTTGATCAGCGCGCGCACGTCCTTCGGGAAGCACGAGCCGCCATAACCGAGGCCGGGATAAATGAAATGGTAGCCGATGCGCGGGTCGGAGCCGATGCCCTTGCGCACTTCCTCGATGTCGGCCCCCAACTGTTCGGCGAGATTGGCCATCTCGTTCATGAAGCTGATCTTGGTCGCCAGCATGCAGTTGGCGGCGTATTTGGTGAATTCGGCGCTGCGCACATCCATCACGATCATCTTCTCGTGGTTGCGGTTGAACGGCGCGTAGAGCTCGCGCATCACCATCTCGGTGTCCTCGCTGGAGGTGCCGACGATAATGCGGTCCGGCTTCATGCAATCGGCGACCGCCGAGCCCTCCTTGAGGAATTCGGGGTTAGAGGCGACGTCGAAGGCGAGGTCCTCGCGGCCGCGCTTCTTCAGCGTTTCGGCGATCCTGGCCTTCACCTTTTCGCACGTGCCGACCGGCACGGTCGACTTGCCGACGACAATCTTGGGGGCATCCATCTCACGACCGATGGTCTCGGCGACGGCAAGCACATATTTCAGATCGGCCGAGCCATCCTCGCCGGGCGGCGTGCCGACCGCGATCATCTGGATCTGGCCATGCCTGACCGCCGCTGCCGCATCGGTGGTGAAGCGGATGCGACCGGCCGCGTGGTTTTCCTTGACGAGGCTTTCGAGGCCCGGTTCGAAAATCGGGATCAAGCCCTGGTTCAGGCGCTCCACCTTCTTCTCGTCGACATCGACGCACACCACCTCGTGGCCGACCTCGGCCAGCACAGCGGCCTGGACGAGACCGACATAGCCAATCCCAAACACCGTCAAATTCATTTGGTTCTATTCCTGTCAAAGGCCGGGTCACAAAGCGGCCCGGCCGGTTCAGATGTCCCCAGGCCCAACGGCCTGGCTGGTTCGGCATGATCTTACCCCAAAACCGGTTCCCACTTTTGGGGATCATGCCTCGTTAGTTCCGCATGATCTTATCCCGAAACCGGGTCCCGCTTTCGGGGATCATGCTCAGTTGCTGTTACTTATGCTGCATGCCAGCGATTCCGGAAACTGGCACGGCTGGCCCAAAGCGGTGAAAGCGACGCGCTTGACCTGCATGGTGACCTTGCTGCCGGGATCTGTGAAGGCGCCCATCCAGTTGGTCAGCTTGTCGCTGCCCCAGAGGCTGAAGAAGATTTTCTGCGAATGCGTCGGCAATTCGTCGGGGTTGGTCACCTCATGGACAAGCTTGCCGTTGACGTACCAGCGCAGCCGGTCCTTCTCCCAGACGAAGCCGTAATCGTTGAAGCCTTTGTCGGCGCCGCCCTCGACGTCGACCAGCTTGCCGTTCTTCGGCTTGCCCTGGATGTAGCTGTTGACCTGGACTTTCGAGGGGTCCTTGGTGAGGACCTCGAAGTCGATCTCATCCCAGGGCTGTTTGTCCTGCGGGCCGATATAGGAGAAGAAAGCGGCGTTGAGGCCGGAGCCGGTGCCGGTCTTCATCCGCGCCTCATAGATGCCGTAGCCGTAACGCTGCTTGGTCTGGATCTCGGCGCAGGCGAACTCCCGGTCCTTGAGCTTGCGCTTTTCGAAGCTTAGCGACAGCACACCATCGGAAAGCCGCACGAGATCCTTCGACCAGGTGCAATTCTGATGGGCGCCATTGGTCCAACCGTCCGAGACGAACCAGCGGGACTGGTTGAAATTGGAGAAATTGTCGACGAAGGACGGCGCGCTTTTCAGCTCTGGTTGGGTCCCTTGCGCATGCGCGGGATGCAGGGTCGCGGCGATTGCAAACAGGACGGCGGCCGCGCCGAGCCGCAGGCTGGCTAATCCACTCCCCGGCGCATGCGACATCGCGCAAGCCGCCACGGTGGAGGTGTTGTCGGGATCTACATTCATAACAAACTCACCTTGTGTTGTTCCGCCCCAACCCAAAGTCATTCTTGGCTCGAGCGAGCGAGCCGCCTCTGATCCTGCGCCCTTTTGAACTCCTCTCATTCCTTGTTTTTTCGCAATTCCGAACGGAAAACCGCTCACACTTTTCCTGGAATTGCTTCAGTGCCTCGTACCGATGACGGCGCCCGTGGGCGCCGTCAGCCTCTTGCCGTGGACTGCGAAGCAGACCGATCGGCGCCATCCTCTACAATCGCGTCGAGCGAACGGCGCAGTTCCTTCACCAAGCCTTTCTGCCGAGCGAGCTCCGCAATGCGCCGCTCGCAGTTCAGGATCGAGTTGGTCATCACGCTGACATCCGATCCCTTGCTGGCCGATGCCGAACCATTCTCCATCGCCTCGACCAGAAAGGCCGCGTTGGCTGCCGTCGACCTGTAGCGATTCTCCAGTCCCGTTTTCTCCGTCTCGATCTCGGCCGCGATCTGGTCGAACAGCTTCGCCAACCGGTCGAAACGCTGGAGATCGGTCTGCCGGTCGCGAGCCGGATCCCGGGATCTGAAGCCAAAAATCGAAGCCATCCTGCCGGCCTTTCGAAATTGCTGCATTGCAGCATAGACTGCCACCCCTGCGGCGGCTAGGCAACATCATAGTTTTCAGAATGCGGATTTTTTGAGGGCCGGCGGCTTCCGGGACGATACGGGATCACTCGTTTGCGGCGCTGCTTGCCGCCATCAGGAAGCGCATCGGCGGCACTTGCTGCCTTGCGGCAATGCCGGTGCGGCGGAACAGCGCGTCGAGCTTGTCGTTGGCGACGCCGCGAACGATCGGGATCAGATTCGACTGGCTGGCGAAGGCGTAAGCCGCGGCCGACGCCAGGCCGCGCTCGGCCTTCACGTCGAGGAAGTTGCGCAGCCGGTATTTGTCGCGGACATGACGCTCGTGGCGCCGCAACGCCGCTTTCGAGCGTTCGGGAAGGTTGTCGATCTGAAGCAACGCCAGATCGGCATCGGCAAGGCGCTTCAGATCTTGAGTCCTGTGGCGGCCGCTCAGCGAATCGGCGCGCACGATAGCGCCATAGCCGCAGGACTTGATGATCTTGAACCGCGCCCCGCTGGCGACAGCGCGCGCATAGAGCTCGTAGTCTTCGCCAAGACGCAGGTTTTCATCGTAAGTCAGCCCATGCCGTTCGAGGAAAGCCCGGCTGATCACTGGCTTGAGGAAGCCGAGCTCGCCGCGCAGGACGCGGCGGCGCGAGATGTTGCCCTCGATGAAGCGCTCTAAATCGAGAAATTCCGGATCGGCGGCGAAAGGCGGTGCGGCGACCCTGGCGAGGTCGGTCGCGGCATCGTCGCGGATCAGCATGATGTTGTCGGCGGCGAAATCCCAATCGGCGGCGGCGAAAAGCCGGCGAAAGCGGCCTTCGAGGAAGAAATCGTCGGCGTCAAGGATGCTGATGAAGGGCGATCTGGAGGCCTGGATGGCGACGTTGCGCGCGGAGGAAGGACCGCGATTGACGTCGAGACGGATGACGGCAAGCCGGCCGCTGCCGTCGTCGGCGGCCAAAGCCACATCGCGGGTGTTGTCGGTGGAAGCGTCGTCGACCACGACGACTTCGGCGACTTCCGTCTCGCGCAGCGCCGAGGCGATGGCGACGGGAATCGTCCGCGCCGCATTGCGTGCGGCAATGATGACGCAAACCGCCGGGCTCGTCACAGGCGTCGTCATGGGCATGGGTTCACCTTTCGCTTGCATGAGTGGCTGTCCCGCCCGCGATCTTGATCGCGCCGTCCGGCGCCGGCGCGACGGCGGCCGGTCGCTCGAAGATGCGCCGGCTGAGGTCGGCGGAGGCCGCCCAGCCGGCCTCCGCCAGGTAGCGGACGGGCTCGTGGCCGCACAGTTCCCACAGCACATGGCGACGCTGCGGCCAGCGCAGCGACGCGAGCCAGGGCGCGATCACCATGTGGAAGAGGTCGGCGTTGCCGATACGCGCCAGGATGCGGGCGGCGCGATCCGAAAGCAGCGTGCCGGTGGCGCCAAGCAGCACGTCGGCGGCGCGCAACCCCAGAAGCAGCGTGTCCGCAAGACCCTGCTCGGCGGCATGATCGAGCACCGTCTGCTGCTCGGCCTCGCTCAGCCGGCTGGCGCTGGCCCGGACATCGCAGACATAGCCGGCGCAAGGCTCGCGGTTGAAAAAGGCCTTGGCGACGCTGATCGACGACAAAAGCAAGGTGTCTGCCGCCGAGATGATCGGCATGGCCGCGCCGGCCACCTCGACTACACGCTTGCGGCGCAGGAAGCCGTCTATGTCGCGAGGGCTTGGCGACCCCGGCTGCTGCAGCCGATGGTGGAGGTCGACCGTCGACGCTCTCGTGCCGTCCTCGCGAACCATGTGCTGCTCGCCGAGGAAGCGCACCCACCAGACCGAGCGCGACTTGCCGGCAACCTCGTAGCCGATGGTCCGCAGCGCCGCGCGCGCCTCGGCAAAGCTCGCCGGGGAAACCAGTATGTCGACATCGCCGGAAGGCTTCATGAAGTGATCGCCATAGAGCCTGTGCTGCTGGAGCGGCCCCTTGAGGAAGACGAAATCGACCCGCCGGTCGCGAAGCACGCGATCGATGGCCAGCGAATCGCCGATGCAGGCGGCGTTCATCGACATGGTGCGCCGCCGATAGCCGTCGAGCCAGCCAGACAAACCGGGAGGCGCCGCGCCGGCGGGGGCACGCGCGAGCGCCTTGAGCATGAATACGGCGACCTTGTTCAGTCTTGCGATGTCGGCGACGTGAGCCGCCGAGATTGCCGGCGCGGGCATATCGGCCTGGCCGTCGCCGACGCCGGCGCCGGGTGCGAAAAACAGCCTCAGACAGGCCTGCACATAGGCGACTTCATCGGCACAGCCGGCGGCACGCAGCCTTTCATACGAGCCATCCTGCATTGTCATGCCCGATGTCGCTCTCCGCAAAAAAGCCGCCCGAGCGATCTATACCGCACTTGCGAAGAAAAACACCGGGAAAATTAACACGACCGCCCAAGAGGCGGCCAAAGCCGCTTCAACTCCGCAACCTAAGCGTTTAAAATCCCACACATTCAATCACTTTTGAAGACATGCCGCCGGGACGAACGCTGCGAGCCGAAAGGCAGCGGCTTTTGCAGCAATTTCTTCACATCCGTGAAACGGATTTGCTGCTCAAAAAATTATAACAAATAAATCAATTACTTATTCGATCGATGAGGACGCTCGGTTGAATTCCTGAGCGATTGAGGATTACGATAACGACGCTCATGGATTAATCATCAAGGAAGGCAAGCGCAACCAAGAATTGATTAATGCTTGGTGAATTACGCTTGACTCATGAATGTTGCCATGCAGCAATCGCATTGCAGCATAGCGATATGCTGGCGGCGTTCTGCGGCCGCTTCCAGTCCTTAATTGGAGAGTAAAATGGAACAGAATGTTGAGAAGCATGAGTACGAAACCCCCAGTTTGACGGTCCATGGTTCGATTGAAACCATCACGCAGGGTGGCGCTGGCACGACGGCGCTCGACGTGAGTTTTCCCGCACACACGCCGGTCGGCGAGCTGACTTTCTCATAAGCCTGCAGGCATCCGGGCGTCTAGTTGGGGCTCCGGATACAATAGGTGAGCCGGGGGGCTTTTGTCCCCCGGCTTCCCGCCGAGGATCGCAGGCAACCGATCCCTGGCCAAGGTCCAACGGGCGCGGCGGGCCAGCAACGAGGTTTTAGCATGCACTGGAACCCTTCGGACCATGACCGCGTGGTCGCGACCGGCGAAGCGGTGGCTTGTGAATTCGGTGCCGGATTGGCGCTGCTCCACCTCAAATCCAATGTCTATTACAGCCTGAACAGCGTCGGCGCCTTCATCTGGGAGCAGATCCAGGAGCCGCGATCGGTCCTCGATATCCGCGGCGCCGTGCTTGCGCGCTACAATGTCGATGCCGAGCGCTGCAAGGCCGATGTCGAGGGCTTGCTGAAGGGGCTGACCGAAGCAGGGCTTGCGAGGCTCCACAGTGAGGAACTGGTCTAGGTTCCGCTCGCTGAGCGGCCGGGAGATGCTGTTTCTGGCGCGCTGCCTGGCGGTGGTGAGCGTGGTGCGGCTCGCGCTGGCGCTTTCCTCCTACAACCGCGTCCGCAGCCTGGTCACGCGGCTTGATGCGAGGCGCGACGCCGGCATCGCCGACCTGCGGCGCGTCGCCTGGGGCGTTGCCGCCGCCGCGCGGCTGGTGCCGGGCGCCAGCTGCCTCACCCAGGCGTTGGCCGGGCAATATCTGCTCGCACGCCAGGGCAATGCCTCGAAGATCAGCATCGGCATCGAAAAGGGGACAGGCAGCGAGCTCAGGGCGCATGCCTGGTTGATGAGCGGCAACCACATCGTGCTTGGCGGCTCTATCAACGGATTTACTCACCTTGTCGACCATGGGTCGTGAGAAATGAGCGGCGTCGCCGGCATCATGCATATGGACAACGGCAGGCCCGCCGCGGCCAGCGATATCCAGCAGATGCTTTCGCGCATGCGCCATCGTGCCCGCGACGGCAGCTCATGGCGGACGGAGGGCAGAGTGGCGCTCGGCCACGCCTGGCTCGACACGACCGGCGAGGACGGGCCCGGTCCGCTGGCGATGGCCGGCGGCAAGCTCGCCATCACCGCCGATTGCCGGCTGGACAACCGCGACGAGCTTCTGGCGCGACTGGGCCTGCGCGACCGGTCAATTGCCGACGCGATGCTCATCATGCACGCTTACCTGAAATGGGGCGAGGCCTGCCCAACCTACCTGCAAGGCGACTTCGCCTTCGCGATATGGGACCGCGAGCGTCAGGCGCTGTTTTGCGCGCGCGATCACTTCGGCGTCAAACCCTTCTACTATCATTCGACCGGAAGGCGCTTTGCTTTCGCCTCGGAGATCGGGCCGATCCTGGCGCTGGACGGCGTCGGCAGGCGCCTCAGCGAGCACCAGATTTCCGGTTTTCTCGCCGGCCTGCCGGATGATCCGCAGGCCACGCCTTACGTCGAGATCTTCCGCTTGCCGGCGCGGCACAGCATGATGGTGGCGGGCCACGGGATCGTGTTGCGGCGTTACTGGCAGATCGAGCCGTCACAGCGGCCGCCGCGCCCTGACGCGGCCGAGGAATTCAGGCATCTCTTCGCGCAATCGGTGGAGAACCGGATGCGTGGCACGCCGGCTGTCGGCGCCATGCTGAGCGGCGGCCTCGATTCATCCTCGATCACCTGCCTTGCAAGCCTCAGGGCAGCGGGGACACGCAACCCGAAGCTCAAGACCTTCTCATTGGTCTTCGACAAGGGCTCGTCCATGAACGAGAAGCCGTTCATCGATGCGGTGCTCGACGGCAATCCGGTCGACGCCACGCTGATTGCCGTCGGCAATTACGCGCCCTTCGCCGAATTCGAGCGCATCCTTGAGGAGCAGGAAGGCACGTTCCTGGCGCCCGGCCTGTCCTTGACGCGCGACCTTTACCGGACGGCGGGCGCAAAGGGCGTCAAGGTGCTTCTCGACGGGCATGGCGGCGACGAGGTCGTCTCGCAGGGCCACGGACACCTTCACGAGCTCGCCAATGCCGGCAGGTGGCTGGAGCTTTGGCGCGAGTTGCGCAGCGCGGCCAACACCTATGGCGAGGGCATGCTTCCCCTCTATTTCAAATTCCTGACCATCTATGGGCCGGCCTGGCGGATCGCCAGGATGAGGGCGGCAGCCAAACGCCTTGTCCGCAAGGTGCGGCGCGCGCCGGCGCAGGCGCCACGCGCCGCCTGGGCGGGTCTGGTCAATCCGGATCTTGCCGGGCGCACCGATCTTGCCGAACGCTTTCATCGCAGCGGCTACATGCCTGCCGCCGTCAGCGCCAGCGAAGCGCTGACGCATCGCTGGCTTCTTTCGACAGGGCTGGTGCCGCACGCTTTCGAAGTGCTCGACAAGGCCGCCGCCAATTTCGGCGTCGAGCCGCGCTATCCGTTCTGGGACAAGCCCCTCGTCGAATTCTGCCTGGCGCTGCCCGGCGAGGAAAAGCTCAAGGATGGTTTTGGCCGCCATGTGCTGCGCCGGGCCATGCAAGGCATTCTGCCGCCGGTGGTGCAATGGCGGCGCGACAAGATCAATTTCACCGCCAACCTGGTCAATGGCATGCTCGGCAACCACCGCGAGCTTCTGGACAGGCTGCTGATATCGGACAGCGAGCGGATCGCGCCCTATGTCAACCTGCCTGCAGTGGCCGCGGTCTATGACCGGATGCTGCGCCAGCCCGAGCAGGCGACCCTGCCGGACGTCCAGCACGTCTGGCGCGCGGTTTCGCTGTCGCTGTGGCTGCGGCAAGTTCAGGGAAGCCCCGCATGAACCTTCCGGTCGCTTCCCTTGCGCGATCCGAGCCGCAAACGGCGGCGGCGAGCAAGCGAGTCCGCCGTTTCTACAAGGCCTACGGGCTGGTGATCGGTTCCGAAGTGGCCTTGCGGAGCTGGAGCCGACGGCTCCGGCGACGCCGGATCTGGAGATCGCGGTCGGGCCGGTTGATTTTCCCGGCGCGGCATCCCGGGACGCCACCGCCTTCCGTTTCGAACCGACGCGCCAGTATCTTTCCTGGCAGGCGGTCGGCACGTTCATGATCAGCAGCGCCAACCGCATCGATGTCGATCCGGCGCCAGGGGTCGACGATCCGCTGCTCGCCTTTCCGCTGCTCGGGCCGGTGATGGCGCTCGCCCTGCATCAGCGCGGGCTGCTCGTCCTGCATGCCAGCGCCATTGAAGTCGACGGCAAAAGCGTGATCTTCATGGGCGACAAGGGCGCCGGCAAATCGACGACGGCGGGGGCGATGATCCGCGCCGGCCATCGACTGCTCACCGACGATGTCGTGGCGCTGGATTTGTCCGACCCCGGCCGGCCGATCATCCTGCCCGGGTTCCCGCAGCTCAAGCTTGCGGCGGACGCGGCCGGCGCCATTCGCCTCGAACGGGCGGAGGTGCGCCCGCAGGTGCATCCGCAGATCGACAAGGCGCAGCATCGGCTGCGTGACGGATTTGCGCCCGAAGCGGTTCCGGTATCGCGCATCTATGTGCTCGAGCGGGGCGTGCGGGCGGCGACCTCCCCGATGTCCGGCGCGGCCGCGCTGCCGGCGATCATCAAATTCTCCTATATCACGCGGTTTGGCCGGCAGGCGCTGCCGGGCGATTTCGCCGCCCTGCACCTGCGCCAAAGCGCGCAGATCGCCGGGCGGATCGGCGTAAGCCGGCTGGAAGTGCCGGCCGGACTAGACCAGATCGACGAAGCGGTCGCCGCGATCGAAGCCGACCTGGCGTACGGGACAAGGTGAGCCGGGACATGGGCTGGTCCTCGAAGCTTCGCCTGTCGCTTTTCCGAGATGTCGCCAGCTTTGGCGCCATGATGGCGCATGTCGGCGGGCGGCGCACGGCGACGGCGCTTGTCTTCCTGATCCTGGGAAGCCTCACCGAAGGCATTTCGATCCTGCTGCTCGTGCCACTGCTGCGCCTGATCGGCAAGGCCGATCAGGATTATGCGGTGCGGGTGCCGGAAGCCTTGCATTGGCTGGTGCCCGGCGGAACGCTGTCGCTGGCGACGGTGCTCTCAATGCTTGTCGCGCTGGTGGCGCTGCAGGCGATTTTCAACCGCTTCAAGTCAGTCTATATGGCGCGGCTGCTCTACGATTTCGTCAACCGCGTGCGCATGAACCTGTTCGAAAGCATCGGCCGGGCGCGCTGGGGCGTTTTCACCCGCATCCGCAGCTCCGACCTCGACCACGCGCTGAACGGCGACGTCGACCGGGTGCAGGTGGCTGCCTTCTCGCTGCTGATGCTCACCCAGGCCACATTGCTTCTCACCGGCTATCTCGTGGTCTCGCTGTTCATCTCGCCGGTGATGACGTCCTTTGCCATCCTCATCGGCCTGGTGCTGCTGGTTGCGCTGCAGCCGTTCCGAGCACGCGCCAGCGCCTATGGCCGCACGCTGACCGGCAATCGCCAGGACCAGTATCGCACGGTCTCCGAGTTCCTCGGCGGCATCAAGGTCGCCAAGAGCCTCAATGTCGAGGCGAGCTATTTTGCCGAGCTCGGCGCGACGCTGGACAGGATGAAGGCCGACAACATCGCCTTCGTCCGCAACTCTTCGCTCGGCACCGCCCTGTTCCAGATGGCGAGCGTGATTGGGCTCAGCCTCTTCATCTACATCGCGCTGGTCCGCTTCCACCTGTCGCTGGCGGAGATCGTCGTGCTGCTCCTGGTCTTCATGCGGGTCGCGCCGCGCTTCATGGACATGCAGCTTCAAACCCAGCAGGTGCTGATCAACCTGCCGGCCTACGCTTCGATGCAAGCCCTTCAGGCCCGCTTCGACGCCGAGCGCGAGCCGACCCAAAGCATGGCCGAACGAGGCGCGAGACTGTCGCTCGAGACCGGCCTCAACATCAGCGAGGTATCGTTCGCCTATGGCGAGGGTGACGCAAGACCGGTGGTCAGCGATATCACCTTCAGCCTGCGGGCCGGCAAGGTGACGGCGCTGATCGGCCCTTCCGGTTCCGGCAAGAGCACGATCGCCGACATGATGCTCGGCCTGCTCGAACCCACAAGCGGCCGGATCCTGGCCGACGGCGTGGAGATCACCGTGCAGAATCGCAGGGCGTGGCGCGATCAGGTCGCCTATGTGCCGCAGGACGTGTTTCTGCTGCACGACACGATCGCCGCCAATCTTCGTCTTGCCGCGGCTGGGGCCAGCGACGAGGAGCTATGGGCGGCGTTGCGCAACGCCCATGCGGCCGATTTCGTGGAACGGCTCGCATCGCGGCTCGATACGGTGGTGGGCGACCGCGGTGTCCGGCTTTCCGGCGGCGAGCGGCAGCGCATCGCTTTGGCGCGGGCGCTGCTGCGCAAGCCGTCGCTGCTCATCCTCGACGAAGCTACCAGCGCGCTTGACTGGCAGAACCAGTCGCTGATCGCGCAATCGATCGAGGCGCTGCGCGGCCGGATGACGATTTTGACCATCGCGCACCGGCCGTCGATGATCGCCTTCGCCGACTGGGTCGTGGCCATCGAGAACGGGCGCATCGTCGAGGTCGGGCAATATCGGCGGCTGAAGGCAAACGCCGGCAGCCGTCTTGCCAGGATGCTGTCCGGCGAGCAGGCCGAGCGCGACACCGTGCCCCCGGTCGAGGCCGGACTGGTCCCGGCGTCGGTCGAACAGTCAGTGGAGGCTGCGTCTGGCGCTTAGCTTTTCGCCGTCGGCGACCTTGTTCAGGATTGCCCCGCGGTCGGCTTCGCGGATCTTGTCGGCCGAAGTCGGCGTTGCCTTGCCGATCATGGCAAATACCAGAAGGAAATAACCCGCCTGGATAATGACGGCACAGATGACGGCGCGAAGGACGATGGTGCCCGGCGATGCGCCGTCGACATAAGACCAGCCGATGACGATCGCCAGCGCGAACATCATGCCTATGATGAATTTTGGCAGAGACATGTTCGGCGGCCACTCAACCGAGACGAGCATGCAGAAGCTGCGACTTACCCACCCGCGTAACTCCCCGTTGCGCCAAAGAGCTCTTTCTGGCTGCCCAATCCGACCGGTTGCTTCCGGCCTTCCTTACCCATGCAGACTATGACAGGAACAATTTGCGACTCTATTAAGGCGGGCTGACCGGAGCAAGGCCCGGCAGGTATGGTTTCCAAGGATTTTACGAGATCGACTCTGCCATGCTGCGTCGCACACTGCGGCTTGGCCGGCTATTCAATGCCGCTCTTTTCGTTGCAGTAAAACTCAGGCCTTTGAATAGTATTTTACCCGAATAACTTACCATCGCGAGTGCTTCCGGCGGCACGCAACCGCGTTTCTGCTGCAGCAAAGAACGCACTGTCCAAAAAAGGCCCAAAAGGCGGACTACATTTTCCTGGTTTTCTCTCACCTTGTCACAAACGTGCCACAAAGGCGAAAATTTGGGCAGGGAAGGTTTATTATTTAGTCAATTCATGACGTGAACATTTCAGCGCGATGGGAAATTGTGTGTTGCGCTGCAGCATTTTTTTGATATCTTGGCGTAAACCATCCGTTCAACGTATGGAGCTTCTGCATGAGGGATGTCGCCAAGTCGGCTAATGCGGGTTTTGCGCAGGTCGGCGTTGATTTTCCACCCCCCATCGGCGGTCTGCTCAAACGCAGCTTCGATATCGTCGGTTCCCTATCCGGGCTGGTTCTGCTCAGCCCGCTTTTCCTGATGGTCGCCTTGCTGGTCAAGCTTTCGGACAACGGTCCGATCTTCTATGGCCACAAGCGAATCGGGCGTGGCGGCAGGATTTTCTCCTGCCTCAAATTCCGCACCATGGTGCCGGACGGCGAGCGGGTGCTTGCCGCCTATCTGGCGGCCAATCCGGAAGCCAACGCCGAATGGATCGCGACGCGCAAGCTGAAGAACGATCCACGCGTCACCCGCGTCGGCGCGGTGCTTCGCAAGCTCAGCCTCGACGAGCTGCCGCAGATCCTCAACATCCTGCAAGGCGACATGAGCCTTGTCGGCCCGCGCCCGGTCGTGCGCGACGAGCTGGAAATCTATGGCAGCGCAGCCGTCTATTACCTCAAGTCACGTCCGGGTCTCACCGGGCTGTGGCAGGTGAGCGGCCGCAACGACGTATCCTATGACACGCGGGTCGCCTTCGATCGCCACTATGTCGAGAACTGGTCGTTGTTCGAGGACATTCGCATCATCTTCAAGACAGTTCCGGCCGTGTGGATGTCGCGCGGCAGCTATTGACCGGAACTATCGACCAACAGGCCTGGCCCGCGGCAACTGGGGCAGGCATCCGGCAGTGATCTCATTCGGGCGGATGGGGCCAAAGCGGATCGGAAACGTTCATTTGACAAAAGACCTCTTCGGACTGTCTTTCGCCTGCAGTCTCATGCCAAGGACATCAGCCCGCTTCGCGGGCGTTTTGCTTGCAGCCTCGCTTGCCATGCCGCAACTGGCTGCCGCCGGCGACTATCAGCTCGGCCCGCAGGACAAGCTCAACATCCGCGTCGCCGAATGGCAGACGGTTGACGGCACGTTCCGCGACTGGTCGGCCATCAATGGCGAGTATTCGGTCGGCCCGGCGGGAACGCTCTCGGTGCCGTTCGTCGGCGACATGCAGGCCGCCGGCAAAACGACGGCGGAGATCGCTTCGGCGATCGGGCTTGCGCTGCAGCGTAAGCTAGCGCTGCCCGACAAGCCGGAAGCCTCGGTCGAGATGGCGCAGTTCCGGCCATTCTACATTTCAGGCGAAGTCCAGAATCCCGGCCAGTTTCCCTTCGTGCCCGATCTGACGGTGCTCAAGGCAGTCAGCATCGCCGGTGGCATAAGGCACAATGCCGACTATGGTCCTCAGATCGAAAAGGATCTGATCACCGCCAAGGGCAGCTATGACATCTATGATGACCAGCGCTTGCGGCTGATGGTCAAGCGAGCCCGCATCGACGCCGACCTGGCCGGGAAAACGACGTTCGAGGTGCCTCAGGAAATCCAGGGTGATTCGAGATTGCCGACCATCGTCGCGGACGAAACGGCGATCCTGGTTTCCGACCAGAAGTCGCTGAAGCTGAAGCTCGATGCGCTCGACCAGTTGAAGGGTGTTCTGCAGTCGGAAATCGAATCGCTGCAAAAGAAGATCGCCAACCAGCAGAAGCAGGTCGACCTGGCGGAGCAGCAGGCAAACAGCATCGGCCCGCTGGCACAGAAAGGCCTGATTGCCAATGCGCGATTGCTTTCCTCGCAGCAGACGGTCACCGACCTGCAAGGCAAGATCCTGGACTATGAGACGGCCATCCTCACCGCCAAGCAGTCAATCAGCAAGGCAGAGCAGGACGCCATCGATGCCCGTAACACACTGAGTTCGAGCCTCACTGCCGACCGGCAGCAAACGGAGGCAAACCTGAACGAGGCAGGCTTGAGGGTCGGCATGCAGAAGGGCTTGATCGCCCAGGCGTCGGATCCGGCAACGACTGCCGCCCTCACCGGCAATCAAGAACCGCCCCTGCTCTATTCGCTGGTGCGGGTTGCAGACGGCAAGACGAGCGAGATCGAAGCCAAGGAAGACACGCCTGTGCTGCCGGGCGACGTGATCAAGGTGAAGCTCGCGCCGACGGCCAGCCAGTAGCGTCGCCGGCCCGGGCTTGCGCGAAGCGAATCGAGGAACGGAGGCGGGAGGAACACGTCAGGCTCGTTCGCGCACGAACGCGAGCGGGCGATCTGTTTTGGACCGCTTGAAGGCATAACATGCAGCCCGCAGCCCCGCGTCACGTGTATCTGAACCTCGACGCCATCCGCGGCGTGGCGGCGATCAGCGTCATGCTCTACCACTTCTCGCCGTTCCTGGCCGACGGCAAGGTGCTGCCGTCGAGCTATCTCGCGGTCGATCTGTTCTTCCTGCTCAGCGGCTTCGTCATCGCGCATGCCTATGACCGCAAGATCGAGAACGGCATGGGCTTCGGCTCGTTCGTGGCGATCCGCCTGATCCGGCTTTATCCGCTTTACCTCGCCGGCACGCTGCTCGGCTTCTTCTACCTGCTGGTCAAGAACAGGCTGATGCCGGCCGAGTACATGCCGCTGTCCGAGATCGGCCTGCAACTGACGACAGGCATGTTCTTCATCCCGCTGGTGAGCGACGCCTATCACACGATCTTCCCGCTCAACCCCGCTTCGTGGTCGCTGTTCTTCGAGCTGATCGTCAACATCGCCTATGTCGCGGTGTTCGTCCTTTTGTCGCGGCGCGTGCTGACGGGAATCGTTGTCGTCAGCCTCGTCTTGCTGGTTGTCGCCTCGGTTTTCGCCGGCACGCTGGATTTCGGTATGACCGGCAAGACCATCGTCAGCGGGCTGCCGCGTGTCACCCTCTCGTTCTTCCTCGGCGTGCTGCTTTGCCGCTCCATGGCGCGCTGGCAAGGCAGCCTCGGCTTCCTGCGGCGCGGCTTGTGGGTCGAGGGCGCGATCCTGCTCACACTTGCCGTCTTCGCCATCGCACCAGCCGGCGGCGCGCGCGTCGTCTACGATCTTGCCGCAATCGTCATCGTCTTTCCGATCATGGTGGCGACCGGCGCGGTGGCACCGACCGCGCCGCTTCTGTCCGGCTTCTATGGCTGGCTCGGGCGGATCTCCTACCCGATCTACATCATCCACACGCCGATGCTGATGATCATCGCCGGAGCCGGCAAGGCCTTCTCGATCGATCCGTTCGCGCATCATCCCTGGTTCGGTATCGTTATGGCGGTCTCCGTCGTCGTCATCGCGGACATTGCCACGCGCGTTTATGACGAGCCGGTGCGGCGCTTCCTGCAGCGGCAGATGCAGCGCGCGCGAGCCGTGGCTTAGCGCGGCTCACTCAAGAAGGACTCAACGGACAAAATCCGGTATGAAGATTCCGAAATCCATTCTGATCGATCCCGATCGCAACGAGACCTACGGCGCCTTCGCGGTCGTGGTTTCCGTGATCGCCTTCGCCTATTCGCCCAATTTCGGCCAGATCCTGATCCTCGCCTACTATGCCGTCTGGCTGCCGCTGCTGTTCGTCGACTACCGGCGCTTCACCTGGAGGCTTTCCACCGCCTGGCTGCCCATCACGCTTGCGGTCTATGTCTGCCTCTCGGTGTTCTGGTCCCAGGCGGCGGGCACCAGCGCGCGCGCGGCGGTGCAATATTCCTCGCATATCGCCTGCGCCTATGTCGCGGCGCGCACCGTCAGCGTGCGCACGCTGGTGGTGGGCTCGCTGATCGGTATCTTCGTCGTTCTGCTCTATTCAATGAAAGTCGGCGGTTATGCGCTCGACATCATGGACGGCACAGTCAATTTCGTCGGCGCCTTTGGTTCCAAGAACCAGGTCGGCTTTTTCGCCTCGCTGGGCATCTTCCTTTGCCTTGCCTTCCTGGCCTTCTATCGGCGCAATTGGCTTGGCTTCGCCTGGACCGCGCCAATCATGCTTTTGTCGGTCTACATGCTGGCAATCGCCCATTCGGCGACGTCCGTGGCTTCGCTGCCAGCCGTGATCGGCGTCGTGTCGCTGCTAACCATGAGCAAGGTGCTGGCGCTGCGGTATCGCCGCGTGCTGTTCGTTATCGGCGCCGGCGCGCTGGTGATGTCCGTCGTGGCAGCGCTCAACCTGGGCCTGCTGGATGTCGTGCTCGGCATCTTCGGCAAGGATTCGACACTCACCGGCCGCACCTATCTGTGGGAGCAGGGCTGGGAGGCGGCGCAGCAGCATCCGCTGCTCGGCTATGGCTACGCCGCCTACTGGGTGCAGGGTTTTGCCGATCCGGAGCGGCTGTGGGCGGAATTCTATATCTCGACCCGCTCGGGCTTCCACTTCCACAACACCTATATCGAGACCCTGGTCGAAATCGGCTTCATCGGTGTCACCCTGCTGGCGCTTGTCATCCTGCGCGCTTTCTACGGCCATGTGTCGAAAGTGGTGTTCGGCGACTGGAGCGCCGATTCGGTGGTGCTTGCCGGCGCGATCGGACTGATGCTGATCCGCTCCTTCTTCGAGGTCGAGATGCTCGGCCCTTACTTCATGGCGTCCTTCATCGTCTATTACGGCCTGTTCAGGCTGACCCCGGCTTACCGGCGCCGCAGGGTGGCCGTTCCGGCCGAGGACGAGAGGCCTGCCAATGGCCGCGTCCCAGCGCCGGTCTGATCACCGGGAGGCAGCCGCGGAGCGCGCGACGGCGGCCTGGATGAGCCGGTCGGCCAGGATCGCCAGGAAGGCGATCGACAGGCCGGCGATCAGGCCCATGCCGGCATCGGCCTTGCCGAGCGCGACATAGACCGCCTGGCCAAGATCGCGCGTGCCGACAAGGGCGGCGATGGCCAGCATCGAGAGCGCCGCCATGATGGTCTGGTTGAGGCCGAGCATCACGACCGGCAAAGCGAGCGGCAGCTTGGCCTGCAGCAGCGTCTGCAGCGGCGTCGCGCCCATCTGCTCGACCGCCTCGACGACGTCGGCGCGAACATGCCTGAGCCCATGCTCGACATAACGAATCGGCGGCACGATGGCGTAGAGCGTGATGGCGATCAGCGCCGTGAACTCGCCGACCTTGAAGAACATCAGCGCCGGGATGAGGAAGACGAATTGCGGCATGGTCTGCAGCGCGTCGCAGATCGGCTTCAGAAGACGAGAGACCCGCTCACTATGCGCGGCCCAAACACCAAGCGCGCCGCCGACCAGAAGGCAAAGCAGGACGGCCAGCGTGCAGAGATAGAGCGACTGCACCAGCTGCGGCCAAAGGCCGTTGACCAGGATCAGCCCGAAGCCCGCAACCGCGAAGAGGCCGAGCCGCGGCCCGCCCACCTGGCCGGCAAGCAAGGCGACGGCAAGGATGAAGACAGGCCAGGGCAGATCCAGAAAGCCGGTGTAGAGAACAAGGCCGGCGGCCAGCACGGCGACCGCCGCCCGCCAGCCAAGTCGGCGCGCAGCCAGAACGGCCAAGGCCAACACCAGGACGACATAGACGGCCAGCGCCGATGGCGGGAGCGAGAAACCCCACATTGCCGGTGTCGCCGAGCCGGAAATGCCGACGCGCATCGGCAGAAGCAGGCAGTAGAGCACCGCGTTGCGCACGCCGTTGAAGAACCAGGCATAGTCACGCACCAGCCCCAGCAGCCATTGGTTGACGGCGCCCATCTGCATGCGCAGCCCGGTCTCCGGCAGAAGCGTTGCATCGGGCGCGGCGAGCCGGATGACGACGGCGAGAGCCAGCGCGATCGCCAGCGACAGGGCCAGCCGGCGCGGCGTCATCCACCGCATGGCGCGCGTCGGTCCGGTCTTGGGCGCCTTGGCGAAGCCGATGGTGAGGCGGTCGATGAGGATGGCGAGCAGCGCGATCACCAGGCCGGAGAGGATGCTCTGGCCGAACTCGGCCTTGCGCATCGAGGACAGAACTTCCCAGCCGATATCCTCGAAGCCGCCGATGATGGCGGCGACAATCACCATCGACAGCGCCGCCATCGTCGTCTGGTTGAAACCGACGAGAAGCTGCGGCAGCGCCGTCGGCACCTCGACCTGCCAGAATTGCTGGCGGCGCGTGCAGCCGCTCATCAAGCCGGCCTCGCTGATCGCCGCCGGCACACGCTCCAAGCCGAGCATGGTGTTTCGGACCATCGGCGGCGTCGCATAGATCGCCGAGGCAATCAGCCCGACCACAGGACCGAAGCCGAACAGCAGGAGCAGCGGGATGAGATAGGCGAAGGCCGGCACCGTCTGCATCAGGTCGAGCGCGCCGTTGAGCACCGGACGCCAGCGCGGGCGAGCGTAACCCAGAACGCCAAGCAGGAAGCCGAGCACGATCGAGATCGGCACCGCCAGGAGCACCAGCGCAAGCGTGTTCATGCTCTGCGGCCAGTAGCCGGCGAGCAGGATATAGGCGAGCGTGGCCAGCGCGAAGATCGCCAGCCGCTCGCCGCTCGACTTCAGCGCAAGGGCGGCGACCGCCAGCATCACGGCCGGCCAGGGCAGCCAGGCGAGCGCCAGCCGCGCGCCGCGCATCGGCGCATCGAGCAAGGCGGAGAGCGCCCGGAACCCCGGCTGGATGACGGCGACGACCACGTCGGCCACGGCGTTGATGTAGGAAGCCAGCGGCAGCGTCCATTCCTTGGGGAAATTGACCAGCCAGGGAAGCTCGGTTTTCAGAAGCAGGCAAAGCGCCGTCAGCACGGCCAGCGCGCACCAGGGAACAAGGGCCGGCGCGATGGCGAACCTTTGCGCGGATGGTGCGATCGCGGCCGGCGCCGTCATGAGCTTTTTCGCCTCGCCTGTTCGCGCTCCAGCACCGCAAGCACCGCGCCGGCGCTGAGCACCGCCGGCGGATTGTCGCCGTCGCCGGTAACGGCGAACGCGCCGACACCGGAGGCGAGCTGCGGGATCAACGCTTCGAGGCTGGTGTCGGCGGCGACGCTGCGCTCCGGCAGCGCCGCGCCATTGGCCGGCGTGGCGATGTCGCCGGCGGTGATCACGCGCAGCAGAGGCATGTCCTCGGTGAACTGCGCGACATAGTCGTCGGCCGGGTTGAGCACGATGTCGGCGGGGCGGCCGATCTGCACGATCTTGCCGCCCCGCATGATCGCCAGCCGGTCGGCCAGGCGGAAGGCCTCGGCGATATCGTGGGTGATGAAGATGATGGTCTTCTTCAGCATGCGCTGCAGGCGCAGGAACTCGTCCTGCATCTGCTTGCGGATCAGCGGATCGAGCGCGGAGAACGGCTCGTCGAGGAACCAGAGCTCCGGGCCCACCGCCAGCGAACGTGCGATGCCGACGCGCTGCTGCTGCCCGCCGGAGAGCTGGTGCGGGAAGGACGCCTCGCGGCCTTCGAGCCCGACCAGCGCGATCATCTCGCGGGCGCGGGCCTCGCGCTCCTTCGCCGGCTTGCCCTGGATCTTCAGCGGGAAGGCGACATTGTCCAATACGCTCAGATGCGGCAGCAGGCCGAAATTCTGGAACACCATGCCCATGGCGTGGCGGCGCAGCTCGATGAGCTCCTTGCCGCTGGCGGTGAGCAGATTCCTGCCGTCGAGCAGGATTTCGCCGGCGCTCGGCTCGACCAGGCGCGACAGGCAGCGCACCAGGGTCGACTTGCCGGAGCCCGACAGGCCCATGATGACGAAGATCTCGCCGGTCGCCACCTCGAAGCTGGCATCGACCACCGCCGGCAGATGCGCTTCCGCACGCAGACGCTCTGCCAGCGCATCGGGGTCGATCACATAGCCGCGCGAGTCGAAATAATAGGAGGGGCGCCGGCCGTAGACCTTCCAGACATTGCGGCACGCAAGCTTTATCGGGCGTGAGGCGGCGGTCATCGGAGCCATCCATGCGACTTGCTTGCCCGGCTTCGCGCGCCGCGGAAGCCGGGCATCGATTGCCTTTCAGCCTTTTCGAGGCATCGGGTCGATCAGCCCTTGGCGCCGTCGACCCAGGGCTTCCACACCGCCTCGTTCTTGTCGATCCAGGCCTTGACCACGGCGTCGAGGTCCTCGCCCTTCTTGTCGACGGCAAGCATCATCTTCTCCTGCTCGCCGGCGTCCATCTTGAAGGCCTTGAGGAAGGCGTAGGCCGCCGGCCATTTGGCGCCGAAGCCCGACCAGACGATCTTGTCGACATCCGGCGGGGTGATGCAGTGCTCGTTGGTCTGCTCCTTGCAGGGCGGCATGGTGACCCAGCCGACGTCGTTTTCGGCAAGCGCATAGTGCGGGCCCCAGAACATCATCACCAGCGGCGTCTTGGCCGCCTCGGCGGCTTCGAGCTCGGCCACGAGCGCACCCTCGGAACCGGAGGGAACGGCGGTGTACTGCATGTTGTTGTCGGCAAGGATCGTGGCGGCCCGCGAGCCCCAGTCGGCCGGATAGTCGAGGAAGCGCGCGTTGGGCGCGGTTTCTGGCGTCGACAGCGCCTTGATACAGTCCGGCTTGTTGAGCGCCGTCCAGTCGGGCAGGCCGGGACAGACCGTCTCCATAAATTTCGGGTAGATCCAGCCCTCACGCGTCTTCAGGTCGAGCTTGCCGATATCCTCGATCTGCTTGGCGGCGAGCGTCTTCGGATAGATGTCGCCGACATTGTTCATCCAAACCTCGACCGAGGCGCTGAGCGAGCCGTCGGCGAGACCAGAGAACTGCGGGAAGTTGCCCGCCGTCACATACTCGACCTTGTAGCCGAGCTTTTCGAGAAGCTGTCCGGCGATGTGGGTGGAGACATGCGCGCCGGTCCATTCCAGCATCGCAAGCTTGATCGGCTCGTCCTTGGCGCCGAGATCGGCGGCGGCGACCGGCGCGCTGGCGGCAAACATCAACGCCAGGCCAATGCCTGCATTTCTTACTCTGTTGATCGTCTTCGGCATGATGGTTCCCCTGTCTGGATGTTATGGTTCAGGTTTCATCCGTGATGGCGAGGCTGCCGCTAGCCTCTCCTGCGTTCCGCGCGCCACTCCCCTGGCCGCCGGAAAATTCCATTACCGCCCAAAGCTGATGACGTACCTCCCTTTCGACTGGCCCCGTTCGAGAGCGACAAGTGCTGCCGACACGTCTTCCAGCCAGATGACCTCGACCGTCGTTTCAAGCGGCTTATCCGCGTGCATGGCGACCAGCTCGCGCATCTCCTGCCTTGTGCCGACGCTGGTGCCGGTGATGACGACGCCGGTGGCCGTCAGCCATTCCTGGACGAGCGGCACCGGCTGGAAGACCATGGCCGCGGCGATGATCCTGCCGCGCGGCCGGATGCCCGCGACCATCGCGTCCCAGGTGGCGGTGGTCGGGGCGAAATTGATGCAGGCGTGGTATTTTTCGCCCGTCGCCGCCAGCCGCGAGGGCACGTCCGAGTCGGCGATTTCGGTTTCCGCCGCACCGTAGCGGCGGGCGATCTCCAGCTTCGCCGGATCGCGATCGACCGCGAGCACGCTGACGCCGAGCCGGCTGGCGATCTGCACCGCATAAAGGCCGAGGCCGCCGCAGCCGAAGACGATGCATTTTTCGCCGGCTTTCAAGCCGGCCCGCTTCACCGCGCCATAGGCGGTGATGCCGGCGCACATCACCGGCGCGGTGGTCACCGGATCGATGGCTTCGGGAAGCGCCACCGCGAAGCCCGCGTCGCAGACGACATATTCGGCAAAGGCGCCGGGTACGTTCAAGCCATGCGCGCGATGGTGCTGGCAAAAGGATTCGTAGCCATCCAGGCATTCGTCGCACCGGCGGCAGGTGTCGTGGATCCAAGGCACGCCGGCCCGGTCGCCGAGCGACCAGCCGCCGACGCCCTCGCCGATCGCCTCGACGCGACCGATGCCCTCATGACCTATGACGAAGGGTGAAGGCGCGTGCGGCGGAACGCTTTCGCCACGCCAGATATGCACGTCGGTATGGCAGACGCCGCAAGCCTGCAGCCGCACCAATATCTGACCGGGGCCGGCGACGGGACGCGGCACGGTGGTGACGTCGAGCGGCTCGCCGTATCTGCCCAGGACCGCGGCCCGCATCATTTGTGTGTGCGACGTCATCAATAGTCCGTTCGGCATCTGCTTGCCTTCGCAGCGTAGGCCTGCCAAAATCATATGACAATACAAAAATTTGTTAGAGCGTACAAAATTTTCGTCGGATATACGAAACCCATGGCGACCAGGACGAAGAAACAACGCACCCGCATCGAGGACATCAGGCGGGTCGAGCTGATCGAGGCGGCGCATCGCATCTTCCTGCGTGACGGGCTGAAGGGCCTGACGACGACCCGTATCTGCCATGAGGCCGGCATGTCGCAGGGCATCCTGACCTATTATTTCAAGGATAAGGACCAGGTGCTGTTCGAGATGGTGCGCTACGCCAACCGTGTCCTGATGGACGCGGTGGTGGTCAATCTGCGCCAGGCCGAGACCCGATGGGATCGCCTGACGGCGATCGTCGACGGCAATTTCCCGGAACAAAAGTTCGAGCGCAACACGGCCAATGCCTGGGTGTCGTTCTATGCGGAAGCCGCGCACAACCCGCGTTACGCGGGGCTGCAGGAGCTGTTCTATAAACGCCTGCGGTCGAATATCGGCTCGGCGCTTTCGCCGCTGTGGTCGAGAGAGGAAATCGACCATTTCGTGCGCGGCTTCGCCGCGATGCTCGACGGTTTCTGGCTGCGGCGCGGCCATTCCGACGACGCCATTTCGCATCTGGAGGCGCGGGCGCTGCTTGTCGAATATTCGGAAAAGATGCTTGGCCCGGGCATGGTGTCGAAGCTGAAAAGGCTTCAGCTGCAGGCGGCGTGACGTTTTGGAAGGCATCGCCGGCAGCGAGCGGTTGCAGGCGCTCCTTGCCGGCGCGGGTTTCACCATAAAGCTCCGCCGGTGATCTGGATATTTTCCATGGTGATCCCCTTGGCAATATCCGAGCAGAGGAAGACCGCGAGCGCTGCAATCTCCTCAGGCTGCATCATGCGGCCTTGCGGATTGCCCTTCCTGAACTCGTCCATCAATTCCTCGGCGCTGCGGCCTTTGCCCTCGCGCTCGACCACTTGCGCCACATTGCGGCGCATCAGCTCGGTCTCTACCCAGGTCGGGCTGATCATGACGCAGGTGACGCCGTGTGCCGCGCCTTCGAGCGCGACGCAGCGTGTCAGGCCGAGCAGGCCGGCTTTTGAGGCGCAATAGGCGGGATTGTCCTTCCAGCCGACGGAAGCCGCCGTCGAGCCGATGTTGACGATGCGGCCCCAGCCGCGCCCGATCATGCCGGGCAGGACCGCGCGGGTCGTACGGAACGCCCCGGTGAGGTTGGTATCGACGATCTTGGCCCAGAGCTCGTCGGAATGGCCGCAGACCGGCTGTTCGGCGGTGGTGCCCGCGGCGTTGACCAGGATGCCTGCCGGGCCGATCGCCGCCTGGGCTTCGGCGAAGAAGAGGTCGGTGAGGTCACTATCACGTACGTCGAGATGCGCGGCATGCACCCTGGTGCCGTGCGCGGCGAGCGACGACTTAACACGCTCGATCTCGTCGGCGCCGGGATAATAGGCGGCGTCCACCCTGCCCGTCTGCGGCGGCGCCACATAGGAGCCGACGGCGACATTGGCGCCAGCCTTGGCGAGCGCCGTTGCTATCGCAAAGCCCATGCCGGAAAAGCCGCCGGTGACGATAGCGCTGCGGCCGGTGAGATTGGTCATCGCAAACGCGCTCCGTGTTCACACTGCAAGATAGCCTCCATCGACCACCATTTCGGAGCCGGTAACGAATTTCGATTCATCCGAGGCCAGATAGAGGACCATGTAGGCGATGTCGTTCGGCTCGCCGAGTAAGCCGATCGGATGACGCGACAGCGCCTTGGCCTTCTCCTGCTCCAGCGCGCCGAGGTCGCGCAGATAATTCTCGGTCTGCGGCGTCCAGATATAGCCTGGATGGATGGAATTGCAGCGGATGCCGTAGCGCTGCTCGGCGCAATGCACCGCGACCGCCTTGGTCAAGGTGCGCACGCCGCCCTTGGAGGCGCAGTAGGCGGCAAGCTCCGCCTCGCCGATGATGCCGTCTATGGAGGAGAGATTGATGATCGATCCGCCGCCGGATTTCTTCATCAATTTGATGCCTGCCTGGCAGCCGAGGAAGACGCCGTCGAGATTGACCGCCATGGTGCGCCGCCATTCGGCTAAAGTCGTGTCCTCGACGTTTTTGGCAATCGCAATGCCGGCATTGTTGACCAGCACATCGAGCCGCCCGAAGCGCTGCTCGATCGCCGCCATGACGGACGACCAATCCTCGGGCTTCGAGACATCGTGGCGTAGCGCCAATGCCTCGCCGCCCGCCTTGACGATCTCCGCCGCCGTATTGCCGGCGCGGCTCTCGTCGATGTCGCTGACGACCAGCCTGGCGCCTTCCGATGCCAGCAAGAGCGACGACGCCCGTCCGAGGCCGAGACCGGCCCCGGTAACGAGCGCCACCTTGCCTGCGACGCGGCCCATTGCGGCATCAGTCTCCCTTGTTCAACGGCTCCAGCGGCTTGCCAAGCCAATCGCGGTAGAACCCTTCCAGATCGGGCTCGAAATCATGCACGATCGGATAACCAGGCGCCGCCGCTTCGACCTCGTGCAGCGTGCCGCATTCGGGGCAGATGAATTCGCGGATTTCCATCCAGTCCGGATCCGGCAGGTCGCTGTTGGGATAGATTTCGCGCAGCGTCTCCTCGCTGTCGCGCACGATGATCGCGGCCTTCAGTTTCCAGTTCTTGCGATAGTCGCCGAAGGAGTGGCCGCATTCGCATTTCGTCACGCGCTCGTTGCCGCTCTGGCAGATGAAGAGGTGGTCGCCAACTGGCAGCAGGATCGGATCCTTCCAGCCGACGCGGTCCTGCAGCACCGCGACATATTTGAAGAAGCGATCATCGTCCTTGTAGGCGCTCATGATGCGGCGCGTCTGCGGCCAGGGCAGCGTGCCGGCGACCAGATCGGCAATGACTTCCTTGCTGTATGAGGCCATGGTCTTACTCCGCGCCGAAGGTCGATTTGGCGTCGACATCCCAGAAGGTCGAAAAGTCTTTTGCGAAGCGCGGCGAAAGCTTGATCGCGCTGGCATACATCTTCTTCACCTCGGGCGCGAAATCGGCCGCCTTCACCCGTTCACGCTCCTTGGCGATCCACTCCGAAACCGGTTTCGCGCGCGCCAGGCGCTTTGCACGCATTTCGGCGCGATGGCGTTTGGTGGCTTCCAGGTTGGCGACCGGAAAACCCTGCTCATCCTCGTCGAGGACGATGCCGAAGATGCCTTCGGCGGCTTCCTTGGTCAGAAAACCGTTCTCGACATCCCAAGCGGTCTTGACCGGATCACGCTCCAGCACGTCGCCGTAGCCGCCGCCACCATTGTAGGAATGGGTGAAGACATCGCCGGTCTTATGCGGCGCGGTGATATAGGGCCCTTCCATCGTCACATGCTCGCCTTCGAGGCGCACTTCCAGTTCCGAACGATACGGGTTGGTGCCCGTGTGGTGGGCCAGCGGCGCACCGTTCTCGGCCAGTTCGAAGATGTTCGAATCGCGCACGGCGCGATGCTTCTGGCAGGTCGGCGCCGGATAGCCGCCGCACAGCCCGCCATTGTCGAAGACGCGCGAGGAGTGCTCGGACGTGACCAGCCTGAGATGATGGGTCTTGGAAACCAGCCAGGTCGACAGGAAGGAGCAGCCGCCGCGATATTTGCCGGCGCCGCCGGAGTTGGGAACGATCGACCTGCCGATATAGAGCATCGGCATGTTCTGCTCCCAGATCTCGATATTGCCCATGTCGGATTCCGGGTTCCAGCCGACATAGGCGGTGTCCAAACCATCCTTGATGGCCAGGGCGCCGGAGCCGGCGGCGGCGCATTCGAAATGCGCCATGCCGAAGGGCGTGCCGTACTGGCTGGTGCCCCCCATCTCGATCATCGGGCTGTTGACCTGGCCGACAAAGGCTTCCTCGACGAAGCCGCGCGCGATGAAGGAGCGCGACAAGAGCCGCTGGAAGACGCCGTAGGCCGGAAGTAGCAGCGCCCAGGAGGTGGCCGTCGCCACCATCTCGTTGTCCGGGTTGGTCCAGGTGCCGTGCGGCAGCTTCAGCTCGGTGGCCATCCAGGCACCGTCGTTGACCAGGCCCTCGAAATTCATGTGCTGGGTCAGCGTCACGAACATGCCGCCATCCATGCCGGCCGGCGTGCAGTTCATCGAATGGTAGCCCCAGGGCTGCGTGCCCTCGAAGTCCATGATGATCTTGCCATCCGAGGTGATCTCCATCTCGATCGGGATGTTGTAGAGCCAGTCGGGATCGCCGAGCGGCTGGTAGCCCGGCTTGCCGGCGGTGACATGGCCGTAGAAGGCATGGCCGCGATAGATGCCGGGCACGGTGAGCTGGCGCGTCCGCGCAAGCTGGGCGCGGCGGCCTTCCTCGATAAATTCCTTCGATACCTGCATCCAGTAATCGAGGCCGATCTCGTCGATCAGCGCCTTAACGCTCTCGCGCATGTCGATGCACGACGCCACCTTTGCCTTCTCGTCCAGCACCCAGTAGATCGGCATGCGTAGATTACGCTCGCAGCGGATGACATAGTCGCGCCGAAGCTCGTCATTCTCGCCGACCTTCTCGGCGCAGACGAACAGGCCTTCGGTGAAGCGCTCCTGGGCCAGCGCCACGTCGCCGCCGGGCGTGATGCCACCGGCCTCCAACTCGTGGCAGACGGCGCCCGCCCAGCCGACCAGCTTGCGGGAATGGAAGATCGGCACCACGTCCATCACATCCGGCACCTGGACGGTGCCGATGAAGGCGTCGTTGTTGGCAAAAATGTCGCCGTCGCGGATCTGCGGGTTTTCCTCGTAGCCGTTGCGGATCATCCATTTGATGAAGCGGCTCATCGTGTGCACATGCACCATGATGCCGTTGGAGAGCGCGATAGCATCGCCTTCCGGCGTGTAGATGGCGACGACCATCTCGCCGACCTCGCGCACGCCGGGCGAGGCGGAGATGCGGCGCGCCATCTCGCGCGCCGACACGCAATAGGCTCGCAATTTGGTGTGCAGCGTCTCGAATTTCAGCGGATCCTGGTTGCGCAGGTGAAGCTCGGTGATGCCGTCATAGCAGCCGGTCTCGTCCATCAGCCGCTCGGATTCGAGCAGCCTTTCGCGGATGCGGAGCGCAGAGGCGGGTTTGTCCAGCATGGCGTTCGCCCTTCTCAAGCGTGGGTGTAGTGGAGCAGCGTCCATTCATCGACATGGACGCGATCCTGCGGGTGGACGACGAGCGTGGTCGCCGGGTGTTCGATAATCGCCGGGCCGATGACCTCGTGGCCAGGCTGCAGCAAATCCATCTCGTAGAGATTGGCCTTGTGCCAGCGGCTGCCGATATAGGCCTCGCGCACGCCCTTATGGGCCGATGCCGGATCGGATTTGCCGAGCGGACGCTTGATCAGCATCGGCTTGACCTTGTCGGCGGTGGCGATCAGGCCCAGCTCGGTGATCGAGAAGCCGGCCTCGCCGTAGCGCGAGACACGATGATTGACCTTGGCATAGACCGCCTCGAACTCGGCGATGACCTTGCGCATGTCGTCGGCCGAACGAACCGCAGAGAGCGGAGCCATGACCTCGACGTCCTCGAGCTGGCCGGTGTAGCGCATCATCAGGAACGGCACGGTCTTGATCCTGGAGAGCGCGTGGCCGTCGGCGATCATCTCATCGACCGCGGCCTTGGTCAGGTCATCCCAGACGCTCGTGACTTTCGCACCGAAAGCCTGCAGCTCGTCGTTGCTGGCCCGCGCGCCGATGTCGATCTGCGTCGACACCGAATGGCGGCGCATGAAATCGGCGGTGGTGCAGCCGAAGGCCGAGAAGGCGGCGGCGAACTGGAAGGTGATGATGTCCTTGAAGCCGATGCCCCTGGAACAGCCGGCCAGATGCAGCGGCCCCGAGCCGCCATAGGACAAAAGCGTGAATTCCGACGGGTGGATTCCTTGTCCGGAGATGACGCGGCGCAACGCGTTGTTGGCGTCGGCCTCGAGCATGTCGATCATGCCTTCGGCGGCTTCCTCGACGCCGACGCCGAGCACGCGGGCGCATTTCTCCTCGAAGGCTTTGCGCGCTTTCTCGACCTGCAGCACGACCTTGCCGCCAAGGAAGTAATGCGGGTTCAGCCGGCCGAGGATGGCATCGCAGTCGGCGATGGTCGGCTCCGTTCCGCCTTTGGCGAAGCAGATCGGGCCGGGATCGGAACCGGCGCTTTCCGGCCCGAGCGACACTTTCCGGGTCAGCGGGTCGACCTTGAGGATCATGCCGGCGCCGGCACCGATCGTGTCGAGATGCAGCGTCGGCACGTTGAGCTTGAAGCGGTCCATCAGCGGCTCGTTCTCGATCCGCGTCTGGCCGCGCGTGATGACGCCCATGTCGAAGGACGTGCCACCCATGTCCGAGCAGATCAGCGAATCGTTGCCGATCAGCTTGCCGACATAGGCCGCGCCCAGGATGCCGCCGATCGGCCCGGAGATCATCGTCTCGTGCAGGCGCGGATGGTTGATCGAGGTCAGGCCGCCGAAGGAGAGCAGCGTCTGCACGCCGTATTTGAAGCCGTATTTCTTCGAGACATCCTCGATGCCTTTGAGCTGCTTGCGGCCGCGCGAGGTGGCGTAGGCCTCGATCAGCACCGAGTTCAGCCGCGACTGCTCGCGGATAACCGGACGCACCTCATGGCTGGTGTAGACGAGGATGTCGGCGCCGGCTGCGGCGATCTGCTCGCGGCAGATCTCGGCGATGCGCTTCTCATGCACCGGATTGACGTGGGAGAAAACGGTCATGATACAGATCGCCTCGACCTTGTCGGCGATCAGCTTCCTGGCTGCCGCATGCACCTCGTGCTCGTAGAGCGGCAGGATGATGTCGCCGAACTGGTCGATACGCTCGGTGACGCCGTGGGTGCGGCGGCGCGGCACCAGCGGATCGGGATGGTGATGGGTGACGGCATGCAGGCGGTCGGCATAGGAATAATCGGCCCAGGCCTGCAGGCCGCGGCCCATCAGGATCATGTCCTCGAGGCCCTTGGTGGTGATCAGCCCGAGCTTGCGGCCGGTGCGCGACAGCAACGTGTTGAGCATGCCGGTGCCGGAATAGAGCACGACGTTGACGCCGGAGAACAGGTCCTGCAGCGAGATGCCCCAGGCGTCCGCCGCGTCCTCCGCCGAAGCCAGGAAGCCCTCGGCCTCGTTCTTCGGCGTCGTCGCCGACTTGCCGATCTTGAAGTGACCGTCCTGATCGACAAGGATCGTATCGGTCATGGTGCCGCCGGCGTCGATACCGATGACGATTGGGTTGGTGGTGATCTGGTCCACGGGTCGCTTTCCCTTGCCGAGAGTGACCGCAGGCTAGATTCGTCTGGCCCGATAGCGCCATATGCCTAAAGACACAATGACCGGGCGGCGCGGTTCGCCGAGAAAAGGGCATGCGCATGGGCACTATCTGGGCGCCGCTGGCCAGGGCGATCGCCGCCACCGGCACCGACCGGCATGTCGACTGCCTGATCGACCTGATCGGCGCCGACATCGCGCATGACCTGGTGACGGTGACGCGCTATTCGGCGACCAGAACGCCGGAATTCGTCAAGCACAGGCGCTTCTCGGACGAGATGGTGCGGCGCTATCTCGACAACTACTACGTCTTCGACCCCTTCTACGCTTCGTGGCGCAGCCACCGCCGGCTCGGCATCATGCCGCTCAAGGGACTGGCCGACGAGGAAGCCAAGCGCGGCCAGTACATAGCCGGCTTCCTGGCGCAGTCGGAGATCTGCGACGAGGTCGGCATCATGCTGGCCGACGGCGGCGACTGGTGCCTCGGCATCTTCCTCGACCGCTCGACCGTGTCGTTCAAGGACGCAGAGATCGCGCTGCTCACGGAGCGGCTGCCGGTGTTCGAGGCGCTGCATGCGCTGGACATCAAGGCGCGCGGTTCAGACTTTTCACGCACCTCGGCGCCGAGCGGCCCAGGCGCCTCGCCGCAGCAGACGCCGAGCATTCCGGGCAGCCTGTGGCCCGAGCTGTCGCTGCGCGAGCGCGAACTGGTGCAGCTGATCCTGGCCGGCCATCCGACCGCCAACATCGCCGAGCGGCTCGGCATCACCGTCGGCACGGTGAAGAACCACCGCCGCCGCATCTATGAAAAGCTCGACATCACGACGGAGCGCGAATTGTTCCTGCAGTTCTTCCAGCACCGGATGGAGGTGTAGCCGGCAGTGGTGTTTCGATTATGTAATCGGGGCGCTGTTTCTGCGTGCATGGATCGCAGCAACGTGATGAAGAACCGGCACGGCTCCTCATCCGGTGCTTGACGAGGATGCCGCAGGCTAAAAAAGATCGAGCCGAAAATTCCATGGGAGATACAGGTGAATGCAGCCCGGGGAGTTGAGCGAATACGCCGCAAGGCTGCGGGAGCGCGGCTATATA
Source organism: Mesorhizobium sp. M2E.F.Ca.ET.219.01.1.1 (assembly GCF_004016445.2). Lineage (GTDB taxonomy): Bacteria > Pseudomonadota > Alphaproteobacteria > Rhizobiales > Rhizobiaceae > Mesorhizobium. Next base: position 221,814 of record NZ_SADT02000006.1, read on the forward strand.
TGCCTGCCGCTGCGTGCCGGCGGCAAGCATCTCGACCTCGCGGCCATGGAGTATGATCCGCTGCATCTGCGGACGTTGCGCAAGGATTTGAAGGAACTGGCCTTCACCTCCACTACCTTCCAACTGGCACAGCGGCCGCCAGGCAGCGGCGACATCGCGCGCTGGTTTCGCGGCTTTGCCGGCAATGTCGGCATCCTGGGAGGGTTTTCCAACCTGATGATCCTCGATTTCGACGACGACGCCGGCTACCGAGCCTGGCTGGCTGATCACAAGGCGATCGTGAGCGCTACGCCGATGGCAAGATCGCCGGGCGGGTTTCATGTCTATCTGAGGACGCGCGAGCCGACGGTCTCCTCCAGCCTGCATTTCGGCTTGCGCCGGGTCGGTCACGTCAAGGCGCTCGGCGGCTATGTGGTCGGGCCCCCTTCTGTGCTCAGGGACGGTTCCTGCTACAGCTGGGTGAAAGGCCAGTCGCCATTCGATATCGAGCCGCAGGTCGTCGATGGTCTTGGCAGTCTTTCGCTGCGCCCGGTATCGATGCTCAAGCACCATTATGACCGCCTGCTCAAGCGCGGCTTCTTCGAACGGCAATGAACGGCCCAGCGCATGACGGCTGAGATCAGCGTCGTTATTCCGGCAAGAAACGCGGCCGCAACGATCGAGGCGGCTCTGAGCAGCCTTCTGTCCGACAAGCCGGTTATCCGCCAGATCCTGGTGATAGACGACGGCTCGGATGACCGCACGGCCGAGGTGGCGATGGAAAGCGCACGCCGCCTTGGCCTGCCGCTGGATGTGGTGAGCGTTCGCCTGGGCAGCGCGGGCGCCGCGCGCAATGTCGGCATCGAGCGGGCAGGCGGCACATCCATCTTCTTCCTCGACGCCGACGACGAGGTGATGCCCGGCGGCCTGTCGCTGCTGGGCTCGGCGCTGGCAGGCCAGCCTCGCGCCGGCCTTGCCGTCGGGGCCAGCGTACGGCGCGCGCAGGGCCGGCCGGACAAGCTCAAGACGCCACATGGCTATGGTCCCGACAGGCGGCAGAACACGCGCCGATACCTGCGCAACGAATTATGGCCGATCGCGATGGGAAGCGCGCTGGTTGCCGGTTGGGCCACAGCCGGCATCCGCTTTCCGGAAGCCATCGGCCTCGACGAGGACACCTGCTACTGGGCGGCGCTGCTGGCGCTCGCCGAAGTCGTCGCGATCGAGACGCCGGTGCTCCTCTATCACCACAATGAGGAGCGGATGGCGCGCCGCTTCATAACCGCGCCGCGCAAGACGTTCCTCGCCATAGCGCGCGAACTCGACAGCCTCGAAGCCGCCGGCGTCGGGCGGGACGCGTTGCAATGGCGAAAGGCCTGGATAGCGCAGCGCATCGCCCGCCAGCTCATCAAGCACAGGATGTTCGCGGACGCCGCCGGCATGATGCGCGCGGTCAAGGCGCATCGGGAATTTGGCCGGAGCTGGAAGGCGGCTCAATATGTGGCGAGGATCCGGTTCGGGCGGCTGGCCGGGAACAGGCCGCATATATCTGTCGTTCCGGCGGCGCCCCGACGCACGCTGTTCGTCAGCTTCGATCCTGCCTACCCGCCCGCCTCCGGCGCCGATCTCAGGACCTTCGGCAATGCCGTCGCGGCCGCCGAAATCGGGCCCGTGCGCCTTGCCTCGGTGAGACCTGCCGGCTTGCTGCAGCCATCCGGCCTCGACATCCGCGTGGTCTCATTGACCACGGAAGCCGACAAGCGATCGCATTCGCTCGGCTGGCGACGGATCAAGGGCGAGAACCGGATTCCGCGTCCGGCGCTCGCCCGGCTCAAAGCCCTGGCGCGCGAGTTCCGTCCGGACACGATCGTCGTCGAAAGCGTACCGCTGTTCAAGCTGCTGCAGCCTCTGCGGCCGCTGACCAGGCGGCTCATTCTCGACATGCACAATGTCGAGTCCGATCTCGCCGCCCAGACGCCCGGCAATGCCCCGTCGGCCGTGTCGCCCGGGATAAGGCAGCTGGAGCGAAGGGCGGCGGCGATCGTCGACCGCATCTGGGTCTGTTCGAAGCTGGACCGCGAGCGGCTCAAGGCGATAACCGCGCATGAAACGCCGGTCGATATCGTGCCGAACGGGATTCCGCGCGCCAAAGGGACGTCCGAGCTGCTGCCTCCATCGCCCGGGACGTCCGACGGATTTCCGATTATCCTCTTTGTTGGCCATCTCGGCTATCATCCCAACATCGATGCCGCTGAACGCCTGGCCCGCATCATCCTGCCGCGGATCCGACAGGCCTTGCCGGCCGCGCGGCTCATCCTAGCCGGTCGTTCGCCCGATCCGGCCGTCCGTATCCTGGCCCAACTCGATGGCGTCGTCCTGATCGAAAACCCCGACGATGTCGGTCCCCTGCTGTCGGCAGCGCATCTTTGCATCGTCCCGCTCAGGAGCGGGGGCGGCACGCGCATCAAGATCCTGGAAGCGATGGCCGCGGGTGTTCCGGTGATCGCGACGCCGCTGGCGGCCGAAGGGCTCGACCTCGCCGGCGGTGAAGACCTGCTTCTGTCCGACACCGACGAAGGACTGGCCGACCTCGCGGTCGCACTCTGTTCCGACCCGGCCCGCATGGCCAGATTGCGTGCCCGCGCCCATGATACCGCATGGTCCCGCTTCGGACCTCAGGCAATCCGCGAAGCCGTTCGCCACGGCCTGGGACTGGACGGAACCAGCCGATGAACCGCCGCACAACGAGCCTTACATGATCCCCAAGATCCTGCACCAGACCTGGAAGACCGACCAGATCCCGACCCGATTCCAGGCTTATATCGAGAGCTGGAAGCGGCACCATCCGGACTGGACGATGATGTTCTGGAACGATCGTCAGCTGCTCGAGTTCGTCGCGCGGCATTATCCTGACTTCCTGCCGACCTTTTGCAGTTACGAGAGCGGCGTGCTGAGGGCGGATGCCGGACGGTACCTGCTTCTGCATCATTTCGGCGGGGTCTACGCCGATATCGATTGCGAATGCGTGGCGCCGTTCGATCCGCTGGCCAGCGAGGACCGGATCGTTTTCTGCAAGGAGCCGGATACGCATGCACGTGTGCAGGCCGATTTCCGCCGGCTGCCCTATCTTCTGTTCAACGGCACGATCGCCAGCCCGCCCGGCCATCCCTTCTGGCTTCACCTCCTGTCCTTCCTGCCGGGGCTCGCCCAGGCCAAGGAAGCCATCGACGCGACGGGCCCCTGCGTGATGACTTCGGCGCAGCTCAGCTATGGCGATCAATCCGCCTTCGCCATCCATCCTTCGGCGCTGTTCGCGCCGGTCGACTCGGCTGGGCGCAGGGGCGACGATGGGACGCCGACCCTTTCCATCCACCATTGGGCCGGCACATGGTGGACACGCGCTCCGGCGCCGGGCTGGCGAGACAATCTCCGCACGCATGCCTACCGATCCTGGCACCATCTGACACGCGGCGCTCATCTAAGCGAAGCAGCCGCCAGGCAGGGCGTGAGCCAGGCGGCCCTCGCGGCGCCGATCCCGTCGGGTGGCAATGTCGCCATCCTGGTGCCGTTGCGCGACGCGGCCGATCATATCCAGCCCTTCCTCGATGCCGTCGCCGCGCTCGACTACCCGAAGGACAGGATCAAGCTGGTCTTTTGCGAGGGCGACAGCGTGGACGGAAGCTGGGAGCGGTTGCAGCAGGCCGTGGCGCCGCTGGCCGGCGCCTATCGGGACGTGATTCTGCTGCAGAAGCAGACAGGCGTCCGGCTCGACCGGACGGAGCGCGCCAAGCGAGGCCTGCAGCGCGTGAGGCGCGGCGCCATCGCGAAGGTGCGAAACCACCTGATCGACCGCGGCCTCGACACGAGCGACGACTGGGCGTTGTGGGTCGATATCGACGTGTGGCGATTTCCCCGCGATATCTTGAGCCGGCTTATCGAAAGCGGGAATCGCATCGTGGTCCCAAACTGCGTCAAGATAGCCGGCGGCGACAGTTTCGACCTCAACAGCTTCGTCAGCGTGCGCAAAGAGAAGGATTATCGCTACTATCGCCAGATACGCGGCGGCATCTACCAGCCCGCCGTGCACTCCTATTCCCGCCTGCATCTCAGCGACGTCAGACATCTCGACAGCATCGGCCTCGACGGGGTCGGCGGGACGATGCTTTTGGTCGACGCGGCCTTGCATCGCGGCGGGCTTCGCTTTCCGGAAATCCCCTATCGCGACCTGATCGAGACGGAGGCCTTTGGCGTGCTGGCCAACGACCTTGGTATCCGGCCGGTGGGTCTGCCCAAGCTCGAAATCCTGCACGTGCCGTGGTGAACGCCCATGTTACATCGGCCTGCCGCGGCGGGCAGCCAGCCAACGGCGCCACCTGTTACGCAGAAACGCCTTGCGACCAAACGGCAGCGAGGGTTTGCCAGGCGGCTGGGGCGCGCCGTGCTGCGTCAGGCGCTGAGTGACGAGCCGAGCGAGCCGACAGAGCGGAGGCGTGTCAAGGCTGGCAATCTGGGCTGCCAGTTTCTCGGGCAGCGGGTTCGATCGCCAGGCAAGATAGGCTGCATAGGCCTGGGGTGTCTCGATGAGATGGCGGAGATAGGCCGCGAGTTCCGCCGGTGTGCTGAAGGAGGCGGCATCGATAAAGGAATTGTCGGGGGCGAAGTCGGCGGCATTGGGCGCGCCGAGATAGACCGGCACCGTGCCGGCCTCCAACGGATCGAACATCTTCTCGGTGACGTAGTCCGGCGCGATCGAATTCTCCAGCGCCAGGCAGAAGCGATAGCGGCCAATGGTCTCGAGCTTGGTCTGCCGGCCGAGATCAGGGCCTATGATCTCGCGGTTGGGCCGGTAGCGACCGTAGCAATCGACCGCGATGTGCCGGGACAGCTCGGCGATGAATGTATCACGCCCGCTCTTGTTGAAGCTCGATGACTGGAAATGCACCGCCGGGGCGCATTCGGTCTTAGGCGGTATCGGCACGTGGCGGGCGGCTTCCCACCAGCTTGCTTGCGGCAGATAAGGCCTCCAGACGTCCGCGCCGGTTTCATAGGTCATGGCGACATCGAAGTGCCGCGTGACGGCCGCATCGGCCATGACGGGATAATTGACGACGCTCTCCATCGACCATGCAACCCAGAGCTGGCCAGGATATTTGTAGGCATCGCCGGCTTCGCGAAAATTCGGCAGATGGAAGACCACGGCGTCGGCCTCAGCAAGCCGCCGCCGGTCGTTGGTCCATTCGACGGGCACGGAGCATCGCGGTATGGCCGCGACGTCGACGGGTTTGTTGAAGTAGCGCGTCCAGAAGAGGATCAGCGGGGCATTTGACGGCATCAGGCTCTTCGGGTCAGATGACGCACCGTCTTACGACTTTCCCGACTGTTGGGAAAGCACAGCTGCCTTTGCCGGGGGCTCAGTCGTGCAGGTCCCGCGAAATCGCCGGCCCGATGGCGAAATCGGAAAACGTCACCTCGAATCCTTCGCGCCGCGGCGAGCAGCACATCATGCCGACATCGACCGATTTCGAGACCGGGAAATAGGCCAGCCGCACCGGCTTCCAACGGTCGTCGGCGGCATCCAGATATTGGATGCGGATCGCCTCGGCGTGACGCGTCAGGCGGATTCTGACGCCGTCCATGCCGGCGTTTCGCTGAGGCGCAGCATCAGCCCCGCCTGATCATAGACCACCTTGTAGTCGCCCTTGACGGTGACCTCGGCGGCGAAGTCACCCTCGACCGGGCGGTAGAGGAAATGGCCGTTGTCGCGCCAGAAGGCGTAAAAAGTCTCGCGCCAGAAATCCGTATCCTTGCCGGTGCGGATGGTGAGCGTGCCGTCGCCGAACACTTGGTGCGGCGGCGGGTTGAGCCATGTCATGTCGGCCACGCTCATCGATCTCCCGAATCGGATCAGCCGGCGAATGTATAGGCGGTCTTCACCGTGGTGTAGAACTCCATCGCGTAGCGGCCCTGCTCGCGCGGGCCGTAGCTCGAGCCCTTGCGGCCGCCGAACGGCACATGGAAGTCGACGCCCGCCGTCGGCAGGTTGACCATCACCATGCCGGCTTCGGAATTGCGCTTGAAATGCGTCGCATGCTTCAGGCTGGTCGTGCAGATGCCGGAGGTCAGGCCGAACGGCGTGTCGTTGGCGACAGCCAGCGCCTCGTCATAATCCTTGACGCGGATGACATTGGCGACCGGGCCAAAGATCTCCTCGCGCGAGATGCGCATGGCATTGTTGGAGCCGACAAACAGCGCCGGCTTCAGATAGAAGCCCGGCGTGCCGCGCTCCAGCCGCTCGCCGCCGAAGGCGAGCGTTGCGCCTTCCCTGACACCGATGGCGATATAATCTTCGTCCTGCTTCAGCTGCGTCTGGTCGACGACCGGGCCGATCTGGGTCTTGGCGTCCAGCGCATCGCCGATGACGAGCTTGTCCAGCCGCTCCTTCACGGCGTCTACGAAACGGTCGTGGATGCCGTCGGTAACGACCAGGCGTGACGATGCGGTGCAGCGCTGCCCGGTCGAGAAATAGGCGCCGTTGACGGCGCAGTCGACGGCGACCGCGAGGTCGGCATCGTCGAGCACGACGAGCGGGTTCTTGCCGCCCATTTCGAGCTGGAACTTGCGCATGTGCTCGACGCTTGCCGCGGCGACGCGCTTGCCCGTACCGACCGAGCCGGTGAAGGAGATGGCGTTGACGTCGGGACTGTCGAGCATCGCCTGGCCGACCACCGAGCCCTTGCCCATGACGAGGTTGAGCACGCCCTTGGGCAGGCCGGCGCGATGCAGGATGTCGACGATGGTCCAGGCGCTCTCAGGCACCAGCTCAGCCGGCTTGAAGACGATGGTGTTGCCGTAGGCCAGCGCCGGGGCGATCTTCCAGGCGGGAATGGCGATGGGGAAATTCCACGGCGTGATGATGCCGACCACGCCGACGCCCTCGCGGGTCATCTCGACGCCGACGCCGGGCCGCACGCTCGGCACCATCTCGCCCGACAGGCGCAGCGTCTCGCCGGCAAAGAAGTCGAAGATCTGCGCGGCGCGGATCGTCTCGCCGACACCCTCGGCCAATGTCTTGCCTTCCTCGCGCGCGAGCGAGCGGCCGATCTCATCCTTGCGCGCCATGATCTCGTCGGAGGTCTTCTTCAGCACGGCGTGGCGGGCCAGCGGGCCGGAGCGCGACCAGGCCGGAAAGGCTGTCTTGGCGGCGGCGATGGCCTGCTTTGCCTCCTCCGGCCCAGCCGAAGCGTATTCGCCGACAACGTCGTTGGTGTTCGACGGGTTGATGTTGCGCGAGCCGGCCTCGCCAAGCCACTCGCCGTCGATCAGGTTCTTGCGGTGCAGGGTCATCTTGTTTTTCCTTGGGTTTTGGTCGCGGCGACCTTTGGCCGGGTCAATTGTCAGACAAATGATATAGTGATTGTCCGGGAGGAGGTCTACCCGCGATCTTAAACCTAGAGCTGGTTCGCGTCAGGTCGAGAACGACCAGAACAGGCAGGCGAGCGTGACCGCGCCGAAGATGACGAAGAAAAGGCTTCTGAGCAGGACGTTGCGGCGAAGCTCGTTCATGGTGAGGTGCGCCGCCACGATAGCTGCGACGAACAGGAAGCGCCAGTTGAAGAGCGCCCAAAGCACCTCGTGCTGGCCGAAGGCCCATCTGGCGATCAGCGCGCCGACGAGGGTCGCGAACAGCATGATCGTCGCCCAGAAGATCGCGTCGGCGGCATGGGTCAGCACGATGCCGGCGGCGCGTATCGGCAGGACCATCATCAGCATGGCGCCGAAGAAATAGACGGCGGCAATCGCCAGGAACGAGCCGGCATCGGCAATGCCGTCGAGACGCTTCACGCCGAACGCGCCGTAAGGATAGCCGTGCCTGGCAACCGCCAAAGAGAGCGCCATCAGCAAGGCGCTCAGAACCGTTACCAGTGCGAATGTGCCGAGGGCCTTGCTCATGCCGTTCCCTGTCGAGACGAATCAACAGGAGTCTAGCAATCAAAGCCCCAATTCACCTCTCGATATTCTCGAAGGCGCCGATCCCTTGAGCGATCAGGTTGGTCGCCATGACCAGCGAGACGATCGCGCCTGAGTTGAAGACCACGACCCACCATTTGCCGCCGGTCAGGAAACCATAGCCTTCGGCGACCGCCAGACCCCAGTCGGCTGAAGGCGGCTGGATGCCGAGGCCGAGAAAGCTCAGCGTCGCGATCGAGAAAAAGGCGTAACCCAGCCTCGTGACGAGCTCGATGAGGATCGTCTCACGAATGTTGGGCAGGATTTCCAACACCATGATGGCGAAGGCATTCTCGCCGCCGAGACGGGCGGCGCTGACATATTCGCGTTCCTTCTGCTCGCGCACCGCGGCGCGCACGGTCCTTGCCACCAGCGGCGCATAGGCGATGGCGATCACCAGGATAACGGTAAGGTTCGAGGGCCCGAGCGCCACCAGCGTCATGGTGACCAGCACGATGAACGGGAAGGCCATCAGCGTGTCGAGCAGCCGCGCGCCGACCGCGTCGACCAGCCCGTCGAAATAGCCGAGCACCAGGCCGATGATGGTGCCGGCGGCGACGCCGCCAAGCGTGGCGAGCGGCGCCACCAGCAGGATATCGCGCGATCCGACGATGATGCGGGACAGCACGTCGCGGCCGAGATGATCGGTGCCGAACCAGTGCGCGGCATCCGGCGGCGTCAGCGTGGCGATGAAATCCTCGGCATAGGGATCGTAGGGAACCAGCCGGTCGCCGAACAAGGCGCAGGCGATCCAGAAGGCGAGGATGAGCGATCCAATGATGACGGAGAGAGGAAGGCCGCGAACGGCGCGGCCCAGCCTGCCGGCGACCCGCAGGAGAATAGGCGCGTGCGACGGTGCCGGGAACTCCAGGAGATCCATCATAGCGACGCCCGCCGCCGCTGCCGCGGGTCGAGCAGCGTCTGCGCGAGATCGCCCAGTGCGGCCGACAGCACGAAGATCGTCGCCATGACAAGAACGCCTGCCTCGAGCATTGGGAAATCGCGCGACTTGGCTGCGTTCAGAACCAGATTGCCGAGGCCCTGGATGCCGAACAGCGCCTCGATCACCACCAGCCCGCCGAGCATGTAGCCGCTCTGCGTCGCCAGCACTGCGATCGTCGGCGTCAGCGCGTTGGGCAGCACGTGGCGGACAATGACCTGCCAGCGATCAAGCCCTTTCAGCGTGGCGGTGCGCGTATAGTCGGCTGCAAGGGCCTCGATGACGCCGGCCCGCGTCATGCGCGCCAGATAGCCGGCAAGGTTGAGCACGAGCGGCAGCGCCGGCAGGATGAGATAGTAGCCGCTCGTCCAGAAGCCCGCGCCATCTGGCGCAGCACCCGTGATCGGCAGCCAGTTCAGCCACAGGCCGAAGACCAGGAGCAGGAGCAGGCCGGACACGAAATCCGGGACGATGCCGAAGGAGACGCCGGCGAGCACGATCAGCCGGTCGACCGGGCGGCCCCGGTTCAGGCCGGCGACGATGCCCGCGCCGACACCCAGCGGCACAAGAAACAAGAGGATGATGCCGGCAAGTGCGGCCGAGCGGCCGAGGCTTGCCAGCACGAAAGGCGCGACCGGCGCGCGCATCGACAGCGACGTGCCGAAGTCGCCGGTAAGCGCCGCGCTGAACCAGCGCCAGTATTGGACGAGCACGGGCTGGTCGGCGCCGAGCTGTCTGTTCAGCGCCGCGACGGCCTGCGCATCGGCGAAGGGACCGAGCATGACGCGCGCGACATCGCCGGGCAGGACCTGCCCGGCGAGGAAGACCAGCGCGCTGACCAGCCACAGAGTGAGGAGCAGCGAAGCAACGCGCGCCGACAAGGTGCGGCCGGTCAACATCCGTTGCCCCGGCCGGTTTGACGTTTCCGCGTCATGCCTGGACGAAGGAAACGCGATCGAGCAGGAGGTGCGAGATCGCGGTGAAGCGCACGCCCTCGACCTTCGCGCTGGCGATCCGGCTGTATTGCGAGAAGTAGGAGATGATCTCCGGCGTCTCGTCGAGCAGCAGGGTCTGGATCTTGCCGGCCGCGATGCGCTGCGTCTGCAGGTCGCGGGCCCTGCCGTATTCGACCAGCAATGCGTCATAGTCCGCATTCTTGAAATGCGCGGCGTTCCACGCGCCGTCGCTCTTCAGCGTCGCGTTGAGGAAGATGTCAGGCGTGCCGCGATGGCCGAAATCGGTGATGCCGAGATTGGAATCGAGCCAGGGCGAGCTGCCGAAGGTGGCGGAACCGTAATAGGCATCCTGCGGCAGGACGTTGAGCTTGATGTCGATGCCGGCCTTCTTGGCGAAGTTCTGGATGATCACGGCGTAGTCGGGAATGTCGTAGGCGCGTTCGGTGGTGAGCGTCACCTCGAAGCCGTTGGGCACGCCGGCCTCGGCGAGCAGCCGCTTGGCCTCGGCGATATCCTGCTTGCGCTGCGGCACCGACGGGTCGGCCGAGGGGAAGATCGGCGCGAAGGGCGTGTCGTTGCCGACGATGGCGCGACCCTTGAGCAGGCCCTTGACGATGGCTTCGCGGTCGAGGGTGAGCGCCAGGGCGCGGCGGATGCGCTTGTCGGTGAACGGCGCCTGGTAGGTCCTGAGATGCACGACGTCATGCGAGCTCGCCTGGACGCTCAAAAGCTTGAAGTTGGGATTGCCCTCGATCGCGAGTTCCAGGCGCGTGGTGCTCGGGATGACGTCGAGCTGGCCGGCCTGCAGCGCCACGACCTGCGCCTGCTCGTCGTCGAAGAATTTTATTTCGATCCGATCGGGCAGCGCCTTGTCGCCCCAATAATCGGGATTGCGCACGAAGCTGGCGCCCTGCTTGGGGCGGAAGGATTCGAGCTTGAACGGACCGGTGCCGTTGAAATTCTTCTCGAAGTCGCCGGCATAGTCGGCCGGCAGGATCACGGCGTTGTAGACGTCGGACGAGACATAGAAGGGGAAATTCGAGTTCGACTGGTCGAGATCGAAGGCGACGGTTTCATCGTCGACGATCTTGGCGCCGCCCTTGGAGAGGATGCCCTTGTAAGCCGAGAGCGCCGAGGAGCCGCTGTTCGGATCGACCAGGCGCTCGAAGCTCGCCACCACGTCCTTGGCGGTGACGGTGCGGCCGTCATGGAACTTCACGCCGGGCCGCAGCTTGAAGGTCCAGCGCTTGGCCGTCTCGTCGGCTTCCCAGGACAGAGCGAGCTTCGGCTGCAGTCCGTCCTTGGGATCGTCGAGGATCAGATATTCGCCAACCTGGCTGAGAACGCCGATGCTCGCCGGATCGGTGACGGTGACAGGATCGATCGCCTTGGTCGGCTGGCCGAGCCCGACGCGAACCGTGCCGCCGGCGGCAGCCGCGCGGGCCCGGGAGAAACCGAGGCCTTGCGAAGCGGCAAAGCCGGTCAGGCCGATGAGGGTTGCATATTTCAACAGGTCGCGGCGCTTGAGATAGCCCTTGGCGTATTCGTCGACGGCGACGTTCCAGATGTCGCCGGAGAGATTGCGAAGGGCGTCGATTTCGTTGCGTTTGGTCATTTTTGCCTCTGTGAAAAATCGTGGTTTGAAATGAAGTGGAGACGACGGGACCGGGTCAGACCGGCTGGCCGTCGAGATGGATGCGGTCGACTGCTTGCGGATAGAAGGCGATCAGCCCCTTGATCTTCGGCATCTCGGCGATCGGATCGCGGTAGGCCCAGGCGATGTCGTCGCGCAGCGAGCCATCCTTGAGCACGCCCGACCAGTAGGAGGCGATGCCCTTGTAGGGACATCGGGTCCTGGTCAGCGAGACCCTCAGCCGGTCGAGCCGGACATCTTCCGGCGGCAGATAGAAACGCGTCGGCAGATGCGTTTCGAACAGGAGCACAGGACGACGGCTGTCGGCGATCGGCTCGCCGTCGAACCATATCTCGACATGGCTGGAGCTCTGCAGCACGTCGATGCGCGCATAGGGATCGCGGGCATGGACGAAGACCTCTTCGTCTTCCTCGAACCACTGGTCGACGAGGTTCCAGGTGAAGGCGACGCGGCCGGCGAGCGGCGCCAGATTCTCGTCCGGCGGAGCGGTGAACGACCAGGCGGCATCGGCGGCGCGCCGGTCACCCGCTTCGATATCCCAGTATTTGGTCTCGCCGCCGACGGCATGCTGTTGCCCGTGCTTCGACGGCTTCAGCACCGACTGGTCGACCGCAGCCAGCGGGAAGAAATAGATCGGCAGGAAATGGTTGGAGCGCAGCACCAGAACGTTGCGGCTGTCGGCGATGACGCGGCCGCCGAACTTGACGCGGATGCGCTTGGGGCTGTGCAGGACATTGATCAGCTGCGGTGCGGTCGCTTCACGCGGCTGCAGTTTGGGTTGAGCGGTCATGACGGTCTCCCTCAGGACACGGCGCGCTGATTGGCGCGCTGCTCGGCGAAGCGGTTGGCAGGGCGGGCGAGGCCGAAGCGGTCGCGCAGCGTTCCGGGTGCGTATTCGGTCGGGAAGACGCCACGGCGCTGCAGCTCGGGCACGACCTGCTCGGCGAAATTGATCCAGTCTTCCGGCAACAGCGGGAACATCAGGTTGAAGCCGTCGGCGGCGCCCGCCTCGAACCAGTCCTGCAGCTGGTCGGCGATCTGCTTCGGCGTGCCGGCGACGGTCGGCACCGAGCCGCTGTTGGCGAGCTTTCGGGCGATCTCGCGCAGCGTCAGGTTCTGCGTCGCCCACTGCCTGACGCGATTGAGCGAGGTGCGGCCGCCATTGAAGGTGCTTTCGTCTGGAAGCTGCGGCAGCGGGCCGTCCGGCGGATAAGCCGAAAGGTCGATACCGCTCCAGCTCGACAGGAGATCGATGCCGACGCGATCCGGCAGCAGCGTCTGCAGGTAATCCTGCCTGTCGCGCGCCTCGGCCTCGGAAGCGGCGACGATCGGCAGGATGCCCGGCAGGATCTTGAAGCTTTCCGGCCGCCGGCCGTAGCGGGCGAGGCGCTCGTTGATGTCCTCGCGGTACCGGATGCCGTCTTCCCTGGTGCTGTAGATGGCGAAATGGGCGTCGGCATGGGCGGTGGCGAAATCCTTGCCGTCTTCCGAGGACCCGGCCTGGACGATCAGCGGATGGCCTTGCGGCGGCCGCGAGACGTTGAGCGGCCCGCGCACCTTGAAATGCGCGCCGCGATGGTCGAGCACATGGACCTTGTCGGGATCGGCGAAATAGCCGGTTTCCTTGTCGAACAGCAGGGCTTCGTCCTCCCAGCTGTCCCACAACCCCTTGACGATATCGAGGAACTCGGCGGCGCGCTGATAGCGGAAGGCATGCTCGATATTGCCGTCGCGGCCGAAATTGCGCGCCTCCTCGTCCATGGCCGAGGTGACCACGTTCCAGGAAGCCCTGCCCTGGCTGATATGGTCGAGCGAGGCGAACAGGCGCGCCACGTTGTAGGGCTCGCTGTAGGAGCTCGAGGCGGTGGTGATGAGGCCGATATGCTTCGTCACGCCGGCCAGCGCCGACAGCAACGTCAGCGGCTCGAGGCGGGCATTGGCGTAATGCGCGACGCCGCTCTTCACCGAATCCCAGATCGACACATGGTCGGCGACGAAGATGGTGTCGATCCTGGCGCGTTCGGCCGCCTGGACCAGCTCGCGGTAGTAATCGAAGCCGAGCACTTCCCGGCCAGGCGCGCGCGGATGGCGCCACGACATGCGATGGTCGCCCTGCGGGTTGAAGAAGAACGCGCTGAGGATCAGTTGATTTCGCGCCATGCCAGCCTCCGTGCAAGTCCACTTGGGAGACGGGCCGCCGCGTTGTCCGGCGTCCCGAGATCTCCAATTTGCAAAAGGCTAGATTGCGCTCTGCTATAATTCGAGTAATTTTATAGAGATAATATACTATTCAAGCGGAAGCGATTGCCCTTGATTAGGGCACCGGCAGAAAGCGATTTCGAGGTCTTGATGTCCCGTTCGGTACTGAATGTGGAGAAACTTTCCATCGCCTATGGCGGGAAAAGAGGATGGCAATCCGCCGTCGACGGCGTTTCGCTCAGCGTGGGCCAAGGCGAAGCGTTGGGGCTGGTCGGCGAGTCAGGCTCGGGCAAGAGCTCCGTAGCATTGGCCATTTTGCGCTATCTGCCGGGCAATGCGCGCGTGGCGGCGTCGGCGCTGGAATTCCAGGGGCGCGAGTTGCGCGAGCTTGCCGGCGAAGAGTTGCGCGGCCTGCGGGGCAATCGCATCGCCGCCGTCTATCAGCATCCGGGCGCCGCGCTCAGCCCGGCCATGACGATCGGCAGGCAGATCGGCGAGACGATCATGCGCCATCGCCCGGTGCGCCACGAGGAGGCGCGCTGGCGCTCGGCCGAGTTGCTAAAGCGCGTACGCGTCGCCAACCCGGAGCGCGTGCTCGACCTCTATCCGCATGAACTCTCCGGCGGCATGCAGCAGCGCGCCAACATCGCCATCGCCATCGCGCTCGACCCCGCGCTGCTGGTGCTGGACGAGCCGACGACGGCGCTCGACGCCAGCGTGCAGTCGGAAGTCATCGCGATCCTCGACGACCTGCGCCGCGAGCACAAAACCAGCATTCTTCTGATCAGCCACGACATCAACCTGATCCGCCGTTCCTGCGACTGCGTCGCTGTCATGCAGTCGGGCGCCGTGGTCGAGTGCGGCGATGCGCGTGAGGTCTTCGAAAACCCGGCCCATGCCTACACCAAGGCGTTGATCGCCTCGATCCCGGCGCTCAATTTCACCAAGCGCCACGGCCGGCTGGCCGAAATAGGCACGACTGTTCGCGATCGCCCCGAGGCGATAGGCGCTCCTGCCGCCCAAAGAGATTCCGATCAAAGTGACAGACAGGTCGCCATCGCCTGCAAGGGGATCAGTCATTCCTTCGGCGACCAGGCGGTGCTGCACAATGTCGACCTCAGCATCGGCCAGGGCGAGACCTTCGGCCTGATCGGCGAATCCGGCTCCGGCAAATCGACACTGGCGCGGATCGTCACCGGGCTGCAGACGCCCACTGAGGGATCGGTGGAGCTGTTCGGCAGGACGGTGGCGCCCCGCGCCGAGAGGCGGGCGCCAGGCGAGCGGCGCGACGTGCAGATGGTTTTCCAGTCGCCGGACCGCACGCTCAATCCGCGTCACCGGATCGGGCGGATCATCAGCCGGCCATTGCGGCGGCTTGCCGGGCTTGACCGCAGCGATGCAAGGAACCGTGTCGCCGAGCTTCTCCGCTCCGTCCGGCTAGCCGACACGACCGCCGAGCAGAAGCCGCGCTCGCTTTCCGGCGGCCAGCGGCAGAGGGCGGCGATCGCGCGGGCCTTCGCCGGCGCGCCGAAAGTGGTGGTGCTGGACGAGCCGACCTCGGCGCTCGACGTTTCGGTGCAGGCAACGGTGCTCAACCTGCTCAACGATCTGCAGCGCGACAGGGACACGACCTATCTGTTCATCAGCCACGACCTCAGGGTCGTGCGCTACATGGCCGACAGGATCGGCGTGCTCTATCGCGGCCGGCTGGTCGAGACCGGCACGTCGGAACAGGTCTTCCGCGGACCCAACCACCCCTACACCAAGCTGCTTTTGGCGGCGTCTTCAGATGAGTCGCCTATGGTCTCCGTCCAGGCGGAGATCGCGGCCGAGATAATTTCGAACAGCGGGTGCGCATTCGCCGGACGTTGTCCGTTGACGCAGCCCGATTGCCGGGAAGCGGAGCCACCCGCTACCGATGCGGGCGACGGCCATCTGATCGCCTGCTGGCGAACGGATGCGCTGCTGGCCGGCTAGCCGATCCTGTTTCCGCTCGCCGGATCGAAGAGATGCAGAGCCGCCGGATCGGCCGCGAGCCGGATGATGTCGCCCGGTCTCACGTCGCTGCGACCCATGACGAAGACGCAGATCTGCTGGTTGGCGAGCCTGACATAGAATTGCGTCGACAGACCGAGCGGCTCGACCACCTCGACCTCGGCCTTCAGCGCGCCGTCGTCGACCAGCTTGATGTGTTCCGGCCGCAGGCCAATGGTGAGCGCATCGCCGTCCTTAAGTGGCAGGCCATCCGGCAGCCGCAGCTTCTGGCCGTCGCCGAGCACGGCATCGACCTTGCCGTCCTTGGCGACCTTTGCCGGCAAAAAATTCATGCCCGGCGAGCCGATGAAGCCGGCGACGAAAGTGTTGGCCGGACGATCGTAAAGCTCGAGCGGACGGCCGACCTGCTGGACATAGCCGTCATGCATGACGACGATGCGGTCGGCCATGGTCATCGCCTCGACCTGATCGTGGGTGACATAGACCGAAGTGGTCTTGAGCTGCTGATGCAGCGCCTTGATCTCGGCGCGCATATGGACGCGCAATTTGGCGTCGAGGTTGGAAAGCGGCTCGTCGAACAGGAACACCTTCGGGTCGCGCACGATGGCGCGGCCCATGGCGACGCGCTGGCGTTGGCCGCCGGAAAGCTGGCGCGGCAGGCGGCCGAGATAGGCGTCGAGACCGAGGCGTTTGGCGGCGGCGCCCACGCGGCCGTCGATGGTCGTCTTCTCGGCCTTCTTGAGCATCAGGCTGAAGCCCATGTTCGAGGAAACGTCCATGTGCGGATAGAGCGCGTAGGATTGGAACACCATGGCGATATCGCGGTCCTTGGGCGCGACATCGTTGACCAGACGCTCGCCGATGCGGATCTCGCCGCCGGTGACTTCCTCCAGCCCGGCGATCATGCGCAGAAGCGTGGACTTGCCGCAGCCGGACGGGCCGACCAGCACGACGAACTCGCCATCGGCGATGTCGAGATCGACGCCGTGCAGGATGCGCAACGAGCCGTAATCCTTCTCGACGTTTTGCAGCGTGACGGAAGCCATCTTTTATCCTTTGACCGCGCCGGCGGTGAGGCCGGTGACGAGATAGCGTTGCAGGAAGGCGAAGAAGACACAGACCGGGATCAGCGCCAGGATTGAGGCCGCCATCATCTGCCCCCAGTCGACGGCGAACTTGCCGATGAAGGTGAGCAGGCCGACGGCGAAGGTCTTCTGCTCGTCGCTGGAGATCAGCATCAGCGCAAACAGCAATTCGCTCCAGGCGGCGGTGAAGACGAAGCCCAGCGTCGCCCCCATGCCAGGCAAGGTCAGCGGCACGATGACTCGCCGCATCGCTTGAGCTCGGGTGCAGCCGTCGATCATCGCGGCCTCCTCCAGGTCCTTCGGGATGCCGTCGAAGAAGGACTGCATCAGGAAGGTGGCGAAGGCGGTGTTGAAGGCGGTGTAGATGATGATCAGACCGATCAGGCTGTTGGTCAGGCCGAGATCGCCCATGATGCGATAGATCGGCGGGATGACCATGACCAGCGGGAAGGTCTGGGTGAGAAGCAACAGGATCGCCAGCGTCGCCTTGCCGCGGAATGTGAAGCGCGACATAGCGTAGCCGGCAAGCGTGGCGATGACCGTGACAAACGCGGCCGTCGACACCGAGACGATGACGCTGTTGAGGAAATAGCGCGGGAAGTCGGAGGCTTCGAGCACGGTGGCGAAGTTCTTGAGCGTCGTCTCAGACGGCCAGAAGGTGATGCCCTCGGAATAGAGCAGACGCTCGGGCGTCACCGAGATCTTCAGCGTCCAGAAGATCGGAAACAGCGCGAAGATCACATAAGTCGTGATGGCGGCATAGAGGCCGATGCCGCCGAAGATGCGCGAGGAGGTGGAGCGACCGGCGATCATCAGACGTGCCTCACCAGCGTGCGGCGGATAGCGATCAGTCCGATCGCATAGGCGATCAGCAGCACCAGAAGCAGCACCGCGACGGCCGAGGCATAGCCTTTGTCGAGCGACTTGAAGGCGCTGACATAGATGTAGACCGGCACCGTGCTGGTGGAGCCCGCCGGCCCGCCCTCGGTCATGACGAAGATCAGGTCGGCAAAGGTGGCGATCCAGATGGTGCGCAGCATGACAGTGATGACGATGGTCGGCGCCAGGAAGGGCAGCGTCACCTTGGTGAAGCGCTGCCAGGGCGAGGCGCCGTCAATGGCCGCGGCCTCATGCAGTTCGGACGGGATCGACTTCAACGCCGCCAAGAGCGTGATGGCGAAGAACGGGATGCCGAACCAGATGTTGGCGACGATCGGCCCCCACATGGCGGTGGCCGGATCGGACAGCACATTGGTTGGCTCGGCTTTTAAGCCCAGCGCGAACAGCCAGTGCGGCAGCGGCCCGATGATCGGGTTGAACAGCCAGGCCCAGGTGAGGCCCGAAAGGAAGGACGGCACCGCCCAGGGCAGGAAGACCACGGCCTGCACGACCTTGCGGCCGTAGAACGGCTTGTCGAGCAGCAGCGCAAGGCCCAGCCCCAGGAAGAACTGGAAGAACAGGCTGGCGACCGTCCACCACAGCGTGTTGATCAGCGCCTGTCCGAGCACCTGGTCGGAGAGCATCGCCTGGTATTGCGCAAGGCCGACATATTGCGACTTGAAGGCCGAGAATTTGCGGAAGGAATAGCTGATGCCGATGATCAGCGGCACCAGAAGCACCAGGACCAAGAGCACGATAGCCGGCGAAAGGTAGAGCCACGGCTCGATCGCGGCCTTGCTCGGCCGCCGTTTGCGCGGCAGCGCGGCGGATCGGATTTCGGACACTGCGTAGGTCATACGGTGCTCGCGGTGGTGGGTGGGGTGGTGCCGGCGTTGGCGACAGCGCCCTTCTCCCCGTTCACGGGGAGAAGATGCCGGCAGGCAGATGAGGGGCGGCGCGAACTTCTCAGAGCTTGGCGCTGCCCCTCATCCGGTCCTTCGGACCACCTTCTCCCCGTGAAACGGGGAGAAGGAAAAAGAGGCGCAAACCTGCGAAATGCTGGCGCTGCCCCTCATCCGTCACTTCGTGACACCTTCTCCCCGTGAAACGGGGAGAAGGAAGAGGCCAGCGCTTACTTCTTGTTCTTGGCCAGCCAGTCCTGCTGTTCCTTGGTCAGGAACTTGGCCCATTCGTCGGCCACGTCCTTGGCCGGCTTCTGGCCGAGCAGCACTTCCTGGAAGTTCTTGATGGCCACCTGGTCGACGAAGTTGCCGAGGTTTTCCAGATGCGTCGGCGGCGTCACCATCTCATATTTGGAGCTGTCGCTGAGCTCGGTGAACCAGCCCTTGAACTGCTCGGTCTTGAAATGCGCGTCCTGGTCGGCGCCGTTGTGGATCGGGATGACGCCGACTTCCTTGGCCCATTCCAGATTATCCTTCGGCGAAAGCAGCGTCGCCATCAGCTTCCAGGTCTCGTCCTTGTGCTGCGAGTTGGCGAACATCGCCCAGCCGGCATAGCCCAGCGTCGGATAGGATTTGCCGCTCGGGCCCACGGGGAGCGGCGCCACGGCGAAGTCGTCGGCGCTCATCTTGTCGGCGATGCCGAGCAGCGCGTCGGGATCCTGGTTGAGCATGGCGCAGGTGCCGGAATAGAAGCCTGTCACCGTTTCGTTGAAGCCCCAGCTCACGGCGTCCTTCGGCGCCAGGCCGTTCTTGTACATGTCGGCCAGCATCTGCAGGCCCTTGACCGAACCCTCGTCATTGATGGTCGACACACCGTCGTCGGTGAAGTAGCCGCCCTTGCCGTCGGCGATGTTCATGAACATGTGCATGCCGTTGAAGGCGCCGGGGCCGCCTCGCAGGCAGTAGCCATATTTACCGGGGATGGCCGAGATCTTCTTGGAGAAGTCGACGAACTCATCCAGCGTTGCCGGCGGACGGTCGAGGCCGGCTTCCTTGAACAGCTTCTTGTTCCAGAACAAAGCGTTCACATAGTAGCCATAGGGGATCATGAACTGGGTGTTGTTGACGGTCGAGCCGAACTGCTTGGCGCGGTCGCCCAGCGTCTTGGCGTCGTCCCATTTGGCCATATAGGGGCCGAGGTCCTCGAGCTGGCCGTTATTGGCATAGAGACCCATCCAGCGTTCCGGCATTTCGACGACGTCCGGCGTGTCGCCGGCCTGCACCATGGTGAGGAATTTTTCGAAGGCCTGGCCCCAGGGCAGCGAGACCACCTCCACCTTGATGCCCGGATTGGCGCTCTCGAATTCGGCGATCTGCTTCTTCAGGAATTCGGTGCGCGGCGGGCTGGTGATGACCTCGACCAGCTTGATGGTGGTGTCGGCCAGCGCGCCGCTGGCGGAAATCGCCAGGCCGGCGACGGCGGCAAGCATGAAGGTCAGTCTTTTCATGTTCAGGACTCCCATTTTGAACACTCGTTATTTTTTTGACTTGTCGAAGGCCTGGACGATGTCGGCCCAGAGATCCTCGACATTTTCCAATCCGACATTGAAGCGGATGGTTCGGGGGCTGACGCCGAAGCGCGCCATCGAATTGATGCCCGGTGTCTGCTCGAGCGAAGCCTTTGCCGGCACGACCAGGCTTTCATGGCCGCCCCAGCTGACGCCGATGCGGAAGAATTTCAGCGCATCGACGAAAGCCGGGATGTCGACGTCCTCGGTGACCTCGAAAGAGAACAGGCCAGCGTAGCCGGCTAATGTCTTCTTGCCGGGATGGTTGGAGTAGGCGGGGTGGTTGACGCGCTCGACCTTGCCGTACGCCTTCAGCCGCTCGGCGAGGATGAGCCCGCTCTTCATGTGATGCGGCAGGCGCAGCGGCAGCGTGCGCAGGCCGCGCAGCAAGAGCCAGCCTTCGAAGGGCGACAGCTTGCCGCCGAGCTGGGAATAGGTCTGCTCGTTGATGTGCTTGATGTGGGCGGCCGAGCCCGCCACCACGCCGGCGACGGTGTCGCTGTGGCCGCTCAGATATTTCGAGGCCGAATGCAGCACGAGATCGACGCCATGCGTGATCGGCTTCTGGAATACTGGCGAGGCCCAGGAATTGTCGATGGTGGTGACGATGCCCTGTTCCTTCGCCAGCCGGGCAAGATGCCCGATATCCTGCAGCTCGAACATCATCGAGGTCGGGCTTTCGAGGTAGAGCAGCTTGGCGCCGGGAAGTGCCGCGGCGACCGCATCGGGATCGGAACCGTCGACATAGTCGACCTTGATGTGAAGGCGCGGGAACAGCCGCTCGAACAGCCGGTAGGCATCGCCATAGCAATTGCGCACCACAACCATGCGCTCGCCGGCGCCGACGAAGGCGAGCACGGTCGCGCTGATCGCCGCCATGCCGCTGGAGAAGCCGCGCGCGGCTTCGGCCCCTTCGAGCGCCGCCACGCGCGCCTCGAACTCCATCACCGTGGGATTGTCGCCGCGCGAATAGATCGGCTGCTTCCTCCTGCCGGCGAAGGTGTCGGCCATGTCGGCGTAATTGGCGAAGGTGAAGAGCGAGGTCTGGTAGATCGGCGGCACCACCGCGCCGCCGGGAAACGGATCGTCATGCGCGAGCAGCGTCGCCGCCTCGCCGAGATAGTCGCTGGCCAGGGAGGCCGGGTCGAAAGTGTTGGGCTGCTCGTTCATCTGCGGTCCGAAAGTTTGAGGTTGGCTGCGCCGCGCTTCAGATCGTCCTCGACGGTGGCGATAAGCTTCAGCGCTTCGGCGCGGGCGCCTTCGGGGTCATGCGCGGCGATGCAATTGAAGATGGTGCGGTGATAAGGAAAGCTGGCATGGCCGAAATCGCGCACGCCGAGCGGATGTTCCCAGAAGCGGTGGAACATCTCGTACATGGCGGCGATGATCTGCTCGAAGAGCGGGTTGCCGGAGGCGCGGAAGACCGCCTGGTGGAATTCCCAATCCTCCTCCGAGGACATGCCGTCGCGAGTCTGGAAGGCCTCCTCCATGAGGTCGAGCTTGCGCTCGATCTCGGCGAGCTCGGCCTTGCCGGCACGAATGGCGCAAAGCGCGGCCGCCTCCGCCTCCAGCGCGCGGCGGATCTCCAGCGTCGCCATCAGGCCAGCGAAGTCGTTGCCGCCGGCGAGCGTCAGCGGCATATGCAGCATATCGGGCGAGACGGCGGCCTTGAGATAGGTGCCAGAGCCCTGGCGCCGCTCGACGAGGCCCAGCCCTTCCCAGCGGGTGAGGGCCTCGCGCACGGTGTTGCGGCTGACCTTGAGGCGTTCGGCCAGAATGCGCTCGGTCGGCAGTTTTTCGCCCGGCCCCAGAGCCTCCTGCCGCACGAATCCCGCCAATGCCTTCAGCACCGCGTCATCGCGGGCCGTCGTCTGGATCGGGGGCAAAAGATCGGTCAAGCCGGCTGCGCCTAAAGTGGTTCAATGGTCCAACCAATTTCTGCACAGGCGGAAAGATGAGTCAACAGTCGAAATGGGCAGGGGCTGGACAGCGCGGATACGCGCCATCCACCCCGTCATATCAGGCGGGGATACGCTTTGGCTCGGCAGCCCTGCGCTCCTGGCGCCAGCGCGCGAACATTTCCTCGCGGACCCGCCGCGAACCCAAAAGCCGCTCCTTGGCTTCCGCCAGGACAGAAGGCGAGGCCTCGGCCGGCGTGCCGGAGCTGAAGGGTGGCGCCGGCGCGTATTCAAGCGAGAGCTGCACGATTTCCGCTTCCGCCTGTCCGAGCAGTCTTGCGACCAGCGCCAAGCCGAAATCGATCCCCGAGGTGACGCCACCGGCGGTGATCAGCTTGCCGTCCTCGACGATCCGCGCATCGACGGGGATCGCGCCGAACTCTTCAAGGAAATCATGGGCATACCAGTGCGTGGTGGCGCGCTTGCCCTTGAGCAATCCGGCCGCGCCGAGCACCAGGGCGCCGCTGCACACCGAGGTGATGTAGCGCGCCTGCGCGGCGCGCTCCCAGACGAAATCGAGAACAGCCTTATCCTCGAGCAGCGCGTTGACGCCGCCACCGCCCGGAATGCACAGCACGTCGAGAGGCGGGCAATCGTCGAAGGTCGCTGTGGGAGTCAGGGAAAGCCGCGTCGACGACATCACCGGATTGCGATCCTTCCAGATCAGTTCCACCTCGGCGCCCTTGGCCGTTGCCAGGACTTCGTAAGGCCCAGTGAGGTCGAGCTGCTGGACATTGGGGAAGACGAGAATGCCGAAACGAAGGCTCATGGAAATCTCCACAGTTTGACTTGAGCAGGTTGACTTTGGGGGCAGGTTGACTTCGGGCAATCTACGGCATCATGCTTTGGCCCGATCGCCAATCATCCCTCGTTTCAGGCCAAAGCCATGCGCCGCATCGAAATCCTCGCCTATCCCGATATCCAGCTTCTCGACGTCAGCGGACCGCTTCAGGTTTTCGCCAGCGCCAACGACTTCAGGACGCAGGCCGGCGAAGCGGCCGCCTACGACGCCGTCGTCGTCGGCGCTTCGCCGCGAATCAGGACATCGTCCGGCCTGGTATTGGAAGCAGCAGCGCTGCCGGCGCACGGGACCGAGATCGACACGGTGATCGTGCCTGGCGGTTGGGGCGTCAACGCGGCCTGCGAGGAGGCTGAGCTGGTGCAGTGGATCATCGGCCGCTCGCGCGATGCGACGCGAACCGCCTCCGTCTGCAGCGGCGCCATGCTGCTGGCCGAGGCCGGCCTGCTCGACGGCCGCCGCGCGGTCACCCATTGGGGCCGCTGCGCGGAGTTCTCCAAGCGCTTTCCAAGGGTTCGGCTCGACCCAGACCCGATCTTCATCCGCGACGGCAATGTGTGGACATCGGCCGGCGTGACGTCGGGCATTGATCTCGCGCTTTCCTTCGTCGAGGCCGACCTTGGCCGGCGCATGGCGCTGGCGGTGGCGCGCGAGCTGGTCGTCTTCCTGAAACGCCCAGGCGGCCAGGCGCAGTTCAGCCAGACCCTCAAACTGCAGGAAGGCGACGGGCGCTTCGACCGGCTGCATGGCTGGATCCTGGACAATCTCAGCACCGATCTCTCGCTGGAGCAATTGGCCGACCGCGCCAATATGAGCCGGCGCAGTTTCTCGCGGCACTACCAGGAGGCGACCGGGCGGACACCCGCGCGCGCCGTCGAGGAGATCCGGATCGAAGCAGCGCGGCGGATGCTGGAGCGGGGACAGACCGTCGGCCAGACGGCCCGTCGCTGCGGCTTCGGTTCCGAGGAAACGATGCGGCGCGGCTTTCTACGCGTCCTCGGCACCAACCCGCGCGACTACCGCGAGCGCTTCTGAGCGCGATCGCTCGCGCCATGAAGCTGGGCTCAGCGATGTGACGCGCCGGAACTCGCGGTTGAAATTCGATTTCGTCTGGAGATAGATACGAGCATAGCGAAGGGCGGGCTGATCGACCTGATACGCGAGAATCTGCAACGGAGCTTGCAGGGCCCTATGTGATCTCGGCCTGCGCGAAAGGACTTCCGTGGCCTCCGGGCGTGATCTTACAGCGCCGCCGGCAAAGGCCCAATCGCCGCAAGGCCGGCTTCCGTCAGCGCGTAGACGCCGCGCTCGGCCCTGGCGAACCAGCCATAGTAATTGTGTAGAAGGATGCTGGCCGCACGTGGCGAAAGCGTCTTCAGGTCGCGCGGCCGTTTCGGGCCGTCGGCCATGGCGGCGGCGCAGGCGAGCGCCTCCTGCCGGTAGGCGGTCATGATCGGCTTCTTGCGCGTGCTGCCGCCGATCGACGGATCGCCCTTGCGGCGGTGATGCTCCTCGACCAGGCGCGAGCGCCGCCGCGGGTCGCGGCGCGGCGGCAAGGCGGCGGGGCTGAGCAGCAGCTCCACCTCACCCTCGGCGCTGACGCCGAGCAGGCCGAAGCCGAGGCGACGACAAAGCGCGCGGAAGCGTCGGTCGTGTTCCCGGCCCTTGCCGCGGGCCGACATCAAGGCGGCGAGCCACACTTCGTCACAGGCCGCTGCACGGTCGACGGCTTGCAGGACCAGCTCGAGGTTGAATTGCAGCTTGAGCTCGCAGATGACGACAACCGGCGGCTCGCCATCGCGCACGCCGACCACGTCGCAGCCGCCGACCTCGCCCTTGACGGCGAAATCCATGCTCTCGAGGAACCGCTTCACCGGCTCGTAGAGGGAAGTCTCCTGCATGCGACAGGCATAGCCGATTCGCGGCTGGTCGGCCCAGCGGCACCATTGGCGTCACGGGGACAGATGTCAGGCGCGATGCAGATAATCCTCAATCGACTTGGCCTTCATCTCGATCGAGAAACCGGGCGCCTGGGGCGGCATATAGGCGGCATCGCGGATGACGCAGGGCTCCAGGAAATGCTCGTGCAGGTGGTCGACATATTCGATGACCCGCCCGTCCTTGCTGCCTGACACCGCAACATAGTCGATCATCGACAGGTGCTGAACATATTCGCATAGGCCGACGCCGCCGGCATGCGGCCAGACCGGCAGGCCGAACTTGGCGGCGATCAGAAGCACGGCCAGCACTTCGTTCAGTCCGCCCATGCGGCAGGAATCGATCTGCACGACGTCGATCGCGCCGCCGGCGATGAACTGCTTGAACATGATGCGGTTCTGGCACATCTCGCCGGTCGCGACCTTGATCGGCGCGACAGCCTTGCGGATCTTGGCATGGCCAGCGACATCGTCGGGACTGGTCGGCTCCTCGATGAAGAAGGGCTTGGCGAAGGCGAGGTCCTTCAGCCAGTCGATCGCCTGATCGACCTCCCACACCTGGTTGGCGTCGATCATCAGGTACCGGTCCGGACCGATCACCTCGCGGGCGATCCGCAAGCGCCGGATGTCGTCGGCACGGTCGCGGCCGACCTTCAGCTTGATGTGGTTGAAGCCATCGTCGACCGCTTCCTGGCAGAGGCGCCTGAGCTTGTCGTCGGGGTAGCCCAGCCAGCCGGCCGAAGTGGTGTAGCAGGCATAGCCTTCGCGCTCGAGCGTGGCGATGCGGCCAGCCTTGCCGGCCTCGGCCTTCTTCAAAATCTCAAGCGCTCCAGCCGGCGTGATGGCGTCGGTGAGATAGCGGAAGTCGACGATGCGCAGGATCTCCTCCGGGCTCATCTCGCCGACGAGGCGCCAGACCGGCTTGCCGGCCTCCTTGGCCCACAGGTCCCAGACCGCGTTGACCACCGCGCCGACCGCCAGATGCATGGCGCCCTTATCGGGCCCGATCCAGCGCAACTGGCTGTCGCCGGTCACGTGATGCCAGAAACGGCCGGGATCCTGCTTCACCCAGTCGAGGTCGAGCCCGACGACGAGATGGCGCAGCGCCTCGATCGCCGCACAGCAGATCTCGTTGCCACGGCCGATGGTGAAGGTGAGGCCATGGCCTTTCAGCGACGGCACATCGGTGTCGAGGATGACATAGGCGGCCGAGTAATCCGGGTCCGGATTCATCGCGTCCGAGCCGTCGAGGCTTTGCGACGTCGGGAAGCGCAGGTCGAAGGTTCTGAGGTTTGTGATTTTCGTCATTGCTGCCTCGTGCTGGCCTGCCTCGTCATTGGATCGCCGGACAGGCCTCAGATCGACCAGCCGCCGTCGATGTTGTAGGCCTGTCCGGTCGTATAAGTCGCGCCGGCGAGATAGACAGCGAGATCGGCGATCTCTTCCGGCGTGCCGATCCTACCCATCGGCTGGCGGGCGATGAAGGCCGCGCGCGCCGCCTCATAGTCGCCCTGCGCCTGCATGCGGCCCTGAAGCGAGGGGCTCTCCACCGTGCCCGGGCAGATGGCGTTGCAGCGGACGCCCTTGGCGACATAGTCGGCGGCAATCGACTTGGTCAGGCCGATAACGGCGGCCTTGGTGACGCCGTAAGCAAAGCGGTTCGGCACGCCCTTGGGCGCGCCGGCAACCGAGGACATGTTGATGATCGCTCCGTCGCCGCGCTCCAGCATGCCGGGCAGCACGGCGCGGATGGTGCGGATCATGGCGCGCACATTGAGGTTGAAGGCGAAGTCGAGATCCTCGTCCTTCATCTCGAGGATCGAACCGGCATGGACGAAGCCGGCGCAGTTGAACAGCACGTCGACGCGGCCGATCTCGGCGAAGGCGGCCTTTACCGCCTCGTCATTCAGCACATCGAGTTTTCGCGTCCTGACCCCGGACGTCTTCGCGAGTTCGGCCAGGGCCGCCTCGTTGATGTCGGTGGCGTGGACGATGGCGCCGGCCTTGGCGAAGGCCAGCGCGCTTGCCCGTCCGATGCCCTGCGCGGCCGCCGTGACGACCACGACCTTGCCTGTGATGTCAGCCATTCTTCTGTCTCCGTCTTTCAGCCAGGCCGTCGCTCGACGATGTAGATGTGGTCCGCGGCCAGCACGACCTCGTCGCGCTGGTTCAAAACCTCGACGCGTTCGATGACGCGTCCGGCGTTTGGCCGTTTCGGATCGTCTTCCTTGGCCGCGATGGTGGTGCGCGTGCGGATGGTGTCGCCGATGAAGACTGGCTTGATGAAACGCAGCCGGTCGTAACCATAGGAGAAGGCGACGGGGTTGATGACACTCGCCGTCAGGCCGACGCCGACCGAGAAGACCAGCGTGCCATGCGCGATGCGCTGGCCGAACGGCGTCGTCTTCATGAACTCGGCATCCATGTGGTGCGGGAAGAAATCGCCGGTGTGGCCGGCATGGATGACGAAGTCGGTCTCGGTGATGGTGCGGCCGCTGGTGAGGCGCGACGAGCCGATCTCGTAATCCTCGAAATAGGTGGTCTGTTCCATGTCCGGCCTTACGGCTTTGCGGCCAGCGGCGTCGCCGGCGCGGCGCTCGATTTATAGGCGGCTTCGACCAGCGCCATGGTGTGCCAGGCGTCCTCGACCGAGCTGACCAGCTCGGCGTCCTCGCCGGACGCGAAGCGCTGGACATTGGCCATGCGGCCGACAAAGGCATCGGGGAACCATTCGCCGGCAAGCGGGACGGTGACCCACTCCGAGCCGCCCTTGGGATGGATTTCCAGAATGTCCGGCTCGCCGCGCGGATAGTCGAGGTTGAGGCCGAGCTTGACATAGGCCGCGCCCTCGGTGCCGCAGATGCGGAACTCGCAAGCCTGGTAGCGGCGGCCGAATTTGTGGTCGTGGTTGATCGAGAGCCCGCAGCGCACCGTGTCGCCATAATCGAGGATGGCGCTGGTGCGGGTCTGCGCGACCTTGTGGTTGGGATGGCCGAGCGTTTTGGCATGCACGCCGAGCGGATTGCCGAGAAGCTGGCGGATCAGGTCGAGATAGTGGATCGAATGCATGGCGATCTCGACGCGCGGCGCCTTGAGCAGGAATTCCCATAGCTGCCAGGGCGTGTCGAGGGCGAGCAGCGCATCGAAATCGACGACCTCGCCCAGCCAGCCCTTGGCGATGGCGTCCTTCAGCGCCAGCATCATCGGCGCGAAGCGGAGCTGGAAATTTACCGCGGCTTTGAGCTTTTTGGCGCGGCAGATTTCTAGGATTTCCGTTGCCTCGCCGAGATAATTGCCCATAGGCTTCTGGATCAGCGCCACGGCGCCGCCGGGCAGAGCTTTCAGCACCTCGGCATGCCGGCCCGGCGGCGTGGCGAGATCGAAGATCGCGTCCTTCACCGCTGCTGCCTCCTCGATCGAGCCGAACGCCGTCACGCCCCATGTCTCGGCAAGCTTCCGCGCCTTGGCCTGATCCGGATCGTAGAGGCCGGAAATCGGGAAGCCGCCCTTGCGATAGGCGGGAAAATGCGCGTCGCCGACGATCGAGCCGGCGCCGAAGGTGACGATCGGGCGCGGTTTCGAAGGCTTCGGCCAGGACTGCGTCAGCGATGCCGGATCGAAGGCATCAGTCATGATGAAAAACCTCGTCCATCGACGCCCACCACTCGCCTGCCTTGCGCGTTTCCAGCGGCTCCTGGCAGGGCATGCATACCGACCACCATTCCTGGGTCTTGGGATCGGCTGCCATCTTGGCCATGTCGGCGGCGTAGTCGGTGCCGTGATATTCGAAATAGGAGAAAAGCAGGTTCTCCGGCCGCTTCAGGTAGATCGAATAGTTCTTGATGTTGCAGGCCGAGATCATGGTCAGCACATCCGGCCAGACGGCGGCATGGAGCCGGACATATTCCTCGACCTTCTCTGGTTTCAATCCGAGCACCATGCCCATACGCTGCATAACCGCCTCCCTATTTCACGATCGCCGTGGTGAATTCGGCGATGCTTCTTGCCTTCACGGCTTCCCAGTCCCAGTCGATGCCGATTCCCGGCTCGCCGGGCGCCAGCGCATGGCCATCCTCGATGCGCATCTTGGCGCCCGTCAACTCGTCCAGCTGCGGAATATACTCGACATATTTGCCGTTCTGGATGGCGCAGACCAGGCTGACATGCAACTCCATCAGGAAATGCGGGCAGACCGGCATGTCGAAAGCCTCCGCCGCATGCGCCACCTTCAGCCATGGCGTGATGCCGCCGATACGGCCGACATCGACCTGGATGATATTGGCGCCGCCTTTCTGCATGTACTCGCGGAAGTGCCTGATCGAATAAAGCGATTCGCCGACGGCGATTGGCGTCGCCGTCGAATTCGACAGCCGCACATGGCCGTCGATGTCGTCGGCCGGCAGCGGCTCCTCGATCCACGCGAGATCGAGCTCGCGCAGCCGCTCGGCGCGGCGGATCGCCTCGTCAACGGAAAAGCCCTGGTTGCAGTCGGTCATGATCTCGTAGCCGTCGCCGACCGCCTTGCGCACGGCCGATAGCCGTGAAAAATCCTCGGAGCCGTGCGGCTTACCGATCTTGACCTTCGAGCCGGTGAAACCCTTGGCCTTCGCTTCCAGCGCATCGTCGACAAGTGCGGCCGTCTCGATATGCAGCCATCCGCCTTCGGTGGTGTAGAGCGGACAGCGGTCCTTGGCGCCGCCGGCAAGCTTCCAGAGCGGCAGGTTCTGCTTCCTAGCGCGCAGATCCCAAAGCGCTGTGTCGATCGCGGCCAACGCGATCGCCGTGATGGCGCCGATGGTGGTGGCGTGGGTGGCGAATTCGAGCTCGTGCCAGATCGCCTCGATCTGGTCGGCGTCGCGGCCAATCAGGCGCGGCGCGAGATGGTCGGCCAGAAGCCGCATCACCGACGAGCCGCCGGTGCCGATCGTGTAGCTGTAGCCGGTGCCTGTTGCACCGTCGGAGTCAGTGATGGTGACGATCGGCGTTTCCTGGCTAACGAAGCTCTGGATGGCGTCCGTGCGCTTCACCTTCGGCACCAGGTCGACCATGCGCAGTTCGATTTTCTCGATCTTCGCCATGTCAGTTCCTCAGCGACTTGCCGGTTTCGGCGGAAAACAGATGCGCGCGGCTCAAGTCAAAACTCATGCCGATCCTGTCGCCGGCTTTCAGCGGCTTGGGATTGAGCATGCGCGAGACCCAGTCGACGCCGTTGAACTCGGCGAAGACCAGCGTTTCGTTGCCGAGCGGCTCGGTGATGCTGACCGGCAGATCGACGCGGTGGACTTCGGTTTCGCCGCCGGAGCTCAGGCCGTGACCGGTGGGGTAGAAGTCGTCGGGGCGGATGCCGAACACGACCTTGTCGCCGGCCGCTGTCTTAGACTTGAACTGCCCGGGCAGCGGCAGGCTGTCGCCGCCGCTGAAAACCAGCCTGCCGTCGCTCACGGTCGCCTCGTGCAAATTCATCGGTGGCGAGCCGATGAACCCGGCGACGAAGCGGGTGGCGGGTCGGCTGAACACCTCGTCCGGCGTGCCGACCTGCTCGATGTAACCGGAGCGCATGATGACGATGCGGTCGGCAAGCGTCATCGCCTCGACCTGGTCGTGGGTGACATAGATGACGGTCGACTTCACCTTGGCATGCAGCTTCTTGATCTCGGTGCGCATCTGCGTCCTGAGCTTGGCGTCGAGGTTGGAGAGCGGCTCGTCGAACAGGAAAACATCGGGATCGCGCACGATGGCGCGGCCCATGGCAACGCGCTGGCGCTGACCGCCGGAGAGCTGCGAGGGCCGGCGCTCGAGCAGTTCGTCGAGGCCGAGGATGGCGGAGGCTTCGGCGACCCGCCGGTCCATGTCGTCCTTGGCGGCACCCGCGATCTTCAGCGAGAAGCCGAGATTCTCGCGCACCGTCATATGCGGATAGAGCGCGTAGGACTGGAACACCATCGAGATGTTGCGCGAGCGCGGCGGCAGGTCGTTGACCACGCGGCCGTCGATGTCGATGTTGCCGCCGCTGATATCCTCGAGGCCGGCGATCATGCGCAACGTCGTCGACTTGCCGCAGCCCGATGGGCCGACCAGCGCGATGAACTCGCGGTCGGCGATGTCGAGATCGATGCCGTGCACGATCTCCATATTGCCGTAGCGCTTGGTGAGCTTTTTCAGCGAAACCGTTGCCATGAAGTTCAACCTTTCACCGCGCCGGAGGTGAGGCCGCCGACGAGGTGTTTCTGGACGATGTAGGTGAGGGTCAGCGCCGGGATGATCATCACAACGGCTAAAGCGCACATGCCGCGCCAGTCGATGGTGAACTCGGCCGTGTAGTCGAGCAGCCCGACGGGCAGCGTCTTGGAGTTGACGGAACGGGTCAACTGCGAGGCGAGCGCGAACTCGTTCCAGCAGGTGAGGAAGGCAAAGATCGCGGCCGAGGCGATGCCCGGACGCGCCAGCGGGAATTCGACCTGCCAGAAGGCCTGCCAGCGCGTGCAGCCGTCGATCTGCGCTGCTTCGGCCAAATCCTTCGGCACCTGGCGGAAAAAGCCATCGATCAGCCAGATGGTGAAGGGGATGTTCAGCGCCACATAGGCGAGGATCATGCCGAAATGCGTGTCGATGATGCCGAGCCGCGCATAGACGAAGAAGAGCGGCAGCGACATGGCGATGCCTGGCACGGTACGGGTCAGCATCAGGCCGAGGAACATGCCCGACTTGCCGCGAAACCTGTAGCGGGCGAAGGCGTAGCCGCCGGCCATGCCGATGGCCACTGCTATCACCGTCGAGGTGACCGAGATGATCAGCGAGTTGCGGAAATAATCGAGCACCGGAATGCCGCCTTTGCCGATGCCGGAGAACATGGCGACATAGGCATCGAAGGACAGCTCTTGCGGGATCCAGACCGGCGGCTTGGCCATGATCTCGACGGTTGGCCTGAGCGACGACAGCACGATCCAGATGCCCGGCAGGCAGATCAGGAGCATGGCGAGGAACAGGCCGATGCGATGCGCGACGGTCAGCGTGCGGCGGATCAGGCGGGCGGAGGCGTTCTCGTCCATCATCACCACTCCGCGCCGATCTGCGCGCGCGCCGCGGCGAGCTTGTTGTAGAAATACACCGTGAAGGCGATCGACAGCAGGATCGAGAAATAGGCCATGGCGTTGGCGAGGCCCATGCGCGCGTCACTGTAGGCAGTGCGCCCGACCAGCGTCCACAAAAGCTCGGTGCGGCCGGCTGGGCCGCCATCGGTCATGATCTTGACGATGTCATAGGCGCGCGCGACGTCGAGCGAGCGGATCGTCATGGCGATATACGCGAAGGGCATGACGAAGGGCCAGGTGACATAGCGGAAGGTCTGCCAGGGCGTGCAGCCGTCGACGCGCGCCGCCTCGATCGGCTCCTTGGGCATGGCCAGCAGGCCGGCCAGGATCAGGATGGCGAAGATCGAGGTCGACGACCAGACTTCCGCTATGGTGATGGCGGTGAAGGCGAGGTGGCTTACAATCAGCCACGGGATGGCATCCTCAGTGATACCCAGCGACTGCAGCGCGTTGTTCACCAGGCCGATATTGTCGTTGAACATGAATTTGAACTGGAAGCCGACCAGGATCGGCGAGAACATCATCGGGAACATCATCAGTGTGCGCAGGATACGCTGGCCGCGCGTCGCCTTCTCGACCAGCATGGCCAGGCCGAGGCCGAGCAGCATTTCGAGATTGAGCGCGATGGTGAGCAACAGAACGGTGCGGCCGAAGGCCCACCAGAAGTCCGGATTGCTCAGAATCGACATGTAATTCCGGAAGCCGATCAGCACGAAGAAGGTCTCGGGCCGGGTCAGGCGGAAGGGCGTAAAGCTGGAATAGAGTGAGAGCAGCAGCGGCACGAGCACCACCGCCGCCAGCACGACGAAGGCCGGCAGCAACAGGAGAATCGGCGCGGATGGCTTGAAGCCCTTCATCGGGATCCTGTCAGCGAGGTGAAGTGATCCAGCCCCGGTCGATACCGAGGATGGCATATTTTGCGAGGCTACGCGGCCGCCTCCCCGGTTGACAGGGAGGCGGTTGCGGGGCGCGCAGCCTAGAGCTTGCCCGCGTCCTGGAGGATCTGCGTTGCCTTGGCGGCAGCGTCGTCGAGCGCCTGCTTCGACGTCTTGTCGCCGAGGATGGCGGCCTGCAGCTCGGGATAGACGGCGTTGGAGATCTCGATCCATTCCGGCGTCTGCGGCACCGGGAAGGCGTTCTTGGCGGCTTCCTGGAAGGCCTGCAGCACTTCGGTCTTGTACGGATCGGACTTCGCCTGCTCGAGATCCCATTCCCAAACCTTGGTTCGGGTGGGCAGCGGGCCGGCCGCGGCTTCCAGCTTCTGGCTGTCCTCATTGGTAAGCCACCAGACAAGCGAAGCGGCGGCTTCCTTGTTGGCGCAGTTCTCGGTCACCGAGAAGCCATGCGCGCCGGACCAGCCGGAACGCTTGCCGGACGAGCCCTTGGGCTGGACCTTGACGCCGACATTGCCGGCGACCTTGGACGACTTGGGGTCGTTGAAGAAAC
This sequence comes from Mesorhizobium sp. M2E.F.Ca.ET.219.01.1.1, assembly GCF_004016445.2. Taxonomy (GTDB): domain Bacteria; phylum Pseudomonadota; class Alphaproteobacteria; order Rhizobiales; family Rhizobiaceae; genus Mesorhizobium. The sequence continues at coordinate 255,209 of NZ_SADT02000006.1, forward strand.
CGGCCCAGCCCGGCCAGTCGAGGTTGATCGCCACGGTGCCGGAAGCAAAGCCCTGTCCAAGATCGTCCCACAGATAGTTGGTAGTGCCGGCCGGAACCGCCTTGGCCTTGTAGAGGTTGACGAACCAGTCGAGCGCCTTGACGCCGGCCTCGGAGTTGAAGGCGGGCTTGCCGTCCTTGTCGAGATACTCGCCACCGTCGGCGATCACCATCTCGTAGAAGCGGCCGTTGATCGCCTCTTCCTTGCCGGCATATTGCGTGCCGTAGAAGTCCGGCGGGCTGGCGAAGAATTCGGCCTGCTGCGCCATCTCGTCGAACGTGTCCGGCGGAGCGAGCTCCTTACCGTATTTGTCCTTGTAGGCCTTCTTCTTGGCTTCGTCCTGGTAGAGGCTCTTCTGGTAGTAGAGCGCCGAGACGTCGAACTGGGCGCGCGGCAGCATGACCAATTTGCCGTCCAGTGTGCCGGCGGCGATGTTGGCCGGGACGAAGGCGTCGATCTCTTCCTTCGGCAGCAGCTTGGCGAGATCGGTGTAGATGCCCGGATATTGCGGCGCGAACGATGTGTGGTTGGAGCCGACGCACCAGGTGATCGAGTTGGAGGCAATGTCCGACTTGATCTCCTTGTCGAGGTCGAAGTGGTTCTTCTTCGACAGGATGTTGACCTTGGCGCCGGTCAGCTTCTCCCATTCGGGAATGCGCTCGTAGAGCTTCTCATATTGCTGGCCGCCGATCAGCTTGGCGTCGATCGTCACACCCGGAAATTTGCCGGGCAGATCGGCTGAAAATGCCGTGCCGCTCAGCAGCAAACCGGTCAGGCCGGCGGAAATGCCTAGAAGCAGTCTCGTCATGTCTTCTCCTCCCACGAGCTCGCGGCGATGGCCGGCCGGATGCGCAGCCGATCGCTTAAGCTTCATTCATATGCAAATAGCATTTTCATTCCCGGGTCAAGGCGATTGTGCTTCCAGCGGCACGAAGTTCATGCATATATGCAGATCGAAATTTACTGGAGGGGCAGGTGGCAGAGGAAGACGACGGGGACCGCTACCGCGCGCCGGCGCTGGACAAGGGGCTGGACATTCTGGAGTTGCTGGCGAGCGTCGACGGCGGGCTGACCCAGGCGGAGATCGCCAAGCGGCTCGACCGCAGCCCGAACGAGTTCTACCGCATGCTCGACCGCCTGGTGCGGCGCGGCTATGTCACCAAGATCGACGGCGACCGCTATTCGCTGACGCTCAAGCTTTTCGGGCTGGCGCAATTGCACGCGCCGGTGCGGCGGCTGGTGTCCTACGCGACGCCGATCATGCGCGATCTCGCCGAAACCTCATGGCAGGCCAATCAACTGGTGGTATTCGACCGCGGCGCCGCCGTTGTCATCGCGCAGCAGGAGGCGCCGCGTTACTGGGGCATCTCGATCCGCGTCGGCTCGCATATCAGCCTGTTCGACACCGGCTCCGGCCATGTGCTGCTTGCCTTCCGCTCGCCCGAGGAACGCAAGATGATGATCGCCGAGCATCTGCAAAGCACCGAACAGCTCAATTTGACGCCGGAGTTCTTCGCCCGCCTCGATCAGGTGCGCGACCGCGGCTACGAGATGATGGCGTCGCTGCAGACCGCCGGCGTCTACAATCTTTCGACGCCGGTGCTCGGCCCCGACGGCAGGGCAATCGCGGCGCTGACCATCCCCTATATCACCCTTGTCAACGCCCCCACGGCGCCGGACATCACGCTGACGATTCGGCATTTGCAGGACGCCGCCGCGAGGTTGTCGCAGCTTGCAGGCTCGGATGTGCCGCAATCGTCGTAATTTCTTATTTGAATAATGGATTTTTAGGCGGGATATTGTCTGGCACAAATGGGAGGAGACGCCGCCATGATCGTCGACACGCATCTGCACCTCATCGACCAGGCCGCGCTGCGCTACCCGTGGCTGGCCGGCGTGCCGGCGCTGAACCGCGATTTCTCCTACCAGGAATATGCCACCGACGCGCTGCGTTCCGGCATCGAGGCCGTGCTGCATATGGAGGTCGACGTCGATCCCGCCGACATCGCCGCCGAGACCGCCCATGTGAAGTCGCTCGCCGGCCAGGCCGGGAGCCTGCTTCGTGGAGCGATCGCGTCTTGCCGGCCTGAAGAGGCCGGTTTCGAGGCCTATCTGGAAACGGTCAAGGCCGAGCCCTTCGTCAAGGGTTTCCGCCGCGTGCTGCATGTCGTGCCCGACGATGTCTCGGAAGGGGCGCTGTTTCGCCAGAACATCAAGCGGCTGGCCGGCACCGGCCTGACCTTCGACCTCGTTGTGCTGCCGCATCAGATCCCGAAAGCGATGGCGCTCGCCGATCTCGCGCCCGACGTGCAGTTCGTCCTCGACCATTGCGGCGTGCCCGATATCAAGGGCAATGCCGAGCATCCGTGGCGCGAGCATATGGAAGCGATCGCCAAGCGGCCCAACGTCACGGCCAAGATATCCGGCGTCGTCGCCTATGCCGATCCGGCAACCTGGACGGCCGAGACGCTCAAACCCTATGTCGAGCACACGATACGCTGCTTCGGCTGGGACCGGGTGATCTGGGGCAGCGACTGGCCGGTCTGCACGCTGGGCGGCGGACTGACGACCTGGATTGCCGCCACGCACGCGCTGCTGGCCGGCGCGAGCGAGTCGGAGCGGAGCCGCCTGCTTTCGGGCAATGCGCGCCGGCTCTGGCGAATATAGACGTCACGCTCGCCGGGCGTCGCGGTGGCAATCAGCACGTCTAACCGGCGGCGGCCGGCGCGAAACTCTCCCGGAACAGGCGATTGATGTCTGCGACGACTTGGGCGGCGTCCTGCCTGCCGGCAAGGCCTTCGTTGATGCGGTCGGAGGCCTGCTGCTGGAACGTCATGTAACCGTCGTGGCGCGGGCGGACCCAGGCGCCTTCGAGCGTCGCCCTTGTGTCGCGATAGAAATTACCAGTCGCGGCGTTGATGGCATCGTCCTCCCAGGCGGCGGCATGGCCTGGCTGGCCGCCCGCAGCGGCGTAAGGGCCACGCTGCACGTCGCCGCTGGCGATCCAGTAGGCGAAGTCGATGGCCGCCTCGCGTTCGGTCGAAAAGGCGGAGACGGCGATGCCGGTTCCGCCGAGCGCCGAACCGACCGGGCCGTTGCCGCCAACGACCGGCATGTCGGCAAAGGCGAGCCGATGCGGCCGGAAGCCGGCGACCGCATAGGGGACATAGCCGTAGATCAGCGGCGCGCAGGCGATGCGCGAGCCGGGCTCGGCCATTTTCTCGAACACGGCGATCGGATCCATAGCCAGGCATTGCGGATCCACCAACGCCGCGATCTCGCGCAGCATCTCGAAGGCGGTTTCGCCGGTCTCGCCATCGACAAGGTCGGCCGAACCGTCAACCGCGCAGGGCCGGTCGAGCTCGGCGGCAAGCGTGTAGAAGCACATCAGCGAATGCGGCGGCCTGAGCGGCAGGAGCACGCGGCCCTGCTCGGCAAACGCCAGCACTTCGGTCCAGATTCTTGGCGCGGCCTCGATCAGATCGGGCCGCCAGGCCTGAACCTGCGTCGCCGCATCGATCGGGAAAGCCCATTGCTGGCCCTGCCAGGTGTAGCTCGGATAGGACTTGCCGACGCTTCCCCTCGCGAGCGCTGCGCGCTCCGCCTCGCGTCCCGGCACATCGAGCGGCGCCAGGCATTTCTCGGCAGTGATCTGGCCGACATGCGGATGGTCGATGACGATCAAATCATAGGCGCGGGCGAGCTCTTCCACCGGGAAGGACTCGAAATCCTGCAGCGATCGCTTTTCCCATTCGACCGAAACGCCGGTCTTGTCCTTCCACAGCGCCGAACACGCCACCATCGGGTCGTAGCCGCGCGGGTGGCTCCAGGTCATCCCTTTCAGCCGGATCACAGGCCGAACTCCGCGCGGATCTTTTCGCTGTGCTCGCCGATGCGGGGAGCGGCCCGATCGCCCTTGGCGCGCGCGCCGTCGACGCGCAGAGGCGAACGCGTGGTGAGGATCGAGACATTGTCCTCGCGCGTCACCGTCTGCAGCATGTCGAGCGCCTTGAAGCCGTCGTTCTCCATCAGTTCCGGCCAGGTCAGCACCTTGGCGCACCAGATGTCGGCGGGCTCGAGAATGGCCAGCCATTCGTCGATGGTTTTTTCCCCGATGCGTTTTGCGATGATCGCCTTGATCTCGTCGCGGGCGGTGAACCAGGTCGCGGGCCTGTCGCGGAAGGAGTCGAGCTCGGGCAATTCGAGCAGATCGGCAATCTTCGGGATCGGCGTCATGGCGATCGCCAGGTAGCCGTCCTTGGCCGGATAGACGCCGTAAGGTGCCGAGAGATAGGCATGGGCGCTGCGGAAGGACGAGCGCTTCGGCTGGCGGCGGCCGTCATTGAGATGCGTGGTCAGCACCTCGAACTGGAAATCGACCAGCGCCTCGAGCAGGCTGGTCTCGACATGGCCGCCCTCGCCGGTGGTGCCGCGCCGCACCAGCTTGGCGAGGATGCCTTGCGCGCAGGCAGCGCCCGCCAGCATGTCGGCGATCGCCAGGCCGAACGGCACCGGCCCCTGCTCCTCGTCGCCGTTCAGCCACATCACGCCGGAACGCGCCTGTGCAAGCAGGTCCTGCCCCGGGCGCTTCACCCACGGGCCGTCCTCGCCATAGCCGCTGATCGAAGCATAGACGAGCCGCGGGTTGATCGCCCTCACATGCTCATAGTCGAGGCCGAGCCGCTCGATGACGCCCGGCCGGAAGTTCTGGATCAGCACGTCGGCCTTGGCGATCAGGCCGCGCAGCGCGGCGAGGTCGGCCTCGTTCTTGAGGTCGATGGCGAGGCTCTCCTTGCCGCGGTTGATGGCATGGAAAATGGTGGAATCGCCGCCGATCTCGGTGTCGCTGAGATAGAGCCTGCGCGACAGATCCCCGCCGTCCGGCCGCTCGATCTTGATGACGCGCGCGCCAAGGTCGAGCAGGCGAAGCGAACAGTAGGGCCCCGACAGGAACTGACTCATGTCGATGACGATGAGGCCGGTCAGCGGAAGTTCGGTATCAGCAGCCACGGGTCACTTCTCGGTCTTGCCGACGAAATCGGCCGGGTTCTTGTACTTCACCGTCTGCAAATGCTCGCAGTAAAGTACGAGCTCTCCTTCACCCTTGAAGACTTCATAGCTGGCGCGGATCAGGCCCATGTCCTGGTAGCGCGGCTTTTTGTCGAGGTTGGTGCGGATCGAATAGATGGTGTCGCCGATGAAGACCGGCTTGATGAAGCGAAGCTTGTCATAGCCATAGGAAAAGGCGTTGACGCAGTTGGTGGCGACCAGGCCGAGCCCGGCCGAAAAGACGAAGGCGCCGGCCACCAGCCGCTTGCCGAAAATGCGTTCCTTCTCGGCGAACATCTGGTCCTGGACGTAAGGATGGATATCCAGCACCAGCGCATTGAACATATGGCTTTCGCCCTCGGCTATCGTGCGGCGGAGCGAGCGGATTTTGTGGCCGGGCTGCCAGTCCTCGTAGAACCAGTTTTCCGAATTCCAGACGGGGATGTCGGCATGCGCCTCAGGCATGTCGGCAGGATGCGTCGAGGCGATACCGACGGTCGGCGAGAACGCGCTCATGCCGTGCTCCGGGAGCTTCCGGCGCGCCCTGCAAGGCGGTTCCAGGCGCGATGCCGGATGGCGAGACGCATGATCGCTTTCCTCCCGTCAATTTTCTTTTGTGAATAATATTTTCACATATGGGATTGCCTTGCAAGCGACGATCGGCGAAATTTTTGGAAAGCCGGTACGGGCGGAGGAGCCGCCGGCAGCGGAGGAAACCGACAGAAAGGGCCTGTGTTGTCTCTGTCGGCAGCCTCAAGCGCGAGGCGCCCTATTTCCACAGGCGCGCGCGGCGTCGGCCTCGGCGTCTATGCCTTGGACGAGGCGACACTTGCCGTGTGGAAGCTGGCGTTGCTTAGTGGCTGACCCGCACGAACGAGCCGGTATAGGTCTGGCCGGCAAGCACGTAGGTGACGTTGAGCGTTCCCGGCGACGGCATCGTGGCGGTGATGTCGGCACCATTCGGCAGGCGCCCGAGCTTCAAGGTGCTGCCGACGATCCTGCCGGAGCCATCGGCGACGCCCGGCTTGTTGTCGGCGAGATCGCCCCATGCGTAGCTGACCGTCACCTGTCCGGCCGACGACACCGTCAGCACCGCGAGCTTGCCGTCATACATGCCGTTGAGCTGCCCCGCCCATATACCGGAGAAGGCGGCGTATCTCGCCGGAACGCCCTTGGCGGGCGGAACGACCGCGACCGTCTGATCGAGTTCAGCCGAATTCGGCAAGGCCGGAGCGGGAGCGCCGGCCGGAGCGGGTTGCGGGTCAGCAATAGGTTGCGCACCAGCAACAGGTTGCGCACCAGCAACAGGTTGCGAACCAGCAACAGGTTGCGTGTCTGGAGTCGACTGGCAGGCGGCAAGCATGGCCACAACGCCCAGCATCGGCAAGAGACTGCTTGATCGTGCAAGCAGTCCGGATCGAACCCGTCCCTGCGCCAGTTTCCCACCCCAAACCGGAATTCTCATAAGCATCCCTCTGACAGGAAGCCCCTTAGCCTAGTTGCCGCCGCCGGCATAGGGATTTCCTCGAGCGCGGTCCTCTCCGCTCAGCGCGAACCACCTGGCCAGCAAATCGTCGCCGAGACGCCGTGGCGCGAAGCGATCGAAGGCGCCAGCGAGACGGACACTCCGTCTATTGAGCCGGCGCGCCGCCGGGATCAGCAGAAAGCCCTGTTCGCCGGTCGAATACCACAATCCCAGATACAGCAACGCCAACAATATCGCGACGATCACCGCAATCCGGACCAGAACGCGCATCACGTTGTCACCTGTTGCGCCGGCATGTTCCCGATTCATATACCGAAAATGCGGCCGGTAAAATCTTCGAGACCTGCGGTTCCGCGTCGACGGCTCTTATGCCGACCTGCTAGCTCTCTTCGCCGGATACGACCTGTGTCGCTTCCGTCCGGGCAGCTTTTCCAGGGACGACAGCTCCACTTGCTCGCATCCATCGGGCGCTGTCGGTGGCGTGATGCCGGAACTCCCGCCGATGCCCCGCGTTCCCAAGAAACCAGCAGCGACTGCGCTTCACCGATTCGAGCAAAGATCGTTCGTCGATTTCCTTCGAGAAGAATAAGAGCACGGAGTTCCAGCCATGGCTTTCACGCTTGAGAGTCCAGCCTTTGAAACCGGGCAGGCCATTCCCGAGCGCTATGTGCGCAACGGAGGCAACTTGTCTCCTCCCCTGCAATGGAAGAACGCTCCGGCCGGGACCAGAAGCTTCCTGCTTGTCGTCGAGGATCCCGATGCGCCACGCGGCATGTTTCGCCATTGGGCGGTCTATGACATCCCCGCCGGCCGGGACAGCCTGCCGGAAGGCGCCGCCGGACCGGAAAGTTTCCGCCAAGGCGTGAACGACTTCGGCAATGCCCATTATGACGGTCCCCAGCCGCCAAAAGGTGGCGTCCATCACTATCACTTCCGCCTTTCAGCGCTCGACGTGGAGACGCTGGAATCCGGCGGAGAAACGGCAATCGCCGACCTTCTGGCCCATGCGGGACCGCACATGATCGCCACCGCCGACCTTGTCGGCACATATGAAAGCCGCTGACGCGCGATCCGAAGCGGCTTGTCGGCGTTCGATCATGCCCTCCGTTCGAACAAGGAGAAAGACAATGCCGGACAAGAAAACCATCGAAAAGGCGCGCAAGGACAAGCGCGAAGGCAAGTCGGCAAGCACACAGGCCGGCGAGTTCGTTCACGCGGAAATCGACAAGGTCCGCCAGGGCGAACATGGCGCCCGCTCCACCAAGCAGGCGATCGCCATCGGCCTTTCGGAGGCGCGCCGCGCGGGCGTCGATCTGCCGCCGCCCAAAAAAGGCGACGTGAAGGAGAGCACGCGCAAGAGCGCCAAATACGCTTACGAGGCAGGCCAGGGCGAACGGAAGCCGAAGCGACGGCCGAAGGTCGCGAAGGCGGTATCGAAGGTGCTCGAGGGCGAGCCGAAAAGCACCGCCTCCCGCAAGGCCCTGTCGCGGCAGGCCGAGAGCGCCGCATCCGGCCGCACGGCCGCAGAGCGGTCGGCGGCGGCAAGGAAAGCGGCGCAGACCAAAGGCGCCGCCGGACGATCAGCGGCGGCGCGCAAGGCAGCCAGAACCCGTGCGGAGCGCGGTCAGCCGCAGCCGCAGGATGGGTAGCAGATCTGTAGGTAGGATTCTGCGTCGAGCCTATACCAGCCGGAAAATGGCTTTGCGTCCAGGCCGCTCCTACGGGCTCGGGCGCCGCGCGCGTGAGCAGCGGTGACGATTTCTGCCGCTAAGAAATCTGCTCAGGAAGGACTGTTTGGTGGAGCCAATCGGAATCGAACCGACGACCTCTTGAATGCCATTCAAGCGCTCTCCCAACTGAGCTATGGCCCCACTCCCGGCAGTCAGCCGGCGCCGTTTCCGGCGAAGAGATCCGGCGCGGTTGGGAACCGCGCCGTCGTTTAGTGCTGGCGGCTTCTAGCGCCGCCTTCGGTCAAGATCAAGCCTCGAAAGACCGCTTTTTCGTCACAGGCGAAAATCGCCGGCAAACGATCAGAATCAGACCTCGTCCTCGTCGTCGCCGACGCCGATCATATCGGAGACGTCGTCGTCCTCTTCCTCTTCGTCGGCAAGGAAGGTGTCGTCTTCATCATCGCCGAGATCGACATCGTCCTCGTCGTCGCCGAGATCGGGAAGATCGTCGCCGCCGCCCTTGGCCTCGTCATCGGCTTCCTCGAGCGAGACGACTTCGGCGCCTTCCTCCTCGTCGCCGTCCAGTTCCTTGTCGGCGACCTCCTCATCCTCCTCGAGGGCGGAGATCTTGCCTTCCTCGAAATAGGAGCGCGGATAGCTCTTGCCGGTATAGGGCGAGACGATCGGGTCTTTGTTCAGGTCGTAGAATTTCCGACCCGTTTCGGGGTCGACACGCTTGGTGCCAAGTTCAGCTTTTGCCACGTCAGGCCTCGTCAAAAAAAGAATGGTCCCCTTAACCGCAGTTTTCCGCGCTGTCAAAGCCAAAAGACATGCGCCCGAAACCCGCTTTTCAAAGGCTTGCGCCAAGGGGATGACCATTGCCCCGCGCCGTGATACGAGACCGCCGCATCATGACGAACCGGGCCGGCCAGCCGGCCTTTCATTTGGAAGACAAAATGTCTCATTCCGCCGCCGCTAAACCAGCCACGGCCCGCAAATCCCCTGCCCTTGCCGGCACTGCGCGCGTGCCGGGCGACAAGTCGATCTCGCACCGTTCCTTCATGTTCGGCGGCCTTGCCTCCGGCGAGACGCGCATCACCGGCCTGCTCGAAGGAGAGGACGTGATGCGCACGGGCGCGGCCATGAAGGCGATGGGCGCGCATATCGAGAAGAACGGCGCCGAATGGGTGATCCGCGGCACCGGCAACGGCGCGCTGCTGCAGCCGGAAGGGCCGCTCGATTTCGGCAATGCCGGCACCGGCTCGCGGCTCACCATGGGCCTTGTCGGCACCTATGACATGGAGACGACCTTCATCGGCGACGCCTCGCTGTCCGGCCGGCCGATGGGCCGCGTGCTCGACCCGCTGCGCCAAATGGGCGTGCAGGTGCTGAAGGCGGCACCGGGCGACCGCATGCCGATCACATTGCGCGGCCCGAAACACGCCGCGCCGATCACCTATCGCGTGCCGATGGCGTCGGCCCAGGTGAAGTCGGCGGTGCTGCTTGCCGGCCTGAACACGCCCGGCATCACCACGGTGATCGAGCCGGTGATGACCCGCGACCATACCGAAAAGATGCTGAAAGGGTTTGGCGCCAATCTGACGGTCGAGACCGACGAACGCGGCGTGCGCCACATCTTCATCGAGGGCCAGGGCAAGCTCACCGGACAGACGATCGCCGTGCCCGGCGACCCCTCTTCCGCCGGCTTCCCGCTGGTGGCCGCGCTCATCGTGCCGGGCTCGGATATCGTGATCGAGAACGTGCTGATGAACCCGACGCGCACGGGGCTTCTGTTGACGCTGCAGGAAATGGGCGGCCGCATCGACATCCTCAACCCGCGCAATGCCGGTGGCGAGGACGTGGCGGATTTGCGGGTGCGTTCCTCCGACCTCAAGGGCGTCGTGGTGCCGCCGGAGCGAGCGCCGTCGATGATCGACGAATATCCGGTGCTGGCGGTCGCGGCGAGCTTCGCCGAGGGCGAGACGCTGATGCAGGGCCTGGAGGAATTGCGTGTCAAGGAATCCGACCGGCTGTCGGCGGTCGCCAACGGGCTGAAGCTCAATGGCGTCGACTGCACCGAGGGCGAGGCATCGCTTGCCGTGCGCGGCAGACCGGGCGGCAAGGGGCTCGGCGCCCACCCCAACGGCCAGGATACGGTGGTGAAGACCCATCTCGACCACCGCATCGCCATGAGCTTCCTGGTGATGGGGCTGGCGACGGAAAAGCCGGTGACCATCGACGATGCCAACATGATCGCGACGAGCTTTCCGGAGTTCATGGGGCTGATGAAGGGACTGGGCGCGGAGATCGAGTGACGGCGATGGGTTGGAGCCGAACTGAGATGTTGGCGGGACAGCGCGAAGGATCGCGGCGCTTATTGTATTTGTCGCCCCCTCCAACCGCGACGCTCCATCCATGACCCACACCTTCACCATAGCCATCGACGGCCCCGCAGGCGCGGGCAAAGGCACACTCGCCCGCCGGCTCGCCGATCACTACCGGCTGAACCTGCTCGACACCGGCCTCACCTATCGCGCGGTGGCGCATAAGCTGCTCGAGCTCGGTCTGCCGCTCGACAATGTCTCGGCGGCCGAAACCGCGGCGCGGCAGGTGGACCTCTCCAACCTCGACCGTACAGTGCTTTCGGCGCATGCGGTGGGCGAAGCGGCATCGAAAGTCGCAGTCATCCCCACGGTGCGGCGTATCCTGGTCGAGAAGCAGCGGGCCTTCGCCAAGGCGCCGCCGGGCGCGGTGCTCGACGGCCGCGACATCGGCACGGTGGTGTGTCCCGACGCCGACATCAAGCTCTATGTCACGGCAAGCGCAGAGGTGCGCGCCAGGCGCCGGCTGGCCGAGATCGAGAGCATGGGCGGCAGCGGCGATTTCGCCACCATCCTCGCCGACATCGAGCGCCGCGACGAGCGCGACATGGGCAGAGCCTCCTCGCCGCTGAAGCCGGCGGCGGACGCGCACTTGCTTGATACCAGCGAAATGGCTATAGAGGCCGCGTTTCTGGCGGCGATGGCAATCGTTGACGAGGTCCTTGCCAAGAGAAACAAGGCCTGATCGGGCTTTTTCGGTTGCCTTGAGCGGCGAAAATACCCATATCGGGCACGAACCAGCCTGCCAGCATTCTTCATGCGCCGGACTTGCCGCTTAGGCGGCCAAGGGCTCTTCAGCCCGGAACGCCGGCAGGCTCACGCAACGCTAACCCACGGCGCCCGCTCCGCCAGCGCGCGGAGCATTCCAGGAGAAACAATGTCAGCTGCTAATCCGTCTCGCGACGATTTCGCGAGCATGCTCGAAGAATCATTCACCGCCGGCCATTCCGGCGAGGGCCAGGTTGTCCGGGGCACGATCACCGCGATCGAAAAGGACATGGCCATCATCGATGTCGGCCTCAAGGTCGAAGGCCGCGTGCCGCTGAAGGAATTCGGCGCCAAGGGCAAGGACTCTTCCCTCAAGGTCGGCGACACCGTCGAGGTCTATGTCGAGCGCATCGAGAACGCGCTTGGCGAAGCCATGCTGTCGCGCGAGAAGGCTCGCCGCGAGGAGAGCTGGGTGCGTCTCGAAGAGAAGTTCACCAAGGGTGAGCGCGTCGAAGGCGTCATCTTCAACCAGGTCAAGGGCGGCTTCACCGTCGACCTCGACGGCGCCGTGGCGTTCCTGCCGCGCAGCCAGGTTGATATCCGCCCGATCCGCGACGTCACCCCGCTGATGCACAACCCGCAGCCCTTCGAGATCCTCAAGATGGATCGCCGCCGCGGCAACATCGTGGTGTCGCGCCGCACCGTGCTCGAGGAGAGCCGCGCCGAACAGCGTTCGGAAATCGTGCAGAACCTCGAGGAAGGCCAGGTGGTCGAAGGCGTGGTCAAGAACATCACCGACTACGGTGCGTTCGTCGACCTCGGCGGCATCGACGGCCTCCTGCATGTCACCGACATGGCATGGCGCCGCGTCAACCATCCGACCGAGATCCTTAACATCGGCCAGACGGTCAAGGTGCAGATCATCCGCATCAACCAGGAAACCCACCGCATCTCGCTCGGCATGAAGCAGCTCGAGTCGGATCCGTGGTCGGATATCGGCACCAAGTTCCCGATCGGCAAGAAGATCAAGGGCACCGTCACCAACATCACCGACTACGGCGCGTTCGTCGAGCTGGAGCCGGGCATCGAAGGCCTCATCCACGTTTCGGAAATGTCGTGGACGAAGAAGAACGTGCACCCCGGCAAGATCCTGTCGACGACACAGGAAGTCGACGTGGTGGTGCTCGAGGTCGATCCGGCCAAGCGCCGCATCTCGCTCGGTCTCAAGCAGACGCTGGAGAACCCGTGGGAAGCCTTCGCGCGCAGCCATCCAGTCGGCAGCCAGGTCGAGGGCGAGGTCAAGAACAAGACCGAGTTCGGCCTGTTCATCGGCCTGGAAGGCGACGTGGACGGCATGGTGCACCTGTCCGACCTCGACTGGACCCGTCCGGGCGAGCAGGTCATCGAAGAGTACAATCGCGGCGACATGGTCAAGGCGCAGGTGCTCGACGTCGACATCGAGAAGGAGCGCATCTCGCTCGGCATCAAGCAGCTGGCCCGTGACACGGTCGGCGAAGCGGCCAGCAGCGGCGAGCTGCGCAAGAACGCCGTCGTCACCTGCGAGGTCATCGGCGTGAAGGATGGCGGTCTGGACGTGCGGCTGGTCGACAGCGGCATCGAGACCTTCATCAAGCGCTCCGACCTTTCGCGCGACCGCGACGAGCAGCGCCCCGAGCGCTTCACCGTCGGCCAGAAGGTCGATGCCCGCGTCATCGCCTTCGACAAGAAGACCCGCAAGCTGCAGGTCTCGATCAAGGCGCTGGAAATCGCCGAGGAGAAGGAAGCGGTCGCCCAGTACGGCTCGACCGACTCCGGCGCCTCGCTTGGCGACATCCTGGGCGCGGCGCTGAAGAAGCAGGGCAACTAAGCTCGCTTCACACCAAAAGAAAAACCCCGCCGGAGCGATCCGGCGGGGTTTTTCTTTGTCGGGATATCAGAGCAATTCCAGGAAAAGAGTCAGCGGTTTTCCGTCCGGAATTGCGTAAAACAAGAGATAGAGTTCAGGCCCGGCCGTAGAGCGGAACCAGCGTGCCGCTCATGGCCTGGTTGGCTGGCGAGGCGAGATAGGCGATCGCTTCGGCCGCGGCCTCGAGGCTGACCCATTTGCTGAAATCGGCGTCCGGCATACTGTCGCGATTGGCCTGCGTGTCGAGCGTCGAGGGCGCCACCGCATTGACCAGGATGCCCTTGTGCTTCAGCTCCTCGGCCATGGCGACCGTCATTGCCGCGACCGCCGCCTTGCTCGCGGTGTATGCGACCATGCCGGAGCCGCGCCTCGGATCGAGGCCGGCGCGCGCGGTGACATTGACGATGCGGCCAGCCGTGTTGGACGCCAGCATCGAGCGCACCGCGGCGCGGCTGCACAGGAAGGTCGTGCGGGCGTTGGTGTCCATCATTTCGGCGAAGGAAGCCGACTCGATCTTTTCGACCGGCGCCATGGTGAAGCCGCCAGCGAGGTGGATCGAGGCCCAGAGGTCGGGGACCTGATGGTAGAAGGCTTCGACCTTGGCCGAATCCGAAAGGTCGACATTATGCGCCAGATGCACGCTGGCGTGGGCTGCGTAAGGAAAATGCGGCGGGGCCGCCGCGTGGGCATTGGGCACGTGGCAGATCGCGCCCCGCTCCAGCAATCTGCCGACAACCGCGCCGCCGAGCGCCCCAGTGCCGCCCGTGATCACGATATGCCTGCCGTTAAGCGTTTCCGTCATACTTTGACCGCTCCTGTCATTTTCTTATGATTATATCTTGGGTTATGCCGCCCCAGGCTCGAACGTCGCGCCTTTCGCGCTGTCACTCAATTGAAATATCGACATGGCTGGCGCAGCGTCTTTGCATGTGTCCTGCGCTCCGGACAATTTTCGTCAGACCAGCGGCCAGCCATCCAGTATGGCGTCCCAAAGCAGACGCTCGTCCGTCTGCGGACGCCGTACCTTGTAGTTGAGCTTGTGCAGCCAGAAGCCGTCATACATGGCGCGATGCCTCGCTTCGTCGAAAGGCTTCAAGAGCTGCCATTGCAACTCATGCGGCCTGTCGGCGCCGACCTGCGGCATCTTCAAGAAGTCCTCCCTCAGCTTCCCATGCAGCAGCAGAGAAGCCTCGATGTGATGCGGGAACATGAAATACTGGAGAAGCCGATCATATTCGCGCCAGTAGTCGGCGAGGCCATGAAGCACCGTCTCGACCAGAGGATGTCCCTTGCGCGCATGGATGAACCAGGTCTCCACCAGCCGAGGCACGCGGTTGGTTTCGCGAAGGATATAGAAATCCTCGCGCTCGATCTGTCGCGGCACGGGCTGCCTGAGCAGAATGGTGGCGTCGAGCCAGGTGCCGCCGTGCCGCAGGAGCAGGCTAAGCCGGATGAAGTTGGAGAAGTGCTGGCTCTTCATCAGCTGACGCCGGCGCTTGTCCCAGATATGGTCCGGCAGATCGACATAGTCTGCCACGGTGGTGTCATCGAGGACGATGAGATCGCGGTCGCCCTTGTGCCGCTGCACCGAGCGCATGCAGGCCTTCACCAAGGGCGGCGCGTTGTCGGGGCCTTGCGCCCAATATTGCCAGATCGGACCCAACCCGCCTTCCGGCATGCTGGTCGAGCACCATTGCGAGTGATCGACAGCGACGTTCCGGGCGCGCTGGTCCCGGCGCCGGGCCAGGTTCATGTGGGTTTTGGCGGCGCGCTTGCGCACCCACCACGGCAAGTCCGGCGAAGACGCCGCCCAGCGCAAGGGCGCCAGGTGACGGCGCCTGAGCGGATCGTCGAATGGCGGTTCGGTGAAAAAGGCGCTATCCGGGCCGTCGTCCCCCGATGGTGCCATAGCGATCAATCCACCGAAACCTCGATAAGGCGCGGCTTGCCGGCCGCCCGCGCGCGCTTCAGCGCCCCGGCCAGATCAGCGGTCCCGGTCAACCGCTCGGCCGCGATGCCATAGGCCTCGGCGAGCTTGCAGAAATCCGGCGGCGCCGGCGACACGCCGACGGGCTCGACACCGACATCGAGCATCGAGGTCTCGATCTCGCGATAACCGCGATTGTTCCACACGACGAAGATCACCGGCGTCTCGGCATCGAGCGCGGCGCCGATCTCCGGCAAGGTGAACTGGAATCCGCCATCGCCGGTGAGGCACACCACGGGCGCTTGCGGAATGGCAAGTGCGGCGCCGATCGCCGCCGGCGGGCCGTAGCCCAGCGCGCCAAAGCCCGTCGCCGCATTGAACCAGCCACCGGGACGGTCGTGGTCATAATAGAGGTTGGCGGCATAGATCGGCTGGGTCGAATCGCCGACGATAATGGCGCCCGGCAGCGCGTCGCGGATCGTCTCCACGGCGCGCACCTGCGCCAGGTATTCGGGCCTCAGCTCGGCCAGCGCTGCTTTCCGTGCGGCGGCCGCGCGGGCTTCGCCGTCCTTGGCCGCGGGATGGCCCGGCCCGATTGCCGCAAGCAAAGCCTCGATCCCTTCGGCGCAATCAGCCTGGATGCCGACCATCACCGGCCGGCGCGCGATCTGGTCGGCGCCGATGTCGATGCGGATCAGCTTGTTCGGCAGGACGAAGCCGCCGTCGCCATAGCCGTCATAGTCGGTCGGGCCGAACTCGGTGCCGGCCGCGACCACCAGATCGGCGTCCGCCATCAGCGCGCGCACCGCCTTGAGGCTGGGGCTGGCCGGCACGCAAAGCGGATGGCCATGCAAAAGGCCGCGCGCATTGGCAGTCTCGACAACCGGAGCGCCGAGCGTTTCGGCCAGCCGTCGCAGCGCCGCGTCGGCCTTCCTGGCGCCGCCGCCCGAAAGGATCAGCGGCCGGCGTGCAGCCTTGATGAGCTTTGCCGCTTCCGCAATCGCCGCTGGGGCCGGAGCGGGCGGCGCGGCGTTGCTCAGCGCCGCCGCGATGCCGTCGGCGGGCTTGACCATGACGTCGGTGGGGATCTCGATATGCACCGGCCCCGGCCGCGCCGACGAAAACAGCGCGAAGGCACGGGCGAGCGCGGCCGGCAATTGTCCGGCCTCGGTGACGCGCTCTGAGAACAGCGCGACCTTCTCCATCATGCCGCGCTGGTCGGGCAGCTCATGCAGGAAGCCCAAACCCTTGCCCAGCGTATCGGTGGCGTTGACGCCGGAGATGACCAGCATCGGCACCGAATCGGCGCGCGCCTGGCCCATGGCGGTGATGGTGTTGGTCAACCCCGGTCCGGTGATGACGAAGGCGACGCCAGGCCGGCCGCCGGCGCGCGCATAGCCGTCGGCCATGAAGCCGGCGCCCTGCTCGTGGCGCGGCGTGACATGGCGGATCTTCGAACGCGCCAGCCCGCGATAGATCTCGACCGTATGTACGCCCGGAATGCCGAAGACGGTGTCGACGCCATGCGCTTCGAGCAAGGTGATCAGCGCTTCGCCGATGGTGGTCATCAATTTCCTCCCTTTTCCGGCGCAAGGCCGAGCTCGGCCTCTATGGCTTTGATGCCGATCGCCGCCAATTCGCCAGGCGAGAACATCTCGCCGGCCAGGCAGCCTTCGATCCAGAGCCCGTCGATGATCGCGTTGATGGCGATGGCATGGTGGCGCAGTTCGCTTGCGTCCGGCTTGCGCCGTTCGGCGGCCAGCACTTCGGCCACGACTGCTTCCACCTCGTTGCGAAAACCGAGATAGCCTTCGCGGTGGGCGCGGGCGAGCGTCGGATCGGCGCCGGCACGGCCGATGAAGGTCGCCCAGAGCGAAAACACCCGCTGGTCGATGATCGGCGCGTTGAGATTGGCGGTGACGAAGGCGGCAAGTCGCTGGCGCGGCGAGGCGTCTTCCATGAGCAATGCCGCTTTCGCCTGCTCTGTCATGCGGCCCATCAACGCCGCATAGGCCTCCTGCAGCAAATCTTCCTTGCCGGGGAAATAGTGGCGGATCAGCCCGGCGGTGACGCCGGCGCGCAAGGCGATGGTGCGCACGGTGGCGCCCTCGAGGCCATGTTCGGCAACGCTCTCCAGGGTCGCGTCGATCAGGTCCTGCCGCCGCCGCTCCTCGCCCTCGCGACGGAACTTGCGGCGCGCGTTCATTGGCGCAGGATCGGCCGCGTCAGGCATGTCGGGCCGCCCTCGCAGGCGATGCAGAGCGCATCCGCCTCGAAGATTTCGACCGTGCAGCCGGCGGCTTCCATTGCGGCTTTGGTCTTGGGAAAGCCGGCCACGGCAATGACCTTCAATGGACTGGTCGGCAGCACATTCAGGCTGAGACCGCCAGAGGCGGCGAACTCTTGCGCATCGCCTTCGACCAGGCGGATGCCGCGCGCTTTCAGCATCTGGTAGAACGGGGCCGGCAGAAGCGGCGAATAGACCAGCGCGAGGTCGTCGGCCAGCGGGCTGATCACCGACATCAGATGCAGGCAGGCCTCTTCGCCCTGCCACAGCGGCAGATCGAAGCCGTAGACGGAAATGCCGAGCGGCGTCAGCAGGTTGGCAACCTGCTGGATGCCTTGCTGGTTGGTGCGCACGCCGCGCCCGATCGCCAGCGTGCGGGCATCGACCCATACACAGTCACCGCCTTCGACCTGGCCGGGCGCCTCGACGCGGCCAAGGACCGGAATGCCCAGCCTTCTATAGGTTTCCTCATGCAGCGAAGGCTCTTTGGCGCGCAACGGCTTGCCCATCGACAGGATCAGCGCGCCGCGATCGGTCATCAGCGACGGGTCATGCGTGAAAACCGAATCCGCGAGACCGTCGGCCTTGTCCTCGATCCATTCGATTTCGGCGCCGGAAGCCGACACCAGCTCGGCAAGGAGCGCATGCTGCATTGCCGCTTTCGCCGGGTCGAAACCCGGGCCATAGTGCCAGGCGGCCCTGTCGGCGCCGCGCATGGCGTTGGCCGCCGAACGCATCAGCACGCGCCGCAACGGCGCCGCCATGGACTGTGATCCGAAAGCGCTCATCGATGCCCTTCTAAGATGAAAAAAAGCGGAAAAATTTCATGAAAGGCTATTTATACACTTGCACAACAACGCCGCAAGTGCCGTAATGAGCGGGATTGACGGGCTCGCGCTGTCGGGTCCATGCTGAAATCTGGAGCGGCAGTACAGCGTATGTTGATTAGCCGGATGGACGTTCGACGACCTGCCTTCGACCATAGAGAGGTCGCCCGGTGAGCGTGGCAGACGCTGCCCCAGTCCAATCCGGCAAGGCGCAAAGCGCCGCCGCCGAAGCCATCCATGTCGAGAACCTGCACAAGAAATTCGGCCAGTTGCATGTGCTGAAGGGCGTTTCGCTGTCGGCGCGCGACGGCGAGGTGGTCGCCATCATCGGCGGCTCCGGCTCCGGCAAATCGACGCTGTTGCGCTGCATCAACTGCCTTGAGAATCCGACCAGCGGCATCATCCGCGTCAATGGCGAGCAGATCAAACTCAAAGCCGACAGCCACGGCCATACCGTTCCGGCCGACCGCCGGCAGATCGAGCGGATCCGCTCGCGGCTCGGCATGGTGTTCCAGAATTTCAACCTGTGGAGCCATATGACGCTGATCGAGAACGTCATTGAGGTTCCGGTGCATGTGCTGGGGGTCAAGCGCGACGAAGCGATCGCCCAGGCCGAGAAGCTGCTCGCCCGCGTCGGGCTGGCGGAGAAGCGCGACGTTTATCCGGCCTTCCTGTCCGGCGGCCAGCAGCAACGCGCCGCGATCGCCCGGGCGTTGGCGATCAATCCGCGCGTCATGCTGTTCGACGAGCCAACGTCCGCGCTCGATCCGGAGCTGGTCGGCGAGGTGCTGAAGGTGATCGGCGACCTGGCGCGCGAGGGGCGCACCATGGTGCTGGTGACGCATGAAATGAAGTTCGCCCGCGAGGTCGCGACGCATGTCGTCTACCTCTACAACGGGCTGGTCGAGGAGGAAGGTCCGCCGGAGCAGCTGTTCGGCGCGCCCAAATCCGAAAGGCTCAAACAATTCCTCCGCAATGTCGGCTAGGGGCCGGCATCAAGCGGGGCGAAAACCGGGAACAACAACAAACTGGGAGTCCTGACATGAAGACTGTTCTCAAAACAATCGCGGCAGCGCTGCTTCTCGGCGTCGCGGCGATGGGCGGCGTGGCCAAGGCCGAGCAAGTCAAGATCGGCGTCGCCGCTGAGCCTTACCCGCCCTTCACCTCGCCCGACGCCAGCGGCAAATGGGTCGGATGGGAGATCGACTTCATCGACGCCGTCTGCGCCGAAGAGAAGCTCGACTGCGTCATCACGCCGGTCGCCTGGGACGGCATCATTCCGGCGCTGACCACCAAGAAGATCGACCTTATCGTCTCCTCGATGTCGATCACCGCCGAACGCGAGAAGACGATCGACTTCTCGGACAAGTACTATAACACTCCAACCGCCATCATCGGGCCGAAGGACCAGAAATTTGGCGCAACGCCCGACGACCTCAAGGGCAAGGTGATCGGCGTGCAGGTGTCGACGGTGCATGCCGTCTACGCCAAGAAGCACTTCACCGGCGCGCAGGAGATCAAGGAATACCAGACGCAGGACGAGGCCAACAACGATCTGGCCGCCGGCCGTCTCGATGCCGTGCAGGCCGATTCCATCGCGCTCGGCGAATTCCTGAAATCCGACCAGGGCAAGGCCTGCTGCGACCTGAAGGGCATGGTCGCCCCGGACGACGAAGTGCTTGGACCGGGCGTCGGCGCCGGCGTGCGCAAGGAAGACACCGCGCTCAAGGAAAAGATCAATGCCGGCATCAAGGCGATCCGCTCCAACGGCAAATATGACGAGATCTCGAAGAAGTATTTCGACTTCGACATCTATGGCGGCGCGCCGCAGTCGAACTGAACCCTCTCGCAAATGAGTGAGGGCATGGCGTACGCGCCATGCCCGATCCTTGCCACGCATGCCTGCCGCCGCCTCGACGCCAGCGGCTAGAGCAATTCCAGGAAAAGTGTGAGCGGTTTTCCGTCCGGAATTGCGTGAAACAAAGAAATAGAGTGGTTCGCCGTTTCCGTGAAACGGCGAACCACTCTAGACAGCAATCCGGGGGCGAAGCTGATCGACGCCTTTCTTCCGGCCTCCGCGGCCGGCATTTTCGAACTCCTGTCACCCGTGGCGCCCGGCTGGGGCGCCACGCTGCTGGTCGGGTTGCTGCATTCGCTCGAGATCGCCATCGGCGCCACCTGCCTTGGCCTGCTGATCGGCACCGCCGGCGCGTTCGGCAAGCTCTACGGCGGGCCGGTGACGCGCGATCTGCTCGCCGTCTACACCACGGTGGTCCGCGCGGTGCCGGAGCTGGTGCTGATCCTGCTGCTCTATTATGCCGGCACTGACCTCATCAACCAGGTGCTGGCGGCGATGGGCTACAGCCGTGTCGACATCAGCGGGCTGGCGGCCGGCATTTTCGTGCTGGGTTTCGTCCAGGGCGCCTATTCGACCGAAGTCATCCGCGGCGCCATCCTCGCCATCCCGCAGGGCCAGATCGAGGCCGCCCGCGCCTATGGCATGCCGCCCGGGCTGATGCTGAGGCGCATCACGATCCCGGCGATGCTGCCCTTCGCCATTCCCGGCCTTGCCAATCTGTGGCTTATCGCCACCAAGGACACCGCGCTGCTCGCCGTCGTCGGCTTCTTCGAACTGACGCTGGCGACCCGCCAGGCCGCGGGCGTCACCAAAGCCTATCTGATCTTCTATCTCGCGGCCGGCGTGCTTTACCTGGCGGTGACGCTCTTCTCCAACCTGGTCATCGGCCGCGTCGAGGCCTGGTCGCGGCGCGGTATGCCCTCCGTCAAGGAGGCGCGCTGATGTCGGCCGAAGCCACCGCGATCAACATGGCGGCACGCGCCTCGATCTGGCTCAAGCCGCATCGCATCGTGCTCATCCTGATCGCCTTGGCGCTGGTGCTCTGCGCGGCCTTCTTCATGCGCTGGGACTGGCTGCCGCAATATTGGGAAATGGGCCTGATGGGCATCTGGCGGGCGCTCTGGATCCTCGCCGTCACCTGCGCGCTGGGCTTTGCGCTCGCCGTGCCGCTCGGGCTCGCCCAGGCCGGCGGACCGATCTGGTTCTCGGCGCCGGCCAAGGTCTTCTGCACCGTCATCCGCGGAACGCCACTGCTCCTGCAGCTCTGGCTGCTCTATTACGGCCTCGGCTCGATCTTTCCGCAATATCCATGGATCCGCGAATCCTGGCTCTGGCCGTATCTCAGACAGGCCTGGCCCTATGCCGTGGTGGCGCTGACCTTCTCCTTCGCCGGCTATGAGGGCGAAGTGATGCGCGGCGCCTTCGCCGGCGTGCCGCGCGGACAGCTGGAAGCCGCCCGTGCCTTCGGCATGAGCCGCTGGAAGATCTTCCGCCGCATCTGGCTGCCGCAGGCCTTCTACCGGGCGCTGCCGACCTTGACCGGCGAAACGGTGCTGCAGTTGAAGTCGACGCCGCTGGTGGCGACGATCAGCGTCATCGACATCTTCGCCGTCTCCTCCAAGGTGCGGCAGGACACCTACCTGACCTACGAGCCTTTGCTGCTCCTGGCGCTGATCTATATGACGATCACCGGCATCCTGGTCTTCGTGTTCAGCCGGATCGAGGCGCGGATTCCGGTCAAGATCGGTTAGCGAATAGTGAGTAGCGAAAAGCGAGTAGTTTCTTTATCCCCCCTACTCGCTATTCCCTATTCGCTACTCGCTACAGGGCAAATCCGATGCAACTCACTCTCGATCAGGCAACAGGCCTATGCCGGATGGCGGCGCTCGGCGCGGGCGCCAATGAGGAGGCGGCGCAGTCGCTGACCGCTTCGATCATCGCAGCCGAAGCCGAGGGCCTGTCGACCGTCGGCCTGTCGCATTTCATCGACTATCTTGAAGCACTCGAAGCCGGCCGCATCGACGGCAATGCCGATCCGGTGATCACAAGGCCGGCGCTCGCCGTCTATCTTTCCGATGCACGCGGCGGGCTTGCCCATACCGGCTTCGACCGCACCATCGACGACCTGGTCAAGGCAGCAAAACTGTTCGGCGTGTCGATCTTCTCGCAGAAGAACGCTTATACATGCGGCGCGCTCGGCTATTTCACCGGGCGGCTGGCCGAACAGGGGCTGGTGTCCTTCGCCGCCACCAACGGACCGGCGGTGCTGGCCGGCTCAGGCTCGGTCAAGCCGGTCTATTGCACCAACCCGATGTCCTTCGCCTCGCCCGCCGCCGACGGGCCGCCGCTGGTCATCGACCAGTCGTCGAGCGCGACAGCCTTCGTCAACATCCGCAAGGCGGCCGAGGACGGCAAGAAAATCCCCGAAGGCTGGGCGCTCGATGCCAGCGGCAATCCGACCACCGATCCGGCAGCGGCAATGAAGGGCGCGATGCTCGCCTTCGGCGGCCAGCGCGGCGCCAACATCGCTTTGATGGTCGAGGTGCTGGCCGCCGGCATTTCCGGCGCCAACTGGTCGCTCGACGCGCCCTGGTTCACCGGCGGACCGGACAGCCCTGGCACCGGCCTTTTCGTTCTGGCCATCGAGCCCAAGCTGCTCGATCCGGATTTCGAGCAGCGCATGAAGGACCAGCTCGAGCGGCTGCGGCGGCGCTATGGCGTGCATATTCCCGGACGCTCTCGCGCCGAAGCCGCGGAGAAGGCAAAGGCGCGCGGCATCACCACGTCCAGGGCGGTCGTGCAGCGCATTTCGGAATTCGCCGAGCGTTACTCGGCCTGATTTTTCCAACGCTATTGAACCTTTTCCCGACCTGACGCGACCCATATCCGGCACCCCTCGCCGCGAGCCGCCTTGGTTGGCCTCGTCCGGCTCGCGGTTGGCGGCGCCGCGCCGGGCGTTCAGGGCGGGGGCGGGCGTGCTTGCTTCACGCCACCTTGATACCGTCTCAGGTCAGGCTGCCTCGTTGGACCCTGTTTCGGCGTGGAACTGCCCGGAAAACCCCGCTTCGGCGGGGTTTTCTGTTTTCTTTCAAACGCGGCGGAGCGGCATTCCGGGCAAGTTCAAAAACAGGACAATGGCGACTTCCGGTCGCTCTTTGCCTTTGGCGAGAAACGGATTAAGAAACGGCTTCAGCCAAGCATTCGCGCGGAGCTAGTCATGACCGAAATTCTGCAGACCCCCAAGCTCGTCGTCGTCTTCGGCGGCTCGGGCTTCGTCGGTCGCCACGTCGTGCGGGCGCTGGCCAAGCGCGGCTACCGCATCCGGGTCGCCTGCCGGCGGCCCGACCTTGCCGGCCACGTGCAGCCGCTCGGCAATGTCGGCCAGATCCAGCCGGTGCAGGCCAATGTACGCGTGCGCTGGTCGGTCGACCGCGCCGTGCAGGGCGCCGACCATGTCGTCAACCTGGTCGCCATCCTGCATCAGACCGGCCGCCAGAAATTCGGCGCCGTGCACGATTTCGGTGCGCGCGCCGTCGCCGAGGCCGCACGCTCGGTCGGCGCCGGTCTCACCCACATCTCGGCGCTCGGCGCCGATCTCAATTCGCCATCCGACTATGCCCGCACCAAGGCGCTCGGCGAAAGGGCGGTGTTCGATACGATCGCCGACGCCGTCATCTTCCGCCCGTCGATCAATTTCGGGCCGGAGGACTCCTTCTTCAACCGCTTCGCCAACATGGCGCGCTACTCTCCGGTGCTGCCGCTGATCGGCGGCGGACAGAACAAGTTCCAGCCGGTCTATGTCGGCGACGTCGCCGAAGCGGTGGCGCGCTCGGTCGACGGCAAGGTCAAGGGCGGCCAGGTCTATGAGCTCGGCGGCCCGCAGGTGCTGACCTTCAAGGAATGCATGGAAGAGCTGCTGACGGTCATCGAGCGCCGGCGGCTGCTGGTGCCGGTGCCGTGGTGGGTGGCGAACATCCAGGCGTCGATCCTGCAGCTGCTGCCCAATCCGCTCCTGACCAAGGACCAGGTGCTGCAGCTGCGCGAGCACAATGTCGTTTCGGACGAAGCCGCCAAGGCTGCCAGGACGCTGACCGGCCTGGGCATCCAGCCGCAGGCGATCGCCACCATCCTGCCCAGCTATCTATGGCGCTTCCGCGCCGCCGGCCAGTTCCAGCAGCGCCGGCCGATCGCCGACCGGTAATCCTGTCTCTTTGTTTTACGCAATTCCGGACGGAAAACCGCTTCACACTTTTCCTGGAATTGCTCTGATCAGCCCCGGCGCGAGACCTGCATCGGCAGGCCGCCCTGCGGCTGCGTGGTGAGCTTCTGCACCGGCCATGGCTTGGTGTCGGAGGTCGCGTCGAAGCGGAAGCGCGACAATAGGATCGCCAGCGCGATGATCGCCTCCTGCATGGCGAAGCTGGCGCCGATGCAGACGCGCGGGCCGGCGCCGAAGGGCAGGTATTGGAAGCGGTCGATCCGGTCGCGGTTTTCCGGATGGAAGCGCTCGGGCAGGAAGGCGTCCGGCCTGTCCCACAGCTTGCGGTGGCGATGCACGACCCAGGGCATCACCAGCACAGCGGCATATTTCGGAATGTAGAGGCCGTTCCAGGTCTCCGGCTCGATCGGCTCGCGGTTGATCGAAGGCGCCGGCGGATAGAGCCTGAGCGCCTCCTCGAAAGCGGCGCGGGTGAACGGCATGGCGTCAAGCCATTTCGTCGGATCGGGCTCGCGCGCCAGCACCGCGTCGATCTCCTGCTCGACCTTCTCGCGCTCCCATGGCGCTTCGGCCAGGCAATAGATCGTCCAGCCCAGCGCCCTCGCGGTTGTCTCGTGGCCGGCGCCGATGAAGGTGATGATGTTGTCCTCGACCTCAGCGCGGGTCAGCCCGTCCGGCCCCTCGGCGCGCAGCAGAAGGGTGAGGAAATCCTGCGGCACGCCACCCGGATCGCGCTTCATACGCTCTTCGCGCATCCTCACCGTGCCGGCGACGATGTTGCGGAAATAGGCCATGGTCTTGCGGCCGCGGATGCGGGTCAGGCGCGGCAGCCATTCAGGCGCGCGCAACAGGTCAAGCGGGTCGACGCGGCCCATGGTCTCGAACAGGCGGTCGATCTCCTTGGCGAAGCTGCCCGGCTCGCCGGCGATCTCGCCGGAAAACAGCGTCTCGGCCAGGATGTCATAGGTGAGCAGCGTCATGTCATGCGCGACATCGGTCGTACCGCCCGCTTCATAGCGGGTGACGAATTCCAGCGTGCGCTTCAGCATTGGCGGGGCGAAACCGAAGATGTGGCGCGGTGTGAAAACCGGCGCCATCGCCTTGCGCGAACGCTTCCAGACCTCGCCCTCGGCGGTCAGCAGCCCGTCGCGCAGGATCGGCCGCAGGATCAGCTGGCGCACGGTCGCCATCTTGTAGTTCCTGGCGTTGTCGATCAGCACGTGGCGGATGAGGCCGGGATCGTTGGCGACGATCAGGTGTCCGCCGACACCATTCGCCGAAACCCAGGGCTCGTTGTAGGTGTGCTCGCCCCACAATTCGAGCGGGTTGCGGTAGACGATGCGCATCATCTCCAGCGTCGAAGGCGGCTCAGTGCGCGGCTTGGGCGCCGGCGGCACGAAAGGGGCGGGCTTGGTGTCCATGAAGCATGCTCCGCTGACAGCGGTGAATGTAGTGCCCGACAGGGCCGGCGTCCATGTGACCGGACGGCAACGCACGATCTGCCACATCGCCGGAATGTGAGCAGCATCAGCCGATAGCTGCTTGCTGCCGGTGGCAAGCTGCGTTAGTCACCAATGGATACCGGCAAGCAAGGAGCCCTCCCGTGAAGCATCGGTTGAACATCATCATCGGCAGCACACGGCCGGGACGCGCCGGCCCGATCTTCGGCGAATGGCTGGAAGGATTCGCGCGCGAGCACGGCAAGTTCGAGCCGGCGCTGACCGACATCGCCGCGTTCAGCCTGCCGATGCTCGACGAGCCGCACCATCCGCGCCTGCGCAAGTACGAGAACGACCACACCAAGGCGTGGTCGGAGGCGATCGACGCCGCCGACGCCTTCGTGTTCGTGGCGCCGGAGTACAACTACTTCGTGGCGCCCGCGATCGTGAACGCCATCGACTACCTGCTTCATGAATGGCGCTACAAGCCGGCGGCGATCTTCAGCTATGGCGGCGTCTCCGGCGGATTGCGCGCCGCGCAGTCGCTGAAGCCGCTGCTCACCTCGGTCGGCGTCATGCCGATCCCGGAAGGCGTGGCGCTGCCCGCCTATGCGAGCCTGCTCGATGAGAAGCGCGCCTACCATCCGAGCGAGCAGGTGCTGGGCGGCGCTAAGGCGATGCTGGACGAGCTGTTCCGCTGGAGCGAGGCGCTGAAGACGCTGCGTGCGGCCGAATAGGCACGAGAGCTTCCCAGCAAGGCAAATATCAGGCTGCGCTTAGGCGCGGCCTTTTGCGTCTCATCGACCCTTTCCAGCCGAACGCCGCGACCGTATCAGCGCGAGGCGTGGAAACGCCTTTCCGCCAAGCCGGCAAAATGCCCGCAAACCTTGGAAAATCCGCCATTTGCGCCTATATCTAGGACATCAAAACGGCGCGATTCGCGGCCATTTTTCCGCGCCGGACCAGCGACATCAATCAGACAGGTTTTCATGAGCGATCAGACCGAAAGCGCCAACGGCGCGGAAGCCGAGTACGGCGCCGATTCCATCAAGGTTTTGAAGGGGTTGGATGCCGTGCGCAAGCGGCCGGGCATGTATATCGGCGATACCGATGACGGCTCGGGCCTGCATCACATGGTCTATGAGGTGGTGGACAACGCCATCGACGAGGCGCTGGCCGGCCACGCCGACCTCGTTTCGGTGACGCTCAACCCCGACGGTTCCGTCACCGTGATCGACAATGGCCGCGGGATTCCGACCGATATCCACCCCTCGGAGGGTGTTTCGGCGGCCGAAGTGATCATGACGCAGCTGCATGCCGGCGGCAAATTCGACCAGAACTCCTACAAGGTTTCCGGCGGTCTGCATGGCGTCGGCGTCTCGGTGGTCAACGCGCTTTCCGCCTGGCTCAAGCTCAAGATCCGCCGCAACGGCGAGATCTTCGAGATGAGCTTCACGCATGGCAATGCCGACGCGCCGCTGAAGGTGACCGGCAGCTACGTGCAGGACAAGCAGCCCGGCACCTATGAAGGCCGCAGCGGCAGCGAGATCACCTTCTTCCCGTCGGCCGAGACCTTCACCATGGTCGAGTTCGACTACAACACGCTGGAGCACCGGCTGCGCGAGCTCGCCTTCCTCAATTCCGGCGTGCGCATCGTGCTCACCGACGCGCGCCATGCCGACCTCGTGCGCCATGAGCTGCACTATGACGGCGGCCTGGAAGAGTTCGTCAAATATCTCGACCGGGTGAAGAAGCCGCTGATCGAGGCGCCGATCGCCATCCGCGCCGAGCGCGACGGCATCACCGTCGAAGTGGCGATGTGGTGGAACGACAGCTACCACGAGAATGTGCTGGCTTTCACCAACAACATCCCGCAGCGCGACGGCGGCACGCATCTGGCCGGCTTCCGCGCGGCGCTGACCAGGCAGATCACCGGTTACGGCGAAGCCTCCGGCCAGACCAAGAAGGAAAAGGTCTCGCTCACCGGCGACGACTGCCGCGAAGGCCTGACCGCTGTTCTGTCAGTCAAGGTGCCGGACCCGAAATTCTCCTCGCAGACCAAGGACAAGCTGGTCTCGTCCGAGGTTCGCCCGGTGGTGGAGGGCCTGGTCAACGAGGCGCTGGGCACCTGGCTGGAAGAGCATCCGAGCGAAGGCAGGGTCGTGGTCGAGAAGGTGATCCAGGCGGCCGCGGCGCGCGAAGCCGCGCGCAAGGCGCGCGACATCACTCGCAAGAGCACGCTCGGCGTCACCTCGCTGCCCGGCAAGCTCGCCGACTGCCAGGAGCGCGATCCGGCCAAGTCGGAAATCTTCATTGTCGAGGGTGACTCCGCGGGCGGCTCGGCCAAGGGCGGCCGCTCGCGCCAGAACCAGGCGATCCTGCCGCTGCGCGGCAAGATCCTGAACGTGGAGCGCGCGCGCTTCGACCGCATGCTTTCTTCCGAGATGATCGGCACGCTCATCACCGCGCTCGGCACCTCGATCGGCAAGGACGAGTTCAACGCCGACAAGCTGCGCTACCACAAGATCATCCTGATGACGGACGCCGACGTTGACGGCGCCCACATCCGCACGCTCTTGCTCACCTTCTTCTTCCGGCAGATGCCGGAGCTTATCGAGCGCGGCCACCTCTACATCGCCCAGCCGCCCCTCTACAAAGTGACGCGAGGCAAGAGCTCGCAATATCTCAAGGACGAGAGCGCCTATGAGGAATATCTGATCGGGTCCGGGCTGGACGAGGCCTCGCTGGTGCTCGCCTCCGGCGAGGTCCGCACCGGGCAGGACCTGCGCGCCTCCGTCGACGACGCCCTGGCCGTGCGCCAGCTGATCAACGGGCTGCACACGCGCTACAACCGCAGCGTCGTCGAGCAGGCGGCGATCGCCGGTGCGCTCAATGCCGACGTGCTCGCCGATCTCGGCCGCGCCAACGCGATGGCCGAGCGCGTCGCGCAGCGGCTGGACATGATCGCCGAGGAAACCGAGCGCGGCTGGACCGGCCGGCTGTCGACCTCCAATGACGGTTCGGGCGGCTATGTCTTCGAACGCACGGTGCGCGGCGTGAAGGATGTAGTGCAGCTCGATGCCGGGCTGATCGCTTCGGCCGATGCGCGCCAGCTCGACCGCTACGCGCCGCGGCTTTCGGAAGTCTATGGCGAGCAGCCGGCGCTGCGCCGGAAGGAAACCTCGGAGCTGCTCTCGGGGCCACTGGCGCTGCTCAACGCGGTGTTCGCTTCCGGCCGCAAGGGCCTCACCATGCAGCGCTACAAGGGCCTTGGCGAGATGAATGCCGAGCAGCTTTGGGAAACCACGCTGGACCCGAATGTGCGCTCGCTGCTGCAGGTCAAGGTCAACGACGCGACCGACGCCGACTCGCTGTTCTCGCGGCTGATGGGCGACGAGGTGGAGCCGCGGCGCGAGTTCATCCAGGACAACGCGCTGTCAGTGGCCAATCTAGATATCTGAGCGGGGTCGCCAACCTACCCACTTCGCGATGGAAAGCCCGGCGGCCGCCGGCCTTTTGGCTATATAAGCACGCCCGGCGACAGTACGTCTCAATGGCGTAAGGTGGCCGCGAAGGCCGCGATGTCGGTGAACTCGCGCCAGCGCGTCACCTGCATGTCATGGACAGTGAAAACGTGCGGCCAGTCGGATTCAAAGTGTATGCCCGTCCCGTGGCGGTAATGCCGTAGTGCCCGGCTACAGGGAACACCTGGAAATTGCTAAATCACTGATCGGCAAGCCTGACGCTTAGAGCGCCGACGAGATTCGAAAGAATGCTGATTTTTTCAAGGCGTACGATACAGAGGCTGATCGACACCGCCGGATCACGTGTGGCCAAGACACATCTTGAGAGGCTGGCCACGAACGTTGACAGGCACAAAAAAAGCGGCATTCCGGACGTCTGGGAAATCTATTTGCTAGTCGGTCATATCTTGGCCCATGGGGCCGAACACGAGCGACCGCTTAAAGATGGGAAGAAGCCCGACATCCTTTTGCCGCGGCATCAGGTATACATCGACGTCAAAACAATCTCAGACGACAACGCGCATAACGTTTATCCGGTCAACTTCTTCGTGAATACGTTCATGGACCAAGTTGCACGTCGCCTTCCCGTCCTTGGCGATTT
Organism: Mesorhizobium sp. M2E.F.Ca.ET.219.01.1.1; assembly: GCF_004016445.2. GTDB lineage: Bacteria > Pseudomonadota > Alphaproteobacteria > Rhizobiales > Rhizobiaceae > Mesorhizobium. The sequence continues at coordinate 285,130 of NZ_SADT02000006.1, forward strand.
CCAAATAGATTTCGGGTCGAAGCTGGAAATGGTGGATGGCCAGTCGACCTATGTTCCAGCATTGCCAGACAAGAACGAAATTTCGCGCATCACTAAGGATATCGTGATCGAGTTGCGCCGCCTTGGCGGCGACTTCTCGGCCCCGTTTGCGCACGAAGTTCAGTTCGATGGGGTGACAACCAGGGTATCATTTAAGCCATCCCAGCCAGACTTCCCGCTGATCGGGTCAAACTACACTTCCTTCACAACACTCAGGAGCGGCGAGCGCTCCGTCGCCACGCGAGCCCTTGATGAAGGCAGCGACCAGTTGGCGTCAGCGCCCGAGGGATCGCTGAAGGGGGTTTACCTGTGCGACGGAGGTACCGACCTGTGGACCAAGGGAACGTCCAATAGAACCTCCCTCATCCATGACATCGCCCGAGATTATCTGTCGAAGAGCAGCAACCTGGATTTCATCGTTCTCTTCACGGTACAAGAAAGCTATGAAGCCCCTGACCGTTCGGACTCGCAGTTCGTTCTGCTCCCTGCATCGCTGCTGGCTGGACAGAAGAAGAGGTACATCGTCAGCTTCGATGTGATTGCAAAGACCGCTTCAATCCGCGATCAGATTGAAGGCCTTGTCCGTGAGGCGCTATCGCCTCTCGATCCACCAGTGCAAAACATAGGATCGGCATATGCCAATCGGATGAGAGTGGGCAGTAGCATCGGATTTCGTAACGGTATGGCAACCTACGGCGAAAACACGATTCGGATACCGGCTCGATCGCTGGGCGAAATTCTCGCAGGGGGATCTGCGGCAGAGGTTTTGGACGGAGCGGTAAACTCTCCCATTCGGGCTTCGGACCTGTTCGCGAGATTCCATAGGGAAGGTAGGACCATCAAGAAAATCGAGCTTGTGGATGGGCACCCGCAAGACGATGACTGGATCGACATCACTTTCGGACCGAGAGACCCGGCGGTTTCGCCGCTGAGGGTCGGCACCGACAAAGATGATGCCGCCGACGTAGGGCGATAGATGGCGTGATCTTCGGCGACGAGAACAGCGAGGCCCAAGGTGTCCGGCTGCGAAAGGCGCGCTAGCATGTTGCCGGAAGATGCATTTCTAAGAAAACTACCCAACACAATTGACGAGGCTCAAGCCATTAAGCTTGAGGGCATGGTTTTCTCCGCTGATGCTGTGGAATTCAGCTTCAACGAGATCAAGAAAATCGCTCTCATCTTTGGCGAGAAGATTCCCGATGCGCCGAGCAGCGTCCGGACGCGAGTTTTCATCCACGCATGAAACATAGTCGACAATCTCCATGTCATCCGACAGGTGATCAAGTCGATGGATGTGGCCGGGGCACGGACCGATGAATTCCTTGCAAAGTATGAGACGGCAACGCTCATGCGGAACAAAATGGATCACCTCGCCGCAAACGCGTTCAACATCTCAAAGGCCTCCAAACGAAACCCTCTCCACGGCAGCCTCAGCTACGTTTACGTTCCAGAGAGCGAAATAAAGGAAGTCGACGGCAAACCCACGATAAGCGGCGCGGGGATAGTCGTTTTCTCGTCCGGTCGGTTAGTTCCGAAATCGAGCATAGCTGTCGTCAACCCGGCGGGAATGCTCATTTCTGGCCGCGCTGGCTTGTTTCAGCTAGAAGCGTTTGGCTTAGTATTAGGGCTTGAAAGCGCAATCGCGGACATGTTGGCCTATATGGCAAAAATTAACGACAGCTTCGAAGAGAATTTTCTCGAAATGGCCACCAACATTGCCGCTGAAAAAGGCCTTAACGTAGATGATTTAAGGCACAATACCGCAGCAGGCCTTACCGTCTATCTCACGGTAGGATTCAACTCGCCCGCCATTGCGGACGAACCTGATCCACCAGGCGCCTAGACGTCGCCCCAGCGCGGGCCGACCGTGTACTCTCGCCAACTAGCACAGGCAGGGCTCCTTGGCATCGCGTCAGGTCATGCCCATAAACAGAAAAGCCCGGCGCGAAGCCAGGCTTTTCCATATCCTGAGGAACTAGACTCGCCTAGTGATCCATCGCCTTGACGATCTCTTCCGTCATCTTCTTGGCGTCGCCGAGCAGCATCATGGTGCCATCCTTGTAGAACAGCGTGTTGTCGATGCCGGCATAGCCGGAGCCGAGCGAGCGCTTGACGAAGAGGCAGGTGCGCGCCTTGTCAACGTCGAGGATCGGCATGCCGTAGATCGGCGAGGACTTGTCGTCGCGCGCGGAGGGGTTGGTGACGTCGTTGGCGCCGATGACATAGGCGACGTCGGCCTGCGCGAATTCGGAGTTGATGTCCTCCAGTTCGAACACTTCATCGTAAGGGACGTTCGCCTCCGCCAAAAGGACGTTCATGTGGCCGGGCATGCGGCCGGCGACCGGATGGATGGCGTATTTCACCTCGACGCCGTTGGCCTTGAGCTTGTCAGCCATTTCGCGCAATGCGTGCTGCGCCTGGGCGACCGCCATGCCGTAGCCGGGCACGATGATGACCTTCTGGGCGTTCATCATCAGATAGGCCGCGTCGTCGGCCGAGCCCTGCTTGACGGTGCGCTCGATGCCGTCGTCGGCAACCGCGGCCGTCTCGCCGCCGAAGCCGCCGAGAATGACGGAGATGAAGGAGCGGTTCATGCCCTTGCACATGATGTAGGACAGGATGGCGCCGGACGAGCCGACCAGCGCGCCGGTGATGATCAGCGCAAGGTTGCCGAGGGTGAAGCCAAGCGCTGCCGCCGCCCAACCGGAATAGGAGTTCAGCATCGACACCACGACCGGCATGTCGGCGCCGCCGATCGGGATGATCAGCAGCACACCGAGCACCAGCGAGGCGGCGACGATCAGCCAGAAGACCAGCTTCGATTCGGTGGTGACCAGAAGCACGATCAGCACCACCAGGGCGACGCCGAGCGCGATGTTGATGAGGTGGCGGCCGCCGATCATGATCGGCTTGCCGGACATGCGGCCGTCGAGCTTGAGGAAGGCGATGACCGAGCCGGTGAAGGTGATGGCGCCGATGGCCACACCGAGGCTCATCTCGACCAGCGCCTGGGCGTGGATGTCGCCCGCCGTGCCGATGCCGAAGCTTTCCGGCGCGTAGATGGCGGCAGCGGCCACCATGACAGCGGCGAAGCCGACGAGTGAGTGGAAGGCGGCGACCAGCTGCGGCATCGAGGTCATGGCGATGCGGCGCGCGGTGACAGCGCCGATGCCGCCGCCGATGGCGAGGCCGAGCACGATCAGGCCGAAGCGGCTGGCCGATGGGGTTGCCAGCGCCAGCGTGGTGGCGATGGCGATGCCCATGCCGATCATGCCGTAGAGATTGCCCTGCCGGCTGGTGGTCGGATGCGAGAGCCCGCGCAGCGCCAGGATGAACAGGATGCCGGAGACGAGATAGAGGAAGGAAGCGAGATTGACGGTCACGTCACTTTTCCTTCTTCTTGTACATGGCGAGCATGCGCTGGGTGACCAGGAAGCCGCCGAAGATGTTGACCGAGACCAGCACCAGGGCGACGAAACCGAAGCCCGCGGCGAGGCCGGAAGCGGCAATGCCGACGGCAAGCAGCGCGCCGACGACGATCACGGAAGAGATGGCGTTGGTGACGGCCATCAGCGGCGTGTGCAGCGCCGGCGTCACCGACCACACGACATAATAGCCGACGAAGATCGCCAGCACGAAGATGGCGAAGCGGAAGACGAAGGGATCGATGGCGCCGCCCGAGAGCGCATGCGCAGCGTTGCCGGCGGCCTCGGCGCCCGCAGGCGCGTTGGCAAGATCCTGCACCGCCAGCCGCACGGCGGCGGTCGCCTGGTCGAGCTGGTCCAGGGCTTTCTGCAGCTGTTCCATCACGCGGTCCCTTTAGTCTTAGAGGTGGGCGACTTGGCTGCGGCGGCCCTCTTCTTCGGCGCCGGCTTCGGGGCGGCGGCTTCGGCAACCATGGTCGTCGCCGGAATGGCCGCCGGCTCGGTGCGCGGCTCCTCCGCCGCCTTGGCGAAGTTCGGATGCACGACCTTGCCGCCGTCGGTCAGCATCGTCGCCTTGACCAGCTCGTCGTCGCGCTTAATGGCGAGCTGCTTCGTCGCCTTGTCGACCATCGTCTCGAGGAAGGCGTAGAGGTTCTTGGCGTAGAGCAGCGAGGCGGATGCGGCGACACGACCAGGCACGTTGAGATGGCCGACGATCTTGACGCCGTTTTCGGTCGTCACGACCTTGCCCGGCACCGCGCCCTCGACATTGCCGCCGCGCTCGACCGCGAGGTCGACGATCACCGAACCCGGCCTCATCGAGGCGACCATGGCGGCTGAGACCAGCTTCGGCGCCGGACGTCCCGGGATCAGCGCCGTGGTGATGACGATGTCCTGCTTGGCGATGTGCTCCGCGGTCAGCGCCGCCTGCTTGGCCTGGTATTCCTTCGACATTTCCTTGGCGTAGCCGCCTGCCGTCTCGGCCGCCTTGAACTCCTCGTCCTCGACCGCCAGGAACTTGGCGCCGAGCGACTGCACCTGCTCCTTCACCGCCGGGCGCACGTCGGTGGCGGTGACGACGGCGCCAAGGCGGCGCGCGGTGGCGATCGCCTGCAGGCCGGCGACGCCGACGCCCATGATGAAGGTCTTGGCCGCAGGCACGGTGCCCGCCGCCGTCATCATCATCGGCAGCGCGCGGTCATATTCGGCAGCGGCGTCGATCACCGCCTGGTAGCCGGCGAGGTTGGCCTGCGAGGACAAAACGTCCATCACCTGCGCACGGGTGATGCGCGGCATGAACTCCATGGAGAAAGCGGTGATGCCGGCCTTGGCCATGGCGGCCACGGCGGCATCGTTGCCATAGGGGTCCATGATGGCGATGACGGCGGCGCCGGACTTGTAGCCCTTCAGCTCGGCATCGGTCGGCCGGCGCACTTTCAGCACGACGTCGGCCTTCGACGCGTCGGCAGTCTTGCCGATCGCGGCACCCACGGCGGTGAAATCCTGGTCGGGGATGCGGGAGCCGAGGCCGGCGCCCTTCTCGACGATCACGTCGAAGCCGAGACCAGCTAGGCGCTTGACCGTTTCCGGCGAGGCCGCGACGCGCGGCTCGCTCGGGTCAAGCTCACGAGGGATGAACACTATTTGTCCCACCGGGCGATCCTTTCGGCTGGAACCTTGATTACGCAAGGCGTCGGCCGGACGCCCGGCGACGTCGAGGGCGATGGGCTTGGGAAGTCTACCGCAGAATGAGCGTGCCGATGGCCGTGATCAGGATGAACACGATGAGGCCCGAGAAGAAGCCGCCGACGAAGAAGCCGAAGGCCATGGCGATGAGGATGGCGGCGCAGACCAGCGAGCCGTATTTGGCAAGGCCGAGGAAGGCCTTGTAGGTGCGGTCGTGCTCGGCATAGTCCATCTGCGCGCCTAGCTCGACAGGACCGGCGGGCGTGTGATCAGCCATGAAAGTACCCCTTCGAAAAAGCCTTTGAGGCACATAGCGAAAAGCCGAACCAAGAGCAATGGCGCTATTGCCGCACAGCCCGCGACAACAGCCTCAAATGAAAGTTGAAACCGGTTTCGCTGCGGACAGCGGCCAGCGCCCGGCGAGCCTGTCAGCCCTTCTCAATATGCTTTGACTATTTCGCGTTTTCCCGCGCGACGGGAGGAGATTATCGTTGCCTGCCCGCAGGGCCCGACGAGGAACCGCCATGATTTTGCCGACGCAGAGATTTGACTGGAACGGCACCATGATCGCCTGGGGCTCGGTCGGCTCCGGCCCCGCCATCGTGCTCGTCCATGGAACGCCCTTTTCCTCGCATGTCTGGCACCGCGTTGTCCCTGAACTGGCGCGTGACCACACGCTCTATTTTTACGATCTGCCGGGATATGGCCAGTCCGAGAAACGGGAAGGCCAGGACGTCTCGCTGGCCATCCAGAACAGAGCCTTAGCGGCGATGCTGGGGTTCTGGAAGCTGGACCGGCCGAATGTCATCGCCCACGATTTCGGCGGCGCCACAGCCCTGCGCGCGCATCTGATCGACGGCTGCAATTATGAAAGGCTGTTGTTGATCGATCCCGTGGCGGTTCGGCCCTGGGGCTCACCCTTTGTCCAGCATGTCGGGCGTCATGAATCCGCTTTCGCCGGCGTACCGGATTACATTCAGACGGCGATCCTAAAGGCCTATATTGCCGGCGCGGCCGCCAAGCCTTTGTCGGACGCCGCCCTGCAGCCCTATATCACGCCATGGACCGGCCCGGTCGGCCAGCCCGCCTTCTATCGGCAGATCGCGCAAATGGACCAGCGTTTCACCGACGAAGTCGAACCGCTCTATCGTGATTTCCGCTGCCCGGTGGCCTTGCTGTGGGGAGAAGAAGACCGCTGGATCCCGCCGCAGAGCGGCACGAAGCTAGCGACCATGCTGCCGGATTGCAGCTTGACGCTCATTCCAGGCTCCGGGCACCTCATGCAGGAAGACGCGCCCGAAGCCATTGTCGCCGCAGCCCTGCGCTTCTTCGCCGGCTGAGCGGTTCATTCAGCTGGCGAGATGCGGGAACAGGCCAAGCAGGCCGACGACGATCAGATAGAGCGCGACGATGTAGTTGAGGAGCCGCGGCATCACCAGGATCAGCACGCCGGCGATCAGCGAAATCAGCGGCGTCAGCGCGAGCGAGTGGATGGTCATCTGGGGATCCTTTCCTTCGACGGGCGCGAACGCCCGTCAGACAAGGCTGCGGAGATAGCGAGGTTCACCGTTTCACGGAAACGATGAACCTCGGTGTTTGACGGAATTTCCGGACGGACAACCGCTCAGACCTTTCCTGGAATTGCTCGAATAACGGCGCAGCCGGCGAAAGGTTCACAACCTGCGTTCAGGCAGCCGCGCGAAAGAATTTTGCCGTCGGCACGATCGACAGAGGCGTCAGCCGGTTGATGGCCGGATTACCGAACATGAGCCGCTGTTCCATCGGCGTCGATCTGAAGAACGGCAACCGGTCGAGTATTCGGTGAAAATTCGCTTCATTGCCGGAAATTTCGAACAATGCGAGCGGAGGAATAACGCCCGGAAACGCCTTGCCCTCGGTCATCTGCTTTGCGCTGAAGAAGCGGGCATAAAAAGCGGAATGCTCCAGCTTGATCGGGATGAACATCGCGGTCTGGCGGAAATAGCAGTAAGCCACCATGCAAATCCTGAGGGTCAGGAAAGGCAGGACTCCCGGCGCCGGGGCGAGGTCCGGGTCGGTTGCGAACCGGGTTCCGTCGATGAAAGTCTCTCCGCGGGCAAGCCGCTCGGCCAATATTTCCGGATAGGCGTCGACGGAGGGCGAGTAGGGATGCTCGCGGGTGATGTAGTGCAGCCGCAATGTGCTTACCAGGTGGCCGTCGAAATAGACGCCGAACCTGTAGGAATTCGGCAGATTGTCCCAGCGGTCCTCGAACATCCCGCCGGCGATCGGACCACACATACCTGAGCGCCGATAGGAGTTGTAGCGGAGCCGATAGATCGCCTCCAGATCTTCGCCCCCGGTGATGAGACGATACTCGACATGGTCCAGTAATTGCATCATCGATTGGTTAAGCGCGGAGTCCATCCTCGCGCCGGCGCCAGCCGAAGCACTCTTCCTCGCAGCATCCATTGTCATTCCTCGAATTCCGCCTGCAACTAAGGCTATTCGAGTTGAAATGGGACACAAGCTGAAAATTCGATATTGCTGATTTACCGCTTGTTAACCTTAACGGCCGGGCCAATTTTCGCAGATTCTCTAAGCAAAAAGCAAACTCGACGCCGACGGGCCGTCCAAGACCACCTGCCGGCGATCCGCTGGACCATCCTAAGTTCAAGGTCTGAAGACGCCGAGGCGCAGCAAGCTTAGGTTTGCGTGAAGGCGGGCGGTGATCTCAGCGAAATCGCAGCCCGAATGACACCACTCCGAGAGCAGTGTTGGAGTTTGGTTCAGCTGGCTGTCCTTTTGCCGGCGATATGCAACTCCGCCGCAAATGGCCATGTGACGCTCGACATCGTCTCGATGCCTGACGCGCTGAGCGCGGCGCCGAAGAGAAAACCCTGCACGAAGTCCGGCTTGACCAGATGGATCAGCGTCTTCAGCTGCTCGAAGGTCTCGACCCCTTCGATGGTGACGGAAAGGCCCAGCGTCCGGGACAGGCCGACAATGCCCTTGAGAAGGTCGAGCGACTGCCGGTTCTGGTTCAGATCGACCAGGAACGAGCGATCGATCTTGATCTTGTCGAGCGGCAACTTGTGCAGATAGCTCAGGCTGGAATAGCCGGTCCCGAAATCGTCAAGCGCAATGCGCACGCCAAGCGCCTTCAAGTCCTCGATCGACTCACGCGTCAGCGACTTGTCGTCGAGCAATGCGGTCTCGGTGACCTCGATCTCGAGCCGGTGCGTCGCCAGGCCCGACTTGGCCAAGGCGTCCCTGACCTTCTGGACGATATCGCGGCTGCGGAAATCCTTGGCCGACAAGTTCACCGACACACTGGTCTGGGCCGGCCATTTGGCGCATTCGGCGCATGCGGCCTCCAGCACGAAGGTGCTGATGTCGGAAACGATGCCCATCTCTTCCGCCAAAGGGATGAAGACGCTGGGCGAGATTGGGCCGAGGTCGGGATGGTCCCAGCGGCAGAGCGCCTCGCAACTGGCGATGCGCATGGTGCTGACGGAGACGATCGGCTGATAGACCACGCGCAAATCCTTGGCCTGCACGGCATTGCGCAAATCCGCCTTCATCAGCTGGCGATTGCGGAAAGCGGCGTCCATGGCCGCCTCGAACAGCCGCCAGCTGTTCTTGCCAAGTTCCTTGGCCTTGTAGAGGGCAAGATCGGCCTTGACGATCATTGCATCAACCTCGGTGTCCTTGACCTTGGACAGCACCGCGCCGCCGCTGGCCTGGATGCGCAAGCCGTGGCCGGCGACGTCCACCTCACCCTGCAGATCCGCGAATATCTGGTCGAGCAAGGTGCTGAGATGGCTCTCGTCCTCGACACGGTCGAAGAAGACCATGAACTCATCGCCGCCGAAGCGGCTGACCGTGATGCCCGGCCCGGCAATCGCCGCGAGTCGCTCGGCCACGGCGTAAATCAACCCGTCGCCGACAGGATGACCGAGCGTGTCGTTGACGCTCTTGAAGTCGTCGAGATCGAGCACCGCCAGACCGCAGAGCCGCTCCTGCTCGCCGGAGGCCATGGCCTCACGGACAAGTTCGTGGAAATAGGCGCGGTTAGGCAAACCGGTCAGATTGTCGTAGCGCGCCATGAAGCGTATCTTTTCCTCCGCCTCGACGCGCGCCGTCACGTCCTCGAAGGTGACGACGCCCAGTTCCTGGCTCCCTTCACGAGCGGAGAATTCGTAGTGCTGGCCGTTTGCGAGCGAGACCAGTACCTTGCGGTCGCGACCTTCGCGCAAGGCGCGCGTCAGTTGCGCCTCGATGTAGCGGCAGTCTTTCGGGGCCAGCATACCGCCGGCGACGCCACGCATCAGGAGGCCGTGGATCGACCGCCCCAGCAGCGCGCCCGGCGATTTCAATGACATCAAATGTGCTGCCTCGGCGTTGGCGACGACCACCTTTCCGTTCGAGTCGAGCATGACAAGACCGTGCGACATCGTATTCAGCGCCCGGTCGAACCTTTGCGCCAACTCCTTCGCCTGCCGGTGACCGATGACCGCCGAGAACAGAACGTTGCGGACATGATCGGCGCTGCTGATGGTGACGATTGTCGTCGGAATGATCATCAGCCCGAGCACGAAGTCGGGGACGTCCATGCGCAGGAAGAGCGCAAGTGCTGGCAGCCCAATGAGGGTCACGGAAAAAATCTGCACCATGCGCCTGGAGCCGTAGCTTCGGCCGACAACCGTGAGCAGGGTGGTCAATGCCAACGACACGGACGCCAGTTCGGCGAAGCCATCGGGACGCAGGTAGATCGACACGAAACACAATGACCCCAATGCGAGGCCCTGCGCACTGCCTTTCAGAATGTAACCGCGTTCCCACGCCTCTGCCTTTTCGACAGTGGGTAAAGTGCTGCCACTCCTTTGGAAGCTGCGGATGCTGAAATAGCGCCAGAGGTTGACCGCCAACAGAAGGAAGGCGAAGCCAAGATACAGCGGATCCTGCGTCCGCAGGTAGATCATCAATCCGAGGATCCAGTAGCATAGGCCGCCGACCACCAGCATGTAGGCGTTGTCGGACAACGCCCGCACAAACTGGATATAAACATCCGCCGGGATGTCTTCGGTCTTTGCTCTGCCCATATCGTTGGCCCAACGCTAAGCCTTGTCATCCCACACCCGCCTTAAGAAAGGCTTAGAACCGCGCTTCATGCCGGTTGCAGAGCGTTGAGACCCGCGGGACAGATCAGGAAATTCCGGGGGTTCCAGGCGCTATCTACGCGCCGGCGCGATCACTCCGCCGCCCGAAGCGATGGCTCCGCGGGGGCTTGATTCAAACGCTCGATCAGCCGCGAGCGCTCGCCCGCCGCTTTCATGGCGCTGGCCTGCCGGACATGGCCGTAGCCGCGGATGAGAGCGGGCACTGAGGCAAGGGCCGTGGCGGCCTCGATCCGTCCCGGCGCCAAGGCGCCGGCGATGAGGTCTAGATCCCCCTCATACTCTCTCAACGCTTGCCGCTCCATGCGCCGCTCGGCCGTGTAGCCGAAAAGGTCCAACGCGGTTCCGCGCAGGCCCTTCATCGCCGCCAGCAGCCGAAAGCCCTTCATCATCCACGGGCCGAAGCTCGATTTCCTTGGGCTACCGTCCTTGCCGCGCCGGCCGAGGATCGGCGGCGCGAGATGGAATTCGAGCTTCTCGTAGCTCTGGAACTGCTTGGCGAGGTCGGCGGCGAAAGTGCCGTCGGTGTAGAGCCGCGCCACCTCATACTCATCCTTGATCGCCATCAGCTTGAAGAGATTCCTGGCGACGGCCTCGGTCACCGCGGTCGAGCCCGGCACGGCCTTGGCTTCGGCGGCGCGCAAGGCCGCCACGCGGTCGGCGTAGCGCCTGCCATAGGCGGCGTTCTGGTAGGCGGTGAGGAAGGCGACGCGGCGGGCGATGACCTCATCCAGCGTCTCGGCCGGTTTCGACGCCGGCTTGCCGGTCTGGGCGACCAGGCCACGCACGAAATCGGGCTGGTGCGCGGCGCGGCGGCCCCAACGAAAGGCTGCGACGTTCATGGCGACCGCTTCGCCGTTCAATTCTATCGCCTTTTCAACGGCTTCGGCCGAAAGCGGCAAGCCGCCATGCTGGAAGGCGAAGCCAAGCATGAACATGTTGGCGCCGAGCGAATTGCCGAACAAAGCGGTCGCCGTGCGGGTGGCGTCGAAGAAATGCGCCTTGTCGTCGCCGGCAGCCGCCCGGATCGCCTTCTTCAGCCGCTCGACCGGCAGCGAGAAGTCGGCGGAGCGGGTGAATTCGCCGGGCATGATCTCGGCAGTGTTGGCGAGGAAGATCGTGTGGCCCTCGCGCACCGCGCCCAGCACCTTCTTGGCGCCGGAGACGACGAGGTCGCAACCGAGCACGAGGTCGGCCTTGCCGGCCGAGACGCGGATGGCGTGGATGTCCTCGGGTGTCGGGGCGATGCGGACATGGGTGAAGACCGAGCCGCCCTTCTGGGCAAGGCCCGCCATGTCGATCATGCCGCAGCCCTTGCCCTCGATATGGGCGGCCATGCCGAGCACTGCGCCGATGGTGACGACGCCGGTGCCGCCGACGCCGTCGATGATCGCCGCCCAGCCCTGGTTGCCCATGCGGAATTCAGCCGGCGCCGGCACGCCGTCCAGCGGATCGGCTCTGCCGGCAATGCCTTCGGCCTTCCTGATCTTGCCGCCATGCACGGTGACGAAAGACGGGCAGAAACCGTTGAGGCAGGAAAAATCCTTGTTGCAGCTCGACTGGTCGATCCGGCGCTTGCGTCCGAATTCGGTCTCGACCGGCTGGATCGAGACGCAGTTCGACTGCACGCCGCAATCGCCACAGCCTTCACAGACCAGCTCGTTGATGAAGACGCGCTTGTCCGGATCGGGGAAGGTGCCGCGCTTGCGGCGGCGGCGCTTTTCGGCGGCGCAGGTCTGATCGTAGAGCAGCACCGAAACGCCTTTCACCTCGCGCAATTCGCGCTGGACGAGATCGAGATCGTCGCGGTGGTGGATGGTTATGCCGGCCGGGAAATCGGCCTTGCCGGCATATTTGCCGGGCTCGTCGGTGACGACGGCGATGCGCTCGACGCCCTCGGCGCGCACTTGCCTGGCGATCATGTCGACGGTCAGGCCACCCTCATGCGGCTGGCCGCCGGTCATCGCCACGGCATCGTTATAGAGGATCTTGTAGGTGATGTTGGCGTCGGACGACAGCGCGAAGCGGATCGCCAGCACGCCGGAATGGTTGTAGGTGCCGTCACCGAGATTCTGGAAGATATGGTCGCGCCTGGAGAACGGCGCCTGGCCGACCCATTGCGCGCCCTCGCCGCCCATGGCGGTGAAGCCGACGGTGTTCCTGTCCATCCACAGCGCCATGAAATGGCAGCCGATGCCGGCGGCGGCCAGCGAGCCGTCCGGCACCTTGGTCGAGGAATTGTGCGGGCAGCCCGAGCAGAAAAAGGGCGTGCGCGAGCCGATGTCGAGCGTGTCGGCGAGCATCGCCTGGAACTGGCGCAACTTCGCTACCCGCGCGGCAATCTCTTCCGACGGGCCGATGGTGCGCAGGATACGTTCGCCCAGCGCAATCGCTATCTCGTTCGGGTCGAGCGCGCCCTTGGCCGGAAACAGCCAGTCGCCGCGTTCGTCCTTCTTGCCGACGATCACCGGCTGCGTGGCGGTGCCGTAGAGGTTCTCGCGCAGCTGCACCTCGATCAGCGAGCGCTTCTCCTCGACGACGACGATGGTGTCGAGGCCGCGCGCGAAATCGGCGATGTGCTGGAAATCCAACGGCCACGGGCAGCCGACCTTGAACAGGCGGATGCCGATGTGGTTCGCCGCCTGTTCGTCGATACCGATATCCTCCAGCGCCTGGCGGACGTCGAGATAGCTCTTGCCGATGGTGATGACGCCGAGCCTGGGATTGCGGCCGCCGGAATAGATGATGCGGTTCAGCCCGTTGGCGTGGATGAAGGCGGAAGCGGCGGCGCGCTTATGTTCATGCAGCCGCTCTTCCTGGCCGAGCATGTCGATCTCGTGGCGGATGTTCAGGCCGCCCGGCGGCATGTCGAATTCGGGAATGACGATGCCCAGACGCTCGATCGAGGCGTCGACCGAAGCCGTCGATTCGATGTTGTCCTTGACGCATTTGATCGCCGCCCAGGTGCCGGCGAAGCGCGACATGGCAAAGCCGTAAAGGCCGTAGTCGATGATCTCCTGCACGCCGGCCGGATTGAGGATCGGCACCATGGTGTCGACGAACAGGAACTCGGTGGCATGCGCGTTGGTCGAGGATTCGGCCATGTGGTCGTCGCCCATCAGGGCAAGCACGCCGCCATGTTTCGAGGAACCGGCAAGATTGGCGTGGCGGAAGACGTCGCCGGACCGGTCGACCCCCGGCCCTTTGCCGTACCAGACCGAGAAGACGCCGTCATGCGTGCCTTCGCCCAGCAATTCGGTCTGCTGCGAACCCCAGCAGGCGGTGGCTGCGAGCTCCTCGTTGAGGCCCGGCTGGAAGACGATGTCGGCTTGCGCAAGCTGCTTCTTCGCCCGCCACAGCTGCATGTCGAGGCCGCCCAAGGGCGAGCCGCGGTAGCCGGAAACGAATCCCGCGGTGTTGAGGCCGGCGCGGCGATCGCGCTCGCGCTGCATCAGAAGCATGCGCACAACGGCCTGCGCGCCGGACAGGAAGACGCGCTCCTTGCCAAGGTCGAACTTGTCGTCGAGCGCGACGTCGTGCAGCGTCATCGGCTATTTCCTCTGCGGAGGCACCTCAAATCAGGCAGCCAACGTCGGAGTGGGACGCCGCAGTCTTTCGTCCCTTGGCGGTGAGGTCAAACAAAATCGCAGAGGCCAGATAACACGCAACAAACGGTCTGGCGAACGGCAGGTGGCGCACGCAAGATCATGCTAACCGCTTTGTGAAGAACAAAAATTTCGTGACAGGGCGGTTCGCCATTTCACTGAAACGGCGAACCGCCCTATCTTTTTGTTTTTGACGCAATTCCGGACGGAAGGCTCCGGCGAAGACGCCGAGCCCAACCGCTCCACACTTTTCCTGGAATTGCTTTAACGCTGCGCGTTTCAGGTCGCTTTCGAGCAATCCGGCTTCTGAGCATCGGGCAGCTTGCCGTCAGGGTGGCCGGCAAGGTCAGGGTTGAGCTCGTATTTCGGTCCGATCACCAGTGGCCGGTCCGGCAGCATCGTCTGGTCCTCGGACGAGGTCATTGTGGTGTCGATGCTCTGCAGCAAGGTGCCGTTGGAATCCTCGATGCGGATCGAGACGCTGTAGGGCTTGTCCTTGACCACGCAGGTGAGCGGCGGGCTGGTCAGCGTGATATGCGGCAGCTTCGGCCAGATCTTCTGGTTGACGACGAGCGGGTCGCCGCCGGCCGGGTTCTGGAAGCTGACGACCGCGACCTGGCCGTCGACCATCGGCCGCAGCGGCTTCAGCGTGATGACATAGGTGGCGATGGCCAGCCGATAGTTGAACTCGAACAGTTTTCCCGAGATGGCAAAGAGCTGGTCCTTGCCGGTGTCGCGGCAGGCGCCGAGCGCGATTGTGGCGACCAGGGCGGCGGCGACCAGGGCCGAACGCGAAAATTTTCTAAGCATTGGGAACCTCCCTCGCCGCTGTACGGCGGCGGTAATAGCGGTTTGCCTTCTGGCGATTGCCGCAGACAGCCATATCGCACCACAAGCGGCTGGCGTTGCGGCTGCGGTCGACGAACAGCCAGCTGCAGTTGGGACAGATCCTGAGCCTCGCCACGGTTTCGTCGCGCAGCAGCGACAGCGCCGAAACGGCCAAAGCCGCCTCGAAGGCGATCGGCGTTTGCGGGTCGCCGAAAGGCTGGCCCGGCGTTCCGATCTCGGTCGCGCTGCCCGACAGCCCGCTGGCGCAGGCCATCAGGAAATCCGGCAGGTGGCTGGTCGCCACCGCGCCGTTCGATACGGCATGGCGAAACAGGCGGTCGGTCGCCTCGCGGATCGAGATGACGGTTGGCTTGATCTCGCCCGGCTCCGGCGCCCGCAGCCGCCGGCCGCCGAGCTCGGCGGCGCGAAAGCCGCTTGCCGCCTCGGCGAAACGGGCGATCTCGGCCGGATCGTCAAAGCGGTCGAAGGACTTTTGCGGATCGTTGCGCAGCACCACGGTGTTCGCCGTGTCGAGCGCAAGGATGCCACCGGTGAAACGGTGCGGGGTCCAGGAAACCGTCATAAGGGAAATCTAACCGATAAAACGCATTTGACAAGTTAGATTCCGAATGTAACGCTCCGTGCAGGGTCGCGCCATGCGGCCCCAAGGACGCCGCATGCTCTATTTCTTCCAGCAGGTGCTGAACGGGCTGCATTCGGGCGCGCTCTATGCGCTGCTCGCCTTCGGCTATGTGCTGACCAACGGCATCCTGCACCGCACCAACCTGGCTTACGGCGCGCTGTTCGCCTTCTGCGGCCAGACGATGATCCTGACCGCCGCCTTCGGCTATCAGGCGCTGTGGCTGACGCTGGCTGCCGCGGTGGCGCTCGGCGTGGCCGCGGCCCTGCTCTACGCCGCG
This sequence comes from Mesorhizobium sp. M2E.F.Ca.ET.219.01.1.1, assembly GCF_004016445.2. Lineage (GTDB taxonomy): Bacteria > Pseudomonadota > Alphaproteobacteria > Rhizobiales > Rhizobiaceae > Mesorhizobium. Next base: position 300,792 of record NZ_SADT02000006.1, read on the forward strand.
CTGATCAGCCACATTCTGTCGCGCAGCGTGTTCGAGAGGCTCGCCGACCGCTCGCCCAACGCCATCGTGGTGACGACGCTCGGCATCCTGATCTTCCTGTCGGAGGCCAGCCGCATCGCCGCCGACACGCACGACCTGTGGCTGCCGCCGATGCTCGCCACTCCCGTCATTTTCGCCGAGGGCGGCGGCTTCAAGGTCACGCTCACCGTCATCCAGCTGCTGGACTGCGCGGGCGTCGTCGCACTGGTGGCGCTGGCGGCCTGGCTATTTTCCCACTCCAGCTTCGGCCGCGCCTGGCGGGCCGTCTCCGACGATCCGAAGGCGGCGGCGATGTGCGGCGTCGACGTCACCGCCGTGTTCCGCCGCGCCGTGCTGTTCGGCGGCTTCTGCGCGGCCCTGGCCGGCGTGCTTGCCGGTCTCTATTACGGCAATGTCAGCTTCGGCACCGGGCTGATCTACGGCCTCAAGATCCTGTTCGTGACGGCGGTCGGCGGCTATCTGTCGCCGCTCAAGGCGGCCCTTGGCGCCGCGGCCTTCGGCATGGCGGAATCGCTGTGGGCCGGCTACTTCCCGCTCGAATGGCGCGACGCCTGGATATACCTGTTCCTCGTCGTCATGCTGGTGCTGATCGGCGCCGGGCGCGACCAGGCCAAGATCGCCTAAAACGCGTCGCGATCTTTCAGATTCGCTCCATGCGCTTTAGGTTTTTGGTTTACGCATGTCTTTATCCTGAAACCGGGTCCCACTTTCAGGAGACATGCTTTAAGCATCCCAGACTTTGGTTGCATGACGTGCCGTCAAGTGGCGGCGTTCCGGCATTGTCCGGTGCGCCGATCTGTTAGCCGCAGCTTTGCCATGTTGACCTGCCGGACCACGCACTGCATACCGTTGGGCCAGGCGACGCGACACCGGAGGGGGAATCGGGCGCGCCGCATTGTCAGGGAGGATATGCATGGCAGGGCTTCTCGCTCTTTCCAGAACGATCGACCGCATCAACGAGTTCATCGGCCGCTGGGTGTCATGGCTGATCCTGTTCGCGATCCTCGTGAGCGCGGGCAATGCCGTCATCCGCAAGGTGTTCGACACCTCCTCCAATGCCTGGCTCGAACTGCAGTGGTATCTGTTCGGCGCCGCCTTCATGCTGGCTGCGGCCTACACGCTGAAGCAGAACGACCATATCCGCATCGACATCGTGTACGGCATGTTCTCGCGGCGCGTGCAGCACTGGATCGACCTGCTCGGCCACCTGTTGTTCCTGATGCCTTTCGTCGTGCTGATGGTGATCTATTTCGTGCCCTATGTGTCGCTGTCCTTCCACAGCGGCGAGATGTCGACCAATGCTGGCGGCCTGATCGTCTGGCCGGCCAAGGCCATCCTGCTCGTCGGCTTCTTCCTGCTGGCGCTCCAAGGCGTTTCCGAGATCATCAAGAAGATCGCCATCATGCGCGGCGACATGGACGATCCCAATCCCTTCATATCGGCGCATGAGCAGGCCAGGCTCGAGGCGGAGGCGCTGGCCGAGGAAGCCAAAGCCATCGCGGGCGAGGTCCGCCCATGATCGAGTTCATCGCGCAGAACATGGCGCCGATCATGTTCGCCTCGCTGATCATTTTCCTTTTGATCGGCTACCCCGTCGCCTTCTCGCTCGCCGCCAACGGACTTCTGTTCTTCTTCATCGGCGTGCTGGTCTCGCCCTATTCCGGCGGGTCGATCAACCTCGCCTGGCCGCTGCTGCACGCGCTGCCCGACAATTTCTACGGCACCAGGGTGATGTCCAACGACACGCTGCTGGCGATACCGTTCTTCACCTTCATGGGTATCGTGCTCGAACGATCCGGCATGGCCGAGGATCTCCTCGACACGATCGGCCAGCTGTTCGGGCCGATCCGTGGCGGCCTTGCCTATGCGGTCATCTTCGTCGGCGCGCTGCTTGCCGCAACGACCGGCGTGGTGGCGGCCTCGGTCATCGCCATGGGGCTGATCTCGCTGCCGATCATGCTGCGCTACGGCTATGACCGAAGGCTCGCCTCCGGCGTCATCGCGGCCTCCGGCACGCTTGCCCAGATCATCCCGCCCTCGCTGGTGCTGATCGTGCTTGCCGACCAGCTCGGACGGTCGGTCGGCGACATGTATGCCGGCGCGTTGATCCCGGGTATCGTGCTGACCGGCATCTACATGCTCTACATCCTGATCGTGTCGATCGTCCGGCCAAACTCGATGCCGGCGCTGCCTCTCGAAGCCCGCACGCTCGGCCGCGGCGTGATCTCGCTGATCGTGGCGCTGCTGGTAACCGGCGCGATCTCCTACGGCGCCTATCGCTATCTTGCGCCGACGCAGGGCGACAATGCCGACATCCTCGGCTTCGCCGTCGGCGTCATCGTCATCTATGTCGCCGCCATAGTCGACCAGCGGCTGAGGCTCAACCTGATGTCGAAGCTGGCGCAGCAGGTGGTGATCGTGCTGATCCCGCCGCTGGCGCTGATCTTCCTGGTGCTGGGCACAATCTTCCTCGGCATTGCCACGCCGACCGAGGGCGGGGCCATGGGCTCGGTCGGAGCATTGATCATGGCGGCGGCCAAGGGACGGCTGTCGCTCGACGTCGTCAAACAGGCGCTTGCCTCGACGACCAGGCTTTCCTCCTTCGTGCTGTTCATCCTGATCGGCGCGCGCGTCTTCTCGCTCACCTTCTACGGCGTCAACGGCCACATCTGGGTCGAGCATCTCCTGACCTCGCTGCCCGGCGGCGAGACCGGCTTCCTGATCGGCGTCAATATCCTGGTCTTCCTGCTTGCCTTCTTCCTCGATTTCTTCGAGCTCGCCTTCATCATCGTGCCGCTGCTGGCGCCCGCCGCCGACAAGCTCGGCATCGACCTGATCTGGTTCGGCGTGCTGCTGGGCGTCAACATGCAGACCAGCTTCATGCATCCGCCCTTCGGCTTCGCGCTGTTCTACCTGCGCTCGGTCGCGGCCCGCGTGCCTTACCTGGACAGGATCACCGGCAAGCAGATCGCGCCCGTCACCACCGGGCAGATCTATTGGGGTGCGGTGCCGTTCGTCTGCATCCAGGTGATCATGATCGGGCTCACCATCGCCTTCCCGCAAATGGTCATGCGCTACAAGGGAGCGGCGGTGGAGCCCAGCACCATCGACCTCAAGCTGCCCGACATGCCTTCGCTGTCGCCGCTCGGCACGCCGCCGGCGAATAACGGCGCGGCCCCGGGCAATGGCGGCGCGCCGGCGGCGCCCGGCACGCCCGACCTGTCGCAGCCGCCGAGCTTCGGTGATGCGCCGGCCAAGCCGGCGGCACCGGCCCCCGATCTCTCGCAGCCGCCAAAATTCAACTAGGACATTTCACCGTTTCACAGAAACGGTGAAATGTCCTAGCTCTTTGTTTTGATGCAATTTCGGACGGAAAACCGCTTCACACTTTTCTGAAATTGCTCGGAGGTGGACCATGAGAGCCGTGCGTTTGGAGGCGGTAGGCAAAATCGCGCTGCGCAAGGTTCCCAAGCCCGTTCCCGGGCCCGAGGACGTTCTCGTGCGCATCGAGGCCTGCGGCGTCTGCGGCACCGACCGGCATCTGTTCCACGGCGAATTCCCTTGCACGCCGCCGGTGACGCTCGGCCACGAGTTTTCCGGCATCGTCGAGGCCGTCGGCGCGGCAGTGTCAGGCATTGCCGTCGGCGACCGCGTCACCGGCGATCCCAATATCGCCTGCGGACGCTGCGCCCACTGCCATGCCGGCCGCGTCAACCTGTGCAGCAATCTCAGCGCCATCGGCATCCACCGCGACGGCGGCTTTGCCGACTATGTTCTGATGCCGCACAGGCAGGCCTTCCGGCTGCCCGCAAACCTCAAGCCGGCGCATGGCGCCTTCTGCGAGCCGCTGGCCTGCTGTCTGCACGGCGTGGACCTTGCCGCGATACGGCCGGGCGCGTCGGTCGTGGTGCTTGGCGGCGGCGTCATCGGCCTGCTGGTCGTGCAGCTGGCAAAGCTCGCGGGTGCGGCGACCATCACCCTGTCGACAAGGCAGGCCTCACGCCGCGCGCTTGCCGAGGAGCTCGGCGCGACCGCGACGATCGATCCCAGCGCCGGCGACCCGATCGCAGCCATCGCCGGGCCGAATGGTCTGGTTCCCGGCGGGGTCGACGTGGTGCTGGAATGCGCCGGCGTGCGCGATACCGTCGAGCAGTCGATGCGGATGGCTCGGGCCGGCGGCACCGTCGTCATCGTCGGCGTCGTGCCGCAAGGCATGAAGGTGGAGATCGAGCCGTTCGATCTCTTGTTTCGCGAATTGAAGGTGCTGGGCTCCTTCCTCAACCCGTTCACACATGGCAGGGCGGCGCAGCTGATCGCCTCCGGCGCGATCGAGGTCGACCGGCTGATCTCGAGAAAGGTCAGCCTGGAGGAGGCGCCCGACGTAATCGCCAATCCGCCGGCTCCGGGCGAGGTCAAGGTGCTCGTGGTGCCGGGTTGAGGTAGAGACGCGGTTCTGCCTTCTCCCCTTGTGGGAGAAGGTGTCGCCGAATGCGACGGATGAGGGGTGTTCCAGCTTGGCGCGGACGGCGATCCGTCTAACACCCTCATCCGTCTCGGCGCTGCGCGCCGATCCACCGCCCGGGGGCGAGCCACGCGTCTCACCCGTCCTTCGGACCCCACAAGGGGAGAAGGTAAGCCAGCCTACAGCTTGCCGTTGCGCTGCTGCACCATCATGAAGGTGTCGTAGTTGTATTCGGCGACCTGGGCCCAGAGATAGTGCTCCTTGCGGAAGCCCTTGATCGATTCCCAGATCTTCTTGAATGGCGCGTTCGAGGCTTCCATCTCGGCATAGACCTCGTTCGCCTTGTCGAAGCAGGCCGCCATGATCTCCTGGCTGAAGGGCGCCAGCTTGGCGCCGCCGGCCACCAGCCGCTTCACCGCGGCCGGATTGAGGAAGTCGTATTTCTGCAGCATGTTGGCGTCCGCCGCCTGGGCGGCGGTGTGCACCAGCGACTTGTAAGCCGGCGACAGCTCTTCGTACTTGGCCTTATTGAAAAGCAGGTGCACGGTCGGGCCGCCTTCCCACCAGCCGGGATAGTAGTAATAGGGCGCGACCTTGTAGAAGCCGAGCTTCTCGTCGTCATAGGGGCCGACCCATTCGGCGGCGTCGATCGTGCCCTTTTCCAGCGCCGGGTAGATGTCGCCGCCGGCGATCTGCTGCGGCACGACGCCGAGCTTCTGCACGACTTTGCCGGCAAAACCGCCGATGCGCATCTTCAGGCCGGACAGATCGGCGACCGTGTTGATCTGCTTGCGGAACCAGCCGCCCATCTGCACTCCGGTATTGCCGCCCGGCAGACCGAAAAGCCCCTGCGTGGCCAGGAACTCGTTGAACAGGTCGATGCCGCCGCCATGGTAGTGCCAGGCATTCATGCCGCGCGCATTGAGAGAGAACGGCACGGCCGCGCCCAGCGCCCAGGTAGGATCCTTGCCCCAGTAATAGTATGCCACCGTATGACAGGCTTCGACGGTGCCGGCCGCGGTGGCGTCCGCCGCCTGCAGACCGGGCACCAGTTCGCCGGAGGCGAAAACCTGGACCTGGAAATTGCCGTCGGTCGCTTCCGACAGCATCTTGGAGAAGACCTCGGCGCCGCCATAGATCGTGTCGAGCGATTTCGGGAAGGACGATGCCAGCCGCCAAGTCACCTTCGGATTGGACTGGGCTATCGCCGGCGTGGCAAGTGCGGCGGCCGCTGCCGCAGCACCGACGCCGGATGCACCGGCCTTGCGGATGAATGAACGACGATCCATGCAGTTTCCTCCCTTGCGGATCAGCTGACCGATGCCAGGACATTCTCGGTGCCGGCTCGGTTGTGGAGAACCATACACGGGCAAGAGGTCGAGTCCAGCGCTGCGGCTCAGCTTGACGCCATTCAGGCGCCATCTGCAACTATAGTCTAACGCTCTCTTTCCTGGCCCATGCGAGGCGGCCAAACTTGCCATGGAAAAGCCGCGACGGATCGCTTATTTTATAGGCAGAACAATTCCTTGGCCTGATGGAAACCAAACCCAAAATGCAGCAGCCGCTCGTCGCCGTCTCAACCGACGTCCGCCAGTTCGACAACTACACCTGGCACGCCGCGCCCCAGCAATATCTGGAAGCGGCGGTGACCGGCGCCGGCGTGTTCCCGCTGCTGGTGCCGTCCTTCGGCGACCGACTCGACCTCGACGAATTGCTGTCGTCCGTCGACGGCGTCATGCTGACGGGTTCGAAATCGAACGTGCATCCCTCGCTTTATGACGGCGACCCGAGCGAGGCCAACGGTCCTTACGATCAGGCGCGCGATTCCACGACGCTGCCGCTGATCCGCAAGGCGCTTGAGCGCGGTGTGCCGTTGCTCGCCATCTGCCGCGGCATCCAGGAGCTGAACGTGGCGCTGGGCGGCACGCTGGGCACCGAGATCCAGGAGCGCGAAGGCTCGCTCGACCATCGCGCGCCGGTGAGCGACAATCAGGACGAGCGCTTCGCCATCCACCAGACGATCTCGATCAAGCCGGGCAGTTGCCTTGCAGGCGTGTTCGGCGCCGGCGACATCAAGGTCAACTCGCTGCACCGGCAGGGGATCGACCGGCTCGGCTCGGAACTGCTAATCGAGGCTTTGGCCACCGACGGAACGATCGAAGCGGTTTCCGTCAAGGACGCCCGCGCCTTCGCGGTCGGCGTGCAGTGGCACCCCGAATACTGGGTGAAGTCGGACAGCAATTCCGCCAAGATTTTTCGCGCTTTCGGCGATGCCGTGCGGCTGCACGCGGCGGCAAAAGCAGGCGTGCGCGCCGCGGCGGAATAATCCGCTGCTCCCTGGAGCGGCTTGAGTTCAGTTGCTGCTGTCGTTGTTCAAAGCCAGAAGCGGCGCGGACGGCGCGTAGGATTCGTAGCCGTCGCCATCGGCAACGCCGAAGGTGACGATCGGATCAATGCCGTTCTCGCTGAAGGCAACCGAGCCGTCCGCCTGCTCGCGCCAGAATCTTGCCCGCTCGATGCCGGGCATCAGCTGGCGGCAATCCGGGGCGATCTTGAGCCGCGACAGGCCATCCGAGACGGCGGCACCCCGCTGTACGGCGCAGGCGGCTTCGTCGCCATTGGCCGTCAATCGATAGGTGCTGGAGGAGACGGTCTCGACAGCCGTGCTCGGACCCTGGCCGTCAGACAGGACATGCGCGCCCCCGAACAGCGCAACCGACACAACCAACCCGGCTACCAGCTTCACGCCGCTTCTCCACACTCGATCAAGTATGGAAAATGATTTCAAAGAGTTAAGCAGGAGTTAATGGATCTGCCAAGGCATTAACAGATGTGGCGAAGCGCCCCGGAACGGTTCAATGCCCCCATAGGCTACCGAAAGCCCTTTCAGACCTTCCCTGGGACTGCTCTAGCCGCGCGCCTTGACGTTGATGGTCTCCGGCACGGGCGTCAGCGGCCGGCGCTCGGTGAACCAGGCAACGAGATTGTCGACGCAGAGATCAGCCATGGCGCGGCGGGTGTGGACCGACGCCGAGCCGACATGCGGCAGAAGCGAGGCATTGGCAGCGTCGAGCAGGGCCCGCGGCACGTTCGGTTCATCGGCAAAGACGTCGAGCCCGGCAGCGGCAATTGTGCCGCTCTCGAGGGCGGCGGCCAGTGCTGTCTCGTCCACCGCCGAGCCGCGGCCGATGTTGACGAAGACGCCGTTCGAACCCAGCGCCGACAGGATTTCGGCGTTGATCGCTTTCTCCGTGGAGGCGCCGCCCGGGGCAATGCAAATCAGCGTATCGACGGCCTCGGCAAGGCCTTTCAACGTGGCATGATATTGGTAAGGCAGGCCTTCGACCTTGCGGCGATTGTGGTAAGCGATCGGCAGTCCGAAGGCTTCAAGGCGGCGGGCGACGGCGCGGCCGATACGGCCCATGCCGAAAATGCCGACGCTGCGGCCGCGCAAGGTAAGCCGGCTCAGGGGATAATTACCCTTCTTCACCCAGTCGCCGTCGCGCAGCCATTTCTCGGCGGCGTAGAGTTCGCGCACGGTGTTGATCAAAAGGCCGATGGCGGTGTCGGCGACCTCCTCGGTCAGGACGTCGGGCGTGTTGGTGACCATGACGCCGCACCTCGCCGCGTGATTGGCGTCGACCGAATCGTAGCCGACGCCGAAACTGGCGATGATCTCAAGGTTGGGCAGCGCGTCGATCATCGCCGCGTTGATGCCCGCATAGGAGGCGATGCCGCGCACGGTGGCGCGCATCTCTTCCGTGACCAGCCCAGGGTCGGCGCGTTCGATGCGCACAAGCTTGAACGCCTTGTCGATGCGGCCGACGGCATGGTCGTTGAAATCGCCCGGCACCAGGATGGCGACCGGCAATTTTCCTTCTGCACTGGTCATGCACGCTCCACCGGCTTGCCGGTCGACTGCCGCACATGCAGTTCCGGCTTGATCAGCTCTTGCGAGGGCCGCACCGCCTGCCCGTTCAGCTTGTCGAGCAAGGCGCTTGCGGCGCGGCGGCCGACCTCGCGCTGGCCATTCCAGACCGTGGTCAGGGCCGGCGTCGCGATCGCCGCCTCCTCGAGATCGTCATAACCGGTGACCGAGATATCGACGCCGGGCACGAGGCCCGCCCGCGCGATGCCATTCATCAGCCCGATCGCGACCAGATCGTTCCAGCAGCAGGCAGCCGTGGGCTTGTCCTTCAGCGCCAGAAACTGCCCCGCGGCTTCGAAACCCGCTTGCTTGGTGCGGGGCCCGGGAATGCGCCAGGACGGCTTCACCTCAAGGCCGGCCGCCTCCATGGCGTTGAGGTAGCCCTGGTAACGGTCGCGGCCGGTCGAGGTCTGGTCGGTGCCGCCGACCATGGCGATGCGCTTATGGCCGAGCGAGATCAGATGATTGGTGGCCAGCGCGGTGCCATAGGCATCGTCGCCGCGGAACACCGGCACGTCGGCACCGGCGACGCTGCGCGCGATCAGCACCGCCGGCAGGCCGTTTTCCTCAGCCATGATGATGTCCTCGGCCGGCGTGCCGATGGCCGGCGACATGATGACACCGTCGGCGCCGAGCTGCAGCAGCGTGTCGATGAAGGTGCGCTGCTTTTCGAGCTGGTCATAGTGGTTGGACAGGATGAAGGTCTGGCGGCTGCGGTCGAGCTCGCTTTCGATCGAGCGCAGGATCTCGGCGAAAAACGGGTTCATGATGTCATGCACGACGACGCCGACGATGCCGGAGCGCGAGGTGCGCAGCGAGGCGGCGCGGCGGTTGTAGATATAGCCGATGGCGCGCGCGTGCTCCTTGATGCGTTCCCGCGTGGCGCCGGCCACCAGCGGGCTGTCGCGCAGCGCCAGCGATACCGTTGCCGTGGAGACGCCGAGCGCATCCGCGATTGTCGAAAGCTTGATCTTCTGTGCCAGTGCCCTTCGCTCCCCAGGGTCCTCGGAACCACGTCTTTAAATTTTTTAAATGCGGCCTTATGCCACCGATCAAGGAGCAATTCAAAGTTTTTTCGCCAGACTCTCGGCTTCTGTATCCACCGTCGCGAGGTCGCGCAGGCGCAGCCGGTGCTCGCGGTGGATGATGTAAAGACCGCTGGCAACAATGATGGCCGCGCCGAGCAGCGTCCAGCGATCGGGGAACTGGTGGAAGATCACCCACCCGGAAATGATCATCCACACCATTTGCGAATAGGGATAAGGCGCAAGTGCCGTGGTGGTGGCGAGGCGATAGGCCTGCACCAGCAGATAGTGGCCACCGGCGCCGAAAACGCCCAGCATCAAAAGAATGATCCAGTGCCAGCCGTCCTGCGGCAGCGCATGCGAGAAGGGCAGCGTGGGCAAGAGCAGCGCCGCCGGCGCCAAAGCCGAGAACAGGATCAGGCTCTCGGACGTCTCGGTGGACGACATGCGCCGGGTCATGATGACATAAAAGCTGTTAGACAGCATCGAGCCCAGCGCGAAGAGATGACCGATGCCGAACACGCCGACGCCCGGCCGGGTGATGATCAGGACGCCGACAAAGCCGGTGAGGATTGCCAGCCAGCGCCGCCAGCCGGCCCATTCGCCGAGCAGCGGACCGGCAAGCGCGGTGATGACCATCGGGCCGAAGAAATAGATCGACGTGGTCTCCGCCAGCTGCAGCGTCTTCAGCGCCAGGATGTTGAACATGGTCGAGCCGAACAGCAGGCAGCCGCGCAATATATGCGCCGGCAGGTTTTTGGCGCGAAAACGCGCCGGTTCGCGCCAGCCGCGCAGGAAAAGCCCGACCAGCAGGACATGGACGGTGAAACGGGCCCAGGCGACGATCAGCGCCGAGACGCCGGCCAGCACCAGGTATTTGCTGGAGGTATCGAGAAAGGTGAAGCAGACATAGACGCAAAGCATCAGAAGCATCGCCACGGGCGGCGTTGCGCTGTCGTCGTTGGTTTTGGAAATGGTCAAGGTCGGGCCGAAGGAAGGATAGACGTCCCCTTCTGCGGCAATCGCCGCTGGCCGGCAAGCCAAAAGCGACTGGCCTAATAAGCGCTTTGGACAGGCTTAGAGCGCGTTGAGGAAGGCGATTGGCTTGAACGGTCCTCGACGGGATAGGCATTCAGCCTGATCGTCGAGGGATTGGCCGAAGCCTCCGCGACGTCGTCATCCACGGGCGGAGCGACGCGAAGCGGCGCGCAGACCCGAGGATCCATTCCGTTACCTTCGCCGAAGGGCGCAACGGAGCGGAATTCTGCATCGTGGCAACGCCTAAGTCACGGAATGGATTCTGGTCTGCGCCGCGTCGCTGCGTTCCTTGCTCCGCCATAGAATGACGACGTGATGGGCGTTCAGGCCAACCCCAAACGTCCGCAATGGTCCCTTGGGAGAAGGGGCATGCCACCCTTTTTAGCCATGCATGCGGGCGCCCTTGGTGATCTTGTCGACGAGCTTCTTCTCGCCACGCAGAGCGATGCCGACGATCTTGGCGTCGTCCGGCGCGAATTCGGCGAAGACAGCGCGATTGGCGGCATCATGGCCGGTCGAAAACATCTCCTCGACATAGGCGGACGCCGTCACGCCGCGCTCCAGCGCCCGGAGATGGATCGTGCCCAGCGTCGCCGCGTCGGCCGACAGGACGATGACCGGCTGGATCGACATTGGGTTGTAAAGGTTGCCGGCACGGTCGCGATAGGGCTCGCCGATGATCTCGGGGAACTGCGCGACGATGCCGCTGGTGAGGAAGGCGGTGACGTTGAGCTTCTGCCAAACGGGCAGAGCGTCCCTCAGGACAATTGCAATTTTCGTATCGAACACCAAGATTGAGACTCCGAGATGACCCGTGACGGGCGGAACAGGGCTATGGCGCAGGCTCTAGGCGCAGAGGCGAAGCAAGGTCTTGAACGTTCGTGCGCGGATGCGGCCAACGGCGGTCGCATCGTTTCGGCGCCTGGCGGGCTGGGCCTCGAACGCATCGAGGCGCGTTTCCACGGCAACGCTTTCGAGCCGCACCGGCACGACACCTATGCGATCGGCGTAACGTTGCAGGGCGTGCAGCGCTTCCACTATCGCGGCGCGCTGCAACACAGCCTGCCCGGCCAGGCGATCGTGCTGCACCCCGACGAATTGCATGACGGCGGCGCCGGGACGGAAGACGGGTTGCGCTACAGGATCCTTTATCTAGAGCCGTCCCTGCTGCTCGACTGCCTCGACGGCGAGCCGCTGCCTTTCGTGCGCAACGCCGTGGTCAGCGATCCGGCATTGCGAGACACGCTGCTGTCGGCGCTGGCGCCGCTGGACGAAGAACTCGGCGACCTGTTCGTTGCGGATTTCGTCGCGCAGCTGGCGCAGCAGCTGAGGCGCCATGCCGGAAAGCCGGCAAAGTCGACCGGCAAGACCGCATGGCGAGCCGCCGCGCTTGCCCGCGACTATCTTGCGGAGAACGCCGAACGGCCGGTGCGCTCCGATGAGCTCGAGGCCGTTACCGGCCTCGACCGCTATCAGTTGTCACGGCATTTTCGCGCGACCTATTCGACCAGCCCGCATCGCTTCCTGTTGATGCGCCGGCTGCAAAGGGCGCGGCGCATGATCGCCGGGGGAGAACCGCTGGCGGAAATCGCCGCCGGCGCCGGCTTCAGCGACCAGAGCCATTTCAACCGGCATTTCAAGAAGGCGTTCGGCATGACGCCGGGTCGCTGGGCGGCGCTGGTGAGGCGCGACGCGTAGGCGCGATGCGCAGCCATCGTCGCTAACCGCGAGACGCCCGATGATGGCCGCCTAGGCGCGACGCGTAGCGTCGTCGCCCTTTCCCTCTAAACCCACGATGCAGGTCCACAGTTGCGCGACGATGCTTGGCATCGCTTGCCGCGTCGCTCGTTAACGGGAACGTCTCGCGGTTGAGCGACGACGCTGCGCGTCGCGCTTTCACGCTTCATCCATCTCCGCGTCGTCGTCCATCAGGACCAGGTCTTCGTTCGACAGATTCGCCTCGATACGGGCGAGCAGCTTGAACAGCGCCTTCTGGTCCTTCTTGTCGAGACCCTTCAGCGCCTGCTTCTCGGTCTTCTTGACCGACTTCTCGATGGCGCGGATGGTTTCGCGGCCGGACTCGGTGAGGAAGATATGGGCCTGGCGGGCATCGGCATTGGAGGCGCGCTTTTCCAGAAAACCCTGCGCCTGCAGCCGGTTGATGGTCTTGGTGATCGTCGGCGGGCGCACGCCGAGCTTGCCGGCGAGATTGCCGGGGGTCTGGCCGTCCTCACGGTCGAGCGCCAGCATGATCTGGTCCTGGCCGGCGTAGAAACCATGCGCCAGAAGCCGCGCCGCGAGCGCCGTGCGCGCCAGCCTCGCCGCCGAATGCAGCCGGCTCATTGTCGCTGTCTTGTCCGCCTTGGCCATGGCCATTCCCTCTTCGGCCCAACCGGCGCGGCCAGCATAGAGGCTGCCCGACGGTTGGCAAATGACGATCTGTTAGAAACCGGCTTGCGGAACGCTTTGCCGGCAAGCATTGCGGTGCCCGCGCAGGTGATGCCAGATGTTTATTTCAGTTAGATGACAAACGACTTTTGAGCAGGCAGGATTCATAGCGGAAGCCGGCCAGGGCTATTTGGCGCTGCCATGGCTCCCTCGTTTGGCGGCCTCGACCGCCGCCAATCCCTCCTCGCCGCCATCCCGCCCGGAGGGTCCGCCTGGCCCATCGGTTTGGCGCGTGCAAAAGCGCGACACCCATCCTATATGAGGCCGACAATCCAGATTTCGAGACCAAGATTTCGAGGCAAGCCATGAGCGATGCACAGACGCAAATCCCCGTAACCGTTCTCACCGGCTATCTCGGCGCGGGCAAGACGACGCTGCTCAACCGCATCCTGTCGGAGAACCACGGCAAGCGCTACGCCGTCATCGTCAACGAGTTCGGCGAGATCGGCATCGACAACGACCTGATCGTGGAATCCGACGAGGAAATCTACGAGATGAACAATGGCTGCGTGTGCTGCACGGTGCGCGGCGACCTGATCCGCGTCGTCGAAGGCCTGATGAAACGGCCCGGCCGCTTCGACGCCATCGTCGTAGAGACGACCGGCCTCGCCGACCCGGTGCCGGTGGCGCAGACCTTCTTCATGGACGACGACGTGCGCACCAAGACCAAGCTCGACGCGGTGGTGGCGCTGGTCGACGCCAAGCACCTGCCGCTGCGCTTGAAGGATTCCAAGGAAGCCGAGGACCAGATCGCCTTCGCCGATGTCGTGGTGCTGAACAAGACCGATCTCGTCACGCCGGAAGAGCTCGAAAAGGTCGAAGCGACGATCCGCGCCATTAACCCGGCGGCAAAAATCCATCGCACGCAGCGGTCCGGCGTGGCGCTCGAGGAAGTGCTCGACCGTGGCGCCTTCGACCTGTCGCGCGCGCTGGAGAACGATCCGCATTTCCTCGATGCGCATGACTACGATCACGATCATCACGACCACGACCATCACGATCATGATGGGCACGATCATCATCACCATCATGACCATGCTTCCGACATCCATGACGTGACGGTGAAGTCGGTGTCGCTGCGCGGCGGCGAGATGGACCCGAAGAAGTTCTTCCCCTGGATCGAGAAGGTGACCCAGATGGAAGGGCCAAACATCCTGCGGCTGAAGGGCATCATCGCGCTCAAAGGCGACGAGGACCGCTACGTGCTGCAGGGCGTGCACATGATCCTCGAGGGTGACCACCAGCGCGCCTGGAAGGACGACGAGAAGCACGAGAGCCGGCTGGTCTTCATCGGCCGCGATCTCGACGCCGAGCGACTGCGCAAGAGTTTTGAGGCCTGCCAGGCGTAGGAATGATCGGAAGCATTTATGGCCGACCCTGGCGATAGTAAGACTGAGAGAGAGAGCCCGGTCACGATCGATACGACTGAGCTTTTGAAGGTATCCTATTGTGATTTCGCTCTCATCCACAAACTACTGAAGGATCCGCCTGGGCCAAACGCCAAACTAAGGGCAGCGATAGCGGCTTTGCCGGACATCCTGTAGTTTTTGCCAGCGACACGTAGATCGACTGTGAGCGGCGCGTTCGGCTGATTGCAATGCTTACGACGTAGGCTTGCCGGAGCGTAGATCGTCGAGTAAGCCGCCAGACAAATCAAAAATCTCGTTCATCCAGGAAACCATGCCCACAGTTGCCCCGCTTGATCTTGAAGGCCATTGCGTCGCCGCCGTCTTCCTCAACGACGTGCCGCATTTCGCTTTGGCCGATGGCGCGGTCCATCGCCTGGACAACGGGCAAAAGACGGTGCAGGCCAATGACGGCCTGCTTGCCGCCTTTCACGACGCGGCCAACGACCGGCTGATCACCGGTGGCGAGGACGGCAAGGTGTTTGCCGTGAAGGCCGGCGGCGAGGTGAGCGAACTCGCAAGCGCTGGAAAAAAATGGATCACCAGCGTCGCCGGGGGGCCGCAGGGTGCGGTCGCCTATGCCTCCGGCAAGACCGCCTTCGTGCGGTTCGGCGACGGCAAGATCAAGGAATTCGCCCATCCGCGCTCGGTGGAAGGGCTCGCCTTCTCGCCCAAGGGCATGCGTTTCGGCGTCGCCCGTTACAATGGCGCGACGCTGCATTTTCCGGCAGCCGAGGGCAAGCCGGTGGAGCTTGAATGGGCCGGCGCCCATACGGGTCTCACTTTCTCGCCGGATGGGGCGTTCCTGGTCACCACCATGCAGGAAAACGCGCTGCATGGCTGGAAGCTGGCCGACGGCAAGCACATGCGCATGAGCGGCTATCCCGGCAAGGTGAAGAGCCTGTCGTGGAGCGTGAAGGGCAAATGGCTGGCGAGTTCCGGCGCGCCGGCTGCGATTGTGTGGCCGTTCGCCAGCAAAGACGGACCCATGGGCAAGGCGCCGCTGGAGCTCGGCACGCGCGGCAACACGATGGTGACCTGCGTCGCCTGCCATCCGAGCCAGGACGTGGTGGCCATCGGCTATGAGGATGGCATGGTGATCGCGGCGCGCTTTGCCGATGCCAAGGAAGTGCTGCTGCGCCGCCCCGGCAAGGGTGCCATCACCGCGATGATGTGGGACAAGGAAGAGGGCCGCATCGTGTTCGGCAGCGCGGCCGGCGACTGCGGCGTGATTGACATCACTGCGTAGGCAGTAGGGCGACGACACCTACCTCCTGCCTATGCCATCGCGGTTTGATCATTCCGCGCCGCAGGACACATCGCCCTTAAACTCGACGGGATCGCTGCTCGCGCCGGCCGTGCCGTCATAGATCGCGAGGGTGTAGCTCCCGTCATAAGTGCCTTCGTCCTTGGCCTTGGTCACGATCGTCAGCTCCACAGAGCGGTAGGTGTCCTTGGCTTCGTGCTCGCGATAAACGAGCAGCCGCAAATCCTCGCCGTCGAGCCAGTACTGCGCAAGGTTCTGGTCCTCGAACACCGTCTTGCGCAGACTGTCGGCGGCGGGACGGTCCTTGATCTCTAAATCACCGCGGAAATTGAAGGTCGGCCCACCCAGGCCACGGGTGACGCCAGCGTCGAGCTGGAAAGCAACCTTGGGGTCATCCACCGAGCACCAGAGCGCGCCGGAGGCGAAACCGCCATTCATCGATGCAAGAAGCACTGCCGCGCAAAGAACTGTCCGCATTTCCCCGTCCTCCATGCCTGCCCACAATGAGGCCCCGACGACCGCGCCGGGTCAAGAGCGCTGATCCAATGCGAGCCCCCGGCGCGGCCAATTGCAGTTTTGCCAAGCCATGGGCAGAGTGCCGCGCGAAACACAGGGGTTTTCATGCAGGCATCGGATTCACGGACTTCCATCGGCGGCATCGACATCGCCCGCATTGCCGAGTTGCGAGAGGCGGAGGCGGCGGCCTTCCGCAAGGCGCGGCCGAAGTCCGAGGCGAAGCTCGGCAACGGCATCGCCGGTTTCCTCGGCGGCGTGCCGATGCACTGGATGATCGACTGGCCGACACCGTTCCCGATCCTCGTCGACGGCGCCAAGGGCGCCACCATCACCGACATCGACGGCAACAGGCTCGACGATTTCTGCCTGGGCGACACCGGCTCGATGCTCGGCCATTCGCCGCCGGCGGTCGCACGCGCCATCCGCCGGCAGGCGGCGCGCGGCCTGACCTACATGCTGCCCAGCGAGGATGCGCTGGCGATCGGCCAGCTTCTGCAGCAGCGCTTCGGCCTCCCCTACTGGCAGATCGCCACCACCGCCACCGACGCCAACCGCTTCGCGCTGCGCGTCGCCCGCGCCGTGACCGGACGCGAGAAGATTCTGGTCTTCAACGGTTGCTATCACGGCTCGGTAGACGAGACGATGGTGCGGCTGATCGATGGCAAGCCGGTGAATCGGCCTGGATTGGCAGGCGAATTCCGGGATCTCACGCGGGCGACCAAGGTCGTCGAGTTCAACGACATCCCAGCCTTGGAAGCAGCGCTTGCGCACCGCGACGTCGCCTGCGTCATCACCGAGCCGGTGCTGACCAATTCCTGCATGGTGCTGCCGGATGCCGGCTTCCATGACGCGCTGCGGCGGCTGACCCGCGCGGCCGACACGCTGCTCCTGATCGACGAGACCCACACGATCTCCACCGGCCCGGGCGGCTATACGAAGAAGCACGGGCTGGAGCCAGACCTGTTCGTGCTCGGCAAGCCGGTGGCCGGCGGCGTGCCAGCGAGCATCTGGGGGATGAGCGAGGAGGTGGCCACGCGTTACGCCGCCTACAACCGCACCAAGGAACCCGGATATTCCGGCATGGGCACGACGCTGTCGGCCAATCCGCTGCAGTTCGCGGCAATGCGCGCGACGCTGGAAGAGGTGATGACCGAGGAGGCCTATGCCCATATGGACCGGCTGGCGCGCCGGCTCGATGCGGGGCTGACCGCCGTCATCCAGCGCAACAAGCTGCCCTGGCATGTCGCGCGAGTCGGCGCGCGCGTGGAGTTCATCTGCGCGCCCGGGCCGCTTCACAATGGCGGCGAGGCCGAGAAGGCGCACGCGCCTGAGCTCGAAGCCGCCATCCATGTCGCGCTGGTCAATCGCGGCGTGCTGATCGCGCCGTTCCACAACATGATGCTGATCTCGCCGGTGACGACTTCAGCGCAAGTGAGCCGGCTGATCGCGGCCTTTGCCGCGGTTGCGGCCAGGCTTACGGCGTGAGAAAAGCGGCCATGGACAATCCGAACGCCGTTGCCACGTCCCCTTCCGCCTCAACGCCCGCCGAGGCGAAGGCCTTTCTCGACGCGAATCCCGAGATCGAGGCATTCGACATCGTGCTTACCGACGCCAACGGCATCGGCCGCGGCAAGATCGTGCGCCGGCATGAGCTGATGGGCATTTTCGAGAACGGAAGGCATCTGCCGATCTCGATCCTCGGCCTCGACATCACCGGCGAGGATGTGCACGAGACCGGGCTGGTGTGGGATACAGGCGACGGCGACCTCAGGGCGTGGCCGATCCCGGGCACGCTGGCGCCGCTCTACGGCACCAATCCGGCGCGCGGCCAGGTGCTGATGTCGATGTACCATCTCGACGGCCAACCGATGACCTCCGACCCACGGCTGGTGCTGGCAAGGCATGTGGAATTGCTGGCGGCGCGCGGCCTGCATCCGGCCGGCGCCTTCGAGCTGGAATTTTTCCTGCTGTCCAATGACCGCGACGCGGATGGCAAGGTGCAGCCCGCCCGCGCGGTGCTCGACGGCCGCCGTTCCGCGAAGACCGAAGTCTATTCGGTCGACCATCTGCACGGCATGGAACCGCTGTTTTCCGACATCTACGCCGCTGCCAAGGCGCAAGGCATTCCGGCCGAGACCGTCATTTCCGAATACGCGCCCGGCCAGTACGAGCTGACGCTGAACTACCGCAAGGACGTGATGCGCGCGGCTGACGACCTCGTCATGCTGAAGCGGCTGGTCAGGGCGCAGGCGCGGCGGCACGGCGTCACCGCCTGCTTCATGGCCAAGCCCATCGAGGCCTATGCCGGCTCCGGCATGCATTTCCACGTCTCGCTGCAGGACGATGCCGGCCGCAACGTGTTCACCGAGGCCACCGGCGAGAAATGGTCACCGAAGCTGCTCAACGCGCTTGGCGGCCTGATCCACACCATGGCGGAATCGATGCTGGTGTTCGCGCCGCACGCCAATTCATGGCGGCGCTTCGTCTCGCAATCCTACGCGCCGGTGGCGCCGACATGGGGCGTCAACAACCGCTCGGTAGCGCTGCGCGTGCCGGCGGGCGATGCCAAGAACCGCCGCATCGAGCACCGGCCGTCGGGCGTCGACGCCAATCCCTATCTGGTGGCGGCGACGGTGCTGGCCGGCATCGTCAAAGGGCTCGACGAAGGGCTGGATCCGGGGCCAGAGACCACCGGGAACGGTTACGAGCAGGCGAGCGAAAGATCTACCATGCCGGCCGACTGGCGCGCCGCGATCGAGGCGGCCAGGGGATCCGATTTCCTGAAATCGGCGCTCGGCCCAGACCTGCACCGGACCTTCGTGGCGATCAAGCAGGCTGAATATCTGCGCGTCGCGCGCACGGTCAGCGAATTGGACTATCACCTTTATCTGCACGAGGTGTAAGGCGGACCGACACGCGCGCGGCGATCACGTTTTGCCGACGGCAATCAAAAGTTATAGCCAATTGCATTTCTGGAACATATCATGAACAAATGGCTGTGCTTTCCGTCCGCGAGAAACTGGCGATCCTGTCCGACGCCGCCAAATACGATGCTTCCTGCGCGTCTTCCGGGTCGGCGAAACGCCACTCACTAAGATCGGGCGGCATCGGCTCGACCGAGGGCTCCGGCATCTGCCATTCCTACGCGCCGGACGGGCGCTGCATCTCGCTCCTGAAAATCCTGCTCACCAATTTCTGCATCTACGACTGCAGCTATTGCATCAACCGCTCGTCCTCGAATGTGCGGCGTGCCCGCTTCAGCGTCGATGAGGTGGTGAAGCTCACCATGGATTTCTATCGCCGCAACTATATCGAGGGGCTGTTCCTGTCCTCTGGCGTCATTCGCTCGCCCGACGAGACGATGGGCGAGATGGTCGAGGTGGCGCGCAGACTCAGGATCGAGGAAAAGTTCGGCGGCTACATACACCTCAAGACCATCCCCGAAGCATCTGCCGAACTGATCGAGAAGGCAGGGCTTTATGCCGACCGCTTGTCGATCAATGTCGAGCTGCCGACGGACGAAGGGGTCAAGAAACTGGCGCCGGAGAAGAAACCGGAAACGATCCGGCTTTCGATGGCCAAGCTGCGCCGCAAGATCGAGGAGAAGGCCGAGCCGACAATGCAGAGCCGCAGGCGCGAGCGCTTCGCGCCAGGCGGCCAGACGACGCAGATGATCGTCGGCGCCGACAAGACCTCCGACGATGGCATATTGCGCGCCAGCGCCCGGCTCTATGGCAGCTACCACCTGCGCCGCGTTTATTACTCTGCCTTCAGCCCGATCCCCGATTCATCATCTTCGCTGCCCTTGCAGAAGCCGCCGCTGATGCGCGAGCACCGGCTCTACCAAGCGGACTGGCTGATGCGTTTCTACGGTTTCTCGCAGCCGGAAATCCTGGCCGGCAGCAATGACGGGATGCTCGACCTTGCCATCGATCCCAAGCTCGCCTGGGCGCTGCACAACCGGGGCCGATTCCCGGTCGACGTCAACCGCGCCGAGCGAGAGGCGCTGCTGCGCGTTCCCGGGCTCGGCACCAAGGTCATCGACCGGATCATCGAGACACGGCGCTATCGCCGGCTGCGGCTCGAGGATATCGGCCGGCTCTGCCATTCGGTCGCCAAGGTGCGGCCCTTCATCGTCGCGGAAGGCTGGTCGCCGGGCGCGCTGACCGACAAGGCCGGCTTGCGCCAGGCGATCACCCGCTCCTGCGAGCAGCTTTCCTTGTTCTGACCATGGCAAGAACCCAGCTCAACCTCACCGCTCATGTCGTCCGGCTCGAAAGCCAGACCGATTTTGCCGGCTGGCGCGATGCGGCGCGCCGGCTGGCGACGAACGATATTCCGCCGGAAGATGTCGCGTGGCAGGTCGAGCCGGATCGCGAAGATCGCGCCAGCGATTTGCCGGCTGCGCAAGCCGATGCGCGGCTGGTGGTGCCGCGCGACTTCATCGAGCGCGCCGAGACCGTGATCTGCCATTGCGACCGCGAGCGCTTCGGCTTTCTCTACCGGCTGCTCTGGCGGTTGCGTTCCGAGCCGAGGCTGCTTTCGATCGCGACCGATCCCGACATCCGGCGGCTGGAGACTATGGAGAAGGCGGTGCACCGCGACATCCATAAGATGCGCGCTTTCGTGCGTTTCCGGAAGATCGGCGAGGGCGCGGAGGAGCGCTATGTCGCGTGGTTCGAGCCCGACCATTACATCGTCGAGCGCAACGCCGATTTCTTCGTGCGGCGCTTCACCGCCATGCGCTGGACGATCCTGACCCCGCATGCCTCGGCCGACTGGGACGGCGAGCGACTGGCGATCGGGCCGGGTGCGGCCAAACGCGACGCGCCGGCGGAAGACGATGCCGAGACGCTGTGGCGGACCTATTTCGAAAACATCTTCAACCCGGCCCGCCTCAAGGTGAAGGCGATGCAGAAGGAGATGCCGAAGAAATATTGGCGGAACCTTCCCGAGGCCTCGCTCATTCCAGATTTGATAGCAGGAGCGGATAAAGCCGCGTCAGACATGATCGCCCGGATGCCAACCAGCCCAGCACCGCACCATGCCAAGGTGAAGGCCAAGCACTGGCCTACGCCGGAGCCGTCCGATGTTGTGGCGCCCGAGGCCGACGATATTCCGGAGCTGCGCGCGGAGGCGAAAGGCTGCCGCCGCTGCCCGCTCTGGCGCGACGCGACGCAGACCGTCTTCGGCGAGGGACCGGAGAACGCCGATGTGATCTTCGTCGGCGAGCAGCCCGGCGACCAGGAGGATCTGGCCGGCAAGCCGTTCGTCGGGCCGGCGGGCAAGGTGTTCGACAGCATCCTGGACGACGCCGCAATCGATCGCCGCAAGGTCTATGTGACCAATGCGGTGAAGCACTTCAAATTCGAGCCGCGCGGCAAAAGGCGCATCCATTCCAAGCCCAATGCCGGCGAGATCCAGGCCTGCCGCTGGTGGCTGGACAAGGAGCTTGACCTGATCAAGCCCAACCTCGTGGTGGCACTCGGCGCGACGGCGGCGCAGTCGCTGCTCGGCAAGGCGGTGCCGATCACCAAGATGCGCGGCGACGTGGTCGAGCGCGAGGATGGCTTGCGCGTGTTCCTGACCATCCATCCGTCCTTCATCCTGCGCATCCGGGAGCAGGAGGACAAGGAAGCCGAGCGGGAGCGGTTCTTGCAGGATATGCGGAAGGTCAAACAGCTGATGGCTGCTTAGGCAGTATTGATGTTCAGGTGAAGCTGGCCTGCAAATGGCGGTTTCCTGCGCTTCCGGTGCTCACGGACCATAAGAGTTAATCAAGGCGTGATCGATTTAGGCCGCTTATGGGAACTCGCACACGCGGATGCTGTCGCACGGTCGTGCGACCTTTGACATTAGCCGAAACCTCCATCACTTCGTCATCCACGGGCGGAGCAAGGAGCGAAGCGACGCGCGCAGACCCGAGGACCCATGCCGTGACTTAAACGCGCCGCAACGGGTGCAGAATTCTGCTCCGCTGCATTCCACGCCCGACGTCACGGAATGGATTCCAGGGTCTTCGCGACGGAGCTTCGCTCCTGCTTCGCCCTGGAATGACGAAGTTGGAGGCCTCGCCTCTAGCGGACCAGAATCGCCCTTAGATCATTCACATTCGTGCCCGTTGGTCCCGGGACGAACAAGTCCCCGACCGCATTGAAAGCCGTCCAGGCATTGTTGCCGGCCAGCATCGCCTTGGCATCGACACCTGCCGCCCGCATGCGGGCCACGGTCGAGCCATCGGCGAAGGCGCCGGCATTGTTCTCGGAACCATCGATGCCGTCGGTATCGGCAGCAAGTGCGTGAATGCCGTCGATGCCATCGATGCCGATGGCAAAGGCAAGCAGGAATTCGGAATTGCGGCCGCCCTTGCCCTTGGCCCGCAGCGTCACCGTCGTCTCGCCTCCGGACAGGATCAGCACGGGCTTCTTGAAGGGACGGTTGCGGGTCGCCACTTCGCGCGCGATCGCCGCGTGGACGCCGCCGACCTCGCGGGCCTCGCCCTCGATGGCATCCGACAGGATGACGGCCTCGATGCCTTGCCGCTTGGCCTCGGTGGCGGCGGCTTCCAGCGACACGCCCGCGGAGGCGGTCAGATGCACTTCGTTGCCGGCAAAGCGCGGATCATCGGGACGCGGCGCATCGGCGGCGGGCGACTGGATATGCGCCATGACCGAGGCCGGCAGCTTCATGCCATAAGCGGCGATCGAGGCCAGCGCGTCCGCGCGGCTGCCGGTGTCGGGAACGGTCGGCCCCGAGGCGACCAACGCCGGGTTGTCGCCGGGGATGTCGGAGACGACCAGCGATACGACCCGCGCCGGATGCGCGGCTGCAGCCAGGCGCCCGCCCTTGATGGTCGAGACATGCTTGCGGATGGTGTTCATCGCCGCGATCGGCGCGCCGGAGGCAAGCAGCGCCTCGTTGACGGCGATCTCGTCGGCCAAGGTGAGGCCCGGAGCGGGAGACGGCAGCAGGGCCGAGCCGCCGCCGGAAATCAGCGCCACGACCAGGTCGTCCGAAGTCAGGCCTCGCACCTTCTCGAGCAGCCGGCGCGAGGCCTCCAGGCCTGCGGCATCCGGCACCGGGTGCGCCGCCTCGATGATCTCGATGCGCTCGCATCTGGCGCCATAGCCGTAACGCGTGACGACAAGGCCGTCGATCGGACCATCCCAGACCTTCTCGAAGGCCGCCGCCATCTGGGCCGAGCCCTTGCCGGCGCCGATGACGATGGTGCGGCCCCTGGGCTTCGCCGGCAAATGATTGCGGATCGTCTTTTCCGGATCAGCGGCGGCGACGGCGGCGTTGAAGATTGAAGTGAGGAAGCTTTTCGGGTCGGTCATTTTTCTTCCGGCGGCAGCGCGAGCCCGCTCGCATCGATGCCCAGATGCGCGCACAGCGCATCGACCACGACGCCATGATCCTCGCGCTCCGGCAAACCGGAAACGGCGATGACGCCGATGACGCCGGCCCCCTTGACGGTGACCGGGAAACCGCCGCCCGCCAGCACATAGTCGGCGATATCCAGTCCCTCGCCGACCTTGAAGGTGCGGTCGGGCCGCTGCTGCTCCAGCACAAGACGGTAGGTGCTTCCCAAATAGCGCTTCACGACATTGATCTTGCGCCGCGCCCAATCGGGATTGGAGGCGTTGGAGCCCGGCATGGCGGCATAGAAGAGCGGCCGGTCGAAGGTCCTGATGTCGACGATGATCGGCAGATCTTCCTTCAGCGCCCGGTCCCGGATGGCGGAGCCGATCTTGAAGGCGACGGCCTCGTCAAAGGCCGGGAAGACCAGCGTGGCTTCCTGTTTCTTGATCAGAGCGATGTCGTCGGCGGTGGCCATGTCTCTTTCTCCGAAATTCCACCGTCGTTTGTACGACAAGCTCTGTCTGGTCAAGCATTCGTCGCGGAGGCCCCCTCATCCGGCCGCTTCGCGGCCACCTTCTCCCCGGCGCGGAGAAGAGGCTGGCGCCGACCTCCACGACCTCCTCTCCCTCGGGGAGAGGTCGGATTGCCCCGAATTGTCCTTCACAATTCGGTTGGCAATCCGGGTGAGGGGGTCAGCCAGCCGCAATCGCGCTCTTCGCGGGCCGGCCCGCCACATAGACCTCGCGCACGACCCGATCGTCGCCCAGCGTCTGCAGCAGGAACAGTTCCTCGGCCAGCGTCTCCACGGTCTCCATCCTGAGCCGCATGCCCGGCGTGGCGTGGGCATCGAGCACGACGATGTCGGCATCGGTGCCCTCCTCCAGCGTGCCGACCTTGTCGGCCACCGACAGCGCCTCGGCGTTGCCGCGCGTCAATTGCCAGAAGGACTGGAACGGGTTCAGCTTCTCGCCGTTCAGCGCGATCACCTTGTAGCCCTCGTCCATGGTGCGCAGCATCGAATAGTTGGTGCCGCCACCGACATCGGTCGCGGCCGCGATCCGAAGAGGCTTCTCGCGCCGACGATAGCGCTGGTAGTCGAACAGGCCGGATCCGAGGAAAAGATTGGAGGTCGGGCAGAACACCGCGACCGAGCCAGAGTGCGACAGCGCATCCGCCTCGCGCTCCGACAAATGGATGCAGTGGCCGAACAGGCTCTTTTTGCCGAGCAGGCCGTAATGCTCATAGACGTCGGTGTAGTCGCGCGACCAGGGATAGAGTTCCTGGGTGAAGGCGACCTCGGCGTGGTTCTCCGACAGATGCGTCTGCATGTGGAGGTCGGGATATTCGCGGCAGAGTGCGCCGGCCATCTCCATCTGCTCGGGCGTCGAGGTGATGGCGAAGCGCGGCGTGACGGCATAGAGCTGGCGGCCCCTCCCGTGCCATTCAGCGATCAGCGCCTTGCTGTCGTCGTAGCCGGTCTGGGGCGTGTCGAGCACGCCGTCCGGCGCGTTGCGGTCCATCATCACCTTGCCGGCGATGTTGAGCATGTTGCGCTCATGCGACTCGGCGAAGAAGGCTTCGGCGGACGATTTGTGAACCGAGCAATAGGCGGCGACCGTCGTCGTGCCGTGGCGCAGCATCTCTTCGAGGAAGAGCCGCGCGATGCGGCGGCCGTGCTGCGCGTTCTGGAATTTCGACTCTTCCGGAAAGGTGTACTTGTTCAGCCAGTCGAGCAGCTCGGCGCCGTAGGAGGCGATGATCTGCATCTGCGGCACATGGACATGCGCGTCGATGAAGCCCGGCAGGATGAGATGCGGGCGATGGTCGATCGTCTCGACGTCCGTCGCGGCTTCCTTCAGGACATCGGTATAGGAGCCGGCGGCGACGATCCTGCCATTGTCGATCAGCAGGGCGCCATCCTCCTCGTAGCGCCAGGCGGAATGGTCGTCGACCGTTTCAGGCCAACGCAGGAAGGACAGCGTGCGGCCGCGCAGAATTTTCGCTGTCATGCTCACTTTCCGGCGCCTTCGAACCAGGCGACCAGAAGGGCCCGTTCCTGGTCGGTGATCTGGGTGACGTTGGCGGGCGGCATGGCATGCGCCCGGCCGGCCTGGATGTAGATCTCGCGTGCATGCTCGGCGATGCGCTCGTCGGTGTCGAGCAGCACGCCCTTCGGCGCATGGTAAATGCCTTCATAGACCGGCTCTTCCGTATGGCACATGGAGCAGCGGCCGAGCACGGTGTCGCGCACCGCCGGGAAATGGGCCGAGGCGATGTAGACCTGAGCGGCGGCGGAGGCGGCGGAGGTCTTCGGCTCGCCGGTCAGCACCTTCGGCACGGTCGACAGCCAGATGATGATCATGAACAGCACGGCGGCGCCCAGCCAGGTCCAGGTCGGGTTGCCTTTGCGCGCGTGCACCGTGTTGAAATAGTGCCGGATCAGCACGCCGATGATGAAGACCAGCGAGGCGATAACCCAGTTGAACTGCGTGCCGAAGGCCAGCGGGTAGTGGTTCGACAGCATCAGGAACAGGACCGGCAAGGTCAGATAGTTGTTGTGCAGCGAGCGCTGCTTGGCGATCTTGCCGTATTTCGGATCAGGCTTGCGGCCGGCGATCAGGTCGGCGACGACGATCTTCTGGTTGGGGATGATGACCATGAAGACATTGGCCGACATGATCGTGGCGGTGATGGCGCCGAGATGCAGGAAGGCGGCGCGGCCGGAGAAGAGATGGGTGAGCCCCCAGGCGATGAAGACTAGCACGCCGTAAAGCACCAGCATCAGCCCGGTATCGCTTTTGCCGAGCGGCGAGCGGCAGAGGAGATCGTAGACGATCCAGCCGACGCCGATGGTGGCCAGCGACAGAAGAATGCCGACCGGCGCCGAGATGTTGAGCACGTTGGGATCGATCAGGAAGAGATCGGCGCCGGCATAGTAGACCACGCAGAGCATGGCGAAGCCCGACAGCCAGGTGGCATAGGACTCCCATTTGAACCAGGTGAGGTGTTCCGGCATCTCGGCCGGCGCCACCAGGTATTTCTGGATGTGGTAGAAGCCGCCGCCATGCACCTGCCATTCCTCGCCGAAGGCGCCGGCAGGCAGGCCGGGACGCTGGCGCAGCCCGAGGTCGAGGGCGACGAAATAGAAGGAAGAGCCGATCCAGGCGATGCCGGTGATGACATGCAGCCAGCGGACGGCGAAGCTCAGCCAATCCCAGAAAATCGCAAAATCCATCATTGTGTCGCCCCTGGGAAATCGTCCCTGCCGATGAGAGCGACTTTACGGTGTGCAGCGCAAACGAAAAGAGGCGAGGCGCGCGATGACTTTCAAAAAAAAATGGAAAATACTAGGCTGTCCCTCGCAGCCGTCTGAAAGCCACGCATGGCCTATCTCGACAACATCGCCGTCTTCGTCCGCGTCGTCGAGCTTGGCAATCTGTCGGCGGCGGGGCGTGACATGCGCATTTCGCCGGCCGTCGCGTCAAACCGCATCAAGGAGTTGGAGAAACATCTCGGCGTCCGGCTGTTCAACCGCACGACAAGGCAGTTGATGCCGACCGAGCACGGCACGGTGTTCTACACCGGCGCCAAGCAGGTGCTGGACGCCATCACCGAGGCGGAAGCCGCGGTCGCAGCACTTTCCGGCCAGCCGCGCGGCACGATCCGGGTGACGGCGCCGCTCGGCCTTGGACGGCGGCTGATCGCCTCGGGCATCCCGGATTTCCACGACAAATATCCAGACATCGAGGTGCGTCTCAGGCTCTCCGACCACAATGTCGACATCATGAAGGAAGGCATCGACGTCGCCTTCCGCCTCGGCATCATCGAGGATTCCAGCCTCAGGATGCGCGGTATCATGGAATGCGAGCGCGTGCTGGTGGCCTCGCCGAAATATCTGGAGGCGCGCGGCGAACCGGCCGAGCCGCAGGAACTGGTCGGCAGGAAGCACGACTGCCTGATGCTGCGCTATGCCGGCGCGCGCGAATATGTCTGGACGCTGCAGACGCCGAGCGGCCAGCAGAAGTTCGAGGTGCACGGCCCTTACGACACAGACGACGGCGACGTGTTGACCGGCTGGGCGCTGTCGGGCCGCGGCATCATCAACAAGCCGCGTTTCGAGGTGGAACCCTTCATCCGCGACCGCCGGCTGAAGGTGATCCTGCCCCAGACGCCGCCGACGCCGGTGCAGTTCGCCGCCGTCTATCCGCACAAGAAGCTGCAGGACCCGAAGGTGCGGCTGCTGCTCGACTTCATGGCCGAGCGCTGCCAGCGGCTGATCAAGGATATTCTTGCGGGGAAGTAGCGGTGGCTTTGCCTCGGGATTGGCCGAAGCCTCCGTGACGTCGTCATCCACGGGCGGAGCGACGCGTAGCGGCGCGCAGACCCGAGGATCCATTCCGTGACCTTAATCGTATGGTGCAGCGGAGCAGAATTCTGCTTCGTTGGGCGGCGCCTCGACGTCACGGAATGGATTCTATGATTTGCGCCGCGTCGCTTCGCTCCTTGCTCCGCCATAGAATGACGGCCGCGAGAGGCGTTCACGGCTAATCGCCGAAACATGTGGCCGCCAACATGACATTCGGGCCAAGGCCTCTGCCTCGACGCAGAAGAATGCTGGCCGGCAAGTGACAGGCTGGTGGCCTACTCCGTCCCGTTGCCATGCGCGAAGAGGGGCCTAGGTTGGTGGCCAGACGTCTGCCCGATTTCAGGGCAGGCGAAGGGCCGCCACATGCATTTCGCCGTTTCGCTCAACATCGCAGCCACAGGGCAAGACGTCCTGGAATTCGGCCAGATCAGCGCGTTCATACGGCAGGCGGAAGCGGCCGGTGTGGATATGGTCATCATTTCCGACGTCGCCGACGAGCCTTCGACCAGCCCGTTCGAAGCAACCACGCTGCTGGCCGCGCTGGCCACAGTGACGGAGAGGATCGGCCTCGTGGCCAGCGCCTCGACGCTGGCGCACCAGCCCTACAATCTGGCGCGCCGGTTTGCCTCGCTCGAGGTCATCAGCCACGGCCGCATCGGCTGGAACGCAACGCTGAGGCAGAACCCGCGCGAGGCGGCGAATTTCAGCCGCCCAGAAGGGTTTTCGGACGACGACTTTCGCCGCCGCGCGGAAGAATATATCGGCATAGTCCAGGGGCTGTGGCAGGGCTGGGACCGGGACGCCTTGCTGTTGGACAAGGCGGGCGGCCGGTTTCACGATCCCGACGGGATGCATTTCCTCGACCATAGGGGCGAGTTCTTCGCGGTGCGCGGGCCGCTCAATGTCGCGCGCTCGCCGCAGGACACGCCTGTGCTGGTCATGTCCGGCTTAAACGAGACCGATCGCGACTTCGCGAGCCGTGTCGCCGACGTCATCCTGATCGCGGAACAGTCGGCCGAGGCTGCCAAGGTTGCTAGCGCCGATTTGAGACGCCGGGCGCTTGCCGCCGACCGCAAACCGGAAGCCCAGAAGGTGCTGCTGACGGTCGCCATTGAATCCGAGCCGCCTATCGACGGGCTTCGAAGCTTGCTGGGCTCGAGCGGCTGTGACGGCTTCAATTTTGTTTTGCCGGCTGATGTCGCGGCACTTCAGAATTTTACCGACCGCGTTTTGCCGGAGCTCCAGCGCCACGGCCTCGCCGGCCAGGGCCAGCAAGGCACGACGCTGCGCGCACATCTTGGCCTCGGTACAGGAGGCGCAAAATGAGCGCGCGCCAGATGAAGCTCGGCCTGTTCCTGTGGGCGACCGGCCATCATATCGCCGCCTGGCGGCATCCGGACGCGCATGTCACGGCCGGCATCGATATCGACCATTACATCGCGCTGGCGCGCATGGCCGAGGCGGCGAAGTTCGACATGGTGTTCTGCGAGGATGCCGCCGGCCTGCGTGAAGCCAACGTCAACATTGCCAGCCAGACCTCACGCTCGATCGGCTTCGAGCCGATCAGCCTGCTTTCAGCCCTTGCCGCGCAGACCGAACGCATCGGCTTGGTTTCGACGGCATCGACCAGCTACAACGAGCCCTACGGACTGGCGCGCATGTTCGCCTCGCTCGACAATCTGAGCGGCGGGCGCGCCGGCTGGAATCTCGTCACGTCGGCGAGCCCGATCGAGGCCGCGAATTTCGGCGCGACGGGGCTGCGCCCGCATGCCGACCGCTATGCGCGGGCACGCGAGTTCGCCACGGTGATCACCGGGCTCTGGCATCGCAAGCCTGCCGGCTATGACGGCGAGAGCTTCTCGGTGCGCGATCCGCTCGACATCCCGCCCTCGCCGCAGGGCGCGCCGGTGATGGTGCAAGCCGGAGCCTCGGACGACGGCAAGGATCTGGCCGCGCGCACCGCCGATGTCGTGTTCTCGGCGGCGCAGACTTTCGAGGAGGCCAAGGCCTTTTACGACGATCTCAAGGGGCGGCTCGCCGCCCATGGCCGCCAGCCGGACGATGTGAAGATCATGCCCGGTGTGGCGCCGATCGTCGCCGCCACGAAAGCTGAAGCGCAGGCGAAATACGACTCGCTGCAGGAATTGATCCCCGACGATGTGGGCGTGGCGCTGCTCTCCAGCTACCTCAGCATCTCCGATCTTGGTCGCTACCCGATCGACGGGCCGCTGCCCGAGCTGCCGGAGAGCGAAGGCATGAAGAGCCGGCAGGCGCTGGTCATCGAGCAGGCGCGGCGCGACGGCCTCTCGATCCGCGAGCTGGCGCGTTACTTTGCCGGCGCGCGCGGTCATTGGCGGGTCGTCGGCACGGCCGGAGAGATCGCCGGCGAGTTGCAGGCGCGCTTCGAAGGCGGCGCCGCCGATGGATTCAACGTCATGCCATCCTGGTTCCCGGGCGAGCTCGACGCTTTCGCGACGCTGGTGGTGCCGGAACTGCAGCGGCGCGGCCTGTTCCGCAAGGACTATGAAGGCCGCACGCTGCGGGACCATCTCGGCCTCAAGCGGCCGATCCAGGCATTCAATCCATAAGCCGCGCCGTTCCCGAAACCCGGATCGAACTGCCCAGCGTCGGCGGAATATCGGCATGGAGCCGCGAGCGCATGCCCATGTCCTCGCCCTGGACGACGTCGATCGCGCCGCCATGCGGCCAGCCGAGATCGCGCAGATAGCCGGCAAAGGCAGCGGTCGCCGCGCCTGTCGCCGGATCCTCATAGACGCCGCCGGAGGCGAATGGATTACGGGTGTGGAACAAGCGCGGCGTCTCGGCGTAAGCGAGCAGGATGGTGACCAGGCCTTCGCGCCGCATGAAAGACTGGCCCTGCTTCAGGTCATAGGCCATGCCGGCCAGCGCCGCGCGCGACTTCAGCGCCAGCACAAGATGATCGGCGCCGCCATGGATCAGGGCTGGCGGAATGGCCGGATCGAGATCGCCCGGCTGATAACCGAACAGCGCCGATGCCTCGCCGGCCAGTTCCGACGAAGCCGGCCGGCTGCGCGTCGGCGGCGACTGGAGGGCAGCAGCGACGTTGGCGCCGTCGCAAAAACCTTCGACGGTGATGTTCGCCTGGTTGAGGATCAGCGAGAAGACGCCATTGCCGAACTTCCTGACCAGCGCGGCGCCCAGCGCGATGGTGGCGTGGCCGCAGAAGGGCACTTCCGACTCCGGCGAAAAGTAGCGCACGCGCCAGCCGCCGCCTTCGGGTGCCGCGAAGGCGGTTTCCGAGAAGCCCACCTCGGCTGCGACGCGCTGCATCTCGGCCGCGTCCGGCAAGGCCTCGCCGATCACCACGCCGGCCGGATTGCCGCCGGTGTTGCCGTCCGAAAAGGCTGCGATCTTCAATACGTCCATGGTCCTGGCCTCGTTTGCATGAGGCGCAACAAACACGTTTCGAGCTGCTTTGGGAAATGACGAAACCGGCGAGCAGCGGTGAGCTTCAGTCACACCTGCAGTCGGAGTCGCGCGCTGTGACTGGCGTGACTGATCGGGGCCAAGGCTTGATTGCGACTTGGTTCCCCCAATCCGTCGCTGCTTCGCAGCGCCACCTTTCCCCCCTCCGGAGGGAAAGGAAGGGAGCCTTGCTGGACGAGCGTTGATGGCAAAAAGCTGGAGCCTTTCCTCTACCCCGTCGATCGGGGGAGAGGTGGCTCGGCGAAGCCGAGACGGAGTGGGGGTCGACCAGCGCTGCATTGGACAATACATGCGCCAAGCTGCGCCGTAGCCCACTTTGTGGGGCGAGGAACCCAAGCTTTCCAAGATCGCGACGGCCAGTAGCTGGGTTTCCTGCCTATATGGCCGGCTGGACTAACCGGCCATCGCCTTTTCAGCGCCGGCCGCGCTTAGCGCATCCGTTGCATGCGAGGCCAGCGCCGTCATGATCTCGGCGGCGGCAAGTGCTGCGATAACCGGAGGGCGCTTATCCTTCACCGCATTGCCGCCGATCGGCGAGACGAGCCGGTCGAACTGCGCTTCGCTGCCCTCGGCAGACTTCAGGAACCAGTTCCTGAAGGTCGCCTTCTTCGTCTTCGAGCCGATCATGCCGACATAGGCGGCGTCGTCGCGCTTCAGGGCCTCGGCGACGATCAGGAAATCCAGCGCATGATCGTGGGTCAGGATGGCGAAGGCAGATCCCGCCGGCGCCTCGCGCACCACGGCTTCGGGCATCGGCGTCAACCGAGCCTCCACCGTTTCCGGCATGCCTTCCAATGCCTCGGATCGGGTCTCGACGACGACGACGTGGATCGGCAGCAGCGCCAGCGACGCGGCAAGCGCCTGGCCGACATGGCCGCCGCCGAAGAGATAGACATGCGGAAGATGCGCCTCTTCCGATTGAGCCCTGGCGATCAGCTGCTGCTCCAGCGAGCCATCAACGATCCGGATCGACACCTCGACACGCCCGCCGCAGCATTGGCCGATCTCCGGCCCGAGCGGAACGTCGAGCGTGGCGCAGACTTCATCGACCGCAATGCGCGTTTCGTTACCCTCCCCCTCGTGGGGAGGATCGGAAAGCAGACGGCGCGAACTGGTGTTTGCTCTGCGGGGTGGGGGCATGGAGACGCCGCGCCCCCCTCCCCGGCCGACTTCGTCGTCCGACCCTCCCCACAAGGGGGAGGGTAAGGAGCGGAGCATCTGCCGCGCCTTGTCGATCGCCATATATTCGAGCTGGCCGCCGCCGATCGTGCCGAAAATGGCCGATGCCGAGACAAGCATGAAGGCGCCGGCCTCGCGCGGCGTCGAGCCCTTCGTGGCCGCGACCTCGACGAGCGCGACGCGGCCGGCCTGGCCGAGAAACGCCTTCAGACTTTGCACTTTCGAGTTCATCGTCTGCATTCCTGTCGCCGAAATATAGGGTTTTTCGGCCCGAATTGCACGTTTAAGCCGGCTTTGCGGCTTCCCGCTTCAATCGCTCGATCGCCATCAGCACCCGCTCTGGTGTCGCCGGCGCATCGAGGCGCGGACAGATCCTGTGATCCACGACGCTCGCGACCGCGTCCGACAATGCATGCAGAACCGACATGCCGAGCGGGAAAGGCGGCTCGCCGACGGCCTTGGAGCGATGCACGGTCGGCTCGTTCGCCTCGGACCAGTCGGCCAGCGTTACGTTGAAGATCTTCGGCCTGTCGGAGGCGAGCGGGATCTTGTAGGTCGACGGCGCATGGGTGCGCAGGCGGCCCTTGTCGTCCCACCACAATTCCTCGGTGGTCAGCCAGCCCATGCCCTGGATGAAGCCGCCCTCGACCTGGCCGAGATCGATGGCGCGGTTCAGCGAGCGGCCGGTTTCGTGCAGGATATCGGTGCGCTCGACCACATATTCGCCGGTCAGCGTGTCGACCGAAACTTCGGAGCAGGACGCACCATAGGCGAAATAGTAGAAGGGGCGGCCCTCGCCCTTGTCACGGTTCCAGTGGATCTTCGGCGTCTTGTAGAAGCCGGCCGCCGAAAGCTGGATGCGGGCCATATAGGCCTGCTTGACCAGATCGCCGAAGGGTATTTCCTGGTTGCCGATGCGGACGCGGTTGGGCAGGAACAGCACCTGGTCGCGCGGGACCTGGTATTTTTCCGAGGCGAAGTTGGCCAGCCGGTCCTTGATCTGGCGGGCGGCGTTCTGCGCGGCCATGCCGTTGAGATCGGAACCCGAGGACGCAGCGGTGGCCGAGGTGTTCGGCACCTTGCCGGTGGTGGTCGCGGTGATCTTGACCTGATCGAGGTCGAACTGGAATTCCTCGGCCACGACCTGGGCCACCTTGAGATAGAGGCCCTGCCCCATCTCGGTGCCGCCGTGGTTCAGATGAACCGAACCGTCGGTGTAGACATGCACCAGCGCGCCAGCCTGATTGTAATGCGTGGCGGTGAAGGAGATGCCGAATTTGACCGGCGTCAGCGCCAGCCCGCGCTTGATGAAGCGGCTGTTGTTGTTGAAGGCGCTGATCTCACGCCGGCGTCGTGCATAGTTCGAGCTCGCCTCCAGTTCGGCGATGATGCGCTGGATGACATTGTCCTCGACCGTCTGGTGATAGGGCGTGATGTTGCGGTCGCTGGTGCCGTAGAAATTCTTCTTGCGGATCTCGAGCGGGTCCTTGCCGAGGGCAAAGGCCACCTCGTCGATGACGCGCTCGGCGCCGACCATGCCTTGCGGACCGCCGAAGCCGCGAAAGGCGGTGTTCGAGACCGTATTGGTGTAGAGCGGCGCCGACTGGGCGTGCACCGCCGGCCAGAAATAGGTGTTGTCGCAGTGGAACAGCGCGCGGTCGGTGACCGGGCCGGAAAGGTCCGACGAAAAGCCGCAGCGGGCAGCGAACATGAAGTCGACACCGAGGATGTTGCCGTCGTCGTCGAAGCCGACCTCGTAGTCGATCAGGAAATCGTGCCGCTTGCCGGTGGCGGTCATGTCGTCGTCGCGGTCGGGCCGGATCTTGACCGCACGATGGTGCCGCTTGGCCGCGATCGCGGCAAGTGCCGCGAACTGGTTGCCCTGCGTTTCCTTGCCGCCGAAGCCGCCGCCCATGCGGCGGATCTCCACCGTGACGGCGTTGCTCGGGATACCCAGCGCATGGCTCACCATATGCTGGACTTCGCTCGGATGCTGGGTCGAGGAATAGATGGTGACGTCGTGGTCCTCGCCGGGCACGGCCATGGCGATATGGCCTTCCAGATAGAAGTGTTCCTGGCCGCCGAGGCGCATCTTGCCCTTGAGCCTGTGGGGCGCCGCCTTGATCGCCGCTGCCGCATCGCCGCGCCTCAGCGTCAAGGGCGGCGTGACAAGCTTGTCCTTGCGCGGGTCGAGCAGCCCGATATCGGTGACGAAGGGCAGTTGCTCGTATTCGATTTTGGCCAGCCCGGTGGCGCGGCGGGCCTGCTCGCGTGTCTCGGCGATGACGCAGAAGATCGGCTGGCCGTAGAACTCGACCTTGCCGTCGGCGAGCACCGGCTCGTCATGGCGGCCGGTGGGTGAAATGTCGTTTTCGCCCGGCACGTCCTTGGCCGTCAGCACGTCGACGACGCCGGGCGCGGCGCGCACCGCCGAGAGGTCCAACTTCGTGATCGTCGCATGCGTTGCGGTCGACAGGCCAAGACAGCCATGCAGCGTGCCGGCCGGCTCAGGCATGTCGTCGATATAGACCGCCGTGCCGCTGACATGCTTGTGCGCTGAATCATGGCGCTGGTCGCTGGCGACACCGCCCGAGATCTTCTGGGCCTTGAGGTTGGGGACGTGCTTGGTCATCAGGCCGCCTCGCTGCGCGAAACCTGGAGCGGCGCTTTCGTTCCCGTCGTCTCGACATAAAAGCGCAGCAGAAGGTTCTTCGCCGCCAACGCCCGGTATTCGGCGCTTGCCCGCATGTCGGTGAGCGGCGTGAAATCCTTGGCGTATTCGGCCATCGCGGCCTCCACCGTCGCTTCGTTCCAGGCCTTGCCGATCAGTGCCTTCTCGACGGCAACAGCGCGTTTCGGCGTCGCCGCCATGCCGCCATAGGCGATGCGGATGTCGGCAACCGTGCCGTCTTTTGCCAGAGTCAGATAGAAAGCCCCCAGCGTCGCGGTGATGTCCTCGTCGCGGCGCTTGGTGACTTTGTAGACGGCAAACTTTGCGCCCCGTGCCGGCACGGGCACGTGGACTGCCTCGACAAACTCGCCGGGCTGACGATCCTGCTTGCCATAGGCGATGAAGAAGGTTTCGAGCGGGATCGTGCGGCGCTTCTTGCCCTTGCGCAAGGTGAGCTGCGCGCCCAGCGCGATCAGCGGCGGCGGCGTGTCGCCGATCGGCGAGCCGTTGGCGATGTTGCCGCCGATCGTTCCCATGTTGCGCACCTGCTCACCACCGATGCGGTCGACCAGCGGCCCCAGGGCCGGGATGTGTTTCGACAGCGTCTCGAAGGCTTCGGTGTAGGTGACGCCGGCGCCGATGGTGATCACGCCGTCTTTCTCCAACATCGTGCGCAAGCCTTCGAGACCGCCGATGAAGACCGCCGGCGAGATGTCGCGCATGTGCTTGGTGACCCAAAGGCCGACATCGGTCGAGCCGGCAACGATGGTGGCGCCCGGCTCCTTCTCGAGCACGGCCGCGAAATCGTCGACATCGGCCGGCACGACCAGGCGCGCCTTACCGGAGCCTACTTCGACCCTGGCGCCATCGCGCAATGCTTTCAGCCTGGCGGTGATGTCCTTGCGCTCCAGGGCCAGCGGATCCTTGGCCGCCTTGCCGTAGCTCGAAACGGCGTGCGCGGCGCGGATGATCGCCTCATAACCGGTGCAGCGGCAGAGATTGCCCTGCAGCGCCTTTTCGATCGCCGCGTTGGACGGATCGGGCGTCTTCATCCAGAGCGCGTAGAGCGACATGACGAAACCCGGCGTGCAGAAGCCGCATTGCGAGCCATGGAAATCGACCATCGCCTGCTGCACCGGATGCAGCTTTTCGCCATTGCCGCGCAGATGTTCCACCGTCACGACATGGGTGCCGTCGAGCGAGCCCATGAAGCGGATGCAGGCGTTGACGCTTTCATAGACCAGGCCGTCGCCTCCAAGCTTGCCGACCAGCACCGTGCAGGCGCCGCAATCGCCTTCGGCGCAGCCTTCCTTGGTGCCGCGCAGCGAGCGGTTGAGCCGCAGCCAGTCGAGCAGGGTCGCATCGGGCGCGACGTCTTTCAGGGCCACGTCGGCGCCGTTCAGGATGAAGCGTATCTCGTTACGGGTTCCTGCCATGTCTCAACTTCCCCGATAGGTCGAGTAGCCATAAGGCGAAATCAAGAGCGGTACGTGGTAATGCCGTTCTTCCGCCATGCCGAAGCGGATCGGCACGATGTCGAGGAAAGCGGGCTCAGGCAGCTTGATGCCCTGGCCGCGCAGATAGTCGCCTGCGGCAAAAACCAGCTCATATTCGCCGGTGCGGAACTCGGCGCCGGCCAGCAACGGCGCGTCGCAGCGGCCGTCGTCATTGGTGGCGACCGTCTTGAGATGCGTGCGGCTCTGTCCCTCGATGCGGAAAAGCTCGATCGCCAGGCCCTTCGCCGGCCGGCCGGTCGCGGTGTCCAGCACGTGGGTGGTCAGGCGCCCGCCATCGGCTTTCGACGTTTCTGCCACTGGCGGTCTCCCATCCGGTACAGTTTCAGGTCAATTGTGCGCCAATTAAAGGCGATGCATAAGCCCCGGTCGAGCGGAGCGGGGCAAAAAGCACTTTCAAAAATTTTCGGGGGAATGCATGCGCACTCCTTTCGATATCTTCATCTCAACCATCGGGCAGGAGCGACAATGCGTTACGATAGGGACATGCGCGGTTACGGGGCCAATCCGCCGGACCCGAAATGGCCTGGGGGCGCGCATGTCGCGGTGCAGTTCGTCGTCAACTACGAGGAAGGCGGCGAGAACTGCGTGCTGCATGGCGACAAGGCATCCGAAGCCTTCCTGTCCGAAATCGTCGGCGCGGCGCCCTGGGTCGGCCAGCGCCACTGGAATATGGAATCGATCTATGAGTACGGCGCCCGCGCCGGCTTCTGGCGGCTCTACCGGCTGTTCACCGAAGCTGAGGTGCCGGTGACCTGCTACGGCGTCGCCACCGCGCTCGCACGCTCGCCCGATCAGGTCGTCGCCATGCAGGAGGCCGGCTGGGAAATCGCATCGCACGGGCTGAAATGGATCGACTATCGCGACCATGCGGCCGAGGATGAGAAGCGCGACCTCGATGAGGCCATCCGGCTGCATTACGAAGTGACCGGCGCGCGGCCGACCGGCTGGTACACCGGCCGCACCTCGGTCAACACGGTACGGCTGGTCGCCGAGGAAGGCGGTTTCGACTATGTCTCCGACACTTATGACGACGAATTGCCCTACTGGTTCGACCGCGACGGGCTGGAGAAGCCGCAGCTCGTCATCCCCTATACGCTCGACGCCAACGACATGCGCTTCGCGACGCCGCAAGGGTTCAATTCGGGCGACCAGTTCTTCGCCTATCTGAAGGACAGCTTCGACACGCTCTATGCCGAGGGTAAGGCAGGCCGGCCGCGCATGATGAATATCGGCCTGCATTGCCGGCTGGTCGGCCGTCCGGGCCGCGTGGCGGCGCTGAAGCGCTTCGTCGACTACGTAAAGTCGCACGACAAGGTGTGGCTGACGCGGCGCATCGACATCGCAAAACACTGGCGCGAGACGCATCCCTACGAGGCGCCGGCGCTGCGTCCCTCGCGGATGGAATTCGAGGAATTCGTGCATGCTTTTGGGGGCGTGTTCGAGCATTCGCCCTGGATCGCCGAGCGCGCCTACGAATTGGAGCTCGGACCGGCGCATGACAGCGCGGGCGGCCTGCACAACGCGCTCTGCCGGGTCTTCCGCGCGGCGACGGAGGCGGAGCGGCTTTCCGTGCTCAACGCCCATCCGGACCTTGCCGGCAAGCTGGCGGCGGCCAAGCGGCTGACGCCGGAGTCGGCCAAGGAGCAGGCCTCCGCCGGGCTCGACGCGCTGACCGATGAGGAGCGCGAGCTGTTCTCGAAACTCAACGCCGCCTATGTCACCACCTTCGGCTTCCCCTTCATCATCGCGGTCAAGGGCAAGACCAAGGAGGAGATCCTGGCGGAGTTCGAGGCGCGGATCGGCAACAGCCGCGGCACCGAGTTCGAAACCGCATGCCGTCAGGTCGAACGCATCGCGCTGCTTCGGCTGAAAGACCTGCTCCCACTCTGATGTTTGTTTTACGCAATTCCGGACGGAAATTTACGGCGAAGTCGCCGAACCTAACCGCTTCACACTTTTCCTGGAATTGCTCTGAGGCCAGGACCCCATGGATATGATCAAGACTGCCGAGCGAACCTATTATGCGCCGCAGGGCGGCCATCCCGGCCAGAACGAGCTTTTGACTGGACGGGCCGTCTTCACCGAGGCCTATGCGGTCATCCCCAAGGGCGTGATGCAGGACATTGTCACCAGCCCCCTGCCGTTCTGGGACAAGACCAGGGCTTGGATCATCGCAAGGCCGCTTTCGGGCTTCGCCGAGACGTTCTCGCAATATATCGTCGAGGTCCTGCCGGGCGGCGGCAGCGACCGGCCCGAACTCGATGCCGGCGCCGAGGGCGTGCTGTTCGTCGTCGAGGGGACGCTTACCGTTTCGCTTGCCGGCAAAAAGCATGTGCTTGCCCCCGGTGGCTTCGCCTTTCTGCCGCCTTCCAGCGGCTGGACGGTGCGCAACGAAAGCAGCGCCGCCGTCCGCTTCCACTGGATCCGCAAGGCCTATGAGGCGGTCGATGGCCTCGACGTGCCGGAAGCTTTCATCTCGAGCGACCAGGACGTGGCGCCGAGCCCGATGCCGGGCACGGAAGGGCGCTGGGCAACGACCCGCTTCGTCGACCCCGCCGACATGCGCCACGACA
This sequence comes from Mesorhizobium sp. M2E.F.Ca.ET.219.01.1.1, assembly GCF_004016445.2. Lineage (GTDB taxonomy): Bacteria > Pseudomonadota > Alphaproteobacteria > Rhizobiales > Rhizobiaceae > Mesorhizobium. Next base: position 340,057 of record NZ_SADT02000006.1, read on the forward strand.
TGCATGTCACCATCGTCACGCTGAAGCCCGGCGCGGTCATTCCCTTCGCCGAGACCCATGTCATGGAGCACGGGCTCTATGTGCTGGAAGGCAAGGCCGTCTACCGGCTGAACCAGGACTGGGTCGAGGTCGAGGCCGGCGATTTCATGTGGCTGCGCGCCTTCTGCCCGCAGGCCTGCTATGCCGGCGGCCCGGGCAATTTCCGCTATTTGCTCTACAAGGACGTCAATCGTCACGCGAGGCTTGGCGGCGCATTTGGGGGTCTGGCGCGGTGACCCGTATCGTCGCCCGGCCGCTGACGCGTGAAGACTTCGCGCCGTTCGGCGACGTCATCGACATGGGCGGCGACAACCGCTACCCGATCAATGGCGGCAAGGCGATGCGCTATCACGACCTGGCCACCGCGGAAGCCACCGGACCCAACGCGCGCGTGCTGATCTCGATGGTGCGCGGCACGCCCTACGAGATGCCGTTGAAGCTCACCATGGTCGAACGCCATCCGCTCGGCAGCCAGGCTTTCATCCCGCTGTCGCCGCGTCCGTTCCTGGTCATCGTGTGCGATGACACAAAGCACGGCCCCGGCGTACCGCACGCCTTCGTCGCCGGCCCCGGACAAGGCATCAACTACCGCCGCAACCTGTGGCACGGCGTGCTGACGCCGATCAGCGAGGAACAGGATTTCCTGATCGTCGACCGGGGCGGCGACGGCTCCAATCTCGAAGAATTTTATTTCTCGCATCCATACGAGATCCACCTTCCCTGAAAGCCTTCCCATGACCGACGTTTCGCTGATCGACCGCCTGCTCGACGTGATCGAGCACGACATCGTGCCGAAGACCGCTGAAGGCGTTGCCCATGGCAACAAGCTGTTCGGCGCCGCGATCCTCAGGAAGGACGACCGCTCGCTGGTGCTGGCGGAAACCAACAATGAGATGGAAAACCCGCTTTGGCATGGCGAGGTGCACTGCCTGAAGCGTTTTTACGAAATGCCGAAAGCCGAGCGCGTCGACACCAAGGACGCGCTGTTCATCGCCACGCACGAGCCCTGCTCGCTCTGCCTGTCGGCGATCACCTGGACCGGCTTCGACAATTTCTACTATCTCTTCAGCCACGAGGATTCGCGCGACAGTTTTGCCATCCCGCACGACCTGAAAATCCTGAAAGAGGTATTCACCCTCGACCCCGGCGGCTACAATGCCGAGAACGCCTACTGGAAGAGTTTTTCGATCCGCCGACTGGTGCGTGAGCTACCCGAGGCCGAGCGCAAGCGGCTGGAAGCAAGGATCGGGCAAATCTCCGTGCGCTATGACGAGCTCTCGAACGCTTACCAGGCAAGCAAGGCGGAGAACGACATTCCGTTGAACTGACGCGGATTGACCAGCCGATTTCGCCGGCTGGCCCACGACGCAGCGGCGCGGGCTTCATCATGTGCCCTCCATGAAAACCGTCACCGAATTCCCCCGCAAAGTCGTCGAATTTCCCGATATGGGCATCGTCATGCCGGATGGCTGCCGGCTGTCTGCGCGCATCTGGATGCCGGAGGATGCCGCCCACAATCCGGTGCCGGCGATCCTCGAGCATCTGCCTTACCGCAAGCGCGACGGCACCATTTTTCGCGATCAGCTGACCCATCCCTACTTCGCCGGGCACGGCTACGCCTCGATCCGCGTCGACATGCGCGGCAATGGCGATTCCGAAGGGCTGATGGACGACGAATATTCCGAACAGGAATTGCAGGACGCCTGCGACGTCATCGCCTGGGCAGTGGCGCAGCCCTGGTGCAACGGCAATGTCGGCATGATGGGCATTTCCTGGGGCGGCTTCAACTGCCTGCAGGTGGCGGCGAAACAGCCGCCGGCGCTGAAGGCGGTGATCAGCCTGTGCTCGACCGTCGACCGCTATGCCGACGACATCCATTACAAGGGCGGCTGCCTGCTGCTCGAAAATTTCGGCTGGGCCTCGACGATGCTCTCCTATTCGTCGCGGCCGCCGGACCCACTGATTGCCGGCGGCAACCGCTGGCGCGACCTGTGGCTCAGCCGGCTGGAGAACCAGCCATTCCTCGCCCCGCTGTGGCTCAGCCATCAGCACCGCGACGCCTATTGGAAGCGCGGCTCGATCTGCGAGGATTTTTCAGCGGTCAAAGCCGCCGTGCTGTCGATCGGCGGCTGGCATGACGGCTATCGCAACACGATCTCGCATCTCGTCACCAACATCCAGGCGCCGGTGAAGGGCATCGTCGGCCCCTGGATCCACAAATACCCGCATTACGCCGGGCCTCAGCCGGCCATCGGCTTCCTGCAGGAAGCGCTGCGCTGGTGGGACCACTGGCTGAAGGGCGCCGAGACCGGCGTCGAGGCCGATCCGGCCTACAGAGCCTATGTCATGGACAGCGTGCGGCCGGCGCGCTGGCATCCGGAGCGGCCAGGGCGCTGGGTGGCGGAGCAGGAATGGCCGTCCTCGAACATCAAAATCGAGGCGATCGAGCTCATTGCCGCAAGCGCCAAACCCTCGATCGTCGCCTCGCCGCAGACCTGCGGACTTGCCGGCGGCGAATATTTTCCCTTCACCTTCGGGCCGGAATTGCCGGGCGACCAGCGATCCGACGACGCGCTGTCGGTTTTTTTCGACCAGCCGGAACTCACCGAGGCGATCGACATTGTCGGGGCGCCGGAACTCGCGGTCCAGGTTGCCTCCGATCGGCCGCAGGCCAACATCGCGGTGCGTCTCTGCGACGTGCATCCCGACGGCGCCGCGGAGCTGATCTCCTATGGCGTGCTCAATCTGACCCACCGCGACTCGCATGAGTTCCCGCAAGCGCTGGTCCCCGGCGAGACCGTTTCGGCGCGCGTCGTGCTCGACCAATGCTCCTACCGGGTGCCGGCCGGCCACAAATTGCGCGTTGCCGTTTCGACCGCCTACTGGCCGATGATCTGGCCCTCGCCGGAGCCAGTGCGGCTCGATCTGGCGCAGGCGACGCTGAAGCTGCCGCTGCGTCCGCTGGCGAAAGGTGATGAGGTTTCGTTTCCCGAGCCGGAAGGCGCGACGCCCTGGGCGGCCGAGACCATCCGGCCGGCGAGGTCAGAGCGCCATGTCGACCGCGACGAGAAGACCGGCCTGGTCACGCTTTCCATAACCGACGATTTCGGCGAGGTGCGCGATCTCGACCACCGGCTGGTCAATGGCAGTATCGTGCGCGAGACATGGGCGATCCATCCCGACGATCCGCTGTCGGCCACAGGAGCCACGCATTGGACGCAGACATTGTCGCGCAATGAATGGTCGGTGCGGACCGAAACCTTCGCCGCGATGCGATCGGACGCCCAGAACTTCATCGTCAGCGCCAGAATCGAAGCCTATGAGGGCGAAAAGCTGGTTTTCGAACGCGATTTCGAGCAGACGATTCCCCGCTCCCTGGTTTGAGCCGAGGCAAGATTGGTCCAAATGCGACGTGCGATTTACGCCACCGCATGTCGCATTCGGTCTTGCCTGCCGCTTTCCCTTACGGTCATTATCTCCTCCAATAGCAAGAAACGACCATAAGGTCGCATACCCAGAGTGAGGAACCATAATGTCCAACGAACTTGACTATCTCAGCCGGCGAGTCGCTGCCGGAAAACTCAGCCGTCGCGACTTTCTCGGTCGCGCCGCCGCGCTCGGCGTCACCGCCACTTTCGCCAACTCGCTGCTCTCCAGCGCCGTGCGCGCTGCCGGCCCTGTCAAGGGCGGCACGCTGAAGGCCGGCATGGTTGGCGGTGCATCCACCGACAGCCTCGACCCGGCGCTCGACGCCAGCCAGGTTCCGTTTGCCTTCGGCAAAGTCTGGGGCGAGACCTTGGTCGAACTCGCGCCGGGCGGCGGCGTCGAATATCTCATCGCCGAGGAGATCGGCGCGTCGGACGACGCCAAGACCTGGACAATGAAGATCCGCAAGGGCGTCCAGTTCCACAACGGCAAGGAAGTGACACCGGACGACGTGGTGGCGACGCTGAAGCGCCACAGCGACGAGAAGTCGAAGTCTGGCGCGCTCGGCGTGCTTAAGGGCATCGACACCATCAAAGCCGATGGCGGCAATGTGGTGGTCACGCTGAAGGATCCGAACGCGGACCTGCCGTATCTGATGGCCGACTACCACCTGATCATCCAGCCGAACGGCGGCGTGGACAAGCCCGATGCCGGCATCGGCACCGGACCGTACAAGGTGGCAGTCAACAAGCCTGGCGTGAAGTATGGCGGCGAGCGTTTCGCCAATTACTGGCAGCCCGACAAATATGGCCATGCCGACCAGGTCGAGATCATCATCATCAACGATGCGACGGCGCGCACTGCCGCGCTCCAGGGCGGCCAGGTCAACATGATCAACCGCGTCGAGCCGAAGATCGTCGATCTGGTCAAGCGGCTGCCCGGCGTCACCATTCGCGCCGCCTCGGGCCGCGGCTTCTATCCCTTCAACATGTTCTGCGACACCGCGCCCTTCGATAACAACGACCTCCGCATGGCGTTGAAGCTCGCCATGGACCGCGAGGAGATGCTGAGCAAGATCCTGCGCGGCTACGGCTCGGTCGGCAACGACATGCCGGTCAACAAGGCCTACCCGTTGTTCTCGGACGATTTCGAGCAGCGCAAGTTCGATCCGGAAAAGGCGGCCGCGGCGTACAAGAAGTCCGGCCATAGCGGCTCGATCCTGCTCCGCACCTCCGACGTCGCCTTCCCCGGCGCGGTGGACGCCGCGCAGCTCTATCAGCAGAGCTGCGCCAAGGCCGGCATCAAGATCGAGATCAAACGCGAACCGGGCGACGGCTATTGGACCGAGGTCTGGAACAAGCAGCCCTTCTCGCTCTCCTACTGGGGCGGGCGACCGACGCAGGACCAGATGTACTCGACGGCGTATCTCTCGACCGCCGACTGGAACGACACCCGCTTCAAGCGCCCCGATTTCGACAAGATGGTGCTCGCGGCGCGCGGCGAGCTCGACGAAGCCAAGCGCAAGAAGATCTACCGCGACATGGGCGAGATCATGCGCGACGAAGGCGGCCTGATCGTGCCGTTCTTCAACCAGTTCGTCGACGCGACCGGCAAGGGCGTCGAAGGCTGGGTCGACAACCCGGCGCAGGAACTGAGCAACGGCCACGCCCTGATCCAGTGCTGGCTGCAGGCGTGACGAAGGATAAGGAGGGGCCGGCGCCAGCCGGCCCTTCCTGGCATTCATGGCCTGCCTGAAAGGCGGGCACCGTCCCTTCTTCACCATTGCAGGTAGCCGATGTCGTCTCCGATCCTGAGACTGGTCGCTCAGCGTATCTTGCTGGGCATTGTTCTTCTGTTCGCCGTTTCGGTGCTGATCTTCGCCGGCACGCAGATCCTGCCGGGCGACGTCGCCCAGGCGATCCTCGGCCAGTCGGCGACGCCGGAAGCGCTGGCGAACCTGCGCGAACAGCTCGGGCTCAATGACCCGGCCTGGCTACGCTACGTGCACTGGCTGTGGGGCATCCTGCACGGCAACTTCGGCACGGCGCAGTCGAGCGGGCTGGACATTGCAAGCTCGATCAGCACGCGGCTGACGAACACGCTGTTCCTGGCCGCCTGCGCGGCAATCGTCGCGGTGCCGCTGGCTATCATCCTCGGTCTCATTGCCGTGCGCTATCGCAACGGCTTCGTCGACAAGCTGATCTCCGGCCTGGCGCTGGCCTCGACATCGTTCCCGGAATTCTTCATCGGCTATGTGCTGATCTTCGTGTTTGCCGTGCACTGGCAGATCTTCCCGAGCATCTCGACCGTGGATGATTCCACGCCATTCCTCGAAAGGCTGCAGGCCGTTGTCCTGCCGGCCACGGCGCTCACCCTGGTCGTGCTCGCCCACATGATGCGCATGACGCGCGCGGCGATCCTCAATGTCATGCAGTCGGCCTATATCGAGACGGCCGAGCTCAAGGGGCTGAAACCCTTTGACATCATCCGCAAGCATGCTTTCCCGAACGCGATCGCGCCGGTCGTCAACGTCGTCATGCTCAACCTCGCCTATCTGATCGTCGGTGTCGTGGTGGTCGAGGTGATCTTCGTCTATCCGGGCATGGGGCAATATCTGGTCGACCATGTCGCCAAGCGCGACGTGCCGGTGGTGCAGGCGGTCGGCCTGATCTTCGCCGCGGTCTACATCACGCTCAACATCGTCGCGGACATCGCCGCCATCCTGGCCAATCCACGGCTTAGGCATCCGAAATGACGGGGGCATCCGAAATGACGAGTCGGATGCGGGACGACCTGAGGGGGAACTGAAGCGAATGACGCTACGACAAATTCCGTTCACCGCCTGGGTCGGGCTGATCCTGACCGGCGCTTTCGCCTTCTGCGCCATCTTCGCGCCCTGGGTCGCGCCGCACGGCAATGGCGAGATCGTCGGCGACGTGTGGGAGCCGATGTCGGCGGCGCATTGGCTAGGCACCGACAATCTCGGCCGCGATCTTATCTCGCGCATGATCTACGGCGCGCGCATCACCATGGAGATCGCGGTGGCGGCGACGGCGCTGTCCTTCTCGCTGGGCTCGATCCTCGGTTTCTCGGCCGCGGTGTTCGGCGGCTGGTTCGACACGCTGATGTCGCGCTTCGTCGACCTTCTGATGTCGATCCCGACGCTGATCTTCGGCCTCGTCGTGCTCTCGGTGCTGCCGACGAATGCGCTGACGCTGATCCTGGTCATGGGCATCCTCGATTCCACCCGCGTCTACCGCCTGTCGCGCGCGGTCGCCGTCGACATCAACGTCATGGATTTCGTCGAGGCGGCGAAGCTGCGCGGCGAAGGCAAGGCGTGGATCATCTTCCGCGAGATCCTGCCCAACGCGCTGTCGCCGCTGGTGGCGGAGCTCGGCGTGCGCTTCATCTTCGCGGTGCTCTTCCTGTCGGCGCTGTCCTTCCTCGGCCTCGGCGTGCAGCCGCCGGATTCGGACTGGGGCGGGATGGTCAAGGAAAACAAGGACGGCATCGTGTTCGGCATTCCGGCGGCGCTGATCCCGGCGGCGGCGATCGCTGTGCTGGCAATCTCGGTCAACCTCGTCGCCGACTGGGTGCTCAACCGCACGACGAGCCTGAAGGGAGGGCGCGGCTGATGGCCGACACCAAGGCAAATTCAGGCAAGCTCCTCGATATCCGCAACCTGCGCATCGAGGCGACCGTCTATCCGCCGGGCGAAGCGCCGAAGACGATCACGCTGGTCCACGACGTTTCGCTGACGCTCGAAAAGGGCAAGGTACTCGGCCTGATAGGCGAATCCGGCGCCGGCAAATCGACCATCGGCCTGTCGTCCATGGCCTATGGCCGCGGCGGCGTGCGCATCACCGGCGGCAAGGTGATCCTCAACGGCCGCGACATCCTGAAAGCCGGCGCCAAGGGCGTGCGGGCGCTGCGCGGGCGCGAGGTGTGCTATGTCGCGCAATCGGCGGCAGCCGCCTTCAACCCGGCGCACAAGCTGATCGACCAGGTGGTCGAGGCGGCCATGCTGCACGGCACCGCGACGCGCGCCGAGGCCGAGAAGCGAGCCGTCGCGCTGTTCAAGAAGCTCAGCCTGCCCAATCCCGAAACGATCGGCGAGCGCTACCCGCACCAGGTCTCCGGCGGCCAGCTGCAGCGCGTGATGACGGCGATGGCGCTCTGCTCGGAGCCGGACCTCATCGTCTTCGACGAGCCGACCACGGCGCTCGACGTGACGACGCAGATCGACGTGCTTGCGGCGATCAAGGACGCCATCCGCGACACGCATGTGGCAGCCCTCTACATCACGCATGACCTTGCCGTCGTCGCCCAGGTGTCGGACGAGATCATGGTGCTGCGCCACGGCCGGCTGGTCGAATGGGGCGGCACGCGCCAGATCATCAAGGAGCCGCGCCAGGAATACACCAACGCGCTGGTTTCGGTGCATGAGATCGAGCACCAGGAACAGCAGCCGGGCACGACACCGTTCCTGTCGGTGAAGAATGTGACCGCCGCCTATGCCGGCGGCCATGTGAAGGTTCTGAAGAACGTCTCGGTCGACATTTTTCCCGGCCAGACGCTGGCCGTCGTCGGCGAGAGCGGTTCCGGCAAGTCGACGCTGGCGCGCGCCATCACCGGCCTTCTGCCGCCCGAGGAGGGCACCGTCACCTTCGACGGCAGGCCGCTCGCCAACAGGCTGGCCGACCGCCCGAAGGAGGATCTGCGCCAGCTGCAGATGATCTACCAGATGGCCGACGTGGCGATGAACCCGCGCCAGACGGTGGGCACCATCATCGGCCGGCCGCTGGAATTCTATTTCGGCATGAAGGGGCGCGAGCGCGACAAGCGCGTCGCCGAACTGCTCGACGAGATCGAGATGGGCAAGGGTTTCGTCGACCGCTATCCGGCCGAGCTGTCCGGCGGCCAGAAGCAGCGCGTCTGCATCGCCCGCTCGCTCGCCGCCAAGCCGAAGCTGATCATCTGCGACGAGGTGACCTCAGCGCTCGACCCGCTGGTCGCCAACGGCATTCTCAAGCTCCTGCTCAATCTGCAGCAGGTGGAGAAGGTCGCATATCTCTTCATCACCCATGACCTGGCGACGGTGAAGTCGATCGCCGATTCGATCGCTGTGATGTATCGCGGCGAGGTGGTGCGTTACGGCCCCAAGAGCAAGGTGCTGACGCCGCCTTTCGACGCCTATACGGACCTGCTGCTCTCCTCCGTGCCGGAGATGGAAATCGGCTGGCTGGAGAAGGCGATCAAGGGCCGGCGCATGGAGAGCGCCGGGAATTAAAGCGCGTCACGCTGGACGACATGGGTTGAGCTGGCGTCCTATTCTGCGCTTCTGAGGCTTGGCCTGACCGGCCAGGCCTCGATAAAGATCCCTACCGCAAAATCGCATGGAGCCCGCCCCGTGGCGCTCAAATCCAAACTGCTGCTCATCATCCTCGACGGCGTGCCCTACCGGAACTGGCGCCGGCTGATGGGCAATCTGGAGGGCTGGGCGCAGTCGGGCGAGGCGCAGGTGTGGAAGATGCGTTCGGTGCTGCCGTCGACCTCGGCCTGCTGCTACGCCTCGATCCACACCGGGGTGACGCCGCAGGTGCATGGCATTCTTTCCAACGAGAACCGCTTTCGCGTCACGCAGCCGGATATCTTCTCGGAGGTCAGCAAGGCCGGCGGCAAGACGGGCGCGGTGACCCATTCCTATTGGTCGGAATTCTTTCGCTCGTATCCATTCGACCTTGTCGAGGACATGGAGTTCAACGATCCAAGCGGCCCGATCACGCATGGCCGCTTCCACACCATGACCGGCTACAATCTCAAGAACCAGATGACGCCGAGTGACGTCGACCTGTTCGCGACGCTGACCATGCTGGTGAAGCGCCACGGCATCGACTACGGCATCCTGCACACCTGCACGCTGGATTCGATGGGGCATCGCTTCGGTCATGACTGCATCGAGATGGACCATGCCTGCTACGCGATGGACGGCATGTTGGCGGCGTTCCTGCCGAAATGGCGCGAAGCCGGCTATGAAGTGATCGTGACGGCCGACCACGGCCAGACGGATCGCGGCCACCACGGCGGCCATGACGACGAGATGCAGGATGTCGCGCTCTATTATTTCGGGCCCGCGAAAGGCCCCGAGGCCGACACGCTGCTCGACCAGCTGCAGCTCGCGCCGACAGTGCTGAGCCGGCTTGGGGTGGAAATACCCGAGACGATGAAGGCGAAGGTGTTTTTGGGGTAAGCGCGGCCTCTCCCTCTCCCCTTGTGGGAGAAGGTGGATCGGCGCGCAGCGCCGAGACGGATGAGGGTGTTCCAGCGGAGTGAGAGGCTGGCTTTCCCTGGAACACCCCTCATCCGGCCGCTTCGCGGTCACCTTCTCCCACAAGGGGAGAAGGGGGCGCCCTGCCTACTGGCAACGCTCCCGTTCTTCAGTTAGCCTCCGAAAATCCTTGGCGGAGGGTGAACCTTTTTGGACCGATCAGCGACAGAGCTTCGAGGAGCCAGGCGGCTCGACCGGCCATGAACGCGGCGACGGAAACCGATCGCGCGCTTGTAGACCGGGTCGCGAAGGGCGACCGGGCCGCCGTTCGGCTCCTGTTCATGCGTCACCACGCGCGGATCTACCGCTTCGTGGCGCGCCAGACGGGATCGGAAATGATGGCCGACGATATCGCAAACGAGGTTTTTCTGGAGCTGTGGAAGCAGGCGCCCGGGTTCGAGGGCCGCTCTGAGGTTTCCACCTGGCTGCTCGGCATCGCCCGCTTCAAGGCGTTGTCCATGCTGCGCAAGAAGAAGGAAGACTGGATCGACGACGATGACGCGGCGCAGGTTCCCGACAGTGCCGACACGCCGGAAGTCGTCACCATGAAGGAAGACAAGGCGGCAGCCTTGCGCCGCTTCGTCGATGCCTTGCCGGAAGAACATCGCACGGTGATCGACCTTGCCTATTACCATGGCCAGTCGGTGACCGAGATCGGCGAAGTGCTCAACATCCCGGTCGCGACCGTGAAAACCAGGATGTTCTACGCCCGCAAGAAACTCGGCGAAGCCCTCAAGGCCGCCGGTTACGACAGGGGGTGGCCATGAGCGCCGCTGAAAAGATGTCGCGCCGCGACGAGATGGAAACGCTGCTGCCTTTCTACCTGAACGGCTCGCTGGAAGGCGCCGAGCTGGAGGCCGTCGAGGAATGGCTGGCGACCGATCCGGCGGCGATGGCAGCGCTTGGCGAAGCGGAGGCCGAGTTCTCCGGCACCGCCGCCGCCAACGAGGCGATCCGCCCGCCAGCCGATGCGCTCTCCCGCTTCGCCAGGGCGCTCGACGCCGAGGCGGGCCCGGTGCGCGCACCCGCCGGCCAATCCTGGCTCGCCAAGGTCTTCGGCCGCGTCACGGCGATGCCCGCCGGCGTCGCCTGGGCAGCTGCCGCGGCACTGTTGGCGCTGGTCATCGTGCAGTCCTTCGAACGGCCGGGCGGCAAGGGCAACGACTTCGAGGTGGCCGGCGCTCAGGACGATCTGGCGAAGCTGCCTTTCGCGCTGGTCAAGTTCAAGCCGGATGCCAAGATGGCCGATATCGCCGCCTTCCTCGGCCAGAACGGACTGAAGATCGCCGGCGGCCCGACCGCCGACGGCGTGTTCCATCTGGCGATCCCGGTCAGCACGGCGGCCGATTACGACAGGCTCGTCGGCCTTGTTGCCGCCCAGCCTTTCGCGGATACTGTGATCCAGGGAAGGAAACCGGTCGATGGCGGCTAAGGCGGTCATTCTGCATGCGGCGCTTCTCGTGGCGACGTTTGTCGCCGCGCCTGCGCTTGCGCAGACCAATGATCCCAATCTGACGCAGAAGCAGGTGGACTGCTTGAACCGCACGACAACGGCAGGCAGCGACTGCGATAAGGACGGCGGTGCCAAGAATGGCGAAGGAACGCCAGGCACTGCGGGCGGCGCGGTGTTCCTGCCGGCGCTGATCGTCGATCTGTTCCCGAATCCGCCGGCGAGTGCAGCCCCGCAAGTGCCCGCGCCATCCGGTGGAACATCGTCCTCGAACGGTTCCGCCAACACGCCACCGCCCGCACCGACGCCGAGCGGGCCGGTCACGGTGCCGCAAGGGCTCAACCTGGCCGAGCCGCCGCGCGCCATTACCGGCGAATTCGTGCCCGACGAAGTGCTGGTGACGGTCGACGGCGATGCCGGCGTGGTGCAGCAGATCGCCAATTCCTTCGGCCTCCAGGTGCGCTCCCAGCGCCAGTCGCGGCTGCTTGGCTCGACGCTGGTGCGTTTCGGCATCACCGACGGGCGGCCTGTCGGCGTGGTGCTGGCGCAACTCGCCGCCGATGGCCGCACGAAGCGGCGCGAGCCGAACCATATCTATTCGCTGCAGCAGGCGGCCGGCATCGTGAACTATGCCTTCGACCGGATCGCGCTCGATTCAAAACAGGCGAGCGGCGAGAATGTGCGCGTCGCCGTCATCGACACCGGCATCGACGATACCAATCCCGCGCTGAAGGGCGTCATCGCCGAACAATATGACGCCATGCCCAACGTGCCGATCGAGAAGCGCGACCACGGCACCTCTGTCGACGGGCTGATCGCCGGCGTCGGGCCGCTGGAAGGCATGGCGCCGGGCGCGAAAATCTATCACGCGCGGGCCTTCGAAGGCGGCAAGTCGACCATGGACGTCATCCTGTCGGCGCTCGACTGGGCGGCCGACCAGAATGTGCGCATCATCAATATGAGCTTCGTCGGTCCGAAGAACGACCTGCTCGGCACCGCCTGCCGCAATGCCCGCGCGCTGGGCATGGTGCTGGTGGCAGCCGCCGGCAACAACGGCCCGAAGGCGCCCTACGGCTACCCGGCCGCCTTCGACGGCGTGATCGCGGTGACGGCCACCGACGCCAAAGACGGACTGATGCCGCAGGCCAATCGCGGCGCCTATGTCTTCATCTCGGCGCCGGGCGTCGAGATGGTGGCGCCGAGCGACGCCGGCTCGGACGTGGTGACCGGCACATCCTTCGCCGCCGCGATCGTCAGCGGCGCCATCGCCAACCTGATCCACGCCGCGCCCGACCGCTCGGCCGACGACATCGAGAAAGCGCTGGCGGCAACGGCCAAGGATCTCGGGCCCAAGGGTCGGGACAATGATTTCGGCTATGGGCTGATCGACACGAAGGCGGCGGGAGCGGCGAGGGAATGAGGCGCTTGATCAAAAGCCGTCACCGGGTTGAGTGGGGACGACTGGCACTGGACTTCAATGCTCAAGGGTGACGGCGGCACACGGCTTGTTGGTTGCCCCAGGAGGTCATTGTGCGGCTTTCGCCGCGCGGGCGTTTTGATCCTTGTTCTTTTGCTTCCATTGATGGGCTGCGGCGCTTTTTTCAATGCGCATGTGCTGGGCATAAACAGGCGGCATAGCGCGGACGAGTTTAATAGGGCGACGATTGAAAGCTTTCTATCTCAGCACCAATGCGGGAAGGCCTGGGATATCATTTGGCCGAGTGTACGAGTAGGCGAACCTGAGGCAACGGCACTGCTTGGAGCCTACATGGACAAGGGGGTTCTACGGCCCCCCGCGAGGGTGGACAACGCCGACCAGAACCGACGTAGTTCTTTGATGTTGCAATTTAAGGCCTATGGCCATGGCTTACCTGAGAATGATGCGAGGCTTCGGGAACGCCTCTCGTCGTCAGAGGTACAGCAACCGCAAGGCAGTCAGCTGGAAATGTGTTTGCGGAAGGCCAACAAATCCCTTGAAGCAGCCTACAGTTGCTCGAATGAGGCCGAAGCGCTCGGCGTCATCGATGGATTCATGAAGTTCTACATGGATTCGGAAGATGCGTCGGATCGTTCACGCGTGGCGCAATGCGGCGGGAGTTAAAGAGAACTCCAGGCTGGATTTCGCGCGACCGATTCAAAGGGCTGGACCCAACCGTACCGGGCTTCCATCGTAGAAGCGCGGCAGCCGGAAGCGGCTGAGATCGTGGCCGGTGTCGTTTCCCTGGATCATGTCGGAGACGACGCGGCCCATGCCGGGCCCGATGCCGAAGCCGTGGCCGCTCATTCCCGTCGCGACCAAAAGACCGGCGATCGCCTGGACCCGATCCACGACGGGGACGACGTCGGGCATGGCGTCGATCATGCCGCCCCAGCCGACCTTCAAGCAGGCTTTCTCGAACTGGGGAAACAGCTGTTTGAAATTGCGTTCGATCGCACGCAGCCGGGCCGGTTCGGGGGCTGGGTCGAGAACCCGCATTCTCTCGAAAGGAGTCTCTGAATCCGGCGCCCAATCGCGCGGCGTCGACCAGCCATCCGGGTAGCCTGACGGAGCGTACGGAAAATAACGCGCTCCGAGCGGATCGTTCCTGAGGGCGGGAATGTATTTGGTGGCGTGCCGGAATGCGTCGGGCCCCAGGTAGAGCAAGTGGCTGCCGCCTCCGGCGAGCGTGTATCCGCCATCCTGCCTGCGCCTGAAGGCGATGTGATTGTCGGCGGCCGCGCCCGCATAGATCTCAGGCAGAGGCTCCGTCGCGGCCACGGTGACGCGGACGCTGAGCTGGGGGATGGACACGCCGTGCCGCGCCAGGAACAGGGAGGACCAGGCGCCGCCCGCGACCAGCACGGTGGAGGCGTCGATATATCCCGCCTCGGTCCACACGCCCTTGATCCTACCGGCCGCGATGTCGAGGGTTCGCGCCGCGCAGTTCTCCACGATCCTGGCGCCTTTTCGCACGGCGAGCCTGGCCAGCGCAGGCACTGCCAACCAGGGTTCCGCGCGCATGTCGGAGGGCGTCGTCATCGCGCCCTTGAACCTGCGCGACGTGCCGGTGATGAGTTTCGCGGTCTCGTCCGCATTTAGGAGACGCGTGTCCAAGTCATGGCTCGCGGCGATCTTCATGAACGCCTCGAAGCCGGCCATGTCCTTTTCGGCGTTGGCCAGATAGGTCACGCCCGTTTGCTTCAGCCCGATGTCTTCGCCGCTTTCCTCAGCCAGCTGCCGCCACAGGCGGATGGCCTCGATGACGATCGGCAGTTCATCCGCGTCCCGTCCCTGCTTTCTGATCCAGCCCCAGTTTCGCGAGGACTGCTCGGCGGCGACGCGGCCTTTTTCCAGCAGCGTCACCGGGATGTTTCGGGAGGCGAGGAACAGGGCCGTCGTTACGCCGATGACACCGCCACCGACGATCACCACCTCCGACGTCTTCGGCGGCGGGCCTGGATGTTGGATCGGATCCGCTTCGGTAAACGGGAATGCGTGCAAAAGGCGCACCTGAAGGATTGGCTGACGACTCTGACTTACCCGTTGCCACCTTCCAAAATCAGGAGCAGACGCAGGCAAACCGTTGTCCCACGGGAGTACAGCCCATGAAGGAGGCGGCAGGTGAAGCCGTTGGATCCTGCCCCCTATATCGGCGCCCTTGCTACCGTTGGAAGCCCAGCTTCACCAGCGGCCGTAGTTGGCTCTATGCACCCTTCACGATCCTCGGCTTGGTCGGCCGGCGGGATTGAACCGCACCCTCGAGAACCAAGGCCAACCGCTTCTCGTCTTCGATGGCGCGATCGACCGCCTCAATTTGCTCTTGAAGCGCCTTCAGTTGCGCGCCGTAGCTGGAGCCATCGCTATCTCCGATCTGAAAGCCACTTGCCCGCATCGCGTCGCGAGTGTGGTGCACATTTCGGACGCCTTCGCGTCGAGTCGCGACCAGGATTTCCCTGAACTCTTCAAGACGTTCAACGTGAGTGCGGGTCATTGGGTTCTCCTATTCGTCGTCATCGTTGCCGGTGGCGCTTTGAACGGCCAACTTTTGGCGCAGAAGGGCTAGAGACTACAGGAGATACTCTCGACAAAGCATGAGAGCGGAAGCTCAAATTTGAACGTCTTGCAATAAGGTGGGGCCTGGCAGGTGGAAATTGGCTTAGTCTGCGATCGATCCATCGCGCGCTCGTCTTTTCAGCTGAGCGCGCCACGGTTCGGCTGGTGAATCTGACCCTAGACCGGGGCCCCTGCCACCGATCCCCGCACCACCAGATCGACCGGCCAGACCTCGCCGCGCGCTACCTCCTCCAGCCCGGAAATCCGCGCCGCAAGGCGCTCGGCGACGCGGGCGCCGGCAAGGCGGATCGAGGAGCGCGTGGTCGACAGCGGCACCGGGAAATTCTCCGGCCGCAGCCAGGGGAAGACGTCGTCATGGGCGACCAGCGACAGGTCGCCGGGGATGGTGAGGCCAAGATCGCGCACGGCGCGCACCACGCCCAGCGCCATGATCAGGCTGGAGCAGGCGATCGCCGTCGGCGGGTCGCTGTCCTCGAGCAGGCGGCGCGCGGCTCGATAGCCGTTTTCCTCGGTCATAGTCAGTGAGCAGACATGGCGCTCGCCAAGCATCAGCCCGCTCGCGGCAAGCGCCCGGCGCATGCCGCGCTCGCGGTGGATGGCGAAGGTCTCGCGGTCATTGCCGTTGATCAGCGCCAGGCGCTTGTGGCCGAGTTGGACGAGCAGCCGCCCCGCCTCGTGGAAGGCGCCCTCATTGTCAATGTCGAGATAGGGATAATCGAAATCGAAGCCTTCGCTGCGGCCATGCACGATGAAGGGTATGCCCAGCGTATTGACCAGCGCCAGCCGCTTGTCCGCCGGCCTCGGCGCGGAGAGGTAGACGGCATCCACCTGCCGGTTGGCGACGATGCGACGGTAGGTGGTCTCCTCATCGTCGGCATCGGCGGGCGACAGCACGAGATCAAGCTCGTGCGAGCGGGCGTAATCGCCGAGGCCGGAGAGGAATTCGACAAAATGCGGATCGATATCGACGGATGCACCCGTCGGGAGCACATAGCCGATCATGCCCGACTTGCCGGTGGCGAGGCGGCGTGCGGATGGGTTCGGCCGGTAGCCGTGGCGCTTGGCGGCGTCCATCACCCGCCGCCGGGTTTCTTCACTAACCTCGGGGTAGCCGTTCAGCGCCCGGCTGACCGTGGTCTGCGAAAGCGACAGCATATGCGACAGTTGCTTGAGGTTCATCGGAGGCCTCCAGCCTCAAAGCGCTTTCAATTTTAATCGATCCGATGATGACTGGCGCAATCGCCAGACGACATGACCTTAGAGCTGCATCGACCGTGTTTGAAGCCAAAATTGCTGCTGCAGCGCCAAAAATGCTTGCTGCACTGCACTTTCTTAGGGCATTCGGCGCTTTTTAAATCGATTAGCAACATGAGCCTCTTGACTTCAAGGTGAATCAATGGCGAGATCGAGTTAGCCAAAGCGCTTTGGAGCACTCTTCGAAAGGTTGCGGTTGCCTTCTCGCTGAGTCACAGTTCCGTGGGCGTCGGCGGACGAAATGGAGGTTTCGTCCGAACTGTCTCAACACTGGGAGGACTGCGATGAAGAAAATGCTTCTCTTGGGTGCGGCGTTCGCTGCGCTCACCCTTGGCCTGCCGGCACATGCCGAACTGAAGTTCAAGCCGGGCGAAGATTCAAAATTTCACTGGGCGAATTACGACGACCTCAAGAAGGTCGACCTCAAGGGCGAAACACTGACGATCTTCGGGCCGTGGCGCGGCGAGGACGAAACGCTTGTGCGTTCGGTGCTCGACTATTTCCAGGAAGCGACCGGCGCGGAGGTGAAATATTCCTCGTCCGAGAATTATGAGCAGCAGATCGTCATCGACACCCAGGCCGGCAGCCCGCCCAACATCGCCGTCCTGCCGCAGCCCGGCCTGATCCAGGACCTTGCTTCCAAGGGCGTGCTGACCCCGCTGGGCGACGACGTCGCCGCCTGGATCAAGGAAAACTACGCCGCCGGCGATTCCTGGGCCAAGCTCGGCACCTATACGGGCAAGGACGGCAAGCCCGGCTTCTACGCCTTCCCCTACAAGATCGACGTGAAGGGTCTGGTCTGGTACTCGCCGGACAATTTCGAGGAGGCCGGCTACAAGGTGCCGAAGACCCAGGAAGAGCTGGCCGACCTCGAGAAGAAGATCGTCGCCGACGGCGGCAAGCCCTGGTGCATCGGGCTGGGTTCGGGCGGCGCCACCGGCTGGCCGGCGACCGACTGGGTCGAGGACATCATGCTGCGCACGCAGCCACCGGAAGTCTACGACAAGTGGACGAAGAACGAGATTCCGTTCACCGACCCGGCCGTGGTCAACGCCATCGACATCTTCGGCAAGATCGCCACCGACGACAAGATGGTGGACGGCGGCGCCAAGGCGGTCGCGGCGACCGACTTCCGAGACAGCCCGAAGGGCCTCTTCACCGTGCCGCCCAAATGCTACATGCACCATCAGGCGTCGTTCATCCCCTCCTTCTTCCCGGAGAACGTGAAGCTCGGTCAGGATGCGGACTTCTTCCCCTATCCGCCCTACGCCTCCAAGCCGGAGCTGGGCACGCCGCTGGAAGTGGCCGGAACGCTGGTGATGATCACCAAGGACTCCAAGGCCTCGCGCGAGTTCATCAAGTTCCTGCAGATGCCGCTCGCGCATGAATTGTGGATGGCGCAGAAGAGCTTCGTCACCCCGTTCAAGGCCGCCAACAAGGACGCCTATGGCAGCGACGCGCTGAAGAAGCAGGGTGAGATCCTGGTCGGGGCCACCACGGTGCGGTTCGACGGCTCCGACCTGATGCCCGGCAAGGTCGGCGCGGGCTCGTTCTGGACCGGCATGATCGACCTGGTCGGCGGCAAGTCCGCGCAGGACGTCGCCGCCGACATCCAGAAAAGCTGGGATGCCATCAAGTAGCCATCCGGCAAACGGGCCGCCGCGCGCGGCCTGATATTTTCCTCATCCTCCACCTGGATCCGGGCTACGGCCCGGGTCCGACCGGCGATCCACGCCGGAAGCCTTCGCGTTTCGATTGTTCCGAAAACTCATAAGTCGGTGCATCCGACCGCCAGCCCCGGCTGGCTGGTCATGCGCAGGGAGAGGGACCCATGGCGGCTCAGATTTTCTCGGCCATATTCGTCATCATCATCGGCGTCGGCGGCTGTGTCGCCTATTTCTGGGGCGCCAACAAACTGCTCGATCTCGTTTTCCCGTCGCGCGGCGTGTCAGGCACGGCAGCCGTCGACAATCTGCGCCGGCAGGGACTGGTGCGGCCCTGGCTGTTCGTCGGTCCGGCGATGATCATTCTCACCATCTATCTGATCTACCCGGTGATCGAGACGCTGCGGCTATCCTTCCTCGATCGCGGCGGCGCGAACTTCGTCGGCCTCGCCAATTACGAGTGGGCGTTCGGCGACCACGATTTCCGCAACTCGATCCTCAACAACATCCTGTGGCTGGCGGTGGTGCCGGCGGCCTGCACCTTCCTGGGACTGATCATCGCGGTGCTCACCGACAAGATCTGGTGGAGCACGATCGCCAAGAGCCTGATCTTCCTGCCGCTGGCCATCTCATTCGTCGGCGCCAGCGTGATATGGAAGTTCATCTACGAGTATCGCGGCGAGGGCCAGGTGCAGATCGGGCTGCTCAACGCCATCATCCAGTATTTCGGCGGCCAGCCGCAGGTGTGGATATCGCTGCCGTTCTGGAACAATTTCTTCCTCATGGTGATCCTGATCTGGATCCAGACCGGTTTTGCGATGGTCATCCTGTCGTCTGCGCTGCGCGGCATTCCTGAAGAGACGCTGGAGGCCGCAGTGATCGACGGCGCCAACCCGTTCCAGATTTTCTGGAAGATCATGGTGCCGCAGATCTGGGGCACGATCGCGGTTGTGTGGACCACCATCACCATCCTCGTGCTGAAAGTGTTCGACATCGTGCTGACCATGACCAACGGCCAATGGAACAGCCAGGTGCTGGCCAATCTGATGTTCGACTGGATGTTCCGCGGCGGCGGCGATTTCGGCCGCGGCGCGACCATCGCCATCATCATCATGATCGCGGTCATTCCGATCATGGTCTGGAACATCCGCCAGGCCAACAAAGAGACGGGAGGGCATTGAGATGGCCGCGTCCACTGGAAAGTCCTTCGTCAGCCGCTTCGGCGTTCATATCGCCGTGCTGGTCTTCGTCGTCATCTGGACGATCCCCACGCTCGGCATCCTCGTCTCGTCATTGCGGGACAAGGATCAGATCATCGCCTCGGGCTGGTGGAATTCCTTCGCCAGTTCCAGCCAGACCGAGGCCGGACGGCTGCCGGCCGCCTCGGCGCAGACGCAGAAGGACGGCAAATATGTCATCGAGGGCAACGTCTTCGGCGATGGCGCCAAGCGTGACATCAGCGCCTTTGGTGTCAAGGCGGCGGCGCCGACGCAATACAAGGCCGGCACGGCGGCCGATCTCGGCGACGGCGTCACCTTGCAGGTGAACGCGGATGGCAGCTTCGTGCTCGCCTCGCCGAAGGCATTCGAAGGCGACCGCGGCCAGCGCGTCTACTACGCCTCCTCGGCGCCGCCGAAATTCACCACCGCGAACTACGATGCGGTGCTGTTTTCCGAAGGCATCGGCCGCTCGTTCATGAACTCGCTGACGGTGACCATTCCGGCAACGATCATCCCCATCCTGATCGCGGCCTTCGCGGCCTATGCGCTCGCCTGGATGCGCTTTCCCGGCCGGGCGCTGCTGATCGCCGTCATCATCGGCCTGCTGGTCGTGCCGCTGCAGATGTCGCTCATCCCGCTGCTCAAGCTCTATAACGGCGTCGGCACCTTCTTCGGCGTGCCGTCGAAGACCTATCTCGGCATCTGGCTGGCGCATACCGGCTTCGGCCTGCCCTTCGCCATCTACCTGCTCAGGAGCTACATCGCCGGCCTGCCGCGCGAGATCATGGAATCGGCGCGCATCGACGGCGCCAGCGATTTCGAGATCTTCGTCAAGATCGTGTTGCCGTTGTCGTTCCCGGTGCTTGCCTCCTTCGCCATCTTCCAGTTCCTGTGGGTATGGAACGATCTTCTGGTGGCGATGGTTTTCCTCGGCACGGCGCCCGATCAGATCGTGCTGACGGCCAAGCTCAACGCGCTGCTCGGCTCACGCGGCGGCAATTGGGAGATCCTTACGACTTCGGCATTCATCACCATTATCGTGCCGCTGATCGTGTTCTTCTCGCTGCAGCGCTATTTCGTCCGCGGGCTGCTTGCCGGCTCGGTGAAAGGAGGTTGAAGACATGCAATCGGCTTTGAAGGCGACTTCGAGACCAGACCCCGCCCCAGACCCTGCCATCGACCGCGACTGGTGGCGGGGCGCGGTGATCTACCAGATCTATCCGCGCTCCTACCAGGACTCCAACGACGACGGCATCGGCGACCTGAAAGGCATCGTGCAGCGCCTGCCCTACATCGCCTCGCTCGGCGTCGACGCCATCTGGATCTCGCCCTTCTTCAAATCGCCGATGAAGGATTTCGGCTATGACGTCTCGGATTACTGTGACGTCGACCCGATGTTCGGCACGCTCGCCGATTTCGACGCGCTGGTGGCGGAGGCGCACCGGCTGGGGCTCAAGGTGATGATCGACGAGGTGCTTTCGCACACCGCCGACATCCACCCCTGGTTCAAGGAAAGCCGTTCCAGCCGCAGCAATCCCAAGGCCGACTGGTATGTGTGGGCGGACGCCAAGCCCGACGGCACGCCGCCGAACAACTGGCTGTCGATCTTCGGCGGTTCGGCCTGGCAGTGGGACACCAGCCGCCAGCAATATTACATGCACAATTTCCTGGCCGAGCAGCCCGATCTCAACTTCCACAATGCTGAAGTTCAGGACGCGCTGCTCGACATCACCCGCTTCTGGCTGGAGCGCGGCGTCGACGGCTTCCGGCTGGATACGATCAATTTCTATTTCCACAGCCAGGGGCTGGAGGACAATCCGCCGCTGCCGCCGGAACAGCGCAACGACCAGACCGCGCCCGCGGTCAATCCGTACAACTACCAGGACCATATCTACGACAAGAGCCGCCCGGAGAATCTCAGCTTCCTCGAGCGCTTTCGCGCGCTTCTCGACGAATATCCGGCGCAGGCCGCCGTCGGCGAGGTCGGCGACTCGCAGCGCGGCCTCGAGGTGGTCGCCGCCTACACCGCCGACGGCAAGCGCGTGCATATGTGCTATTCCTTCGACTTCCTCGCGCCGGAAAAGATCAGCGCGGCGAAAGTGCGCGCGGTGCTGGAGGCGTTCGGCACGGTGGCCAGCGACGGCTGGTCGTGCTGGGCCTTCTCCAACCATGACGTGATGCGGGTCGCCTCGCGCTGGGCCGCCAACGAGGCGGACCCGACCGCCTATCTCAAGGTGATCTCGGCCCTTCTGATGTCGTTGCGCGGGTCGGTCTGCATCTA
The DNA here is from genome assembly GCF_004016445.2 of Mesorhizobium sp. M2E.F.Ca.ET.219.01.1.1. Lineage (GTDB taxonomy): Bacteria > Pseudomonadota > Alphaproteobacteria > Rhizobiales > Rhizobiaceae > Mesorhizobium. The sequence continues at coordinate 361,773 of NZ_SADT02000006.1, forward strand.
TCAGGGCGAAGAGCTCGGCCTTGGCGAGGCGGAGCTGAAATTCGAGGACCTGCAGGATCCCTACGGCATCCGCTTCTGGCCGGAGTTCAAGGGCCGTGACGGCTGCCGCACGCCGATGGTGTGGGAAGCGGCCGCCAAGAATGGCGGCTTCTCGGCGGCGAAACCCTGGCTGCCGGTGCCGGGAAGGCACCTGTCGCAGGCCGTCAACGTGCAACAGGGCGACGCCAGCTCGCTGCTCGAGCACTACCGCCGCTTCCTCGCCTTCCGTCGCCAGCACCCGGCGCTGGCCAAGGGCGAGATCGACTTTATCGCAAGCGACGGCGATACCGTCGCCTTCACGCGCCGCGAGGGCAGTGAGCGGATCGTCTGCGCCTTCAACCTCGGCAGCAAATCCGCCGAGATCGATCTCGGCCAAGGCGCGCTGCAGCCCTTGCCCGGACATGGCTTTTCGGGACAGACTGGCAGCGGGCCGGTCCGCCTCGGCGGATACGGCGCCTGGTTCGGGCGCATCGACTGAACTTCTAAGACAGCAATCAACGGGAGGAGACAAACATGGCCGATGTCACGCTGAACCAGGTAAAGAAGTCATACGGCAACCTCAACATTCTGCACGGCATCGACCTCGACATCAAATCGGGAGAGTTCATCGTCTTCGTCGGGCCATCGGGCTGCGGCAAATCCACCTTGCTGCGGTCGATCGCGGGGCTCGAGGAGATCACCGGGGGCGAGTTGAAGATCGATGGCGAGGTGGTGAACGACGTGCCGCCGTCGAAGCGCGGCATCGCCATGGTGTTCCAGTCCTATGCGCTTTATCCGCATATGACGGTCTACGACAACATGGCCTTCTCGATGAAGATCGGCAAGGAAAGCAAGGCCGAGATCGACAAGCGGGTGCGGCAGGCGGCGGAAATCCTGCAGCTGACCAAATATCTCGACCGCCTGCCCAAGGCGATGTCGGGCGGCCAGCGCCAGCGCGTCGCCATCGGCCGCGCCATCGTGCGCAACCCGAAAGTGTTCCTGTTCGACGAGCCGCTTTCGAACCTTGACGCCGCGCTGCGCGTCGCCACCCGCATCGAGATCGCCAAGCTGAAGGAATCGATGCCGAACACCACGATGATCTACGTCACCCACGACCAGGTCGAGGCGATGACGCTGGCGGACCGCATCGTGGTGCTGAAGGACGGCCGGGTCGAGCAGGTCGGCACGCCGATGGAGCTCTACAAGCGGCCGGGCAATCTGTTCGTCGCCCAGTTTATCGGCTCGCCTGCCATGAACATATTGCCGGCAAAGATCGAGAAGGCCGGCAATCCGACCGTGGTGAGCCATGTCGGCGGCCGCAAGGCGACGGTGCCGATCGCCACGCCGGCCTCGGCCAATGGCGCGGCGGTGAGCTTCGGCGTGCGGCCGGAGGATCTCTTGATCGCCACTGGTTCCGATTACCTCTTCGAGGGCAAGGTCGACTATATCGAGCAGCTCGGCGAGGTTCAGCTCGTCTATATCGACATCGGCCGCGCGGACCTGCCGCTGGTCGCCAAGCTGCCGGGCAATGTCGAGGTTAAGCGCGGCGAGACGCTGCGGCTCAACGCCAGCGCCGGCGATCTGCATATCTTCGACGCCGACGGGCATTCCTTCACGCTGCATCGCGAAGAAGCGAAGGCAGCCTGAGCGGAGCCGCCACGGCAAAGAAAAAGCGGCGGACCTTGGCCCGCCGCTCCTGTTTAAATCGCGGTCGGCTGTTAACGATTGCCGAAGCGGTCGCGGTCGCTGCCCTGCGGCGCCGACTTCTGCGCGTCGCCCGAGTTCAGCAGCTTGTAGACCGGCGAATCGGTGCCGATCGACGAGGTGCGGGTCGTATCCACGGCGGGAGCCGGCTGGTTGACGCCGCTGTTGTTGTAGTTGTCGCTGCCCGCAAAAGCGGCCGTGGAAACGGCCATGAGAGCGGCGGTGGCAAGAACGATCTTTTTCATCTTAGGTACTCCTGAATTTCTTGATCGGAACGAGACGACGAGCAAGCGGCCGCCGGTTCGACGTCGGCTGTTAGTTGTTGCCGAAGAGGTTGCGGTCGGCGCCCGTCTTGACCTGAATCTGCTCGGCCGGCTCCGCCTTGCGGACCGAGGCCGTGTAAGAAGAGTCGACTGTCGCCGCCGGCGGATTGGCAGCCTGCGAGTTGTAATTATCGCTACCAGCAAAGGCGCTGCCGGAAATGGCCAGAAGGGCGGCGGCAGTGAGAACAATCTTTTTCATTTTTGCTACTCCAGTATTTTTATTCCGTCCGTCTAGCGGCGTGTCTTGGGAATGAAATCGCGTCGTTCGGACAGCGCTGATTTGGGTAAGTCGATCGCCGGATTCCAATCACGAAGTTTTTCCGCCTGGACCATGAATGCGCATCTTGAAGTTTTCATAAGCATGCCTATCACCATATGTTTATCTAATTGAATCAACGGTTTATATAAGTTGTGCAGTTGGCTCACCAAGTGTGTCAGGCGGCCAACGTTCACAGCGTTCTGCACGCACCGTCAACAGAAACGAACCGTTCGGTTCGATTTTAGAATCTGCTAATAGTCACTTTTTGATACTGTTAACCATTCAGGGCCCTCCCGAACATCGTCCCGAAAGCCGAGGGCAAGGAGAAAAGGACGGAATCAGCACGGTGAACACGGCGCAATTGTCGCGCCGCATGGATGCGATGTCGTTTTCATGCCGACGGGAAACCGGCGGTCGTGATTAGATCAGGGCATCTCAGGTGCCGCTTTGTCGCGACGAGGCGGAGAATTGGGAAGCCGGTCGAAATCCGGCGCTGCCCCCGCAACGGTGGTGGAGTGAAGTCGCAACGGGAGACCACTGGGCCATGGGCCTGGGAAGGTGCTGCGACCGCCCGCAAGGGCAACTCCAAAGCCCGGAAACCAGCCAGAGACATTTTAACTCGACTGATCGCGGTGGGCGGTCAAGAGGCGGACGGCGCGCGCCCGGCCCTGCCGGTGGCAGTCGTTCTTCTCCATCACCACCAGTTCAGTCCTTGATGCGAGGACAGGACATGGATGCGCGCAACGACATGCTGAGGCTCCTACAGAGCCGCAAGCCGGGCTACTCGCTCGAGCAGCCCTTCTACACCGATCCCGACTATTTCAAGCTCGACATGGAGCTGATCTGGTATCGTGACTGGTTGTTTATCGGCCATGATTGCGAACTGCCGAAACCAGGCAGCTATATCACCGTCCAGGTCGGCGACTATCCGGTGGTGCTGGTCCGCGACCAGAAGGGAAGGATCAACGCTTTCCACAACTCCTGCCGGCATCGCGGCAGCCGCGTGTGCAACACCGACAAGGGCACCGCCGCCAAGCTGGTTTGTCCCTACCATCAGTGGACTTACGAGCTCGACGGGCGGTTGCTGTTTGCGCGCCAGATGGCGGAAGGGTTCGACAAAGGCCAGTTCGGCCTGAAGCCCGCGGCCTGCGAAAGCGTCGGCGGCTACATCTTCATCTGCCTGGCAAAGGAGCCTGCCGACTTCGCGCCCATGCGCGCCATGATCGAACCCTATCTCCTGCCGCACCGGCTGAGCGAGGCAAAGGTCGCGTACGAATCGACGATCGTCGAAAAGGGCAACTGGAAGCTCGTCTGGGAAAACAACCGCGAGTGCTATCACTGCGCCGGCAACCATCCGGAACTGTGCAAGACTTTTCCGGAAGCGCCAACGGTGACAGGTGTGCAGGGCGCCGACAGCGACCCGGAAATGCTTGCGCACTGGGCGAAATGCGAGGCGGCGGGTCTGCCGAGCCGGTTCCGGATCGATCCGGCCGGGCAATACCGCGCCACGCGCGCGCCGCTGCTGCGCGACGCCGTCAGCTACACGATGAGCGGCAAGCGCGCCGTGACGAAAAACCTGTCCGCCGGCGTCGCCGCCGACCGCATCGGCACTTTGATGCATTACCATTATCCGACCACATGGAATCACATCCTCATCGATCACGCCGTCACCTTCCGTGTGCTGCCGATCAGCGCCACGGAGACCGCGGTGACGACGAAATGGCTGGTCCACAAGGACGCGGTGGAAGGCGTCGACTACGATCTGGCCGAACTCACCCATGTCTGGACCGAGACCAACGATCAGGACCGCCGCATCGTCGAGGAAAACGCGCTCGGCATCCTGTCGCCGGCTTACGAGCCCGGTCCCTATTCCGAGCTGCATGAGGGCGGCGTCATCCAGTTCGTCGAGTGGTACGCCTCCTTCATCGGTCCGCGCCTTGCCGAAGGCGGCCGCCCGGCACTGCGCAGCGTCGCCTAAAGGCCGAGGAGATGAACGCGATGACAGATCTCGGCCTCTATCGCCATCTCGACGAGATGGCGCCCTGGAACGACAGGCTGCAAGTGCTGGAAGTGATCGGCGTCAGCGACGAGGCGCCGCAGGTGAAGACGTTCACCTTCCGCTCCGACAATCAGACCTGGTTCCGCTACAAGCCGGGGCAGTTCGTGACGCTGGAATTGCCGACGGCCGACGGACCGCTAATGCGCACCTACACGTTGTCGTCCTCGCCGTCGCGGCCGTTCTCGATCGCAGTGACGGTGAAAGCGCAAGCCGGAAGCGTCGGCACGCGCTGGATGTTCGACAATCTGAAGCCCGGCGTCCATGTGAAGGCCTACGGGCCGGCCGGCGATTTCTCGCTGCACAGCCATCCGGCGGCCAAATATCTGTTCATTTCGGCCGGATCCGGCGTCACGCCGATGATGTCGATGCTGCGCTGGCTGAACGACTGCGCGCCCTGGACCGATGTCGGCTTCGTCAACTGCGCGCGCCGGCCGGAAGAGATCATCTTCCGCAAGGAGCTCGAACTGCTCGGCAGCCGCATGCCCGGCCTGTCGCTCGGCTTCATGATCGAGGAGCGGTCGAGCCGCGAGGGCTGGTTCGGTCATATGGGCCGCATCGACGCAATCCGGCTGCCGCTTCTGGCACCTGATTTCCGCGAACGGGAAATCTTCTGCTGCGGGCCCGACCCTTTCATGCGTGCCGTCCGACAGATGCTGGAGGCCGCCGGCTTCGACATGAGCCGCTACCATCAGGAGAGCTTCGCGGCGCCGGCCGTGGAAGAAGTCCCAGCGCCGTTCGCGATGCCGGCCGGCGAGGACGCCCAGCCGCCCGCCGAGGCGGTGACACCGGTCCGTTTTTCGCTTTCAAATGTCGATGCGGAATGCGTCGCCGGACAGACCGTGCTGCAGACGGCGCGCGCTTCAGGCGTCAGGATCCCGGCGGCCTGCGAATTCGGTCTCTGCGGAACCTGCAAGGTGAAAAAGGTCTCGGGCGAGGTCTCGATGAGCCACAATGGCGGCATTCTCGATCACGAGATCGATGACGGCTATATCCTGGCCTGCTGTTCGAGGCCGCTGTCGGCACTGGACGTCGAGGCCTGAAGGCTTACCGGTCGAGGCGAGGACCGCTGCGGGATCATCCTCGCAGGGATCATGCTTCTAAACCCCGTAGCGCTCGGTGCGGATGATTTCCGCCGGAACGCCGGCGCCGATCAAGGCGTCGGCGGCGGCCGAGACGAACGCGTTCGAGCCGCAGACATAGGCGAGCCTCGGCGCCTTGGGGAGGCGCTCGACGGCCTGCGCCATCATGCGGGCGTCGACGCGCCGGGAATAGTCGGAGGGGCGCCTCGCCGGCTCACGGGTCAGCGTCAGCACAAGGTTGAATCCGTCAAGCCGGTCGTCCAAGCCGATCAGTTCGTCGCGGAAGATGACCTCGTCCCAGATCCGCGCCGAAAACACCAGCGCGACCGGCACCGCCATATTGCGCAGCGTGCGATGGCGCACCATCGCCATCAGCGGCACGACACCGGAGCCGCCGCCGACCAGAAGGATCGGCCCGCTGTCCTCCCAGATGAAATGGCCACCCAGCGGCCCGCGCAGCTCGATCTCGTCGCCGACGGCGGCCACGTCGTGGAAGAAGGGCGAGACCTCGCCGTCGTCGAGCCGCTCGATCGCCAGCTCGACGGCGGCACCGGCTTCCGGCGCCGAGGCGATGGAATATGAGCGGCGCGCCTGATAGCCGTCCGGCGCCGTCAGCCTGATGTCGACGTGCTGGCCCGCCAGATGGGCGAAGGGCCGCGACGGCTGGAACCAGAAGCTGGTGACGCGCGGCGTGCGCTTTTCGATGCGGGTGATGGTGGCTGCCTGCCAGGGCGACTGCGGCGACGGCTCGGCACTCATGGATTGCCCCTCACGGGTCGAGCTCATGGATCGCTCGAATAGCGCTGCTCGCGCCAGGGGTCGCCATACATGTGATAGCCGCGCAGCTCCCAGAAGCCCGGCTCATCGCGCTCGGTGAACTGCAGCCCGTTCACCCATTTGGCCGATTTCCAGAAATAGAGATGCGGTACCAATAGCCGCGCCGGCCCGCCATGATCCGGCGTGATCGGCTTGCCTTCATAGAGCAGCGCCACCATCGCCTTGCCGGTGACGAGATCCTTGGTCGGCACATTGGTGGAATAGCCGTCGAAGGACAGCGCCAGCGTGTAGGCGGTCGGCGGCTCGATACCGGCGTCGGCGAGGATGTCGTCGATCATGACGCCCTGCCACGGCGTGTTGAATTTTGTCCAGGCCGTCACGCAATGGATGTCGCGCGTCATCTTGCTTTGCGGCAGGGCGTTGAACTCGGCCCAGTTCCATTTCTTGATTGGCTTGGATCCCTGCTTGAGGGTGAAAGACCAATCCTCCGTGCGCACGCGCGGTGTCGGCCCGGCCGAGAGCACGGGAAAACCCTGCTCCAGATACTGGCCCGGCGGAATGCGCGCGTCGGTGTCGGAAGGAGGACGCCGTCCCGAAAAGAAACCGCGCGTGACCATGGAGACGCCTTCCTGCACCGGTGGAACGATGCGGGGAGTGTTCTCGAAGACGCCTTCCGGGGCAATAGAAATCTTGAGGTGGAGCCCACCGGCAAGGCCGGCAGGCTCCGTCGGAGATTTTCTCAGCCGGCGGCGAAGGGCACGGCGACGAAGATCTGCGCGTCGCCGCGATCGATCAGCAGGAGAACCGACTTCTTGCCGGATTTGCCGGCCTCGGCGATCGCCTGATTGGCCTGCCTGGCCGTCCTTACCGGCGTCTGGTCGACACCGACGATGACATCGCCCGGCTGGATGCCGGCCGCCGAAGCCGCCTTGTCCGGATTGACCCGCTCGACCACCGCCCCGTGCTGGTTGCCGGCAAGGTTGAGCTGGTCGCGGATATCGGGCGTGAGGTCGGTCAGGCCGAGGCCGAGCGAGGGAACGCGCAAGCCCTGTTCGGCCGACGGGCTGCGACCGTCATTGCCGTTCGACGCCGTCTTCTGATCTTCGGCGTTGCGGCCGACATCGGCGGAGATCTGAATCGCCTTGCCCTTGCGCCAGATGTTGACGGTTTCCTTGGCGCCGGGCGACACGTCGGCCACGGCGCGCGACAGATCCTTGGGATCCTTGATCTCCTGGCCACCGAAGCCGGTGATGACGTCGCCGGTCTCGATGCCGGCCTTGGCCGCCGGCGACCCGTCGGTGACCTGGGAAACCAGCGCGCCGCCGGGATGGTCGAGGCCGATGGCGCTGGCGACATCCGGTGTGACCGGCTGGATCTGCACGCCGAGATAGCCGTATTCGATGTCGCCGCCCTTCATCAGCTTGGCCACGACCTTCTGCGCCTGGTCCGACGGGATAGCGAAGCCGACGCCGACGCTGCCGCCATTGGGCGAATAGATTGCGGTATTGATGCCGATGACATTGCCGTTGACGTCGACCAGCGGGCCGCCGGAATTGCCGTGGTTGATCGGCGCGTCGATCTGGATGAAATCGTCGAACGGCCCGCTATGCAGGTCGCGGCCGCGCGCCGAGACGATGCCGGCGGTGACGGTGGTGCCAATGCCGAACGGATTGCCGATCGCCAGCACCTGGTCGCCTGTCATCAGTCTGCTGGAATCGCCCCATTTGACGGTCGGCAGCGGCTTGTCGGCCTTGATCTTGAGCACCGCGAGATCGTTCTTGGCGTCGTGGCCGACCAGCTTGGCGGGAAGCTCGGTGCCGTCGTCGAGCGTCACCTTGATCGAGCTTGCGCCGTCGATGACGTGATTGTTGGTGACGATGGTGCCATCGGCGCCGACGATGAAGCCGGAGCCGAGCGCCTCGGCGCGCTGCCCCTGCTGCTGCGGCGGCGTCCGCGGCATCGGCATGCCGCCCTGGTCGCCAAAGAACTGCTGGAAGAACTGGTCGAATGGCACATTGCCGCCAAGGGGCGAACCGTCATCACCCGCCTGTGGCTGCGCCTTCATGATCGAGGTGACGGTGACGACCGCCGGCTTGGTGACGGCGATGACCGGCGCGAAAGAGCCATTCGGGGCCGTGACGCCGGCGACGGGCGTCTGCGTCGTCGCGGCCACGGTGCTCAGGCCGGCATTGCTTTGGGCAAAGGAGACGACGACGGGAGAAATGATCAGCGCGGCGCCCAGCAGGGCGGCGACGCGATGTCTGCGAAGAATGCTCGATGGTGACATGGTCGTTCTGTCCGGGCGAGAGGTTGATCCAGCGCCGCAGGCGCCTCAGGAGGAGCGCCCGTCAACGTGTCGGCGACCGGCAATGCCTGCCTCGCCGCACATGGCAGCCGGCCGGATCGACAATCAAGATTTAGGATGCGGAATGGCCTGATTCAGGGCCTTTGGATGACCTTACAAAGATTTAATTCAGAGGCCGCTTACGAACCGCTCGCGCCGGCGCAGGTAGGACGAGGCCATTGCGCGCATGCGGGCGGCATCGAAGATCGGGCCGTGACCGCCCAGGCCGATGCGGATCGGCAGGTCGAGCAGGCGCTGCATGGTGCGGCAATAGGCCGTGCGGTCGGAATCCGGCAGATCGTCGATAAGCATGCCGTCATAGATGGCGTCGCCGGCAAAGAAGAGGCCATCGGCCTCGTCGAAGAGCCCGATGGAGTCCGGCGAATGTCCGGGCAGATGCAGCACGCGGAATTTCCGGTCGCCGAGATCGACTTCGTCGCCCTCATCGAGCGCGCGGGTCAGCGGCGCGGAAGGAATGCGATAGTCAGCCGCCTTCCAATCCGGCGCCGGCAGTTTCGAGACGGCGCCGTCGAGATTGTGGAACATGTAGGCGTAAGTGACGGCATCATCCATGCCGTCAAACTCACCCGCGCTCATCTTAGGCCCCATGCGCAGCGGGAATTCGTGCAGCGAGCCGACATGGTCGAGATGGATGTGCGTGGCGACGACGATGAGCGGCTTGCCGGCCGGCGTGTCGATCTCAGGCGCCAGCGGGCGGATGCCCATGCCGGTGTCGACCAGAAGGTCCGCGTCGCGGCCCTTCAAATGCCAGATGTTGGCGCGCACGAAATCATGCACGAAGGGCTCGGTCAGCATCGTCGTAGCGGCATCGACTTTCGCCTTGCCGAACCAGTCGCCGACCTCAAGCTCGGGCATCGTACCGCCCATCAGACAAACGGCTTCCCGACCTTGTATTTTTCCGGGACCAGCCGCTTCAGATAGGCCATGCCGGCTTCCGAAAGCTGGTTGGCGTCCGGCTGCATGAAATCGTCTGGCATATGGCGGGTCTTGCCGGCCACCGCCTTCAGCGGCACCTTCTTCAACACTGTCTTCGACCCGTCATACTGGATCGCCACCGAGCCGCCGCCTTCGCCGGCGACAGCGACCGCGAAGGCGCCGGCATCGAAGGCCTCCTTGGCGTCGACGGCGCTGATGGCACCGACATAGCCGCGCGGCATGTAGCCCAGCGCATCGACCCGCGCCCGCTTGCCCGGCAGGCCCTCGGCCAGAGCCCGTTCCAGCGCCGCCGGCAGGTCGCTGCCAGACAATTTGACGTTGCCGTGCTGGTCGCGCTCGAGTTTCTCCGGCGGCACCAGGCTTTCGACCAGCGCCTTGCCGTCGGCGGTGCTGACGCCTTCCGAGACGGCAACGATGCAGCGCTTGTGGCGATCCAGCTTTTCGCGCACCTCATCAATGAAGCGCTTCGCCGAAAAGGCGCGCTCCGGCACATAGACCAGATGCGGACCGCTGTCGGGATCGAGCTGCCAGGCGGCCGCGGCGGCGGTGAGGAAGCCGGCATGGCGGCCCATCACGATGCCGACATAGATGCCGGGTAGCGCGCGAAAATCGAGATCAACCGAGAGGAAGGCGCCGGCGACGAACTCGGCCGCCGAGATGAAGCCTGGCGTGTGGTCGTTCTCCTCGAGATCGTTGTCGATGGTTTTCGGCGCATGCACGAAGGCGATCGAGCCGCCGGCGGCATCGGTCAGGATCTGCTGCGTGCCCGACGTGTCGTTGCCGCCGATATAGATGAAGGCGTCGGCGCCGGCCTTTTTCAGGCCGTTAAGGATGACTTCGCAATAGGCGGCGTCCGGCTTGTCGCGGGTCGAGCCGAGGGCGGCGCTCGGCGTGCCGGCAATCAGCCGCAGCCGGTCCTCGGGGATGGCGGAGAGATCGACATAATTGCCGTCGCGGATGCCGCGCACGCCATGGATCGAGCCAAGCACCTTGGCGCCGGGATGGCGCTTGCGGATTTCCAGCGTGGCGCCGACGACCGTCTGGTTGATGACGGCGGTGGGCCCGCCGCCCTGCGCGATGACGAAGGTTCCAGCCATGCTCGTTCTCTCCCGAAGCGAAGGTTTTCAGGGCACCTTCGCCTGTCTTGCGGCATCGCGCAACGGAAGAAACGGTATGTTGGAACGGCGGCCGGATAGCCGCCTCAAAAACATTAGACGACGACGACCGGGTTCCTCTTGGAAACGCGGCTGTAGAGGTCGATGATGTCCTGGTTGATCAGGCGCACGCAACCCGAGGACATCGCCTGGCCGATGCTCCACCATTCGGGCGAGCCGTGGATGCGATAGCCGGTGTCCTTGCCGTTCTGGTAGATGTAGAGCGCCCGGGCGCCCAACGGATTGGTGAGGCCGCCGGGCTGTCCGCCCTGCCATTTCACCAGTTCCGGCTTGCGCTGGATCATTTCCGGCGGCGGTGTCCAGACCGGCCATTCGCGGCCGTACTGAATGTTGGCGCGGCCCGACCAGCGGAAGCCGTCCTTGCCGATGCCGACGCCGTAGCGGATGGCATCGCCGCCCGGCTGGACAAGATAGAGCATGCGTTCCTGCAGGTGGACGACGATGGTGCCGGGCGCCTCCCCTGTCTTGTCGACGACGATCTGGCGGCGGAACTGCGGCTTGACCTTCTGCCACGGCACCGCCGGCACCTCGAAACCGCCATCGGTGAGCGAGGCATACATCACATCTGGCCCGGTGATGTTCTTGTCGACGCTGATCGCCGGGCGCATGGGCGGCACGGAGCCGGTGACGGTGTTGTCGAGCTGCATTTGCGGCAGGTCGAGCGTGTCGGTGGTGCTGCAGCCGGCAAGGCCGAGCAGCGCCATGGCGCCGGCGCCCGAAAGCAGGGCGCGGCGGGAAAGCTGAATTTCGGTATCGATTGCGCCGTTGGAAGGCGGCGTCAGACTTTGCGGCAACTCGCGCATACACCAAACCCTACGCTGCCGGCGGGAAGCACGGTCCGGCCGGATGACGGCATTTTCACCATTCATGGTTGAAAAAGGGTGAAAGCGCGGGAGTCCGGCTTAACCCTAACGGCTGGTTGCAGCGGTTCATCGGCCCGCCGATCAGGCGCCGAAGATTTTTCCGGCAGCCTCTTTACATTCCCGCCGACCCCAGGATTTATCCTGTTCTTTGCGCTCAAGGAGCAGGGAAATGTCCTTCGAAAACTGGGCTGCCTTCGCCGCCGCCTCTTCCATCCTTCTCGTCATTCCAGGCCCGACGATCCTGCTGGTCGTCTCCTATGCGCTAGGCCAGGGCTGGCGCACCGCGCTGCCGATGGCGGTGGGCGTCGCGCTGGGCGACTTCACCGCCATGACGCTGTCGATGCTCGGCATCGGCGCGCTGCTCGCGGCTTCGGCCACCGTGTTCACCATCTTGAAAGTGATCGGCGCCGGCTATCTGATCTATCTCGGCATAAAGCTGTTCCGCGCCGGCGGCGCGCTGAAGGCCGAGCCGCGCACAGACGCGGTCTCGGCGGCACGGATGATGGCGCATGCCTGGCTGGTGACGGCGCTGAACCCGAAGAGCATCACCTTCTTCGTCGCCTTCTTGCCGCAGTTCCTCGACCGGCATACCGACTTCTGGACGCAGATGCTGATCTTCGAAACGACCTTCCTGACCTTGGCCTTCGCCAATGCCTTCGGCTACGCGCTGGTCGCATCGAGGGCGCGCGCCATCGTGCGCAACCCGAAGGCGATCCGCATCTTCAACCGCACCGGCGGCACGCTGCTGGTCGGTGCCGGCATCGCCACGGCGGCGATGCGCTCGGGGAATTGAGGCGGCGTACAGCCCGGCAGGCCGGAGGCACTATCGACCACGGGTTGGCGGCTTGGATGGCGATGCTTTAGGATCGAGCTCCAAACAGCAAATTCGCGATCGTCGAAGGACACAGAATGGCGCTGAAGGATGCATTCGGCCTGACTTACTCGGGCGCGACCGAAGCCGGGTTTTCATCCTACGCCCGCGCCGTGCATGAGCTGCAATGCTTCATCGGCGATCCGGTCGGATCCGCCGATCGCGCGATCGCCGAGGATCCCGGCTTCGTCATGGCGCATGTGTTCAAGGGCTACCTCTTCGGCCTCGCCACCGAGCGCGAGGCAACGCTCGTGGCCAGGGCATGCCACGAGGCGGCCTTGCCGCTCGCCGCCACGGCGCGCGAGCGGGCGCATGTCGCGGCCCTCGGCCATCTTGCCTGGGGGCGCTGGCATGAAGCCTCCCGCATCCTCGAGGATGTCGCCATCGACCATCCGCTCGATCTCGTGGCGCTGTTGACCGGGCATCAGATTGATTTCTTCACCGGCAATGCCCGCATGCTGCGCGACCGCATCGGCCGCGCCCTGCCGGCCTGGCGAAGCGACATGCCCGGCTATCATGCGGTCCTCGGCATGCAGGCTTTCGGGCTCGAGGAGATGGGCGATTATGCCCGCGCCGAACGGCTTGGCCGCACGGCTGTCGAGATCGAGCCGCGCGACGGCTGGGCGCAGCACGCCGTCGCCCACGTCATGGAGATGCAGAGCCGGCAAAAAGACGGCATTGCCTGGATGCGCGCCAATCCCGACGCCTGGACCAAGGAAAGCTTCCTCAAGGTGCACAATTGGTGGCATCTGGCGCTGTTCCACTACGACCTCGGCGAGGTCGCCGAGGTGCTGGCGCTCTATGACGGCCCGATTTATGGCGAGGCATCGACGATGGCGCTCAACATGGTCGATGCTTCGGCAATCCTGTGGCGTCTGCATCTCGGCGGCGTCGATGTCGGCGGCCGCTGGACGGCTCTGGCCGACAACTGGCACAAGGCCGGCGGCGGCAATTATGCCTTCAACGACGCCCATGCGATGATGGCATTCGTCGGCGCCGGACAGGAAGCGCGGGCGGAAGGCCTGCTAGAGGCGCAGCGCGAGGCGATGCAGGGCAGCGACGACAATGCCGCGTTCACGCGCGATGTCGGGCACCCGCTGACGCTTGCGATCAAGGCCGTCGGCGAGGCCCGCTACGATGAGGCCGTGCGGCTGATCCGGCCGATCCGCTCGATCGCGCACCGCTTCGGCGGCAGCCATGCGCAACGCGACGTGATCGACCTGACGCTGATCGAAGCCTCTTTGCGCGCCGCCAATACGGCACTGGCGCGGGCGTTGACCGCCGAACGGCAGCTGGCGCGGCCGGACAGCCCGTTGTCGGCGCTGTTCTCGCGGCGCGCTTCCGATTTGTCTGAGAATTGACCCGCGGCGGATCTTGTCCTAAGAACTGGCCAAGCCAGATTTTTTCGAGATCCGAAAAAATTAATGGCATTGGGAGGAAATCATGTATCTCGGCCTCGACCTGGGCACTTCGGGCGTCAAGGCGCTGCTGATCGACGACGGCCAGAAGGTCATCGGCGCCGGCCATGGCTCGCTCGAGGTCTCGCGGCCGCATCCCGGCTGGTCGGAACAGGATCCAGCGCATTGGATCGAGGCTTGCGAGGCGGCGATCGCCGAGCTCAACGCCTCGCACCCGAAGGAGCTCGCCGCGGTCAAAGGCATCGGACTTTCCGGCCAGATGCATGGCGCCACCCTGCTCGATGCTTCGGACAAAGTGCTGCGTCCCTGCATTCTGTGGAACGACACCCGCAGCCATGTCGAGGCGGCGGCGCTCGATGCCGATCCGCGCTTCCGCAAGCTCACAGGCAACATCGTTTTCCCTGGCTTCACCGCGCCGAAGCTGGCCTGGGTGAAGAACAACGAGCCGGCAATCTTTGCCAGGGTAGCCAAGGTGCTGTTGCCCAAGGATTATCTGCGGCTCTGGCTGACCGGCGAGCATATTTCGGAAATGTCGGATTCGGCCGGTACCTCCTGGCTCGATGTCGGCAAGCGGCGCTGGGCGCCCGAACTGCTGGCGGCGACATCGCTCGACGAGAAGCATATGCCGTCGCTGGTCGAAGGCACGGCCAAGGCCGGCGCCTTGCGCGGCGAGCTTGCGTCTAAATGGGGCATCGCGGCGGGCATCCCGATTGCCGGCGGCGCCGGCGACAATGCGGCCTCGGCCTGCGGCATGGGCACGGTCGGCGCCGGGCATGCTTTCGTGTCGCTTGGCACCTCGGGCGTGCTGTTTGCGGCCAACGCCTCCTATCTGCCCAATCCGGAAAGCGCGGTGCACACCTTCTGCCACGCGCTGCCCGCCACCTGGCACCAGATGGGCGTCATCCTGTCGGCCACCGATTCGCTCAACTGGCTTTCGGAGATCACTGGAAAGGGCGCCGGCGACCTCACCCGCGAGCTCGGCGATGCGCTCAAGGCGCCGACGGGCGTCTCCTTCCTGCCCTATCTGTCGGGGGAGCGGACGCCGCATAATGATTCCGCCATTCGCGGCTCCTTCACCGGGCTCGGACACGAGTCGAGCCGGGCCGTACTGACGCAGGCTGTGCTCGAAGGCGTTGCCTTTGCGTTCCGAGACAGCCTGGAAGCGCTGAAGACGGCCGGCACGACATTGAGCCGGGTCACCGCGATCGGCGGCGGCTCGCGCTCGCGCTACTGGCTGAAGGCGATCGCCACCGCGCTGCAGGTGCCGGTCGATATTCCCGCCGACGGCGATTTCGGCGCGGCGTTTGGTGCGGCAAGGCTGGGGTTGATCGCCGCGACGGACGCTGATCCGCTGGGTGTGTGCACGGCGCCGGCGACAGATGCGACGATCGAGCCGGATATCGGCTTGGGCGGCGCCTTCGCAGACGCTTATCAGCGCTATCGCGAACTTTATCCGGCGATAAGGGCTGTAACTGCGTGAGCAGGCGCGAGGCCCCCCTCTCTGCCCTGCCGGGCATCTCCCCCTCAAGGGGGGAGATTGGCAGTTCGGGCGCTGGCTCTTTTCTTTCGGCGGTGGTGGTTAGCGAAGGTCCGCGTGACGATCAATCTCCCCCCTTGAGGGGGAGATGGCCGGCAGGCCAGAGAGGGGGGCCTCACGCCCAACCTGACAGCAGAATCTCACTGCGCCGGCACCTTATCCAGAAATCCCGTAACGCTCTTCAGGCGGCCGTTCTCGATGACGCCGATATCGGTGCCCTCGATGACGGACTCCGCGCCTTCCGGCCCGAGATTCCACGAGAAACGTATGCGGTCGCCAAAGCCGTCCGGCTCACCCTTCAGCGAGAAGCGGAAGCCGGCGAAGCGCTGCTGCACACCGTCGATCAATGCCGCGACGCCGTCATGGCCGTCGCCCTGCATGACCGGGTCGCGATAGCTGACATCGCTGGTGAAGGCCGCTTCGAGCAGCGCCTTGCGGCGGGTCGCATCTCTCTCGTTCCAGGCACTGATGTAGTTGCGGGCGATCGTGTTGAGGTCGGTCATTGTCATGCTCCTTCGTTGGATCGTTTCGACATGACCTTTTTGGCCCCGCAAAGGACCGAAACCAATTACGCCTGAGGTAATCGAGCGAATGTACCCGGAGAGGAAGGAAACCATGAGCAGCGGATTTTTCGGCGACATCAAGAAAATCAAATATGAGGGACCGGATTCGACCAATCCGCTGGCCTATCGGTTCTACAATCCGGACGAGGTGGTCGCCGGCAAGCGGCTGGAAGACCATCTGCGCTTCGCCGTCGCCTATTGGCATTCCTTCGCATGGCCGGGTGGCGACCCGTTCGGCGGCCAGACCTTCGACCGGCCCTGGTTCGCCAAGCCGGGCGGCATCGACACGATGGAGCTGGCCAAGCTCAAGGCCGACGTCGCCTTCGAGATGTTCTCGCTGCTCGGCGCGCCCTATTTCTGCTTCCACGATGCGGACGTGCGCCCGGAAGGCAAGGATTTCTCCGAGAGCGCTGCGCGCCTCGACGAGATCACCGACGATTTCGCCGAGAAAATGAAGAAGACCGGCGTCAAGCTGCTCTGGGGCACGGCGAACCTGTTCTCGCATCGCCGCTTCATGTCGGGCGCGGCCACCAATCCCGATCCGGATGTGTTTGCCTATGCGGCGGCGACGGTGAAGAAATGCATCGACGTCACCAAGAAGCTGAAGGGCGAGAACTACGTGCTGTGGGGCGGGCGCGAGGGCTATGAGACCTTGCTCAACACCGACCTCGCCCGCGAGCAGGAACAGGCCGGCCGCTTCCTCAATCTCGTCGTCGATTACAAGCACAAAATAGGCTTCAAGGGCACGATCCTGATCGAGCCGAAGCCGCAGGAGCCCACAAAACACCAGTACGACTACGATGTCGCCACGGTGTACGGCTTCCTCAAGCGCTTCGGGCTGGAGAAGGAGGTCAAGCTCAACATCGAGCAGGGCCACGCGATCCTTGCCGGCCATTCCTTCGAGCACGAGCTGGCTCTGGCCAATGCGCTGGGCGTCTTCGGATCGATCGACATGAACCGCAACGACTACCAGTCCGGCTGGGATACCGACCAGTTCCCCAACAATGTGCCGGAAATGGCGCTGGCCTATTACCAGGTGCTGCAGGGCGGCGGCTTCAAGACCGGCGGCACCAATTTCGACGCCAAGCTCCGGCGCCAGTCGCTCGACCCGGATGACCTCCTGATCGGCCATATCGGCGGCATGGATGCCTGCGCGCGCGGCCTGAAGGCGGCGGCGAAGATGATCGAGGACAAGGCGCTGTCCGGGCCGCTGGCCGAACGCTATGCCGGCTGGAACAGCGCCGAAGGCAAGGCCATGCTTTCGGGCAAGCGCACGCTGGAAGAAATCGCCGAACGCGTGGTGAAGAAGAAGATCGAGCCGCAGCCGCGCTCCGGCCGGCAGGAACTGCTCGAAAACATCGTCAACCGCTACGTCTGACCGCGGACAAACGCCGATTCGTATTGTTTCCGGGTGGCGGGACAACCAAACCGCCGCCCGGAACGTCTTTGCGCGCGAGGTGGGAACAAGGACAAGGTTCTGCCCCCCGCTGCCCCTCAATCGCCCCGCTCTTGCCTTCAAACAGCCGTCACGGACTTCCTATACTGTGGACATGTGGCGGGAAGGAACGAAGGAGGCGAAACACATGCAGCACGAGCACGAAATCGACGCCCTGCTCTCGCCCAGCGAAGCCGCATCGATCATCGACCGGCTGATGGCGCTGCCGCATTCGAAGGACGGCGGCCGCCAGGCAAATGAATGGGATCGCGCGGTCGCAGCGCGGTTGGAAACGGCGCTGGCCAAGAGCATGCGCTCACGCATTGACGGCGAAGGCCGCGACGCGGCCTGATTCTCTCGTAAATTCTTCCGCAGTTTGACGAACGGAGACTGTTTCTCCATCCTGCATCGATGATACGCGCGGTGCTGCTCGATCTTCTGGGTGTCGTCTACGATGGCGACACCCCGACAACCGGTGCCGCCGACACCATTCAGCGTCTGCGCGACGCCGGCCTGCCGCTCCGCTTCGTCAGCAACACGACTCGCTCGCCCCGCGGCAAGATCATTGCGCAGCTTGCGGCCATGGGCATTAACGTTGCGGACGAAGAGTTGCTGACGCCGGCGCGCGCCGCGGTCGAATGGCTGCGCAATCACGACCGCCAGCCGCATCTGCTCGTCCATCCCGACCTCGAAGCCGAGTTTTCCGGCCTGCAGGGCGGGAACAGGCGTGCTGTCGTCGTCGGCGATGCCGGCGAGGGCTTCAACTATGCGAACCTGAACCGGGCATTCCGCGAACTGCTTGCCGGCGCCGATTTTGTGGCGCTTGCCGTCAATCGTACGTTCAAGGATGCCGACGGCCAGCTCAGTCTCGATACCGGCGCCTTCGTCACGGCGCTCGAATTCGCGAGCGGTCGAAGCCCCGTGGTGCTCGGCAAGCCGTCGCCGGATTTCTTTCTCTCGGCGCTTGCGGACCTGGACTGCCCGGCGGCCGATGCGGTCATGATCGGCGACGACGCCGAGGGCGATGTCGCCGGCGCGCTGCGCGCCGGGCTTGGCGCGGCGCTTCTGGTGCGCACCGGCAAATATCGTCCCGGCGACGAAACACGCTTCGATCCGGCTCCCACGGCGCTGGTCGACGATCTCGCGGCAGCAACCGAGTGGATATTCAGCCGCGCCTCAACCTGACCGGCGCTTCGCCGAAAGCCCTTGAAAATGCTCTGGAAAATGCCGCCGCCGAGGAAAAGCCCGTCCGCCCGGCAATGTCGGCCATGGCAATGCGCGTGTCGACCACCAGGCGGCGGGCGGCGCTGAGGCGCAGCCTCAGATAATAGGCGCCCGGCGTCTCGCCGATCGATTTGCGAAAAATGCTTTCCAGCGTCCGCGCCGTCACGCCGGCGCGTTTGGCCACGGCATCGATGGTGAGCGGCTGGTCGACATGCGCTTCCATCAACCGGATCGCTTGGGCGAGCCTTGCGTCGTAGCCGTCGAGCCGGCCGAGCGAGACCAGCGGCTGCGCGTCGGTCGCGGCGCGGGCCTGGTCGTAGATGAAGACGCTCGCCACATCGAGCGCCGCGGCCATGCCGAGCCTGGTGCGAACCAGATGCAGCATCAGGTCGAAGGTCGGCGAGGCGCCGCCGGAGGTGAAGACCGGACCATCTATGACATAGCGATCCGGCCGCACGTCGACGCCCGGGAAGGCGGCGGAGAAATCCTCCATGTCTTCCCAATGGGTGGTGGCGCTGCGGCCTTCGAGCAGGCCGGCGCGCGCCACCAGCCAGGTGCCAGCCTCAACGCCGCCGCAGGCGCGAGCCGCACGCGCGGCGCGGCGCAGACCGGCGAGCAGCGCCGAGGTGGCATAATTCTGCGTGCCAAAGCCGGCGACGACGACCAGCATGTCGGTCGGCTCGGCGGCGTCAAAGCGGCCGCTGACCGCAACCGGCAGGCCGCAAGTGGTGACCGGCGCCTCTCCGGTGACCGAGACCAGCTTGAAATCGAACAGAGTCTCGCCGGAAATGCGGTTGGCGGCGCGCAGCGGATCGACGGCGGAGGCGACGCACATGATCGACGAGCCCGAGAACACAAGGAACGTCACCTTGAGCGTCTCGCGCTCGGACCGAAAGATCGTCGGCTTTTCGCTTTTGATCATGAGTGCTTCGTAAAACGCAAAACAGTTTCCGGCAAGTCGGTCATTCTGTATCCATCCCGTGCATAGCCCAACAGGCTTCCGCTTTTGGCGGCACGCACGGCCGATCGACCCTGGGAGGATAGACGATGCCGCTTGCGATGAACCGTGAGGTTTTCATTACCTGTGCCGTGACCGGCTCCGGCGGCACGCAGGACCGCTCTCCGCATGTGCCGCGCTCGCCCAAGCAGATCGCCGATTCGGCGATCGACGCGGCCAAGGCGGGCGCCGCGATCGTCCACTGCCATGTGCGCGACCCCGAGACCGGCAAACCCAGGCGCGACGTGCATCTCTACCGCGAAGTGACCGAGCGCATCCGCGAGGCCAATGTCGACGTGGTGCTCAACCTCACCGCCGGCATGGGCGGCGACATGGTGTTCGGCTCGCCGGAAGCGCCGCTGCCGCTCAACGAGAAGGGCACCGACATGGGCGGCGCCACCAACCGCATGGAGCATGTCCGCCAGTGCCTGCCGGAGATCTGCACGCTGGATTGCGGCACGATGAACTTCGCCGAGGCCGACTATGTCATGACCAACACGCCCGGCATGCTGCGCGCCATGGGCGGCATGATGACGGCGCTGGGCGTGAAGCCCGAGATCGAGGCCTTCGACACTGGACATCTGTGGTTCGCCAAGCAGTTGGTCGAGGAGAAGGTGCTCAACGCCGACGCGCTGGTGCAGCTCTGCATGGGCGTGCCGTGGGGCGCGCCGGACGACCTCAACACCTTCATGGCGATGGTCAACAACGTGCCCTCGACCTGGAACTGGTCGGCCTTCTCGATCGGCCGCAACCAGATGGCCTATGCGGCGGCAGCGGTGCTTGCCGGCGGCAATGTCCGCGTCGGCCTGGAAGACAATCTCTGGCTCGACAAGGGCGTGCTGGCCACAAACGCGCAGCTGGTCGAGCGCGCCGCCAGCATCGTCACCAATCTCGGCGCCCGTATCCTCGGGCCTGAGGAAGTGCGCAAGAAGCTCAATCTCACCAAACGGGCACCCTTAGCTGCCGCAGCTTGAGCGGGAGCTGAAAATGGCCACCGTCAAATTCACAGCGATGAAGGACGGCGACAGGGAAGACTACGAATTCCTGACCGCCCACGAGATCGACTATGCCGCCAAGACCGGCGACCGGCTGCTCGATGCGCTGGTGCAGCTCGACGAGGGACTTTCCGGCTACAAGATCACCCGGCTCGGCCATTCGCTGCAGGCGGCGACGCGCGCCTGGCAGGACGGCGCCGATACGGACTGGATCGTCTCGGCGCTACTGCACGACATCGGCGACATCTACGCGCCCTACAACCACGACGAATATGCGGCTGCGATCCTGAAGCCGTTCGTGCGCGAGCAATGCACCTGGGTGGTGGAAAAGCACGGCGATTTCCAGCGCCTCTATTACGCGCATCATCTGGGTGGCAATCGCCACGCGCGCGACCGCTTCGCCGGGCATGCCTATTTCGACGATTGCGACCAGTTCTGCGAGCGCTGGGACCAGTCGAGCTTCGACCCCGACTACAAAACGCTGCCGATCGAGTTCTTCCGGCCCTTCGTGCTCGAAGTGTTTGCCCGCAAGGCCTACGACCCGGCGGTGATCCGCGCCGGCGAGCGCGTCGCCCTTACCGATCCCGATACAGCCAAGACAAGAACCGGAGCCTGACCATGAGCATCATCAACAAGGCAGCCGCCATCGGCGGCGGTGTCATCGGCGCCGGCTGGGTGGCGCGGCTTCTGCTCAACGGCATCGACGTCTCGATCTTCGATCCGGATCCGGAAGCCTCGCGCAAGGTCGGCGAAGTGATGAAGGGCGCGCGCCGCGCCTATAAGCAGATGCTGCCCGGCGGCCTGCCCAAGGAAGGCAAGCTGACGTATGCCAAGACCATCGCCGAAGCGGTCGCCGACGCCGATTTCATCCAGGAGAGCGTACCGGAGCGGCTCGACCTCAAGCACAGGGTGCTGGCCGAGATCGACGCGCATGCGCCGGCCAACGCCATCGTCGGCTCCTCAACGTCCGGCATCAAGCCCACCGACATGCAAGTGGCGATGAAGAAGCATCCGGAGCGGCTGGTCGTCGGCCATCCGTTCAATCCTGTCTATCTTCTGCCGCTGGTCGAGATCGTCGGTGGCGAGCAGACTTTCCCCGAGGCGATCGAGGTCGCCAAGGAGCTCTACGCTTCGATCGGCATGAAGCCTGTGGTGGTGCGCAAGGAGATCGAGGCTTTTGTCGGCGACCGCCTGCTCGAAGCCGCATGGCGCGAGGCGCTGTGGCTGGTCAAGGACGGCATCTGCACCGTCGAGGAACTCGACGACATCATGCGCTATTCCTTCGGCCTGCGCTGGGCGCAGATGGGCATGTTCCAGGTCTACCGCGTCGCCGGCGGCGAGGCGGGCATGCGTCACTTCATGGCGCAGTTCGGGCCCTGCCTGAAATGGCCGTGGACCAAGCTGATGGACGTGCCGGAATTCAACGACGAGCTGGTCGACCTGATCGCCACCCAGTCGGACGAGCAGGCGCACGGCTTGTCGATCCGCGAGCTGGAAAAGATCCGCGACGACAATCTGGTAGCGATCATGGAAGCGCTGTCGAAGCAGAACAAGGGCAAGGGCTGGGGCGCCGGCGCGCTGCACAAGGACTATACCAGGCAGCTCGCCAAACTGGCGGCGAAGAAGGCTTCCGCCAAGGTTACGGCTAAAGCAGAAGCGGCCAAGCCGGCGAAGAAGGCCGCGAAGCCGGCAAAGGCTGCGAAACCGGCCAAGGCGGTGAAGGTCGAGAAGCCGAAGAAGAAGACCGGCAAGAAGAAGGGCTGAGGCGATGCATTTCGGTCTTTCGGAAGAGCAGAAGCTCATCGTCGAGACGACGCGGGCCTTCGTCGAGAACGAACTTTATCCGCATGAGCGCGAGGTGGAGCGCACCGGCGAGTTGCGTCGCGAGCTGATCGACGAGTTGAAGGCGAAGGCGATCGAAGCCGGCCTCTACGCCGCCAACATGCCGGCCGATGTCGGCGGCGCCGGGCTCGATACGGTGAGCTGGCTGCTCTACGAGAAGGAGCTCGGCCGCGCCAACTACGCGCTGCACTGGACCTGCGTGGCGCGCCCGTCCAACATCCTGCTCGCCGGCACGCCGGAGCAGCGCGAAAAATACCTCTTCCCCTGCATCCGCGGCGAGAAGTGGGACTGCCTGGCTATGACCGAGCCGGGCGCCGGCTCCGACCTGCGCGGCATGAAGGCGACCGCGGTGCAGGACGGCTCGGACTGGGTGCTCAACGGCACCAAGCATTTTATCTCCCACGCCGATCTTGCCGACTTCGCGATCGTGTTCATGGCCTCGGGCGAGGAGGATTCGCCGCGCGGCAAGCGCAAGAAGATCACCGCCTTCTTCGTCGACAAGGGCACCAAGGGTTTCACGGTGCGCGACGGCTACCGCAATGTCTCACATCGCGGCTACACCAATTCGATCCTGGAATTCGACGACTGCCGGCTGCCGGCTTCCCAGGTGCTCGGCGAAGTGCACAAGGGTTTTGACGTCGCGAACTCCTGGCTCGGCGCCACACGGCTGCAGGTCGGAGCAACCTGTCTCGGCCGTGCTGAGCGGGCCCTCGGCCACGCCATAGAATATGCCGCGCAGCGCCAGCAGTTCGGCCAACAGATCGGCAAGTTCCAGGGCGTTTCCTTCAAGCTCGCCGACATGGCGACGGAGCTGAAGGCCGCCGATTTGATGGTGTTCGAAGCCGGCTGGAAGTACGATCAGGGCACGGTCACCGACCAGGACATGGCGATGGCCAAGCTTAAGGCCACCGAAATGCTCGCCTTCGTCGCCGACGAAGCCATCCAGATCCATGGCGGCATGGGGCTGATGGACGACCTGCCGCTGGAGCGCATATGGCGGGACGCGCGTGTCGAGCGCATCTGGGAAGGCACGTCGGAGATTCAGCGACATATTATTTCGCGGGCGCTGCTGCGTCCGTTCGGAGCTTAGAGCATGATGCGCCAAAGCCGGGATCCGGCTTTGGACGGGATCATGCTCAAACGAAAAGATGACCATGCATAAACTCGAACGTCTCCTGCGCCCGAAATCGATCGCCGTGTTCGGCGGGGCGCAGGCCGCCGCCGTCGTGGCGCAATCGATCAAGATGGGCTTTGCCGGCGAAATCTGGCCGGTGCATCCGACCAAGGACGAGGTCGCCGGCCGCAAGGCGTACCGCTCCGTCGCCGACCTGCCTGGAGCGCCGGACGCCGCCTTTGTCGGCGTCAACCGGCATCTCACCATCGAGGTGATCAAGGCGCTGGCCGAGCGCGGCGCCGGCGGCGCCGTCTGCTTCGCGGCCGGCTTCCTGGAAACCGAGGCCTATGACGAGGACGGCGAGCGGCTGCAAGCGGAGCTCGTCGCCGCCGCGGGCCAAATGCCGATCATCGGGCCGAACTGCTACGGCCTGATCAACTATGCCGACGGCGCGCTGTTGTGGCCCGACCAGCATGGCGGCATCCGGCTGCCGGAGGGCGGCAAGGGTGTCGCCATCATCACCCAATCGTCCAACATCGCCATCAACATGACGATGCAGAAGCGCGGCCTGCCGATCGCCTTCCTGATGACGGCGGGCAACCAGGCGCAGACGGGGCTCTCCGAAATGGCGCTCGGCCTGATCGAGGACGAGCGCGTCACCTCGCTCGGCATGCATATCGAAGCCTTCGACTCGGTAGCCGGCTTCGAGAGGCTGGCGGCACGGGCGCGCGAATTGAAGAAGCCGATCATCGCCATGAAGGTCGGCCGCTCCGAACAGGCAAGGCAGGCGACGGTGTCGCACACCGCCTCGCTCGCCGGGTCAGACGCCGCCTCCGGCGCTTTCCTGAAGCGGCTCGGCATTGCACGCGTCGATTCCATCCCCGCCTTCATCGAGGCGCTGAAGCTCTTGCACATCACCGGTCCGCTGCCGGGCTATAAGCTGTCCTCGATGAGCTGCTCGGGCGGCGAAGCCTCCGTGATGGCTGACAGCGCCGAGGGCCGCTGGGTGCATTTCCCGGCCCTGACGGCCGAACACCGCGCCCATGTGAAATCGACACTCGGACCGCTGGTCGCGGTCGCCAACCCGCTCGACTACCACACCTTCATCTGGAACAACGAGCCGGCGATGACGGCCACCTTCACCGCCATGGTGTCGGGCGGTTTCGACCTCAACATGCTGGTGCTCGACTTCCCGCGCCCGGACCGTTGCTCGGACATCGACTGGTGGACGACGCTGCGCGCCTTCGAGGCCGCGTTGAAGACCAACAAGGCGCAAGGCGCGATCGTCTCCTCGCTGCCGGAAAACCTGCCGGAGGAATACACCGCCGGCCTGATGGCGCGCGGCATGGTGCCTTTGTTCGGCATCTCGGAAGCCATGGACGCCGCCCAGGCCGCCGCCTTCATCGGCTGGGCCTGGCACGAGCCGCAGGCGCAGCCAGTGGACACCACGGCGGCAGGAGCATCCGAAGCCAAGCGCGTGACGCCGGACGAGGCCGATGCCAAGGAAAGGCTGATCAAGGCCGGACTGCCGGTGCCGAAAGGCGAGCGCGCCTCGAATGCGGTCGAGGCGGTGATCTCCTCCATGACGTTGGGCTTCCCGGTCGCTCTCAAGGCGCTTGGCGTGACGCACAAGTCGGAAGTCGGCGCGGTCAGGCTGAACCTCAAGGATGCCGAATCCGTCAGCGCCGCCGCGCATGACCTTTTGCCGCTCGGCACGGGGCTCTATGCCGAGCGCATGGTGCGTGACGGCGTCGCTGAGCTGATCGTCGGCTTCACGCGCGACCCGATGTTCGGCGTGGTGATGACGCTCGGCACCGGCGGCGTGCTGGTCGAACTGCTGCGCGACAGCGTGACGCTCATGCTGCCGGCAACGCGCGACGACATCGAGGCGGCATTGCGTGGGCTGAGGCTCTATCCTCTCCTGGAAGGCTATCGCGGCCGGCCGAAGGCCGACGTCAACGCCGCCATCGACGCCATCGCCGGTATTGCCGACTTCGTCCAGAAGAACGAAGGCGAGATCGAGGAACTCGACATCAACCCGCTGATCGTCTGCGCCGAAGGCAAGGGCGCGTGGATCGCGGACGCCCTGCTGGTGCTTGGAGAAAAGAAGAATGGCTGACGTCATCACCACCCGCCGCGAAGGCGCGATCCTCGAAGTCACGCTCGACCGGCCGAAGGCCAACGCCATCGACCTCAAGACATCGCGGCTGATGGGCGAAACCTTCAAGGCGTTCCGCGACGATCCGGAGCTGCGCGTCGCCATCGTCAAGACGGCCGGAGACAAGTTCTTCAGCGCCGGCTGGGACCTGAAGGCAGCCGCCGCCGGCGATGCGGTCGACGGCGACTATGGCGTCGGCGGATTTGCCGGCCTGCAGGAGCTGCGCGACCTCAACAAGCCGGTGATCGCCTGCGTCAACGGAATGGCGGTGGGCGGCGGCTTCGAACTGGCGCTGTCCTGCGACCTCATCTACGCCTCGGACCATTCCTCCTTCGCGCTGCCGGAGATCCGCGCCGGCACGCTTGCCGATGCAGCCACCATCAAGCTGCCGAAGCGCATCCCCTACCATATCGCCATGGACCTCCTGTTCACCGGCCGCTGGATGGATGTCGCCGAGGCGCATCGCTGGGGCCTGGTCAACGAGGTGCTGCCCAAGGAGAAGCTCGAGGAGCGCGTCTGGGAGATCGCAAGGCTTTTGGCCAGCGGCCCGCCGCTGGTCTTCGCTTCGATCAAGGAGACGGCGCGGGTGGCCGAGGCGCTGACCTTCCAGGATGCGATGAACAAGGTGACAAGGAGGCAGCTGCCGACGGTCGATATCCTCTACGGGTCGGAAGACAATATGGAAGGCTTCCGGGCCTTCGCGGAAAAACGCGACCCGGTGTGGAAGGGACGATAACGTCGGAGATGATGGCGCCCGGGCCCCCCTCTCTGTCCTGCCGGGCATTTCCCCCTCATGGAGGGAGATTGGATGTCGCGAAGGCTTTCGCCAATCTTCGACGTTGCAGAAAAGGCGATGCGGCCGAAGCTGCTAATCTACCCCCTTGAGGGGGAGATGTCCGGCAGGACAGAGAGGGGGGCCTGGGCGCCATCATCTGAAGTTGGTCATCCGATATGACCGACTACAAAACCCTGATCGACGCCGAGACCTGGGCCTTCATCGAGAAGACCAACTCCTATTATCCGCCGGATACGATCGACCACACGATCACCCAGCAGCGCGCGATCTACGACCGGATGTGCCGCGAGTTCTTTGCCGGCTATCCGCAAGGCGTGACGGCGGAGACGACTGTCGTTGCCGCACCAACCAACAGTATTTCGATCCGCATCTACCGCAACGCCGTTCCGGACGGAGCCGCGATGGTGCTCTATATCCATGGCGGCGGCTTCATCCTTGGCGGGCTGGACAGCCATGACGATGTCTGCGCCGAGCTTTGCGCCCGCACCGGCTTCGAGGTGGTGTCGCTCGATTACCGGCTGGCGCCGGAGCATCTGCACCCGGCGGCCTTCGACGACGCCATGGACGCCTTCGAATGGGCCGCCAAGACCTATGACTGCCCGGTCGTGCTCTGCGGCGACAGCGCCGGCGCCAATCTTTGCGCGGCCGTCGCCCACGCCACGCGCGGCCATGACAAGAAGCCGGCCGGCCAGATGCTGATCTATCCCGGCCTCGGCGGCGACCATTCGAAGGGCTCCTACGTCACGCATGCGGAGGCGCCGATGCTGACCGTGCGCGACCTCGACTTCTACAAGCATGTCCGCACCGGCGGCGTCGACATGACCGGCGACATCACGCTCTACCCGCTCGCCGACGCCGATTTCGCGAACCTGCCGCCGACGGTGCTGATCACCGCCCAATGCGACCCGCTGTCGTCCGATGGCGAAGCCTATCGCGACCGCATCGTCGCGGCCGGCGGACGCGCCTTCTGGTTCGAGGAGCCCGGCCTTGTGCACGGTTATCTCCGAGCCAGGCACACGGTGGGCAAGGCGCGAACCAGCTTCACCCGCATCGTCGAGGCGGTTTCGGCGCTCGGCCACGGCGACTGGATCTGGTGACACCACAGGGCGTTTTCCGCTCCGCTATCCTCCGATGAACCTTTCCCCGCCGGCCCGCGACTGATGGTCCAGGCGCCGCGATGGCGCGGCCCGGAAAGGAAAGCCGCCATGACCAGAAAGCCAGGGACTTCGCGGTCTCCGGGAACAACGGGAGTCCAGCGCGATCACCGCCTTCGGGATGGGGTTGACGCGCTGGGCTTCCGGCTGATTCCGTTGACCCTGCGGAAGAGCCGTCGTATCGTCGCAAGGAGGAAGGCAGACAATTCGATCGGGGAAGAACGTGCTGCAATGCCGCGCCTTGCCCTGGTTGGCGCGGCAAGAATGGACGTTTCTCCCAGCGGCTTCGGGGGGAGTTCAATGTCTGGCGTTCGCAGCTCGTTCCTGCGTTCTCACGGCGGCCGTTTGCGCCGCGCAATCGCGACAAGCAGCGGAATTCTCGCTTTGGCGCTGTCCGCCGGCCTGTGGATCGGCGGCGCGGCGCAGGCACAGGAAACCCAGATCATCTATCCCGGCTCGATGGCGGTCACCGGCTTTCCGGGAACCATCATTCCCGATTTCGATCAGGGTCTGCCGCCCGGCGTCGACCCGGTCGACGAGACCTTCATCGACACGTCCCGCGCATCCTTGCGCGTTTTCGACGTAACGCATCTCGGCGGGCCTGCCTCCGGCCAGCTTGTCTTCACGCCGCCCCCCTTCGAGGTGAGCGCCGGGCAGATCGGTGAGGTGTTCGGCCTCACCTATGACGACGGCGTGCGCGACGGCGTGCCGTCGGGCATTCCCAACCTCTATGCGGCCGCGACCTCGCTGCATGGCATCGAGATCGTCACGCCAGACGCCGACAATGACGGCAGGCCGGAACGGCAGCGCCGCGGCGCCGCCGGCGCGGTCTTCATGGACGGCCAGTTCGGCACCGAGAATGGCGGCGGCCCGGGCACGATCTGGAAGATCGATGGCATCACGGGTGCTGTCTCGAAATTCGCCGACATCGACACCAACAGCGGGCCGGGCATCGGCAACCTCGCCTTCGATCCGGCCCATCGCGAGTTCTTCGCTTCGGATCTCGACACGGGGCTCATTCACCGCGTCGATATCGAGGGCAATCTGATCGACAGCTTCGACCATGGCGTTGCCGGACGCCCGGCGCATGGGCTCAGCCCCGTCCCCGACGACGGCGCCGTGATGGACATCCAGGCTGCCGCTTTCGATAGCGAAGACTCCGAAACGTGGGGCTACACGCAGGATGCGCGCCGCGTCTGGGCAGTCGCCTATCATGGCGGCCGGCTCTACTATTCCGTCGGCGAGAAGGCCGAAATCTGGTCGGTCGGCATTGCGAGCGACGGAAGCTTCGCCGGCGATCCGCGCTGGGAGCTCACGGTCGAGGCGGACCAGGACTATGCCGTCACCGATATCGCCTTTGACAACAAGGGCTTCATGTATCTCGCCCAGCGCGGCCCGGTCGAGAACCGCTACGATTACAGCCGCTTCGCCGATTCCGGCAAAGGCGAGCTGATCCGCTACTGGCGCGAGGACCCGGACGATCCGGCGACGGAATCGGCCTGGGTCGAGGTTCCAGAGGAATATGCGGTCGGCTTCCCAGAAGGTAACCGCCAGTCGGCGGGCGGCGTCGACCTGCAATATCGCTACGATGCCGAAGGCAATCTCGACACGTCCGTCTGCACCGATACCGTCGTCAACACCGGCGACAAATTGCGCGACAATCCGGAGCTCGCCGAGCGGCTTGCCGCCGGCGGACCGCTTGCGGTGCATGGCGTGCAGCTGACGCCGAGCGCGCTGGTCAAGCCGGCCAACGTGCCGCCCTTCGGCTCATGGTTCGTCGACTTCGACGGCTATTTCGAGGACCCGGATGTGCAAGGCCATGTCGGCGACGTCAGGGTCTGGCGCCCCTGCGAGGGCCGCGCCGGTTACTACGAGGAAATCCCCGGCGGCTATCTGCCTCCGTTCTACCCGCCCGACTTCCCGCCGCCCGGCAACCTGCCGCCCTGCGTCGATGTCGAGGACGTGCATTATTACTGCACGCCGCGCGGGCTGCGGGCCGAACTCACTCTCCATGACCATGCCGGCTTTGGCGGCGATTCGATCAAGGCGCAGTCCAGGACGCCCGGCGTCGGGGTGACTACCCCCATGTCGCACGTCCCGGGCAAACCCTACACAATCGACATCACCGGCCATGATCCGGGCGACACCGTCAATGTCGGGCTCTGCTTCTACCGCAAGTCCGACCAGGACAAGGGTGGCTACTACCCTTGCTGCAAGATGACGCTGCCGCTCAGAACGCCAGCCGTCGACTGCGAAGCGCCGAGGAGGGAAAGATGAGCGATCTCGTCCATTCCCGCTTCGCCCCACGCAAAACCGTCATGGAGACGATCATGAAACCCCTGTCATATGCCAAGCGCGGCGCGCGCTGGCTGATGGCGGCCGGTATCGCGGTCGCCATGATGCCGGCTCTGTCGGCGCTCGCCCAGGACCAGGCGCCGGCCGCGACCAATCAGGCCGCCAATCCAGCGTCACGCGGCATCAACGCGGAACTCGCGCGGATCGTGCCCTTCTTCATCAAGAAAGGCGGCCAGAGAAGCTGCGATACGGTCGAATATGTCCTGAGCTTCGGCATCCATGGCGACCCGCAGGACTTCGACCGGCCGAGCGTGGCGGCCTTGCTCAAAGCGACAAGGCTCGATTTCAGGGACCAGTTGCCGCACGGCCTGCAGATCGTCAGCGTCAATGTCGCCGGCGACGGCACCAGCGCCTCCGGCGGACCGCTACCGACTGCTTCAATCAGCACGTCGGCCGGCCCGAACGACACGGCGAGCGTTTCCAACTTCCGCATCAGCGCTGCCAACCTCGATGGCGCGGGTGCTGCCAACGAGCGCGTCATCACCTTCCGCATCGCCGCCAAGATAGACCATGCGACTTTTCCCGTAGCGGCGACGGTCGACAACCAGGGAGAGATCAAGGTCTCGTTGCGGGGCGGACCGGCAACGACCATCCCCTCGCAGGATCCGAACAAGCCCGACGACGGTGATTTCCTCACCGGGGTGAAAACCTCGATCAAGATCGACCTGACCAAATGCAACCCGCCGCCTCCGCCTCCAAGCAAGGAATGCTTCAAGGTCGAGCACGGCACTGTCGATTGCGTGCCCGGCGGCGGCGCCTTCATCTACCATATGCCGGTCGGACCCGAGATGGGCGGCAAATGGGTGCAGGTGTCGACGACCACTGCCGGCATCAGCATCGTTCCCGACATGCAGAAGGTGCCGGTCGGCGGCGGCGTGCTGAACTGGAAGATCATCGGCGCCTCGCCCGGCGAGGCCATCCACCTCATCGTCACCGGTATCGAGACCTATGCCGGGCCGAAGGAGGGCTGGGGGCTCTGCTGCACGCAGATCATCGACATCGTCATCCCGCGTGATCTGAGATGCCCGCCGAAGGACAAGGAGCCGGACCTCAAGGTCGAGAAACATGCCGACGTGCCGCGTTGCACGATGGCCGGCGGCTGCGACTTCACCATCACCGTCACCAATGTCGGCGACGCGCCCTATAACGGCAAGATCGTGCTCGACGAGGTGACGTTGCCGGCAGGCTCGGTGCTGACCTCCGGGCCGAATGCGCCGTGGGTCTGCGTGCCGGGCACGACGCCGATGACCTGCACCTATCCGGCAACGACGCTCAACCCGGGCGCCTCGGTCAACCTCAAGCTCGGCTTCAAGCCGGCGGGCGGCTGGCAGGGCGGCGCCCTGCGCAACTGCGCCGCCTACGACTACCAGGCCAGCGGCAAGCCGCTGTTCGGCAGCCAGCAGAACGACCGCGGCTGCGCCTCGATCCCGATCTGCCGCCGTGGCGATCGCGATCCGCAGTGCAATCCGCCGGTCGAGAAGAAGGTCGATCTTATCCTGAAGAAGCGCGCCCGCGCCCCGGTCTGCACGCCGGACGGCGTCTGCTACTTCGTCATCGACATCATCAACAACGGCACCGGCACCTATAACGGGCCGCTGACGGTGATTGACACCTATCCGGGCGGCGCGCCGACCTCATCGACCTTCGGGCCGAGCCCGCCATGGGTTTGCGGACCGAATGGGCCTGGACAGTTCCGCTGCGACAATGCCGGCATCACGCTGCCTCCGGGCGCCTCGACGCCGATCGTCGTCAAGGCGGTGATGCCAGCAAACTACCGGCCGGACACGGTGGAGAACTGCGCAGAGGTGAAAGGCGTTCCCGGCGAGGTCGACCTCGCCAACAACAAGGCCTGCGCGACCGAGCGCATCCGCCATCCGAATGGCGGCCAGCCCGGCTTGCGCATCACCAAGACCTGCGGCGGTTCGCTGGCCGGTGCCGCAGCTGTTTCCTGCCGCATCACCGTCAGCAATGCCGGCACTGCCGCCCCGACTGGCCCGGTTCGGGTCAGCGATGCCGCCGTGCTGGTGTCGGGCGGAGCGCCCGTCCAGATCCAGACCGTCACCCCTGACGGTGCGGAGTGGAGCTGCGGTCTGGTGCCTGCAAACTCGCTGTCGTGCCAGATTCCCGGCGCCGTCATGGCGCCCGGGACCAGCCGGCACTTCGACGTGACGGTGAGCGGCAATGGCGCGTTCGAGAACTGCGCGCGCGGCAGCTTCGGGCCGGCGCCGGGCGACGACATCGTCTATCCGATCGGACAGGCCTGCGCAAAGGGTGGCGGCGCCTCCACCATCCGTGTCGAGAAGACCGGCGATGCCGAGTGCCAGCCGGGACAACCCTGCGCGTTCGAGATCACCATCACGAATGACGGGCCGAACCCCTTCTCCGGTCCGGTCCGCATCGGCGATGCGATCGGCGTGGAAGGTCTCGGCCGGCTGGAAGGCGTTCAGATCACCTCGATCGACCCGCCCTTTGGCTGCTCGCCGGAGCCAACGACGCTGCCCGCGTCCTGCATCGCCGATCTAACGCTGGGCGCCGGCGAAAGCCACAGCCACCACGTCACCGTGATCCTTCCGGAGGATGGGCGTCTTGCCGCTCTGCAAGGCACGGTCAGTGGACAGAACTGCGTCGGCGTGCTTCCTCCGAACACGCCGGTGCAGGGCGGTGGCGACGTGCTGTCTCGCGACCTGACCAACGTCCAGGGCGATCGCGGCAAGGCTTACGCGTGCCATCCCTTCACCATCCGGCGTGAGGTGAAGAACCAGTGCTTGTATGGAATGGTGATGAACTCGGCCGGCCGCTGCGTCTGCCCGGAGGGCACCACCTTCCGCAACGGGCAATGTTCGGCTGGTGGGGGCACGTCCGGCGGAGGCACCAAGCTCCTGCCGCTGCCGCCACCGCCGCGTTGCGTCCTGCTGCAGGGCCAGATCCGAACCGAGGATGGACGCTGTGTCTGCCCGCGCGGCACGGAGCTGAAAAACGGAAAGTGCGTTCAGGCCGAAGAGCCCCAGGAGCCGCAATGCACGCTGCGTCCCGGCCAGTACCGCGACCAGGACGGCAATTGCGTGTGCCGCCGCGGCGAGCTGGTGAACGGCGTGTGCCAGGTCGCCCCGCCGAAATGCACGATCCCTGGCGCGGTGCCGACATCGAACGGCTGCACCTGCCCCGACGGCACGCATCTCGACCGCATTGCCAAGGCTTGCGTGCCTGACAGGCAGCCGCCTGCCCAGTGCCGTATCCGCGGCCAGTCCCGCAACGCCGATGGCGATTGTGTCTGCCCGAGCGGCACCGAGGTGCGTGACGGCGCCTGCCGGCCGATCGTGTCGAAGCAGTGCCCGATCCGCGGCCAGGTACGCGACGCCAATGGCAACTGCGCCTGCCCGGACGGCCTGGAAGTGCGCGGCAAGGCCTGCCAGCGGCCGAAGTCGAGCCAGGAGCAGTGCACCATCCGCGGCCAGGTCCACAACAAGCGGGGCGACTGCGTCTGCCCGCGCGGAACCGAGATCCGCAATGGCGCGTGCCGCAAGCCGCAGGTGGAATGCGCGCCGGGCGCGGAGTTCATCGACGGACAGTGCCAGCCAGTCTTCACCCGTCGGCGCTGCCCGGTCGGCACGACCGGACGGTACCCGGACTGCACGCCGATCCGCAGGCGGCCGGGCATCGAGATCAACCCCGGCATCCTGCTCAATCCGAACGTGCTGCAGCAACTGGTACCGCAGCGCCAGCCGCGGCGGATCATTCAGGACCCGAGCGGCGCCAACATCCAGAACTTCAAGCCGTGATTCCAGTCGGCTGAAGACGAAACCCGCCGGAGCGACCCGGCGGGTTTTTCTTGTCCACTTGGCCGCAAAATGCTCTAAAGCGCGTCGCGTTGAACCGGATTCATGCGACGCGCTTTAGGTCTTTGTTTTTATGCATGTCGTCTTCCCAAAACCGAGGTCACTTTTGGGCGACATGCATTAGGCAGTCCTGACATTCGCGTCTGCAACAAAAGCGAGCCCGACCCATGAGCAAAAAAACCTTGATCGCGCCTTCGGTGCTGGCATCGGATTTTTCGAAGCTGGGTGATGAGGTCGAGGCTGTCGTGGCGGCCGGCGCCGACTGGATCCATCTCGACGTTATGGACGGCCATTTCGTGCCCAACATCACCTTCGGCCCGCCGGTGATCAAGGCGATCCGCAACCGCACCAAGGCCTTCTTCGACTGCCATCTGATGATCGCGCCGGCCGATCCCTACCTGGCGGCCTTCGCCGAGGCTGGCTGCGACGGCATGACGGTGCATGCCGAAGCCGGGCCGCATCTCGACCGCTCGCTGCAGACCATCAAGAGCCTTGGCAAGAAAGCCGGCGTTTCGCTGAACCCGGCGACGCCGGAGACGGCGATCGAATATGTGCTCGACCGGCTGGACCTGATCCTCATCATGACCGTCAATCCGGGTTTCGGCGGGCAGGCCTTCATCCCGTCGATCGTCGACAAGGTGAAGCGGGTGAAGGCGTTGATCGGCAGCCGTCCGATCCATATCGAGATCGACGGCGGCGTCTCGGCCGAGACGGCGCCCCTGGTGACCGCGGCCGGCGCCAATGTGCTGGTGGCGGGCGCCGCCGTCTTCAAGGGCGGCAGCGTCGAAGCCTATAGGGCAAATATCGAAGCAATCCGCGCGGCCGCCGACAAGGCCTCCAGCTAAGTACACACAACCGTCCCGCCTCTCGCGAATTGCAAAGCCGCAGCGCTCATTGAACGACTGTTCAGTATATGATGCAGTGCAGCAATAGCGGTTTCTTTATCGAGATTCTACTTCACACATTCAACAAACCAACCGCCTTGTCTTAAAGTCGAATATCATCATCTTCCGCTTGAGCCCCCCTTGCCCGGCTGTATGATACATGTACGGGAAATTGCTTGACCGAGGGGCCCTGACAAAAACTGGGCAAGCAATAGGAGTTCATTTGACACACGGGACTGCTGATCCGGGCGAAGGCAAGGGCGCCAAGAGCACGCTGGCCAGTTCAGTGTACCAACAACTCCGCGATGATCTTTTGCGCGGCGCGCTGGAGGCCGAGAGCAAGCTGCGTGTCGAGTGGGTCGTTTCGCGCTACGGCGCGGGCGCGTCACCGGTGCGCGAGGCCCTCAACCGCCTTGCCGCCGAAGGCCTGCTCGGGCGGCATGACCAGCGCGGCTTCTTCCTCATGCCCGTCAGCGCCGCGGAACTGGAGGAACTGACGCGCACTCGGTGCTGGCTGGAGGAACGGGCGCTGCGCGAATCCATTGCTCACCGAACAGCCGAATGGGAAGAACAGCTGGTGCTGGCCCTTCACCGCCTGGCCCGCGCCGAGCGTCGCCTGCCCGACGACCCGGCAACCAACAACCCGGAATGGGAGAAGCTGCATCGCGCCTTTCATCGCGCGCTGATCGCGGCATGCAGGTCGCATTGGCTGATCGGCTTTTGCGACCAGCTTTCCGACCAGGCCTCACGCTACCGGCTGATCTCGCAGGAAGGGCCGGGGATGGGGCGCGACGATCTTGGCGAGCACCGCATCATCGCCGAGCGCACGCTGGATGGCGACGCTGACGGCGCGGTCGAGGCGCTTCTCAACCACTACCGCCTCACTGCCGCGATGTGCATGGAACGCTTCGCCCAGGGCTATGACCCGAGGGCTGGCGTCCGCAAGGCAGGCCGCAGATAGCGGCTGAAAGCCATCCCGCAATTTTTGCTCCGGCCGCCAAATCTGGTATTCGCTCAGGCGAGCGCAACGCATGTGCCATGCGGCGTCCGCGCCTGAGGAACATTGCATGACCAATCATCTTTTCGACGCGTTCCGTTCCCGCATGCCGGCGCCCGGCCGGTTGCTGATGGAGACGGATGACGGCCGTTCGATCACCTATGGCGACATGTTGGCGAAGTCGGCGCAACTGGCGCATGCGCTGGCGCAGGCGGGCGTCGAGCCAGGCGACCGCGTCGCGGTCCAGGTCGAGAAGAGCCCGGAGGCGGCCCTGCTCTATCTCGCCTCGTTGCGCGCCGGCGCGGTCTTCCTGCCGCTCAACACGGCCTACACGCTGCCCGAGCTCGACTATTTCTTCCGCGACGCCGAGCCGAAGCTGATCGTGTGCGATCCGGACCGGCTTGCCGGCGTCGAGCCGCTTGCCGCGTCGATCGGCGCCACGGTGCTCACGCTCGGCCGCGACAGACAGGGAACGCTGGCCAGCCAGGCTTTACGGCAGGCGACGGAGTTCAGCGATGTCGCGCGGGGACCGGACGATCTTGCCGCCATCCTCTACACCTCAGGCACGACCGGTCGTTCCAAGGGCGCGATGCTCAGCCACGAGAACCTTGCATCCAATGCCAGCGTGCTGGTCGAGCAGTGGCGCTTCGGCGCCGACGATGTGCTGATCCACGCGCTGCCGATCTTCCACACGCACGGCCTGTTCGTCGCCACCAACGTCATCCTGATGGCCGGGGCCAAGATGTTCTTCGAGCAGAAATTCGATCCCGCGCGCATCCTGTCGCTGATGCCGCGCGCGACGGCCTTGATGGGCGTGCCGACCTTCTATGTGCGGCTGTTGCACCAGGAGGGCCTGACGCGCGAGGCGACGAAGACGATCCGGGTGTTCATCTCCGGCTCCGCGCCGCTGCTCGCCGAGACGCACAAGGCCTGGCGCGAGCGGACCGGCCACGCCATCCTCGAGCGCTACGGCATGACCGAGACCAATATGAACACATCCAACCCCTATGACGGCGAGCGGCGCGCCGGCACGGTCGGGTACCCCCTGCCCGGCGTCTCGCTGCGCATCACCGATCCCGAGGATGGCAGGCCACTCGTCCAGGGCGAGATCGGCATGATCGAGGTCAAAGGCCCGAACGTGTTTGCCGGCTATTGGCGCATGCCCGAGAAGACCAAGGCCGAGTTCCGGGATGACGGCTTCTTCATCACCGGCGACCTCGGGCTGATCGACGCCGACGGCTATGTCCACATCGTCGGCCGCGGCAAGGACCTGATCATCTCGGGCGGCTACAATGTCTATCCGAAGGAGATCGAGAGCGAGATCGACGCGCTCGACGGCGTGGCCGAAAGCGCGGTGATCGGCGTCGCGCATCCCGATTTCGGCGAGGGCGTGACGGCGGTGGTGGTGCGCAAACCGGGATCGGCGATCAGCGCCGCCGACATTGCCGGCGCCATTGCTGGGCGGCTGGCCAAGTACAAGCATCCGAAGCAGGTGGTGTTCGTCGAAGAGTTGCCGCGCAACACGATGGGCAAGGTGCAGAAGAATGTTTTGCGTGAGGCGTATAAGGATATCTACGCCAAAGCCGGCTAACGCTGAACGCCATTTCGGCGACGAAGGCGATGCAAGGGTGAGATCGGTCGCGATCCTTCGCACCCCCCTCTGGCCTGCCGGCCATCTCCCCCGCAAGGGGGGAGATTGGCAGCTTCCGCGCCCCGCTCTATTCCGCGACGTTGGTGATTGGCGAAAGCCGCGGTGACGTCCGATCTCCCCCTTGCGGGGGAGATGTCCGGCAGGACAGAGGGGGGTGCTGTCCCGCCGACGTCTCAAAGCTTCCCCACCGCTGCCGCGCTGGGACTCAGCTGCCAAAAACCTTCTCGCCGCCGATCCAGACGTCCTTCACATCCAACCCCTCCGACAGGCCAACAATGTCGGCCGCTGTCCCGTTGGCGAATCTCCCGAGCCGGTGCGCCTGGCCGATCGCTTCGGCCGGATAGAGCGAGGCCATGCGCAGGGCTTCGTCGAGATCGAGCCCGATGGCGCGATGGACGTAGCGGACGGCCGAAATCATGTCGAGGTCGGCGCCGGCCAGCGTGCCGTCGGCGAGCCTAAGGCTGCCGTCCTTGCGGTAGATGGTGCGGCCGTTCAGCGTGAAGGATGTCATGTCGGTACCGATCGTCGCCATGGCGTCGGTGACCAGAACGATCTTGCCCGGTCCCTGCTTGCCGCGCAGCGCCAGCATCATCGTTGCCGGATGGACATGGATGCCGTCGGCGATGATGCCGGCGTATAGGCCGCCAGTGTCGATCGCCGCGCCCGCCAGGCCCGGCTCGCGGTTGCCGATCTGGCTCATGGCATTGAACAGATGCGTAACCACCGTGGCGCCGGCGGCGGCGTAGGCGCTGGCGGTAGCGTAGTCGGTGTCGCTATGGCCGAGGCTGACGACGACACCGGCCTTGGCCAGCGCCGCGACGCGATCCGGCTGGACAGATTCCGGCGCGATGGTGGTGAGCAGCACCGGCAGGTCCTGGCGCGCAGCGATCAGCGCCGCCTGATCGGCGTCCGTCATCGCCCGGATCAGCGCCGGATCATGCGCGCCCTTGCGGGCGATCGACAGATGCGGCCCCTCCAGATGCAGGCCGAGGAAGGCCGGCACTTTTTCCCGGGCCGCCTCGGCGCCGGCGGCGACCGCGGCGGCGGTGATCGCCGGCGTGTCGGTGATCAGCGTCACCAGCAGGGCCGTGGTGCCGAAAGGCGCATGCGCCCGGCAGATTGTCTCGATCGAGGCGAGGTCGGGATGGTCGTTGAGCATGACGCCGCCGCCGCCATTGACCTGGATGTCGACGAATCCGGGCACCAGCAGGCCGCCGCCGGTTTCGACCGCCGGAACGCCGGACGGAATGGCGCCGGCGGGCAGGATGGCCTCGACCACGTCGCCCTTGACGACAAGGGCGGCGTTGTCATGCCAGTCGGCGCCGTCGAAGATGCGGGCGCCGGTGAGTGCGAAACGGTCGCTCATACGGTTTCCGTCACCTTGCGCAGATTGCGCGGCGTATCGGGGTCGAGGCCGCGATGGCGGGCGAAGGCCTCGACGAAGCCGTAGAAGGACACGATCAGCGGCAGCGGATCGGTCAGCGGGTGGCCGGTGGCGACATGGGGAAGAAGCCTCGCGGCCTTGGCCTTGTCGGAGGTGATGAAGGCGGCGGCGCCCTTGGCCGTCAGGCCGTCAGCCGCCTCGGCGACCGAGGGTTCGGATGCATCGCGAGCGGCAAGCGCCAGCACCGGAAAGCCCGGTCCGACCAGCGCCAGCGGGCCATGCATCACCTCGGCGGCGCTGTAGGCCTCGGCGTGCATGGCGCAGGTTTCCTTGAATTTCAGCGCCGCCTCGCTGGCGATCGCGAAGGAGGGGCCACGGCCGAGGATGAAGAGCGACTGCGGGTTCTCCAAAGCGCCGGCGAGCGCCATCCAGTCGCAGGCGATCGCCTTCTCGAAATGGGCCGGCAGGCCGGCGAGCGCCTTGAGCAGTGGCTGGTCATCGGTGGCATGCGCCATCAGCGCCAGGCCCGCGACCGCCGAGTTGACGAAGGTTTTGGTGGCCGCGACGGAGCGTTCTGGCCCGGCGAGAATATCGATGGCGTAATCGGAGGCGCGCGCGAGCGGCGAGTCGGCGGTGTTGGTGATGGCGACGGTGAGCGCGCCGCCCGCCCGCGCGGTTTCGGCCATGGCGACGATGTCCGGACTCTTGCCGGACTGCGAGACCGCCAGGCAGGCCGAGCCGCGCAGCCGGAGCTTCGCGCCGTAGATGG
Source organism: Mesorhizobium sp. M2E.F.Ca.ET.219.01.1.1 (assembly GCF_004016445.2). Lineage (GTDB taxonomy): Bacteria > Pseudomonadota > Alphaproteobacteria > Rhizobiales > Rhizobiaceae > Mesorhizobium. The sequence goes on from NZ_SADT02000006.1 coordinate 401,311, forward strand.
AAGCAATCGACGGCCCGACGGAAGCGACCGCAAGGCCGGCCGTCAGCTCGACGGCGTATTTCATGAAGGTCGCGGCGTGATCGGACGAACCGCGCGCCACGGTGACGACGAAATGCGGGTCGCGCTCGCGCAGGCCGCGACCGGCCTCGGCCAAAGCCGAAGCCGAGCCGTCGAGAAGGCGGGCGGCGGCTTCCGGGATCTCGTCGATCTCGCGCCGCATATGGGTGGTGTTGGCGCTCATGGCCGGATCTCCTCTCCCGGCCCGGTCAGCCGGAGTTCCGCGACGAAATCATAAGCGTCGCCCCTGTAGACCGAGCGGGTGAACTCGATCACCTTGCCGCTCGCCAGATAGGAAATGCGCTCGATCTGCAGTCCGGCAACCCCCGGCGGCACTTCCAGCAGGCGCGCATCGGCGTCGCCGAGATTGGTGGCCGAGATGCGCTGCACGGCGCGCACCGGGCGATTGCCGGTCGTGCCCAGCGCCGCATAGAGCGAGGAACCGATCGCTTCGGGATCGGGCAAGACGCTGGCCGAGAGCGCCGCGCGCTCGATTGCCAGTGGCGTGTCGTTGGCAATGCGCAGGCGCGCGACGCGCGCCACCAGCTCGGTCGAGGACAGGCCAAGCACCATCATCTCCTCCGGCGAGGGCGCATAGAGGCCGCGGTCGAGCCAGACCGATCGCACGCTCATGCCGCGGCGCGCCATGTCCTCGGTGAAGGAAGTGAGCCGCGACAGCGACTGCTCGACGCGCTCCATGCGCGGCGCGACGAAAGTGCCCGAGCCATGGCGCTGGACGAGGATGCCGCCCTTGACCAGGTCCTGCACGGCCTTGCGCACGGTGACGCGCGAGATATCGGCCTTGCTGGCGATGTCGCGCTCGGACGGCAGCGCGTCGCCCGGGCCGATCAGGCCGCGATTGACCGCTTCCTCGATGCTTCTCCTCAGCTGCAGGTAAAGCGGCGCGCCGCTCTGCGAGGATTCTTTCAACATGGCGAAGATCTGGTCGGCGGCGCTCATCGCAGCGCCTCCGAACCACTCGCAAACAGACGCATGGCCATCTGCACGGCGCCGCCCAGCGCATCGTCGAGCGGCGCTTTGAGCAGCGCCTGGTAGCGCGCCGACAGGCGCGGCGCGTAGAGCGGCGCCAGGCCGCCGAGCAGGCAGAGCGGGGCGTCGTCGGCAAGATCGAGCGCGCCGAGCGAGGCCTCGACATCGGCCACCGCCTTGTCGAGGATGAAGTTGGCGACGAGGTCGCTCTTTTCGGCATGCTCGAAGACTTTTGGCGCGAAGCCGCCGAAATCACCGGGCTTGGCGTTGGTGGTGAATTCGACCACGTCTTCGGGATTGTTGCGGAAGACCGCAAGCATGGTGTCGGTCAAGGGCGAGCCCGGACGGATGCCGTCATAGGCGAGCAGCGTCTGCTCGAGCAGGTCGCGGCCGATGCGGGCGCCGCTGCCCTGGTCGCCGACCTGGAAACCCCAGCCGCCGATGGCGCGCGATTTTCCGCCCTTGCGCGCCATATAGGCGGTGCCGGTGCCCAGGATGGCCATGGCGCCGTCACCGGAGCCGACCGCGCCCTCGAGCGCGATCTCGGCATCGGTCTCGACGCGGCTGAGGCTGAACGGCAGGATCGCCTCGAGCTGCTGCCGGTAGGTGCCGACATTGGCGCCGGCGAGGCCGAGAATGGCAGGCGTGTGCGGGATCAGCTCCGGGTCCGCGCCGGCCGCGAGGAAAGCCTGCCTGGCCGCCTCGACGATATTGGCGCGGGCGCCGGTCAGATCGGTGCGGATGTTGGCGGCGCCGCTCTTGGCGCGGCCGACGACGGCGCCGTCGACAGTCGCCAGGGCCGCCCTGCAGCTGGTGCCGCCGCCATCGATGCCAAGCACGAATTTCACGTGATTTTCTCCTCGCTGCGGATAATACCAATAAAATACCAATAGCCAAGCGTTAATTTCGGTTCAAAAAAGATTGAGCCGTATTTTATTGAAAAACCACGTTAATTTGCCGGCAAGTGAGTTCCGATGCCTGAAATTCGTTAATGCGTGTGGACAAGTGGTATTTTTTTGGTATTGTTCGTTCAGGTCGGAGGAAAATGGATGGCCGAGACGCGCACGGAAGCGCTCCACCAGAATGCCGAGGGGCTGGATGTCCAGGCCCCGGAGGCCATTCTGGCGTTCCTGGCCAACGCCCAGATCGAGGCCGCCAAGGCCGTGCACGGAGCCATTCCGGCGATCGTCGTTGCCGCCGAACTCATCGCCAAGCAGTTGAAGAGCGGCGGCAAGCTTGCCTATTCGGCGGCGGGCAGCTCCGGTCTGATGGCCGTGGCCGACGCGCTGGAACTGCCCGGCACCTTCGGCATTGCGCGCGACCGCATTGCCATCCTGATTGCCGGCGGCGACGACGCCTTCCGCACGCTGGCCGGCGGACCGGAGGACGACACCGGGGAAGCTTCGTCGGCTGTTGCCGCGGCCGCTATCGGCAAGGGCGACTGCCTGATCGCCATCTCCGCCAGCGGCTCGACCCCCTATGCGGTCCAGGCGCTGCAGGACGCACGCAGTCGCGGCGCGACGACCATCGCCATTGCCAACAACCGGGGCGCCGCGCTGTTCAAACAGGCCGACGTGGCCATCCTGCTCGAAACACCGCCGGAGCTGATCGCCGGCTCGACGCGCATGGGCGCGGGCACCGCGCAGAAGATCGCGCTCAACATGCTGTCGACGCTGACCGCCATCCATCTCGGCCATGTCCATGACGGCTACATGGTCAATCTCACCGCCGACAACATCAAGCTGCGCGACCGCGCCGTGCGCATGGTCGCCGCCATCAGCGGCAAGAGCCGCGACGACGCCATCCGCCTGCTCGAGGAGAGCGGCGGCGTGGTCAAGACCGCCATTCTGCTCGCCGCGGGCGCGGCAAACGCCGATGCGGCCGAGAAGATACTGGAAGGAACCGGCCAAAAGCTGCGGCCGGCGCTTTCCGAGATCGAGGGGAGCAAGGGGCGCTGAGCCTCTGTTCTCATCAAAACCGAACCTGAAAAAGGTCAACAGGGAGACTGAAGATGAAGACCAAACTACTGACGGCCCTTCTGCTCGGCACAAGCATTCTCGGCACCACCGGGATGGCCCTGGCCGAGGACGTGACGCTCAACATCGAAAGCTGGCGCGGCGACGACCTGACCATCTGGAAGGACAAGCTGATCCCGGCCTTCGAGGCCAAGAACCCCGGCATCAAGGTGGTGTTCGCGCCCTCGGCGCCGACCGAGTATGACGCAGCACTGGGCGCCAAGCTCGCCGCCGGCTCGGCCGGCGACCTGATCACCTGCCGCCCCTTCGACAAGTCGCTGGAGCTGTTCAAGAAGGGCAACCTTGCCGACATCTCCTCGCTGCCCGGCATGGACAACTTCTCGCCGGTCGCCAAGGCCGCCTGGCAGACCGATGACGGCAAGTCGAGCTTCTGCGTACCGATGGCTTCGGTCATCCACGGCTTCATCTACAACAAGGACGCCTTCGACAAGCTCGGCCTCAAGGTGCCGACCACGGTCGAAGAGTTCTACGCCGTGCTCGACAAGATCAAGGCGGACGGCACCTACATTCCGATGGCGATGGGCACCAAGGATCTCTGGGAGGCCGCGACCATGGGCTACCAGAATATCGGTCCGAATTACTGGAAGGGCGAGGAAGGCCGCGCCGCGCTGATCAAGGGCGAGCAGAAGCTGACCGATCCGCAGTGGGTCGAGCCATTCAAGGAACTGGCCAAGTGGAAGCCTTATCTCGGCGACGGCTTCGAGGCGCAGACCTATCCCGACAGCCAGAACCTGTTCACGCTCGGCCGCGCCGCGATTTACCCGGCCGGCTCGTGGGAGATCGGCCTGTTCAACACCCAGGCGCAGTTCCAGATGGGCGCCTTCCCGCCGCCGGTGCAGAAGGCCGGCGACACCTGCTACATCTCCGACCATACCGATATCGGCATGGGCCTGAACGCGGCATCGAAGCATCCGGAAGAGGCCAAGAAGTTCCTGTCGTGGGTCGCTTCGCCGGACTTCGCCACCATCTATGCCAATGCGCTGCCGGGCTTCTTCAGCCTGAACTCGACGCCGGTGAAGATGGAAGACCCGCTGGCGCAGGAATTCGTCTCCTGGCGCGGCAAGTGCAAGTCGACCATCCGCTCGACCTACCAGATCCTGTCGCGCGGCACGCCGAACCTCGAGAACGAGACCTGGGTTGAATCGGCCAATGTGATCAACGGCACCGACACCCCGGAAGCCGCGGCCAAGAAGCTGCAGGACGGTCTCGACAGCTGGTACAAGCCGGCGAAGTAACAGCATTGATTGCGATGCCGGCCGGGCTCCTGCCCGGCCGGCGTTCAAACAGGTCCAGATAGCGATTGTCGGCGCCGCCTCCCGGTCTTACCCTCGATCTCGCGGGGAAGACGGAGCCGATCTGTCGCTGGCCTTGTCTTACCCCAGAGGGGACAGCCAGGCCGTGCATCGAGGCATCAGCTAGCATCACCGAACTGGAACCCAGAGACGGCGGGGAACCCGAACTCATGGACACCGAAACCATGGCTGCAGAAACGCGAGCGAAAAGACCGATCCGCTGGCATGTCGGCGTCTTCCTGGCGCCGGCGGTGCTGGTCTACACCGCTTTCATGATCCTGCCGCTGTTCGGCACCCTCCAATTGTCCTTGTTCCGCAACATCGAACAGTCACAGGTCTTCGTCGGCTTCAGCAATTTCCGCACGCTGTTCGGCGATCCGAACTGGTCGGTGAATTTCTGGAATGCGCTCAGGAACAATGTCTGGTTCTTCATCATCCACATGCTGGTGCAGAACCCGATCGGCATCCTGCTGGCCGCGCTGCTTTCCAGCCCAAAACTGCGCTTCACCGCCTTCTACCGCACGGCGATCTTCGTGCCGACCATCCTGTCCTTCGTCATTGTCGGCTTCGCCTGGAAGCTGATCCTGTCGCCGATCTGGGGCGTGGCGCCGCATCTGATGGATTTCGTCGGCTTGAAGAGCTTTTTCACGCCCTGGCTCGGCAAGGAGCAATATGCGCTGACCGCGCTCAGCCTGGTCTCGGTCTGGCAGTTCGTCGGCATCCCGATGATGCTGATCTACGCCGCACTTCTGTCGATCCCCGACGAGGTGATCGAGGCGGCTGAATGCGACGGCGTCACCGGCATGGCGCAGTTCTGGAAGATCAAGCTGCCGCTGATCCTGCCCTCGATCGGCATCATCTCGATCCTGACCTTCGTCGGCAATTTCAACGCCTTTGACCTGATCTACACCGCGCAAGGGGCGCTCGCCGGGCCGAACTATTCGACCGACATCCTCGGCACCTTCCTCTACCGCGCCTTCTTCGGCTTCCAGCTGCAGGTCGGCGATCCGAACATGGGCGCCGCGATCGCCACGATCATGTTCCTGATCATCCTCGCCGGCGTCTGCGTCTACCTGTTCCTCGTGCAGACGCGCCTGCGTCGCTACCAGTTCTGAGGCGCGCCATGAGCACAGCCACCCGTTCGCTTCCCCGCACGATCGGCGCCCACGCGATCCTTATCACCTACACGGTGATCGCGCTGTTCCCGGTGATCCTGGTCGTCATGAACTCTTTCAAATCCCGCGCGGGCATCTTCGGCGCGCCGCTGACGCCGCCGACGCCGAAGACCTTCGACCTGATCGGCTACGCCACCGTGTTCGGCCAGGGTGATTTCTTCCACTATTTCCAGAACAGCCTCGTCGTCACCGTCGCCTCGCTGTTCTTCGTGCTTTTGTTCGGCGCCATGGCGGCCTTCGCGCTGTCGGAATACCGCTTCCGCGGCAACACGCTGATGGGCCTTTACCTGGCGCTCGGCATCATGATCCCGATCCGCCTCGGCACCGTCGCCATCCTGCAATTGATGGTGGCGAGCGGGCTGGTCAACACGCTGACGGCGCTGATCCTGGTCTACACCGCGCAAGGCCTGCCGCTCGCGATCTTCATCCTGTCGGAATTCATGAAGCAGGTGTCCAACGATCTGAAGAATGCCGGCCGCATAGACGGGCTTTCCGAATACACGATCTTCTTCAGGCTGGTGCTGCCGCTGGTGCGCCCAGCGATGGCGACGGTCGCCGTCTTCACCATGATCCCGATCTGGAACGATCTGTGGTTCCCGCTGATCCTGGCGCCGTCTGAAGAGACCAAGACGGTGACGCTTGGCGCGCAACTCTTCCTCGGCCAGTTCGTCACCAACTGGAACGCGATCCTGGCGGCGCTGTCGCTGGCGATCCTGCCGGTGCTGATCCTCTACGTCATCTTCTCGCGGCAGCTGATCCGCGGCATCACCTCGGGAGCGGTGAAGTGAGCGAGGGGCTGCAATTCCTACTAGGTCAGCGCCTCATCCTCTCAAGAGAAAGTGGAGCAGTCTGTGAGCGATAAACCCCTTCGCGTCGTCGTCGCCGGCCTCGGCAATATGGGCCGCAGCCATGCGCTGGCCTATCACACCAATCCCGGCTTCGAGATCGTCGCGCTGGTCAACCGCTCCGACGTGCCGCTGCCGGACGGGCTAGGCGGCTACGGCATCCGCCGCTCCTTCGAGGACGTGTTGCGCGACGAGAAGCCGGACGTGGCCGCTATCGCGACCTATTCCGACAGCCATGCCGACTATGCGGTGCGGGCCTTCGAGGCCGGTTGCCATGTCTTCGTCGAGAAGCCGCTGGCAACGACGGTTGCCGACGCCCAACGCGTCGTCGATGCCGCCAAGGCCAACGGCAAGAAACTGGTGATCGGCTATATATTGCGCCACCATCCGTCCTGGATCCGGCTGATCGCCGAGGCGCGCAAGCTCGGCGGCCCGTATGTCTTTCGCATGAACCTGAACCAGCAGTCCTCCGGCCATACCTGGGGCACGCACAAGCAGCTGATGCAGACGACCTCGCCGATCGTCGACTGCGGCGTGCACTATCTCGACGTGATGCTGCAGATCACCGATGCGAGGCCGATCGAGGTGCGCGGCATGGGCGTGCGGCTCAGCGACGAGGTGGCGCCCTCGATGTACAATTACGGCCACCTGCAGGTGCTGTTCGAGGACGGTTCGGTCGGCTGGTACGAAGCCGGCTGGGGGCCGATGATCTCCGAGACCGCCTTCTTCGTGAAGGACGTGATGTCGCCCAAGGGCTGCGTGTCGATCGTGATGAAAGAGGGTGTGAAGTCCGACGATATCGACACCCATACCAAAACCTCGACCATCCGCCTGCATAGTGCGGCGACCGGACCCGACGGCAGGTTCGCCAAGGAAGACCAGTTGCTGTCGATGGAAGGCGAGCCGGGCCACCAGGAACTCTGCGACCTGGAGCAGGCCTTCCTGCTCAAGGCCATCCGCGAAAATATCGACCTCACCCGCCACATGGACGATGCCGTGAAATCGCTCGCCGTCTGCCTTGCCGCCGACGAGAGCGTGCGCAGCGGCAACGCCGTCAAACTCTAGAAACAGGAACGAAGCCGTGGGCTCGCTGAAGATCGAGAATGTGAAGAAGGCTTTCGGGCCGGTCGAGGTGCTAAAGGGCATCGACCTTCAGGTCAATGACGGCGAATTCGTCGTCTTCGTCGGCCCGTCCGGCTGCGGAAAATCGACCCTGCTGCGCGTCATCGCCGGGCTGGAGGATTCGACCTCCGGCCGCGTGCTGATCGACGGCGCGGATGTCTCGGTCACGCCGCCGGCGAAACGCGGCATCGCCATGGTGTTCCAGACCTATGCGCTCTACCCGCATCTGACGGTGAAGAACAACATGGCGCTGGGCCTCAAGCAGGCCGGCACGCCGGCGGCCGAGATCGAGCGACGCATCAAGATCGCTTCCGCCATGCTGTCGCTCGAGCCCTATCTCGAGCGCCGGCCGGCGGAACTGTCGGGCGGCCAGCGCCAGCGCGTCGCCATCGGCCGCGCCGTGGTGCGCGAGCCGAAACTGTTCCTGTTCGACGAGCCGCTGTCGAACCTCGACGCGGCGCTGCGCGTCAACACAAGGCTTGAGATCGCGCAGCTGCACCGGCGGCTGAAGGCGACGATGATCTATGTCACCCACGATCAGGTCGAGGCGATGACGCTGGCCGACAAGATCGTCGTGCTCAATGCCGGCCGGATCGAGCAGATCGGCAGCCCGATGGAGCTCTATAATGCGCCGGCCAACGAATTCGTCGCCGGCTTCATCGGCTCGCCGAAGATGAATTTCATCGACGGCGCGCGGCTCGGCGAAACGGCGAAGACCATCGGCGTGCGGCCGGAGCATCTTACCGTCGACGCGAATTCCGGCGCCTGGAAAGGCACGGTGGTGCATGCCGAGCATCTCGGCGCAGACACCAACCTCTATCTCGACTGCGAAAAGGCGGGGCTGATCACCGTGCGCATTTTCGGCGTCTACAATGCCGAGCCGGGCGCGACGCTCTATGCGACGCCGGATGCGGCGAAGACGTATCGGTTCGGCGCGGATGGGAAGGTGTTGAGGTAGGGCGCCAACCTCCCCTTCTCCCCTTGTGTGGGAGAAGGTGGATCGGCGCGCAGCGCCGAGACGGAATGAGGGGTGCTCCAGCGGAGTGCGCCCTCAAGATAGAAGGATTCCCGGCGCCTATCCTGCTTCGCCGAGATCCTTCCAACACCCCTCATCCGGCCGCTTCGCGGCCACCGCCCCGGCCCTTCGCAGGCTCAGGGCGTTCGAAGCTCGAAAAGCCAAGCAATTGGCGCTGCCGCGGACCGCTTCTCACCCCACAAGGGGAGAAGGGTAAGTCTGTGCTTACTCGTCCGCCTTGAACGTCTGCTTCTGCTGGCCGAGCCCTTCGATGCCGAGCTCCACCACGTCGCCGGCCTTCAAAAACACCGGCGGCTTCATGCCCAGCCCGACGCCGGGCGGGGTGCCGGTGGAGATGATGTCGCCGGGATGCAGCGACATGAACTGACTGAGATAGGAGACAAGATACTTCACGCCATAGACCATGGTCTTGGTCGAGCCGTTCTGCATGGTCTTGCCGTTGACGGTCAGCCACATCTTCAGGTTCTGCGGGTCGGCCACCTCGTCCTTGGTCACCAGCCACGGACCGGTCGGGCCGAAGGTGTCGCAGGACTTGCCCTTGGTCCACTGCCCCTGGCGCTCGGCCTGGAAAGCGCGCTCCGACACGTCATGCGCGACGGCGTAGCCGGCGACATAATCCAGCGCGTCGTCTTCCGAGACATATTTCGCCGTCTTGCCGATGATGACGGCGAGCTCGACTTCCCAGTCGGTCTTGACTGAGCCGCGCGGGATCAGCACGTCGTCATCGGGCCCGACGATCGCCGAGCTTGCCTTCATGAAGATGATCGGCTCTGGCGGCACGGTGGCGCCGGTCTCGGCGGCGTGATCGGAATAGTTGAGGCCGATGCAGATGAACTTGCCTGTACCGGCGACGCAGGCTCCCATGCGCGGCTTGCCGGAGACCACCGGCAGCGACTTCGGATCGAGCTTGGAGAGCATCTCCAGCGAGGCCGGATGAAGCGCCGTGCCGGCGATATCGGCGACATGAGCGGAAAGGTCGCGGATATTCCCATCCGCATCAAGCAGGCCGGGCTTCTCGCTGCCAGCTTCGCCATAGCGCAACAACTTCATCTCAATGTTCTCCACCTTGCGGCCAAGGGCCGGTTTTGCAAATTCCCATCAAAGCCAGCCGACCGTAGTCGCCGACCAAACCGGCGGCAAGCGAGCCTGCTGCGATGCCGACCAAATCGTCGGGATTTTCAGACGTTTCGATCCGATAGCCCCGCCGACATCCGCGCCTTTCGTCAGATCGACCAGCCGCCGTCGATGTTGTAGGCCTGCCCCGACGTGTAGGTTGCGCCGGCAAGGTAGACGGCGAGATCGGCGATCTCCTCCGGCGTGCCAAGCCGGCCCATCGGCTGGCGGGCGATGAAGGCCGCGCGTGCTGCCTCATAGTCGCCCTGCGCATGCATGCGATCCTGCAGCGACGGGCTTTCGACCGTGCCCGGGCAGATGGCGTTGCAGCGGATGCCCTTGGCGACATAGTCGGCGGCGACCGCCTTGGTCAGGCCGACCACGGCCGCCTTGGTCAGACCGTAGACGAAGCGGTTCGGCACGCCCTTTTGCGAGCTTGCCAGCGACGCCATGTTGATGATCGAGCCGTCGCCGCGTTCCAGCATGCCGGGCAGCACGGCGCGGATGGTGCGGATCATCGAGCGGACATTGAGGTTGAGCGCGAAGTCGAGGTCCTCGTCCTTCATCTCCAGAATGGAGCCGCCATGGACGAAACCGGCGCAGTTGAACAGGACGTCGACCCGGCCGATCTCGGCGAAGGCGGAAGCGACGGCCGCCTCGTTCAGCACATCGAGCTTGCGGGTCTGGATGCCGGGCGTCTTGCCCAGTTCGGCCAGCAGCGGCTCGTTGATGTCGGTGGCGTGAACGGTCGCGCCCGCCTTGGCGAAAGCCAGCGCGCTCGCCCGGCCGATACCTTGCGCCGCCGCGGTGACGACAACCACCTTACCCGCCAGATCCGCCATGTTTCTTCTCCTCGCCTGCCTGGAGCGTCCGCCTCTAATCGATGGCCGGCCCCGGTGTCGTGTGCCAGACAGCCGGCATCGTGCGGTCAGGCTTTCGCTTCACAGATAAAGATGTTTTTTCTCGTTAAAGAGCACGCGCGCGAGCGTCAAGCCCGAACGCGTTCACCTTCGCGACAGCTGCTTTAATGCATATAGCCTGCCGTAGCGCAAGTACTTGTACGACAACCGGGCAACAAGTCTCACCAGCCTGGACCATTCAGGCACACCGCCCTTTGGAAGCAATCAGTCGCCGTAGGGCACCCAGACGTTCTTGACCTCGATGGCGCGGCGCAGGAACGCATCGCCGGCGGCCTCGCCTGACCCCCAGTCGAGCGTGCGGCCATTGCCGGTCCAGACCCGCTTGAGGTTGCCGATGGAGTCTGCCTCCGCCTTGGCGCAGGTGTCGGCATCGGCGAACAGCCAGAGCCCGTCGACATCGTCATGCTTGGCCAGCACGCCGGCGAGCTCGGCGCTGCGGCCGGTGACGATGTTGATCGCGCCGGCAGGCAAGTCGGAATATTCGATCACCTGATAGAGGTCGGTGGCCAAAAGCGGGTGCCGCTCCGACGGAACCGCGACCACGGTGTTGCCCATGGCGAGCGCCGGCGCCACCAGTGAGATGAAGTTGAGCAAAGGCTGGTTGTCCGGCGCGACGATGCCGACGACGCCGACGGGCTCATGCAGCGCCAGTGTCACGACGCGGGCCGGCGGCTGGTGAACACGACCCTCGAACTTGTCGGCGAGGCCGGCATAGAGGAACAGCCGCTCGATCGACTGCTCGACCTCCTCGCGCGCGGCCTTGGCGGTGACGCCGGTCAGCTGGACAAGCCGCGCGGCGAATTCGTCGGCACGGCCCGACAGGTTCTCGGCGAAATAGTAGAGCACCTGGCTGCGGTTGTAGGCGGTCGCGTCCGGCCATGGCTTGCAGGCGCGGGCGGCGGCGACGGCGTCGCGGATGTCCTTCCTGTTGCCGAGGCCGACTTCACCGGCAAGCTTGCCCCTGGCAGAGGCGACGGAGAGCGAGTAGTTGCCGTCCGGCCGTGCCTGCTTGCCGCCGATGAACAATTTTGCCGTGCGGTCGATGGCCGTGCCGTCGACCTGCTCGACCGGCTGGGCCGAGCCGGTCGCAGCCGGCTTGATGGCCGGGCCTACGGGCAGCTTTGCCGCCAGATATTCGAACATGCCCTCGCGGCCGCCTTCACGGCCAAAGCCGCTTTCGCGGTAGCCGCCAAAGCCGCAGGCGGCGTCGAACATGTTGGTGCCGTTGACCCACACCACGCCGGCCTTCAATTGCGGCGCGACATGCAGGGCCAGATTGACGTTCTCGCTCCACACGGAAGCGGCGAGGCCGTATCGCGTGTTGTTGGCAAGCTCGATCGCTTCCTCGGTGTTGCGGAAGGTCATGGTCGCCAGCACCGGGCCGAACACTTCTTCTTGCGCGAGAATGTTAGCCGGCGAAACACCCGTCGCCAGTGTCGGCAGGTGATAGTAGCCGGAGGACGGCAAAGCGGCGTCCGGCTGCCAGCAGACGGCGCCCTGCTTGGCGCCCTCGGCGATCAGACCCTTGACGCGGTCGAGCTGGGTGCGGTCGACGAGCGGGCCGATATCGGTGTTCTTGTCGAGCGGGCTGCCGACGCGCAGCCGGCTCATCCTGACCTTGACCTTGGCGATGAAGGCCTCGGCGACGCCTTCCTGCACCAGGAGGCGCGAGCCCGCGCAGCAGACCTGGCCCTGGTTGAACCAGATGCCATCGACCAGGCCTTCGACGGCGCTGTCGAGATCGGCGTCCTCGAAGACGATGAAGGCCGACTTGCCGCCGAGTTCCAGCGAAAGCTTCTTGCCCGATCCGGCGGTCGCCTTGCGGATGATCTTGCCGACTTCGGACGAGCCGGTGAAGGCGATCTTCTGGATGCCGGGATGGTTGACGATGGCAGCGCCCGCCTCGGGCCCGCCCTGGACGATGTTGACGACGCCCTTCGGCACGCCTGCCCGCTCGCAGATCTCGGCGAACAGGATGGCGGTGAGCGGGGTGAATTCGGCAGGCTTCAGCACCACCGTGCAGCCGGCGGCGAGTGCCGGCGCGATCTTCCACGCCAGCATCAGCAGCGGGAAATTCCACGGTATGACCTGGCCGACGACGCCGACCGGCTTGTGGTCGGGAAAATCGTTCTCGAGCGTCTGCGCCCAGCCGGCGTGATGGATGAAATGGCGGATCGCCAGCGGCACGTCGATGTCGCGGCTTTCGCGGATCGGCTTGCCGTTGTCGATCGATTCCAGCACCGCGAACAGGCGCTGGTGGCGCTGCATGGCGCGGCCGATGGCGTAGAGCACCTTCGCGCGGGCGTAGCCGGAGGAGGCCGACCATTTCGGCAGCGCCTTGGCGGCTGCCTGGACCGCGGCATCGATGTCGGCGGCGCCGGCATCCGAGATCTTGGCCAGAAGCTTGCCGGAGGACGGCTCGCTAGTCTCGAAAGTCTTGCCGCCGGCCGCCGCCTTCCAGGCGCCATCGATGAACAAAGACTTGGAGAAATCGCGTGCGGCGAGCCAGGCATCCGCCTCGTTGCGGGCTTCCGGCGCCGGGCCGTATTCCATGGCGTGATAGCGTTCGAGGATGTTCATGGGGTGCTCCTTCCGGAGGAGATTTCTGGATAAGTAGGTGCTCTACGGCGCCCCCCTCTGTCCTGCCGGACATCTCCCCCACTTGTGGGGAGATTGGCCGTCATCGGCGATTTCGCCAATCGCCAGCGTTGCAGGACTGGAGCGGAAAAAGGCGCAAGCTGATCTCCCCCCTTGTGGGGGAGATGTCCGGCAGGACAGAGGGGGGCGCGAAGGAACTCGGCGTTCAAGGCCTTTCACTCGCCCTACGCCATCGCGTGGCGATGGTTGGCCGAGTAGTGACCGGTCAAATGATGTTCGAGCTGGCGTTCGATGTCGGTGAGCAGGCTGGAGGCGCCGAAGCGGAACAGCTCCGGCTCGAGCCATGGCCGGCCGAGCTCTTCCTTCATCAGCACCAGCCAGTCGAGCGAGACTTTCGCCGTCGAAATGCCGCCCGCCGGCTTGAAGCCGATCAGGTAGCCGGTTTCCTCGAAATATGCGCGGATGGCGCGCAGCATGGCGAGGCCGACGGGAAGCGTGGCGTTGACGCTTTCCTTGCCGGTCGAGGTCTTGATGAAGTCCGCCCCCGCCATCATCGCCACCATCGAGGCGAGCATGACGTTGCGCAAAGTGGCGAGGTCGCCAGTGCCGAGGATGACCTTGAGATGCGCCTCGCCGCAGGCGGCGCGCATGGCGACGATCTCGTTGAACAGTTCGCGCCATTTGGCGCCGTAGACCAGCCCGCGCGGGATGACGACGTCGATCTCGTCGGCGCCGTCCTTCACCGAGGCCTCGATCTCCTGCAGGCGGGTCGAGAGTGGCGCAAGTCCATGCGGGAATGCGGTGGAGACCGCGGCGACATGGATGCCGGTGCCGCGCAGCGCGTCGACCGCGGTGGCGACGAAGGGATGGTAGACGCAGACCGCGGCCGGACGGATGGTTTCGCCCGAGATGCCGAGGCCCTCGACGATATCCTTGCGCAGCGGGTTGATCGCCTTGGCGCAGAGCCGGCGCACGCGCTCGTCAGTATCGTTGGAATTGAGCGTTGTGAGGTCCATGCAGGCGATGGCGCGCAAGAGCCAGGCGGCCTGGTTGTCGGCCTTGATCGAGCGCCGCTTGGTCAGCGTGGCGACACGGCGCTCCAGCGCCGAGCGGTTGACGCTGCGCACCGATTCCAGAAAGCCGAGATCGAGCTTCATGCCGGGGTTGCGGGCAATGCCGTGTTCCAGCGGCAGCGGCGTGTTGGCGGCGGCGCGCGCCGGCAGCGGCATGATTTTGGGCGCGCCAGCGCCTGCCTCGCGGATCGTGCTGCTCATCTCCTGCCCTTTCGTTTCGGCGCGGTTGCGCTTCATATCTTCATGCGCATCGTTGGACGACAGGCACGAAGATAACCCGCGAAGCAATGCTTCACGAGTCCTTCAAAGGCTCATAGCGGAAAAAGGCGGCTCAGGCAGCAGATTTTTGACCGCATGGTCAAAACGCCATCCTGAGTAGACGCTCCCGGCGTTGGAGATTGGCCGAAACGCCCCATCTCGTCGTCATACTCGGGCTTGACCCGAGTATCCATGCCGTGACCTTCCGCGTGGAGTGCAACGGTGCAGAATTCTGTAACCGCTGCAACGCTTTAGCGTAACGGCATGGATTCTAGGGTCTGCGCGCGTCGCTCCGCTCCTTGCTCCGCCCTAGAATGACGAAGCACGGATGTCGCCGGTAAATCTCAGTGGCTTCCAACAGAGCTGGCGGACTACGATACGCTCAGCCGACGAAGGCGCGCTCGACGACGAAGCTGGCCGGACGGCTCAAGGAACCTTCCTGGAAGCCGAGGCTTTCGGCGAGTTCCTTGACGTCCGTCAGCATGTGCATCGAGCCGCAGATCATGATGCGGTCGGTTTCAGCGTTGAGCTTGTCGATGCCGAGGTCGGAATAGAACTTGCCGGAGCCGATCAGCGCGGTAATGCGGCCCATGCGCGCCGATTCCTCGCGGGTGGTCGAATTGTAGAGCGTGACGCGGCCGGCGGTCAGCTCGCCGATCAGCGGATCGCTTTCGAGCGCCGCCACCAGCTCCTGGCCGTAAGTGAGCTCGGCAATGTCACGGCAGGTGTGTGTGAGGATCACCTGGTCGAACTTCTCATAGGTGTCGGGATCGCGCAGCAGGCTGGCGAAGGGCGCGATGCCGGTGCCGGTCGAGATCATGAACACGCGCTTAGCGGGCGTCAGCGCGTCGAGCACCAGCGTGCCGGTCGCCTTCTGGCGCATGATGACGGTGTCGCCGACCTGGATCTTCTGCAGCTCGGAAGTCAGCGGGCCGTCCGGCACCTTGATCGAGAAGAATTCCAGCTCGTCGTCCCAGGCGGGGCTGGCGACCGAATAGGCACGGAAGATCGGCTTCTCGGCATTGGGCAGGCCGATCATGACGAACTCGCCGGAGCGGAAGCGCAGCGACTGCGGGCGGGTGATGCGGAAGGAGAACAGCCGGTCGGTGTAATGCTTCACCGACACCACGGTCTCGGCATAGACATTGGCCGGGATCGGGAACTGCAGCGGCCTTGCGCCGGCGGTGTTCAACGCGGATGTCGTGTTCATCAACCCAACTTTCCGGCCCAGACAAACGCGCTGGCGCCAAACTTTCTCCTGCGCGCCCGAACGATCAGGTTCCGGCGCCTTCTGCACACTGCCAAGCGGTAAGCTCTTGTGTCCAGAATTTATTAGTATACAAATGATCTCGACGTCAAGATGGTGACGTAAAACGCCTTTCCAAACCGAGGCATATCCGTAGTTCTGGCATTTCGGGTTTCGACAATGGATGAGAAATTTTCCGCGTCGGCGGGAAGTGTTGTTGCCGGTATCGATGTGGGCGGAACGTTCACCGATCTGCTTTTGATCGACGGCAAGGCAGGCGGCAAGGTGCATATCGCCAAGACGCCGACCACGGTGGAAAATCAGGCCTTTGGCGTGGTTTCGGCGCTCGGCGCGACCGGCTTCCCGGTCGACGGCATCGACCTCATCGTGCATGGCACGACGACCACGACCAACGCCGTGCTGGAGCGGCGGTTGGCGCGGACCGGCATGATCACCACGCGCGGCTTTCGCGACGTGATCGAGCTTGGGCGGCGCACGCGACCGCAGGCCTATGGGATGACGGGAACCTTCGTGCCGGTCATTCCGCGCGACCTTCGGCTCGAAGTGTCGGAACGGGTCGAGGCTTCGGGCGCCGTGCGCATTCCGCTCGATGAAGCCGAGATGCGCGACGCGGTGAAAAAGCTGCTCGACGCCGGCTGCGAGTCGCTCGTCATCCATTTCCTGCACTCCTACGCCAACCCCGCGCACGAGCGGCGCGCCGCGGAGATCGCGGCGGAGAGCTGGCCGAACGGGCACATCACCACCGGACATGCGCTGCTTTCGGAAGCGCGCGAGTTCGAACGCGGCGTGACGGCGGCGGTCAACGCCTCCGTGCAGCCGATCCTCGAACGCTATGTCGAGCGGCTGCGCAAGGAGCTGGCGGCGAAGGGCTACGCCCGCGACTTCTTGATCATGAACGGCAATGGCGGCATGATCTCGGCCCGTTTCGTCACGCTGGAATCGGCCAAGACGGTTATGTCCGGCCCGGCCTCGGGCGTGATCGCGGCTGCCTATACCGGAAAACGCGCCGGCTTCGGCAATCTCGTCACCTATGACATGGGTGGCACCTCGACCGACGTGGCGCTGATCCGCAATGCCGAACCCGCCGTGTCGAACGAGATCGAGATCGAATATGCGATGCCGATCCATGTGCCGATGGTGGCGGTGCACACCGTGGGGGCCGGCGGCGGTTCGATCGCACGCGTCGACGCGGCCGGACTGATCCAGATCGGCCCGGAAAGCGCCGGCGCCAATCCCGGCCCGATCTGCTACGGGCGCGGCGGCGCGGAACCGACCATCACCGACGCCAATCTGGTACTCGGCCGCCTGGCGCCAAAGAAGCTGCTCGCGGTCGACAATCCGGTCACCGTCGAACGCGTCACCGGCATTTTCGAGGACAAGATCGGCAAGAGGACGGGCCTTTCCGGCGTCGAGGCCGCGGGCGCGGTGCTCAGGCTCGGCAACATGAAGATGGCGGGCGCCATCCGCATGGTTTCGGTCTCGCGCGGCCATGACCCGCGCGATTTCGCGCTGTTCGCCTTTGGCGGCGCCGGGCCGCTGCACGCGACGGCGCTTGCCCGCGAGCTCGGCCTGCCGCGCGTGCTGGTGCCGGCGCGGCCGGGCATCACCAATGCCCTCGGCTGCGTCGTCGCCGATCTGCGGCACGACTTCGTCAACACGATCAACCAGCCCGTGAGGCTGCTCGATGAAGCTTCGCTTCACGAGGTATTGGAACGGCACCGTAACGAAGGCGAGGCGCTGATCGCCAAGGAACCGGTGAAGCCGGATGCGATCCGCGTCACCCATTCCGCCGACATGCAGTTCGTCGGCCAGACGCACATCATCAACGTACCGCTGCCGTCGTCCTCGGTTTCACGAGAAACACTGCAGCTTCTGTTCGAGAAAGCCTATTTCGCCCGCTTCAAGGTCGAGCTGCCGGAAATCCGCGCCAACCTCGTCAACCTCAACACGTCGGTCACCGGCGTGCGGCCGCAGATCGACCTGTCGCGGCTGATCGACCCTGCTGGCCGCGCGGCAACGCTCGAGGAGGCGCGGCGCGAGATCCGGCCGGTCTGGTATCACGGCACCTGGCATGACACGCCGGTCTATGCCCGCGAAAAGCTGCCGCTCGATGCCGTGATCGAAGGGCCGGCGATCCTGGAACAAATGGACGCCACCACCGTGCTCGAACCTGGCGACCGGGCGCGCTCGGATGCCGACGGCAACATCATCATCGACATCGGCGAGGCTTGAGATGGCAAAGCTCGACACGATCACGCTTTCGGTGCTGCAGGCGGCGCTGCAGCAAGTCTGCGATGAAATGGATTTGACGTTTTCCCGCGCGGCCTTCTCGCCGGTCATCGCCGAGGCCAATGACCGCTCGGACGGCATCTACTCGGCCGTGGACGGCTCGCTGATCGCGCAAGGCAGCCAGGGCCTGCCGGTGTTCGTCGGCGTCATGCAATATTCGACGAAGACGGTGATCGAGATGATCGCCGACGGCCGCTGCCTGGCGCCGGAGCCGGGCGACATCTACATCGTCAACGACCCCTATCTCGGCGGCACGCATTTGATGGATGTGCGCTTCGTCATGCCTGTCTATCGCGGCGGCAAGATCTTTTGCTGGCTGTCCAACACCGGCCATTGGCCGGATATCGGCGGCTCGGTCCCGGGCGGTTTTTCGGCGTCGGCCACCGCCGTCGAGCAGGAAGGCTTGCGGCTGCCGCCAGTGAAACTGTTCAAGAAGGGCGTGCTCGATACGGAGATCTACGCCATCATCTGCTCGAACATCCGGGTCGCCGACCAGCGCATCGGCGATATCCGCGCGCAGGCGGCGGCTCTCTTGATCGGCCAGGACAGGCTCAATGAAATCCTGGATCGTTACGGTGACGAATCCGTCGTCGAGGCGATCGCGGAACTGCGCCGCCGCGCCGCCGAGCAGATGCGCGCGTCGATCGCCGTCATACCGGACGGCGTCTACCGCTCGCAGGCCTTCGTCGATTCCGACGGCGTGGTGAACGAGCCGCTCACCATCAATCTCGCCGTCGAGAAAAAGGGCGAAACGCTGACCTTCGACTTTGCCGGCTCGTCAAAACCCTGCGCCGGGCCGATGAACAGCGTGCTGGCGACGACCTTGTCGTCTGTCTACCTCGCCATGCGGCATATTTTTCCGGAGGTGCCGATCAGCGCCGGCGCTTTCGAGCCCCTGAACGTCAAGCGGCCGGAAGGCACCTTCCTCGATGCGAAATATCCGCGTCCCGTGTCGGGCTGCGCGGCGGAGGTTTCGCAGCGCATCGCGGAAGCCGTGTTCGCGGCGATGGTGCAGGCGCTGCCCGAGAAGGTGACGGCCGCACCCGCCGGCTCCAGCGGCAATTTCGCGCTCGGCGGCAACGATCCGGCGCGCGGACGCGACTATGTCATGTACCAGATCTCGGGCGGCGGCTATGGCGGCAATGCCGGCCATGACGGCTTGAGCAATGGCTGCTCGACCATCGGCATTTCGAAATCGCCGCCGGTCGAGATCATGGAGCAGGCCTTTCCGGTGCTCTACCGGCATTACGCGCTGCGCGAGGGATCCGGCGGCGCGGGAAAACATCGCGGCGGCTTCGGGCTCGCCTATGAGGTCGAGATATTGCGCGGTGAGGCGCGCGCGTCCTTCGTCATGGATCACGGCCGTTTCGGGCCGCAGGGTGCGCTCGGCGGCGAGGACGGCGCGCCGAACAGCGTGACCGTCTTTCGGGGCGGCGAAGCGCATGTGCCACCGCATCTTTCCAAGGAGCAGGACATAGCGCTCAAGGCCGGCGACCGCGTGCGCGTCGGCACGCCGGGCGGCGGCGGCTATGGCGATCCGCGTGAGCGGGACCCGAAGCAGGTCGCCGAGGATGTCCGGCTGGGTTACTATACGGCCGAGCAGGCCAAGGAGATGTTTGGGGTGGATTTGTAGCCGGACGACTGATGATCGGCCGAAGGTGGAGCCGATATGTTCAAGTCCACGTCGAGTTCCCGTCGGCCCCCCTCTGCCCTGCCGGGCATCTCCCCCGCAAGGGGGGAGATTGGCAGTTCCGGCGCCGGCGCATCTCTTCCGTCGTTGGCGGTTGGCGAAAGCGGCTGCGACATTTGATCTCCCCCCCTTGCGGGGGAGATGGCCGGCAGGCCAGAGGGGGGTGCTGTCCCACCAGCGCCGAAGAGCAAAGAATGCGATCCGCTACGCCAATTTCGCCAACAACCTGAGAAACGTCGCGGCTTCCTTGGCCGTCAGCGGCGCCAGCGTTTCCTCGGTGATGGCGCGGGCGAGCGGGATCAGCCGTTCGATCGCTTCGCGGCCTTCCGGCGTCAGGTTGACCAGCAGCCGCCGCTTGTCGACCTCGTGCTTGGAGACCTCGACAAGGCCGCGCGCCTTCAGCCGGTCGATGACGCCCTTCACCGTGGCCGCGTCCATCGCGATCAGCGTCCCCAACTGGTTCTGCGAGGTCTCGCCGATATCGTAGAGCTTGGCCAAGGCCGCGAATTGCGGCGGCGTCAGGTCGCCGATATGCGAGGCGAAGATCGAGACATGGCGCTGATGCGCCTTGCGCAGGATGAAGCCGACCTGATCCTGCAGATGGTAGTTGTTCTCGTCGCCGTCCTCGACCTCGACCAGCCGCAGCAGATTGTCCTCGCCGCTCATCTCAGGCCATCCCATGCCTTGATGTCCTCAGCCGCAAGGCCGCCCATGCGGTTGTGGACGCGCGGGCCGCAGGTCATGGCGAGGCAGAACAGGATCTCGTCGGGACGCGGGCCGTCGCTGATGCCGACCTCCATGGCGTCGAAATGGCTGCGCACATAGGCGGCGTTGATGTGGCCGAGCGGCACGTCAAGCCTTGAACCGAAAGCGCCGACCTTCTTGGCCGACGGAACGATCGCCTTGGCGTCGCCCAGCCGCTCGCGCATGGCATAGCCGCCCGGCACATGCCAAAGCGCGCCGTGCTCCAATTCGCCGGCCGAACCGACGATGGCGCCCTTGCCGTAGCCGTCGATCTTCTTCACGTCGCCGCCGAGCGCCGCAATCAACCTGTCGGAGAGCAGGAGGCCCAGCGGCTTCAAGTCCTCCATCGCGCCCTGCAGCTCTTCCACATAACGGCCGGCGAAAGGGTTCTTGACCACGGCGAGAGCCGCCGCGCGAAGGCGGGGCTCTTTCGCGACGGGGCCGCCGTCGTGGAAAATCTCCTCGGTCAGCACCGCGACCTTGCGGATCGGAAACTCAGGCATCGGCAAATTCCTCCTGCGCATGCTTGTTGGGCGCGGCGAGCGCTATTGCGCCGCTGATGCGGGTCTCGCCCGCCAGAAACAGCGCCGAGGCCGCGACCAGGCCGCGCCGGCGAAAATCTTCGGCGACGGCGAGGCCCTTGTCCAGCGCCCGGGCAATGTCGCCCGGCGAAAGCGCGCCGACGCTCTGCGTCACCAGTTGCTCTCCGAGATCGCTGTCGGGCGCCAGGTCGCGCGCCGGAACGCGCGCGATGGCAGGGTGACCGGGCAGGTCGACGGCGTTGGCAATCAGCGTTGCCGCCGCATCGGCCTCGGCGCCGGTCGGCGCGAGAACGGTGACGGCATCGGCAATGCCCAGAGAAAACGACCGGCCGCGCCAACCGCTGGTGGCAACACCGCGCACGCCATCCTCGGCGCGGATGCCGACGCGATCTGCCACGCCATTGCCGGTGCCGGCAATCGCCACCGTCATCGACTGGTCCCTGCCGAGATAGATGGCGCAATCGCCGCCATTGTTGACGTAAGCGCGGTCGAGTCGGCGGCCGGAGAGCATCGCGCCAAGAATTTCGTCGGCTACCGACCCGGCGACGGCAGCCATCGGTGTGATGAAGCATTCGGCCAAGGGCATGACGGCTGCTTCCATGCGGCGCGCCGTCGGGCCGGCGAAATCACGCGGCGCCAGGAAGAATGCAGGGAGGCGCAATTCCGGAAGCTCCTCGACCAGCTCGATCAGGATCGTCTGGAAGCGCGCGACCACCTGCTCGTAAGCGGCGCGACGCTCGTCGTCAGAGCCGAAGGCCTCGACGATGAGGTCGATCGGCCCATGGTTGAGATGGAGCCGCCGGCCATCGGCCAGCCAATGCGCCTGCGGGCCGTTCATCACCCGGCACCATTCGCGGCGGCGCGCCGCAGCTGCGCCAGCGGCGGCCAGGGATTGTTGGCCGGCGCGCCGGTGCCGCGGCGCGGGTTGAGATACTCGCCGCCCTTGGCGAGGATGTCCTCGACGCTGCGGATCTCGTTTTCATAGCCGCCCAGCCGGACATAGTCGTCGCGGCGCATGGTGAATTCGATCGGCGCGACCAGCGCCGGCGTCGGCACATAGCCGAATGCGCCTTCCGGCACGCGGGTGACGTCGACCATCAGCGTGATGCCGCCGCCCGGCCAGACATAGACCGGCGCGCCGCCGACGGTGACATATGTCCTCAGGCCTTGAACCGAACGGGTGAGGTTCACGGGGTTTTCGGTGACGCCGGCGCGCAGCGAGCCGCCTGCGCCGCCGATGAAGAGAACGGTGCAGAGCGCCGGCTCGCAATTGTCCTCGATCAGGCCGACGGACTTTTGCAGCCGTTCGGGAAATGGCTTCTGAACCGGCTTCAACTCGTCGTCCAGCTCGTAGTAGGCGAACTGCTCGCCGGTGGTCGACACCATCAGCAGCGACAGGCCGGGACGCGCACCCTTCTTGGCGTTCCAGTCGCCGAGGATCGACAACGGATCGGAGATCGTCGTGCCGCCCCAACCGAGGCCGGGCTCCGACACCTTGAAGTAGCGGCCGGGCGTCGAACGGCGGCCGATGATCTTTATCCCGGTGTCTTCCCAACCCAGCACTTTGCCGGCCTGGTGCTCGGAGACGACGCCGGTGATGTGGTCGTCGACCACAACGACTTCGTCGACGAGACCGCGCCATTGCGTGGCGAACATGCCGATGGTGGCCGAGCCGCAGCCGACGCGCATGCGATGCTCGACCTTGCCGTCGATGACTGGCGGTTTGCCGGCTTCGACGATTACCGTCGCGCCGCCATCGATGGTGAGCTCGACCGGCTTGCGATTGCAGAGGTTGAGCAGCGCATCGCAGGTGGCGCGGCCTTCCTGCTTGGAGCCGCCGGTGAGGTGATGGACGCCGCCGAGCGACAGCATCTGCGAGCCGTATTCGCCGGTCGTGACATGGCCGATCGCCTCGCCTTGCGACCGCACCGTCGCCGTCTCGTCGCCGATATGGCGGTCGGTGTCGATCTTCACCTTGACGCCGCAATAGGAGAAGATGCCCTCGGTGAGGACGGTGACGAGATCGACGCCCTCGACCTCCTGGCTGACGATGAAGGGTGCCGGCTTATAATCGGGATAGGTGGTGCCGGCGCCGATCGCGGTGACGAAGCGGCGGCCAGTGTTGACCAGTTCGCCGTTCCAGGCCTCGCCCTCGGCGACGAAAGGCACCACCGCGCCCCCGGTCTCGGCGGCGTGGTCAAGGATGGTCAGCGGGTCCATGCGCACGATACGGCCGCCGACATTGCCGTAGCGGTCGCAGGCGCCGGTGCGGCCGTCGGCGATGTAGCACATGACCGGACAGGCATCGCAGCGGATCTTTTCCGCCACCTGCTTCTCGCCGGGATCATGGGTTTCGAAACGTTCGGCAAGCTCGCTCATCGGCGCGCCTCCTTCTCACGGATCGCCGCCAGGATGCGGCTCGGCGTCGCCGGCACCTTGGTGACAAGGACGCCAGTGGCGTGGCGTATGGCGTTGAGGATCGCCGGCGCGGTGGGGATCAGCACATGCTCGCCGAGGCCCTTGGCGCCGAAGGGTCCTTCCGGATCCGGAACCTCGACCAGAATATGCTCGACCGGCGGCACATCGCCGATGGTCGGGATGAGATAGTCGTGCAGATTCTCGGTTCGGCCGGGGATGTATTCCTCCATCAGCGCCATGCCGATGCCCTGCGCGATGCCGCCCTCGATCTGGCCTTCGACCAGCACCGGGTTGATCGCCTTGCCGACGTCGTGCGCTGCGGTGATCTTGACCAGCTTGACGGTGCCGAGCTTGAGATCGACTTCGAGCTCGGCGATCTGGGCGCCATAGCCATAGACCGCATAGGGCTTGCCCTGGCCCTTGGCGTCGAGCGGCAGCGTTGGCGGGTCGTAGGTTTCCTCGGCGACAAAGACGACGCCGTCGGCATTGGCTTCCAGCTCGGACAAATCGATGCGCCGCGCAGCATCGCCCTCGCGGATGGACAGGTTCGCGCCGTCGAGCGCGATCGTCGCTTCCCCCGAGACGTTGGCGAAGCGCAAGATTTTTTCGCGCAAGGCGCGACCTGCCTTCTCCGCCGCCTTGCCGGTGACGAATGTCTGCCGAGAGGCGGATGTTTTGCCGGCGTCGGGGGTGATGGCGGTGTCGGCGCTCTTCAGCCGGAATTTTTCCAGCGGCAGGCCAAGCGCATCAGCGCAAATCTGAGTGATGACGGTGTTGGAGCCTTGGCCGATATCGACGGCGCCCTGGTGCAGCACGACATCGCCGGTTTGCGAGATGCCCACCTTGATTGTCGAGGGATTGGGCAGCGAGGTGTTGCCACAGCCATACCAGCAGGACGCCACCCCGACGCCGCGCTTGCTTGCCGCATGCGTCGCGTTGAAGACTTCCGCTTCGGCCAGCGCTCGCGCCCAATGCGGCTGAAGCTGCTCCAGGCATTCGCCGATACCGACGCCCGATTCCAGCCGCTGCCCGGTGACCGTCTCGCAGCCGTCGCGCAGGCAGTTCTTCAGCCGGAAATCGAGCCGGTCGATGCCGAGCTTGCCGGCGAGCTCGTCATAGAGCGTCTCCTGCATGATGGTGGCCTGCGGCACGCCGAAGCCGCGGAAGGCGCCAGCGATCGGGCCGTTGGTGTGGATGGCGTATCCGGTGGCACGGTAGTTCGGCGTGGCATAGGGGCCGGAGGCGTGCACCGGCACGCGATTGGCCACCGTCGGCCCCCAGCTGGCATAGGCGCCGGTGTTGAAGTCGCCCTCGAAGACCATGCCGGTGATGCGGCCTTCGGCATCGGCGCCGATGGTCGCCTTCATCTCGGCCGGATGGCGCTTGGTGGTCGACATCATCGATTCATTGCGCGTGTAGGCGAGCGCTGCTGGGCGGCCCGTCTTCATCGCCACAAGGCCAATGAGCGGCTGCAGTGAGACATCAAGCTTCGAGCCGAAGCCGCCGCCGGTGGCGGTCGGCACGATGCGGACTTTGTCGACGGGAAGGCCGAGCACCTTGGCGGTGTCGTCGCGATCCATATAGGGCGCCTGGGTGCAGGCGACGACGACCAGCGTGTCGCCGTCCATATAGGCGTAGCCGGCTTCCGGCTCGATATAGGCATGCTCGACAAAGGAGGTTTCGACGGCGCCCGACACCGTGACCGCGGCACCCGCGAGCGCGCCGTCGGGATCGCCGCGTTCGACATAGCCGGAGGTGAGCACGTTCGCCGGGCGGTGGCTGTGGATCAGCTCGGCACCTTCAGCCTTCGCCTCGCCGGGCTGCAGCATATGCGGCAGCTCGGTCCAGGCGATCGGAAAATCCGTCAGGTCGAGATCGAGGATCGCCTCGCGCTCGCCCGCCACCAGCGCCACCGCCTCGCCGCGCAGGCGGACAAAGCCTTCGGCCAGCGCCGGCTGGTCGGCAAAGGGACCGATGACGCCGAAGCAATTCCTGCCGGGAATGTCGGCGGCGGTGAAGACGCCGACAATTCCGGGATGCGCGCTTGTCCAGGCCTCAAGATCGCCGAAGCTGAAGCCGGCATGATAATGCGGCGAGCGGACCACCAGCACCGACAAGGCGTCAGCCGGGAAGGAATCGCCGCCGAATTTCTCGGTGCCATCGACCTTCGGCACGCCGTCGAGCCGGATCGGCGAAGCCCCGACCGCGTGGCCCACTTCCGGCAGGCGAAGGTCTATGCCGTTCATTTGCCGCGAGGCGCCCATCACCGCCGCGACGATTTTCCTGTAGCCGGTGCAGCGGCAGAGCACGCCGCCCAGCGCATCCTGCGTCTCGGCCTCGCTTGGTGTCGGGTTGCGCTCCAAAAGCGCGGTGGCCGCGACCAGCAGGCCGGGCGTGCAGATGCCGCATTGCGCGGCGCCATGTTCGAGGAAGGAGGCCTGCAGGGCCGAAAGCCTGCCATTGGCAAGGCCTTCGACGGTGGTCACGGAAGCGCCGGTGACGGACGCCGCCGGCACAAGACAGGCGCAGACCGGATTGCCGTCGACCAGCACCGTGCAGGCGCCGCAATCGCCGGCATCGCAGCCGACCTTGGTGCCGGTGAGCCGCAACTCGTCGCGCAGAACCTGCGACAGCCGCCGGACCGGCGGAACCGAGACGCTGACGGCCGCGCCGTTGACCTCGAAGGCAATGTCGGCGCGTTCCATGCCGGACTGGGTCATGCCGGATTGGGCCATGTTCATGCGGCCACCTTGCCTTGGTCGAGGCCAGTTGCAGAGCGCACGGCGCGGACGACGATCTCGCGCGCCGCGTCCTGCCGGTACTCGGCGCTGCCGCGCACATCGGCGATCGGCGACAATTCATCGAACGGCGCCGACAGCACCGCGTCGGCAAGCGCCTCATCGATCGGACGCCCGCGCAGGGCTGTCTCGACGCCGGCGAGGCGGCGGGCGACCGCCGAGCAGGAGCCCACCGCGATCGCCGCATCGGCAATCATGCCACCCTCGACCACGAGCCGCGCCGCCGCCATGGCGATCGAGATGACGAGATAGCGCCGGGCGCCGAGCTTGACGAAGGCCGAGCTGCCGACGGCGGAGCGCTTCGGGACGCGGATGGCAGTGACCATCTCGCCCGGCTGCAACGCCGTGCGGCGATTGCCGAGAATGAACGCGTCGAGCGGCAGATGGCGAACGGCTTTCACCGAGCGCAATTCGACATCGGCGTCGAGCGCAAGGAGCGCCGGCACGCCGTCGGCGGCGGGCGAGGCGTTGCAGAGATTGCCGGCGACCGAGGCGACATTCTGGATCTGTACGGAACCCACCTCGCGTGCGGCCGATTTCAGCGCATCGAAGGCGGGCGGGAGTGGGTGACGGACAATATCGGTCCAGGTGGTGCGGGCGCCGATCCACCAATACTCGTCCGTCTCTTCGATGCCGCGCAACATGGCAAGACCGTTGATGTCGAGGATGTTGTCGCGAAAAGGTTTCGCGCCCTGGGCGGGGTAGAAATCCGTCCCACCGGCGAGAATGCGCCAGCGATCCTCGCCAAGCAAAGCGAGCGCCTCGTCGACCGTGGTGGGTTTCGCGTAACGGATCACGCTCTGCCTTCCAGAACCTTCCCAGAAACGGACCATTCCCACTTGGCCCTCCCAAAGCACCTGGCTTCGGGCTTTCTGCCGGTTTCACACCGGTCAAATTCATTCGTATGCAAATGATATCAGGCGCACTGGAATTGTCAAAGCAAGAGTTCGTGCCGCCGCGGCGGCACGGCAGGCTGAACGCATTTGTTATCGCCTTGGAGGTTGACGGCGCCGGCCATCTGGTCAAGGTTCCGTGTCCGGTCGCGTCAGCGGCTTTTGGACTGGAGCCTCAAGCCGATACCCGGGGGCCCAAACGAGAGGGAACCGCATGGCCGACGAAGCGCTGATCGTCATCGACCTGCAGAACGATTTTTGCCCCGGCGGCGCGCTGGCGGTGGCCGGCGGCGACGAGATCGTGCCTTTGGTCAACGACCTGATCCGGCGGACCGACCATGTGATCCTGACGCAGGACTGGCACCCGGCCGGACATTCGAGCTTTGCCTCCAGCCATCCGGGCAAACAGCCGTTCGAGACCATCGAGATGCCTTATGGGCCGCAGACGCTGTGGCCGGACCATTGCATCCAGGGCAGCCTCGGTTCCGACTTCCATTCCGGGCTCGCCTGGACCAAGGCAGAGCTGGTGATACGCAAGGGGTTCCGCACCGCCATCGATAGTTATTCCGCCTTCTTCGAGAACGACCACACGACGCCGACCGGCCTTGGCGGCTACCTGAAGGAACGCGGCATCGACACGATCACGCTGGTTGGGCTCGCCACCGATTTCTGCGTGGCCTTCTCGGCGCTCGACGCGGTGAAGCAGGGTTTCAGGACGACGGTGCGGCTCGACGCCTGCCGCGGCATCGACCTCAACGGCTCGGTCGAGGCGATGCTGACGCGGATGCGGGATGCCGGCGTGACGCTCGAAGATCACTCAGCGGATTGATCGGACTGTGGGGAAGCTCCCCCTCACCCGGATTGCCGACCGAATTGCGAAATGCAATTCGGGGCAATCCGACCTCTCCCCTCGGGGAGAGGTCGCCGGCGCTGGCGCCAGCCTCTTCTCCCCACCGGGGAGAAGGTGGCCGCGAAGCGGCCGGATGAGGGGGCGTCTCGCATTTGCCGCACTAGCCATCGCGCTACTATTCCCAGCACAAGCACTGGCCGCCGAAATGCACGAACTGCCCGGCGCCGCCATGTCGCTGTGGTGGGCGCTGCCCTTTGCCGGCCTGCTGCTGTCGATCGCGACCGGACCGCTGCTCTTTCATCGCGTGTGGGAACATCATTACGGCAAGATCGCTGCCGGCTGGGCGGCGCTGGCGGTTGTCCCGCTGGCCGCCGCCTTCGGCATTCCGACGGCAGGCGAGGCGGTGCTGCACACGCTGCTCACCGAATACATGTCCTTCATCATCCTGCTGTTCGCGCTCTACACCATCTCGGGCGGCATCCTGCTTGCCGGCAACATCCACGGCACCCCACTCGTCAATGCCGGCCTGCTTTTGATCGGCGCGCTGCTTGCCTCGGTCATCGGCACGACCGGTGCCTCGATGATCCTGATCCGGCCGATGCTGCGCGCCAATGACAACCGGCCGTTCAACGCCCATGTGGTGATCTTCTTCATCTTCCTGGTGTCCAACATCGGCGGCTCGCTGACGCCGCTCGGCGACCCGCCTCTCTTCGTCGGCTTCCTGCGCGGCGTCGATTTCTTCTGGACGACGATCCACATCCTGCCCGACACGCTCTTCGTCGGCGGCCTGGTGCTGGCTGTCTTTCTCGCGATCGACATCATCCTGCACCGTCGCGAGGCCGGCATGCCCAAGATCAAGGATCCGACGCCCGATACAAAGGTGCGCCTGCGCGGGCTGGCCAACCTGCCGCTGCTCGCCGGCGTGATCGGCGCGATCCTGCTTTCGGCGAGCTGGAAGCCGGGCATCGGCGTTTCCGTGCTGGGTGTCGGCCTCGAACTGCAGAACCTGGTGCGCGACGCCATCATCCTGGCGCTGGCCTTCCTGTCCCTGAAAGTCTCGTACAAGAGCCACAGGCAAGCCAACGGCTTCACCTGGGGACCGATCGCCGAAGTGGCGAAGTTGTTTGCCGGCATTTTTGTCTGCATCGTGCCGGTGATCGCCATTTTGCGCGCCGGTCATGACGGCGCGCTGGCGCCGCTGGTGGCGCTTGTAGCCTCCGCCGACGGCCAGCCCAACGACCTCGCCTATTTCTGGCTGACCGGGGCGCTGTCTTCCTTCCTCGACAATGCGCCGACCTATCTGGTGTTCTTCGAGCTCGCCGGCGGCGATGCCAGGCACCTGATGACCGAGGCCGCCTCGACGCTTGCGGCGGTCTCGGCCGGCGCCGTGTTCATGGGCGCCAACACCTATATCGGCAACGCGCCGAACTTCATGGTCTTTGCCATCGCCAGGCATCGCGGCTTCAAGATGCCGGGCTTCTTCGGCTACATGGCATGGTCGGGCCTGGTGCTGATCCCGACTTTTTTGATTGCCGGTTTTCTGTTTTTCGGGTGAGCCGGGAGCGGTCAGCCTCGGCACGGAGGCGATGGCGCTTGCGTAGGCCTGGCCGGCAATTTCTGCTATGAGTGGAAGAGGCGGGAACGATCGAACGCTGAACCGAGAATGCGTATCGAAGCTTGTTGGGGCGACAATGACCATCCAAGCCGGGAGCCTGCCCTATCTGTCAGGCGAATTCCTGGACAGCCTGACGATTTCCACGTCCGACATGGTCGACGAAATCGAGCGGCAGATCGTCGGCCAGAGGAGGGGCGAGGTATGGTGCGCGCCGAAGGCGGTGGTTCTGCCCGGCGACAACCGCTACATCATGGCGACCCTCGGTGTCGCGACCGAGCCTCGGGTGCTGGCGACCAAGTCGCTGGTGGTCAATCCCCGCAACGCCGAACGCGGACTTCCAACCCTGAACTCGCTGGTCACCCTTCTCGACGCCGAGACGGGTCTGCCGCTTGCCGTGGTCGACGGCAATTGGGTCACAGCGAAGCGCACGGCCGGCCTCAGCGCCGTGGCGGCCAGGCGTCTGGCTCGCGCCGACTCGGCGTGCGTCGCGTTCATCGGATGCGGCGTGCAGGCGCGCGGTCATCTCGAGGTCCTGGCCGATCTTTTTCCGTTGCGGGAGATCCGCGCCTTCGGCCGGGGCAAAGGCAATCGTGACGCATTGTGTCGACTGGCCGAGATGCGCGGCCTGACCGCAATACCCTGCGATACCGCCAAGGAGGCGATCGAGCCCGCCGACATCGTGGTGACGACAGTCACTTTGGTGCCTCAGCCCGCTCCGTTTTTGGATGCGCATTGGCTGAAGGCCGGGGCCTTCCTGACCACGACCGATCTGGCCCTGCCCTGGCAGGCTGAAACCATGGCTATCTTCGATCGCATCGTCATAGACGACCTGGTGCAGGAGGCGACGATGAGCAAGCCGATGGTGAGGCCCGAGCTCGTTGCCGGCGACTTGACGGGTTTGGTCAGCGGCGATGTGCCGGGTCGTCAGAGCGAAAGCGAGCGAACGACTTTCGCGTTCCGCGGCATGGCGGTTGGCGATCTCGCGCTGGCGGGCCTGGCATTTGCACGCGCGAAAGCGGTCGGAGCACTGGATGTCTAGTTTCCCAAGTCAGCCTACCCCGACGTAGCGCCGAACCGCCGACGGGTCGGCGCGCAAGGCCTCGACATCGACCGTCTCGCGGTTGCGGCCGTTCTCGATGAACGAGACGCGGTCGGCGACCGAGAGCACGGCGTCGACACGCTGCTCGACCAGGATGGTCGAGACGCCGAGCTCACGCAGCTTGGCCACGGTCTCGCGGATTTTCGCGATCATCGACGGCATAAGGCCTTCGGTCGGCTCATCGAGCAAGAGCACCTGCGGTTCGAGGCAGAGCGCGCGCGCCATGGCCAGCATCTGCTGCTCGCCGCCGGAGAGCGTGCCGGAGCGCTGCTTCAGCCGCTCCCTGAGCAACGGGAAAAGGTCAAGGACGTTTTCGCCCGTTTGCTTGCCCTTGCCGCGTGCCATCAGGCCGATCTCGATGTTTTCCGCCACCGTCATGTCGGCGAACAGGCGTCTGCCCTGCGGCACATAGGCGACGCCGGCCTTCGGCACGTCATGCGCGGCGAGCCCGGTCAGTTCCTTGCCATCCAATTTGATCGAGCCGCTTGCTGCCGGGACCAGGCCCATGATCGCCTTCAGCGTTGTCGTCTTACCGGCGCCGTTGCGGCCGAACAGGCACAGCACCTCGCCCTTGTTGAGGACGAGGTCGAGGCCGTAGAGCACCTGCACCTCACCGTAGAAGCAGTCGAGGCCGGCAATGGTGAGCAATCCGCCACTGGTTCCAACGGAGTCAGCCATGGGTCGCTCCGAGATAGGCGTCCTGGACTTGGCGGTTGGCGCGAATCTCACCCGGCGTGCCTTCGGCGAGGATCTTCCCCGAATTGAAGACGGTGATGCGGTCGGCAAGCTGCATGACGACCGGCATGTTGTGCTCGATCAGAAGAACCGTCGCGTCCTTGGCGATCCCGCGCACCAGCGTGATGAAATTGTCGATCTCGCTGTCGGCCAGGCCCTGTGTCGGTTCATCGAGGATCAGCAGGCGCGGCTTCAGCGCCAGGCCCATCGCCACTTCGAGCAGACGCTGGTGGCCGTAGGAAAGATGCGCGGCCAGCGTGCCGGCGCGGTCGGCAAGACCGGTGCGCTCCAGCGCGGCCATGACGCCGGTCCTGACCTGCCCCTTGGTGCGGCCGTCCGTCAGCGTGCGTTGCACCGGCAGCGCGACATTGTCGAAGACCGTGAGGTTGGCAAAGACGCTGGTGATCTGGAAGGTGTAGGCGACGCCGAGCCTGACCCGCTGGTAGGCCGGCATGGCGGTGATCTCGACGCCGTCGAAGACAACGACACCTGATGATGGCCGGATGCGGCCGCTGAGCAGGCTGACGAAAGTCGTCTTGCCGGCGCCGTTCGGGCCGATGACGGCGCGGATCTCGCCCGGCATCAGCGCGAAGTCGACGCCGTCGACGGCGCGCAGGCCGCCGAAGTTGCGCGACAGGCCCTTGGTGGTGAGCAGCGGCGTCATGGCAGCCACCCCAGCCAGCGCTCGCGGATGCTGCCCATAATGCCTTTCGGGGCAAACAGGACGAGCAGGATGAGCGCCACGCCGACGATCAGCAGATAGGCGGAGGTGAAGCCGCTGGTGATGTCGGTGACATAATACATGAACAGCGTGCCGATGAGCGGCCCGAGCGTGGTCGCAGCACCCCCGAGCAGCACCCAGAGCAGCGGCAGTATGGAATATTGGATCGACGCGAAATTCGAGCCGACATAGCCGAACAGCAAGGCATAGGCCGCACCGGAGGCCGCGCAGATGGCGCCGGACGCGACGACGGCGGCAAGCTTGTTGGCGACCGTGTCATAGCCGAGCATCTTTGTCCGTTCCTCGTTCTCGCGAATGGCGACCAGCACGCGGCCGAAGCGCGAGCGGACGATGGCCAAAGTGACGAGCAGCACGATCGCGAACAGCGCCAGCGCGCTCATGTAGCGCACGGTCGGATCGGTCAGGTCGAAGGATGCGCCGCCGATCGAAACCACCCGCGACGCCTGCTGGATGACGAGGCCCTGGTCGCCGCCGGTCCAGGCGGCGAAATAGAGGACGAGCAGATAGAAGACCTGGGCGAACATCATCGTGACGATCATGAACGCCACGCCCGAGGTGCGCAGCGCCAGCAGGCCGATGACCAAAGCGAGCAGCGCGCCGCAGGCGACACCGGCGACGAAGGCTTCCGGCACACCCCAGCCGAGATGGTAGACGGTCAGGCCCGCGCCATAAAGGCCGGCCGAGAAGAACATGGCGTGGCCGAGGCTGAGCAGGCCGACATAGCCGAAGAGCAGGTTGTAGCCCATGGCGAAGACCGCCAGCGCCATGATGCGGGCAAACAAGCCCTGATGGTAATCCGGCAGGACGAAGTTCAGCGCGAACAGGAGCGCGATGACGCCGATATGCAGGGCGTAGGTCTTTGCCGGCGAAGCATCCCTCATCGCGGCGCGGTTCCGAACAGGCCTTGCGGGCGGAACACCAGCACCATGGCGACCACCAGCGTGGCGATGATCTTGGCGAGCGTCGGCGAGAAGAACATCGAGATGATGCCGTCGGAGAGGCCGATCAGGACCGCCGCGACCACGGTTCCGCGCAGCGAGCCCAAGCCGCCGATGATGACGACGATGAAGGACAGCAGCAGCGGGTCCTGCCCCATCAAATAATGCGCCTGGCTGATCGGCACGATCAGCACCGCGGCGATCGCCGCCAGCATGGCGCCGACGGCGAAGACGCCGGCATAGACGCGCTCGACCGGAATGCCGAAAGCCTGCGCCGTCTCGCGATCATATTGCGTGGCGCGCATGATCAGGCCGATCTTCGTGCGGGTCAGCACAAGCCATGTAATGACCAGCAAAATGGCCGAAGCGGCGACCACCGACAGCTTGTAGCCGGAATAACCGAACCACGGCAGAAGGATGCGGTAGCTGAAGGGCGGCTCAACCGGGCGTGCCTCCGGCCCGTAGAATGTGAGCGCCAGTTGCTGGATGATGTAGAGCATGCCGATGGTGGCGACGATGGTGCTTTCGGGGTTGTAGTTCAGCCGCCGCAGCACCAGCCATTCGGCGAGAAACGCGACCAGCCCGACGAACAAGGGCGCGATCACAAGTGCTGCCACAAAGCCGATGGCCGGGTGGCCGGAAATCGCCGTCGAGATCGCCCAGGCGAGCACCGCGCCCAGCATGAAGAATTCGCCATGGGCGACATTGACGATGCGCATGACGCCGAACACCAGCGACAGGCCGAGCGCCGTCAGCGCCAGCACGGCGGAGGTGACCAGGCCTTCGAGGGCGGCGAGGAGGAGGTGCGGGCCGAAGTGCATCAGGGCGCCCTTACCCTCCCCTTCGTGGGGAGGGTGACCGCGTAGCGGTCGGGTGGGGGGGTGGGGCAAGGGCCATCGCAGCCCTCCCCGTCTCACTGGCTTCGCGAAATGCGAAGCCAGTTCGCCGACCCTCCCCACAAAGGGGGAGGGTAAGGCGCCTACAGCGCCTGCTTCGTATAATCCCCTTCCGGCTCGTAGAGGCCGTCTTCGATCTTCGTCTTGTGGACGACCTTGAGCTTGCCGCCTTCGACCTTGGAGATGTTCTGGATGCCGAAACACTGGTGGATCTTGCCGTTGAAGGTCTTCGGACCCTGCGGATGTTCCGGCCCTTCGGCGAATTCCTTCAGCGCCTCGGTCGCCTCGACCAGCTTGGCGCGGTCTTCGGGTCCCTTGTAGCCGGCATCTTCCATCGCCTTCTTGACGACATAGAGCGTTTCCCAGCAGCCGAACATATGCGAGGCGGTGGAGACGTCCTTGGGATCGCCGACGGCGGCGCCGTTGTCATCGATGCCGACGGCGGCGCGGTAGGCTTTTTGCGCGGCGGAATCGTCGGGCTGCGCGTAGCGCGGCGAACCCTCCCAGAAATGGCTGCCGTCGAGGAATTCGAGGCCCGGGCTGTTGATGTCGGTAGCCTCAAGCGAATCCATGAAGCCGAAGAGCTGTGGCCGCTGCGAACCGTAGAACTCGCCGAGCTCCTTGACGAAGGTGAGCACGGCAGGGCCGACCATGACGTGGTAGATCACCTCGGTCTCGGCCGGGATCTGCGGGAAGTATTTTGTGAAGGACGATTCCGTCGGCGGGATGGCGATCTGGGCGATGACGTCGGCGCCCTGCGCCTTCAGCGCCGGCGGCAGGTAGTCGCGGTGGTCGTAGCCGAAGGCGAAGTCGGGGAAGA
The DNA here is from genome assembly GCF_004016445.2 of Mesorhizobium sp. M2E.F.Ca.ET.219.01.1.1. Lineage (GTDB taxonomy): Bacteria > Pseudomonadota > Alphaproteobacteria > Rhizobiales > Rhizobiaceae > Mesorhizobium. Next base: position 436,162 of record NZ_SADT02000006.1, read on the forward strand.
TCTGCGTCACCTTCTTGCCGGCGTTCGCCGCGATCCACGGCGCCATCGACTGGATCTGGCTCTTCACGTCGGTGATGCCGGGCTGGAAGACGTAGCGGTTGAGTTTGGTGGAGGCGACGTGATGGCCTTCGCTGACCACGAAATAAGGGATCTTGTTCTCGCCGGCGGCCGGCGCCGAGCCGATCACGACATGCGAGAACAAGGTGCCGAAGACGATGTCGGTCTTGTGCTGCTTGGCGAATTTGTTGACAACCTCGGCGCCGCGCGCCGGATCGGTGCCGTCGTCCTCGATGACCAATTCGACCTTGCGGCCGCCGATGCCGCCAGCGTCGTTGATCGCCTTGACGGCGGCGGCGCTCGTCTTCTCGTACCAGCGGCCATAGGCGGCGCCGATGCCGGTGCGGTGGGACTGGAAACCTATTCTGATCGGCGCCGAGCTCTGCGCCTGGCTGTAGCGGACGAAGCCGGGCGCCAGCGCCAGGCCCGCCCCGGCGGCAATGCCCTTCAGCGCGGTGCGGCGCGAAAGCGTCGTCTTGGAGAGGTCGAAAAATCCGTTCTTGTCAGCCATGTCCGTTCCCCTGTTTTTTCAGTCTTGACCAGCGATAAGGCGGCCAATCCATGCCGTTCCGAAGGATGGAAAAATTGCATGTGTACAAACTAAATCACCAAAGCTTTGGCCTGGCAAGCGAGCTTTACCCGACGGCATTATTGGCACCTCTTGTGTCATCCGGCGGTCGGCGTGGCAAGCAACCAAAGGCCGAAGATCGTGTAGGCGATCATAAGCAATGTAAGCGGCAACTGACTGAGCGTTGCGCGCGACGGCTGTTTGTGGAGACGCCAGGCAAGGCCATGGGCGACAAGCACCGCCAGCACATGGCCGGCGATGATGACGCCGGCCTGCACGTTCCACAGCCACCAGGCCGACTGTGCGCCGGCGACTACCCCCGCTTCGACCATCCTATTGGCGGTGCCGAAGAGGTTCCAGCCGAGCGCGAAGGGATCGGAAAGAGCGACCAGCGCGTATTGGCCGTCGACCAGAAGCACGGTGAGGTAATGCGCGATGTGATAGGCAAGCGCGATCGGCACGATCGACCAGACCAGCAGGCCGGCCGCCTCGCCGAAAGAATGTTTATCGCCGGCGAGACGCTGGCCGAGCAAGACGGCCAGCGCGAACACCGCCGCCAGCAAGACGAAGGTGAGCACGAGGCCGAAGCTGCCGATGCCGATCAGAGCGGTGCGGCCGGGATATTCCAGCGGATTGACGCCGAACAGGCCAAGCCAGAAGAAGGTTTTCGACAGGCCGTCGAAGGACACTGACGACAGCGCCAGCAACAGGAAAGCCATGCCGCTCAGCGGCAGCGGCTCGGCGGCGAGCAGCTTTGCCCCGGGCCAGCAGAGCGAGAGCCGGCCTTCAAGGCGCTCGACAGGCGCGAAGCGGGCGACCATCGAGAAGAAAACCGTCAGGAATTCGCCGCGCTTGCTCCAGGCGTCGTAGCCGACGACAAGCATGGCGACAAAGCTCGCCAGCCAGTAGAGACCGGCGGCAAGGGCGAGGCGGGCCGGATCGTCAGGCGCGGGATCGATCAGCTCGAACCAGGCGAAGGCGAGGAACAGGATGACGGCCGGCCAATAGCCGAGCCAGTTGGGCAGGCGTGGCTTTGCCGCACCGGCATCGAGGCCGAAGACGCGAGAGGCGACACGCCACGGTCCGTACCACGGATTGAGCCACGACCAGATATCACCGAGCACGCCCTGCAGCAGAGTGAAGCCGGCCCAGAGCAGTGTCCAGATCACCAGCGGCAGCGGGTTGGAGAGCGGGTCGCGGCTGCCGAGAAAGCCGGCGGCGACGAGAAGTATGAAGCCGGCAAAGGAAATCAGGCTGAGGATGGTGCGTGGGCGGTCACCGAGGGTGAAGAGCGACAGGCGCTTGCGCCAGAAATTGTCGAGCGCGGCGGGTGGCAGCAGCGCCAGAACGAGGAAGCTGGCGGCCACGGCAAGCGCGCCGCCGGCGATGTAGTAGCCGGTTGGCAGCAGCAGGACGTGGCCGCGGTCGGAGGCGTGGGCGAAGGCGGGGGTGGGGAGAAGCGAGGCAAATGCAGCTGCGATTACCCCAAGGAGATTAACTCCAGCGTCGCGATCCTTCACACCCCCCTCTGTCCTGCCGGACATCTCCCTCGCAAGGGGGGAGATCGGATGTCGCCCCAGCTTTCGCCAATTTTCAACGGTGCAGAAAGATGCGGGGTGCCCGAAGCTGCCAATCTCCCCCCTTGCGGGGGAGATGTCCGGCAGGACAGAGGGGGGTGGGCGGGAACTCAACTTATCCGAATTCCATCTAAAGCTAGCTCGGGCGAGTCAGATTCCTCACACCTTCACCAGCTGCTCCACCCTTCCCTTCTCGCCGAATATCCGCAGATACCGCTTGATCTCCTTCTCATCCCCCGTCGCCTTGGCGGGATTGTCCGACAGCTTCACCGCCGGCCGCCCATTGGCTTCGGTCACCTTGCAGACCAGCGAGATCGCATCGAGGCTGTCGGTTTCGGTCGGGGCGCAGCCTTCGAAATCATTGGTGAGGTTGGTGCCCCAGCCGAAGGACATGCGCACCTTGCCGCGGAAATGCCTGTAGGTCTCCTCGATGGTATCGACTTCCAGCCCGTCGGAGAAGATCAGCAGCTTCTGCTTGGGGTCCTTGCCCTTCTTGCGCCACCAGTCGATTATTTTCTCGCCGCCCTCGATCGGTGGCGCGCTGTCTGGGCGGAAGCCGGTCCAGTCGGCGACCCAGTCCGGCGCATCGCGCAGGAAGGAGTCGGTGCCGAAGGCGTCGGGCAGCACGATCAGGAGGTTGCCGCCATAATAGCGCTGCCAGTCCTGCAGCACCTTATAGGGCGACTGCCGCAGCTCCTCCTCGGAATTGGCGAGCGCCGCGAAGACCATTGGCAATTCATGCGCGTTGGTGCCCAAAGCCTCGAGATCGTTGTCCATGGCCAGAAGCACGTTGGAGGTGCCGGTGAAGGCATCGCCGATGCCTTCCTTCAGCGCTTCGACGCACCAGCGCTGCCAGAGGAAAGAGTGGCGGCGCCTTGTGCCGAAGTCGGAAATGCGGATGCCGGGCAGCGCCTTCAGCCGCTCGGTCTTCGCCCACATCTTGGCCTTGGCACGAGCATAGAGCACATCGAGCGCGAAAGGACCGAAGGAGCGCATCGCGGCTCGCGAGCGCAGCTCGTTGATGATGGCCAAAGCCGGGATTTCCCAGAGCGTCGTGTACATCCAGGGGCCGGGGAAGGAGAGCACGTACTGGCCGTCGCGCCTGGAAAGCTCGTAGTCCGGCAAGCGGAAATCCTCGAGCCATGCCAGGAACTCCGGTTCGAAAATCTGCTTGCGGCCGTAAAAAGTGTTGCCGCCCAGCCAGATCATCTCCTTCTTGGAGAAACGCAAGGTGCGGGCATGGTCGAGCTGCTCGCGCAATTCTCTTTCGTCGATCTCGTCGGCGAGGCGGACCGAGGTGGTGCGGTTGATCAAAGTGAAGGTGGCGTCGACCTTGGGATACATGCCCCAGATCATCTGCAGCATCAGAAGCTTGTAGAAATCGGTGTCCAGCAGGCTGCGGACGATCGGGTCCAGCTTCCAGGTGTGGTTGTAGACGCGCCTCGCTATATCGGTCTTTGCCATGCTTCCTCACCCATGGAGCACGACGCACTCAAACGCAGGCGCCATGCTTCAAGTCCTTGTTCGAGCAATCCCAGATGGAAGACCGTCGCGCGGCTTTCCTGGAATTGTCTCAGCCAACTCGCCTCTTAGCACTGTATTTTCGAACGCGCTCCCCGCTTTGCAAGCTGGCCCGACAAAAAGCAGCTATGCAAGTCCAGCCGTCAGGACGCGGTCCTGGAGCATTTCGCCGTTTCACGCAAACGGCGAAATGCTCCAGCTTTCTTGTTTTGACGCAATTCCAGACGGAGGCTACGGCGAAGTCGCCGAGCCTAAACGCTTCACACTTTTCCTGGAATTGCTCTGGCGCCTATGACCTTGAGGGCCGGGCGTTTCCTGCGGCTGGGCACACGGCCGGCCACCGGCGCGTCGGCGCGGCCCTCATCCTGCTCTTTCTCGGCGAACAGCCAATCGATGAAGAGCTGGACGATCGGCGCCGAGCGCATCTCGTTGCGGCAGACGACGTAGAAATCGTCGACCGCCGGCACCGACAGGGTGAAGGGCGCGACGAGCATGCCCCTGGCGAGCAGGGCGCGCGCCGTTACGGAATCGCCGAGCGCGACGCCATGGCCATGCACGGCGGCCTCCGTCGCCATGCGCGCGTCGCCCAGATGGTGGCGGCGGCCGCGCGCGAGGTCCAGCGCGTCGGCTGCGGCGAGCCAGGTGTGCCATTCGCGGCCGTCGTCGCCATGCAGGAAGACGTGGTCGGCAAGGTCGCGCACGCCGCGGATCGGCCGATTGTTGATCAGCGTCGGGCTGACCACGGGGAAGAGTTCCAGCCCGGACCATTTGCGCATCCAGCAATCGGTCCAGCTACCGTCGCCATAGTGCACGCAGACATCGATCTCCGGCGCGCGAATATCGCGGGCGTCGTTGGATGGGATCAGGGTGAGCTGTATGTCGGGATATTGCGCGGTGAAGGAGCCGAGCCGTGGCGTCATCCAAAGCAAGAGCAGCGCCGGCACGCAGGACACCGACAGCGTGCCGGCACTCGCCGGCCGCGTCATGCGCTGCGTGGCGGCGGCGATGCCTTCAAAGGCGGCTGAGACCGCCGGCAGGAATTCGGCGCCGTGCGGCGTCAGCTTCACGCGCTGGCCGCTGCGTTCGAAGAGCTTCACGCCGAGCGATTGCTCGAGCGCCTTGATCTGATGGCTGACGGCGCCATGCGTGACGTTAAGCTCACCCGCCGCCTTGGTCAGCGAGGCGTGCCGCGCCGTCGCCTCGAAGGCGCGCAGCGGGTTCAGAGGCGGCAGGCGCTTGGCCATAGGAGCTCCTACTTTGTGAGATTTTCTCACAACAAAGACCCTAACAATATCAATTGATTTTTCAATGCGGCTGCTCGACACTTTTGCCCGGAACAGCTTCAAGAGACGGGAAATCCGCAGCACAGCCGGCGGGCAACGATCCAGCCGGGCAACCGGCCGGCTTGGCAAACCGTCCGTGCGGGCAGCAAGCAGAGGAGAACCGGACATGGGTTACGATCGCGGCAAGCTCGAAGCGTTGCGCCGCAAATATGGCGAGAGCCATGGCGGCGAGATGTTCGACCCGAAATTCCGCAAGGTGGCCGACAAGATCTTCAACAAGTCGGGCACGCGGCTCGCCCCCTATTCCGGCGTCCCGACCTTCCTCGCCGCGCCCTATCGGGAAATTGCCGCCGAGAACCCGGACTTCGGCGACCTGCAGGTGGCGATGATCGGCGTGCCGATGGATCTCGGCGTCACCAACCGTCCCGGCTCGCGCTTCGGGCCGCGGGCGCTGCGCGCCATCGAACGCATCGGCCCTTACAACCATGTGCTGGAATGCGCGCCGACGCATGAGCTTCGCGTCGCTGACATTGGCGACACGCCGTTCCGCAGCCGCTACCGGCTGGAGATCAGCCACGAGGACATCGAAAAGCGCACCAACCAGATCGTCGATGCCGGCTTGCTGCCGCTCTCGGTTGGCGGCGACCATTCGATCAGCCATCCAATCCTGAAGGCGGTCGGCAAAAAAGCGCCGGTCGGCATGATCCATATCGACGCCCATTGCGACACCAGCGGGCTGTTCGACATGACCAAGTTCCACCATGGCGGGCCGTTCCGCAACGCGGTGCTGGACGGCGTGCTCGACCCGTCGCGCACGATCCAGATCGGCATCCGCGGCTCGGCCGAATATCTGTGGGAGTTCACCTACGAATCCGGCATGACCGTCGTGCATGCCGAGGAAGTGACCGGCCTCGGCATCCCGGCGATCATCGAGAAGGCGCGCAAGATTGTCGGCGACGGTCCGACCTACATCTCCTTCGACGTCGACAGCATCGATCCGGCCTTCGCGCCGGGCACCGGCACGCCGGAAGTCGGCGGGCTTACGGCGCGCGAGGTGCTGGAGCTGCTGCGCGGGCTGAAGGGCCTAAACATCGTCGGCGGCGACGTCGTCGAGGTGGCGCCGCAATATGACTCGACCACCAACACCGCCCATGTCGGCGCCCAGGTCCTGTTCGAGATTCTCAGCCTGATGGTGTTCAGCCCGGCGATCAAGAAAGGCTGAAACCAACTGACCAATACGGCCGCCGCGCTGGAGCCGGCGGCCGGTTTCAACAACAAGCTTCCAGCAGGGGAATAACCATGACTCTTCGCAATGCACTGAAATCCGCCATCGCGGCGGCCATGATGCTCGGCGCCGCAGGCCTGGCCACGCAGGCCAAGGCCGACGCCGTCGACGACATCACCAAGGCCGGCGCCATCAATGTCGGCATCTTCTCGGACTTCCCGCCCTTCTCCTCGGCCAGCGCCGACATGAGCATCAAGGGCTATGATATCGACGTGGCGCAGGCGATCGCCGACTCGCTCAAGGTGAAGCTCAACCTGGTCAGCGTCACCGGCCAGAACCGCATTCCGTATCTCACCGACAAGCGCGTCGATATCCTGATGAGCGTCGGCTACTCCAAGGAACGCGAGCAGGTGATCGATTTCGCCGCCGCCTACGCGCCCTATTACATCGCCGTCATCGGGCCGAAAGCGCTCGCGGTCAAAGGCAAGGAAGACCTCGCCGACAAGTCGATCGCCGTCAATCGCGGCACGCTGGAGGATACGTCGCTGACCGAAGCCGCGCCGGCTTCCGCCGATATCCGCCGCTTCGACAACTACAATTCCGTCATCCAGGCCTTCATCTCCGGCCAGACGCAGCTGATGGTGGTCGGCAACGATGTCGGCGCCCAGGTGCTGGCCAAACAGGACGCGCTGCAGCCGGAGCAGAAGTTCCAGCTCTTGACCTCGCCCTCGCATATCGGCCTCAACAAGAACGAGGACCGGCTGAAGAAGACGGTGAACGACGCCGTCGCCAAGATGCTCGCCGACGGCAAGCTGGACGAAAGCTCCAAGGCCTGGCTGAAGACGCCGCTCAATCCCGCCAACCTCAAGGATTGATCTCCGGCGCGGTTCAGCCTGCAATGAGGGCTGAGCCGTTCCGCCTGCTCCAACAAGGTCAATCGCCATGGGCTACAGCCTCGACTTCGGCTGGCTTGCGGGTGCGGCGGGCGTGATCGCACGCGGCGCGGCGATGACGCTGCTTCTGATCGCCGTCACCACGCTCGCCGGCACCTTCCTCAGCATCCTCGGCGCGGCAGGAAAGAGAAACGGCCCCAAGCCGCTTCAACTCGCGATCGGCATCTATGTCGAGGTGATGCGCAACACGCCGTTCCTGGTGCAGCTGTTCTTCATCTTCTTCGGCCTGCCCAGCCTCGGCATCAGGCTCGACCCGATCCTGGCCGCGATGCTGGCGATGACGCTCAACATGGCAGCCTATACGATCGAGATCGTCGGCGCCGGGCTCGACGCCGTGCCGCGCGGACAGACCGAGGCGGCGCTCGCGCTGGGGCTGAGGCCACGCCAGGTGTTCGTCAAGATCGTGTTGCCGCAGGCGCTGAAAGTGATCTACCCGGCGCTGACCAGCCAGATCGTCATCATGATGCTGGAATCGGCCGTGGTGTCGCAGATCGCGGTGCGCGAGCTGACCTACGAGGCCGACATGCTGCAGGCCCGCACCTTCCGCGCTTTCGAGACCTATTTCGTCGTGACGATGGTCTATCTCGGCCTGTCGATGGGGCTGCGCCGGCTGCTGGTCAGCGGCGGACGCCGGGCGCTCGGAGCAGGCGTGTCATGATCGAGTTCACCTTCTGGGACATCGTGCGCAACCTTTTGCTCGCGGCCCGCTGGACGGTGCTGTTGTCGCTCGCCGCCTTTATCGGCGGCGCGCTGGTCGGGCTTGTGGTGCTGTTCTTCCGCATCGCCAAAAACAAATGGGTCAAGCGGATCGCCTCGGGCTATATCGCGCTGTTCCAGGGCACGCCGCTTTTGATGCAGCTCTTCCTGATGTTTTTCGGCCTGCCGATGCTGGGGTTGCGCATCGAACCGTGGACGGCGGCGGTGCTCGGGCTCACCTTCTTCGCCAGCGCTTACCTCGCCGAGATCTGGCGCGGCGGCGTCGACGCTCTGCCGCGCGGACAATGGGACGCCGGCGCCAGCCTCGGGCTGCACTATCTGCAGGAGCTCAGGCTGATCATCCTGCCGCAGGCCTTCGCCATCACCCGCGCGCCGACCGTCGGCTTCCTGGTGCAGCTGATCAAATCGACGGCGCTGACCTCGATCATCGGCTTCGAGGAACTGGTCAGGACCTCCAACGCCATCAACAACGCCACCTTCGAGCCGTTCAAGGTCTACGGGCTGGTGGCGCTGATCTTCTTCGTCATGTGTTTTCCGCTGACGCAATATGCGCGGCGGCTGGAGCGGCGCGGCTGCGCGTTGAGCCGATTCATGTACGTTGACTAAAATCGAAGATGCCTGCGAATTATGGAACTGCGTGCTAAGGAAGTCCCGGCGCACCGACGCCCCGTGACATTCGAATTTGCGGCAGTTACAAATCCAGACGGTGCCGTAGTGTAATGGTAGCACACCTGCCGATTAGAGGAATGTGTTTTGAAAGCAGGTAGTGTGGGTTCGAATCCCAACGGCGCCACCAGTCCCGGCGCTCGCCCAATCCAGCCGCTAAGAGAGCTCCTCGTCGCCGTAGGCGAAGCAGTGGCTAACCTCAATACCACTGTTGTTGGGCTTGATGCCGTTGAAAGGGGCCACGAGAAGCCGGAGACATTGAATATTTCCTGGAACCCTCAAGACCGCGTGGCCGCAGCTCGCAAATCGAGAAGATTCGTGCTCGAGGCCGTCCTCGTCCGCGTTGCAGAAGCCCTCTCTGAATTTGTGACAGCAACGGCGCAGCTACCTCGCTTCAGCTCTGTCCGAAGCAGGTGGGACAGTAACACAACTCGTGCAGACAAGCTCGCCGATGTGGCCGCTGAATTGCTCGGCTCGGGGAACCATTTGGTAGCTGGTGCCGCGCTGCTCGTTCACTGGCGAAATCGCGCGGTTCATCCGCGTTCTCGCGCATCGCTGACACCCCAACAGATGAGAAATCTGCGATCAGCGTCAGCCGAGATTGATTCAAGCTTTGCAGGGCTCTCCGTCGATCGATTGCTGAATGATTTCGAGATCGGTCATCCAACACTGAAAGACATATCGAGCTTGATCGCGATGTCCATCAGGATGGCTCGGGAAATGGACAAGGCAGTGAATTTCTTGTCGAAAGACGAACTCGATATCCTACTGGAATACTACGGCCTGACGGCTCGAATTTCCGAGATTAATGCTCAAACTACCCCTTGCAAGCGTCAGGCGTCGGTGCTCCGTTTGCTTCAATCCTCGGCGCCGGGCTTGATGGAAGCATACAGTCGCCTGCAGCCGAGCGCTGCACGACACGGCGAGTGAGTGTCTGTGGTAGGCCAAGTTAACGTCGACCCTATGCAGACACTGCTACCTCAAGACCGATAGCCATTTGCCTCAATGCCCGAACGACAGCGCCGGCGCGATGCGATCGCGCCGGAGCCAGCGCGCCAGCAGCAGCGCCGCCACCACAGCCAACCCTGACGCCAGGCCGATCCAGATGCCGACGCCGTTCAGGCCGCAATGGAAGGCGAGCAGCACGCCGAGGGGCAGGCCGACGCCCCAGTAGCCGATCGCGGCATAGATCATCGGCACCTTGGTGTCGTGCAGGCCGCGCAGCATGCCGGCAGCCACCGCCTGGGCGCCGTCGAAAATCTGGAACAGCGCCGCAAACACCAGAAACGACACGGCAAGCGTGATCACCCTAGCATTGGCCGGATCGGCGAGATCGATAAAGGCGCTGATCAGCGCATGCGGCCACAGAATCATCACCAGGCCCATCAGCGCCATGAAGGAGACGCCGATGACGAAGGCGGTCCAGCCGGCGCGCGACACGCCTTCGGGATTGCCGGCGCCATGCGCCAGGCCGACGCGCACGGTGACCGCCTGGTTGAGCCCAAGCGGCACCATGAAGGAGATCGAGGCGATCTGGATGGCGATGGCGTGGGCGGCCAGCGAATCCGCATCGATCAGGCCCATGAGCAGGGCCGCCGCATTGAAGATCGTCACCTCGAAGGCGAGGATGCCGGCGATCGGCAGGCCGAGCCTGAGCAGGCCGCGGAAGCGCGGCCAGTCGGAGCGCCAGAAGCGGCCGAACAGCCGGTAGCGGCGGAATTTCTTCTCGAGCATCACCACCGCCGCCAGGCCGATGAACATCAGCGTGCTGGACAAAGTGGTGGCGAGGCCGGAGCCGGCGATGCCCATCGACTTGACGCCGAGATTGCCGAACATGAACACCCAGTTGAAGAAGGCGTTGCAGGCGACCGCGACGAAAACGATGACCAGTGCCCAGCCCGGCCGCTCCAGCGCCGAGATGAAGGAGCGCAGCACGATATAGCCATAGAAGGGCAGCACCGCCCATTGCAGCCAATGCAGGTAGATGCCGGCCTCATGCGCGAGCTGCGGCTTCTGGCCCATGGCCAGAAGCACCTCTTCGCCATGCGAGAGAAAAATCCAGATCGGGAGAGAGATCAGGATCGCCAGCCATAGGCCCTGGCGCACGGTGCGGCGCAGGTCGCGCACCGAATGGCGGCGGCGGCCGAGCTCGGTCGCCATCATCGGCGAGGTCGCCAGCATCAGTCCCAAGCCAAAGATCAGCGGCATGAAATAGAGGTTGGAGCCGAGCGCGCCGGCGGCGAGCGTATCCGGCCCCAGCCGGCCCATCATCATGACATCGGTCGCGGTCATGGCGGTCTGGCCGAGATTTGTCAGCACCATCGGCCAGGCGAGCGCGATCGTCGCCCTGATTTCCTGACGCCAAAGGTTTTCCGGCGCGAGGGCGCCGGTTTCGATCGCAGACATTGTTCCGCTCTTTCAGAACACGGCGCGTCGGCAAAAAGGCCGGAAGCCGTACACAACGGCGCAAAATGGCGCCATTTGCGTCGCCTTGTGGATGAAAAGCGACATGTTGGCAAGGGAGGAGGCCGGGTTAGCGATTGATCCAGGCGGAGCCCGGATTCCGCGACGCCTCTTTCATTTGCCGGCCTTGGGCTGCTACGGATGCCCCCGGGCATGCGCAGCCGGCGCGCCATGCCGGGAGGAATGGATGCCGTTCAGGCGCAGAAAGAACACGGCCGCGATTCCGCGCACGGCGCCCGCCTTCGAGCACATCGTGACGGAGGCGAGCGAGAGTTTCCTGTGGCGGCTGGACGATTATCCGTGGGAGCGCAATGTCTGGAATTTCCACCCGGAATACGAGATCCATCTGCTCAGGAAATCGTCCGGCGTGGTGCTGGTCGGCGACCATATCGGCGAGTTCGGGCCAGGCTACCTGACCATCGTCGGCGGCGGGCTGCCGCATGACTGGGTGACGGCGGTGCAGCCGGGCGAGCTGATCGAGGGCCGCGATATCGTGCTGCAGTTCGACGCCGAGCGGCTGCGCGGCTCGTCCGGGCTGCTGCCGGAACTGCGCGAACTGGAGCCGTTTCTGGAACGCTCGCTGCGCGGCATGGTTTTCCACGGCCAGACGGCGCTCGACGGCGCCGAACTTATGGAACGGATGGGCGAGGTGCATGGGCTGGCAAGGTTCCGCATGTTCCTCGAGTTGCTCGAGCTTCTGGCCACCACCGACGAATACGAGCTCTTGTCGTCGCCGGATTTCTCGCCGCTGCTCGACGCTGAATCGCTCGACATCATCCAGCGCTCGCTGATCTATCTGTTCCAGCATTTCGCCGAGGATCTGAAGCTGCCCGACGTGGCAGCCTTGGCGGGAATGAGTGAGAGCACGTTTTCGCGCTTCTTCCAGAAAAACACCGGCAACTCCTTCAGCGACCATGTCGCCAAGCTGAGGCTCTGGCAGGCCTGCAAGCTGCTCGCCGATACCGAGATCCCGATCACCGATATCTGCTTCCAGGTCGGCTACATGAACATCTCCAACTTCAACCGCGCCTTCCTGCGCAAGCACAAGATGACGCCGTCCTCCTATCGCAAGCTGTCACGGCAACGGCTGACGCTAAGGGCGTGACACAGCCGATATCCGCCCACTTCCGATTGCACTGATACTCGTGTGACGAGCAGACTCTGTCCGTGACTTTTTTTGCGCCGCACAATGCATAAAAGTACAGGTCTGCTGCAAAGGGGCTTCTAGTCTCGCCTCCTCCAATTGCTCATTTTGGCGATGGGTGGCAGGTCAGACGGGCGACGGCGAGGGTCGCCTAGTCAGATGACCTCCGCTGCCGCGAGTGTTCCTGGAGGAGAAAAATCAATGAATTCACATCGGCTCGCTGCCAGCCTCGGCGCAGCGTTCGTGCTTACCGCTTCCGTATCAACCGCAGCACTTGCCCAGGCGCCGGTGTGCTCGGCGCCGATCAAGGTGCTGGCGCAGCCGCGCGACGGCCTGACGCTTCTGGAGGACTCCAAGGACGAGTTCAAGAAACTCTCCGGCGCTACCTTCCAGATCGACTACCTCAACGAGAACGACCGCCGCGCCAAGTCGCGCGCCGATGCTTCCACCGTCGGCAATTACAACGTCTACTATGTCGACGAGGCCAATGTGGCGCTGTTCGCTTCCTCGGGCTGGATCGCGCCGCTGACCGATTATTACCCGGCTGAATACGACTTCGCCGATTTCGATCCGGGCCGCCAGAAGGTCGCCACCTATGACGGCAAGGTCTGGTTCGCGCCGCTGACCGGCGGCGGCGACCTGATGGTCTATCGCAAGGACGTGCTGGAGGCCGCCGGCGTCCAGCCGCCGAAGACGCTGGACGAGTTGATCGCCGACGTGGCGAAGTTGAACGATCCCGACAAGGGCATATACGGCATCGCGCTGCGCGGCGCGCGCGGCTCGGGCGCCAATGTCTGGCGCTGGATGCCGTTCTTCAAGGCCTATGGCGGCAAGTGGTTCGACGGCGACAAGCCGGCTTTCAATTCGGACGCGGCTGTGAAGGCGACCGAGACCTATCTGAAGCTGTTCAAGGACTCGGCACCCGGCACGCAGACCGGCAGCTGGGATGAATCGACCGGCGCCTTCCTGTCCGGCCAGGTCGCTATCCTCGTCGAATCGACGCCGCTGTCGGGCATGGCGGTGGACCCGAAGACCTCGCAGGTCGTCGGCAAGGTCGGCTTCCTGCCGCCGCCCTCGCCGCTGCCGGGCGGCGGCTACGGCCATGGGCTTGCCATCGGCACCAAGGCCAATGCGGATGACGCGGCTAAGAAATGCGCCGGCCTGTTCATTGCCTGGGCGACGTCGAAGGAGAATGAGAAGCGCCGTCTCGACGCGCATCAGTTCGGCGAGCTGAACCGCACCAGCGTGCTCTCCAGCAAGGAATTCGCAGACATCTACGGCGCCGATCTCGGCCAGGCGCTGGCCGAAACCGGCAAGGTGACGGCGGTGAACTTCTGGCAGGATCCGCGCTGGCCCGACCTCGGCGACCGCTGGGGCATCATCCTGGAGGAGCTGGTCACCGGCACGCGCACCGATATCAAGGGCGGCCTCAACGAGCTCGAGGCCTATGCCAACGAGCTGGTGAAGAAGAAGTAATCCTCCCGCCCGCGGCGTACGGTCCACGGCATTCGAAGGAATGCCGGGACCGGCGCCGCGGGTTTCCTGCCCTGGCATCCCGATACACCCAGAGGATAGGCAATGCGCCGCCGCTCTTCCCTGCCCGTCACCTTTCTCATGCCGACGCTCGCCATCCTGCTGGTGCTGTCGATGGTGCCGACGCTCTATGCCATCGTCATCGCGCTGCAGAACCGTGAGCTGAGCGCGCCGGGCTATTCCTGGGTGTGGTTTTCGAACTTCGCCGATCTCTTCAGCGACCGACGTTTCCTCAACGCGGTCTGGGTGTCGGTGAAATGGGAGATCGTCACCGTGGTGGCGACGATGGTGGTGGCGATCGGGCTTGGCGTGCTGATGTTCGAGGTCGCCGGCCCGCGCCTGCGCAATTTCTACTGCCTGCTGTTCATCATCCCGGTGCTTTTGCCGCGCGTCTCGGCCGCCTTCGTCTGGAAGTTCGCCTATCACCCGCTCTACGGCATTGCCACATACCCCTATCGGCTCGTCACCGGCGGGCTGATCTTCGATCCGCTGTCCAAGCCGGGCACCGCGCTCTTCGCCGTCGCATTGGTCGATGTCTGGCAATGGGGGCTGTTCTTCGCCGTCATCGTGCTGAAGCTGCTCGAAACCTTGCCGCCGCAGCCGATCGAGGCGGCAAGGCTCGACCACGCCAAGCGCTGGCAGATCCATGCCTATGTGACCTTGCCGATGCTGAAGGCGCCGCTGATCAGCCTGATGTTCGTCAAGATGATCGAGTCGCTGCGCTCTTTCGACCTGATCTATGTGATGACGCGCGGTGGGCCGGGCGTCGCGACCGAGACGCTCGACATGTACGCCTTCTCGCAGGGCTTCATCGAGTCCGGCAAGGTCTCCTATGCTTCGGCCATGGCGGTGCTGATGATGATCGCGACCGTCATTACCTTCACCATGCTGTGGAAGCGGGTGCAGGCATGAAGCCGATAAGACCGGGCCGCCTGATCGCCAAGGCCGTCCTGGCGCTGGCCGGGTTCCTCGCCGTGTTCCCATTGGTCTGGACGGCGCTCAATGCGCTGAAGAACAATGTCGACATCATCACGCGCGTGCCGAAGGTGGTCTTCACGCCGACGCTCGCCAACATCAGCTACATCCTCGGCCGCGACAGCGTGCTGACCGGGCTCTACAACTCCGCGGTCGCCTGCGGCGCGGCGGTGCTGATCGGCATCGTGCTCGGCCTGCCGGCAGCCTATGCGGTGGCGCGCTATCCCAACCGTTTTGCCGGCGACATCCAGTTCTTCGTGCTCTCGCTGCGCTTCCTGCCGCCGGTGGCGGTGGCCATCCCGCTGATGGTGATCTGGCTGCAGATCGGCCTCTACGACACTTTGCCGGCGCTGATCGTCACCTATTCGCTGCTCACCATCTCGGTCATCATGTGGCTCGCCATCCCCGCCTTCCAGGGTGTGCCGAAGGAGATCGAGGAGGCGGCTTTCGTCGACGGCTACGGTGCCTATTCGGTGTTCTGGCGGATCGCGCTTCCCGTGGCGGCGCGCTCGCTGATCGGCGCCATCGCCTTTAGCTTCGTGCTGGTCTGGAACGAGTTCCTGATCGCGCTGATGCTGTCGAGTTCCAACGCCAAGACGCTGCCTATCGTGGCGTCCGAGCTGTCGCAGCAAGGCATGAACGTGCCGTGGGGCATCCTCAACGCCTCGGTCGTGCTCCTGTCGCTGCCGCCGTTGCTCTTCCTGGGCGTGCTCAGCGGCTTCCTGAATTCCGTTTTCCGGCAAAAGAAAAGTTGAAGTGAGGATACCCGATGCGGGCACTGGTGCTTGAGAAAAAAGGCGAACTGTCGCTGCGCGAGATCGCGCTTCCGCTGGATGTCGGACCGGACGATGTTCGGATCGCTATCCACACGGTCGGCGTCTGCGGCAGCGACGTGCATTACTACACGCATGGCGCCATCGGCAGCTATATCGTGCGCCAGCCGATGGTGCTCGGCCATGAGGCCTCGGGAACGATCGTCGAAGTCGGCGCCAATGTCACGAGCCTGAAGGTCGGCGACCGCGTCTGCATGGAGCCGGGCCTGCCCAACCTTTCATCGCGCGCGACGAAGCTCGGCATCTATAATGTCGATCCGGATGTCCGCTTCTGGGCGACGCCGCCGGTGCACGGGGTGCTCGCGCCATACGCCGTTCATCCGGCGGCCTTCACCTACAAGCTGCCGGACAATGTCTCCTTCGCCGAGGGCGCGATGGTCGAGCCCTTCGCCATCGGCATGCAGGCGGCGGCCCGCGCCCGCATCGTGCCGGGCGACGTCGCCGTGGTCGTCGGCTGCGGCCCGATCGGCATCATGATCGCGCTCGCCGCGCTGGCGGGCGGCTGTTCCAAGGTGCTGATCTCGGACTTCTCCGCGCCGAAGCTGGAGATCGCCGGCCAGTATCCGGGCATCGTGCCGGTCAATGTCGGCGAGCAGTCGCTGGTCGACGCGGTGCGGAGCGCGACGGACAATTGGGGCGCCGATATCGTATTCGAGGCGAGCGGCAGCCCGAAGGCCTTCGCCAATTTGTTCGACATCGTGCGGCCGGGCGGCGCGGTGGTGCTGGTCGGGCTGCCGGTGGAGACGGTCGAGCTCAATGTGCCGGCGGCGATCTCCAAGGAAGTGCGCATCGAGACCGTGTTCCGCTATGCCAACATCTTCGACCGCGCCTTGCAGCTGATCGCCTCCGGCAAGGTCGACCTCAAGCCGCTGATCACCGGCACCTATGATTTCTCCGAGAGCATCAAGGCGTTCGAGCGCGCGGCGCAAGGCAGGCCTCAGGACGTCAAGCTGCAGATCCTGCTGACCGGCGAGAAGGGATAAGGCATGTCCGCCATCGTTTGCTCCCATGTCGACAAGGCCTATGGCGCCACGACCGTCATCCGCGATCTCAACCTCGCGATCGAGGAGCATGAATTCGTCGTGTTCCTGGGGCCTTCCGGCTGCGGCAAGTCCACGCTTCTCAGGATGCTGGCCGGGCTGGAAGACATCAGCGGCGGCGAGGTGTCGATCGGCGGCAAGGTGGTCAACGATCTCGAGCCGGGCGACCGCGGCATCGCCATGGTCTTCCAGAATTATGCGCTCTATCCGCATATGACGATCTTCGACAACATCGCCTTCGGGCTCAAGCGGCAGAAGGTGCCAGCGGCCGAGATCAAGAAGCGGGTCGAGGCGGTCTCGAAGACGCTCGGGCTGGAGCCCTATCTCGGCCGAAAGCCGACCGAGCTTTCCGGCGGCCAGCAGCAGCGCGTGGCGATCGCGCGCGCCATGATCAAGACGCCGAAAGTGTTCCTGTTCGACGAGCCGCTCTCCAATCTCGACGCCAAGCTGCGCAACCATATGCGCGTCGAGATCGCCAGGCTGCACCAGTCGCTGAAGACCACCACAGTCTATGTCACGCATGACCAGCTCGAGGCGATGACGCTGGCCGACCGCATCGTGCTTCTGAAGGACGGCGTGATCGAGCAGATCGGCTCGCCGGCGGAGATCTATCGCCGTCCCGGCAACCAGTTCGTAGCCGGCTTCATCGGCACGCCGAACATGAATTTCATCGAGGCGATGGTCGGCCGCAACGGCGATAGCTGGACGCTGACCGGCGCGGGGACGGTGCTATCGCTTGAAGGCGGCGGCTTCCATCTGCAGCACGGCGATCGGGTAGTACTCGGCATCCGGCCCCCGGATCTCAAGACCGCGAACGGAGGCGCAGGCAACATCCTGCAAGGCACCGCCGACCTCATCGAATTCCATGGCAATGACGCGCTGGTGACGTTCGGCTCGGGCGGCAAGGAGATCAGCGCGCTGGTGCCGGCCCGCGAATGCCCGGAGTTGCGAGCGCCCGTGCGCTACAGCTTTGATGAAGAGAGCATCCATCTGTTCGACGCGGAGACCGGCAAGTCGCTGCGCAAGCAGTAGATCAGCTGATCGCGTCGAGCATCTGCCGCTGGCGGTGCATTTCGAGGAAGATGCGGTAGTCGCGGTCGAAGCGGGCGCCGGCTTCCTTGTTGGGCGCGCGCGTCCTGCCGCCCTGCTGCATGGCGACGCAGGCCGCGTTGAGGTCGGGGTAGAGCCCGGCGGCGGTCGCCGCCACCATGCCGGTGCCGAGCAGCACCGCCTCGTCGGCCAGCGGCTCGACCACCGTGCAGCCGGTGGCGTCGGCATAGAGTTCCATCAAGAGCGGGTTCTTGGTGTGGCCGCCGGTGACGTGCAGCGTGTCGATCAGGTAGCCGTTCTCGTTCAGCGCCTCGAGCACATGGCGCACGCCGAGCGCGATGCCGACGGCGGTGCGCCAGTAGAGCTTGCACAGGCTGTCGAAAGAGGAATCGAGCGTCAGGCCGCTGATGACGCCGACCGCGTGCGGGTCGGCGAGCGGCGAACGGTTGCCGTGGAAATCCGGCAGCACATGCAGCCTTGCGGCCAGCGCGTAGCCGTCCTCGGCGCGCAGCTCGGCGACGCGCCGGGCGATCTTCATGTGCATGGCCGCGTCCGGCTCGCCGCCGGCGCCATGCCAGCGGATGATGTGGTCGAGCAGCGCGCCGGTGGCCGACTGGCCGCCTTCCGACAGCCACAGCGTCGGCAGGGCCGCGCCGAAATAGGGACCCCAGACGCCGGCGAAAGGCTGCGGGTCATGCGACATCGCCATGACGCAGGACGATGTGCCGGCAATCAGCGCCAGGTGCCGGCTGATGTTCTCCTCGTCGCCGGCAAAGCCGCCCAGGACACCCAGCGCGCCGGCATAGGCGTCGATGACGCCGGCGCCAACCCGGCATTTTTCAGTCAGGCCGAGCTCGGCGGCGGCCTTCGCCGTCAGCGGACCGATATCCGTGCCGACTGGGCTCGCCTTTTCCGGCAGATTGCCGTGCTCGAACAGGTCGCCGAGGCCGACGAGCTCGAAGAAGTCGCGCCGCCAGCTTTCTTCCTCATGCGCGAGATAGGTCCATTTGGCCGTCAGCGTGCATTGCGAGCGGGCGAGCGAGCCTGACGCCTTCCAGGTCAGGAAATCGGCAAGGTCGAACAGATAGCCGGCTTCATTCCATGTCTTCGGCAGATGACGCTTCAGCCACATCAGCTTCGGCGTTTCCATTTCCGGCGACATCACACCGCCTATGTAACCGAGCACGGCGTGGCCGCTCGCCGTGCATTCATCGGCCTCGGCGATGGCGCGATGATCGAGCCAGACCATCGTGTCCCAGCGCTTCTCGCCGGTGACCGAGACGCTGATCTGGCCGCCCTGCCTGTCGCGCGCCACCAGCGAGCAGGTCGCGTCGAAAGAGATGCCGGCGATATCCGCGGCTGCAACGCCGGATTTCTCAAGGGCGGACCGCACGGATTTGCAGACCGCCGACCAGATGTCTTCCGAATCATGCTCGGCATGATCGGGCTTGGGCTGGTGCATGGCGATCGGATGATCGGCGCGGGCGAGCAGGTTGCCGCGCGCGTCGAGAATGCCCGCGCGAGCGCTCCCGGTGCCGACATCGACCGCGCAAACGAAACTCTTCGTCAAGATGCTTTTTCTCTCGCTCCCAGGCCTGCAATCAGATCGGGCAATTGCAGCATGTCAGCGAATATAGAGTCCGGTTCGGTCGACGCAAGCCGGGCTTTCAAGCCGGGATTTCCGGCATGCGAGCCGCCGGTGAAGGCGAAGACCCGCATGCCCGCCGCGCGCGCCGCGGCAACACCGGCCGGGCTGTCCTCGACGACCAGGCAATTGCGCGGATGCGCCCGCAGGGAGGCAGCGGCATGGAGGAAAAGGTCGGGCGCCGGCTTGCCGCGCTTGACCATGGTGGCGCTGAAGATATGCGGCTCCAGCAGCGGCAACAGGCCGGTGACGTCAAGCGCGTAGCGGATGCGCTCCAGCGTGCCGGACGAGGCGACGCAGCAAGGCAAGCCGAGCTTCGGCAGCACCTCCTTGACGCCCGGGATCGGTTTCAATTCCTCGCGGAATTTGCGCATCAGATCGACGCGCATGGCGGTCAGGTGCTGGTCGCTGATCTCCAGCCCGAAATCGCGGCCGAGGATCTCGCGCACGCTCTTCATGCTCTTGCCGAGAAAATGCTCGTAGGCGGCGTCCTCACTGACCGTGCCGCCGGCGAGATCGATCATGCCGAGCAGCGCCGAGACCGAAAGCGCCTCGCTGTCGACCAGCACACCGTCACAGTCGAAGATGACCAGTTCCGGCCGCATCGCGATCTGCTTCCAGTGAGCGTCAAAGCTTGCCGGCGAGATAGCGCGTCAGGGTCTCGCGCGCGCCGTTCGCCCATAGCGCCTTCAAGGCATGGGCGAAGGCCTCGGCGAAGACGGGCGAGCGGCCGACATCGCCATAGATGTCATCCATCGCCAGCCAGGCCTTCGGATCGCCCTTCGCGGCCTTCGCGGTGGCCTGCATGCGGTCCCAGTTGGGGTCGTTCGGCTCGGTGACGGCGCCGCTGTCGGTGGTGCCGAAGCAGTAGCGGCACCAGAGCGCGGATTCCAGCGCGAGACCGGCGACGCCCTCGCCCGCCCTCAGCCGATCGGCAATGGTCGGGATGATGAATTTCGGCTGGCGGTTGGAACCGTCGAGGCACAGCCGGCGAATGGTGTCGCCGATCTTGGGATTGGAGAAACGGCGCTCGATGAGCTGGTAATAGTCCTCCAGATCGGTGTTGGGCACAGGCGGCACGGTCGGAATGATCTCGTCATGCTCGAGCTTGGACAGGAATGCGCGCACCAGCGGCTCCTGCATGCCTTCATGGACGAAATGGATGTCCATCAGGCCGGCCGGATAGGCTATTGTGGCGTGGCCGCCATTGAGGATGCGGATCTTCATCAGCTCGTAGGGCGAGACATCCTTGACGAACTGCACGCCGACTTTCTCCAGCGCCGGACGGCCGGAGGTGAAATGGTCCTCCAGCACCCATTGCTTGAATGGCTCGCAGAACACCGGCCAATTGTCCTCCAGCCCGAAATCGTCGGCGAGTATCTTGCGCTCGCGGTCGGTTGTGGCCGGCGTGATGCGGTCGACCATGCCATTCGGGAAGGCAACCTTGTCCTCGACCCATCTGGCGAGGTCCTCGTCGATCAGCCGGGCAAGGCCGATGACGCCGTCTGAGGTGACATGGCCGTTATGGGGGATGTTGTCGCAGGACATGACGGTGAACGGCACGATGCCGTCGGCGCGACGGCGCAGCAGGCCGGCAAGGATGATGCCGAACACGGTTTTCGGCGTGGCGCCCGGCTGCGCGTCGGCGACGATGTCGGGATGAGCGGGGTTGAACTTGCCGGAGGCCGGGTCGATGAAATAGCCGCCTTCGGTGATGGTCAGCGACACGATCTTGATCGCTGGATCGGCAAGCTGGTCGATGGTCGCGGCGGCATCGCCGGGCGTCAGGAAATCGATCATGGCGCCGGTGACGCGGGCGCTCATGTGACCCCGGTCCTGCTCGACAACGGTGGTCAGCCAGTCCTGTTCCTGCAGCTTGGAACGGCCGATCTTCTCACCTTCGAACACGCCGGCGCCGATCAGCGCCCAGTCATGGCCTTCGCCGGTAGCAAACAGATCGTCGAGATAGACCGCCTGATGCGAGCGGTGGAAATTGCCGACGCCAAAATGGACAATACCGGCCTTCAACGCAGAGCGATCATATTTCGGACCGGCGACCTTGGCCGGCAGCCTGGCGAGATTGGAGGAAGAGAGTTTCACGGTCATCTCATTTTACCCTTTGGCCGATCCGCAGCCCGACTGTTCCGCCTCCTGTGGAGTGGGAGTGAGGGGCGGCGCCTGGTGTTCCAGTCCGCCGCCCCTCACCTGCCCCATGGCGTCTTCTCCGGAGGAAAGAGAGAAGCGCCGTCCCCCTCAACCGTTCAACTCATCCACTGCCCGCCATCGACATTGTAGGTCTGGGCGACGATGTATTCGGCCTCGTCGCTGGCGAGGAAAACCGCCATCCCGGCGAGGTCCTCCGGCTTGCCCATGCGGCCATAGGGAACGCCTTCGCCGACCAGCCGCTTCTTCTCGCCTTTCGGCCGGTTCTCATATTTGGCGAAGAGCGCGTCGACCTGGTCCCACATGTCGCTGTCGACGACGCCCGGCGCGATGCCGTTGACGTTGATACGGTGCTTGATGAGGTCGAGCCCGGCCGATTGAGTCAGCGAGATGACGGCGGCCTTGGTGGCGCAATAGACCGCGACCAGCGGCTCACCGCGGCGGCCGGCCTGGCTCGCCATGTTGATGATCCTGCCGCCCTTGCCGCGCGCGATCATCGAGCGGGCGGCCGCCTGCAGCATGAACAGCGTGCCGGCGACATTGACCGCGAACAGTTTTTCGTAGCTCGCCCTGGTTATCTCGACGATCGGCGCCAGGTCGAAGATCGCGGCGTTGTTGATCAGCACGTCTAGACCGCCGGCCTTCGCCTCGACCGCCTTCACCGCCGCCTCGATCGAGGATTGGTCGGTGACGTCGAGCCGGATTGCGTAAGCCGCGGATCCGATCGCTTTCGCCGTCGCTTGCGCCGCGTCGAGGTCGATATCGGCAATCGCCACCGTCGCGCCTTCGCGCGCATAGGCCTCGGCGAAAGCCCTGCCGATGCCGCGCGCCGATCCGGTGATCAGCGCCGATTTGCCTCTCAACCTCACTGTCCCGTCCTCACGCGGCCAGCGCCTTGCCGTCGGCGCCGAAGCGGTGAAGCTTGGTCTTGTCGGGGGTCAGGTAGACGGTGTCGCCATGCCTGACCGCGACCTCGCCGTCGGCGCGGACATTGACGGTGCCGATCCCGTCCGCCTGGACGTGCAGGAAGGTGTCCGAGCCGAGATGCTCGGCAACGCCGACCGTCGCCTTCCAGTCGCCGGACGAGGTCGAGATATTGAGATGTTCGGGCCGGATGCCGATGGTCTTGGCGCCGTACTTCTCCGCCGGCGCGCCTTCGATCATGTTCATCTTGGGCGAGCCGATGAAGCCTGCGACGAAGAGGTTCTTCGGCGTCTTGTAGAGCTCCATCGGCGAGCCGACCTGCTCGATGTTGCCGGCGTTGAGCACGACGATCTTGTCGGCCATGGTCATGGCCTCGACCTGGTCGTGGGTGACGTAGATCATCGTCGTCTTCAACTGATGGTGCAGCTCGCTGATCTCCAGCCGCATCGTGCCGCGAAGCGCTGCATCGAGGTTGGACAACGGCTCGTCGAACAGGAAGGCCGAGGGCTGGCGCACGATGGCGCGGCCGATGGCGACGCGCTGGCGCTGGCCGCCGGAGAGCTGGCCTGGACGCCGCTCGAGATAGTTGGTGAGGTTCAAAACGCGGGCCGCGTCCTTCACCTTCTTGTCGATGGTCGCCTGGTCCTCGCCGGCCATCTTCAGCGGGAAGGCGATGTTCTTGGCGACCGTCATATGCGGATAGAGCGCGTAGGACTGGAACACCATGGCGAGCTTGCGCTTGGCCGGCGCCTCGCGGGTGACGTCGCGGCCATCGATCGAGATGGTGCCGCCGCTGGTGTCCTCCAGCCCGGCGATCAGCCTGAGCAGCGTGGACTTGCCGCAGCCCGAGGGGCCGACGAACACCACGAACTCGCCGTCCTCGATGTTGAGGTCGATGTTCGGAATGATCGTCGTCGACCCGAAGGACTTGGAGACGTTCTTGAGCGTGATGTTTCCCATGGTTTCCTCCCGGGGATGGTCTTCGTCGTCCGCCGCGTGGGCGTTCCTACTTCACGGCGCCAAAGGTCAGGCCGCGCACCAGCTGCTTCTGGCTGAACCAGCCCATGATCAGGATCGGCGCGATCGCCAATGTCGAGGCCGCCGAGAGCTTTGCCCAGAACAGGCCTTGCGGACTGGAGAAGGAGCTGATGAAGGCCGTCAGCGGCGCGGCGTTGGTGGTGGTGAGCCGAATGGTCCAGAACGCCTCGTTCCAGGCGAGGATGATGTTCAAGAGCATGGTCGAGGCAATGCCGGGAACGGCCATTGGCGTCAGCACATAGATGATCTCGTTCCACAGCGAGGCGCCGTCCATGCGCGCCGCTTCCAGGATCTCGCCCGGGATCTCGCGGAAATAGGTGTAGAGCATCCAGACCACGATCGGCAGGTTGATCAGCATCAGCATGACGGTGAGGCCGATGCGGCTGTCGAGCAGGCCGCTATCGCGGAAGATCAGGTAGATCGGGAACAGCACCGCGACGGCCGGCATCATCTTGGTGGACAGCATCCACATCAGGATGTCCTTGGTGCGCTTGGTCGGCGAGAACGCCATCGACCAGGCCGCCGGGATGGCGACGATGAGCGCGAGGACGGTCGAGCCGACCGAGAGCAGCACCGAATTGAAGAAGAACTTGAAGTAGCCGCTCTGCTGCTGGACCTCCGAATAACTCTCGAAGGTCCCGGACGGGATCAGGTTGAAGCCCTGGATCGCCTCCTGCTCCGACTTGAACGATGTGATGATCGTGTAGAGGATCGGAAAGAAGATCAGCAGGGCGACGACCCAGGCCGCGGCCGTGGCGATGGTCTTGTGCTGGGTGGTGACTGCGCGGGCCATGTCGGGTCCTCCCTCACTTGTCCAGGTTCTTGCCGACGGCGCGCATGGCGAAGAAGGCAACGATGTTGGCGAGAATGACGGCGATCACGCCACCGGCGGATGCCTGGCCGATTTTGAACTCCAACAGCGCCTTCTGGTAGACCAGGAAGGGCAGGTTGGTGGAGGCGTAGCCGGGGCCGCCATTGGTGGTGACCAGGATCTCGGCATAGACCGAGAGCAGGAAGATCGTCTGGATCAGGATGACGACGGTAATGGCGCGCGACATATGCGGCAGCGTCAGGTAGATGAAGCGGCTGAGGAAGCCGGCGCCATCCATTTCGGCCGCTTCCTTCTGCTCGCCGTCGAGCGACTGCAGAGAGGTCAGCAGGATCAGCGTGGCGAAAGGCAGCCATTGCCAGGCGACGATCAGGATGATTGCGGTCAGCGGATGCTGCCCGAACCAGTCGATCGGTTCGGCGCCGAAGAAGCGCGCTATATCGGCAAAGACGCCATATTGCGGGTGCATGATCATGTTCTTCCACACCAGTGCCGCGACCGGCGGCATGACGAAGAACGGCGAGATGACCAGGATGCGCACGATGCCCTGGCCCCAGATCGGCTGATCGAGCAGCATCGCCAGAAGGATGCCGCCAACTACGGTGATGACCAGCACGCTGACGACGATGGTGAGCGTGTTGAGGATGGCGGCGAAGAACGCCGGATTGGAGTAGAAGAGCTTGTAGTTGGCGAACCAGACGAAGCCGTCGCGGATCGGGTTCAGCGGATTGTACTGCAGGAGCGAAAAGTAGATCGTGAAGACGAGCGGCACGATCATCCAGATGAACAGCAGGACCACCGATGGCGCCATCATGAAACGGGCAAGCGAACGGGTTTGCTGAGTAGCCATGACGGTCACCCTCCCAAGGTCAGCCGGATTTTCAGAGTTGTGCCCAGAATCTTCCCGGTTTTGAAGGGTGGCCGCCCGAACTGGGTTTCGGGCGGCCCCTTGCCGGCCATGATGGGCGACCGGCGTTCGGCACCGGGAGGAGCCTTACTTGATGTAGCCGCCTTCGGTCATCGCCGCGGTGGCTGCGTCCTGGGCCTGCTTGAGGGCATCGTCGACGCTCGACTGGCCGGCAAGGGCGGCCGAGAAGAGCTGGCCGACGGTGGTGCCAAGACCCTGGAATTCAGGAATGGCGACGAACTGCACGCCGACATAGGGCACCGGCTTGACGGTCGGATGCGTCGGATCGGCGGCATTGATGGAATCCAGCGTCATCTTGGCGAAGGGCGCCGCCTTCTGGTATTCCGGATTGGCATAGAGCGAAGAACGCGTGCCCGGAGGGACGTTGGCCCAGCCTTCCTTCGAGGCGACCAGCTCGGCATAGTGCTTGCTGGTTGCCCAGGAGACGAACTTCTCGGCGGCGTCGGCCTTCTGGGTGCCGGCGGGGACCGCCAGCGACCACGCCCATAGCCAGTTGCCGCGCTTGCCGAGGCCATTGTCGGGCGCCAGCGCATAGCCGACCTTGTCGGCGACTTGCGAGGCCTTCGGATCGGAGACGAAGGACGCGGCGACCGTGGCGTCGATCCACATGCCGCACTTGCCCTGCTGGAACAGCGCCAGGTTCTCGTTGAAGCCGTTTGACGAAGCACCTTCCGGACCGTCGGCCTTCATCAGGTCGACATAGAACTGCAGCGTGTTCTTCCATTCCGGCTGGTCGAACTGCGGCTTCCAGTTCTCGTCGAACCAGCGGGCGCCGAAGGAGTTCGACATGGCGGTGAGGAAGGCCATGTTCTCGCCCCAGCCGGCCTTGCCGCGCAGGCAGATGCCGTTCACACCATTGGCGCGGTCGGTCATCTTGTCGGCGGCCTGCTTGATGAAGTCCCAGGTCGGCGCGTCGGGCATCTTGAGGCCCGCCTTCTCCATCAGGTCCTTGCGGTACATGACGAAGGAGCTTTCGCCGTAGAAGGGCGCGGCATAGAGCTTGCCGTCGACCGAAAGGCCGCCGGCGATGGCCGGAATGATATCCTTGACGTCATAGTCGTCGCCGAGCTTGTCGAGCGGCAGCAGCCAGCTCTGCTTGGCCCAGATCGGAACCTCGTAGGTGCCGATGGTCATGACGTCGTACTGGCCGCCCTTGGTGGCGATGTCGGTGGTGACGCGCTCGCGCAGCACGTTCTCTTCAAGGGTGACCCAGTTGAGCTGGATGTCGGGGTTGGCCTTGGTGAAGTCGTCCGTCAGCTTCTGCATGCGGACCATGTCGCCATTGTTGACGGTGGCGATGGTGATGGATTCGGCATGCGCGGCGAAAGCAAGGGCGCTGGCCGACAACAGGCCCAGGGTGAGCGTGCGAAGTTTCATCAAATTCCTCCCTTAAACCAAGATGAGCATTTGCCTTGGCTTTGAGCAATTACTCACTTGCCATGATTTATGTCAAGGCGGAATCGATGCTGCAGCGCAGCAGAAATGACGCCACGTGACCCTGTCCGGCGACGTGGCCGGCACATTGGAGACGGGAGCTGAAGGCAGCCGGCTTACGGGCAGGCGATCTCGGCCAGGATCCAGTCGCGGAAGGCCCGGATCTTCGGCACGTTGCGGCGGGCCGTCGGATAGACCAGCCAGTAGGCGTGGCCGTCGTCGCCGACCAGGTCGAAGGGCTGGACCAGGCGGCCGTCGGCGATCTCGTTCTTGAACAGGGCCCTGGTCAGGATCGCCACGCCATGGCCGGCCATTGCCGCGTTCGCTTCATATGCCTGCGCGCCCATGCTGGAGCCCGGCCGCTTGGCGAGGTCGTGCCCGGTCACGCCGGCGGCCTCGAACCATTGCGACCACCAGATGTCGCCGGGATCGAGGATCGGCAGGCGCAAAAGGTCGGCCGGTTCCTTGACGCCGCCTATGCTCGCCGCGAGCTTGGGGCTCAGCATCGGCGTGAAATCGGCGTCGAGCAGCTTATGCGCCTCAAGGCCCGGCCATTTGCCGCCGCCTGAACGGATGGCGAGATCGACATCCTCGCGCGCGAAATCGGTCAGGCGGCTCGACGTGTCGAGCCGCACGGCAAGGGCAGGATGGGCAATCTGGAACGCGCCCAGATGCTGGGCCAGCCAGTTCGAGGCGAAGGTCAGCACGGTGGTGACGCAAAGCAGGCCGTCGGCGCCGCCGCGCGCAGCGGCATAGGCCTGACCCAGGATGGCGAAGGCTTCGCTGACCGCGGGCGCCAGGCGCTGGCCGGGTTCGGTCAGCTCGATCTGCTTCGGACGGCGCAGGAACAGCGGCGCGCCGATGCGTTCCTCCAGCAGCTTGATCTGGTAGCTCGCGGCCGCCTGGGTCATGCCCAATTCCTGCGCCGCCTTGGTGAAGGACAGGTGTCTTGCCACCGCTTCGAACACCCGGATCGCCGGCAGCGGCGGCAGCGGCGCAAGCTGTGGAGAGTTCAAATCGGGCATAAGGCCTCCTTATGGGTCATGATCGAGGTTTAATTGGAAGCACGAACCAGCCAGACCGATATTTGGGATCAACGATCAATCCAGTTCAAGCACTAGCGAAGGCTGACGATCATGACCACGGTTCAGGAAAAACTCGTTTCCAACCCGACACACGGCTGGTTTTTCACGCTGGTGCGGGGATTTGCAAGGTTTTCGGGCCGCAGGCGCGGCTATATCGATGTCCGGGAACTATCCGGGCATCTGCAGCGCGACATGGGTTTTCTCGACGGCAACGATCCGCGCGGGCCCTCGCAATAGCCGGCTCTTTTTTATCGGCGATCAGCCGGCAAGCAGGGCTTCGGCCGTCCGCTCGTCGGTGATGAGGCCATTGACCAGCCGGCGGTTGACGGCGGCGAGGATGCCCGGCAGCTTGCGGTCGCCCATGGCCAAGGCGATGACCAGCGACTTTTCCCGCGACGGCAGCGCGGCGGAAGACACACGGTCGTTGGTGATGCCCTCGATCATGCGGCCTTCGCGGTCGAACACCCAGCCGACGATCTCGGCGATGCCGCCGGCCTTCTGAAGCGCCTTCAACTCGCTTTCGGAAATGAAGCCGTCTTCGTAGAGCGGGGCCTTTGGCCCGAGATCGCCGATGCCGACGAAGGTGACGTCGGCTTCCGCGGCCAGCGCCAGCGTCGGCTGGATCATCGGCTGGTTGAGCAGCATTTCGCGTTCCTCCGGCGAGGAGGCGATGACCGGCAGCGGCATTGGGAAGGACCGCGCCTTGACGCGGTCGGCCATGGTGAAGATGACGTTGTAGAAGGCGGCCGAGCCGTCCGGCGAGATGTTGCCTGTCAGGGACACGACCTTGTGCTGCGGGCAGTCCATCGGCGGCAGTTGCTCGATCGCCGCCTTCAGCGTGCGTCCGGTGCCGATCGCCATGACGATGGGGGCTTCCGAGCGCAGCCGGCGCTCGATCTCGGCCGCCGCCGCCTCGGCGATGCCTATGGTCGTCGAGTTCGATGTCGGATCGCTCGGCACCACCTCGACAAGGTCGAGCGCGAAGCGTGACTTCAACCGGGCGGCAAGGTCGAGGCAGTTGGCGATCGGGTGATCGACCCGCACCTTGATCAGGCCCTCGGACATCGCCAGCGATACCAGCCGCTGCGCCGTCTGCCTGGAAATGCCCAACTTGGCGGCGATCTGGTCTTGCGTGTTGCCGGCAACATAATAAAGCCAGCCGGCGCGCGCGGCGTCGTCCAACCTGGTGCTGCCGGTTTCCTGTCGCGAATTCACGTCCTGCCTCCCAGCCCGCAATGTCGAAACGGGCGCCATAGCTTACAGCGAATATGCCGGCGCGCAATTGTCTATCGAAAGAGCAATTGCTTGGGCGTCCAGCGGGCTAACAAAGGATCAATTCGTCGCGCTTGCGACCATTTGCCGGCGGGGTGGTTTATCTCCACTGGGAAACCGATTAAGGGGATCGGCGAAGGGAGCCGCGCATGACGCCGAAAGCCGTTTTCTGGGATATGGACGGGACGCTGGTCGACAGCGAGCCGTTGCATGAGGCAGCACTTGTGGCGGCGCTGCGCAGCGTCGGCATCGCCCCGCCGCACGACCTGCACGAGCGGGTGCTGGGCATCGCCGCATGGCCGGTCTACGAGATGCTGCGGGACGAATTCGGCCTCGACCTGCCCTTCGACGACTGGATCGTGCGCAAATACGATCATTACCTGCCGCTGGCGGAAACGCTGAAGCCGCGCCCCGGCGCGATCGAAGTGTTCAACGAATTGCGCGCGCTCGGAGTCGAGCAGGCGGTGGTGTCCAATTCCGACCGGCTGATCGTCGATGCCAATCTGCGCGCCGTCGGTCTCACCTATCCGGGCATGATGACGGTCAGCCGCAACGACGTGATCGACGGCAAGCCGCTGCCCGAACCCTTCCTGCGCGCCGCATATCTTGCCGGCGTCGACCCGGCGAATGCTTTCGCCGTCGACGACAGCCTCACGGGCGCCATGGCCGGACTGGCGGCCGGCATGAAGACGATCTTCTGGCCGGAAGCGCCGATGGAGGGCCCGGCCGGAGCGATTGTGATCAACAGTGCCGGGGAGCTGCGGAAAGAGCTCGGACTCTAGCGAGCCGCCAAGGTCGGCACCGCCCCTCATTGGACCTGCGGGCAGCTTGGCGCATGCATTGTTTAGTGTAGCGCTGGTCGACCCCCACTCCGTCTCGGCTACGCCGAGCCACCTCTCCCCCGATCGACGGGGTAGAGGAAAGGCGCCAAGTTTTTTGCCGTCAATGTCCGTCCAGCAAGGCTCCCTTCCTTTCCCTCCGGGGGGGAAAGGTGGCGCTGCGAAGCAGCGACGGATTGGGGGAACCACGTAGCAATCAAGCCTTCGGCCGATCAGTCACACCGAGCCGGCTTCAATTCCTATAAACCGGCTCTTCCTCGTCGAGGATCGCTTTCAGCTCGGCCAGATGGCGCTCGGCCTGGCCGGGGTAATCGTCCATCTCGCGAGCGGTCTTCTCGGCAATCTCGTCGGAGAGCGTGCGCAATGGACGACCGGTCCACAGCGCCTTGATGTAGGTCTCGGCGGCGCGCTCGAAGTAGAACATGCGGTTGAAGGTGTCGGCGACTGTGTCGCCGATGACCATCACGCCGTGATTGCCCATGACCATCACCTTGACCTTGGGGTCGGTCAGAAGCTTGGAGCAGCGCTCGCCCTCCTCCTCGAAGGCCAGCCCGCCATAATGGGCGTCGACGACGTGGCGGTTGAAGAACATGGCCGAGTTCTGGTCGATCGGCGGCAGCGTCGAGTCGGCCAGCGAAGCGAGCACGGTGGCGTGGATCGAATGGACATGCATGGCGCAGCGCGCATGCGGGACGTTGCGGTGGATGGCGCCATGCAGGCCCCAGGCGGTCGGATCGGGTGCGTTGGGCCCGGAGAGCGTTTCAGGATCGTTGGCGTCGATCAAGAGCAGGTCGCTCGCCTTGATGCGCGAGAAATGCACCTGGTTCGGGTTCATCAGGAATTTCGTGCCGTCCTCGTTGACCGACAGCGAGAAGTGATTGGCCACCGCCTCATGCATGTTGAGCCGCGCGGTCCAGCGGAAGGCGGCGGCGAGGTCGACCCGCTGCTCGTAATAGGGCAAGTTGCTCAGCGGTTCCTTATGCAGGCGGGCAAGGCTCATGGAAAATCCTCCTGTTTGGATGAGAATGCCGCGCGTGGCCGCTGCCAGCAACCGATAATCGGTGGCGCAGCAGATCAAGCCGCCGGGCGCGCCGACTGCAGCCCGCCCTGCTCGACGATGAAATCGATCACGTCCTGCAAACCCTTGCCGCGCGACAGGTCGGTGAAGCCGAACGGCCTTTTGCCGCGCATGCGGCCGGCATCGCTCTCCATCACGTCGAGGTTGACATTCACATAGGGCGCCAGATCGCTCTTGTTGATGACGAGGAAATCAGAGCGCGTGATGGCCGGGCCGCCCTTCCTCGGAATCTCCTCGCCCTGGCAGACCGAGATGACATAAAGCGTCAGGTCGGCAAGGTCGGGCGAGAAGGTGGCGGCGAGATTGTCGCCACCGGATTCGATGAAGATGATGTCGAGGTCGGGGAATTTCTTGTTCAACTCGGCGATCGCCCGCAAATTGATCGAGGCGTCCTCGCGAATGGCGGTGTGCGGACAGCCGCCGGTCTCGACGCCAACGATGCGCTCCTCCGGCAGCGCCTGCAGGCGGGCCAGCATCATGGCGTCTTCCTTGGTGTAGATGTCGTTGGTGACGACGGCGATTGAAAAATCGTCGCGCAGTGCCTTGCAGAGCTTTTCGGTGAGCGTCGTCTTGCCGGAGCCGACAGGGCCGCCAATACCGATGCGAAGAGGACCGTTTTTCGACGTCATGCCGGGAACTCCGTGATGGCGAGGATTGCGAAGCCCAGCCCGATCAACAGGCAGAGCGGCGAATAGAAGCTTTGGTCGAGCCGCGCGAATGGTTGCTCCGGCATAAGCCTGCGCCACCAGGGCGTGAAGCCGGCAATGCCGCGACCAAGGAAGACGAGACCGATCATCAATGCGGTGGCGGCCAGGCCCTCCCGTGGAAAGGGCGTCGCAAAGACGCCAGCCAGCGCCAGCGGCCAGAGCGTCGCCAGGACCAGGCAAGCGGCGACGGCAAAACTCGCGAAGGACGACGGCATCTCATCGATGCCGCGGAAGCCGACGACGGCGCGGGCGCATGACGCCTGGTCCGTTCCGGGCCAGATGCCGCCTATGCCCCAATAGACATGCAGCGTGGTAATCAAAAGCAGCACGAAGGAGAGGATGACGGCAAGCGCGGTCATGAGCGGAACAGCCTGGAATATTGCGTTTCGTGCTGCATCGCCGCTATGTCGGACATGAAGGCCGCGCCGCCGAGATCATCGAGCGTAGACGCTGCTGCGCGGGCAGCCGTGTTCATGGCCAAGGTTTCGAAGCCGGCTAACAATGCGACCGCGTCGATCTGGCCGACGACGCCAAGCCTGATCGCCGCCTGCACGAGGTTGGAGAAAAAAGCCTGCAGGAAAGCGGACAGCGCCTGCGCAAGGTCGACGCCGCCGCTGCCGGCAACGGCGCCGACCGCAACGCAATAGGGGCAGTCGGCCGGCAGGCGCTGCAGCACCGGAGACGACCAGGCGGACGCCGCCTGGAGAAAAGCAGCGCCCTGCAGCATGGTTTCGAGATGACGCTCCCGCGATCCCGCAAGCGCCTCGGCCAGCGTGGCGACTTCCGCCAGGTCGCCGCCGTCACGCGCGCGACGCCAGCTTTCGGCGAAGAGCACCGCGTCGTTCCAGCCCGAGCCGATCTCGACCAGCGTCTCAAGCCAGCCGGCGAGATCTTCGCGATCGGCGATCAGGCCATCGTGCACGGCACGCTCGAGCCCGTGGCTGTAGGAGAAGCCGCCGACGGGAAAGGCCGGCGACAGCCAGGCCATCAGCCGCAAAAGTGCGACGGTGGAAAGCTGCTCAGTCATGATGGTGATGGTGGCCGTGGTGATGACGGTCGTGATCGTGATGATCATGGTCATGGTGGTCGTGGTCATGGCCATGATGGTCATGGTGGTCGTGCGAATGGCCGTGATCGTGGCCGGAATAGGCGCCGCGCACCGGACTGAACGGCTGCGAAACCTCGTTCACAGTGGCGCCGAGACCCTCCAGCATCGCCTTGATGACATGGTCGCGCAGGATGAGGATGCGGTCGGCCTCGATCGCCGCCGCGAGGTGGCGGTTGCCGATGTGCCAGGCAAGCTCGGTCAGATGAACGGCGTCGCGGGCACGGATGTCGTAGACCTCTTCTGGTGCGGCGACGATTTCGAGCTGGCGGCCGTCTTCCAGCACCAGCCGGTCGCCATCGGCGAGCGCCACCGGCTCGGGCAGGTCGACCAGCACCTTGTCGCCGCCGGCGGTCTCGATGGCGCGGCGGCGCAGATGCCGCTCGTCATGCGGCAGCACAGCCTTGTCGTAGGGCGTGGCCGAAGCCGGATCGCCGGCGGCAAGCACCGAGACGGCACGTGGAAACTTGGTGAAATCGGTGGTGATGTTGAGCTTCATTTCATGGCTCCGCCATTGGCTTGGGCGCGGGCACGAGCGGGTCGCGACAGCACGCGGTCGAAATAGGCGCCGACCCGTTCAGAGTCGATCGGGAATCTTCCGGCGCGGGCCCAGCCGCCCATATCGCCGAGCAGGACGTCGACGGCCGAGAAGCGGTCGCCCAGCGCGTAAGGCTTGTCGCCAAGCCGGCGATCCAGCGCTTTTATTTCGGATGCGAAATCATACGCCGCGGCCGGGCCGACATCGACCCGAACATCCTTTGGCAGCAGGAAGCGGTGGCGCAGCTTGTTCCACAGCGGGGCCTCAAGCTCGCTCTGGGCGAAATGCATCCAGGAATCCATCTCGGCGCGCCCGGCAACACCCGGATTGGCGCCCATGCCCTTATCGGCATGCTTGTCGGCCAGATAGACGCAGATCGCAGCGGAATCCGTGATTTTAAGGTCGTCGTCGATCAGGATCGGCACCTTGCCTGAAGGGTTGAGCGCGTAGGCTTCCGGCGAGCGCAGCTTCACCTCGACGAACTCGTAGGGCTGCCCGAGCTCCTCGAGCATCCAGAGCACCCGGCTGACGCGGGAGCCGCGCGATCCGACAGCCTTGTACATGGTTGAACTCTTGCCTTTTTCCGAGAACCTACCGCATCGCGAACGCTCAGACGATGGTGTCGAACAGCCGCAGGATGAACGATATCTGGTAAATCAGCGCAGCCGCTACGAAGGCGATGTGGAAGCGTTTGTCGCGCACCAGGATCGCGACGATGCAGAGCGCCACGAAGACCGGCGTGCGGAACAGATATTCGTTGCCGAAGCGGGCGAAGTGCTCCGGCCCCTTGAGCAGCGTGTCGATGACGTCGAGCAGATAGGTCGCACCGAGCACCCCGAAGAACCAGGCGCGGCGCGAGTAAAAATAGTCCTCGTAGCTGGTGTAGTCGAGCATCGAATCCGGAAACAGCAGCGCGCAGAGCAGGAACAGCGTGATGGCGTAGAAGATGATGAAAAGGTACTTGCCGAAGGTCCAGTTCTCGATGGCGTAGAGGCCGAACTCCCACCACCAGAAATGCACCAGCATCAACAGCACCGAGGCAACCCAGGCGAGATGCACCGCATAGAGCCGGTATTGGCCGGGATGCTGGACGATGCGGGCGGTTCCCGAAAGCAGTCGCGTGACGCCGAGGCCGATCACCATGCCCATGACGATGCGGATGTGCGGGAAGATGTCGTGCTGGGAGGCGATTTCGGTGGGCATGCCAGATCACAATGCTGCTGCTTCGCAGCATATTGCGATCTGCGCGCCCGAGCCGCAACGATATTTGCCCGCTAATCGGACCAGCCGCCTGTCAAAACAGGAAATACCGTTGCGCCATCGGCAGCACGGTCGCGGGCTCGCAGGTCAAGAGCTCGCCGTCGGCGCGCACTTCGTAGGTTTCGGGATCGACCTCGACATGCGGCGTGGCGTCGTTGAGCACCATGGAATGCTTGCCGATGCCGCTGCGCGTGTTCTCGACCGCGACCATCGCCTTGTCGACACCGAGCCTGCCCTGAAGGCCAGCATCTAGCGCCGCCTTGGAGACGAAGGTCACCGAGGAGTTGGTCAGCGCCTTGCCATAGGCGCCGAACATCGGCCGGTAGTGCATCGGCTGCGGCGTCGGGATCGAGGCGTTCGGGTCGCCCATGGGCGCTGCCGCGATCGAGCCGCCGACCAGCACCATTTCGGGTTTCACCCCGAAGAAGGCCGGGTTCCACAGCACGAGATCGGCGCGCTTGCCGACCGTGATCGAGCCGATCTCCTTCGACAGGCCGTGCGCGATGGCCGGGTTGATGGTGTATTTGGCGATGTAGCGGCGGACGCGGAAATTGTCGTTGTCGCCGGTTTCGTCGGGCAGCGCGCCGCGCTGGCGCTTCATCTTGTCGGCGGTCTGCCAGCAGCGGATCGCCACCTCGCCGACGCGGCCCATGGCCTGGCTGTCGGAGGAGATGATCGAGAAGGCGCCGATGTCGTGCAGAATGTCCTCGGCCGCGATGGTCTCCTTGCGGATGCGGCTCTCTGCGAAGGCGATGTCCTCGGGGATCGACGGCGACAAATGGTGGCAGACCATCAGCATGTCGAGATGCTCGGCCAGCGTGTTGACGGTGTAAGGCCGGGTCGGATTGGTCGAGGACGGGATGACGTTGGGCAGGCCGCAGACCTTGATGATGTCGGGCGCATGGCCGCCGCCGGCGCCCTCGGTGTGGAAGGCATGGATGGTGCGGCCCTTGATCGCCGCCACGGTGTTCTCGACGAAGCCTGACTCGTTCAGCGTGTCGGTGTGGATCATCACCTGCACGTCATAGTCGTCGGCGACCGACAGGCAGCAATCGATTGCCGCCGGCGTGGTGCCCCAGTCCTCATGCAGCTTCAGCGAGCAGGCGCCGGCCAGCACCATCTCTTCCAGCGCCGCCGGCCTTGACGCGTTGCCCTTGCCCGACAGGCCGATATTCATCGGGAAGGCGTCGAAGGACTGGATCATGCGCGCCATGTGCCAGGGTCCGGGCGTGCAGGTGGTGGCCAAAGTGCCATGCGCCGGGCCCGTGCCGCCGCCCAGCATCGTGGTGATGCCGCTCATCAGCGCTTCCTCGATCTGCTGCGGGCAGATGAAATGGATATGCGCATCGAAACCGCCGGCCGTCAGGATCTTGCCTTCGCCGGCGATGATCTCGGTGCCCGGGCCGATGATGATGGTGACGCCATCCTGCGTGTCCGGATTGCCGGCCTTGCCGACCGCGGCGATGCGGCCGTCCTTCAGGCCGATATCGGCCTTGACGATGCCGGCGAGCGCATCGACGACCAGCGCGTTGGTGATGACGGTATCGACCGCGCCGCCCAAACGCGTGACCTGGCTCTGGCCCATGCCGTCGCGGATGACCTTGCCGCCACCGAATTTTACTTCCTCGCCGTAAACAGTGAGGTCCTTCTCGACCTCGACGAAAAGCTCGGTGTCGGC
Source organism: Mesorhizobium sp. M2E.F.Ca.ET.219.01.1.1 (assembly GCF_004016445.2). Classification (GTDB taxonomy): domain Bacteria; phylum Pseudomonadota; class Alphaproteobacteria; order Rhizobiales; family Rhizobiaceae; genus Mesorhizobium. Next base: position 472,290 of record NZ_SADT02000006.1, read on the forward strand.
AAGCCGCACCTTGTCGCCGACCGTCGGTCCATACATCTGCGCATAGGCGGCGCGGCTTATCCTGGCCATCAGCAATTGCTCCCGAAATTCCAATTGTTTGCGCGCGGGGCACACATTGTCGCCACCCAATGGTCACGCAATGACCCGCCCGGCGACACTTTGAGCGCCCATTTCAGCGTTCCCATCGGGCCGTTGAGGCGGGCGGAATCACTCCCAATCCGATGGAAGGAATACCCATGCGCAACGCGATACTTGTCGCCGCAGCCGCCACCTTGATGATGGCGGGCGCTGCCGGCGCCCAGCAGCAACCGACGCCGCAGCCCAGCCCGTCGCCGGCCGCCCCTGCCGCGCCGAAAGCCCAGTCCGCGGTGCCGTCTATCCAGAGCGTCAACGTCGTCGACATCACTGAACTGCCCAAGGACGCGCAGACGCAGGTGAACCAGATCGTGGCGCAGCGCGGCGATGCCGGCCTGCAGACCTTGCGCAAGTCGATCGACGCCACGCCCAAGGTGAAATCCGCGCTCGAAGCCAAGGGCATGAGCTCGGCGCAGGTGATCGCCGCCAGCATGCAGCCCAATGGCGCGCTGACGCTGATCACCAAGAAGGCCAGCTGATTGCGCGCCAGGGCGGGCCGCCTTGCGGTCCGCCAACCATATTTTGAAGGGAATGCGGGCCGCCTTGCGGGCCGCTATCCGGCTTTTGAGGGGAACCTGCGGCCAAGCCGGACCGTTTCGCTGTTTTCGCCCCGTCACGAGGTCAGTCAGGAGCGAACGATGGCGAATGGTCGGCGTTTTGCAAGATGGAGTTCCGTAATTGCCGCCACGTTTGTCATGGCTGCGCCCCAGGCGGCGTCCGCGGCGCAGCCGCTGGTCAGCGACAAGCCTGCCGCGGCAATTGTCGATTCCGATGTCCGCCAGGAAGAGGCGCTCTCCAGGACGGAGGCCGGAAAGGTCATCACGGCCATCGACCGCACCCGCGACAATATCGGCACGGCGCGCAAGACCACCAAGCTCGACAGGGTCGATATCGTGTTCCTGACCGATGCGACGCGCAGCGAAGGCGGGCCGCCGCCGGCCATCGAGAACAAGATGAAGCAGCATCAGGAGGACGTCGCCGAACTGCGCCAGGAGATCGAGGCGAACGCCTTGCTCTTCAACGCGATCGATTCGCGGCGCGTGCAGGCCGAGGACGTGCTCGCCGTGGAGTTCGACAATCCGAGGAAGGTCGTCATCTACGCGGCCGCCAAGCCGCCGAGGTGATGTGAGCGCGCCGACGGCCGTCACAGCTTGCCCATCACCTTCTGCTGGAAGCCATAGACCTCGCGCTTGCCGCCCAGCGGCACGAGGGTGACGTCGCGCTCCTGGCCCGGCTCGAAGCGCATGGCGGTGCCAGCGGCAATGTCGAGGCGCATGCCGCGCGCGCGCTCGCGGTCGAATTTGAGGCCCTCATTGGTCTCGAAGAAATGGTAATGGCTGCCGACCTGGATCGGACGGTCACCGCTGTTGGCGACCTTGAGCGTGACAGTCGGCCGGCCCTTGTTGAGCTCGATGTCGCCTTTGGCCGCAAAAATTTCACCGGGGATCATCGCGCCCTCACATCATGCCGAAGGCCAGCCCAATGCCAATCGCCGCGCAGGCGGCACCGGCTGCGCGCGCCAGGCCACGGAAGCTCGACCTAAGCCGGAGGCCCGTTGCAATGCCGATACCGTGGAGCAGTGCCGTGGCCATTGAGAAACCGGCCATATAGTCCAGGCCCCCGACATTTTCCGGCACCTCGGTGCCATGAGCATGGCCGTGGAACAGCGCGAACAGGCCGATGATGGCCACCCCGGCCGAGACCGGCAGGTCGATCGCCAGCGCCACCAGCAGGCCGAGCGCCACGACGGACGCGAGGATGCCCGGCTCGACGAAAGGCACCGGCACATGCAGCATGCCGAGCGCGCCGCCGGCGAGCATCACGCCGACGAAGGCGAGCGGCCAGGCCCAGACCGCCTTGCCGCCCTTCATCGCGGCCCAGAGGCCCACGGCGATCAGGACCGTCATGTGGTCGAGGCCGGACAGCGGATGCGCCAAACCGGCGGCGAAGGAAGAGGCCGTGCCGATGCCGACATGGGCATAAGCGGGCATCGCCGCAGCCAGCAGGAGGATGACGGCGAGCGTGCTGCGTTTCGTCGAGGCGGAGATCATCTTTTGTGCCCTTCCCATTGACCTGGTTAAGCGGCCTTGCGCGGGCCGCAGCCTTCGGCCTTGAGCACGCGCCTGGTCGACGGCGGATATTTCATAAGCTTGGCCGCCGGCCGGATCGGCCGCGGCGCGAAATTGCCGCCGCAATTCGGGCAGACGCCGCCCAGCACACTATCCACGCAGTCGGCGCAGAACGTGCACTCGAAGGTGCAGATCAGCGCATCGGCCGCCTCCGGCGGCAGATCCTTGTCGCAGCATTCGCAATTGGGTCGCAGTTCCAGCATCGGCCCTTCTCACCTGATCGGTTCGTGCACGGTCACCAGCTTGGTGCCGTCGGGAAACGTCGCTTCGACCTGGACGTCGTGGATCATCTCGGCGATGCCGTCCATGACCTGGGCGCGGGTGACGACATGGGCGCCGGCCTCCATCAGCTCCGCGACCGGGCGGCCGTCACGCGCGCCTTCGACGACGAAGTCGGTGATCAGGGCGATGGCTTCGGGATGGTTGAGCTTGACGCCGCGCTCCAGGCGCTTGCGCGCCACCATCGCCGCCATGGCGATGAGCAGCTTGTCTTTTTCACGCGGCGTAAGATTCATGCAATGTCCCGGTATTTCAGATCAGAGTGACCACAATTTAGGCAGGCCAGCTCGACCGTTGAGCAGTTCGACGAGCGGAACCAGCCGCTTGCGGAGCTGGTAGCCGTCGCCGGCGCAGAGCCTCGCAAGAAGCTTGCCAGATCGGCCGACGCTCCAGAAACTCGCGCCGCCGCAGTCACTGATAACGGGGCCGCCGATGCCGGGATCGCCGATGACGGCGCGGACTTTGTCCAGCAGGTCTTCCGCTTGCGGCGAAACGAGCAGCAGCGTCGCGACGGCAAGCGCGCCACCGGTCACCGCCGGCCGCTGGAGCGTTGCCGCGATATCCGGGCCGAGCCGGAAATCCTCCGCATGGATCAGCACGCCGCCCTGGCGGACCCGCCAACGGTCGTGGAAGTTGCCTTGAACCGTCCGCTCACCCATCGCCAGCCGGCCGAACAGCGTGGCTTCGAGCACCAGCGCTTCGGCATCCTCCGCGAGATCGACATCCAGCGTGCGGGCGAAGGCGGCGCGGTTGAAAACGATGGTTTCCTGCGGCAGCCAGGCGATGCGGCCGCCCGGACCGACCCGCAGGCCGACGCTTGTCTCGGCCCTGTCGGCGGCGGCGCGATAGACCTTCTCGCAGGCCTGGGTGGTGATGGAGGCGGAAGCGCCGGCGCCGACCTCGATCGTCCAGCCAAGGCGGTCGCCGCCGGTCATCCCGCCGGCTGTGTTGATCAGCACTGCCTCGAGCGGATCGCCTTGCACCGCCGGCAGGCGGATCTTGGCCGATCCATCCTGATAGAGCCGCTGCAGGCGCGTCCGGCCCTCGCCCTTGCCGCAGAAAAGCCTGGCTCGCCCTGCAACACGTTGCACGGCAGGCAAAGCAGGAGCGGCCAAAGGCGAGGCGGGGTTGGATGCCAAGGTGTTCTCGATCGTGTCCACGATTCCAGGTTAAGCACTCCGGCGGCTTTGTCGATATATCGCTTGTTGCTTGACAACGTTTTGGTTTCTATAGAGGGAAGCCACCCTGGAGCGGTCGCGCGGTGTCTGGCGAGGTAAGGGCAACGGCGTTGTTGGATCCGGGGATCAAAAGGGGCGCTGATCAGTTGGCGTCGGGAAACGACAGGGAAGGAACCGAATGGCTGACCAACTGACGACCGAGATCATCGAAAAGATCAAAGCGCATGCCGACACCGGCGGTGAGGAGATCACCGCCAGCACCGATCTCGGAACGCTCGGCATCCATTCGCTGGAATTGACCGAGATCATCTTCGATCTCGAGGAAAAGTACGGCATCGAGATCGAGATGAACACGGTCGATGCCTGGAGCAACCTCAAGAACGTCGGCGACATGGTCGAGGCGGTTCGCGAACTGATCGCGAAAAAAGCCTGACTGCATGCAAAAACGGGTCGTCATCACCGGCATCGGCGGGATTTGCGGGCTCGGCAACGATGCGGCGGCGATGTGGGACGCCATGCGCGCCGGCCGCTCGGCCATCGGCCCGATCGACAATCCGTCGCTGCATGACCTCAAGGTCAAGACCGGCTGCGAAATCAAGCAATTGCCGGACCATGGCATCGACCGCAAGCAGGTCGTGTCGATGGACCGCTTCAGCCTGCTGGCTGTGATCGCGGCGCGCGAAGCCATGCGGCAGTCGGGCCTGACCGCCCATGCCGACAACACCTACCGGATGGGCGCGATCGTCGGCATCGGCGTCGCGGGCTTCGAGACCATCGAGGAAAATTACCGCGCGATCCTGCTCGAGGGACGCAACCGCGCCGCCATCTTCACCGTGCCGAAAGTGATGCCGGGCGCGGCCGCCGGCCAGGTCAGCATGGCGCTCGGCCTGCGCGGCCCTGTTTTCGGCGCCACGTCGGCCTGCTCGTCCGCCAATCATGCGATCTCCTCGGCCGTCGACCAGATCAGGCTCGGCCGCGCCGACGTGATGGTCGCCGGCGGCACCGAAGCGCCGCTGGTGTGGGGCGTGCTGAAGGGCTGGGAGGCGCTGAGGGTGCTTTCACCCGACACCTGCCGGCCGTTCTCCGCTGACCGTGCCGGCCTTGTGCTTGGCGAAGGCGCCGGCATGGCGGTGCTCGAAAGCTACGATCACGCGACGGCGCGCGGCGCCACGATTCTGGCGGAGATCGCCGGCGTCGGGCTTTCCGCCGATGCCTCCGACATCGTCGCGCCGACCGTCGAGGGACCGGAAGCGGCGATGCGTTTCTGCCTGGCGGATGCCGGGCTGAACCCGGAAGACGTCGACTACCTCAACGCGCATGGCACCGGTACCAAGGCCAACGATCAGATCGAGACCGCCGCGATCAAGCGCGTCTTCGGCAACCACGCCCCTTCTCTCTCAGTCTCCTCTACCAAGTCGATGCATGCGCATTGCCTCGGCGCTTCCGGCGGGCTGGAGATGATCGCCTGCGTGATGGCGATCCGCGACGGCATCGTGCCGCCGACCGCCAATTATCGCGAGCCGGACCCGGAATGCGACCTCGACGTGACGCCCAACACGGCGCGCGAGCGAAAGGTGCGCGCCGCGCTCAGCAACAGCTTCGCCTTCGGCGGAACCAACGCGGTGCTGGCCTTCAAGGCCGTCTGAGTGCAGCCTGCCGGTTGGCGCGTGGCAGCCGGCTGCCGGTGTATTGATCCCGGCCGGCCGCAGACCTAATTCTTGCTCACCCCGCCATAAGCGCCGCCCGGCGCCAATCCATATCCGGAGTTTCCGATGACCGACCTGTCCGCCTTTCCGATCGCCAAGCGCTGGCCGGCCAAGCAGCCCGAGCGCCTGCAGCTCTATTCCGCCACGACGCCCAATGGCGTGAAGGTCTCGATCGCGCTCGAGGAAATCGGCCTGCCCTATGAGCCGCATTATGTCGATATCGGCAAGAATGAGAGCTGGACGCCGGAGTTCCTGTCGCTCAACCCGAACGGCAAGATCCCGGCGATCATCGACCCGGACGGCCCGGGCGGCAAGCCGATCGGCCTGTTCGAGTCCGGCGCCATCCTGCTCTATCTGGCCGACAAGACCGGCAAGCTCATTCCCGACGATCCGGCGCGCCGCTACGAGACGATCCAGTGGGTGTTCTTCCAGATGGCGGCGATCGGCCCGATCTTCGGGCAGGTCGGCTTCTTCCACAAATTCGCCGGGCGCGAGATTGCCGACAAGCGGCCGCTCGAGCGCTATCGCGACGAATCGCGGCGGCTGATCGGCGTGCTCGAAACGCGGCTGAAGGGCCGCAAGTGGATCATGGATGACGAATACACCATTGCGGACGTGTCGATGCTGGGCTGGGTGCGCAACCTGATCGGCTTCTACGAAGCGCGCGACCTGGTCGGCTTTGACGACTTCCCGACCGTCGCCGAATGGCTGGAGCGCGGCCTGGCGCGGCCGGCGGTGAAGCGCGGCCTCACCATTCCGGCAAGGGGCTGAAAGCTATTCAGGAAAGGGCGTGATGGTCGGGTCCAGCGACTTCGCCGCAGCCTGCCGTGCGGGATCGCGTGGACCTTAAAGGCCTATTTCGCCTTGGCCTTTGCGCCGCCGCGGCCGAGCATCGAGGCCGCAAGCCGCGCGGTGGCAACGACCGCCCCTGTCGCGACGCTCGCCACGGCGCGAATCGGACCAGACGTCTTGGCCGCGGGCTTGGGATGCTTCGCGCCCTTGGCCGCGACCTTGTGGACCGCTGCCTTGTGAGCCGCGCCAGTCGTCACTTTTTTCGGTGCCGCCTTGCCAAAGGCCGGCTTGGCGTCTTTCGACCGCTCGGCGGTCGCGGGGCCGGCGCCGGCCTTGGCCTGCGTCGTCCTGGATTGGGTGGCCCTGGTTTTTTTGGCCACGGGCTTTCTGCTGTTGGTTGCCATCTGACAGTTCCTGCTCGCTTCTTGTCGCAATTCCGGACGGCAAGCGATTTGCGCGCTTCCCTGGAATTGCTCCGGCCGGAGAATTCGGGACAGGGTGATAACGGCGTGAAAACCTTAAAGTTCCCGTCCGAAAATATTGAAAATTGAGCGGGTTAACCAATGACCAGAGTTTAACCAATGACCATGTCGGCCGGCCGGCGCCGCGCCAGCACCCGTTCGATGTTGGGCATGTCATTGGAGGCGATCCAGGCGCGGGCGTCCTCATCCGACTTGCCATGCTCGCGCCAACGCTCCATCAGCCGGCGCTCCAGCTCATTGCGCGGCACGTCGACGAAGATGGTGAAATCGAACAAAGGCGCCAGCCGCGACCACGGCTCCTCGTCGAGCAGCAGGTAATTGCCCTCGACCAGGATGAATTTGGTGTCGGCGGAGACGATCTCGGCCGCCGCGCGCGACAGTTCGATGCTGCGGTCGAAGACCGGGATGGCAATGTCGGGCTCGCCGGAGCGGATGCGCTTCAGCAGCGTCTCGAAGCCGGCGAAATCGAAGGTTTCCGGCGCGCCCTTGCGGGGGCGCAGGCCGCGGCGGTTGAGGATGATGTCGTCATAATGGAAGCCGTCCATCGGCACGACCTCCGAGCTACCTTCCGGCAGAAGTTCATGCAGGCTCGCCGACAGCGTAGACTTGCCGGAACCCGGCGGACCGGCGATGGCGACGACGAAGCGCTTGGCCTTGCCGGCGCGCTTGAAGATGGCGGCTGTGATATGGGCGATCTCGGACATCGGCGCCTCTTCGGTAAGGTTGTGGCGGTATTTTGGCGGGTGTGGATGGAAATTTCAAACCTCGTTCCTAGATGCTGAGGTTTCAACCGATTGTTTGGCGGCGTCCCACCCTCGAGATCGGCCGAGACGCCCGTCCCTTCGTCATCCACGGGCGGAGCAAGGAATGACGAATTCGAGGGCTCTGGCCGATCTCTCAGGCCGGAGCCGAGCGGCCGATGCGCAGGAATTCGCCGTCGAACGGCACCTCCTTTACCGCGCCGTTCGGGGCAAGAATGCGCAATCGATCGGCCGCTTGTTCCATGCTGTCTGGCGCATCGATATCCGCGAACGGAACCGCGCCGATGACATGGCGGAACGAGACCGACCGCCCCTCGGCCAGCGCAAACGCGGTCGCCACGCCTTCATGCTTCAGCCAGTTGTCGCCAAGCGAGGCGGCATGGCCGATGGCGCTGCGGCCGTCCTCGATGCCGAGCACGCCGAGGTGGCGGCCGCTCCAGGGCGCGTAGTAGCGGCCGCCATTCGAGAACCAGAGCATCGTCACCGGCAGTTCGGCCGGGTTCTTCAGCACCAGAACCAGGTCCTGCTCGGCGCGCCGCGCGATCGCCGTCCAGCCCGGGCCGCCGTGATCCGCCTCGACCAGGGTGATGAAATCCTCGCGCTTGTCTTCGATGCGATAGTCGGTGAGGTCGGTGGTGCCGCCGGCGGCGAGCGGAAACTGCGTGAGGTCGGCGGTTCGGGCGGGGTAAGCCAGCATGAAGCGGCCGCGCGCCGGATCTGGCTCCAGCGGCGCGGCAGGCGTGACCGCGACGCGCTTGGGCGAGAAGGCAAGCCGGCCGCCGCCTTGCATGACCGTCATCGGATGATGGGCGACGGAGATGGCTCCGGAGCCGCCGGAGAAGATGTGCTCCTGGTACAGGAAAGGGTGGCCGTCGCGCAGCGTGAAGACCTTGTCGACAGAGGCGCCCATCACCTTGCTGCGCAGCCGGAAGACGGCGCGCCGGCCGCCGGCAATCGCGGCGTTCTCGACGGCGTCCCATTCGCTGTTGGCCGGCCAGCCATGCAGGGGTGCGGGTTCGACATCGCTCGTGGAAAAAGGCGCGCAGAGGAAATCGCCAGAGAGCCGCACTGTGCCTTCCGGCAGGTTCGCGGGCAATGTCTCGCGCGGCGAGCCGGCCCAGGGCGCGCGATGCAGCGGCTTCAGGACGCGGCCGTCGGCCTCGACCTCCATGGCGGCGATGTGGCCGACGGCGAGATCGAGCGAGACGGAGATGCCCTTTGCGTTGATGGTGACGGCGTCCATTGTGCTATCCCGCGAATCTTTTGGTGGCCGGCAGCAGAGCCTGCTCAGGGCTCTCGGCGCAAGCGCGGTGATTGGCAATTTGCATCAGCCGTGCCGTCGTCTGGACGAGAAAACCAATTCTTGACCGTCAGCGTCGCCCCTCATCGCCCTGCCGGGCACTTCTCCCCGTATAGTGACGGGGAGAAGGGGCTGGCCGCAAACTCGGCGCCTTCCCGGCAACGTTGGCGATTGGCGAAACCCGCGATGACTGCGCCCCTCTCCCCGTCACTATACGGGGAGAGGATGCCGGCAGGCAGGTGAGGGGCGGCGCAGACGCTGGAAGAAAATATCCGCTCTCAACCCACAGACGGATTTCGCAGCGAGCAGGCCTTCGCTACTGCCTCTTATACTCCCGCACCGGCGACTTCGTGCCGTCGGTATAAGTAACCTGCACCGCCATCGATTTCACGTCATCCTTGACCTTGAAATAGGGCTGGTAGTCGGAGGGAACGGCGTAGGGGTCCTTGGCGTCGCAGGGCGGCATCTTGATCTCCTTGTCGAGCGCGGTGCCGTTGAGGCTGTAATGCACCTCCTTGATGGCGCAGCGGTAGGAGAGCATCTGGGTGAAATAGACCAGGCCTCGACTGCCGCCGGAATCGAAAGCGATCCACGACGTCCAGAACTGATCGAGGATCTGCTTGTTCTCCTGCTGGAGGGCGCCGTTAGGGTCGAAACGGATATCGAACGGGCCGGTTTCGCGGCCCCTGACGTCGAGATATTTGATGGCGATGGTGGTGGCGGCGGTGCTGTCCGGCAGCTCGAAGCTCGGATTGGGCATCGGCTTGCCGGTGCGCTGGTCGTTCATCGCCATAACCCCGGTGTCGGTGAACGGACCGGAATCGCCAAGCCGCCAGGAGATCGCCGTCGCCGGCTCGGGCAGCGAGATCGTCATCGACCAGCCGGCGTTGGAGCGCATCGGCGTCAGCGTCGGCACGAAACGCGACGGGTCGAGCACGTCGCCCAACGCCGTCAGCCGGCTGCGGCTGCGGTCGAGCCAATCGGCCAGTTGCGTCTGGTCGACGAAATATTTGAGCAGGCCGCCATCCTTCTCGTAGGAGACGAATTTGCTCAGCGCCTGCGCCTCGCTGCGCTTGTCGGCGAGCGTCTGGCTGCCGAGGCGATCCTCGGAAAATTCCTGCGCCAGGAGAAAGTAAGCCGGCGCGTAATCCGGGTTGGCCGCGATGAAGGCGTTGAGCCTGTCGAGCCGCTGCGCGTCGTCGAACTGCAGGAGATGCACGAGCTTGATCGACGGCGCCTTGGCCTTTTCCGCCAGCGTGCCGAACACTTCGCGGGCGCCGGCCTTGCCGTCCTGGACCCTGAGCAGCGTGGCAAAGCGCGTGTAGGGGTCGATGGCGTCGACATCGAAGCCGGCAAAGGCGAGGTAGGAACGCCGGGCGTTGAGCATGTCGCCGGCGAGCTCATAGACGCGGGCATTGTGGTAGAATTCGTCCGGGCGCTTCGGATCGGCGATCGCGCCGCCCTGTGCCGAAAGCTGGGCGAAGCCCTTGGCGATCGTGTCGATCGAAGCGGCGATCTGCTCGGTGGTCGCCTGCAGCTTCTCGGCCTGCGCCTGCTGCTGTTGCTGGCCGGCGGCCAAGGTGTCGGTCGTCTGCTTGACCGCCTCGACGGCCTTCTGGGTTTCGGCGCCCTGCGCGGTCTGCTGCTCTTGGGCGGAAGCGATCTCCTGCGCGGTCTTGGCGACCGTGTCGGTCGACTTCTTGACCTCCTCGACGGTCTTTTGCGTCTCGGTGACGGTCTGCTCGATCTTCGCCACCTTTTGCGAGACGATGCCCAGCGACTGCTGCAGCTCGGCGACCGCCGGCACGAGGTTGGCGATGACGCCGTTCTGCGAATTCGTTTCCTGCTGGATGCCATACACGCCGCCGGCGATGGCCGCCGCGCTGGTGGCGAAGATCAGCGCCGGCATCGCCTTGGCGGCCAGCACCAGCCGCAGCACCATGGCGACGGCGATGATGACGGCCGCGACGGCAGCAACCAGGGCAATGTAGGCGGCAAAGGGTCCGAGCGGGTTGAGCACATCGCCGACCGCGCCGCTGATGAAGGCAAAGCTCGCCGCCCATTTGCCGGTGCGGCTGAGAGATGCCCTGAGCAACGAGGTCGTACCCGTGGCGATTTCCGACATGCCGATCCCCCCAAAACCAAGCCGCGGCATATTAGCGGAAAGGAGGTGGGGATGGCAAAGCGATGCTGGCGATTAGCGAAAGCCTGCGCGACGTCTGATCTCCCTCCTCGCGGGGGAGATGTCCGGCAGGACGGAGGGGGCTGTGAAGGAACGCGGCGCTGCAAGATCAAGGTTCCTCGCCCCACGCAGTGGGGAGAGGTGGCTCGGCGAAGCCGAGACGGAGAGGGGAGCGCCCTACGAAGCCCCCGCCCCGTCCGCTTCGCGGCCACCTCTCCCCCGCCTCTGGCGGGGGCGAGGAACCCCAGCCTTGAGACCCCAGGACAGCACCCCTCTGCCCTGCCGGGCTTTCGTCGCCCGGAAAGCCAAGCAATTGGCTTTCCGCCCGCTACGCGGACCGCTCCTCAACCCCCGCAAGGGCGGAGATTGGCAGCTTCGCCGCTGGCGCGAACCCCCAAAACCTGGGCAAATGCCTTCTTCCCCCCGTTAACCAGTTGGACGTCGCACATGCGTTACGTTAGCTTCGCCGCATCTCAGCAACAGCTTTAGAACAGTCTTGCCCCCGACCTTCCCTCTCCTGCAAAAACTCATCGCCCTGTTGGCATTGCTCGCGCTGGTCGCCGGCTGCACGACGGCGGCACCGCCTGAGAGCGTGCTTGCCGTGCCGGCGCAGCCGCAGAAATATGCGGCGATCGTGGTCGATGCCTCGAGCGGCAAGACCTTGTTCGAGGTCAATTCTAGGTCGCAGCGCTATCCCGCCTCGCTGACCAAGATGATGACGCTCTACATGCTGTTCGAGGCGCTGGAGAGCGGCCGGGTGACCAAGGAAACGCGGATCCCGGTTTCCGACCACGCCGCCTCGCAGCCGCCGACGAAACTGCGCTTCCGGCGGGGCGAGACGATCGATGTCGATTCCGCCATCCGCGCCATGGTGGTTAAGTCGGCAAACGACGTGGCGGTGGCGGTGGGCGAATATCTCGGCGGCGGCTCGGAAGACCAGTTCGCCGCCATGATGACCGCCAAGGCGCGCTCGCTCGGCATGAGCGGCACCAATTTCCGCAACGCTTGCGGCCTGCCCGACGACGGCCAGGTGACCACGGCGCGCGACATGGCGGTGCTGGGCATGGCGCTGGAAAAGCGCTTCCCGCAGCATTTCCACTATTTCTCCGAAAGCGACTTCATGTTCCGCGGCAGGCTGGTGCGCGGCCACAACGACATGCTGGGCCGCGTGCGCGGCGTCGACGGCATCAAGACCGGCTACATAAGAGCTTCCGGCTACAACATCGTCACCTCCTACAATGCCGACGGGCGGCATCTGATCGTGGTGGTAATGGGCGCCGATACCGCGCGCCAGCGCAACGATCATGTCGAGGCGCTGATCCAGCGGAGTCTGGGGCCGACGGTCGCGGATGCCGGCCAGCCGAAGCTGATGTATTCCGGGCAGCAGCCGGCTTCGCCGCCGCTGCTTCCACCGGCGGACTCGGCGTTGCCAGGGTTGCCGCCGCCGGATCAGCCGACGCCTGCGTCGGCGGTGCCGGGCCAGCCGGCGTCCGACTTTCCGTCGCCGGACCTGGCATCACCCGGCGCGCCATTGCTGCCGACGCAGTAGGGCGGCGGGGCGAACGAAAGTCTGGCACGCTGGCGGGACAGCGCCCCCCTCTGTCCTGCCGGACATCTCCCCCACTTGGGGGGAGATTGGCGGTTTCGGCGCAGGCTCACTCCTGCATCGTTGGTGGTTGGCGAAATCGGCGGCGCCGGCTGATCTCCCCCCTTGTGGGGGAGATGTCCGGCAGGACAGAGGGGGGCGCGAAGGATCGCTGCCTATCTCATTCTCATGCCGCCTCCGCCGGGCGGACCCTATCTCACCACCAGCACCGGGATCGTCGTCAGCGACACCACCTCCGCCGTCTGGCTGCCCAGCACCAGGCGCCCGATGCCGCGGCGACCGTGCGAGGCCATGACGATGATGTCGCTGCCTTCGCTGGCCGCCGTCTCCAGGATCGCCTCCGCGGGCGTGCGGTTCTCGATATGCAGGGTCTTCGCACCGACACCCTTCGCATCCGCCTCGGCCTTGCATTTGCCGAGCAGCTCGCTGGCGTATTTGCGCGCGCTTTCCTCGTAATTGACCAGCTCGTCGGCCGCGACATAGCCCGCCATGGCGCCGCCCCAGGCAAGCGTCGGGAACGGCTCGGAGACCGTGACAAAGGCGACGGTGGCGCCCAGGCCCTTGGCCAGCTCCAGCCCGTGGGCGACGCCCTTCTGGGCGAGTTCCGAACCGTCGGTGGCGATGAGGATTTTCTTGTACATGGTGGCGATCCCTCATTTCTCGGGGCGCCGCGCGCGCCCTGGTGGCGGAGCCTGAACAGTCAGGCCTGATGTCGATATAGTCAGCCTATCAGGCCCGCCACAGGGGCCGGTTTGATGTGGATCAAGGCCAGGCGGTGGAGACGATTGCGCCAGGGGTGTGCGCGAAATCGCCGACGACGCTCCCCTCTCCGTCTCGGCTTCGCCGAGCCACCTCTCCCCGCTACGGGGCGAGGAACCCAAGCTTGCGAGGTCGCGGCCTTGGCGATTGGCGTTTCCTCGCCCCAATGAAATGGGGGAGAGGTGGCTCGGGCGAAGCCCGAGACGGAGAGGGGGCTGCGCCGACCTATGCGATCGCGGCTCGAAAGTCGGCGAAGAAAGCAACGCCCTCCCTCTTCACAACAACTTGTTCCGTCACACACTCTTCACACTCACCATGGATATGCCGCGCCGGCTTGGCGTATCGTACCCACAAAGCCTCGAACAGGAGCACCGACCATGGCAGGCGACCCGAAGGCATCCGCGCAAATCCAGGCCGACAACGAGAACGACGTCGCCGGCGAATATCTCGAGGCGGAGACCGTGCCGGAGGATGCGCAGGCAGCCGCCGACGAGATCCTCGAAGCACCGGAGGTGCCGGATTCCGAGCCGCACTCCGAACCGCATGTGCCCGGCGCGGCCCGGATCAAGCCCAAGAAAAAACCTTCGGCGATATCGGGGCGCAAATTCCGCAAGCGCGACCTGGTGCGCATCGACGATCTGAGGCCGAGCCTCGCCGACCGCATCCGCTCCGACCATCCCGACCTGCCGCGCGGCGCCCGCATCAGCCGCGAGGAGCTCGGCCGCTACCGCATGCGCTACATGGAGGAGTTGCTGCAGCAGGAGCACGGCGAATTCTCCGAGCTCGACCGCCAGGTGGTGGAATCGATCGCCAAGCAGGACACGATCTCGGAGAACTCGGAAGAGGAATATGAGGAGCACCGCTCCTTCCCCGACCGCGTCTCCGACACCATGGCCGAGTTCGGCGGCAGCTGGTGGTTCCTGATCTCGTTTGCGGCAGTGCTTTTGCTGTGGATCGGCATCAACCTGGTCGCCGGCACGACCAACGCCTTCGACCCCTACCCGTTCATCCTGCTCAACCTGCTCTTATCCTGCATCGCCGCCATCCAGGCTCCGGTGATCATGATGAGCCAGAAGCGCCAGGAAGCCAAAGACCGGCTGCGCTCCTTCAACGACTACCGGGTGAACCTGAAGGCCGAGCTGGAAGTGCGCCACCTGCACGAAAAGCTCGACTACCTCATCTCGCGCCAATGGCAGCGGCTGGCCGAAATGCAGCAGATGCAGTTGGATGCGATGCACGAGCTGACCGCGGCGAAGAAGGTGAAGCGCGCGACACGGGCGGTGCGGCGCAAGACGGCGAAGGTGGCGGTGGAGGGGTGAAGCTCTGTTCCTCGCCCCACGAAGTGGGGAGAGGTGGCTCGGCGAAGCCGAGACGGAGAGGGAAGCGCCATCTCGAATAGCCCATCGGCCAGACAATCGACCCATCAGGCCGCCGCACAATCGCCAATTGCCCGTTGAAGCCCGCGACGGCTTCCGCTAAGAAGCCGTGGCTGGCCGGCTCACCGGCCGGTTCGTTTTCCGGTTCCCCGGGAAGCACCCGTAGCTCAGCTGGATAGAGCGCTGCCCTCCGAAGGCAGAGGTCACAAGTTCGAATCTTGTCGGGTGCGCCAACAAAGCCGGGCATCCCACCTTATTGCCTGCGACGCTTGCCCGACGAAGCAAGATACCCCAGCGCAAGCATCATAGCGGCCACCGCGATTCCGGCGCTGATCACGCCTGCGGGCGTTATCCTGGCACTGCCTTGCAAGCTAATATGCTTGCCCAAGCGCAGATCGAAAACCGACTTGATTTCCTCAGGATGTGAGTGAACTGCAGCCGAAGGTTCTTCCTTGGCAATTGGCATTTGAGCCTCCGGTCCGAATGCCGCCGCTCCCGACATCAAGGAATTGAAGATGGCGATCCTGACGATATCCAGGTGCTCTTGCCCCGACTGACTACCTTTTCAAGGCCGCGGGCTTCGCGCCATTCTCGGCCTATATCTTTGATAATCTCGGGCTGACCAAGACCAGCCAGCACACGGCAATCGAAATTAGACGTATATTTAGCCAGAGAAGGGTTGATATGAATTCGCTGTTGCTTTTCTGGATCTAGGTCAGGGTCGATCAAGCTACTATACCCTCGAACGAATTCGCCCGTCAGGAATGCCGGACTAACGCCGAAGCTCGGGACCCGTCTATAGTAGACGGTAATGCCGGCAAATTTAACCTTTTCAATCCGAGTGCGCAGCTCTCGACCGTCCCACCGCAGCTCTGCGTTATTCAGTTTCACGCATGCGGTCCCGGCATGGAAGAGCCCACCAACTCTCTCGGGGGTGATGGGTTCAAGAGCAATCCAATCATCTTCTAGGTGAAGCACGAAATCCGAAGTCACGCTGCTCCAGAGCGATTTGACCGCTTGCCCGTAGCTGGGCTGTGAAGGTTCCGAAATTATCGCCTGCGGGAAATGGTCCCGAACTATGCTGCGGCACTCTACCAATTCGGGGTCCTGTCCACCGAACGGGTCGATATTCACCCTGAAGTTGTTTATGCGGAAATTTCTGAATACCCGCTCCTGAAACGACTGCATTGTGGCGCGCAATAAGTCAGGCCTTCGACCGCTGACCAGCGTAACATCAATATTAGAGAATCCAAATATAGGCATTATGCTCAGCCCCCCAGCAGGAATATGCCTGTCTGCTTCAGACTTCAAGAGATAGAGGTAACACCAAATGCCAACTTTATGGGTGCTTCCACTGGCGGGAATTGCCATGTCATCATCCAGTACAACGCGGCGTCAGCTACGGGCGCGTCGTGCATGGTCCTAGTGTGTTAGAACAATGGCGTTTTGTCGTCAGGTCCTTGCCGGGCCCGCTCTTTCATTAGCAAATAGAAAAATAACAAGATAAAGAACGCAATGACGACATTTGCGGCTACGCCGCACCAGTAAAAATAAGTCTCAAATAGCATTGGCACCCCCACCAGTAGGTCTATAACCGACGGTGGTATCAAGCAACTACTATTTCAACCTGACGAAGCTCCCATGGAAAGCAACTTTGCGCGATCCTTTTTCGCTCCTCCTGAAATCAGAGGGCGGCTGGAGCGACAACCCGCTGATCCTGGCGGCGATGATGAAAGGCGTCACCCTCGCTCATTTCCGCCGCTACTTGAAGGCGGACACCAAGGACGACCTTCGCAAGATCCACTAATGACCAAGTGGCGACGGCGTATCGGCGTTTCTACCGGGATGCGGTGGCCGGTGCGCAGACGCATGCTTGCCTCGTCTTTGGATCGTCTCCCGGACCGCCACGACACAGGTTGTTCAGGGCCGCTTCGGGCCGTGCGATGAGCATCCCGAACGGCAAATAGTAATTTGCGAATTGCTCGCGTTTTGGGGGTGCATCCTCGCTACATGGCGCCTGCCCCCCCTCACCCCAGCACCTCCCCTATCGCCGCCGCCAACCTCTCCACCCCGTCCCGCGTCTGCGCCGCGTCACACGCCGCGTAGCCCAGCACCAGCCCTTGGGTCGGCGCCGTGTTCTGGAAATATTTCGACAGCGGCGAGACGTTGATCGCCCGCTTCGCCGCCGCCTGGCTGACCTTGATGTCGTCGATGCCTTCCTTGAGATAGCCCACCACCTGGATGCCGGCTTCGGCGGGGGAGAGGGTGATCTCGTCGCGCAAGCGCTCGGACACGATGTCGCGGAAAAGCTGGCGGCGTTGGGCGTAGATGCGGCGCATGCGCTTCAGGTGCCGGCTCATGTGGCCTTCGGTGATGAAATCGGCCAAGGCGGCTTGCAGGAGCAGCGGCGCGAACTGGCCGGTGGTGGAGAGCGCGTTGACGATGCGGCCGGCGAGCTCCCGCGGCAGCACCATAAAGCCGATGCGCAGCGCCGGGAACAGAAGCTTGGCGAAGGTGCCGACATAGATGACGCGGCCGGAGCGGTCCATGCTCTGGATCGCCGGCACAGGGCGGCCCTGGAAACGGTATTCGCCGTCGAAATCGTCCTCGATCACCCATGAATTGGCGGTCTCGGCGATGTCGAGCAGGCGCAGCCGCTCCTCCATGCGCATGGTGATGCCGAGCGGATGCTGGCAGGCCGGCGTCACATAGATGAGGCGGGGCGAGAAAGCGGGAGCGTCGAGACGCCAGCCGCGCTCCTGGTCGACCGGGATCGGCAGGATTCTGGCGCCGGCCACGGTGAAGGCGGCCTTGGCGCCGTAATAGCCGGGCTCCTCCATCCACACCGTGTCTTCGGGGTCGAGCAGCAGGCGCGCCAGCAGGTCGAAGGCGGCCTGCGCGCCGGTGGTGACGACGATCTGCCCCGGCCGGCAGCGGACGCCGCGCGCGGAATAAAGATAGCCGGCGATCGCCTCCTTCAGCGCCGGGTGGCCGGTGACGTCATAGGTGCCGAACAGGGTCTCGCCGCCATGGCTGGCGCGGCGCGCCACCAGCCGGCCCCAGACGCCGAAGGGAAAGCTCTGCGCATCCGGCATGCCGGGGTGGAAGGCGACATGCCCCGGCCTGCCGTGGTGGTAGGGCTGGCTAAGCAGCTGCTGGCCGCGCCGCGAGGGCTGGCGCAGCGGCACGGGCGGGGCTTCGGCGGGTGTTTCGCGCGGGCCTTCGGGCAGGTCGACGATCACCGGGCGGGCGCCCTGGCGGTTGGCGAGATAGCCTTCGGTGACGAGTTGGTCGTAAGCGGCGACGATGGTGTTGCGGCCAAGGCCGAGCTCGGCGGCCAGGGCGCGGGTGGAGGGAAGCTCCAAGCCGGGCGGCAGCGCGCGGCTGCGGATGATGGCGACGAGGCCGTGATAGAGCTGGCGCGAGAGATGCTCGGGGCTGGCGCGGTTCACGGCGAGCGTGTCGAGCGGGAAGGCTTGGGGCTTGGGGTGGGGACGCATCTTCACCGCGCCCTGGCGTCGGACGGCAGGTGCGGGTGTGCGCCCTTTACCCGGCGGCGGAGGGCAACCGCATAGGGCGCTCCCCCTCTCCGTCTCGGCTTCGCCGAGCCACCTCTCCCCCACTTTGTGGGGGCGAGGAACCCAAACTTGCGAAGGCCGAGTTCCGGCACACACCCCTCTGGCCTGCCGGCCATCTCCCCCGCAAGGGGGGAGATCAGATGTCGCGGTCGCTGTCGCCAATCGCCAACGTCGCAAAGGGAGAGCTGGCGTTGCCATAGCCAATCTCCCCCCTTGCGGGGGAGATGTCCGGCAGGACAGAGGGGGGTGCCTCGCGCAGACGGTGGACGCTTAGTTCCATGGTGCTGCGTGGATGCTCTTGGATTTGCCATCCCCCATCCTGCCACACCCACCTCCCGGCGCAAACTGGTTCCTTCATTTTCCGGAAAACTGGCCCTCGCGATGGAGACAGAGCGGCGTAGACTTCGGTCACTGACGTTGGGGTAAGATGTCGACAAGAACATGCAAGACGGGGACATGTGAGGCGGGACACTGGGAGGGCGTCCTGACGAACGAAACGGCAGGGTTTCGCGCCCTGCCGCCAGCGCCAGCAGCCATCTCCTCCCGAAACTCATACCCCGCAGCCATCCCGGCCGCGGGCGGAAAGCGAGCAATGACGACAGTTCGACTTGGCATCAACCCGATCACCTGGACCAATGACGACGTGCCGGAACTGGGCGGCGATACGCCGCTCGAGACCTGCCTCAGCGAAACCGCCGAGGCCGGCTATGCCGGCACCGAGCTTGGCGGCAAGTTTCCGCGCGACAGCCGCACGCTTCGGCCCATCCTCGACCATTACGGGCTGGCGCTGGTCTCCGGCTGGTATGACGGGCGCATCTGCGAGAAGGAGGTGGACGAGGAGTTCGAGGCGATCCGGCCGCATCTGACGCTGCTGCGCGACCTCGGCGCCCGGCGCGTCGTCTATGCCGACACCTCGCGCGGACGGCATGGCGCCATCCACGATCCGATCTCGCAGCGGCCGAAGCTGATGGATGGCGAATGGAAGGCCTATGGCGAAAAGATCACCAGGCTTGCCGAGCGTTTTGTCGATTTCGGTGTCGGCATGGCCTTCCAC
This sequence comes from Mesorhizobium sp. M2E.F.Ca.ET.219.01.1.1, assembly GCF_004016445.2. GTDB lineage: Bacteria > Pseudomonadota > Alphaproteobacteria > Rhizobiales > Rhizobiaceae > Mesorhizobium. The sequence goes on from NZ_SADT02000006.1 coordinate 491,607, forward strand.
CATCACATGGGCACGATCGTCGAGACCGACCAGGAGATCGACAGGCTGATGCACACAACCGGCGAGGCGGTCGGCCTGCTTTACGACACCGGGCACTGCGCCTTTTCGGGCGGCGACCCGGAGCAATTGCTGCGCCGGCATGTGGAGCGCGTCGTGCATGTGCATTGCAAGGATGTGCGCCCGGCCATGCTGAAGAAGGCGCGCGAGGCCGACATGAGCTTCATGGGCGCGGTGATGGAAGGCATCTTCACCGTCCCGGGCGACGGCGCGATCGACTATCCGACGCTGCTCAAGATCCTCGCCGACCACGGCTATTCCGGCTGGCTGGTGGTGGAGGCCGAGCAGGACCCGGCCAAGGCGCACCCCTTGACCTATGCCACGATGGGGTATCGCAATCTCATGAAGCTGGCCGAGGGCGCGGGCTTCTATGTCCACGAACGGAGGGCCTGAAGAAAGCATGGGGCGCCGGGGAGGGAGATGAGTTCGGTTCTGTACCAGAAGGTGGTCAAGAGCTTCGGCGCGCTCAACGTGCTGCGATCGCTCGACCTTGCCGTGCCGGATCACAAATTCCTCGCTTTGCTCGGCCCGTCGGGCTGCGGCAAGACCACGGCGCTGCGCATCCTGGCCGGGCTCGACATGCCGAGCGCGGGCAAGGTCTTCATCGGCGAGCGCGACGTCACGCGGCTGCAGCCGCGCGATCGCGACATCGCCATGGTCTTCCAGAGCTACGCGCTCTATCCGCAGATGACGGTCGCCGAAAACATCGGCTATCCGTTGTGGATCCGCGGCACGCCGGACGCCGGGCGAAAGGCCAAGATCGGCGAGGTCGCCGCCATTCTCGAAATCGGCCACCTGCTCGACCGTAGGCCACGCCAGCTTTCGGGCGGACAGCGCCAGCGTGTCGCGCTGGCACGCGCCATCGTGCGCGACCCGGCCGCCTTCCTGATGGACGAGCCGCTCTCCAATCTCGACGCGAGGCTGCGGCTCACCATGCGCGGCGAGATCAAGCGGCTCTGCCAGCGCCTCAGCGCCACCACCATCTACGTCACCCATGATCAGGTCGAGGCCCTGACGATGGCCGACTTCGTTGCCGTCATGCATGGCGGCGAGCTGCAGCAGATGGCGCCGCCCATCGAGATATACGACCGCCCGGCAAACCGCTTCGTCGCCACCTTCGTCGGCAACCCGCCTATGAACATCCTGCCGGCAGCGCTTTCCGAGCGAGGGGTCATCGTGGCCGGCAAGGTCGTCCCGCTGGACGCCGCGCGGCTCGCCGCCTGCCGCGCCGCCTCAATCGCCGAAATCGGTCTCCGGCCGGAGGATTGCAGCGCTGCCGCGGTCGACGCGCCCGACGCGCTCCCCGGCGAAATCTACGTCGTCGAGCCGATGGGCAACGAAACGCTGGTCAATGTCCGCCTCGAAGGCGGCAACGTCTCGGTCCGGGCCGGCCGCGAATTCAGGGGTGTGGTGGGTGAAAGCATCGGCGTCGCCTTCGACCCGGCGAACGCCTGTTTCTTCAACTCGGCCGGCCTCACCGCCGTCCACAGGGTCAACAACAATGGGAGAGTCACATGATGCATTCCAGCAGACTTACTCGCCGCTCCGTCATCAAGGGCGGGCTTGGCCTGGCCCTGGCGACCACCGCGCTGACCACGCTCGGCCTGCCGATGCCGGCAAAGGCGGCCGGCAAGAAAGTGATTATCGGCGCCTTCGCCGATGGCGGCCTGACGCCGTTCAAGGAAAAGATCATCCCGCTGGCCAAGGAACAGGGCTTCGACATCCAATTCCTCGAGGATGAATATGGCGTGACGCTCGAGAAGTGGTTCGCCGACGCCCAGAGCGGCGCCGGCCAGTATGACCTCTATCTGCTCGACGACCCGTGGGTGCCGCAGTTCGGCGCGGCCAACGTGCTCGAGGATCTTGGCGCCGGCGGCATCGACGGGTCGGACAAGGACTGGATCGGCCCGATGATCGACATGGGCTACTGGCCGCCGCAGCAGGGGCCTCGCGTCAAGGGCTTCGAGAACGCCAAGCCGACGCTGATCTGCGTGCCCTTCGTCGGCGACCTGCAGACGCTGACCTATCGCAACGACGTCTTCACCGGCGGCGCGCCGAAGACCTGGGACGAGGTGATCGCCAAGGGCAAGGAAGGCGTCGCCGCCGGCAAGATCAAATACCCGGTCGTCTTCCGCGGCGTTTCCGGCAACCCGATCGTCACCAGCTGGTATCCGGTCTTCCTGTCGTTCGGCGGCTCCTTCTTCGACGACAAGTGGAACCCGATCTTCAATTCGGCCGAAGGCAAGGCCTCGGCCGATTTCTTCGTCGGCACGATGAAGCAGAACGCGCCGAGCGGCGTGGTGGAGTTCGACTCCGACCAGGAGGGCGCTGCGATCCTCGGTGGCGAGGCCGGCGCCATCATCCAGTACTCGGGCAATGCGCTGAAGGCCGACGATCCCGCTCAGACCAAGGTTGCCGGCAAGCTCGATTTCGGCGTCGTGCCGAAACAGGAAAAGGCGATCGCCCAGATGGGCATCTTTATCGCCGGCGTGCCAAAATCGGCGCCCAACAAGGCGAACTCCATCGAGTTCCTGAAATGGTATGTCAGCGCCGAGACGCAGGCGAAGCTCTCGGAAGCGGGCTCTATCCCGGTCAAGCGCAGCGCCTTCGGTGTCGCAAAGCCCGGCAACCGGCTTATTCCGGTTGCGCTCCAACAGCTCGACGCCGGCGCGCTGCCCAGGCCGCGCACGCCCGACTGGGCGAAGGTCGAGGAACTGCTCGGCATCGAGCTCAACAAGGCCTTGCAGGCCGGCTCCGGCGGCGGCGCCGCTTTGGACACGGCGGCCAAGCAGGTCAAGGACTACCTGACCACGGTCGGATACTACTGATGCAAACCGGCACGCAGGCGCGCAAATATCGCCTGCAGGGGGCGGGGCTCGACCTCGCCCTCCCCTACCTCATGCTGGCGCCGGGCCTGATGGTCGTGCTCGGCGTGCTGGTCTATCCGCTTTGGGACGGGCTGCGCGCCAGCACCCGGGCTTACCGCTACGGGTCGCCCATCTCCAATGTCGGCTTCCAGAACTATGTGCAGCTTTGGAGCGACGCGCAGTTCCTGAATTCGCTGTGGGTCACGGTCAAGTTCGTGGCGCTTTCGGTGTCGATTGAGGCGGTGCTGGGCTTCGCGCTGGCCTTGTTCTGCCTGCACGAATTCCGTGGCATACGGTTGCTCAGGACGGTGCTGATCATTCCCATGGTGATCACGCCGGTCGTCGTCGCCATCCTGTTCAGGCTGATCTACGCCAGCGACGCCGGCATGCTGACGGCGCTCTCGGAGGCCATGGGCGGCGGCGGGGTCCAGATCCTCGGAAACCCGCTCAATGCCTTTATCGGCCTTGTCGTGCTCGACGTCTGGGAGTGGACGCCGCTGATGTTCCTGATCCTGCTCGCCGGGCTGCAGTCGCTGCCGCACGAACCGTTCGAGGCGGCGCGCGTCGACGGCGCAGGGTCCTGGCGCGTCTTCGCCGATCTCACCTTCCCGATGATGCGGCCGGTGCTGGCGGTGGCGATCGTTCTGAGGACCATCGACGCCTTCGGCACCTTCGACCAGGTTTTCGTGCTGACCCGAGGCGGGCCGGGCGAAGCGACGAGGCTGATCTCGATCTATGGCTATGACACCGCGTTCAAGTTCCAGCAGACCGGATACGCGGCGGCGCTGTTTGTGACGATCGGCCTCGTCGTGCTCGCGCTCGCCTTCAGCGCCATCAGGCTCCTGCGCAGGGTCGACGCGTCATGAGCACCCGTCTGGCGCGCATCCTCACCACCATCTTCGTGCTGGCAATCGTGCTGCTGCCGATCTACTGGCTGGTCTCCACCTCGCTCAAGTCGAACCGCGAGATCACCCAGGAAGGCACGCTCTATCCGCATGTGCCGACGCTCGACAATTACGTCAGGCTGTTCACCGAAAAGCAGTTCGGCTCCTATTTGACGAACTCGGTGGTGGTCACCTTCTTCTCGGTCGCGATAGCGCTGGTCTTCGGCGCGATGGGGGCCTACGCGATCGCAAGGTTCCGCCTGCCATTCGCCGCGGAGAGCAAGATCGGTCTCTTCCTGCTGACACTGCGCATCATCCCACCGGTGGTGATCCTGATACCCGTCTATCTCTTGATGCTGAGCCTCGGGCTGCTCGACAGCTGGCTTGGCCTGATCGCCACCTACACCGCCTTCAACGTCACCTTTTGCGTCTGGATGATGGAGAGCTTCTTCCGCGAGATTCCCGTCGACCTCGAGGAGGCGGCCATGGTGGACGGCGATTCACGCTTCGGCGCCTTCCGCCGCATCACGCTGCCGCTGGCAGCGCCGGGGTTGGCGGCCACCGCCATCTTCGCCGTGCTGGTCACCTTCAACGAATTCCTTTTCGCGCTGGCGCTGACCGCGACGCCGCGCGCAATGACCATGCCGCGCGGCACCGCCACACTCATCGGGCGCATCGATACCGACTGGGCCTCGATGGCCGCCGCCGGCGTCATCGGCGCACTGCCGATCGTCTTTTTCGCGTTGCTGGTGCAGCGGCACCTGGTTCGCGGCCTGACCATGGGCGCCGTGAAGTGACCGCCGGCCGTGCATGTTGAACTGGCCGTCGCGGACGGCTGCACAGGAAAGTTGAACGCATGATCGATGTTTGTCTGTTCGGGGTGGGACTGATCGGAAGGGTGCATGCCGGCAATCTGGCGCGCCACCCGAAAGTGCGGCTGCGCTATATCGTCGATCCCAATCGGGAGGCCGCCGCCAAGGTCGCGGCCGCGACCGGCGCCGAGATCGCCGATACCGAGACCGTGATGAACGATCCGGCCGTGAAGATGGTGTTCATCGCGTCGGCGACGCGCACCCACGCCGAGCTCGCCATGGAAGCGGCGGCAAAGGGCAAGGCGATCTTCTGCGAGAAGCCGATCGATCTCGATCTCAAGCGCACGGACGAATGCCTGGCGGCGGTCGCGAAGGCCGGCGTGCCTTTCCAGATCGGTTTCAACCGCCGCTTCGATCCGAGCTTCCGGGCGCTGAAGGAGCGCCTCGACGGCGGCGAGATCGGCGCCGTCGAGCAGGTCATCATCACCAGCCGCGATCCAGAACCGGAAACCGAGGAAGCGCTGGCCGGAGGCGGAGGCGTCTTTCGCGAAATGACCATCCACGACTTCGACATGGCGCGGAACATGCTGGGCGAGGAGCCGGTCGAGCTGTTCGCGACCGGTTCCTCGCTGGTGGCGCCGCAATACCGCAAGCTCGGCGACTACGACACCGCGATGTTCATCCTGCGAACGGCGTCGGGCCGGCAATGCCACATCAACAACAGCGTCAGGGCCGCCTATGGCTACGACCAGCGCATCGAGGTGCACGGTGCCGACGGCATGCTGCAGGCCGGCAACCGGCTGCCGACCTCGGTGGAGATGTATAGGAGCAATGGCATATCGCGCGACAAGCCCTACTACTTCTTCGTCGAACGCTATGCGGAATCCTACGCCGCCGAGATCGATCACTTCATCAGCTGCGTCGAAACCGGCAGGAGCCCGGCGGTCACCGCCAGCGACGGCCGCAAGGCCATGATCCTTTGCGAGGCGGCGCTTGCGTCGGCGCGGTCCGGCAGGTTCGAGCCGGTAAAGCTCTGAGCGGATGGTCTGAAGGCAAGCAGGAGTCACCGACATGAAGATTGGCATGATCACCGACAGCCTGGGCAACCTGTCCTTCGACGAGATGCTGCGCGCCTCGGCCGAGCTTGGGCTGGAGAAGCTGGAGTTCGCCTGCGGCAACTGGTCGTCGGCGCCGCATATCGACCTGGCGGCGATGCTGCACAGTGCTGCGACCCGCGCCGAATTCGTCGCCAAGGTCCGCGACCACGGGCTGACGATCGCGGCGCTCAACTGCTCGGGCAACCCGCTGCATCCGGGACCGCAGGGCAAGCAGCACCGCCAGGTGACCGAGGACACGATCCGGCTGGCGAGCCTGATGGGCATCGACCGCGTGGTCATGATGTCCGGCCTGCCCGGAGGGCCGGGCGACGCCAACCCCAACTGGATCATCACCGACTGGCCGCCCGAATGCGCCGACATCCAGCGCTACCAATGGGACGATTGCATCATCCCCTACTGGCGCGATCTGGTGAAATTCTCGAACAATCTCGGCATCGGCAAACTGTGCCTGGAACTGCATGGCCACCAGGCCGTCTACAACGTCCAGACGCTGTTCCGGCTGCGCGATGCCGTCGGCGAGACGGTCGGCGCGAACTACGATCCGAGCCATCCGATGTGGATGGGCGCCGATCCGATCGCCGCCGTGCGCAAGCTTGGCTCGGCGATCTACTATGTCCACGCCAAGGACACACGCGTCGAGCCGATACCGGCCGCCATCGACGGCGTGCTCGATGCGCGTCCGCCAAACCACTATGCCGAAAGGGCCTGGAATTACATCACGCTGGGCTACGGCCATGGCGAGACATGGTGGCGGCAGTTCTGCACCGCGCTGAAGCAGGCAGGCTACGACGACGTGCTCTCGATCGAGCACGAGGACATGATGCTGTCGCCGATGGAAGGCATGCGCAAGTCCGTAGCGTTGCTGCGCAATGTCGCCATCAACCTGGCTTGAGGCGGCCGATCCGAGGCGTCGTCGCCCAGACCGGTGCCGCCACCGGTGCCGGCCGTCGCGCCGGTTTTCGGCTCGATCATCTCACATCGACCCAGCGCTTCTCCTCAAAGGAGCGTGCCATGGCATGCACGGTGCGCTCGATCTCCAGCCCCTCGTCGAAGTCGATGATGCGGGCCGGCTTGCCGGCGATGCGCGTCAGAAGCTCGCGGCATTCGATCATCTTGAGGTCGTTGAAGCCGAGGCCATGGCCGGGCGCCGGCAGGAAGGAATCGTAAGGCTTGTGGTGCGGGGCGACCAGGATGGTGCGGTAGCCCTGCTCGGTTGGCCTGTCGGCGGTGAGGTAGAGCTGGAACTCGTTCATCCGCTCCTGGTCGTAGAGGATCGAACCCTTCGAGCCGAAGATCTGGATGGCGATGCGGCCCTTGCGGCCCCAGGCCGAGCGGTTGACCAGCAGCGTGCCGGCAACGCCGTTCTCGAGATGCATCAAGACGCTGGCGATGTCGTAGGTCTCGACGGCGCGGCGGGCGCCGGACGCGGTCTTGCGGTCGGCATACGGTTTGACCATGTCACACATGACGCGCGACACACGGCCGAACAGCGCCTTGATCAGCGACAGCGGATGCACGGCGAAATCGTCGAGCGCGCCATAACCGGACGAAGCCTCGTGCTTCCAGAAGAACAAAGCTTCCGGGTCGGCCATGAAGTCCTCGTCCATCTCTATGCGAACGAGGTTGACGTCGCCGATGATCTTCTCTTCAAGCAGCGCGCCGATGTGGCGGATGGCGGGGTTCTGGATGTAGTTGTAGCCAAGCACGGCGACCTTGCCCGATGCCTTGGCGGCCTTCGCCATCGCTTCCGCCTCGGCAAAGCTCGGCGCCATCGGCTTCTCGCACCACAGATGCTTGCCGGCTTCGAGGATGGCGATCGCCATTTCCGGATGGAACTGGTTGGGCGTGGTCAGCGAGACGACATCGACCTCCGGGTCGTTGACCACGGCGCGCCAGTCGCCGGAGCCTTTGGCGAAGCCGAACTCGCCGGCCTTGCGCCTGGCAAGCTCGTCATTCACCTCGCCCAGATGCACCAGTCTCGGCTTCTCGACATCGGGAAAGACGGTGCCCACCGCGTTCCAGGCGATGGCGTGGCACTTGCCCATGAAGCCCGTGCCGATGAGGCCCACTCCGACCATGTCGATTGTCTCCGAGACGCAGTAAGAATTGACATGGATGAATTAGTCCATTTTGGCTGCGAATGGAACATACAAATCATTTTTTATGGTGTTCTTGCGCGAACTCGCTATGATGAGGCAGGAGAGGGACAGACCATATGGGCGCGGACGGAGCGACGATGGACGAACGGGTGCCTCGCGATTTCGAAACGCTGCGCGCGACGATCCTGGACAGGCGCGCGAGCCTGCCCAAGCGCATCGCGCAGATCGCCGCCTATGCGCTCGACAATCCCGACGACATCGCCTTCGGCACGGCGGCGAGCATCGCCGCCTCGGCCGGCGTTCAGCCCTCGACACTGATCCGTTTTGCCCAGCAGCTCGGCTTCGACGGCTTCACCAGCTTGCAGCAGGTTTTCCGCGAGCGGCTGCGCGAACGCAACTCCTCCTATGACGAGCGGCTGGCGGCGCTGCGCGCCAAGGCCGAGGAAGGCGCTGGCCACCGGGCGATCTTCGACGGCTTCGTCGCCGCCGCCAGCACCTCGCTCAGCGACATTTCGCGTTCGCTCAACGATGCGCATTTCGAGGAGGCGATCGCGCTTCTGGCGAAAGCCGAGACCATCTATGTGCTGGCCAAGCGCCGCTCCTATCCGGTCGCGTCCTACATCGCCTATGCGCTGGGCAAGCTGAAGATCCGGAACCAGCTGGTGGAATCGGCCGCCGGGCTGAACGCCGAGATGATCGGCTTCGCCACGCCGCGCGACGCCGTCATCGCCATCAGCTTCTCGCCTTACGCGCCCGCGACCATCGAGGAGACGCGGGCGATCGCGGAACAGGGCGTGCCGATCGTTGCCATCACCGACTCATCCTTCTCGCCGCTGGCGCAATTCGCCAAGATCTGGTTCGAGGTCGCCGAGGCCGATTTCGGCGGCTTCCGCTCGATCTCGGCAACCATGGCACTGGCCATGGCGCTGACCGTCGCCGTCGGCGAGAAGCGCCGCGAAACCGGGCGCCGGCGCAAGGGCTGAGCCTCGTAGCCGAGCGCTTTTCGCCTTGGGAACACTCATTCCATATTGACTATAGATTGGAATTAATATTTCATATTGGCGATAGACGCTGCCGCTGGCGCGTGCTGTCCAAAACGACGCTGCTCTGCACAACAAGGCCGATGGGAGGATCGAATGGGCGAAGCCGTGGAAGGGAAATATCCGCCGCTCGACGTCATCACCATCGGTCGCGCCTCGGTCGATCTTTATGGCCAGCAGATCGGCTCGCGGCTGGAGGACATCACCTCTTTCGCCAAGTCTGTCGGCGGCTGCCCGGCCAACATTTCCGTCGGCACTGCGAGGCTCGGCCTGCGCTCGGCGCTGCTCACCCGTGTCGGCGACGAGCAGATGGGCCGCTTCATCCGCGAGCAGCTGCGGCGCGAGGGCGTCTCGGTCGACGGCTTGAAGACCGACAAGGATCGGCTGACGGCGCTGGTGCTGCTTTCGGTCGAGAGCGAAGGCGTCTCGCCGATGATCTTCTACCGCTCCGACTGCGCCGACATGGCGCTGGCCGAAGAGGATATCGACGAGGCTTTCGTCGCCTCGGCGCGTTCCGTCGTCGTCACCGGCACGCATTTCTCGAGGCCTAACTCAGATGCCGCGCAGCGCAAGGCGATCCGCCTGATGAAGGCCCGGGGTGGCAAGGTTGTCTTCGACATCGACTATCGCCCGAACCTGTGGGGCCTTGCCGGCCATGCCGAGGGTTTCGAGCGCTACGTGAAGTCCGACCGCGTCTCGTCGCAGCTGAAGACTGTGCTGCCGGACTGCGATCTGATCGTCGGCACCGAGGAAGAGATCATGATCGCTTCCGGAGCCGACGATTGCCTGAGCGCGCTGAAGACGATCCGCGCGCTGTCGTCGGCCACCATCGTGCTGAAGCGCGGCGCCAAGGGCTGCATCGTTTATGACGGGCCGATCAGCGACGACCTCGAGGACGGCATTGTCGGCAAGGGTTTTGCGATCGAGATCTACAATGTGCTTGGCGCCGGCGACGCCTTCATGTCCGGCTTCCTGCGCGGCTGGCTCGGCGGCGAAAGTTTTGCCACGGCCGCGACCTGGGCCAATGCCTGCGGCGCCTTTGCCGTGTCGCGCCTGCTCTGCGCGCCGGAATATCCGACCTTCGAGGAGCTGCAGTTCTTCCTGAAGCACGGCAGCAAGCATCTGGCGCTGCGCAAGGACGAGGCGATCAACCACATCCATTGGGCGACGACGCGCCGGCGCGACATTCCTTCGCTGATGGCGTTGGCCTGCGACCATCGCGTGCAGCTGGAGGACGTCGCGGCGAGGGTCGGCGCCGACGTTTCGCGCATTCCCGACTTCAAGGTGCTGACGGTCAAGGCGGCGGCCAAGGTCGCGGCCGGCCGCGACGGCTACGGCATGCTGATCGATGAGAAATACGGCCGTGACGCGATGTTCGAATTCGCCCGCCATCCGTTCGCCTGGCTCGGACGTCCGGTGGAGCTGCCCGGATCGCGGCCGCTGCGCTTCGAATTCTCGCAGGATATCGGCTCGCAGCTCACCGAATGGCCGGTCGACCATTGCATCAAATGCCTGTGCTTCTATCATCCGGACGATCCGGAAGCGCTGAAGGCCGAGCAGCAGCAGAAGCTGCGCGCGCTGTTCGAGGCGGCGCGGAAAGTCGGCCGAGAACTGCTGGTCGAGATCATCGCCGGCAAGCATGGCAAGCTCGACGACACCACCATTCCGCGCGCGCTGGAGGAGCTCTATGCGCTGGGCATCAAGCCGGACTGGTGGAAGCTGGAGCCTCAGGCTTCGGCAGGCGCCTGGGCGAAGATCGAACAGGTGATCGTCAGGAACGATCCGTGGTGCCGCGGCGTCGTGCTGCTGGGGCTGGAGGCGCCGCAGGACGAGCTGGTCGCGGCCTTTGCCGCCACCGCCAATGCGCCGATTGTCAAGGGCTTCGCCGTCGGCCGCACCATCTTCATCAACGCCGCCGAACAATGGCTGGGAGGCCGGATGTCGGACGACGAGGCTGTCGCCGACATGGCGTCACGCTTCGAACAGTTGACCGAAGCGTGGCTTGCCGCGCGCGGCCGCAAAGCGGCATAAGAAACGGGCAGCATAAGAAAACGGCGTAAGCGAAAGCCGGAGGAAACAACAAATGACGAAGACTGTTCGCCTGACGATGGCGCAGGCTGTGACCCGCTTTCTGTCCCGCCAGATGACGGAGGTAGACGGCAAAAAGGTACCGATCTTCGGCGGCGTCTGGGCGATCTTCGGCCATGGCAATGTCGCCGGCATCGGCGAGGCGCTCTACCAGGTCCGCGACGAGCTGCCGACCTTCCGCGCCCATAATGAGCAGGCGATGGCGCATGCGGCGATCGCTTACGGCAAGGCCAATTTCCGTCGGCGTTTCATGGCCGCGACCAGCTCGATCGGGCCTGGCGCGCTGAACATGGTGACGGCGGCGGCGCTCGCGCATGTGAACCGGTTGCCCGTCCTGTTCTTGCCCGGCGATGTCTTCGCAAACCGCCTGCCGGACCCGGTGCTGCAGCAGGCGGAGGATTTCTCCGACGGCACGGCGAGCGTCAACGACTGCTTTCGACCCGTCTCGCGCTATTTCGACCGCATGACGCGGCCGGAGCAGATCATCCCGGCGCTCAACCGCGCCATGCAGGTGCTGACCGATCCGGCCGAATGCGGCCCAGTGACGCTGTCGCTCTGCCAGGACGTGCAGGCCGAAGCCTATGATTATCCGGAAAGCCTGTTTGCCGAGCGCGTCTGGACGCCGCGCCGGCTGCGCCCGGACCGCAACGAGTTGGCGGCCGCCGTCGCGGCGCTGAAGGGTGCGAAGAAGCCGCTGGTGATCGCCGGCGGCGGCGTGCTCTATTCGCAGGCCTCCGGCGAACTGGCGAAGCTGGTGCAGAGCGCCGGCATTCCGGTCTGCGAGACGCAGGGCGGCAAATCCTCGCTGCCTGACGATCATCCGCTCAACATGGCCGCGGTCGGCGTGACCGGCACCTCCGCCGCCAACCGTCTGGCCGAGGAGGCCGATGTCGTGCTCGCCGTCGGCACCAGGCTGCAGGATTTCACCACCGGCTCCTGGGCACTGTTCAAGAATGCCGGCCGCACCATCATCGGGCTGAACACGCAGGTCTTCGATGCCGGCAAGCATTGGGCGCTGCCGCTGGTGGCAGACGCGGCCGAGGGCCTGGCAGAACTCAGCGCAGCGCTGAAGGGCTGGAAGGCGCCGAGCGCCTGGACCGACAATGCGCTGAAGGGCAAGACGGAGTGGCAGGCCGGCGCCGCCAAGGTGACGGCCTCGACCAACGCAGCCTACCCGTCGGATGCGCAGGTGATCGGCGCCGTGCAGCGCGCCATGGGCTCGGGCGTCACCTTGCTGCATGCGGCGGGCGGGCTGCCGGGCGAATTGCACAAGCTCTGGCAGGCCGGCGCGCCTGGTTCCTACCACGCCGAATACGGCTTCTCGACCATGGGCTACGAGATCGCCGGCGGTCTCGGCGTGAAGATGGCGAAGCCCGACCAGGAGGTCGTCGTCATGGTCGGCGACGGCTCCTATCTGATGCTCAATTCCGAGATCGCCACCTCGGTTATGCTTGGCTTGAAGCTCACCATCGTGCTGCTCGACAATCGCGGCTATGGCTGCATCAACCGGCTGCAGATGGCGACCGGCGGCGCCAACTTCAACAACCTGCTCAAGGACGCGCGCCACGAAGTGCTGCCCGACGTCGACTTCGCCGCCCATGCGGCAAGCATGGGTGCCAATGCCGAGAAGGTCGCTTCGATCGCCGAATTGGAAACGGCGCTGGCCAAGGCGAAGAAGAACGACAAGACGACGGTGCTGGTCATCGACACCGATCCGCTGGTTTCGACCGAGGCCGGCGGCCACTGGTGGGACGTCGCCGTGCCGGAAGTCTCGTCGCGGCCGCAGGTCAATGCCGCGCGCAAGGCGTATGAGGACAAGAAGCAGATGCAAAGCATCGGTAATTGAAGCCGGCGCCGCCCCCTACCTCCCCCTTGTGGGGAGGTCGGACCGAAGGTCCGGGTGGGGGTCGGCGCTGCCCCCTCCCCGCTGCCTTGCAGCGACCCTCCCCACAAAGGGGGAGGGTAGAAACGAAGCGACATTGGAGTGACGACTTGAAAGCCAAACTGGGCATGTCCCCCATCGCATGGTGGAACGACGATCTCGTGGAATTGAGCGATGACGTGTCGCTGGAGGAGTGTCTGCGCCAGTCGCGCTCGGCCGGCTTCACCGGCATGGAAAAGGGCCGCCGCTTCCCCGACGACCCCAAGGTGATGCTGCCGATCCTGAAGGAGGCGGATGTCACGCTTTGCGGCGGCTGGTTCTCCGGCACGCTGGTCAACGAGGAGTTGGCGAAGAACAAGGACCGCATCCAGCCGATGATCGACCTGTTCAAGGCGGTCGACGCGCCCTGCATCGTCTATGGCGAGGTCGGCCGTTCCATCCAGGGTGACCGCTCCAAGCCTTTGGCCACCAAGCCGAAACTCACCGGCGACGAGATGAAGGCCTATGGCCGGCGCGTCACCGAATTTGGCGAATGGTGCGCCGAGCAGGGCATGCCGCTGTCCTATCACCACCATATGGCGGCGGTCGTTGAGACCGAGCCGGAGCTCGATTCCTTCATGCGCCATTCCGGCGAAGGCATTCCGCTGCTGCTCGATGCCGGCCATCTCGCCTTTGCCGGCGGCGACGTGCTGCGCGCCATCGACAACCATCACAAGCGCATCAACCATGTCCATGTGAAGGATGTGCGCATGGGCGTGATCGACGGGCTCGACCGCACCAAACAGTCCTTCCTCGACGCCGTGGCGCTCGGCGCTTTCACCGTGCCGGGCGACGGCTCGCTCGATTTCGGCGCCATCGTCCAGCGCTTCGCCGATTATGGCTATGAGGGCTGGTTCGTGGTCGAGGCCGAGCAGGATCCGAAGAAGAACCCGCCGCTCAAGATGGCGCAGGTCGGTCACAAGGAGCTGATGCGGGTGATGACGGCCGCCGGCTATACGGTGGAGACGCAAGGGTTTCCGGCCTGAACGGTGGATTCACTGGGGCGCGCGGTTTATCCGTTGTGCTTTGGGCAAATCCTGGATTGGCGCGATGAAAGACTATGAGCACCCCTTCTTCCGGCCGCTGTGGCGACGCATCGCCGTCGTCTCGGTCTGCCTCATCTGGTCGGTGATCGAGTTCGCCTCCGGCACGCCCTTCTGGGGCGTCATCGCTCTCGGCTTCGCCGGTTATGCGGTGTGGCAGTTTTTCTATCTCTACAAGCCGGCCGAGGAAGCGAAGCCCCCAGCCGAGCCGAAGGAATGAGTGGTCGATGGCGCGGACGTTTTGTGGGTCGGATACTTGTGCGTCCGGCGGATCGCTTGTGATGGCGATTGGCCCGAACGCCTCTCGCTTCGTCATCCTAGGGCGGAGCAAGGAGCGCAGCGACGCAGCGCAGACCCTAGGATCCATGCCATGACTTTGAAGGTAGTGTGCCGGTGCAGAATTCTGCTCCGCTGCGCCCTTCGATTGAGGGAACGGCATGGATCCTAGGGTCGCGACGGAGCTTCGCTCCTGCTTCGCCCTAGGATGACGAAGTTTTTGGAGGCCACGGCCAATCGCGAAGGTTTGCGCCGGACTCCTCAGCTGATGAAATCTCTGGGTCGCCAACCCCGCCAGAGCGAATAGGGATAGGAGAGACAAGAATGTCGAAACTCATCGTCAAGGCCGACAAGGGCCACGGCCATGTCGCACATGTCACGCCGCAAAGCGCCGGCTGGACCTATGTCGGCTTCGACCTGCATCGGCTGAAAGCGGGCGAGATCGCGTCCGGCAAAACCGGCGACCGCGAGGTCTGCCTGGTCTTTGTCACCGGCAAGGGCAAGGCGACCGCCGGCGGCAAGGAACTCGGCCTGCTCGGCGAGCGCATGTCGCCCTTCGAGGGCAAGCCCTGGTCGGTCTATGTGCCGCAAGGCACCGAATGGTCGGTGACCGCCGACACCGAACTCGAACTCGCCGTCTGCTCGGCGCCGGGTTTGAGCGGCGGCCTGCCGGTGCGCGTCATCGGGCCTGATGATCTTGGCCAGGAGGTGCGCGGCAAGGGCACCAACACGCGCTACGTCACCAACATCCTGCCCGAAGGCAAGCCGGCGGATTCACTGCTGGTGGTCGAGGTCATCACGCCCGGCGGCCACACCTCCAGCTACCCGCCGCACAAGCACGACCAGGACAATTTGCCGGCCGAATCCTATCTCGAGGAAACCTATTACCACCGGCTCAACCCGCCGCAGGGCTTTGCCTTCCAGCGCGTCTACACTGATGCCGACCGCAACGGCGTGCGCGAGCTGGACGAAGCGATGGCGATCGAGGACGGCGACGTCGTGCTGGTGCCGAAAGGCTATCATCCCTGCGCGGCCTGCCACGGCTACGACCTCTATTATCTCAACGTCATGGCCGGACCGAAGCGGACGTGGAAATTCCACAACGCGGCCGAGCACGAATGGCTGATGAAGGCCTGACCGGCGGATTGGTCCAGCCGGGAGAAAATCGTCGGCTAACGAGCCTGCGGCTGGACTTGCCTTCGAAAACCCATGAAAGCTTCGTCAATCCGTCATGGAAATCACCTATGGCAGCGGTTCCGGTGCATGTCGCCGCAAGCGCTCCGGCGTTTTTGGGCCTACGACTTGCCAGGACAATGACTTGAAGCGCGTCGCATGATCCTTCGGCGCGGCGCGCTTGACGAGGAACACCGATGCGCTACGCCATCTACTACACACCGGGGCAGGACGAGAAGCTGGCGCGCATTGCCGCCAACTGGCTGGGCCGTGACCCGTTCGGCGCGGCGACGCGGCCGGTCGAGGCGGTGGGCGATCTGTCCGCCGCCGAGGTCGCCTTCCACACCGCCTCCGCCAGGCGTTACGGGTTCCATGCGACGCTGAAGGCGCCGTTCCGGCTGGCGCCGAACGAGACGGAAGCCTCGCTGCGCGCCGCGATCGATGCTTTTGCCGAAGCAACGCCGCCCGTCGTCATCCCGCGCCTGGTCGTCGGGCAGATCGACGGCTTCTTCGCGCTGGTGCCGGAAACGCAGTTCGCGCCGCTCAACAGCTTCGCCGGCGAGGTGGTGCGCGCCTTCGACAATTTCCGCGCGCCGCTGACCGAGGCCGAGATCGAGCGCCGCAGCCCCGATGCGCTGAAACCGGATGAGTTCCGCAACCTCTGCCAATGGGGCTATCCTTACGTTTTCGACACGTTCCGCTTCCACATGACGCTGTCGGGGCGCGTCGGGCCCGAAGAAAGCCCACGCCTTCGCGCAGCAATCGACGGCCTGTTCGCCGACGTGCTGCGCCAGCCGGTACCGGTGGATGCGCTGACCCTGTTCGTCGAAAGCGAGCCCGGCGCGCCGTTCATGGTGCTTTCCCACCACGCGCTTGGCCGTGGCCAGGCCCGCAGGACCGCATAGGGCGGGTCAGCGGAAACGCTGACCCGCCCTATCTTTTTGTTTTACGCAATTCCGGACGGAAAACCGCAAAACACTTTTCCTGGAATTGCTCTGAAATGACCGCTTGAGACAGGACCGCCCGAGATGACCGCCGAAACCGTTCTCACCAATGCCCGCATCGTGCTGCCCGACGAGATCGTCGAGGGCTCGCTTCTGTTGCGCGACGGCCTGATCGCCGCCGTCGAACCAGGCGCTGCCCGCGCCGGCGAGGATATGGGCGGCGACTATATCATTCCGGGCCTCGTCGAGTTGCACACCGATCATCTCGAAGGCCACTACGCGCCGCGCCCGAAAGTGCGCTGGAACCCGATCGCCGCGGTGCTTGCCCATGACGCGCAGGTGGCAACCGCCGGCATTACCACCGTGCTCGACGCCTTGCGCGTCGGGATGGACGAGGACGCTGACCTGAAATCCGACGACGTGCGCAAATTGGCCGACGCAATCGAGGACAGCGTGCGCCAGGATCGGCTCAGGGCCGACCATTTCATCCATTTGCGCTGCGAGGTCTCGGCGCCGGACTGCCTCGAGGCTTTCGCCAATTTCGAAACCGACGATCGGGTGAAGCTCGCCTCGCTGATGGACCATGCGCCTGGACAGCGGCAGTTCGTCAATCTCGAGACCTATGCCTATTACTACCAGCGCAAGCTGAAGCTGACGGACCGCGACTTCCAGAAATTCTGCGAGAAGCGGATGGCGGAATCGGCCCGCAATTCCGGCCCAAATCGGGTTTTCATCTCGGCCGCCTGCCGGGGACGCGGCATCGTGCTGGCCAGCCATGACGACGCGACCGCCGGCCATGTCGACGAAGCGATCGAGCAAGGCGTGCGCGTCGCCGAGTTCCCGACGACGGAAGGGGCCGCCAAGGCCTCCAAGGCGGCAGGCCTCGGCGTGCTGATGGGCGCGCCGAACGTCATGCGCGGCGCTTCGCATTCCGGCAATGTCTCGGCGCGCACGCTAGCCGCCGACGGGCTGCTCGACATCCTGTCGTCGGACTACATCCCCTTCAGCCTGATCCAGTCGGCCTTCTTCCTCGGCGATGTCGTCGAAGGCATCACGCTGCCCCAGGCCGTGGCGATGGTCTCCAAGAACCCGGCCGAAGCGGTCGGCCTCACCGACCGCGGCATCATCGAGCCCGGCCGCCGCGCCGACTTGGTGCGCGTGCGCGTCGACGACCATGTGCCGGTCGTGCGCACCGTGTGGCGCCAGGGCCGCCGGGTCGCGTGATGGTCTCGGCCCTCATCGAGCGCGAGCTGGCCGAGAGCCTGCCGATCCGCAACGGCGTCTTTGTCGCGGTGGTAGGCCCGAGCGGCGCCGGCAAGGACACTGTGATCGGCTACGCGAAGGCACGCTTCGCCGGCGAGACGCGGCTGGAATTCGTGCGCCGCGTCATCACCAGGCCGAGCGACACGGCAAGCGAGGACCACGACACGCTGGCGGACGCGGCCTTTGCCGAGGCGGAGGCCGACGGCGCCTTCTCGCTATGCTGGGACGCGCACGGCCTGCGCTACGGCCTGCCGGCCGATGTCGACTGGGCCGTGGCGAACGGCCATGTTGCTGTGGCGAATGTCTCCCGCGCGGTCATCCCGGCGCTGCGCGAACGCTACGCCAATCTGGCCGTGGTCGAGATCACCGCGGCGCCGGAGATTCTCGCCGAACGGCTGGCGGCCCGCGGCCGCGAATCGCGCGGCGAGGTGCTTGCCCGCCTGGCGCGCAGCACCAGCGTCAAGCTGACGGGACCGGACGTCACCTCGATCGACAACAGCGGCGACAAGCAGGTCGCCGGCGAACGCTTCGCCGAGGTGCTGCGCAAGGCGATGGCGTTCTCGGACCTGTCGGACATGATCTAAGATGTGCTGATATTCAGGTGAGGCCGGCCTGCAAGTGGCGACTCCCTGCGCTTCCGGTGCTCACGTACTTAAGTACGCTCCGCTCCGGTTCTCGGAAGCCACCCCTTTCGGCTCGGCCTGACCTGAATCTCAGCACATCTTGGCGCCGAGCAACGTCCGTCTTCACTTGTTGAAGTTGGCGATGAACTGCTTGAATTGCGGCGTCGGCGGCCTGGCGAACATCTCCTTCGGTTCGCCGACCGAATCCACCTCGCCCTTGTGCAGGAACATCACCTTGCTCGACACGTCGCGGGCGAAACTCATCTCATGCGTGACGACCAGCATGGTGCGCCCTTCCTCGGCAAGCGAGCGCATGACGCGCAGCACCTCGCCGACCAGTTCCGGATCGAGCGCCGATGTCGGCTCGTCGAACAGCATCACCTTGGGGTTCATCGCCAGGGCGCGGGCGATCGCGGCGCGCTGCTGCTGGCCGCCCGACATATGCGGTGGATAGTAGTTGCGCCGCTCCCATATGCCGACGCGCTTCAGCAAGGCTTCGGCCTGCTCCAGGCATTCCGCGCGCGGCCGCTTCAAAACATGCGTCGGCGCGGCGACGAGGTTTTCGAGCACCGTCATGTGCGACCAGAGATTGAAGCTCTGGAAAACCATGGCGAGGTTGGCGCGGATGCGTTCCACCTGGCGGATGTCGGCCGGCATCTGACGGCCATCACGCCCCTGCTTCATCCGGATGAGCTCTCCGTCGACCCGCACCTCGCCGGAGTCAGGGGTCTCCAGGAGGTTGATGCAGCGCAACATCGTGCTCTTGCCGGAACCTGACGAGCCGAGGATCGAGATGACATCGCCCTTGTGGGCTTCGAGCGAAATGCCCTTGAGCACCTCATGGTCGCCGAAGCACTTGCGCATGTCCCTGACGCTGATGGCCGACTTGTCGTCCGGGGACGGTGCTGCCTTTGCGGCAGCGGCGACATTTGCCGACATCACAACACCTCCGGTACGGGTCTGATTTGCTGGCTCTGCTCGGGCGGCGGCCGCAGATGCGGCGAAAGCCGGTATTCGACCCAGGCGAACAGCCGGGCGATCGACAGGTTGAGCAGCAGGTAGATCACGCCGGCGCAGGTCAGCACCTCGATCGGCCGGAACGTGTCGTGCTGGATCTTCTGCGCCGTTCCCATCATCTCCATGATGGTCACCACCGAAGCGAGCGCGGTTGCCTTGGTCATCAGGATGATTTCGGTCGAATAGGCGGGCAGAGCGAGCCGCAGCGCGATCGGCAGCGTGACGAGGCGGAAGCGGGTGAAGGCCGACATGCCGAACGCCTTGGCCGCCTCGATCTGGCCGACCGGCACTGCCCGCAACGCACCGCGGAAAATCTCGCTCTCATAGGCGGCCGTGTTCAAGGCCATGGCGACGATCGTGCAATACATCGGATCGCGCAGGATCGGCCACAGGATCGGGCTGTGGCGGACGAAATCGAATTGGGAGAGGCCGAAATAGATCAGATAGAGCTGCACCAGGAGCGGCGAGCCGCGGAAGATGAAGACATAGGCGCGAGTGAAATATTCGCCCAGTTTGGAGCCCGAAGCCCGCAGCCAGGTCAGGCCGGTGGCGATGACGAGCCCGAAGGCGATGCCGAAGAACCAGATCTCGAGCGTCAGCGGCAGCGCCTTGAGCACGCTCCACATGGTGGAAAGATAGAAATCAAAAGCCACCGCCACCTCTTACTTCGGCCGCGTGAAACTGCGTGAGGTGTAACGCTCGGCCTTTTCGAAGATCGGCGTCGAGACCGAGGTCATCACCAGGTAAAGGATGCCGGCGACCGTGTAGAAAAGCAGCGAATGATGCGTCGAACGCGCGGCCTTGTTCGCGGTGAGCATCAACTCGGCCACGCCGGTGACCGAGATCAGCGCCGAATCCTTGATGGTCAATTGCCAGACGTTGCCCAGCCCCGGCACCGCGAGGCGCAGCACCTGCGGCACGATCACGAGGCGAAACCGCAGCCAGGCCGACATGCCGTAGGCGCGGGCCGCCTCCAGCTCGCCGCGGTGGATCGCCAGGAACGAGCCGCGAAAAACCTCGGCCTGGTAGGCGCCGGAAATGATGCCGACCGCGAGCACGCCGCCGAGGAAGCTCGGCATGTTCAAGATGTCGGTCGAGCCGATCGACCCGGTGGACCGCGCCACGCCGGTCAGCACCTGCGTGCCGCCATAGTAGAACAGGTAGATGATCAGGAGTTCCGGTTCGCCGCGGAAAACCGTGGTGTAGCTCTCGCCGATGAACCTCAATCCGCCGCGATGCGAAAGCTTGGCGGCCGCCACCAGCGAGCCCAGCATGGCCCCGATCAGCATCGAGACGACAGTGACGGCGAGCGTCCAGGCGATGCCCCAGAGCAGTTGCACGCCCCAGCCGGCGGCCAGCAGCTCATAGGCCGTCGACACCTGGTCCTTGAAATCGTTGAGAAACTCCACGTACGCCTTCCCTCCCGGCGACGGTTGCTTGTCTCAATGCAAAACGGGAGCAGCCTTGGCTGCTCCCGTTGCGACATTACTTGGTAATGTCGATCTTGAACCATTGCATGGAGTATTTCGACACCGAGCCGTCATCGAGCGCGGCCTTGAGCGCCTTGTTGTAGATGTCCTGCAGGTCCTTGTCGGTCTTGCGGAAGGCGGCGCCGATGCCCGGCCCGAGGATCGGACCACCCTTGAATTGCGGCCCGACGAATTCCAGGTCCTTGGCGTCGGGCTTGGCCAGCGTGCCGAGGAAATAGGTGGTGTCGGCGAAGGCGACGTCGATGCGGCCCGCCATCAGGTCGAGGTCGTGCTCGTCGGTGGTCTTGTATTCATGAACGTTGGCGACGTCCTTGAGATACTTGTCGGCGAAGGTCGCCTCGGTGGTCGACACCTGCAGCCCGACATTCTTGCCGGTGAGCTCCTTGCGCAGCGTGTCGAGCGCCGCCTTGGATTCGGCGTCGTCCTTCGACAGGTCGATCATCTTGCCGCTGTTGGACATGTTGGCCAGCGGGCCGTTCTTGTCTGCCAGGAAGGCGACCGGCGACGAGGCGTAGGGGATCGAGAAGTCGATCGTCTTCATGCGCTCCTCGGTGATCGACATGCCGTCCATGACGATGTCGAACTTGCCGGCGGTGAGGCCTGGAATGACGCCGTCCCAATCCTGCGCTACGATGTTGCATTCGAGCTTGGCGCGGGCGCAGACGTCGTTGAGGATGTCCACCTCAAAGCCGACGATCTTGCCGCTGGCGTCGGTCTGGTTCCAAGGGGCATAGGAGCCTTCCATGGCGACCGAAACGGTCTTCCAGTCCTTGGCCAGTGCAGGCGTCGAACAGGTCAATGCCAGCGCGGCCAGCGCGATCCAACGTGATGATGTCACGATACTTTCTCCCATTTTTTGTTCTTGGAACCCTCAGATACCAATTGCTTAGCCCAGCCCCAATTCTGCGACAAGGGCTGTTTTCCGGTTCACGTGTTGTTGCATTCCGCCCGCGAATCCGGGCCTGCCCCGGCGGCTCAGCCGCGAGCATCGATCCAATCAGGCCGTTGGCGGAAGAGCGAGACTACTCCGCCGGCGCGCCCGCAACGTTCTGGCGCGTCGCTTCGATCATGCGGCGCCGGGCGCGGAAGACACCCCATTGCTGGTCCACCAGCACGCCGATCAGGATCACGCCGCCCATCACCGCGAAGTTGAGCGAGGATGGGATGCCGAGCAGATTGACGAGGTTCTGCAGCTCCTGCAGCAGCACGGTGCCGAGAATCACACCGACCAGCGAGCCTTCGCCGCCGCGCAGCGAGAAGCCGCCGAGCACGGCGGCCGCGATGGCATAGAGCTCGTAGAACTGGCCGTGACTCGCCGGCGAGATCGAGCGCGTGTACATGGCAAAATAGATCGCCGACAGCGCCGTCAGCACGCCGCAGATGACATAGGCCGCGATGATCACCCGGCCGGTGCGGATGCCGGAATATTTCGCCGCTTCCTCGTTCTTGCCGATAGCGTAGAGATAGCGGCCGAAGACCGAGCGGTGCAGCACCACCCACATGACGATGGCGATGACGATCAGCGCGATGAAGGAGTTCGGCAGGCCGTAGGAGCGGCCCGCGGTCAGGAATTCGAGCGTCGGGAAATTCTGACCGAAGGCGAAGCCGGCCGTGCCGTCGGCGGTGTAGAAGCGCGCCACGCCGCGATAGATCAAGAGGCCGCACAGCGTCACCACGAAAGGCTGCAATTTCAGCCTTGTGATCAGCCAGCCATGCACGAAGCCGATAACGGCGCCGAGCACGATGATCACCACGAAGGCCAGCGGCCAGTCCAATTCGCGCACCGCGATGAAGTCGATGAACAAGGTGCCGAGCAGGGCGATCAGCGAGCCGACCGACAATTCGATGCCGCCGGTGATGATGACGAAGGCCTGGCCGATCGACAGGATGCCGAACAGCGCGACGAGGTTGGAGGTGTTGGCAAGGTTGATCGCCGACAGGAAGCGCGGGTTGATGGCCGTGACCACCGCGCCGACCACCAGGATCAGGATCAGCAGGCCGAGATCTTTCTTGCTCATTCAACTCCTCCCGCCGCTTGCAGCAGTTTCGGCTTCTTGCCGACCGCCAGCAAGAGCACGTTCTCCTGGCTGAAATCGTCCTTGTCGAGGATGCCGGAGATCTGCCCCTCATGCATGACCGCGATGCGGTCCGAGACGCCGATCACCTCTTCCATGTCGCTGGAGATCATCAGCACGGCGACGCCGGCATCGGCCAGCGCCCGCATCAGTCCGTAGATTTCGGCCTTGGCGCCGATGTCGATGCCGCGCGTCGGCTCGTCCAGGATCATGACCTTGGGGTTCATCGCCAGCCATTTTGCCAGGACCACCTTCTGCTGGTTGCCGCCGGAGAGCGTGCCGGTGCGGGTGAACACCGAAGGCGCCTTGATGCCGAGATTCTTCTTCTGCTTTTCCGCCGTCGCGAGCTCGGTGCCGTTCGAGACCAGCGAGCGCCGGGCATGGGCCGGCAGGTTGGGCAGCGAGATGTTCTGCGCGATCGAGAGATCGAGCAATATGCCGGTGAGCTTACGGTCTTCCGGCACGAGGAAGATGCCGTTCGCCACCGCGTCGGCGGCCGAGCCGACATTGAGCGGCTTGCCGTCGAGCGTGACGGTGCCGCCCAAACGCTCGTCGATGCCGAACAGCACGCGGGCGAGCTCGGTGCGGCCGGAGCCGACAAGGCCCGCGAGACCGAGGATCTCCGCGCGCCTCAGCTCGATGCTGACCGGCCGGTCCGGATAGGTGCTGGTGCGTACGGCGTTGGCCGACAGAGCCACGCCGCCCGGTGCGTGGGTAGCCTCACCCGCCTTCTCGCGCTCCTTCAGCATGCGGCCGATCATCAGCCTGACCATCTCGTCGTGGTTGATCCGGTCCTTCGCCAGGGTGCCGGCCAGCGTGCCGTCGCGCAGCACCACGACACGGTCGGCGACGCGCTCGATCTCATGCAGCCGGTGCGAAATAAAGATGACGCTGATGCCTTGCGCCTTCAGTCCCTTGATGACGTCGAGCAGTTTTTCGGTTTCCGCCATCGGCAGGCTGGAGGTCGGCTCGTCGAGGATCACAAGGCGGGCCCTGATCGACAGAGCCTTGGCGATCTCGACCATCTGCTGCTGGGCGAGCGACAGCGACGCGACCGGTGCGTCGGCCGAGAAATTGGCGCCGACGCGTTTCAGCAGCGGCGCCACCATGTCGCGCAGCCTGGCGCGGTCGACCAGCTTCAGCGGCCCGGCGCGCAGCGGCTCACGGCCGAAGAAGATGTTGGCGGCGACGTCGAGGTTCTCGAAGAGGTTCAATTCCTGGTGCACGAAGGCGATGCCGGAGCCGATGCTCTGCTCGACGGTCAGCCCGTCATGCGCTGTGCCGTCGACGGTGATGGTGCCGCTGTCCGGCCGCGTCACGCCGCCAAGGATCTTCATCAGCGTCGATTTGCCGGCACCGTTTTCGCCGACAAGGCCGATCACCTCGCCCGGCCGGACCTCCATCGAGAACCTGTCCAGCGCGACGACGCCCGGATAGGTCTTGCGCACGGCCTCGAGGCTCAGGAACGGAGCGGTGTCTGGGTGAGTGGTGTCGGTAGAGGTCATCGCGCCCGATAGCAGCCGGTGGGCCACAGACTGACCGGCCTTGGCGGGTCCGTCAATACGAACGCCGGCTCAAGGAACCCCTTGAGCCGGCGCAACTGTGCCGGGCTTACTTGCCCTGCATCGCCTTGAGGTTGGCGGCGTAGGCGTCGACGTCATCCTTGCCGATGATCTTGGTCGGGATGATGATCAAGCCGTTGGCTGGAATGCCCGACTTGTCGCCCTTGAGGTAGGAAGCCATCAGCTTCATGCCCTGATAGGCCCATTCGAACGGCTGCTGCACCACGGTCGCGGCGACCGTGCCTTCCTTGACGCCGCCCAGCGTGATCGGATCGTCGTCGAAGCCGACGACGGTGATCTGGCCGAGCTTGCCGGCGTCGCGCAGCGCTTCATAGATGCGCGGCGTGTTGTAGGAGTAGAAGCCGACCATGCAGGTGATGTCGGGGCTGGCGACCAGCGCGTCCTCGACATTCTTCTTGGCGCGCGCCTGGTCGATATCGTCGCCGCGCACGTCGACCAGCTCGATCTTGCTGCCGGCAAGCCCGTCCTTCATGCCCTGGATGCGCTCCTTGGCGTTGTCGGCGCCGAGCAGGCCGACAAAGCCCAGGCACTTGCCGCCGTCCGGCATCGCCTTCTTGGCGATCTCGGCCGCCTGCTTGCCGGCATCGACGTTGGACGAGCCGATATAGGCGACGCGCTTGGTCTGCGGGGCATCGGAGTCGGTGGTGAACAGCGCTGTTTGCGACGCGATCTTGTTCAGCCCGTCGGTCGAGGTCTTGGGATCAACGGCCGAGACCATGATGCCCTTGACGCCTGCCGTCACCAGATCGTCCATCAGGCGCTGCTGGATCGCGACAGAGGACTGTTCCGGATACTTCAGTTCGAGATTGTAGTCGGGCAATTCGCCCTGCGCCTTCTTGACGCCGGCTTCCGCCGCCTTCCAGAAGTCTGACGCGCCGTTGACGACGAAGGCCAGCGTCGGCTTGTCGTCCGCGCGGGTAACCGCCGTGGCCGCAAGCCCGATGAGCAGAGCCGCCGCGGCGACAGATGCGTTACGGATCATTGATTTCATAGTTCAACCTCCCTTGTAGAACCTGACTGTAGAACTCGTCGCCGATGTCTCGGCCGCGATCCGGACAACCCTCCTCCTCAAGGGCACGGCGCAAAGGTCCGCCGACTTAAGAACGGTGCCGATCCGGTCGCGGTCGAGACACTAGACACTCATGTGGCGTTCGTAAATAGTCCGATTTGTCTGACATTTTCGTGAGAACGGATGCAGGCCCAGACCGGCGATAACGCAGGGTTTTTAGCGAGCGTCCCTCCGCACCTGCCGCGCCGAACGGAGGCCCGGCCGGTCACGACGAGTTGACAGTAGAACGCTTACAGCTATTAGTAAAGACTATTAGTTATGAAGCCGCGAGGCGCGCTTTCGACGCGGAGGAGACGCTGGTCGAAGGACACGCCGGGAGTGAGGAGAGTAGGCGCGGCAACGCTTGCAGCCGCGCGGAAAATACAGGAATTGTCAGCATTGCTGACCTTGTCTGATTGGTTTCGTCGCGAAGCGGCCTAGCCGGCAATTTGCATGCCTTGCCTGCTAATATATATTAGTCTGGCGCACCTCGATAAACGCAACGGCCTCGACCATCTTGCCGTTGCCGCCGCCTTTGATCTAGAGCCGGCTGGGTTTGGGAAACGACCATGAGCGAACCGACGGACCTGCGCGATCCCCCCGGAGCCTCCAGGCGCCGCAAGCCGGCGGCCAAGCCGAAGGGACGCGTGACCATGACCGATATTGCGCGCGCCGCCGGCTGCTCGCAGGCGACGGTGTCGTTCGTGCTCAACAATTCGCCGGGGATCAGGCTGTCGCAGCAGACGCGCGACCGGGTGATCGAGGCGGCGCGGGCGCTAGGCTATTCGCCGCCGGTCTTTTCGGCGCTCAGGCCGCCGGTGACGCCGTTCGAAGGCCTGGACGGCGTCATCGGCTTCGCGGTCGACCAGCTCGCCACCAGCCCCGAGGCGGTGGTCGCCATCGAGGGCGCGCGGCAAGCCTCGTGGAACGCCGGCAACGTGCTTCTGGTGGCGCAGACCATGGGCGACGCGGTGATGGAGCCGCGCGCGATTTCAGCGCTGACGCGGCGCGGCATCTCGGCGCTGATCTATATGACCATCTTCACCCGCGAGATCGCGGCGCCAGATTTCCTCTACAGCCTCGACATCCCGGTCATCCTGCTCAACTGCTACACCGCCGACTATGCCTTCCCAGCCGTGGTTCCCTCCGAGATCGCCGGTGGCCAGAGCGCCACCAGGCACCTGATCGCGCATGGCCATCGCCGTATCGCCACCATCACCGGCGAGCCGTGGATGCAGGCCGCGCAGGACCGGCTCAAGGGCTACCGCCGCGCTCTGGCCACCGCCGACATTCCCTTCGATCCGGAGTTGGTGGTCGAGGGCGACTGGTCGGCCAGCGCCGGCTACGCCGCGACGGTGAAGCTGCTCGGGCTCAAGGAGCGTCCGACTGCCATTTTCTGCCAGAACGACCGCACGGCGATTGGCTGCTACGAAGCGCTCAAGGAAGCCGGCCTGCATATCCCTCAGGACATTTCCGTGGTCGGCTATGACGACGAGGAGATCGCCCGCCATCTCTTCCCGCCGCTGACCACATCCATCCTGCCGCATCTGGCGATGGGCCAATGGGCGATCGAGCAGCTTGAGACCCCGCCGACGCCCGGCCGCGGCCGCTATCCCATCACCAAGCTGGAATGCCCGCTGGTGGAGCGGGAGAGCGTGGCGGACGTGAAGGGGTAGGATGCCCCAGTTCGCCACGTCGAAATCTTGTATGTGTTGACATTGTATTGACAACCACTAGATATCTTATCCTGAACACAGGAGGATTCGATGGCGCAGTCCGGTCATGCTGGCAGCAATCACGACACAGCGCGCAAGGATGACATAATTCAAATCCGTGCTTCGGCGGGAACGAAGGCTATTCTCAATCGCGCAGCGAGCTTGCGCGGACAGAAGCTATCGGAGTTCATGCTGGACAGTGCCCGCAAGCAGGCCGAGGAGACCATTCTCGACCAACGTGCCTTTTTTCTCGATACGGACGCGCACGAGAAATTTCTTGACCTGCTTGATGCTCCGAACAAACCGTCGGAGGAGCTTCGCTCGCGTATGAC
This sequence comes from Mesorhizobium sp. M2E.F.Ca.ET.219.01.1.1, assembly GCF_004016445.2. Taxonomy (GTDB): domain Bacteria; phylum Pseudomonadota; class Alphaproteobacteria; order Rhizobiales; family Rhizobiaceae; genus Mesorhizobium. The sequence goes on from NZ_SADT02000006.1 coordinate 519,075, forward strand.
GCGCAAGCCGGCCTGGGAACGCTGATGTCGGCTGGCCCACCGCGAGGATCGCGAGTCCGCGCTCCCGAACGGCTGACCGTTAGCCACGACGTCTCTGAATTTTACAATGGCAAGCATTCATCTCTTGATGACTGGCTGCGAAACCGTGCCTTGATTGGCGAAGGACTGTCCGCCCGAACCTATGTCGTTTGTGAAGCGGGCACGAGAAATCGCGTCGTCGGTTATTATGCGATCTCGACGGCGATGGAAGAACGGATCGCGCTTCCAACCGCGAAGCTCCGACGCGGGATGCCCGAGCAAGTACCGCTGCTGCTGATCGGCCGCCTTGCGGTGGATCAGACGTTCCAGGGAATTGGGCTAGGGAGCGACCTGCTTTCCGACGCGTTGCGCAGGTGTCTCGCCGTGTCGGACATTGCCGGAGTTCGCGCCGTGGTGGCGCATGCTATCGACGATGCCGCCGTGGGTTTCTATCAACGGCACGGCTTCCTCGCGTCTCCGCTGGGTGAGCGAGTCATGCTGCTGCCGATCGAAACCGTGCAGGTGTTATTCCCGAACGTCTGAGCCCGATCCATACCAGGGGGAGCGTGAGATCGCCCACATAAAAATCGGGGCACGCCACGCTATCCTTGCTCCGACAACGAGATTGCCCGGCGCCTATGCAGCAGTTGCGCCGTCGTTTAGCTTAAGCTCATGAATGGGAGGCTCCGATGACATCCACCTTCACCGTCCATGCAGCATCCGGTTATGAGCAACTCATGGGGCGCTGGAGCCGCAGGCTCGCGCCCAAGTTCATCGACTTCGCCGGTCTGGCCGCCGGCGAGACAATCCTCGATGTCGGCTGCGGCACCGGGAGCCTGACATTCGAGCTCGCGAAATCGGCCGATCTTGCCGAGATCCAGGCCATCGACTTTTCGCCGGTCTTCGTCGCGGCGGCGAAGGAGAAAAACACCGATCCGCGCGTCACCATCAGCCAGGCCGATGCCACTGCGTTGCCATTCGCCGACAACGCCTTCGACCGCGCGCTGGCGCTGCTGGTGCTGCATTTCGTGCCGGAGGCCGGCAAGGCGGTGGCCGAGATGCGTCGTGTGGTGCGGCCGGGCGGCGTGGTCGCGGCCGTCGTCTGGGACCATTACGGCGGCATGACCGGCATGCGCATGATGATCGATACGGTCGCGGCGCTCAGCGAAAGCGGACGCCAGATGCGCAGCCGCTATTGTTTCCAGCCGATGATGCAGCCCGGCGAGATGAAGCGGACCTTTGTCGAGCAGGGTCTCGTCGACGTCACCGAAGCCGAGCTGATAATCCGCATGGACTACGCGGATTTCCGCGACTTCTGGGCGCCGATCGGCGCCGGCGAAGGGCCGCTCGGCAAATATATGACCACGTTGGACGCGGCCGAGCGGGAGCGCGTCGAGGCCGCCGTCCGCGATGCCTATCAGGCCGGCCGGCCCGACGGCCCGCGATCCTTCGCCAATGTCGCCTGGGCCTGTCGCGGCATCGTGCCCTGAAAGCCGGCCAGCGCCTCAGCCGGCGGTCGAGGCATTGATCTCCCAGCCGTCGACCCACACCTGCCGCAGCCGGTCGCCCTCGCCCTTGAACCACAGGCCAGCCGGCCGGCAGTCCTCGATGCGGTCGCTGCGGAAATTGCGGATGGCCTGGCGCAGTTCGCACCAGGCGACGATGTTGGCGGTCTCGGCATAATAGATCAGCGCGACCGGGCGGATGATGCGGTCGGTCGCCCGTCCAGCCTCGTCACGATAGGAGAGGCTGAGCTTCTCCTCGTCGCGGATGGCGCGGCGAACCAGCGCGAGGTCGACGGCGGAAGCGGAAGGGGCGGCAAAACCCCAGGCGTGAAGCGCATTGGCGTCGAGGGTCTGCCGCAAGGGCGGCGGCACGGCGCCGGCGATCTTGGCGCCGACGCGTTTCGCCGCCTGCTTCAACTCGTCGTCGCCGGTGCGTTCAAGCAGCGCCAGGGACAGCACGATCGCTTCCATCTCCTCGATGGAAAACATCAGCGGCGGCAGGTCGAAGCCGGGGCGCAGGATATAGCCGATGCCGCGTCCGCCCTCGATCGGCACGCGCATCGCCTGCAGCGCGGCGATATCGCGATAGACCGAGCGCACCGTCACTTCCAACCGCTCGGCGATCGTCGCCGCCGTCACCGGCTTTTTGGCCAGACGCAGGATCTGGATGATCTCGAACAGGCGCGATGCCTTGCGCATTTTTCCACCCGACCGAAACGCAACTGACACATCCCCGTCAGTTGGTGTGACCTATAGGGCCGCCTACCCGCTTGAAAATCAATAGATTCTTTTGCACCCAAGCGAACGAGGCGACAGGCAACTGACATGAGTTATGGCGAAAATCTCTGGCTGTTCTTCGTGCTTCTGTTCGGCATCATCGCCGTTCCGGGCATGGACATGCTGTTCGTGCTGGCCAATGCGCTCACCGGCGGCAGCAACAGGGGCCTGGCGGCGACCGCAGGCATCATGCTGGGCGGCGCGGTGCACACGCTGAACGGTGCGATCGGCGTCGGCCTGCTGATGCATTTCGTGCCGATCCTGTTCACGCCGCTGCTGGTCGCCGGCGCCGCCTACATGGCCTATATCGGCATTTCGCTGATGCGCAGCTCGATCACCGTCGGCGATGACGGCCCGGCTGGCAGCCGCTCGGCCTGGAAAGCGTTTCGCCAGGGTCTGGTCACCTGCCTGATCAATCCGAAGGCCTATCTCTTCATCCTTGCCGTCTATCCGCAATTCCTCAAGCCGGCTTACGGTCCGATCTGGATGCAGGCAACGATCATGGGATTGCTGACGGTCGCCACACAGGCGGCGATCTATGGCGGGCTTGCCGTCACCGCCGGCCGCAGCCGGGGGCTGCTGGTCGACAATCCGCAGGCGACCATACTTGCAGGCCGTGCCGCAGGGCTGCTGCTGTTTGCCGTTTCAATATTTACGGCCTGGGAAGGATTGAGGGCGGCGTGACCGCCGCCCTCTCCATTGGGCTTATGCCGCGCCCTGACGGCTGGCGAGCATTTCGCGCTTCACCGACCGGCGCCATTCGACAGCGCCGGCGAGGCCATGCAGCACGGTCTCCGTGGTCGCCCAGTCGATGCAGCCGTCGGTGATGCTCTGGCCGTAGACGAGCGGCTTGCCGGGCACGACGTCCTGGCGGCCGGCGACGAGGTTGCTCTCCATCATGACGCCGATGATCCGCTCGTCGCCCGCCGCGACCTGGCCGGCAACGTCATGCGCGACCTTCGGCTGGTTCTCCGGCTTCTTGGCGCTGTTGGCGTGGCTGACGTCGATCATCAGCCGTGGCGCGACGCCGATGCGGCCGAGCTCGGCGGCGGCGGCATCGACGCTCGCGGCATCGTAGTTCGGCTGAATGCCGCCGCGCAGGATGACGTGGCAGTCCTCATTGCCGGTGGTCGCCGCGATGGCGCTGCGGCCGCCCTTGGTCACCGCCATGAAATGATGCGGTTGCGCCGCCGATTTCACCGCCTCGCCGGCGATCCGGAGATTGCCGTCGGTGCCGTTCTTGAAGCCGACCGGGCAGGAGAGGCCCGAGGCCAGCTCGCGATGGATCTGGCTTTCGGTCGTGCGCGCGCCGATGGCGCCCCAGGCGACGAGGTCGGCGATGTATTGCGGGATGGTCATGTCGAGGAACTCGGTCGCCGCCGGCAGGCCGAGATTGTTGACAGCCGAGAGCACATTGCGCGCCATGCGCAAGCCCTTCTCGATGTTGAAGCTGCCGTCGAGATCGGGATCGTTGATCAGCCCCTTCCAGCCGATCGTGGTGCGCGGCTTCTCGAAATAGACGCGCATGACGATCTCGAGCCGGTCGGCCAGGGCCTCGCGCAGCGCCGCCAGACGGCTGGCATAGTCAACGGCCGCGACCGGATCGTGGATGGAACAAGGGCCGACGATGACAAGCAGTCGATCGTCGGCCCCGGTAACGATCGAATGGATGGCATTGCGCGAAGCGGCAACGGTGCGCGTCGCGGTGAGCGAGCGCGGTATCTCGCGCATCACCTCGTCGGGCGTGCTCAGGGCTCTGATTTCGGTGACCCGAAGGTCGTCTGTGGTGGTCAACACGGCTTTCTGCTCCTGGTTAGGAGACCTGCCGGCTGAAACAAAAAAGCCGCCAGGTCTGGCGGCTTGTCGGATTTTGATCTGGAATCTTCAGATCGAGCACAATCCTCCCGCCGCCAGCGAGCTACCGTAGCTAAAGTACCAAAACGAGGCGGTCAGGTGGATCATGCGGCTGATATAGTCGATGCGAGGGCGCTTGTCACTACTCCCCGATCACGCCGGCAATGTTCTGGTCGTAGTCGACCAGTGAGCCGGTCATGACCCCGGCCTGGGGGCTCAGCATGTAGGTGATCAGCCGCGCAAGCTGCGCCGGCTTGACTAGTTGGCCCATCGGTTGCGCGGCTTCGGCCTTCTCCAGCCAGTCATCCGACGCTCCGTGCCATTTCTTTTGCACGATCGCCTCGCCCTCGGTGTCCATCCATCCCGGCAGCACGGCGTTGCAGCGGATGCGGTTCCTCCGGTAGGCGCTGGCGACATTCTTGGTCAGCGTCATCAGCGCGCCCTTGCTGGTCGAATAGGGCGTGAGGAACGACTGGCCGGCATGCGCCGACATCGACAGCACATTGACGATCGAGCCCGGCGCCTTGCGGTCCAGCAGATGCGTGACAAGCCCCTGCATCAGGAAGAAGGGGCCGCGCACATTGGTGTCGAAGATCTGGTCGAACAGCTCCTCGGTGGTCTCGACCAACGATCCCCGCGCCGAGGTGGCGGCGGCGTTGACCAAAGCGTTCAGCGTGCCGAAATGCTCCAGCGCCGTTGCCACGGCGCGCTTGCAGTCGGCGACCTTGGCGACATCAGCGCTGATGAAGATGACGTCGACACCGTTCTTCTTCAACACTGCCACCGCCTTGTCGCCCTTCTCCTGCGACCGGCCGATCAGCGCCAGCGCGCGGCAGCCCTCGTCGGCAAGGGCCTCGGCAACCGCGAAGCCGATGCCCTGCGCGCCGCCGGTGACGATGGCGCGCGTTTCTGAATTGCGACCGGCCAAACCGCTCATCGCTTTGCTCCTGTAATCTAGGTCGAACGTTCAATCGATGCGGACGGTCTTGCCGGTCTTTGCCGATTTCAGCGCCGCGTCGGCGAGCCTCAGCGCGACCAGCCCGTCCTTTCCGCTCGGCGCCGCCTTCTTGCCGGCGGTCGCGGCGGCGATGAAGGAGGCGATCTCGTTGGCGTAGGCGTCGATGTAGCGGGTCATGAAGAAGTCGTGCAGCGGCGGGCGGGTGTAGCCCTTGTCGTTGGCGAGCTCGATCGAGACCGGCCGCTGGTTCTCGGCCGCGACCATGCCCTTGGAGCCATGCACCTCGATGCGCTGGTCGTAGCCATAGGTGGCGCGGCGGGAATTGGAGATGACGGCCTGCTTGCCGGACGCGGTTTCGAGGATGACGCTGACCGAATCGAAATCGCCGGCTTCGCCGATCTTCTTGTCGACAAGCACCGAAGCATGGGCGCTGACGGCAACCGGCTCCTCGCCGAGCAGAAAGCGCGCCATGTCGAAATCATGGATGGTCATATCGCGAAAAATACCCCCGGACCTGGCGATGTAGTCGAGCGGCGGGGCGCCGGGATCGCGGGACGTGATGGTGACCATCTCGACCGTGCCGATGGCGCCGTCGTCGATCGCCTTGCGCACGGCGGCGAAATGCGGGTCGAAGCGGCGGTTGAAGCCGACCATCAGCGTGGCGCCGGTCTTGTCGACCACGGCCAGGCATTTTTCGACGCGCTCGACGGAGAGGTCGATCGGCTTCTCGCAGAAGATCGCCTTGCCGGCCTTGGCGAAGCGCTCGATGAGATCGGCATGGGTGTCGGTCGGCGTGCAGATGATGACGGCGTCGATGTCCTTGGCCTTCTCGATGGCATCGATCGTGCGCACTTCGGCGCCATAGGCGGAGGCCAATTCCGTTGCGGCCTTCTCGAAGGCGTCAGCCACGGCGACCAGCTTGGCCTGGGGATTGGAGCCGACGGCGCGGGCATGCACCTTGCCGATACGGCCGGCGCCGAGAAGAGCGAAGCGGAGTGTCATGGAATGTCCTTCGAGGTGGGTTTTATAGACAGTCCGCGCCTCTCGGCGCGGACGATTGCTTGTTCCCGTCGTGGCGCGCCGTCAGGCGGCCTGCAGCTCCGCCTGTCCGGTCTTGGCGCCGGTGATGTAGGCGACGATATCGTTGCCGTCGGTGTCCTGCTTGCGCAGATTGGCGACGATGCGGCCACGGCGGAAGACGACGATGCGGTCGACCAGGTCGAACACCTGGCGCATGTTGTGGCTGACCAGGATCAGCGGCTCGCCGTTTTCCTTCAGCGTGCGGATGATGTTTTCGACCTGCGCCGTTTCCTGCACGCCGAGCGCCGCCGTCGGCTCGTCCATGATGATCAGCTTGGAGGCGAAGGTCGCCGTCCTGGCGATCGCCACGCACTGGCGCTGGCCGCCCGACATGTGGCGGATGGTGCTGGAGAGGTTGGGGATCTTCACCGCCGTGCGGACAAGCGCGGCCTCGGTCGCCTTGCGCATCGCCTTGCGGTCGAGGATCGAGAACGGCCCGAGATTGAACAGCACCTTCTCACGGCCGAGGAACAGGTTGGACGGCACGTCGAGATCGTCGGCCAAAGCCAGGTTCTGGAACACGGTCTCGATGCCCGCCTCGCGCGCCTCGATCGGGCCGGCGAAATTGACCTCCTTGCCGTCGAACCAGATCTTGCCGTCGGTGCGCTGCTCGACGCCGGTGATCTGGCGCACGAAGGTCGACTTGCCGGCGCCGTTGTCGCCCATGATGGCGACATGCTCGCCCTTGCGCAGCTCGAAATTCGCCTCCTGCAGCGCGTGCACGCCGCCATAATGCTTGGTGAGGTTTTCGGTCTTCAGAACGATGTCCGACATGGTCAAGCTCCTATCGCCCGGCGGCGCTGGCGCCATTGATCGAGAACGACGGCGCCGACTATGATCACGCCCTTCACCATCTCCTGATAGTAGGCGTCGAGGCGCAGGAAGGTGAAGCCGGAAATGATGACGCCGAAGATCAGCGAGCCGATCACGGTGCCGATGATCGAGCCCCGGCCGCCCGACAGAGAAACGCCGCCAATGACGGCCATGGCGATGGCGTCCAGCTCGTACATGACCCCCATGCCGGCCTGGGCGGTGAGGTTCTTGGAGGACAGCACCACGGCGGCAATCGAGGCCAGGATACCGGCGATGGCGTAGACCAGCACCTTGTGGTTGGCGATCTTGATGCCCGACATGCGCGCGGCGTCCTCGTTGGAGCCGATGGCGTAGCAATGCTTGCCGTATTTCGTGTAGGTCAGGATGAGCTGGAACAGGAGTGCCAGCGAGATGAAGATGACGACCGGCATCAGGCCTCTGCCGATGGCCGCGAAGCTGTCGGTCGGAAATGAGATCGGCTGGCCCTTCGACCACCATTTAGCGATGCCGCGGGCAGTGACCATCATGCCGAGCGTGGCGATGAAGGGCGGAATGCGGGTGTAGGCGATCAGCAGACCGTTGATCAGGCCGGCTACCAAGCCGCAGCCGATAGCGACCAGCAGCGGCACGATGACGGGCAGGTCGGTCCAGCCATAATCGATGAACATCGCCTTGGGGTTGGGGTTGCCATTGACGGTCGCGACTTGAGCGAAGCTCATGGCGATCATGGCCGTGGCGCCGACGATCGAGCCCGAGGACAAGTCGATGCCGCCGCAGATGATGACCTGGGTGACGCCGATTGCGATGATGCCGACGATCGACACCTGCAGGATGATGATCTGCAGGCGCTGCTCGTTGAAGAGCCCGGAGACATTCTCGCGGGTGTTGAACAGGAAGCTGTCGCCGAGGAAGACGCGGCCGACCAGCTCGAAAGCGGCGACCAGGATGACTAGCGCCAGGAACACGTTGAACTCGGCCGGCCATGGACGCTTCTTGGCGTCATAGCTCAGCCCGCCAATGCCATGCGATGTCTGTGACACGTCTTCTTCCTCCGTCGGGCGCACCTTGTCCTGCCTCCCGCGCGATCGGGAGGAAAGGCGGAGCGGCGCGTCCGTTCCGATTGGACGCGCCGCCCGTATCGAGACGCCTCAGTTCTTCTTCAAGAACTTGTCGATGTTCGCCGGGGTGACGAGCTGGAAGGGGATGTAGACCTTCTTGTCCACCTTTTCGCCCTTGGCGAGCTTGAGCGCGGCGTCAAGCGCCCCGGCGCCCTGGCCGGCGGCGTCCTGGAAGACCGTTGCGTCGAGATCGCCGGCCTGCATGGCAACCAGCGCATCCTGGGTGGCGTCGACGCCGCCGACGACGACCGACTTCATGTCGATATTGGCGGCTTTCATCGCCTGGATGGCGCCGATGGCGCTTTCGTCGTTGTTGGCGATGACGCCATCGAACGCCTTGCCGGACGACAGCCAGTTGGTCATCAGGTTCTGCGCCTCGTCACGCTTCCAGTTCGAGGTCTGCTTGTCGATGATCTTGATGAAGTTGCAGTCCGGCGTGGCGATGACCTCGTCGATGTCCTTGGTGCGCTGCACCGCGGCCTGGTTGGAAAGCTCGCCCATGATCACATAGACATTGGCTTCCTTCTTGCCGGCTTCCTTGAACAGGCGGCAAACTTCCTTGGTCTCGAGCGTGCCGGAATCGGCTTCGTTCGAGGCTACGAAGGCCTGGTTGTCGGGCAGCTTGTCGACGTTGACCGGCTCGCGGTTGACATAGACCAGCGGGATCTTGGCTGCGGCGGCCGCATCCGACATCGCCTGCGTGGCCGAGGTATCGACCGGATTGACGATAATGGCGTCGACGCCCGAGGCGGCGAAGTTCTTGATCTGGTCGAGCTGCTTGGCCACGTCGTTCTGCGCGTCCTCGACCTGCAGCTCGACGCCGCTCATGCCCTTGGCCTGCGCGATCATGCCGTTGCGCAAGACAGTGAGGAAGTTGTCGTCGAAAAGGGCCATCGAAACGCCGATCTTGGCGGCGAAGGCGGATGAACACATCAGCGCCGAGAGCGCGACGCCCAAAAGAAGTCTCTTCATTTTATTCTCCTCCACTTGGTGTCCGGCTGCACCCATTGAACCGGAATCCCCGGTTTGCCCCGGGGAACTCTCCCTGCGGCCAATGAGGCGTCGCCAATTCTATTGGAACGCCTCTTCCTCCGTTCGAACAGGCGCTTCGGAACGAAAGAACCAAAAGGCCTAGTTAGTGAAATATTTATTCCATTTCGTTTGGGAAACGTCAAGGGCGATTCCGACCGGGCCAGCCGGTTTTTCGTTCATCAGGGGCACGACGACGACAAAAATCGCCGAAACCTGGGCCCGAATAGGAGCAACCTGCCATGAAAGAATCCATCAGCCTGATGGCTTCTATCATGGCGGGACGCTAGATATTTTCCGGCAGATAGATGTCGAAGGGCAGAAAGGTCTGTCCCGGGGCATTGGCCGCGCCGCTTTCGATGGCATGCGCCATCAGCCCGACGAGTTCCCGGCAGAGCGCGGCAAGCGGCGTCGAGATCACCATGGTGAGGATGTTGTCGGCAAGCGCCGCGCGCGAGACGGCGTTGATCTCGTTGCAGATGACGACCGGCATCTCGGCCGGGTTCGCCGTCCGCAGCGCCGAGACCGCGCCCTCCATGCCGCCGCCGGCGACATAGCAGCCGGCGAGATCGGGATGGCGGGCCAGGAGGTCGAGCATGGCGTCATGCGTCACGTCATTGGCCTCGAGGTTGACCAGCGTCTCCATCACGGTGAAGTCGGGCGCGTGCTCGCGGAAGAAAGAGCGGAAGCCGATCTCGCGCAGCTCATGGCCGTGGAAGCGGTGGCTGCCGACGAAGAGCGCCACCTTGCCCGGCTTCCTGGCGGCCTTGGCGATCATCCAGGCGGCGCTCCGCCCGACCTTGCGGTTGTCGAGACCGACATAGCCCTCGCGGATGCCGGCGGCAAAATCGGACAGCAGCGAGAAGACCGGCTGGCCCCTCGCCTTCAGCGCTTCCACGACCGCCGTGAGGTTGGGATGGTCCGGGCCGACGACGGCGATGGCTCTCGACTTGGCCGCCAGCCTGCGCATCTGGCCGGCGATTTCGTCCGGCGCCAAGGAAGCGGCGAACTCGATTGTCGCGACGCCGCGGAAACGCTGCGACTGTGCGACCGCTACCTCGAGCTCCTTCGCGAAATCGCCGTAGAAGACGTCATTGCCCCTGAGCAACAGGAAGCCGAGCCGGTATTCCGGCAATTCCTGGCGCATGCGCTGCTTGATCAGCCCGGCGGCGTGATAGCCGATCTCGGTGGCGGCGTCATAGACGCGGCGCGCGGTCTCCTCACGCACCGGCAGGCGGCTGTTCAGCACCCTGTCGACGGTGGCGACGCTGACGCCGGAGACGCGCGCGAGATCAGTAATGGTCGGGCGCTTTGCCATGAATGCTCCTCGCTTGTCCACTCCGGGTATCCGACTCACCCATAGCTCATTCTGATAGGAAATGATAGAAACTATCTTTGTGATGTTGAGACTATCAGGCCTTGCGGCTATGCTGAAGTCGAAAGTCAGCGATCGCGCGAGCCCCGCATGATCGCAGCGGTTCGCCAAGGGCTACCGGAGGAACCCCAATGACGGCAATCACGTCTTCGGCGGCGTCGCCGCGCGACTACAGCCTGACCGGCCTGGACGCCAGGCTCGCGGTTGAGAACGGTCTCGCGGCAGCCGAGTGGTACCACACCGAGATTCCGCGCAAGCAGATGAAGGAGCTGATGCAGCGCTCCGACCAGCCGGCGATCCGCGACACCATCATCTGGCTGGCCGCATTCATCATCAGCGCCGCGGGCGGCATCTGGTTCTGGGGTAGCTGGTGGTGCGTGCCGTTCTTCTTCGTCTACGGCACGCTCTACGGCTCCTCGACCGATTCCCGCTGGCACGAATGCGGCCACGGCACGGCCTTCCGCACGCAGTGGATGAACGACGTCGTCTACCAGCTCGCCTGCTTCATGATCATGCGCAACCCGGTGACCTGGCGCTGGAGCCATACGCGCCACCACACCGACACCATCATTGTCGGCCGCGACCCGGAGATCGCCGTTATGCGCCCGCCGGACCTTGTGCGCGTCGTCTTGAACTTCTTCGGTATTTTCGACGCCTGGCACGCAATGACCGACATGGTGCGCAATGCCGCCGGTGTCATCAGCGCCGCGGAAAAGACCTTCATTCCCGAACAGGAGCAGCCGAAGGCGATCCGCGTGGCCCGCATCTGGCTCGCCATCTACATCGCGACCATCGCGCTGGCGCTCTACCTGCATTCATGGCTGCCGCTGATGCTCGTCGGCCTGCCTCGCCTCTACGGCGCATGGCATCACGTGATGACCGGGCTGCTGCAGCATGGCGGGCTTGCCGACAATGTCATCGACCACCGCCTGAACAGCCGCACGGTGCTGATGAACCCGATCAGCCGGTTCATCTACTGGAACATGAACTACCATGTGGAGCATCACATGTTCCCGATGGTGCCCTATCACGCGCTGCCGAAGCTGCACGAGCTGATCAAGCACGACCTGCCGGCGCCGACGCCTTCGATCCTGGCCGGCTATCGCGAGATGATCCCGGCCTTCCTGCGCCAGCTGCGCAACGAGGATTACTTCCTCAAGCGCGCGTTGCCGCGGACGGCGAAGCCCTACCGGGAAGAACTGCACACCGACAATCCGGTGGCGGCCGCGGCCGAGTGAGCTGCCCGACCAAAGACCATGAATTCCAGGAGGACGAGATGAGCGACTGGGTCGAGGCCTGCGCGGCCGGAGACATCGACGAGGAGGACGTGATCCGGTTCGACCATGCCGGGCGCACCTTCGCCATCTACCGCAGCCCGGACGACGAGTACTTCGCCACCGACGGCCTGTGCACGCATGAAAAGGTGCATCTGGCTGACGGGCTGGTGATGGACGACATCATCGAATGTCCTAAGCACAATGGCCGCTTCAACTACAAGACCGGCGACGCGCGCGGCGCCCCGGTCTGCGTCAATTTGAAGACCTATCCGGTCAAGATCGATGCCGGCAAAGTCCTGATCCAGATCGGGTGAGACAATGGCGGGGATGGTGATCATCGGTGCGGGCGAGTGCGGCGGGCGGGCGGCGCTTGCGATCCGCGATCTCGGCTATGACGGGCCGGTGACGCTGGTCGGCGACGAGCCGCATCCACCCTATGAGCGACCGCCGCTGTCGAAGGATGCGATGACCGGCGAGGCTCCCTCCATCAAGGCGATCGCCACAGACGCGCTCTTCGCCGAACGCGCGATCCGGCACATCCATTCCGTCCGGGCCGTCGCGATCGATCGCGTAGCCCATACCGTGCAGCTTTCGGACGGCTCTTCCCTTCCCTACGACAAGCTGCTGCTGGCGACCGGCTCCGTGCCGCGCCAGTTGCCGATGCCGGGCCTCGGCTCGCGCTGCGTCTATTTGAGGACCTTCAGCGACGCGCTCGCCATCCGCGCCCATCTCAGCGCTGGAAACCGCGTCGCCATCATCGGCGGCGGCTTCATCGGGCTTGAGCTTGCCGCTTCGGCCCGGAAACTCGGTGCCGCCGTCACGGTCATCGAGGCGCAGCCGCGCATCCTGATGCGCGGCGTGCCGGCCGAGATCGCCGACATCATCCACAAGGCGCATGAGGCCGAAGGCGTTTCGATCCGCACCGGCCAGGGGCTCGCCGCAATTGCCGATGACGGCAACGAAGTCGCCATCACGCTGACCGATGGGCAGAAGATCGATGCCGACCTGGCGGTGATCGGCATCGGCGCCGTGCCGGTGACGGCGCTTGCCGCCGAGACGGGTCTGGCGATCGACAACGGCATCGCCGTGGACGAGCATCTGCGCACCGCGGACCCGGATGTCTTCGCCGCCGGCGATTGCTGCTCGTTCCCGCTCGCCATCTATGGCGGCCGGCGCGTTCGGCTGGAGGCCTGGCGCAACGCGCAGGAACAAGGCGCGCTGGCCGCCAGGAACATGCTGGACGCCGACGAGGCGCATGCCGCCGTGCCTTGGTTCTGGTCGGATCAGTATGGGCTGACCTTGCAGATCGCTGGGCTTTCGGATGAGGGCAAGAGCATCGTGCGGCGCGACCTCGACGACGGCGCCTTCATCCTGTTCCACCTCGCCGAGGACGGCAGGCTGGTCGCCGCCAGCGGCATCGGTCCCGGCAATGCGGTGGCGCGCGACATCCGCCTGGCGGAAATGCTGATCGCCAAACGGGCGAAGCCGGCGCCGGAAGCGCTCGGCTCACAGGCGGTCAAGCTGAAATCGCTGCTGGCGGCTTGAACTGCCTTGATAATTGTTGAGTTCGGCGCTGCCCCTCATCTGCCTGCCGGCATCTTCTCCCCGTAAACGGGCTACGACATGCACGCATCTTCTGTGACTGGCGTGACTGATCGGGCCTCGGCTTGATTGCTGCGTGGTTCCCCCAATCCGTCGCTGCTTCGCAGCGCCACCTTTCCCCCCTCCGGAGGGAAAGGAAGGGAGCGTTGCTGGACGACAAGCATTGACGGCAAGAAGCCTGGCACCTTTCCTCTACCCCGTCGATCGGGGGAGAGGTGGCTCGGCGAAGCCGAGACGGAGTGGGGGTCGAGCAGCGCTACATTGGACAATGCATGCGCCAAGCTGCCATGCACGCTATGACTCCGCGCTCGAAGCCCGGCGCCTAGAACAGCGCCTTCAGCTCATCGAGCTTGTCGTTGACCAGCCAGCCGTAATAGTTCTCCTCGGGCAGCTTTTCCGGTTCGCCGGCGGCGCGACGCTTATCGTTCTCGGCCTTCAGCGCATAGGCGCGCTGCTCGGGATTGCCGACATTGTAGAGCGTCGCGGCAAGCCCCGGATTGTGGGAGATGTCGAAGCCGGCGATGCTGCGATAGGCGTCGATCGACTTCCTGATGGTCGCGGCGACGTAAGGCAGCGTCAGGTCCGGATCCATGATGGTCTTGTAGACCGCGTTGGGATCGTTGACGTCGAGCTCGGGCAGGCCTGAGACCTTGTGCACGAGATCGCTCATCTGCAGCGCGGTCAGCGGGTTCAACTGACCGAGCCCGAAAGTCTGGCCGGCATAATAGGGCTGGAAAAAGGTAGCGCCGAAGCGGTCGTTGGGGAAGCTTGTGCCGCCGACGGTCTTGCCGCGGAAGGCATGGTTCCAGACCTGCTCGCGGCATTCCCACAGATCGTAGCTGTCGTCCATGCCGGCGCATTTCTTGAATTCCGGCCGCTGGACGAAATCGCTGACATCCTCGCCCTCATAGGCAAAGGTCAGCTTGCTGGACAGATAGGACATCGCCTTGACGTAATAGGTCTGCAGCCGGTCATAGGCATCGACATTGTAGGTATGCTCGCCGACGATGGCGCCGACGATATGCATCGGGTCGATGCCATAGGCAGCCGCCACCTTCCTGATCTTGCCGCGCAGTTCGGCATCGTTCTGCAGCAACGCGTAGACTTTCCGGTACTTGGCCCGGAAGGTGGTGTTGGTTGCCTGGGTGCGCCGGCTCGACGCGCCCGGAATATCCGGCTGCACGGCGTTGCGGTTGCCCGGAGGCACCATGGTGGCGGCATCGGCGATCGTCACCGCCGCCGCCAATGCAAGACACACAAAAAGAAACAGATACTTCTTCATCCGCCGCCGCTTTGGGGCGGCTCGGCTATCGCCGCTCCACCCCAACCATTTGATTGAACGCAATTTCAGACGGAAAACCGCTGGACAGTTTTGCTGAAATTGCTTCCAGAACGCGCGGCAACCTAGGTAAAGCGTCCGGCAGAGTCGAGAGAAGGCTACCAACTGCCCCCAAGAATGGTGGCCCGATGCCTCCATTTGGCCACACCCAAAGTTGGTCGGCCGGGCAAGTCGGGCCGGCGCTGAGGCGGCCCGACTTCAAAAGTCAGAGGATGAAGCGCGACAGGTCGGTGTTGCGCGACAGGTCGCCGACATGCTTCTCGACATAGGCGGCGTCGATGGTGACCGCTGTGCCGTTGCGGTCCGGCGCATCGTAGGAAATCTCGTCCAGCACGCGCTCCATCACCGTCTGCAGACGCCGCGCGCCGATGTTCTCGACGCTGGCGTTAAGGTCGACGGCGATGCCGGCGAGCGAATCGATCGCGTCGTCGGTAAAGGTCAGCTCGACGCCTTCGGTCTTCATCAGCGCGATATACTGCTTGATGAGGCTAGCCTCGGTCTCGGTGAGGATGCGGACGAAATCCGACTTCTCCAGCGCGCGCAGCTCGACGCGGATCGGCAGGCGGCCCTGCAGCTCCGGCAAAAGGTCGGACGGCTTGGAAACGTGGAAGGCGCCGGACGCGATGAACAATATATGGTCGGTTTTGATCGGCCCGTACTTGGTCGCGACCGTCGTGCCTTCGACCAGCGGCAGCAGGTCGCGCTGCACGCCCTCGCGCGACGGGCCGCCCGAAATGTCGCTCCGGGCCGCGATCTTGTCGATCTCGTCGAGGAAGACAATGCCGTCATTTTCGGCCGATTCCAGCGCCCGGCGCACCACCTCGTCCTGGTCGAGCAGCTTGTCGGACTCGTCGTTGACCAGCAGCGCGTAGGAATCGCGCACCGTCGTCTTGCGGGTCTTGGTCCTGCGGCCGCCCATCGCCTTCGACAGCATGTCGTTGATGTTGAGGACGCCGACATTGGCGCCGGGCATGCCGGGAATCTCGAAGCCGGGCATACCGCCGGTGCCGGTGTCGGCCACCTCGATCTCGATCTCCTTGTCGTCGAGTTCGCCATCGCGCAGCTTCTTGCGGAAGGAGTCGCGCGTGGCCGGGCTCGCCGTCTTGCCGACGAGGGCTTCCAGCACGCGCTCCTCGGCGTTGATCTGGGCACGCGCCGCGACGTCCTCGCGCATCTTTTCGCGGGTCAGGCCGATGGCGACCTCGACGAGATCGCGCACGATCTGCTCGACGTCACGGCCGACATAGCCGACCTCGGTGAACTTCGTCGCCTCGACCTTGACGAAGGGCGCGCCGGCGAGCCGCGCCAGGCGGCGAGAGATCTCGGTCTTGCCGACGCCGGTCGGGCCGATCATCAGGATGTTCTTCGGCATTACCTCTTCGCGCATCTGGCCTTCCAGCTGCTGGCGGCGCCAGCGGTTGCGAAGCGCGATCGCCACGGCGCGCTTGGCGTCCTTCTGGCCGATGATGAAGCGGTCGAGTTCCGAAACGATTTCGCGGGGAGAAAAGGTGCTCATATTACTTAAATTCCACTTTGCCACTGCCTGATTGACTCGAACGGATGCAGCAGCATGATCACGTTGAGCGTTAGATTGTCCCGGATGATGTAACCCGTGCCGAGCTCGAAGATGAGCGCCAGGGCCACGATCACCCATATAGGTAGCTTTCGCGCCATCACAAATCCCAGCGCCATGAACAACGTGTCGGACACCGAGTTGATGATCGAGTCGCCGTAGTAGTTGAGCGAGATGGTGCCGGCGCGGTAGCGCTCGATGATGAAGGGGCTGTTTTCCAGGATCTCCCAGCCGCCTTCGATGAGGACGGCGAAGGCGAGCCTCAAGCCCACCGGCGAACGCGGGAACAGCGCCCAGGCCAGCGCATAGAACAGGAAGCCGTGGATGATGTGCGAGAAGGTATACCAGTCCGCGATGTGCTGGGAATTCTCCGAGCTGTTGACCACGCCGTGCCAGAGCTTGACGTAGCCGCAGGTGCAGATCGGCGGATGGCCCATGCCGTACAAGGTGCCCGCCTGGAAGACGATCAAGGCGAGCACGAGCAGCAGCCCCATGCGCCAGCTGTCCTCATAGGCGGAAAGCGTCTTGTCCTCAGGCGCAGTCATTCGATCAGTCCCCCAGATTTTCGTCGTCTTCGTCCGCATCGGCGGCCATCAGCACGACGTCCCCATATTGCGAATGCCTGCGCCCGATCGGCCTGAAGCCGGCCTTCTCATAGGCGCGGATGGCGCGGCCATTGTCGGGATGCGGGTCGATGATGACGCGTGGCGCGCCTTCCTCGAACAGCTCCTCGACGAACTGGCGCAGGATGGCCGAGCCATGGCCGATGCCGACCAGCTCCGGCGGGCCGATCGTGAGATCGACGCCCAGCGTGCCGAAAGGCTGGTCGGCATAGGGATGGTCGTCCTCCATATGCGGGTCGTAGCTCTGCAGATAGGCGATCGGCCTGCCATCCAATTCGACGATCAGCGGCTCCACCGAGACCGAATCGATATGCTCGCGGATCTCGGCGATTTCCTTGTCCGGATCGTCCCACCACTCAGCGACATGCGGCTCGCGCAGCCACCTGCCGATCATCGGCAGATCCTTCTCGGTGACCGGCCGAAAATCGTAGCTATGCTCCTGGTCGGCCATGATCCTCTCCCCGATCATGGACCTCAGGCGGCATCGAGCGTTTCGACGACGAAATTGTTGTTGGTGTAGACGCAGATGTCGGACGCGATCTGCATGGCCTTGCGGGCGATCTCCTCCGCGTCCTTGTCGCTGTCGATCAGCGCGCGGGCCGCGGCCAGCGCGTAATTGCCGCCGGAACCGATGGCCATGACGCCATGCTCGGGCTCCAGCACGTCGCCATTGCCGGTCAGCGCCAGCGAGACCGACTTGTCGGCGACCAGCATCATGGCTTCCAGCCGGCGCAGATAGCGGTCGGTGCGCCAATCCTTGGCGAGCTCGACACAGGCGCGCGTCAGCTGGTCGGGATATTGCTCGAGCTTGGCTTCGAGCCGCTCGAGCAGGGTGAAGGCGTCGGCGGTAGCGCCGGCGAAGCCGGCAATGACGCTGCCGTCCTTGCCGATGCGGCGCACCTTGCGGGCGTTGCCCTTCATGATGGTCTGGCCAAGGCTGACCTGGCCGTCGCCGGCGATCACGACCTTGTTGCCCTTGCGCACGCTGATGATGGTCGTGGCGTGCATGCTGAGTTCATTCGACATTTTTAGCTCCGATGCGCGCTATCCCTTGAAAAGGCGATTGGCGCGGTACGAGTGAGTTGGATCGGCCATATGTATGCACATGGCGAACGATTGCAAACCGCCGTCCGACAAGGCCGAATAGCGGCCGGAATGGAAACTGGCAATCGCCGGATCATGCTGATAGAAGGCTCTCGTTTTCAAGCCCCGGCGCCTCTAAACCAGGCAACAAGGACAGAGCGATGACGCGTTCGGCCGAAGTCAGCCGCAAGACCAAGGAAACCGAGATTTCGGTCTCCGTCCATGTCGACGGCAAGGGCAAAGCCGACATTTCGACCGGCGTCGGCTTCTTCGACCATATGCTCGACCAGCTGTCGCGGCATTCGCTGATCGACATGACGATCAAGGCCAAGGGCGACCTGCATATCGACGACCACCATACGGTCGAGGACACCGGCATTGCGATCGGCCAGGCGTTGAGCAAGGCGCTGGGCGAACGGCGCGGCATCATGCGCTATGCCTCGATCGATCTCGCCATGGACGAGACGCTGACCAGGGCGGCGATCGACGTCTCCGGCCGCCCTTTCCTGGTTTGGAACGTCGCCTTCTCGTCGCCGAAGATCGGCACGTTCGACACCGAACTGGTGCGCGAGTTCTTCCAGGCGCTGGCGCAGAATGCCGGGATCACGCTGCACGTGACCAACCATTACGGCGCCAACAACCATCATATTGCCGAGACCTGCTTCAAGGCCGTGGCGCGCGTGCTGCGGGCAGCACTCGAGCCAGATCCGCGCCAGCCGGATGCCGTGCCTTCCACCAAGGGATCGCTGAAAGGATAGGCTATGGCGATCTATGTCGTGATGCAGCCGCCGGCGGACAACAAAGCCGAGGACGTCCGTTTCGTGCGCGACAGCTTCACCTGGCTGGGTTTCCTGTTCTCGCCGCTCTGGCTCGCCTGGAACCGGCTGTGGATCGAGGCGGCCCTGACTTTCGCCGTCATGGCGATCCTGTCGGTGGCCGGCGAGAGGCTCGGGCTTGAAGGGGCCGGATCGCTGCTGTCGCTGTTGGTCTCGCTCTATATCGGCTTCGAAGGCCAGGCCCTGCGCATCGCTTCGCTGCGGCGGCGCGGCTGGCGCGAATGGGGCGTGGTCGAGGCCGGCAATCTCGCCGATGCCGAGACGCGCCATGCACTGGAAACCGGCGAGGAGAGCGAGGAGCAGCCAGCCCTGCCGCGCATCGTGCCGGATGCGTCGCTGGCGCGCCCGCCGCAAACCGGGATGGCGCTGGGACTGACCCATACGCCTGGAAGGCCCTGACATGCGGGTAGCCATCATCGATTACGGCTCGGGCAATCTGCGCTCGGCCACCAAGGCCTTCGAGCGCGCGGCGCGCGAGGGAGGCATTGCCGCGACGATCGAGCTGACGGCCGATGCCGAGCGGGTGCGGTCCGCCGACCGCATCGTGCTGCCGGGCGTCGGCGCCTATGCCGACTGCGCCGCCGGCCTGCACGCGGTGCCAGGCATGTGGGAGGCGGTCGAGGAAGCGGCGCTTCGTAAGGGGCGGCCGTTCCTCGGCATCTGCGTCGGCATGCAGTTGATGTCGCAACGCGGGTTGGAAAAGACCATCACCAAGGGCCTTGGCTGGATCGCCGGCGACGTCAAGGAGATCAAGCCCTCCGACTCAACGCTGAAGATCCCGCAGATCGGCTGGAACACGATCGAGCTTGTCCGCCCGCATCCGCTGTTTTCCGGCATCGAGACCGGCCCGAAAGGGCTGCATGCCTATTTCGTCCATTCCTATCATCTGGAAGCGAAGAATCCGGATGAGGTGCTGGCGGTTGCCGACTATGGCGGCCCGGTGACGGCGGCGGTCGCCCGCGACAACCTCGCCGGCACGCAGTTCCATCCCGAGAAGAGCCAGGCGCTCGGCCTGGCGCTGATCACCAATTTCCTGAAATGGAGGCCCTGAAATGAGCAGGAAGGGCTATTGGATGGCGATGATCGATGTCCGCGATCCGGACGTCTACAAGCAGTATATCGAAGCGAATGCCATCGCTTTCGCGAAATACGGCGCGAAATTCCCGATCCGTGCGGGCCGCTACGAGAGTCCGGAAGGACCGACCGGCAACCGTCACGTGCTGGTGGAGTTCGAGTCCTACGACAAGGCAATCGAATGCTATCATTCGCCTGAATATCAGCACGCCTCGAAATTCCGGCTCGCCGCTTCGACCGGTCATTTCGCCATCGTCGAGGGCGCCTGACCCATGATCCTGTTTCCGGCAATAGACCTCAAGGACGGCAAATGCGTGCGCCTGAAACACGGCGACATGGCCACCGCCACGATTTACAACGACGACCCCGCCGCGCAAGCCAAGGCCTTCGAGGAGCAAGGCTTCGAGTGGCTGCATGTCGTCGACCTCAACGGCGCCTTCAGGGGCCAGAGCGTCAACAGCGCAGCGGTCGGGGCTATCCTCAAGGCGACGAAGAACCCGGTGCAGCTCGGCGGCGGCATCCGCACCTTGCCGCAGATCGAAGACTGGCTGGACCGCGGCCTTGCCCGCGTCATCCTCGGCACGGTCGCGGTGCGCGAGCCGGAGCTGGTCAGGCAAGCCTGCAAGGCTTTTCCCGGAAAGATCGCGGTCGGCATCGACGCCAAGGGCGGCAAGGTCGCTGTCGAGGGCTGGGCCGAAGCCTCCGAACTCGGCGTCATTGAGCTCGCCAGGAAATTCGAGGGCGCCGGCGTGGCCGCCATCATCTACACCGATATCGACCGCGACGGCGTGCTGACCGGCATCAACTGGGATTCGACCATCGACCTCGCGGAAGCGGTTTCTATTCCCGTGATCGCATCCGGCGGCCTCGCCTCGATTGCCGACATCGTGCGCATGACCATGCCCGACGCGAAAAAACTCGAAGGCGCGATCTCCGGCCGCGCCCTATATGACGGACGTGTCGACCCGGCCGAGGCGCTGGCGATCTTGCGCGGCGAACGGGCGGAGGCAGAATAGTGAACATTTCGATCATCCTGGCATCCTATGACAGCGGCCATTTCCACAGCGGCTGCGGCCAAGGTCCGGACGCGCTGATTTCCGGCGGATTGGCCGATGCGCTGAGGCTTGCCGGCCATGATGTCGAGGTGAACGACATCGGCAAGGTGGTCGAGGACGAGGAAGAGCGCGAGATCGGCACCGGATTTGCCGTCTGCAACGCCGTTTCAGGCGAAGTCCGCATGGCGCTGGACAAGAAGCGGTTTCCGATCGTGCTGGCCGGCAACTGCCTGACCGCCGCCGGCGCCGTGGCAGGCGCCGGCGCCGACGCCATCATCTGGGCCGACCAGCATGGCGACCTCAACACGCCGGAGACCACCACAACGGGCTTCCTCGACGGCATGGCGCTGGCCACCGTGCTCGGCCTCTGCTGGCGGTCGATGGCGAACCAGATCCCCGGCTTCAAGCCGGTCGATCCGTCGCGCTCCGTCCTGGTCAACGCGCGCGACCTCGACGCCGCCGAGAAGGAACTGCTGGAAAAGCTGCCGATCATCCGGTCCGAGTGCCCGGACTGGAAGAGCGCGGCGCAGAGACTGAAAGCGGACGGCGCACGCCAGGTCCACATGCATGTCGATCTCGACGTGCACGATCCCGAGAAGCTGCAGGCCAACCGCTACACCACGCCCGGCGGCCCGGCGCCGGAGCAGGTACGCACCGCCATGTGCGGCCTCGCCGGCCCGCTCACCATCGCCGGGCTCACCATTTCCGCCTATGATCCGGCCTTCGACCCCAAGGGCGACGTGCCGCCGCTGGTCGGCGAGCTTGTGGTCGACCTGCTGTCCACCCTGGAAGGCAAGTGATGCTGAAAGCCCGCGTCATACCTTGCCTGGACGTCAAGAACGGCCGCGTGGTCAAGGGCGTCAATTTCGTCGACCTCATCGACGCCGGCGATCCGGTCGAAGCCGCCAAGGCTTATGATGCCGCGGGCGCCGACGAGCTCTGCTTCCTCGACATCACCGCCTCGTCGGACAATCGCGAGACGATCTTCGACGTGGTCGCCCGCACGGCCGAGCAATGCTTCATGCCGCTCACCGTCGGCGGCGGCGTGCGCCAGGTGGCCGACATCCGCAAGCTGCTTCTGGCCGGCGCCGACAAGGTGTCGATCAACACGGCGGCGGTGAAGAACCCGGATTTCGTGACGGAAGCCGCCGACAAGTTCGGCAACCAGTGCATTGTCGTGGCCATCGACGCCAAGAAGGTGTCTGCCGCCGGCGAGGCCGACCGCTGGGAGATCTTCACCCATGGCGGTCGCGAGAAGACGGGCATCGACGCGGTCGACTTCGCCGCACGCATGGTCGATCGCGGTGCCGGCGAGATCCTGCTTACCTCGATGGACCGCGACGGCACGAAGGCCGGCTACGACATCGCGCTGACCCGCGCCGTCGCCGACGCGGTGCGCGCGCCGGTCATCGCTTCCGGTGGCGTCGGAACGCTCGATCACCTGGTCGAGGGCATCCGCGACGGCCATGCTGGTGCCGTGCTTGCCGCCTCGATCTTCCACTTCGGCACCTACTCGATCGCCGAGGCCAAGACATACATGGCCAAGGCCGGCCTGCCGATGCGGCTGGACTCGGCCACCCATCGGGCTTAAAGCATGATCCCGGAAGGTGGGGACCGGTTTTCGGAAAAGATCATGCTTAAACAAGCAGATAGATGACCGACATGGCTCAATTTTCGCTCGCCGATCTGGAAACGATCATCCACCAGCGCGCCCATTCCGGCGACCCGGACTCGTGGACGGCGAAACTGTTCGCCAAGGGCATGAACAAGGCGGCGCAGAAGCTCGGCGAGGAGGCTGTGGAAGCCGTTATCGCCGCCGTCCGCGGCGACAAGCAGGCCCTCGTTTCGGAAAGCGCCGATCTTATATATCATTGGCTTGTCGTGCTCGGCATCGCGGGTGTTCCGTTGGACGACGTGCTGAAGGAACTCGAGGGCCGTACCGGCCGCTCGGGGGTTGCCGAAAAGGCGTCCCGGCCCCGGGGCTGGTGACCCGGGCTGACGGCGAGGAGGGCAGGAAACTCGATGGATCAGCTTGCTCCGACCGAGAAATACTCCCCTTATCGTTTCTTCTCCGCCGAGCAATGGTCGCAGTTCCGCGCCGATACGCCGCTGACGCTGACCGGGGACGAGATCGATCGGCTGCGCTCGCTCAACGACCCGGTCGACCTCGAAGAGGTCAAGCGCATCTATCTATCGCTGTCGCGGCTGCTGTCGGCCCATGTCGAAGCAAGCCAATTATTGTTCAAGCAGCGCCGGGCCTTTTTCAACGCGCAGGACGTCGTCAAGACACCCTTCATCATCGGCATCGCCGGCTCGGTCGCGGTCGGCAAATCGACCACGGCGCGCGTGCTGAAAGAGCTTCTGGCGCGCTGGCCGTCGAGCCCGAAGGTCGATCTCATCACCACCGACGGCTTCCTGTTGCCCAACGAGATCCTGCGCCGCGAGAACCTCATGGAGCGCAAGGGGTTTCCCGAGAGCTACGATGTCGGCGCGCTGCTGAGATTCCTGTCCGGCATCAAGTCGGCGCAAAGCAGCGTCAGCGCGCCGGTCTATTCGCACCTGACCTATGACGTCATTCCGGGCGAGTTCGTGACCATCGACCGTCCCGACATCCTGATCTTCGAGGGCATCAACGTGCTGCAGCCGGGCAAGCTGCCGAAGGACGGCAAGATCGTGCCGTTCCTGTCCGACTTCTTCGATTTCGCCATCTATATCGATGCCGACGAGAAGCTGATCCACCAGTGGTACATCCAGCGCTTCATGCGGCTGCGCGAGACCGCCTTCCGCAATCCGGACTCCTTCTTCCACCGCTATTCGCAGCTTTCCGAGGACGCCGCGCGCGCCATCGCCGAGGGGCTGTGGGCCAACATCAACCTGAAGAACCTGCGTGAGAACATCCTGCCGACCAGGGCGCGGGCCGATCTCATCCTGCGCAAAGGCGCCAACCATTTGATCGAGGAAGTGGCGCTGAGGAAGCTATGATCGGCCCGGGAAGCCGCCCGATGAGGCGCCCCAATCGACTACGCCGCTGACGGTTCCCGGCGCGGCCGCGTTCCACGGCTTCGCGCCCATATCGAGAAAAACATCCAGCCGGCAAGAAACGACGGCACGAGCACGCCGATGTGGAAACCGGCATTGTTGAGGATATGCGCGACGAACGCGTAGAGCCAGCAGATCGCGAGGACGAGACGGGGTGGCCTCGAAACCATCGTCCAGAGCAGGGCAACTGCCACCGCCACGGCGATCGTGTCGTAGGTATAGCCATAGGGTGTGGCGAGGATCGCAAGCACCGCGGTGAGCACGACCCTTTCACCATGCTCCACTTGCCGGCCCGGCCGCCAAAGCCAGACGACGGCGCCGATGGCGACGATCGTGGCAATCGCCTGCAGGCCATAAGCTGCCGGGACACCGAGGCCGAGCGCCCGTGCCGTGAAGAAAACGGTTATGGCATTGGCGTGGTAGTGCTGGGGGAAGGGTGCTTCCATGATCTCGGTCATCAGCGGCCGGGTTTGCGTGTAAAACAGCGACCAGACATCGAAGCCGAAAAAAAGGCCCGTGGCCACGGCCACAAGCGCCGTTGTCACAGCGGCCGCGGCGATGGCTCGCCAATTGCCGCCGGCGAGCAGGCAGAACGGGACGAGGATGCCAAGATGCGGCTTGATCGTCAGCAGGCCGAACAGGATCCCCGCCAACACCGGGCGCCTTGGCGCCGCCGCGAGGCCGCCGATCAGCAAGGCGGTCGTCAGCGCGCCGTTCTGGCCGAAAACCGCGTCCCAGATGACGGCGGGGCTCAAGACAATCGCCAGTTCGGCGGCTCCTCCCAGCTTCAGGGGCCGGACCGCCAACCACAGACACACAACGGTGCCAAAGGTCCACACCAGATAGGCGGGAAATATCGGCAGGGCCGCGAGCGGCGCGCCAATCAGCAGGATGCTCGGCGGATAGCTCCATTCCTGGTTTGGGAAACCTGGCCCGAACATGCCACGGAGCGCCGCGCGGTAGGCGTCGACGTCGAACAGCGCGTCGACATGGCCGTCGAGCGCCATTCGGCCACCGGCCCAGAGATTGCTGAAATCCCAGTAAGGCAGCGTCTTCGAGAGCGCCGACAGGCCATCCGGGCCAATGGTCCACAATTTGCGCAGGTAGAAGTCGGCCATGCAGAAAGCGACAATCGCCATCACGGTGACGATGGCCACGTCAAAGAGGCTTCGCGACCTGATCCGGCTTGGCTGCATGGCGACCTCGGTCATGCAGCCTGTTTAGCCCCGCGCCCTTAAGATCGCGTTGCCGCCGGCGTCAGCCGGCCCCTCGCCCTCGGGCAAGGCGGCGTCGCCGTCCGCTGGGTTCCCATAAGTTAACGGCACCTTAGGCAAATCCCATTAGCTTTCACCCTCAACTCCAGCGGGTGTTCGGGAGGCACCGGTGATCAATGCGGGCAATGCCGAGAGCCGCAAGGCCCCGGTCTATTCTCTGGTCATTCCGATCTTCAACGAAGAGGCGGTGCTGCCGCTGCTGGTGCGCCGGGTCACAAGCCTGCTCGATACGCTGGACGCGAGCGCCGAAGCCATTTTCGTCGACGACGGCAGCCGGGACACCAGCGTCATCTTCCTGCGCGGCATGGCCGCCGAGGAAGCACGCTTCAAACTGATCGAGCTGTCACGCAATTTCGGCCACCAGATCGCGATCACCGCCGGCATGGACGCGGCCGCGGGCGACGCCGTCATCGTCATGGACGCCGACCTCCAGGATCCGCCTGAAGTGGTGCTGGATCTTATCGCCAAATGGAAGGAGGGCTACGAGATCGTCTATGCCCGCCGCATCAAGCGCGAGGGCGAGACGCTGCTCAAACGGATGACTGCCAGCCTGTTCTACCGCGTGCTGGAGCAGATGACCTCCGTCACCATCCCGCGCGACGTCGGCGACTTCCGCCTTGTCGGGCGCAAGGCGTTGGAAACCTTCAAGCGCATGCCGGAGCGGGACCGTTTCGTGCGCGGCATGTTCGGCTGGATGGGCTTCAGGCAGGCCGAGGTGGCGTTCGAGCGGCCGGTGCGGGCGGCCGGCGAAACCAAATACCCGTTCTGGAAGATGGTGCGGCTGGCGGTGCACGGCATCATCAGCTTCTCCGACAAGCCGCTGCGGCTGGCCTTGTGGGCCGGCATCGCCGTTTCCGGCGCCGCTGCCTTGCTCGGCTGCTACGCCTTGTTCTCCTGGCTGTTCGTCAGCGGCACCGTCCACGGCTGGACGTCGACGGTGGTCATCATCTCCTTCCTGTCGGGCATCAACCTGTTCATGACCGGCGTGATCGGCCTCTACGTCGGAGGCATCCACGCGGAGGTGAAACGTCGGCCGCTCTATGTGGTCGAGCGGCTGACCGGTTTCGAGGAAGCGATCGCCGCGATGAGCCGCTCCGAGACAACGACGGGCAGGCAGCCCGCGTCGCTCGAACGCCGGTTCGGCTGACCGTGCGGCAACCAGCGACCGACCCAGAAGCGATCCTTGACAGGGCCGACGATATGCCCGTCGAGGCTCGTTGGTTCATCGCCTGGGCCATGGGCCGCTCGGAGTCCGCGCGCATTCTGAGGTTCGCTGCGATCGGCGGCCTGTCGACATTGATCTATGCGGTGCTCACGCTGGCGCTTTCGGACCGACACGGCCTCGGCACGTCGGTGACGATTGCCTCGATGGCGGGCTATGGCGCCGGCGCGGTGTTTTCCTATTGCGGGCATCGTTTCGTGACATTCATGTCGGATGGCGCGGTCGGCTTCGAGATCCCGCGCTTCGCCGTGGCCACCGCCACCGGGTTCCTGCTCTCGCTGGCGCTCGCCGCGGTGCTCACCGATGTTGCCGGGCTTTCGCCCTCGGTACCGGTGGTGCTGTCCTGCGTCTTGGTGCCGGCGCTGAATTTCGTGTTGCTTCGAAAATTCGTTTTCGTGGCGGCCAGTCCATGAGCATGTCGGAACAGGTCGCGACTGCAACACCGGACGATGCCATGGCGGGGGTCTCCCTCCCCTCCGCGCGAACGCACCATGTCGGGTCTGTCGCCACTTTTGTCATTCTCCTGGCCATCGCTGTCCTATGGCAGGTGCGCTGGGGAACGATCCCCGACACGAGTTGGCTGATCATCATCTGCGAGCGGGTGCTTTCGGGCGAGCGGCTCTATACGCAGGTGCGCGAGGTCAATCCTCCCTTCAGCGTATGGCTCTATCTGCCGCCGGTAGCCATGGCGAAGAGTCTCGGCCTGGCGCCCGAGATCCTTATCCAGGCCTGGACTTACCTCATTGCATTGATCGGCGTCTGGTTTTCCGGCGCGATCGTCAGACGGGCGGGATTTCCCGAGAGGGCCAGCCTGTCCGCTCTCGGCCCGGCCTTCTACGCAGTGCTGGTGATCTTCCCCGGCAATGTCTTCAGCCAGCGCGAGCACCTTGGCGTCGCGCTTTTCATGCCTTTGCTGGCGCTTCACGCCTGGCGGGCGCGTAAGGACGCCGAGGCCAAGCCGGGCGCCGCCATCGCGGCTTTTGCCGGACTTTGCGGAAGCGTCCTGCTGCTGGTCAAGCCTTACTATGCGGTGATGGTGCTGGCTTCGGCCCTGATCGTCGCGGCGCATCGGCGCAGCCTGAAGCCGATCTTCGCGCTGGAGCACTGGGTCATCGGCGGCATTTGCGTCGCCTACCTGGTCGCAGTCCTCCTGGTCTATCCGGAATTCCTGCGCGACGTTTACCCGCTGCTGGTGGAGCTTTACGCGAAAAGCAGCGTCTCCGCGCATGTCATGGCCTATTACGGCTGCGCGTGGCTTTTCCTGGGGTTCCTCGCATTGTGGTCCTGGCCGGTCGGCCGGTTCCCTGAACTGGCCGCCGTAACGCTGGCTGCATCGGCGGCGGCCCTGCTGCCGCTCTTCTATCAAGCCAAGGGCTGGCCCTATCACGCTTATCCCGCGCTTTCCCTGGCTGTCGTGGCCAATCTCTGCCTGCTCGCCCTGCCACGGATGAAACGCCAATCGGCGGGACTGCTCTCCTATCTGGCGTATCCGCCGCCGGCACTGCTGTCGCTTGCGATCATGACCGCGTTTGTCTTGAACTGGGTCACGCAAAAGCCGGACAGCGCATTGGTGAACACCATTCGCGCGGCTGTTTTTGAACCTACCGTCGCCACCATCAGTTCGGATCTGGATACGGCACATCCGCTGAGCCGCATGATCGGCGGGCGATATGTTTCAGCCGGAGCCAATGACTGGGTTGGGCAGGATGCAACGACGCTCTACCTGCAAGCCACGCGCAGCGGCGACACTGCCAGCGCGGCGCGTTACCAGGCGATCATGACGCGCTACGCCGAAGACAAGCGCCAGGCGTTCGAGCGCCTCCGTCCGGATCTCATCATCTTCAAGAAGGATGACGGCCCCTGGACACACCAGTTGATCGAGCATTTCGGCTTCGATCGCTTCCTGGCCGGCTATCGCGTACTCTTCGAACGAGGACGCCTGCGTATCTATCTGCGCAACGACTATGTAAGGCCCGATCGGCCACCGGCAGGCTGAACAGGCTCCGTCGGCACCGTCACCCGCCGCAGCGTCAGATTGATGCGACCGCCATTCTTCAACAGGGCCGATGTCGCGGGATAGATGCGGTCGACGCCATGGAAGGCGAGGCGCCCCTCGCCGCCGAGCACGACGACGTCGCCGCTCTTCAGCCTGAACGATTTGGTGCCGCCCTCGCGTGTGTTCTGGCCGACCCGGAACAGGCAGTCGTCGCCCAGCGAGACCGACACAACGGGCGCGTCAAAATCCTGCTCGTCGCGGTCCTGGTGCAGGCCCATTTTGGCATCGGCCGCATAGAAATTGATCAGGCAGGCTTCGGGCGAGTGCGGGTAGGCCGCAACCTTGCGCCACAGTTTCAGCAAGGCTTCGGGGATCGGCGGCCAAGGCTCGCCCGTCACCGGATGCGTCGGCTGATAGCGATAGCCGCGCTCCTTGTCGGTCACCCAGCCGAGCGCGCCGCAATTGGTCATGCGCACGCTCATCTCCTTGCCGGTGCGCGGCATGGCGGGCACGTAGAGGGGTGCTGCCTGCACGACGCGCCTAATCTCCTCGACCAGCGTTTCCTGCGCGGGGCGGTCTATGTAGCCCGGCATATGGCGGACGCCTTTCGGCAGAACGAGCATGGATCGATCCGATCAATTGGCCCGAGAGCATGCCACTGAAGGAACAGTTCCGCGACCCGAAAACGGCCGCTCGCTTCTCAGTCGCTGTCGACCCGACCGCGCAGCTTCTTCACCGTCGACCGGCCCGCCTTGCTCTTGAGGCGGCGCTCCACGGCGCCTTTGGACGGCCTGGTCTTCTTGCGCGGCGGCGGTGGCGGCTCGGCCGCCTTGGCGACCAGCGCGGTCAGGCGCGCCCGCGCATCGGCGCGGTTCTGCTCCTGCGTGCGGAACCGGCCGGCCTCAATGACGATGACGCCGTCCTTGGTGGCGCGCTGGCCGGCAAGCTTGATCGCGCGGGCGCGGACCCGCTCGCTAAGCCCCGAAGCGTTCGCCGCGTCGAAGCGCAGCTGCACCGCAGTGGCCACCTTGTTGACGTTCTGGCCGCCGGGACCGGAGGATCGGATGAAATCCTCGTGCAGGTCGCCCGGGTGGATAACCGCTTCGCCGCTTATGATGATGTCATCGTCGCTCGCCATGCATGCACTCATGCCGCGATGGTCGCAAAAAGAAAAGGCCCGGCGTGAACCGGGCCCGGAAAGCAAGGCCACCGAGGCGGCGGCTATTCCGCCGCTTCCTGCAGTCGCGGCGCGGCACCGAGGATGGTCGCGTCGACATGGCGTTCGAACTTCTCGAAATTGGTCGCGAACATGTTGACCAGCTTCGAGGCCTGGCGGTCGTAGCCGGCCTTGTCCGTCCAGGTCGAGCGCGGGTCGAGGATGGCGCCGTCGACGCCCGGAACCGCCACCGGCACCGCGAAGCCGAAATTGGCGTCGGTGCGGAACTCGGCCGACTTCAAGGAACCGTCGAGCGCGGCGCCCAGAAGAGCGCGCGTCACCTTGATCGGCATGCGGCGGCCGGTGCCGTAGGCGCCGCCGGTCCAGCCGGTGTTGACCAGCCAGCAATCGACCTTGTGCTCGGCGATCAGCTCGCGCAGCAAATTGCCGTATTCCGAGGGATGACGCGGCATGAAGGGTGCACCGAAGCAGGTCGAGAAGGTCGCTTCCGGCTCGGTGACGCCCTTTTCCGTGCCGGCGACCTTGGCGGTGTAACCGGAAAGGAAGTGATACATCGCCTGCGCCGGGGTCAATTTCGCGATCGGCGGCATCACGCCGAAAGCATCGGCGGTCAGCATGATGATGTTCTTCGGATGGCCGGCGCGGCCGGTCTTCGAGGCGTTGGGGATGAAGTCCAGCGGATAGGCGCAGCGCGTGTTCTCGGTGAGGCTGCCGTCGTTGAAATCCGGCACGCGGCCGGCATCGAGGACGACATTCTCCAGCACCGTGCCGAAGCGCTGCGTGGTGGCGAAGATCTCCGGCTCGGCCTCGGCAGACAGCCTGATCGTCTTGGCGTAGCAGCCGCCCTCGAAATTGAAGATGCCGTGCGGACCCCAGCCGTGCTCGTCGTCGCCGATCAGCGTGCGCGACGGATCCGCGGACAGCGTCGTCTTGCCGGTTCCGGACAGGCCGAAGAACACCGCCGCGTCGCCGGCCGGGCCTTCATTGGCGGAGCAGTGCATGGGCATCACGCTCTTTTCCGGCAGCAGGTAGTTCAGCATGGTGAACACCGACTTCTTCATCTCGCCGGCATAGGATGTGCCGCCGATCAGCACGATCTTCCGGATCAG
This sequence comes from Mesorhizobium sp. M2E.F.Ca.ET.219.01.1.1, assembly GCF_004016445.2. Classification (GTDB taxonomy): domain Bacteria; phylum Pseudomonadota; class Alphaproteobacteria; order Rhizobiales; family Rhizobiaceae; genus Mesorhizobium. The sequence continues at coordinate 549,881 of NZ_SADT02000006.1, forward strand.
GTCGACCGCGATCACCGTTTCGGTGCGGGTGCCGTGGCGCGCCGGATCGGCGCGGAAGGACGGCAGGTCGATGATCGTCATATCGGGAAGGAAGCGATCGAGTTCGGCGGCTTGCGGGCGGATCAGCAGGTTGCGGATGAAAAGCGAGTGCCAGGCGTATTCGGTGATGACCCGGGTCGGCAGCTTGAGGTCGGCGTCGGCGCCGCCAACCAGGTCCTGGACATAGAGATCCTTGTCCGCCGCATGAGCGCGGAAATCGGCAAGCAGCGCCTCGAACTCACCCGGCGAGATCGCCTTGTTGTTGTCCCACCAGACATGCGGTTCGGTCGCCTCGTCGCGGACGACGAATTTGTCCTTCGGCGAACGCCCGGTGTGCTGGCCGGTCTCGGCAACCAGCGCGCCTTGGGCGGTCAGCCTCGCCTCGCCCCGCCGGATCGCTTCCTCGTAGAGTTCGGCCGCGCCAAAATTGTAGCGCACCATGCCCGTGGTCTTCAGGCCGATCGCGTCAATAGCGCAGTCGGGGTTGCGTTTGCCGGCTTCCGACATCAAATTTCCTCTCTGGATTTGGCCGCATGTGACGGGGGATTTCCCGCAGCCCGCGCCGGGGCTGCCAGGTTCAGAACCAGAAAAGCCAAATGATATCAAATCATTAATCGATTTAAAAAATTTGAAAGTTGTTTAAATCGTTTAGATGTGCAAAAAAAACGGAGATTGCCCAAAGGATTGGCAGACTTCAATCGTCCAATCCCGTTATAGGTGCGATGGTGTGTAGCGGCAGGCCGCCCGTGACTTCGAACAGGGCCCGTGCCACATTTTGTACCCAATTTGTCCTGCAAAAGCCCCTTCTCGACGACAGAAGGGACAGCTCATGAGGGAGCCGCTTGAAATGGCAACAATCGCGCTTGTCGACGACGACCGCAACATTCTGACCTCGGTGTCGATCGCGCTCGAGTCCGAGGGCTACCGGGTCGAAACCTACACCGACGGCGCGTCGGCGCTGGAAGGCCTGGCGGCGCGGCCGCCGAACCTCGCCATCCTCGACATCAAGATGCCGCGCATGGACGGCATGGAGCTGTTGCGCCGCATGCGCCAGAAGTCGGACCTGCCGGTCATCTTCCTGACGTCGAAGGACGACGAGATCGACGAATTGTTCGGCCTCAAGATGGGCGCCGACGACTTCATCCGCAAACCGTTCTCGCAGCGGCTGCTGGTCGAGCGCGTGCGCGCGGTGCTGCGCCGGACCAGCGCCCGCGAGGCGGCGGCCAAGGCGCCCGCCCAGCAGGCCCGCTCGCTCGAACGCGGCCAGCTGGTGATGGACCAGGAACGCCATACCTGCACCTGGAAGGGCGAGCCGGTGACGCTGACGGTGACGGAATTCCTCATCCTGCATTCGCTGGCGCAGCGCCCCGGCGTGGTGAAAAGCCGTGATGCGCTGATGGATTCGGCCTATGATGAGCAGGTCTATGTCGACGACCGCACCATCGACAGCCACATCAAGCGGCTGCGCAAGAAGTTCAAGGCCGTCGACGACGACTTCGAGATGATCGAAACCCTTTACGGAGTCGGGTACCGGTTCCGCGAAGCGTGAGACAGTAAATGGTCAATGGTGAATAGTGAATGGTTCGACAGGGTCGCTCTGTGACTGCCTCAAGCGCCCATCTTTCCATTCCCCATTCACTATTCACCATTCACCAAACAGGGCCTGCTATTCGATGGCAGTGGAAGTAGAGCGAGGCAGACGGGCGGGCGCGGCAAGGCGCCAGTCGCGGATCGTGCCCGCCTTCGTGTCGAAAATCACGGTGCCGATGCGCCGGTTTCTCGGCCATCACATCTTCTCCAGCCTGACGCGGCGCATTCTGTTCCTCAACCTGGCCGGCCTTGCCGTGCTGGTGACCGGCATCCTCTACCTCAACACCTTCCGCGACGGTCTGATCGACGCCCGCGTCGAGAGCCTGATGACGCAGGGCGAAATCATCGCCGGCGCGATCGCGGCTTCAGCGACCGTGGAAACCGATTCGATCAGCATCGACCCGGAAAAGCTGCTCGAACTGCAGGCCGGCGAGAGCCTGGGGCCCGGCTCGGACCAGCTCGACAATCTGGACTTCCCGATCAACCCCGAGCGCGTCGCGCCGGTGCTGAGACGACTGATTTCGCCTACGCGCACCCGCGCCCGTATCTATGACCGCGACGCGAACCTGCTGCTCGATTCCCGGCATCTCTATTCGCGCGGCCAGATCCTGCGTTACGACCTGCCGCCCGTCGACGACGAACAGCCCGGCGTCGTGGAGCGGGTCGAGAAGTTCATCTTCGACTTCTTCCGCAACAAGGACCTGCCCGTCTATCACGAGCAGCCCGGCGGCAATGGCGCGGCCTTCCCGGAGGTGGTCAAGGCGCTGACCGGCAGCCCTTCGACCATCGTGCGGGTGAGCGAGCAGGGCGAGCAGATCGTCTCCGTCGCGGTGCCGATCCAGCGTTTTCGCGCCGTGCTGGGTGTGCTGATGCTGTCCACCGAGGGCGGCGACATCGACAAGATCGTCGCGGCGGAGCGCAAGGCGATCCTGCGCGTGTTCGGCGTCGCGGCGCTGGTCACCGCGATCCTGTCGATGCTTCTGGCGTCCACCATCGCCAATCCGCTGCGGCGGCTTTCCGCCGCGGCCGTCAGGGTGCGGCGCGGCGTCAAGAACCGCGAGGAAATTCCGGACTTTTCCGACCGGCAGGACGAGATCGGCAATTTGTCCATCGCCGTGCGCGACATGACCAATGCGCTTTACGCGCGAATCGAGGCGATCGAAAGCTTTGCCGCCGACGTCTCGCACGAACTGAAGAACCCGCTGACTTCGCTACGCAGCGCCGTCGAGACGCTGCCCTTGGCGAAGAACGACACGTCTCGCGCGCGTCTGATGGAGATCATCCAGCACGACGTGAAGCGGCTCGACCGGCTGATCACCGACATCTCCGACGCCTCCCGTCTCGACGCGGAACTCGCGCGTGAGGACGCCGGAACCGTTGACCTGAAGAAGTTCATCACCGATCTGGTCGCGGTCTCGCGCGAGACCACGCGCAACAAGAAGGCCGTCGAGATCGATCTCAAGGTCGCCAAGCTGCCGGCCGGCGCCAAGGGCTATTTCGTTGTCGGCCATGATCTGAGGATCGGCCAGGTCATCACCAACCTGATCGAGAACGCGCGATCCTTCGTGCCCGACGAGCACGGCCACATAACGATCTCACTGGCGCGCGCGGGCAAGTTCAACATCGTCACCGTCGACGACAACGGCCCGGGTATCCGGGCAGAGAACATCGACCGCATCTTCGAGCGCTTCTACACCGACCGGCCGGCCGGCGAGGCATTCGGCCAGAACTCCGGCCTCGGGCTGTCGATCAGCCGCCAGATCGTCGAGGCGCATGGCGGCACGCTGACGGCCGAGAACATCCCCGGCACCAAGCCCGGTGAGATCAAGGGCGCGCGCTTCGTGGTGACGCTGCCGGCGGAAGGCTGATCTGACCGGCATGTCCGACCCTGCCGTGAAGCCTGAAAACATCCATGGAACGGCGATCCTCATCGCCGATCGCGGCGTCCTCATCACGGGGCCGTCGGGCGCCGGCAAGACGACACTGGCGCTGACGCTCATCGACCATTGCCGGGCGCGCGGACTGTTTTCGTGTCTGATCAGCGACGACAGGCTGCTTGCCGCGGCGCATGGCGGGCGGCTGGTCTGCCGCGCGCCGGCCACCATCGCTGGCCTCGCCGAGGTGCCAGGCTTCATTCCATGCCCATTGCCGTTCGAGCCGGGCGGCGTCATCGACCTGCATATCCGGCTTGTGCCGAAGGAAGAAATGGCCCGTTTCCAGGAAGATCTCAGCGAGCCGGTCGCGGGCTGTCCTGTGCCGCGCATCGATCTTGCCGAGCGCAACGCAGCCTCCGCCCTGCCGGCGGTGATGGCGCGGCTGTCGATCCAGCCTTTTTCATGATCCGGCCCGGGTTTTTTGTTGCGATGCGTCAAAATGGCCCAAGCCGCCGCAATTTTGGGCTTGTCAACCGGCCGCGCGTCGACAAGATAGCGCTCCCGCCGCCTGGAATGGCTGGCGAACATAATAAACGCCTGTGAAGCGGCGATGACGGGAGCCACCAGAGAATGATCGGACTCGTGCTCGTGACGCACGGTCAACTCGCCACCGAGTTCCGGCATGCCGTAGAACATGTCGTCGGGCCGCAAGACAATTTCGAAACCGTGGCTATCGGCGCCGACGACGACATGGAGCAGCGCCGGGCCGACATTGTCGATGCGGTGGCGCGCGTCGATACCGGCGCCGGCGTCATTGTGCTCACCGACATGTTCGGCGGCACGCCGTCCAACCTCGCCATCTCGGTGATGGAATCCGGCCGCACCGAGGTGATCGCCGGCATGAACCTGCCGATGCTGATCAAGCTCTCCTCGATTCGCAAGGGCGACAATATGGCCGCCGCGCTCGACGAGGCGCAGGCCGCGGGCCGCAAATACATCAACGTCGCCAGCCAGCTCCTGAGCAGCAAATGAACGCATCGGCGCCGCAGACGGACGAGGTTGTGCGGGAGTTCCCGATCATCAATCAGCGCGGCCTGCATGCGCGGGCGTCGGCCAAGTTCGTCCAGGTCGCCAGCGGCTTCAATGCCACCATCCATGTCGAGAAGGACGGCGTGAAGGTCGGCGGCACCTCGATCATGGGCCTGATGATGCTGGCGGCGAGCCCGGGCTATTCGATCCGCGTGATCGCCAGCGGCCCGGAAGCCGTGCCGGCCATGGACGCGCTGGAGCAGCTGGTCGCCTCGCGCTTCGGCGAGGAAATCTAGTCCCCGGCCTCACATTCTGCGCGTCCAAGACATGCGCGCATAAAGATTTCTTTATGTCCCATTGTCGGATGACGACCGATCTGCTAGTCAGGCCGGCAACCGCGCCCTTCCATGCGCCTCCCGGCGCCGGCGCGCCTTTGAGAAAAAATCACACCGGAGCACTGCCATGACGGGTAGCAAGGACTATGTGGTCGCCGACATCTCGCTTGCCGGCTGGGGCCGCAAGGAGATCGAGATCGCCGAAACCGAAATGCCGGGCCTGATGGCCTGCCGCGAGGAGTTCGGCGCCAAGCAGCCGCTCAAGGGCGCGCGCATCACCGGCTCGCTGCACATGACCATCCAGACGGCGGTGCTGATCGAGACGCTGAAGGCGCTGGGCGCCGATATCCGCTGGGCCTCCTGCAACATCTTCTCGACGCAGGACCATGCGGCGGCGGCGATCGCCGAAGCCGGCATTCCGGTGTTCGCCATCAAGGGCGAGTCGCTCCAGGACTATTGGGACTACACCGACCGCATCTTCCAGTGGACCGATGGCGGCACCTCAAACATGATCCTCGACGATGGTGGCGACGCCACCATGTACATCCTGCTCGGCGCGCGCGCCGAGGCCGGCGAGGACGTGCTGTCCAATCCCGGCAGCGAGGAGGAAGAGATCCTGTTCGCCCAGATCAAGAAGCGCCTGAAGGCCTCGCCCGGCTTCTTCACCAAGCAGCGCGAAGCGATCCGCGGCGTCACCGAGGAGACCACCACCGGCGTCAACCGTCTCTACCAGTTGCAGAAGAAGGGCCTGCTGCCCTTCCCGGCCATCAACGTCAACGACTCCGTCACCAAGTCGAAGTTCGACAACAAATATGGCTGCAAGGAATCGCTGGTCGACGGCATCCGCCGCGGCACCGACACCATGATGGCCGGCAAGGTCGCGGTGGTGTGCGGCTATGGCGACGTCGGCAAGGGCTCGTCGGCCTCGCTGCGCGGCGCCGGCGCCCGCGTCAAGGTCACCGAGGTCGACCCGATCTGCGCGCTGCAGGCGGCGATGGACGGCTTCGAGGTGGTCACGCTGGAGGATGCGGCCCCGACCGCCGACATCGTCATCACCACCACCGGCAACAAGGATGTCGTCACGCTCGACCATATGCGGGCGATGAAGGACATGGTGATCGTCGGCAATATCGGCCACTTCGACAACGAGATTCAGGTGGCGGTGCTGCGCAATTTGAAATGGACCAACGTCAAGCCGCAGGTCGACCTGATCACCTTCCCGGACGGCAAGCGGATGATCCTTCTGTCGGAGGGACGCCTGCTCAACCTCGGCAACGCCACCGGGCACCCGAGCTTCGTTATGTCGGCCTCGTTCACCAACCAGGTGCTGGCCCAGATCGAGCTTTTCACCAAGCACGGCCAGTACCAGAACCAGGTCTATGTGCTGCCCAAGCATCTCGACGAGAAGGTGGCGCGGCTGCATCTCGACAAGCTCGGCGCCAAGCTGACCGAGCTCTCCGGCGAGCAGGCCGCCTATATCGGCGTGACGCCGCAGGGCCCGTATAAGCCGGAACACTACCGCTATTAACCAAAGCGAAATTATCTACCAGATATTGAAGCCGGGTGGTTGACTTTCCGCCCGGCTTTATTTTTTGCGCCAATGATTCTTCACGCCGATTCCGGCAGGCGTTATTGTTGTGATTCGCGGTCCGGGGACATGTTGGGCCGGGGACGCATTCAGGGCGGTCTTGCATTCAAGCGGCGAAGAGGACCAAGACATGCCGGGGGATTACCCGCCAAGCGCGGGAAAGGCCGTTTCCGGCGGCCGTAAGGATTCGAACGAAGCCGGCCGCGCGGTGAACGGTGGCGGTTTTCGCGCCGGCTTGCGGCCGGCCTTGCTTCTTGCCACCTCGGCGCTTGCCAGCCCGCTGCTCGCCTTTGCCGCGCGCGCCGACACAAGCCTTGCGCGAAAAGCCGCGGCGCCGGTCAGCACCGTCGAGGTCATGCAGCTCGCCATGTTCGTCGGCGTGATGGGTGCCGCACTTGTCTCGGCCATCTTCCTGATCCGCGAGCGCGCGCGCACCGCCGCGCAGAATGCCCAGCTCAGGACCCGCATCGCGGACGTCAACGCGGCGCTGCAGCGTTCCGAGGCGCTGCTCAATCTGCGCGACCAGCGCCTGATCGTCTGGACCACGGACAACAAGAAACCCGAGCTCATCGGCAGCCTGCCTTTGGAAAGCGGCGCGCCGGACGACAGGTCGGCTTTCCTGGCCTTCGGCCGTTGGCTGATGCCGCGCTCGGCGGCGGCGCTGGAACACGCGGTGGCTGCGTTGCGCGAACAGGCGAAGGCCTTCGATCTCGTCATCGAAACGCAGGCTGGCGTGCCGCTGGAAGTGCATGGCCGCAAGAGCGCGGCGCATGTCCTGGTGCGATTCGTCTCGCTCTCGGAGACGCTGCGCAGCCAAGCCAGGCTGAAGATCGAGAACCAGCGGCTCAGCGCCGAGTACGACACCATGGTCGGGCTGCTCGATGCGCTGAAGATGCCGGCATGGCTGCGCGCGGCGGACGGGCGGTTGCAATGGGTCAACCGCGCTTATGCCGAGGCGGTGGAGGCCGAAAGCCCCGCCGCTGCCGTGCGGGACGCCAAGGAGTTCCTCGGCGGCCAGGCGCGCGAGCAAATCGCCGAGCAGCACAAGACGCGCCCGGTCTTCGAACAGACGCTTTCCACCGTGATCGAGGGCGACCGCCGCATGTTCGCCGTTACCGACTTCGCCGGCGCCGACGGCTCGGCGGGGCTCGCCTGCGATACCAGCGCCGTGGAGGCGATCCGCGCTGAATATGAGCGGACCGTGCGCAGCCATGCCGACACGCTCGACCAGCTGAACACCGCTGTGGCGATCTTCGACACCGAGGAAAAGCTGCGTTTCTTCAACCAGGCCTTCCAGAAGCTGTGGGGCCTCGACTCAGGCTTCCTGCTCAGCGCGCCTTCCAACACGCTGCTGCTCGACCGGCTGCGCAGCGAGGGCAGGATCGCCGAGCAGCCGGAATGGCGGCGCTGGAAGGAAAACCTGCTGAGCGCCTACCGCGCCGTCGAATCGCAGGAGCACTGGTGGCACCTGCCGGACGGCAAGACGATCCGCGTGGTGGCGAACCCGCAGCCGAAGGGCGGCGTCACCTGGGTGTTCGAGAACCTGACCGAGAAGATGGATCTCGAAAGCCGCTACCAGACCGCCGTGCGGGTACAGGGCGAGACGCTGGACAACCTCGCCGAAGGCGTGGTCGTGTTCGGCCCGGACGGGCGGCTGCGCCTGTCCAATCCGGCCTTCGTCGCGCTGTGGGGGCTGACGGCGGAAGCGGTCAAGCCGAATGTCCACGTCTCGGCGATCCGCGACCTGTGCAACCAGCGCGCCGCGAACAGCCCGTGGGGCGGCTTCGTCGCGGCGGTCACCGGCTTCGACGACGAGCGCCGCGACCGCCGCGGCCAGATCGAGCTCGTCAACGGCAACGTGCTGAGCTACGCGGTGATCCACCTGCCTAACGGCCAGGTGATGATCACCTTCGTCGACGTCACCGACACCGTCAATGTCGAGCGGGCGCTGAAGGACAGGAACGAGGCGCTGGAGAAATCCGACCAGTTGAAGAACGAATTCGTGCAGCACGTGTCCTATGAGCTGCGCTCGCCGCTGACCAACATCATCGGCTTCACCGAGTTGCTGTCGCTGCCCGCCACCGGGCCGTTGACGCCGAAGCAGCGCGAATACGTCGAGTATGTCGGCTCGTCGTCATCGGTGCTGCTCACCATCGTCAACGACATTCTCGACCTGGCGACCGTAGACGCCGGCATCATGCAGCTCGACATTTCCGAGATGAACATCGACCGGACGATCGCCGCGGCGGCGGAACTGGTCGCCGACCGGCTGGACGAGCACCGGATCCAGCTCGCGATCGACGCGACGGAGGCGCCGGCGAGCTTCCACGGCGACGAGACCCGCATCCGCCAGATCCTCTACAACCTGCTCAGCAACGCGGCGAACTACGCGCCGGAGGCAAGCACGATCCGGCTTACCTGCCGGCGGCTGGCCGACGGCGTCGAGTTCTCGGTGCATGATGACGGCCCCGGCATGCCGCCGGACGTGCTGGAGTCGGTCTTCCGCCGCTTCGAGCCGCGCGCCAATGGCGGGCGGCGGCGCGGCGCCGGGCTGGGGCTCTCGATCGTCAAGAGCTTCGTCGAACTGCATGGCGGAAGCGTGCGCATCGAGACCGGACAGGACAGGGGCACCACGGTGATCTGCACCTTCCCGGACAAGCCATCCGGAATCCCGGATACGCCCGCGGGCATCCGCGACGCGGCCGAGTAGCGCAACCTATATGACAGGGATGGTGCTGGAGCGTTTTCTCGCCGACGAGGCGGCAACGGCAAGGCTTGGCGAGGATCTGGCCATGGCATTGCGCGCCGGTGACGCGATCGCTCTCAAAGGCGATCTCGGCGCCGGCAAATCAACGCTTGCCCGGGCGCTGATCCGGGCGCTGGCCGACGACGCCAATCTCGAGGTGCCGAGCCCGACCTTCACGCTGGTGCAAAGCTACGAGACGCGAGTCCCCGTCCACCATTTTGACCTCTACCGGCTGTCGGCGCCGGACGAGCTCGACGAGCTCGGCCTCGACGATGCGCTGACGCAGGGTACCGCGCTCATCGAGTGGCCGGAACGGGCGGGAGACCGACTGCCGGCAAACGCGCTCTGGGTCGAGCTTGCCGAACGTGCCGAGGGCCGCGTGGCGCGATTGTCCGGACAGGGACCGGCCTATGATCGCGTGGCGCGATCGCTGGCCATGCGCGATTTCCTGGCATCCGCCGGATGGGGCGGGGCCAGCCGCCGCCATTTCGTCGGTGACGCTTCTGCCCGATCCTATGAAATCGTCTCGCTACCCGGCGAGGCGCCGTGCGTGCTGATGAACTCGCCGCGCCTGGTGCTCGGCCCGCCCGTGCGCAACGGCAAGCCTTACGCGGTGATAGCCCATACGGCGCAATCCGTCGCCGCTTTCGTCGCCATCGACAAGGCGCTGCTCGCCGCCGGCGTCAGCGTGCCGGTGATCCATGCCCAGGACCTCGACCAGGGTTTTCTGCTCCTCGAACATGTCGGTTCCGAAGGCTTTTTGAGCGGCGACGGCCAGCCCATCGCCGAACGCTACGAAGCGGCAGCCGAGCTGCTGGCCATGATGCATGGCAAGGCCTGGCCGGAGCGTGTGGAAGCAGCGCCCGGCGTGACTCACGACGTGCCACCCTTCGATCGCGACGCCATGCTGATCGAGGCCGATCTTCTGGTCGACTGGTATGTGCCCTGGATTACAGGCGAACCGGCAAACGACGCCTTGCGGGCAGGCTATCACGACGTATGGAACGCCCTGCTCGACCGGCTCGCTGGCAGCGAATACACGCTGATGCTGCGGGATTTCCATTCGCCCAACATCATCTGGCGAGCGGAGCGGTCCGGCCTCGACCGGCTCGGCATCGTCGACGTCCAGGACGCGCTGATCGGGCCGGCGGCCTATGACGTCGCCTCCTTGGCCATGGACGCGCGCGTCACCGTCTCGCCCGAGATCGAGCGGCGGACGGTCGCGGCCTATGTCGCGGCGCGGCACGCCGCCGGCGCCTTCGACGAAGCCGCTTTCGCCGAGGCCTACGCGATCATGGCGGCGCAGCGCAATTCAAAAATCCTCGGCATCTTCGTGCGGCTCGAAAAACGCGACGGCAAGCCTTACTATCTGAAACACCTGCCGCGCATCCGCGACTATCTGAGACGGGCGCTGGCGCATCCGGCGCTGGCCAGCCTGAAGGAATTCTACATGGCCCACGGCCTGCTCGAGGAACGGCTCCCATGAAGCCGACGACGGCGATGGTGCTGGCGGCCGGGCTCGGCAAGCGCATGCGGCCGATCACCGACACGATGCCGAAGCCGCTGGTGAAGATCGCCGGCAAGACCTTGCTCGACTGGGGGCTGGACAGCCTGGAGGCCGCCGGCATCGCCAAGGCCGTCGTCAATGTGCACTACCTGCCCGAGCAGATCGTCGCCCATGTCGCCGGACGCCGGGCGCCGAAGATCGTCATCTCCGACGAGCGCGAGGCCCTGCTGGAATCGGCGGGCGGCATCGTCAAGGCGCTTCCGCTTCTGGGCAGCGAGCCCTTCTACATCATCAACGCCGACACCTTCTGGATCGACAGCGGCCAGCCCAGCCTCGAGCGCCTTGCCCTTGCATGGGACGCCGCCAGAATGGATATTCTGCTGATGCTTACCGATCTCGACTCAGCGACCGGGCACTGCGTCGGCACCGATTTCCTGGTTGCCACCGATGGAGCTCTACGGCGCTCGAAGGGTGATCCGACTGGCCTGATCTATGCCGGCGCTGCCATCATCCATCCGCGTATCTTCAAGGATGCCCCCACGGGCTCGCATTCGCTCAATGTCTATTTCGACAAGGCTATCGCCGCCGGGCGCCTGTTCGGCATGAAGATGCATGGACGCTGGATCACCGTCGGCACGCCAGACGCCATTCCCGCCGCCGAGGCGGCCGTTGCCGGCGCCCTAGCGAAGGCGGTATGAGCGGCGCGCGCCGCGTCCTTTCCATCCCACCCGGAGCGCCGTTCCTGCCGACGCTGGCGGAGGCGTTGCTCGACGGGCGGCTGATTCCCGGCTTCCGTTTCGACGGCGAGCCGCTGGCGCTGGCTGACGCCACCATCTATGTGCCGACGCGGCGCGCGGCACGCGCCTTGCGCGGCGCCTTCGTGGAGGCACTCGGCAAGCGGTCGGCCATCCTGCCGACGGTGCGGCCGCTCGGCGAATTCGACGAGGACGAGGCGGCCTTCGACGCCGAGGCGGCGCCGGCGATAGACCTCGCGCCGCCGATCGCGGCGCAGGAGCGGCTGCTGTTGCTGGCGCCGCTGGTGCGCGCCTGGAAGGAAAGCCTGCCGGCGCATGTCAGGGAGCGGTTCAACGAGGAATTCGTCGTGCCGACCTCGGCCGCCGACGCCATCTGGCTGGCGCGCGACCTCGCCCGGCTGATGGACGAGATCGAGACTGAAGGCACGGACTGGGCGAAGCTCGCGACGCTGGTCACCGGCAACCTTGCAGGCTGGTGGCAGGTGACGCTCGATTTCCTCGGCATCGTCACCGACAACTGGCCGGAATTGCTCAAGGAACGAAACCGCTCCAATCCGGCCGCGCATCGCAGCGCGCTGATCCGGCTGGAGGCGGCGCGGCTGAAGCGCAATCCGCCGGCCGGACCGGTGATCGCCGCCGGTTCGACCGGCTCCATTCCCGCAACCGCCGAACTGCTTGGCGTGATCGCCGGCCTGCCCAACGGCGCCGTCGTCCTGCCCGGGCTCGACCGCGAGCTGGACGACGCTTCCTTCGCGGCGATCACGGCGCCCGGCGCGCGTCCGGCAACGCTCGGTCATCCGCAATACGGCCTCGCCAAGCTGATCGGCGGCATCGGCATTCCGCGCCGCGACGTCGAGGATGTGGTCGCCGCGCCGCCGCCGCTCGCGCTGCGCGCGGCGCTTGTCGGCGAGGCGCTGCGGCCGGCCGAGACCACCGAATACTGGACCGAGACGCGACCGCGCTTTTCGGCCCATGACATCGAACAGGCGCTGGCAGGCGTGACGCTTGTGGAAGCGGCGAACGAACGCGACGAGGCGGCGGCTATCGCTATTGCGCTCAAACTTGCCGTCGAGGCACCGGGCAAGCGCGCGGCGCTTGTCACCGGCGACCGCGCGCTGGCGCGACGGGTTTCGGCCGAGCTTCTGCGTTTCGGCGTCGTGGCCGACGATTCCGGCGGCGCGCCGCTCATCAACACGCCGGCCGCAAGCCTGCTCAGGCTCGCGCTGAGCGCCGCCTTCCGGCCCGGCGATCCGGTAAGCCTGTTGTCCTTGCTCAAGCATCCGCTGCTCGGTCTCGGCCTCGAACGCCAGGCCGTGCGCAAGGCGGCCGAGCTGATCGAGCTGGTGGCGCTGCGCGGCGGCACGGGCCGGCCGGATGTCGCATCGCTCGGCGAACTTTTTGACACACGGCTCTCGGAGTTGAGCGGCGACACAAGACAGCCCTTCTGGTTTTCGCGCCTGACCGTGCGCGGCATCGAGCAGGCGCGCGGCATGCTTGGCCGCCTTACCAAGGCGCTGCCGCCGCTCACCGCGATGCGCGACCACAAGGACGTCGACATCGCGACGCTGACCAGCGCAAGCGTGGTCGCGCTGGAGGATCTGGGCCGCGCGGCCGACGGCAGCCTCGCCGACCTCTATGCCGGCGACGCCGGAGAAAAACTCGCCGAGCTGTTGCGCGGACTGGTGGCGGCGTCCTCACCCTTCACCTTCGCCGCTTCGGAATGGCCCGACGTGATGGAAGCGCTGATCGCGCCGGAGACGGTGAAGCCCGCGCAAGGCACCGACCGCAACGTCGCCATCTGGGGCGCGCTGGAAGCCCGCTTGCAGAATGTCGACACCCTGGTCATCGGCGGGCTGAACGAAGGGGTTTGGCCGCGCAAGCCCGAAAGCGACCGCTTCATGTCGCGGCTGATGAAGACCGGCATCGACCTGGAGCCGCCGGAGCGGCGCATCGGCCTTGCCGCGCATGATTTCCAGATGGCGATGGGCGCGGCGGAAGTGGTGCTGACGCGCTCGGCGCGCTCCGGCGATGCGCCGGCGGTGCCGTCGCGCTGGCTGCAGCGCATGCTGACCTTCATCGACAGGGAGCCGGCGGCGGCGCTTCGCCGGCGCGGTGACGCGCTGCTTGGCTGGGCGCGCGCTCTCGATGCCGGCGAGAAGAAGGATTTTGCCGCCCGCCCGCACCCCAGGCCGCCGCTCAGCCTGCGCCCACAGCATTTCTCGGTCACCGAGATCGAGACCTTGCGCCGCGACCCCTACGCGGTCTATGCGCGCCGCATCCTCGGCCTGATGCCGCTGGAGCCTTTGATCCGCGATCCGGGGGCGGCCGAACGCGGCACTTTGTTCCACGAGATCCTGCATCTGTTCTCGCGGCGGGTGGAGGATCCAAGGGCGCCGAACGCGCTGGCGGGCCTCATCGAAGCCGGCCGTCTCTGCTTTGCCGAGGCAAAGCTTCCGCCGGATATCGAGGCTGTGTGGTGGCCGCGCTTCGAAAAGCTCGCCGAAAACATCATCGAATGGGAGCATGGCCGCGCCGATGCTGTCGAGCGGCGCTATGCCGAGGAGCGCGCCGAAAAGACGGTGGTCGGCCGCACCGGCGTTACCCTGTCGGGCTATGCCGACCGCGTCGACCTGCTGGCCGGCGGCATGGCCGACATACTCGACTACAAGACCGGCTCCTCGCCCTCGAAGGCGCAGGCGCACACGCTGCTGTCGCCGCAGCTTGCGCTGGAAGGCGCGCTGCTGAGGCGTGGCGCATTCAGGGACCTGGGCATCCGCGAGCCTTCGCAGCTTGCCTTCGTGCGGCTGAAGCCGAATGGCGAGGTGTTCGAGGAATCGATCCTTGAATACAACCGCAAGCCCCGCACAGCCAACGACCTGTCCGAGGAAGCCTGGGCGCGGCTGGAGCGGCTGCTTTTCCACTATGCCGACCCGACCACCGACTATCTGTCGCGCGCCCTGCCCTTCCGCGAGGGCGAGGCCGACGGCGACTACGATCATCTGGCGCGCGTGCTGGAATGGTCGGCCGGCGGCGCCAGCGAAGACGAGGCGGAAGGATGAAATATCCGATCCCCTCCGACACCGCCGCCAGCCAGGCGCGCGCCTCGGATCCGGCCTATTCCGCCTGGGTGTCGGCCAATGCCGGCTCCGGCAAGACGCATGTCCTGGCGCAGCGCGTCATCCGGCTGCTGCTCAACGGTACCGATCCGTCGAAGATCCTGTGCCTGACCTATACGCGCGCGGCCGCCGCCAACATGTCGAACCGCGTGTTCTCGACGCTCTCGGAATGGACGGCGCTGCCCGATGCGGAGCTGGCGGTCAGGATCGCGGCGCTGGACGGCCGCGGAGCCGACCGCGACATGATGCGGCGCGCGCGGCGCCTGTTTGCCGAGGCGCTGGAGACGCCGGGCGGGCTGAAGATCCAGACCATCCATGCCTTCTGCGAATCCGTGCTGCACCAATTCCCGCTCGAAGCCAACATCCCGGCGCATTTCGAGATGCTCGATCCGCAAATGGAGGCGTCGCTGTTCGCCGATGCCCGCCGCGACATGATCTCGGGGGCGGGCGCCGGCGTCGAAGGGCTGGCGGAAGCATTCGCCACCGTGCTGGAACGCGGCGGCGAGTTCGGGCTCGATACGCTGCTTGGCGAAATCGTCGGCAAGCGCGACGAGCTGCGCGACTTCATCGCCAAGCTCGGCAAGGATCGGGATTTCCGGCCGTTGTTCGCGGAGTTCGGCTTCAGGCCGGGACAGACGGCCGAGGGCATCGCCGCTTCGCTATGGCCGCTGCCTGGCTTCGATCCCGGCCAGTTCGCCGAATTCGCGCAGGCCGCCGAAGCCGCCGACGCGCGGCAGGTGCTGAACAATGTCATCCCCTACGCGCGAGGCGCCTTCGCCGACGCCGACCCGATCCGACGCCTGCGGCTGCTGGCAAAAGCCTTCCTGAAGGCTGATGGCGATCCCTATGAGCCGGCCAAGATCTTCAAGAAGGCGCTGGTCGACCGGCTGCCGGATCTGCCGGAACGCTATCTGGCGGCGGCCAAGGCGATCCTCGACGTGTCGGACCGGCTGGCACTGTTCCGCATGCTCGAAGGGACAGCGGCGGCGCTCACCGTCGCCGGCTGGCTGATCGCGCGCTACGAGCAATTGAAGCGCGGACGGGGCTTCCTCGATTTCAACGATCTCATCACCCGCACCGTGAACCTTTTGTCGCGCCCGGATGCCGGACCATGGGTGCAGTTCAAGCTCGACCAGGGCATCGACCATATCCTGCTCGACGAGGCACAGGACACCAGCCCGGACCAATGGGAGGTGGTGAAGAAGCTGACGGAAGAATTCTTTGCCGGGCTCGGCCAGCGCGAGGCGGTCACGCGCACGGTGTTTGCCGTCGGCGACGAGAAGCAGTCGATCTACTCCTTCCAGGGCGCGGCGCCCGATTCCTTTGCCGAAAGCCGGCAGTTGTTTGCCGGGCGCGTGCGCGACGCCGAAGCCGCCTTCGCCAATCTCAAGCTCACCTGGTCGTTCCGGTCGAGCGACGACGTGCTGGCCGCGGTCGACCGCGTCTTCGCCGAGCCGGGCGTGCGGCGCGGCATCAGCCACGATCCCGATCCGCTGAGCCACAAGGCGATCCGCAACGACGCGCCGGGTTATGTCGAGGTGTGGCCTTCGGTCGGCGCCGAAATGGTCGAGGAACCGGACGACTGGACCTTGCCGGTCAACCATGCCAGCGCGCCGGCAGTGCGCGTCGCCGAGCATGTCGCCTCGACCATCCAGAACTGGCTCAAGCACGGCGAGATCATCGAGGGCAAGGGCCGGAAACTGACCGCCGGCGACATCCTCGTGCTGGTGCGCAAGCGCGACCGCTTCGTCCATGCGCTGTCGCGCAGCCTGAAGAACCGGCAGATCCCGGTGGCAGGCGCCGACAGGCTGAGCCTGCCTGGCCACATCGCCGTGCAGGACCTGATCGCGCTCGGGCATTTCCTCATCCAGCCGGAAGACGATCTCTCCTTGGCTGCCGTGCTGCGCAGCCCGATCTTCGAGGTCTCCGAGGAGACCTTGCTGACGCTTGCCGGCCAAAGGCCGAAGGGCCAGTCGCTGATTGCCTCGCTCAGGCATCACGCGGCCGAAGATGTTTCCCTCGCCGCTGTCGTTAGCCGGCTCGATGGCTGGGCAACCGAGGTCGCGTTCAAGCCGGTGTTCGAATTCTACGCCGCGGCGCTGGCGCGCGATGGGCTGCGCCGCAAAATGACAGCGCGGCTCGGGCCCGAAGCTGGCGACATCCTCGATGAATTCCTGAGCTTCTGCCTGGCTGAGGAACGCACCGGACTGCCGGGGCTGGAGTCCTTCCTGTCGACGCTGGAAAATTCCGGCCCCGAGATCAAGCGCGAGATGGACCAGACGCGCGACGAGGTCCGCGTCATGACCGTGCACGCCGCCAAGGGTCTCGAGGCGCCGGTGGTCTTCCTGGTCGACGGCGGCTCGGCGCCGTTCAGCGACCAGCATCTGCCGCGGCTGATGCCGTTCGAGAGCTCGAGCGCGCAATGGAAAGGCAAGGGCTATCTGTGGCGCTCGACCAGCGATGTCGCCAATGGCGTCTCGAAGGCGGCCTCGGTCCGGGCACGCGATCTGGCGGATGATGAATACCGGCGGCTGCTCTATGTCGGCATGACGCGTGCCGAGGACCGGTTGATCGTCTGCGGCTATCACGGCAAGCGGCAACCCAGCCCCGGCACCTGGCATTCGATCGTCAGCCGGGCGTTGACCGCCGCGTCCGAGAGTTCCGAGCGCCGGCATCCGGCGGCGGCCGATGTGGCCGTGCATCGCTTCCATGTGACGAAATTGCCGCCGGTGGCGCTGGCGGGCGTCGGGGAGGCGGGGCCCTTCGAGCACACCGCGCCGCTGCCGGAAAACCTGTTCCGGCCGCTGCCGCCCTATGAGGAGCTGCCGCGGCCGCTTTCACCTTCCGGCGCCCCGGCCTTGATCGAGGAAGCGAAAGACGCCATCCCCGATACGCGTTCGCCGGTGCTCGACGCCGCCGCCGAACCCGGCTTCGCCGTGGTGCGCGGCCTTGCCCTGCACAAATTGCTGCAGATGCTGCCCGGCCTCGCCGAGGCGGAAAGGCGCGGTGCGGCCGAGCGCTATTTGGGGCGCGCCGGCGCCGATTGGCCGGCGGACGAGCGCGACAGGGCTCTTGAGGCGGTGTTCTCCATCCTGTCCGACAACCGCTTCGGCCCGCTGTTCTCGCCGTCCTCGCGCGCCGAAGTGGCGATCATGGGCAGCCTCGAGGTGAAGGGCAGGCTGCGCTCGATCTCCGGCAAGATCGACCGGCTGGCGGTCACGCCGCAAACAGTCTCGATAATCGACTACAAGACCAACCGGCCGGCCCCCAAAAACCTGGCTGAAGTGCCGTCGGCCTATGTGCTGCAGCTTGCGCTCTACCGGGCACTGATTCAGCCGCTCTATCCCGGGCGCGAGGTGACGGCGGCGCTGCTCTTCACCGAGGCGCCGCGGCTGATCGAGCTGCCGGCGGGGGCGATGGACGCTGCCCTTGCCCGACTCACGACAGCGTGACACAAGAACTGCTTGAACATCGTCGCCACAACCACCACATTTGGTGCAACCCGAGTTTTCGAAAGGATTTCAGCATGGCCACCGTCAAGGTCGACAATGGTAATTTCCAGGCCGATGTGCTCAACGCCAAGGAGCCGGTCGTGGTGGATTTCTGGGCCGAGTGGTGCGGCCCGTGCAAGATGATCGGCCCGTCGCTGGAAGAGATCGCCAAGGAGCTCGGCTCCAAGGTGAAGATCGCCAAGCTCAACATCGATGAGAATCCCGAGCTTGCCGCGCAGTTTGGGGTGCGCTCGATCCCGACACTGATGATCTTCAAAGGCGGCGAAGTGGCCGACATGAAGGTGGGCGCCGCGCCGAAGACGGCGCTGTCGCACTGGATCAACGGCGCCATCGCCTGAGCCAATTCGGATATTCAAGGAACAAGCCCGGCCATCGTGAACTGACCCCCGAAAGTTGGACACAACCTTCGGGGGTTTTGCATGTCCAAGCACAGTCCGCGTTTCAAGCGCTCGGTTGTCGATAGCTATTTGTGTGGGAATGAAAGCTACGCGAGTGCTGGGTC
>NZ_SADT02000069.1 GCF_004016445.2 Mesorhizobium sp. M2E.F.Ca.ET.219.01.1.1
CACGTCCGCACCAACCTCGCCGACATAGAGGAGCGGATGCGGGCGGCCGAAGCGGTACTTCAGCGCACGACGATCAAGGCGCCGGCCGACGGCATCGTGGTGTCGTCGACCTATAATTCGAAGGGCAGCGTGATCGCGCCCGGCGAGAAGATCATTGAGATCCTGCCCACGGCTTCAGGCCTCAACGTCGACGCCAAGCTAAGGCCCAAGGACATCGACCAGGTCCGCGTCGGCCAGCCGGCGAAGCTCAGGCTTTCGGCGCTGAACATGCGCCTGACGCCGGAAGTGTCGGCGACGGTCAGCGAGATCTCCGCCGACCGGCTGATCGACCCGGCCACGCGCGAGCCCTATTTCCGCGCCAGGCTGAAGATCGCCGACGCCCTACCCCCCGGCGTGAAACCCG
>NZ_SADT02000070.1 GCF_004016445.2 Mesorhizobium sp. M2E.F.Ca.ET.219.01.1.1
GGGGCGAAACTCAAGGAGTTTGGCGAGGTTTTTCTGGCCGCGATCGCGGGGCATCGGCCCGACGGGGCAGGCTGAGGATCAGGCTTGGCGATGGGACTGCCTTCAGCTGCTGTTAGGCTACCCCGCCTCCGCCGAAACGACGGCCACCGCCATACTTCCGACGGTGTACCGATTGTTTGCGGATCGAACTTACCCACCCGCTCTCTTCTCCCAGACGACGACATGCGTCTTCGGCAGACGGGATCTGAGGCGTTTCTATGGGATTGTCATTTGAGGATGATGTAGAGCGGGATGAGGATTGCCAAGGCGGCGACGCCAATAGGTTAGTGATCATGCGCCGCCGCAGCGACGTGTCGGAATCTACGCAAAACCCGCCCCTCATTATTGCGTCAACTCACCAT
>NZ_SADT02000071.1 GCF_004016445.2 Mesorhizobium sp. M2E.F.Ca.ET.219.01.1.1
GCACGACTTTCGAATAGGTGCGCCAGAACGCGCCCATGGTTCCGGTAAGCCAGTGCCGCCTTTCGATCTTCGCCGCCGAGCCGACCTTCATCGCCTCGGTGGTGTTGGCATAGGTGATCGAGAACGACGCGCCGCCGCTGATGTAGCTTTCGGCCAGCTCGGACTTGCTGATCGTGGTGCGTCCGTTTTCCTGCGGCGCGGTGAGATAGTCGCCGCTGTCGATTTCCGCCAGCAGCGCGACCGGCAACTGGCTGACGCGAAACACGATAGCCGGCAGGTCGATGCGTCCACGCATGAAGTCGCGATGGTTGAACTCGCTGACCTCCAGGCCGATGCGTTCGGCAAGGTGCCTGATATCGCCGACCTCGATGCGCTACTCCGCGATCGGAACCCCGGCAAAC
>NZ_SADT02000072.1 GCF_004016445.2 Mesorhizobium sp. M2E.F.Ca.ET.219.01.1.1
GAGGCAAGCATGGCCGCACGCTCACCATCAAGGCGGCAGACGTCGCTATTTTGCCAGCAGGCACTGGTCACCAATGCCTCGCGGCGAGCAAAGACTTTCTCGTGGTTGGCGCCTACCCGCCCAACGGCACATACGATGAATGTTCTAGGAGCGAGGACCATGCCCACGCCGTCAAGACCATTTTCAAGGTCGCTAAACCACGACAGGATCCCGTCTACGGTGGCAGCGGTGCGCTTTTCGACATTTGGAAAGCATTTCGGTAAGCGCTGAGCGCTTCCGCCCATTTCCTCTGGATGCCTCGATGGCGGGCGGACAAAGGACCGCGCCAATGCACTTCGCCTAAGGAGCAACTGGCTCTGATCGCCGTTAAGACGGACAGAGATTATGGACATCAACGTTC
>NZ_SADT02000073.1 GCF_004016445.2 Mesorhizobium sp. M2E.F.Ca.ET.219.01.1.1
GGGCAATAGCGACCTAGGGCCTAGGACCAACGTGTACCGGCGCCCCGGTCGCTATTGCCCAAGTATTAGCATGAGCGCATGTTCAAGCAGCCGGCGAGGTCGCAGAAGCCGGTCAGGCCCGGCGGCCAACCCATACATCACCCCCCCTCGGCGGCCGGGCCACCTAACTTCCCGAAAGTGATATGAGGTACGATCCAGGTCGCGGGAGAGTTGCGGCGGCGGAGGGATTGGCGGCGCAAATCTTCTGGCGCCGGGGGGCCAGCCGGGGGCGCGAAAGATCGATGCGGAGGCAACAAGTGCCTCAGCGCTTCGTCGAAGCAAAAGCCTTTGGCTCAGGGAGCCTTGCCGAGATCGGTCTGCTGCGCCTTGAGGTCGGCATTGGCGATGGCAAGGTTGGC
>NZ_SADT02000074.1 GCF_004016445.2 Mesorhizobium sp. M2E.F.Ca.ET.219.01.1.1
CAGGCGCGACCCGGCCGCGCGATTGCAGACAAGGCGAGAACCCGCGTCATCGTTTTCTTAAGCCTTGCCATGCAAGGGTGGTTCGAATGAGCCCGGCCCTGCCGACGCCGGACCCAGTCCTTGATGGAACAAGAACCATGAACGCCGTCACAACCATCCGTGCCGCCCAGACCAAGCAGCTCGAGCTGACCATCCTGATGCCGTGCCTCAACGAGGCCGAGACGCTTGCCGTCTGCATCGGCAAGGCAAAGGTCTTCCTCGACAAGGCCGGCATAGCGGGCGAGGTGCTGATTGCCGACAACGGCAGCACCGACGGCTCCCAGGAGATCGCGACGGCGATCGGCGCCCGCGTCGTGCCGGTGCCGCAGAAGGGCTATGGTGCGGCGCTGCTCGGCG
>NZ_SADT02000075.1 GCF_004016445.2 Mesorhizobium sp. M2E.F.Ca.ET.219.01.1.1
ATGACGATGATGACGGACGGCGCGATCAGGAACAACAGCACGAGGCCGCCGAAGCCGTAGAGCCACAGGCGTTGCCGGTGCGAGATCGGCAGGCCGATACCGTCGCTCATCGCGAGCTCCATACGCCGGTGGCGCGCGCGCCGAGCAGCCACTGGAACAGGCCGAGCAGCGCCAGCGTGACCACCAGCAGCACGACGCCGAGTGCCGCACCAGCCCCCCAGTTGGAATACAGGCTAGTGGTCTGTTCCATGCGCATCGCCCACATCACCACCTTGCCGCCACCCATCAGCGCCGGGGTGACGAAGAAGCCGAGGCACAGCACGAAGACGATGACCACGCCCGAGGCGAGGCCGGGCAGCGACAGCGGAAAGAAGACCTGCCGGAACGTCGCGG
>NZ_SADT02000076.1 GCF_004016445.2 Mesorhizobium sp. M2E.F.Ca.ET.219.01.1.1
CGCTTCAGCGAGCGGCCGAGCACCAGGCACTGCTGGCCGGCATCGCGGCGCTCGCGACGCTCAACGCAATCCACGCGGCCGATGGGCCCGCACGGCAGGAAGCAGCAGTCTCGCCAATGAAGCGCGTCGCGGAAGCAAGGGCGAAGGCCAAGGCCGAGAACCCCGACGGCGCCGATCGCGCCTATGGCGGCAAGGAGGCCGAGAAGGGCGCTTTTCCTTTCCAGGTGGCGCTGCTGACAAGCGACAGGCTGGACGCCAGCCCGGCCTCGCAGCCGGACGCCCAGTTCTGCGGCGGCAGCCTGATCGCGCCACAATGGGTGCTGACGGCCGCGCACTGCCTCGTAGACAACGGCCGGCCGATCCCGGCGGGCGCGGTCACCGTGCTGACCGGCG
>NZ_SADT02000077.1 GCF_004016445.2 Mesorhizobium sp. M2E.F.Ca.ET.219.01.1.1
GCGCTGACCCGCTGGTTCTATCGTGGGCGCAATTGCTCGTCGACGCAAACAGGTCGTACATATACTATATTGACGATAATTTTTGGCGAATCACGGGGGACAATCCACTTGCGGTGTATTATCGGCACCCAATTGTTAGAAAGTCACTGGAATTTGCAGTCTGCCATGCAGAAACCGTGATCGTTAACTCCTCCGAACTGGCAACATTCGTTTCCAGATTTAATACTCGCGTGACGATGTTGCCGGCGTTTTTCGATTTTTCAATTATTGATGGTGTGGCTCAATCCTCCAGCGACGAGATCCGGATCGGATTTGCAGGAAGCCCCTCACGTGTCGACGATTTGGATTTAATCGCACCGCTTATTGAATCGGTTTTGAAGAGTTTCCCGAAAA
>NZ_SADT02000078.1 GCF_004016445.2 Mesorhizobium sp. M2E.F.Ca.ET.219.01.1.1
GCCCGGCCTGACGCTGGTGCGCAAGGCGGCCCCGGCCTTGATAATCGGCCTGCTGCTCGCGGCGAGCGTGCTCGCCTTCCTGCTGCGCCGCCTGCGCCGCGCATCGTCGGCGCTGCAGACCAGCCAGGACGAGGCGCAATACCTCGCTTTCCACGACACGCTCACGGGTCTGCCCAACCGCGCCCTGTTCGAGGATCGGCTCCGGCGGGCCCTGCTCAGGACCACCCACGACACGGCCGGTCACGATATGGGGAAAGTGGCGCTGCTCTACCTCGATCTCGACCGCTTCAAGCATATCAATGACACGCTCGGCCATCCGGCTGGCGACGAACTGGTGCGCCAGACGGCGGCCAGGCTCCAGCATACCGTTCGTGAAGTCGACACCGTGGCGC
>NZ_SADT02000007.1:0-339001 GCF_004016445.2 Mesorhizobium sp. M2E.F.Ca.ET.219.01.1.1
GCCGCAGAGTTGCCGGTCTGGCTGCACAGATACAATTGGCACCGTCCCCACGGGAGCCTAAAGTCCAAAACACCTATCAGTCGCCTCGCTCTAACCGAGGACAACCTGTTGAGGCTCCACAGCTAGCTGGCGGCCAGAAGGTATTGGTCGGCGTCGCTCCGGCTCGGCTCGGGCCACTGCTTTACTTGTCATAGCTCTGCTCCGAGGTGGCGTGCTTTTGATCTACCGTTATGTGCGTTTTGGCCCGCGGATTGCCTCGAGAAACCCAGCCACCATCGGCGTTGTATTTTCAGTCAGCCCAGACTGTCCGGGAGCGCGGAGCCAATCGAGAACCGATCCATTGACCAAAAGCAGGAGTGCTCGCCCGGCCAATTCTGGTGAGAGGGCAGGCGCGAGTCGGCCGCGCGCGGCGGCCAGTCCGATAACGGACTCGAACAATTTCTGGAGCGCCAAGTCCGCTTCGCGCTGACGCGTAACCACCGGCAGCATGTCCTCGGAATATTCGCAACGCAGCCAGAGTATTGAAAGGATGCGCGAACGTTCCGGATGGGTTTCGAACGCCTGCAGTCCCTCCCGGATTGCGTCCGCCAACTCGCGCAGTGGATCAAGGTCAGGCTGAGCGGCGAGGCGAGCCGTAAGCCGGTCGCCAAACGCCTCATTCGGCATATTGGCCCGGCGCTCCAGCGCAGCGAATATCTCCTGCTTGTCCCGGAAATGCCAGTAGACGGCCCCGCGCGTTACGCCTGCGGCATTTGCGATCTGTTCCAGGGTAGCACGGGACACACCGCGCGCGAGGAAGACGTCGATGGCCGCGGCCAAGACGGCCTCGCGTGTCTGTTCGGCCTCGGCCTTGGTGCGTCTCATGTGAAGTCCTTCCTCTGCGTCAATTTTTACATACATCCACGACTTTCCCTATTTACATACATGCAAGAATGTATATAAGCAAGCCCGAAATTGCCGAGGCCGGCGACGAATTTCATCGCACTGGCCACAACAGAGGGTCTGTCAATGAAGTCCGCATCCACGATTGCCTGCCTGGGATTAGCCGTCTTTGCGTGCGTTGGTGCGTCCGCGCCACCCCCACCACCGGAGGTCCGCCCTGTGCGGACCGTGGTCGCCTCGGCCAGCACGGAAGGGGAGCCCGTGTCGCTAACGGGCCACGTCCGCGCACGCACCGAGGAGAACCTTGCCTTCCGCATTGACGGCCGGATGATTAGCCGCAAGGCCAGTGTGGGGCAGGTGGTCCAGCTGGGCGACGTCGTCGCGGAAATCGATCCGCAGCCCCAGCAGGATGGCCTGCATGCCGCGCAGGCGCAGAACGAAGCAGCGCAAGCGGCCGTCCACGAAGCCTCAAACACCCTGCAGCGTCAGAAGGCTCTGCTCGGGCAGGGTTGGACCACCCGGGCCCAGTTCGATGCCGCCGAAAGGGCATATCTGAGCGCGAAAGCCGAGGTGGATTCCACGGCGGCCGTATTGCACACGGCTCAGGACCAGTTCAGCTACACCAAGCTGGTCGCCGACTCGTCCGGCGCCGTGATCGGCACCGGCGCTGAGGCCGGGGAGGTTGTCAAAGCTGGCCAGACGATTGTCACTGTCGCGCACGGTGACGGTGCCGACGCCGTCTTCGACGTGCCGGCGAGCCTCATGCGCCAGGTGGCCCCTGACGCGCCGATCGACGTCGCGCTGACGGATGATCCGTCGGTGCGCGCCGTTGGCCAGGTCCGGGAGGTGGCGCCACAGGCCGATCCCGTCACCCGCAGCTATCGGGTTAAAGTTGGGCTCAGCGCCTGGCCGAAGGCGATGCGCCTTGGCGCAACAGTAACCGGTCAGACGCATATGCAGGTAGCGAGCGGCATAGAGCTGCCAGCAACCGCCTTAACGACGGCAGAGGACCGGCCGGCGGTCTGGATCGTCGACGGCAAAACGCAGCAAGTCTCGCTTCGAACCGTCGATCTGCTTCGACAGGATTCTTCCCATATTGTGGTTTCGCGAGGCGTCGAGAGCGGCGAAATCGTGGTGACGGCCGGCGTGCATGCGCTGCGCCCCGGCCAGAACGTCCGGCTGCTGGGAGCTTCCCAATGAGCCGCTTCAATCTCTCCGCTTGGGCGCTCGCGCATCGCTCGGTCGTCTACTATCTAATGCTCGCTGTCCTGGTCCTTGGCATTGGAGCCTACCTGCAGCTCGGTCGCAACGAGGATCCTACCTTCACCATCAAGACCATGGTGGTGCAGGCGAGATGGCCTGGCGCCACGCTCGACGACACGCTGCACCAGGTAACCGAGCGCCTGGAGCGCAAACTTCAGGAAACACCTCATCTGGACTACCTGAAGAGCTACACCAAGGCCGGCGAGTCCACCGTCTTCGTATATCTGAAGGGATCGACGGCACCGAAGACGGTGGCGGATACCTGGTATCAGGTGCGCAAGAAAATCGAAGACATCAGGCTGACCTTGCCGCTGGGCGTGATCGGCCCGGTTGCCGATGATGAGTTCGGCGACACCTACGGCATCATCTATGGCTTTACCGCCGATGGGTACACCAACCGCGAGCTACGAGATTACGTGGAAAGCATTCGTTCTCGGCTCTTGCAGGTGCCCGACGTCGCCAAGGTGAATTTGATCGGAGCCCAGCCTGAGCGCATCTACATCGAGTTCTCACCTCAAAAGCTCGCGGGATACGGCCTTACCGCGGAAGCTCTGACAACAGCGCTGCAGGCCCAAAACGTCGTGGTTCCCTCGGGTGAGATCGTCACCGATCAGGAAGGCATCAAACTGCAGGTAAGCGGCGCGCTGAAATCCGAGAAGGATATCCTCGCCGTCAACTTTGCAGTGGGCGATCGCATCATTCGCCTTGCCGACATCGCTCAAGTGCGCCGCGAGGATGCCAACCCGCCAGATCCAATCTTTCGCATCAACGGCAAGCCGGGCCTCGGCCTTGGGATCTCCATGCGCGACGGCGGCGACGTCCTGGCGCTCGGTCGCAACGTCGAAGAAACGATAAAGGAACTCAGGAAGGACTTGCCGGTCGGCATCGAGCCCACAATGATCGCCAACCAGCCGGAGACGGTCAGTCATGCAATCGGCGACTTCATGGAAGCGCTGTGGGAAGCGATCGCCATCGTCCTTGTCGTGAGTATTTTGAGCCTCGGCTTCCGCGCCGGGTCCGTTGTCGCGATCTCAATTCCGCTGGTTCTTGCGATCGTGTTCGCGGCAATGCTGGCCTTGGGCATCGACCTTCAGCGTATCTCGCTTGGCGCCCTCATCATCGCTCTCGGGCTGTTGGTGGACGATGCCATGATCACCATCGAGACCATGGTGAGCCGTCTCGAACGTGGCGACGACAAGCCGACCGCGGCCGTCTTCGCCTACGCTTCGACTGCCATGCCGCGGCTTGCCGGGACGCTGGTCACGGTCGCCGGCTTTGTGCCAGTTGGTTTTGCGCGCAGCGACGCAGGTGAATACACGTTCTCGCTCTTTGCCGTGGTGGCGCTGTCTCTAATCGCTTCCTGGGTGGTGTCGGGTCTCTTTGCTCCGGTGGTGGGCGTTGCGCTCCTTGGAAAGCCCAAACATGCGCATAGTGAAACGCTAAGCGCCCCGATGCGCCTGTTCAAGCGTGCTCTGCTGGCTGCAATGCGAGCCAAATGGATCACCATCCTTGTTACGGCGGTTCTCTTCGCTGCAGCCCTGGCCGGGACCCGTCTTATCCCGGAGCAGTTCTTTCCCTCCTCCGATCGGCCTGAGTTGTTGGTGGATCTGAAGCTGCAGGATAATGCCTCGATCCTTGCGACCAACGAGGTCGTGCAACAGTTCGACGAGATCGTGGCCGCCGATCCTGACGTCGAGCATTTCTCGACCTACGTAGGGCAGGGTGCCATACGCTTTTATCTGCCGCTCGATGTAGCCCTGCCGAATCCCTTCTTCGCCCAGTCGGTCATAGTCACCAAAGGGCTCAAGGAACGCGAGCAGGTTCGCGCGCGTCTGGAGAAGGCTTTGGCGACGCGGTTCCCGCAGGTCGTCGCGCGGGTAAATCCGCTGGAGCTTGGCCCCCCCGTTGGCTGGCCGGTGAAATACCGAGTGGACGGACCGGATCCCGCAAAGGTTCGCTCGATTGCCCTGCAGGTTGCCGATGCCGTGGGCAAGACGGCGGGCGTGCGCAACGTCAACTTTGACTGGGTCGAGCCATCACGGGTTATGCGTGTCAAGGTCGACCAGGACCAGGCGAGACAGCTCGGCCTTAGCTCCGCCGTGGTGGCGACCGCGCTCAATGCCATTGTCTCCGGCACGACGATGACGCAGGTTCGCGACGATATTTACCTGGTCGACGTGGTCGCGCGATCAGAGCAGACAGAGCGGACCTCTCTTGAATCGCTTCGCTCGTTGCAGATCCCGCTCCCGGGCGGGCGGGTGGTTCCGCTGAGGCAGATCGCCACCTTCGACTATTCCCAGGAATACCCAATCGTCTGGCGGCGCGATCGCGTTCCGACCCTGACCGTGCAGGCCGACGTGGTGCCGGGTGTGCTGCCGGCAACGGCCGTCAAGGCCTTTGAGCCGCAACTCGCCAATCTCGTGGCGGCACTGCCGAGCGGCTATCACATCGCGACTGGCGGCTCGGTGGAGGAGAGTGGCAAAGCCCAAGCTTCGGTTATGGCTGTGCTGCCGGCGATGGGCCTTCTTGTGCTGACGATCCTGATGTTCCAACTGCAGAGCTTCCAGCGTATGTTCCTGGTCTTGAGTGTCGCTCCGCTCGGCATTATCGGCGTTGTGGCGGCCCTGCTCCTTGCACAAGCTCCGCTGGGCTTCGTCGCGATCTTAGGCGTGCTGGCGCTGACTGGCATGATCGCGCGCAATTCGGTCATCCTGATCGATCAGATCGAGACCGAAAGGAAGACGGGCGCACACCCATGGGACGCAGTCGTCACAGCCGCGATCCACCGGACACGTCCGATCCTGCTCACGGCAGCCGCCGCGACACTTGGCATGGTGCCAATCGCGCCGACCGTCTTCTGGGGGCCAATGGCCTTCGCCATCATCGGTGGACTCGCCGTCGCGACGGTTCTTACCCTGATCTTCCTGCCGGCGCTCTATGTCGCATGGTTCCGGATCAGTGAACCGCATCAGGCCGATTCCGCCATGGAGCCCGCGGAGATGGGCATTCTTGCGCTGCAAGTTTGATTCATTGGCGAGCCGTGGACTGAACCATGGCTCGCCTCATAGCACCTCAGGAGTGGCTTGCCCCAGCTACAGGCCGGAGCCCCATCGTGTGGGCGGCCGGCCCGCTCCACGACGCCCAGGCTTGCGGTCGCGCTTCACAAAGCCATTGCCCACGCTACCGCGGCGTTCCGAACATATGGTGTTTCTGGCCGGTGCGCCGCGGAGCATGCTGGCTACGCTTGAGCTCCCGAGCTTCCTGCTTCTCGGCAACCGTCAGTAGCGGCAGGAGGTATTATCGACGAGGTCCTCGCCAGGCGCAGCAGTCAGCTCGGGCGCGCTCGCAAGCATTTCACGGGACCGCTCTATGAGCCGGCGGTTCTGCTCGATGAGCTCCTGAGTTTCCTTAATGCGGCTGAGGTTTGCCGCTCCCTCTCATCGAGGTACTTAACGAGCTTTTCGGAGTGGCTGATCTGTCGCACGACGATGCCGCCTCAAATAAGCAACGGGACGCCTAGAAACCCGCGAGGCGGGAAACTGTTCCCTCGCATGGCGAACGATGATCGCGGCCAAGCGCAATGACACTGGCCATCGAACTGGCGGCCGACGTATACTGTTGGGGAATGGGTATTTGAAAACGTCGGCCGCCGGCACTTGGGCGGGGCGCGCCACTAGAGGCGCATACTCAGATTCAGGCGTGATTGGATCGCCTTCAATCAGGTTGCCCATTTATGGTGAACAAGCGGTTACTTTCCACAGGCTTGTGAGCAAGGGCCGGGTCGAACGATCGAACCTCATCTCAGCCCACAAATTCTCTCGGCGACCACAACATAACTGTTGTCTGTCAATAGCCTGCAAAGCAGTTCGGCGAAGTCGATTCAAGAAGCTCGGCCACGCACTCGCCGACCGCCTTTCTCTGTTACGGAATGGAGGCTTTGCGCCTCGTTCCCGGAAAGACGTCAGCCGGCGGCCTTGGGGTAATCTGATGGAGACTGACCGGCGGCACCAAGGTCAGTCTCATCCCTTCCACATTGTTGAGCGAAGAAGAGCCTGCAGATGGTCTGGCAGGTCGAGTTCGCCGCGCGCCTCGATCTCCAATAGATATCGAGCCTTGCCCCAGCGACTGCCCTCCGTGATCGCAGGGTACGCGCAGATGGCCAGCAACGCCTTTTCCTCTGCTTGGCTAGCTCTGTCGTGGTCGCGGCTGCTTCCGCCCATGTCGTGGACGGCCTTAATAAACTCCGCATATGCTGTCTTGTGCGCCTCAATCAATGCACGCAGTTCGATGGATGGCTCTTGGTCTCGGCTTGGCAGCTCTGCGGCGAGAGCCGCTGCCGTAACCGTCGACGCGACAACAGCGCTGCTGGAGTGAAAGAGCAGGGCACGGCGATTGATCCTGGACGTATGAACTCTCCTCTTGAATTGTGGCAGGCATGACCGGGTGTCGCAAAAACCAGCGCACAGTACCATGAAGGTTTGCGCAAACATGTCAGGATGCGTCGCCGTCACAGCGCACCGCTAACCTCACTGGGTGATGTTGGGCAGGCTATGCTGGTCGTCACAAAAGACGCTTGCTCTCTCGGCGACGAAAGCCGACCGCCAGCGTCCGGCCCATTCCAGACTACTAGTCTGATCGACATCGAACGAATGGCAGCTTCGCACCTCATTTCGGTCGTTGAGGTCGCCAACCGCCGCTTTCCAAAAGCAGACGTCAAAAATGAACGCTTTGGTGATCGTGGTCGGGCCCGACCGCTAATCCGACGGGCAAGCGAAACAGTGACTGTTAAGCGCCACGCCGTCCGGAGGCGGGGCCGATCCGCCCGGTCATCACTTAGGTAAGACGGTTGGAGTTTCGAGCAGCCGGCCCAAGGGGCGAAGTCTGACCGTTGTCGACGTTAGCCCGGACAGGTGCCCTTTGCAGGGTCTTCAGGAAGGAAGAAGCTTCGCCGCTCGCAAGGCGTTAGTTCGCGAGGGACGGTATGGAGGGCGAAGTCAATAAGCTCCTTGGGTGTCTGGAAGAGGCGAACGATGCTCACTCTTTGTTCGCCGGAAATAATCGCGACGTGGTTGCCGTCGGCGCTGAGAGCTGCACGTGTAAAGCCCGGTCGAAAGGTTGCTTCGTCCTGGCTGCCAAGGACGGCAAGCTGGCGCCCCGATTGCGCCGCCCATAGCCGCACCGTTCGATCTTCGGTCGACGCGGTCACGACATACAAGCCATTGGGGCTGAACTCGGCGCTATCCAGCGCGCCGCTGTGGCCCCTAAGAACCTTTTCCAGATCGCCTGAGACGCTCCATATCCGGGCGGTTCCATCGCGCGAAGCGGTTAGCAACGACTGACTATCGGGACTGAAGGCGACCGCCGTGACCGCGCCGGTATGTCCCTCCAGCGTTCTGACGCTTATTCCCTCCGTGGTCGACCAAATTCGGGCCGTGTGGTCGAGTGAGCCCGTTGCGACCAGTTGACTGTTCGGGTTGAAGGCCGCTGCCGTGATGCGATCCCGATGCCCAACCAGAGCCCTGAGTTCGGCTGCGCTCGTCGTCAAGAGGCGTCCCACATTGTCTTCCCTGGCCGAGAGGATCAGACGTCCGTCAGGGCTAAGAACGGCTTGGGGCAGATTGCTGCTTGTCGCGATGACGGCCAGCTCCGTGCCGGCCGTCGCGTCCCGCAGTTGGGCGGTGCCGTTGATCCATGCGCAAACAAGCGATTTGCCATCGCGACCAAACTGGATCTTGATCAGTCCGGCATCTGATCGGAACTGGGCGGTCTCGTGTCCCGTGGCCACATCAAAAATTCGGACCACGCCCTCAAGAGATGCTGTGGCGACGCGCTTCCCATCTGGGCTGAACGAGGCGCTTTGAATGATCTCATGCGTGTCGAGGCGGATTATCTCGCGCCCGCTCACGACATCCCACAGGTGCGCCGCGCTGTCGCCGCCGCCGGTAAGCAGGTGGACGCTGTCGGGGCTGAAGACCGCGAAAGTCGGCCGATATTCATGTGAGAGCGCCGTCGTCAGGGCGCCGTCGACATCCCAAAGCCGAGCGGTGCCATCGTGTGAAGCAGTCAGTAGAATGTTGCTGTCGACCGGGCTGAATTCCAAATGCTCGACCAAGGCTTCATGACCGGCGATCGTCGTCACCAACGAGGCCCGTTCAGCGTCCCAGATGCGGATCGGCCCATTGATCGAGGTCGTCGCAAGGAAGCGGTCGTCATGGGAGAAGGCACCGTTCATCTCCACATCGCGTTCATCTGTGTCGATGTCAGGCTTCAACCCCGAAACCTCTTGGCCGAGCACCTCATCCAGCGTTCCCAACGTTCCATCCCAAATCCGGGCAGTGCCGTCGAGGGATACCGTGGCGATCCGTTGACCCCCGTGGCTGAAAATCACGCCGTTCAATTGCGTGTCGCTCTTGCTGCCGGCCAACTTTGCGATCTCCGTTCCTTTCGACACATCGAAAAGGCTGGAAGTGTCGCGATGTGAATGCCAGCCCCACGGGCCGGCCACCATCCGGCTTCCGTCCGGGCTGAACGCCAGGGTGTATGGCCAGGAGGTCACTCGGATCGACTGCGTCAGTGCGCCGTCCGCGGTATTCCAGATAGACACAGAATGCTTGCCTGCCGTCGCGAAGCTGCGGCCGTCTGAACTGAAAGCAGCACGCGTATATGCGTCGCTGCTTACACCTAGGACTTTCTTTCCGGTCTCAGCATCCCAGAGCGTCGCATTGCTGTTCTCCCCCGCCGTCAGCACCCGGGTGCCATCCGGGCTGAAGATTGCCGTCGGGTAATTGCCTACCGGCCGCAGGATGGAGAGCTGCTCTCCCGAGACGGCGTCCCAGAGACGTGCGGTGCCGTCCCTCGCGGCCGTCAGGATACGGCTTCCGTCGGGGCTGAATTCGGCCCTCTCCACGGCCCCATCATGACCCTTTAGAATTGCAGTTTCGGCACCGCTGGAGACGTCCCAGACGGCTGCAGTTTTGTCGTAGGATGCGGTGACGACGCGATCGCCTGTAGGATTGAATGCCGCATGCGCCACACCGCCGCCAGGGCGGAGAATTTCGATCTGCCGGTGCGCCAGCAGAGCCTTGTAGAGAGCTGCCTCCGCTTCAAAGAGATATGGCCGCTCGGGTTGCTCTTTCGAGGGTAGGGCCTCAAGCGCCAACCGGATCGCAGCCTCTGTGTTGCCTGCCGCGGCGGATCGCTCCGAGAGGAACGAGAGCGAAAGGAACTGATTGCGTAGCGCCTGATCGCGTTGGCCTCTTGCTTCCTCCCGCGCTTTAAAGGCGACCAGTGCGCCTGCACCCGCCATAAGAGCGAGCATTATTGCCACGACAGCGGCGTACCGTGTCCGCCGGGCAAGCCGGTTTGCTGCGGCAGCCGCGAGGCTCCGGCGTTCGGCCTCGCGCTCCAGGCGCTCGCGTTTTGCCTCTTCGGCAGCCGCGACCAGCGCTAGCTCTGCCTGACGATCCTTCTCCTCCTTCTGCCGATGGGCACGCAAGGACTCCTCGATGTATTCAAGGACGGCAGCGTCGACCTCCTCCCGCCTTGAAAGCATCAACTCTTCGCCCTCCGCCAGGCGTTTGCCGGAGGGAAGGAGAAGCTCTCGATTCCTGCTTTCCAGGTGCCATCGGTGGGTGTCGGCCCTCAGGCGTTCGCGCGTCGCGAGAAAGTTCCGGTTTGCATTCACAATGTCACTGGCGCGGGGCCAACGGCTCAAGAGTGCTTCATGTGCTAGACGAACGAAAACACGCCCCGCGGCGTCCTCGTCGCTGACGAGGAGCCGTGCGTCGATCAAGGCCCTGACGAGGGTTGATCGCGCGGGAGTGCTCGCAACTTCGGTATACTGGGCCGGACGTGCCGTGACTGTTTCATCGCCCAGGCTCGCCGTGGTGAGTGCGCGCAACACCGAGGGCAAGGCCTCCTGGATGCCGGGCTCCAGCGAGTCCACGACTTCGTCGGCGCGGCGCGCGATTGCGCCTTCGAGCCCGCCGAGCGCACGATAATGCGCAAAGGTGAGAACGCGTCGGTCGCCACTGGCTTGGTACAACGCGTCGAGGACAAACTCGAGAAGCGGCAATGATCCGGGATCGGCAGTTGCTGCCGCCTGCAGCACGTCATCGAGCCGCCCCAACTCGGCACTCTCCTCGAAGCGGAGCCCAGCCACGACCGCAGGTTCGCGGATCATCTGCGCGATCTCTGGGCCGGTTGGTGGCAGAAGTTCGTAGCTGGCGAGGCCGTCCTTGAGCGCCGAGAAACCCGGAACCTCGCCGCATCGGTGAAAGAAGTCCGAACGGATCGCCGCTATAACCCAGACCAGTCCACTCGCCGCCAGCACCGCCATGAACCGGACAAGGGCCACGCGCGTCGCAGGCTGCCTCTCCGTCGTGAACAGCTCCTCCAGTTGATCGATGACCACAAGCAGTCTGATCTGCGAGCGAGCCGGCCCGGCGGCCTTACGAAGCGCCTGTCGGACCATCGCCAGGGCTCTATCCGGTGTGCTCCTGCAGAGGCGAGCAAACTCCGCGGCGGTTGCTTCCGAGGACAGCTCCGGCACAGCAGCTTCGTGAAGCAGCGCCGCAGCCAATACAGCGAATGCATCCGGTCCCTCGGAGAGGCGGATCAGGCAGCGGCGCCACAAGGATATGCCTGCCACGGCTCCAGGTCGCGTCAATGATGGCAGCAGGCCGGCGCGCAGGAGGGAAGACTTGCCACAACCGCTCATTCCGTAGATGAGCAGGAATGCCGTGCCGCTTGCTGCCTGCTGCTCCAGTCTGGCCGTGCAGGCGGCAATCGCCCGGGCTCGGCCGAAGAATAGATCGGCATCTTCGAATTCGAAGGCATCGAGACCGCGAAATGGCGACCTGACCGGCTCCTCGGACGCAAGACATACGCCGTAGATGCGCAAGGCACGGGCGACATCCTTCAGTTTGTGCTCGCCGAGATCGATGAATTCCAGCGAGAGGTGGTCCTGAGCCTGGGCGCGGACCGCTTCCGTGATGCAAATCCCGCCGGGGCGTGACAAGGTTTGAAGATGAGCTGCGACCTCGATGGCCTCGCCCCTGAGGTGGTCACCCTCGGCGACGACGTAACCGAGGTCAACGCCGATGCGGAAGCGCCTCTGCTTTGTCTCGGGAACCTCGCAGTTCCGCCTATCGACCTCATGCTGGATCTCGTTCGCACACCGCAGTGCCTCGACAGGGCCAGCAAACTCCGCAAGGACTGTCTCGCCGACGCTCGCGAAGACACGGCCGGAATGTTTTATCAGCAGCCGATCAAGGACCTCCCTGTACGCCGGCTTAGGTGCAGCAATGCTCCGCTCATCCTTGCCTGCCGGCCGGACTTCGGCGGCCAATTCTGCCGCCAGAATTGTAACCAATCTTGGTCCGGCATCTGAGGGAAGGACCAACCTGTAACCGCGCCTCGGCACTGTCTGCACGACGGCCTGGCGACTGTCGTTAAGCGCCGCACGGATCTCGTGAATGCATTGGACCAGGCTGTCATCGGTGACGGCTAGCCCATTCCAGACCGCCTTCATCAGCTCGTCCTTGGTGATCACGCGATCAGCATTCTCCAGAAGGTGGCGAAGTACCGCAAAGGTCTGGTGGCGAACTGCGATTGTCCTGTTGAACTGGTCGCGCAAGGTCTCGCTGCTCACGTCGGCGGTCACGCCGTTGAGCACGAACGTCGTGGGCGGCGAGCTATTCAAGCCGGTTCCCCTCAAGCACGAAGCCGCAGCCCCATACTAGCACGGTTTCGTGTTTCGAAGACTGATCATCATCCAGGCCCTGGGAGCGCGGATTTCGGCGAATGATCGTAAGCCGTTCGTGACTTGGCAAATGCCCCGGACCGACAATTCCACAATTCCATTGTCGGTGAGAGGGGTTCGCTATGGACTGCTTAGTACGGATTGCCGGAAGCATGGGTGCAAGAACAGTGCTGCGGCTTACGGGCGCCTTCCTGCTCGCCCTATTCTTCGCGACAGCGCCACAAGCTCACTCGACGGACCGTCCCGCTGGCGGCTTGGCCGAAGTCGATTTGCAATTGATCCTTGCCGTGGACGTCTCGCCGTCGATGAGCAGAATTGAGCAAAAAGTGCAGCGCGACGGCTATGTTGATGCTTTCCGCCACGCGGACATCGCCATGGCAATCAAGGCCGGAGAACTGGGAAGAATCGCAGTCCTCTATCTGGAGTGGGCGGGACCAAATCAGCAAACCGTCATCGTGCCGTGGACAATTGTTGAAAGCCGCGAGGACGCTCTGACTTTGGCGGACAGGCTTGCGGCTCTGTCGTTGACTGAAGGCCGCGGAACGTCGATTTCCGGCGCGTTGCAGGCCGCGAATGGACTGTTTGCGAAGAGCGGCTTGCGCAGCCCGCGCCGTGTTATTGACGTATCCGGCGACGGACCCAACAATGCCGGGGCACCCGTTGACCCCATCCGGCAGTTTCTTCTCGCGGAAGGTGTGGCGATCAACGGGCTGCCTATCGCACTACCCCGCAATGGCGAGTCCGACGGGTTTGCACGGTACGACCATTCCAGCCTGCAATCCTATTTCGAGCGCTGCGTCATCGGCGGACCGGACGCATTTGCAATCGGCGTCACCGACGCCGCGATGTTCGCCACAGCGGTCCGTCGAAAGCTGGTTCGTGAAATCTCCATGAACGTGGATCAGGTGATCTACGCCGCGTACACGGAGCGTTCCGGCCGCACGGTCGATTGCAACATGATTGGTCAGTTGCCAGGTCGATGAGCTCGGCAATGTGGTGCCAGCAACGGAATAGCTTCGCGCATTTCTGCCGACAGTCAAACAGAGCAGGTAGCATCAACAGCGATGAACGCCGCCAAAGGCTGAAGGGCTGCTAGTCGATAACTTCGTTCCAAAACCGGAAGGGCAAGTTTCGGCCCCTTTTCAGACTAACCAGTGTGATCGAAATCGAGCGAAGGCAGCTTTGCGCCTCGAAGCGGTCGTTGAAAGGGCCAAGGCCGACGCTGGCGGCGGCTCTTCATGGTTCAAAGGCTCTGCTCTTGCTCAGCAATACCTTGTCGGGATGCCAGCGAATTGCAGATCAGCACGAGCTTGCCCTTGACGCCTCCCTGACCGAGCAGTTCCTGGGCGCGACGAGCCTCGGTCAATGGCATCCGCATGGCCACCATCGGCTTGATTTTGCCGTCGCGAAGCAGCTTGAGCAGGGCGCTGAGATCTTCGCGGAACCAGGCGGGCTTCCACCGTTTCAAATATTGTATGCTGTAGGGGAGTATGCGTCGTCGGCCTGGTGAGACGAAAGCGCAGACCGCGTACCACACAGGTCGAAGTATCCCGCGTAGGCGATAGCGTAAGCCTCCTGCCAATCGGCCCTTCTGCAGAAATGAAGTGAAGCCATACGCTATGACGCGGCCACCGGGCCTCAGAGCCCGAAACGACCGCCAGACATTGGCTTTGCCGACCCCGTCGAAGACGACATCCACGCCGCCGTTTGTCAGGCGATGGGCCTCTTTGACGAAGTCGGCCCGTTCGTAGTCGATCGGCGTGGCCCCGAGATCAGATACGATCTGATGATCCGCAAGAGACGCAGTCCCATACATCTCTAAACCTGCCAGGCGGCCAAGTTGCAGCAGAGCCGTGCCGACTCCACCGGCCGCGCCATGAATGAGAACCCGTTGACCCGGTGAAGCATGCCCAAGGCGATGCATCATCTGATGGGCTGTGACGTAGTTCAGCACGAGGCTAACTGCCTCGATCGGATCAACGCCAGTCGGAACTGAAGTGAGTTCATCTTCAGGGAGGCAGATGAACTGGGCGTAGCCACCATGAATGGGCAATGCCGCAACCAGTTTACCGAGCATTGCATGGGACGCACCCTCTCCGGCTTCGTCTACGATGCCCACGATGTCCCATCCTGGCGTGAATGGCAGGGTCGTTTTTTCTGGATGGATCCCCTCTCGCATCAATAGCTCTGCGAAGGAGACGCCGGCGGCGATTATTTGCACCCGCAACTCACCTGAAGCCGGATGGGGCGCGTCGTCCTCCACGATCTCCAGAACTTCAGGTCCGCCATGATGGCGAACAACGACGCGCAGAGACTTCACGGCGGGCTCGGTCCGGATTGGACTCCTCCACTGAGGCAAACTCAGACGAAAGGATAGCGCGCGCGGTATGAAGCGCTTTGCTCCAGATCAAACCCACCAGAGATCGGTCGCCACCCACGAATAGCTGCTTATTTGCGCAGAATGACATTGCGACGCAGCCCTCACAGGAGCAGGTCAATTGCCATTGGGCGCGGGTGGAAACAATGACCGTTTGGGCTCACGACCTGGCAGTTTGAATGTCTGATATCCTCGTTCTGGAGGCGGAAGCCGTCATTCCGCTTTCGGCCCCATTTCGGTCATTCACTACGAAGAAGTTCATGGCGACCGTGGCCACAATGTCGATATCCCGAAGCTAGTTGTTAATCTCGTTCGTCGTCGTTAGGTTCGCCAGACCATACGAGAGAATACGAAGGAAATGGGTTGGCGAACCATCCGCTAACGTATTGATTTCCGGTAGAAAACGACGACCCTCCGGGCCCACCAGAACGCCTATCTAAGTATTTGTTGATATTTTTTCGAGTTGCTCACAATGTGGACTCGAACCCCCGGCGCCTCGACGTCTAACCCGCAACCTTCGTCGCGGCGCTGGCGATGAATTCTGCCACCGTTTCCGGCTGCGAAAGCATCGGAACATGGCTGCTCTGGAGGACCATAGTTTCGGCACCCATGCGGTCAGCGGAGTCCCGTTCGACGGCCGGCGGAATGGTTTCGTCGTGTGCCGCGACAATGTACCAGGACCGTTTGGAGCGCCATGCGGCTACTGACACCTTGTCGCTGAAGCACCGTGCGGCCAGCGGGCCCTGCGTGGCGTAGACGATGTCGGCCTCTTCCGCCGGGAGGTCCTGGACGAAATGCTTGCGGACACCTTCGGGCGTCAGCGCCACATAGCCCTCGCCATAGGGTTTGATCTCGGCCGCAGCGGGGGCCGGCGGATAGTCCTTCCACCACTCGCCGAATGACTGGCCACTGTCCGGCGCACCCGCTGCGATATATACAAGTGCCTTTACCTGCGCATGGTTGCCGGCCTCGGTGATCACCGCGCCGCCCCATGAATGACCGACCAAAAGGACCGGCCCTTCCTGCATTCCGATGACGCGATGCGTCGCCGTCACGTCGTCGGCCAGCGAACTCAGTGGGTTCTGAACAGCTACTGCTTTGAGACCTCGTTTCGTCAGAAGAGGAATGACTTTTGCCCAACAGGAACCGTCTGCAAACGCCCCATGGACGAGCACTATAGTTTTGATTGCCATGTTTACTTCTCCTTTGTTATGAACGAGCGCAGTTTACCGGGAGGAATGGGCCTCACGGGCAAAGCTGGTTGCCAACCAGGCAACGCAGTTGGGACCGTTCCAGCAGCTCAGCTGCCGCGCAGTGTTTCGAAAAGGAACCAGACGCGCTTCTCGGTCTCGTCGATCCAGTTTTCCAGAAGGCTGGCTGTGGCCACGTCGCCATATTCGTCGCAAACATCGTGCGTCGAGCGCATGCTCGCGACGAGCGCCAGGTTGTCCTCGCGAAGTTCGGCGAGCATCTCGTGCGGGCGGATGAAATCCGTGTCGTTGTCCAGGAGCCGCTGCCTGCGAGAAATGTCTCCGACCGACTTGATGGTGCCGGCGCCGAGCGCGCGACCCCGCGCCGCCAGCGGATCGGTCATAGCCAAGATTTCGGCGCTCTGATCGTCGAGCAGAAGGTGGTAGTCGCGGAAATGGGGACCCGACATATGCCAATGGAAATTCTTGGTCTTCACATAGAGTGCAAAGATGTCGGCGAGCAGCACTCTTGCGGCGGCGCCGATGTCCCTTGCCGCGTCTGCGCCCAAGCCGGTCGGGGTCTTCAGGTCGTAAGCTACGGGTGAATTATCAGTAGCGTCCATGAGACAGTCTCCTGGTGTTGCAGGGGGAACTCGTCCGCGTTCGGGCTGTTTCCTCGGATTTTCGGCATTGCGTTTGCGGTTTGCCGGAGAAGCTGTGGCCGGCGCCGGAAGCG
The DNA here is from genome assembly GCF_004016445.2 of Mesorhizobium sp. M2E.F.Ca.ET.219.01.1.1. Taxonomy (GTDB): domain Bacteria; phylum Pseudomonadota; class Alphaproteobacteria; order Rhizobiales; family Rhizobiaceae; genus Mesorhizobium. Next base: position 16,212 of record NZ_SADT02000007.1, read on the forward strand.
CTCCCGAACAACATATTCTGTTGCCGTTTGAAGCGGTGGTTAAACGAGGTGAATTCGAACCATCGCGGCGCGCGCGGCGGAGGTAGGGAGTTCCCCGGGCGGACCTATCCCGCACGGTCTGCAGCGATCGACCGTCTGAGGCAAGGCGCGACCGCCGCAAGGCGATCCATAGGTGTTAGACCATCCGTTCTGTGAACGCCGCCGTGGAAAGAAATGGGATTGGTTCCAGCTTGGGTCCCAGCCCCGACCGACGGCAGCCATTTAACCTTTTTTTACGGGTGGAAAATGGCGGTCGCGCATAGATTCGCCAATGCAAAGCAAGGTCGGATTGGCGAGAGCGTCAACGATCAAGATCTCCATCAATAAAGGAATTTGGCGATGAAAATGTACGAAAGCATTATTGGCTTGAGCATCCTGCTGAGCGCTGCTGGAGCAGCAAGCCTGCCAGCTTCGGCCGCCGAGCTGAAAGCCAAAACTGCGGTCCTGGTCCATGGTGCGTTTGCCGACGGATCGAGTTGGGCCAAAGTCATTCCATATCTGGAAAAGGCTGGTCTCAAGGTCATTGCGGTTCAGAACCCGCTCGACTCTCTGGACAATGACGTCGCCGCCACGAAACGGGCCATTCAAAATGCGGAAGGTCCGGTCGTCCTGGTCGCCCATTCCTGGGGCGGCGCCGTCATCACGGAGGCGGGGAATGACGAAAAGGTCAAATCGCTCGTCTATGTTGCCGCTTATGCTCCGGACACAGGCCAATCGGTGGAGACCGCTACTTCGAAATATCCGCCACCGGAAAGTCTGAAGGCCTTCAACAAGGATCCGAATGGCTACCTCACCATCAGTGACGAGGGCATCAAGAAATACTTCGCCGCCGACCTTTCGCCTACGGAACAGGCCGTCGTGGCGGCGACGCAGGGACCATTCCATATCCGGACACTATCGGCACCAGTGACCCACGCCGCATGGCGCGAGAAGCCTACCTTCATGGTTGTTGCGACGAACGATGCGATCATTCCGCCTCAGATGGAAAAGGATCAGGTCAAGGCCGCCAACGCCAAGGCGATCGAACTGCCGGCTAGCCACGTCGCTATGCTGTCCCATCCAAAGCAGGTCGCTGATCTGATAATCAAGGCGGCAGAGTAGCGAAATTGCCGACGCCACGCCGAGGCGCGCGAAAGCGGCCTTTTGCGACGCAACCTGCCGAACGCTCGGCTCTCGCAGACGCGGTCGCGGGAGAAAATAACGATCGATAACGCCGAAGCGTTTGGTGAGGAACCGGAAGCCGTCATCATTTGACGGCCTTCCGGGGCGCGCTGCAATCTCGTGGCAAACAAAGTGCCCCGTTGCCTCTAAGCGGAAGTAAGGTAAGTCAATCGGCATTGAGGCTTGTGTGCCGCGATCATACGACAGCCTTACGCTCGACGTTGCGGTCGTCGATGCCGTTGGCCACCTGATCGCTTTCATCCGTCAGGATGGAGCCCTCATGGGCAGTATCGACCTCGCCATCAACAAGGCAGTGACAGCGAGAATGTTTGACGGGCCGGCGAGCCAGGCCCAGTCGGGCAAACCGTCGTTCGGCATTCAGGAAAGCGATGCCGGCAAAGTTGTCATCTTCGACGCTGGCATACCGTCACCATTGGCGGCAACATCGTTGGCGCCATTGAGGCGAGCGCCGAGACGATTGAGCAGGACGTTTCAGTTGCGGACGCAGCCGTAGCCGCACTTCGCCACTCAGCGCAGCCGCCGTCCGATCATCAAGGGTTACGATTCGCCGGAAGGCTATGGATGGTGCTGTCTCGACACCGCAACCGGGACCTATGTCTCGTTATGTTTGAAGGCCGTGTCGAGGAGGCGGTGACGCCGGCGCGTGCCAGCTCTGGTCGTTAGGCCGTGCAGCCGACCGCGTGAGGCTCCCGCCAGTCCGTCTCCAAAGGGCTTGAACGACCTCTATCATGAATGTTCGCCAGCCTCGACGGCCTCAGGACACCGACACCGCCTCGAGTACGAAAGCTGACCGGTCTGCCAGCGAAGGAATACGCGCCAGATAATCCTGGTAGTGCGGCGTCCCCCGGTGCGCCTCCACCGCATCCCTGTCGCGATAAAGCTCGTCGAGAATATAGCATTCCGGGCTGGCCTGATTGCGCCAGACATCCCAGCGCAGATTGCCCGGTTCGGCTCTGCAATGCGGTGCCATGGCAACGAGTAATGCCTCCAGGTCAGCGGCCTTGCCGGGATGGGGGGTTAGGATTGCAGTGATCTTGGCTGGTGACTGAGTCATGCGAACGGCTCCCGACGATATGCGCACCTGCGCTCGTTTGGAATGGGCGGGCTAGAGGCTACGGAGGTGAGATCACAGCGTGCAAGCCAGCATAGATGTCTCAGGCTGTGTTCTATTCACGCTGGAACGCCAGCCCGTTTGAGGGCGGCGACCAACTCTTTCCCAAGCGGCCCCGCCGAGGCGGGGTTCTGACCGGTGATAAGCCGACCATCAACGATGACATGAGGTTCCCAGTTGGATGCAGACGAGTACTCGGCGCCCTCCGCCCTTAGAGCGTCCTCGAGTTCGTAGGGGACGTCTTCGCGGGCGTAGTCGTACTCTTCCTTCTTTGAGAATGATGTAAGCTTTTTACCGCGTACGAACGGTGCGCCGTCACCAACGTCGACCCCGAGCAGCGCGCACGGACCGTGGCAAACAGCAGCCACGAGCTTGCCCGTGGTCCAGGCGCGCACGACGGCCCTCTGGACGTCCGCATTTCGCTGGATGTCGACCATCGGCCCGAGCCCCCCAGGGACCAGGATCGCATCGTAGTCGGCGACGTCCACTTCGGACAACCTGCGGCTATGATTCAATCGACGAAATGCCTTGCTCTCGAAAAACTCCTTCTGAGCGGGATCTTTCTCGTCATACGCGTCGTAGGGTGTCCATCCCCCAGCAGGCGAGGCGAACTCAACCGCGATTCCCGCTTTATCGAGCTCGCCGAAAGGATGAGCGACCTCGGCGAAAAAGAAACCTGTCTTGCGGTTGTGCGGACCGAGCACGGCGGCGTTGGTGACGATGAACAGGACATGGTGAGTCACGGTCTTCTCCTTTGAATGAAAGATGATGCGTTGCTTCTGCTGTTATTGCTCGGTTAGATCCCGAACCATCGGTGCGCCCAGCTGAGCGGGCTTCGCGAGATATTCCGTCCAGTGAGTTGTGAGCGCGCGAGGCGTGCGCCCCTTCCTTTGCTCCGGGTTCCACTCTGCGCGTCCGACACGAGCGCTACGTCCGCTGGCCACGAAATGGCACCGGACGGGCGACGAATGGTGGGCGCACCTCCGCCTCTGCCGGCAGTGTGGTCATGTCGCGCGACAGTCGCCCGGCGAGCATCTGGCTGCTCACGCCGCGCAGCTCAACACTTGCGACAGAGGATCAGGGTCGGTTTTCTGCGCTGCCTGCAAAGCGCTTTCCAAAGCGCGGCGGTGTGAGCGATCATCTTCGGAGGCCCAACCGCCGGCAATTGCCAGGCCGAGCTGAGGGCGAGCACTCAACCGTTGATCTGGTAGAGGCATCGCATCCAGCTGAGCCAGCGCACGCCCCAAAATGTCGCGACACTCGTCCATCAGCGACAAGTCCCTCCACAGGGGTAGCGATGCGAAAGCCAGGCGAACACCTAGCGCCACGTCTTCACCCGAACCAAGCGTCCATGCCAAGGCGGAGCGGACGTCGTTCAGGCAGCGCTCAAATTTTCGGCGCCGCTCCTGAATTGCAACGACTGCTGACGGATCAATTCCGCGCTCAAGAAATGCGCACATGAATGCTGCATGACTGTGCCGGGCTTCCTTGTCCTCGCCATTGAACCGCAACCGTTCCGCAAGATAGGCACGTGTCGTTGCAAGGAGACGGTAAGTCACTCCGCAATCCTGCCAGTCTGTTTCGATGAAGGACTTGGCGGCTAGCGATGAAAGAATGTCCGCAGCTGTTTTGGGTAGCGTGCCACTTGGAGATAGCGCCACTGCGCCCTCGAGATCAAAAGCGCCGGCGAACACGGAGAGCGCCCGTACAAAGACAGCCTCCCCATCGGATAGCAAGCGGTAGCCCCAATCGAGGGTCGCTTGAAGCGTCTGCTGTCTCGCTGGTGTCTTACGGCATCCGTATGCGAGAACCTCGAAGCGACCTGGTAGCATTTCCAGCAATCTCGCCGGAGTCGTGGCGCCAATCTGTGTTGCGGCGAGCTCGATCGCCAGCGGAATGCCGTCGAGCCGCCGACATATCTCCGCGACGCTTGGGGCGTCCGCATCCTGAAGCTCGTTTCCTGTTTGGTCACATACCCTTGTCGCGAAGAGCTCCACCGCCGGATATGCCATAGCCTCGGATAGAGTTGGGCTTGATCGTGGATCGGTCTTGAGCGGATCCAAACGATATACACATTCACCCCGGATCCGCAGCGGCTCCCGGCTCGTCGCCAGGATCCGCAAGCATTCTAGGCTGGCCGAGAGCCGGTCGATCACGCTCGCAGCAGCGGGCAAAAGGTGCTCGCAATTGTCAATCAGCAACAATCTGCGCTGTCCCTCAAGGGCGTGGACTATCCCTGCGAGCGGCTCGCTGCCTCCCGCGGCTAGCCCCAGTGCCAACGCTAGCGCGGCCGGGATCAACTGAGGATCGGAAATTTGGGCGAGGTCGACGAACATCACGCCGTCGGGGAATTGTGCTGCGACCGCATGCGCCACATTGGTCGCAAGTGCGGTTTTTCCAATGCCACCGGTTCCGGAAACCGTAACGACGGAGTTCCTGGTCAGCCTTTCCTGAACGTCCCTCGATTCATCGACCCTTCCTATGAGCCGGATCTTGGCCGGCAACCCAACAGTCCCGGTCGAAATACGGCGGACAGGAGCGATGAAGCGATAACCGCGACCTGGTACGGTCGCGATGTAATCCTGCCCCGGATCGATCACCTCAAGGGCCCGTCGAAGACTGGCGACATTGACTTTCAGATTGCTGTCGTCGACGAAGGTAGTCGGCCAAGCTGCGGCGATCAGTTCTTGCTTGGTAACAATGTCGCCTGCGGCTGCGACAAGCGCAGTCAGGATGGCAATCGCCCTGCTGCCCACGCGGACCGGAGTGCCGGCGTGCATTAGAAGCTGCCGGCGAACGAATAGCTCAAATGCGCCGAACCGATATCCTGAATCGCTTAGCATATTCCGATGTCCTCCGGACCAGCGCCACTGCCCCCAACGTCGCCGAGTTGCCCATCGGCTCGAACGTTCGGTTGCATTGGCCCCAAGAAGCCAGCGTTGCACCATCGCTGGCGAGGCTAGGCTAGGCAGCAAGGCCGGACAAAGGCTGGGTCGATCGCTCCGGCTGATGCTGATGAGAGTTTAGGGAGGCTAGGGGTTCGATCAATCGTATGCGGGTTTAATCACGGGTATCTGCAGGGGTGCGAGAAGCATACCTTGGTATCTTACGCGTGCTTCCCAACTCGATTGATCGGGCGGCCCATCATTGATTGTTGGCGCGATTGATCGAAGGCCGAGAAAGATGAGTGCCGGCGGGTCGCAAGCCGCCTAGGTAAACCTCTGTATGGTTTCGGCCGTGTAGGCACTCTTGTATGTTGGGTGGGGGGAAAAAAATTCGTTGCTAAGAAAAGGGTCTCCCGGGGGGATTGCCAGTAGTGCCAATGCCGCGAATTCCAATGGTTGCCATAGTCGATGACGACATGGACGTTCGGGTCTCCATCGCCAGTCTCATGCGATCCGCCGGCTATGACGCGGCGCCTTTCGCCTCGGCCGCGGACTTGCTCGATTCAGCAAAGCTGAACGAAGCCGCCGTAATAATTACCGATCTGCAGATGCCGGGGATGACAGGACTTGAACTTTTGGATGTGCTGCGTTTGCGCGGCTACACGACGCCGGTCGTCTTCATCACCGCCTATCCGGAGAAACGTACTTTAAAGCAAGCCACGAGCGCAGGCGCAGTTGGGTTTTTCATCAAGCCGTATGACCCTGGCGCATTGCTCGATTGTGTCGATGCAGTTTTGAGCCAGCCGAGTTGAGATCGCGCAACAACGATAGGTTCCTCGAGCACTTCGGCGATCCGCCTCGAGGCCTTCATTGCATTACGATGTGCCGGTCTGCCAAACGCGGGGACAGAGGTCGCATTTGCGCCAAGTCGAGTCTAGAACTAGGCGAGTGCTTGGCCATCCGTCTGGCCGTTCTGCAAAAGGTGGTTCCATGAAACACGACAGCGGGAACTCGAGCTCAGACACCTCGGTCGTGTATGTCATCGACGACGATGCGTCCTTGCGAGATGCCCTGAGCACGCTATTTCGGTCCGTCGGCCTGGAAGTAGAGTTGTTCGCGTCGGCGGCAGAGTTCCAAGGCAGCCAATTGCGCAAAGTGCCAAGCTGCATTGTTCTTGATATCCGGCTTCCCGGGATCAGCGGCCTCGACTTTCAGGGGCAGTTAGGCAAGTCGGGCATCAACATTCCGGTTATCTTCGTAACTGGCCATGCCGACATCCCGATGTCGGTCCGTGCCATGAAGGCAGGGGCTATCGACTTTCTCACCAAGCCGTTTCGCGATCAGGATATGCTCGAAGCGGTTTTCGCGGCTTTGGCGCGCGACCGCGAGAGGCGGGAAGAGGAGCCATACAACGATGCAATTTCAGCTCTTTATCAAACACTGACGTCAAGAGAAAAAGAAGTCATGTCTCTCGTGACCAAAGGCCTCATGAACAAGCAGATAGCGGGCGAGTTGGGACTGAGCGAGATTACGGTCAAAATCCATCGCGGTCATGTGATGCGAAAGATGACTGTCCACACATTGGCGGACCTCGTTCGTGTTGCCGAGCGCCTCCAGGAACTGGGATCGGTCCGATAGGATGGTGCGTTTCAGCTGCGCCACCGTAGCGACACGACATGTCTCGCCATTGCACTGGGCATAAATTAGCAACAACATAGCTACCAAGGATTTGAGGGGAACTGTGATGCCAAGATTTTCAGTCGGTCAAACCTTCGTCGCCCTATTTCTCGCCGCAAACCTATGGGCATCAGCGGCCCTGCCGGTAGCGCAAGCCGCGGATTACTCGAAAGAACATCCGCTCAAGGTGGCGCTCGTCGTCCACGGCTTCCTCGGCGACAAGAGCTTCATGGATTCGGCGGCAGCTGGCCTGGAAAAAGCAAAGGCCGAGCTTCCGGTTGACGTGAAGATCATCGAGGCCGGTAACGATCCCAGCCGCTGGCAGCCGGCGCTCGCCGACGCCACCGATGCCGGCTATGACGTTGTCATCGCCGGCACTTTCGACATGACCGGCTTCATTGTCGACCTTGCTCCCCAAAATCCCGAGACCAAGTTCATTATCTTCGACGATGCACCGGATTTCTCGAAATGCTCCTGCTCGAATGTGCTCGCAATCGAGTATCAGACTTCGTCCGCGGCATATCTCGCCGGCTATGCCGCGGCCGAGCTCAGCAAGACGGGGACACTTGGCACGATCAGTGGGATGGAGTTCCCAACTGTGACGAACTTCAAGGTAGGATTCGACGAGGGGGCTAAAGCCGCAAGGCCCGACATTAAGATCCTAAGTCAAGTCGCGGGCACATTTGACGATCCTGCCAAGGGCAAAGAGATAGCGCGGGCTCAGCTCGATCAGGGTGCTGATGTGATTTTCCCGATAGCAGGAGCCACCGGTATCGGCGCGCTACAGGCAGTGCGAGATGCACACAAGCTCGCGGTCGGCGTAGATAGCGATCAGGCGACGATCTTCGCTGCTACTGATCAGGCGCAAGCCAACGTGATTTTCACTTCCGTCGAGAAGAGGATCGGTCGGTCCCTCTACATCGCTCTCAAGGATACGATCGAAGGCCAGGCGAAGTACGGCACGCGCCTGCTGCTCGGCCTGCCTGAAGGTGCGGTCGGCATATCGCGCAACGCTTACTACGAGAAGCTTGTGCCCGCCGGCCTTCGGGCCGAGATCGATGCTGTGGAGCAAAAGATATCCAAGGGCGAGATTGTCCCGGAGACGCTATTGAAGTGATCGGAAGCGCTAAGCGCCGAATGGTGTTGACATGTCGGCCAGGGCGGAATGACGACAGAAAATATGGCACCGCTCCTGCAGGCGATCGGGATCAGCAAGACCTACCCCGGCGGGGTAGTCGCCAATGACAACGTGAACATCGCGGTCAACGCTGGAGAGGTCCACGCGGTCGTCGGCGAAAACGGCGCCGGCAAATCGACGCTCATGAAGATACTGTTCGGCGTCGAGCAGGCCGACAGCGGTGAGTTGAGGTTGGTTGGCGAGCAGGTCCGCTTCGGGAGCCCTCGAGCCGCGATCAATGCCGGCATCGGCATGGTTTTCCAGCATTTCTCGTTGGTGCCTTCCTTCTCGGCTTACGAGAATATCGTGCTCGGGTCAGAGCCGCGTTCCGGTATACGCTTCGACCGCAGGAAGGCGATTGAGGAGGTGAGAGCGCTCTCGGCGCGTTTTCGCCTCCATGTGGATCCGTTGCAGCCGGTCAGGCAGCTGCCGGTCGGCCAGCAGCAGCGCGTCGAGATACTCAAGGCGCTCTACCGCGGCGGGCGCATCTTGATCCTGGACGAGCCAACTGCCGTGCTCACACCTCAGGAGGTGACCGAGTTGTTCTCCGCGATCCGCGCGCTTGTCGCACAGGGCCGGACGGTCATCTTTATCGCCCACAAGCTACCGGAGGTGCTGGAGATATCCAGCCGCATAACGGTCATGCGAGGGGGCAAGACGATAGGCGAAATCGAAACCAAGGACGCGACCGAGCAGAAGCTCGCCAACATGATGGTCGGCCGCGAGGTGACGCTACGCGTCGAGCGCAAGCCGTATAACGGCAAGGTCACGCTCGCGGTGAACAGGTTGAGCCTGATGAACGAACTGCGCGCCACGGTCTGCGACGATGTCAGCCTAACCGTGCGCTCCGGCGAAATCGTTGGCCTCGCCGGCGTCGCAGGCAACGGCCAGGCCGAGTTGATCGAAGCGATCGCCGGACTGAGATCCGTTGCGGGTGGCGACATTGCGATCGGCGGGGAGAGCATCTTGCCACTCGGCGTGCGGGCGCGGCGCGGCAAAGGCATGGCCAGTATTCCAGAGGATCGCATCTCACAAGGGCTGGCGCTAGGCGCCAGCGTGGCCGAAAATCTCGTTGCGACGCGGCTTGACGATCGACTATTCGCCCGCGGCGGGTTGCTCGATCTCGGCGAGATGCGCGCCAATGCCGAGCGCCTGATCGAACGCTTTTCGATTCGGATCGACGGCCCCAACGCACTCGCCGCTACGCTCTCGGGCGGCAACATGCAGAAGGTCGTCGTGGCGCGCGAGCTGTCGGAGCAACCTAGGCTATTGCTGGTCAGCCAGCCGACACGCGGTGTCGATCTTGGCTCGACACAGTTTATCTGGCGCATCCTGACCGAGACGCGCAATGCCGGAGCGGCGGTGCTGCTCAGCTCCGCGGACTTGTCCGAGTTGCTGGCTCTGTCGGACCGGCTTATGGTGTTCTATCGAGGCCGGATCGTCGCCGCCTTCCGCAACTCCGATGAGCTGACAACCGAGATGCTTGGCGCCTGCATGCTGGGATTGTCGAGACAGTCGCCTGAGGAAATGCGGGCTGCGCTGGCATGAGCGAAGCGGCGACGACCCGCCGCTGGGCCGTATTGCGCCGCGAAACGGGACGGGCGCTCGGCGCGGCGATCATCGCCCTAGCCGTCGCGTTTCTCATCATTCTCTTTTCGTCCAAGACTCCGCTGCAAGCTTTCGCTACGCTGACTACCGCACCGATCACCAAGGTGCGCACCGTCGGACTTTGGATCGACGACGTTGCCAAGCTGACGGTCGCGGGGCTTGCTTACAGCCTGGTCTTCCAGGCGCGCCAGTTCGCGCTCGGCGTCCAGGGTCAGGTCTATGTCGGCGCGCTCGCAGCGAGCTATATCGCGCTCTCGCCGCTGGGCCAGACGTGGTGTGCGATCCCACTCGGCATCGTCTGCGCCATGGCGGGAGGCGCGTTGTGGGGCTTTCTGCCTGGGATCGCCAAGGCGCGACTCGGCGCCAACGAGATCGTCTCGTCGCTGATGCTGAACTATGTAGCGATCGAGCTCGCCAACTACCTGATCCGCGTCGATCTCACGACGCCGAACAGCCGCTTGCTTTCCACCGCTCCGTTTCCGTCGACTGCCGTCTTCCCGGCGCTCATCCCCAATACGCGTATCGACATTGGCCTGATCTTCGCGCTGACGTCGGTCGTCGCAGTATGGTTCGCTCTCTACCGTACGAGCTGGGGCCTGAAGCTCAGGCTGGTTGGCCATAACAGCCGCTTCGCGCAGTATGCTGGCATCAAGGAGGCCTTCATCATAGTGTCGGCGATGGCCGCTTCCGGCGCGTTGGGAGGGCTGCTAGGCGCCATGTTCGTTGAAGGGCGCTCCTTCGGTAAGCTTGCTGTGTCATTTGAGGGCAACCTAGCCTTTGAGGGCCTCTTGATCGCCATCGTTGCGCGCAACCGACCGCTTGCCGTGCCCGTTGCGGCGCTTTTCTATGGCTATCTGCGCCAAGGCGCGCAGCTCATGAGTATCCGAACCGATGTGCCTTCGGAGATAATTGTCATCGTCACCGCTGTTATCATCCTCCTCGTCGCGTCCTCCTACTCTGTCAAGCCGCGCGCCATGCTTGCCGCGATCACGCGTAGCAGTCGGCCGGCCAGGACCCATGTCGAAGCGGTAAAATGATAGAGCTACTGGCGACCGTGTTTTCCGCGGCGTTCTTCCTGACGGTGATCCGCACCTCGACGCCACTGTTGCTTGCGACGCTTGGCGGACTGATCGCGGACCTTTCGGGCGCGCTCAACGTCGCGCTTGAAGGTATAATGCTGGTCAGCTGCCTGACTGCGGTCGTCGTCTCGGTGTATGCCCCGTGGTACGTCGCGGTGATCGCGGCGTTGCTTGCCGGCGCCTTCCTCGGCAGCGTGATGGCCTTTTTTCATCTGCGTCTCAAGGCCGACATTGTGCTCGTCGGCTTCGCCATCAACATCTTCGCCTCCGGCGCTACGGTGTTTGCACTCACACTCGCCACCGGCGGAGACAAGGGCAGTTCGACCAACTTGATATCGAAGCCGGTGCCGGCGCTCGACCTCTCCTTCCTTGGCATGGTCCCCGGCGTGGGAGGCCTGCTTGTGAGAACTCTCTCCGGACATTCCGTGTTGTCCTGGCTTGCAGGTCTTCTCGTTTTTGTCTTGTGGTATTTTCTGTACCGGACGTCCTGGGGCTTACAGCTGCGGAGCGTCGGCGAACATCCGAGCGCGCTCGAGGCTGCAGGCGTTTCCGCCAATGCCCTCAGAGGTTGGAGTCTTGTGGCGTCCGGTGCGCTCGCCGGACTCGCCGGAGCGCAGCTCTCGATGTTCAATTATGTCGGCTTCACCCGCGACATGACTGCGGGTCGTGGCTTCATCGCGCTCGGCGCTGTGCTGCTTGGTGCGCGTCACCCAGTCGGTGCGCTGCTCGCAGCGTTGCTCTTCGGTATGTTCGACGCGCTTTCGGTAGTCATGCCCGGCCTGTTCAACTGGATCCCGGCGGAGCTCATCCGAATGATCCCTTTCGTGGTGACTATCGTAGCGCTCATCCTGTTCAGTTATCGCATGAAGCTGACCTCCACGACCTTCGACCATTGATCTCGCCCGACACCCTGATTCCGACGTTGCCAACGAGGTGGTTATTCGGGCAAGCGCGATGGCGTCGGGCTTGATCTTCCGACGTCGATCAGGAACTTGGACTGGCTGGGTCTTGGTTCACGCCAAGGCCCCAGCTATCATCGAACGTTACGGGTGGGTTCACTGAAAGCGCGAGCGACGGTATCCGCGCCTGTGAAACGAGGAAGCAGGGCTGGTTTTGCGCTCACGGGAAGGACACCGTCATAAACCTATGTTTGAACTCACTCTGGCCATTTCCTGGAGGCGGAACGTTCGAGCAGTAAATCAATTCCATGGCCGCAGCCCGAGCACGGGCGTGACCGCGGAGTTCGGCACGTGAGCCCATCCCTCGGGCTCGGCGCTGATCAAGATCGTAGCCTGCAGGTGCTGTGGGCCGACGGGGAATACGTCCTCTGTAGGACTGAACGCGGGGACACCGAAAATGATCAGAGCGTGCTGGCCTTGCTGCCGACCGCCAAGCACTCGCCTTCGACCAGCCTCCAGCGCCTCGCGCACGAATACGCCCTGAGGGACGAACTGGACGAGACTTGGGCCGTGCGGCCGCTGCAGCTGGTGCACGAGCGTGGGCGGACGATGCTGCTTCTCAAGGACCCGGGTGGCGAGCCGCTGGCCCGGCTGCTTGATGGCCCCATGGATTTGAGCTCGTTCTTGAGCCTCGCGGTCGGCATCGCGAAGGCGTTGGGAAGCCTGCACGAATGCGGACTCGTCCATAAAGACATCAAGCCGGCCAACATCATGGTGGGATGTAACGATGGCCTGGTGCGGCTCACCGGATTCGGTCTTGCGTCGCGGCTGCCTCGCGAGCGGCCGGCGCCCGATGCGCCCGAGGCAATCGCTGGGACGCTTGCTTACATGGCTCCAGAGCAAACGGGGCGAATGAACCGATCAATCGATTCCCGCAGTGATCTGTACGCTTTCGGCGTCACCCTCTATCAGATGGTAACCGGCGCGCTGCCATTCACCGCATCCGAACCCTTGGAATGGGTGCATTGCCATATTGCGAGACGGCCGCTTGCCCCCTCGGAACGCACGCCGAATGTTCCGCCGCCAGTCTCGCAAATCATTATGAAGCTGCTCGCCAAAACGGCGGAGGAGCGCTACCAGACCGCCCTTGGCGTCGAGAATGATCTTCGGCGATGCCTTGTCGAGTGGGAACTTGTGCAGCGCATCGAGCCGTTTCCGCTCGCCAGGCAAGACTCGCCTGATCGCTTGTTGATCCCCGAAAAGTTGTACGGGAGGGGGCGCGAGGTCGAGACCCTTCTCACCGCTTTCGATCGGGTTGTGGGGAGCGGCAGGCCGGAACTTGTGCTGATTTCCGGATATTCGGGGATCGGCAAAACGTCAGTCGTCCATGAGCTTCACAAGGTGCTCGTTCCGCCCCGAGGCCTTTTCGCATTTGGAAAATTCGACCAGTACAAGCGCGATATCCCCTACGGGACGCTTGTCCAAGCCGTCCAGGGCCTTGTGCGGCCGCTTCTCGGGAAGAGCGAGGCCGAACTGGTTGCCTGGCGTCATGATCTTCTGGAGGCGCTAGGTCCTAATGGACGCCTGGTGGTTGATCTGGTGCCGGAGCTGAAGCTCATCATCGGCGAGCAACCGCCGGTGCTTGAGCTTGAGCCGCGACAGGCGCAAATCCGCTTTCAGCTCGTGTTCCGCCGCTTTATTGGCGTCTTTGCGAGGCCGGAGCATCCGCTTGCGCTTTTTCTGGACGATCTGCAGTGGCTCGACTTGGCGACGCTCGATCTCATCGAGGACATATTGATCCAACAGGACGTTCGGCATCTGATGCTGGTTGGCGCCTACCGCGACAACGAGGTGAGCCTCGCGCATCCGCTGATGCACAAGCTCAACGCCATCCGCAAGTCGGGCTCGGTGGTCAACGAGATCGTGCTTGCGCCGCTCGCCCCGGAAGATCTGGAGCGCCTGACCGGAGATTCTCTTCGCCACGAGCCGGAGCGCGTTCGACCGCTGGCGCAACTGATCCACGAGAAGACGGCCGGCAATCCATTCTTCGCCATTCAATTCACTTCCTCGCTCGCGGAAGAGGGGCTGCTCGCTTTCGACCACCGCGAGGCGCAATGGTCATGGGACATCGATCGCATTCACGCCAAGGGCTACACCGACAATGTCGTTGACCTCTTGTTGGAAAAATTGAGCCGGCTGCCGGTCGGAACCCAGAGAGCGTTGCAGAAGCTTGCCTGCTTGGGTGCCAGTGCTGAACTAGGTCTGCTGACTACGGTCTACGACACATCGATGGAGGACATTCACAGCGACCTCTGGGAAGCAGTTCGTGCGGGTCTCGTGCTCCGTTCGGAAGACGCCTACCGCTTCCTCCATGACCGTGTCCAGGAAGCTGCGTATTCGCTGATTCCCGAAGATTTGCGAGCGGCGGTCCATCTCAGGATTGGCAGGCTGCTTGCGGCCAACACGCCGCCCCACAAGCGGGACGAGGTCATTTTCGAGATCGTCAATCAGCTCAACCGCGGCGCTGCCCTGATCACGGCTGAGGGCGAGCGTTTACAGCTGGCCGAATTGAACCTGATAGCCGGTAAGCGCGCCAAGGCGGCGACCGCCTACGCTTCAGCGTTGAACTACTTCGTCCTCGGGGGGACGCTTCTGCCCGTTGAGCGGTGGACGCGCTGCTATGAAATCGCCTTTGCAATCGACATCAACAATGCCGAATGCGAGTTGCTGACCGGCAATCTGGCCGGTGCGGAGGAGCGGCTGTCGATGCTGCAACGGCGCGCTGCGAGCGTTCTGGACAGAGCTGCAACTACACGTATGCAGGTTCTTCTCCACATGCTGTCGGGGCGCCCGGATCGTGCCATTGAGGTGGGCCTCCAATATTTGCGCGAGATTGGCATTGAGTGGTCCGCTGCCCCGACGGATGAGGAAGTCGGTGAGGAGCTCGAGAGCATGTGGCGACGGCTCGAAGGCCGGAGTATCGAGGCGCTGTACGATTTGCCGCTAATGTCGGATCCGCAACGGCGCGCCACGATGGATGTGCTCCTCGAGCTTCTGTCGCCGGGCCTGTACGCCAATGAGAACCTGGAAAGCCTGCTCGTATTGCGGATGGTAAATCTGAGCATAGACCACGGCAATTGCGATGCGTCTGCCCATGCTTATGCGAGCCTCAACCTGGCACTTGGCGTCCGCTTCGGTGACTATGAATCGACGAAACGCTTCAGCCAGCTTAGCTTGGATCTAGTCGGGAAAGAGGGCTTTGAACGCTACAAGGTTCGTGTGCACTCGGCTTTCGGGGTGATGGTTCTACCCTGGATTCGGCCCTTCCGTGACGCCCAGCCAGTGATCCGGCGTGCGTTTGAGATGGTTTTGGAAGCGGGTGAGTTGACTTACGCCGGCTATTTGTACGACGCGACTGTCACGCAACTCCTATCGCTGGGTACGCCGCTTACGGAGGTACAGCGCACGGCCGAGCATGGCCTTCAATTCGCGCAAAAACTGGGTTTCGATGTAACCACCGCCGTCATTGTTGGCCAGTTGGGGATCATCAAGACGCTCAGAGGCCTCACGCCTGACTTCGGATCGTTTTCCGACGACCAATTTGACGACAGCCGCTTCGAACAATATCTGCTCGCCGACCGCTATCTGGCGCTGCCAGCATGTTGGTATTGGATCCGAAAACTCCAGGCTCTCGTTCTCTCCGGTCGCTATGATGAGGCCTTGGAAGCCGGCCGCCATGTGCAACAGTTTTTTTGGACGGATGGCCCGTTCATCGAAGCGGCTGAATACCATTTCTACGACGCGCTTGCGCGGGCGGCTGCATTTGATGACGCGACGCCGGTCGAACAGCGCGAGCACCTCAAGGCGTTGGGGGAGCATCACAAGAAGCTCGTGTTCTGGGCGGGGAATTGCCCCGAGAACTTCGAAAATCGAGCAGCCCTGGTCGAAGCGGAGATCGCTCGCCTGCAAGGTCGGGAACTGGAGGCCGAGCGGCTCTACGAACGCGCCGTGGGCTCGGCACGCGAGCAGGGTTTCATGCAGAACGAGGGGCTGGCCTATGAAGGGGCCGCCCGCTTTTATCGAGCGCGCGGCTTCGATGAGATATCGCATCTCTATTTTCGGAACGCCAGGCGCTGTTATTTGAACTGGGGCGCCGACGGCAAGGTGCGTCAGCTCGATCAACTCTACCCTCATCTCGGGGATGACGAGCGCTCGACGCCCAATCCCACAACAACGATCCAGGCACCCGTCGAGCACCTCGACCTCGCGACGGTGCTCAAGGTTTCGCAATCCGTGTCCGGCGAGATTATCCTGGAAAAGCTGCTCGACACGATCATGCGCACGGCCATCGAACAGGCCGGTGCGCAACGGGGAGTGCTGCTGATCTCGCGAGGAGCAGAGCAACGGATCGTCGTCGAGGCGATTACCGATGGAGATACGGTAACTGTCCAGTTGTTGGACGAGGCGATGTCACCGGACAGGCTGCCGGCCTCCGTTCTACGCTATGTCGAGCAAATGCGGGAAAGCGTGGTCATCGATCAGGCTAGGGCAGACAATCCATTCTCGGAAGATTCTTACTTCCGTGCAGTTCAGGCCCGTTCCGTCCTTTGCCTGCCGTTGCTCAACCAATCCAAGCTCATCGGTGTGCTCTACCTGGAGAACAACCTTGCTCCCGGTGTGTTCGCGCCGACGCGAATTCCGGTGCTGAAGCTGCTTGCGTCGCAGGCAGCGATCTCGCTGGAAAACACGCGACTATATATGGACCTGACAGAGCGGGAGACGAAAATCAGGCGTTTGGTCGACGCCAATATCATCGGTATCTTTTTTTGGGACATCGAAGGCCGGATCACCGAGGCCAACGAGGCGCTTCTCCGGATGGTGGGCTATGACCGTGACGATCTTGCCTCAGGCCGCCTGCGATGGACGGACCTGACACCGGCCGAATGGCTTGACCGCGATCTGCAGCAGTTTGTGCCAGAACTGAAGATCGCGGGCAGCCTGCCACCCTACGAGAAAGAGTACTTGCGGAAGGATGGAACCCGGTTGCCCGTGCTTATCGGTGTGGCGAGCTTCGAGGAGAGGGGCGGCGAGGGCGTTGCCTTCGTGCTCGATTTGACAGGCCTCAAGCGGGCGGAGGCTGAAGCGCGCGAGAACGAACGGCGGTATCGAGAGATTCAGTCGCGGCTAGCTCGTGCCAACCGCGTCGCGACAATGGGTCAACTGACGGCCTCGATTGCGCACGAAGTCAATCAGCCGATCGCCGCGGCACTTACCAATGGCCAAGCCGCCCTGCGTTGGCTCGGCAAGCAGCCGCCCGACTTGGTGGAAGTCCAGCAGGCGCTGGAACGCATCGTCAAGGACGGTACGCGAGCGGGCGAGATCATAGACAGGATGCGCGCGCTCTTCGGAAAGGCACCGCCGTCCAAGGCGGACCTGGACATCAATGAAGTGGTAGGAGAGATCGTCGCTCTCACCCAAGGCGAAGCGCTCAAGAACGGGGTCACAGTACGTGCGGAACTCGAAGGGGGCTTGCCGGTTGTTCGAGCGGACCGGGTTCAGCTCCAGCAAGTCGTCCTCAACCTGATCGCCAATGCGATCGAGGCGATGAGTGAGATTGAGGACAAAGCTCGCGATCTACACATCACCACCGCGCAGCATACGCCGGATGGCGTGATCGTTATGGTTCGCGACACTGGACCGGGCTTAACTCTGAAGAGTGCCGAGGACGTCTTCGAAGTTCTCTATACGACCAAGCCAACGGGCCTCGGGATGGGGCTTCCGATTTGTCGCACCATCATAGAGGCTCATGGCGGAAAAATGTGGGCAAGCGCAAACAAGCCGCGCGGCGCCATTTTCCAGTTCACCTTGCCGCAAATGGAAGAAGAATGAGCGCCTTGAGCCAAACCACGGACCCCTTGCCAGCACGGCCGCACTAAAGTGCTCTTTGCCGTCTACGGGCGATCGACCGCCGAGGGGCTCTCAAGCTGCAGCCAGAAGGCTACATGGAGCGCTGCCATCATCGCGATCCACGTGCGGAATGCGAAGCTCCATGCGCTCCACGGCAATCCCAAGAAGCGGAACTGACAGCCTTCGTGAGTTGTTGCCAATGACGCGCTCACCTCGGCTCTTCCCTCCATGGCCGCCAGTCAACGCCGATCGCTCAGCTCAAATGGAGTTCATTGCGGCTCGCCGCCGTGCGACGTCCAACATGCAGCTCGGCACCCCGACTGCCGTAGCCGGCTCCGAGCACCGTCTTGCCGCGGAACACCCAGTAAGCATGGCCGAGGTAGGCTATGATGATGGGAAGGATGATGAGCACGCCCGTGCCGACAAAACGCAGGGTCGCTGGATCTGAAGCGGCGCTCCACACGGTGGCATGGCGCGGCACAACATAGGGCCACAGGCTGACCGCGAGCCCGCCAAAGCCAAGCAGGAACAGCACAATCGTCAACACGAATGGCCGACCATCGTTGGAACCCCAAAGCGAGCGCCAGATCAGCACGATGGCGACCACCGCCGCCAGGGGCATGAGGGCCAGCGGCAGTATGCGCGGCCAGGCGAACCAGCGCTCCGCCACCTCAGGCACCGTAAGAGCCGTCCAGGCGCTAACCAAGGCCATGGAGGCCGCCGTCAGGATCAGCGCCGCATGCCCAACCTCCCGGCCGAAGATCTGGGTCGGGCCGTCCGTTTTCCAGATAAGCCAGCCCGCGCCGAGCAGCGCATAGCCGCCGACAAGGCCCACCGCGCAGAGCAACCCCAGGACAGTAAAGCAGCTGAATGGTCCATCGGAAAACATCTCGCTCTCGACCGGTACTCCGCCAATGAAGCCCCCGAGCACGAGGCCTTGGGCAAACACCGCAAGAAGCGAGCCGGCGGCAAACGCATAATCCCAGCCTCGCCGGAATAGCCTGGCCTGAAAACGGAACTCGAAGGCAATGCCTCGAAAGATCAACGCGAAAAGCATGATCATCAGAGGCAAGTAGAACGCAGGAAGAAGGACGTAGTAGGCGATAGGGAAAGCCGTCCAGAGAAGCGCCCCTCCGAAGACGAGCCAGGTTTCGTTGCCATCCCAAATCGGCGAGATGCTCTCCATCATCAGATCCCGGTCCTGCTCACGCGGCGCGAGAAGAAACAGGAGGCCGATGCCGAGATCGAAGCCGTCCGCCAGGACATAGAGTCCGACCGCTCCGGCCGCCACAAGCGCGAAGATCAGCGGAAGATCCATGGTCATTCTCCCGCCAGCGACGGACTTTTGTTGAGGAAACCGCCCACCATGGCCGGGCCTGCCTGTTCAAGCCCGGGTCGCACCGCATTTGGGTGGATGCTTACGTCTTCCGGGCCGCGCATGACGATCCGCGCGCCGTACCAGAAGAAGGCGAGCAGCAGAAGGTTGTAGACCATCACAAACAGCAGCAGCGAAACGACTACGGAACTCGCCGCGATAGGCGAGGCTGCATCCAGGGTGCGCAGATGGCCATAGACCACGTAGGGCTGGCGCCCTGTCTCAGTCACAGTCCAGCCGGCGATTACCGCGACGAATCCGAGCGGCGTCGTCGCCATGGCGGCGAGTTGGAACCAGCGGGTGGTGAACAGCCGCCCACGCCAGCGGAGGACCCCGCCCGTTATCGCCATCGCGAGGAGGAGCAGCCCGCAACCGACCATGATCCGAAATGCGAAGAAGACGAGCGGAACATAAGGCCGGTCAGCGGACGGCACTGCTTTCAGACCCTGAACGTGTCCGTTCCACGAATGGGTTAGATAGACGCTTGCAAAATGCGGAATGGCAATCGCGAAACGGTTCTTCTCCGCGGTCATGTCGGGCCAGGCCAACAACGTAGCCGGCACGCCGTCGCCGGAGTCCCACAGGCCCTCCACCGCTGCGATTTTTGTGGGCTGATACTGAAGCGTATTGCGCCCCTGGGCGTCGCCGAGCGCAATCTGCAGAGGCGCCAGAACGATCGCCGCCCACAGCGCAAGTGAGAACGCCTTGCGCGACGCGGCAATATGTTGGTCACGCCAGAGATGATAGGCCGACACCCCCGCGACCACGAAACTGCCGGTCAGATAGCTTGCGCAGACCATATGCAGGAAACGATACGGGAACGATGGATTGAATACGGCCGCCCACCAGTCGACGACGTGGAAGACGCCGCTGGCGTCGATCGAGTATCCGGCCGGGGTCTGCATCCAACTGTTCGAGGCCAGTATCCAGCTGGCGCTGAACAAGGTTCCCGATGCAACCATGAGGCAGGCAAAGAAGTGCATGCCACGGCCAACACGGTTCTCGCCGAACAACACGATGCCGATAAAGCCCGCCTCAAGGAAAAAGGCAGTCATCACCTCGTACATGAAGAAGGGGCCGAGCACATTGCTCACGGCGCGGGAGAAGCCGCTCCAGTTGGTGCCGATCTCATAAGAGAGCACCACACCGGTCACCACGCCCATACCAAATCCGAGCGCAAAAATGCGAATCCAGAACCGCATAAGGCTGCCGTAGACAGGATCCTGGGTCCGCCACCACATGAAGCTCAAGAAGGCCACGAAGGAAGCGATACCGATCGTGAAGGCGGGCCACAGGATGTGAAATCCGATGGTAAAGCCGAATTGAATACGCGACAGCGTCGTGGCGTCCATAGTCAACCCCCTAGGCCTCCAAACGACGGATGCGCACCGGCACGGCCTTGTATGAGGGGGTGTGGCACTGCGGATCGCGGGCATAGAGCGGGACGAGCGGATTGGCCTCCGGGTAGTATGCGCCACAGCATCCGTCGGGCAGCCGGTAAGCAATCACCTTGAACCCGTCGACCCTGCGTGTGACGCCATCGGTGGAGATCGTTTCGAGTGCTACGGTGTCCCCTGGTCTGACCCCCTGACGAGCCATTTCGCGGCCATTCAGAAACACGACCATGCGCTGGTGGAATACGCCACGATAGCGGTCGGAGCGGCTGTAGAGCGTCGTGTTGTACTGATCGTGGCTGCGCATCGTGGTAAGCCAAAGCGCGGTCGGATCATCCTGGTGTGGATCCTCCTCCAGGCCCTCGAATACCGCAAACTCGGCCCTTCCTGACGGGGTCGCCCAAATCCGCTCTCGGGCAAGTGAAGTTAGGTGGAACCCACCGGGAATACGGACGCGAGCATTGTAACCCTGGAATATTGGGAAGACGCGTTCGATCGCGTCGCGGATCTTGTCGTAGTCAGCTGCGAAGTTCTCCCAAGGGACGGAAGAAGACTCACCCAGAACGGCGCGGGCGAGTCCTGCTACAATGGCGGTCTCGCTTCGCAGGTGTTCGGAGGCGGGCGCGTTTTGGCCCGCGGACGCATGCACCATGGACATGGAATCCTCGACCGTAATCGACTGCGGCCCGCTCGACTGGACATCGATTTCGCTGCGCGACAGGCAGGGCAGGATGAAAGCATCTTTGGCGTGCACCATGTGAGTGCGATTGAGTTTGGTGGAGATGGTCACAGTGAGATCGAGTCCGCGCAACGCGCGGTGCGCCGCCAGGGTGTCCGGCGCCGCCGCGGCAAGATTGCCGCCAAGTGCGATCAGTACCCTGGCTTCGCCACGCAGCATCGCTTCAAGCGCAAGCACCGTGTCATGCCCATCGGCGCGCGGCGGCTCGAAGCCAAACAGATCCCGGATGCGGTCGAGCATCTCGGCGGGTGGCTTTTCAGTGATGCCGACTGTCCGGTTTCCTTGCACATTGGAATGACCCCGAACCGGACAGATGCCGGCACCTGGCCGGCCAATGTTGCCGCACAACAATGCGAGGTTGCAGATCTGGCGGACATTCTCAGTGCCCCGCCGGTGCTGGGTGATGCCCATCCCGTAAACAAGGATCGTCTTCTCCGACTTGAGGTAGGCGTCGGCGGCGATGTGCAAATCCGATCGGCTGAGGCCAGACTGGCGCTCGATCGCCTCCCAGGATGTTCTGCGAAGATCCGTCGCCAGAGCTTCAAATCCAACTGTATGTCCGTGAATGAAATCGGCATCGAGCACGCGCGCCTCGTCCGCCGCGATCGCCGCATCATCAGCCTCGATACAGGCCTTCATGATACCCTTCAGTGCTGCAACGTCGCCGCCGACCCGAAGCTGAAACACGCGCGAGGAAATCGGAGTCGACGTCAAGGTGACCATTTCGATGGGGTTCTGGGGCGCCTGGAACCGCTCAAGCGCGCGTTCGCTGAAGGGATTGAAGCTGATGATGGTGCAGCCTCGACGCGAGGCATTGCGCAAGCTGGTCATCATGCGGGGGCTGTTCGTGCCCGGGTTTTGGCCGATGATTAGGATACAGTCCGCGAGATCGAAGTCATCGAGCAGCACCGTGCCCTTGCCAACCCCTATGCTTTGCGGCATGCCGACACTCGTCGCCTCATGGCACATGTTGGAACAATCGGGGAAGTTGTTGGTGCCCAAGGCGCGGCCGAAGAGCTGGAACAGAAATGCCGCTTCGTTCGACGCGCGGCCTGACGTGTAGAATTCCACGCTGTTGGGATCGTCCAGGCCCCGCATGATTGCGCCGATACGGGCGAAGGCATTCTCCCAGGAAACGGGCAGGTATTTGTCTGAGGCTGCGTCGTAAGCCATCGGGTGCGTGAGCCGCCCGACCATCTCCAGGTCATAATCGTCCCAAGTCTCCAGCTCGGAGACGGTATGCTCTGCGAAGAAATCAGGGGTGCAGCGCTTGGCTGTGCCCTCCCAGGCCAGCGCCTTGGCGCCGTTCTCGCAATACTGGATTGGCTCGGCTTGTTTCGGCTCAGGCCAGGCGCAGCCAGGGCAATCGAAGCCTTGAGGCTGGTTCATGCGCATGAGGGTGACGGCACCGCTCAGCAGTATTTCTTGCTTACTCAGTGCCTTAGCCGTGGCCTCCAATGCGCCCCAGCCGCCGGCCGGCGATCTATAGGGTCGAATCCTGGGTTTCGGCACGGGCGCCTCCTAGAGTGAAAGGCAGCATCGTCAACGTCGCGGGACGCGGAAGCATTGAGGCTGCACGTTCGGCGATGTTCGTCCTTTGGCAGCCCGGCGTCTCGCAGGCTCGAAGGGCCGCCATCGCAAAACCATAAGGAAGCCGGTTTCGACTGAGCAGTAAAACGAGGTAAATAATGGTATGGGTCTGTTATTCCGGCCCCCTGGTTGAGGCAGCAGGACGGAAAGTAAAATGAGGCCGCGTTTTCGCACGTGGCCGCCCTGATCAAGCTTGATTCCGGGCAGGGACGCGGTTGCCGCGGTACGCACGCGGCAAGCAGCTTGGACACAGAAGCCGCGCGTAGCCCGGCGTGGGACTTGCAAGCTTGAGGCGCGCGACGGGTATTCGTCGAGCCAGCAATGGACCTTGCATAGGTGTGCGGCAGACTTCTTCTCCGACCGCGACGTGTTGCTTGAGGCCATCGGGGGCAGCGGAGCGACTGCTCAACCCGGTGGATCTCCTAGACGTCGATTCTGGTCAGTCGCTGCGTCCGAAAGGGTGCCCGTTTCATACCTCGGCATAGTAGCGCGCAGGGCTTGCCTGTTGTTAGCTGACTGCCGTTGGAGCGGTTACGAACGGCTTCAGGGAGACAGCCATGCGAGCATATACGTCCTCGCAATTCAGTCACAACGATCCAGATGGGCCGTCATTTCGGCCGGCTAAGACCGATGTGGTGGATCTATGTTTGAGAAGGCCTATGAGGCTCAATGCAGGGCAACGAAACTTGCTCCCTCCAGTGTGCCCCATGAGAACCAGACACTCGCCCTTCTCGCGCTGACGCTGGGCAGCTTCTGCATCGGCACGGCCGAGTTCGCGAGCATGGGCATCATCCAACTGTATGCTGCCGATCTTGGGATCGATATTCCGACCGCTACGAACGCGGTCACCGGCTACGCCTTCGGGGTCGTGCTGGGGGCGCCACTGGTTACGCTCGTCGCAGCCAAGCTAAATCGGCGCACTCTCTTGCTGTGTCTGATGGGACTTTGGGTCGTTGGAAACGTCCTCTCGTCGATGGCGAGCAATATCGGTCTGTTTACGGTTGCCCGGTTCATAAGCGGCATGCCGCAAGGCGCTTACTTTGGAGCGGGAGCAGTTGTGGCAGCCTACTTCTTCGGCGCGGAACGAGCAGGAAAGGCCTTTTCGCTCGTCATGACCGGACTGACGGTAGCAACGATCTTTGGATCGCCGTTGGCAACGTTCCTGGGTCAGACGCTCGGCTGGCGGAACACCTATCTCGCGGTGGCTGCACTGGGCGCCGTCGCATTCCTTGCACTGTTCCTCTTCGTTCCGCGCTCCGAAGCCCTTCGCGGAGGCTCGGTCGTGCACGAGCTGTCGGCGCTGCGGCGGTGGGATGTCTGGGCGATGATCATCGTCGCGGCCTTGGGGATATCGAGCATTTTCGCGGTCTATGCATTTATCGGGCCGCTGGTCACCGATGTGGTGCAGCTCGATCCATCCACGATACCATTGGCGCTCGGCGTCTTTGGTGTCGGTATGACGGCCGGCAATTTGGCCGGCGGGTATCTGGCAGACAATTTTGCATTCCGCGGTCTGGTCCTCGGATATGCGCTCACGCTCGCGGTGCTGGTTGTTTTGTCAAGTCTTGGAAGCCACGCATGGGTTTTCTTTCCCTGCCTATTTGCCGTGGGTGCCGCAATGATGGCAGCAATTCCAACCATTCAAGTGCGCATGACGCACTTCGCCCCCGAAGCTCCAACGCTTATGGGGGCGATGAACCTTGCCGCCCTTAACGTGGCGAATGCCCTCGGGGCTTGGGGCGGCGCACTGGTTATCGCAGCGGGATACAGTGTCCTTTTCTCACCACTTGCCGGATTCGTGCTGACCGCCGCAGGCTTGTTCGTTTATGCGGTTACGCTTTCGCGCCGCGCCGTGACTACACCGGCTGAATGACCCGCGACTGGGGGAAAGAAGGTATGACAAACCTGGCTCGTCATCCCAGATACGACCAGATGTTCCCCGCTCTGGACAAACCGGGAGAGGCGAGGAGCTAAGTGCTTGAACTTTTGGTGCCGCTTGCGTGACTCGAACACGCGACCCCATCATTACGAATGATGTGCTCTACCAACTGAGCTAAAGCGGCCCGGGAAGCGATGCGCTTCCAGAATGGGCTGGGTGATAGACTCAACCGCCCGCTAATTCAAGATGGGCAGCGGCGAATTCCGGGCTCTTTGCCGGCAATTCCCATCTAGGGTTACCGCGCAACGGGCGCGGCCGTGGCGCGAGGTGGCGTCCAAGCCGGTTGCTCCACGGCCGCATCGCCCGGAGTGTTCGTGATGAAAAATGTTGATTCTCCAGCAAAAAACGCCGAAATGGCATTGGATACGCCGGCAAGGCAGCCGCTCGCCCGTTGATCGATTGGCCGCCTGCGGCTAACGATCAGGGAACTGTGAGCGAATGCGCAGAGGGAGCTCGCTTGGACCCCATCGAGAAAGCTATCCGCAATGCCTTCGAGAAAGGCAATGCCGAGGACCGGGCGTTCCGAGAGAAGGTCTATCGATCGGCTTTTGCCGCGCTCGACCGCGTGTTGCAGGCCAATCCGAACGTCACGGTCGAGGCCGCCATCAGCCGCCGCAAGGCGGTGCAGGCCAAGATCACCGAGATCGAATCAGAGTTCCTGCCGGCCGTCCCCGATGTGACGCTGCCACCGGAAAATGTCGTGCCGGCCGGCAATGGCGCGCCGGCGCCCGGCGTCGAGGCGCCGGCCGTTTCGGCCGCGCCTTCGGTTGACGCGCCGCTGCCGCCGTCGCAATCAGCACGCTCACCCTCGATCACCTTCGACGGGCCGGTGCAGCCAGATGCCTCAGACCAACCGCGTTCGCGCGTTCTGCCGCGCGTGCCTGATATCATGCCTGACGATGCGGCGCTTCCCAACGCGCCGTCGCTCGATGATTCGCCGGGCGCGCCCGTCGGCAACGGCGCCCAGGTCGCGCCCGATCGCGACGAGCGGCGGATCAGGGGCCGGCGCCTGCCGCTGACAGCGATCTTCGTCGTCGCCACACTGCTCGCCGCCGCCGGCATCGGTCTCTACTTCGCCAAGCAGACCGGTGTCTTCAAGACGGCGGCCGAGCTCGACACCGGCCCGCCGGAACCGGCGCCGACCCTTGACAGCGAGGACTCCTCGGAGCCCGCTGACACCGGCTCGCCGCAGAAGCCGGGCGAGGCGGACCAGTCGAAGAACTGGATCAATGTCTTCTCGCCCGCCGATCCGACTCATGTCAGCGCGCCATCCGACGCCGGCGCCGAGGTGATGAAGGACGACACCGGCCAGTTCCTGCGCATCCGCTCGGGCGCTTCCGGTTCGGCCATTGCCTTTGATGTCGGCCAGGGCGTGCTGGAGAAGCTTGTCGGCAAGCACGCCATGTTCGACGTCGTCGCCCGCTCGGAAGAGGGCAAGGAGACGCAGATATCGGTCGACTGCAATTTCGGTGACCTCGGCGATTGCGGCCGCAAACGCTACGCCGTCGGCCATGAGCGCAACGAATATCTGTTCGACGTGCAGTTCCCGGATAAGCATCCGGGCGCCGCCGGCACCATCGCCATCAACTCCGATTTCGACAAGCAGGGCAAGTCGGTCGATATCTACGAGATACGCGTTTCGATCGCGCAGTGATCCGTGCGCTCTACCTATCAACGCTGGCGCCGCACCCCACCCGGCGCTTCGCGCCGACCTCCCCATCGAGGGGAGGTAGGATGTAGCGCCAACCCCTACCTTCCCTCGATGGGGAGGTCGGCGCGAAGCGCCGGGCGGGGTGACAGCGCCGACGTCGAATTTTTGCTGGCTGTCAGTCCAACAACGCCTGCAGCGTCTCGATGCGGTCGGCCTCGGCCGCCGGCTTGTCCCAGCGCAGCCGCGAGATGCGGGGAAAGCGCATCGCGACACCCGATTTATGCCGGGTCGAGCGGTTAAGGCCTTCGAACGCCACTTCCAGCACCAGCCCGTTCCGGCGGTCGGCGCGCACCGAGCGCACCGGCCCGAAACGCTCGATCGTGTTCTCGCGTACATATTTGTCGATCTCTCTCAGCTCCTCGTCGGTGAAGCCGAAATAGGCCTTGCCTACCGGCACCAGCTCTTCCGAGCCCTCGGGGCCGGACCAGACGCCGAACGTGTAGTCTGAATAGAAGCTCGAACGCTTGCCGTGGCCGCGTTGCGCATACATCAGCACCGCGTCGATGGTGTGCGGGTCGCGCTTCCACTTGAACCACGGGCCCTTCGGCCGGCCGGCAAGGTAGGGCGAATCCCAGCGCTTCAGCATCACCCCTTCGATGATCGGATGCGGCGGCGCCTGGCGCAGCCGTTCCAGCGTCTCCCAATCGCGGAACGCGACCAGCGGCGAGAGGTCGAAGCGGCTGGGATCGAGTGTCTTGACGAACGCCTCCAGATGCTTGCGGCGCTCGGCGAAGGGCAGCGTACGCAAATCCTCGCCATTGATCTGCAGCGCGTCGTAGCAGCGCATGAAGGCCGGATATTGCTGCTGGATCTTTGGCGAGACGCTCTTGCGGTTGAGCCGCTGCTGCAGGTCGGAGAAGGTCCCGGTCGCCTCGCGCGGATCGCCGACCAAAAGCTCGCCGTCGAGCGCCGCTTCGAAAGTCATCGCCGCGGCAAGGTCCGGGAAGGCGCCGGATACGTCGTCGCCGGTGCGCGAATAGAGTCGGCGGACGCTGCCTTCGCACACCGCCTGCACGCGGATGCCGTCCCATTTCCATTCCGCCGCATAGTCGGCCGGGTCGAGCTTTTCGAGATCGCCATCGTCAACGGCGTTGGAGAGCATCACCGGCCGGAACAGTGCAAGTGCCGCGCTCTTCGGTTTTTCCGCCCGGCCTTCCAGCCAGGCGAACAGTTCGGTGTAAGGCGGCGTCAGCCCGTGCCATAGTTCCTCGATCTCGGCGACATCGACCTTGCCGAGGTCGGCCAGAGCCTGTTTGGCGAGCCGCGCCGACACTCCGATGCGCAGGCCGCCGGTGACCAGCTTGATGATGGCGAAGCGCGCCGAAATGCTGGCGTCGTCGAGCAGCCGCGCCAGCACCTTCGGCCCGTCGGAGCGGCTGGCGGCCTGCAATTTGCCGACCACCTCGGCAAGTGTCGGCACCTGGTTGGGGATGTGGCCTTGCGGCTGCGGCCAGACCAGCGACACGGTCTCGGCGAGGTCGCCGACATAGTCGTAGGAATAGCCGAACAGCACCGGATCCATGCGCTCGACCACCAGCGCGCGCAGCATCGCCGGCTTCACCGCCGCGATATTGAGATCGCCCGTGATCGCCGCCAGCGCCAGCCCGCGATCGGGGTCCTCGACGCTTCGGAAATAATCGGTGAGCAGCGTCAGCTTGCCATTGCGCGACGGCGTCAGCACCAGACGGTCGAGGAGTTCGGCGAAGCGGTTCATGATGGTGCGCGCAATGCAAATAGGCGAGGTTTGCGTTCCTTCGCGCCCCCCTCTGTCCTGCCGGACATCTCCCCCACAAGGGGGGAGATTGGCAGTTTCGGCGCCTCGCTCATCGCTCCAATGTTGGAGATTGGCGAAGGCTCATGTGACGTCTGATCTCCCCCCTTGTGGGGGAGATGGCCGGCAGGCCAGAGGGGGGCGCCGTAGAGCGCGGTGGTGACGATTGGCGAACCCTGCGTCATCAATCGCCCTCGTCCTCATACCCGACCAGATGCAACGGCCTTGCCGCGATCCCCTCCAGTTCGCACCAGCGCACCAGTGCTTCCTCGCGGCCATGCGTGACCCAGATTTCCTCCGCACCCGTTTCCTTGATCGTGATGATCAGCTCGTCCCAGTCGGCGTGGTCGGAAATGATCAGCGGCAGCTCGACGCCGCCTTGCTTTGCCCGCTGGCGGATGCGCATCCAGCCCGAGGCGAAGCAGGAGATCGGGTCCGGAAAACGCCGCGCCCAGCGATCGGCGAAAGCCGAGGGCGGGCCGACGACGATGGCGCCGGCGAAATCGGCCTTGCTGCCGGTTTCCACCGTCGCCGGCTCCAACACGCCGAGATCGATGCCCTGGCTTTGATAATATTCGCTGAGCTTGGCCAGCGCGCCGTGGATATAGATCGGCCTGTCGTAGCCGGCGTCGCGCAGCAGCCGCATCACGCGCTGCGCCTTGCCGAGCGCGTAGGCGCCGATCAGGTGCGAACGTTCGGGAAACTGCGCCGCCGATTTCAGCACGCGCGCGATCTCCTCATGGTCCGGCGGATGCCGGAACACCGGCAGGCCGAAGGTCGCCTCGGTGATGAAGACATCGCAGCGGATGGGCTCGAACGGCAGGCAGGTGGCGTCCTTCTGCCGCTTGTAGTCGCCGGAAGCGACGATGCGCATGCCTTTGTGTTCGACGCAGATCTGCGCCGAGCCCAGCACATGCCCGGCCGGATGGAAGGTGACGGCGACGCCGTTGATGTCGAGCGTTTCGCCAAGCGCTGCGGCCTGCGTCGTTCCGGCGAAATCCTCGCCATAGCGCAGCCCCATGATGTCGAGCGTTTCCTGTGTGGCGAGCACCGAGCGGTGGCCGGAGCGCGCATGGTCGGAATGGCCATGCGTGATCAGCGCCCGCTCCACGGGCCGCACCGGATCGATGAAGAAATCGCCGGGCGGGCAATAGAGGCCCTCCGGCCGGGATTTGAGCAGGTCGCTGGCGCGCATCGCTCCAAGATAGTGGCTAAATTCAGCGCGGGAAGCCCGTTGCAAGAGACTGCTGACTCATCTTAAAGCCAGCCGCCGGCGGCCCGCGCCGGCTGGATATTTGCGCAATGAAACCGCTTCAGGCCTCGTCCGGTGATTTGAACGCCGACCGTCGCGCCGATTTCGCCGAGATGCTGCTCGCCTCGGGCGAGCCGGCGCAGGCGGCGGAGCTCCTGCTCGGCGCGCTGGAGCTGGCGCCGCGATGGGCCGCCGGCTGGTTTCGCCTCGGCGAAATGCAGGAGGCGGCCGGCCGGCTCGATCAAGCTGCGCAGGCCTGGGCCATGACGCTGAAGCTGGATCCCGCGGACCGCCTTGGCGCCGCGCTCAAGCTTCAACTGATCGGCAAGGCGCCCGCGGCTCCGGCGCCTCCCAGCGCCTTTGTCGAGACCTTGTTCGATCACTACGCCGACAGTTTCGAGGGCTCGCTTGTCGGGAAGCTGGGCTATCGGCTGCCGGATTTTCTGAGCCAGGCCATCCGCAAGGCAAGGCCCGGCCGGTTCCGGCTGGCCATCGACATCGGCTGCGGCACCGGCCTGATGGGCGAAAGGCTGCGCCCGTTCGTCGACCGGCTGGAGGGCTACGACATCTCGGCCGCCATGCTGAGGAAGGCGAAAGCCAAGGGCATCTACGACCTGCTGGCCAAGGTCGACCTTCAGCATTTCTGCCACTCCGGCGACGGGGCCGACCTCGTGGTCGCGGCCGACGTGTTCATCTATCTGGGCGCCCTCGAACGCATCGTCGGCGCGGTGGCGGGCACGCTTGCCGAGGACGGCCTGTTTGCCTTCTCGCTCGAGACGCTTGCCGGCGGCGATTTCGCCCTGCGGCCGTCACGGCGCTACGCCCATTCCGAGGCCTATGCGCGGCGCGTGCTCTCTGCCAGCGGGCTGGCGGTGCTGTCTCTGGAAAGCATGGTTATCCGGCACGACCGGCGCGATCCGGTCGAAGGCCTGGCCATCGTGGCCGGCTTCCCCGCCGCATTTGCCGAGGTGAGCAATCCGGCACCCGCATGAACCCGACCTTGCTGCGAAAAAGCCTGAATGGCATGGTCGGGGTGGCGCGGGGCAGACATCACGAGGAGAAATCCATGCGCCGGACCATGGTTGTGTTGGCGTCTTGCCTGATGATTGCCGGCCTGACGGTCGCCGGCTGTGTCGGCGGCACGTCGATGGCCGAGCGCCAGGACGAGGACGTTCGATCCTCACTGCAATATGACGATGTGCCTTGCGATCAATTGCTGGCGCAGCGCAATCAACTGGCGCAGCAGAACAATCTGCCGATCACGGCCAAGCCGAGCTTCTCCAATCCGGCGATGGGCTTCGGCCCGTTCACGCCGGACATGCGCTCCAAGGCTGAGCGCGCCACCAACGAGGCGAGCGGCGAGATCGACGCCATGAACCGCTCGATCGAGCGCCGCGACTGCGGCAAGCCGAAGAAGAAGGAGACGTTCGGGCTGCCCGGCTCCACGCCGTCCTGAGCGTTCGATATTCGGTATTCGGCTTAACGCTCTGCGGGATCGACGAGCGTTCGGTCGCGCTTGAAAGACCAACGGATGAACCTCTCAGACCTCGGCGACCGCATCTGTATCGTGGGACCATCCAACAGCGGCAAGTCCACCCTTGCCAACGCGATCGCGCGCAAGCGCGGCTTGGAAGCCGTCCACCTCGACGTGCTTCATCATCTGCCCAATACAGATTGGGAGCCGCGTTCAAGGGACGAATTCATTGCATTGCACGACGCCGCAATTGCCGGCGAGCGCTGGGTCATGGACGGAAACTATTCGGTCTGCATGCCGCAGCGCTTTCGGCGGGCGACAGGCTTGATCCTGCTGGATGTCTCCACATCGGCGAGCCTGTTGCGTTATTTTCGCCGAACGCTGTTCGAGACCAAGCGGCATGGCGCGTTGGAAGGCGGGCGCGACAGCGTCAAATGGGACATGATCCACCATATCGCCGTGGTGCAGCCAAGAAATCGCAAGCACTACAGCGCCATGTTCGACGAGCTCGACGTGCCGAAGCTGCAGCTATCCTCGGTGAGTGCAATCAAGCAGTGCTTCCAGGACTGGGGTTTGACCCTGAGTTAATACCCCGCCTCGCGGTCGACCAGGTTTTCGAGCTTTTCGCCGCGCTCGAACGCATCCATCTGCCGCAACATGGCTGGCACCAGATGAGCCGGGTCCGAGGTCGCCGCTGCATGCGGCGTGATAAAGACTTTCGGGTGGCTCCACAGCGGGCTTGTCTTCGGCAATGGCTCGACCTCGAACACGTCGAGGCTCGCTTCCTTCAGCGTGCCGTCGTCCAGCGCGCGCACGATGTCGGCGTCCTTCTGCAGGCGTCCACGCCCGGCATTGATCAGTACGGCGCCGCCAAGCCCGTTGCGCCGGCGCAGTTCCTTCAGCAGCCCATAATTCACGATGCCTTGGGTTTGCGGCGTGAGCGGCAGGAGTACGACGAGGATGTCGGTGGCGTTGAGGAAGGGGATCAGCCCCGCCTCGCCGGCGTAGGTCGAAACACCTTTCATCGGCCGCTCTGTGCGCGACCAGCCGTTCACGGCGAAACCGAGCGACAAAAGCACCGAGGCCGCCGCGCGGCCGAGATGGCCGAGGCCCATGATGCCGACGGAAATGTCGCCGGCCGGGCGCTGCGGCGGCTCGTGCCAGATCTTCTTCGGCTGCTGAGCCCGATAGAGCATGCCGTGCCGATGGTGATCGAGCACCCGCCAGACGACATATTCGGTCATGTATTGGGTGAGATTGTCGGCGACGACCCTGACGATCGGCACGCCGGGCAAGCCGGGATCGGCAAAGATATGGTCGACCCCGGCGCCGACTGAGAAGATGGCTCGCAGGTTGGGCAGCCCGGAGAGCAGGTTCGGCTTGTGCTTCCACACCACCGCGTAGGCGATCGAGGGATCGTTGGCGCCGGCCGGCTCCAGCACCACCTCGCGCTCGGCCGCCAGCAGTTGATGCCAGCGCTGCGGATGAAACGCCGTGACGGCAAGCAGGATTTTGCCCTTTTCCATTGCGGATTCAGTCCTTGTTACGTCAATCCAGCCGAGCCTATTCGCTGACCACGCCGGTCGGCGCCGTCTCGATCTTGAAGGCCGCCGCCATCAGCGCGCGCGTGTAGTCGGTCTGCGGGCTGCCGAAGATCTGTTCGGAAGGTCCCGCTTCGACGACCTTGCCATTGCGCATGACGATGACGTCATTGGCAAGGGCGCG
The DNA here is from genome assembly GCF_004016445.2 of Mesorhizobium sp. M2E.F.Ca.ET.219.01.1.1. GTDB lineage: Bacteria > Pseudomonadota > Alphaproteobacteria > Rhizobiales > Rhizobiaceae > Mesorhizobium. Next base: position 48,746 of record NZ_SADT02000007.1, read on the forward strand.
GACGACCTTGAGGTCATGGCTGATGAAGAGATAGGCGAGATTGTGCTTGGCCTGCAGGTTGCGCAAAAGATCGACCACCTGCGCCTGCACGCTCATGTCGAGCGCCGAGGTCGGCTCGTCGAGCATGACGAAGCGCGGATTGAGCACCATGGCGCGCGCGATCGCCACGCGCTGGCGCTGGCCGCCGGAGAACTCGTGCGGGTAGCGATGGCGCGTTTCAGGATCGAGGCCGACCTCGTTCAGCACGGCGACCACCTTGTCGTCGCGCTGGTCGGGCGAGAGCTTCGGCTCGTGGATCTTCAAGCCTTCCTCGATGATCTCGGAAACCGACAGGCGTGGGCTGAGCGACCCGAACGGATCCTGGAAAACGATCTGCAATTCGCGCCTGAGCGGCCGCATGGCGCTGAAGGAAAGCTGGTTGATGTCGCGTCCGTTGAAATTGATCGCCCCCGTCGAAGAGATCATGCGGGCCAGCGCCAGGCCTAGCGTCGTCTTGCCGGAACCGGACTCGCCGACCACGCCGAGCGTCTGGCCGGCGCGCACGGTGACGTCGATGCCGTCCACGGCCTTCACATGGTCGACGGTCTTGCGGAAGAAGCCTCGTCTGATCGGGAACCAGACCTTCATGTCCTTGCCCGTCATGACGGCCTTGGCGCCCGGGTCTGCCGCAGGCGGCTTGCCCTTCGGCTCGGCGGCCAAGAGATGCTTGGTGTAAGGATGTTGCGGGTTGGCGAAGATCTCCTTGGTCGGCCCGGTCTCGACGATCTTGCCCTTGGTCATCACGCAGACACGGTCGGCGATCTTCCTGACGATGCCGAGGTCGTGGGTGATGAACAGCATCGACATGCCCTTGCGGCTTTTCAACTCCGCGAGCAGTTGAAGGATCTGCGCCTGCACGGTGACGTCGAGCGCCGTCGTCGGCTCGTCGGCGATCAAAAGCTCCGGCTCGTTGGCTAAAGCCATGGCGATCATGACGCGCTGGCGCTGGCCGCCGGAGAGCTGGTGCGGATAGGCGTCGAGACGTTTTTCAGGCTCGCGGATGCCGACCTCGTTGAGCAGCTCCAGCGTGCGCGCGCGGGCCGGCGCGTCGCGCATGCCTTGATGCAGCTGCAACACCTCGACGATCTGCTGCTCGACCGTGTGCAGCGGGTTGAGCGAGGTCATCGGCTCCTGGAAGATCATGGTGATCTTGTTGCCGCGCACGCCGCGCAACGCCTTCTCATTCATCGCGAGCAGGTCGGCGCCACTGAACATGATCTTGCCCGAGGGATGGCTGGCGGCGGGATAGGGCAGAAGCTTCAGCACCGACAGCGCCGATACCGATTTGCCCGAGCCGGATTCGCCGACCAGGGCAACCGTCTCGCCCTTGCCGATGTTGAACGAGATATGGTCGACGGCGATCGATTGCTTGCCGCCCTGCGCGAAGGCGACGCTCAGATCTTGGACGGACAGCAGGGCTTCACTCATTTGAACGTCTTGCGCGGATCGAAGGCATCGCGCGTCGCCTCGCCGATGAAGACTAGCAGGGACAGCATCAGCGAGATGACGATGAAGCCGGATATGCCGAGCCAGGGGGCGTTGAGGTTGCGCTGCGCCTGTTTCAGCAATTCGCCGAGCGAGGCCGAGCCTGGCGGCAAGCCGAAGCCGAGATAGTCGAGCGAGGTCAGCGTCGAGATCGAGCCTGAGAGCAGGAATGGCAGGAAGGTCAGCGTCGCCACCATGGCGTTCGGCAACAGGTGCCGGAACATGATGGTGAGGTTTGGCACGCCGAGCGCGCGGGCCGCGTTGACATATTCGAAGTTGCGGGCGCGCAGGAATTCGGCCCGCACCACGCCGACCAAGGCCACCCACGAAAACAGCAGCATGAGGCCGAGCAGGATGAAGAAGCCGGGCGGCAGGATGGCCGAGACGATAAGCAGCAGGTAGAGCACCGGGATCGCCGACCAGATTTCGATGAAACGCTGGAAGAGAAGGTCGGTCCAGCCGCCGAAATAGCCTTGCACCGCACCGGCCGCGACGCCGATCAGCGATGACCCGAGCGTCAGGATCAGCCCGAAGAGAACCGAGATGCGGAAGCCGTAAAGCACGCGCGCCAACACGTCGCGGGCCTGATCGTCCGTGCCCAGCCAGTTCCAGTTGCCGACGGTGCAGTTCTCGTCGGCCTCGCCTTTCGGATACTGGCTGCAGCGCGTTTTCTTGTCGTAGAGCCAGGATGGCTTCGCCGGGGCCGGTTCCGGAATGGCGTTGTTGACCGTCTGATAGGAGTAACGGACCGGCGGCCAGATCATCCAGCCATTGGAATTGATCTCGTCCTGGATAACCGGGTCGCGATAGTCGGTGACGGCATAGAAACCGCCGAACTTCTCCTCCGGATAGGCGACCAGGACCGGAAACAGGATCTCGCCCTTGTAAGAGGCGATGATCGGCTTGTCGTTGGCGATCAGTTCGGAAAACAGCGACAGCACGAACAGGAGCAGGAAAATCCAGAGCGACCAGTAGCCGCGCCGGTTGGCCTTGAAGTTCTGCAACCGCCTCTGGTTGAGCGGCGACAGAAATGGCCTGCGGGGCCTGGCCGGTGCGCTTTCGATCGCAGCCTCGGCCATCAGATGTCTCTCCGCTCGAAGTCGATGCGCGGATCGACCCAGGTGTAGATCAGGTCGGACAACAGGCCGACGAACAGGCCAAGCAGCGAGAAGATGTAGAGCGTGGCGAACACCACCGGATAGTCGCGGTCGATCACCGACTTGAAACCGAGCAGGCCGAGGCCGTCGAGCGAGAAGATGTTCTCGATCAGCAGCGAGCCGGTGAAGAAGGCCGAGATGAAGGCGCCGGGAAAGCCGGCAATCACGATCAGCATGGCGTTGCGGAAGACGTGGCCGTAGAGCACCTTGCGCTCCGACAGGCCCTTGGCGCGCGCCGTGACGACATATTGCTTGCGGATTTCCTCAAGGAAGGAGTTCTTGGTCAGCAGGGTCGTCGTCGCGAAAGCCGAAAGCACCAGCGCCGTCAGCGGCAGCGTCATGTGCCAGAAATAGTCGGCGATCTTGGCGGGCCAGGAGAGCTGATCCCAATTGTCCGAAACGATGCCGCGCAGCGGAAACCAGTCCCAGAACGAGCCGCCGGCGAACAGCACCATGAGCATGATGCCGAACAGGAAGCCGGGAATGGCATAGCCGACGATGACGACGCCGCTGGTCCAGACGTCGAAGGTCGAGCCGTCCCTCACTGCCTTGCGGATACCGAGCGGGATCGAGATCAGATAGGATAACAGTGTGATCCACAGGCCGATGGATATGGAGACCGGCATCTTCTCCAGGATCAGGTTCAGCACCGAAATGTCGCGGAAATAGCTGTCGCCGAAATCGAAGCGGATATAGTTCCACAGCATCATGCCGAAGCGCTCAAGCGGCGGCTTGTCGAAGCCGAACTGCTTTTCCAGCTTCTTGATGAATTCGGGGTCGAGCCCCTGCGCGCCTCGATATTTCGAGCCGACGTCGCCGGCAACGTCGAGATTGCCGCCGCCACCGGCGTCGCCGCCACCGCTGCCGAGGCGGTCGTTGCCGCCCTGGTTGGTCAGCCGGGCGATCACCTGCTCGACCGGGCCGCCCGGCGCGAACTGGATGACCGCGAAGGAGATCGCCATGATGCCGAACAGCGTCGGGATCATGAGAAGAATGCGGCGCAGGATATAGGCGCCCATCAGGCGTCGGACTCCGCGCAAAGGTTCATGTCAGGCTTTGCCAATCTTTGCCGCCTTGCCCTTGTCGACCCACCACAGCGCCTCGACCGGAAAGCCGAAATCGGGTTTCTGTTCGGGGAAGCCGAACATGTCCCAATAGGCGCTTCGGTGATTCGCCAGATACCAACTTGGAATCCAATCGCGCCGTGCGCGCAAGGCCCGGTCCAACGCGCTCATGGCGGTGGTCAGGCTCTCACGGTCCTTGGCGGCGCCGACGGCATCGATCAGCGCATCGACCGCCGGGCTTGCGATGCCCGACAGGTTGCGCGAGCCCGACACAGTGGCGCTGCGCGAGTGGAAGAAGATTTCCAGATCGTCGCGGGTCGGCGTGGCGCTAAAATTGAAGGCGGCCGACAGCAGGTCGAAATCGAATGTCGATTGCCTGAGCTGGTATTGCGCCGAATCCACCAGACGGATCGAGGCATCGATGCCGATGGCCTTCATGTTGGCGACCCAGGGCGAATAGACCTGCACGAAGGTTTCGTCGTCGACCAGGAATTCGGCGGCCAACCGCCCGCCCTTGTCGTTGAGAACGAAATCGCCGGAGCGCTTCCAACCGGCCTCGGCGAGCAGCTTCAGCGCGGCGCTCAGTTGCTTGCGGTCCCGCCCGGACCCGTCCGATGGGGGCTGCGTCACCGCTTCGCCGAAGGTCTCCGGCGGCAGTTGGTCGCGCAGCGGCTCCAGCAGCGCCAGCTCCTGCGGCGTTGGCATGCCCGCGGCCCGGAAGCCGGATCTCTCGAAGCAGGATTGCGAGCGCTCATAGGAACCGTAGAAGAAATTGCGCCGCGTCCATTCGAAATCGAAGCAGAGCGCGATCGCCTGTCGCACGCGCGGGTCCTTGAATTGCTCGCGCCGCTGGTTGACCGCCGTGGCCTGCATGGAAGGCGTGGTCTCGGCCGGGAACTCATGCTTGATCACCTTGCCGGCGGTGAAGGCCGGAAAGTCGTAGGCCGTCGCCCAGACTCGTGACGTAAACTCCTCGCGGTAGAGGATCTCGCCCTTCTTGAAGGCCTCGAAGCCGGCCGTGCGATCCTGGTAGAACTCGATGCGGATGCGCCCGAAATTGTTCTGGCCGCGGTTGACGGGCAGGTCGTTGCCCCAATAGTCGGCCACGCGCTCATATTCGATCCAGGCGCCCGCCGACCAGCGCCCGACCTTGTAGGCGCTTGAGCCGAGCGGCGGGTTGAGCTGGGAGGAGTCGAAGGGATTGGCGGTGAAGAAGGCCTTCGAAAGGATCGGAAAACCGACCACGTTGAGGATGGTGCGGGCGGATTGCTTGCCGGAGAATTTGAGCTCGACCGTGTGGGTATCCTTCGCCACCGCATCATCCAGATGCGTCAGCGACAGCGCATAGTCCGGATGCCCTTTGTCCTTGAGCAGCTTGTAGGTGAAGGCGACGTCGTCGGCGGTGAGCGGCGTGCCGTCATGGAAGCGTGCCTGCGGGCGCAGCGAGAAGGTGAAGACGTTGCGATCATCGGAGATCGTGACGCCGTCGGAGATCAATCCATAGACCGCGTCCGGCTCGTCGAGCGCCCTCACCATCAGGGAATCGAAGCACATTTCCATGCGCTGCGGGGAATCGCCCTTGGGGACGAACGAATTCAGCGTGTTGAAGGTCTGCGGGCTCTGGTTTTGGCTCCAATTGGGTGGCGAGAAGTTGAAGGTGCCGCCTTGAGGCGCGTCGACGTTGACATAGTCGAAATGCGTGAAGTCGGGTTTGTATTTCAGGTCGCCGAAGGCCGACAGGCCGTGCAGCTTGACGCCGGTCGGGGTGTCGGCGAAGGCGCGGCCAGGAAGCAGCGCGGCAGCCGTCGCCGCGATGCCGAGCGCCAGGAAGTCGCGGCGAGGAAGCGAAGTCCGCCGCTCCATCAATTGAGGCCCTTGTATTTGGCGGCCAGCGCCTTTTCCTTCGCTGGGTCGATCCACCAGGAATCGATATCGGCGCCGCGGTAAGTGGGCTGCTTCTCCGGCATGCCGAACTTGTTCCAATAGGCAAGCCACACCACCGCCCGATAATATTGTGGAACAACGTAGTAGTTCCACAAAAGCACGCGGTCGAGCGCGTGGGTGGTGGCGACGAGATCGTCGCGGTCGGTGGCGAAGATGATGCGGTCAACCAGCGCGTCGACGACCGGGTTCTTGATGCCGGCATAGTTGCGCGATCCCGGCGTGTCCGCCGCCCTCGAGCTCCAGAAGTCGCGCTGCTCGTTGCCGGGCGATTCTGATTGGCCAAGCTGGCCGATGATGACGTCGTAGTCGAAATTGTTGCGCCGGTTGATGTATTGGGTCGGATCGATGATCCGCAGCGTCGCGTCGACACCGATCTTGCGCAGATTGGCGATCCAAGGGCTGGAAATCACCTGATCCGTGTCAGCCGCGCCGAGGATTTCGAACTTGAATGGCGCGCCGGTCTTGGCATTCACCATCTTGCCGCCCTTGATCACCCAGCCGGCCTGGGCGAAGAGGGCGACAGCCTGCTTCAGATATTTGCGTTCGGCCTGGGGTGAATCATAGACCGGCAGCCTGAATTCCTGGGTGAATAGCTCCGGCGGCAGCTTGTCGCGGTACTTCTCCAGGATTTCGAGTTCCTTGCCGTGCGGCAATCCGCTCGACGCCAGTTCCGTGCTCTGGAAGTAACTGGTGGTACGGGTATTGTAACCGTAGAACAATGTGCGGTTCATCGTCTCGAAATCGAACGGATAGGTCAGTGCCTCACGCACCAGCCGATCCTGGAACAACGGCCGCCGCTGGTTGAGCATGAAGGCCTGCATCGGCTCGGGCGAGGTGGTCTTGAACTCCTTCTTGATCACGTCACCGGCCTTGATCGCCGGGAAATTGTAGAATGTCGCCCAACGTCTTGAGCTGTTCTCCGGCTTAATATCCTGAAGCCCGCCCTTGGTGAAGGCCTGCCATGCGGCATTGTCGTCCAGGATGTAGGTGAAGCGCTGGATGTCGAAATTCTCGCGGCCGACTTTCACCGGCAGCTTGGAGCCCCAATAGTCGGGCACGCGCTGCCAGACGATCTCCGAGCCGGGCTTGAAGCTGGCGATCTTGTAGGCGGCGGAGCCCAGCGGTGGCTCCAGCGTCGGCCTGGTGATGTCGCGCTTCTTGCCGCTGGCGTTCGTGCCTTCCCACCAGTGTTTCGGCAAAACGACGAGATCGCCGAGGATCTTGGGCAACTCGCGGTTGCCTTTCTGGTTGAAATGGAATTCGACCTCGCGATTGGAGATTGCCACAGCGTCGGTCACGTTCTCGAAATAGCGACTATACATCGGGCTGTTGGCCTTCAGCACCTGAAAGGACCAGATCACGTCTTCAGCGGTGATCGGCTGGCCATCATGCCATTTTGCCTGGGGGTTGAGCCGATAGGTCGCGGATGAGTAATCCGATGGGTATTTGTACGCCTCCGCGATCAGCGGGTGGCTGACGCTGCCTTCGTCGGTCGCCTGATCCATTAACGTATCGTAGAGCAGCCCGCCGCCGAACTCCGCAAAACCGGCGGCCGGCGATCCCTGCACGATGTAGGGGTTGAAGCTGTCAAAGGTGCCCACGACCACGGAGTTGTAGGTGCCGCCCTTCGGCGCGTCCGGATTGACGTAGTCGTAGCGCTGGAAATTCTCGCCGTATTTCGAAGGTCCGATCAGCGAGGACGTCGTATGCCATTCGTCGGCGAAGCCGGCCTGCAGGCTGGCGGCGAAGGTGAGCGCGAATGCCGATGCGAAAAGCGTGCGGAAGCGGCCGACCGTCATGCGTTCTCCTCGTCGCGAACTTTGCTCACCCGCAATCTAGATCATTTGACGCCGGTGGAAACCGCAAGGGCCGGCTTTGTAGCGGTCCATGCAGGTTTCCTAACAGAAAAGCCGGGACGAACCCGGCTTTTCTGAGGATGCTTCGATTACAAATTGTTTATTGAGCGGGCGCCGCGGGTTTGGCTGGCGCTGCGCCTTCGGCGGGCTTGGCTGGCGCCGCACCTTCCGCCGGCTTCGCGGCTTCGGCCGGCTTCGCCGAGGCGTCGGCGGCGGCACCCGGCTGCGGCAGCGGCTTAGGATTGTCCGACAGCGTGCGCAGATAGGCGATCACATTGGCCCGGTCTTCTTCCTTCGGCAGGCCGGCAAACCCCATAGCCGTGCCCTTCACGAACTTCTTCGGCGAGGTGATGAAGTGGTTGAGATTCTCGTAGGTCCAGTGCTCCTGGCCGCCCTTGGAGAAATCCTTCATGCCGGACGAATAGGCGAAGCCCTCATGCTCGGCGACGGGGCGGTCGACGATGTCCCAAAGATCCGGGCCGACCTTGTTCGGGCCGCCCTTTTCGCCGGAATGGCAGGCCTGGCACTTCTTGAAGATGGCGGCGCCCGCATCGGCGCTGGCGCTGGCAAGCAGGTCGGCGATCGGCTTTTCAGCCGCGGCCGGCGCGGCCGCGCCGCCTTCGGTCGGCTCCTGCGCCTCGATGGCGAAGCCGGGCTTTTCGGGCGCCGGCGAGGCGAACAGCCCGTCGGAGACGAGGCCTATCGAAAAGATGATGAAGCAGGTTCCCAGAAATCCGCCGAGCAGCTTGTTGACTTCGTTGGAATCCATACGCCCCTTGCTCCCTTTTCCGGCGGACCGTCCCGTCCACTCCGTCCGTCGGTATCGCGAACTGCCCTGAAAGGCCAGTCAAACCGGGCGGAAACTAGGTCTTTTGCTCTGGCGTTGCAACACCTATAAGGGCGCTTCCAGTGAGACCTTTTGCCACTTTTCCATCCCTGTTTTTCGACCGCTCCAAAATCCGATGTCAACCTTGATCCTGATCCCCGCCCGCATGGCCTCGACGCGCCTGCCGGGCAAGCCGCTGGCCGATATTGTCGGCGTGCCGATGATCGTCCACGTCGCCCGCCGCGCCGCCGAGGCGGGGCTTGGCCGTGTCGTGGTGGCGACCGACACCCAAGCCGTCGCGGAAGCCGTGCGCACGCATGGCTTCGAGGCGGTCATGACCCGCATGGATCACGAATCGGGCTCGGACCGCATCTTCGAGGCGCTGACGGCCCTCGATCCAGAAAAAAGGGTCGAAACGATCGTCAACGTGCAGGGCGACCTGCCGACCATCGATCCCGAGATCATCGGCGCGTCGCTGCGGCCGTTTGAGGACAGATCGGTCGACATCGCCACGCTCGGCGTCGAGATCGTGCGCGACGAGGAGAAGACCAACCCGAATGTCGTCAAGATCGTCGGCTCGCCGCTGTCGTCGACACGGCTGAAAGCGCTCTATTTCACCCGCGCCACCGCGCCCTGGGGCGAGGGGCCGCTTTACCATCATATCGGCCTTTACGCTTACCGCCGTGCCGCGCTTGAACGCTTTGTGGCGCTCAAGCCGTCGCCGCTGGAGCGTCGCGAGCGGCTGGAGCAATTGCGCGCGCTGGAAGCCGGCATGCGCATCGACGCCGAGATCGTCGAATCGCTGCCGCTCGGCGTCGACACACCCGACGATCTTGAGCGCGCAAGACAGATCCTCCTTTCCAACTGAGACGTCTCCATGACCGCCAAGACCAACAGAATCTCCTTCCAGGGTGAACCCGGCGCCAATTCCGACACGGCCTGCCGCAACATGTTCCCCACGATGGACCCCTTGCCCTGCCCGACCTTCGAGGACGCTTTCAACGCGGTCGAGACCGGCAAGGCCGAGCTCGCCATGATCCCGATCGAGAACACGATCGCCGGGCGCGTCGCCGACATCCATCACCTGTTGCCGGAATCGAAGCTGCACATCGTCGGCGAATATTTCCTGCCGATCCATTTCCAGCTGATGGTGCTGCCCGGGGTGAAGCGCGAGGAGATCAAGACCGTGCACAGCCACATCCACGCGCTTGGCCAGTGCCGCAAATATATCCGCAAGAACGGCTGGAAGCCGGTGGTCGCCGGCGACACGGCGGGTTCGGCCAAGATGGTGTCCGAGGTCAAGGACCGCACCATGGCCTCGCTGGCGCCGGCTCTGGCGGCCGAGCTCTACGGCCTCGACATCATCGAGAAGAATGTCGAGGACACGGACTCGAACGTCACTCGCTTCGTCGTGCTGACCAAGAACAAGCAATGGGTGGAGCGCCCCACGCCGGACGCCAAGATGATGACGACCTTCATCTTCCGCGTCCGCAACGTGCCGGCCGCGCTTTATAAGGCGATGGGCGGCTTTGCCACCAACGGCATCAACATGACCAAGCTCGAGAGCTACCAGCTCGGCGCCTTCACCGCGACGCTGTTCTACGCCGACATCGAAGGCCACCCGGACGATCCGCTGGTCAAGCTGGCGCTGGACGAGCTGCGCTTCTTCTCGCGCGAGATGCGCATTCTCGGCGTCTATCCGGCCAGCGCCTCGCGCGAGCAGTGGAAGGTGGCGGACTGAACGGTTAGCGGCCGTCACCGGCGGTTCGGAACTCACGACCTTCGAGATTGGCGGGAGCCTTCGCGAAGTCGTCATCCACGGGCGGAGCGACGCGAAGCGGAGCGCAGACCCGAGGATCCATGCCCTTACCTCAGTCGAGGGGCGCAGCGGAGCAGAATTCTGGACCGTCGCCACGCGTCGAAGTCACGGCATGGATCCTCGGGTCTGCGCGCGTCGCTTCGCTCCTTGCTTCGCCCGTGGATGACCAAGCACGACGGCCTTCGCTAGCCCCCGACGTGTGCGCTCAACCCAATCTCAGCCGAACCCCAGCGGCACGTAATCAATCTCCAAAAACTTCTCCACCTCCGGCACCCAGCGGTCGCGCACGAAGGCGACGTGGTCGGGATGCTCGTTGTAACGCGTGTAGGCCGCCTGGTCGGCGAACTCCATCGAGAAGCCGAACTGGTAGTCGTTCTTTGGACTCACCTGCCGCAGCTGCTCGAAATGCGTGACGCCCTTGATCCCGGTCAGGATCTTCTTGGCGTCGTGGAGGAAGCGCTTTGTCTCCAGCGAATGCGGCTCGTGCTTCAAGGTGAACACCACGGTGTGACGGATCATTCTTGCGCTCCTATTCGCTGTCGACCCAGGCGCGGATGAGGTGATGGGCGATTGCTCCTTTCGGCGGTGTAACCAGGCCGTCGCCATGCGTCCTGTCCAGCATCGCGCGCACCTCGTCGCGGAAAAACCAGCGGCAGTCCTCCAGCTCGTTGAGATCGGCCTGGATATCCTCATTCAGCGGCTCGCCGAAACAGCCGATCATCAGCGAATAAGGGAACGGCCAGGGCTGGCTGGCGTGGTAGACGACGCGGCCGAGCCGGATGCCAGCCTCTTCCAGCGTCTCGCGCCGCACCGCCGCCTCGATCGTCTCGCCCGGCTCGATGAAGCCGGCAAGCGCTGAATACATGCCCGGCGCGAAATGCCGGCCGCGCCCCAGCAGGCATTTTTCGCGCGTTGCCGTCAGCATGATCGCCACCGGGTCGGTGCGCGGGAAATGGTCGGTGCCGCAGGCCGGACAGTGGCGCCTGTAGCCGCCGGCGCGCATTTCCGAGCGGTTGCCGCATTTCGAGCAGAAGGCGTGGCTGGCATGCCAGGCGAGCAGCGCCGCGCCTTGCGCCAGCGCGCCGGCGGCCTCCTCGTCGATCAGCCCCTGCATATAGACGGAACGATAGTCGATCGCCTTGACCGTTTCGGGGAGATTTTCCGGCTCGATACCCGCCGGCACGGCCAGCACCGGGCCTTCCTCTGAGAAGCCGAGCAGCACGCCACGGTCGAGCGAGACATCGAAGGTCTCGCTCTCGGCCACGTTGAACCAGGGGTCGAATTTGCCGTCGTCGAGCTTCAGGTAAAGCCGGCCGGCATGCATCAGCATCAGTCCGGTGGTCTGGTCGGCCAGCGCCTTTTCGACCGCGTCGTCGGCGCGGTTCTCGGATTGCCGGTCGATCCGGTTGCCGGCGAAGCCGACAAACTGGCTCGGCTCGCGCAAGGGCGCGTCAAACAGGCGGAAGGTCATGGGGACTCTGGGTATGCTGGTGGACACTGGTCAGCTTATAGCGCCGCCTTGATCGTTTCGGCAAACCGCCTGATGTCGGAGCGCTGGTAGGGTTCGCGTATGCCGTGCCCCCAGACCGGACCCGGCCAGCCCGGATCGCCCTCGGAGCGCGCGACGACATGCACATGCAGCTGGCGCACGATGTTGCCCAACGCGGCGGTGTTGATCTTGGTGCAGCCGGTTACCCGCTTCAGCGCCTGCGCCACCATATTGGTCTCGAAGGTCAGCATCGCCTGGTCGAGCGGCGTCATCTCGTGCAACTCCTCGATGCCCGGACGCTGCGGCACCAACACCAGCCACGGCCAGCGGCGGTCGTTCATCAATCTGAGTTCGCAAAGGCCAAGCCACATAAGCTGCTCGCTGTCCGCCTCCAGACGGGCGTCCAGCGTGAAACCGGCCTTGAGGCCAGGCAGCATGGGCGTTTCCTTTGTTTTTTGTATCATTCTTCAAACCAAGGAACGCTAGAGCGGCGGCAAGGTGGCTGCAAGCGATTCATTGACCGCTCTTGGCGATTTGAAGGACTTCCCGGTCGCGATATGGTCGCAGGTTCCGGCTCTCCCCTTGCATTTCGCCGCTGAATTGCCGATATGGAGCGCGGGAGGTTGGTGGTGGACGATCCACTCGCCAACCGGGTCAGGTCCGGAAGGAAGCAGCCCTAACGAGCCCGGAACGGGTCATTGTTCCAGCCTCCCGCCTCTTCGCCTTTCTTCCGCGACATTGACGGCGCCAAGCCGTGCGGGCGAAACTATGCGCAGGAATCGGCCGCCTTCCGTCGCGGTCCTGGGAGCTTTTGACGGCGAATGAGCGAAGCCGGAAACTTGGGGACGGAAAGCCTGGAGACCGGTAAGGCCGGCGCCTATCGCGTCCTGGCGCGCAAATATCGTCCCTCGAATTTCTCCGAGCTGATCGGCCAGGAGCCGATGGTCCGCACGCTGACCAATGCCTTTGCAACCGGCCGCATCGCCCAGGCCTGGATGCTGACCGGCGTGCGCGGCGTCGGCAAGACCACGACCGCGCGCATCCTCGCGCGCGCTCTCAATTACAAAACGGCGACCGTCGACCAACCCTCCGTCGACCTTTCGATCCCCGGCGAGCATTGCCAGGCGATCATGGAGGGCCGCCATGTCGACGTCATCGAGATGGACGCCGCCTCGCACACCGGCATCGACGATATCCGCGACATCATCGACCGCGTGCGCTACGCGCCGGTCTCGGCCCGCTACAAGGTCTATATCATCGACGAAGTGCATATGCTCTCCACCCAGGCCTTCAACGGCCTGTTGAAGACGCTGGAAGAGCCGCCGCCGCACGTCAAATTCATTTTCGCCACCACCGAAATCCGCAAGGTGCCGATCACGGTCCTGTCGCGCTGCCAGCGCTTCGATTTGAGGCGCATCGATGCCGGCGCGCTGGTCGGGCACCTGTCCTCGATCGCGGCCAAGGAAGGCATTTCGGTCGATGACGAGGCGCTGGCGATGATCGCGCGCGCCGCCGAGGGCTCGGCGCGCGATTCGCTGTCCATCCTCGACCAGGCGATCGCCCATGGCAGCGGCACCGTCGGCGCCGACGCGGTGCGCGCAATGCTCGGCCTCGCCGACCGCGCCCGCATCATCGACCTGTTCGAGCATGTCATGAAAGGCGATGTGGCGGCGGCGCTCTCCGAGTTCCGCGCCCAATATGATACCGGCGCCGATCCGGCCGCCGTGCTCACCGACCTTGCCGAGTTCAACCACCTCGTCACCCGCCTGCGCTTCGTACCGGCGGCCGCCGACGACGCCTCGCTTTCCGAGGACGAGCGCCGGCGCGGCGCCGAATTCGCCGGCACGCTCTCGGTGCGCGTGCTGTCGCGAACCTGGCAGATGCTGCTCAAGGGCATTCCCGAGGTGCAGTCCTCCAACCGCCCGGTCAGCGCCGCCGAGATGGTGCTGATCAGGCTGGCGCATGCCGCCGACCTGCCGACGCTGGACGAGGCGCTGAAATCGCTGGATGGCGTAGGCCCGCTGCCGAATGGCGCGCCGCGCGCCAATGGTGCACCGGCAAATCCGGGCAATGGCGGCGGCGCAAGTGCCGTCGCGCAGGCCCGGATGCCGGCTTCCACCGGCGGGAGCGCGCAGACGATGCGGCTGGTCGAGGCGCAGCCTGTGCCGGAGGCCTACGTTCCGCAACCGGCGCCGGTCGCCGAAGCGCCTGTCGTTCCGGTGAAATCGCTGGCCGACATCGTCGCGCTCGCCGACGCCAATCGCGACATCGCGTTCAAGGTGCTGCTGAAACGCTGCGTGCGGCCGGTGCGCATCGAGCCCGGCCGTCTCGACGTCACCCTGACCGATGACGCGCCGAAGATACTGCTCAACGACCTGACCTCCAAGCTGCGCGCCTGGACCGGCCGCAACTGGCTGGTGTCGCTGTCGAAGGAGGAGGGCGGCCAGACACTGGCCGAGATGGAGACGACGAAGCGCGAGAACGCCTTCTCCGACGCCAAGGCGGATCCGACTGTCGCGGCCATCCTCGCTCGCTTCCCCGGCGCCAAGATCATCGATGTGCGCATTCCGGATGTGCCGGACGTGGAAGAGACCGAAGCCGAAGTGCCGGTCGAGCCCGCGGCCGACGACGACGAAATCTGAAACAATCTTAGAGGACCACCCGATGAAAGATCTTCTCGGCCTGATGGGCAAGGCGAAGGAAATGCAGGCCAAGTTCCAGGCCATGCAGGACGAGATCGCCACGCTTGAAGCCACCGGCCAGGCCGGCGGCGGCCTGGTCAGCATCACGCTCACCGGCAAGTTCGAGATGAAGGCGCTGAAGATCGATCCGTCGCTGATCAAGGCGGATGAAGCCGAGATCCTCGAGGACCTCATCCTGGCCGCCCACAATGACGCCAAAAGTAAGGTCGAGCACGTGATGCAGGAGAAGACTAAGGCGTTGACCGCGGGCCTGCCGATTCCCCCTGGAATGAAATTGCCGTTCTGAGGCGGCCTCCGCCAGTTAATTGATTATGAACGGAAATCGAGCCCGGACCGCGATATTAACCATTTTGCCGGCAATGCTCACGGGCTCGTTTCGCGGCTTTCATAAAGTTTTACCCAAGTCCAGAAGTTGCTAACCCTCTAGCCATCTTTTTGCCTGAAAGAGTCTCATTCTTGCCACATCTCGGGGCGGGCTGGCATCTGGACATGAGGCTTTTTTGGTGATCGCGACGCGATGGAAGACGCCGCTGCTGCTTATCGGCATCGTCACTTCCCCTTTGCTCCTGGCCGGCTGCAGCCAGACCACTTCCTCCCATGGCATGTCGGTGTCGGGTCTGACCGACGCCCTCACGCCGAGTTTCCTCACCACCCGTACAAGCCACTCGCTGAAGGACAAGGAATGCCTGCAAAGGGCGATGTTCTTCGAGTCTAACCGGTCGAGCCGGGACGGCATGATCGCCGTCGGCACGGTCGTGATGAACCGCCTGCGTTCGGGCCAACATGGCAGCACCATCTGCGAGGTCGTCGGTGAGCCGGGTCAGTTCGCGCCCGGCGTGCTGACGCGGCCGATGAATTCGAGGGCGCTGCCCGATGTCGAGGAAGCCGCCGATGCGGTGCTGAGAGGCGAGCGCAAGGCCAAGCTCAAGAACACGATGTATTTCCACACCGCCGGCCTGCGTTTCCCCTACAAGAACATGCATTACACGATGGTGGCCGGCGGCAACGCCTTTTATGAGAAGCGCGGCCGCAATTGGCAGCCGCTGCCGGATGAGCCGATGGTCGCCATGGCCTCCGACAAACAGCAGAAGATTGATCCAACCGCTCCCGTGCTGATGGCTTCCGCCGAACCGGTGGTCAAGACGATCGTGCGGCAGGATCCGGCCATGCAGGTCGCGACCGATCCGGCCGAACCGACGCTTCCGGCCAGGGTGGTCGTTCCGGCCGGGCAGACCTATATGACGGCCGCCGCGGCGCCGTCGCAGAAGTCCGGGCGCCTCGCGCAGAAGCCGACGGTCGTGGCGATGCAGGAACCGATGGCCGAACCGGACGCCTCGCGTTTCGGCGGCACGCTCAAGGGCCGCTATATCACTTCGGTGCCCAACGCGCCGCAGGAAGCGTCGATGGGCTTCCAGTCAACGCCCGAGAACACCGACGCCATCGGCGCGATGATCGCCAGCCAGGACCGGCCGCTGGAAACCAACTGAACCCGATTGCATCCAACACAGGGCCCGTCATGGCAGCATGGCGGGCCCTGTGTCGTTGCGGCTGCTCCAAACCGCTCGGAAAAATCCTGGATCAGTCCGCCGTTTCACGAAACGACGAACCGATCCATCTTTTCGTTTTCACGCAATTCCGGACGGAAAACCGCTTCGCACTTTTCCTGGAATTGCTCTAGATCAAGGCGATGTCGAAGAGAATCGCCGGTCCGGAAATCGAACGCCTGATCCAGCTCCTGGCCAAGGTGCCGGGGCTTGGGCCGCGCTCGGCCAGGCGCGCCGCACTCCATCTCATCAAGAAGAAGGAACAGCTGCTCGAGCCTTTGGCCGCAGCCATGAGCGAGGCGGTCGACAAGGTGCGCATCTGCTCGACCTGCGGCAATGTCGATACCTCTGATCCTTGCATGATCTGCACCGATCCGCGCCGCGACGCGGGCACGCTGATCGTCGTCGAGGACGTCTCCGACCTCTGGGCGCTGGAGCGCGCGGCCGCCATGAACACACGCTACCACGTGCTCGGCGGCACGCTGTCGCCGCTCGACGGCATCGGTCCGGACCAGCTCAACATCCGTTCGCTGGTCGACCGCGTCGCCGGCGGCGAGGTGAAGGAGGTCATCCTTGCCGTCAACGCCACCGTAGAGGGGCAGACGACCGCGCATTACCTGACCGACCAGTTGTCCGGCTTCGAGGTCAAGGTGACGCGGCTGGCCCATGGCGTGCCTGTCGGCGGCGAGCTCGATTACCTCGACGAAGGCACGCTGGCCGCGGCGCTCAGGTCGCGGACGGCGTTTTGAGCGAATTGGGGGGCGACCTGGAAATGACGGCATTCCTTCGCGCCCCCCTCTGTCCTGCCGGACATCTCCCCCACGAGGGGGGAGATTGGCAGCTTCGCTCCCGGCGCTCTTCCTGCAACGTTGGCGATTGGCGAAAGCCGTCGCGACATCTGATCTCCCCCCAAGTGGGGGAGATGTCCGGCAGGACAGAGGGGGGCGCGAAGGAACGCGGCTTTCACAAGCTTGCTCTCGCATTTCTGTTGTTCGCACTGATTGGGCTTTTCACCATCCCCTCCCGCGCCGCCGCGATCGACGACCAGTTCCGGTCATGGCTTCAAACCGATCTCTGGCCCGAAGCCAAATCCAAAGGCATCTCGAAAAAGACCTTCGACGAGGCGTTCCTCGGCGTGAAGCCGAACCTTAAGCTGCCCGACCTCGTCCTGCCCGGCGAAAAGCCCACGACGCCCGAGAAGCAGCACCAGGCCGAGTTCGGCCCGCCGGCCAACTATTTCGCCGAAAAAATCGTCCGCGCCGTCACCACGGGCGGGCGCACACGCGAAAGCGCCAATTCAAGGGTGCTCGGTCTGATCGAGAAACGCTACGGCGTGCCGGGCGAGATCGTGCTGGCGATCTGGGGTCGCGAGACCGGCTTCGGCGCGGCCAAGATGCCCTACGACGCCTTCGAGGTGCTGGGGACGGATGCCTTCATGTCGACCAAGAAGGATTTTTTTCGCACCGAGGTGCTGGCGGCGCTTGAGATCGTCGAGCGCGGGCTGGCGCCGGTCAACGCGATGAAGTCGTCCTGGGCCGGCGCGCTTGGCCAGCCGCAATTCATGCCGACCTCTTTCTTGAAGCACGCCGTCGACTTCGACGGCGACGGCCGGCCCGACATCTGGAATTCGACGCCCGACGTGCTCGCTTCGATCGCCAACTACCTTGTCCATTACGGCTGGGGGAGGGGGCGCGGCTGGGGCGTCGAGGTGACGGTGCCGGCAAACGTTTCCTGTGCGCTCGAAGGACCCGACCAGGGCAAGAAGATTTCCGACTGGGTGGCGATGGGCATCAGGCGCGTCGACAACAAGGCGTTTCAGGCAAGCGAGATGAAGGCCGAAAGCTCCCTGCTCATGCCGGCGGGGCGCAGCGGCCCGGCTTTTCTCGTCACGCCGAATTTCTATGTGATCAAGCAATACAACAACAGCGACCTCTACGGCCTGTTCATCGGCCATGCCGCCGACCGCATCGCCAAGGGCGACGCCACCTTCGTTGGCGGCTGGGGGCCGATCGGCGATCTGCACCGCTCCGACATCGCCGCGCTGCAGCGGGCGCTGGAAGCCAAGGGCTACGACGTCGGCAGCTCCGACGGCCTGCCCGGCTTCAAGACCCGCCGCTCGATCGGCGTCTGGCAGGCGAAGAACGGTAAGCCTGCCACCTGTTTTCCCGACGCAGGCTTGGTCGCGCAACTGAAATAACGGCTGCTTCATGGCCACGAACTCTGGCAAATTTTTCCGGATCGGCTGCTCCATTTAGCCGGCGCATGGGTCGACGGATCGCCGTCCGTTAGGTCCGATATGCCGTCTCGCAAAATGCATGTTGCGGAGCGGGGCACCGTCGAATAGGGAGTTGACCAACTGGACAAAAACCACGACGGTAAGTGGTCCAAGCCGCTGCCGGCTTCGCAAAGAATAATCAAACCCTGAGCCGGGAACTCAGGTCAACAAGAACAGGGAACGATCATCATGATGCTGGAAAAGTTTGCCGTCCGTAGCTTGCTTGCAGGTGTGGCGATGACCGCGCTGCTCGCGACGCCCGCTTTCGCGGTCACGCCCGCCGATACGCTGGTTGAGGGCTTCGCCATCGACGACATCATCTCGATGGATCCGGGCGAGGCGTTCGAGCTGTCGACGGCCGAAGTCACCGGCAACACCTATGATCTCCTAGTCCGTCTCGACCTCAAGGACACCTCCAAGGTCAAGCCGGACCTCGCCGAGAGCTGGACCGTTTCCGACGACGGCCTGACCTACACCTTCAAGCTCAAGCCCGGCATGAAGTTCGCGTCCGGCAATCCGATCACCGCGGCCGACGTCGCCTATTCCTTCGAGCGCGCCATCAAGCTCGACAAGAGCCCGGCCTTCATCATCAACCAGTTCGGCATCAGCGGCGACAATGTCACCGAGAAAGCAAAGGCGGTCGATGACACGACCTTCCAGTTCGTCGTCGATAAGGCTTACGCGCCAAGCTTCGTGCTCAACTGCCTGTCCGCCACCGTCGCCTCCGTCGTCGACTCGAAGCTGGTCAAGGAGCATGTCGCTGCCGTGACGCCGAGCGCGGACTACAAATGGGACAACGACTTCGGCAATGCCTGGCTGAAGACCGGCTATGCCGGCTCGGGCCAATATAAGCTGCGCGAATGGCGCGCCAACGAGGCCGTCGTCCTGGAGCGCAATGACAACTACAACGGCGAGAAGGCCAAGCTGGCCCGCGTCATCTACCGCAACATGAAGGAAAGCTCGGCGCAGCGCCTGGCGCTAGAGGCCGGCGACATCGACGTCGCCCGCAACCTCGAGCCGAACGATCTCGACGCCATCGCCAAGAACGCGGACCTCACCACCACCAGCGCGCCGAAGGGCACGGTCTATTACATCAGCCTCAACCAGAAGAACCCGAATCTCGCCAAGCCCGAGGTTCGGCAAGCCTTCAAATATCTGGTCGACTATGACGCGCTGAGCACCACCATCCTCAAGGGTATCGGCGAGATCCACCAGTCCTTCCTGCCGAAGGGCGACCTTGGCGCGATCGACGACAATCCCTTCAAGCTCGACGTCGCCAAGGCCAAGGAATTGCTCGCCAAGGCCGGCCTGGCGGATGGCTTTAAGGTGACCATGGACGTTCGTACCGGCCAGCCGACCACCGGCATGGCGGAATCGATCCAGCAGACGCTCGGCCAGGCCGGCATCCAGCTGGAGATCATTCCGGGCGATGGTAAGCAGACGCTTACCAAATACCGTGCCCGCAACCACGACATCTATATCGGCAACTGGGGCCAGGACTATTTCGATCCGAACTCAAATGCCCAGACCTTCGCCTCCAACCCGGACAATTCCGACGCGGCCAAGATCAAGACATTGGCCTGGCGCAACGCCTGGGACATCCCGGACCTGACCAAGGAGACCGAGGCGGCGCTTCTGGAAAAGGATTCGGCCAAGCGCGCCGACATGTACAAGGATCTGCAGAAGAAGATTCTCGACACCAGCCCCTTCGTCATCATCCACCAGCAGCTGGAAGTGGCGGGCCTGCGCAAGAACCTCAAGGGCTTCGCGCTCGGCCCGAGCTTCGACACCAATTTCGTCGGTCCGGTCTCGAAGGAATAGCGTCCTCGGACGCCCCTCGTGAGCGTAGCTGAAAACCAGGTGGCGGCGGGGCGCGGCAGCGCCCGTGCTGTCGCCATCCTATCCTCGCTCGGCCGCTTCCTGGTCGTCGCGGTGACGACTTATCTCGGTCTTCTCGCGGTGACCTTCTTCATCGGCCGCGTCATCCCGATCGATCCGGTGCTGGCCGTCCTCGGCGATCGCGCGCCGACCGCCGTCGTCGAGCGCACGCGCCGCGAGATGGGTCTCGACCTGCCCTGGATCGAGCAGTTCTACCTCTATGTCAAAGCAGCGCTGAGAGGCGACTTCGGCACCTCGGTTCTGACCACCAATCCGGTGATGGCCGACATCCGCCGCGTCTTCCCGGCGACTATCGAGCTGGCGACGCTGGGCACGATCATCGGCGCCGTCATCGGCGTGCCGCTCGGCGTGCTGGCCGCCGTCAAGCGCGGCAGCCTGATCGACCAGATCGCCCGCGTCGTCGGCCTCATCGGCTATTCCGTGCCGATCTTCTGGCTTGGGCTGCTCGGCCTGGTGCTGTTCTACGCCAAGCTGCAATGGATCGCCTTCCCGGCGCGGCTCGACGTCGTCTACGAATACACATTCACGCCGATCACCGGCTTCTACCTGCTCGATGCCGCGATCCAGGGGCAGTGGGACGTTTTCCACGACGCCTGGCGCCACATCGTCCTGCCCGCTGCGCTGCTCGGCTATCTGTCGCTCGCCTATATCAGCCGCATGACCCGCTCCTTCATGCTGAACGAGCTGGCGCAGGAATATATCGTCGCGGCGCGCGCCAAGGGTCTGTCGGAGACGCGCATCATCTGGGGCCACGCGCTGCGCAACGCCGCTGTGCCGATGGTGACGGTGATCGCGCTTTCCTACGCCAACCTGCTCGAGGGCTCGGTGCTGACCGAGACCGTCTTCTCCTGGCCGGGCATCGGGCTCTACATCACCAATTCGCTGCAGAATGCCGACATGAACGCCGTGCTCGGCGGCACCATCGCCATCGGCTCGGTCTTCATCGCCATCAACCTCCTGTCCGATCTGCTCTACCGGCTGCTCGATCCAAGGACGAAGACCGGATGAGTGCTGAAACCATCCAGTCCAGGCGCGAATGGCTGCTCAGCGACCGGCCGGCATCGCGCCTGCAGGCAAGGCTAGGCCGCGCCTATGTCGCCTGGCGTCGCTTCTCCGCCAACCGGCTGGCGCTGGTCGGCATGTTGATCATCATCGCGCTGGTGCTGGTCGCCGCGCTTGCCGACGTGCTGGCGCCCTATTCCGCGACCGTGGGCGACCTGAAGAACGCCCGCCTGCTGCCGCCGAGCGCCGCGCATTGGTTCGGCACCGACGACCTAGGCCGCGACATCTATTCGCGCATCGTCTACGGCGCGCGCTGGACGCTTTATGTGGTGATCCTCGTCGCCATCATCGCCGCGCCCATCGGCCTGCTGGTCGGCACGGTCGCCGGTTATGCCGGCGGCTGGACCGACACGATCCTGATGCGCATCACCGATATCTTCCTCGCCTTTCCGAAGCTGGTGCTGGCGCTGGCTTTCGTCGCGGCGCTCGGTCCCGGCATCGAGAACGCCGTGCTGGCGATCGCCATCACTTCCTGGCCGCCTTATGCGCGCATCGCCCGCGCCGAGACGCTGACGGTGCGCAACTCCGACTACATCAAGGCGGTGCAACTGATGGGCGCCTCGCCCTTCCGCATCGTGCTGCGCCACATCATGCCGCTCTGCATCTCTTCGCTGATCATCCGGGTGACGCTGGACATGGCCGGCATCATCCTCACCGCCGCGGGCCTCGGCTTCCTAGGCCTCGGTGCGCAGCCGCCGCTGCCCGAATGGGGCGCGATGATTGCATCGGGTCGCCGCTTCATCCTCGACCAGTGGTGGGTTGCCGCGGCCCCTGGTGCCGCCATCCTCATCGTCAGCCTCGGCTTCAACCTGCTCGGCGACGGTCTGCGCGACGCGCTCGATCCCCGGAGTGGCGACCAATGAACGGCGACACGCTCCTCGAAGTCGACGACCTGCGCGTCACCTTCCCGACTCGCACGGGCATTGTGCAGGCGGTGCGCGGCGTCTCCTTCTCGCTCGGCCGCGAGCGTCTCGGCATCGTCGGCGAAAGCGGCTCCGGCAAATCGCAGACCGGCCGCGCCATCATGGGCCTCACCCCGCCGCAGGCCGAGGTGTCGGCGAAGAAGCTCGCCTTCAATGGCATCGACCTGCTCTCGATCTCGCCTCGCCAGCGCCGGTCGCTGCGGGGAAACCGCATCGCCATGATCCTCCAGGATCCGAAATATTCGCTCGATCCGGTGATGACCATCGGCCGCCAGATCGTCGAGACGCTGCGCACGCATGAGAAGGTCTCCAGGGCAGAGGCGCGCGAGAGAGCTTTAGCCATGCTGCAGGCGGTGCAGATCCGCGATCCGGCCCGCGTCTTCGACCTTTACCCGCACGAGGTTTCGGGCGGCATGGGCCAGCGCGCCATGATCGCCATGATGCTGATCACCGGACCGGAGCTGATGATCGCCGACGAGCCAACCTCGGCGCTCGACGTCACCGTGCAACTCGACGTGCTCAAGATCCTCGACAAGCTCGTCGCCGAGCGCGGCATGGGGCTGATCTTCATCTCGCACGACCTGCGCCTGGTTTCGTCCTTCTGCGACCGGGTCGTCGTCATGTATGCCGGCAAGGTGGTCGAGCAGATCAAGGCTTCCGAGCTGCGCGACGCCCAGCATCCCTACACGCGCGGCCTGCTCAACTGCATGCCGAGGATCGGCTTCGAGCGCCATCCGCTGCCGGTGCTCGACCGCAAGCCGGAGTGGGCTGCATGACGGCCGCCGTCGCCATCGAGGGACTGGAAGTGGTCTTCGACCGTTTTCGCGCGCTGAAGGGCGTCAGCCTCGAAGTGAGGGAAGGCGAATCCTACGGCCTCGTCGGCGAAAGCGGTTCCGGCAAGTCGACGCTGTTGAGGGCGATCACCGGCCTTGCGCCTGTCGCTTCAGGAACCATCATAGTCAACGGCAAGACGCTCGGCAAAACGCGCGACAAGGCCTTTTACCGTGATGTGCAGATGGTCTTCCAGGATCCGTACGGCTCGCTGCATCCGCGCCAGACGGTCGACCGCCTGCTGCAGGAGCCCCTCGCGATCCATGGCATTGCCGACGGCGAGAAGCGCATCGAACGCGCGCTGGACGAGGTTGGCCTCGGCAAGGGCTTCCGCTTCCGCTACGCGCACCAGCTCTCCGGCGGCCAGCGCCAGCGCGTGGCGATCGCCCGTGCGCTGATCCTCGAACCCTCGATCCTGTTGCTCGACGAGCCGACCTCGGCGCTCGACGCCTCGGTACAGGCCGAGGTGCTGAACCTGCTCGAAGAGGTGCGTAGGCGACACAAGCTGACCTTCCTGATGGTCAGCCACGACCTCGCCATCATCACCCATATGTGCGAGCGGCTGATGGTGATGCAGAATGGCGAGGCGGTTGAGACGCTGACCGCGAGCCAGCTGATCGGCCACCGGGTGAGCGAGGATTATACGCGGAATTTGCTCAGGGCCAGCGAGGGGTTTGTGCGGACGGCTTGAGATGGTTCCTGTTGGCGCATAGCCAATTTAGGAGATTTCGCATGGAGCGATGGGACTTCGAAGACCCACCGAACGTCGCGGTCTTATCGGACAAGGGCATATTCAGACACGGCGACTGGATCGCATACGTTGTGCATGAAAATGACGATGAAGGGGGCAGTTGGCAGTTCTACAGCAGCGACACGCGGGATCGGAATGAAAGCGACATGATGCTCGTAGGCTTGCGAGAGATGGTTGACCGGGACAAGAGCATCCTGGAATTGGCCGATTTGCCAAAGGGTTGGCACGCTTGGCGCAGCTCAAAGTCATCGCCGTGGCAGCGCGCCAAGTCGCGTCCCCTCGGCCTACGCGATGACGAATGACGCCTCAGGTTGGGGTGGTCTGCGCCAGATCGCCGGTCTCTGAAACAGCCACGCTTTCCCTATCTTTCGGCTCCTTGATCCTGAACCACGTCACATAGAGCGCCGGCAGGAAGAGCAGCGTGATCGCTGTGCCGGCGATGATGCCGCCCATCATGGCATAGGCCATCGGCCCCCAGAACACTTCGCGCGCGATCGGGATCAGCGCCAGGCTGGCGGCGGCCGCCGTCAGCGCGATCGGCCGCATGCGATGCTCGGTCGCTTCGACCACGGCCGCCCAGCGGTCCTTGCCTTCCTTGACGAGGTCCTCGATCTGCACGATCAGGATGACGGAGTTGCGGATCAGGATGCCGATCAGCGCCAGCACGCCGAGGATGGCGACGAAGCCGAGCGGCGCGCCGCTCGGCACCAGCGCCGCCACCACGCCGATCAGGCCGAGCGGCGCCACCGCCACCACCAGGAACAGGCGCTGGAAGCTCTGCAACTGCACCATCAGGATGGTCGCCATGACGAACAGCATCAGCGGCACCACCGCCGCGATCGGCCCCTGGCTCTTGGCGCTTTCCTCGACCGAGCCGGCGGTCTGCACCGAATAGCCCGGCGGCAGCTTGGCGATGAAGGCGTCGACCGACGGTTTCAGCTCGTTGACGACGGTCGCCGGCAGGACGTCGCCGACCAGGCCGGCGCGCACGGTGATGGTCGGCGCGCGGTTGCGCCGCCAGACCGTCGGCTGTTCGAGGTCGTAGCGGAAGTTGGCGATTGCCGCCAACGGGATCGACTCGCCGGTGCCGGTCGGCAATTGCAAATTCTGCAGCGTCGAGATCGAGCTGCGGTCCGCCTCGCGCGAGCGCGCCACGACATCGATCAGATAGGTGGCGTCGCGCACCTGGGTGATCGTCGCGCCGCCGACCGTGCTGTTCAGCGCGCTGGCGATGTCGGAGGAGGTGATGCCGAGCTGGCGCGCCTTGTCCTGCAGCACGTCGACCCTCAGCACGCGCTGCGGCTCGTTCCAGTCGAAGGTGGGGGCCGCCAGCTTCGGATTGGCCGATATCAGGCCGGCGAATTGCTGCGCGAGCTCGCGCACCGTCTGAATGTCGGGACCGCCTACGCGGTACTGCACCGGCCGGCCCACCGGCGGGCCGAGCTCCAGCAATTTGACGAAGGCGTCGGTGCCGACGAATTCCTCGCGCAGCAGCTTCTCCAGCGCCGCCTTCACCCGGTTGCGCGCCTCGATGCTCTTGGTGACGATCACGGTCTGGCCGAAATAGGGATTGGCCGGCTGCACGTCATAGGAGAGCACGAAGCGCACGGCGCCTTCGCCGATATAGGAGGAGAAGTGGTCGATGTCGGGATTGCCGACCAGCGCGCGCTGCTCGAAGCGTTCCATCTGGTCGCGCGTTTCCGTGATCGAGGAGTTCTGCGGCAGGTTCCAGTCGACGATCAGCTCCGGCCGGTCGGACGGCGGGAAGAATTGCTGCTGCACAAGGCCGAAGCCGGCCACCGAGCCGGCGAACAAAAGCACCGTCACGATGATGGTCAGCCAATGGCGGCGCACGGAAAAGACGAGCACGCGCCGGAACAGCGAGGTGAGGCGTCCGGGCTGGTCGTGGTGCTTCGCCTTCATCGTCGCCGGCAGGATGGTGACGCCGAGCAGCGGCGCGAACAGCACCGCCACGATCCATGACACAAGCAGCGATACCGCGATGACGACAAACAGCGTGAAGGTGTATTCGCCGGCGGCGCTCGAGTTGAGGCCGATCGGGATGAAGCCGGCGACCGTCACCAGCGTTCCCGTCAGCATAGGGAAGGCGGTCGAGGTGTAGACATAGGTCGCCGCCTTGCGCAGATTGTCGCCGACCTCCAGCCGCGCCACCATCATCTCGACCGCGATCATCGCATCGTCGACCAATAGCCCGAGCGCGATGATCAGCGCGCCGAGCGAGATGCGCTGCAGCGAGATGCCGAGATAGGCCATGACTGTGAAGGTGATCGCCAGCACAAGAGGGATCGACAGCGCCACGACGAAGCCGGCGCGCATGCCGAGGCTGATGAAGGAGACGGCGAGCACGATCGCGACGGCCTCGAACAGCGCCCGCGTGAAGCCCGAGACCGCCTCCTCGACGATGACCGGCTGGTCGGCGACCAGATGCACGCCGACGCCGACCGGCAGGTCGGCCAGCACCTTCTGCATCTCCTCATGCAGCGCCTCGCCGAATTTCAGCAGGTTGGCATTGGGCTTCATGCCGATGGCAAGCCCGATCGCGTCCTGGCCGTTGAAGCGGAACAGGGCTGTCGGCGGGTCGACATAGCCGCGCCGGATCGTCGCCACATCGCTCAGCCGGAAGAAGCGATCGTTGACGCGCAGATTGATGGCCCGGAGGCTTTCCTCTGAGGTGAACTGTCCGCCGACGCGCACGCTGATGCGCTCTGGTCCGGACTCGATGACGCCGGAGGGCGTGATCGCGTTCTGCGCCTGCAGGCTGGCGACGATCTGCTGCTGGTTGAGGCCGAGCGCCGCGATCTGCCGGCTCGAGAATTCGAGATAGATCGCCTCGTCCTGCGCGCCGACCAGATCGACCTTGCCGGCATTCGGCACGGTCAGGATCTTCGTGCGGACATCCTCCACGTAATCGCGCAATTGGCGCGGCGTCAGCCCATCGGCGGTGAAGGCGTAGATGTTGCCGAAGACGTCGCCGAAGCGGTCGTTGAAGAACGGTCCCTGCACGCCTTGCGGAAGCTGCGCCTTGATGTCGTTGACCATGTTGCGCACCTGAAGCCAGTTCGGCACGACGTCGCGCGCCTTGGTGGTGTCCTTCAGGTTGACGAAGATGACGGTCTGGCCGGCGGTGGTGACGGATTTGGTGTAGTCGAGGCTGTCGAGTTCCTCGAGCTTCTTCTCGATGCGGTCGGTCACCTGCTGCACCGTCTCCTTGACCGAGGCGCCGGGCCAATTGGCCTGGATGATCATGGTCTTGATGGTGAAGGCGGGGTCTTCCTCCCGGCCGAGATTGAGATATGAGAAAATGCCGGCCACCACGAAGACCAGCATGAAGTACCAGACCATGGAGCGGTGGCTGAGCGCCCAGTCGGAGAGGTTGAAGCCCTTCATCAGACGCCGCCCTCCGGCACTTTGACCTTCTGGCCTTCGCTCAGGCTGTGGACGCCGGCAGTGACCACGCGCATGCCGGCTTCAAGCCCCTCGGCAATCGTGAAGGAGCCGCCATTTTTCGAAGCGACCTTGATCTCACGAGCGCTCACGCTGGAGGATTGCGGATCGACGATCCAGACTTTCTCCGAACCGTCCTTTTCGAGCAGCGCCGACATCGGCAGTTCGATCGTCGGCGCCACCTTGGTCATGCGCGTCGCGGTGATCGTCGAGCCGAGCCGGAACGCCGTCGGCGGATCGACCAGCGTCAGCTTCACGCGCCGTGTGCGGGTAGCGCCTTCCGACTGCGGCGCGATCTCGCGCAGCTTGGCCTGTGTCTTGATCGTCGGCAGCGATTGCAGGACGATCTCGAAGGGCATGCCGACAGTGAGGTCGCCGGTCAGCTGATCGGGGATGTCGACCACGGCCTCGCGCGGGTCGGTGCGCGCCACGGTGACGACCGTCTGTCCCGGCGAAACAGTCTGCCCGACCTCGGCGCCGACCGCTGTGACGACGCCGTCGAAGTCGGAGAACAACCGGGCATAGCCGAGCTGTTCCTGCGATTTCGCCAAAGCGGCATTGGCCCGCTCGACACCGGCTTCCGCCGCCTGCCGCGCTTGTTTGGCGGCACCGAACGTGGCCTGCGAGGTGTTGGCCGAGGCAAGCAATTGCCGCTGGCGATCCTCGCTGGCGGCGGCGTTGATGAACTGCGCCTGCGCGTTCGACAGATCAGCTTTCGAGGCCTGGACGGCGAGCTCCAGAGCCGTCGGATCGAGCGCCGCGATGGTCGTGCCCTTGGTGACGAGATCGCCGACTTTGACGTCGCGCGAGACGACGCGGCCGAGGAGGCGGAAGGCAAGGTCGGCGCTGTATTGCGGCTCGACCGAACCGGCAAAGCCGAAAGTCTCGACGGTCTTCGGCTCGACCACCACCGACAGAACGGGCCGGATGACCTCCGGTGGCTTCTCTTCCGAACGCGAGCAGGCGGCAAGCGTAGCAAGGATCAGCAAGGGAGCGATGTGCGGCAACCGGTTCATTGGCTGGCTCCAGCGACCTCGACCGTCTGTCCGGGGCTGAGCAATTGTCCGCCGGCGGTGACGACGCTCTGGCCCTCCTGCAAACCCTTGTCGACGGCGACCACGCCGGAATCGAAGGCGAGCACCTCGACTGGCGCCGTGCTGACAGCCTTGCTCGACGGATCGACGATCCAGACGGCGGGTTTGCCGGCGGTCGAAGTCAGCGCCTGCCAGGGCAACAGGATGGCCTTGACCGGCTTGGCGCTGACCGTGCCGATCACGGCTGCGCCCAGCGGCATGCCGGCCGGTGTGTCGGGGATGCCGACCTTGACCCGGATCGATCCAGACTGGGTATCGATCGCCGGCGAGATCTCGCGCACCTTGCCGGTCGCGCGCACCTGCGGGTCCGACAGCAGCGTGATCGTCACCGCCGGAGAAGGAGGTGTCTGGACAACCAGTGTCTCGTGTACGTTGAAGACGGCGTCGCGGTCGCCGTCCTCGGCGATGGTGAACACGGTCTGCGCCGCTTGCACCACCTGCCCGGCCTCTACCTGGCGCGCCGTGATGACGCCAGCGGCCCCGGCCTTGAGCTCGGTGTAGGACAGGTTTTCCTTGGCGTTGGACAGTGCGCTCAGCGCGGCATCGACGCTGCCTTGCGCCACTTTCAGCCCCTGGTCGGCGCTGTCGAAATCCCGTCTCGTCGTAAACCCTTGCGAAAGCAGCGTCTTTTGCCGCTGATAAGTGGCCGCCGCCTGGGTGAGCTGCGCCTGCGCCGCGTCGAGGTCGGCCTGCGCCGAGCGCAGGTCCGATTGCTGTTCCTGCGGATCGATGCGCGCAAGCACCGCGCCCTGATCGACATGCTGGCCGACATCGACCAGACGCTCGGCGACCCGGCCGCCGACACGGAACGACAGATTGTTGAGTGTGCGGGCCGCGATCACCCCGGTCAGCGAGGTCCGCGGCGCATAGTCGGCGAGCGCGACCGTCTGCGTGGTCACCAACACCGGCAATTTCTTCTCCGCCGCCTGCTGCTTCTGGCAGCCGGATGCAGAAATCGCCGCGCCGGCGCAGGCCAGCATCAACAAGGTTCTTGAAGGACAAGGAAGGCGGAGCGACGAAGACGGCAAGGCGGACGATGTCGCGTTCGAGCTCATGGTTCCCCTCAACTCGTGGGAGCCGCTCCTGACGGCGGCACGTCGCGGATGAAATGAGATTAATCGATCGGCGGGAAAAGGAAACTATCTCCCGAGGCGTATATCGTCGGTTAAGAGCGTTCGTTCCCCATCCTTTAGGCAGGCCCAATGGACTGGGCCAACGTGCCAACTTGAGGAAAACGTGAAATAAGGTCAGAAGGGTTTGATCAACGGAACGGGTTTGATCCCGAACAGGGATGCCCGATTGAGGGACGACATGAAGAATTTAGCCATTTCCGAACGCAAGAACCAGTCGATTTCGCGCGGCGTCGGCATGACGACGCAGATCTACGCCGATCGCGCCGAAAATTCGGAAATCTGGGATGTCGAGGGCCGCCGCTATATCGACTTCTCGTCCGGCATCGCCGTGGTCAACACCGGCCACCGCCACCCGAAGGTCATCGAGGCGGTCAAGGCGCAGCTCGACCGCTTCACCCACACCTGCCACCAGGTCGTGCCTTACGAAAGCTATGTGCGCCTGGCCGAGCGGCTGAACGGCATGCTGCCCGGCAAGTTCGAGAAGAAGACGGTCTTCGTCACCACCGGCGCCGAGGCGGTCGAGAACGCCATCAAGATCGCCCGCAACGCCACCGGCCGTCAGGCCGTCATCGCCTTTTCCGGAGGCTTTCACGGCCGCACCTTCATGGGCATGGCGCTGACCGGCAAGGTGGTACCTTACAAGGTCGGCTTTGGCGCCATGCCTGCTGATGTCTTCCACGCGCCTTTCCCGGTCGCGCTGCATGGCGTTTCGGTCGCGGACTCCCTCGCCGCCCTCGACAAGCTGTTCAAGGCCGATGTCGATCCGAACCGGGTGGCCGCCATCATCGTTGAGCCGGTGCAGGGCGAGGGCGGTTTCTACGAAGCGCCGCGTGACTTCATGACAGCACTGCGCAAGATCTGCGACCAGCACGGCATCATGCTTGTCGCCGACGAGGTGCAGACCGGTTTTGCCCGCACTGGCAAGATGTTCGCCATGGATCACCATGACGTGGCCGCCGATCTCACCACCATGGCCAAGAGCCTTGCCGGCGGCTTCCCGCTGTCGGCCGTCACCGGCCGCGCCGAGATCATGGACGCGCCCGGTCCCGGCGGCCTCGGCGGCACCTATGGCGGCAGCCCGATCGGTGTCGCCGCGGCGCACGCCGTGCTCGACGTGATCGAGGAGGAAAAGCTCTGCGACCGTGCCAATGCGCTGGGTGCCAGGCTGAAGCAGCGGCTGGAATCGATCCGCGACGACGTGCCGGAGATCGCCGACATCCGCGGCCCGGGCTTCATGAACGCGGTCGAGTTCAACGACGTGAAGAAGGGTCTGCCGTCGGCCGAATTCGCCAACGCGGTCAGGCTGAAGGCGCTGGACAAGGGCCTCATCCTGCTGACCTGCGGCGTCTACGGCAACGTCCTCCGCTTCCTGTCGCCGATCACCATCCAGGACGGCGTCATGACGGAAGCGCTGGATATTCTGGAAAGCTCGATCCGCGACGCGCGGGCGGCCTGATCGAGTGTCAGCTTCAACTATCCTTGGGCATTTTCCCTTCATCGAAAATGCCCTGGATGTCGTGTGAGCCGTGCAGGATGCGCTCAACACGCACGTCGTCGCCCTCGAGGCTATAAAAGATGACATATCTCTGGAACGCGACGGAGCGCAGCCCAGGCCAGAGTTCGGCACGGGGAGCGCCACCACGTGGTGCATCCAAGATAGTGTCGCATCATACTCGAAGAGCCGCTATCAAGCGGCGGGCGGCGGCCCGATTTTCAGCCCGGATGTAATCGCCAATCTCTTCAATGTCCTGCACGGCGACGGGTGCGAAACTGAGAGCCATTATTTGCGACTTTCAGCCGCATGTCTTTTCTCCAACCGATCAAAAACGTCGTCGGCTGCAATAGCTTGTCCGCTCTCCACACCCTTGCGGATGTCTTCGCGCAGCGCGGCAAGCTTCGCCTGCCGGTGCTCTTCGCGTTCTTCCAGCAGACGCAGGCTATCGCGCACCACCTCACTTGCGCTGGCATAGCGGCCACTCTCGACAAGCTCACGCACGAATGCCTCGTAGCGGGAGCCAATGCTGTAGCTTGCAGGCATGGAACAATCTTTCGCTTTATCCGAAATTATCAGTTTATGATAAGTCAGCGATGTCCGTTTGCCAAGGTTTGGTGTCTTTCGCACCCCCAAGCGCTGTTACCAGCATGTTGGATTGAACAATCAGCCCGTCGCCCTGGCCGGTTCGTCCTGGCTGAAGGCCGCAAGCGCCGCCTTCAGCGCATCCGGCCCGCCCGCCACCGTCTGCGGCGTCGGTGAGAAGCCCGCGCCGAGCATTTTGCGGCCAAGCATGTGGTCGGCCGGCCGATTGACGGATTCGATGCCGAGCAGCCGGCTTCCGGCATAGTGGTAGATCGAGAATTTGTTGTCGGCGAGATCGCCGAGCACCACGTGGCTGTCCCCGCCTTGCGTCAGGCCGACCATCTGCAGCTTCATGTCGCCGATATCCGACCAGAACCACGGCACGGCGGAGAAGGGCTCCACGTGCCCCAGGATGGTGCGCGCGGCAAGCCGCGCCTGGTCGGTGGCGTTCTGCACCGATTCCAGCCGCACGTCACCGCCCGTGAACCAGTGCTGGTAGGAGGCCGCGTCGCCGATGGCGAGGATTTGGGGAACAGAGCTCTGCATATGCTGGTCGACGCGGATGCCGTTGCCGATGGCGAGGCCCGCGGCTTCCGCCAGTTCGACATTGGGCACCACGCCGATGCCGATGATCACCATCTGCGCCGGCAGCCGCTCGCCGCCTGATGTGATCGCGGCCGAGACGCGTCCGTTGTCGCCTTCCAGACCGGCAACGGTGGTGCCAGTCAGGATGCGTACGCCGATCGCCTCCAGGCGCTGGCGCACATGCGTCGCGATGACCGGCGCCACGGCGCGGCCGAGCAGCCGGTCGACGGCCTCGACGACGGTGACGTTGCGGCCGGCGGCCCTGAGCGTCGCCGCGATCTCCAGCCCGATGAAGCCGCCGCCGAGAATGACCACGTCCTCGCTTTGCGCGCTGAGCTCGCGGATCAGGCGCGCGTCGGCCAGCGAGCGCAGCGAGACCACGCCGGCAAGGCCGGTGCCGTCGAGCTTGAGCAGGCGCGGCCGCGACCCGGTCGCGAGGATCAGCCGGTCGAAGGCAAGGTTACCGCCGCCTGCGACATTCAGGCGGCCCGCGCTAGCGTCGATGCCTTCGATCCACACACCAGGCCGAAAATCGATGCTGTTGCCGGTGTAAAAGGCCTCGCCGCGCAACGGCTGCGGCTTGGCCTCGGGATCCTTGATGAAGGTCTTGGACAGCGGCGGCTTGTGATAAGGCAGTTCCTGCTCGTCGCCGATCAGGACGACGGGCCCTTCATAGCCCTCTTCGCGCAGGCTGGCTGCGGCCTGCACGCCGGCATGGCCCGCACCGACAATCACAACCCCGTTCGTCATCGCAATCCTTTTTGCCTTGAAATCTAGGCTGTTGCGCCAAGTGGCGATTGTCTGCCGCCGCCGCAAGAGCCGCCGATCGGGTCGCACCCAGAACGGCTGTCTGTCAATCGAGCCGTCGGTGAACTTTTCCTGCCTTGGTCCGACTTAAAGTTGACATTTGCAGTTTAGAATAATTCTAAACTATTGTTTCAATTGAATTTTTCCTGCGGCGCTAGTTGACTTCCGGCCTTTCCATCGCTTTATGGAGAGCTGCGCGGAAAGCGCATCCCCTTTGATGTCTGGGCCTTGAACCCTTTCGATTGGAGGCAAGTGAGTGTCTTTTTATCGCGAACCGCGCATCGGCGCGGCCACCATTTTTCCCGGCATGCTCATGCCTCGGCGCGGGTGGACACATGCGCCTTTTGTCAAATTCCGAAAGAACTGGAGAAGCATGATGACGGCACGTAATGGCGGCAGGCTGGCTGCGATTTGCGCCACGGCTGCACTGACGGCGGCGGTGTTCGTGTTGCCGGCGAAAGCCGAGACCGACGCCAAAGCAGTGATCAAGACCTATGCCGACATCGCTTTGGCCAAATATGAGGATTCGCTGACCACCGCGCAGGCGCTGGACAAGGCTGTCGATGCGCTTATCGCAAGCCCCTCCGCCGACACGCTGAACGCCGCGCGCGAAGCCTGGAAGGCGGCGCGCATTCCCTACCAGCGGACCGAGGTCTATCGCTTCGGCAACAAGATCGTCGACGACTGGGAAGGCCGCGTGAATTCCTGGCCGCTGGATGAGGGCCTGATCGACTATGTCGCCAAGAGCTACGGCACCGAGTCGGATGAGAACTCGCTCTACACGGCCAACGTCATCGCCAACAAGGAAATCGAGATCAACGGCAAGAAGGTCGACGCCTCGAAGCTGACGCCGGAATTCCTGTCCGGCACGCTGCAGGAAGCCGGTGGCGTCGAGGCCAATGTCGCGACCGGCTATCACGCGATCGAATTCCTGCTCTGGGGACAGGACCTGCACGGCACTGGTCCGGGCGCCGGCGAGCGGCCCTACACGGACTACGACCTCAAGAACTGCACGGGCGGCAATTGCGATCGCCGCGCCGAATATCTGAAATCGGCGAGCGACCTTCTGGTGTCCGACCTGCAGGAGATGGTCGGCAACTGGAAGGAAGACGGCGCCGCGCGCAAGAACCTCACCGAGGGTGACGCGAATACCGGCATCTCCACCATCTTCACCGGCATGGGCTCGCTCTCCTATGGCGAACTGGCGGGCGAGCGCATGAAGCTCGGCCTCTTGCTGCACGATCCGGAAGAGGAGCACGACTGCTTCTCCGACAACACCTACAACTCGCATCTCTATGACGCGATCGGCATCCGCGCCGCCTATCATGCCAGCTACACCCGGCTCGACGGCTCCGTGGTCTCGGGTCCGTCGGTGTCCGACATGGTGAAGGCCGCCGATCCGGCGATCGACAAGGAGCTGTCGGGCAAGCTCGACACCACCGTCGCCAAGATGGAGGCCATCAAGGCGCGCGCGCTGGCCGGCGAGGCCTATGACCAGCAGATCGCCGAGGGCAACACTGCAGGCAACGCCACCGTACAGGCGGCGATCGACGCGCTGATCGACCAGACCAAGTCGATCGAGCGCGCCGTCGGATCGCTCAAGCTGAACCAGATCGCCTTCGAGGGTTCCGACAGCCTCGACGCGCCTGACAAGGTGTTCAAGTAAGGTTTAAACGTAGCCACCAGCCAAGCGGCGCCGGACCGGCGCCGTCAGCCAGAGCAAGTGAAATGCTGATCTGCCATTGCAACATCATCACCGAGAAGGAGATCGAGCAGACGATCGTCGGCCTGCTGGATGAGGATCCCTGGCAACTGATCGTGCCCGCGAAGGTCTACCACGCGATGCGCAAGCGCGGCCGCTGTTGCGGCTGTTTCCCAAATGTGGTGGAAACGATCATTCGGGTCACCGAGAACTACCACGCCCGCTCAGAGGTGGGCGGCGTGGACATCGTTTCACACCTGGATCGCGTGCGAGGCTTGCGCGGCCAATACCGGAGCAGAACCCATGAAAGGCGAACCGCAGATCATCGAGCGGCTTAATGAAGCTCTGTTTCTGGAGCTTGGAGCCGTCAACCAGTACTGGGTGCATTACCGTCTGCTCGAGGATTGGGGCTACACCAAGCTGGCAAAGAAGGAGCGGGCGGAATCGATCGAGGAAATGCATCACGCCGACCGGCTGATCGCGCGCATCATCTTCCTCGAAGGCCACCCGAACCTGCAGTCCGTCGCGCCGCTGCGCATCGGCCAGAACGTCAAGGAAGTGCTCGAATCCGATCTGGCCGGCGAATATGACGCGCGCACCGCCTACAAGCGCTCGCGCGAGATCTGCCACGACGAAGGCGATTTCGTCTCGATGAAACTGTTCGAGGACCTTTTGACCGACGAGGAAGGTCATATCGACTTCCTGGAAACGCAGCTCGACCTGCTCGCCTCGATCGGCGAGGAGAAGTACGGCCTGCTCAATGCCGACTCGGCCAACGAGGCGGAGTAAGGACATGCGGGAATGCGGCGCCCCGTAGACGTTTCGCGCCGCGCCCGGCGGGCCGCAATCGACGGCTTGCCGCTTCAGAAGAGCCCGCGATACCGGACCGGTCGCGGGGCGTCGCTTTTGCTGGCGATCATGCTTTCCGCACCCACGCTGGCCGGCGAGCCGGCCGCTCTGCCGACGAGCCGCACCGACCTGACGCCGAAGGACCAGGCGCGGGTTCTGGCCGTCACCAGGCCAACGACCGACTTCACCAGGCCTGAGCCGTTCGAGCTGATGCAGGGCGGAGCCGGCACGTCGGAGAAGGACGTCAACCGCGATGCCTTCTCGCAGTCCTCAGCCAACATCACTTTCGAGGAAGAGGGCAATTTCAAGCTCGGCAATGCGCTTTTCCGCAAGAACTGGGTGTCGTCGCCGTCGTCGACTCAGGCTTCTGACGGCCTCGGCCCGCTGTTCAATGAGCGCGCCTGCCAGAATTGCCATCTGAAGGATGGCCGCGGCCGCCCGCCGCAAGGTGATGCCGGATCGACGTCGATGTTCCTCAGGCTCGCGCGCGACGCGAGCAGCGCAGAGGAAAAAGCAGCGCTCGCCGACCACAAGGTGCTGAACTTTCCTGATCCTGTTTACGGCTCCCAACTGCAGGAACTCGCCGTCCCGGGCCTCAAGGGCGAAGGCAGGATGCGCGTTGATTACCAGGAGCAGAAGGTCACGCTCGGCGACGGCGCGGTCGTTTCGCTGCGCAAGCCGCGTTACTCTGTCGAAAATCCCGGCTACGGTCCGCTCGATCCGCGCACCACGCTGTCGCCGCGCCTGACGCCGCCGATGATCGGGCTCGGCCTCATCGAGCAGATCGCGCCGGCCGATATCCTCGCCCATGCCGATCCGGACGATCGCGACGGTGACGGCATTTCGGGCCGGCCGAACATCGTGCGCGACGAGCTAAGCGGTGCGGTGACCCTGGGCCGCTTCGGCTGGAAGGCGCAGACCGCCTCGATCCGCCAGCAGGCGGCCGATGCTTTTGCCGGCGATATCGGCATCTCGACTCCGGAAATGCCGAAGCCTTGGGGCGACTGCACGGAGGCCGAGAAGGATTGCCTGGCCATGCCGAACGGCGTGCAGCAGCGGCTGGGCACGGCCGAAGCCCCGCCGCCGGTGATGGACCTCGTCACCTTCTATTCGCAGAATCTGGCCGTGCCGGCGCGGCGCGACATCGCCACACCGCAAGTGCTCGCCGGAAAGAAGCAGTTCTACAACATGGGCTGCATTGCCTGCCACACACCAAAATTCGTCACCATGCGCGGCACGCCCAACAAGGCGCAGGCCTTCCAGCTGATCTGGCCCTATTCCGACTTCCTGCTGCACGACATGGGCGAGGGCCTTGCGGACGGACAACGGGTTGGAGAAGCCACGGGCAGCGAGTG
Organism: Mesorhizobium sp. M2E.F.Ca.ET.219.01.1.1; assembly: GCF_004016445.2. Lineage (GTDB taxonomy): Bacteria > Pseudomonadota > Alphaproteobacteria > Rhizobiales > Rhizobiaceae > Mesorhizobium. The sequence goes on from NZ_SADT02000007.1 coordinate 85,479, forward strand.
GCGCACCCCGCCGCTATGGGGCATTGGGCTCGCCGCGACAGTCAACGGCAACGCCTTTTATCTGCATGACGGCCGCGCCCGAACGCTCGCCGAGGCGATACTGTGGCATGGCGGCGAGGGGCAGAAGGCGCGCGACCGCTTTGCCGAGGCGGCCGCGGTCGACCGTGAGGCGCTGATCAAATTCCTGGAGTCCCTGTGATGTTAAAACGCGTCGCTCTGATGTCGAAACGCCTAGTCCTTGTTCTTGCGCTATTTCTAGCCGCCGCCTTGCCGGCATCGGCCGCGGTCAAGGCTTCCGATGTCATCGAACGCGCGATCGATGGGTTCGTCCGCCCCGCCTATGCCAGCCTTGACGAGCATGCGGTGGGGCTGACCAAAACGATGCGCCAGCTTTGCAAAACGCCGTCCGAGGAGAATCTCGAAGCGGCGCGCTCGGCGTTTTCCGGCGCGGTCGAGGCCTGGTCGGTGGCCGAGATCATTGCCTTCGGACCGATCAAGGAAAACAACCGGCTGGAACGCATGCTCTATTGGCCGGACCGCAAGAGCATCGGCTTGAGACAAGTGCAGGCCACGCTCGCATCGAAGGATCCGTCAGCCACCGATCCGGTGCAACTGGCGCGAAAGAGCGTCGCCATGCAGGGCCTCGGCGCGCTCGAATATGTGCTCTATGGCGACGGCGCCGAAACGCTTGCAGGGAAGGACGAGCCCTATCGTTGCGCCTATGGCAAGGCGGTCGCCGGCAACGTCGAAACCATGGCCGGCGAGGTGCGCGATGCCTGGCAAAAGCCCGATGGCTTCGCTTCGCTCTGGGCCAATCCCGGCCCGAAGAACCCGCTCTACCGCGACGGCAACGAAGCGGTGACGGAACTGGTCGGCGTCTTCATCAACGAGCTGGACATGATTCGCGATGTGCGGCTCAAGGGCTTCCTTGGCGCCAAGCCGGACGCCGACAAGCCAAAGCAGGCGATCTACTGGCGCTCGCGGAACACGGCGGCCTCGCTTGCCGGAAATCTCTCCGGCATCGACCAGCTGTTCCAGGCTTCCAAGCTAGGCGATGCGCTGCCCGCCGACGCGCAGTGGATGGCCGAGTCCATCCACATCCAGCTCAGCAACGGCATAACAACTGCGAAATCGATCCCCGGCCCGATCGACAAGGCGCTCGCCGACCCCGCGCTGCGCGACAAGCTCGAACATTTCGCGCTGATCACCTCGAGCCTGTCGACCTTGATCGGCACCAGGATGACCGCCGAGTTCGGCCTTACCGCCGGTTTCTCGTCGCTGGATGGGGACTGAGCATGACCCCAAAAAGTTGCAGACTTTTTGGACAAGGTCATGCTCCGAGGGAGATCGTCCCGTGAGAACTCCCCTCATCGACCGCCGCGATTTCCTCCGCGCCGCAGGCGCTGGCTTTGCCGCCGCCATGGCGCCGCGCGCCTGGGCCGAAACGCTGGCCGCCGACGCTGTGTTTGCCACGGCCTTCGTCAAGCGCGGCGGCAGTTTTGGCGCAGCCGTGCTCTCCGAAGCGGGGAAAATCCTGCACAGCATCGATCTGCCGGATCGCGGCCATGACGTCACTTTCGATCCGGTGTCGAAACGCTCGGTCGTTTTTGCCCGGCAGCCCGGCACTTTCGCGGTCGTCTTCGACCATGCCGGCCGCGACAAGCCTCTGACCATTGCCAGCATCGCCGGCCGGCATTTCTTCGGCCATGGCGTGTTCTCGCCCGACGGCGCGCTGCTCTATGCGACGGAGAACGACTTCGACAACGCGGCCGGTGTCGTCGGCGTCTATGACGCGAAGGCCAGGTTCAGCCGCGTCGGCGAGTTCCCGACCTACGGCATGGGGCCGCACGAGCTGCTCCTGCTCGGCGACGGCCGCACTTTGGCCATCGCCAATGGCGGCATCGAAACTCATCCCGACTACGGCCGTGCCGAGCTCAACATCGCGACGATGAAGCCCTCCTACACGCTGGTCGACCGCATCACCGGCGACCTGATCGAAAAGCACGAATTGCCGCCGGCGCTGCATCAGCTTTCGATCCGCCATATGGACCGCGACCAGGCGGGCACCGTCTGGTTCGGTTGCCAGTATCGCGGGCCGGCGACAGACCGCCCCGCGCTGGTTGGCCGTGCCGCGCGCGGCAAGGAGCTCGAGCTCGTGGAGATGCCGCAGGACGTGCTCTCCGGCTTCCGCAACTATATCGGCTCGGTCGCCGCCAATGCCGCGACAGGTACGGTCGCCGTCACCTCGCCGGAGGGCAATTCGCTGGCCGTCATCGATGCCGCCAGCGGAAGCGTGGTCGCGACCAAGTCGCTCGTCGAGGTCTGTGGCCTCGCGCCCGACGGCGCCGGCTTCATGGCGACGACCGGCGCCGGCGAGATCGTCGGCGGCACCGGCGCCATCCGTTCCGAGCCGGATTTTGTCTGGGACAACCACATACTGCGCATTGCGGCCCCGGTTTGATAACCGAGGCCCCTGGAGGCTGGTAAGCAAAGCCGCTTAACATTTCTCAACCTTGGCCCTTGCGGCGGCGGCCCATGCCGGGCAGAGGGAATTGTGTTTCGATCCAGTTCTTTAACCGGCCATATGAAGCTGCCCGAATGAAGCCGACCTTATGAAGCTGCTCGCCATCGATTGCGCTGCCAATCTCTGCGCCGCCTGCGTCTATGACTCGGACGCGGATGCGGAGCTTGGCCGAGAGGTGCGCGATCTCGGCAAAGGGCATGCCGAGCATCTGATGGCCGTCATCGAGACCGCGCTTGAAGCAAGTGGGGCCGGCTATCAGGACCTCAATGCTGTTGCCGTCTCGATCGGACCGGGCTCCTTCACCGGCCTGCGTGTCGGCGTCTCGACCGCGCGCGGCCTGGCCCTGGCGCTGAAAATCCCGGCGATCGGCGTGACGACACTGGAAGCCCTGGCCGCGGAGGGTGCGCATGCCTTTCCCGGGCGCGCTGTGCTTGCCGCGCTCGATGCCGGCCGCGAGGAAATCCACGCGGCGCTCTATGATAGAGCGTTAGTCGAAACTTACGGACCATCCGTAGCCACGCTTGCCGAGGCAGTGACCGTGGCTATCAACGCCGACGCGATCCTTGTCGGAACCGCCGCGCCGCTGATTGCCCAGTCGGCAGGTCGTGTCTTCGACACCGGTCCGGTCGCCGCCACCGCCGATATTGCGACCTATGCCAGGCTGGCCGCCGCCAAGGGACCCGGCGAGAAGCCGAAGCCGCTCTATCTGCGCGGCGCCGACGCCAAGCCGCAGGCGGGCTTCATTCTGCCAAGACAGGGCAAGGGGAACGATTCCTGATGCGCATTCCGTTCTTCCAGCCGCGCCGCAGGGATTATGCGCTGGAACCGCTGACGGTCGCCGACAGCGCCGCTGTCTCGGTGCTGCACCGCGAGGATTTCGTGCGGCCCTGGACCGACGGCGAGTTTGCGGCACTCCTCGAACAGGACACGGTCTTCGGCTATGCCGCGCGTGAGACGGGACAGGGCTCCAAGCCGCCGGTCGGCTTTGTGCTGGCGCGGCTCGCGGCCGGCGAGGGCGAGATCCTGACCGTGGCCGTCGCCCGCAGCCATCGCCGCCAGGGCCTTGGCTGGCAATTGATGGACGCGGTGCTGCGCGAGCTTCATGCGCAACGCGCCGAAGCGCTCTTTCTCGAGGTCGACGAGACCAATGCGCCCGCGATCGGGCTTTACCGCAGGCTTGGCTTTATCCAGGTCGGTCATCGCCCGAACTATTACCGCTCGACCGAGCACGGCCCGACCGGCGCGCTTGTCATGCGCCGCGATCTTCGCTAGCCAATCCGCGCGGTAGGGCGGGAGCGAATGATCAAGAAATTACGGATTTTCCTGGCGCTCTTCTATGTCGTCGTCTGTTCACTGGTGCTGGTGCCGCTGCAGATCCTGTCGATGAAGACGGGGCTCTGGCCCGAAACGTTCATCCTGAAGATCTGGCACGGCATGATCCTGCGGGCGCTGGGCATGCGGGTGCATGTGAAGGGCGCGCTGGCCAAAGACCGCCCTCTGCTGGTGGCTGCCAACCACATTTCCTGGACCGACATCATGGTGCTCGGCTCCTTCGTCGATGTGAAGTTCATCGCCAGGGCCGACATGGAGGGCTGGCCGCTGATCGGCATGCTGTCCAAGCTGCAGCGCACTGTCTTTATCGAGCGCGAGCGCAAGCGCACTTCCGGCGACCAGGCGAGCGAGATCGCCAAAAGGATGGCGAACGGTGACGCCATGGTGCTGTTCGCCGAAGGTTCGACCGGCGACGGCAACCTTGTGCTGCCGTTCAAGAGCACGCTGTTCGGCGCGGCCTCGATGGCGATCTCGGAAGGCGCCGCGGAGCAGGTCTTCATCCAGCCCGTGGCGATCGCCTATACGCGCCTGCACGGCATGCCGATGGGGCGACGCCACCGGCCGATGACCGCCTGGATCGGCGATCAGGACCTGATGCCGCATCTGAAAACCCTGCTTGCCGAAGGCGCGATCGATGCCGAGGTGCATTTCGGCCAGCCGGTGCCGTTCTCCAAGGGCTCGAACCGCAAGGAAACGGCAAGGCTGATGGAAGCCAAGGTGCGCGAGATGATGCAGGCCATCCTCGCCGACCCGGCCAAAAGCCGGTGAGTCCGGGGTTGCGCGGCGCGCCTCGGGCAGAATCGTCTGTTTTTTGTCACGGAAAGGCGGTAGAAGCCGCCCAATGGAACTGAGCACGATTGAAAGCCACGGTATCGGCGCTGCCGCCGAGCGCTCGGCTGGCACTGACCGCACGGCGAAAAAGGTCTTCGTCAAGACCTATGGCTGCCAGATGAACGTCTACGATTCCCAGCGCATGACCGATGCGCTGGCCGCCGACGGCTATGTCGCCACCGACGCCGTCGAGGACGCCGATCTGGTGCTGCTCAACACCTGCCATATCCGCGAGAAGGCGGCGGAAAAGGTCTATTCCGAGCTTGGCCGCATCCGCGACATGAAGGCCGAGCGCGCCGAGGCCGGCCGCGAATTGCTGATCGGTGTCGCCGGCTGCGTGGCGCAGGCCGAGGGCGCCGAGATCATCCGCCGCGCTCCGGCGGTCGACCTGGTCATCGGCCCGCAGACCTATCACCGGCTGCCCGACGTGCTGGCAAGGGTCCGTGGCGGCGAGAAGATCGTCGAGACCGAATATGCCATAGAGGACAAGTTCGAGCATCTGCCGCAGCCGAAGCGTGCCGAGCTTGCCAGGCGCGGCGTCACCGCTTTCCTCACGGTGCAGGAAGGCTGCGACAAGTTCTGCACCTTCTGCGTGGTGCCCTATACCCGCGGCTCGGAGGTCTCGCGCCCAGTGGCGCAGATCGTCGCCGAGGCCGAGCGGCTGGCCGAGGCCGGCGTGCGCGAGGTGACCCTTCTCGGCCAGAACGTCAATGCCTGGCATGGCGTGGGCGAAAACGGCGAGGAATGGGGGCTCGGCCGCCTGCTGTTCCGGCTTGCGGAAATCCCCGGACTGGCGCGGCTGCGCTACACCACCAGCCATCCGCGCGACATGGACGACGAATTGATCGCCGCGCATCGTGACCTGCCCGCCTTGATGCCCTATCTGCATTTGCCGGTGCAGTCGGGCTCCGATCGGATTTTGAAGGCGATGAATCGCAGGCACACGGCACGCGACTACCTGTCACTCATCGAGCGCATCCGCGCCGCCCGTCCCGACATCGCCATGTCCGGCGATTTCATCGTCGGCTTCCCCGGCGAGACGGAGGAGGATTTCGAGGCGACGCTGAAACTGGTGCGCGAGGTGAGCTACGCCTCGGCCTTCACCTTCAAATATTCGCCTCGCCCCGGCACGCCGGGCGCCGAGATGGACGGCCATCTTTCCGAAACTGTGAAGGACGAACGGCTGCAGCGCCTGCAGGCGCTGATCAACGATCAGCAGCGGAATTTCATAACCAGCGTGGTCGGCCGCACCGTCAGCACGCTGATCGAGAAGCCCGGTCGCCGCCCCGGCCAGGTTGTCGGCCGCTCGCCATGGCTGAACCCGGTGATTGTTGACGACAAGGCCGGTGGAATCGGTGACATTATTGATGTGCGAATCACGAAGACAGGCCCCAACAGCCTGTTCGCCGAACTGGCCTGACGGGCCTCGGCAGATGAGGAGAGACGGTTGAGCGCTGCCGAACTGAAGAATCCGCCCCAGAACCAGGCGTCCGGGGCTTCCGACATGGCGCACATCGTACTGACCTTCGACAACAACAAGCTTGCCAGCGCCCTTTATGGTCAGTTCGACGAGAACCTGGCGCGGCTCGAGCAGAAGCTCGGCGTGGATATCCGCTCGCGCGGCAACCAGCTTGCGATCAAGGGCTCGGCTTCGGCCGCCGAACAGGCGCGCCGAGCGCTGGATACGCTCTACGGCATCCTGCAGAAGGGCGTCGACATCGGCCAGTCGGATGTCGATGGCGCCGTGCGCATGGCGATCGCCGCCGACGACCAGCTGACGCTGCCCACCATGGAGCGCAAGGGCAAGGTGTCGGCCGCTCAGATCTCGACACGCAAGAAGACGATCTACGCCCGTTCGCTGACGCAGGACGCCTATATGCGGGCGCTGGAGCGCTCGGAGATGGTCTTCGGCATTGGCCCCGCCGGTACCGGCAAGACCTATCTGGCGGTGGCGCATGCGGCGATGCTCTTGGAGCGCGGCATGGTCGAGCGCATCGTGCTGTCGCGCCCGGCCGTCGAGGCCGGCGAGCGGCTGGGCTTCCTGCCCGGCGACATGAAGGAGAAGGTGGATCCTTATCTGCGGCCGCTTTACGACGCGCTTTACGACATGATGCCCGCCGACAAGGTCGAGCGGGCGATCGCGGCCGAAGTCATCGAGATCGCGCCTCTGGCCTTCATGCGCGGCCGCACGCTGGCGCATGCGGCGGTGATCCTCGACGAAGCGCAGAACACCACGCAGATGCAGATGAAGATGTTCTTGACCCGTCTCGGCGAGAACTCGCGCATGATCGTCACCGGCGATCCGACCCAGATCGACCTGCCGCCCAACACCAAGTCGGGCCTGGTCGAGGCGCTGCGCATCCTCGACGGCGTGCCCGGCATCGTCACCGTCCGCTTCAACGAAGGCGACGTGGTGCGCCACCCGCTGGTCGCCGAGATCGTCAAGGCCTATGACCGCGACGGCAAGCTGGCGCGGGGCCTGGGCGCCGAAAGCTGATCAAAAGGCTATATGGCTGACAATCCAGCATCCAGCGGCGAGACGCCGGTCGATATCGATATTTTCGTCGAGGCCGGCGATTGGCCTGCCGAAGCCGAACTGACGCGCTTGGTCGATCGCGCCGTTGCGGCCGCCTTTGCCGAAACCGGGGCGACCGGCGTCTCCGAGCTCAGCTTCGTTTTTTCCGACGATGCCCACATCCAGACGCTCAACGCCGAATGGCGCGGCAAGGACAAGCCCACCAACGTCTTGTCTTTTCCGGCTTTTCCGTTTCCGAAAGGCGGCAAGCTGCCGCCGATGCTGGGCGACATCGTGCTGGCTTCCGAGACGGTGGCGAGCGAGGCCGCACTGGAAGACAAGCCGCTTGAGAACCATATCACCCATCTCGTTATCCATGGCCTGCTGCACTTGCTGGGTCATGATCACGAGACCGACGCCGAGGCAGAGGAGATGGAAGCGATCGAGCGCGCCGCGCTTGCGAGGCTTGCCATTCCCGATCCCTACGCGTAACAAAAAAGCTCAATTGACCTGATGGCGATGAACGATACACCAGAAACTGCCGCCCGCCCGGACGCCGGCAGTGCTGCCAAGCCTTCCGAAAAGACGGAAGAGGGCTCGAGTCCGAGTATTCCCACCGGCAGCGCGGCCGCTGAGCCGACGCATGCCGGTCCTTCCCTCTTCGACCGCGTGCTCGGCCTGTTCCGGCACCGCAACGGCACCAGCCTGCGCGAGGAGATCGCCGGCGCGCTCGCCGAAACGACGACCGATGCGGAATCCTTCTCGCCCGGCGAACGCGCCATGCTCAACAACATCCTGCGCCTGCGCGAGGTGCGGGTCGAGGACGTCATGGTGCCGCGCGCCGATATCGAGGCGGTCGAGATCAACACCACGCTTGGCGACCTGCTCGGCCTTTTCGAGCAATCCGGCCATTCGCGCATGCCGGTCTATTCCGAGACGTTGGACGATCCGCGCGGCATGGTCCACATCCGCGATGTGCTCGCGCACATCACCAAGGTCGCCCGCGTCAAGAAGGGCCGCACCAGGGCGAAGGCGCCGGTGACGACGGCGCTCGACCTTGCGCAGGTCGATCTCGCGCGCACCATCGGCGATCTCAATCTGATCCGCCAGGTGCTGTTCGTGCCACCCTCGATGCTGGCCTCCGACCTCATGGGCCGCATGCAGACGACGCGCACGCAGATGGCCTTAGTCATCGACGAATATGGCGGCACCGACGGCCTCGCCTCGCTGGAAGACATCGTCGAGATGGTGGTCGGCGACATCGAGGACGAGCATGACGACGACGAGCCGATGATCACGCAGACCGGCGACGGCGTCTTTGTCGTCGACGGCAAAGCCGAGATCGACGAGGTCGCCAAGATGATCGGCGAGGATTTCGCCGCCGGCGAGCATGGCGAATATGTCGACACCATTGGCGGCATGATCTTCAACACGCTCGGCCGGGTCCCGGCCAGGGGCGAAGTCGTGCAAGCCATTCCCGGCTTCGAGTTCCACGTGCTCGACGCCGACCCGCGCCGCGTCAAGCGCGTGCGCATCGTGCAGAGCCCGAAGGGCGAGCGGCAGCGCCGCCGCGCCGCACGCACCGAACAGGCCTGACGTCATCCGGCATGCGCTATTGCGCGACGTTGAATCAGGTCGCGCTTATCCGGGTTTGGATCGGGCACCGCAGCCTGTTAAACCTCTAGCTCCCTGATTCGCGCGACTTGGGAAGCTGGATGCAGCGCTTTGCCGGCCGGATAATTCTGCTGTGGGGGTGGCGGCGGGCGCTGGTGGCCTTTGCCGCCGGAGCGCTGGCGGTGCTTGCCCAGGCGCCTTACGATTTCTTCGCCGTCTGCTTCGTCTCGTTCCCGGTTCTGGTCTGGCTGCTCGACGGCGCCACCGGCGAGGCTTCCGATGGCTGGTTCCGGCGCCTGAGGCCGGCTTTCGCCACCGGCTGGTGGTTCGGCTTCGGTTACTTCCTCGCCGGCCTCTGGTGGATCGGCCAGGCATTGCTGGTCGAGGCCGACAATTTCGCCTGGGCCTTGCCCTTCGCCGTTGTCGGCATCCCCTTCGCGCTCGCCTTCTTCTATGGCTTCGCCGCCGTGGTAGCGCGGCTGTTCTGGAGCAGCGACATCGGCCGCGTCGCCGCGCTTGCCTTCGGCTTCGGCCTCGCCGAATGGCTGCGCGATTTCCTCTTCACCGGCTTTCCCTGGAACGCCGTCGGCTATGCGGCGATGCCGGTGCCGCTGCTGATGCAGAGCGTGTCGGTGACCGGCATGATCGGCATGAACGCGCTCGCGGTCTTCGTGTTTTCGCTGCCCGCGCTGGTCGCGGCGCGCCGGCATCTGAGGCTGGGCCTTGCCCTGTTCGTCATCCTCGTCGCCGGCCATGTCGGCTTCGGCTATGCCAGGCTCGCGGCCCCGGTCGAGCCGGCCCGCTCGATCGACGTTCGCATCGTCCAGCCGTCGGTCGATCTCAGCGAAAAGTGGGACGCCTCGGTGCGCGACCGCATCTTCGCGACTTTGCTGGGGATATCGGGGAAAGCGCCGGAAGAGGGCCATGCCAAGCCGCAGCTCATCCTGTGGCCGGAAACATCGGTGCCCTTCCTGTTCACCGAGCGTCCGGACGCGCTCACGGCTCTGGGCGACATGCTGGCCGACGGCCAGATGCTGATTGCCGGGGTCGTGCGCGAGGAAAGCGGATCGGCGAATGCCGGCAGCCGCTATTACAATTCCGTGGTGGCGATCAACGACAAGGGCGAGATCGTCGACGCCGTCGACAAGGTGCATCTGGTGCCCTTCGGCGAATACCTGCCCTTCGCCGATCTTTTCGAACGCTTCGGCATAGGCCAGCTCGTTGCCGGACCGATGAATTTCGCCGCCGGCAACGAGCGGCATCCGATCAGTCTGCCGGGCGGCCTGCGCGCCGCGCCATTCATCTGCTACGAGGTGATTTTTCCCGATCTCGTCGCGGCCGACTCTGCGTCATCTGACGTGATCGTGAACGTCACCAACGACGCCTGGTTTGGCGACACACCAGGCCCGTATCAGCACTTCAGGCAGGCCCAGATTCGCGCGGTGGAGAACGGATTGCCGCTGTTGCGCGCGGCCAACAACGGCATCTCCGCGGTCGTCGATTCGCGCGGGCGCATCATCGATGCGCTTGCAGTCAACGCGCGCGGCGCCATCGACGCGCATGTACCGGTCTCCGGGCGCGCCCTTCTGCCTCCCGAACAGCGGCGAATTAACGGATTGCTGATCATGTTGCTGTTTGCGCTGGCGGCCTTCACATTGAATGTAAGGCAGCGGCTACGGGTGAATTGACAGTCGGCACATTAGAAACTCATACTGTAACGCCTAAAATTTTCTCGAAGTCGGTTGGAGGGTTCTGTTGGGGCAGGTGGCTCCGGCTTCATATGGGCGGAACAAAATAGAAAAAGCCGGAAAAATTCGGCGAGGAAAAAATGACAGAAGAGAACAAGAAGAAGCCGAATCCGATCGACATTCATGTCGGGAGTCGCATTCGGCTGCGCCGCAATATGCTTGGAATGAGCCAGGAAAAGCTGGGTGAAAATCTCGGCATCACCTTTCAGCAGATCCAGAAGTATGAAAAGGGCACGAACAGGGTTGGCGCCAGCCGTCTGCAGGCGATCGCCTCCATCCTGAGCGTTCCTGTCGCCTTCTTTTTCGAGGACGCCCCGGGCGAGGAGACCGGCGGCGGCAACCGGGGATTTGCCGAAGACTCCTCGATGGCCTTCGCCATCGAATTCTGTGGCAGTCCCGAAGGGCTTCAGCTCAACCGAGCTTTCGTCAAGATCGGCGACGTCAAGGTGCGCCGCCGGATCATCGATCTAGTGAAGGCGCTCTCCGCCGAAGACGCCGATTGATTTTTACCTATGCCGCCGGCAGCGCCCTGCCGCCGGTGGCATAGCCGGCCTCGCCTACATTCATGCCAGATCCGTCGCCCCGCTTGACGAGCGGCGCCCGGCACCGCTAACACGTGGCGCGCCAAAAATCGGCAACCTGCCGATTTTTTTTCGAGAGGGGACACCCGTGACGCGGCAGAATTATCTCTTCACCTCGGAATCCGTCTCCGAGGGTCATCCCGACAAAGTTTGTGACCGCATCTCCGACGAAATCGTCGATCTGGTCTATCGCGAAGCCAAGAAGACAGGCATGGATCCGTGGAAGGTTCGCGTCGCCTGCGAAACGCTGGCCACCACCAACCGCGTCGTCATCGCCGGCGAAGTCCGCGTCCCCGACACACTCTTGAAGAAGGACAAGGCGGGCAACGTCCTCAAGGATGCGTCCGGCCATCCCGTGGTCAATCCGACCAAGTTCAAGTCGGTTGCCCGCAAGGCGATCCGCGAGATCGGCTACGAGCAGTCCGGCTTCCACTGGAAGACCGCCAAGATCGACGTGCTGCTGCACGGCCAATCCCCCGATATCGGCCAGGGCGTCGACAATGCCGCCGACCGCCAGGGCGAGGAAGGTGCCGGCGACCAGGGCATCATGTTCGGTTACGCCTGCCGCGAGACGCCCGACCTGATGCCGGCGCCGATCTATTACAGCCACAAGATTCTCGAACTGCTTGCCGCCGCGCGCCATGAAGGCAATGGCGAGGCCGGCAAGCTCGGCCCGGACGCCAAGAGCCAGGTCACCGTGCGCTATGCCGACGGCAAGGCGGCGGAAGTCACGCAGATCGTGCTCTCCACCCAGCATCTCGATGCCAGCTGGGACTCCAAGAAGGTCCGCAAGGTCGTCGAGCCCTACATCCGCGAGGCGCTTGGCGAGCTGAAGATCGCCGAGGACTGCAACTGGTACATCAACCCGACCGGCAAGTTCGTCATCGGCGGGCCTGACGGCGATGCCGGCCTCACCGGCCGCAAGATCATCGTCGACACCTATGGCGGCGCGGCACCGCACGGCGGCGGCGCCTTCTCGGGCAAGGACACCACCAAGGTCGACCGTTCGGCCGCCTATGCGGCGCGCTACCTTGCCAAGAACGTGGTGGCGGCCAAGCTCGCCGACCGCTGCACGATCCAGCTCTCCTACGCCATCGGCGTCGCCCAGCCGCTATCGGTCTATGTCGACCTGCACGGCACTGGCAAGGTTGACGAATCGAAGCTTGAAGAGGCGCTGCGCAAGGTGATGGACCTGTCGCCGTCGGGCATCCGCCGTCACCTGGACCTCAACAAGCCGATCTACGCAAAAACCTCGTCCTACGGCCATTTTGGCCGCAAGGCCGGTCGCGACGGTTCCTTCTCCTGGGAGAAGACCGATCTCGCCAAGGCGCTCAAGGACGCCGTCGCCGCCTGACGCCAGCGAACGCAAAGGACAGGCCGAGCCGGGCGACCGAAGGATTCTTCGGCCGCCGGCACGGCAAGACCATACGCCCGCAGCAGGCGATCGCCCTCGAAAGCGGCTTGCGCGAATACCGGCTCGACCTGACGGCACAAGCGCCGGCGGATTTGAGGACCTTGTTCAAGGCCGAGGTTTCGGCGTTGCAGCTGGAGATCGGCTTTGGCGGCGGCGAGCATCTCCTGCACCGCGCCAAGGAAGCGCCGGAGACCGGCTTCATCGGCGTCGAGCCCTTCGTCAACGGCATGGCCAAGATGATGACGGCGCTAGCCAAGGCGCCGCTTGGCAATCTGAGGGTCTATGACGACGATGCCACCCGCCTGCTCGACTGGCTGCCGTCAGGCTCGCTAGACGGCATCGACCTGCTCTATCCCGATCCATGGCCGAAGAAGAAGCACTGGAAGCGCCGCTTCGTCGGCGCCGCCAATCTCGGCCGCTTCGCCCGCGTCCTGAAGCCGGGCGGCAGGTTCCGCTTCGCCTCCGACATCGACAGCTATGTCAACTGGACGCTGCTTGCCTGCCGCGCTCACGGCGCCTTCCAGTGGCAGGCTGGAGAGGCTGCGGATTGGCATCGACCCTATGAGGGTTGGCCCGGCACGCGTTACGAGGCCAAGGCGATACGCGAGGGACGGCGGCCGGCTTATCTGACCTTTATCCGGGGATAGGTGGCAGCCGGGGCCTGTGTATTACATTTAGCCAGCGATGGCCGCGACAATTGTAGGCATCGCCGCAAACCCTGCCTGCAGGCTTGAAACACTGGCGGCAATCGTCTATATCAGCGTCAAATTCTTGGTCGGTATGACGAAGAGTGGGTCCACCCGGTCCCGCTCTTTTTTGTTACCCGCCGGCCGGAACCCAAAAAAGCGACAGGGATCTGATGACTGCAGCGGCAAGCGAGGCCGACGACCGTATCATCCGCGAAAGCGGCATCGATGCGCGCATTGCGCTGATCGTACAGCCGGTGCTCAAGGCCATCGGCTTCCGTCTCGTGCGGGTGCAGTTGACCGGTCAGAACGGGCTGACGCTGCAGATCATGGCCGAACGCGAGGACGGCACCATGACCGTCGAGGATTGCGAAGAGGTCAGCCGTGCGGTGTCGCCGGCCCTCGATGTCGATGATCCGATCGAAAAGGCGTATCATCTCGAAGTGTCCTCGCCCGGCATCGACCGGCCGCTGGTGCGCAAGTCGGATTTCACCACCTGGACCGGCCATCTGGTCAAGCTGGAGACATCCGTCCTCGTCGGCGACCGCAAGCGCTTCAAGGGCAAGATCGCCGCGGCCGACGCCGACGGCATCCTTATCGAACGCGACAAGGCGGCCTATGGCGAGGAGCCGACTGTGCGCGTGCCTTACGACGCGATCGCCGAGGCCCGGCTGGTGCTGACCGACGATCTCATCCGCGATGCCCTGTCGAAGGACAACCGGGCGCGCAAGGAAGCCAGGAAACGCCGCGGCGAAGCGGAAGACGCCGCCGAGGAAAACGAAACCGAACAGGAAAGTTGATAGCGCCGCCGGGCTGAGGTCCGAGGCGAAATCGGGAGAAAGACAATGGTTGTAAGCGCCAACAGGCTTGAACTGCTGCAGATCGCCGATGCGGTCGCGCGTGAAAAGTCGATCGACAAGTCGATCGTCATCGCCGCCATGGCCGATGCGATCCAGAAGGCGGCGCGCTCTCGCTACGGCCAGGAGACCAACATCCGCGCCGACATCAACCCGAACACCGGCGAGATGAAGCTGCAGCGGCTGATGGAAGTGGTCGATAACGTCGAGGACTACGCGACGCAGATCGCGCTTTCCACGGCGCGGGAGCGCAATCCCGACGCCCAGCTCGGCGACTTCATCGCCGAGCAGCTGCCGCCGATGGATTTCGGCCGTATCGCCGCCCAGTCGGCCAAGCAGGTCATCGTGCAGAAGGTGCGCGAGGCCGAACGCGATCGCCAGTATGACGAATACAAGGATCGCATCGGCGAGATCGTCAACGGCACCGTCAAGCGCGTCGAATATGGCAACGTCATCGTCGATCTCGGCCGCGGCGAGGCGATCATCCGCCGCGACGAGCTGATCCCGCGCGAGAACTATAAGTATGGCGACCGCGTCCGCGCCTATGTCTATGACGTGCGCCGTGAGCAGCGCGGCCCGCAGATCTTCCTGTCGCGCACCCATCCGCAGTTCATGGCCAAGCTCTTCACCATGGAAGTGCCGGAAATCTATGACGGCATCATCGAGATCAAGTCGGTGGCCCGCGACCCCGGTTCGCGCGCCAAGATCGCCGTCATCTCGCGCGATTCCTCGATCGATCCGGTCGGCGCCTGCGTCGGCATGCGCGGCAGCCGCGTCCAGGCCGTGGTCGGCGAATTGCAGGGCGAGAAGATCGACATCATTCCGTGGTCGCCTTCGGCCGCTTCCTTCATCGTCAACGCGCTGCAGCCGGCCGAAGTCGCCAAGGTGGTGCTCGACGAGGATGCCGAGCGCATCGAGGTGGTGGTGCCGGACGACCAGCTCTCGCTGGCCATCGGCCGCCGCGGCCAGAACGTGCGCCTGGCCTCGCAGCTCACCGGCTGGGATATCGACATCCTGACCGAGCAGGAAGAGAGCGAGCGCCGCCAGAAGGAATTCGTCGAGCGTTCGGCGCTGTTCATGGAAGCCCTCGACGTCGACGAGATGGTCGGCCAGGTGCTTGCCTCCGAAGGCTTCACCAGCGTCGAGGAAGTCGCCTATGTCGATTCCGGCGAAATCTCCTCCATCGACGGTTTCGACGAGGACACGGCTTCGGAAATCCAGACCCGCGCCCGCGAATATCTGGAGAAGATCGAGGCCGAGCATGACGAAAAGCGCAAGGCGCTGGGCGTCAAGGACGAACTGCGCGACATCCCCGGCGTCACCACCGCCATGATGGTGACGCTCGGCGAGGACGGCGTGAAGACGATCGAGGATTTCGCCGGTTATGCCGCCGACGACCTGATCGGCTGGAAAGAGCGGAAGGACGGCGAGACCAAGGTCTATCCGGGCGTTCTCGCCTCTCACGGCGTCTCGCGCGCCGATGCCGAGCAGATGGTGCTTGCCGCCCGCAAGCAGGCCGGCTGGATCACCGAGGAAGAACTCGCCGCCGAAGAGGCGGTGGCCGGCGAAACCGTCGGTGCGTGAGGTGACCACCAATCGCAAAGCCCGTGGACGAGATGAACGATCGCACTTGCATCGTTACGCGCAGGCAGGCCGAAGCGGATGAACTGATCCGCTTCGTCGTCGGCCCGGATTCGGCCGTCGTTCCGGACATCAAGAGAAATCTGCCCGGCCGCGGTTGCTGGGTCACCGCCGATCGCCTACATATCGACAAGGCAGCGGCGAAGAACCTGTTTGCCCGCGCATTCAAGGCGCAGGTGACCGTTCCGGCCGATCTCGGCGGCATGGTCGATGGGCTGCTTTCCAGATCCGCTCTGGGCATGCTTGGCCTTGCCCGCAAGGCTGGCGCCGTCGTTCTTGGCGCCGCCAAGGTCGAGGGTGCGGTGCGCGACGGGCAGGCGCTGCTCGTGCTGCATGCGGCAGAGGCGTCGGACGACGGTGTCCGCAAGATCAGTCAGGCGCGGCGGGCGACCGTCCATCTCGGCGGCCCCGCCATCCTTGCCTACAAACTTTTCTCCGAGGCCGAGTTGAGCTTGGCATTGGGGGGTACAAATGTGATACATGCTGCCGTCCTCGCGCAGGACGCGGGACTGGCGGTTGAGAAGCGCGTTGTTGCGCTCGACCGATATCGGGGCGGTACCCCGAACGATCTGGCAATGCTTGCGGCCGTTGCCGACGAAGATGATGCCGCAGAGGATATGGAATGAACGATACGAAATCGGGCGACGACAAGACGTTGAGCGTTACGCCGAAGAAGACCTTGACGCTGAAGCGGCCCGGCCTCGAGCAGAGCACCGTGCGCCAGAATTTCTCGCACGGCCGCACCAAGTCGGTCGTCGTCGAGACCAAGAAGCGCAAGTTCTCGCTGCCCGGCGACAAGCCGGAGCCGGTGGCGCCGTCCGTGTTCACGCCGAAGCCCGCCGCGGCAGCCCCTGTCGCCGCCGCGCCTGTCGTGCAGGAAGCGCCGAAGGCGCCGCCTCCGCCGCCGGAGCGTTCGGGCATGGTCCTGAACGAGCTGTCACGCGGCGAGATGGAAGCGCGCCGCAGGGCGCTGGAAGGCTCCAAGGCCCGCGAGGCGGAGGATCGCCTGCGCGCTCAGGAAGATGCCAAGCGTCGCGCCGAAGAAGAGGAGCGCCGCAAGCGCGAGCGCGACGAATCCGCGCGCCGTCAGGCGGAGGAAGAAGCGCGCCTGCAGGCCGAGGCCGAGTCGCGGCGTCGTGCCGAGGAAGAGGCTCGCCGTCGCGCGCCGCAGGCAGCCGATGTCGCTACGGCCGATGACGAGGAAGAAGCCAAGCCGAGGCGCGCCGGTGCCGGTGGTGGAGCCAGCGCGCCGCCGCGCCGTCTCGCGACCCCGGAAGTGGCCCGTCCGGCCAAGCCGACCAAGGGCGAGGAAGATCGCCGCCGTGGCAAGCTGACGCTCAATTCGGCGCTGTCGGATGACGATGCGCGCGGCCGCTCGCTGTCGTCGATGCGCCGCCGCCAGGAAAAATTCAAACGCGCGCTCCACAATGAGCCGCGCGAGAAAGTCATGCGCGAAGTGATCCTGCCCGAAACCATCACCATCCAGGAACTGGCGCAACGCATGTCCGAGCGCGCCGTGGACGTGGTCAAGTTCTTCATGAAGCAGGGCCAGATCCTGAAGCCGGGCGACGTCATCGACGCCGATACGGCCGAGCTGGTGGCTTCCGAATTTGGCCACACGGTCCGCCGCGTTGCAGAGTCCGACATCGAGGAAGGCCTGTTCAACATCGCCGACCGTCCGGAGGACCTGGTGTCGCGTCCGCCGGTCGTGACCATCATGGGCCATGTCGACCACGGCAAGACCTCGTTGCTCGATGCCATCCGCAACGCCAATGTTGTCTCCGGCGAGGCCGGCGGCATCACCCAGCATATCGGCGCCTACCAGATCGAGAAGAACGGTCAGAAGATCACCTTCATCGACACGCCCGGCCACGCCGCCTTCACGGCCATGCGCGCCCGCGGCGCTCAGGTCACCGACATCGCCGTGCTGGTGGTGGCGGCGGATGACAGCGTGATGCCGCAGACGATCGAATCGATCAATCACGCCAAGGCGGCCGGCGTGCCGATCATCGTGGCGATCAACAAGATCGACAAGCGCGACGCCGATCCGCAGAAGGTGCGGACCGAACTGCTGCGCCACGAAGTGTTCGTGGAATCGATGGGCGGCGAGGTGCTGGACGTCGAGGTTTCGGCGACCAAGGGCACCAATCTCGACAAGCTGCTCGAAGCGATCCTGCTGCAGGCCGAAGTTCTCGACCTCAAGGCCAATCCTGACCGCACCGCCGAAGGCGCGGTGATCGAAGCCAAGCTCGACAAGGGCCGCGGTCCGGTCGCCACCGTTCTGGTGCAGACCGGCACGCTGATGCCGGGCGACATCATTGTCGCCGGCAACGAGTGGGGCCGTGTGCGCGCGCTTGTCGACGACCGCGGCGAGCATGTACCGGAAGCGCCGCCGGCGATGCCGGTCGAGGTGCTTGGCCTTCAGGGCACGCCGCAGGCCGGCGACCGCTTTGCCGTCGTCAACAACGAGGCCCGCGCCCGCGAGATCACCGAATACCGTCAGCGCCTGGCGCGCGACAAGGCGGTGGCCAAGCATGCCGGCCAGCGCGGCTCGCTCGAACAGATGATGTCGCAGTTGCAGACGAGCGGGCTGAAGGAATTCCCGCTGGTCATCAAGGGCGACGTGCAGGGCTCCATCGAGGCGATCAACGCCGCTCTCGAAAAGCTCGGCAACGACGAGGTCAGGGTGCGGATCGTCCATTCGGGCGCCGGCGGCATCACCGAAAGCGACGTCTCGCTGGCAGAGACTTCGGGTGCCGCGATCATCGGCTTCAACGTCCGCGCCAACGCGCAGGCGCGCACGGCCGCGGCTGCCGCGGACATCGAGATCCGCTACTACTCGATCATCTACAACCTCGTCGACGACGTGAAGGCGGCCCTTTCCGGCATGCTTTCGCCGGAACGCCGGGAGACCTTCATCGGCAATGCCGAGATCCTCGAGATCTTCGACATCTCCAAGATCGGCAAGATCGCCGGCTGCCGCGTCACCGAAGGCAAGGTCGAGCGTGGTGCGGGCGTGCGCCTGATCCGCGACAACGTCGTCGTCCACGAAGGCACGTTGAAGACGCTCAAGCGCTTCAAGGACGAGGTTTTGGAAGTGCCGGCTGGCCAGGAATGCGGCATGGCTTTCCAGAACTACGAGGACATGCGCGTCGGCGACGTCATCGAATGCTTCCGCGTCGAGATGGTGAGCAGGACGCTCTAATTCGGGTATACTTGCCGAAATGAAACGGGCGGCGGCCGCGAGGCTGCCGCCCAGCTCCCTTTACGCATATATTGAGACATGCGGCGTGGTCCCATCCCGCGCTCCACGATTTCAGGACCGAAGAAATGTCACGTTCGACAACGTCAGGCCCATCCCAGCGCATGCTGCGCGTCGGCGAGCAGGTGCGCCATGCCCTTTCCGAAACCTTGCAGCGCGGCGAGATCATCGATCCGGTGATCGAGAACAGCGTCGTCTCGGTCTCCGAGGTGCGCATGTCGCCCGATCTCAAGATCGCCACCGCATTCGTCTCGCCGCTTGGCGCGGGTGACGACAACGCTGTGGTCGAGGCGCTCAACAGACACGCGAAGTTCATCCGCGGCCGTGTGTCCGGCGCGCTGAGGCAGATGAAGTACATGCCGGAGTTCCGCTTCCGGCTCGACACATCCTTCGACAACTTCGCGAAGATCAATGAACTGCTGAAATCGCCCGAAGTGGCGCGTGATCTCGGCGACGGCAAGAACAACGGCAAGGACGAGGAATAGTGGCGCGCCGCGGCAAGAAGAAGGGCCGGCCGGTCTCCGGCTGGGTGGTGCTGGACAAGCCGGTCGGCATGGGCTCGACGGAGGCCGTCTCCAAGATCAAATGGCTGTTCCAGGCCGAGAAGGCCGGCCACGCCGGTACGCTCGATCCGCTCGCCTCCGGCATGCTGCCGATCGCGCTCGGCGAGGCGACCAAGACCGTTCCCTATGTGCAGGACGGCGCCAAGGTCTACCGCTTCACCGTTGCCTGGGGCGAGGAACGCTCGACCGACGACCTAGAAGGCCCGGTGACCAACAGCTCCGACCGGCGCCCGGCCGAGGCCGAGCTGCGGGCGCTGCTGCCGAAGTACACCGGCGTCATCATGCAGACGCCACCGCAATTCTCTGCCATCAAGATCGCCGGCGAGCGCGCCTATGATCTTGCCCGCGACGGCGAGACCGTCGAGATACCCGCGCGCGAGATCGAGATCGGCCGCCTGGACATCGTCGAGCACAGCGCCGACAAGACCGTCTTCGAGGTCGAATGCGGCAAGGGCACCTATGTGCGCTCGCTGGCCCGCGACATGGGCCGCGATCTCGGCTGCTTCGGCCATATCGCCGAACTGCGTCGCGTCGAGGTCGAGCCGTTCACGCCGGACGATTTTGTCACGGTGGCCGAACTGGAAGCGGCCCGTTTTGGCGGCAAAGCCGAAGCTGTTCCGGACGAGGCCGAGACGCCGGTCGATTTCAGCGCCATCGACGCGCTGCTGGTCGAAACGGCGGCGGCGCTCGATTGCCTGCCGCAGGTCGCGGTCAGCGACGACGCGGCGACGAAGATCCGGCTGGGCAATCCCGTCATCATTCGCGGCCGCGATGCGCCGGTCGAGGCGGAGGAGGCCTGCGCCACCGCGCGCGGTAGGCTCGTCGCCATCGGCGCCATCGAGCAGGGCATGTTCAAGCCCAAGCGGGTCTTTGCCGGATAATCCGGTGCAAGTGTCTGTTATTTATCCAATTCCGAACGGAAAACCGCTGCACGCTTGTCCTGGAATGCTCTAATCTCGGCCGAGCGCGGAAGCCCGGGGAACTCATGACCCCAGGAAGAACATGGCTGATACAGGCAACAAGAGGGCGCCGCTGAGAACCCGCCGGCCGCCGGTCGGGGCGTCGCCCGGCACGCTGATCGCCGATCCGGCGGCACGGCGCAGCGAGCTTCGGCTGACATTGATCTCGCCGCAGAAATACGAAACCATCGACAATGCCTCGATCGACGACCTCAACACCCATTGCCAGAAATGGCCTGTCGTCTGGCTGGACTGCACGGGGCTTGCCAACATTCCGCTGATCGAGGAGATCGGCCGTATCTTCAACCTCCACCCGCTGGCGCTGGAGGACGTCGTCAACACCGGCCAGCGGCCCAAGGTGGATTTCTTCGAGGACCATGCCTTCGTCGTCATGCGCATGATCGACGATGTCACCTCGCATCGCTACGAACAGATCTCGCTGTTCTTCGGCCGGAATTTCGTCGTCACTTTCCAGGAACGCGAGGGCGATCCGTTCGATCCGGTGCGTAAGCGCATCGCGGCCGCGATGCCGAACCGGCTGCGCTCGCGCGGCGCCGACTATCTCGCCTATGCGCTGATCGATGCCATCGTCGACAGCTATTTTCCGCCGATCGAAGCGGCGAGCGAATTGGTCGACGGCATCGAGGACGAGATGCTGAACAAGCCGCACAAGCATCAGATGCGGCAGTTGCATGAACTCAGGCGCGACGCCAACGTGCTGAAGGGGGTGCTGTGGCCGATGCGCGATGCGCTGGCGACGCTGATCCGCAACGACGTGCCCTTCGTGACAGCCGAAACCAAGATCTTCTTCAACGACACGCTCGACCATTCGCTGCGGCTGATCGAGCTGGTCGAGAACCAGCGCGACATGCTCACCGGCCTGATCGAGATGCATCTCTCGCTGACTCAGGCCCACACCAACGACGTCATTTCCTATCTGACGATCGTCTCGGTGATCTTCATGCCGCTGACCTTCCTGGTCGGCGTTTGGGGCATGAATTTCGATCCGGAAAGCTCGCCCTGGAACATGCCCGAGCTGAAGGCCTACTACGGTTATCCGGCGTCGCTCATATTCATGGCGGTCGTCGCGGTCGGTTTGATCGCGTTCTTCAAATGGAAGAAGTGGCTCTAAAGCGCGTTTCCCAGAACCGCTGCACGCTTCTGGGCGACAAGCATTAGCCTTTGAATTCTCCCGGTTTCGCGGCCGGAACCTGCGACAAGCCGGCTTGACAATTGGGCTGGTGTTTTTTCTGGAATTGCACTATATGCGCCGCAGCTTCGCGCCCTGACGCGTCGCTTGCACTGGCCCCTGCTGGACGACATCCCGGCTGTGGGCGTCCCGTTTCCTCCAACAGATAAGGAAAAGCTCGATGTCGATCACTGCCGATCGCAAGAAGGAATTGATGACCGAATTTGCAACCGCCAAGGGCGACACCGGATCTCCGGAAGTCCAGGTTGCCATCCTTTCCGAGCGCATCAAGAACCTGACCGAGCACTTCAAGGACCACAAGAAGGATAACCATTCCCGCCGTGGCCTGCTTGCTCTGGTCTCCCAGCGCCGCAGCCTGCTTGACTACCTCAAGCGCAAGGATGACGCGCGCTACCAGACGCTGATCGACAAGCTCGGTCTCCGTCGCTGACCAATTGACCGGCGGGCTCTCCAAGGGAGCCCGCCGGTCGCGCATTGGCGCATCGGATGGTCCGGTGCCGCAATGCTGAAAGGAAATTCGCCTGCGCGCATGGCGCGTTCCGGAAACAGGGTTTTCGGCGTCAAGCGCAAGGCCGGCCGACCAGCCGGCCAATCGGGTTCCGGACTGCAGAGGGCTATCCGGAACCGCCCATGGACGGTCATGGGGCAGGATTGCAGGATGCTCGCTCGGCCTTGAGCCGGATCTATCGAGCTTCCCGTTGTCTTGCCCGTGGCTGCCCGAAGGAAGCCAGGGAAGGGAGAACCCGCGACCGTTAGGACGGTGCGGCCCTTTCCGCACATGAAGGACAAGATATGTTCAATCATCACAAAGTGGAAATCGAATGGGGCGGTCGTCCGCTCATCCTGGAGACCGGCAAGATCGCCCGCCAGGCTGACGGCGCGGTGTTGGCCACCTATGGGGAGACCGTGGTTCTGGCCACCGTCGTCTCGATGAAGGAGCCGAAGCCCGGCCTCGATTTCTTCCCGCTCACCGTCAACTACCAGGAAAAGACCTATGCCGCCGGCAAGATCCCGGGCGGCTACTTCAAGCGCGAGGGCCGTCCGAGCGAAAAGGAAACGCTGGTTTCCCGCCTGATCGACCGCCCGATCCGCCCGCTTTTCGCCGACGGCTACAAGAACGATACCCAGATCGTCGTCACCGTCGTCCAGCATGATCTCGAGAACGATCCGGACATCCTGTCGATCGTCGCCACCTCCGCCGCGCTCACGCTTTCGGGCGTGCCCTTCATGGGTCCGATCGGCGGCGCCCGCGTCGGCTACATCAACGGCGAATATGTGCTCAACCCGCATATCGACGAGATGGAGGAATCCAAGCTCGACCTCGTCGTCGCCGGCACCGCCGACGCCGTGCTGATGGTCGAGTCCGAGGCCAAGGAACTCTCCGAGGACCTGATGCTCGGCGCCGTCGTTTTCGGCCACAAGAGCTTCCAGCCGGTCATCGATGCCATCATCAAGCTGGCCGAGGTTGCCGCCAAGGAGCCGCGCGACTTCACCGCGCCGGATTATTCCGCGCTCGAAGCCGAGATGCTGAAGGTCGTCGGCGACGAGCTTCGCGAGGCCTATAAGATCACCGACAAGCAGTCGCGCTATGCCGCGGTCGACGCCGTCAAGGCCAAGGTCAAGGCCGCCTTCGCTCCGGCCGAGGGCGAGGAAGCCAAGTACACCTCCGAGCAGATCGGCAGCGTCTTCAAGGAGCTCCAGGCCAAGGTCGTGCGCTGGAACATCCTCGACACCGGCTCGCGCATCGACGGCCGTGATCTCAAGACTGTGCGCAAGATCGTCTCCGAAGTCGGCGTCCTGCCGCGCACCCACGGTTCGGCGCTGTTCACCCGCGGCGAGACCCAGGCGCTGGTGGTTGCCACTCTGGGCACCGGCGAGGACGAACAGTTCGTCGATTCGCTGACCGGCATGTACAAGGAGAAGTTCCTTCTCCACTATAACTTCCCGCCCTACTCGGTGGGCGAGACCGGCCGCATGGGCTCGCCGGGCCGTCGCGAAATCGGCCACGGCAAGCTCGCCTGGCGCGCGATCCATCCGATGCTGCCTTCGGCGGAACAGTTCCCCTACACGCTGCGTGTCGTCTCGGAGATCACCGAGTCCAACGGCTCGTCCTCGATGGCGACCGTGTGCGGCACTTCGCTGGCGCTGATGGACGCCGGCGTTCCGCTGGCGAAGCCGGTCGCCGGCATCGCCATGGGCCTGATCAAGGAAGGCGAGCGCTTCGCGGTGCTCTCCGACATCCTCGGTGACGAGGACCATCTCGGCGACATGGACTTCAAGGTCGCCGGCACCGCCAACGGCGTCACCTCGCTGCAGATGGACATCAAGATCGATGGCATCACCGAGGAGATCATGGGCATCGCGCTTGCCCAGGCCAAGGACGGCCGTCTGCACATCCTGGGTGAGATGGCGCATGCCATCTCCGGCGCCCGCGCCGAGCTCGGCGAGTTCGCCCCGCGCATCGAGGTCATGCACATCCCGACCGACAAGATCCGCGACGTCATCGGCTCCGGCGGTAAGGTGATCCGCGAGATCGTCGAGAAGACCGGCGCCAAGATCAACATCGAGGACGACGGCACGGTCAAGATCGCTTCGGCCAACGCCAAGGAGATCGAGGCGGCGAAGAAGTGGATCCACACCATCGTCGCCGAGCCGGAAGTCGGCGAGATCTACGAAGGCACCGTCGTCAAGACGGCTGACTTCGGCGCGTTCGTCAACTTCTTCGGCCCGCGCGACGGTCTCGTCCACATCTCGCAGCTCGCCAATGAGCGCGTCGCCAAGACCTCCGACGTCGTCAAAGAAGGCGACAAGGTCTGGGTCAAGCTGATGGGCTTCGACGAGCGCGGCAAGGTTCGCCTGTCGATGAAGGTCGTCGACCAGGCGACCGGCAAGGAAATCGTCCAGGAAAAGAAGAAGGCCGAAGGCGAGGAAGACGCCGCCTGATCGGTTTGGCTGGATAGTTTGAGACGGGCGCGCCGCAAGGTCGCGCCCGTTTTGTTTCGAGGGTGGATGAATGGCCGCCGAGCCGCTGAAGACGCTGTTCTATCCGTTCGAGGCCGAGGCGCTGCCTCTGCCGCGAAAGGATGCCCGCGTTCTTTTTCTCGGCGCCGAGCCCGGCTTCCGCCTGCCTGTCGGCTTCGACGCGGCGCTGCATCTCGTGCAGGGCTTCCGGCCGCATTTTCGCGCCTTGCAGGCGTCTGGCTACACGGTCACGCCGCGCGTGGAAGGTTCCGGCTTCGATATGGCGCTGGTGCTTGCGGGCCGCCATCGCGGCCTGAATGAGTTGCGCATCGCCGAAGCACTCGAGCGTGTCGCGCCAGGCGGGCTGATCGCTGTCGCCGGTGGCAAGGATGACGGCATCGACAGCCTGCGCAAGCGGATCAATGCGCTGGCGCCGCTCGAAGGCCACCTGCCAAAGCATCACGGCGTTGCCTTCTGGTTCCGGCGGGCCGGCACGGAGGCGGCCGCGACGCTGCGCGCCGGCAATCCCAACCTTGTTGTTGAAGGCGGTTTCAGAACCGCGCCTGGCATGTTCTCGTTTGACAGGGTCGATGCTGGTTCGAAACTACTCGTTGCGAACCTGCCTGGTGACCTCAAAGGCAATATCGCTGATTTCTGCGCGGGCTGGGGTTATCTGGCGGCGGAGATCCTGCAGCACTCGCGGAGCCTCACCGCGCTTGATCTCTACGAAGCGGATTTCGAGGCCCTGGAGGCAGCCAGGCTGAATGTCCATGGCGCCGTCGAGCCCCGCTTTTTCTGGATTGATCTGCTCACCGAGCCGGTCGAACGGCGCTACGACGCGATCGTCATGAACCCGCCGTTCCACAGCGGCCGCGCGGCGGAGCCCGGTATCGGCGCCGGCATCATCCGCACGGCGTCGAAGGCGCTGAAACCGGGCGGCCGCCTGTTCATGGTCGCGAACCGGCAGCTTCCTTACGAACAGGTGCTGTCCGCGGATTTTGCCAGCCATGCCGAGATTGCCCGCGACGGCATGTTCAAGGTGTTTTCGGCGCGACGCTGAAATGCCTGTTGCGTGGCAGTTTACTGCAGGCTGACGATGCGTGCCGGCTCGCGGGCGCCGAAAGCGGATCGCGCTTCGCCGAGCTCGACCGTGAGCGGCGCCGGCCGGCCGAACAGATAGCCCTGGACCACCTCGCAGCCGGCGGCCCTGAGCAGCGTGGCCTGGTTCTCGGTCTCCACGCCTTCGGCGATGATGCCGACGCCCAGTGCCCGTGACAGGCCGACAATGGTCGAGACGATCGCGCCGGAACTGGAGTCGGTGTCGATGCGGCTGACGAAGGAACGGTCGATCTTCAGCTTGCCGAAGGAGAAGTCGATCAGGTAGCTCAAATTGGAATAGCCGGTGCCGAAATCGTCGACGGCCACCGAAATCCCCATCTCGGCAAGCTGCTTCAGGATCGTGGCGGCGCGGTCGCGATCCTGCATCATCGCCGTCTCGGTGACCTCGAGCTCCAGCCGCGACGGCTTGATGCCGGTCGATTCCATCACTTCGCGCACGATGCCGACGAAGTCCCTGGTCATGAACTGGACCGGCGAGATGTTGACGGCGACGAAGCAGTCCTGCGGCAGATGCTTGGCATCGCTGCAGGCCTTCCGCAGCACCCATTCGCCGATCGGATTGATCATGCCGGTTTCCTCGGCGATCGGAATGAACTCCATCGGCGGGATCATGCCGCGTTCCGGGTGCTTCCAGCGGATCAGCGCCTCGTAGCCGACGACACGACCACTCGGCAGATTGAGCTGCGGCTGGTAATGGAGGCTGAAGTCGCCGCGGTCGAAAGCGGTCTTCAGCTCCGATTCGATCCATTGCCGATAGTCGGCCACGCGGCCCATGTCGGCGTGGAAGACAGACCAGTTGCCGACGCCGCTGGCCCGCGCATTCTGAAGCGCCAGGTTCGAGCGGCGCAGGACCTGGACCGGGTCGACGCCGTCCTTCGGCATCGCCACGATGCCTACCGACAGGCTGACCGACTGCAGGTGGCTCTGCAACTGATAGGGTTCCATCATCTCGTTGATGAGCTTCTCGATGAGCCGCTCGATCGAACCTTTGATGTCGCGGTCCGGCAGCAGCACGCCGAACTCGCCGGCGCCGATCCGCCCGATCACCGCATCCTTCGGCATGCTCTCCTTCAGCCTGCTGGTGAAGGCGCGGACAAGTTCGTCGCCATGGCTGTAGCCGATGGCGTCGTTGATCTGCTTGAAGCGGTCGATATCGATGTCGATCAGGAACACCGGCTCGCCGGTCCGGATCGTCTCCGAGGCGGCATCGGCTATCTCGCCGACCATGGCCTGGCGAGACAAAAGCCCGGTCAGCTTGTCGAAATGGGTTTCCTTGACGACATAGGCCACCGATTCATCGACGCCGGCGAAGAACGACATCGCCGCACCACCGGCGGCAAGCGCGCACAGCGCGGCGATGGCGCCTATCATCGTCTCGGCCGGCATGCCGGCCATGCCGTCGCCGAAGCCGAACCGCAGCCCCCACAATCCGAGGATGAAACTGCCCATGCCGGAGCTGGCGATGGTGATCAGCCGGAACAGCGGTGTTCGCTTCGGGTTACTGACTGCAGACATGCAAGGTCCCTGGATTAAGGGGCCTTATAGCGGATATCTCCTTAAAATGAGTTTCCGCCGATGCAATCAATTTTACTGGAAAATACTCTTTGCCTTAGCGAACTATTCGCGGCCGTCGTTCTGCTTCAGCTCCTCCAGCGATGGCATCGAAACGATGTGATAACCGGAATCCACATAATGGATCTCGCCGGTAACACCCGACGAAAGATCGGAGAGCAGGTAAAGCGCCGAGCCGCCGACTTCGTCCAGGGTCACGGTGCGCCGCAGAGGCGAATTGCGCTGCTGATAGGAGAACATATGGCGGGCGTCGGAAACGCCCGAGCCGGCCAGCGTGCGCACCGGCCCGGCCGAGATGCCGTTCACCCTGATGCCGCGCGGCCCGTAGTCATTGGCAAGATAGCGCACGCTGGCCTCGAGCCCGGCCTTGGCGACGCCCATGACATTGTAGTTCGGCATCACCCGCACCGACCCGGCATAGGTGAGCGTGATCATCGAGCCGCCATTGCCCATCAGCGGGGCGGCATTGCGGGCGACCTCGGTGAAGGAATAGCAGGAGATCACCATGGTGCGCACGAAATTGTCGCGGCTGGTGTCCGCGTAGAGGCCCTTGAGCTCGTTCTTGTCGGAAAAGCCGATGGCGTGCACGACGAAGTCCAGCCCGCCCCAGGCCTTGCCGAGGGTCTCGAAGGTCGCGGTGACCGAGGCGCTGTCCTCGACATCGCATGGCACGACGAGCGAAGCGCCGAGCTTCTCGGCAAGCGGCTTGACCCGCCGCCCGAAGGCGTCGCCCTGGTAGGTGAAGGCCAGCTCCGCCCCGTGCTCGGACAATTTCCTGGCGATGCCCCAGGCGATCGAGTGATCGTTGGCGACCCCCATGACAAGCCCGCGCTTGCCCTTCATCAAGCCTTCCATATGCGGCAGATCCTTATGCGGAATAGCGCTGGAAAATCAGCGTTGCGTTGGTGCCACCGAAACCGAAGGAATTGGACAAAACGGTGTCGATCTTGGCGTTGTCGATACGCTTGCGCACGATCGGCATGCCCTCGAATTCCGGATCGAGGTCGTCGATATGGGCGCTCTCGCCGATGAAGCCGCCCTGCATCATCAGGATGGAATAGATCGATTCCTGCACGCCGGCCGCGCCCAGCGAATGGCCGGTGAGCGACTTGGTCGAGGTGATGTAGGGCATTTTGTCGCCGAACACCTCGCGGATGGCGCCCATTTCCTTGGAATCGCCGACCGGCGTCGAGGTGCCGTGGGTGTTGATGTAGTCGACCGGGGTCGAGACGGTGGTAAGCGCCTGCCGCATGCAGCGGATGGCGCCTTCTCCGGACGGAGCGACCATGTCGTAGCCGTCGGAGGTCGCGCCATAGCCGACGATCTCGGCGTAGATCTTGGCGCCGCGCGCCTTGGCGTGCTCCAGTTCCTCCAGCACTAGCACGCCGGCGCCGCCGGCGATGACGAAACCGTCGCGGTTGACGTCATAGGCGCGCGAAGCGGCCGATGCCTTGTCGTTGAACTTCGATGACATGGCCCCCATGGCGTCGAACAGGTCCGACATCGTCCAGTCGAGATCTTCATGGCCGCCGGCGAACATCACGTCCTGCTTGCCCCACTGGATCAGCTCATAGGCATTGCCGATGCAATGCGCCGAGGTCGAGCAGGCCGATGAGATCGAATAGTTGACGCCATGGATCTTGAACCATGTGGCCAGGGTGGCCGATGCCGTCGACGACATCGCCTTCGGCACGGCGAATGGACCGATGCGTTTGGGGCTGTTGTTCTTGATCGTGGTTTCGGCGGCTTCGACGATGGTCCGGGTCGACGGGCCGCCGGACCCCATCACGATGCCCGTGCGCTCATTGGTGATATCGCTTTCGCCTAAGCCGGCATCGGCGATCGCCTGGTCCATGGCGACGTGGTTCCAGGCCGCGCCCTGGCTCAGGAAGCGCATGGCGCGGCGGTCGATCATCGGTGTGGGATCGAGCGTCGGCGCGCCCCAGACCTGGCAGCGGAAGCCGTGCTCGGCGAAGGAATTGGAAAAGCTGATGCCGGATTTGGCATCGTAAAGCGAGCTCTGCACCTCGTTGGCATTGTTGCCGATCGACGACACAATGCCGAGCCCTGTCACTACGACCCGTCTCATTCGCAACTCCTTCCGGCGTATCCGGGCGGAAAACCTAGCCGGTTTTCGCCTGTGATCATACGCAAATAAACTGACGTGGCGCCCATTGGGTACGCGGACGCCGTGGCGAAAAACGGTCAGGCGGCCGACTGCTTTGACAGGCCGACCTTCAGATCCGTGGCGGCATATATGGGTTCGCCATCCGCCTTAAGCCAGCCGTCGGCGATGCCGAGCACCAGCCGGCCGCGCATCACGCGCTTGAAGTCGACGCCGTACTCGACCTTCTTCACCGACGGCGTCACCATGCCCTTGAACTTCACCTCGCCGGTCGAGAGCGCCATGCCCTTGCCGGGTTCGCCCAGCCAGCCGAGATAAAAACCCGTCAACTGCCACATCGCGTCGAGGCCGAGGCAGCCCGGCATGATCGGATTGCCGATGAAGTGGCAGGCGAAGAACCACAGGTCCGGCTTGATGTCGAATTCGGCGCGGATGAAGCCCTTGTCGAAAGCGCCGCCGGTCTCGCTGATCTCGGTGATGCGGTCGAACATCAGCATAGGTGGGTAGGGCAGCTGGGCGTTGCCCGGCCCGAACAGGTCGCCGCGGGCGCAGGCGAGCAGTTCCTCGTAATCGTAGCTGGACTTTTGATCCGCCATCAAATTTCCGTCCCCGTGTTCTTCGCGGGCGGCAGAGCGCCCTTGTCGTTGGTTTCCTAACACACTCTGTTTGCGGCCGGAAACCGGCGTTTGCGCTTAACCCGTGCGCCTGCCCGGGTCAATGCGCGCTATTGATCGCATTCGGACTACAGAATATATGTCGACTGATGTCCGGTTTTGGCTTTTGACGTCTTTTTGCCACTCTGGACCTGTTGATGGGCTGGGCAACAAGCGTCGAAGCGAAGAGATGGATTCGGGCTACCGGAAGGACAATGTCGCTGTGGACAAGCGGGTTCGCGAAGCCGGCCTGAGGCCGACGCGCCAGCGCATTGCGCTGGCCGATCTGCTTTTCGCCAAGGGCGACCGCCACCTTTCGGCCGAGGAACTGCACGAAGAGGCGATCGCCGCCGGCGTGCCGGTTTCTTTGGCGACGGTCTATAACGCGCTCCATCAGTTCACTGAGGCCGGCCTTTTGCGCATCCTGGCGGTCGAAGGCTCGAAAACCTATTTCGACACCAACACCTCCGACCATCATCACTTCTACGTCGAGGGCGAGAACCGGATTTTCGACATCGAAAGCGGGCCGGTCACCGTCTCCAACCTGCCGGCACCGCCGGAGGGCATGGAGATCGCCAATGTCGACATCGTCGTGAGGCTTCGCCCGAAGCGCGGTGACTGATCCCGTGGCGACGCGGCCCGTCGACCTGATCGTCCGGTTTGAGTGGGGCACCGTCGCCGCCTTGGCCGTCGCTTGCTACGCGCTGGCCGGCTTTTCCTGGTGGCTGTTTGCGCTGCTTATCCTGGCGCCGGACCTGTCGATGCTGGGCTACCTCGCCGGGCCGCGCGTCGGCGCCGTCACCTACAATGCCTTGCATATCCTGATTGCTCCGCTGGTCTTTCTGCTTGCGGGCGCGTTGCTCGCCGGCCGGCTCACGACCGCGGTGGCGCTTGTCTGGATAGCGCATATCGCGATCGACCGGGCCCTCGGCTACGGCCTCAAGCTGCCCACCGGTTTTCAGGATACGCATCTCGGCCGCATCGGCCGCGACCGCAGCGGCGCGACCGGCTGAGGCGTTTCGAGATTCAGGTCAGCCTGAGCCGAGAATGGTGGTTTCCGAGAACCGGAGCGGAGCGTACTTAAAGTACGTGAGCACCGGAAGCGCAGCCGCCATTCGCAGGCCGGCCTCACCTGAATATCGACACAGCCTAGTTCTTGAACTTCTCGCCGGGATAAGCGCCCCAGACCTGCGACTGGGCCATCCAGCCGGTGTGGCCGTCAAAGGTCATCTCGCACCATTGGCCGTCGCATTTCTTGATCGAGCCGATCACGCCCGGCTCGATGATGGCGATGACACCGGCATCCTTGTCGGGTTCGTCGAGCAGGTTGACCTGCCCGCCCTTGCCTCGCTGCCAGGGCGCGACGATGGCGGTGCGCCGGCCGGAAAGCAGCGACTGGTTGATCCAGCCCTCCGATCCATCTGCATCGCGCACGCGGCGCCATGTGTCGAATTCCTGGATGACTTCCATCGGCAGCCCGGCCTTCATGTACATCCAGTTGACGGAATAATTGGCGCCGGGGCCGACGCGCGAATTGACGCGGGCCGGTTTCAGGCTGACGAAGCGCGGCAGCGGCAGGCCGCTCGGACCAAGCGTTATGGTTTGCGCCGGCGCGGCCGCGCTTTGCGCGAATGCCTGCGGCGCGCAAAGGAGGGCGCCAAGGATGGCTGCGCTGAAGGCCAGGCGAAGCGACGCGAAACCAGACACTTTCGTTCCTTTCGGCGCCGGTCCGTCGGATGAGCGCCCCTTTTTCTTTGTCTTCGGCGGCACCGCTTGTTACAGGAGTGGGCTGATGCCGCGACTGGCTACAAGTTTCGCCGGTCTTGGTTAAAGAGGTCTCAACGAGATCGGTTTCGAGAGCAGGATCCCGAAAATTGGGAACCGGTTTTCGGAACAGATCATGCTCCAAAAAAGAGTAGGATCAGGATGACGATTCAACGAAACGTCATCCTGCTCTAGGAAGCTTCGGGGATAAAATGGCAGGCAAAAAACGGCCCCTCGTCGTCATCACGCGCAAGCTGCCCGACCCTGTCGAGACCCGCATGCGCGAGCTGTTCGACGCAAGGCTGAATGTCGAGGACCGGCCGATGACCCAGCCGGAGCTGGTGGCGGCGGTCAAGGAAGCCGACGTGCTGGTTCCCACCATCACCGATCACATCGACGCCGCGCTGATCGCCCAGGCCGGGGAAAACCTGAAGCTGATCGCCAATTTCGGCAACGGCGTCGACAAGATCGACGTCGCGGCGGCGGCCAAGAAAGGCATCACCGTCACCAACACGCCGAATGTGCTGACCGAAGACACCGCCGACATGACCATGGCGCTGATGCTCGCCGTGCCGCGCCGGCTCGCCGAAGGCGCCAATGTGCTGACGGGCGAGAAGAAATGGGCCGGCTGGTCGCCGACCTGGATGCTCGGCCGGCGCATCTGGGGCAAGCGTCTCGGCATTGTCGGCATGGGCCGCATCGGCACGGCCGTCGCCAGGCGGGCCAAAGCCTTCGGCCTGTCGATCCACTACCACAACCGGCACCGCGTGCTGCCGGCGGTCGAGGAGGAGCTGGAGGCAACCTATTGGGAAAGCCTCGACCAGATGCTGGCCCGCATGGACATCATCTCGGTCAATTGTCCCTCGACGCCGGCGACGTTCCACCTTTTGTCCGGCCGCCGGCTGGCGCTGATGCAGCCTTCAGCTTACCTCGTCAACACCGCGCGCGGCGATATCATCGACGAGGAAGCGCTGATCAAGCTGATCCATGACGGCAAGATCGCCGGCGCTGGCCTCGACGTCTATGAGCACGAGCCGGCGCTGAACAGCAAGTTGTTGAAGCTTGCCGCCAAGGGCAAGGTGGTGCTTCTGCCGCATATGGGCTCGGCCACGCTCGAGGGCCGCATCGACATGGGCGAGAAGGTGATCATCAACATCCGCGCCTTCTTCGACGGCCATCGCCCGCCGGACCGGGTTTTGCCGTTGAGGACCTGAGTTACAAATCAGTCGCGGGTGGCTTTAGAAGTCCCGCTTCATCATGACCCATTCGCTTGGGCCGCTCCTGCCGCCATAAGCGATCCAGGGAAGTTTGTCGGCCGCGACGAAACCAAGCCTTTGATAGACGGAAATCGCGGCAAAATTGGCGTCTTCTACGGTCAGGCACAGGCCTTTCGCTCCGGCTGAGCTGGCGAGTTCGCCGGCATGAGCAAGCAGCCGCGTTGCCAAGCCCTTGCCGCGGAACTCGGGATAGGTGGCAATCGCGAGGATGGACCAGTAGCCGATCAGTCTTGTTTCCAGCGTGACCAGAGGCATCAGGGCTGGCGAGATCTCTGCCGCGTAGTCCTGGTTATTTGCAAGCAGCTCTCCGACCAATCCGCCGGCTATCGTCCCATCGACCTCGACCAGCCAGGACTTGGAGAAATGATAGGGCGCGTTCGCATCGGCGGATGCAGCCCGACGGGCCGCCTCCAGCACTGCATGGTCTTGACCGCTGTCCCTGATCCAGCTGTCGAGATCGATACCGTGCCCGGCGATGTCGACGATCGCTGCGACGTGCAACGCGTCGTTCCTTGCCGCCGGGCGAATGAGAATGCTCATGGCAGCCCGTCCAAAATACCAAGACGCCGCAAGATCGACCCGTCGGCGCCGACGGCGACTTGGCCGCCTCGAAAACTGTCGAATTGATCGCGTTCAAGCCGCACCGCGATCGGCGTCTGCCAGCTCATCTCCCGGGCGACGATCAGGCCGAGCAGCAGGATGGCGTCCGGCTCGTGCAGGACGAGTGCGGCCGGCGCGCGTCCGTTGTGGACCAGTTCCATCAGCACCGCCGAGGCCGATGACGAGCCGATCGTGCCCGGCAGGAACAGCACCTTGCCGGCAATGACTTCGCCATGCTGCGGGTGGCGGACATCGGCGATGCGGCCCGTCTTCGGGTCGACGCCGCCCCAAAAACTGATCGGCGCCGTCAGCACCAGCGCTTCGCCTTCGCCCGCCGTGCCCGGCACAAGGATTTCGGTGGCGGCGCTCATGCGGTGACATCCGTGAAGACCGGCCTGCCGAGGACCGCGCTTTCGACGCAGTCGGCGAGCGACGCGTAGAGCACCGCATAGCCGGTGTTGCCCGGCGCGTAATGCGCGAACTTGCCCGAATTGGTCATCAGCACGCCGTTGCCGATGTCGGGCATGATCGGCGTCACCACCACGCATGTGTCGGCGACGATGACCACGCCGCTGGCCTCGAGCCTTTTGCGTCGGCCGTCCTTTTCCAGCAAGGCAAGCGCGTGACGGCCGGTGCAGGCATAGATCGGCACGGCTAGCCGCCGTCCCGCGATCAGCCGCTCCAGGCCGTCGAATTCGGCGTGCGACAGATGCGGGCTGCCGATCGCCACCGCATCGATCGTCCTGGCCGCCGCCGCGGTGGACAAGCCGGCGCGCGCCTTCGCCGCCATGTCGGGCGTCACGCGGATCACCGCCTCCGGTTCCGGCCCGGCCAGGATGGTTGCGACGTCGGGAGCTTCGGGCGTGACGCCGGCAATGTGGAACAGGCCGACCGCGCCGGACGATGCGGCCGCAGCGCCGAAGGCTTTCAGCGCGTCCTCGCCGGGATGACCGGCCACGCCGGTGACGACACCGATCGCGTTGCCGACCTCGCGGCCGTAGAGGCTGCCCAGGACAGGCCAGGCGATCTCCGAGGCAAGGAAGGAAGGCGACAGGCCCGAGACATCGAAAATGAGCCTCGCCCGGCGATTCTCGGGCCGGTGCAGCCCGTAATCCGGGGCGCGTCCGGTGATGGCGCAGGCAATGTCGAGAAAATCGCCATAGCGGTTGGTGCGCGCGCCCAGCACAGAATTGCAGAAGACGACCGCGTTGGACTCGCCCCAGGCCACGTCGCTGCCGAGTGTTGGCCTGTGTCCGGCCTGATAGGGCGCGCAGGTCCAGCTCTGCTCGCAGCCGAGCTTGCGATAGGCCTCCATCATCCGCCGCGCCATGCCGCGCTGCGGCTCCTCGAGACGAATGCGCGAGCAGCCCATCAGGTCGAGCGCTCCGACATTGAGCGTCGAGCGCACCGCGACCTTCGCGCCGCCTTCGACCAGCCTCTCGGCGAACAGCGTCCCGGAGTCGCCATGATAGAGCGCGCCGTCGATATGGGTGGAAGCGATCGGGATCAGCCGCGGCGCGCCGAGCAGCCGTGCGCTTTCGGCGACGATGCGCATCGCCATGCCCGCGCCGTCCTGGCCGGCGGCGATCGCCTGTTCTTGCGGGATGAGTGCGAGACTCAAGACAGCACCTTGCGCATGGTGATGGAGGTCGGCCTGTCATAGCCCTGATGCGCCGTGCGCCCGGTCTCGTGAAAGCCGAGCCGGGCGAAGGCCGCGTGGTTTGCGGTCAGCTCGATGCGGGTCTGGAGCTCGATCGCATCCTTGTCCCGTTCGCGGGCAAGATCCTCCACCGCTTTCATCAGCCTGGCTCCGACGCCTTGACCCTGGAATTCTGGCTCGACCGCGAGCTTGCCGACATAGAAATCCCGCGCCCGCTCCAGCGCGAAAACGCAGCCGACGATGCGGTCGTTCTCGACGGCCAGAAACCCTGTCTCCTTTTTCGCTTTCTCGGCAAGGCTGTCGGCGCTCAGAAGATGCGCCGAGGAGGGCGGGTCGATAACGCCGTCCATATAGGCAAAGGCGCGGCGGATCAGCGCGAGCAAGTCGCCCCATCGGTCGAAATCCGCCTGAAGCCCGACTATGGAGATGCCGACGGTCTGGTCCATGCGCTCAGACGGCCTTGTAGCGGATGGTGTCGAAGCGGGCCGTGAGCCCGTCATAGAGCAGCAGCCTGCCGATCAGCGGCTCGCCTATGCCGGTGATCAGCTTGATCGCCTCCATCGCCTCCAGCGCGCCGATGACGCCCGTCAGCGCGCCGACGATGCCGGCAACGGCGCAGGAGGGCACCAGCCCTTCGGGCGGCGCTTCCGGGAACAGGTCGCGATAGCCCGGATTGCGCTTGCCGTCGGCGCCTGTCTCGAACGGCTTCAGTACCGTCACCGAGCCGTCGAAACGGCCGACGGCGGCGGTGACGAGGGGCTTCTTCTCGCTGGCGCAGGCATCGGCGACCGCGTAGCGCGTCTCGAAATTGTCGGAGCCGTCGACAACGACATCGTAGCGCGCAACGAGAGCAGGGGCGTTCTCTTCCGTCAGCCTCAGGCGGTGCGCTTCCACCGTGACGTTGGGGTTGATGCGCATGATCGCTGCTGCTGCGCTGTCGGTCTTGGCCAGGCCGATCGTGTCGTTGCCATGGATCACCTGCCGCTGCAGGTTAGACAGGGAAACCGTGTCGTCATCGACGATGCCGAGCGTGCCGACACCGGCTGCGGCGAGATATTCGAGCACCGGCGCGCCGAGCCCGCCGGCGCCGATCACCAGCACCCGCGCCCGTTTCAGCCTCTGCTGGCCCGGCCCGCCGATCTCGGGCAGCACGATGTGCCGGGCATAGCGTTCGAGTTCTTCGTCGGTCAGGGCGGCACTGGTCATGGCTGGACCTTATCGCTGACGCAGAGCCTTGTCAGTAAGCGCAAGGCAAAGCCTTGTGGTCCACATGACGAGGCAAAAGATTGGCATGACGCAAGGCAAGGCCTTGTGGCGCAGTGCCGAAATAGCTTCACCGGCTAGCCGGTCAGCGCGACGCTGCCATGATCGACCGTGAGGAATTGCGCCCGGCCGGCAAGGCTCGAAAACAAGGCGGCATCCGTGCCCGTCATGAAGGCCTGGCAGTTGAGCTCCTCGAGGATCGAGAACAGCGCCGCGCGCCGGCCCGCGTCGAGATGCGCGGCGATCTCGTCCAGCAGCAGGATCGGCGTCAGCCCCGACATCTCGCCGGTCAGCCTGGCATGCGACAGCACGATGCCGACCAGCAGCGCCTTCTGCTCGCCGGTCGAGCAAAGTTCCGCCGGCATAGACTTGGGCCGGTGCCGCACCACCAGGTCGGAGCGGTGCGGGCCGTCCAGCGTGCGGCCGGCGGCGCGGTCGCGTTCACGGCCATTGGCAAGCGCCGCGCGATAGCGTTCCTCGACATCGACGGCGGCTGCATCGCCGAGCGCGCTCTCCAGGTCCCCGGCGAGGCTGATATCGGCCTGCGGAAACGGCCCGCTGCCGGGCAATCTGTCGATCATGGCCGCAAGCAGCCGCACCAGCTCGGCCCGCGCCGCGGCGATGGCCACGCCGGTTTCGGCCATCTGCGTCTCGATCGCGTCGAACCAGGCGCCGTCCCGCGAGCCTTCGGTAAGCAAGCGGTTACGGCCGCGCATGGCCTTCTCATAGTCGAGCGCGCGCTGGCCATGGCCTGGATCGATCGCCAGCACCAACCGGTCGAGGAAGCGGCGGCGGTCCGCCGCCGGCCCGGGAAACAGCCCGTCCATGGCCGGCGTCAGCCAGACGACCCTGAGCCATTCCAGCATGTCTTCGGCCGATCGCGCCGGCGCGCCGTTGATCCGCACCTTCCTGCCGCCTTCGCCGGCGGCGTCGCCGCCGGAAATGCCGGTGCCGATCTCGACCTGGCCCTCCGGCCCCTCGATGCGCGCATGCAAGGCGAAGCCGCCATCGCCGCCTTCGCGCGCCACATCCGCATAAGGCGCGCGGCGCAGGCCCCGGCCCGGCGTCAGGAATGAGATCGCTTCCAGGAGGTTGGTCTTGCCGGCGCCATTGTCGCCCGACAGCACCACCGCGCCAGGTATAAGGTCGAGCGAAAGCGCCGCATAGTTGCGGAAATTAGTAAGCTTTAACTTACTTATATAGCTTTGCTGCTGAAGCTGTTTCGCATCCGCGGTCACGACGACACATCAGGTCCGCTAGAGCAATTCCAGGAAAAGGGCACTGCGGTTTTCCGCCTGGAATTGCGACGGACAAAAGCGCAATTCCAGGAAAAGTGCACAGCGGTTTTCCGTCCGGAATTGCGTCGACAAGAGACCTAGACCCGCATCGGCATCAGCACGTAGAGCGCGGTTTCGTCGGCCATGTCGTGGATCAGCGTCGGCGAGCCGGCATCCGCCAGCATGAACTTGGCCTCCGAACCGGTGAGCTGGGCCGCCACGTCGAGCAGGTACTTGGCGTTGAAGCCGATCTCGATCGGGTCCGACGAATAGTCGGCCGCCAGTTCCTCGGTGGCGCTGCCAGAATCCGGATTGTTGACCGCGAGCGTGAGCTGGCCGTCATTGATCGACAGTTTTACGGCCCGGCCGCGTTCGGAGGAAATGGTCGAAACGCGGTCGACCGCGGCGGCGAAGCTCTGGCGATCGATGATCAGCTTCTTGTCGTTGCCGGTCGGGATCACGCGCTGATAATCGGGGAAAGTGCCGTCGATCAGCTTCGACGTCAAAACGACGCTGCCGATGGTGAAGCGGATCTTGGTATCCGACAGTTCCGTCGTCACCGCGACATCGGGGTCGTCGACCAGCTTCTGCAGCTCGCTCACCGTCTTGCGCGGAATGATGATGCCCGGCATGCCTTCCGAACCGGCCGGCGCGTCGATCTCGGCGCGCGCCAGGCGGTGTCCGTCGGTGGCGACCGAGCGCAGCTTCAGCTTGCCGCCGACCTCAACGGCGTGCAGGTAGATGCCGTTCAGGTAGTAGCGCGTTTCCTCCGTCGAGATGGCGAACTGGGTCTTGTCGATCAGCCCCTTCAGCGCCGCCGATTCCAGCCGGAAGATATGCGAGAACGAGCCGGCAGAAAGCTCCGGGAAGTCGGATTGCGGCAGGCACTGCAGGCGGAAGCTCGAACGTCCCGAGGTGACGGTCATCGCGTTGCCGTCCTCGTCCGTCTTCAGCATCACCTCGGCGCCGTCGGAAAGCTTGCGCACGATGTCGTAGAGCAGATGCGCCGGCACCGTCGTCGCGCCGCCACGCTCGACCTTGGCGGGTGTCGCCTCCGTCACCTCGAGGTCGAGGTCGGTCGCCTTCATCTCGAGGCTCGCCCCCTCGGCGCTGAGCAGCACGTTGGAGAGGATCGGGATGGTGTTGCGCCGCTCGACCACGCGGTGGACGTGGTTGAGGGACTTCAGGAGATTTGACCGTTCCAGGATAACACGCATGACGAACAGGCTCGCTTCAATGAATGAACGGGTCACCGTCAGGCGGCATCCCGCGAAAGCCCTGAAAGGCTTTCAGAATCTCTGTAAGCTGACAGTAAAAAGCCTGCGAACGCAAGCCCGCGGCACCGGTTCCGGCCGGTTGCGCGGGCTTTCTGGGGATAAAGCCGGCGATGCGGGTCGCCGGCCATTTTCGCATTGCCTCAGGCCTGGTCGTTGATCAGCCTTCTGAGCAGTTCGAGCTCCTGCGCCAGCGTGTTGTCGCCGCCCGAGAGATCCTCGATCTTGCGCACGGCATGCAGCACGGTCGTGTGGTCGCGGCCGCCGAAGCGACGCCCGATCTCCGGCAGCGAGCGCGGCGTCATCACTTTCGACAGATACATGGCCACCTGCCGCGGCTTGACGATGGTGCGCGTGCGCCGGTTGGACAGAAGCTCCGTCTTCGACACGTTGTAGTGGCGCGCCACGATGCGCTGGATGTCCTCGATGCGCACCCGCTTCGGCTCGCCCGAGCGGTAGATGTGGCCGAGAATCTCGTCGATGCGGTCGATCGTGATCTGCGGCTCGAAGGACTGGCGAAACAGAAGCTGGTTGAAGGCGCCTTCGAGCTCGCGCCCGCTGCCGGTGACCGTACGGGCGACATGCTCCAGGATCTCGTCCGAGATGTCGAGCGAGGTGTCATCGGTCTTGGCGGTGGCGCGGCGCAGCTTCAGCATG
The DNA here is from genome assembly GCF_004016445.2 of Mesorhizobium sp. M2E.F.Ca.ET.219.01.1.1. Taxonomy (GTDB): domain Bacteria; phylum Pseudomonadota; class Alphaproteobacteria; order Rhizobiales; family Rhizobiaceae; genus Mesorhizobium. The sequence goes on from NZ_SADT02000007.1 coordinate 125,418, forward strand.
CCGAGCCGCATGGCGAAATCCGGCGCCGACATTTCCAGCGCCACGCCGCCATTGAGGCGCGAACGCACGCGCGGTTCCAGCGATTCCAGTTCCGACGGCGGCCGGTCGGCCGCCACCACCACCTGCTTGGCGCTGTCGAGCAGCATGTTGATGAGGTGGCAGAACTCGTGCTGGATCGATTTGCCTTGCAGGAACTGCATGTCGTCGATGATCAGCAGATCGATGTCGCGCAGCTGCTCTTTCAGCGTCAGCGCGTTGTTGTCGCGGATCGCCGTGGCGAAGCGCCACATGAAATACTCCGCCGTCAGATAGACGACGCGCGACTTCGGATTGTGCCGCAGCGATTCCGCCGCGATCGCCTGCAAGAGGTGCGTCTTGCCGAGCCCGACGGTGGCATGCAGGAAAAGCGGGTTGAAACGCACCGCGCTCGACTGCGATTCCGCCACGGCTCTCGCCGCCGCGAAGGCCACCCTGTTGGACGGTCCCTCGATGAAGGAGGCGAATGTGTAGCGCGGGTCGAGCGGCGATCCCAGCACATTGTGGCGGAACTCCGGTTCCACGGACGCGCCCTGACGGGGCGCCGGCGCCCGTTGTTCCACGCGTCCGGCGCTCGCGGTGCCGTTGGCGAGCGCGGTGTGCGTCTGCCTGGTCATCTTGCGGGCCGGCACGATTTCCGGCTCGACATGGTTGCGCCCCTGGCGCGTCGCGGTGCGCACGACGATCTCGATCTTGAGGACGTCGGGATCCTCGTGCCGCCACAGCTCCGCGATAAGCTCGAGATAGTGGCCGTTGATCCATGACCGCAGGAAGGCGGTTGGCACCGAGATGCGGATAATGCCGCGGGAGGCCTCGGCGACCTTCATGCGACCAAACCAGCTCGAATAGACCTCGGCCCCGAGACGCGCCTTCAGCTGGGCCTTGACCCGCTCGAACTTCTGTTCCGCGTCGTTGGATGCCGCCACGTCGTCCCCTCCGACAAAAGTTGCTGAAAATGGGAGCTCGCCCGCTATCTCCCTCTCGATGCCGCCCTGCATGATCAAAGTTCCTTGTCTTCTCGTACCCTTTTCCCGCCGGGGATGCGCCTCCTGCATCCTTGGTCCGACGACCTCATTCGCTGCGCTGCCGCTGCCGCCGCCGGCAAACGGTCATCGCAACTCGCGCAAGGGACCAGCCGCCGGCTCCGCGCGCCGGCTTTCGACAAAGACAAGGCAATACGCCACCCTCCGGCGAAAACGCCGGCGAGACATCGACTGCCAATGTACAATTACGCCAGTCCCCTACCGCCACCGAAGAGACAAACCAAGCCACGCGCGGAATTGCTCCACGTCATGAATTCTGCCATTTTGTGCTGGCCGATTCAGGCTGGGTCAGGGGCTTAGTGCCCGTCCCTTCGATGGATGGACATTACCGAAATCGCTGTGGATAGGGCAAGGCCACGTCTAACGGTTTTTTAACGAATCTGGTTACCGGAAGGGGCTTGAATTCGGATGCCGCCACGGCACGTTTTGACAAAGCCATTGTGATTCAAACCCTTTTCCGGCGAATATGAAAAAGGCCCCCCGAAACGAAATATTCTGAAATAATTCTCTTGACAGCTACTTCTCCCCCGCCGTCCGACCGCGCGTTGAACAAGCTGTGGATGACCGTCTGTAAGTCTTTGAAAAAAATGCCGAATTTCTGACAGGGGAATTTGGGCAGCTGCCGCAGCGGGGGCGCGCAGATATAAGCGGCGCTGTATATGCCGGCAAAACATTACCGGCATTTGAATCGCCTCACAAGTGCGGCTTCCGGGCGAACTTTTTAAGTACTTGCCGGCAAACGAAAAAACCCGGCCTGTACGGCCGGGTTCAATATCGACGGAGTGAAAGAGGAGTCGGTCAGGCCGACAGCGTCTTGACCCGCTGGGCCAGCCGCGAAACCTTGCGGGAAGCCGTGTTCTTGTGAACGACGCCCTTGGTGGCGGCGCGCATCAATTCCGGCTCCGCTGCCTTGAAGGCTTCGACCGCGGCGGCCTTGTCGCCGGCGGACAGCGCCTCTTCGACCTTGCGGACATAGCTGCGCACGCGCGAGCGACGGTTCTTGTTGACCGCAGCGCGGCGGGCGATCTTGCGCGTAGCCTTTTTGGCCGAGGAAGTGTTGGCCATGATGCCTCTCTTCTGATCTGGTGAGCGCCAGCGATGTCGCAGGGCGCAAAAAACAAACGGGCAGCCACGGGCCGCCTCGGTTGGTGCGGCTTATAGTTCAGCTTTTTCGGCGCGTCAACGCCGCTTTGCCGTGTTTTTCGGGCTTCATAACGTGTCGCTCAGAATCGCGCCGTGCCATGGCTCAGCGATTGGTGAAATTGGGTTTCCGCTTCTCGACGAACGCAGCCATGCCTTCCTTCTGGTCGTCGAGCGCAAACAGCGAATGGAACAGACGGCGCTCGAAGCGCAGCCCCTCGGCCAGCGTCGTTTCGTAGGCGCGGTTGACGGCTTCCTTGGTCATCATGACCGACGGCAGCGAGAACTCGGCGATCTTCGCCGCCGTCTTCAACGCTTCGTCGAGCAGTTCGGCGACCGGGACCACCCGCGACACCAGTCCGCAGCGCTCGGCCTCGCCCGCATCCATCATGCGCCCGGTCAGGCACATGTCCATCGCCTTCGACTTGCCGACGAAGCGCGTCAGCCGCTGCGAGCCCCCCATGCCCGGCATGACGCCGAGCGTGATTTCGGGCTGGCCGAACTTGGCGTTGTCGCCGGCGATGATGAAGTCGCACATCATGGCCAATTCGCAGCCGCCGCCGAGCGCATAGCCCGCGACCGCCGCGACGATGGGCTTGCGCGTGCGCGTGAATTCCTCCCAGCCGACGAAGAAATCCTGCGTGTAGGCGTCGGCGAAGGAGATCGCCTGCATTTCCTTGATGTCGGCGCCGGCAGCGAACGCCTTTTCCGAGCCGGTGAGCACCATCGCGCCGATCCCCGCATCGGCGTTGAACGCGCCCGCCGCCACCACCACCTCCGCAAGGACCTGCGAATTCAGCGCATTGAGCGCCTTGGGCCGGTTCAGCGTGATCAGCCCGACCTTGCCGCGTGTTTCCACGAGAATGGTTTCATAGGTCATGGCGTACGTCTCCTCGCTTCTCTTGGAGAGACCGGTCTAGCTCACCGCTGACAGGTCCGGCAATAGAAGGTCGAGCGGCCGCTCTGCACGATGCGCTCGATATGGCCGCGGCAGCCCGGTTTCGGACATGGCTCTCCCTCGCGATCATAGACCGCGAAGGAATGCTGGAAATAGCCGAGGGATCCATCGGCCTGCACATAGTCGCGCAGCGAGGAGCCGCCGGCGGCGATCGCGTCGGCGATGACCGCGCGGATCGCCTCCGCGAGGCGCCCGCTTTGCTCTTTCGCCTTCTTGGCCGACCCGGCAATGGTACCAGCTTCGCGCAACGGCGACAGGCCGGCGCGCCACAGGGCCTCCGCCACATATATATTGCCAAGTCCGGCGATCAGCCGCTGATCGAGCAGCGCCGCCTTGAGCGGCGATCTGCGATCCTTGAGCAGTGAGGCGAGCAGGGGACCGTCGAGCGCGTTGCCGGTCGGCTCGACGCCCAGTCCGGCCAGCATCGGATGCGTGTCCGGCGCGCCTTCGGCAAACAGCATGAAGCCGAAGCGGCGCGGGTCGTTGAAGATGACGCTGGATCGCACGCCCTTTTGCGAGACGACGTCGAACACGACATGGTCGTGCGCCGCATTTTTCGACCGCTCGTGATGGAAAGAGCCGGGGATGTCGCTGCTCCCGGCGGTTTCGACCCGGAATGATCCCGACATGCCGAGGTGGCAGATCAGCACCGGACCATCCTCGATATGCATCGTCAGATATTTGGCGCGCCGGCCAAGCGCCGTCACGGTCTTGCCGGTAAGCCGCTGCGAAAAGCGTTCGGGAAAAGGAAAGCGAAGGTCGGGCCTGCGCGCTTCGACCTTGACCAGCCGCGCACCCTCTAGCACCGGCTGCAGTCCACGCCGGACTGTCTCGACTTCGGGCAGCTCAGGCATGGCCGCCTATCGTTGCGAGGAAGGATGTTCCATGGCGGCCGGCTGCCAGGCCAAGGTGATCCGCAACGGTTTCGCCGATATCGGCGAAGGTCGGCCTGAGCCCGATGTCGCCGCCCTTCAGCCCCGGCCCGATGCCGATCACCGGAACGCGCTCACGCGTATGGTCGGTGCCGCGCCAGGTAGGGTCGTTGCCGTGATCGGCTGTGAGGATGAGAAGGTCGCCCGGCCTCAGGCGCGACAGCGCCTCGGGCAGCCGGCGGTCGAAGGCTTCGAGCGCCGCGGCATAGCCGGCGACATCGCGCCGATGGCCGAACTCGGTGTCGAAGTCGACGAAATTGGCAAAGACCAGGTCGCCTTCGCCGGCATCGTCCATGGCGCCGAGCGCCTTGTCGAACATCGCCATGTTGCCGCCGGCCTTGCGCACGTCCGAAATTCCGCGATGGGCGAAGATATCGCCGATCTTGCCGACCGCGATGACCTTGCTGCCGCGCTCCGTCAGCCGGTCGAGCAGGGTCGGCTCCGGCGGCGGCACCGCATAGTCGCGGCGGTTGTGGGTGCGCTGGAACGTGGCAGGCGTCTCGCCCACGAACGGCCGCGCGATCACGCGCCCGATCTTGAGCGGATCGACGAGCCGGCGCACCGTGAGGCAAAGCTCATAAAGCCTCTCCAGGCCGAAATGCGTTTCATGCGCGGCGATCTGCAACACGGAATCCACCGAGGTGTAACAGATCGGTCTGCCGGTGCGGATATGCTCCTCGCCGAAGCGCTCGATGATCTCGGTTCCCGGCGCATGGCAATTGCCGAGGATGCCCGGCACCTTGCCCTCGCGGATGATCGCCTCGGTCAGCTCGGGCGGGAAGGCCGGCATGGTATCGGGAAAGTAACCCCAGTCGAAGCGCACGGGCAGTCCAGCGATCTCCCAATGGCCCGACGGCGTGTCCTTGCCGCTCGACACCTCCTGGGCGGCGCCGTGGAAGACCGAGGCGACCGGCGGCGCATCGATGCCGGTTCTGAGCCCCGTCGCGGTTTGCGCCGCCCGGCCAAGCCCGAGCGACATCATGTTGGGCACGGCGAGCGGTCCTTTGCGCAAACCCTCCCGATCGGCGCGGCCTTCGGCGCAAGCCTTGAAGATATGCCCGAACGTGTCGGCGCCGGCATCGCCATAACGTTCGGCGTCGGCCGCGCCGCCGATGCCGAAAGAATCGAGAACGAACAGGAACGCGCGCGCCATGGGTGTCATTGTTGTCAGTCCTGGTCGCCAGACATAAGGTTCCCTCGCGGCGTTGGCAAATCGGAAACCAAACCGCAACCGCTTCGCGCCATAGTTGCGACGAGGCGTGGATATGGCGGGAGCAAAGCAAGCATGGCGAGGCGCGGCAAAACCGCGGCAAGGCAGGCCGCGAAAATATGCGCGGCCGCTCTCCTGGCGTCAGGCGCCGCCGCATGGCCGGCACACGCCGACTGGCGTGACGACATCGGCACGTTCCGCATCGGCATCGTTGCCGAGCCGGGCGGCGGCAACTCCGTCCCCGGGCTTGCGCGTCTGACGGAAGCCTACGCCAATGCGCTCGGCATGAAGGTCGAATTCGTCGTTGCGCGCGACTATGCGGCGCTGATCGAGGCGCAGGCGAGCGGGCGCGTGCAATACGCTGTCTATTCGGCGCTCGCCTATGCCACGGCCTCAGAGCGCTGCGGCTGTGTCGAACCACTGGTGGCGCCGGTCGACGCCGACGGCGCCGTCGGCATCCGCTCCGTCCTGGTGACGCGCGACGGCAGGCTGCAGGATCTTGCCGCCATGGCTTCGCATCGGATCGCGATTGCGCCGGCCGATAATGTCGGCGGCGCGCTGCTGCCGCTGGCTGCCCTTTCCGCCGCAGGGGTCAAGATTGCGCAGGATTCGCCGTTCCTGGCACGCACCGCGTCGGCCACGGCGGCCGAGACGATGTTGAGCGGCGGCGATGCGGATGGCCTGTTCGGATGGGAGCCGGCCGATGCCGACGGTCAATCCATCCATTCCGGCGGCACGCTCGCGCGGCTGGAGGCTGCCGGCATCCCCGGGGCATCGCTTAGGGTGTTATGGACCTCCGACCTGTTGCGCTACGGGCCGCACGCAGTCCGCAGCGATCTCGATTCCGAGGCGAAACGCCGGCTGACGGTCTTCCTGACCAATCTCAAATCGCAGACGCCCGATATGTACGACCTGCTGGAGAGGGCGCATTCCGGTGGCTTCGTGCCGGCGATGTCCAAGGATTACGCCATGGCGACGGCCATCTTGCGGCAGGCATCCGATGGCCGGGAGTGACGATCAGCAGTCGCTGCAAGGAATGGTCGGACTCCGGCGAGGCCTGAGATAATAGGTCTCGCTCATGTTTATGTGGCTGAAGGTCGACAACAATCCGGCCGATCTCTGCTGGGCGTTGTTCGCGTCCCACGAGATCACCGGCGTATAGCCAAGGTCGCTCTCGACGCGGATCAGGAAGGTGTTGCGGATTTTCAAGTTCGTCGGCACCGTGGTGATCGTGTTCGGGGTCGCGTCGGCGCTGTAGGTGTTGCCCACCAGCTTGCGCGACCATGCCACCAGCACCCTCGGTGTTGCCTCGTCCGTGATCTGGATCGCGGTGATGATGATCGACGGCTGCGAGCGGTTGTAAGGCAGAAGCGTCGTGCTGCCGATCTGCATGATCGCTTCGAGGTTCGCCTTCACGACCGTCTGCTGCTGCGTGACGAGGTCGGCCACCATGCTGCCGATGCGGCTGACCTTCTTGCTGGTCTCGATGGCTTGCGATGCCTCCATCGTGATGAAATACATGATGAGCAGCACCGGCGCGATGAACGCAAACTCGATCGCGGCGACGCCGCGCCGATCGTGGCCGAACCGCCTCGCTCGCGCCACGATGGCCGAAATCCCCCAATGTGCCCCCGCACGGTACATCCTATCCCTCCAAGCCGCCCAAGCCCCAGCCGCCCGCCGGCCTTAGTTGTCGTCGAATGGTTCGTTCTGCCAGGTCACGGACGCAAAATGCAGCGTGGTGCCGTCGCTGAAATTCTGCATCTGCTTGGCCAGCAGATCCGTCATCACCGGCCATTTGTAGAACACCCGCAGCATGTTGATGGATTCTGCCAGGCCGGGCGTAACCGTGAAGGTCATGTCGCTTCCCGACTGGGTCAGCACGATGTCGTTGCCGACGATCTTGAAGCCTGCCGTGGCGGCCTGCGCAAAGCTCGAATATTCGCGCAGATCGACCTTCAGCCCCGGGCAGTTCTGGGCGACCATGATCTGCAGGCGGCTGCAGATCGCTTGCTTGATGGAAGCTTCGGTGACGTTCGACCTCTGCAACTGCCCGGTTCGCAGCTGGCGGGCGACGTCATCCGTGGCGTTGGCCATCACCTCCTGGCCGGCAAACGAGATGCAGCTCTCGAGGATGGCGAAGACGAGAAGCGCGAACGGGATGGCCAGCATCGCAAATTCCATTGCGGTGCTGCCGCGTCTGTCGCTGAAGAAGCCGGGGCGGGATTTGGCGCGCGCCGTGCTGTCCATGCCGTTGCCGGATGTGGCATCCTTGCTCATTTGCGTTCCTGCCGATCCCCTTGCGGTACCGGCGGCAAGGTAGCGAAGACCCGTTGAGGTCCGGTTTGGATGATCGTTAAATTCGCCGGGCAGGCTTTAAGCTGTCCTTAACGCCTGCTCCGACGCTCCCTTCGGGCTTAGTGCGCGGCGCTCATTTCGGTCTCGGAAGCCTTCTCGGCGTCGGTCTTGTAGGCGCTCTCGCAATAGGGCGTGCAAGACATGGTCTGGACTTCGGCACGCCTGTAGATGCGCACCGAGGAAGCGGCCTGCCGCACGACGGTCACCTGTTCATCGATGATCGGGCTGCCGTCCGAGTCGAGTACCACCAGATTGGTGACGCCAAACCCTTTGCCTGTAAGAACGATGGTCGAGGCGTCCTGCACCGAGGCGTCGGCGATGGCCGGGTTGCCGATGACGACGGTGTCGGCCGCGCGGGACAATTTGACGATCTTTGCCTGGTTCATGGTCACTTCTACACCCGCGCCAGCCCTGGCCGGCATCACCAAGGCAGCAGCCGCCAGCAGCGCGGCGACTGGAAACAGTGATCTCGACAAGGTCATTGAAGCGCTCCCGGCAGGCGGATTCTTCAACGGAACATGAACGAGATTGGTGAAGCAACGGTTAAACCGTGCCGGGTCGCGATGGGGGATCGGTTTGCCGATGCCTCACATATCCATTGTGCCCGCTGTTTTAGCAAGATTGCGGGAGCCGCTGGTTTCCGCTGTTTTGCGGGGGGCGCACGTTGGCCGATGACGTTTAGGCTGCGGTTAACCACGCAGCGCGTTCACCCCCGGAAAGGAATCGGTAAGGCTGTTTATTAAGCCGATCGAAACGGCTTCTCCCTAGATTCGCAGCATCCGATCAACCGCAAAGAGAAGTTGACGGAAGTGCTGTAACACGTGGAGTAGGAGCTCTCGAATGTCTAATCTCATTGCACGTTTCGTGAAGGACGAATCCGGCGCGACCGCCATCGAATACGGTCTGATCGCCGCCCTCATCGCGCTCGCCATCATGGTCGGCGCTTCGCAGCTCGGCGGCGCGCTGAACGCCAAGTTCACCGCCATCGCAGGCGCGGTCAACACCGGCACCGCTCCGTGATAAACGGAAATATTCTTGTCTAGTAGAGGGGCCGCCGTTTGGCGGCCCTTCTTCATGATGGCAACCAATGCTGTCGTCCGGATGCGGGCAGCGATCTTGCCGCGATGAGAGATGCATCCAGCAAGCGCTTGAAACGCATCGCCTGGACCCGCTTCATTACGGCGCGCATCAAGGAGTGTCCCGTCTCATCGATTGTTAACGGGATGTGCTTAAGTTCCAAACCGAGCTTCCACGGGTGCCGCTTCAATGCTTGAAGCCGTTATCTTCGTCGTCTTCCCATTCTGCATGCTGTTTGCTGCGATCTCCGACACGTTGTCGATGACGATCGCCAACCGCGTTCCCGTGCTGTTGGTGGCGACATTCGCGCTTGTCGCGCCGCTCACCGGCATGGACTGGGCAACCTATGGCTGGCACTTCGCTGCCGGCGCCCTCGTGCTTGCCACGACATTCGGCCTTTTTGCGCTGGGCGGCATGGGCGGCGGCGACGCCAAGCTTCTGGCCGCGACCGCTCTATGGATGGGCCTCAACATCAACTTGATCGGCTATCTGGTGACGTCGACTTTCATCGGGGGACTGCTGACCGTCGCAATCCTGGCTTACCGGAAATCGCCGCTGGCCGCGTATACCGGCCACAGCCGATTCCTGCGCTACTTTGCCGACGAGAAAGTGGGCATTCCCTATGGCATCGCGCTTGGCGCCGGTGGACTGATCACGTTCCCGGATTCGCCGCTGGTGGTCTGGGCGCTGCAGAGGCTCACGGCATAGGTTTTGGCGACATCGATGTCGGCGACCGAAGGCGGCCAGGCCGCCTTTTTTGTTAATAGCGGGCCGTTCGATCTAATTTGAGTAAACCTTAAATTAATCACGATCGTAAGCATTGCATTAACCTTGTTTTGACGATTGCAGCTGCAAAGTCCGGCCAGGCGTGGGTGGTTTGCCACGAGGCGAAGGGTTTTGGACGAATGCCAGCATCCCGATTGATTATTCTGGGCGTGGCTGCGGTCGCGGCGGGTGGCGCGGGCTATGTCGCCAAGAACATGGTCGTGGCGCCGCCAGCGCAGGTCGTTGTCAATGCGCCCGCGCAGCCGGCAGTCGCATTGCAGGACGTTCTGGTGCTTTCCGGCGACGTGGCGATGGGCAGCCAGCTCGGCAACAACATCAGCTGGGAAGAATGGCCGGCCGACGGCGTCAATGCCAATTTCATCACGCGGGCCGCCGAACCTGACGCGGTCGAAAAGCTCAAGGGCTCGGTCGCGCGCGTCGCCATGTATACGGGCGAGCCGCTGCGCCGCTCCAAGCTGGTCGGCGAGGGGCAGAGCTTCATGTCCTCGATCCTGCCTTCGGGGATGCGCGCTGTCGCCACCGCGATATCGGCCGACACCTCTGCCGGCGGCTTCATCCTGCCCAACGACTTCGTCGACGTCATCATGACCCGCCGTGCCGACACCGGCAACGGCGGCAGCGGCTTCAACACCTCGACCATCCTCAAGAACATCCGCGTGCTGGCCATCGACCAGACCATCCAGGAGGACGAGGAAGGCAAGAAGACCAGGGTCGGCCAGACCGCGACGCTGGAACTGACGCCGCAGCAGGCCGAGATCATCACCGTGGCGCAGCAGATGGCGGACCGCCTGACGCTCGCGCTGCGTCCGATCACCGACATCCATGAAAAGAGTACGGACGAAGCCGACTATCTGGTCAACGGCAATGGCCGGCACGGAACAGTGCGTCTGATCAAGTCGGGCGAAGTTTCCGAGGTTGGAGCAAGGAAATGAGGCTAAACGGTAAACTGCTGCCCTTCCTGGCGGCCGCGGCGATCGGCCTGCTCCTGATTGGCACCAACGCTTCGGGACTGGTCGAAGCCAAAGCCGCGAGCGCCGGCGTATCGGCTTCCGTCGCCACGCAGCGCGTCAAGCTTGGCCTCAACAAATCCGTGGTCATCGATCTGCCGAACGATGCCTATGACATCCTCGTCGCCAATCCGGCGGTTGCCGACGCGGTGACGCGCACGGCGCGGCGCATCTACCTGTTCGGCAAGGCGGTCGGCGAAACCAACATCTTTGTCTTCGGCCCCAATGGCGAGCAGATTGTCAGCCTCGACCTGGCCGTCGAGCGCGATGTCGCCGGGCTGGAAGACTATCTGAAGCGCTTCATCCCGTCTTCGCAGATCAAGGTCGAGCTGCTCAACGACAACGTCGTGCTGACGGGCACGGTCGACACGCCTCTCGATGCCAAGCGCGCCGTCGACCTGGCAACCATCTTCGTGTCCGGCGGTGAAGCGACGACCGGTCAATATTCGCAGACCGCCGCCGGCGGCTCGGTCAATGGCGGCGTCGACATCAACAACCCCGACCAGGAACGCCGGGTCTCCAAAATCGTCAACCTGTTGCAGATCATCGGCGACGATCAGGTAACGCTCAAGGTGACGGTCGCAGAAGTCAGCCGCTCGGTGATGAAACAGCTCGGCGTCAATATGCTCGCCAGCGGCGGCAGCAACGGCATTTCCTGGGCGGCGCTCAGCGACCCTTACACGGGTCTTGGCAAACCGCTGTCGAACGCGGGCCTCTCTACCAGCTCGTCAGGGCTGCAGTCCTATATCAACGCAATGGAACAGTCGGGGGTCATGAAGACCCTGGCTGAGCCGACTTTGACCGCCGTGTCCGGGGAAAAGGCGACATTCAAGGTCGGCGGCGAGTACAATATTGTGAAGAGCGTTTCCGCCAACGTGTCCACCGACAACCAGACCGGTCTGAAGAACTATTCGGTCGACAAGATCGAGTATGGTATCGGGCTGGAGTTCCAGCCGGTTGTTCTGTCGCCCGGTCGCATAAGCCTGAAGGTTAGGACGTCGGTTTCCGAACCGACGACCGAAGGATCCGTATCGGCATCCACGGACAATCAGAGCATCGGCATGAACGCCTTGTCGCTGCGCAAGCGCCTGGCCGATACGACGGTGGAACTGCCTTCCGGCGGTTCGATGATGATCGCGGGCCTCGTGCGCGACGATCTCAGGCAGGCTGTCACCGGATTGCCCGGCCTGACCAAGATCCCCGTGCTCGGAACGCTCTTCCGCAGCCGCGACTTCGTCCGCAACGAAAGCGAGCTCGTCATCATCATCACGCCTTACCTGGCGCGGCCGGTGGCGCGCAACGACCTGGCCAAGCCGGATGATAACTTCAACGCGGCGAGCGACGGCGCCGGAATGTTCCTCGGCCGCGTCAACCGCGTCTACGGCACCATGCAGACCGACAGGCCGCCGGGCCGCTATCACGGCGTTGTCGGCTTCATCTACAAATGAGTGGGAATGCGGATATGTCCAAGTCAGCATCGAAGGTCATGACGGTCCGGACAGCATCCGGCATCGCAAGGATACGCCGGCAGGTGGTCCCGGCACTGGCGGTCGCGCTTGCGGCGTCGCTCGCCGGATGCGCCAATCGCGACAGCGTTACAGTCGGATCGATACCCGACGACTACCGCACGACCCATCCCATCGTCATCGCCGAGAAGAACCAGAAGATCGACCTGCCGGTCGGCGCCGGCGATCGCGGCATGACGGGCGCGCAACGCGACACGCTGCTCGGTTTTCTCGACGGTTACGACAAGAGCGCCGCGCCGGCGCTGACGATCGCGATGCCGGCCGGCTCCGCCAACGAACTTGCCGCCCGCGCGGCCGGTCGCGATTTCGCCAGGCTTGCCATGGCCGCGGGCGTCAAGCGCAACCGCATCGTCATGACATCCTATCAGTCGGCCGTGCCGGAGGCGTCCGCGCCGGTGCGCGTCGCCTTCGTCGCGGTGCGGGCCCAGACCGACAAATGCGGGCGTTGGCCCGACGACCTGACCGAGACGTCGGAGAACAAGCACTATGCTGACTTCGGCTGCTCCTACCAGAACAATCTCGCGGCCCAGGTCGCCAATCCCAACGATCTGATCGGGCCGCGCAAGCAATCCGAAATCGACGCCGAAAATCGCGGCGCGGTGATCGATGTGTACCGGGCCAGGGGCATCTCCGACGAGTTCCTCGGCAATTCGGAAGTGACGTACTGAGCCGCCGGACGACGAAGAGAGCAGTCACGGAAAGAGCATGACGATGAGCAATCTTGCCTACGACACGCCCGCGGAAACCGGCGACCTTTCGCAGCAGGACATCGCCGCCATGCAGGCGCTGCGCCCCGTGCCGCGCATTTCGATCCAGGCTTTCTGCGAGACGGAAGGCGTCGCCAGCCCCGTGGAGCGCGCCGGTGAGGACCGCCGGATGGCCAAGGCCCATCTCAAGGTCCATATGGGCGGTGTCCCGACCGCGATCGAGTTCTACCAGTCCGCGCCGACGCCGAACCTGATCCTGCTGGAATCGCGCAGCGAGCCGAAGCAACTGCTCGAACAACTCGGCCAGCTCGCGGAATATTGCGATCCGTCGTCCAAGGTCGTGGTCATCGGCCACTACAACGATGTCGGGCTCTACCGCGAGCTCATCCGTTCCGGAATCTCCGAATATGTCATCGCGCCGGTCTCGATGACCGACATCGTCAGCGTCGTGTCGTCGATCTTCGTCGATCCGGAATCGGAGCCGATCGGCCGCTCGATTGCTTTCATCGGCGCCAAGGGTGGAGTCGGCTCATCGACCATTGCTCACAATACCGCCTGGGCGATGTCGTCGCTGTTCAAGTCCGAAGTTGTCATCGCCGATCTCGACCTCGCCTTCGGCACCGCCAACATCAACTTCGATCAGGATCCGGCTCAAGGCATCGCCGAGGCCGTGTTCTCGCCGGAGCGGGTCGATGAGGTCTATCTCGATCGCCTGCTCGCGCAATGCGCCGAGCATCTGTCGCTGCTTGCGGCCCCCTCCACCTTGGAGCGCGTCTATGATTTCGACGCTGAGGCGTTCTCGCAGGTCATCGAGATGGCGCAGCGCAGCGCGCCCCTGCTGGTTCTCGATATCCCGCACATCTGGAGCGGGTGGACGAAGAGCACGCTGATCAAGGCCGACGAGATCGTCATCACGGCCACACCCGAGCTCGCAAATCTTCGCAACACCAAGAACATGGTGGACATGCTGAAGCGGCTGCGTCCGAACGATCCGCCGCCGAAGCTGGTCATCAACCAGGCAGGTGTGCCGAAACGGCCGGAGATAGCGCCTTCCGATTTCGCCGAGCCGCTCGGCATCACGCCCATGGCGGTGATCAATTTCGAACCGGTGCTGTTCGGCAATGCCGCCAACAACGGCCGCATGCTCTCCGAGATGGACGCCAAGAACCCGGTCGTCGCCACCATCAATGAGATAGCGCATGTGCTGACCGGACGTAGCGAAATCAAGACAAAGAAGAAGGCGGGCCTGGGTTCGATCCTCGGCAAGCTCTCGCGCAACAAGAAGTGACGCTGTTTGAGCGGCATCGGGTAGTCGATCATGTTTGGTAAGAGAGGCAAAGACGACGGCAACCGGGTGACGCCCGAATTCCGTCCGCCGGCATCGGCGCCCGCCGCTCCCGCTTCGACGGGAACGATGACGGCCGAGCGGCCGGCCGCGCCGGCGTCCAGCGCGCCGCCCGCGCCGTCCGCGCCGCCGGCCCGCCGTCCCGTCGAGGCTCCGCCGATGGCGCCCGAGCCGCCGAGAAGGGTCCAGCGCGAGCGCAGCGAGACCTATTACGACACCAAGAGCCAGGTTTTCTCCGCGCTCATCGACACGATCGACCTGTCGCAGCTCGCCAAGCTCGATCCCGAGAGCGCGCGCGAGGAAATCCGCGACATCGTCAACGACATCATCGCGATCAAGAACTTCGCGATGTCGATCTCCGAGCAGGAGGAGCTGCTCGAGGATATCTGCAACGACGTTCTGGGCTATGGGCCGCTGGAGCCGCTGCTTGCCCGCGACGACATCGCCGACATCATGGTCAACGGCTCCAAGAACGTCTACATCGAAGTCAATGGCAGGGTCGAACAGACCGGCGTCCGTTTCCGTGACAACCAGCAGCTGCTCAACATCTGCCAGCGCATTGTCAGCCAGGTCGGCCGTCGCGTCGATGAATCGAGCCCGATCTGCGACGCGCGCCTGCCCGACGGCTCGCGCGTCAACGTTATCGCGCCGCCGCTCTCCATCGACGGCACCGCGCTCACCATCCGTAAATTCAAGAAGGACAAGCTGACGCTGGACCAGCTGGTCAAGTTCGGCGCCATCTCGCCGCAAGGCGCGGAAATCCTCAAGATCATAGGCCGGGTCCGCTGCAATGTCGTCATCTCGGGCGGCACCGGCTCCGGCAAGACGACGCTGCTCAACTGCCTGACCAACTATATCGATCGCGAGGAGCGGGTCATCACCTGCGAGGACTCGGCCGAACTGCAGCTGCAGCAGCCGCATGTGGTTCGTCTCGAAACCCGGCCGCCCAATCTCGAGGGCGAGGGCGAGGTGACCATGCGCGATCTCGTCAAGAACTGCCTGCGCATGCGGCCCGAGCGCATCATCGTCGGCGAAGTGCGCGGACCGGAAGTGTTCGACCTTCTGCAGGCGATGAACACCGGTCACGACGGGTCGATGGGAACGATCCACTCGAACAGCCCGCGCGAATGCCTCAACCGTATCGAATCGATGATCGCCATGGGCGGCTATTCGCTGCCGCAGCGCACCGTGCGCGAGATCGTCGTCGGCTCGATCGACGTGATCATCCAGGCCGCACGCCTGCGCGACGGTTCACGCCGCATCACCCACATCACCGAGGTGGTCGGCATGGAAGGTGACGTCATCATCACCCAGGATCTCGTCCTCTATAACATCAAGGGTGAGGACTCGAGCGGGCGGCTGGTCGGCGAGCACGTGTCGACGGGCATCGGCCGCCCGCATTTCTGGGATCGCGCCCGCTATTATGGCGAGGAGCAGCGCCTCGCCAATGCGCTCGAGGCGATGGAGAAACGCGCTGACTGATTTGTCTGGAGGTCTGAAGCAATTCCAGGAAAAGTGTGAAGCGGTCGGGTTCGGCGACTTCGCCGTAACTTTCCGTCCGGAATTGCATCTAAACAAAGGAATAGGGCGGTTCGCCGTTTCTGTGAAACGGCGAAAGGGCCTAGGGGCACCGGTCGATGTTCGGAATTGACACCACCGTCCTGGCGTTCATCGTACTTGCCGGCTTCAGCGCCGGCGCGGTGGCCTATGCTTTCCTGTTCACGCGCCTCGACAATGAGAAGCAGGCCGGCAAGCGGCTTCAGACGATCAAGACGGCCGAAACCGACCGGTCGGTGGTGAAAGCCACGCGCGATCGCGCCGCGGAGGCGGTCAAGCGGCGCAAGAGTCTCCAGGACTCGCTCAAGCAGCTCGACGAGAAGCAGAAGACCAACGATCGCAACGTCAAGAAACCGCCGCTGAAGGTCCAGATCCGCCAGGCCGGCATGCAGGTCCCGATCGAGCGCTTCTACATGTACTCCGCCGTCTGCGGCATCATCCTGACGGGCCTTCTCTTTTTCGTCGGCGCGCCCCTGTGGGCGCTGCCCGGCGCCCTGCTGGTGGGCGGGCTCGGCCTGCCGCGGTGGTTTGTTTCGTTTCGCCGCACACGTCGCGTCAAGGCCTTCCTGGAAGAGTTTCCGAACGCGCTCGACATCATCGTGCGCGCGGTCAAGTCCGGTCTGCCGCTCAACGACGCGATCCGCCTGATCGCCAATGAATCGCCCGAACCGGTCCGGTCGGAGTTCCGCCGCATCGTCGATTCCCAGCAGATGGGCATGTCGGTCCCCGACGCCGCCATGCGCATGTCCGAGACGATGCCCTGCAGCGAGGCCGGCTTCTTCGGCATCGTCATCCAGATCCAGTCGCAAGCCGGCGGCAACCTGTCCGAGGCGCTGGGCAACCTTTCGCGCGTCCTGCGCGACCGCAAGAAGATGAAGGCCAAGGTCCAGGCGCTGTCGATGGAAGCCAAGGCATCCGCCGTCATCATCGGCGCCCTGCCTTTCGTCGTCGCCTTCCTCGTCTATCTGTCGAGCCCGACTTATATCATGCCGCTGTTCACCACCAGTGTCGGCAACCTGATCCTCGGCTGCTCGGGCGTCTGGATGTCGATCGGCATCCTGGTGATGCGCAAGATGATGAACTTCGAGGTGTAGGGGCGCGAATCCGGTGACAGAACAGGTCGTCAAAACACTCACCGACCCTTCCTTCCTGATCGCGATGCTGGTCGGCATCGCCGTGTTCGCGACCGTGTTCACCCTTATGCCGGCGTTCGGCGGCACGTCGCTCAAATCGCGCATGAAGTCCGTGGCGCTCGAACGCGACAGATTGCGCGCCGAGCAGCGCGCGCGGCTGGCCAGCGAGGCCGACCGCCGCCGCAAGGGCCTGCGCGAGGAACAGTCCGTCGGCATGCGCAACATCGTCGACCGCCTGGATCTGAAGCGCGCGCTTGCCGACGAAAGCACGATCCAGAAGCTCAAGGTCGCGGGCTTCCGCGGCCAGAACCCGCTGACGCGCTTCCTGTTCTTCCGCCTCGTCCTGCCATTCGTGGGTTTTGCGCTGGCGGCCGTCTACCTGTTCGTGCTCGGCGGCCTGCCGCAGCAGCCGGCTTTCATCAAGCTGTTCGTCTGTGTCGTCGTCGCCTATGGCGGCTTCTACGCGCCGATCCTCTACGTCAACAACCGCGCGACCAAGCGCAAGCAGTCGATCCAGCTGGCGTGGCCGGACGCGCTCGACCTGATGCTGATCTGCGTGGAATCCGGCATGTCTGTGGAAGCGGCCCTGCGCAGGGTCGCCGATGAAATCGGCGCGCAGTCGGTCGCGCTTGCCGAGGAATTCGTGCTCACCAATGCCGAGCTGTCCTATCTGCAGGATCGCAAGATCGCCTATGAGAACCTGGCAAGCCGTACCGGCCTGGAATCGGTCAAGTCGGTGTCGCAGGCCCTGGTCCAGGCCGAACGGTACGGCACGCCGGTGGCGCACGCGCTGCGCGTGCTCGCCTCGGAAAGCCGCGACATGCGCATGAACGCGGCCGAGAAGAAGGCCGCAGCACTTCCGCCGAAGCTCACCGTGCCCATGATCCTGTTCTTCCTGCCGGTGCTGTTCGCCATCATCCTGGGCCCGGCCGGCATCCAGGTCAGCCAGCGCGGCATCTTCGGCGACCAGCACAGCTCCTCGAGCCAGTAGGCTATCGGCTGGCGCCAATCAAAAAGCCGCGCGGGGTTTCGCGCGGCTTTTGATTTTCTGCAGCGGTCGACGCCTAGCGGCGGTCCCCGGTCAGTTCGTGGCGACTTTCGCTTTGTTCTTGTCCTGATCCTTCAGCTGGCTCCAGGCGTTCTGCTGGGCAAGCATCTGGCGCAGATAGGCGACGTTGGCCTGCGCCTGCTCGGGCGACAATTCCTGCGAGGCGATCTTCTCGGCCTCGTCGAAGCGACCCTGCAGGCCCACCACCAGCGCAAGGTTCTGCCGCACCCGGCTGTCGGCGCTGGGCTGCTGCGCGGCCGAGCGCATATAGGTCTCGGCCGTGCGCAGGTCGCCTTCGAGCACATAGGACATGCCGAGATTGGACAGCACCGAAGGTTCGTTCGGTTTGAGTTCCAGCGCCTTGCGGTAGTCCTGACGCGCCTCTTCCTTCTGGCCCATCTGGTCGAGGATCGCGGCTTCCGCCGACACCAGCTTCCAGTCCGGATATTCGGGCGTCTGCGCGCGACGCACGGCGTCGAGCGCCGGCTCGAACTGGCCGTTGGCGGCGAGCGCCTTGCCATAGGCGGCAAGCACCTCGCGATCCTTGGGATAGGCGATCGCCAGCTTGCGCATCACGGCGAGCGACTGATCGGCATCGCCGTCCATTTGCAGCGCCGCCGCGAAATTCATCGCCATGCGCTTGTCATTGGGATTGCGGGCGTAGGATTCGCCAAGCCTGGACGTGGCCGTGTGCAGTTCGCCGGCCGACATCGTTTCCAGCGGCCTTCTGTCGGAGCGCGAGATGGAGCCGGTGGTCATTTGGCTGGTGCTGCCGCAACCTGCCACGCTGGCTGCCAGCGCCGCCATGAAGGCTGTGCTGATCAGACGCCTGGCTCTATGGTTCAACGCTTTGATCGGCATCGGCGCCCGGTCTCCATTCCTGTGCGGCCATAGGCTGGCCGTCTTCCCTCCCGCAGAAATATTCTGTTAACCCTAACGGACCGTTAAGAAGCCGACTCATCCTGTTCGGCCGGAGATCATCGCATGCCTGTCGAACTCGTCGGACAAAAGCCGCAAGCCGCCTTGCCTGTCTATCTGGTGGCAAAGGACGCCCTTGAAGCCGCGGCATTGCCGCCGCCTGCCATCGCCTGGGCAAGGGCCAACGCTTTTTCCGGCGAGGCGGGACGCACCCTGGTCCTGCCGGGCGAAGACGGCGGCCTCGCCGGCGCGCTGTTCGGCACCGGCGACGGCGAGAGCGCGCTTGCTCTGGGCGCGCTCGCGAGGGCGCTGCCGGAAGGCGACTGGTATTTCGCGTCGGGCCTGGCGCAACCCGAACTCGCCGCACTCGCGCTTGTCCTGGGCGGCTATGTCTTCACCCGCTACGGCAAGAAGCCCGGCAAGGCCTTGCGCTTCGCGCTTCCGGAGGGCGCTGACGCTGCGCATGTCCGCCGCGTCGCCGACAGCGTGTTCCTGACACGCGACCTCGTCAACACGCCGACCAGCGACCTCGGTCCAGTCGAATTGGAAGAAGCCGCCCGGCAAGTGGCGGCCGCCCATGCCGCCGATATTTCGGCAGTCCATGGCGACGATCTCCTGGCGCGGAATTTCCCTATGATCCATGCTGTCGGCCGGGCCAGCGCCGACGCGCCGCGGCTGATCGACATGAGCTGGGGACAGAGTGACGCGCCGAAGGTGACGCTCGTCGGCAAGGGCGTCTGCTTCGACACCGGCGGCCTCGACATCAAGCCGTCGTCCGGCATGCTTCTGATGAAGAAGGATATGGGCGGAGCCGCCAATGTGCTGGGCCTCGCTTCCATGATCATGGGGGCGAAACTGAATGTCCGGTTGCGCGTGTTGATTCCCGCCGTCGAGAATTCGATCGCCGGCAACGCCTTCCGACCCGGCGACGTGCTCAGGAGCCGCAAGGGCATCACCGTCGAGATCGGCAACACGGACGCCGAAGGGCGGCTGATCCTGGCCGACGCGCTGGCGCTGGCCGATGAGGAGAAGCCCGATTTGCTGGTCGACATGGCGACGCTGACCGGAGCCGCGCGCGTCGCGCTCGGGCCGGACCTGCCGCCTTTCTACACCGCCGACGAGACGCTTGCCGCCGAAATTGCCGCCGCGTCCGCGGCGGTCGAGGATCCGCTGTGGCGCATGCCGCTGTGGCGTCCTTACGATGCAAAGCTTTCCTCGAAGATTGCCGACATCAACAACGTCACCACCGACGGCTTTGCCGGCTCGATCACCGCGGCGCTTTTCCTCAAGCGCTTCGTCGAGAAGACCCATAGCTGGGCGCATTTCGATATCTTCGCCTGGAACCCGGCCGACCGTCCCCACGGCCTGACCGGCGGCGAGGCGCAGGGCATTCGCGCGCTGGAGCGGGTCATCGCCGGGCGTTTCGGAGCGTAGCGGCAAACGCCGTTACTGAAACGGAACCGAAACAATTTGCCGGCATGCTTGGGCGATGTCGATCTCGATGCGCCCGAGCCAGGCCTTGCGACTGTGGCAGCAGGTGATGCTGGCCCAGGTGCGCTATGGCGAGCCCGATCTCACCATGCGCCAGACGGCGATCCTGTTCACCATCTACCTCGATCCGCCGCCGCATACGGTGCGCGGACTGGCTGCCAGGCTCAACGTCACCAAGCCGGTCATCACCCGGGCGCTGGACACGATGGGCGCGCTGAAGCTCGTCTCGCGCCACCGCGACGAGCTCGACAAGCGCAATGTGCTCATCCGGCGCACGGTGGAAGGCGCGCTCTTTGTCGAGCGCTTCGGCGATGGTATCGTCGCCAGGGCGCAAGAACTGCCCATCTGACCTCATCGCTGACGACTGGATTATCGATTTGACCGCAAGGGATGCCCGCCTTCACGCCTTCCGCTCCGACCTTGCCGACGCAAGGCTGAAAGGCGAGGTCGCCGCCGACCGCTTCGTCACCGGCCGCCCGGCGCGGATCACGGCGTCGGTGGCCGACCTGCGCAAGGCGCCGCGCCCCGATGCGGGCGTGAACACGCAGGCGCTGTTCGGCGACGACGTGCTCGTCTTCGAGGACGCGGAAGGCTGGGCCTGGGTACAGGCCGAGCGCGACGGTTACGTCGGCTATGTGGCGGACAATCTCCTGGGTCAGCGCGAACATGCGCCCACGCACATCGTCTGCGTGCCGCGCACCTTCCTCTATCCCGGGCCGGATTTGCGCTTTCCGATCAGCGGACAGCTGTCGATGGGCTCGGCCGTGACGGTAAGCGGCTCGGCCGAAACGCGCGGCACGCATTATGCGCTGCTGCCTTCCGGCCAGGCGATCATCGCGCGCCATTTGCGACCCATCAGCGAACTCGCAGAGGACTACGTCACAATCGCCGAAAGCTTCCTCGGCACGCCCTATCTGTGGGGCGGCGTCTCCGGCTTCGGCATCGACTGCTCCGGCCTCGTGCAGCTGGCAATGCGCATGACGGGCAAGGATGTCCTGCGGGACTCCGATATGCAGGCGGCTTCGATCGGCACGGCGTTCGAGCCGGGTCCGGATTACTCCGGACTTCAGCGCGGCGACCTCGTCTTCTGGAAGGGCCATGTGGCGATCATGACCGACGAAAAAGACATGATCCACGCCAACGGCCACACCATGCTGGTCTCGCTCGAAGGGCTGAAAGGGGCGGTCGAGCGCATCGGCTATCTCTATGGCGGCCCGACGGGGTTCAGGAGGCCGTAGCGCCAGCTTACCCTTCTCCCACAAGGGGAGAAGGAAAAGGGCGCCTTGATCCCCTTTTGTTCCGATTTTCCTTGGCGAGCGCGCGCCGTCGCGCTACCTGTTGCGCGTGACAGAGCAGCCGCGCCTTGCCGAACAGAATGCCGCCGTCCTGCTGCCTGAGCCATTCCTCAAATGGTTCGGCGAAAAGGGCTGGTCGCCGCGCGTCCACCAGCTCGAGCTGCTGGCGAAGGCGCAAAGCGGGCAATCGGTGCTGCTGATCGCGCCGACCGGCGCCGGCAAGACGCTGGCTGGCTTCCTGCCCTCGCTGACAGAACTGGCCAACCGGCCGAAGCGCAAGCCGGGCCAGGCGCATCGCGGCATCCACACGCTCTACATCTCGCCGCTCAAGGCGCTGGCCGTCGACATCGAGCGCAATCTCGGCAAGCCGGTCGAGGAGATCGGCCTGCCGGTCACCATCGAGACCCGCACCGGTGACACGCCCTCGCACAAGCGCCAGCGGCAGAAACTGGCGCCGCCCGATATCCTGCTCACCACGCCCGAGCAGCTCGCGCTGCTGATCGCCTCGAACGACGCGAGGCGCTTCTTCGAGGATTTGCGCTATGTCGTGCTCGATGAGCTTCATTCGCTCGTCACCTCGAAGCGCGGCCATCTTCTGGCGCTTGGCCTGGCGCGTTTGCGCACCTTTGTCCCCGACCTTCAGACCATCGGTCTGTCGGCGACCGTCGCGGAGCCCGATGAATTGCGGCGCTGGCTGGTCAGCCAGACTTCCCCGGACGCAATGTCCGAGCTCATCGTCGTCACGGGCGGCGCCAAGCCCGAGATCTCGATCCTCGATTCCGAAGAGCGCGTTCCCTGGGCCGGCCATTCGGCCCGCTACGCCACGCCGGAAATCTATCGCGAGATCAAGCGGCACAAGACCACGCTGCTCTTCGTCAATACCCGCAGCCAGGCCGAGCTGCTGTTCCAGGAACTATGGCGCGTCAATGAGGATACCTTGCCGATCGCGCTTCATCACGGTTCGCTGGACGTCGCCCAGCGTCGCCGCGTCGAGAAGGCAATGGGCGAGAATGCGCTGCGCGCCATCGTCGCCACCTCGACGCTCGATCTCGGCATCGACTGGGGCGATGTCGACCTGGTGGTGCATGTCGGCGCGCCGAAGGGCGCCAGCCGGCTGGCACAACGCATCGGCCGCGCCAACCATCGCATGGACGAGCCGTCGAAGGCGATCCTCATCCCCGCAAACCGCTTCGAGGTTCTGGAATGCCGCGCCGCGCTCGACGCCAACTATCTCGGCGCCCAGGACACGCCGCCATTGGTCAATGGCGGGCTGGACGTCTTGGCGCAGCATGTGCTGGGCTGTGCCTGCGGCGCGCCGTTCCATGCCGACGCACTGTTTGATGAGGTAAGGACGGCCGCGCCTTACGCCAGCCTGGACAGGCCGACATTCGACCGGGTCATCGACTTTGTCGCCACCGGCGGCTACGCGCTCAGGAATTACGAGCGCTATGCCCGCATCCGGCAGACCAAGGAAGGCCTGTGGCGGGTTTCAAATCCGGCCGTTGCCCAGCAATACAGGCTCAATGTCGGCACCATCATCGAGGTGCCGGCGCTCAATGTACGCTACGTCCAGGCCGGCAGTCGGGGGGCAGCCTCGCGCGGCGGCAGGGTTCTGGGAAAGATCGAGGAAGCGTTCCTGGAGACTTTGACCCACGGCGACACCTTCATGTTCGCCGGCAAGATCCTGCGCTTCGAAGGCATTCGCGAGAATGAGTGCTTTGTCTCGAACGCGCCGGGCAGCGACGCGAAGGTGCCTTACTATGGCGGTGGCAAATTCCCGCTTTCGACCTACCTCGCCGAGCAGGTGCGCGCCATGCTCGACGACCCGCAACGCTGGAAGAAACTCCCCGAGCAGGTCGCTGACTGGTTGAGATTTCAAGCGGACAAGTCCGTCTTGCCGAAACGCGATGACCTGTTGATCGAAACCTTTCCGCGCGGCAACCGGTATTACATGGTGGCATATCCGTTCGAGGGCAGGCTTGCGCATCAGACGCTCGGCATGCTGCTTACCCGGCGGCTGGATCGGGCGGGTGCCAAGCCGGTCGGATTCGTGGCCACAGACTATGCGCTGGCCATCTGGTCGCTGGCCGACATGGGCTGGATGTTCAAGAACAGAAAACCGTCCCTGGCCACGCTGTTCGATCAAGACATGCTCGGCGACGATCTCGAAGCCTGGTTTGCCGACAGCTGGCTCTTGAAGCGCACCTTCCGCAATTGCGCGCTGATTTCCGGACTGATCGAAAAGCGCCACCCCGGCAAGGAGAAAAGCGGCCGCCAGGTGACCGTTTCGACCGACCTGATCTATGACGTGCTGCGCAGCCACGAACCCAACCATATTCTGCTGCAGGCCACTCGCACGGATGCCGCGACCGGGTTGCTCGATGTCAGCAGACTTGCCGAGATGCTCTCGCGCATCCGCGGTCGAATCATGCATAAGAATCTCGAGCAGATATCGCCGCTGGCGGTGCCGATCATGCTTGAAATCGGCAAGATGCCGGTGAATGGCGAGGCGGACGAGACGCTGTTGATGGATGCCGCCACCCTCGTCGAAGAGGCCATGGGGCCCGAGATGACGGACTGAAAGAGAGAGCCGAGAGGGGATGAATTTTTCGCTGTCGCGCGCAACGCTGATCGCCGAGGCCGATCTCGTCGGCATCGCCGGCGAGCGCGCGGTCTGCGATCGGCGTGGTGTGCTCTATTTCCCCGATCTGCGGCTGCTCGCGGTCTCCGACTTGCATCTCGAAAAAGGCTCGTCCTTGGCCAGGCGCGGCGCGCTGATTCCACCTTACGATACCGGCGCGACCTTGCTGCGGCTGCAGGCGGTGATCGCCGACTACCAGCCGCGGATCGTCGTCAGCCTTGGCGACTCCTTCCATGACGGCGGCGGCGCCGAGCGCATGCATTCGAGCTTCCGCGAGCGCCTGGAAGCGATGATGGGCGGCCGCGACTGGATCTGGGTCGCCGGCAACCACGATCCCGAGGCGCCCGCCGATCTGCCCGGCGAGACGGTGCGGGAACTCGCCATCGGCTCGCTGCTCTTCCGGCACGAGCCCTCCAAGACACGGATCGAGGGCGAGATATCAGGCCACCTCCACCCTTGCGCGCGTATCGTCCAGCGCGGCCGCTCAGTCAGGCGGCGCTGCTTCGCCGGCGACGGCGGCCGCATGATCATGCCGGCCTTCGGCGCCTATACCGGCTCGCTCAACGTGCTCGACCGCGCCTATGCCGGCCTGTTCCGGCTGGAAACGCTGATGGCCTATATGCTCGGCGCCGAACGCATTTTTGCGATTTCCGGCTCGATGCTGCGGCCGGGATGAGGCTCTATGCCCTGCCATAGTAGAGCGTGACCGTGTGCTTCGCCTCGGCGAAGAACAGCCAGCGCTCGACAAGCATGCCGGCGAATTGCGAGACGGCTGCAAGCACGGACGCCATTGCCGCCAAAGGCCATGGCGCCATGAAGGCGAGGATGAGCAGGACGATCGGCACCACGAAAGCCAGCGCCTGCGTGATCCACCGCAGCTTCGCGCTATGCTTGCGCGCAATTCGAAAACCCATTTCCTTCAGCAGGTAGTTTTCTTCCGTATGCGGCCATTCGATCGACCGCACGGTGCCACCTGCAAGCCCGGTCGCGGTGTTTGCGGTGGTCGGAATCTCCAACTGGTCATTGTAGCGCCAGGTCGCGAGCTTCCAGACCCAGCCGGCGAGCGTGGCAAGCAGAGCGAGCTCTAGTATAGCGCTGGAGCCGGCGCTGAAGCTTTGAAGCAGGGCGTTCGCCAGAACGCTCCCGGTCATCGCCGCGAAGATAAGATAGGCCGGTAGCGTATAGCGGCTGTGCCACTGCGCGATCGGCTTCAGCGAAGCGTAGATCATGGCGGTCGTGCAGACGGTCGTGACCGCGCCTGCCGCCGCCAGCAGCCCGGCCACCGCCACCCAGCCGCCGCTCTTGCCGAGGAACACCCAGCCGACGCCGAACAGCGTGGCCGGGATGAAGGTCGCGACCGACGCCACGCCTTCGCGCGACAGCCAGGAGCTGCGCCATTGCGAGAAGGCGCGCCATGCGCGTTCCGGCCGGCCGAGATGACCGGTGGAGGACAAAAGCCCGGCTACGGTCAAGCCGAGCGCCAGCGCCATGCCGGCAAGGCCAAGCCAGAAATCGGCGGGAATGAACCCCAACCCACCAAGCACGCCGAGCAGCGCCAGCAGGCCGTAGCCGGCGCCCGTGGCGGTGGTGAAGAAGACGACCGAGAAAGCGGGATGCATGATCAGTTCGAAAGCATGCGGTCGACCCAACCGAGGAAACCGCCCTCGGCCTTGATCGGCTGCAGCGCCGGCGCATCGACCTTCGCGGCGCGTTCGCTGCGGGCTCGCGGCGGCAGATAGCGGTTGGTCGGCTTGTAGCCAAGCTCCGGCATCAGCGCGACGCCGCCTCGCTCCTCGACGAGCTGCGAGATCGCCGAGGCCGGATCGCCGAGATCGCCGAAATGCCGGGCGCTGGTCGGGCAGGCGGCGACGCAGGCTGGCACGCGATCCTCTTCGGCCAGATGGTCGTTGTAGATGCGGTCGACGCAGAGCGTGCATTTCTTCATCACGCCGACATCTGTGTCGAACTCGCGCGCTCCATAGGGACAGGCCCAGCTGCACAATTTGCAGCCGATGCATTTGTCCTCGTCGACCAGCACGATGCCGTCCGAGGCGCGCTTGTAGGAGGCGCCGGTCGGGCAGACGGTGACGCAGGCCGGCGTCTCGCAATGGAGGCAGGAGCGCGGGAAGTTCACCGTGCGGCCACCCAATTCCGTCGTGTGTTCGTAACTATGCACGCGGTTGAACCAGACGCCGTCGGCATGCCCGCCATAGGGATCGACATCGGTCAGCGGCGCCATGTGGCCGCCCGTGTTCCACTCCTTGCAGGCGGTGACGCAGGCCTGGCAGCCGACGCAGGTGTCGAGGTCGATGACGAGGCCGAGTTTCTTGTCGGTTTGGGCGGGAAGGCAGGTCATTCGGCGGCTTCCCTCTTCATACGGAATTCCGCGCCGAAGCGAAGCACTTCGGGCGAAGCTTGGAAATGCGGCGGCTGGGCAAAGCGTTCGAATTGCGGCTCGGTGAAGCCGGCTTCGTCCGCCGCGCATTTAACGATGCGCACGCGCACGTCGAACCACGCCGCCTGTCCGGTGACGGGATCGGAGTTAGAATAGCGCTTGCCGTTGGCGTCGGCCGATGTCTGGTCGCCGATGATATGGTTGAGCAGGAAGCCGCGATTACTCTCGGCCGCATCGTCCTTCAGGCCCCAGCTGCCGCGTCGCTTGCCGATCGCATTCCAGGTCCACACCGTGTCCGGGTTGACGCCGTCGATCAGCTTGATCTGGCCCTTCACCCTTCCGTTGACGCTTTCGATCCAAACCCAGTCGTCGTCGGCAAGGCCAAGTCCGGCGGCCGTCTGGCGATGCACGAACAGCCGGTTCTGGCTGGTGATCTGCCGCAGCCACGCATTCTGCGAGCCCCAGGAATGGTACATGTGCATCGGCCGCTGCGTCAGCGCATGCAGCGGGTATTTTTCGAGATCGACGGTGTCGTCCTCGAAGGGCGCGTACCAGAAGGGCAGCGGGTCCATATAGGCCTCGATGCGCCCGCGCTCGGCCTCCGGCGGCTGCACCTTGCCATGGCCGCGCGCTGCCAGCCTGAACCGCTGGATCGGCTCGGAATAGAGCTGGAAGACGATAGGCTCCGCCTTGGCGATGAAACCCATCTCCACCGCGAAGTCGAGATAGGCGCGGTTGCCCATCTTGTAATAGCGCTGGTCGTCGGAAAAATCGTGGTGCCAGAAGCCGCCATTGTCGATGTAGCGCTGCAACTGGTCAGGGTTGACGTCGCCCTTGCCGATCGAGCCGCCATCCTTGCCGCGCCAGCCGGCTAAAGGGCCGATGCCGGGCGTGCGCTCGTGGTTGACGATATAGTCGGCATAGTCGCGGTATTTCGCCGAGCCGTCCTCGTTGACGAAGCCTGGCAGGCCAAGCCGCGCGCCGAGCTCGATCAGCACCGACTGGAACGGCCGCACGTCGCGGTCGGGCTGCACCACTGGGTGGCGAATGGCGTCGGCGGCTCCGTCGGCATGGCTGATCGGCCGGTCGAGCAAGCTGATGCAGTCGTGCCGCTCGAGATAGGTGGTGTCGGGCAGCACCAGGTCCGCGAACGCCACCGTCTCGGAATTATAGGCGTCGGAATAGATGATGAAGGGAATCTTGTAGGCGCCCGCTTCGTCCTTGTCGGTCAGCATGCGGATCGTCTCGATCGTGTTCATCGACGAGTTCCACGCCATGTTCGACATGTACATCATCAGCGTGTCGATCGGGTAAGGGTCGCCGGCCCAGGCGTTGCGGATCACCGTATGCATCAGCCCGTGCGCGGCCAAGGGCGCTTCCCAGGAATAGGCCTTGTCGATGCGGGTGGGCCGGCCGGCTTCGTCGACCAGAAGATCGTCCGGGCTGCAGACGAAGCCGAGAGGCATGCCATCCAGCGGCGTCATCGGCTGAGCATTCTTTCCACATGGCTTCGGTCCCGGCGGCGCGCAGCGCGGGTAGGGCGGCTTGAAGCGGAAGCCGCCCGGAACGTCCACAGTGCCGAGCAGAACCTGCAGCAAATGGATGGCGCGGCAAGTGTGAAAACCGTTGGCATGAGCCGAGATGCCGCGCATGGCATGCATCGACACCGGCCGCCCCTTGATCGTCTCGTGGCGGCGGCCCGCCCAGTCGGTCCAGGCGACCGGCAGTTCGATCACCTGCTCGAAGGCGACATGCGCTAGCTCCGCCGCGATGCGCCTGATCTCTTCGGCGCTGACGCCGCAACGCTCCGCCACGGCATCCGGCGAATAGCTCTCGTCGAGATAGCGCTCGGCCATGAGCTGGAACACCGGCACGCAGCGTCGCCCGCCGACTTCATAGCCGCCGGTCAGCACTGGTTTAGCCTCGGGGTTGGCAGCGTTGACCGGCTGCTTCGCCACACGGTCCCAGGCAAGCAGGTTGCCGTCGGCGTCGCGCACAAAGAGTCCATCATCGGCCGCGCCCGGCTCCTGCACAACCAGCACCGGCGCGTTGGTGTAGCGCAGCAGATAGTCGAGATCGACGCGGCCGGCCTTGAGCAGTTCATGGACCAGCGCCAGCACGAACAGTCCGTCCGTGCCCGGCCTGATGCCGATCCAGTCGTCGGCGATGGCGTTGTAGCCGGTGCGGCAGGGATTGATCGAAACCACCTTGGCGCCGCGCGCCTTGAGCTTGCCCAGCCCGATCTTGATCGGGTTGGAATCATGGTCCTCGGCGACGCCGAACAGCATGAAGTATTTCGTATTGTCCCAGTCGGGCTCGCCGAACTCCCAGAACGAGCCGCCGATCGTGTAGAGTCCGCCCGCCGCCATGTTGACCGAGCAGAAGCCGCCATGCGCGGCGAAATTGGGTGTGCCGAATTTCGACGCCCACCAGCCGGTCAGCGATTGCGACTGGTCGCGTCCGGTGAAGAAGGCGAGTTTTTTCGGATCGGTGCGGCGGATCGCCGACAGCCGTTCAGTGGCGATGGTCAGCGCCTCGTCCCATTCGATCTCGCGGAATTCACCCGAGCCGCGCGGGCCTGTCCTCAGCAGCGGCTTCCTCAGCCGCGCCGGGCTGTAATGCTGCATGATGCCGGCGCTGCCCTTGCCGCAGATCACGCCGCGGTTCACCGGATGGTCCTTGTTGCCGTTGATGTAACGCACCTTGCCGTCCTTGATATGGACGTCGATGCCGCAGCGGCACGCGCACATATAGCAGGTGGTCTTGGCGATGCGGTCGGAGACGCTGGGCGAGGTTTCGACGCCGTCGCCCTCATTTGGTGCGTGAGTGTCGGCCAGCGGCCGTTGCGAGGGTGCGGAGTTGGCGCCGCGCGGCGCGGCTTTGCTCATGATTGGCGAACGCTCTTGCCGTTCGCCATCTTGGCCTTCGTCTTCGGTCCCGGGCCGCGCATGTAATGAAGTTCAGGATGATAGCGCTCGCCGGAGAGCTGCCGCTTCAGCCGGCGGCTCCAATGCGCGAATAGGGATTTGAAGCGCCCTGCCATTTCCCAGTCTTGGCCTTTGACGACCAGTTTTTTCCAACCTCAGGCGAAAACTTAGAACAAAGCAATTGATGCGTCTAACAAGCGGCTCTTGTAATTCCGATCGATTTTGCTTCTTAGTTGGCCCATGACTCTCGATCAGTTGCGCATCTTCGTTGCCGTCGCCGAGCATGGCCATATGACCAAGGCCGCCGAGCGGCTCGGCATCTCGCAATCGGCGGCCTCTGCCGCCATCCGCGCGCTCGAAAGCCAGCATGGCGTGCGCCTGTTCAACCGCGTCGGCCGCAACATCGAGCTGGCCCAGACCGGCCACCGTTTCCTGCCGGAGGCGAAGGCGGTCCTGGATCGCGCCGCCGCCGCCCGCGGCGTGCTGGAGGATGTCTCGCAGACCGTCGCCGGCAGCCTGTCGATCGCGGCCAGCCAGACCATCGCCAGCTACTGGCTGCCGCGTCGCCTGGCCGCCTTCCACGAAGCCTATCCGGCCGTGAAGCTAAGCGTGACGATCGGCAACACCAGGCAGGTCGAGACCAATGTGTTGGATGGCCGCGCCGATTTCGGCCTGGTCGAGGGCCGAACCGAGTCCGACATCCTGCGCCGCGCCACGGTCGACGAGGACCGCATGACGCTGGTGGTGGCGCGTTCGCATCCCGAGATTCCGATGACGCGGGCGGGCAATCTCGACATCAAGGCGCTGCGCTGGATCATCAGGGAAGGCGGGTCGGGCACGCGCGAGGCGCTTGAGGATTTCGCGCATGGTCAGGGTGTTCCGCCGGCCGAGCTGCAGATTTTCCTCGTCTTGCCAAGCAACGAGGCCGTGCGTCAGGCGGTCGAGGCCGGCGCGGGCGCCACGATCATCTCGGAGCTGGTGGTCGCGCGCTCCCTGGCCGAGGGCAGCCTCAGGGCCGTTCCGGTCGAGCTGCCGAAGCGCGACTTCGCAATGATCACGCACCGCGACCGCCAGGCCAGCCTCGCCCAGATGGCGCTGAAGGCGCATCTCACGGGCCGGGCGGACGCGCCGGCGAGCGCGGAATAATCACGCGTATTTCCGCTGCGCGTCGAGCGCCAGGCCAAGGCCGACCGAGCCGAACATATCGCCTTCGATGACCGAAGCCTGCGGCACCAGCGACAGGATTTCCCGTTTGGCCAGCGGGATGGCGGTCGAGCCGCCGGTCAGGAACACGGCGGTGATGGCGGAGGCTGGAACGCCGGCGTCGGCGATCGTCTGTCTGACCGTCGCGGCCACGCGTTCGATGTCGCCGGCGATGGTCTCCTCGAGGCCCGCGCGCGTGATCTCGGCCGCGAAGCGCGCGCCGGGCAGCGACACCTTCACCTCGGCCGAAGGCTGGTCGGTCAGCGCGATCTTGGCCTTTTCGACCAGGCCCGCCATCGCGTGGCCGTAGCGATGCTCGACGACATGGATGAACCGGTCGACGAGGTCGGCCCGCTCGGCCTCGTAGCGGATCTGTCGCAGGTCGGTCATCGCTTTGGCGGTGTAGACGAGGTTGATGCGCTGCCAGGTGGCTAGGTCGATGAAATAGGCTGCCGGCAGGTTGCGCTTGTGGTCCTTGGTCCGCGTCAGATAGCCGAGCTCGGGCATGACATGGGCAATGCTGAGCAGCCGGTCGAAATCGGTGCCGCCGATATGGATACCG
This sequence comes from Mesorhizobium sp. M2E.F.Ca.ET.219.01.1.1, assembly GCF_004016445.2. Lineage (GTDB taxonomy): Bacteria > Pseudomonadota > Alphaproteobacteria > Rhizobiales > Rhizobiaceae > Mesorhizobium. The sequence continues at coordinate 156,713 of NZ_SADT02000007.1, forward strand.
CGATTGGCGAGGATATCCGCCTTGCGGTCGGTCGAGCGGGCGCGGTCCGGCGAGACCCGCACGATCGAGAAGTCGGAGGTGCCGCCGCCCATGTCGACGATCAGCGCCAGCTCCTCGCGGGTGACCTTCTGCTCATAGTCGAGCGCCGCAGCGATCGGCTCGAATTGGAAGGCGATGTGCTTGAAGCCTTGCGCGCGCGCCGCCTTCTCCAATTCGCCCTGCGCCTTTGCATCGGCGGCCGCGTCGTCGTCGACGAACTGCACGGGCCGACCCAGCACCACGTTCTCAACCGCGCCGCCGGCGTCTTCTTCGAGCCGCTTCTTCAAATGGCCGACGAACATGCCGACAATGTCGATGAAGCCGATCTGGCGCGCCTTGATGCGCGTCTTTTCGTTGGCGAGCGTGCTGCCGAGCACGCTCTTCAGCGAGCGCATCAGCCGCCCTTCGATGCTGTCGGTATAGTCGCTGATCGCGCGGCGGCCGAAATAGGTGAAGCCGTCCTCGAAATTGAAGAAGACGGCGCTCGGCAAGGTGGGTTGCTCGCCTTCCAGCGCCACCAGTCGCGCCCGGCCGTCGCGGATCACGCCCACAGTGGAATTGGACGTGCCGAAATCGATGCCGCCGAATGCCGATTGCATCGCAGCCTCCTGTCGTTGCCTTGCGGCGGGCTTGCCGACGACGCCAAGCGCGCCGTCATCCGGATGGCCGGACCGCTCTGCCGAATTGATTGTGCTTGTTCACCCCTTGGGCTGGGAGGCGGCGGTTTATCGCATGATCGCCCGCAGGAAAACCCCTTGCGGGAAAATGGGCTTCCATTTTTCCCGTGTCTTCAATCCTTGCGGAAGATGAGCCGCCCCAGCCAGCCGGTCAGCATTGCGAGCGATATGGCGAACACGCCGTAGAGGAAGGAATAGTCATGCGCGACGCGAAAGACCGATTGCTCGAAACCGGACTTGCGGATTTCGAGCTGGGCCGAGCTTTCCTTGACGAACATGCCGCTCTTGAACAGGAAGGCGCGGGCTTTGTGCGTGCCGACCGGCACGTTGGGCGCGAGCCGCACCGTGGCGCGAAACAGGTTCTGCGACAGGAACTGCACGCCGCCGACATTTTCGCTGTAGAGGCCGGTCGCCGCCTTGCGCTCCCGAAGTGCCGCGGTGAATTCCTCGATTGTTGCCGGGCTGTCGGTCGCGTCGGCGGGCTTCAGGTAGAGGTTCTGCGCGCCGAGCGAGAGCTGCTTGTATTTGGCAGGATCGGCGATGTCCTGCAGCGGCCGCGTCGTCGCGACGGAGTAGGAGACCGGCACGTTCTCGAAAGTCTCCGAGTCCAGGTTGATCCAGACGCCGAGCACGCGGTCCTTGCGCCGGACGACCACGGGCCGTGGCGGCCCTTCGAGCACGACGACCACGTCGTAGCGTCCCTGGCGCGCGACCAGCGGATCGGGGTTTTCCAGCGATCCGAAGATCGTCAGGTCGGCGCCGGAGAAGCCCGCCGTGATGGAAATGGCGTCGGTCGAAAGGCCGATCTGGATGCTTTCGGTGGGCGGCGTCTGGGCCGTCGCCGGGGAAAGGGCGAAGAGCATCGACAACGGGACGGCGGCTGCAAACGCTCTCAACCCCGCCATCAGTTGAGGCCCGCGGCGGACAGCGAATAGAGATTGGGCGGCGTCACGAACAGATCGACGGCGAGGCGTATGGCGACGGCCAGCACCAGCATCGCCAGAAGTGCGCGCAACTGCTCGCCGCGCAGCCTCTGGCCGGCCTTGGCGCCATACTGCGCGCCGGCGACGCCGCCTGCCATCAGGAGGAAGGCCAGGATCACGTCGACCGTCTGGTTGGTCGTGGCATGTACCAGGGTGGTGTAGGCCGAGGTGAAGATGATCTGGAACAGCGAGGTGCCGATAACGACATTGGTCGGCACCTTGAGCAGATAGATCAGCGCCGGCACCATGATGAAGCCGCCGCCGACGCCCATGATCGACGACAGGAAGCCGATCCCGGCGCCGAGCCCGAGCACCGGGATGACGCTGACGAACAGCTTGGAGGCGCGGAAGCGCATCTTGAACGGCAGCCGGTGGATCCAGTTGTGCTGCCCGGATTTCTTCAAGACCGGCGCTGCGCCGCTGCGGCTGGCGCGCAGCGCATTGAGGCTTTCGACCAGCATCAGCCCGCCGACGGTGCCGAGCAACACCACGTAGAGCAGCGAGATGAAAAGGTCCAACTGGCCGAGCCGGCGCAACAGCGCAAAGACATAGATGCCCGCCGTCGAGCCGACAATGCCGCCGGCCAGAAGCACGCCGCCCAGCTTGAAGTCGAGCGTGCCGCGCTTGAAATGCGACAGCGCGCCGGAGAAGGAGGAGGCGATGACCTGGTTTGCGCCTGTGGCCACCGCGATCGCCGGCGGGATGTTGTAGAAGATCAAAAGCGGCGTGATGAGGAAGCCGCCGCCGACCCCGAACATGCCCGACAGGAAACCCACCGCCGCGCCCATTGCCAGCAGCACGAAGACGTTGACGGAAATTTCCGCGATCGGGAGATAGATGCCCACCCGTCTGTCTCGATCAGTTTGCGTGTCGGCGTATAGCGCCGTCCCCGGACACTAAAGCACCGAAAAGCCAATTTTTTATTGCGCCGGCGCGGCCGCGGGATTGAACCCCCGCGGCCGCGCCGAAACAAAAACCATCTCAATCAGTTAACAGGCAAATGTGTGGCAGGGCGTCGCGTATGCGACGCGCTGCCGTTATTTCTTCGCCAGGAGCGCCTTGACGAGCGGCGCGTCGATCTCGCCGGTCGGCGTCATCTTGTTGTCGGTCTGGAACGCCATGATGGCGTTCTTGGTCTTGCCGCCCATCACGCCGTCGGCGCCGCCGGCATCGTAGCCGTTCTTGTTGAGGATCAGCTGGATGTTCTTCACCGCCTTTTTCATGTCGATGCCGGCGGTGGTCTGTGGCGTGCTGTCCTGCCAGGATTCCGGAATGTCGGCCGAGTTGGCAGCGGCGTTGAGCGGCTTGGCCTTCCACAATTCCGCGGCGGCGCGCGCCCGCTCGAGCTGTTCGGGCCGCAGCGCATTGGCGATCTCGTCGCGCTTGGCGGCGGCGTCCTTGTCGCCGGTTTTGGCGACCAGCGCGAACCACTTATAGGACTCTTCCAGGTTCTGCTTCATGCCGACGCCCTTGGCCGCCAGGATGCCGAGGTTGAACTGGCTGTCCTTGACGCCGAGGTCGGCGGCTTCCTGGAACCAGTGCGTCGCCGATTCATTGTCGCTCACCCCGTCCGCCGCCATGGCGAACAGCACCGCCAGATTGTGCATGGCGCTGGCGTTGCCCTGTTCGGCGGCGAGCTGGTAGTACGTCTTGGCCTTCTTGATGTCGCGCGCGACGCCGATGCCCTTTTCGTAGAAATTGCCGATGCGGTATTCGGCCGGCGCGAAGCCGAGCTCGGCCGACTGCTCGTACCATTTGGCGGCGGCCTTCATGTCTTCCTTCACGCCGCGCGATTCCGCATAGCGCGAGCCGACCTCGAACAGCGCCTTGGCGTCGCCGCCGGCGGCGGCGTCATGCAGCACCACCGGGCCGATTTCGGAAGGAATGTCGAATTTGGCCGCGGCCGTCTGGCTTGCGGCCGGCGGCACGGCGCCTGTCGTGTCGGCGGAGGTGGTCGCCGGCGCGCTCGACGCGGCGCCGTCGGCTGCCGGACTGGCTGCTACGGGCTCCTTGGCCATCGGCTGCGTGTCGCCATCGCTGTCCGTCGCGGTGGCAGCCGCGGCGGCGGGTTCGGATGGCGTCGCTGAAGCCATCGGCGCCGGGGCGGCAGGCGCTGCAAGCGCCACCGGGGCGGGTGCCGGTTCGGCCGGCATGGCAGCAGCACTTTCGGGACTTGCCGGGACAGATGCGGCTGGTGCCGTCTCCTGGACGGGCTCCGCCTGTCTGACGGGACGGGCAGGCGCGCTTTCGGCCTGTGCCGCCGCGGCATCAATCTTCGGTGTGTCGGTTTTTTGCGTGTCGGCCTGTGGTGCGGCTGTGGCGTTGAGCGACGCCGTGTCGACCGTCTGCGTCGAGACGAGCGGCGCGGGCTGGTTGTTGGCCGTTTCGACCGGATCGGACAGGAAGGCCTTGCCCAGCTGCAGGCCGGCCAACGCCATCATGATCGCCGCCGCCGCCATCAGGATCGGCTTGCGCCGCGCCTTGAGCAGGTCGCCGATCCTCAGCGCCTTCACCGGACCGGTCATGGTCGATTGCCGCTTCAGCGTATCGGCTTCCGCAGCTGCCGCCTGGGCCGCGCGGCGGGCCGCGGCGATAAAATCCGACTTCGCGGCATCGCTGTCGGTGCGCCGCGTCGGCTGGCCGCCGCGCTCGTCGCGCACGCGCCTCATGATGGCGTTGAGGTCCGGCGCACCGGAGCCGGGTTCCAACGGCCGGTTGGCGGCCTTGGGGTCGAGCGGTTCGTCGATGTCGACGCTTGGCACGTCGCCGACCGGCGCCGAGCCGGCAAGCGGCTGCGTGTCCGCTTCCTTCTTGCCTTTGAAAGCGCGCGCCAGGCCGCTGAACATGGATTTCTTGCGGTTGGCCCTCTCGCTCCGGTCGCCGATCGCATCCGGCCCGAGGGCTGCCATGGCGGCTGCGGCCGCGGCCTCGGCAGGCGTGCGTGGCGCGTCTGGCTCATCGCGCATGATCGCCGCTGCGCGGCCTTCAAGGCTTCCCATGTCTCCGGTGAGCGGCAGCGGCTGGTCGATATCCATCGAAGGCGCGTCCTGCACCGCGATCTTGCTGCCGCGGCCGCGCTTGCCGACCGGTTGCGGATCGACCAGTTCGCTGACCGCTTCGCTGGTCTCGCTCGATTCAAGCGAACCCAGCCTGTCCACGATCTTGAGCAGCGTGTCGTGGATTGCCTCGAAAGTCCGCGAGTTGCGTTCGTCGGAGCGGCGGGTGAGCGCTTCCAGCGTCTTCAGGTCCTGGGCGAGGCCGGCAACGGCGGTTGCGTTGGTCTGGGCCGTGCTGGAGGTCGCCTCTGCTAGCGATTTGACGGCGCTCTCGGCCGCCTCGCGCGCCACGCTCAAGATGGAGTCGCGCGTGCCGGCCAGCGACTTCTCGATCTCGTTCAATCGCGGGCTGATGTCCTCGAATTCGGGCAGCGGCGTGCCTGGCCTGGAAAGATGCGCCGACAGGCCGGCGACCTGCGCTTCCAGGCTGCGGATCAGGGCCGGATCGATGCCGGCGACCTGCTGCGCCGACGATTCCAGCCGGCTGGAAATGTCCTCGAGCCGGCTTTCCAGCCCGCGGATCGCCATGTCGTTGGCGGGATCCGGCGCGCGCGTTTCGATGCGCTTGGCCAAAGCGGTGAAGCGGGCGTCGATCGCTTCCATGATGTCGGCGCTGTCGTCCTGGCGCATGCGCTGGTCGAGCCTGTTCGCAACCTCGTCCAGCCGACGCTCGAGATCGTGGAACAATGCATTGCTTTGTTCGATTGCATCTCCCTGGCGGCGCTCGAGCAGCATCGACAGCGCGTCGAAGCGCTGCTCCAGGCCGTGGAAGATCTGGTCGGCGTCGGGCATGGCCGGCGCGCGGTCCATCTTGTCGGTAATGGAAGCAATCTGTTTGCCCAGCCGCTCCATGGCCTGTTCCGGCAGGTCGGCGCGACCGGCCAGCTGGTCCACGCGGCTGGTGAGAAGATTGAGGCGATCGATGACCTCGGCGCCGGGCCGCGACTGCGCGACCTCTTCGATCTGCACCGCCAGCGAGGCCATGCGCTTCTCGATCCGGCCGAAGGTCTCGGGGTCGAAGGCATTCGCCTGCGCGGCCACGGTCGATGCGACGATGGCGCGGGAAATCTCGTCCAGCCGCTCGTCGATCATGGCGAGCGTTTCGCCGCCGCGCGCGGTCTGCTGGCCGGCAAAACGGTCGACGGCGCCGGCAAGCGTGCGCACCTTTTCCTCCAGCGAGCGCAGCGAAAGCGATTCCGGCAGGCTGTTGACGGCGCTGCTGATCTGCTCGAGCCGGTCGGTCAGCACCGAAAGGCTCGGGCCTTCCGCGCGCTTGCGCTGGTCGGCATCGACGCGGTCCTCGAAGGCGCTCCAGCGGCGGTCGAAATCGTCCCAGCGGCGGTCAACCTTCTGCACGCTTTCCTCGCGCGCCAGCGTGTCCAGCGCGCCCTTCACCTGTTCCAGTTCCAGCCGCAGCAGATTGACGCTGCGGTCGTCGCTTTTTTCGGCGAGCGACTGGATCGCTCCCGAAAGCCGTTCGAATTCGAGGCCAAGCTCGGCGCTGCTCTTGTCGGGCATCGCGCCGCGCTGGCTGTTGGCCTGCAGGGCGCGGTCGATGTCCTGGCGGAACGCTTCGAACTCGCGCTGCAGACCGGCCGTCATCTGGTGGCGCAGTTCCTCGCGCAGACCGCGCAGTTCGACTGCGATCTTGCCGACCATGGCGACGCTGTCTTCCTGGCCGCGCACCCGGTCGATGTCGCGCGCGATCGCCTGATAGGCGGGCGCGGGGTTTTGCGGGGCGCGCTCCTGCGGCCGCGGGTTGTGCGGCGCACGGTCCAGGGGCCTTTGCGCGGAATAGGGATCCTCATACCAGCGCGGTGCCTGGCCGTAAGGCTGCGCGCTGGGGTAACGCGGCTCGGCGGTCGGCCGCCGCAGGTCGGGGCGGTCGGGCACGTCGGCGCGCGTCCGGTCCAGCCGCTGCTCCAGCGTTTCGAGCGAACGGTTCAGCTCTTCGAGCGAGGCGTGCGGCCGGCGCTGCCTGCCGGCGTTGAGTGTATCGAGATAGGACCGCTTGCTGTTCATCGATGCGCCCGTGTTCAGAGTGGCCGGCCAAAAGACCGGTTTCCCAGTAGCTTGCCGGGTACGAAGCGAGCCGAGCGGTTTTGCTGCGGAGGAAGGCGAGCTTCCCGGGTTTTACCCGCGCTTCGAAAACCGTGAAAAATTCGCTACAGGATAACCACGGGTGACCGACATGCGCACATTTCGCCCAACGTGGTAAACAAGGCGTTAACCAAGCTTAAGAAGACGCGTATAATCGTGACCCGCCTGACGAGCCGGCGCCTGGGTGCGGCATAAAGGTCGGATCCGACAACGCCCTTGCGTCACCTTGCGGCTGTCGGTATAGGATTGACGTAAACGTAAAAGGTGCGAAGCCGTGCCTCTTGCGATTGATTTGTTGCAACCACGATTGGAAGCACGCCCCCGCTTCCACTCAGGCGACGCTTGGTCCGCGACCGCGACGCCACCAGGGGAAAGCCAGTGACCATGAAACTCGTTTCGCCCGGCGAAGCCGCGGCCAATACCAATGACATACCGGCCGAAGCCGGCGAGGAATTCGTCCGCATCGGCGAGATGGCCAAGAAATACGGCGTGACGCTGCGCACGCTGCGTTTCTATGAAGACAAGGGCCTCCTCAATCCGCATCGCGACGGCTCGACCCGACTCTACACGCGCCGTGACAAGGCTCGGCTGAAGCTGATCCTGCTCGGCCGCAAGGTCGGGTTCTCGCTGCGCGACGTCAAGCAGATGATGGATCTCTACGATCCAACCGGCACCAACACCAAGCAGCTGCGCCTGGCGCTCGACAAGTCCGAGAAGCAACTCGCCCGCCTGCAGAAGCAGCGGGCGCTGATCGACGACGCGATCGGCGAGCTGAGCAACTCGATGTCCGTCGTGCGTCAGATGCTCATCGAGCGCACCGCGGCGCCGCAGGCCAGCGCCGCCGGCTGATCGCACCTCGCCTTCAACGGCGCAAACCTCGGAAATGGAAAGCCGCGTGGCTATGGCCGCGCGGCTTTTTTGTCATCACAATGCCTGGCCGCTCAGAAAAATTTTTGGCTGCGACGAAGTTGACGTTTACGCAAACGTCAATATTTGCTATCCGAACATCGACATCGGCCCGGCCTCCCTGTCCAGGACAGGCAATTTGCTGGCCGGCCGGATTGTAAGGGTGGAGGAAGGCATGACGATCTACAGGGCGCCGATCCAGGACACGCTGTTCGTGCTCAACGACGTGCTGGGCTATCAGCGCTATTCCAATCTTCCAGGCTTCTCGGATGCGACGCCCGATGTGGTCGAGGCGATCCTCGCCGAAGGCGCCAAGCTCGCCGAGAACGTCATGCATCCGCTGAACCGGGTCGGCGACATGGAAGGTTGCGTGCGCCATGACGATGGCTCGGTGACGACGCCGAAGGGCTTCAAGGACGCTTATGACCAGTACCGCGAGGGCGGCTGGATGGGGCTTGCCGCGCCTGCCGAATTCGGTGGCCAGGGTCTGCCCTATGCGGTCCACACTGCCGTCTCCGAATACATGATCTCGGCCAACATGGCGCTGATGATGTATCCCGGCCTGACGCAAGGCGCGATCGCTGCCATCGTCACCCATGGCACGGACGAACAGAAGGCCACGTGGCTGCCGAAGCTGATCGAGGGCGGCTGGACCGGCACCATGAACCTCACCGAGCCGCATTGCGGCACTGACCTCGGCCTGCTGCGCACCAAGGCCGTTCCCAATGGCGACGGCACCTACAGGATTTCCGGCCAGAAGATCTTCATCTCCGCCGGCGAGCACGACATGTCGGACAACATCGTCCATCTGGTGCTGGCCCGCGTCGAAGGCGCGCCGGAAGGCGTCAAGGGCATCTCGCTGTTCATCGTCCCGAAATTCAAGCCGGATGCCTCCGGCAATCCCGGTGAACGCAACACGCTCTCCTGCGGCTCGATCGAGGAGAAGATGGGCATCCACGGCAACTCGACCTGCGTCATGAATTATGACGAGGCCGAGGGCACGCTGCTCGGCGAGTTGAACGGCGGCCTGAAGGCCATGTTCACGATGATGAACGAGGCCCGCCTCGGCGTCGGCCTGCAGGGTCTTTCGGTCTCCGAGATCGCGTACCAGAACGCCGTCTCCTACGCCAAGGACCGCCTGCAGGGCCGCTCGCTGTCGGGGGCCAAGGCGCCGGACAAGAAGGCCGACCCGATCATCGTCCATCCCGACATCCGCCGCTCGCTGATGACCATGAAGGCCTACAACGAGGCCGGCCGCGCGCTGGCGCTGTGGACGGCCATCAAATCCGATGTCGCCCATCGCGCCGGCGACGACAAGGACCGCCAGGCGGCCGACGATTACACCGGGTTGATGACGCCGGTGGTCAAGGGCGTGCTCACCGACAAGGGGTTCGATCACGCCGTGATGGCCCAGCAGGTGTTCGGCGGCCACGGCTATATCGAAGAGCACGGCATGAGCCAGTTCGTGCGCGATGCCCGCATCGCCATGATCTATGAAGGCGCCAACGGCATCCAGGCGCTCGACCTCGTCGGCCGCAAGCTGGCGCAGAATGGCGGCCGCGCCGTGCAGGCCTTCTTCAAGGAGGTCGGCGAGTTCTGCGAGGAAAACCGCACTGACGAGAAGATGGCGCCCTTCACCAAGGCGCTGAAGAAGGGCCTCAACGACCTGCAGGCCGCCACCATGTGGCTGGTGCAGAACGCCATGGCCAAGCCCGACAATGCAGGCGCGGCCTCGACCGACTACATGCATCTCTTCGGCCTGGTGGCGCTTGGCTATATGTGGGCGCAGATGGCAAAATCCGCGCAGGCGAAGTTGGCGGATGGTGCCAATGGCGCTGCGTCGTTCTACGACACCAAGCTGGTGACCGCCCGCTTCTTCATGGAGCGCATCATGCCGGAAACGGCGACGCGGCTTGCCCGCATTTCCAGTGGCGCGGACACGCTAATGGCGCTGCCGGCGGAAGCGTTCTAGGTTCGGCGGGCCGGCGCCGCCGGCCCACAATCGTCGGAACGCGGAGGAAATCGTGACGACAAACCCAGCCGAAATTCTTGGTCTCCCGAAGCCCGCCTGGGCGGCGGATGAGGTCGGCATGCTCTACGACATGGCGTCCCGCTTCATGGCCGAAGAGATCGCGCCGCGCTATGAAGAGTTCGAGAAGAACGAGATGTTCGACCGCGAGAGCTGGCTGAAGGCCGGAGCGGCCGGCCTGCTCTGCGCTTCGATGCCGGAAAAATATGGCGGCTCGGGCGGCACCTTCGCGCATGAGAGCGCCATCATCGAGGCGATCGGCCATGTCGGCGTCGACGGCTTCGGCATCGGCCTGCACAATTCGATCGTCGCCCCTTACATCCTGCATTACGGCTCCGAGGAGCAGAAACAGAAATGGCTGCCGAAGCTCGCGACCGGCGAGCTGATTGGCGCCATCGCCATGACCGAGCCTGGCGCCGGCTCCGACCTGCAGGGCGTCAAGACCCGCGCCGAGAAGGACGGCAACCATTACAAGATCAGCGGCTCGAAGACCTTCATCACCAATGGCCAGCTCGCCAATCTGATCATCGTCGTCACCAAGACCGATCCGGACAAGGGCGCCAAGGGCACCTCGCTGATCGTCGTCGAGACCGACGAGGTCGAAGGTTTTCAGCGCGGCCGCAACCTCGACAAGATCGGGCTGAAGTCGAACGACACGTCCGAGCTGTTCTTCAACGACGTGCGCGTGCCGACCTCCAACCTGCTCGGCCACGAGGAAGGCAAGGGCTTCGTCCAGCTGATGCAGCAATTGCCGCAGGAGCGGCTGCAGATCGGCACCGGCGCCATTGCCATGATCGAGCGGGCGCTGGCGCTCACCATCGACTACGTCAAGGAGCGCAAGGCCTTCGGCAAGGCGGTCATCGATTTCCAGAACACCCAGTTCAAGCTGGCCGAGCTGAAGACCGAGGCTACGATCGGCCGCGTCTTCTACAATGACTGCGTCGCCCGCCACATCGATGGCGGCCTCGATCCCGTGACCGCCTCGATGGCCAAATACTGGCTTAGCGACCTGCAGGGCAAAGTCGTCGACGAATGCCTTCAACTGCATGGCGGCTATGGCTACATGAATGAATATCCGATCGCCCGCATGTACCGCGACGCCCGCGTCCAGCGCATCTATGGCGGCACCAACGAGATCATGAAATTGCTGATCGGGCGCTCTCTCTGAGCGCGGCGGCCGGCAAAGCCAAGGAGCACGAAAATGACTGAGGCTTACGTCTATGACGCCGTGCGCACGCCGCGCGGCAGGGGCAAGAAGGATGGCTCGCTGCATGAGGTGCCGGCGGTGCGGCTTGCCGCAAAGACGCTTGAGGCGCTGCGCGACCGTAACGGGTTAGACACCGGCAATGTCGACGACATCATCTTCGGCTGCGTCGACCCGGTCGGCGAGGCGGGCTCGGTCATTCCGCGCGCCGCCGCCTTCGAAGCTGGCTACGCGACCTCGGCGCCCGGCATGCAGATATCGCGCTTCTGTGCCTCGGGTCTCGACGCCATCAATTTCGGCGCCGCCAAGATCGCGCAAGGCGCGGACGAGATCGTCATCGCCGGCGGTGTGGAATCCATGTCGCGCGTCGGCATGGGCATGTCCGGCGGATCCTGGTTCATGGACCCGTCCGTCGGCCTGCCCGGCTGGTTCGTGCCGCAGGGCATCTCGGCCGACCTGATCGCGACGAAGTATGGTTTCTCCCGCGACGACGTCGACGCCTATGCCGTCGAGAGCCAGAAGCGCGCCGCGAAGTCCTGGTCCGAGGGCCGCTTCAAGAATTCGGTCATCCCGATCAAGGATCAGAACGGCCTTACCATTCTCGATCATGACGAGCACATGCGGCCTACGACTGACATGCAGTCGCTGGCTTCGCTCAACCCGTCCTTCGTCATGCCGGGCGAAATGGGCGGCTTCGATGCGGTGGCCGTGCAGAAGCATCCGGAAGTCGAGGAGGTCAACCACGTCCATCACGCCGGCAATTCGTCTGGCATCGTCGACGGCGCCGCCGCGGTGCTGCTCGGCTCCAAGAAGGCCGGGAAAACCATGGGCATCAAGCCCCGCGCCCGCATCCGCGCCTTCGCCAATATCGGCTCCGAGCCGGTGCTGATGTTGACCGGTCCGGTCGACGTCACCGAGAAGTTGCTGAAGCGCGCCAAGATGAAGCTGTCGGACATCGACCTGTTCGAGCTCAACGAGGCCTTCGCCTCCGTCGTGCTGCGCTACATGCAAGCTTTCGACATTCCGCACGACAAGATCAACGTCAATGGCGGCGCGATCGCCATGGGCCATCCGCTCGGCGCCACCGGCGCCATGATCCTGGGCACGGTGCTGGACGAGCTGGAGCGCCGCGACCTCAACACCGCGCTGGTCACGCTCTGCATCGGCGCCGGCATGGGCACCGCCACCATAATCGAACGCGTCTGAGGGAGAGAAGAGATGAGCTACACCAATTTCACCCTCGACGTGGATGCCGACGGCATTGCCTTGATCACCTGGGACATGCCGGACCGCTCGATGAACGTCTTCACCGAAGAGGTGATGCGCGAGCTGAACGCCGTCGTCGATAAGGTGGCCGGCGATGCCGCCATCAAGGGCGCGGTGATCACCTCCGGCAAGGATTCTTTCTCCGGTGGCGCCGACATCACCATGCTGCAGAAGATGCTCGCCACCTTCGCCGTCGACAAGGAGAAGGATCTCGACAAGGCGACCAAGACGCTGTTCGAGAATGCCGGCTATATGACCGGCCTGTTCCGCAAGATCGAGACCTGCGGCAAGCCGTTTGTGTCGGCAATCAACGGCACCTGCATGGGCGGCGCCTTCGAGATGTCGCTCGCCTGTCACGGCCGCGTCGCCGCCGATTCCGACAAGGTGAAGATGGCGCTGCCCGAGGTGAAGATCGGCATCTTCCCCGGCGCCGGCGGCACCCAGCGCGTGCCGCGGCTGACCGATCAGCAGCAGGCGCTGCAGATGCTGACCACTGGGCAGAATCTCACGCCGCAGAAGGCGAAGCAGATGGGCCTGATCCATGAGATCGCCGAGCCTTCGAAGCTCGTCGAGACCGCCAAGGCGATGATCAAGAACGGCCTGAAGCCGGTGGCGCCCTGGGACGAGAAGGGCTTCAAGCTGCCCGGCGGTCCGATCTATTCGGCGGCCGGCGCCAATCTCTGGCCGCCGGCCATCGCCATCCTGCGCCGCGAGACCTACGGCAATTATCCGGCCGCGGCCGCGATCCTGAAATGCGTCTATGAAGGCCTGCTGGTGCCCTTCGACACGGCGCTCAGGATCGAGCAGCGCTATTTCACCGAGATCATGCAGACCAAGGAAGCGGCGGCGATGATCCGCTCGCTGTTCCTGTCGCTGCAGGAACTGAACAAGGGCGCGCGCCGCCCAGCAGGCGTGCCGGACACCAAGTTCAAGAAGATCGGCATTCTCGGCGCCGGCTTAATGGGCGCCGGTATCGCTTATGTCACGGCTCGCGCCGGCATTCCGGTGGTGCTGCTCGACCGCGATCTGCCGTCGGCCGAGAAGGGCAAGGCGCATTCCGACAGCCTGATGGCTGACCAGGTCAAGAAGGGCCGCGCCAAGCCGGAAGACAAGGACAAGCTCCTGTCGCTGATCACTCCGACGGCCGACTATGCCGACCTTGCCGGCTGCGATCTGGTTGTCGAGGCGGTCTTCGAGGATTCAGCCGTCAAGAAGGACGCCACCGAGAAGGCCGAAGCGGTGCTGAAGTCGTCGGCGATCTTCGCGTCGAACACGTCCACGATCCCGATCACCGCGCTGGCGAAGAATTCGGCGCGGCCGAAGAACTTCATCGGCATCCATTTCTTCTCACCGGTCGACAAGATGATGCTGGTCGAGATCATCCTCGGCAAGAAGACCGGCGACAAGGCTTTGGCCGTCGCCTTCGACTTCGTGCGCGCCATCAAGAAGACGCCGATCGTTGTCAACGACACGCGCGGCTTCTACGTCAACCGCTGCGTGCTGCGCTACATGTCGGAAGCCTATAAGATGCTGATCGAAGGCGTCCCGGCGCCGATGATCGAGAACGCCGCTAAGGCTGCCGGCATGCCGGTCGGCCCGCTGGCGCTGACCGACGAGACGGCGGTCGACCTTGCCCAGAAGATCATGAAGCAGACCATCCGCGATCTCGGCGACAAGGCCGTCGATCCCAAGCAGATGGCGCTGATCAACACCATGGTCGACACGCATGGCCGTTTCGGCCGCAAGAACGGCAAAGGCTTCTACGACTATCCGGCGAAGCCCGCGAAGAAGAAGCTCTGGCCGGGCCTGAAGGACCTCTACCCGCAGCTCAACCCCGACAAGGTCGACTATGAGGAGCTGAAAGAGCGCCTGCTGGTCACGATCGCTCTGGAAGCGGCGCGCGTGATGGAGGAAGGCATCGTCACCGACCCGCGCGAAGCGGATGTCGGCTCGATCCTCGCCTTCGGTTTCGCGCCCTTCACCGGCGGCGCCCTGTCCTATGTCGACGGCATCGGCGCCAAGCGTTTCGTCAAGATCGCCAAGGGCCTGCAGAAGAAATATGGCGCCGAGTTCAAGGCGCCGAAGCTGCTGCTCGATATGGCTGAGAAGGGCGAGACCTTCTACCAGCGCTTCGATCCTTATCAGAAGGGTGAGGTCAGAGAAGCGGCCTGACGAACCGGGATGTATGTCTGGGGGCGAATGGCACGCACCATGGCCACGGCGTCGAGCCGTGGTCCCTATCGGGTCGGCGAGGAAAGCCGGCTCGCCTTTCGATGCCTGCCGATCGACGTCGATTTCAACCTGCATCTCAACAATGCGCGCTACATGATGCTGGCCGATCTCGGCCGCATCGACATATTCCTGCGCGTCGGCCTCATCGCGCTGGCGCGCAAGAAGGGCTGGGCGCCGATGATCGGCGGCCTGCAGGTGGCCTATGTGCGCGAGATCAAGCTGTGGCACCGCTTCGAGGTGGTCTCGTCGATCGAGACCTGGGAAGGTACGTCCGTCGTCGGCAGGCATCGTTTCGTCCTCGATGGCGGCGAGACCGCGGCGCTGATCCTGACCACGGGTGGCGTCTATGACCGCGGCGGACGCCGCTTCCTCGACATAGACGAGGTCGTCGCGGCGCTCGGCCACGCCGCCAGTCCACGCCCGCCGACCGACGCCGAGCGGGCTTTCATGCTTTCGCACCGGAATTTGCGCGAGCAGGCGAAGCAGGTCCGATCGTAGGCGATCCGACCCTTCGCCAGTGGACAATCAGATAGTCGCGCGTTAGACAGAGCTGAGGCATTTTTTCCTGTTTTGAAGGAGAGCGCGCGTGCTCTCACACGACCGCGTATGGGCCGCAATCGACGCTCTCGCCGAGCGCTATTCGCTGTCGGCTTCCGGCCTTGCGCGGCGCGCGGGCCTCGATTCGACAGCCTTCAACAAGTCGAAGCGCCTGTCTTCCGACGGCCGGCCGCGCTGGCCCTCGACCGAGTCGCTGGCCAAGATCATCGAGGCCACCGGCGCTTCGCTCGAGGAATTCACTGGACTTGTCGAAGGGTGCGGCGCCGCGTCGGTGGCCCAACACCGCAGCGCCGTTCCTCTGCTTGGCTTCGCCCAGGCCGGGGCGGGAGGCTTCTTCGACGATGCCGGCTATCCGGCGGGGCAGGGCTGGGATCTGGTCGAGCTTCCGGCGCGGGCGACCGAGACATCCTACGCGCTGCAGGTGCAGGGCGATTCCATGCTGCCGCTCTACCGCAATGGCGATGTGCTGATCGTCGAGCCAGGCGCGCCGACGCGCAAGGGCGATCGCGTCGTCGTAAAGACCACCGCCGGGGAGGTGATGGCCAAGGTGCTCGACCGGCAAACGGTGAAATCGATCGTGCTGGTTTCGCTCAACCCCGCCCACCCGGATCGTGACATCCCGACGCGCGAAATCGAATGGGTGGCGCGCATCGTCTGGGCGAGCCAGTAGGTCCGGGCTGTTGCGCCTTCTTCAGATCATCCTGACGGTTCTGGCGGTTCCGGTGATGGCCGCGCTCGTCGTGGCAGGCGGCCGCGTGGTCAAGGGGCATGAGAGCGTCATCACGGTCGATCAGATCGATCCCATCGCCGATGCGCTCCCCACCGACGGCAACGATACGCTCTCCGCTTCCGGCGCGGATACGCCCCCGGAAGAGCCCATGACCTCGGCCATTCCGGCGCCAGCCGCTCCGCAGGCACCGAACCCCGTTGTTCACTCGAGGGCCATCGATCCCGACGTCGTGGCGCCGCCGGAGCTGTCGGACCAGGAACTCGAGCGGGTCGAGCCCCGGGCGCCACTCAGCGATCTGGCGCTGGCCGGGCCGCCCAAGCCGCCCAAAACGAAGATGCCGGGCGACTGGAACGGCACCAAATTGTTCCAGCCGGTCGCCACCGCCGCCGGGCTGATCGAGGCGAAGGGCTATGCGGTCGCGGTGTCCGGCGTGGACGCTGTCAAGGCGGACGAAACCTGCAGCGACGAGGGCCAGACCTGGGCCTGCGGCGCGCGCGCCAGGACTGCCTTCCGCGCCTTCCTGCGCGGCCGTGCGGTCGCCTGCGCGCTGCCGCCGGAGGGCGGCCGCGACACCATTTCCGCCGAATGCCATATCGGCAACCAGGACATCGGCCAGTGGCTGGTCGAGAACGGCTGGGCGCGCGCCGCGCAAGGCGGCCCCTATGTCGAGGCCGAGAACAAGGCCCGCACTGCCAGGAAGGGTATTTTCGGCCCGGCGCCGAAGCTTGACGGCCTGCCGGCGGTGCCGGCCGTCTCGGGCCCGGCGCTGGTGGCGCCGGATTCGATCCTGCCGGCCGATGGCGGCGCCGTTACGCCGCCAACTGACCAGCCAGCGCCCGCTCAATGAGCGCGCGCGTCTCGGCAATGCCGTAGAGCGCGGCAAAGGATCCGAAGCGCGGGCCGCGTTCCTGGCCGATCAGCACCTGGTAGATCATCTGGAAGAAGGCGACGGACACGCCGGGTCCGCCTTCCGGGCTCCGCTTCGAATGGTCCTGGTAGCGCTCGATCTTGCGCGCCACATTGAGCGCGGCATTCTGGATCGCTTCGCCGTCGGCGCCCTGAGGCAGCGCGCCGAGCGCATCGGAAAGCTTCGCCAGCGCCTCGCGCTCCACCTCGTCGGCGGCGCGGAAAACCTTGGTCGGCTTCACGAAGTCGTCGAAATAGCGGATCGCGTAGCCGGTCAGCCGATCGAGCTCCGGATGCGTCTTCGGCGTCACGCCCGGCGCATGCCGCGAGATGAAGCCCCACAGCACCGACTTGTCATGTGCGTTGGAAGCGCTCACCAGGTTGAGCAGCAGCGCGAAGGGCACCGGCAGGTCGATGGCCGGCGGGTTGCCGTCATGCATGTGCCAGACCGGATTGCCCAGCCGCTCCTTCCAGTCCTGGCGCGGATAGGCGCCAAGGAAGGCGTAATATTCGTCCACCGCCTTCGGGATGACGTCGAAATAGAGCTTCTTCGCCTGCCGGGGCCGCTGGTACATATAGAGGCCGAGGCTCTCGGTCGGCGCGTAGGTCAGCCATTCGTCGATGGTGAGCCCATTGCCTTTCGACTTGGAGATCTTCTGGCCTTCCTCGTCGAGGAACAGCTCGTAGACGAAATGCTCCGGCGCGCGCCCGCCGAGGATGTTGCAGATGCGGTCGTAGATCGCCGCATTGGTCTGGTGGTCCTTGCCGAACATCTCGAAATCGACGCCGAGTGCCGCCCAGCGCATGCCGAAATCCGGCTTCCACTGCAGCTTCACATGGCCGCCGGTGACAGGCAGCGTGGTTTCGGTGCCTTCGTCGTCGAAGGTGATGGTGCCGGCCTTGGCGTCGACATTGATCATCGGCACGTAGAGCACGCGGCCGCTCTTCGGCGAGATCGGCAGGAACGGGCTGTAGGTCGCCTGGCGCTCCGGTCCGAGCGTCGGCAGCATCACGGCCATGATCTCGTCATAGCGCTCCGCGGCGCGCAGCAGCACCTCGTCGAAGCGGCCGGCCTTGTAGTACTGCGTCGCGCTGGCGAACTCGTAGTCGAAGCCGAACGTGTCGAGGAAGCGGCACAACATCGCGTTGTTGTGGTCGGCAAAGCTCGCATAATCGCCGCCGAACGGATTGGGCACTGAGGTCAGCGGCATGTGCAGGTAGGGCTCGAGCGCCGCGCGATCCGGCACGTTCTCCGGAATCTTGCGCATGCCGTCCATGTCGTCGGAAAAGCACAGAAGCTTGGTCTTGACCTTGTCCTGCGTCAGCACGCGGAAGGCATGCCGCACCATGGTCGTGCGCGCCACCTCGCCGAAGGTGCCGATATGCGGCAGGCCGGACGGGCCGTAGCCGGTCTCGAACAGCACGGTTTCCGGGAAATCCTTGCCCTTGTAACGGGCGATGATTTTCTTAGCTTCCTCGAACGGCCAGGCCTTGCTCTCGGCGGCCGCGGCAAGCATCTCGGGCGTGAGATCGATGATGTTTGATCCCGTCATGTCAAAGTTCCAGTCATGGCCGTCTTTGCGGCGGATAAGATTTGTCGACCGGTCTCTAGGCGCGACAGGCCGGAGCGTCAACGATTTGCGGCGGTTTTCCTTGCGGCGCCACAATTGCGCTCCTACGTTCGAGCCGCACACTCAAGGAGTTTTGAATGCCTTCGCTGACGACGCACGAAGCCTTGATCTACCTGATGGTCATCACCTCGGCTTCCGATCGCGACATGACCGACGTCGAACTGGCGCGGATCGGCGACGTCATTCGTTCCTGGCCGGTGTTCGTCGATTTCAACCAGGACAGGCTGGTTCCAGTGGCGCAGGCCTGCCAGAAGGCGCTGCAAGAGAAGGGCGGGCTGGAAGGCGTGCTGGCGCGCGTTGCCGAAGCCCTGCCCGAGCGGCTGCGCGACACCGCTTACGCCGCCGCCTTCGAGGTCGCCGCCGTCGATCTTGAAATGCGCATGGAGGAGGTGCGCGTCCTGCAACTGATCCGCCTCAAGCTCGACCTCGACACGCTGACCGTGGCTGCGATTGCGCGAGCGACCAAGGCGCGCCTACGCACGCTGACTTAGCGTTGGCGCGACCTTCAGAAGAAGCTCACCGGGAAATAGCGCAGATAGAACTCGGCGAAGGTGCCCTTGATCGAGATTTCCTGCAGCGCATAGTCGAAGGCGCCGGCCAGCGCGGGATCGCCCGCCCTGGTGGCGATCGCCATGCCCGAGCCCAGATACTCCGGCGCCAGATACGGACCGCCAGCAAAGCGACAACAGCCGGCCGCGTCGGAGCCGCCCAGCCAGAAGGCGAAGCGCATACCGTCGCCGAAGGCGGCGTCGATCTTGCCTGCCTTGAGGCCGGCATAAAGGTCTTCCGGTGTGTCGAAGGTCACCACCTGCACGGTGTTGAAGTAATCGCGCAGCATTTTCTCATGCGCCGAGCCGGCGACGACGCCGACCCGCTTGCTGCGCAGCTTGTCGAGGATCGGCTCGGCGAAGGCTTTCGCCTTCGGCATGATGAAGCGCGCAGGGAACTGCATATAGGAGCGCGAGAAGGCATATTTCTCGCGGCTGTCCGCCGTCGCGGCGATGCCGGCGATAATTGCCTCGCCTTCGCCTTTCTGCAGGGCATCCTCCAACTCGTTCCACGGCAGGGCCTGGACCTGGCATTTCTCGACGACGTCCAGTTCGGCGCAGATCGCCCGCGCCAGATCGATGTGGAAACCGGACAGGCGGCCCGAGCCGTCGAGGAAGTTGAAGGGTGGAAAATCGGTGGTCGTGAGGAATCTGAGTCGCGGCAACGCGGAGAGATCGGGTTTCGGCAACCGCTCCTTGGCATCCCACAGCACCGGCACCTGCGGCTCCGCGCCTTGAGTCGCGCCGGCAAAGGGCAATATGCCGGCAAGTGCGGATATCAGGACCAGAGTTATCCACCGCAAGATCACGATATGGCTCCGACCTCGTCCCCGTTCGGAGGCTTTTCGTACGAAAATGATGCAGGCACAACGGTTTTTGATTTCAAGCGGCTAAATTCAGCGTATGGTTCAGCTCGTTGCAAATGAACCTGCGCGCCGGAAGGGGGAAGCCACCGGCTTTGCGGAGACCATTGCGACCCGTGGTTGATGGCGAAGGAGTGTTCGAGCGTCTACTATCGGTAACGAAAAAGCAGAAGCAACATGGGGTAGATGTTGCGATGGGCCTGTTTGACAGAACTCTGGAATATATAGACCAGTTGCAGAATGCTGGCACCGCGGCGGCGGTTTGCGAGAGGCTGCTGGGCGTCACTTCGAATTTCGGCCTGACCGCCCTGATGGCGGGAACCGTGCCGCAGCCCGGCACGCCACGCGGCCGGCAGAAACAGCATGTGATGCTTTGCGATTGGCCCGGCGAATGGCTGGAGCGCTACGTGGCGCGCAACTATGTCGACCACGATCCCGTCGTCAGCCACATGAAGCAGCTTCAGGCGCCGTTCCAATGGCGGGACGCATCCAAGAACGCCGTGATCGACAAGAGCAGCGACGAGGTCATGGGCGACGCCCGCCAGTTCAAGCTGCGCGACGGACTTGCGTTTCCGTTGGTGACGCTCGACGGCCAGATCGTCATGGTCTCGCTGGGTGGCGAATCCGTTGAATTGTCGGATGCCGAATTCGGAATGGTGTCGCTGGCGTCGACCTATGCGATCGGCCGCGCCATGCAACTGCATACCAAGGCCGACAAGCTCGTCGATCATATAGAATTGACGGCACGTGAGCGGGAATGCCTGCAATGGGCGGCCGTTGGCAAGTCCGAATGGGAGATATCTCAAATTTTAGGCATCTCGGAACACACTTCCGAGAAACATCTTCTTAACGCCAAGAGCAAACTCGGCGCAGCCAACCGGGTGCAGGCGGTCGCGGAGGCGATTAGGCGTGGCTATATTAGCTAGGTCGGCCGTGCCGACCTAGAAATTTCAGCCTACGCGATCGCGTGATATTTTCAGAAAAGCGCAGCCGAATCTCCCTCTTGGGAGAGGGCTAATGATTTCTTAACGCCAAATCAAACTGGGCATCCCCAACCGCGTGCGGACAGTCGCGGAGGCCATTAGGCGTGGCTATATTAGCCAAGTCGGCCGTGCTGGCCTAAAATTCTTGCCTACGCGTTCGCGTAATATTTTCGGGAAAGCCCGGCCGTATCATCCTCTTAAGCCCAGGAGACGGCTAATGCTTTTCGCCCTTACCACTCAGGAATTGATGGAACGCCCCGACCTTTGGGAGGCCGTGCATCGCCTGCGCCACAAGATCTTCGTCGAGGAAATGGGATGGACCGATCTCGCCCGTCCCGACCAGCTCGAGATAGATCAGTTCGACCATGACGAGGCCGAGCATCACCTCGTCATCCGCAACGGTGAACTGGCAGGCTACCAACGCATGCTGCCGACCACTCGACCGCATCTTCTGACGGACGTGCTGTCCGATCTCTGCGAGGGGCAGTCCCCCTCGGGACCGAATGTCTGGGAACTCACCCGCTACGCGGTGGCTCCGGGTTTTCGTGACGGCAAGCGCGGCGTCTCGACGGTCGGCACCGAACTGATCGCCGGCTTCGTCGAATGGGGACTGAAGCGCAACGTCAACCAGGTCATCATCGAGTTCGAGCCGATGTGGGTGCTCAGGGCGCTGCAACTGCACTTCCTGGCAAAGCCGCTCGGCTACCAGCGCACCTATGGCAACCAGCAGGTGGTGGCGACCTTGCTCACTTTCACCGAGCATACGCTCGATATCGTGCGCCAGCGCCGCAACCACTTCCTGCCGGTGCTGAACCGGGGCTATCCCGGCCTGCTCGGCCTGAAGCAGGCGTCGTGAGCGGGGAGGTGGTCATGAGCTTCCATCCCGAACCGGAACTGCGCGGCCATACGCTGGTCGTCACCGTGTCCTCGCACGACGGCCGGCCGGTGCTAGATCGGCATGCCTATGCGAGCCTTGCCAGGACCTTCCACGAGGCGGCCGTCAATGACGAGGTCCGTGTCGTCATGCTGCGTGGCCTTGCCGGCTGTTTCTGCCTTGGCGGCGATTTCTCGGAATTCCTCGATGCCACCAAGCACCGGGAACTGATCGCCGCCGTCACCGACATGTTCCGCATGCTGGCGACTTTCCCCAAGCCGGTGCTTGCCTGTGTCGACGGCGATGCGGTCGGCGTCGGCTGCACCATCCTGTTCCACTGCGATATGGTGATCGCTTCGAAGGGCAGCACCTTCAGGGTGCCGTTCGTCGATTTCGGCCTGGTGCCCGACGCGGCGACCAGCATCCTGGCGCCCCAGAAGCTCGGCTATGCCGGTGCCTTCCGCTTCTTCTGTCTGGGCGACACGCTCGGCGTCGAGGATGCCAAGGCGCTCGGCCTTGTCGGCGAGATCGTGACGCAAGGCAGCGCCGAGGAAGCAACGCTGGCGAGGGCGAAACAACTCGCCAAGAAGCCGGTGGCGGCATTGCTGCAGACGCGGAGCCTTCTCAAGGGCGATACGGCGGTGTTGTGCGATCGTATCGACCACGAGATCACGCTGTTCCAGCAGGCGCTTCAGGATGACACCACGCTGAAGCGGCTGCAGCGGATCGCTCGTCTGGCCGCCTGAGCGGCCGGCATGCAAGTCTCAGCGCCGCGCGAGCCAAAAGCCGCGCGGCGCTGTAACTTACGGAATTGATTTAGTCCTTCAGGAAGGCAGGCCCTTCGCCGATGATCTTCTTGTCGGGCTTGCCGACGGCATCGAGGTCGCGGCCGTCATAGGGCAGCGACAGCAGGATGCGCTGGATCACCGCAAGCCGGGCGCGGCGCTTGTCGTTGGCCCGCACGATGATCCAGGGCGAGAATTCCTTGTGCGTGCGCTCGATCATCTGGTCGCGCGCCTTGGTGTAGTCGTCCCATTTGCTGATACCTGCGACGTCCATCGGTGAGAACTTCCAGTTCTTCAGCGGCGACCAGCGGCGGTCATGAAACCGCTCCAGCTGCGTTTCGCGGCCGATATTCAGCCAGAATTTGAAGAAGTGGATGCCTTCGTTGCAGATCATCCGTTCGAAATGCGGCGTCTCGTCGAGGAATTTCTCGTGCTGCTCCGGCGTGCAGAAGCCCATGACCGGCTCGACGCCGGCCCGGTTGTACCAGGAGCGGTCGAAGGTCACGAATTCTCCGGCTGTCGGGAAATGGTCGACATAGCGCTGGTAGTACCATTGTCCGGCCTCGGTCGGCGTCGGCTTGGTCAGCGCGACGTTGCGCGCTGTGCGCGGGTTCATATATTGCCGCACCACGAAGATCGTGCCGCCCTTGCCGGCCGCGTCTCTGCCTTCGAACAGCGCCATCACCCGCTTCCCGGCCGCCTGCAGCCAGGCCTGCGCCTTGACCAGTTCGATCTGCAGCCGCTCGAGTTCCTTTTCGTAGTCCTCGCCTTTCATCTTCTTGTCGTAAGGATAGCCGCCGGCAGTCAGCTTGTTGTCCTCGATCCAGTCCGGCAGCACCGGATTGTCGATGTCGAACTCGCGCTCCTTGCCGCCGATCTTGATCTTGATCGGTGCCGTGGCCGGCACCGCTTCAGCCGTTTGCTTGGCTTTTTTCATCCAGACGAACCTTTCCAGTTTGCGGACTCATGCTATGGAGCCTGTGCAGCAAAGCGCCTCCAGGCGCAAAGACGCTGTAGCATGTTGATTTTGCGCATGAACCTTCGCGAAAATCGATCCTGATTTTCAGGCCATGCGCCAGGCCGGTCCGGCAGACTGCTGACCGGTCGACGGGATGCGGGGTGGCGCGGGCCTATGGCTGAGACAGGCGCGGGGCAGGACAGTAAGGGACAAGCCCTGGCGGCGCGGTTGTGGCGCAATCGCTGGCTGCTTGGCGCGGGCATTGTCGCGGTCCTTGCCGTCTATAGCTTCGCCGGCGCGTCCGTTTACGTGCCGGTCCTGGCCTTAGTGGCGCTGGCGGCTGCCGCGATGCTGCCTGTCGATGCCGAACGCCGATCGGCAGATTCAGGCGCGGCGATCGAGGCCAGCGGACTGCAGCGGCTGTCCGGCGAATATCTGGCGGCGGCTGTCGCCGACCCGCTGATCATCTTCGACCATTCCGCCACGATGGTCCACGCCAACGCCGCCGCCTTCGCGGCCTTCGGCGGCCTGGCGCCGGGCATGTCGCTGGCGTTGAAGTTTCGCGCGCCGGAAATGCAGGCGCTGCTGGACGGCATCCTGTCGGGCGAGGTCGCCGCCGATGTGGTCGACTACACCGAAAAGCTCCCGGTGGAGCGGACATACCGGGTCAGCGCGTCAACGGTCGGCCATGCCACAGGCCTTTATGTGCTGGTGTTCAAGGATCAGAGCGAGACACGCCGCATCGATCGCATGCGGGCCGACTTCATCGCCAATGCCAGCCATGAATTGCGCACGCCGCTCGCCTCGATCGCCGGTTTCATCGAGACGCTGCGCGGGCCGGCCCGCAACGATCCGGCGGCGCGCGACCAGTTCCTGCAGATCATGCAGAACCAGACGGGACGCATGGCCCGTCTGATCGATGATCTGCTCTCGCTGTCGCGGCTGGAGATGAAGCCTTATCTGCGGCCGGGCACGGAGGTCGACCTTCGCCAGACGATCGATAGCGTCATCGATTCGCTCGGACCGCTGGCCGCGGAAAACGGCATCGTCATCGAGCGGGACTTCATCGATGGCCCGGTTTCCGTCCCCGGCGACCGCGACGAACTCTTCCAGGTTTTCGAAAATCTCATGGAGAATGCCTGCAAATACGGCCAGTCAGGCGGACGCGTGACCGTCTCCATGGCACGCGTCGAGGACGGTCAGGACCCAGGCATCGACGTCACCATAAGAGACTACGGCCCGGGCATCGCCGAAGAACACATCCCGCGCATAACCGAGCGCTTCTACCGCGTCGATGTCGAAAACAGCCGCACCCAGAAAGGCACCGGGCTTGGCCTTTCGATCGTCAAGCATATATTGACCCGTCATAACGCAAGATTGTCGATCAAGTCGGAAGTCGGCAAGGGTGCGGCGTTCACGGTTCATTTGCCGGCTCGCTGATCGTGTACCGGTTGCCAACCGAGATTTTCTTCTTTCTGTCATGCGGTTCGCGTATCAGCGACAGATTGAGGGAACGCACCAGCCGGCACAAACCGGGAAGGCATATCGATGCAGTCCGTCCATACTGTCAGTGCCTATGATGAAGAGCTGAAATTCCTGTCCAAGCGCATTGCGGCGATGGGCGGCCATGCCGAGCGCATGGTCGAGCAGGCTGTCGCGGCCCTTGTCAATGTCGACCATGGCCTTGCCCAGAAGGTCATCCAGGACGACATCGTCCTCGACGAGGGACAGCGCGAGATCGACGACAAGGCCATCATCATCATCGCCAGGCGCCAGCCGATGGCGACGGATTTGCGTGAGATCGTCGGCGCGATCCGCATTTCGGCCGATATCGAGCGTGTCGGCGATCTTGGCAAGAACGTCGCCAAGCGCGTGGCCTCGGTCGACGGCCGCCAACCGAACAGCCTTTTCCGCGGTATCGAGGCGCTTGCCAACCTGGCGCTGACGCAGCTCAAGGAAGTGCTCGACGTCTACGCCTCGCGCTCGGTCGAGAGGATCGGCTTCGTGCGCGACCGGGACGACCAGATCGACGCCATGTACACCTCGCTGTTCCGCGAGCTTTTAACCTACATGATGGAGGATCCGCGCAACATCACGCCCTGCACGCATCTTCTGTTCTGCGCCAAGAATATCGAGCGCATCGGCGACCATGCGACCAACATCGCCGAGACCATCTACTACATCGTCACCGGCGACCAGATGCCCGCCGACCGGCCGAAGGGCGACAAGACCGACAAGGTGGTGCTGCCCGGCACGGTGCCGGCTAAGTGAACGGGCGCCCCTCGAACGGTTTTCTGATTTAGGCTAAGCTCTTCCAGGCAGAGCGATTTTGTCAGTCGCAGTCTCGGGAGGTTTGCGATGGAACAAGTTCGAAACCTGACCCCGGCCCCAACGTCGGGCATCATAGCGTCAAGCGTCTATTTGAGCGGCAAGCGCGTCGCCGACATCGCCATCGAACAGGCGGGTGAATGGGCGGCCAAACCCGGCCATGTCGTCTGGATCGGCCTGCTCGAGCCCGACCGCAACCTTCTGCTCAGGGTGCAGGCGCAATTCCACCTGCATGACCTCGCGATCGAGGACGCCGAGCATCCACATGCGCGCCCGAAGATCGAGCAGTATGGCGACGCCCTCTTCATCGTCGCCCGCACCGCGCAATTGATCGACGGCCGCGTCACCTTCGGCGAGACGCATCTGTTCGTCGGCACCGGCTACATTGTCAGCGTCCGGCACGGTCCGTCGACCTCCTACGCCGCCGTGCGCCAGCATTGGGAAAGCTGCCCGCATTCCCTGGCCAAGGGCGAGGACTTC
Source organism: Mesorhizobium sp. M2E.F.Ca.ET.219.01.1.1 (assembly GCF_004016445.2). GTDB lineage: Bacteria > Pseudomonadota > Alphaproteobacteria > Rhizobiales > Rhizobiaceae > Mesorhizobium. Next base: position 182,849 of record NZ_SADT02000007.1, read on the forward strand.
GTCCTCTACGCCATCCTCGATTTCATCGTCGACAACTACATGCCGGTGCTGGAGCAGATCGAGGACGAGGTCGAGGCGATCGAGGACAAGGTACTTCTGAAGCCGATGACTGGTTCCGAAATCGAGCGCCTCTACATGCTGCGCCGCGATCTGCTGCGGCTGCGCAATGCGGCCTTGCCGCTGGTCGAGGTCTGCCGCCGGCTGACCAGCGCCGACCTGCCGCAGATCCATGCCGCCATGCATCCGCTGTTTCGCGACGTGACCGACCACATCCGCACCGTGCAGGAAAAGATCGACTCCCTGCGCGAGGTTCTGGCCTTCGCTTTCGAAGCCAGTCTTCTGGTCGGACAGAGCCAGGAAACCGCGATCTCCAAGAAGCTCGCCTCCTGGGCCGCCATCCTGGCGGTGCCGACGGCCTTCGCCGGCATCTACGGCATGAACTTCTCCGACATGCCGGAACTAAAGATGGAATATGGCTATCCCGTCATCCTGCTGGTGATGGCCTCGATCTGCTCGTTCCTGTATTGGCGGTTCAAGAAGAACGGATGGCTGTGAAAAGTGAATAGCGAATAGCGAATAGGGAGTAGCGAGTAGGGAACGACGAAAAAACGGCTTGCTCCCTATCACAGAAGCCAAGCCGTTCTATTCGCTATTCGCTATTCGCTATTCGCTATTCGCTATTCGCTATTCAGCGAGCGCGGCGCCGTTCCGCCGCCGGCTGGAACGCAACCCGGGAATGATACTTGCAATACGGTCCCGTCTCGGCGGCGTCGTTGCCGCAGAAGCTGAAGTCTTCCGAGAGCGGGTCGCCGTTCGGCCATTTGCAGGTGCGTTCGGTCAGCTCGACGAGCTGCAGGTTGCGCGAGATCGGCACCACGACGTTCTCGACCGGACGGATGTAGTGGCGAGCGACCGGCTCGGCGTCGAACTGCACTTGCAGCGCGGTGGCGCCGATGGTGGCGGTCACATGGCGCGCCGGGCTCGCGGCGCGAGCCACCGACTTCTGCATCGAGGCGCCTTGCGTCACCTTCTTCTGGCGTGCCGGGGCAGCCGTCGCGCGGCCGCGGCCCGACAGCTTCAGGCGATGCACCTTGCCGATGACGGCATTGCGGCTCACTCCGCCAAGCTGTGCGGCAATCTGGCTTGCGCTCAGACCCTCCGACCACAATTTCCTGAGAAGTTCTACCCGCTCGTCAGTCCAGTTCATGAGACCGCGCTCCTGCTAATGCGTGCGGCGGCCAGAATCCTTTCCCGAGCCGGCTCTCGCCGGGCAAACGACACCACATGTACCGGGTGATTTAGGTCCGCCGCACGAAATATAGTTATTTCTCGACTACAAATACCTTATGCGCTGACTCGGTGACAAGAGTCCCAAAGGCAACACCGATTCGGTTTTTACGGTTTTCCCCAACTTGCCGGCCTGCTCATGAGCCGGCGTGGCGTCAGGGCTTGCCACGCGCTTCTGCGTGACGTTTTCGTTGACTTCATGGCCGAAAAACATGATAAGCCGCAAAGGCCGCCGCATTGGCGGCTTTTTTGATTTCCGGTTCCGGAGACGCATATAATGAGCGGTTCGGCGCTTTACGAGACCTTCGCCCGCGCACCCCTGGCTTTCGACCGTGGGGAGGGGACCTGGCTGGTCACCGACAAGGGCGAGCGATATCTCGACTTCGCTGGCGGCATCGCGGTGAATTCGCTGGGCCACAGCCATCCGCATCTGGTCGCGGCGCTCACCGAACAGGCCGCCAAGCTTTGGCACGTCTCCAATCTCTACGAGATCCCGGAACAGCGCCGGCTGGGCGAGCGGCTGGTCGATGCCACCTTTGCCGACAAGGTGTTCTTCACCAATTCGGGCGCCGAGGCGCTGGAATGCGCCATCAAGACGGCCAGGCGCTATCAGTTCGTCAAGGGCCATCCCGAGCGTTTTCGCATCATCACCTTCGAAGGTGCCTTCCATGGCCGCACGCTGGCGACGATCGCCGCCGGCGGCCAGTACAAATATCTCGAGGGCTTCGGGCCCAAGGTCGAAGGTTTCGACCAGGTTGCATTCGACGACATCGATGCCGCGGAAAAGGCGATCACGGCCGAGACCGCGGCCATCCTGATCGAGCCCGTGCAGGGCGAGGGGGGCATACGCCCGGTGCCGACGCAGTCCTTGAAACGGCTGCGGCAGCTCTGCGACCAGCACGGCCTGCTTTTGATCTTCGACGAGGTCCAGTGCGGCATCGGCCGCACGGGCAAGCTGTTCGCGCATGAATGGGCCGGCGTCACGCCCGACCTGATGGCGATCGCCAAGGGCATCGGCGGCGGCTTCCCGATGGGCGCCTGCCTTGCCACGGACGAGGCGGCGACCGGCATGACCGCCGGCGTGCACGGCACCACCTTCGGCGGCAATCCGCTGGCGATGGCGGTCGGCAATGCCGTGCTCGACGTGGTGCTGGCCGACGGCTTCCTCGAGGACGTGCAGCGCAAGGCGCTGTTGTTGAAGCAAGGTCTGGCCTCGGTCGCGGATGAATTTCCCGATGTCATCGAGGGCATCAGGGGAACCGGCCTGATGCTTGGCCTGAAATGCGCCATGCCCAACACCAAGGTGAACATGGCGCTGCGCGACCAGCACCTGCTTGCCGTGCCGGCGGGCGACAACGTGATCCGCCTCCTGCCGCCGCTCACCGTCACCGACGAGGAGATCGGCGAGGCGCTGAAGCGCATCCGTGGCGGCGCCAAGGGCCTGACCGACGCGATAGCGGCCGAAGCCGCGAAATAAGTTCTGGAACCTGCCGATGAGCGTCCGCCACTTCACCGATCTATCCGCCGTTTCGGCGGGCGACCTGCGCATCATGCTGGACGACGCGATGGCGCGAAAGACCAGGCTCAAGGCGGGCGAGCGCTCCAAACCGCTCGATGGCAAGGTGCTGGCGATGATCTTCGACAAGCCGTCGACGCGCACGCGCGTGTCCTTCGATGTCGGCATGCGTCAGCTCGGCGGCGAGACGATCATGCTGACCGGCACCGAGATGCAGCTCGGACGCTCCGAGACCATCGCCGACACGGCAAAAGTGCTGTCGCGTTATGTCGACGCCATCATGATCCGCACCACCTCGCATGACCGGATGATCGAGCTGACCGAGAACGCCACGGTTCCGGTCATCAATGGGCTGACCGACGACACGCATCCTTGCCAGATCATGGCCGACATCATGACCTTCGAGGAGCATCGCGGTCCGGTGGCCGGCAAGACATTTGCCTGGACCGGCGACGGCAACAATGTGCTGCACTCGCTGCTCGAAGCCTCGGCGCGATTCCGTTTCAACTTGAATGTCGCGGTGCCGGAAGGCAGCGAGCCTTTCGAGAAATATGTCGACTGGTCGAAAGCCAATGGCGGCAAGGTCCGTTTTTCCAAATCGGCCGAGGAAGCCGTCGACCAGGCCGATTGCGTCGTCACCGACAGCTGGGTCTCGATGGGCCAGGAGCACCGCGCTCGCGGTCACAACGTCTTCCTGCCCTATCAGGTCAACGCGGCGCTTATGGCCAAGGCCAAGCCCGATGCGTTGTTCATGCACTGCCTGCCGGCGCATCGCGGCGAAGAGGTCACCGACGATGTGATCGACGGGCCGAATTCGGTGGTGTTCGACGAGGCCGAGAACCGGCTGCACGCCCAGAAGGCGGTGCTGGCCTGGTGCCTGGGCGCTTGAGAAGGGCGGACCTGCCCGCTTCCGGCCCGATCGGGATCGACTTGATCCGGGGATATGTGATGCCTATCTGCGGGCCATCACGTAAATTGAACGCGCTTCGACGCATGCGGCTCATCGGGTTGCATGGCTGCGCCCCGGAGTTTTGTCATGTTGGAAACCCAGACCTTGGCTGAGCACAAACCCCAACTCGGTGAATTCGGCTTCGCCGGCGACGACCACGTCGTGCCTTACGAGGTCGCGCCGCTCGATGTGCGCGGCCGCACCGTGCAGCTCGGGCCGATGCTCGACGCTATTTTGAGCCGCCACAATTATCCCGAGCCGGTCGCCCGCCTGCTGGCGGAAGCCTGTGTGCTCACCGTGCTGCTCGGCACTTCGCTGAAATTCGAAGGCAAGTTCATCCTGCAGACCCGCACCGACGGGCCGGTCGATATGTTGGTGGCTGATTTCACCACGCCGAATGCGCTGCGCGCCTATGCGCGCTTCGACGCCGACCGGCTGCAGGCCCTGATCGCCGCCGGCGAGACCTCGCAGCAGGCGCTGCTCGGCAACGGCGTGCTGGCTTTGACCATCGACCAGGGCGCGCACACGCAGCGCTATCAGGGCATCGTCCAACTCGACGGCACCTCGCTGGAGGATGCCGCGCGCACCTATTTCCGCCAGTCGGAGCAGATCCCGACCGATATCAAGATGTCGGTCGCCAAGCTGGTCACGCCCGGCCCGGGTGGCGCACGCGAGCAGTGGCGGGCGGGCGGCATCCTGGCGCAGTTCCTGCCGCAGGCGCCGGAGCGCATGCGCATTCCCGATATTTCGGGCGGCGACGGCGACGACCGCGAGTTGACGGACCACCCGGCCGACAATTCCTGGCAGGAATTGCTGGCGCTGCTCGGCACCATCGAGCCGACGGAACTGATCGACCCGACTGTGGGCGCCGAGCGGCTGCTCTACCGGCTGTTCCACGAGCACGGCGTGCGCGTCTTCCGTGGCGTGCCGGTCGACGACCAGTGCTCTTGCTCGCGCGAGAAGATCCACGGCATTCTCCAGGGCTTCTCGGCTGAGGAGATCAAGGACTCGACCGAGGAGGGCGGCATCCACGTCGCCTGCGAGTTCTGCTCGACGCAATACGACTTCGATCCGGCCGAGTTCGCGGTGGAGTGAGAAAGCTCCGGTTCCTCGCCCCACGAAGTGGGGAGAGGTGGCCCGGCGAAGCCGGGACGGAGAGGGGTCTTTGGCGCAGTTGGTAAATCGCTGCCCGAAGACGCCTGAGCGCATATCTCGTGGCCGGTTCCGCACCAATCCCTCCGCTGGGATCTGGCGTCACGAAGGTCGCCCCCCCTCCGTCCCGGCTTCGCCGGGACACCTCTCCCCCGCTTTGCGGGGGCGAGGAACTCAAGTTCTTTAATTCACCGTCCGCCTTGTCCCCGGCATGTCGAGCGAAAATGCCGGAATAGCGATATCGAACGTCTCGCCTCGGCCGTTGCGCATCGTGTAGTGGCCGACCATGATGCCCGACGGCGTCGAGAGCGGGCAGCCCGAGGTGTATTGATAGCTGTCGCCGGGATTCAGCTCCGGTTGGTCGCCGACGACGCCTGCGCCGCGCACCTCCTCGACACGGCCCTGGCCGTCGGTGATGTGCCAGTAGCGCGACAAAAGCTGCACGAAATCGTCGGAGCGGTTGTCGATCGTCACCTGATAGCCCCAGACATAGCGGTTCTCCGACGGATCGGATCTATCCTCCAGATAGAAGGGCCTGACCAGCACTTCGATATTGCGCGTCACGGCGCGATACATGGGCTACTCCGGTTGCCGCTGCAGGGAAACATTTGTCACAAGTCGCGGTTATTACGCGAAAGCGGAAGTCCGCCTGCCAGCGTTGTAGTGCACGTGCCGAAAAACAATGTCATTTAAGTGACACATGACAATGTTGGTGTGCACAAACCGTGCCGGGCGACTCGGGCGCTCTGTCGACTGATGAAACGGCCGCGTTAGGCCAGGAGCAATTCCAGGAAAAGTGTGAGCGGTTTTCCGTCCGGAATTGCGTGAAAACAAAGAGATAGAGTGGTTCGCCGTTTCTGTGAAACGGTGAAACTCTCGATCGGGAGTGACCAGATCTCGATGGAACTGACTATCGCAGCCGGCCTGGCTTCGTCAGCCCTTCTTCTCTCCAATCTCGCCAGCATCCTGCTCGCCTCGTCGCGGCTGAGGCGGCGGCATGTCATTGCGCCGCCCGCCACCGCGCGGCCGCCGGTCTCGATCATCGTGCCCTCGCGCGGCGTCGAGCCGTTCACCGAAGAGACCCTGCAGCGCGCCTTCTCGCTCGACTGGCCGCGCTACGAGCTGATCTTCTGCGTCGCGCAAGCCGAGGACCCGGTGGTCAGGCTCATCGACGCGGCGGTCGCGCGCCACCCCAAGGTCCCGGCGCGGCTACTGATCGGTGACGACCGCGTCAGCGCCAATCCCAAGCTTAACAACTGCGTCAAGGGCTGGCAGTCGGCCAGGCACGATTGGGTGATCCTCGCCGATTCCAATGTGCTGATGCCGAAGGACTACGTCCAGCACCTGATGGCGGCATGGCGTCCGGATACCGGCCTTGTCTGCTCGACGCCGATCGGCTCGCGGCCGGACGGTTTTTGGGCCGAAGTCGAATGCGCCTTCCTCAACACGCTGCAGGCGCGCTGGCAATATGCCGGCGAGGCGCTCGGCCTCGGCTTCGCCCAGGGCAAGAGCATGCTGTGGAACAAGCCGACGCTGGACGCCAATGGCGGCATCCAGGCCTTGGCCGCCGAAATCGCCGAGGACGCCGCCGCCACCAAGCTGGTCAACGGCCTGGGTCTCAACGTCAATCTCGTCGCCTCGCCTTTCGAGCAGCCGCTCGGACAGCGCAGCTTCGCCGAGATGTGGTCGCGACAGACGCGCTGGGCGCGGCTGCGCCGGGTCACGTTCCCGCTGTTCTTCGCGCCGGAGATCCTGACGGGCGCCGCGGTGCCGCTGCTGCTGGCGCTGATCGCCGCGGCAGGCGCCGGCGTCAGCCTTACCACCACGGCCTTGTGCGTGCTGGCGATCGCCTACCTGCCGGAATGCCTGCTGGCCTTGGCCAAGGGCTGGTGCCTGTCGCCGCGCAGCGTCACCGCGATGATCGTGCGCGACGTCATGCTGCCCGCCATCTGGGCGCGCGCCTGGTTCGGCGGCGCTGTCGAATGGCGGGGCAACGCCATGACCATCCGCACCCGCGAGCTGACGGAGCTCGAGGAGATCGCCTGAAAGGTCTCGGTCGATCTTCGGCGGTATCTACAGGACTACTTGGCCGCCTTCAGCGCCTGCTCGATGTCCTCCAGCAGATCGTCGGTGTCCTCCAGGCCGACGGAGAGCCTGAGCGTGCCGGGCCCGATCCCGAGTTCCGCCCGCGCCTCGTCGCTCAGGTTCTTGTGCGTCGTCGTCGCCGGATGGGTGATCAGGCTCTTGGCGTCGCCGAGATTGTTCGAGATCAGCACGATGTCGAGCGCGTTCTGGAAGGCGAAGGCCGCCTCCTTGCCGCCCTTGACGTCGAGGCAGATCAATGTCGAGCCGCCCGACATCTGCTTCTTGACAACATCAGCCTGCGGATGGTCGGCGCGGCCCGGATAGATGAGACGGGCGATCTCCGGCCGTTCGGCCAGGAAATCGGCGATCTTGCCGGCGCTCTCCGTCTGCTGGCGCACGCGCAGCGGCAGTGTCTCCAGGCCTTTGAGCAGCGTCCAGGCATTGAAGGGCGACAGGCTGGGGCCGGTGTGGCGGAAATAGTCGTGCAGGTTCTCGTCGATCCATTTCTTGTCCGACAGGATGACGCCGCCGAGGCAGCGGCCCTGGCCGTCTATATGCTTGGTCGCCGAATAGACCACGATATGGGCGCCGAGCTGCAGCGGCTTCTGCTGCAGCGGCGTGGCGAAGACATTGTCGACGATCACGCGCGCGCCGATCGAATTGGCAAGCTTGGCGACAGCGGCGATGTCGACCACCTCCAGCGTCGGATTGGTCGGGCTTTCCAGGAAGAACAGCTTGGTGTTCGGCCGAACCGCCTTTTCCCAGTTGGCGATATCGGTGCCGTCGATCAGCGTCGACTGGATGCCGTAGCGCGGCGCCAGCGTCTCCACCACCCAACGACAGGAACCGAACAGGGCCCGCGCCGCCACGATGTGGTCGCCGGCTTTCACGCTGCAGAGCAGGGCGGCGGAAACGGCGGCCATGCCGGAGGCCGTGGCGCGGGCGTCCTCGGCCCCTTCCAGCGCGCACATGCGCTTTTCGAACATGTCGACGGTCGGGTTGGCGTAGCGCGAATAGATGAAGCCAGGCTCCTCGCCCTTGAAGCGAGCTTCCGCCGCCTGCGCCGTCTCGTAGACATAGCCCTGCGTGAGATACATCGCCTCGGCCGTCTCGCCATACTGCGAACGCAGCGTTCCGCCATGCACGAGTGCCGTTTGAGGTTTCCAGTTCCGCTTCTTGGTGCTCATAGCCCTGCTTCCAGACACAAAAAAACCGGCCGCGAAGTCGCAACCGGTCCATATAGCCTTGCGGCTCGACGGTCCTTTAGCGACTTGTTTAACGTGGCTGCAAGCCGACCGGCCAAATCACCACGGGATAACGACCCTTTAGACCCGTGTCGCGCTTGCGTCAATTGCCGGCTTCATTAAGAGGTTTGTACCAGCCGGGCGGCAAGAGCCTGCTAAGGTCCTCGCCCGGCCTTGTGAACGGAGCCAGCCTTTGCGGCAGACAGGCATTCTTCCGGATCAGGACATCGCGGCGCTGTTTAAGGCGAACGCGCTTAAGTCGCCGCGCGCGCTGGACACCAACCAGATCCAGCCGGCCAGCCTCGATCTCAGGCTCGGCGACAAGGCCTATCGCGTGCGCGCCTCCTTCCTGCCGGGTCCCGATCATCTGGTCGCCGACAAGCTCGAACGGCTGAAGCTTCACGAGATAGACCTCACCGGGGGCGCGGTGCTGGAAACCGGCTGCGTCTACATCGTGCCTTTGCTGGAAAGCCTGGCATTACCGGCCGAGGTTTCGGCCTCGGCCAATCCGAAGAGCTCGACCGGCCGCCTCGACATCTTCACGCGGGTCATGACCGATCGCGGCCACGAGTTCGACAAGATCGCCGCTGGTTATCACGGGCCGCTCTATCTCGAAGTCAGCCCGCGCACCTTCCCGATTGTCGTGCGCGCCGGCTCGCGGCTGTCGCAGATCCGTTTCCGCATCGGCAATGCCGTGCTTTCGGAAAGCGAGCTGCGTGACCTTCACCGCACCGAGATGCTGGTCGCCACCGAGCCGCCCAACATTTCCGGCGGCGGCATCGCGCTCTCCATCGATCTCGACGGCGACAAGGACGGGCTTGTCGGCTATCGCGGCAAGCACCACACCGGCCTGGTCGACGTCGACAAGCGCGCCGCGCAGGACGTCGTCGACTTCTGGGAGCCGATCTATAAGAGCGGCGCCGGCGAGATCGTGCTCGACCCTGACGAGTTCTACATCCTGGTCTCGCGCGAAGCGGTGCACGTGCCGCCGCTCTACGCCGCCGAGATGACACCCTTCGATCCGCTGGTCGGCGAGTTCCGCGTCCACTATGCCGGCTTCTTCGATCCGGGCTTCGGCCACTCCGCCGCCGGCGGCAGCGGCAGCCGCGCGGTGCTCGAAGTGCGCAGCCACGAAGTGCCTTTCATCCTCGACCACGGCCAGATCGTCGGCCGTCTCGTCTACGAGCACATGCTGAAGCGTCCGCGGGCGCTCTACGGCACCGATCTCGGCTCGAACTACCAGGCGCAGGGCTTGAAGCTTTCCAAGCATTTTCGCGCGGCGCGGTGATCCTCGCTGGCCCTGTCAGTGGCGAAAGAGATATTCTTCCGCCGCGCCGAGGCAGGCATGGAAATGGCCGATAAAGAGTAGCTCTCGAACGGTCAGACGCTTCCTGCCCCAAAATCCCTTGGTCTGCTTCGTTTCATCAAGCGGAGAGCTTGAGCCCGCGCCCAATGGGAACAGTTGCCTGTCGAGGCATCCAAGGACATGGGCCCTCACGGAGTCGATGCCGCAAGCCTGGCCGCTGTCGTTCAGCGCAGTTGCGGGCAGCGCGGATGTCATGCGATCCGCATTGCGCATGAGAAAGTCCGCCTGCGTCCTTGAGTATCCGGTGGCCAGAAGACGGCTCGACATTGCCGACCGGGCTTCACGATAGGTTATTGGACTGCATTTTCCGGCGGCGTAAGCGGTCAAGGAGGAGCAGGCGAGCGCCAGTACCAAGCCTGTGAACGCCAAGCTCGGCCGGATGCGTTTCATTTCTCCCCCAATCTCGGTCCTATCCTACAGCGCCTTCACCGCCACCTTCACCGGCCTTTCGATCTCCAGCGGATTGCGCAGCGGCAGGCCGAAATCCGGCGCCTCGATCTCGAACGTGTCGCCGGCCTCGGTCCTGATGCCGTCGGCGAAGGAGAGCGTCGCGGTGCCGAACATATGCACATGCACGTCGCCCGGCTGGCGGAAGGCCGAATATTTGAAGTGGTGGTGCTCGAGATTGGCGATGGTGTGCGACATGTTCGCTTCGCCCGACAGGAACGGCTTTTCCCACAGCAGCTTGCCGTCGCGCCAGATGCGCGATGCGCCGCGGACGTCGGCCGGCAGGTCGCCGATCAGGATCTCGGGGCCGAACGAGGCGTTGCGCAGCTTGGAGTGGGCGAGGAACAGATAGTTCACCCGCTCGGTGACGTGGTCGGAGAACTCGTTCGACAGCGTGAAGCCGACGCGGAACGGAGCGCCGTCGTCGCCGATCACATAGATACCGGCGATCTCGGGCTCCTCGCCGCCGTCCTGCGCGAAGGCCGGCGACATCAGCGGCGCGCCCGGCGCAACCGCCATCGTGCCGTTGCCCTTGTAGAACCATTCCGGCTGCACGCCGACCTGGCCCTTGGCCGGCTTGCCGCCGTCGAGACCCATGCGAAACATCTTCATGGAATCGGTGAGCTCCTCCTCACCGCCCTCACTGAGCTTCTTGTGCATGGAATCGCGTGTCGCCGCGGAGCCGAGATGCGTCAGCCCGGTGCCGGTGAGATGCAGATGCGCCGGATCCGGATGGTTGATCGGCGAAACCAGCCGGCCCCTCTTGTAGACGGCATCGAGATCGACCGTCTCGCCATAGCCCTTGCGCTCGATCAGCGCTTCAAGGCCGATGCCGGTGCGCGCGGCCTCCATCGCCAGCGAATAGACGCTGCGCGCGCCATTGATGACCCTGGTCTTGCCGCCGCCATTGCGGGCGACGACGCGGATCGTCTCGGCGTCGTCGAGGATCTGGGAGATCAGCATGTTCGAATCCTCTCTCATTTAGCGGCCGCCCGCGGGCAAGCCTTACCCGGCGCGGCGAGGAGCGATCCCCACCACGGTTGAAACTCTTCGTCCGGATTGCGTTCGCGAGCTCGGTCCTTGCCTGGACTTCTTGGCGCCGACGGGTTGCCGGCAGCGTCGCGATCTGGAACCCGTATTCCTCCTGAACTTGTTCCGGCCGTTAAGCCTTGTTCTTGTTGTAGACGTCGAAGATGACGGCGCCGAGCAGCACCAGGCCCTTGACCACCTGCTGCCAGTCGACATTGACGCCCATGATCGACATGCCGTTGTTCATCACGCCCATGATGAAGCCGCCGACCACGGCGCCGATCACCTGGCCGACGCCGCCCATTGCCGAGGCGCCGCCGATGAAGACGGCCGCGATGACGTCGAGCTCTGAGCCGAGGCCGGCGGCCGGCACGGCCTGGCCGAGGCGCGCCGCGATGATCAGGCCGCCCAGAGCCGACAGCACGCCCATGTTGATGAAGACCATCAGCGTCAGCCTTTCGGTGTTGATGCCCGACAGCTGCGCCGCCTTGGCGTTACCGCCCATGGCATAGATGCGGCGGCCGATGGTCATGCGCTTGGTGACGAAGACGAATAGCGAGATGAGCACGCCCATCACCAGCAGCACGACCGGCAGGCCCCGGTAGCTCGCGAACTGGAACACCAGGAATAGCGCCAGCACGCTGCCGACCAGCGTCTTGACGACGAACAGCGGGAAGGGCTCCGCCTCATAGCCATGACGCTCGCGCTTGCGCCGCGTCCGGAAGCCGAAATAGGCGTAGGCGAGCACCGCGATCAGGCCGAGCACGATCGTCGTCATGTGTAGCGTCAAGCCGCTGCCGACGATGGTCTTGCCGGCGGCATTGACCGTCGGCGGGATCAGCGTCAGCGGGCCGATCACGTCAGGAATGAAGCCGGAGCTCAGCGCCTTGAAGCTGTCCGGCAGCGGGCCGACCGAGGAGCCGCCGCCAAGCAGCGCCTGGCAGATGCCGCGGAAGATCAGCATGCCGGCCAGCGTCACGATGAAGCTCGGTATCTTGTGATAGGCGATCCAGTAGCCTTGCGCCGCGCCGATCAGCGCGCCGACGATCAGGCAGACGATCGACACCACCAGCGGATTCGAGAATATGCCGAGCGGCCAGATCACCATCATCATCGCCGCGAGCGCGCCGATGAAGCCTGCCACCGATCCGACGCTGAGGTCGATATAGCCGGCGACGATCACCAGCAGCATGCCCAGCGCCATCACGATGATGAACGAGTTCTGCTGCACCAGGTTCGAGAGGTTCACCGGTTTGAACAGCGTGCCCGACGTCGTGTACTGGAAGAACAGCATGATGACGATCAGCGCGATGATCAGGCCGTATTCGCGCAGATTCGTCGTCAGCGCCGACACGGCGATGCGGGGACCCTGCTTGACGTCCTCGGCTGTGCCGCTCTGCGGTGCGGGAGCGCTTTCTGTGCTCATGATGCTTTTTTTCCTTCTCCGCGAACGATGGCGCGCATGATTTTTTCCTGGCTGGCGTCGCTTGCCGCCATTTCGCCGACGATACGCCCTTCGTTCATCACATAGATGCGGTCGGTGATGCCGAGCAATTCGGGCATTTCCGACGAGATGACGATGATCGCTTTGCCCTCGGCGGCGAGGCGGGCGATGATCGTATAGATTTCGTACTTGGCGCCGACGTCAATGCCGCGCGTCGGCTCGTCGAGGATCAGCACTTCCGGATCGGCGAACAGCCATTTCGACAGCACCACCTTCTGCTGGTTGCCGCCCGACAGGTTGCCGGTCAGCTGATAGACGCTGGAGGCGCGGATGTTGGTCTTCTTGCGGTAGTCGTTGGCGACGCTCATCTCGCGCATGTCGTCGATGACGCCGCGGCTGGAAACGCCGGAGAGGTTGGCCAAAGTCACATTGTGCTTGATGTGGTCGATGAGGTTGAGGCCATAGGTCTTGCGGTCCTCGGTCACATAGGCGATGCGGTTCTCCACCGCCTTGCTCACCGACGAGAGGTCGAGCGGCTTGCCGTGGAGCGACACCTCGCCGGTGATGTGCCGGCCATAGGAGCGGCCGAACAGGCTCATCGCGAATTCTGTGCGGCCGGCGCCCATTAGCCCGGCAATGCCCACCACCTCGCCCTTGCGCACATTGAGGTTGACGTTCTTGATCACCTGGCGCTCGGCGTGGATCGGGTGGTAGACCGACCAGTCCTTGACCTCGAGAATGACCTCGCCGATCTGCGGCTCGCGCGGCGGGTAGCGGTCGTCGAGGGAACGGCCGACCATCGAGGTGATGATGCGGTCTTCCGAGATGTCCTTCCTCGGCAAGGTCTCGATGGTGCGCCCGTCGCGGATCACCGTCACCTTGTCGGCGACACGGTTCACCTCGTTCAACTTGTGCGAGATCAGGATCGAGGTCATGCCCTGGCGCTTGAACTCGAGCAGGAGGTCGAGCAGCGCCTGGCTGTCTTTTTCTGAGAGCGAGGCCGTCGGCTCGTCCAGGATCAGGAGTTTCACTTCCTTGCTGAGCGCCTTGGCGATTTCGACCAGCTGCTGCTTGCCGACTCCGATATTGGTGATCAGCGTCTTGGGATCTTCCTTCAGCCCGACTTTCTTGAGCAGGGCGGCCGTGCGCGTCTCATTCGCGTCCCAGTCGATGACGCCATAGCTGGCGTGCTCGTTGCCGAGGAAGATGTTTTCCGCGATCGACAGCATCGGCACCAGGGCAAGCTCCTGATGGATGATGACGATGCCGATATGCTCGCTGTCGTGAATGCCCTTGAAATGGCATTCCTGGCCGCGAAAGACGATCTGGCCATCATAGGTCCCGGATGGGTAGACGCCTGACAGCACCTTCATCAGCGTCGACTTGCCGGCGCCGTTCTCGCCCACGATGGCGTGGATCTCACCTTCCTCAACGCTGAGATTGACGTTCGACAACGCCTTCACGCCGGGGAACGTCTTGGTGATGTCGCGCATCTCCAAAATCGTCGAGGCCATCGGGTCTGCTCCTTGGGCGCAAGGCTCCGGATCGGACTCCGGAAGGGCTCATGCGCGAAATCAACATACTGCGGCGCGTGACGCCACAGAAGCCGGCAAAACAATACCGGGGTCGTTTTTGAACGAAAAGGGGTCCTGCGGCCGCGCAGGACCCCTTCCTGTAAGACTGGATTACTTCAGCTCTTCGGCCTTGATGTAGCCGGACTCGACGACCAGCTTCTCGTAGTTCGACTTGTCGACCTCAACCGGCGTCAGCAGGATCGAGGGAACGACCTTGACGTCATTGTTATAGGTTTTGGTGTCGAGGCCCTCAGGCTTGCCGCCGGAGAGCACCTTGTCGACCAGCTCCACGGTCGACTTGGCCAGTTCGCGGGTGTCCTTGAACACCGTCGAATACTGCTCGCCCGAGATGATCAGCTTGACCGAGGCGGTCTCGGCGTCCTGGCCGGTCACGATCGGCCAGGGCTGGGCATCCGTGCCGTAGCCGACGGCGCGCAGCGAGGCGGTGATGCCGCGCGACAGGCCGTCATAAGGCGACAGAACGCCGTCGACGCGGCTGCCGTCCGAGTAGTTGGCCGAAAGCAGGTTGTCCATGCGCGCCTGGGCGGTGGCGGCGAGCCAGCGCAGCGTGCCGACCTTGTCCATGCCCATCTGGCCGGACTTGATCTTGATCGAGCCGTCATCGATCAGCGGCTGCAGGACCGACATCGCGCCGTTGTAGAAGAAGAAGGCGTTATTGTCGTCCGGCGAGCCGCCGAACAGCTCGACGTTCCACGGCTTGGTGTTCGGGAAGCGCTCCTTGAGGCCCTTGACCAGCGAATTCGCCTGGATCACGCCGACGCCGAAATTGTCGAAGGTGGTGTAGTAGTCGACATTCGGGGTCTTCTTGATCAGGCGGTCATAGGCGACGACGACGACGCCGGCATCATTGGCCTTCTGCAGCGCGTCCGCCATGGTGGTGCCGTCGATCGATGCGATGATCAGCGCCTTCGGGCCCTTGGTGATTTCATTTTCCAGCTGGCTGAGCTGGTTCGGGATGTCGTCCTGCGCGTATTGCAGGTCGACCGTGTAGCCGAGCTTCTCGAGCTGGGACTTGACGGCATCGCCGTCGTTGATCCAGCGCTGCGAGGTCTTGGTCGGCATCAGCACACCGATGAGGCCCTTGTCGGCCGCGTGCGCCGAATAGCTCATAGCGGCAATGCCAAGGGCCGCCACGGCGGCCAGCGTCTTGATGATCTTCACGATTACTCTCCCTGGTTGATGGTCGCGACCTCGGGGCTTCGCGGGCCGCGCAGCCGGGCAGATGCGCTGGCGCGCCTCTGTCGGCTTTATCGATCTCCGGTATCCTCCCAATCGGCCCCGCGACGCAGTTTCAATCGATACGAATTCGCTCGTTACCGACCCCTGCGCCTCGGAACGCGCGAAGGGTGTGGCCCTTTGACATAACTGTCAAATGCGATCTTTGGTGGTTGCTATATCGAAACTGATATGGCTTAGAGGGTTGAACGGAAACCCGCTGCGGAGGTCCAGGATCATGGCGGCAATGCAAGATTTCGGCGCGATTTCAGGTGGTTACGAGAAATCGCCGGGAGACGGCGAGACGCTGCTGCGCAGCGGCCTGAGCCTCCGCCACATGCGCATGATCACCGCGCTGGACGATCACGGACGGGTGAGCGCCGCCGCGCAGGTCATGAACATCTCGCAGCCCGCCGCGTCCCGCATGATCGCCGAGATGGAGGCGGTGCTCGACGTCAAGTTGTGCGAGCGGCTGCCGCGCGGCGTGACGCTGACCCCTTATGGCAAGGCGCTCGCGCGGCGCGCCCGCTCGATCCTGCTCGAGATGCGGGAGGCCGATCGCGAGATTTCCGAGCTCAAGGCCGGCAAGGGCGGCTCTGTGTTCCTCGGCGCGGTGACGGCTCCGGCAATCGAGTTGGCCGTGCCGGCGATTCGCGAAATCCGCCGCATCTATCCGCGCATCGAGATCACCATGCAGGTCGAGACCTCGAACGTGCTTGCCCGCGAGTTGATCGCCTCGCGCCACGACTTCATCATCGCCCGCATTCCCGACGACCTTAACCCGCGGCTCTTCGAATCGCGTGTTATCGGCGTCGAGAAGGCCTGCCTGATCGTGCGCCGCGGCCACCCGCTGGCGAGCGGCAAGATGGTGCGGCTGGAAGACACGGCAGCCTATGACTGGGTGTTCCAGTCCGGCGGCTCGCCGCTGCGCCAAGCGATGGAAAGCAACTTTTTGAACCGCGACATTCCGCTGCCCGACCGCATCCTCAACACCTCGTCGCTGTTGCTCACCCTGGTGATGGTGGCGCAATCCGACGCCATCGCGCCGGTCTCGATCCAGGTCGCCAGGTTCATCCAGGGGGCCGACGGTCTCGCCGGCGCCATCGACGTGGTTCAGACCGAGTTCGATATCGAGGTCCGGCCCTACAGCCTGATCACGGTCAAGAATCGCGTGCTCTCGCCCGCCGCGAAAATGCTGCACGACTTCATCTTGCGCGAAGTGGGGTGATGGAACGAGAACGCTACTTCTACGTTCAAACCGATCGGTCGCTCGCTGGAGCCCGTTGCGGGTGAGGGAAGAGCCGCCGATGCTCAACAGCTCGGGAGGTTTTTGATGGAACGTCGGTTGTTTCTGACTGGAATGCTTGGCGTTGCGGGAGCGGCGGCACTTGCAAGCCTGGCCGGACCCGGCAAGGCGGTTGCCGGTATTCCCGGCGGCAACGGGATCCTGGACGAGCTCGACAAGCCGGACAACGCGGTCTTCGAAGGCGACGATCCGGCCGAAGTGGAGCTGGTCTCCCACCGGCGTCATTATTACGGAGATTGGCGCTGGCGCCATCGCCGGCGTCGCCGCCGGCGTGGCTGGAGGCACGTCTGCCGCCGCTATTGGCGTCATGGGCGCTGGCGCCGCCGCTGCTGGCGCGAGCGCTATTGGATCAATATCTGGCTGTAGTTCCGGCGCCGGTTAAGGATTGAGTGACGTGGATCGGGTCTTGCACGATCACTGCAAGACCCGATTCCGTGTTTGGAGAACTCTGCCAGCGTCGCGCAGCAGCGCGCCACGACGTTCAAGCAAACAGGTTGAGAGACTGGAGCGGGTAGCGGGAATCGAACCCGCGCGTTCAGCTTGGGAAGCTGACAGGCTACCATTACATCATACCCGCGCGAGCCCTCGTTACCATGAGGCCCCGGCTGCAAGCAATCGGCAAAGCGATTGGACTAACCTGTGGAGCCGGGCGTCATCCGTGCCACCGGACCGAAGCTCTCGCTGTATCGAGCGGCATTGCCGGAACCTCTCGACATGAATTACAAAATGCTGGGGTTTCGCTTGCCGCGAAGGACACTGCCCGTCAGGCACCGGTGCCCGCACAGCGGCGGTCTGGGGCATCGTATTGCGGATCATCTATTTCTATTCCGACACTCATCCTTACGAAAAGGCGATCTATCCGGGCGTCGGTCCGGCTTTTGCGCGCCCGCTCGGCTGGGAAGTCAGGCCGATCAGCGGGCTGGACGCTGGCGATTTCAACATCGGCGTCGTCGACAACCGTCTCGAGCAGGCAGACGTAGCGCGCCTCAGGCGTTACCTCGAACATCCCGCGAGGGGCCGGCCTCCGATCTTCTTTCGGATCAGCGATCCCGACATGCCGGACGCGGCCAACCCCAACGTCCGCTTCATCTTCGATTGCGCCGACCTTCCCGGCGTTCATTACGCGACGACCTACGACCCGGAAGGTCCGTTCCTGGCTTTCACCACGCGACTCAAGATATCCGGCGTCGCCCGGCTTCCATTCGCCTACGATTCCGCGCGAGAGATCGACGCCCCTCTTCGAGGCCGCAGCCGCAGGCTCTTCCTGTCGGGCGCCAATTCGCGAGGCCTCTATCCGGTCCGCTACGCCTTGCGCCGCAGGCGGCGCTGGTCTCCGTTGCTGAGATACCTTGTCCACGATCTGGAGCATCCGGGCTATCCCGAACAGGGCAAGCCGCCGCGGCACGACATCACCCATGATCGCTTTGTCGCTCTTGTCGCTCGTTTCACGCACTTCTTCCTGTGCGGTACCCGCTTCAATGTCGAATTGATGAAGTATGTCGAGTGCGCTTATGCCGGTTCGGTACCCGTCGGCGTGCCGGCGAACTCCCTCAGCGCAGCCGCAAAGCGATGTTTCCGACCGCATACGGCCTGCTCGCGGGACCTGGTGAGCGATCTGCGCGAGCCGATATCGGAACTCGAAAGTCGTGCGGCGGCCTATCGCGATGCCATGCGCGAATTGCGATCACCGCCAAGGATCGTCGGCGAATTTATTGCTCAGGCGGGCGCCATCGCGGCCGGGCGTGCCGCATGACACCGTTGGAACCCGTCGTAAACGCCCTTTGGATCGGCCGCGCGCTTGGCAAAATCCATGCTGCCTGTCTGCGTTCCTTCCTGCTCGCCGGGCACCGGGTACGTCTTCATTGTTATGACGTCCCGGACAATGTGCCCGAGGGCGTCGAGGTTTTCGATGCCTCCCGGCTGATGCCGAGGGAACGCATTGTCACCTATAGATCCAACGGCAGTCCTTCATTGTTCTCCAACCTCTACCGGTTGAAGATCCTTGAGGCCGGAATGGGCCTCTATGTCGATTGCGATGTCTATTGCTTGAAGCCGATTCCGCAAGCCGCTTACATATTCGGCTACCAGACCGACACCGAACTCAACGGCGCCGTGCTGAAACTGCCCTCGGACAGCGACATGCTGTGCGAGGCGCTGAAGATGGTCGACGATCCCTATTTCATCGCCCCGTGGCTCGGCGAGCGCAAGCGCCGACGCTACCATTGGCGCAAGGCGATAGGCCTGCCGATTGATATCTCGCACTATGGATGGGGCATGCTCGGGCCCTGCGCGATGACCTACTTTGCCGGTAGGGCCAGTGTCATCGATCACGCCTCGGCCATCGACGTCTTCTATCCGGTCCACTACGCTCAGGTCTCGTTGTTGCTCGACCCTGGCCTTTCGCTTGCGGACATCGTGACCCCGCGCACGCTCTGCATCCATCTCTGCGACAACTCGCTCAAGGAGCGGCTCGGCAACCGTCCTATCCCCGCCGGTTCTCCGCTCAGCCAACTGCTGGAGCTTTCCAACTTGCCGGCCGGCGGCTGACGCAGGCTCCCTCTCACATGCCGCCGGCTTGATGGTAGACAGCCGAGTGCGTATCTCTGGTACCGCGCCGCCGAATCGGGCGGCTCGAACCGGAGAATGGCCTTGTCCGCACTGACGCGCTTTCTTGGCGACACGCCGCTCAGGGTGTTCCTGAAACTGCTCGTGGTCTCCTTCCTCGTCGGCCTCGTCATGCATGCCTTCGGCTGGTCGCCGATGGACGTCGTCTACGGTATCCGCCAGTTCTTCGTGGATCTGTGGAATCTCGGCTTCCACGCCGTCGACCGCTTCCTCGGCTATATCCTGCTCGGCGCCGCGATCGTCGTTCCTGTGTTCATCTTGCTTCGGATCGCCAGCTACAGGAAATAGCCCAGCGTGGCATCACGCGTATCGCGAGGCAGCCTCGAACAACATGGCGTGGCGCGCGGCGAGTGCCGGCACATCGGTCGAGTAGCCGCCGCCGATGACGCCGCACAGCGGCACGCCGTGGCTACGAAAATGGCCGATGACCATGTCTTCGCGGGCGCTGAGGCCATCGTCGCTCAGCGCCAGCCGGCCCAGCCTGTCCTCGGCATGCACATCCACGCCCGCATTGTAGAAGACGATGTCCCAGCTTCTTTGCCTGGACAGTTCCGGCAGGATGGTGGCGAGCCGCTCGAGATAGGCGGCGTCGCCGGTGCCGTCCGGCAGTGCGATGTCGAGGTCGGAAGCGATCTTGCGCACCGGATAATTGCGCTCGCCATGCATGGAAAAGGTGAAGGCGCGCGGTTCGTCCTTCAGAATGTCGGCCGTGCCATCGCCCTGATGCACGTCGAGATCGACAATCAGCACGTTTTCGACGGCGCCTTCGGCCAGCAGCGCCAGCGCGGCGACTGCAACATCGTTGAAGGTGCAGAAGCCGGCGCCTTGCGCGCGCCTGGCGTGATGGCTGCCGCCGGCGGCGTTGCAGGCGATGCCGTGTTTCAGCGCCAGCCTGGCCGCCAGCACCGTGCCCGCCGTGGCGAGCTGAGCCCGCAGCGACACGCGCGGGCCGATCGGAAAGCCGATCTCGCGCTCTATCATCTGCGGAACCTGGCAGGCGATCACCTGGTCGACATAGTCGGCTGCGTGGGCAAGCTTGAGCCGTGATGCCGGCGCCGGTTCCGGCATCGAGAGTGCTTCCGGCGCGGTCAGTCCGCGCGAGCGTAAGGCCTCCATCAAAAGCGGATATTTGCTCATCGGAAAGCGATGGTTGACGGCGAAGCCGGCGTCATAGTCGGGGTGATGGACGATCTGTAGCGGCATGTATCGGGGGCTGCGCCAGGTTTGGAATTCGGTTGGCAGTCCGGCGGATGTGGTTGCGTGACGCCGGCAAACTGGGGCACATCGGGTCCTCGATCAAGCCGCAATCAAAAGGCAGCAATCCCCTTGGACGCGACTGAAGCCAATGTCAGGTCCTTCGCCGTCACCAACCGCTCGGTGCTGGCGATCGCCGTGCCGATGACGCTTGCCTATCTGACGACGCCGCTGCTCGGCATCGTCGACACGGCGGTGGTCGGCCAATTCGGCGACGCGGCCCTGCTCGGCGGCCTGGCGGCGGGATCGCTGGTCTTCGACGTCGTCTTCACCACCTTCAACTTCCTGCGCTCGGGCACCACCGGCCTTGTCGCCCAGGCCTTCGGGCGCGGCGATGCGCTGGAAGAGCAGGCGGTGCTGTGGCGCGCCGTGCTGATCGCGGTCGTCGCCGGCGTCATACTGGCCGCCCTTTCGCCGCTCTTTGCCGTGGCCGGCCAGTGGTTCATGGGCGCCGAGCCGCGCGTCAGCGCGGCGATGTCCATCTATATCCGCATCAGGCTGCTCGCCGCCCCTTTCTCGCTGATCAACTACGCCATATTGGGCTACGTGCTGGGGCGCGGCGAAGGCGGGCTCGGGCTGATGCTGCAGGCGGTGCTCAACGGCATCAACATCGTGCTCTGCTTTCTCCTCGGCCTCGAGCTCGGCTGGGGTGTTGCCGGCGTCGCCTGGGCGACGGTCACCGGCGAGTTCCTGGCCATGCTGCTTGGCCTTGCCATCGTGCTCAACCGCTTCCGCAGGCTGGAGCGGCCCTCGCGCCGCCGCATCCTCGATTTGCCGGCCTATCGGCGCATGCTGTCGCTCAACCGCGACATCATGATCCGCTCCTTTTCGCTGCTCGCCGCCTTCGCGCTGTTCACCAGGCAGGGCGCGCAGTTCGGCACTGTGACGCTTGCCGCCAACGCCGTGCTGATGAATTTCTTCCTCGTCGCCGGCTATTTCCTCGACGGTTTCGCCACCGCCGCCGAGCAGCTCGCGGGCCGCGCCATCGGCGCGCAGGCGCCTGCTCCCTTCCGGCAGGCGGTGCGGCTGACGCTGATCTGGGGTTTTGGCCTCGCGGCCGCCGCCAGCCTTATCCTGCTGACTGCTGGCGCGAGCCTGGTGGCGCTGGTCACGACCTCGCCGGAGGTCCGCGAAGTCGCCGACATTTATCTGCCCTGGGCGGCCTTCACGGCGCTGAGCGGCGTGCTGGCCTTCCAGATGGATGGCGTCTTCATCGGCGCCACCTGGTCGCGCGACATGCGCAACATGATGCTTTTGTCGTTTCTCGCCTTCAGCGCCGCGCTCGTCACGCTGGCGCCGGCCTTCGGCAACAACGGGCTATGGGCGTCGCTGCATGTCTTCCTGCTGGTGCGCGGAGTGAGCTTGCTTGCGGTGCTGAGGCTCAGGGTGCGCACCGCATTTTAGCCCCGATTGGTCGGCTCCGGCCGAGCGCCGGCGTTCCTCAGCTCCAGAGGTCGGTCGAGAGGTACTTCAGACCGGCGTCGCAAATCACGACGGCGATCGTCTTGCCCGCTTGATCGCCGCGTAGGAGACGTAGCGCGGCGGCCACGTTCGCTCCGGAGGAGAAGCCGGCGAAGATGCCTTCGGCGTGCGCCAGCAGGCGCGTGGTCTCGCGTGCCTCGTCGCCGGAAACCTGAAGATAGCCATCGACGGGCGCGTCGGTCAGGAACGCCAGGTCCGGCATGGCGTAGCCGCCGCCTTGAATGGGGTGTTCGGGTTGGGTGATCGTCTCGCCCGCCGCCGCCGCGGCGCCCTCAGGCTCGACGATGAAACACTTGATCAGGGGATTGCGTTCCTTAAGCGCCCTCGCCACCCCGGCATAGGTGCCGCCCGAGCCGATGAAGTCGACGAATGCGTCGACGGCGCCATGGCTGGCGTCCCAGATTTCCGGGCCGGTCCCGTGATAATGCGCAAGCCAGTTGCCGTCGCGATGGAACTGGTCGGCGCGGTAGGCGCCTCGTTCCGCCGTCACCGCTCTGGCGGCCTGCTCGACGAGCGCCAGATCGCCGCCCGAGACCTGCCCCGGCACCGACCCCGGCAACTGGTCCACCAGAATCACTTCCGCGCCGAGCGCCGTCATCATCCGGGCGCGCTCTTCGGAGTTGCCCTTCGACATCACCGCGACGAAGGGGTAACCCCTGACCGCGCAGACGATCGCGAGGCCCGTGCCCATATTTCCGGAGGTAAGCTCGACCACCGTTTGTCCCGGCTTGATGGCGCCGGATTTTTCGGCCTCCTCGATTATCCCAAGCGCCGCACGATCCTTCTTGGAAAAGCCCGGATTGAGATATTCCAGCTTGGCGAGGATTGTGCCGTCGACGCCGGCTTGCGCCGTCAGCCGGTCGAGCCGGACCAGTGGTGTTCCACCGATCGCGTCCACGACGGAACTCAGAATCTCGGCCATCTTCCGTCCTCCTGATGCTGTGCGTCAGAGTCGTTCGGACCAGCTTGCGCAGCCGCTGTCGCGCAGCTCCGCGATGGATTTGAGCCGTTCCCGCTCCACGAAGCGCGCCATGCCGGCAATGATGCGCCCCGGCAACGCCGGCCCGGCGTAGATCATGCCGGTGTAGAGCTGGACGAGATCCGCGCCGGCGCGGATTTTCTCCAGCGCCGTCTCGGCGGAGTCGACGCCGCCGACACCGATGATTGCCATCTGCGGTCCGAGCAGCTTGCGCATCCGGGCCAGAACCGCGGTCGAACGCTCGAACAATGGTTTTCCCGAGAGGCCGCCGGCTTCATTGGCCACGCCGCCGCTCCGCAATCCGGTCCGCGCCAGCGTCGTGTTGGAGACGATGACGCCGTCGATCCTCTTCTCGGCGGCCTCGGCGGCGATGTCTTCCAGTTCCGCCTCGACGAGATCCGGCGCGATCTTGAGGAAGACCGGCGGCTGCGCGGCGGCCGCGGCACGCGCGGCCATCACCCGCGCCAACAATTCGCCAAGCTGCTCGCGCGCCTGCATGTTCCGCAGGCCCGGTGTGTTGGGCGAGGAGATGTTGACGGTCAGATAGCTCGCATGGGGCGCGAAGCGGGCGACGCCGCGCTCATAGTCGGCGATGCGGTCGGCGCTGTCCTTGTTGGCGCCGATGTTGACGCCGACAATGCCAGGCCGCCCCTTGCGCGCGGCAAGCCGCTTTTCGGCGGCCGCATGACCTTCATTGTTGAAGCCCAGCCGGTTGATCACCGCCTCGTCCGCCGTCAGGCGGAAGATGCGCGGCTTCGGATTGCCGGGCTGCGGCAGCGGCGTGATGGTGCCAACTTCGGCGAAGCCGAAGCCAAGCCCTAGCAGCGCGTCCGGCACTTCGGCGTTCTTGTCGTAGCCGGCGGCCATGCCGATCGGATTCGGGAAGTCGAGCCCGCAAAGCCTGATCTTGAGCCGCGCGTCGCGTGGCGACGTCGCTCCGACCGGCAGCCCGCAGCGCAAAGCCGCGATCGACAGGCCATGCGCGGTTTCCGGATCGAAGGAGAAAAGCAGCTTCTGGCCGATCCGGTCGAGCACGCTCATTCGCCCTCCAGCGCCGGGAATTCGTGGCCTCCGGCGCCGAGCGGCAAAGGCTTGGCCCAAAGGACGGCATCGAGAGCGAGTGGGGCGTAGAGATGCGGGAACAGCGCGCCGCCGCGTGACACCTCGTATTTCAGCGCGTCGCCCAGCTTTGCCGCGTCGATGGCGACCAGCAGCAGACCCCTCTGGCCGGCGAAATGTTTCGCCGCCGTCTCGCGCACCTGCGCAGCCGTGGAAAAATGGATGAAGCCGTCGGCGAGGTCGATCGGCGCGCCGGTGAAGCGCCCGTTCTTTTCGGCTTCGCGCCACAGCGCCTCGGGGGCGATCTTGTAGATAATCTGAGACATTCCCGCGCTATAGTCTTAACCGAAGGAGCGGGAAAGGCTTGAAGCTCGACTCTTCCCCATTTCCGGCGCAAACCTGTGATAGCCGGCCTTCACTGGCTCATGGAGGACGATATGCGTCTGCAGCACATCCTGATCCCCGCGGCGCTTTGCTCGTTGGTTGCCGCTTCCGCCTTTTCCGAGGAGACCGACCACTACCGTTTGGAGAAGTCGGCCAACGGCTATGTCCGCATGGATACGAGGACCGGCGCCATGTCGATCTGCGAGGAGCGCACCGGCCAGCTCGTCTGCAAGATGGCGGCGGACGAGCGCGCCGCCTACCAGGACGAGATCGACCGGCTGGACAATTCGGTCAAGGCCCTCGATGCGCGGGTCGCCAAGCTGGAGAATTCGCTCTCCGCCCGGCTGGAATCGCAACTGCCGAGCGAAGAGGATTTCAACAGGACCATGGGCTACATGGAACGCTTCTTCCGGACCTTCAAGGACATCGTCAAGGACATGGACAAGGAAGACGGCGACGGCGGCGGCAAGCTTAACCAGCAGAAGACCTGAGCCGGGACGCAATTCCGGGAAAGCGCACAGCGGTTTTCCGTCCGGAATTGCGCAAACAACAGCCGGGCCGACCCTGGGGAAAACCCCGCGCGCGGCCTTTGCCGCTTGAAAAAGCGCCGCGCCGCCGCATAATCATTCCGGTCCCCGCAAGAAGCACACAAATGATGATGGGATCGGGGGAGGAATATTTGCCGTCGGGCCACACTTTCGTCATTGCCGACGACCATCCGCTTTTTCGCGGCGCGCTGAAGGAGGCGCTGGCCGGTATCGGTGATGTTGCCGCCATCCACGAGGCCGGGGATTTCGAAAGCGCCAAGGCGCTGGTGCTGGCCAATGAGGATATCGACATGGTGCTGCTCGACCTGTCGATGCCGGGCGCCAGCGGCCTTTCCGGCCTGATTGCGCTGCGCGGCATCCATCCGGCGGTGCCGCTGGTCGTGGTGTCGGCGCATGACGATCCCGTCACCATCCGCCGCGCCCTCGATCTCGGCGCTTCCGGCTTCATCTCCAAATCGGCCAGCATGGAAGAAATCCGCGCCGCTGTGCAGGCCGTGCTTGCTGGCGACATAGCAGCACCTGCCGGCATCGAGCTCGGCGTCGAGCGCGACCCGGAGATCTCCGACCTGATCAAGCGCCTGCAGGCGCTGACGCCGCAGCAGACGCGCGTGCTCGGCATGCTGGCGGAAGGCCTGCTCAACAAGCAGATCGCTTATGAGCTCGGCGTCTCCGAGGCCACCATCAAGGCCCATGTCTCGGCCATATTGCAGAAGCTCGGCGTCGACAGCCGCACCCAGGCGGTCATCCAGCTTTCCAAGATCGGCAATGACCCGTTGCAGCCGGTTGGCTGACCGCAGGCCACTTGAGGCGAAGCTTTTCACCCTAACTGAATCCGACCCGACGCGAAGCGATGATGCGGTCGCTTCGCGTCGGGTCGGCGGCCTGCGCCCGTCAGCGATAATTTTCGACGGCGGAGCCCAACTGCGACGAGGCATCGTCCTCGGTCGGGCCTGAAGGATTGCGAGCGTGCCCGATCGCCGCGCCGAGACCAAGCGAGGCGATGGCCACCAGCGGAATGCCGGCGATCCAGGGCAGGCGCGGCGCCAGCGCATAGAGTGCGGTGCCGATCGACGGCCCGAGCGAGTCCTTGAGGTCGACCGCCACGGAAGAAGCCGCCATATAGGAGGCGCGCCGCGCCGACGGCGCCAACGCGTTGACGGCCGTCGGCACCAGCGGCCCGACCAGCATCTGTCCCACCGCGCAAAGGCTGACCGCAGCGACGAGCGAGATCATGGCCGGCGAGGCCGCCAGCAGCGAAAAGGCGGCGATGGTCGAGATGCCCGCACCGGCTGCCAGCCAAAGAGCCGACCGCGTCTCGGCAAAGCGGCTGACCAGCATCTGCAGGCCGACCGTCAGGGCGGCCGCATAGGCAAACAGCGCGCCGACGCCGGACGGGGTGAGCGAGCCTGCATCCTGCGCGTAGAGCGGGATGACGGCCTCGATCCAGTTGCCGGAAATCTCGAACAGCACGAGCCAGGCGAGCAGCTTCGCCAGGCGGCCGTCGCGGAAAGCCGGCAGCAGCGCCGACAGGCCGTCCTCTTCCTCCGCTTCGTCTTCGGCACGACCGCTGCCATGCGTTTCGGCGAATGCGACGATCATGACGATGCCGCCAAGGATGAGCATGCCGCCGCCGGCCAGGAACACGCTGCCGAGCGAAACGAGCGCCAGCAGCGCGCCGCAGGCCGGGCCGAGGATCTGTCCGGCGCTCGAACTCACCCTTGCCATGCCGAACCAGCGCGGATGCGCTGCCGGCTCGGTCACGTCGGCGATCGCGGTGAGGATGGTCGGGTGGAGCACCGACTCGCACATGCCGGTCAACAGCAGCACGGCCGCGGTGGCGGCGACGCCATGGACGAAGAACAGCGCGATGAAGCCGCAGCCGACACCGAGCGACGACAGGATCAGCACCGGCCGCCGGCCGATCCGGTCGGCGATGCCGCCGATCAGCGGCGCGGCGACGAGTTCGCCGCCGGCATAGCAGGCGAACAAGAGGCCGATGGCGCCGATCGGGATGTTCGCCTCGCTGCTCGCCCACAGTGGAAAGAAAGGCACCAGCGCGCCGTCCGCGAAACCGGCGCAGAAGAACAGGAAGAGGCCGAGCAGGGCCGGACGCGGCAGCCCGCGCCAGGACGATGGGAGGATGGTCATGATGTCACCTACGCGTCAAAAGGCCCGAAGGCCGGGATTGCGCGTTGGTTGACGTAAACGCCTACGGCTGCCCGACGGACAGCATGGGTTTATTGTTGGAGGGTGTTCAGTTCAGCCGCATCGACAGCTCCACGTCGTCGCCGAACGGCGTCGACATGTAACCGCCGGCCGGGGCGCGCACCCGTTCCAGATAGGAGGGCGAGAAGTCGGCATTGTCTGCGATGACCAGCGCGCCGGGCCTGAGCCGGCTCTCGACGAGGCTCAATATCTCCGGATAGAGCGCCTTGGCGCCGTCGAGCAGCAGCAGGTCTATCCGGTCGGGCAGGTCCCTGCTCAGCGTTTCCACCGCGTCGCCCTCGCGGATCTCCACCAGGTCGATGAGGCCGCCTTCCGTCAGGTTTGACTTGGCCCGCACCACCTTGGACGGCTCGAATTCCGTCGTGATCAGGCGGCCGCCGCCATTGTCGCGCAGCGCCGCGGCAAGATAGAGCGTCGAGATGCCGAACTCGACGATGATGCGCGCACCGGTGCTGCGCGCCAGCATGTAGAGCAGCGTGCCGGTCTCCGGCGAGACCGCGAGCCACAAGTCCTTCAGGCTGCCGTAGAACTGGCGGTATTCGGTCTTGCTGTGAGTGAGGCGCGTCCGTTCCTCGCGCGAGTAGCGGGCGATCGCCGGGCTGGTCGCCGCATCGGCTTCCTTGAACAGGCGCGCGAGCAGCGGAGCCAAAGGGGTTGCGGTCAAGGTGGTCATGACTGTCTCCGGGCGGGTTCTTGTGTTGCTTCGAAAAATACGAATAATCCTTCAGGTTTCCAATTCGCATTTCCGAGCGCGTCCGTGACCATTCGCCCAAGCCCTTCAATTTCCACCCGAAAACAGCCCAAACAGGCGCGCGCCACGGAGCTTGTCGCGGCCATTCTCCAGGCGGCCGCTCAGGTTTTGGCGAGCGAGGGGGCGCAGCGTTTCACCACCACGCGCGTCGCCGAAAGGGCCGGCGTCAGCGTCGGCTCGCTCTACCAGTATTTCCCGAACAAGGCGGCGCTGCTGTTCCGGCTGCAGAGCGACGAATGGCGCCAGACCACCGAGCTCTTGTGCGGCATCCTCGAAAACGCCGAGCTATCGCCGCTCGAACGGATAAGAACGCTGGTCCATGCCTTCATCCGCTCGGAATGCGAGGAGGCGGCGGTGCGCGTCGCGCTGAACGACGCCGCGCCGCTCTACCGGGATGCGCCGGAGGCGCAGGAGGCGAGGGCGACGGCGAACCGGACCGTCGAGGCCTTCGTGCGCGAGACGCTTCCTGACGCGCCGGATTCCGATCGCGCTCTGGCCGGCGAACTGATGATGAGGACACTGAGCGCCGTGGGAGCGGATTTCTCGGAGAAGGAGCGGACGGCCGGCGAGATCGAAGCCTATTCCGACGCGCTCGCCGACATGCTCTGCGCCTATCTCAAAAGTCTCGGCCATCGTGGCTGAGGGCAGTCCATAAAATCACTCCGCCGCCGGCGCCAGCGGCCTGACCCTTGCCATCATCGAGCGCAGCACGGCGGGCTTCACCGGCTTGTTGACGACCGGAATGTCGAGCTGGCTTGCGGCGGCGCGCACCTCGCTGGAGCGATCGGCGGTGACCAGCACGCAGGGCAGGTCCTGGCCGTAGGCGGCTCGCAGCCTGGCGATTGCATCGAGCCCGGTGCCGCCGTCGAGATGATAGTCTGCCAGCACGACGTCCGGCCTCGCCCTGCCGGGCAGCACGAGCTCTGCCGATCCCGAAGCCGTCTCGACACGGCAGCCCCAGCCTTCAAGCAGCAGCCGCATGCCGTCGAGGATGCGCGCGTCATTGTCGATGCAGAGCACATTGAGCCCGGCAAGCGTCGATGCGGAGCGGGCCGGCGCCCTGCCGATCTCGCGCGGCGGCGCCGCGACTGCGGCGACCGGCAGGATGACGGAAAAGCGCGTGCCTTTGCCTGGGTTGGAGAAAATGCGGATTTCGAGCCTCAGCACCCGGGCGATGCGGTCGACGATGGAGAGCCCCAGGCCAAGGCCTTCCGCTTCGCGCACGCCCTCATCGAGGCGCGTGAACTCATGGAAAACGGTGTTGAGCTTGTCGCCGGCGATGCCGATGCCGGTGTCGATCACCTGGATCTCGGCCAGCTCGCCGCGCCGCCGCACGCCGACCAAGATGCGGCCCTGGCGCGTGTATTTGATGGCGTTCGAGACCAGGTTCTGGATCAGCCGGCGCAGCAAATTGCGGTCGGTCATGACACCGAGCGAGGATGGGATGATCGTGAGCTCGAGCTTCTTTTCAGCGGCGAGCGGGCGAAAATCGTTGCCGATCTGGCTGAGCAGTCCGCCGAGGCTGAAGGCGGTGTCTTCCGGCTTCATGGCGCCGGCGTCGAGCCGCGAGATGTCAAGCACCGCGCCGAGGATGGTCTCGACCGATTCCAGCGAGGACTCGATGTTGACCGCCGCCTTGCCGGCAGGCCCCTTGCCGGCCTTCTCGATCAGCGACGAGCAATAGAGCCGGGCGGCGTTCAGCGGTTGCAGGATGTCGTGGCCGGCGGCGGCCAGGAAGCGCGTCTTGCCGAGATTGGCCTCCTCGGCCAGCATCTGCGCCTGCGCCAGTTCCTCGTTGACCCGGGTGAGCTCGATGGTGCGGGTCTTGACCCGCTGCTCCAGAGATTCATTGGCCCGCTTCAGCGCCAGGTCCTGCTCGACGCGGCCGGAGATGTCGGCATAGGTGGCGACGATGCCGCCGTCGGGCATCGGGTTGGAGCGCAGCTCCAGGATGCGGCCGCTGGTCTTCAGCTCCATCTGCCATGGCCCGGCGAAGCTGGTTAGCCGGTTGAGCATCGTCACGCGCTGGTCGGCCGGAATATCGCCGCGTTCGGCGAGATGGCGCAGGATCCGGTCGAGCGACACGCCGACCTGGCCCATTTCGTCCGGCAGGTCGAACAGCAGCCGGTACTGCCGGTTCCAGCATATCAGCCGGAAATCGCGGTCGAAGACGGTGATGCCCTGCTCCATCTGGTCGAGCGCGATCTGTAAAAGGTCGCGATTGTGCTGCAGCGCTTCGGTGGCGTCGTCGAGCAGCTTGAAGGCATCCCTGGAATCGCGGTCGTTGCGGCGGAAGAGCAGCGACAGGATCAGCCGCGCCGAGGAAGAGCCGACGGCGCTTGCCAGCAATTGCTCCGAGAAGCGGATGACATCCATGCTGGCTTGCTCCTTGCCGTGGAGCGAAACGCTTGCGCTCTTCTCGAAGGACTGGAAGGAGCGCTCCGTGCGCTCGACGCCGAGATAGCGCGAGATCGTGTCCTTGAGATCGTTGACGGTGACGGCGGTGCGAAACCGCCTGAGGCTTGGCATCGGGCCCGCCTCGCGCGGCACGAAGATCGCCGCCTGGATGCGCTCAAGCGGCACGGACGCGCGCGACAGCGACCCCAGCATGAAGAACAGGGCGTTGACCGAGAGGCTCCACAGCACGCCATGGTTCAGCGGCTCGCCGACGGTGCCGAACAGCGCCTGTGGCCTCAGCGCCTCGAAGCCGAACAGCCCATGCACGACGATGTCGGAACCGGGCCCGGCGAGCGAAGGCAGAAGAAGCGTGTAACCCCAGACAGCGATGCCCGCGACCATGCCAAGCGCGGCGCCCCGGCCATTGGCGCGGCGCCAAATCAGACCGCCAATCAGCGCCGGCGCGAATTGTGCGATCGCCGCGAACGACATCAGGCCGATCGAGGACAGCCGCGCGCTGTTGGTGCTCTCGCGGTAATAGAGGAACGCGATGAACAGCAGGATGAAGATGGAAGCGCGCCGTACGTTGAGGATCAGCGTTGACCAGTCCTCGTTCTCGGAAGAACTGGTCTTGATCACGCGGCGCACGAACAGCGGGATGATGAGATCATTGGAGATCATGATCGACAGCGCGACGCTTTCGACGATCACCATGGCGGTCGCCGCCGACAGGCCGCCGACGAAGGCGGCCATGGCGAGCACGTCATGGCCGCCGAGCAGCGGCAGCGACAGCACATAAAGGTCGCTGCTGGTCTTGGTGCCGACCAGCGACAGGCCGGCAAAGGCGATCGGCAGCACGAAGAGGTTGATCGCCACGAGATAGAGCGGGAACAGCCAGGTCGCCGTGCGCAGTTCGGCCTCGCTGCGGTTCTCGACGATGGTGACATAGAATTGCCGCGGCAGCATCAGGATGGCAAAGCCGCTCAAGGTGGTCAGCACCAGCCAGGTGGCTAAAGAGGTGTTGTAGCTCATCGCCTGGCGCACCTGACCGTTCGCGGCGAGCTTGGCGAACATATCGCCGGGGCCGCCGAAGATCAGGAACGTCACCATCAGGCCGATGGCTATGAATGCGGCGAGCTTCACCACGGTCTCGACTGCAACCGCCAGAACCAGCCCGTCCTGATGCTCCGTGGCGTCGGCGTGGCGCGTGCCGAACAGCACCGCGAACAGCGCCAAAAGCATCGCCACAACCAGCGAGATATCGCTGACGAACGGATCGAAAGAGGGCGGCGAGCCGGTATAGTGCTCGATCATCAGGCTGACCGAGCCCGAGATTGCCTTGAGCTGCAGCGCGATATAGGGCACCGCGCCGATCGTGGCGATCAGCGTCGCGATCGCCGCGACGGTGAAGCTTTTGCCGTAGCGGGCGCCGAGAAAGTCGGCGATCGAGGTGATCTTCTCGCTTTTCGCCAGTCGGACCAGGCGGTTGAGCAGCGGGAAGCCGAACACGAAGACCAGCACCGGGCCGGTATAGATGCCGAGGAATTCGAGGCCGCGCTCGGAGGAAAGGCCGACCGAGCCGAAGAAGGTCCAGGAGGTGCAGTAGATGGCCAGGCTGAGCGCATAGATGAACGGCCTCGCCCGGCCGAGCCCAGTGGCGACGGCACGCCGGTCGCCGACACTGGCAATGGCGAAAAGCAGCGTCACATAGGCGATCGCGATGATGACGACGAACCAGCCTTGCACGGCCCGCGCTTCCTCCCTGGCCGGTCTCCCATCCGGCCTGCCCAACCAATTCCGGGCAAAATTACCAGGCGATTTGCCGTCCGGAATTGCGTCAGAACAAATACCCAAGCGGCCGGGCATTTCGATGAAACGCTCGACCGCCCTGACGCAACCACAGCTCGGGGCCCAAGTCCATCGCGGCTTTCGGCGCATATGCGGCCGATGACGAAGCGTAGCACAAACCGGTGCCTCCGCTGTTTTTCCGGTTTTGCAACCGGGGGTTTTTGTTATTGTGGGCTGGGGCCAGCGCCGAAGGACAATCGGTGAGGCGGCAGCGCGGCCCGTCACGGCAAGGAGGGTCGAATGCTGAAAGAATTCCAGGAGTTCATTTCCAAGGGCAATGTGATGGACCTGGCCGTCGGCGTCATCATCGGCGCCGCCTTCGGCAAGATCGTTGATTCGCTGGTCAACGACATCATCATGCCGATCGTCGGCGCGATTTTCGGCGGGCTGGACTTCAACAATTACTTCTTCGGGCTGTCCTCGAACGTCCATTCGGCCGCATTGGCCGATGCCAAGAAAGAGGGCGCCGTCTTCGCCTATGGCAGCTTTATCACTGTGGTGCTGAATTTCCTGATCCTTGCCTTCATCATCTTCCTGATGGTCAAGGCGGTGAACAATCTGCGCAAGCGGCTTGAGCGCGAAAAGCCTGCCGCTCCCGCGGCTCCGCCGCCAGCCGACGTGCAGCTTTTGACCGAAATCCGCGACCTGCTCGCCAAGAAGTAACGCAGAGTGGGCCCTCTGGACCAAAACCCCGGCTCCAGGCGGCCGGGGTTTTTCGTTTAGCGATCTGATAAGAGCGCTGACGACACGAACACGGATTTGCCATGACCATTATCGAGACCTTGCGCGCCGAAGCCCGCGCCGCACCCGAAAGCGGCATCGTCGCCGTCATCAACCATGGCCGCCTGCGCGAAGGGCTGATCCCGCTCTGGGCCGGCGAGGGCGATCTGCCGACGCCTTCCTTCATCAGCGATGCCGCTGCCCGCGGGCTCGCCAGTGGCGAGACCTTCTACACCTGGCAGAAAGGCGTTCCCGAGCTCCGGCAGGCGCTCGCGCGCTACTACGCCAGGCATTTCGGCAAGATCTTCGCCGAGGAGGAGTTCATCGTCACCGGATCCGGCATGCATGCCATCCAGCTGGCCATCGACGCCATCGCCGGCAGCGGCGACGAGGTGATCTACCTCTCTCCCGCCTGGCCGAATTTCGCCGCCGCCGCCGGCGTGGCGGGCGCCGTGCCGGTGCCGGTCACGCTCGACCAGTCCGGCAATGGCTGGTCCTGCGACGTCGACAAGATCGCCTCCGCGATCACGCCGCGCACGAAGCTGTTGTTCATCAACACGCCGTCCAACCCGACCGGCTGGACGGCCGACAAGGAAACGCTCCAGGCGATCCTCGATCTTGCCCGCGCAAAGGGCCTATGGATGATCGCCGACGAGATCTATTCGCTGTTCCACTATGGCCATGGCCGCGCGCCGTCCTTCCTCGACATCGCCACGGCCGAGGACCGTATCCTGTTCGTCAACAGTTTTTCCAAGAACTGGGCGATGACCGGCTGGCGCGTGGGCTGGATCAAGACCCATCCAGCCTTGCAGCAGGTGTTCGAGAACCTGATCCAGTACTCGACCTCGGGCGTCGCGCAGTTCATGCAGCGCGGCGCTGTCGCCGCCCTCGACGAGGGCGACGGCTTCATCACCGAACAGGTGGAGCGCGCGCATGCCGCGCGCGATCTGGTCTGCGATATACTGGGCGAAACCGGCAAGGCGCGTTTCACCGTGCCGCAGGGCGCCTTCTACCTGTTCTTCAGGGTCGACGGTCTCACCGATTCTCGAAAAGCCGCCTTCGACATCGTCGACAATGCCAATGTCGGCCTGGCGCCGGGCACCGCCTTCGGTCCCGGCGGCGAGAGCTTCCTCAGACTATGCTTCCACCGCCGCCTCGATCAGCTCGAGGAAGCGGCGCATCGCCTGGCGAAGTGGATGAAGACTGTGTAGCCGAGCCGTCGATTGAAACTCGCTCCGGTGAGTCAGCCGGTGTGACTTTCGAGAACCGGAGCGCAGCGGACATTCAGGTCCGTGAGCACGCGCATGACCCCGAAGATCGGATTCGATCTTCGGAAAGGATCATGCGCCAAATTGAAATTGCTACAGCGTCCTTTGCGCGTCCGAAATGGACGCGCGGCGCTGTAGAAGCGCAGAAAGTTGCAGCGGATGGCCGCCGGAGTAGAGCTTAAAACGGCTTCAGCCGCCTGACTTCGGAACAAGCAGCGGAATGATGCGGTCGGTCTTGGCGACGGCGGGACGGCCTGAGCCGGCATAGGGGATGCCGAGCGCATCCCAGGTCTCGACCAGCGCATCCTGCAGTTCGGCGATCAGCGCGTCCGAATGGAACGGTGTGGGCGTGATGCGCAGCCGCTCGGTGCCGCGCGGCACCGTCGGATAGTTGATCGGCTGGATATAGATGCCGTGCACGCCAAGCAGGCGGTCGCTCGCCATCTTGCAAAGCTCGGGGTCGCCGACCAGCACCGGCACGATATGGGTGGCCGATTCCATCACCGGCAGGCCGGCCGCGGCAAGCACCTGCTTGGTGCGCGCCGCCTGGCGCTGCTGCGCGTCGCGCTCGGCCTGCGAGCGCTTGAGATGACGGATCGAGGCGGTGGTGGCGACGGCAATCGCCGGCGGCAGCGCGGTGGTGAAGATGAAACCCGGCGCGTAGGAGCGCACCGCGTCGATCACGGCGCTGGTGCCGGTGATGTAGCCGCCGAGCGTGCCGAAGGCCTTGGCCAGCGTGCCCTGGATGATGTCGATGCGGTCGGCCAGGCCCTCGCGCTCGGTGATGCCGCCGCCGCGCGGTCCGTACATGCCCACCGCATGCACCTCGTCGATATAGGTCATGGCGTTGTAGCGCTCGGCCAGCTCGACGATCTCTCTGATCGGCGCGATGTCGCCGTCCATCGAATAGACGCTCTCGAACACGATCAGCTTGGCGCGCTCGCGGCCCGCTGCCTGAAGCAGGCTTTCCAGATGCGCGACGTCGTTGTGGCGGAAGATCTTCTTTTCCGCGCCCGAGCGGCGCACGCCCTCGATCATCGAGGCATGGTTGAGCTCGTCGGAGAGCACCAGGCAGTTGGGCAAAAGCCTGGCGATGGTCGAGATCGAGGCCTCGTTG
The DNA here is from genome assembly GCF_004016445.2 of Mesorhizobium sp. M2E.F.Ca.ET.219.01.1.1. Taxonomy (GTDB): domain Bacteria; phylum Pseudomonadota; class Alphaproteobacteria; order Rhizobiales; family Rhizobiaceae; genus Mesorhizobium. Next base: position 218,142 of record NZ_SADT02000007.1, read on the forward strand.
GAGACGAAGCCGGAGGTGAAGACCAGCCCTGCCTCCTTGTCATGCAGGTCGGCGAGCTCCTGCTCGAGCTCGACCAGCGGGTTGGAGGTGCCGGAGATGTTGCGGGTGCCGCCGGCGCCCGAGCCCATCCTGCCGGCAGCGGTCTGGAAGGCGGCGATCACATCCTCGTTCTGGCCCATGCCGAGATAGTCGTTGGAGCACCAGACGGTGATTTCCTGGGCGCGGCCGTTGGAACGCCAGATGGCGCGCGGGAACTTGCCCACCATGCGCTCGAGGTCGGCGAAGACACGGTAGCGCCGCTCCGCGTGGAGCTGGTCGATCGCATCCTCGAAGAACCGCTGGTAATTCATGTCGACTTCCCAATTTTGCGGCGGATCATAGTCACTGCCCCATGCCGCGTCCACCGAACCCAACCGGTCAAAATGCCACGCCTTTGCCCTGTTCCTAACGATGCCGGATCGTGGCCTATTCCCCGGGGTGTGAACGAGCTTTGTTTCAGTACGATGCCTCGGACGGGAGAAACTATTACGGGTTTAACATTTAGGGGGAGGATAAAGGGCTTGCGGCGGGGTTTCCAGCACGGGGGCTGTTGAGACAGTTTCCGATAAATCTTGATCAGCGAGGTAGAAGATGACGGTTTTGGTGACGGGTGGTGCCGGTTATATCGGCAGCCATATGGTCTGGGAGTTGCTGGATGCCGGCGAGAGCGTCGTGGTGCTCGACCGGCTTTCCACCGGTTTCGAATGGGCGGTCGCCCCGGAAGCAAAGCTCGTTGTCGGCGACGTCGCCGACCGTGACCTGGTCGGCCGGATCATCCGCGAAAACAAGGTCGACGCCATCATCCACTTCGCCGGCTCGATCGTGGTGCCGGAATCGGTCGCCGATCCGCTCGGCTATTACGAGAACAACACCTGCAAGACCCGCACGCTGATCGAGACAGCCGTGCGCGAGGGCGTGCCGCATTTCATCTTCTCTTCCACCGCCGCCGTCTATGGCGGCGCCGGGCTGGAGCCGGTGCGCGAGGATGCCCGCCTTGCGCCGGAATCGCCCTATGGCCTCTCCAAGCTGATGAGCGAATGGATGCTGCGCGACGCGGCGCTCGCGCACGACATCCGCTATACGGCGCTGCGCTATTTCAACGTCGCCGGCGCCGACCCGAAGGGCCGCACCGGGCAGTCGACGCCCGGCGCCACGCATCTCATAAAGGTTGCCTGCGAGACCGCGCTCGGCAAACGCCCCTTCATGCAGGTCTTCGGCACCGATTATCCGACGCCGGACGGCACCTGCATGCGCGACTACATCCATGTCAGCGATTTGGCCGCCGCGCACCGGCTGGCGCTGCAGCGGCTGCGTGCCGGCGGCACGAGCCTCGTCGCCAATTGCGGCTACAGCCACGGCTATTCGGTGCTGGAAGTGATCGACAGCGTTCGACGCGCCTTCGGTCATGATTTCGATGTCCGCATGGGGGATCGCCGGCCGGGCGACGCCGCCGCCGTGGTCGCCAATTCCGAGCTTGCCCGCAAGGAGCTCGGCTGGACGCCGCAGCGCGACGATCTCGACCTGATCGTCAACGATGCGCTGGCCTGGGAGCGTATCCTGACGGGCAAGAATTCCGTGAGAAGCTGAGCAATTCCAGGAAAAGTGTGTAGCGGTTTTCCGTCCGGAATTGCGTCAAGACAAAAAGTCCAGCTGTTGGGCCAAGGACTCGTCCGGCGCTTTTAGAAGCGGTATTGAGCCTCATGCGGCGGTGCGCGTTGGCGCGCGCCGCCGCTATGATGCTTGAGGGGACGGCATGAAGATCCTGGTTCTCGGCGCCGGCGTGGTTGGCACGGCGGCTGCCTATTATCTGGCCAAAGACGGTCACGAGGTGACCGTGATCGAGCGCCATGAAGCCGCGGCGCGCGGCACCAGCCAGTCGAATGCCGGCCTGGTGTCGCCGGGCGACGCCACAGCCTGGGCTTCGCCCGCCGCGCTGAAGACATTCCTGCGCGCGCTTTGGAACCACGATCTCGGCATCAAGGTCAGGCTGCGCCTCGACCCGTATTTCTATCTCTGGAGTCTGCGCTTCCTGCGCGAATGCACCGTGAAGCGGCTGCGCGCCAATACCGATATCAAGCTGAGATTGGCGCTCCATTCCCGCCAGTGCATCAATCAACTGTCTGAGGCAACAGGCATCCATTACGACGAGCGCAAGAAGGGCATCCTCTACTTCTTCCGGTCGCAAAAGAGCCTCGACACCGGCACCGACAATTATCGCTATCTCGGCGAGCACGGCCTGCCGATCGAGATCGTCGGCCGCGAGCGCCTGGTCGAGCTGGAGCCTGGCCTTGCCGGCGTGAAGGAAAAGATCGCCGGCGGCATCTATTCGCCGATCGACCAGACCGGCGATTCCAAGCAGTTCACGGACAGGCTCGCCGCCTATGCCGCCGAAAAGCTCGGCGTCAAATTCCTGTTCGGCACGACGGTCGAGGGCCTCGACATCGAGGGCGATCGCGTGCGCGCGGTCGTCACCTCGGCCGGCCCGGTAACCGGCGACGCCGTCGTCATTTCGATGGGGCCAGAGAGCGGGCTGCTCGGCCGCCGCTACGGCATCGACCTGCCGGTCTATCCGGTGAAGGGCTACACAGCGACGATTCCCTTGGAGGATGAGAGCAAGGGGCCGACCATGGGCGGCGCCGACGAGGATCGGCTGATCGGCTATTCCAGGCTCGGCAATCGCCTGCGCATGTCCTCGACGGCCGAGTTCACCGGCTTCGACCGCAGCTTCAAGCCAGGTGATTGCAGGACCATCCTGGAAACCGGCAAGGATCTTTTCCCGGGAGCCTTCGACGAGAAGAAGGCCGTGCTGTGGGCGGGCCTGCGGCCGATGATGCCGAATTCGGTGCCGGTGATCGGCCAGGCGAAATACCGCAACCTCTACCTCGACACCGGCCACGGCCATGTCGGCTGGACCATGGCCTGCGGCTCGGGGCAGTTCCTGGCCGATGTCGTCGCCGGCAGAAAGCCGCAGATCGATCCCAAAGGATTGCTGCACGGGACGGCACGCTGAAACCTCCCTAATCTCTGAGGTCGGCGCTGCCCCTCATCCGCCTACCGGCACCTTCTCCCCGTTGAACGGGGAGAAGAGAGCTGGCCGCGATGCCGACGCCCATTTTGCGACGCAGACAATTGGCGAAATCGTCGGCGCCAGTTTCTTTCTCCCCGTCACTTTACGGGGGGAAATGCCCGGCAGGGCAAATGAGGGGCAGCGCCTGCCTGTCAGATAGTGGTCGGTTGCGTCTGAACAGCCAACTGCCACGTCCTTGCATAGTCGCCCCAAGCCTGATCGGCAGGCTGTGCGCTGTACTCGCCCTTACTCATCGCGGGCGCGCCGTCCGTCGCCAGCAACGCCGCGCCGATGCTGGTCCCGGTCGAGTTCTCCGATACGATGACCGGCCTCTCTGTCGCCGCCGCCAGCATGCGGACGAAAAGCGGGTTTCGCGCGAACGGCCCCTCGACCGTCGTCGGTCCGTCGCCGCCGATCAGTTCCAGGCAGGTCGAGGTCATCAGCGCCAGATAGAACGAGATGGTGGCGAAGCGTTCGCCGGGACTTAAGGTCTCGGCATTGACCCACTGCGCGTCGCGATGCGGAAAGGGTCCGGAGCCGTGTTGGGTGGAAGGCAGAAGCAGGACCTGCCGCGCCAGCACCGCAGCGACATCGTCATCGATCCATTCCTGCGGCTGGCCGTCGGTGAGCAGCGAGAACTCGCGACCGCCCATGAAGCGCGCCGATGGCACGGGATCGCCGAGCGCGTTGACATTGACCAGCGTGTCGCGCGCCGGGTCGAGTTCCACCTTCCTGCCGCCGACGGCCATCGACACCACCCATGTGCCTGTCGAGACGACGGAGAAGGGCGGCGCGTCGGACAGCAGATGCGGCAGCAGCGAGGCGTTGGAATCGTGCAGTCCGCAGAAAACCGGGGTCTGTGGATTGAGCCCCGTCCGTTGCGCAATCGCTGGCAGGATCGGGCCAAGCCGGTCCTTGGCCGGTCGCACCGGCGCCATCAACGGGCGCCAACCCATTCTGCCGACCAGCGACGAATAGTCGGACGTCCAGGGGTTCCACAGATCGGTGTGGCAGCCAAGCGAGGTGACCTCGGTCGCGGCAATGCCGGTCAGCCGCAGCGCCCAATATTGCGGATACATCAGCATCGCGGTCGCCCTGGCGAATTCCGCCGGGAAGCGCCTCTGCTGCCAGAAAAACTGCGCGCCGAGATTGAGGCCGACCGGCAGCCGCGGCGTACCGGTCTCGGCGAAGGGCGGGCGGACGGCGTCATATTCTTGCGCCAGCCGGTCGGGGCCGTCGAATTCATAGTCGAGCACCGGCAGCACTAGTTCGCCGGCGGCGTCGACCAGCGCGCCAGTCGCGCCATGCGTGGTGATCGAGATCGCATCGATGCGCCGTTCGCGGTTGAGATCGGCGAGGCTGTCGAGGATGAACGTCCACAGCGCCTCGACATCGTGATGCGGGTAGTGCCCTTGGCGCACCGGCGCATTCGCCGTGCGGCGCAGCGCGATCTCGCTCAGTGTCGCGAGATCGACCAGCGCCACCTTGGCGTTGGTCTTGCCGATGTCGATGACGGCGACGATCATGCCATATGGAACATTGTTTCCAGCGGCACCGCCACCGGCTCGTTGTCGGGCTTGGTCTCCATGACGTCGGCCATATGCGCCCACCAGCGCTGCATCACCGGGTGCTTCGGCAGATCGGCCATGCCGTGATCGTCACGCCGCCACAGCACGCCGAACAGGATGTCGGTCTCCTCGTCGAGATGGATCGAATAGTCGGAAACGCCGGCCTCTGTCAGCAGCGCCACCAGCTCAGGCCAGATCTCGTCATGGCGGCGCTTGTATTCAGCCTTCATGCCGGGATTGAGCTTCATTTTGAAGGCGTATTTCTCCATCAGGCGAAGCGTCCTTCGCGCAGCCGCCGCCAGACGATGGGCAGCGCAATCACGATGATAAGCAACAGGCCGATGAAGATCGACATGACGATGCCGGGCACATTGAGCAGCCCGAGGCCGAACGTCACCAGCCCCATGATGAAGGCGGCGAGCACGACGCCGAGGATGCTGCCGGCGCCGCCGAGGATCGACACGCCGCCAAGCACCACCATGGTGATCGCCTCGAGCTCATAGCCCTGCGCGATCGACGGTCTTGTCGAGCCGAGCCGTGAGGTGATCAGCACCGAGGCGATGCCCGACATAAGCCCGGTCAGGCAGAACAGGATGAACTTGATGCGATCGACGCGCACGCCGGAGAACTGGCAGGCGACCGGATTGTTGCCGATGGCAAAGACCCGCCGGCCGAAGCTCGTGCGGTGCAGCACGAACCAGTAGATCAGCGCCGCGACGAGGAACAGCGCCAGCTCGAACGAGAAAACCCACCAGACATAACCCTGGCCGAAGAACGCAAACCTTTCCGGATAGCCTTTGTAGGCCTGGTCGCCGAGGATGATGAAGGCGATGCCGCGAAACAGGCTCATCGTGCCGATGGTGACGACGATGGACGGCAGGCCGAGCCGCGTGACCAGCAGCCCGTTGAAGGCGCCGCAGGCGAGGCCGACGGCAATGCCGATCAGCACCAGCAGCGGCGTTCCGGCGCCGGCCTGCACCGCCATGCCCATCATGGTCGAGGCCAAAGCCACGATCGCCGCGACGGAGAGGTCGATCTCGCCGGAGATGATCAGCAGCGCCATCGCCAGCGCGATCAGCCCTTTTTCCGTGAAGTTGAAGGTGAGGTCCGACAGCGACCACGGATCGAGGAAATAGGGGGAGGCAAAACTGTTCACCGCGAAGATGGCGACCGCGATGACGACCAGCAGCGCTTCCCAGGAGAAGATCGCCGAGGAAAGCGGCTTGTCGAGCCGGTCGGGGATATGGCGCGGGGCAGGGGTGTCGGTCATGCCGCTTCCGCCTTTCTCAGGATGATGCGGCCCTGCCGGCGCTCGCCGCGCGCATTGAGCACCACGGCCAGGATAATGGCGCTGCCCGAGATCGCCATCTGCCAGAAGGGCGAGATGTTGATGACCGGCAGGGCATTGGAGATGATGCCGAGGAACAACGCCCCCAGCACCGCGCCGCCGACCGAGCCTATGCCGCCGGCGATCGAGATGCCGCCTATGACGCAGGCGGCGATGATGTTGAGCTCATAGCCGTTGGCGACCTCGACCGAGGCGATCACATAGCGCGAGATCCAGAGATAGCCGGCGAGCCCGCCGATCATGCCGGAGATGCAGAAGACGATGAATTTGGTGCGGCCGACATCGATGCCGGCATAGACCGAGGCGGTCGGATTGACGCCGATCGCGTAGATCGAGCGGCCGATCTGCGTGCGCGTCATCACCAGGAAGAACAGCGCGATCACCAGTATCGAGATCCAGGACAGCACCGGCAGGCCGAGGAAGGCGGCGCGCTGGAAGTTGATGAAGTCCGGGCTCATCTGGTCGGCATTGACCCAGGCGCCGCCGGAGACGACGAAGGTGGCGCCGCGATAGATGGTCAGTGTGCCGAGCGTCACCACGATGGAGGGGATGTTCAGCCGCCACACCAGGAAGCCGTTGATCACGCCGAGCACCAGGCCAACCAGCAATGCGATGACGATCAGTACCGGGATCGGGATCGCCGGATGCGCGGCGTTCAGCATCGCCACCACCATGCCGGTGAAGCACAGGTTGGACGCCATCGAAAGATCGATCGAGCGTGTCAGGATCACCACCATCTGGCCGAGCGCCAGGATCATCAAAATAGAGGTGTCGTTGAACACCTGGCGCAGATTGGCCGGATCGGCGAAACCAGGGAAACGGGTGGAGATCAGGCCGATCAGCACGACGATGCCGGTCAGCAGCCAGATCTCGCGATATTTGAGAAAGTTCTTCATGCCGCGATCCCCGCTGCCGTCCGAACCAGCGTTTCGGCGTCCAGGCCCTTGTTGTCACAGGTCGCGGCGATACGGCCTTCGCGCATGACCACGACGCGGTCCGACATGCCGAGGATCTCGGGCAGTTCGGACGACACCATGATCACCGAAAGCCCTTGCGCGACGAGCTCGGCCATGAAGCCGTGCACGGCGGCCTTGGAGCCGATGTCGATGCCTTTGGTCGGCTCGTCGAGGATGATCACCTTCGGCGTCGTCGCCAGCCATTTGGCGATGACCACCTTCTGCTGGTTGCCGCCGGACAGCGTGCCGACATCCTGGCTGAGCGATGAGGCGCGCAGATCGAGCCGCTCGGTATAGGAACGTGCAAGCGCGAACTCTTCCGCGAGCCTGAGCACGCCGGATTTCGAGGTACGCTTGAGCGAAGGCAGCGACACGTTCTGGAAGATCGGCAGGCCGATCACCACGCCCTGCTTGCCGCGTTCCTCCGGCACATAGACGATGCCGGCCTCGATCGAATCGGCGGCCGATTTCGGTGCGATCGTCTTGCCGTCCAGCGAAATGGCACCTCGGCTGGTGCGGGTAATGCCGGCGATCGCCTGCATGACCTCGCTGCGCCCGGCGCCGACCAGCCCGTAGAAGCCGAGGATTTCGCCCTTGCGCAGCTCGAAGCCGATGTCATCGAATTCGGTGGGATGCGACAGGCCGGAGACCGAAAGCACCGGCGCGCCGATCTTCGGCTCGCGCTGCGGAAAGATGTGGTCGACGTTGCGGCCGACCATCATGCGCACGATCTCGTTCTGGCCGGTGTCTTTCAGCAGACCTTCGCCCACCATCTCGCCGTCGCGGAAGACGGTGTAGCGGTCGGCGATGCGGTAGATCTCGTCGAACTTGTGGCTGATGAAGAGCACGGCCTTGCCGTCGCTTTTCAGGAATTCGATCAAGAGGAAAAGCTCCTCGATCTCCTTCATCGAAAGGGCGGCGGTCGGCTCGTCCATGATGACGATGCGCGCGTCGATCGACATCGCGCGCGCCACGGCGACCAGGTGCTTGTTGGCGATGCCGAGATCCTTCAGCCGCGCGTCGGCGTCGATATGGCCGGCGCGCATCGTCTCCAGCACCTCGCGGGCATTGTTGCGCATGGTGCGCCAGTCGATGGTGCCGAAGCGAGTGCGCGGCGCGTGGCCAAGGAAGATGTTTTCGGCGACCGAAAGGTCGTCGAACAGCACCGTTTCCTGATGGATGGCGGTGATGCCGTGGCCGAAGGCGGCATGCGCGCTGGGCAGCGTCGTGGCCTGGCCGTCGATGCCGATCTCGCCGGAGTCGGGCTGGTAGATCCCGGTCATGATCTTGACCAGCGTCGACTTGCCGGCGCCGTTCTCGCCGATCAACGCCGTCACCTGCCCGGGGTAGAGTGACAGGCTGACATTGTGCAGGGCGCGGACGCCCGGGAAGCTTTTGGAAATGCCGGAGAGCGTCAGGCGGGGAGCTGAGGCCGGGGGTCGTTCGTTTACTTTGCCGTGATGGGCCGTCGTATCCATGAGTCGTATCAAGCCCGTCTATGTTCCGCATTGACTCCCCCTCACCCGACCTCCGCTTCGCTCGGTCGACCTCTCCCCGAGGGGAGAGGAGGTTGGCGAGCTTGGCGCCTGGCTCTTCTCCCCACCGGGGAGAAGGTGGCCGCGAAGCGGCCGGATGAGGGGCAGCGCCGTCAGTCCGAGATCAATAGATCTTGGAGAACTTCTCGATGTTGGTCTTATCGAACTGGAAGGGCGGGGCCATCGCGGCCGAGTTGGTGTCATCGAGCGTCACTTTGCCGACGCGGCCGATCGACAGCGTGGCGCCGGGCTTGGCCTCTTCCTTCTTCACCGCCAGGTCATGGGCGAGATAGATCGCCGAATAGCCGAGGTCGATCGGGTTCCAGAGAGCAACAGCCTGCGAAGCGCCGTTGTCGATGAATTTCTTGAATTCCGACGGCAGCGCAAGACCAGTGACATTGACCTTGCCGATCAGGTTCTCGTCGGTGACGACCTGCGCGGCGGCGACGACGCCGACGGTGGTCGGCGCGATGATCGCCTTGAGGTTCGGATAGGACTTGAGCAGGCCCTTGGCCTCGTCGGTGCTCTTGGCCGAGTCGTCATCGCCATAGACGGTGGCGACCAGCTTGATCTTCGGGAACTTCTCCGGCAGCACCTTCTTGGCCGCTTCGATCCAGGCATTCTGGTTGGTCGCGGTCGAGGAAGCCGAGAGGATCGCGACGTCGCCGCCTTCCGGCAGGTAGTCGGCGGCGAGCTTGATGATGGTCTCGCCGATCAGGCCGGTGTCGGACGGGTTGAGGTGAAGCTGGCGGCCTTCCTTGGCGACACCGGAATCCCACGAAATCACGGTGATGCCGCGATCCATCGCCTTCTTCAGCACCGGCACCAGCGCGTCGGCGTCATTGGCCGAAACGGCGATGGCGTTGACCTTCTGCGCGATCAGCGAGTTGATCACTTCGATCTGCGCTTCGGCGGTCGCCTTGGTCGGGCCGGTGTAGATGACGTCGACATCGCCCAGTTCCTTGGCCGCTTCCTCGGCGCCCTTGTTGGCGGCGTCGAAGAAGCCGTTGCCGAGCGACTTCACGACCAGCGCGATCTTGACGTTTTCGGCATAGGCGGCATTCACGAACATGGCGGCGGAAAAGGCCGCCGTGACCAGCAGTTTCTTCAAAAAGCTCATCGAACATCCTCCCTTGAGCGTTGCATTCCATCGCCGCTGCGGGCGTGAGTTTCCCTCAGGCCTGCAGTGAAGATTCTTCCTTGTCGCTTGACTGTTTGCGGGCGACGATCAGCGCCACGCCCGCTGTTTCCAGCATCTTGGCCTCCCGGTCCTCGATGCCGTCGTCTGTGATCACGGTTGCGATGCGCGACAGCCCGCACAGGATCAGGCTGGAGCGCATGCGGAATTTCGAGGAATCGACCAGCACCACCAGTTCGTCGGCCTGGTCGATCAGCTTCTGCTCGGCCTGGATCAGCAGCGGATCGCCTTCCATCAGCCCGAGCGGTCCCAGCCCCTGCGCCCCCATGAACATGCGCCGCGCATAGAAGTTGCGCGTCACGTCATTGTCGAAGGGCGAGAGGATGATGTTCTGCTCACGGTAGATCGTGCCGCCCGACAGCATCACCGTGTTCTTGGAGTGCCTGAGCAGATGCTCGGCGATCGGGAACGAGTTGGTGAAGATCGGCATGCGCCGTCCGGTCAGGAAATGCACCATCTGGAAGGTGGTGGTGCCGCCATTGATGATGATCGGCTCACCGTCCGCGCAAAGGTTCACCGCTTCCCGCGCGATCGCCCGCTTCTGCGCGGCGTTCAGCGTTTCGTTGACGGAGAAGGGCCGGCCGGCAAGGCCGATGAATTGCGGCGGCGAGATCGCCTCGGCGCCGCCGCGCACCCGGCGCAGGCGCTTTTGCACATGCAGCGCCGCGATGTCGCGCCGGATCGTCGCCTCGGAGGAGTCCGTCAGCTCGACCATTTCCTGCACCGTCACGACAGGCTTTTCCTGGACGGCGGACAGAATGATCCTGTGGCGTTCTTTCTCGTGCATGGTTCCTCCCAGCCCGAGCATCAGGCCTTAGAAAACGCGCAGTGTCAATCATTTCCGATCATATATTTTCATTGTGCAGTGCAATATGATCGATATTGATCGTTTGTGATTGACAAGTAGGTCGCTAGCGTAGACATTCCCGAGCAAGAAATGAGGGGCGCGGCGTTTCGTGCTCCAAGGGAGGATACCTATGCTCGACAAGCGCTCCGGCTCGCGCCTCGCCAATCTTTGGGACGATGCAAAAGCCGAAGGGATGAGCGGTCCCGAGCTCCTGGTCTACCGCTCGAACACGCTGGGGTCCGACAAGCGCGTCACCAATTATGGCGGCGGCAACACCTCGTCCAAGGTCTGGCAGAAGGACCCGCTGACCGGCGAGGAGGTCGAGGTCCTGTGGGTCAAGGGCTCGGGCGGCGACAGCGCCTCGATCAAGCTCGACGGTTTCGCCACCCTCTACATGGACAAGCTGCGCGCCATCAAAGCTCTTTATCGCGGCGTGGAGCACGAGGATGAGATGGTGGGCTATCTCCCCCACTGCACCTTCAACCTCAATCCGCGCGCGGCCTCCATCGACACGCCACTGCATGCTTACGTGCCGAAGGCCTGTGTCGACCATATGCATCCCGACGCCATCATCGCCGTCGCCGCTGCCAAGGATTCCAAGGCGATCACCAAGGAGATCTTCGGCGATGCGATCGGCTGGCTGCCCTGGAAGCGTCCGGGCTTCGAGCTTGGCCTGTGGCTGGAGAAATTCTGCCTCGACAACCCCGAAGCCAAGGGCGTCGTGCTCGAAAGCCACGGCCTGTTCACCTGGGGCGACACGCCCAAGGAATGCTACGAGACGACGATCTCGGTGATCAACCAGGCAATCGAGTGGTTCGAGCGCCGGTCGGAAGGCGTGGCTATTTTCGGCGGCGAGGCGGTGAAGTCGCTCGATGCGCCGGCGCGCCGCGCCGTTGCCGCCAAGCTGATGCCGAGGATCCGCGGCCTGATCTCCGAAAAGAGCCATAAGCTCGGCCATTTCGACGACCAGCCGGCGGTGCTCGAATTCGTCAACTCGAAGGATTTGCGGTCGCTGGCGGCGCTTGGCACCTCGTGCCCGGACCATTTCCTGCGCACAAAAATCCGACCGCTGGTGATCGAGTTCGATCCGGCAAAGCCCGATATCGATGCCGTCATCGCGCGGCTCGCCGACGACATTGCTGAATACCGCGTGGGCTACCAGGCCTACTACGACGCCTGCAAGCATGCGGATTCGCCCGCCATCCGCGATCCCAATGCGGTGGTCTATCTGATGCCCGGCGTCGGCATGTTTACTTTCGCCGGCGACAAGGCGACGGCCCGCATTTCCGGCGAATTCTACGTCAACGCCATCAACGTCATGCGCGGCGCCTCCACCGTCTCGTCCTATGTCGGCCTGCCGGCGCAGGAAGCTTTCGACATCGAATATTGGCAGCTCGAGGAAGCCAAGCTGCAGCGCCTGCCGAAGCCAAAGGCGCTGGCCGGCCAGATCGCGCTGGTCACTGGCGGCGCCGGCGGCATCGGCCGCGCCACCGCCAACCGGTTGCTGCGCGAAGGCGCCTGCGTGGTGCTCGCCGACATTGACGAGGCGGCTTTGGCCAGCGCCAATGAAGAGCTGTCGAAGGCGTTCGGAAAGGACTTCGTCCGTCCGGTGCGGATCGACGTTACCTCCGAGGACCAGGTGCTTTCGGGCTTCGCCGAAACGGCGGTCGAGTTCGGCGGCATCGACATCCTGGTTTCCAATGCCGGCCTGGCCTCCTCGGCGCCGATCGAGGAGACGACACTCGCCTTGTGGAACCGGAATATGGACATCCTGTCTACCGGCTATTTCCTCGTCTCGCGCGAGGCCTTCCGGCTGTTTCGAGCCCAGAAAATCGGTGGCAATGTCGTCTTCGTCGCCTCCAAGAACGGGCTTGCCGCTTCGCCCAACGCGTCCGCCTATTGCACCGCCAAGGCCGCCGAGATCCATCTTGCCCGCTGCCTGGCGCTCGAAGGAGCGGAGGCGCAGATCAGGGTCAATGTCGTCAATCCGGACGCCGTGCTGCGCGGTTCAAAAATCTGGACCGGGGAATGGAAGGAACAGCGCGCTGCCGCCTATAAGATGTCGACCGACGACCTTGAGGAGCATTACCGCTCGCGCTCGATGCTGAAGCGCTCGGTCTTCCCGGACGACATCGCCGAGGCGATCTACTTCTTCGCTTCCGACATGTCGGCCAAGTCGACCGGCAACATCGTCAACGTCGACGCCGGCAACGCGCAGAGTTTTACGCGATAAGCTTCCTTCTCCCCATTCAACGGGGAGAAGGTGCCGGCAGGCGGATGAGGGGCAGCGCCAGCCGAACGAGTTCTGGGAGGAATTGCATGTCAGAAACAATTATCCGCGCCGACCTCGTCGCCAGCCACAACGCCGCGCGCCAACCCGACCTCGAGCGCGACTACGTCTCCCTCGGCGAGCGCCTCGACCGCCGCGGCATCGCCATCGACGCCATCCTCGACAAGGTCGAGAAATTCGGTGTCGCGATCCCGTCCTGGGGGGTCGGCACCGGCGGCACGCGCTTCGCCCGCTTTCCGGGCGCCGGCGAGCCGCGTGACATCTTCGATAAGATCGAGGACTGCGCCGTCATCAGCCAGCTGACGCAGGCGACGCCGACCGTCTCCCTGCACATCCCCTGGGACAAGGCCGATCCGAACCGCTTGAAGCAGGCGGCCTCGCGCTTCGGCCTAGGCTTCGACGCCATGAACTCCAACACCTTTTCCGACGCCAAGGACCAAAAGCTTTCCTACAAGTTCGGCTCGTTGTCGCATGCCGATGCTGGCACGCGCCGGCAGGCGATCGAGCACAATCTCGAATGCATCGAGATCGGCAAGACACTGGGCTCCAAAGCGCTGACGGTGTGGATCGGCGACGGCTCGAACTTTCCTGGGCAGGTCAATTTGGCAAAGGCCTTCGAGCGCTACTTGGACGCGATGCGCGACATCTATGCCGGCCTGCCGGACGACTGGCGCCTGTTCACCGAGCACAAGATGTATGAGCCGGCCTTCTATTCGACGGTCGTGCAAGACTGGGGCACCAACTACATCATCGCCAAGGAGCTCGGCGACAAGGCCTTCTGCCTGGTCGACCTTGGGCATCACGCGCCCAACGTCAACATCGAGATGATCGTGTCGCGGCTGATCCAGTTCAAGAAACTCGGCGGCTTCCACTTCAACGATTCCAAATATGGCGATGACGACCTCGATGCCGGTTCGATCGATCCCTACCGGCTGTTCCTCGTCTTCAACGAGCTGGTCGATGCGGAGCTCTCCGGCGCCAAGGATTTCCATCCCGCGCATATGCTCGACCAGAGCCACAACGTCACCGATCCGATCGAGAGCCTGATGCTGTCGGCGGTCGAGGTCCAGCGCGCCTACGCGCAGGCGCTGCTGGTCGACCGCAAGGCGCTGGAAGGCTTCCAGGAGGCCAACGACGCGCTGATGGCGACGCAGACGCTGAAAAGCGCCTACCGCACCGATGTCGAGCCGATCCTTGCCATGGCGAGGCTCAGAACCGGCGGCGCCATCGATCCGGTCGCCGCCTATCGCGAAGCCGGCTACCGGGCCAAGGTTGCGGCGGAACGACCGGCTGTTGCGAGTGGCGGCGGCGGGATCGTCTGAGATTAGCTGATCTCCCCCCTTGTGGGGGAGATGTCCGGCAGGACAGAGGGGGGCGCTGTCCGCCGACGTCTCAAAACTTTCCGTTTGCACACCAAACAGATGAAGCTGGTCGGGCAAATCCGAAGGTCGGCGATCCTTCGCGCCCCCCTCTGCCCTGCCGGCATCTCCCCACAAGGGGGGAGATTGGCTGGCATCGGCCTCGGCTCTTTTTCCTGCAGCGCCGAGCTGGCCGGCGAGCGAACGCCAATATGTGTACCCTCACATTGATGGATGGACTCGGCCGCTCCAAGTAGCTCTTCTATGCACGCAGCATTGGAGCACCGCCATGCCCTTGACCCGCCGGACGCTGATCGGCGTCACCCTTTCGCTCGCGATTGCCCTCACGCCGCCGACCATCGCCTTCGCCGCCTCGCCGGCTCCAGCCAAGGGCGAGCATGGCATGGTGGTCACGGAGCAGCATCTGGCAACCGAAGTCGGTGTCGACGTGCTGAAGAAAGGCGGCAACGCCATCGATGCCGCTGTCGCGGTCGGCTACGCGCTTGCCGTCGTCTTTCCCGAAGCCGGCAATATCGGCGGCGGAGGGTTCATGACCATCCGGCTGAAGGACGGCCGCACCACCTTCATCGATTTCCGCGAGCGCGCGCCGCTCGCCGCCACCAGGACCATGTATCTCGACAAGGACGGCAAGCCGATCAAGGGCGCCAGTCTCGACGGCTATCTCGCCGTCGGTGTGCCCGGCTCCGTCGCCGGCTTCGAGATGGCGCGCGAGAAATACGGCACGCTTTCGAGGCAGGATCTGATGGCGCCGGCGATTGCCTACGCCAAGGACGGCTTCGTGCTTAACCAAGGCGACGCCACCTCTTTCGCCCGCAGCGCCCATCGTTTGGCGAAGGATCCGGCTGCTGCCGCCATCTTCCTGAAAAAGGACGGTAAGCCTTATGGCATCGGCGAGAACCTCATTCAGCCGGACCTCGCCGCCGCGCTGTCGGCGATCTCGCAAAAGGGGCCGGACGCCTTCTACAAGGGCGCGATCGCCGACGCCATCGTCAGGGCGAGCCGTGCCAAGGGCGGAATCCTTAGCAAGGGCGATTTCGAGCAATATGCGGTGCGCGAATTGAAGCCGGTGACCTGCTCCTATCGCGGCTACGAGATCATCTCTTCGCCGCCGCCGAGTTCGGGCGGCGTCATCATCTGCGAAATCCTCAATGTGCTCGAAGGCTATCCGCTGTCCTATCTCGGCTCAGGGTCCGCCGAAACGGTCCAT
The DNA here is from genome assembly GCF_004016445.2 of Mesorhizobium sp. M2E.F.Ca.ET.219.01.1.1. GTDB lineage: Bacteria > Pseudomonadota > Alphaproteobacteria > Rhizobiales > Rhizobiaceae > Mesorhizobium. The sequence continues at coordinate 233,576 of NZ_SADT02000007.1, forward strand.
GTCATGGTCGAGGCCATGCGGCATGCCTATGTCGACCGCAATTCGGCGCTCGGCGACCCTGATTTCGTCGACAATCCGGTCTCGAAGCTGCTCGACAAGAACTATGCGAAGGACATCCGCGGCAAGATCGACCCGTTCCGCGCCGGCGTCTCGAAGGACCTGATGCCGAAAGGCCTCGACGAGTCGAAGGAGACCACCCACTATTCGATCATCGACAAGGACGGCAACGCGGTTGCAGTCACCTACACGCTGAACGGCTCCTACGGCGCCGGCGTCGTCGCCGACGGCACCGGCATCCTGCTCAACAACGAGATGGACGATTTCACACAGAAGCCGGGGGTGCCGAACCTCTACGGGTTGGTCCAGGGCGAGGCCAACGCCATTCAGCCGAAGAAGACGCCTTTATCCTCGATGAGCCCAACAATCCTCACCAAGGACGGCAAGCCGTTCATGGTCATAGGCAGCCCGGGCGGCTCGCGCATCATCACCATCACGCTGGAGGCGATCGTCAATGTCATCGACCACGGCATGGACATCCAGGAAGCGATCGACGCGCCGCGCGTCCACCATCAATGGCTGCCGGACACGGTCTATGTCGAGCCGTTCGGGTTGTCCCCGGACACGGAGCGGCTGCTCGCCGGCATGGGCTACCATCTCGACCTGAGCGACGAGACCTGGGGGCGGGCCGCCGGCATTCTGGTCGGCGGCAAAAGCCTGGCGGAAATCGAAAAGGGCGGCGGGGCGCGCTACAACGGCGCCATGGACAGCCGCGCGGCTGCCGGCGAGGCGCTGGGATATTAGCTCAGGGCCTATGAATTGGCCGGTCATTTAACGTGGCAGTGGGCGCGCCTTGGCCGGCCGACCCACTGACCGCGGCGATGGTGCTGTCGCTGCCGGGGTAGGGAATGCGACCCGCTGGCACTCACGACGGCTCAGGCCGTTGAAGATTAATGATAAATCGCTAGAAGAGGAGCGGGCGATGTCCCTGTATGCCTAAACATGCCAAGGCCCCGAGGCCGGCGCTCCAGCGGCAGTCGATGAATGAGCGAGAGTTTTTCTTTGGTGGTTCCTACGCGTGACGGAGCGCCGCACAGTCTGATCATTGCCGAAGAATATCGACGGCTCGGGATTGAAATTCGGTATTTCGTCGATAGCCGTTCGTCGCCGCGATACATAGAAGATGTGCTTCGCAAAGTTGACTTGGCCACCAAGCTATCCGTCAGGTGGGGGCGGTCTTATGTCGAAGGCATTCTGCCGAAGATTGCAGCCGTTTCACGCGCAAGGCGTATTTTCCGGCTGGACGACGATGAATTTCCCTCGCGTGCCTTGCTGACCTGGCTGCGCGATGTTGCAGCGCCGACTAATAAACCGGTGATCGCCATCCCACGCCGCGCCGTAGCCGTTATCGATTCCAAGGCTGTTTTTGCCGCGAGGTTACCCAATTTGCCGCCGGGCGACTTTCAGTTTAGAGGGTTCCTCGTCGATTCGGTAAAATTCAAGAAAAAAATCCACACGCCGGGCTTCTCGTTCAATGAATCCGACGTCTTGTACGCGCCTTCGGAGTGCCACATCTACCATTTCGATTGGGTTGTACGAAGCCGGGACCAGCGGGCCAGCAAACTCGAATTCTACCAGAGGATAGAGCCGGGAGCGTTCGAATTGTTGAAGTATCAGTATCTCTACGAGGATTTCGATCCGGCCCTTTATGAATTTACCCCGCTGGACGATCCGGACGTATCGGCCCTGGCCCTTCGGCTCCATGGCGAGCGGCCTGCACCCGCGGAGGCGACCAAGGGATGGAAGCGGCTTTTCCGCGGGATCCCCTGTCGATGAATCCCTTTCGTTTCGTGTCGGTTCAGCGGCCATTGCCCGGTCCATCGGCAGGTGGCCGGCAGGCGGGAATCTTCATAACGCATGTGCTGAACCATCGAATACAGGCTCATTTTGACCGTCTCCGCAGCGAAACGGAGGCGATCATCGACTGGCAGCTCGCCTATAATCCGTGGACCCTGAGCGATCTCGTCGGCGGACGAGCAGAGTTCGAGATCGACCGAACCTCCGTGCGCGTGCGGCAAGCTCTGAATAACGGAAACTTGGCGATGGGCTATATGGACGTCGTGCTCTTTCCCTTGGCGAAGTCCGCAAATCGGGAATTCGTCTGGATTCTCGAATATGACGTCGACTTTGCCGGCACCTGGCTCGATTTTTTCCAGCAATTTTCAAACAATGGCGCGGACTTGCTGACGACGACGCTCAACACGCGCCGCCGCGACCCGCGCTGGACGTTCTGGGGCTCGGCAAACGGACCGTGCCCGAAATCACGCTTCACGAGAGCATTTATGCCCATCATGCGCGTTTCGAGGCGCTTTGTCGGCACCTATGAGGAGGCGCTTTCGACAGGCGAGTGGAGTGGGCACTACGAATTCCTCGTGCCGACCATTGCGCGCGTTCATGGTCTCAGGATCGAGGATATCGGCGGGACCGGGCCGTTCGTGCCCTGGCGCCGAAGGGGACGAAACTATCTGAATGCGGCGAAGGACCCTCATCTCAGCCCGGGGACGTTCGTCTGGCGCCCATCGATGGGGGCTTATTTTCACGAAGACGATACCGCATTCACGCAACGGGCCATGCTTTACCATCCGATCAAGGCCGACGTGGTCGACTGGGAGGCCCAAGCACCTGCGGCTTTATCCGAGGCCATCCCATGCGGAGAGGCCTAGGTTGGTTTGTCGCACACCAACCGGATTGTCTGATCAGGTCACCAGCGTGATCGTCGAGGCGATCAGCATGACGGCGGCAATGGCGACGAACAGCGCGTAGATGCGCGGCCGGTCGAGCAGCAGAGCATTGCCGGAAATCCAGGCTGCGGTGGCGCCGCCGAGCGCGAACAGGAAGCCGTTGCGGTGGCCGAAGGACATGGAGGCGGCCATCAGGCCGCCGATGATCAGTGCGCCGAAGACGATGATGACGGCGACCGCATATTTCTCGAAATCATTGCCGCCCCCCATGACCGGGCCCATCGCATTGAGATTGGGCAGGTCGTCCGGGTCGAAGGGGCTGGTCGAGCCGTATTCGTCTTGACCGAGGGATTCGCGCATCATTCATTCTCCGCTGGGCGGCAACAAACCATCAACGCCTGCCGAGCGCAACCCGGCAACGCCGCCACGGCGATGCGTTCACTGGCCGGCTGGTGCCAACGTGCCACGGTTTGCCGGGCAAGCTCAACGGACGGGGGTTGGATTGGGTTCCACAAGCTTGATCTATCTGGAAAAATCGCTGCGCACGATGCCGTGCCGCTGCAGCTTGTCGTAGAAGGTCTTGCGCGGAATGCCGAGTGCCTCGATGGTGCGGCGCACGTCGCCGTCATTGCGACCAAGTGTCTCGCGGATGATGTCGGCCTCGTAGCGATCGAGCCTTTCCGGCAAGGGCGCGGAAGAATCGTTCTGTGCTGCCGCAGCGGAAGGCGCTTCGGCGATGTCTTCCAGCCCCAGCACGAAGCGTTCGGCGAAATGGGCGAGCTCGCGCACATTGCCCGGCCAGTCATGCTCCCGCAGGTGCCGCTGGACCGCAGTGGATGTCGCCGGCACAGCGCGGCGGAAGCGTGCGGCAGCGCGCTCGGTAAAATAGCCGAACAGCAGCGGCACGTCGTCCCGCCTTTCGCGCAGCGGCGGGATCGACAGCGTCACCACATTGAGCCGGTAATAGAGGTCCTCGCGGAAAGCGCCGCGCTGGCTGGCATCGCCGAGATCGACCTTGGCCGCCGCGACCACCCTCAGGTCGACCGGGCGCACCTCATTGGTGCCGAGCGGCGCCACCTCGCGCATTTCGAGCACGCGCAGCATCTGCACCTGCGTAGCAGCCGGCATGCTTTCGATCTCGTCGAGGAACAGCGTCCCGCCGCTCGAATGCTCGATACGGCCGACGCGCTTCTTCTGGGCGCCGGTGAAGGCGCCGGCCTCATGGCCGAACAGCTCGCTTTCAATGACCGTTTCCGGCAGCGTGCCGCAGTTGAGCGCGACGAAATTGCCCTTGGCGCGGCGGCTCCAGCGATGCAGCAGGTTCGCCACCACCTCCTTGCCCGAGCCGGTCTCGCCGGTCACCAGCACGTCGACATCGGTGTCGGCGATCTGCCTCAGCGTGCGGCGCAACCGCTCCATCGCCGGCGTCTGGCCGATCAGCGGCAAGCCTTCCTGCGCCTGCTCGGCCGCTTCGCGCAAGGCGCGGTTTTCCATCACCAGCCGGCGTTTTTCGGCCGCGCGGGCAACGCTCTGCGCCAGCCGCTCAGTGGCGAAAGGCTTGGTGATGAAGTCGTAGGCGCCGTCCTTGATCGCCTTGACGGCCATCGCGATATCGCCGTGCCCCGTGACCAGGATGACGGGAATATCGGGATCGAGCCGCAACACCCGATCGAAAAGCTGCAGCCCGTCGATCTCCGGCATGCGGATGTCCGACACCACGACGCCGGCGAAACTTTTGTCCAGCGCCGCCAGCGCTTCCTTCGCCACCGCGTAGGCCGACACCGCAAAGCCGGCGAGCTCCAGCGTTTGCCTTGTCGCCTTGAGCAGGTCGCTGTCGTCGTCGATCAGGATGACTGGTGCGCGATCGTCGTTGCTCATGCTGCGCCAGCTCTTGACAGATGGATGGTGAAGCGTGTGCCTTGGCCGCCGCTCGCCACTTCGATGCGCCCGCCATAATCGGCGACGATGTCCTTGGAAATGACGAGGCCGAGGCCAAGACCCTTTTCCTTCGAGGTGTTGAAGGGCGTGAACAGGGATTTCAGGATCGCGGGCGGGATTCCTGGTCCGTTGTCGGAAACGACCAGCGCCACGTCTTCGACGGTTTCGGCGACGGAGACTTCGACCCGGGCGCCATCACGGCCTTCGAGCGCCTCCAGCGCGTTCTGGAAAAGGTTGATCAGCACCTGCTCCAGCCGCAGCCGGTTGCCCATAACCTTCAGCGCCGGCGGCGGCAGCGTGATCGCCAGCGCGTCCAGCCGGCCGGCGAAGCGGCTCCTGAGCAAGACGACGGCGCCCTCGATCACGCTGCGCAATTCGACGGGCTCGGCGGCGGTGCGGCCCTTGCGGGCGAAGGCTTTCAGCTCCTCGGTGATGGTTCCGATGCGCTCGGTCAGCGCGGCGATGGCGCCAAGATTCTCCTCGGCTGACGCGCTTTGCTTGCGCTCGAGGAACACGCGCGCATTGTCGGCATAGGCGCGGATGGTCGCCACCGGCTGGTTGATCTCATGCGCGACGCCGGCGGCGACCTGACCAAGCGTGGCAAGCCGGTTGGCCTGCACCAGATCCTGCTGCATCACCTGCAGCTTTGCCTCGGTGCTTCGGTGATCGGCGATCTCGGCCTGCAGCCGATCGCGGGCAAGGCTGAGGTCCTGCGTGCGCTCGACGACGCGTCGCTCCAGCTCGGCGCGCGCCGCCTGTTCAGCGGCAATCCGCATCTGGGCGGACTGCCGGCGCCAAAGCAGATAGGCGGCAAAGGCGATGAGCGGGACAAGGATACCCAGCGCCAGGAGCCGCATCTCGCGCTGGGCGGCGGCGATCGGCGCTTCGGCTGGGACAAGATAGTCGAGCCGCCACGGCGTCGACGGCACCGCGGTTGAAAGCCGCAGATACTCGGCGTCGCTGCTTCCGGGCGTGAGGGCATGAACCAGCGCGACGTCGCCGGAGAGCGCCTCCGGCCTCGTGATCGGCAGAGGCACCAGCGGCGCATCGCCGAATTGCTGGCTGGCGCGGATTTCGGCGAGCATCGGCCGGCTAAGCGGCTCCGTCGTCAGGAAGCGCCAGGACGGCACGCTCGTGATCAGCACCACGCCATGCGCGTCGCTGACATAGGCCGGCCGGCTCGCCTCGTGCCAGTCGGCTTCGAGTTGGTCGAACTCCATCTTGACCACGACGACGCCGAGGGGTCCCGAGGCGCCGTCGACGCGGCGCGAGATGTAGAGGCCCGGGCGTTTGGAGACATTGCCGAGCGCGAAATATTCGGCGGTGCCGGTCTGCATCGCGCCTGAGAAATAGGCCCGGAAACTGTAGTCGCTGCCGACGAAGCTTTCCGGTTCGCGCCAGTTGCTGGAGGCGATCGCCAGACCGTCCGTGCCGGTGACGTAGAGCACCGAGGCCTTGGTGCCGGAAACCAGCCCTTCCAGCTTGCGGTTGAGCACGTCGATCGAGGCAGGGCTGCGCTCGCTCAGCGCGTCATGCACCTGCTGGTCTTCCGACAGGAGCAGCGGCAGCGCGCGCGGATTTTCCAGCACCGCCCGCAGCAGCGCGACCTTGAGATTGGCGTCCGTGCGTCCCTGCGTGGCCAAAGCCTCGATCTCAGTCGAGCGGCCATAGAGCCCGGCGCCGTAGAGCGCTGCCGCGATGATCGCCAGCGCCACCGCCGTAAACAGCAGCCAGGCGCGCCGCGCCCGCCCGGTAAGCAGTTCGGGCGTCGGGACGAGAGCAGCGGCGGGGCGTTGCAGCATGGCGTATTTGTGCATGTTTTCGCACAAGGCGCAATTCGGCCTATGCGGATAACCGCACGGGAGCTCTCGAAGACACGTGCCTTCTTTTCGAAAAAGCCAACGAAATCAGTGTTCAGGGACTGCGGATGGGATCTGGCACGCGTGTTGCGAGTGCCTCCGCAGCAGCCGCGAGGCTGCGGAGGTCAACAGCCCCCTGGGAGGTCGAGCGTCTCGATCGGGGGTCGAACGGAGGATATCATGCAGACAGCAATCGCTGCCGCCGAACCGCGCGGCAAGGTTCCCTTTTACCGGCATCTCTATGTGCAGGTCCTGGTGGCGATCGCCGCCGGCATCCTGCTTGGCCATTTCTATCCCGATCTGGGCGCTTCGCTGAAGCCGCTCGGCGATGCCTTCATCAAGCTGGTCAAGATGGTCATCGCGCCGGTGATCTTCCTCACCGTGGCGACCGGCATCGCGGGCGTCTCCGACCTGCACAAGGTCGGCCGCGTCGCCGGCAAGGCGATGATCTATTTCCTTGTCTTCTCGACATTGGCGCTGATCGTCGGCCTGGTTGTGTCGAACGTCATCCAGCCCGGCGCCGGCATGCACATCAATCCGGCGACACTCGATGCCTCGAAGGTCTCGACCTTCACCGAGAAGGCGCATGACACGACCATCGTCGGCTTCCTGATGAACATCATTCCCGACACCATCACCGGCGCCTTTGCGCAGGGTGACATCTTGCAGGTGCTGTTCTTCTCGGTGCTGTTCGGCGTCGCGCTGGCGCTGGTCGGCGAGCGCGGCCGCCCCGTGGTCGATTTCCTGCAGGCGCTGACCGCGCCGATCTTCCGCCTCGTCGCCATCCTGATGAAGGCAGCCCCGATCGGCGCTTTCGGCGCCATGGCCTTCACCGTCGGCAAATACGGCATCGGCACGATCGCCAATCTCGCCTTCCTGATCGGCACTTTCTACCTGACGTCGCTGCTCTTCGTGCTCGTCGTTCTGGGCGCCGTCGCATGGTACAACGGCTTCTCCATCCTGGCGCTGATCCGCTACATCAAGGAAGAGCTGCTCCTGGTGCTCGGCACCTCGTCGTCGGAGGCGGCACTTCCAGGCCTGATGGCCAAGATGGAGCGCGCCGGCTGCAACCGCTCGGTGGTCGGTCTCGTCATCCCGACCGGCTATTCCTTCAATCTCGACGGCACCAACATCTACATGACGCTTGCCGCGCTATTCATCGCCCAGGCGACCGACACGCCGCTCACCTTCGGCGACCAGATCCTGCTCCTGCTCGTCGCCATGCTGAGCTCCAAGGGCGCCGCAGGCATCACCGGCGCCGGCTTCATCACGCTGGCCGCCACGCTCTCGGTGGTGCCTTCGGTGCCGGTCGCCGGCATGGCGCTGATCCTCGGCGTCGACCGCTTCATGTCGGAATGCCGCGCGCTCACCAACTTTGTCGGCAACGCGGTGGCGACCATCGTCGTGGCGCGCTGGGAAGGCGAGCTCGACCAGAAGCAATTCGCCGCCGCCATGGCCGGCCAGTTGCCGGAGGAGGCCGACCTCGCGCTGTCCGGCGGCCTGCTGCCCGCGGAGTGACAGGCAATTCAGGCATCCCTCCCGAGCCTGTGCAGGCCGCGGCTCAGCCGCGGCCTGTTCTTTTTGCCGGCCGCCGCATAGGGTGACGCCGCCGGCTCTCCCACCGGTGAATTCAAGGATGAGGGCGGTCGATGAGCAGTGCGTTTCCCGAAATCTACGTCGTTCGCCACGGCGAGACGGAATGGAGCGCCTCTGGCAGGCATACTGGCCGCACTGACATCCCTCTGACCGCAAAAGGCGAGGAGGCCGCGCGCGGCGTGGCCGATCGTCTCAAGGGCCTGACCTTCCAGGCGGTTTGGTCGAGCCCCTCGCAGCGCGCCTTCGATACCTGCCGGCTCGCCGGCTTTGGCGCGCGCGGGGTCAAGAAGCTGGACCTGCAGGAATGGGATTACGGCGCCTATGAAGGCGTGACGACCAAGGAAATCCTGGCGAAGCGCCCCGGCTGGCAATTGTTCCGCGACGGCTGCCCGAACGGCGAGACGGCGGCCAATGTCGGCGCCCGCGCCGACGCCATCATCGCCGGGCTGCGCGCGATTGCCGGCAACGTGCTCATCTTCTCCAGCTCGCATTTCCTGCGTGTCTTCGCGGCGCGCTGGGTCGGCCTGCCGCCTGAGGGCGGCCAGCATTTCGTGCTAGACACCGCCAGCCTCAGCATCCTCGGCTACGAGCACGACCTGACCGAACCGGTCATCCGGCGGTGGAACCAGAAATAGCGGTCGCGACTCCCCCTCATCCGGCCGCTTCGCGGCCACCTTCTCCCCGAGGGGAGAAGAGGTTGGCGCCGGCGCTTACCTGCTCCTCTCCCCTCGGGGAGAGGTCGGATTGCCCCGAATTGCTCTTCGCAATTCGGTTGGCAATCCGGGTGAGGGGGAGCGCCTGGCGCGTCAAATCCCCAGCATCGCCAGCTCTTCGCTCGTCAGATGGCGCGCCTTGCCCTTGGCAAGCTCGCCGAGCTGAAGACCGCCTATCGCCACGCGCACCAGCCTCAGCACCTCGATGTCGAAAGCGCCGAGCAGCCTGCGGATCTGCCGATTGCGTCCTTCGTCGAGCACGATTTCCAGCCAGGCCGTCCGCCCGCCGCTGCGCAACAACCCGATCGAGCGTGCGGTGAGCAACTCGCCGTCGACGACCGCGCCCTGCCGAAAGCGTTCCAACATTTCGTCGTCGGGCGCGGCCGCGATCTGCACGTGATAGGTCTTGGCGACATGCGAAGCGGGGTCGAGCAGGCCGTTCGCCCAGCGCGTGTCGTTGCTCATCAAGAGCAGCCCTTCGCTTGCCTTGTCGAGCCGGCCTACCGGCGACACGAAGGGCAGGTCGAGCCCTTCCAGGCAGTCATAGACGGTGCCGCGGCCTTCGGGATCGTCGCGGGTGGTGACCAGCCCGCGCGGCTTGTTGAGCATCAGATAGACCTTGCGCTCGGCAACGATGCGCTCGCCGTCGACGGTGATGCGGTCGCGGTCGGGGTCGATCCAGATTGACGGGTCGCGCGCCACCTTGCCGGCGACGCTCACGCGCCCCGCGACGACCAGGCGCTCTGCCTGCGTGCGCGAGCAGAAGCCAAGCTTGGACAGCGCTCGGGCGAGGCTGACCCTTGGGGTTGCGGATCGTCGGTCGGGTTGGCGTGCCACTATCTTGTCTTCGATCGTTTCAAAACGCCGCAACCGATGCCATGCATGGCGAGATGAGCGCAAGCGGCTCCTCTATCCGGCGAGCGTCGCCAATTTCACTCCTGCGGCGCGCTCAGCCGCCTGTAGGGGACGCCGTCGAATGTTGCCGTGACGAAGCTCTGGACCGACATCTTGCGCTTGCGCCCGTCGCTGCAGGCATAGAGCGGCCAGCCGGCTTCGCTGCACTCGCTGGCTACGCAGATGCGGCTCACGCAGTTGCCCGTGGTCAGGCGAAAGCCGCCCTTGCCGGCGAATCCCTGAAGCAGGCTGCCATCGGCCGAACGCCATGTCCGTTGCTGGAATTCAGGCCGCAGCAGCCGAGGCTCGAGCGGCGCGGCCAAGCCGGACTGAGTCGCGGGAGCCAAATATTGAAGCCGGTAGCGCGCCATGCCGGTCGCATACGCGGTGACGAGATCGGATTGCCCCGAATAGGCTGCCGTGAGGTCAGCTCGGTCGAAAAGACGGGACGCACGCGGTTCTGCCCCTGACGGTCTCGTCAGGGCAGCGATGGCGACAACCGCCAGGCAGACGCGCAACATCCCCATTTCCAGCAGCCATACCCATCCGGCGTGCCAGGTTGCCCGGCTGCCTGCGCCTACAATCTTTCCAATTGGATTTTCGCGCAAGCCGCCCTGTATTCAAGAGCTGCAAGGAGCCTCGCTTTGGTCAGCTATTGGCGGCCGGCGGCAGCTCGAACAGGTGGGCGCCGTTCTCCCGCCCTCGCTCGACATAGCCGATCACGCGGAACCATTTCGCGACGTCCGGCCTGTCCAGCCAGCTGCGCGAATGTATGGGAAGGTTGCCGGCAAGCGCCTGGACATGGCGGATGTGCCGCTTGCAGAAGCGGACCGTCGCGGCGTTGAAGAAATCTTCCCGCGCGGCAAACAGCGTATCTGCGGCGTCCGTATGCTCGTGCCAGGCGATGATCGCCACCGTCCTGTCGTCCTGCACGAGCGCATGCGCCCGGCCTTCCTTCAAATTCATCATCAGATTGTCATAGGCGCTTTTGCTGTCCTTACCGGCCGCCACATATTCGTCCGACATTCGCTTGGACAGGCCGCGGAAAACATCCTCCAAGTCTCCGACCGTCGCCGCGCGTGCTCTCATTTCTCCTCCTGACAGCCCTGTAGCAGTTTGCCTCAGCAAAGGAGGATCACCAAGAAAATCAAATCCTCAATCGGCCTTGGAAGCGCAATCTCATTTCGCATGAATGGGTCCGATCCCTGATAGCGCTCGTATATGAGCATCGGCTTGAGACCGTATTTCCGCTGTCGGATACTGGTCGCCTTCCGGGCCGGCCCCAGCCGCACCGATGGCGGGTTCGCGCAGCCTGAGATCGACGGCGCTGCCGCCGCATCTGGCCGCGCCAACCTTGCAGCCACTGGCGTCGCAATGACCGGTAGGTTGTGTCGCGACGGCAGAGAAAGGCGTATCGTTGAATTCGTCGACGGCCTGCCATAAAAGGCGCAAGTTTTCGACCGCCTTGAGGAATTCCGGACGGGACCGCGGGCTGCCGACGAAAGATCGGTCTGGTCTGACTACAACGTTGGGGGCACGAATTGACGTCGAGCAGGCCTATCCTGATCACCGGCGCGGCCGGCTTCATCGGCTTTCACCTCTGCCACAGGCTGCTCGCCGAAGGCCGGCAGGTTGTCGGCCTCGATTCCATGAACGAGTATTACGACGTTGCCCTGAAGAAGGCGCGGCTCGAGCGGCTGAAAGGGTTCGCGAACTTCCGCTTCGAACATGTCGATCTCGCCGACCGCGACCGCATTTCGGCGCTCTTTGCCTCGGCAGCGCCGGAGATCGTCGTCAATCTCGCCGCGCAGGCGGGCGTCCGCTATTCGCTGATCAATCCGCACGTCTATGCGCGGAGCAATCTCAACGGCTTCCTCAACATCCTGGAAGGGTGCCGTCAGGCCTCGGTCGGTCATCTCGTCTATGCATCGTCGAGCTCGATCTATGGCGGCAGCACGCGCATGCCATTCTCGGTGCATGATTCCGCCGACCATCCCTTGAGCCTCTACGCCGCCAGCAAGAAGGCGAACGAGCTGATGGCCCACACCTACAGCCATCTGTTCGGGCTGCCGACCACGGGCTTGCGCTTCTTCACCGTCTACGGTCCGTGGGGCCGGCCCGACATGGCCTTGTTCATCTTCACGAAGGCCATTCTCGCCGGCCAGCCGATCGACGTCTTCAACCATGGCAACATGCAGCGGGACTTCACTTACATCGACGACATCGTCGAGGGCGTGATCCGCGTCATGGAGCATCCCGCGACGCCCGACCCCGAGTGGACAAGCGCGGCCCCGGACCCGGCGACAAGCAATGCGCCGTACAGGATCCACAATATCGGCGACAGTTCACCCGTCCAGCTGAGCCGGCTGATCGACGTGCTGGAAGAGGCGCTCGGGCGCAAGGCAATCCGCAACCTGATGCCGCTCCAGCCGGGCGACGTGCCGGCGACCTACGCCGACGTCACCTCGCTCGAGGAGGTGACCGGCTTCAAGCCCACGATCCCGATCGAGGTCGGCGTTCCGCGCTTCGTCGAATGGTATCGGGATTTTTACCAGGTCTGATTGGGCGCCTGCGACAATGTGCTAGCGGTCGGGTTCTAGCGGCCGGTCGTCGAGGCCTGCCTGTCGATCCACAGCGCGACCAGCGTGCAGGCCGCGCCTGAAAGCAGATAGGCGCCGGCGGCGATGAGGCCGAACGTGCCGGCCAGCAGCAGCGCTGCAAGCGGCGCGAAGCCGGCGCCGAACATCCAGGCGAGGTCCGAGGTCACCGCGGAGCCGGTATAGCGGTGCTGGCGCGAGAAGCTCGACGCGACGACGCCCGAGGACTGTCCGAAGCTCAAGCCGAGCAGGATGAAGCCCAGCACCATGAACACGGTCTCGCCGACGGTGCCGCCGTTGAGAAGCTGCGGGGCAAACCCGCTGAATGCGGCGATGGCGACGGCGCCGCCGCCGAGCAGGGCGCGACGCCCTACGCGGTCGGCCAGCGGCCCCGATGCGACGATCGCGGCGATGCCGAACAGCGCGCTCACCGCCTCGATCACCAAGAAGCGCTCCGGCCCTTCATTGGTGAACAGGAACACCCAGGACAGCGGAAACACCGTGACCATATGGAACAGGGCGAAGCTTGCCAGCGGCGCGAAGGCGCCGACGACGACGTTGCGGCCTTCCGTGCTGATCATGTCCCTGATGCGGGTCGGCTGCAGGTCGCCGCTCTCGTAGAGTTTCGAGAATTCGGGCGTGACGACAATGCGCAGCCGAGCAAACAGCGCCACGACATTGATGGCGAAGGCGACAAAGAACGGATAGCGCCAGCCCCAGCTGAAGAAATCGTCGGCCGAGAGGTTGGCGACGAAGAAGGCGAAGAGCGAGCTCGCCACGATAAGCCCGATCGGCGCGCCGAGCTGCGGGATCATCGCATAGATGCCGCGCCGGTTCTGCGGCGCGTTCAGCGCCAGCAGCGAGGGCAATCCGTCCCATGTCCCGCCAAGCGCCAGGCCTTGCAGGAACCGGGTCAGCGCCAGCAGCCAGGCGGCGACCGCGCCGACGTCTTCATAGGACGGCAGGAACGCCATGGCGACGGTCGAGGTGCCGAGCAGGAAAAGCGCGATGGTCAGCTTGGCGCCGCGGCCATAGGCGCGGTCGACCGCCATGAACAGCACCGTGCCGAACGGACGCGCGATGAAGGCCAGCGCGAAGATGGCGAAGGAGTAAAGCGTCCCGACCAGCGGATCATGCATTGGAAAGACAAGCTTGGGGAACACGATCACGGAAGCGATCGCATAGACGAAGAAATCGAAGAATTCTGACGTCCTGCCGATGATCACGCCGACCGCGATATCGCCGGCGCTGACCTGGCCGTGATGCGAGCCGATCAGCCTGCTGTCAGTTTCGGCAGTCGAAGTTTCAGCCATCTATTCCGTCGCCACCGAGTTGGATGCGGGACGCGATTGTCATCCCATTGTGCGTTGCACACTTTCGCCAAAGCCGCGCCGACTGGGCATTGGACAAATTGTCCAATGTCGTCTCGGGCCTGTCAGCGGTAGCCGTTGGTTGATACCGCATTGCAACATGATAGGCCTGTTGCGCCGGACTATCGAGAGCAGCGTTTGATGAAACGATCCGGAGCCTTGCTTCTGCTTCCCCTGGCAGTGCTGCTGAGCGGCTGCGACTTCGTCGTGCTGTCGCCCGCGGGCGACGTGGCGGCGCAGCAGCGCGACCTGCTCGTCGTTTCGACCCTTTTGATGCTGCTCATCATCGTGCCGGTCATGGCGCTGACCGTGCTGTTTGCCTGGCGCTACCGGCAATCCAGCACCACGGCGACCTATACGCCTGACTGGGACCATTCGACCAAACTGGAGTTGGTGATCTGGGCGGCGCCCCTTCTCGTCATCATCTGCCTGGGCGCGCTCACTTGGCTTGGCACGCATCTGCTCGACCCCTACCGGCGCATCGACCGGATCGAGCCGGGACAGCCGGTGACGCAGAACCACAAGCCGCTCAGGGTCGAGGTCGTCGCTCTCGATTGGAAGTGGCTGTTCATCTATCCGGATTACGGCATTGCCTCCGTCAACGAACTGGCAGCGCCGGTCAACCAGCCGATCGACTTCCGCATCACCTCGTCCACGGTGATGAATTCCTTCTACATTCCGGCCCTTGCCGGGCAGATCTACGCCATGCCTGCAATGGAGACCAAGCTGCACGCTGTCGTCAACAGGCCGGGCACCTATATCGGCTTCTCGGCCAATTACAGCGGCGCCGGCTTCTCCGGCATGCACTTCGCGTTCCACGGCCTCTCCGACCAGGCCTTCGCCGACTGGGTGGCGCAGGCCAAGAGCGCGCAGGGCACGCTCAGCCGCGAGACCTATCTCGAGCTCGAACGTCCGAGCGAGAACGAGCCGGTCCGGCACTATGCCTCCGTCGATGCCGATCTCTTCGGCGCCATCCTCAATCTGTGCGTCGAGCCCGGCAAGATGTGCATGAACGAGATGATGTCGATCGACGCCAAGGGCGGCCTGGGGCTCGCCGGCGTCCGTAACACCCTGCCGCTGCAATATGACAAGGTCGCCCGGCGTGGCGCGGTGTTCGGCAGCGATCCGTCCTATGTTGCAAGCATCTGCACAGCGGAGGAGGCGGCTGCCGCTTCGCGCGCGGCCCGTAACGACGATGACAAGGATTGGCCGCTCAGGGATCTGTCCCCGCTGCGCGGCGTTGGCCTGCTCGCGCCCGGTACGGGCAGCCGCCGCGCCGACGCCGAGACGCCGTCGCTCGGCCTGCTGCGCTTCGAATTGTGAGGAATGGCGGATGCCTGAGACGCTGACCAAATTCATCTTCGGCCGCCTCACTCTGGAGTCGCTGCCGCTGCACGAGCCGATCGTCGTCGGCACCTTCATCGTGGTGGCGCTCGGCGGCCTCGCGGTTCTCGCCGCCATCACCTATTTCAAACTCTGGGGTTATCTCTGGCGCGAGTGGTTTACCAGCGTCGACCACAAGAAGATCGGCGTCATGTACATGGTGCTCGGCCTCGTCATGCTGCTTCGCGGCTTCTCCGACGCCATCATGATGCGCCTGCAGCAGGCCATCGCCTTCAACGGTTCGGAAGGTTATCTCAACGCCCATCACTACGACCAGATCTTCACGGCGCATGGCGTGATCATGATCTTCTTCGTGGCGATGCCCTTCGTCACCGGGCTGATGAACTTCGTCGTGCCGCTGCAGATCGGCGCGCGCGACGTCTCCTTCCCCTTCCTCAACAATTTCAGCTTCTGGATGACGGTGGGCGGCGCCATCCTGGTCATGGCCTCGCTGTTCGTCGGCGAGTTCGCCCGCACCGGCTGGCTGGCCTATCCGCCGCTCTCGGGCATCAACTACAGTCCCGATGTCGGCGTTGATTATTACATATGGGCGCTGCAGGTCGCCGGCGTCGGCACGACCTTGTCCGGCATCAACCTGATCTGCACCATCATCAAGATGCGCGCTCCCGGCATGACGATGATGCGCATGCCGGTCTTCACCTGGACCTCGCTCTGCACCAACGTGCTGATCGTGGCGTCCTTCCCGGTGCTGACGGCGGTGCTGACGCTTCTGGCGCTCGACCGTTATGTCGGCACCAACTTCTTCACCAACGACTTCGGCGGCAACCCGATGATGTATGTGAACCTCATCTGGATATGGGGTCACCCGGAGGTCTACATCCTCATCCTGCCGCTGTTCGGCGTCTTCTCCGAGGTCACCTCGACCTTCTCCGGCAAGCGCCTGTTCGGCTACACCTCGATGGTCTACGCCACGGTGGTCATCACCATCCTGTCCTATCTGGTCTGGCTGCACCACTTCTTCACCATGGGCTCCGGCGCCAGCGTCAACTCCTTCTTCGGCATCACCACGATGATCATCTCGATCCCGACCGGGGCGAAGATGTTCAACTGGCTGTTCACCATGTATCGCGGCCGTATCCGCTTCGAGCTGCCGATGATGTGGACGGTGGCCTTCATGCTCACCTTCGTTGTCGGCGGCATGACGGGCGTGCTGCTTGCCGTGCCGCCGGCCGACTTCGTCCTGCACAACAGCCTGTTCCTGATCGCGCATTTCCACAACGTCATCATCGGCGGCGTGCTGTTCGGCCTGTTCGCCGGTATCGCCTACTGGTGGCCCAAGGCCTTCGGCTTCAGGCTCGATCCGTTCTGGGGCAAGGTCTCGTTCTGGTGCTGGGTGCTCGGCTTCTGGTTCGCCTTCATGCCGCTCTATATCCTCGGCCTGATGGGCGTGACGCGCCGCATGCGTGTGTTCGACGACCCCTCGCTGCAGATATGGTTCGTCATCGCCGCCTTTGGCGCGGTGCTGATCGCCTGCGGAATCGCGGCCTTCCTGGTCCAGATCTTCGTCTCCATCCGCAAGCGCGCCGAGCTGGTCGACGTCACCGGCGACCCCTGGGACGGCCGCACGCTCGAATGGTCGACCTCCTCGCCGCCGCCTGCCTACAATTTCGCCTTCACCCCCATCATCCGCGACAATGACGCCTGGTGGGATATGAAGAAGGCCGGCTATCGGCGTCCGCTCTCTGGCTTCAAGCCGATCCATATGCCGAAGAACACCGGCACCGGCGTCGTCCTGGCGGTGTTCAGCGTGGCGCTCGGCTTCGGCCTGATCTGGTACATGTGGTGGCTGGCGGCGCTGAGCTTCGTCTGCCTGATCGCCACCGCGATCGGCCACACCTTCAACTATCACCGCGACTTCGACATCCCGGCGGCCGAGGTCGCGCAAACCGAAGAGGTGAGGACGGCGCTCCTCGCCGCTCAGGGGGCTAGGGCTTGAGCATGGCATCCACGGCGATCACGGCCGATACCGCAGCAGTCTTCCACCTGGAAGAGGAGCATGCGCACGCCGAAGGCGGCAGCACCATGCTCGGCTTCTGGCTCTATCTGATGAGCGACTGCCTGATCTTCGCCATGCTGTTCGCGGCCTTTGGTGTGCTCGGCGGCAATTACGCGGCGGGTCCGGCGCCGAAGGACCTGTTCGATCTCGGCCTGGTGGCGGTCAACACCACCATGCTGCTGCTCTCCTCGATCACCTATGGCTTTGCCATGCTGACCATGGACAAGGGCCGTGTCGCGGCGACGCAAGGCTGGCTCGCGGTGACCATGCTGTTCGGCCTCGCCTTCCTGTCGATCGAGCTCTCCGAATTCGCGCATATGATCCATGAGGGAGCGACGCCGCAGCGCAGCGCCTTCCTGTCGTCCTTCTTTACCCTGGTCGGCACGCACGGCCTGCATGTCACCTTCGGCATCGTCTGGATGGTGACGCTGATGGTGCAGGTCGCGCGACACGGCCTCATCGAGGCCAATCGCCGCCGGTTGATGTGCCTCTCGATGTTCTGGCATTTCCTCGACGTCGTCTGGATCGGCGTCTTCACCTTCGTCTATCTGATGGGGACGTTGAGATGAGCGCTCATGATCATGCCGGTCACGACCACGCGCATGGCGGCGCCGCGCACGGGTCGCTGAAGGGCTACCTGATCGGTTTCTTCCTGTCGGTGATCCTCACCGCCATCCCGTTCTGGATGGTCATGACCGGCGCCATCGACAACAAACAGGCGACAGCCATCATCATCATGGCCTTCGCGGTGGTGCAGATCGTGGTGCACATGATCTTCTTCCTGCATATGAACCCCGCCTCGGAAGGCGGATGGTCGATGCTGGCGCTCATCTTCACGGTGATCCTCGTTGTTATCGTGCTGAGCGGCTCGCTCTGGGTGATGTACCACCTCAACGCCAACATGATGCCCGGGCTCCACGAGATGCAGCAGATGCCATGAGCCATGTATCGGGCGCCGGGAGGACAAGGGCGGACGATATCGCCGGCCGTGCCGGCTCCTTCGTCGCATCGCCGCAGCGTGTCGGCTTGGCGTCGCGATGGTTCCTGCTGCTGCTCGGGTTTCTCGGTGTCCTGGTCTTTGTCGGGCTCGGCATCTGGCAGCTGGAAAGACGGGTCTGGAAGCTCGATCTGATCGCCCGCGTCGACCAGCGCATCCATGCTCCGGTCGTCGATGCGCCCGGACCCGCAACATGGGCTGATATCGACGCGGCCGGCTATGAATATCGCCACGTACGTCTCACCGGCAGTTTTTCCGGCGGCGCCAACACGCTGGTGCAGGCGGTGACCGAACTCGGTGGCGGCTATTGGGTGCTGACGCCGATGCGCGACGATCGCGGCTTCACGATCCTCGTCAACCGCGGCTTCGTTCCGCAGGAGCGCAAGGCCGAATTTCAACAAGAGAGCGGCCCGCGGTCGCCTGCGGCGGTTGACGGGCTGCTGCGCATCAGCGAGCCCGGCGGCGGTTTTTTGCGCAGCAACGATCCGGCTGCCAACCGCTGGTATTCGCGCGATGTCGCGGCAATCGCCAAAGCCCGCGGCCTGACGGATGTCGCGCCCTATTTCATCGATGCCGGGACGTCCGGCGCGGATGGCTGGCCGCGCGGCGGCCTGACTGTCGTCACCTTCCGCAACAGCCATCTGGCCTATGCTTTGACCTGGTTTGCCCTGGCAGCGATGCTGGCGATCGCCATGGCCAGGCCGATTTTTGCCGGGCGTCGGAAGCGGGACGCGGCAAGATGAACATCTCGATCGCGCGGCTTCATCACGAGAAGCCGTTCCCAGCGGCTCCTCTTGCCGGCCAGGGCGCCGTCTCGAGCGCCGATGTGACGAACAGGAAGAACCTGCTGCTCCTCATTCACTTGCGCTGGCTGGCGGTGGCCGGGCAGGTGCTGACCATCCTGGTGACGCAATACTGGTTCGCCATCCCGCTGCCGCTCACCGAGATGGCCGGCGTGGTGCTGTTCCTTGTCGGGTTGAACATCTTCAGCCTGCTCGCCTTGCGCGGCAATCGCCGTATCTCCAACGCGCAGCTTTTCGTCGCGCTGATCTTCGACATGGCGGCGCTGACGACGCAGCTCTACCTGAGCGGCGGCGCCTCGAACCCGTTCGTGTCGCTCTATCTGCTGCAGATCACGCTCGGCGCCGCGCTGTTGGCGCCATGGTCGACCTGGATCCTGGTCGTGGCGGCCTCCGCCTGTTTCGTCTTCCTCATCTTCGTCTTCCAGCCGATCGCTCTTCCGCATCATGGCGGCAGCGATCTTCTGGGACTGCATCTGCGCGGCATGTTCATCTGCTTCGTGCTGGCGGCCGGGCTGATCGTGATCTTCATGACGCGCATCAACCGAAATTTGCGCGAACGCGATGCCTACCTCGCCGACCTGCGCCAGCGTTCGGCCGAGGAGGACCACATCGTGCGCATGGGTCTGCTGGCCTCCGGCGCCGCGCATGAACTGGGCACGCCGCTCTCCACCATATCGGTCATCCTGTCAGACTGGCGCCAGATGCAGGGCGTCAAGCGCAATCGTGAGCTTTCCGAGGACGTTGCCGAGATGCAGGCGCAGATCGAGCGCTGCAAAAACATCGTCACCGGCATTCTCATGTCCTCCGGCCAGGCGCGCGGCGAGGGCACGATCCGCACCACGATCCGCCAGTTCCTCGACGACCTCGTCCAGGAGTGGCGCGTCAGCCGCCAGCCTTCCAAGCTGGACTTCAGCAACGGTTTCGGGCCGGACGAGCCGATCGTGTCCGACACGGCGCTGCGACAAGTGATCTTCAACGTGCTCGACAATGCGCTGGAAGCATCGCACCATTGGGTCGGCATCGCCGCCGAGCGGGAGGATGAGAAGCTGGTGTTCACCGTCAAGGATCGCGGACCGGGTTTCGACAAGGATATTCTGGCCGGGCTCGGCCAGCCCTATATGTCGAGCAAGGGGCGTCCGGGCGGTGGCCTTGGCCTCTTCTTGGTGTTCAATGTCGTGCGCAAGCTCGGCGGCGACGTTTCGGCGCGCAACATGGAGGAGGGCGCCTGCGTTACCCTTTCGCTGCCTCTGGCGGCGCTGACCGATGGAGGCGATCGTGAAGCCTGATCGATCCCTGTTCGTCGTCGAGGACGACGCGACGTTCGCGCGCACGCTCAAACGCTCGTTTGAAAAGCGCGACTACCACGTCGTGGTTTGCCACGACCGTGAGGCGCTGCTTGTCGCGCTTGAAAAAGTCGTCCCTGCCTACGCCGTCGTTGATCTCAAGCTCGGAGCGGGATCGGGCCTCGAATGCGTCAAGCTGCTCAGCGCCCGCGACGCGTCGATGCGGATCGTCGTGCTGACGGGTTTTGCCAGCATCGCCACGGCGGTCGAGGCCATCAAGCTCGGCGCGTGTCATTATCTGGCCAAGCCTGCCAACACCGACGATATCGAAGCCGCCTTCGGCCGCGACGAGGGCGATGAGTCTGTGCCGCTCACCAGCCGCCCCACCTCGATCAAGAACCTCGAATGGGAGCGCATCCACGAGACGCTGGTCGAGACCGGCTTCAACATCTCCGAAACCGCGCGTCGGCTCGGCCTGCACCGGCGCACCCTTGCCCGCAAGCTCGAGAAGCGCGTGGTGCAGTAGAGCAATTCCAGGAAAAGTGCGTAGCGGTTTTCCGTCCGGAATTGCGTAAAAACAAAGACTCCAGGCGGGCGGCCAGGGTTATCCCTGAACGGCCACGCCCAGCACCGAGACGCAGTCGCCGGCTTTGACCAGGCCGGGGAAGTGACGCGCGGCCAGCAGCCCCGACATCCTGGCCCTGATCTCCTGCGGCGCCTGGCCGGTGCGGCCGAGCGGGTGGATGCGCGCGACCACCTGGCCGTCCTCCACCGGTTCGCCGAGATCGACCATGGTCTCGATCATGCCGTCATCCTCGGCGAAGGCGAAGCAATCGCCCGACGGCATGTCGAGCCACTGGGTTTTGCTCTTCTCGACCGCACCAGACACAATGCCGGCATGGCGAAGCACGTTGAGGATACCGCGCCGGGCAATTCGCACGGTCTCTGCGCGAGAGGTTCCGCCGCCGCCGAGCTCGGTGGTGACGAAGACCTTGCCCATCTCCTCGGCCGCCGTGTCGTACATGCCGACCGCGTCGATCTCGGTCATGCGCATCGAGAACGGCGCCGAGAAAGCCTCGACCGCGGCGAAGGCTTTTTTCTCCTGCGCCTTGTCGGGCAGCGTATGCGCGGCGCAGAACGGCACGAAGTCCAGTGTCCTGCCGCCGGAATGGAAGTCGAAGACGATGTCTGCCCGCGGCAGCAGCTCGCGCTGGAAATAGTCGGCGATCTTCTCCGTCACCGTGCCGTCGGGACGGCCGGGAAAGGAGCGGTTCATGTTGCCCTTGTCGATCGGCGAGGTGCGCGTGCCGGCCCTGAACGCCGGATAGTTCATCGCCGGCACGATGATCACCGTGCCGGAGACATTTTTCGGGTCGAGCGTGCGGGCGAGCTCGTAGAGCGCCAATGGCCCCTCATACTCGTCGCCGTGATTGCCGCCGGTCAGCAGCGCCGTCGAGCCCTTGCCGTTGCGCACGACACAGACCGGGATCATCACCGAGCCCCAGGCGGAATCGTCGCGGCTATGGGGCAGGCGCAGGAAGCCGTGCTGGACGCCGTCGCGCTCGAAGTCGACGGTCGGCGCGATCGGCGATGGACGCAGAGCGGACATCGTTCAGTCCTTCACGAAGAGCTTGCGCGGCACATTGGCCAAGCATTCGACGCCGGTGTCGGTGATGAGTATCGACTCGGTAATCTCCAGCCCCATCGTCTCCAGCCATAGGCCGGTCATGAAATGGAAGGTCATGCCGGGCCTGAGTTCGGTGCGGTCGCCGGGGCGCAGGCTCATAGTGCGCTCGCCCCAGTCCGGCGGATAGGAAATGCCGATCGGATAGCCGGTGCGGTTGTCCTTGACGATGCCGTACTTCTTCAGCACCGCGAAGAAGGCGTTGGCGATGTCCTCGCAGGCATTGCCGGGCTTGGCTGCGGCCAGGCCTGCCTCCATGCCTTCCAGCGTCGCCTTCTCGGCGTCGAGGAAGGCTTGCGTCGGCTTGCCGAGGAACACGGTGCGCGACAGCGGGCAATGATAGCGGTTGTAGCAGCCGGCGATCTCGAAGAACGTGCCTTCGTTCGCCTTCATCGGCCTGTCATCCCAGGTGAGATGCGGAGCCGAGGCGTCCGCTCCCGACGGCAATAGCGGCACGATCGCCGGATAGTCGCCGCCGATGCCTGCGACGCCGCGCGTGCCGGCATCGTAGATCTCGGCGACGAGATCGCATTTGCGCATGCCGACTTCTATTTTGTCGACGATGCGCTGGTGCATCGCCTCGACGATGCGGGCGGCCTTGCGCATATAGTCGATCTCGGTCGGGCTCTTCACGGCGCGCTGCCAGTTCACCAGTGCGGTCGCGTCGGTGAAGCGGGCATTGGGCAGGTGCTTCTGCAGCGCCGCAAAAGCGGCAGCCGAGAACCAGTAATTGTCCATCTCGACGCCGATGCTGAGCTTGTCCCAGCCGCGCTCGGCCAGCACGCTGGCGAGGTAATCCATCGGATGCCGCTCGGTCGACTGCACATAGTGGTCGGCATAGCCGATGATGTTGTCATGCGCGAGATAGGCGGTGCGCTTGGCGCCGTTGGCGTCCTGGCCGCGTCCATACCAGACCGGCTCACCGGAAGGTGGCACGATCACCGCCTGATGCACATAGAAGGACCAGCCGTCATAACCCGTCAGCCAGGCCATGTTGGACGGGTCGCTGACGATCAGAAGATCGACCCCCTTCATCTCCATAGCCTTCCGCGTCTTGGCGAGGCGATGGGCAAATTCGCTCCGCGAGAATTTCAGGTTTGGCTGCATTGTTCTTGGGTCCTCGTTTGTTGGGCCTTACGGCCGGTATCAGCTTTCGAAAATCGCCCCGGCGTTTGCTGCCCGCGCACGGTCGCGCGCGAGCGTGGCAATCGCGGTGTCCTGCACGCCGGTACCGGTGAGGTCGGCGATGGTGATGTCGCTCGCCGAGCGTCGTCCGTGTTTCTTGCCGGCAATGATCTGGCCGAGTTCGGTGACCTCGTCGTCGGCAGCCATCACGCCCGCATCGATGGCGTGGTGAAGCTCGCCCAGACGCCGCGTCTGCTTGGCGCTGTCGGCGACATAGAGATCGGCCATGCGCAGGATCGCCGGCGCGATCTCGTTCTTGTGCTCGGCATCCGAGCCCATCGCGGTGATGTGTTGTCCGGCGGAGACGAAGCCGGGCTTGATCAGCGGCTCGGTCGACGGCGTGGTGGTGACGATGATGTCGGCGCCGGCTGCCGCGTTCGCCGCATCCGGCTCGGCCCGCACCAGGATGCCGAGCTTCTCGCGCAGGCGCGCGGCGGTTGCCTCGGCCTTGGCGGCGTCGCGCGCCCAAATGCGCGCTTCCTCGATCGGACGTACCAGGCGAAGCGCTTCCAATTGCAAGCCGGCCTGCAGACCGGCGCCGAAGATGGCCGCTATCCTGGAGTCTTCGCGTGACAAATGCCTGGCCGCGACCGCGCCGGCGGCGGCGGTTCGCACATCGGTCAGATAGCCATTGTCGAGCAACAGCGCCTCGACCACCCCGGTCTTGGCCGAGAGCAGCACCATCATGCCGCCGCCGCTTGGCAGGCCGAGCTTCGGATTGTCGAAGAAGCCGGAGCTTATCTTGACGGCGAAGCCGTCTATGCCCGGCACATAGGCGGACTTCACATCGACCTCGCCGCGATGCTCGGGAATGTCGAGCCTCAATATTGGCGGCATCGCCACCGGCAGCGTGGCCAAAGCGCGGAAGGCGTTTTCGACGCAGGCGACCGCGTCGAGGTCGAGCGTCACGATCTTGCGCAGTTCTGCTTCGGTGAGAATGGTCATCCGGCTCATGCGGCACGCTCCCTTCCGGAGGATTCGCCGCAGACGATGCGGCGGTGCTGGCCCATATCGATGTTCTTGCCGGAGAGAATCAGGACGGTCGGGCCGCTCGTCTTGACCTTCCCGGCAAGCAGCGCGCCGATGCCGACGGCGCCGGCGCCCTCGACGATCTCGCGTTCCTGCCCATAGGCATGGCGGATGCCGGCGGCGATCTCGTCCTCGGCAAGCAGGATCACGTCGTCGAGCAGGTCCCGGCACATGGCGAAGGTCAGCCGGTTGTCGAGGCCGATGCCGCCGCCGAGCGAGTCCGCCAGAGTCGGCAACTCCTCGACCTGCACCGGCCGGCCTGCGTCGAGGCTGGCTTTCATCGCGGCGCCCCGCGCCATCGAGATGCCGGTGACTTTGGTGCCCGGGCTCACGCCTTTGACGGCCGCCGCCACACCGGCGGCCAGCCCACCGCCCGAGAGCGGCACCAGCACCGCTGCGGCATCCGGAACCTGCTCCATGATCTCCAGCCCGAGCGTGCCTTGCCCGGCGACGATATCGGGATGGTCGAAAGGCGGCAGCATGACCAGCCCGTCTTCGGCCACCAGCCTGTCGACTTCCTGCTGGGCGTCGTCCTGGCTGTTGCCGACAATGCGCACTTCGGAGCCCAGGCGGCGGATGGCATCCAGCTTGTTCCCGGGCACCAGCCTCGACATGCAGATCACCGCGCGCATGCTTTCGAGCTTCGCGGCATGCGCCAGCGCGCGGCCGTGATTGCCGGTCGAGGCGGCGACGACCCCGCGCGATTTTTCTTCCGGGCTCAGGGCGGCGATGGCATTGGAAGCACCGCGCAGCTTGAACGCGCCGGTGGTCTGGTGGTGCTCCAGCTTGAGGTGAACAGGGTGGCCCGCGCGGTCCGACAGGCTTTGCGACAGCACACAGGGTGTCCGCTCGACCTTGCCGACAATGCGTTCGCGCGCGGCGCGAATATGCTGAAGCGTAACTAGCATTGCGATCACGCGGCCAGCGGCTTGGTCCACAAGCGGCCGAACTCCGGTCGTGGCGTCTCGTCGCCGCAAAGCCGCAGGCAGTTCCAGGCGCTGGCCTGGTTGCTGGTGACGACCGGACGTCCGATCGCCTCTTCCATGCCCGGCACGGCGAGCGCGGCGCGCAGTGCGGTGCATGAGACGAACAGCGCATCGGCTTGCGGATGCGTGACCTTGCGCGCCAACTCGACAAGGGAGGCGGGCGTGATGCGCGCCATCTCGCGATCGTCCTCGAAGCCCAGGCAGGTGAAACTCTGGATGTCGAAGCCATGCGCGGCGAAATAGGCGGCCATGGGTCGGCTGGTCTCGACGGTGTAGGGGGTGAGAATGCTGATGCGCCTCACCCCGAAAGCGTTGAGCCCGCGCATGCCGGCCATCGGCGGCGTGACGACGGGCACGCCCGGTTTGGCCGCCTGGATGGCTGTTTCGATCTCGGCGTCGCCGATCACCACGGAGGCCGAAGTGCAGGAATAGCAGATCGCATCGAGCGGCTCGTCCGGCAGGATCAGCGCCACGCCCGCCGAGAGCGACGGCTGCATCTTGCGCAAATTCTGCGGCGTCGTCGGATTGGCGTAGGGAATGCGCGCGACATAGACGCCGATGCGCTCGCTCGCCACCATGCGGCGGAAGTCGACCTCGCTTGTGTGGTCGGTGGCTAAAGCGATCAGTCCCACGCGCTTTTCCAGCGGACGCGCGTCCAGCACGGGGCGCGCCGTTTCGAGGCGGATCTCGGGCAATGGTTTCATGACTTTCATCTCTCGATCCTGCCGTAGCGATGCTCCAGCCAGCGCAACAGCACGACGGAGCAGAGGCTGATGACGAGGAAGAAGGCGCCGACCAGCGTCATCGGCTCGATATAGCGGTAGTAGGTGTTGGCGACGCTTTTCGCCTGGTTCATCAGCTCAAGCACCGTGATCGCCGAAAGCAGCGGCGTCTCCTTGAACATGGCGATGAAATAATTGGCCAGGGCCGGGATCATCGGCGGGATCGCCTGCGGCAGGATGATATGCGTCCAGGTGTGGCGGCCGTTGAGGTTGCACGCCTTGGCCGCCTCCCACTGACCGCGCGGCACGTTGTCGATGCCGGCGCGATAGACTTCCGCCGTATAGGTGCCGTAGTGCAGGCCAAGCCCGATGACGCCGGCCACCAGCGGCGGCAACAGGATGCCGATATCGGGCAGCACGTAGAAGATGAAATAGAGCTGCACCAGAAGCGGCGTGCCGCGGATGAACTCGGCGAACCAGCTGACGCTGCGCGCGACGAGCCGGTTCTCCGAGCGCCGCGCCAGCGCTATGCCGAGACCTACGATGGCGGCCAGGATGGAACCCAGAATGGTCGCCAGGATGGTGATCTTCACGCCCTGGATCAGGGTCGGCATGATCTCCCGGACGAAGTTCCAATCCCAATCCATCAGACGCGCACTCCATCCAAGCCGCGCGCCATGCGGCGCTCCAGCGTCCGCACGCCCCAGGAGATGATCAGCGCCAGCGCGAAATAGATGATCAGCACGGACAGGAACGGCATCAGCGTGCTGCCGGTCTGCGAGCGCACCACTTGCGCCTGGAAGGTGAGGTCGGCGAGCGAGATCAGCGACACGACCGAGGTCGCCTTGAGCAGTTCGATCGCGTTGTTGCCGAAGGTCGGCAGCATGACGAGCAGCGCCTGCGGCAGGATCACGTGGCGCATGCCCTGCCAGCGGCCGAGATTGAGCGCCGTGCAGGCCTCGTATTGCTCGCGGCCGACCGACAGGATGGCGCCACGCACCACTTCCGCCGCATAGGCGCCGACATTCAGGCCCAGCGCCAGCACACCGGCCTGCAGCGGCGTCAGCGACAGGCCGGCGAAAGGCAGCACGAAATAGGCCCAGAACAGCTGCACGAAGATCGAGGTGCCGCGGAAGAACTCGATATAGGCCGTGGCGATCGCCCGCACGATGAAGAAGCGCGACACGCGCCCCATGCCGGCAAGGAAGGCCATGATCAGCGCCAGCACCGACCCCATCAGCGTCAGCTCGATGGTGACAAGCGCTCCCTGCAATATCAGGCCGAGATAGCCGGACCACTGGGTCATGAAACTAGAAGTGTCCTTACGTTTGCCGTTAAGCGAGGCGGCCGCGACAGCCCCTTCTCCCCGTTCACGGGGAGAAGATGCCGGCAGGCAGATGAGGGGCAGCGCAAACTTACGAAAGTACGGCGCCGCCCTCATCCGTCACTTATCTGTGCATGTCGTTGTCCCAAAACCGCTGCGCACTTTTGGGCGACATGCATCAGGTGACACCTTCTCCCCGTAGAACGGGGAGAAGGAAAAAATCACTTCGCCGCGCAGAGTTTCTCGCGCGTCGTCGACATCGCCGCCTTCGCCGAGAAGCCGTAGGGCTCGATGATCTTGGCGAACTCGCCGGACTTCTTCAGCTTTGCGAGCTCGACGTCATAGGCATCGCGCAGCGCCTCGTCGCCCTTCTTGAAGGCGGCGCCGTCGCAATAGACCGGCGCGCCCTGCACCGGTGCGATCACTTCGAGGTTCGGATCATTGGCCTTCTTCATCAGGTCGTTGATCGACAGAACGGGGAGCGAATAGGCGTCGATGCGGCCATCCTGCACCATCTTCAGGCCACTCTGGCCATCCGGCACGACGATAACCCGATCGCGCGGCACGCCGGCGTTCAGCGCCAGCTTCTCCTCGGTGCCGCCGCCGGGCGCGCCGACGGTGGCGGAGCTGTCCTTGGCGATGTCCTCATAGCTCTTGAAGCCCTTCGGATTGCCCTTCTTCACCAGCATCGCCTCGGCATCGCAAAGCACCGGCTCGGAATAGGCGACCGCCGCGCAGCGCTCCGGCTTCATGAACAGGCCGGCGGTGACGACGTCGAAGCGTCCGGCCTGCAGGCCGGGGATCATGGCGCCATATTCGGAGATGGAAGCGACGATGTCGTTGACGCCGAGGCGCTTGAAGATCTCGCGCGCCACGTCCGGCGCCGCGCCCGACACCTTGCCGTCGGCGGCCACTGCCGTATAGGGCGGCTCGTTGGCGATGGCGACGCGGGCGAAGCCCTGCTGCTTGAGCTGCTCCAGCTTTGCATCGTCGGCCGAACGCGCGCCGGAGGCGAGCAGCATCGTGCTCACTGCGAGGCCGGCGACGCCAGCCAGAATGCCAAGTTTCTTCATCGTTCCCAACTCCTTGTTTCTGTTATTGGTTTGCTCGGTTCGGGACAGCCTTTGGCCGTCCGTGGACGGCTTGCGCCGCCCGTTGAGGACGACAAAGTCGCCTCTGCATAGCGGTCAGACGCGGTGTCCGGCCGCGATGATCTTCTTCAGGAAGCTCTGCGTTCTTTCCTGTTTGGGATGGCGGAAAATCTCGTCGGGCTTGCCTTCCTCGACGATCCTGCCGCGGTCGAAGAACAGCACGCGGTCGGCGAAGTCGTGGGCGAAGCCCATCTCATGGGTGACCAGAAGCATCGTCATGTCTGTCTCGGCGGCGAGCTTGCGCATGACGTTGAGCACTTCCTCGACCAGCTCCGGATCGAGCGCCGAGGTGACCTCGTCGAACAGCATGATCTTGGGCGACAGCGCCAGGGCGCGCGCGATCGCCACGCGCTGCTTCTGGCCGCCGGAAAGCTGTGCCGGCATCGCCTTCGCCTTGTCGGCGAGGCCTACCATGTCGAGCAGTTCCATCGCCCGCTTTTCCGCGGCGGCGCGCGCAACGCCCTTGGTCAGCATCGGCGCCAAGGTGACGTTGTCCATGACGCATTTGTGCGGGAAGAGATTGAAGAGCTGGAAGACCATGCCGATCTTCTGGCGCATCCTGGCCAGGTGCCGCTCGTCGGCAGGCAGCAACTGGCCGTTGCGCTCCATGTGGTAGAGCTGCTCGCCATCGACCTGGATATGGCCGCCGTCGATCTTCTCCAAGGTCATCAGGATGCGCAGGATCGTCGTCTTGCCTGAGCCTGACGGGCCGATCAGCGCCAGCTTCTCGCCGGGCATCACCTGCATCGACAACCCGTCCAGCACCTTGAAGGTGCCGAAGCTCTTCGAAATTGCATCGACCTTGATGATGGGTGCGGGCAATCCATTTCCCCGTTCTGGAGAAGCCTATGCCCTTAACGATGCGAAACGCGTCAAATCATGTCAATTAGGAAAATAATATCATGACAATATTTCCGACGCGGCACAATTTCAGGGCAATCTGCGCTCGGCTTGTGCATCAGATCGCGAGCAGGAGATGCTCCGGATCGCCGAGCAACAGCTTGGCGACAACGCTCAAGCCCGCGCGCAGTTCCCCCTCGGTGGTCGATCCGAGCGAGATGCGCACGGCCGGACGCCAGGGCGTGTCGGCGATGCGGAACGAGGTGCCCGGCGCGATCGCCACGCCGCGCAGGCGCGCCTGCGAAACAAAGCTCCCCTCGGCGCGGTCGCCCGGCAGTTCGAGCCACAGATGCAGCCCGTCGCGGTGGACGCGGTAATCGACGCCCGCCAGCATTTCGGCGGCAATCTCCTGGCGTCGCCTCAGCGCCGCGCGCTGCCAGTTGACCAGCTCCATCGCCGTGCCGTCATTCACCCAGCGCGTGGCGATCTCCGCCACCATCGGCGTCGCCATCCAGTTCGAGACGAGGTGGCGGTTGGCGACGGCGGCCACGTAGCGGTCCGGGACCGCCAGATAACCGATGCGCAGGCCGGGCACGGTGATCTTGGTGAAGGAGGTGACGTAGAGCGTGCGCTCGGGCGCGAAAGCGGCAACGGCAGCCGGCCGGCCTTCGACCAGCGGCCCGAGCACGTCGTTCTCGATGATGGCGATGTCGTGCTTGCGGGCGACCGCCGCGATCTGCTCGCGGCGTACGGCATCCATCAACGTCGCCGTCGGGTTGATCACCGATGGCTGGACGAAGACGGCACGGATGTCCGAGTGACGGCAGGCCTCGTCGAGCGCTTCGGGGATCAGCCCGTTGCCGTCGATCGGCAGGCCTTCGAGGTTGAAGCCGAGATAGCGGGCCAACGGCACCAGCGTGTGGTGGCCGATCGCCTCGGTGGCGACCGTCGAGCCGGGCGGCGCGACGCTCATCAGCGCCACCGTCATGCCGGCGGTGGCGCCGTTGGTGAGGTTGATGTTCTGCGGCGATGCTTCGAGCCCGCAAAGCTTCAGCCACTCGACCGCGACCGCGCGGTGACGAGGGAAAACCATGTTCGGCCGGAACGACAGCGCCGAGCTTGACGGCAGGTTTTCCGCCAGCCAGCCCAGCGCCTGCTTCAATTTCTCCAGATGCATAGGCTCGCAGACCGGCTTCAGGATCGAAAGGTCGATGACCTCGCCCAGCCGCTCCGGGATGTAGGGCGGCTCCGGCTCGCGGCGCTGCGTCTGCACGAAGCTGCCGCGGCCGACCTCGCCGGAAATCAGGCCGCGGCGGATCAGTTCCTCATAGGCGCGGCTGACGGTCTGTACCGAAAGCTTCAGGTCGTCCGCCAGCCGGCGGTGCGTCGGCAGCCGCGTGCCATTGGCCAGCCGCCCGTCATGGATGGCGCGGGCGAACTGGTCGGCCAGCGAGAGATAGGCCGGGCGGCGGATGAGAGCAGGATCTGGCTGCCATAATGTCATGACTTATTAAAGATCGAAATCAGTGCAATTGACAATCGAAATAATGCATCGTCATGGTGTCCTGAACGAAAGGCGGATACCGCATGGCGGCAGCGAAGCTCGACCCGATCGACCTCAGGATTCTCGACGCCATCCAGCGCGACGGGCGCATCACCAAGCTGGCGCTGGCCGAAAAGGTCGGGCTGTCGCCGACGCCGTGCTGGATGCGGCTGCGCAAGCTGGAGAAGGCCGGCATCGTGTCCGGCTATCACGCCGCGATCGCCATGCGCGTCATCGCGCCGGTGGCGACGGTGCTGATGGAGGTGACCCTGGCCAACCACCGCCAGGCTGACTTCGACCGTTTCGAGCGGGTGGTGCGCGACGTCCCGGAGATCGTCGCCTGCTGGTCCGTGGGCGGCGGCGTCGACTATGTGCTGAAGGTGATGGCGCGCGACATCGATGCCTATCAGCGGCTGGTCGACAGCCTGCTTGAACGCGAGATCGGCATCGACCGCTACTTCACCTACATCGTCACCAAGACGGTCAAGGACGAGACCGTGCTGCCGGTGGCCGACCTGCTGCCGGAGCAAGGGTGAGGGCCCAGCGAGGCCCCCTCATCCGGCCGCTTCGAGGCCACCTTCTCCCCGAGGGGAGAAGAGATTGGGCGCCGGCGTTGACCAACTCCTCTCCCCTTGGGGAGAGGTCGGATTGCCCCGAATTGCCCTTCGCAATTCGGTTGGCAATCCGGGTGAGGGCGAACCCCGCCTCAGCCGCATCTAGACAGATCGTCTACGTTCGCCGGCCAATAGAGACAATCTCTCTCTATCAGCTTGCCGAAACAGCCTCTTTGTCTCGACCGCGAGACTACTCTCTCCGCATCGCCTCGGCACCGGGAGACCTGATCGATGTCCGCGCATTTTGCCCGCACCAACCACCATGAAGCGCTCGACCGCCTTGCCGATCGCCGGCTGTTGCGCGCGCTCGCCTATGTCGACGGCCACTGGACGGCGAGCGAAGCGGCGGCAAGTTTCGAGGTCACCGATCCGGCGACCGGAGCCACCGTCGCGTTCGTGGCGGCACTCGATGCCACCCAGGCGACGAAGGCGATCAGCGCAGCGTCCCGCGCGTTTCCTGCGTGGCGGACGATGTTGCCGCAAGAGCGCTCGAAGATCCTGCGGAAATGGTTCGATCTGATCATCGCCGCGAAGGACGATCTGGCGCTGCTGATGACGCTGGAACAAGGCAAGCCGCTGAAGGAATCGCTGGGCGAGATCGACTATGCCGCCTCCTTCGTCGAGTGGTATGCCGAGGAAGCGAAGCGCCTCAACGCCGAGAGCGTCACCAGCCATCTGCCGAATGCTCAGATGTCGGTGCGCCGCGAGCCGCTCGGCGTCGTCGGCGTCGTGACCCCCTGGAATTTTCCGTCGGCCATGCTCACCCGCAAGGCGGCCGCGGCTCTTGCCGCCGGCTGCACGGTGGTGGCGCATCCGTCTTCCGAGACGCCGCTGTCGGCGCTGGCGCTGGCCGAGCTTGGCGAGCGCGCCGGACTGCCGGCCGGCGTCTTCAACGTCGTCACCGGCGATGCGCGAACCATTGTCGGCGCGATGTGCGCCGACGCCAGGGTCCGCGCCATGAGCTTCACGGGCTCGACCGAAGTCGGCCGGCTGATCGCCGCGCAAAGTGCTGCGACCATGAAGCGGCTGGTGATGGAGCTCGGCGGCCATGCGCCGCTGATCGTGTTCGACGATGCCGACATCGACAAGGCCGTCACGATCGCGCTCGATGCAAAGTTTGCAACCTCCGGCCAAGATTGCCTCGCCGCTAATCGCATCTATGTGCAGCGGCCGATCTACGACCGCTTCTGCGCTGCCTTCGCGCGCCGCATCGAGCAGCTCCGTGTCGGCAACGGACTTTCAGACGATGCCGTGATCGGGCCGCTGATGCATGAGCGCGCGGTCAAGAAGGTGGAGGAACAGGTGGCCGATGCGCTCGCCCACGGCGCGCGCTGCCTGACCGGCGGCAAGCGCCATGCTGCCGGACCGCTGTTCTACCAGCCGACGCTGGTCGTCGATGTCCCGGACGAAGCGCTGATCATGCACGAGGAAACCTTTGGCCCGGTCGCCGCGGTGACGTCGTTCGACGATGAGGCGGAAGTTATCGCCCGCGCCAACGCCACCGAGTACGGCCTGGTCGCCTATGTCGTCACCGAGAACGGCGCGCGGCAGGCGCGCATGGGCCGCGCCCTTGAATACGGCATGGTCGCGATCAACCGGGTCAAGATCACCGGCGCGCCGATCCCCTTCGGCGGCATCAAGCAATCCGGTATCGGCCGCGAGGGCTCGCGCCACGGCCTCGAAGCCTTCACCGATCTAAAATACCTTTGCCTGGACGTCGCCTGAGCGCGCCGGCTGGATCCCAATCAGGAGAAAAAAGATGCTCGAACAATCCAACGAACTGTCGGCCTGGGACCGCGACCACTTCTTCCATCCCTCGACGCATATGGGCACGCACGCGCGCGGTGAATCGCCGGCCCGCATCATGGCCGGCGGCGAGGGCGTCACCGTGTGGGACAACACCGGCAGGAAGAGCATCGATGCCTTCGCCGGCCTCTATTGCGTCAATGTCGGCTATGGCCGCCAGAAGATCGCCGACGCTATCGCAAGCCAAGCGAAGAACCTCGCCTATTATCACGCCTATGTCGGCCACGGTACTGAAGCCTCGATCACGCTCGCCAAGATGATCATCGACCGCGCGCCGACGGGCATGAGCCGAGTCTATTTCGGTCTCTCGGGCTCCGACGCCAACGAGACCAACATCAAGCTGATCTGGTATTACAACAACGTTCTCGGACGGCCGGAAAAGAAGAAGATCATCTCGCGCTGGCGCGGCTATCACGGCTCAGGCGTGATGACCGGGTCGCTGACCGGGCTCGAGCTGTTCCACAACGCCTTCGACCTGCCGCGCGCGCCGATCCTGCACACCGAGGCGCCGTACTATTTCCGCCGCGCCGACCGCTCGATGAATGAGGAGCAGTTCTCGCAGCATTGCGCCGACAAGCTGGAAGAGATGATCCTCGCCGAAGGCCCGGACACGGTCGCGGCCTTTATCGGCGAGCCGATCCTCGGCACCGGTGGCATCGTACCGCCGCCGGCCGGCTACTGGCAGAAGATCCAGGCCGTGCTGAACAAATACGACGTTCTGCTCGTCGCCGACGAGGTGGTGACCGGTTTCGGCCGTCTCGGCACCATGTTTGGTTCCGACCATTACGGTATCAAGCCGGATCTGATCACCATCGCCAAGGGCCTGACCTCGGCCTATGCGCCGCTTTCCGGCGTCATCGTCTCCGACAAGGTCTGGCAGGTGCTGGTCAAGGGCTCCGACAAGCTGGGCTCGCTTGGCCATGGCTGGACCTACTCGGCGCACCCGATCTGCGTTGCCGCAGGCGTTGCCAATCTCGAGCTGATCGACGAGATGGACCTGGTGCGGAACGCAGGCGAAACAGGCGCCTATTTCCGCGCCGAGCTTGCCAGGGCCGTCGGCGGTCACAAGCATGTCGGGGAGGTGCGCGGCGACGGCATGCTGGCCGCGGTCGAGTTCGTCAAGGATCGCGATGATCGCGTCTTCTTCGATCCGGCATTGAAGGTCGGGCCGCAGATCGCCACGGCGCTCGCCGCCAGCGGCGTCATCGGCCGCGCCATGCCGCAGGGCGACATCCTCGGCTTCGCGCCGCCGCTCTGCCTGACGCGCGAGGAGGCCGACACCATCGTCGCCAAGACCGCCGACGCGGTGAACGGCGTTTTTGCCAGCATCTGAAGAAGCGACATCCGAGAAGCGACATGAATGCCACGACCAGAACCGTCCCCGCCACCATGGCCGCCGTGCAGCTTACCGGCCATGGCGGCCTGGAGAAGCTCGTCTACCGCACCGATGTGAAAGTGCCCGCACCTGCCGCCGGCGAGGTGCTGGTCAAGGTCAGCGCCTGCGGCATGAACAACACCGATGTCTGGGTGCGCCAGGGCGCCTATGGCACGGAGGAAGACGCGGCCGCCGTGTCGACCTGGCGCCGGCAAGGCAACACGCTGACCTTCCCGCGCATCCAGGGCACCGACACGGTGGGCACGATCGTCGCCATCGGCGACGGCGTGCCTGCCAGCCGCATCGGCGAGCGCGTGATGGTCGACTTCTCGATCTACAACCGCGACGACGATTCGCTGGCCGACATCGACTATATGGGGCACGGCCGCGACGGCGGTTATGCCGAATACCAGGCGCTGCCGGCCGAGAACGCGCATGTCGTCGACACCGAGTTGAGCGATGTCGAGCTCGCCACCTTCTGCTGCGCCTATCTGACCGGCGAACAGATGCTGGAGCGTGCTGCCCTGAAAGCCGGCGAGCGCGTCCTGGTCACCGGCGCCTCCGGCGGCGTCGGCTCGGGCATCGTGCAACTGGCGCGGGCGCGCGGCGCCATCCCCTATGCCGTCGTCGGCAAGGGCAAGGAGCAGGCCGTGCTCGACATCGGCGCCGAGAAGGTGATCACGCGCGGCGTGGCCGACCTGCTCGCCGCCGTCAACGAAGCGACCGGCGGCGAGCCCATCGACGTGGTTGCCGATCTGGTCGGCGGCGCCATCTTCAACGACCTGTTGCGCATCCTGCGACCCGAGGGCCGCTACACCACGGCCGGCGCCATTGCCGGTCCGGTCGTTCAGCTCGATTTGCGCACCATGTATCTGAAGCAGCTCCAGCTGCATGGCTCGAGCCAAGGCACACGCGCGGACTTCCGCCGCATCGTGCGCTACATCGAGGAAAAGAAGATCAAGCCGCTGGTCGGCGGCGTCTACAAGCTGTCGGACTTCCGCCGCGCCCAGACCGACTTCATGGGCAAGGACTTCGTCGGCAAGCTGGTGGTGGTGCCGGATGCGATGTGGAGCGGCGCCTGACCCGGGAAAGAGCGCCCGGCGCGGTCGATCGCGCCGCCCTCGAACCTGGTCGGGTCGCCTTCCAGCCGATCGGCATCTCCTGCAGCGCGCCGTGCCGCCGCTCAAGCGGCGCCTGCGCGTCGATCCCGACATGCGCACCGTCCTGCGATACGAG
This sequence comes from Mesorhizobium sp. M2E.F.Ca.ET.219.01.1.1, assembly GCF_004016445.2. Lineage (GTDB taxonomy): Bacteria > Pseudomonadota > Alphaproteobacteria > Rhizobiales > Rhizobiaceae > Mesorhizobium. The sequence goes on from NZ_SADT02000007.1 coordinate 269,259, forward strand.
GCGCCGGACCTGCGCCTGAAGAGAAGGACGGTGATCAACCATCTTGGTAGCGCCGAGGCCCTCCCATGGAGAGCGCGTCGCGCTGAACCGGATTCAGGCGACGCGCTTTAAGTCTTTGTTTTGATGCATGTCGTTGTCCCAGAACCGCAGCACACTTTTGGGCGACATGCATAGGCAGGCGCGCGGCGTTTAGACCTCGGATAGGTTTTGCCGGTATTGGTCTGGAAAAGGAGCCGGAAAGTCATGACCGAAATCTGGCACTCACTCCTAGCCAACCTTGCCCTTGTCTCCATCCTGGTCGTCGCCTGGGACCTTGTGGTGGATTTCACCGGGCGTCTGCCGCGGCGGATACAGTCGCTGCTTCTCGGCCTGGTCATGTGCATGGGCTCCATCATTTCCATGGCGACCGCCCTGTCGATCTCCGGCTTCGTCATTGATCTGCGCGCCGCCTTTATTGGCGCGGCCGCGTTCTTCGGCGGGTGGCCGGCAATGGTCATCGCCACCGCCGGCTCCATCGCCTATCGGCTCTATCTCGGCGGGCAAGGTGCAGCCGCCGGCGTCATGGGCATTCTGATCACCGCTGTCGTCGGCCTGGCCTGGCACCACATCGTCGCGGTCCGCTCGCGCACCATGTTCGACATACTCGGCCTCGGCGTGTCGGTGTCGCTCGCCGGGCTGATCGTGCTCCCGATCATTCCCGCGCAATTCGCCGGGCTCGCGCAGCAGAGCACGCTCCCGTCCCTCGTGTTCCGCTTCGTCGGCACCTTCATCATCGCCGTGCTGCTCGACCGCCAGCAGCGGCGGCGCGATCTCGCCATGTCCAACATGATCTACCGCGCCATGGTCCGCGAGCTGCCGGATTGCCTTAACATAAAGGATGGCGAGGGGCGCTTCATCGCCGCCAATCCCGCCACCGCCGAAATGGTGGGCGCCGCATCGGTCGAGGATCTGATCGGCAAGACGGATTTCGATTTCTATCCCAAGGAGGTGGCCGAGCGCTTCCGGCAGGATGAATTGGGCGCGCTGGAGGCCGGGCAGACATTGCGCATCGACCAGCCCGCGCTTTTCCCGGACAGCAGGCAGGGCTGGCTCTATACGCTGAAGGCGCCTTTCCGCGACGAGACCGGCAAGATTACCGGCGTCATAACCTACAATCGCGACATCACCGAGCAGAAGCGGAACGCCCAGCTCAAGAACGATTTCATCTCCACGGTCAGCCACGAATTGCGCACGCCTTTGACCTCCATCCGCGGCTCGCTGGGCCTAATTGCGGCGGGCGTCGCCGGCGAATTGCCGCCCAAGGCCGCCAACCTCGTCAACATCGCCCACAACAACAGCGAAAGGCTTGTCCTTCTCATCAACGATATCCTCGACATCGAGAAGATCGAATCGGGCGTGATCGCCTTCAAGATCAAGCAGATGCTCGTGCGTCCGGTGCTGGAGCAGGCGATCGCCGCCAGCTCCAACTACATGGCCGAGAACAGGATCCGCATCGTCCTGGTCGACGATGCGCCGCGCGCCGAAGCCAATATCGACCCAGACCGCCTGCACCAGGTGATGGCGAATCTTCTGTCGAACGCAATCAAGTTCTCCGAGCCCGGCGGCACCGTTATGGTGAAGCTTCTGCGCCGCGACGGCGACATGCTGCGCATCTCCGTGATCGATCAGGGGGCGGGCATTCCCGAAGCGTTCCGCGGCCGCATATTCGGCAAGTTCGAACAGGCCGACGCCTCCAGCACCCGCAAGAAGGGAGGCACCGGCCTGGGCCTGAGCATCGTCAAGGCCATCGTCGAGAAGCTGGGTGGCGCCGTTTCCTTCGAGACAGAGGAAGGCAAGGGAACTTCGTTTCATGTCGACCTTGCCGAAGCGCGCAGGCCGGCCGAGAAGCCGGTTTTGGTCGAGCGGCGGGCGCGCAGGCGCGATGGCCGTCTGCGTGTCTTGATTTGCGAGGACGAGGCCGACATCGCCGCGGTGATCGCGACGCTTCTCGATGCGGAAGGCTTTTCCAGCGACGTCGCCCCCGACATCAACACCGCAAAGGCGCTCCTTGCCTCCCGCGATTACGTGGCACTGACGCTCGACATCAAGCTGGCGGGGGAGTCCGGCATCAAGCTCTTCCACGACATAAGGGCGTCGCCGGTGAATTCCGACATTTCGGTCATCGTCATCTCGGCCGTCGCGGACGAGGCCAGGCGTTCGCTGAACGGCAGCGCCATCGGCATCGTCGACTGGCTGGAGAAGCCGGTGGATCCGAAACGGCTTCACGCCGCTCTCGCCAAGATCGCCGGCCGCCGGGTCGAGCCGAAGCCGCGGATTCTGCATGTCGAGGATGATGAGGGTGTGCTTGCGGTGATGTCGGAAGGGCTGGGTTCCGGCGTCTCGATCACCTCGGCGAAAACGCTGAAGGACGCGCAGCAGGCGATCGCGAACCATCGCTTCGATCTGGTCATCCTCGACATCGCGCTGCCAGACGGATCGGGGCTGGACCTGCTTGCCAATCTGCCGCTTGAAACAGGGGTCATCGTGTTCTCGGCGGCGGAGCTGGACGACAAGCTGGGCGATCGGGTCCAGGCCATCATGACCAAGACCAAAGCGTCGGAGATCGACGTCGCGAAGCTGGTCAGGAACATGTTGGCTTCGGCCCGCGACGGCGCGGGAGCCAGCGCGCAAGCCAAGGAGTGACTATGCCGGCAAGAATCCTTTATGTGGACGATGAGGACGACATCCGCGAAATCGCTCAGATGTCGCTGGAGCTTGAGCCGGAGTTCGAGGTGCGGTCCTGCGCTTCGGGCGCCGCGGCGCTGGTCGATGCGGCAGCATGGCGACCCGACCTCATTCTGCTCGACGTGATGATGCCGGACATGGACGGGCCGGAGACGCTTAAGCGCCTGGCCGCATCGCCGCCGACGGCGTCGATACCCGTGGTGTTCATCACCGCGCGTACCCAGACGCATGAGGTCGAACGCTATCTAGCCATGGGCGCGGTAGGCGTCATCGCCAAGCCCTTCGACCCAATGGCGCTTGCCGTTGACGTGAAGAAGCTGCTTGCCACGCACGCCGGCGGTCCGGTGGCCTAGCGGGGAGAGCGCCGCCAGCGGCAAAAAGCCTGTCGGCAAGCCCCTGCCTGGTGTTTACGCCTCCTATACCATGCGCCGATATTCATCTACTGATTGCATCGAAATGCGACTGGCGCGAATCGGCTTAATCTGTGAGTTGCGCGGTCTCGTACGCATGGAACGCATTTGGCGGATGCGGGTCCATGGGTGATCACTCCGGGGGGCGACGGAACCGGAGCAGAACTGGTGGATGGAGCGAAGGCAAGAGTTCTGATCTGCGATGATGACCCGTTGTTGCTCGAGCTGATGGAATTCAGGTTGAGGGCGAAGGGATACGAGGTCATCAAGGCAGTCGACGGGGCGGAGGCGCTGGAGAAGGCGCAGCAGGAGGCCCCCGACGTCGTTGTGCTCGACGCGATGATGCCGAAGGCCGACGGCCTTGAAGTGCTGGCGCGCATCAAGGGCGACCCGACCCTGTCCGACACGCCGGTCGTCATGCTGACGGCCCGCAAGGGCCAAAAGGACATTGTCTCGGCCCTGGACAAGGGCGCCGACGACTATCTGGTGAAGCCATTCATTCCCGAGGAACTGCTGGCCAGGCTCGCGCGGCTGATCGCCCGCAAGGGCGGGAAGCGCTGATGCGGCGTGGCCGGCGCCTCAGCTTCGCCGCATGCCTGATCCTGGCTGTCGCCGCCGTTCCGCGCGGGGCGCTGGCGCAGACGGTCGACGAGCTTTACGCCTCGGCCGTCAAGGCGAGGCAAGCGCAACATTTCGACGAGGCCGCCGACCTCTTGAAGCGCGCGCTGGCGCTCAAGCCCGACAATGCCGATGCGCTGGTCCAGCTTGGCTTCGCCGAGCTCGGCCGCAACGATCTGACGGCGGCGCGCGACGCTTTTTCCAAGGCGCTTTCCCTTGCTCCGAACTATCGGGATGCCTCCTTCGGCATGGCCGAGGTCGAATATCGCTCCGGTAACTTGGATGCCGCGCTGCCGTTGGCCGAAACCGTCGCCAAGGCCGATCCGGGTAATGCCGATGCCGCAGCGCTTGTCGAGAACATCCGCAAGGCGGAACAGGCAACGTCCAGCAAGCCGGAACCGGCTGCCGCGGCTCTGGTGGCGGGGAAGAAACCGCATCGCCGGCCGGATCCCCTTCCTGGCCTGATGGAGGAGGGCAGGCGGCTCCGCCAAGCAGGCAAGCTGCCCGAGGCGGAGAAGGTCTATCGCCGTGCCCTCAAGGTGGCCCCGAAAAACACAGACATCCTGGTCGCGCTTGGCCTTGTCGTGGGCTCCAGCCAGCGCTTCGACGAAGCCGGGCACTTATTCGACCGGGCGCTGGCCATCAAGCCCGGCCTTCTCGACGCGCGACTGGGCAAGGCGCGCCTGGCGATCTGGCAAGGCGACACGCCGCGGGCCCGCTCGGGCGTCGATGGCGTGCTGGCGACCGCGCCTGACAATGTCGAGGCGCTCGATCTCGACGGCAGGATCGCCCTGCTGGAGGGCGACTACACGCGGGCCGCGCAGTCATTCCAGGGCGCGCTGGCGCTCGAGCCGCAGAATGCCGAGGCACTGGTGGGCATCGGCGATGTGCGCCGGGCCGAAGGCGACGACGATGCCGCGCGGAAGGCCTATAGCCACGCGCTCGCCATCGAGCCTGGCTCCGCCGATATCGAGCAGAGGCTGGCCGTGCAGCCGCCGCGCAAATGGCGGCTCGATCTCGGCAGCGAGGTCAGCGATCTCACCAATGGGCTGGGCGACTGGACCGACAGTTCGGCCGGGCTTGCCTACCGGCTGTCGCCGCGCACGACGATTTCCGGCCACACCCGCGTGGCGACCCGCTTCGGCCGCACCGATATCCAGATCGAAGGCCGCATCGACCAGGCCTTCACGCCGGCCTTCTCCGCCTATGCGCTCGCGGCAGTGACGCCGGATGCCGACTTCCTGGCGCGCTATTCGATCGGCGCCGGCGCGTCCTGGCAGGTGGTGACGCCGGCAAAGGCGTTCGGCCCGCTCTCGCTCAACATCGACACCCGCTACGACAGTTTCGCCGATACGAGCGTGACCAGCATCCAGCCTTGGGTGCAGGCCTATATCTTCGACGGCCGCCTGGGCCTCTCCGCCCGCTGGGTGCATGCCGAGGACGATATCGGGACGCGCGCGGACGGCTATGTGCTTCGCGCCGACCTTACGGTGACGCCTCGCTTCAACGTTTTCGCCGGTTATGCCGACGCTCCCGAGATCGACGACGGCGCGCTGGTGCCGACGCGCACCGTGTTCGGCGGCATTTCCTTCGACGTCAGCGATCCTTTGACGCTGCGCGCCAGCATCGCGCATGAGGAACGCCCGACCTTCGACCGCAACATTTTCGGCCTCGGCCTGACGGCGCGGTTCTGACCATGTGGTACATCTGGGACCTCTCGATACTGCTGAGCGCCCTGTCGCTGGTGATCATGCTGTTCCTGATCGCGCGCCGCCTGCTGCAGGAGCGCCGGGCCACGGTGGCGGCCGACCAACGGCGCCAATTGCTGGCCGCGTTGATCGCCTTCACCGAAAACCGCGATCGCGAGGCGTTGAAGGCGACGGTGCTTGGCGTGCCGGCCGGCGTGGTCATCGATGCCGGCTTCGAGTTCATTTCGCTGCTGCGCGGTGAGGAGAGGGACGACGTGCTTGTCGCCTTCATCGAATGCGGACTGCCGGATCGCGTCGGCAGGCAGCTGCGGAAAGGCAACGTCGCCGAGCGCATCCACGCGGCGGAGATGTTGGCGGCGCTGGGTTCGGAGGACGCGTCGGCAAGCCTGCTTACGGCGCTCACCCAGGACCGTTCGCGCGAAGTGAGGATCGCGGCGGCCATCGCGCTCTGCGATCTGGGCAGCCTGCCCCTGCTCGGCACCGCGCTGGATTTTATCGGCGTGGCGGGGCAGCGCTCGCGGCGCTTGATCGAGCTGTTCAGGCGCTTTCCACGCTCGCGCTTCAACGAGCTTGCGGTCCACGCATCCCGGGTGGACGCCTCGCCCTTCATCAGGGCGGCCGCGATCGACGCGCTTGCCCACGCTGGCGGCTTTGGCTTCGCCGATTTCTTCGCCAGCCTGGCCGGCGATGCCGCGCCCGAGGTTGTCGCCGCCGCGGTGCGGGCGCTGGGCCTGACGGGCCACGCCGAGGCGCCGGCGATCCTGAAGCGCGCCATGGCCAATGACGACTGGGACGTGCGCGCCGCCGCCGCCGAATCCGCGGGCCGCCTCGGCCTGCCCGAGCTCGCCGTGCCGCTTTCCAGGCTGATGGACGACGAGTTCTGGACCGTGCGCTACGCCGCCGCCAACGCCTTGCGCTCCTTCGGCCAGCCGGGAGAGCGGCTGTTGCGCGAGATCGCTTCGGCGGAAGTCTCGCGCAGCCAGCGCACCGCCTCGCTCATCCTTGCCGAGGGGCCGGCCCTATGATCGCCGACTGGAGCCATGAGGTTGTTTTGGCAGCCACCATCCTGTCCTGGTTCATCATCGGGGCAGGGCTGGCGCAGACGACGATCTACCTCCTGCAGCTCGTCGTCGCCGGCTACGCGCTGTCCAACCGCCCGCCCGTAGCGCGCTCGGCGCTGTTGTGGCAGCGCTATGGCGACGTCGCGCCGCCGATCGCGCTGCTGGTGCCTGCCTATAACGAGGCGTTGAACGTGGTCGAGAGCGTGCACTCGATGCTGGCGCTCGAATATCCGAATTTCGAGGTGGTCGTGATCAACGACGGCTCGAAGGACGACACGCTGCAGCGCCTGATCGACGCCTTCAGGCTGGTGAAGTTCCAGCGGCCTTACGAGGAGGCGCTCGCGCACCAGCCAATCCGTGGTCTCTATTCCTCGCCGATGACCGAACGGCTGTTCGTGGTCGATAAGGAAAATGGCGGCAAGGCCGATGCCCAGAACGCCGGCATCAATGTCTGCCGAGCGCCGCTCTTTTGCGTCATCGACGGCGACTCCATCCTCGAGCCCGATGCCCTGATGCGCGCCGCCCAGCCTTTCATCGACGACCCGGAGCGCACCATCGCCGTGGGCGGCACGATCCGCATCGCCAACGGTTCTAAGATCGAGGCGGGCAGGGTGCGCGAGATCCATTTGCCGCGACGCTTGCTGCCTTTGTTCCAGGTGGTCGAATATCTCAGGGCGTTCTTGATGGCGCGACTGGCCTGGAGCAGCATCAACACGCTGATGCTGGTGTCCGGCGCCTTCGGCATGTTCCGCCGCGCCGAAGTGGTGGTGGTGGGCGGCTTCACCAAGGGTTCGATGGGCGAGGATCTCGACCTTGTCATCAAGCTGCACCGCCATATGCGTGACAAAAAGCGCAAATACCGGATCCAGTTCATTCCCGAGCCGGTGTGCTGGACCGAGGCGCCGGAAACGTTGAGCGTGCTCGCCCGCCAGCGCTCGCGCTGGCAGCGCGGCGCGCTCGAATGCTTCTTCCGCTACCGCTCGATGCTCTTCAACCCGCGCTATGGCCGCGTCGGCTTCCTGGGCTTCGGCCACATCCTGATCGTCGATGTGCTGGGACCGGTGGCGGAGGTGCTGGGCTATATCCTGATCCCGGCCTTCTGGCTGCTCGGTATCCTGTCGGCCGAATACCTGCTCGCCTTCACCGCGCTCATCTTCACCTATGGCGTCTGTGTCAGCGTCTGCTCGCTGATCCTCGAGGAAGCCGAGCTGCAGCGCTTTCCGCGCGCCAGGGACCTCGCCGTGCTGACGGTGGCCGCCGTGATCGAGAATTTCGGCTACCGCCAGCTGAACAATTTCTGGCGGGTGAAAGGCTGGTGGCAATTCTTGCGCGGCAACCAGGGTTGGGGCGAAATGACCCGGACCGGACTTGGCGGCGCTGGGAAGAAGTGAGCCCGACCGCTGGCGTCAGGCCAGTCCATGTCACGCCAGCGTCCGTTCGATCTCCCCCATCAAGGCATCGAGCCCCGCGCGGACAGTCGCGCCATCCGCCTGCTCGATCAGCAGCGTCTCCAGCGCCGACGCCCGCGCGCTGATCTCCGCAAATCCGAACGTTCCCGCCGCTCCCGCCAGCGAATGCGCGATCTTGATCAGGGGATCACTGCCGTGCTGGGGGTTGCTTTGACGAGCGATGGCCTTCAACTCTTCCAACTGACCGCCACACCGGATGAGGAAGCGTTGCCGCAACGGGGCGAAGGGATCGTTTGCGATTGGCGCGCTCTCCAGGATGGTATGAGCGTATTTAACCAGAAAGCAGCGCGGGTTGAAACGGCTGCTCAACCGCGGTTGGTTCGGCTCCTCTGCAGCCAGCCGTTCAGCCCGTTCGGCCACGCAATGACGAAGATCGCCAGCAGCCGCCCAAGGCCGATATTGCGGTAATCGGACAATTCTCGCATGCCTTCGTCGGCCAGCATCAGCACGGCGGCGCCCAGCAGCGGCCCCCATATCGAGCTGAGCCCGCCGATGACGATCATCGCGATCGAATCCGTTCCGTCGTTGCGGTGCCGAAGCCACTGCGGTAATCTTAGGCGGATTGGACGATACGCATGCATCCTGTCGTTAGTGCAAGGGTTTCATCCGGCCTTATCGGATTGTGAACTCTTTAACAGACCTACGCGTCGCAAGCTGAATTCTTGTGGCCGACAGGTCATAGCGGTTAGGGATTTTGCCATGCTGCGACGCTGCGCTCTGATTGCAGCCTTGATCCTCGTGGGCCTCACGACGGTGCAGGCGCAGGCCGATCGAAGAGTTGCGCTTGTCATCGGCAATTCCGAATACCGCGAAATCCCAGCGCTCAAGAATCCCGACAAGGATGCCGAGGACGTGTCGAACACGTTCCGGGTGGCCGGGTTCGATGTGTTCGTCGCCAAGGACCTCACCAAGCTCCAGTTCGAGAAGGAATTCCGCAATTATCTGGCGGCAGCGGACGGCGCCGATCTGGCGGTCGTCTATTATTCGGGTCACGGCTTTCAGATCGGTGGCGAGAATTTCCTGATCCCGGTCGATGCGTCGCTCAAAGGTGCGGCCGACATCGAGGTCCAGGCGGTCAAGCTCGACGATGTCCTGCAGCAATTGCGCGCCAAATCGAAGATCCAGGTGATCATCCTCGACGCCTGCCGCAACAATCCGTTCCCGCGCAAGGACTATTGGCTGCGCGACCAGTTGATCGCGGCCGGCGGCACCGGCCTCGCCCAGGTGAAAAGCTCCTTGAACACGCTGATAGCCTTCGCCACCGAGCCGGGCGCCGTCGCCTATGACGGCTCCGGCGATCTCAGCCCCTTCTCATCCGCCTTCTCCCGCCGCGCGCTGGCGCCGAACCAGGAGATACGCTCGGTGATGGCGGCCGTGCGCCGCGATGTGGTCGCGGCCACCAAGGGGGCGCAGGTTCCGTGGGAAAACTCCTCGCTGATCGACGAGGTGGTGCTGATGCGCCGCGCCAGCCGGCCGGCTTTGCCGCCGGTGCTGGAAAAAACCGTGCCGTCGGGCGTCGGACCGGTCGCGCTCGACCTGCCGGTGCCGGTCGATGTCGACGGCGGCGCCGTCACCATCAGCATCGAAAGGCCGCCGGCGATGGGGCGCCTGATCCTGGACGGCAAGCCGGTCGCGACGGGCGAGCCGATAGAGGGCAAGGACCTGCCGCGGCTCCAGATGGACGTGCCGAAGGGCGCCGACGCCGAGGATCAGGTCGACATGCTGGCCTATGCCACGCATGACGAATGGGGCGGCGGATCGCAGGGCATATTGGTGTTCCGGGTCAAGAACGGCGACGCTGCCGCGGGCAAGCAGCTCGTGGCCTCGCTGGAGTCCGAGCAGAAGCAGCAGGTGGTGGAGCGCGGCATCCACATCGCCGGCGCCGCCGAGGCGATCGAGAACCGCGACGTCAAGATCCCCGTCGGTGTCGGCCCCGTGCCGCTGAAGCTGGATTTCCCGGCGAAGGATCCAGGCGTCAGCCTGAAGCTCGCGAGCTATCCGGCAACCGGGACGCTGTCCCTCCCGGACAGGACCCTGTCGCCTCAATCGAGCCTGATGGCCGATGAAGTCGACCAGCTGCGCTACGAACCGCAGATAGGTGCTGCCAAACCATTGATCGTCGGCTTCGAGATCAGTGCCGCCAACACGTCAGCGAAGCCGGCGACCATGAAACTGTCGCCCAGCGTCGATCCCTGCGACACGCAGGCAGGCGAACCTTTGGACCTGCAGGGCGTCGTCCCCGGCCTGCTGCCGAACGAGATCGGCGCCGGCGCGGTGGAGGCCTGCCGGGCGGCCGTGAAGGCCTATCCCGATGTCGCGCGTTTCCACTACGAACTCGGCCGCGCGCTGCTTGCCGCCGGCAAGGTCGATGAGGCGAAGAAGGCCATCCAGCAAGCAGCGGACAAAGGACATGTCCGTGCCGTGTTCGAGCTTGGCTACCTCAACGCAACCGGGGCGGGTATGCCCGCCAACCGCAAGCAGGCCAACACTTTCTATGCGGCGGCGTCCGACAAGGGCGATCCTTATGGCATGACCTCATGGGGCCGTGCTTTGTTCAACGGCTACGGTGTAGACCGCGATACCGGCAAGGGGCTTGACCTGCTGCTCAAGGCGGCGGCGATGGGCCATACCTACGCGATGAACGATCTTGCGGCGATCTTCACCGAGGGCCGCAACGGCGTGCCGGCAGATCCGGCGCGCGCGGTGGCCTTCCTCAAAGCTGGCGTTGAGCGGCAGGATATGTATTCGATGAACCTGCTCGGCCGCAATTATCTCGCCGGCACGGGGGTCGAGAAGGACCCTAAGGCCGCCCTCTCGCTGTTCCAGAAGTCGATGGATCTCGGCCAGCCCTATGCGCCCGGCAGCCTTGCCCGCATGTACAGGGATGGAGTCGGCGTCCAGCAGGATCTGACCGAAGCGCAAAGGCTTTTCGAGCTGGCGACCGACCGTGGCGATCAGTCGGCCGCGTATGATCGCGCGGCGCTGGAGATGCAAAGGGGCGACAAGGCCAATCAGGCGGTGGCCGCGCGCTACCTTGCTTTCGCAGCCGCGCTAGATCTTCGCAACGAAATCCCGGACGCAAAGGCGACGCTCGCGAAATTCGGCGCGAAGGCGAAGACAGCGGCTCTGAAACAGATGCGTGGGGAACTCAAATCGAAGATTTCGGCAGCCGGCTCGTTGGACGATCAACTGGTCAAGACGGCCAGGGCGGTCTGGGAACAAGCCAATCCGCGCCGGGACTTGTTCTGATCAACAGGAGGCAAAAGTGGTGGGCTGGGCATCGAAACAGGTGATCGTTGGGACAACTTTGTCTACGGTTTTGGCGGCGCTCATGGGCTGTACGTCCATGTTGCCGCCCGGACCAGAGCCGACGCCGGTGGCGGCGAGACCTCAGGCGAAGGTCGTCCGCACCACGACGCCAAAAGTTGTCAAGCAACAGAAGGTCACTGCAAAGAAACTGATCAAACCAGTCAACGAAACCCCACCGGTCGTTGCTCCTTTGGGCGGTGGCGGCGGCGGTGGCGGTGGCGGTGGCTGGGGATAAGACCTCACTCTTCAGCACGCATCCAACTCAGTGCCCACCTAAGCTGATCCGGAAAAGCGGGAACCGGCTTTCGGAAAATATCATGCGCCTCTAATACGCGTCGACCGATTGTCGCTGCGCCTCCATCTCCACAATCTGGATGCCCATTTCGACGAAGGCGGAAAGCACGGCGAAGCGGTCGGCGGTTGAGACGCGCGCCAGCCCCGCCAGGATCCCGGCGTTGACGGCGTGGGCGGCGGGAAATCCGGTCGACAGCATATCGAAGGCCGGGTCACGCCACGCCGCCGACAAGGCGATCCAGGCAGCCGGCGTTGCCGGCGACGGATCGGCAGCGCTGCCCAGCGCCGCTCGATGGCGAGGATTGCCGGGCTCGCCCACCCAGTCGCTGACAAGAGCCAGCAGCTCGAGATCCCGTTCGACAAGGAGCTCGGCGAGATGGCTCAGGCATTCATGCCCCCACCAGACCGCTGCGCGCTCGGGCAGCAGGTATGCGCAGAAGGTGACAGCTTCCTCGGGCACGCGCCCGGCAAGCAGCGCGCGGCAGAATTCCAGCGGGGGTTGGGCGGCGGCCGGCGACTTCATGTCCCGGGCGATCGCGGGGCAGGCAAGAAACAGATCCCTTGCCGTTCTGTATCCGAGTTCATTGGCCATGGCTGCCACACCCCGAGCATCGGCACAAACAGCACTGAAACCCCCGGCCAAGCGCCGGTCAAGCCTCAACCTTATCAGGCGCCGGCCGTCGGCAACGTGCGCTTGTTCACAGACAATCGTTTCAGGATTTGATATAGTCCGCGCCAGCGAAAATCCGCTCGAAACAGGTCAAAACAGGAGTGACGGTCATGCGGTGGGGCAGCTCAGCCTTGGCATTGGCGGCCGTGCTTTTTTCAACGCACGTTTACGCCGATCCGCTTCAGAAATCGGAAGACATCGTAAAATTCTTCGCCGGCCAGGGTAATCTTGGCGCGTCACGCGGCATCTGTGTCGGCACCGAGGAAGAGTGCAAGAGCAAGGCCGAGAAGAACGAGGCGCCGCCCCAGAAGGCCGGCCTAGACATGATGATCAACTTCGCCCTGGATTCGGCCCAGCTCGACCAGACCGCCCGCGCCGAGCTGGACGAGTTCGCCAAGGCGCTTAAGGACAACCGGCTGAGCACGTTCAGCTTCGTCGTCGAAGGCCACACCGACGCGACCGGCACGGACAGCTACAATCAGGGCCTGTCGCAGCGAAGAGCGCAATCGGTGGCCGCTTTCCTCGAAGCCAACGGCGTTCAGTCGGCGCGGCTCGAAGCGATCGGCCTCGGCAAGTCGCATCCGCGCGTCGCCAATCCATACGATCCGGTCAACCGCCGCGTGGAAATGCGCATCAGGACGGAATAGGCGGGTGGCGAGCAAGCCGACCCGTCAACAGCGAAACAGGTCAAGGGGAGCTCGGTCAAAACGCCGGCTCCCCTTTTGTTTCTGTTTGTTTCGACGCAATTCCAAGCGGAAAACCGCTTCACACTTTTCCTGGAATTGCTCAACGATCAATTCTTGATCGCGTTGCCGATCACAACGCCGCTGCCGAAGATCAATGCCTTGGTCAGGAAGTCATTGTTTTCTCTCGGCGGCGGCGCGTCCTCACGAACCACGGTGTCGTTGTTGCGGCGGCGCTGCACGACCTGCGTCTGTTGCCGGCGCGGCTTTTGCTGTGCCGCCGGATTCAGCGTGCGGGTCTTCTGCGCGACCTGTTTCTTCGTCGGCGCAGCGCGGGCCTGGTCGGCGGCATGCCTGGCGCGCACGGCATCCATCATCGCGTCGGTCTGGATCACCAGCAACGCAAGCTGCTCGCGCGTCAGATAGGTGGTTGAGGGCAGCCCGTTCTTGCCTTGCCAGACGCCGATCGCCTGGCGCGTCCTCGGACCGATATTGCCGTCGACCTGGCCGAGCTCGTTGCCCAGCGCTTCGATGCGCAATTGCAGGTCGATCCGGCCGCTGCGGTCGAGCCCGATGGCGCTTTCCGTCAGCTCGCTGCCTTGCGTCTTTTTCATCTCGTCGGTGATGCCGACCGAGGTGCGAACGGCCGAGCCTGGATTCGCACTGGCATCGTCCGCCCCGAGCGCCGCGACCTGCTTGCTGGCCGCCGGGTCTTTCAACTGATCGATGTTGAGCTTCGCGACAGTTGCGAAACGGCCGTTCGGGAACTGGTCGAGATAGGCCTCGTAATAGGGAATGGCGTTCTTCTTCGAAGCCTCGTCCCAAAGCCGCTGCTCGACCTCCCAGGACGGCGGCTCGCTCGCCACGGGGGCAGGGGCTGCGGACGCCTTGGTCGCGTCTGCCACCGGCGTCGCGGCGGGCGGGGGTGTTTCTGCCGCGGGCTTGCCGAGGAACACCTCGCGTCCCAGCGAGGCATTGTGCCATGGCCGCTGCCTCCCTTGCGTGGCTTCCGTCACCTCGCCGCGCACCCGGGTCAAGGCGCTCTGGATCTCGACGCCCGGCTCGGTCAGGTGCTTGGCCAGGGCCAGCGAATAGGGGCTGTCGACGCCGTTGCCGTCGAAGGCGATAGCGCCGGGGTCGGTCGCATAGGCGATCAACACGCCGCCCGTGCCCATGCCGTCGGCCTTCGCGTCGACCGGCGCCAGCCCGGCGCCGAGCGAGCGGCTCTTCGGCAGTGCCGCGGCCAGCGTGCGCGCGAGCGGATTGTCGCGGCAGGCATCGAGGATGATGATGCCGACGGCGGGGTCGGCCGGCAGCGCCGCCATGAACTCGTCGATCTGCACGGTGCGGGTCTTGAGATAGGCCGGCGCCGTCAGCTCGGCATCGACCGGAATGAGGTAGTTCTTGCCGTCGACCTGCATGCCGTGCCCGGCATAGTAGATGACGGCAAGGTCGGCATTGTAGGACTCTTCGGTGAACTTGCTGATCAGGCTGTGCATGCCGGCATTGTCCTGGTCGACGCCTTCGATCACCTCGAAGCCGGCGTTGCGCAGCGTGGACGCGATGAGGCGGGCGTCGTTCGCCGGGTTGGGGAGAGCGACCGCGTTGACATATTTGCTGTTGCCGATGACCAGCGCGACACGCTTGCTGTCGAGCTTGGCGGCCTGGGCGCCGAACGCGGCGTGGAAAAGCAGGATCAACCCGCCCAAAAGAATGGCGAACGCTTTCATGGGATCAGCCCTCCGCCCCGTGGGGCGCGTTATCGATGTCTGCGCATGCTGAATGTCGTAAGCGACGACGTCGCTTCTGCCAAAATCGTCTCTTGAGCGTCTGTGATCTCGACCACAGATTTGGTTCACGGGAGCCCGAAATTTCCTCCGTGAGTAGCCGCTAATGTACCACTGGCAGGCCTGAAAACCAATCGGCCCATCCAGCCATGCGAGGTTTGGTGAACCGGCTAGCCGGGCTCCAGCGTATCCTGGATGGAGCCTATCAGCGCGGTGATCGCCTGCTTGTATTTCTCGAATTCCGGCGACGCCTGCCGCACTTCGGTCGTGGTCGTCGTCGGCAGGCCCTGGTCGGTCGCCGCGCGCGGTACCTTCTGCCCCATCTTCCGCTCGGCCCAGTCGACGACGTAGCTCGCGGTCTTGCCGGTGAGGAATGGGTTGGCCTGGATGACCGCCGATCCGAGCACGGCGCTCAGTTGCGTCGAGCCCGGCGCCGCCAGAATCTGGGCCGCGCCTTCCATGCCGAGGAAATGGCAGAGATAGAGGCGGCCGGCGGTGATCTGGTGGCCGCGCGCGCGCAGATAGGCCTCGCCCTCGCGCGCCAGGTTGCGCACCATTTCGCGCGATAGCGTCGCGTCGTAGCGAAGCGCGAGCAGGTCGGCGGTCGACAGCGAGCGGGCAAGGTCGGGCCGATAGGTGTTCATCATCCGGATCCAGGTCTTGGAGATGAACTGGCCGGCGCCGGTCGCCGAGGAAAGCGGGTTCTTGGCGCGGGCGCTGCCGCCGCTTTCGACATGCACGATCCGGTCGGTGAGCGTCTCGACGGCAGTATCGCCGGAACCGCCGGAGCTGACGGCAACGGCAGTTGCGACTGTGGTGACCGTCCCCAGCGGATCGATCGCCTCGCCGTTCAGGTAGAGCTCGAAATGCAGATGCGGGCCGGTCGAAAGCCCCGTTGTGCCGATATAGCCGATGACGTCGCCGGCCTTCACCTTGGTGCCGACGCCGCTCGCGATGGCGAATTTCTGCATATGCGCGTAACGCGTCTCGCGGCCATTGGCATGCGTGATCTTCACCAGATTGCCGTAGCTGCCGCCATCGCCCTGGAAAGAGATCTCGCCGTCGAAGGCGGCCATCACCGGCGTGCCGACCGGAGCCGCCCAGTCGACCCCCTTGTGGATGCGGACCGTGCCCAGGATCGGATGCTTGCGCGGGCCGAAGGTCGAGGTCATCACCCCGGCGACCGGCGTAACCATGCCGTTGGTGACCGTCAGCGAACGCACCTGGTCGTCGCCGGTCACGCAGGCATATTGGCCGTCGCTCTGCTGGAAGACGAAGCAGTCAAGGCTTTTGTCCGCGCCCTGGACGCCGACATAGAGCACCCGTCCGGAGATCTCGCCTTGGCCGCGCGGCGTCTGCGAGTAGATCAGCACCAGGCGCTGGTCCTCGCTGGCGAAGGCGTCGAGGTCTTGCCCCCGCGACAGATACATGATCGCCTCGCCGATGACGCTGGTCGGCACCTTGTTGCGCGCCGCGGTCGAATAGATCGCGTCGAGCAGGCGGTACTGCCGCTTCGGCCCGCCCTGATCGGAGGTGCCGGAATAGTTGAACAGGTCCTCGCGGACCCATGGGTCGACGCCCGACACGAAGGCGCCGGCCGCATTGCGCGTCAGCGTGCCGACATAGACGTTCTTGGCGTAGATGGAGACCTGCATCAGCGACATGGTCGTCGTCTCGCGGTTCAGCCGGAAGCCACGCATGGCGACGACAAAGCCAGCTTCCAGCCCGTCGCGGTTGAACAGCGCCTTCAGCGCCTCGCCGGCAAGCTTCGCGTCGTCGGGAGAGAAATGCGCGTCGAGCGCCACCGAGTCCAGGCTGCGGTCGTTGAGGATCTTCACGAACGTGTCCTCGGTCGCCTCGAAGCGCTGATATTCGCTGGTGACTGTCGCGACGGTCGTGTTGTTCTCGATCGCGGTTTTCTTGAACGCGGGAAGCGCCGCTTCCCCCTGGTCAATGGTCTCGCCCCAGCCGGCCTCGGGGTCGTCGGCGTCGGCCTTGGGCGCCGAGCCGGCGTCGCTCTCGTCCGGCGCCGCCTGGAGATCGTTCTGCAGGTCGCCTTGCGGATCGCCCTGTTGATCGTCCGGCGCCGCGGCCGGAGCCGGCGGGGCCGGTTGCTGGTCGTCGGGCGCCGTCGCCGAAGGCTTGGGCGCGGCCTGCCGCTGCGCCTGGAAGAAGGCGAAATCCTCCTGCGTCGACGGGATCGTCGTCATGAACTTCTCGCTGGCGCTCAGCATCACGTCGGAGAGGATCTCGATCTGCGGCGATGCCCCGGAACTGTCGAGCTCGGCCGGACGCGCGACGGTCTTGCCCTTCGTTGCGGTGTCGGCGTCGGGCGCAAGCGTGATCCACATCGGATCGCCGGCAAGGTCGATGATCGCCGGCACATAGACCGACGCGTCGGGCGGCACGTCTTCCATGCCCTCGACCGGATGCAGCTCCTCGTCCTCGTCGCCGAACGACCAATAGTCCCTGGTCAGATAGAAGCCGGTGGCGACGGCAACGACGGCGAGCGTGGCAAGGCCGGCAAGAGCCCGGCGCCAGAGCTTGCGCCGCCGCTCGGCCAGCCGCGCCAGCTTCTTCTGTTTGAAGCTCGTGTCGATCGCGTGCGTCACGGGCTGTTTCCGGTCAGGAAATAGGTCCAGCGCACCTGCTCGAGCGTATCGACCTCGACGAAGCGCGCCGCGATATGGCCGCGCTGCCAGCACTCCTCGATGCCGCGGATCGAGAAGCGCCGCCGATCGATGCACATCTCGGTCGACCCGTTGAGGATCGCGTGGCCGAAGACGTCCGTCGCGTAGAGATAGATGTAGCGGTTGGTCAGCTCCTCGCGGATGACGTTGACGCACTGGTTGGCGCCGATCGTCCACCAGCCGTCCGTCTGGTCGGCATTGTCGACCTTCTGTCCGACGGCGAGATTGACGACGTCGAGCGTCTGGTTGCAGACGGTGAATTCGGCATGCGCCTTGCCGGGCGAAAGCATCGAGAACAGCGCCGCGCCGAGCAGTGCGGCTAGCGTCATACGATCCGGAAACAGCAATCGGAGCCGGCTACGCAGCTTGCGTGGCGGGGGCTGGTGCAAAGAACGCAAGGTGCGAAGATCCATCGGCGTTCATGCTATCCGCCAAGCCGGAAATAGGTGGCCGTGGCGGAGAACTGCGAGCCGTCGGCCTCGATCTCCTCGAGGATCCTTGGCAACAGCTCCGAGGCCGGCGTCGGCCTCGAGAACATGGCGGCCTGGATGTCCTTGGGGCCGGTGATCACCAGCATGATCTGCGGCACCGCCTTGCCGGCCGCCTTGTCCGCGGCGGCAAGGCCGATCGGGATGTTGAAGGTCACCTTGTCGGTTTGCGCCACCATGCGGTCGTCGAGGTTGAATGCGACACCCTTGTGGTCGATCAGCATGACGTTCGAGATCAGCCCGCCGCCCGTATAGAGCGCGCCGCTGACCGGCGCGCCATCCGGTATCGATGTCTTGTCGAGGACAAGCTGCGGCTTCGCGGCCGAACTCCGGTCGAGGAAGCGAAGGAAAGTGGGCACCCCGCACTGGGAGAGCGTGATGAGCCGTACGCTGATGTCCGGCTCGATATGGAACCTGGTCTGGAAATCGTTGAGCAATTGTTCAAACGGCTGGACCGCCGTTGCATATCCTTCGATCGTCGGGGTGGCGCCGGGTCCTGACGTCACGTTCGCGTAGAAGCAATTGCCGCCGTTGAAGTTGCGCACCCAGGAGCGCTGGTCGTTCCACTTGGCCATGTCATCTTCCGCTGACGGAAGCGCCGGCTTGGGCACATTGATGACGACATCGGTGCCGGGTTGCTTGGCCGCCGGTGTCTGCGGTTGCGGCGCCGGCTGGGTTGGCGCGGTCGGCGTTGCCCGCTGGTTGGCTGCCGGGGTCTGTGCCTTCGGCGCGGACGGCGAAGGTGTCGGCTGCGCCGAAGCCTGGCTTTGCGAAGTTGGGGGCGGGGAAGCCGCCGGCTTGGGTAGCTTGGAAAGCTTGTCCACGAGCTCCTTCACGCTGAGCTTGGCCGCCGGCTGATTTGCCTCGGGCACCGCCTGGTTTTTGGCCGTCTCGGTCGGTTTCGGCGTCTGGACTGCCGGCTCGCTCGCGGGCTGCGCCGGCTTGCTTTCAGCCGCCGTTGGTGCGGGCGTCGGCGACTGCTGCGCCGGAGGTTGCACGGGTTTGGTCTCGACCTGAGGCGTCTGGCTTTTGGCCTCGCTCTCCGGCTGGGTGGCTGGCTGCTCGACCGGCTTCTTGGCCTCCGCATCAGGTTGGGCGGATGGCTTCGCGCTGTCGGGTTTTGGTGCTTCCGGCTGAGTCGCGGCCGGCGCCTGAGGCTGAGGTTTCGGCGCTTCCGGTTGCTGCGCTTCGGCCACTGGCTTGGTGGCTTCGGCGAGCGGCTTCGGCGTCAGCGGCTTGGATGTTTCCGCAACCGGCGCGGGCGCCAGCACGCCGCTGAAATAGACGCCGGCTGCCGCCAGGACGGCAAGCGTCGCGACGCCGCCGGCGATGGCGGGCATACGTGAAGACTTTTTGGGCACGGCCGGTGCCGTCGCGCTTGGCGGGGCGGCAGCAGGCGCCGGCCGTTGCTCCGACAGATAGGCCGGGCGCACATGCTCGACGAAACGCGGCGCGCCGGAAGGCGCCGGCGCCTGGGGCTTGGGGTCCGGTGGCGCCGTCCAGCCGGCGCGCGGCAGGCCCGAGCGTTCGCGTGCGCCGAACGCCACCGGCGGCGGCAACGTCGCCTCGAGATCCTCGCCCCGCGTCGCCCTGGCGATCTCGGCCATGCTGGCAGGCCGGTCGCGCGGATCCGGCTGCAGCATGGCGGCGATTAGTCCTTGGAAGTCGGGATCGATATCCGACAGGTCAGGCACCGTTCGGCGCTTTTCGATGACCTCATATTGCGATCCGCTCATGTCGAGCGGCTTGCCGCGCAGCGCCGCGGCCAGCACCAGCCCGAGGCTGTAGATATCCGATTGCTCGCTGACCTCGCCGCCATAGAGGCCGAGCTGCTCAGGCGAAACATAGTTGTATTTGCCGGCGAACCTTCCGCCGATCAGCGTCTCGCCGCCGGTCGCCGAGCGCGCGATGCCGAAATCGATGATCTTGGCGCGATCGACCCGGCCGCCCGGCAGGATGATGTTGTCGGGCGAAAGGTCGCGATGCACGGCGCCCGCCTGGTGCACGGCGCTCAACCCCGAGGCTAGGCGATGGCAAAGCCGGCGCACGTCGTCCGGCGGCATCGGCCCACGCCGCATGATGTCGAACAGCGATTGGCCGTCGACGAACTCCATCGCAAGATAAGGACGGCCGATCCCCGTATCGATCGTGAACACGTGGTAGCGCACCACCGCGTCATGCGACAGATGGTTGAGGATCGATGCTTCCTTGCGGAAGAGCGACAGGATCGTCTGGTCGCGGGCGAATTCGGGCAGCACGATCTTGATCGCCACATGGTCGCCGGTCTGGATGTTGTGGCCGCGATAGACTTCGCCCATGCCGCCGGACGCAATCCGCTCGTCGAGTTCGTAGATGCCGCTGAGCTGCGTCCCGACCCCCGCATAGGCGATGTTCGTCGCTATCCGCGTCTTGTCGTCGTCGCTCATCTGGCCGGGCCCTCCACTGCGGACCGATCCGGATGGGGCGCGCCGTTGCGCCCGCCGCCGATCTTCACGAGCACGATGGTCACATTGTCGGTACCGCCGCGCGCCAGCACCGTATCCAGGAGGGTCTGGCATGCCGACCGCGGCGTGGCGGATTTAACCGCCGCCTCGATCTCGGCGTCGCTGACATGCGCGGTCAGCCCGTCGGTGCCGAGGACGAAAACGTCGCCCGGCATCAGCTCGCCCTGCTGGAAATCGATCTCGAGCTCATCGCTGACGCCGACCGCATGCGTGATCACATTGCGACGCGGCCAGGTGCGCGCTTCCTCGGCGCTGATCATGCCGCGGTCGAGCAGTTCCTGCACCTCGGTGTGATCCTTCGAGACCTGGAAGATCGAGCCGTTGCGCACGAGATAGATGCGGCTGTCGCCGGCCCAGAGGCAGGCGAAGCGCCCATCCATGGCAAGCAGGGCCGCGAAGGTGGAGCCGATGGTGATGCCGCGCGAGCGCGATATGCCGCGGATCTCGGCATTGGCGCGGCTCAGCCGGTCCTCGAAGCGAGCGCGAAGGTCCGGCGCCGAGCTGGCAATGCCGATCGTCGCCAGGTGATCGACGATGCTGGCGGAGGCGACTTCGCCGGCCTCGTGCCCGCCCATCCCGTCGGCCACCACCCATAGCCCGGTCTGCGGCTCGATGAGGTAATTGTCCTCGTTATGGTCGCGCACGCAGCCCTGGTGGCTGACGCCGAAGCTGTCGATGGGGAGGGCGACAGTGCTCAATTTGCCACCAAGCGCTCAGCGAGCGTCCTCTGTGACCAGCCATGGGCCGCGTGCCCAGGCCACTCTGCCATAAGCGTGTACATTAGAGTATCGAAATGAAGGTGCGATCCAGCCATGTCAGAACGCCTTCGGACAGCTGAAGCCTGACAAGGCTGGCAGGACGAGGGGGTTGGCCCCTGAGCCGGCCTGGATCGTGTAGGCCACATCGCGCCCGCCGATCACGAAGCGCGCTTCGGTGTTGGCGCCGTCGCCGGTGATGGTCGCCTTGTCGAAAAGCCGCTTCAACGCCCACGGCCCTTCGAATTTGAGCGCGGACTCGCGACCGGGCATTTCCGGGACGAGGCTGAGGCTCGCCGATCCGGAAGCGGCGCCGCTCGGCCATGTCACGATGCTCGGCGCGTTGCCGGCCTGGGCGCTCTGCACTGTCTGCCCGTCCACATTGAGCACCGCGCTGTCGGCTTCGCTGTTCAGCGAGGTGGGTGTGAAGGTGATCGACACCAACGGCGTCGATCCGCCCGACGGGAAGAAAGCGGCGCGGATTTCCGCCGCCGCCTGGAATGCCTTCAAGGTCGATTTCGCAAGGTCCTTGCTGGAGCGCGCATTCTGCTTCCAAGTCCATTCCTGGCCGGTCATGTCGATCAGCGGCGCAAGGTTCTGCGCGAAGAAACGGTCCATCAGCCCGCCCGGCGCGAACAGCTTGGCGAAATCCGCCATCGGAATGTCTTCACTGCTGTCGCGGGCGAAGGGATAGCGGCCGTTGACCGCCTCCTCGCAGGCGCGAGTCACCGTCTGGTCGAGGGTTTGGTTGAGATTGGCGACCGAGGTCTCCGCGACATTGCCCTCGAATTCGTCCGCCGCCGCATTGACCATGCGCGCCAGCGGCTTGGGCAGGCGCGAGACATTGGCGCGCAAGGTCGAGATCTGCAGCTGCAGATTGGCGTTGACGCGTTCGCTCTGCGAGGGGACATCGGCAGCGAGCTTCAGGCTCTGGAAGATGTCGTGGAAATTCTGCGTCAGCGCATCGAGCGGCCGGCGTCCGGCGGCGCCGTTGACCAGCGCCTGGAACGAGCGGAACTGCGCCTCGACGCTCGCGCCGGCATTCTGCGCAACGGCCGAGCTTGCGCCGGCGCGGCTCTGCGACTTGCCGCCGGCGATCTGCAGGCCGATGCGGGCGAGGCCCTTGGCCATGCTCGCGGGATCCTGCTCAGATGCCGTGGCATCGCCTTCGGCGGCGGCAGCGTCCTTGGTCAACGCGGTCTCGTTGGCGATCGCCGTGAACAGCTGGTCGAGGGGCGAATCCGGCGCGGCGAGGGCGGAGAGGGCCAGATATTGCGGCTTGTCCTTCAGCATCGCCTTGAGCTTCAACTGGTCGAGCGCGCCGTTCCAGGCGGCGGCGAATTCCTTGCCGTAGCGGTCTATGAGCTCAGGCCCGAGCTTGGGCAGGTCCTGGTCGATGCTGCCCTGTTCGCCGCCGCCGCCGAGCACCCATTGGTCGTCGACGAGCATCTGCGCGATCCGCGACAGCTGCGGCAGGAAGAAGCGATTGAAACCCGCACGCGTGTAAAGGCCGGGAACGTGGAGGTCGGCGAGCTCGCTGCCGTCCATGCGCTCGAACAGCAGCTGCGCTTCCGGACCGGCTTTCGCGGCGACGGAGAAATCCTGCAGCCTTGCCGCGTAGACAGCCGACTTGATCTGCGCCGAGGCGCGGTCGGCGAGGCTCATGCGGCCGAGCGAGCGCTGCGCGGCCTCGACCAGCGGCTGGTTGAGCGCGAAGGTTGGATCATAGGCGTCGTCGAGCGCAAGCATGGCGCGCAGATGCTTTTCGAGCTGCTCGCGGCCTTCGCGGTTGTTCTCGCCAGGATAGCGGTTCTCCTCCCAGTCCTGCTTCATCCAGGAGACGATCAGGTCGTCGTCGACCTTGGGCGCCTTGCCGCCCAGCATCAGGTAGATCTTGAGCGGCTCGTAAAGCGCGATCGGATCGGCCATCCTGGCCTGGATCGTCCGCTCGGCCTGCACCAGCAGCCGCGAGCGGAAGCTTCGCTCCAGCGCCTGCCGGTAGGCGGTCTTGGAGGCCGACAGCAGCCTTTCGCGCTGGCTGAGCCCGAACGTCTCCTCGATCGGCTTGCCCTGGTCGCCGTTTTCGAACCCGGCCGGCAGGTTGCGCAACTGGTCGAGCGGACCGATGACGTTTTCGAGGTCGACGTCGGTCACCGTCGTTGCCTTCAACAGGCTATCGGCGCTGTCGCGATAATGCGCCATGGCTTGCCTTGTGGAGGCGATCAGCTGCTTATTGGCGAAGAAGCTGAGGCCTAGCACGCCGAGCGCCGCCAAGGCCGCCAGCGCGATCGCGGCAAGGCTGCCGAATCTTGCGATCCGGATGCGCCGCTCGGCCGCCCTGTCGAAGGACACCCAACCCGATTCCGGGAAGATCACATTGGTCAGCAGATCATGCAGGAAGAAGCTCTTGCCGGCGCCGGAAAGATGGGCATGCGAAGCACTGCCGAAGCTGCGGCCGATCGCGCCCAGCACCTGGTCGAACGGCGTGCCTTCCTGCGTGCCCGACGAGAAATAGAGCCCGCGCAGGCTGACATTGACCTGGCTGCGTGATGTATCGAACAGGCTGCCGACAAACTGCGTTATCCGGCTCTTCAGCGCGCCGAACTGCGCCGGAAAACCGAACAGCGCGATCCGCGCCACGGGGTCGGTCTCTTCCTGCAGGCGGTCGGCGACCTCCTCGGTGAGCCGCTTCGCCAACTCGTCGAAGGCTCCGGGCGCTTCGCCGGCCATATTTTTGGTGCGGTCGGCGGTCTGGAATGTCGCGCCCCAGACCTTGCGCCGGCGCGCCTCGTCGAAATCGCCGAAATAATCCATGAAACCGGCGACGAGATCGGCCTTGGTGAACAGCAGATAGACCGGGAACTGGATCTTCAGCGTCTCGTGCAGCTCGCGCAGGCGGCTCCTGATCTCGGTGACATGCGCGTCGAGCTGCCGGTCATCGAAGCCGATGAGATCCGAGAGGCTGATGGCGAGGATCACGCCGTTGATCGGTTGCCTGGTGCGGTGCTTCTTGAGCAGCCCCAGGAAGGCGAGCCAGCTTGCCCTGTCGCGCTCGCGGTCCGATTCCTGCGTCGTATAGCGGCCGGCCGTATCGATCAGCACTGCCTCGTCGGTGAACCACCAGTCGCAGGACCGCGTGCCGCCGACGCCGGCCACCGGCTGCGCGCTGCCGGAGCCGGCAAGCGGGAATTTCAGCCCGGAATTGACCAGCGCCGTCGTCTTGCCGGCGCCCGGCGGGCCGATGATGATGTACCAGGGAATGTCATAGAGGAAATTGCGCTTGCCGCTCGTCCGCTTCAGCGTCGCGATCGCTTCGCTCATGCGCGCTTCGAGCACCTGCGAATCGTCGTTGCGCTCGTCGCCGCGCGCGATGGCCGTTTCGAGCGCCTTTTGCGCCTTGCGCTGCCGCCAGAAGCGGACCCCGTAGAACAGCGCCAGCACGGCGACGCTGACGCCGATGATCGCGGCTCTGAGCCACACAGGCCCAAGCGGGTGTGTATCGGCGAAGCGGATCAGCGGCCCGGCATACCAGACCGCCGCCGAGAAACCGGCGAGCGCAGCCAGGCTGAAGATCCGCAGTAGCCAGCGCATCAGCCGCCGTCCTCCGCCGCGCCGGTCTGCAAGCTCTCCTGTTTCGGAACCATCACGTCGACGCGGCGGTTCTTGGCGCGACCGTCCGCTGTGCCATTGTCGGCGATCGGCTCGTCCTCGCCCTTGCCGTCGGCGCTGAGCCGCGACGGGTCCTTCAATTGCTTGGCGATCATCGCCTGGACGGCCTTGGCGCGAGCGACCGAGAGGTCGAAATTCGATTTGAACTGGCTCGATTTCTTCGGCTTCACATTATCGGTGTGGCCGACGATCTGGATCGGCCCGGATTCGGCGTCAAGCGTGGTGGCGATGTCGGTCGCGATCGGCTGGAACTGCGGCTTCGGCTCCGCCTGGCCGGGCGCGAACAGAAGCTGGTTGTTGATCTCGATGACGATGAACGCGCCCTTTTCGCCGACGCTCAGTCCGCCGCCGGCGATCTCCTTGGCAAGGGCGGCGCGGATGCGGTCGATCTGGGCGGTGTCCGGAACAGCGGGCGGCGGCGGGGCGGCTTGCTCCGGCTCAGTGGGCGCCGCCACGCTGGCGCGCTCTATGGTGACGGGCGTCGATGGATTGAGCGCCAGTAACTCGCCGGCGGTCGCGTCGCCTTCATCGGTGATCAGCACCCGCAGCCCGAAGAAGGCCGCCGCGACCAGCGTCGCCGCGGCGGCCGCGACCGCCCAGAGCGGCAGCCGCGCCCTCGGCTTCGGCAGCGCCGCCGCCATGCCCTGCCAGCGCGGCGAGATGTCGTCGCCGGCGCGCGGCCTGAAATAGCGCAGCGTGTCGTAGACGTCGCGCCGGACGCGTTCGAGTGTATCTCGTTCCTTGACCAGCCCGCGATACTGGCCCTCGAAGCCCAGCGACAGGCAGGCATGCATCAGTTCGAGCAGGTCGTAATGCGCTTCCGGCGCGGCGAGGATGTTGTTCAGGGCTTCGTAGAAACCGACGCCGGTAGGTTGGGCATGGAAGAACCGCGCCACCAGGCTATGCTGAAGCCAACTCTCCTTGCTCGGCCAGGGCAGATTGCCGACAAGGTCGTCGGCGGTTTCGCAAAGGGCGAATTTGGCGATCCGTGCGTCTTCCCCGGCTACGCCTGCCTTCGCGATTGCAAGGTCGAAGGTTTCGATCGCGTCGGCGATATGCTCTGCCAAGGGTGCGGCTTGCCGGTCGACCGGCATCAGCCGCAATTGGCCGAGAAGCATCAGCAGCGGCGCGGAGGCGGCAAGGATCGGATTGGCCGCGGCGTATTTCACGCCGGAGGCGGCATCGAGCAGGGCATCCTGCTGCACACCCGGCGCCGCATTCGCGGCGGCTCCTGGCGTTGGCCCTTGGAAGAGCACGGTTCCGGATGACCAGCCGGTGGGCATCTGCCGCCCCCCGCCGGGGTCGAACACCGTCGCTTCGCGGGAAGGCGGGGCTGGCCGAACGCCTTCCGGACCGGACCTCTCGGGCGCGGCGAGCGGCTTCTGCTTCGGTCGCGGTGCGCGGATGACGGTCTTGTCCGCCGGTCTGGAGGGATCGTCCTTCGAGCTCATCGGCGGCGCGCCGCCTTCTCGCTGCAACGGGCGTGTTTTCGGCCCGGGAAACGCGTTTCAGGCTGAGCCTCGGCGGCGGGCTGCATGGAAAGGCTCATCTCGCCGAAACATGACATTGCTGCACACGCCCCAAGCCTCGCCGCCTTGCCCGCCGGGCTGGCGTCCCTGTGCATTCTAGTCGCCCGGATACCCAATTGAAACGGGGCCGCCGATTGAAATCCGGAAGCAAGATGCTGGAAGAGGCGGCTTCTTCTATGAGACCCGTCACATACGGCGGGCGCGGTTAGAGCAATTCCAGGAAAAGTGTGAGCGGTTTTCCGTCCGGAATTGCGTGAAAACAAGAAGATGGGGCATTTCACCGTTTCGGTGAAACGGTGAAATGCGCCAGGGCCTGTGCGCCTATTTCTGCTTGTCGGCCCTGGCGTAGGCTTCGGCGAAATAGGCGAGGAAGACATCCAGCATGCCGTTCTCATGCTTGTCTTCCATCGTCCGCCATGTCGCGACGAGCGCATCCCAGGCCTGGCTCTTCCTGGACGAGAAGGAAGCCGGCGGAATTTTCTTGGCGATCGCCTCCGGCGAAAGGTCGTCGAGCAGCCGCGACAGCGCGGCCTGCATGGCGGCATAGGTGGCGATTTCGTGGGCCTTCAGGTCGCGGAACGCGTCCTCGATGCTGTGCCTGGCATCGAGATAGCCGGCCCTGCGTCTGGCGAACATGATCTCCAATATGTCGTCGGTGCCCGGCACGAATTTCAGCGGGTTGTTGTCCTCGGCGCCGATCATCGTGCGGTTCGCGCTCTTGGCGAGCACCTTTGCCGCCGCGCGCGCCTTGAGCAGCAGCGACAGTTGCTCGACCGTTGTCCTCAGCACTACGCCGATCTCGGCCGCGACGTCATGCGGATCGCGCGATTGCAGCAAGTCTGGCGCAATACCTGCTGCTTTGGCGATCTCCCGCAGCATTGCGTCCGCTTCCGCGGGCCTACTGGCTGGGGCCGGCGGCCCCGGCTGTTGTAACGCCGAGGATGTCGAGGCGGGCGCCGCCCTGGCCGGTCGCTGCTCCGCCGGATTGAAGAACGGTTCATGGCCGGGATCCAACGGGCTGCCGGTCGAGGGCGGCAGCTCGCGCTGCGTCGACCCGGTCCTGGTCTGCGGATGTCCGGTCGCGGCTCTCTCGTCTTTGATCGAAACGCCGACGACGTAGCGGCCGATCAGCAGCCGGTCGCCCTGGGCCAGCCGATGCGGCCCGGCCATGCGCTGGCTCGAACCGTTGATGAAAGTGCCGTTGCGCGAGAGGTCGTAAAGCCAGAAGGAGCCTGCCTGGTAGCGGACCTCGCAATGCCGGCCCGAGATGAACTTGTCCGGATCGGACAGCGTCCAGTCGCAATTCTCGCGGCCGATCTCGAAGCTGCGGTCGCGGGCGGCATAGCTGGCGGCGGTGCCGGCCGGCATCTTGTCGAGATTGCTGATCTGGAGAGAGATGAACATCCAGAAGCGTCGCCGAACTTGGTCAACAAATGCTTATCTTGGGCGCAATTCCGGGCGGAAAACCGTTGAGTGTCCTTCCGGAATTGCTCTGCTATTCTAGCAGCTTGCAAGCCGAGCGGGAGAGGAGCGTTTCACACCGGCGCATGGGCGCGCTTTTGCAATGGCTGTTATTTGGCCTCCCCCAAACATGTGCTAGGCTGATACCGGTACGGTGCGGTGAACTCGAACGCTCCCGAACGTGATGCAGTTAATAGAGCGGGGGTTTCAAACCATCACACTGGCGGCCGCGTCGAGGAGGGGCACGACCCATGCCGAACGAACGTGCCACGGTTGTACAGACGCCGGCTGGCGCCGACCTGACCTTCACCCATCTCATCGGCCGCGATGAGGTCAGCCGCTGTTTCGCCTATACGGTCGGCTTCGTTTCAAAGAACCGCGACATCGATCCGTTGAAGATCCTGGGCGGGGTCGTTTCGGTCGAGGGCGAATCCGACCCGAAGCGCTGGTTCAGTGGCCTCGTGTCGGATTTCAAGCTGACCCGCATCGAGGACCGGCTGGCCTTCTACGAGGCGACCGTCAGGCCGTGGCTCTGGTTTCTCGGCAACACCACGGATTGTCGCATCTTCCAGAACATGACGGCGGTGGAGATCGTCGAGAAGATCTTTTCGAAATACGGCATCGCCAAATTCGAGAAGCGGCTGCAGGGCTCCTATCCCCAGCGCGAATATTGCGTGCAGTATGACGAGAGCGATCTCGATTTCGTGCAGCGGCTGCTCGAGCACGAAGGCATTTTCTATTTCTTCGAGCATGACGAGGGCAAGCACACGCTCATCCTCTGCGACGCGATGAGCAAGCTGAAGCCGGCGCCTGGTTACGAGAAGGTGCTCTATAACTTCGAGGGCCAGGCCTCGCGGCGCGATGTCGAATACATCACCGAATGGATACCTGGCAGCGCCGTTCGGCCAGGCGCCTATGCCCACACCGACTATGACTTCGAGAAGCCCGGCGCCGATCTGATGGCGAAATCCGCCCAGCCTTTCGCCCATAAGGAAGCCTCTGGCGAGAACTATCGCCAGCCAGGCGCTCATCTCGATGTCGGGCGCGGCGACAAGATCGCCGGTATCCGCCGCGAGGAGCTTCAGGCCGTGCACCAGCACAGCACGGCGGTTGGCACGGTTCGCGGCCTGTTTTCCGGCTGCAAGTTCACGCTGGAGAGCTTTCCGCGCGACGATCAGAACCAGGACTATCTTGTGGTCAGCGCCGAATACCGGCTGTTCGATCCGGGCTACCGGACCCAGAACGAGGCGCACAGCGAGAACTTCAAGGTCGTGCTGGGCGTCGCGCCCACCAAATTGCCCTACCGGCCGCCTCGCATCACGCCGCGGCCGATCATGCGCGGCCCGCAGACCGCGACCGTCGTCGGCCCCTCGGGCGAGGAGATCTTCACCGACAAATATGCGCGCGTGAAGGTGCAGTTCCACTGGGACCGGCTAGGCAAGAAGGATCAGAATTCTTCCTGCTTCGTGCGCGTCTCGCAGACCTGGGCCGGCAGCAACTGGGGTTTCATCCAGATCCCGCGCATCGGCCAGGAGGTCATCGTCGACTTCATCGAGGGCGATCCGGACCTGCCGATCATCACCGGCCGCGTCTACAACGCCTCGCAGATGCCGCCCTACGGGCTGCCTGGCAACGCCACGCAGTCAGGCTGGAAGTCGAATTCCTCGAAGGGCGGCGGCGGTTACAACGAGCTGATGTTCGAGGACAAGGCCGGCTCCGAGCTGGTCAATTTCCAGGCGCAGAAGGACCACCACCTGCTGATCAAGCACGACCGCAACAAGACGGTCCAGCACGACCAGTCCGACCGCATCGACCACGACGCCAAGCACTCCGTCGGCCACAACCTCGACGAGGACGTCGGCAACAATAAGACGGTCAAGATCGGCGTCGACCAGACGACGAATATCGGGAGCAATGACACTGAGACGGTGGGTAAGAACCGTTCGCTGACGGTGATGGCGAACGAGACGATCCATGTCGTCGCCAATTCGACGGAGAATATCGACGCTAACCATTCGCAGACGGTGGGGCTCAACCAGACAGTCACGGTGGGTGTCGCGCGCGTGGATACGGTGGGGGCAGCGGAAGCGAGGACCGTGGGCGCCTCGCAGACGAACACGATTGGCGCGACGCGGTCGGTCAGCGTGGGCATCAGCCAGAGCCACAGTATTGGCGCTACCGACACCTGGGACATCGGTGCAGCCCAGACCGTATCTATTGGGGCTGGCCAAGGCGTTAGTATAAGTGCGGACCAGAATGTGACCATAGGCGGCACCCAGATCGTCAAGGTCGGCAAGGACGCTTCCTTGCAGATTGGCGGCGCTCACAAGATCCAGGTCGGCAAGGATAGCGCCATTGAGGTTGCCGCCGATGGTGCTATCAACGTTGGCAAGACGCTCATCATTGCGGCGAAAGACTCGATCACGATCCAGACCGGCAGCGCCAAACTTATTATGAAAAAAGACGGAACAATCTTGCTACAAGGGAAGGACATCACAGTTAAAGGGTCCGGCAAGATCAACGTCACGGCCAGCAGCGACCTCGCGTTGAAGGGTTCGCAGATCACAGAAAACTGAGGATGGCCATGTCTGAGATATTGAATCGAATAGAAGGCGTGATTATTGGCATATTTCTCGGCTTCGATGGGGACTGTCCATTGGTGGTGTTCCCTGGCAATCCGCACGAAACGGCTCTCCCCGCCCGCAGCCTGGCGCACCTTTCCTCCGATATGATCGGCGCTGAAGTAGCCTTGCTTTTCCAAAATGGTGATCCTGAACAACCACTTATAGTTGGGCGCATCCTGGGCTCTGCCCAGGTGCTCAAGCCATTGGAGGTAACCCGTGATGGTGAGGTGATGCGGATCGTTGCGCGCCAACGCATTGAGCTGCGCTGTGGCAAGGCGACAATTATCATGGAAAAGGATGGCAGGATCACGATCCGCGGGAGCTATCTCACCAGCCATGCAAGCGCCACAAATCGCATCAGAGGCGGATCTGTAAACCTAAACTGATGGCAGCACCGATTCTAAAGGAAGTTGTTCGCCAGCATGCTGAAATGGCAGCTTTGCTGTGGACAATCTATGACCGCCACCTCTTGTTTCCAAATGAGAACCCAGATCTTGATGCTGAAAGGCTGGCGCGGCTGATCGAACGTATAGAGGCCCACCTTGACGGCTTGGTTGTCGCTGGTGCCGAGGGCGAGGAAATCGCGCGCGAGCGGTTTGAGGAGTATCCGGAGCGGGGCGAACTCTTTGTCGTGCAGGTGCTGAAGACAAAGAAGCGGCCTATTCTGGTTGCCGACTTCGATATGCCACGCGTCCGGCGATGGTTGGAGCAAAACCTGCCGCCAGAGCCGTGATCCGCTGGATCTCCAGGATTTATCTCAGCAGCGCCCTAGGGATCTGAATCTCATCCCATCCAACGCCGTTCCAGCGGGCTAGCCCTCGCCAGTCAACGAGCCAAACGTTGTTGCCTCCGGCATGAAGGTTTTGCATTGCTTCAAAACCCTCCGGTACGGGCAGGCTATCTTCATCCCCGGTTGTCAGATCCAAAGACACGATCTCGTCGTCAAGCAATACGATCGTGCGATCGTCCCATTCCGTTAGGAGCGCAATATTCTTTTGATCGGAGCGGGCGTATATGCCTCGAATCTGATCAGCGGCGACAATCTCAGCTGCGAATCCAAGATTGGTCGACAACAGGAGACGCCCTTGCCGCGACTGCAAGAGGCTAGTGATCGTTCCTGAGGTGGGAAGATCCAGTTTCCTCCATTGGCCGTCAGACAACCGCCAAAGCGTTCCATAAATGGCACGAACATCTGTCATGATACGATTGGTAAAATCGTCGATGTCGCCGCGTAGAAGAGCTGCCGTGATATCGTCAAAACTCTTGGTCTGAGGTTGAGCGGATCCGCCGAAATACAATGCGCGTTCTCCTGCATGCATGCCTGCGCACAGGAAATTGACGTGGTCAGTGGGATCATCTTCCAAAGGGAAGGTGGCAGATACCGCTGGCCAATCGCTCGGCTCGATGAAATGGTAGGCTTGACCACCTCGACCGAGTGCAGTGAGTTTGCCGGCGGGGAGATCGAAAGCCGATAACATGCCCTTTCCCGGTTCGATAATCCTGAAAAGACCTTCGGGGTTAATCCTCGTGACGCGGAGCGGGTCGGATAGGACGATGGCTTCTCCGGTGCTGGCGAGCGCAATGTAATCAGCGCCATTCTGGGTCGGATCGGGTAATAGCGCGACGTCCATGACATCGAATGGAACTTCTAGCCGTCGCCATGGCTGCGGTGAACTGGGCGAATAAAAGATGACGAAACTGTCGGCGTCTCCGGCCTCGAAGTCTTTCAGCGCGAGGCAGATTGTCGACTTGGTTGAGGCCGATGCGAAAATACGCGTTTTGTTCCTTGCAGTGATACTCGGCATGGTGTCGGCCTATGGTCGCAGAGCATTGAAGGCGGGAGATCCCGCCGCCGGAGGCCGGAGTGTAGTACGCCCTGCCTGGGTCGCAATAGGGGCGGTCTGCGCGGCAACTTTATTGGCCGCGTCCTTGATGCAGTCGGCAGTCAGAGGTGGCTGAACTTGGCGCAACCCGATAACTCCGGTCGCGGCGCACGCGCCAATGAGTGACGTGCCCGCAGGACCGCCCGGACCCGGAGGCAGCGCAGCCAAGGCCTGATTCGTATTGCTATGCAGCGAAGAGTGCTGGCCAGGCGTCAAACAGATGCACATGCCTGAATTGAGGGACGGCGCTCCTGGAACGCGATTGGAAGCATTGGTAGTCGCGCGAGTTGTTTGCCGATAAACCATATCGGGAACAATATGATGCGTTTCGCCTTTGGGCGTTCGTGAGGTGCACTCCTCTTTGATCTTGCTGTACTCGCCCACTAAGCATTTGGGAGGTGAGCCAGTAGCCACGCCAGCGCCTGCCACCTTCACCTGGGGGCCTGAACCCGCCTGTGGGGAGGCATGATCATTTGTGCAGAGATCAGTGAAGCGGCTAACCGGTTCCTTGTCGGCTTTCACATTGCCCGACCACGCGTGGGCATACTCTTTTCCTCGGTTAACTGACGTAATGACGTTCTTCTTCGGCGCACAGCCCGCTTCTGTTCCGGTTGTTTTGGAGTAGTAGGATTTGTTTTTTTGCGTGATGGTCTTTCCGCCGACTTTGACAGTACCCGTCCCGTTATCAGTGTCTGAGTCCATTCCGAAGGAAGGGTAGGGAATTGGCACGCCCGGAGGTGTCGCCGGCGTCTGCGGTGGAGTAAAGCAAACGTCTGGGAAGGCAGCTATGACTTGGTTGCTTTGTGCCTTGCAAGCCAGATGCAGGCTGTTCGCGAAAACGGTCATTGGATGGCTCCCACGCCGAACACTGCCGCTCCACAAGCGCCTTGGTCGTTCGAAGCCTCTACGAGTACGGGGTTGCCTGCCGCATAGCCTTTTCGCGCTGCGGTCCATGCCATGCCGATCATCAGCGGCACAACCGAGGCGCCGACATTGCCTAGTGACTCCGCAGGCGACCATAGGTCCTGAAAACCATGATGGCCGCGCACAAGACGAATGCTGGCCAATGCCGTTTGCTTGAAGAAATAGGCTTCACCGATGAGATCAGAGATCCGGTAGCCAAGTCCGTTCATCTCTATTCCGGTTTGGTTGAGCGCGCCCCTATACGCCTCGACGATGCCGTCGCCACGAAGCGGAATGTCCTCCTCGTTATAGATAAAGGACTTCTCACGAGAGAGCCCTAGACCAAAAAGGCTAAAGCGGCCAGGTCCGGCCTTGGTGCATAGGATAGCCGCTGCAGCCTCGCCGGGGATAAAACCATCTGGATTCGACAGTGTCAGCAGACGGCGTTTCGCCAAATAATGTTCTACGGCATGCGTGGTGAGATAGCTGTCGACACCTGCGATCAAAACGAAAGGAGCCTCGTTCGCGGCGAGGATTCGGCGTGCCTGCTCCAACGCGACATGTCCGGAAGGGCGGCCATGGCTTACCTTGAGTAATCGAGCGGATTGAGGCACCTCGGCGATTTCCAGGATGCTCCGAACCAAAGCCCGAACATCACGCACGGGTCGGCCTGGCCGACTTTCCTCCGGTAGACACAAGATAACGACAGCTTCCCTGCGTGCTTCCGGCACCTCCTGGAGAGCTTCGCATATCGCACCCGCGGCCAGATGTGCGAAACGCTTTTCACCTATCCAGCCACGGGGAAGCGGTATCGGGGCGCCAATCAAGGCCTCGTCTGGTCCTGAAAGAAAGTGCGTCTCCTGAAAACCATCAATACCGGCGCGCATGGCCGCACAGGCCGACGGGGCATCCAGTCCAACTGACGTAACCATGCCAACCGAGGCAATTTCGAGAGCGGTCGTCATGCTGCCACGTTCTCCCGAGACGCGCGCAGAAAACTCTGCGCGCGCACGTAGCGCTTGCTGGTCGCCCGTGCGCGAAGCATTCCGCGAGTCGGAGGGCCAACCCAACATTCAGAAAATTCGAGGATGTTTCGATGTATTCGCTGAGAGACGCGCCACACTAATGAGAAACGTCTGCTTTCCAGGTCAAAAAGAATCGTGTCGGGGGACAGCGTTCCGTCAAAAATTGGCGATCCATTCCTAAATAGCGTAACTGGCAGATTTATATTCGGAAGGCGAAAGCTCTCGCGGCCTTTTGGCGTCAAATTGACCAGCTGAACCTCCTCGCCCCCACGCAATTTGTCGATCTGCTGGTCGGCTGGTGCCATCTGGAAATAACGCTCGTCAAAGTCTGGCGGCAGAAACGGGAAGATGTTATTCGCCCAGTTGTCGTCATAGGTGCCCCCATGTTCGATACGGCCGGGCCAGCCGCGGCCCATTGGCCCGAAACTCATTGGCCTGTAGTCGCCGAAAGGTGAACGGATATCTTCACCGACTGCCTGCGTGTTCGGTAGCCGCAGGCCCGGGATGAGACGTTGGTTCTTCGTCCGCGACCAGCCGGTGCCGACGGGATTGTGTCTGTAGCTGGCGGGAAGCTGGTCTTCTGGGTCCAGCCGATCGACACCGCCCCACGCGACGTCATAGGAGATGGGCAGTTTCAGGAACGGCAGAGGCGTGGTGGCGGTGAACACTGGTCCGATAGCGCGCCACTCGCGGTGGCCGACGACTTCGAACAGTTTCGACCAGTTTCCGATCTTGATGCCCACCGGCACGCGCTCTGCTGGACGCCCACCCGGCGCGTAAGCGAAGCCATTAGCGATAACGTCGCAGCGCGGTTTGCGAAAAGCGAAATCCGTTTCCCAAAATGTTGCTGAATAGCCAGCCTCGCCAGTATAAGTGTCAGCAAAAACGAGAGGTATCTGGTCATGTGACTTGTGCACAGGCTCGCCCGGGCCGGCAGGAAAGTCGAATGTACCCTTCACAACCACCACAAGCCAAACGTGGCCAGCAACATCAGTTGCGGTGGTAAATTCATGCGGATAGCCCATCTGGTTCCAGATCTGCATCAGCTGGTCTCCCAACTAGCCGCGAAAATCTGCTCCAGCGCCGGCTGCGGCGCCTGCGGGTCGACGTCGAAAATATCCGTGCGCGCGGTCCACATCACGAGCTCGTCGATGATGTCGCCGTCCCGCTCGACAGATGGCGCGGGCAGGGCAGTCAGCGCGGCATCGAGCTCGTTGGGCGTCAGCTCGCCCCGCTGCGCGGCGAAAGCGGCGCTCTCAATGCCGTCGAACCAGGCGTCCGAATAGGCCAGCTTGAGCGGCGCCTCGGCGAGCCTTGCGACGACGCTGAGCGGAAACCGCCTGCCGACCCGGTCGGCGCTCTGCAGCACGATACCCGCGGCGGTGCCGAAGGAAGCAGGACCGCTGAGGAAGCGCAGCGCGATATCCGCCGGCCAGGCTTCGAGCCCGAACAGCGGGACGATGTGCTGCGCCAGCCACCGGTCCCAGACGCGCACGAAATCCCCCGGCAACCGCCGGCTGACGAAATCGCCGGTGGCGGGCATCTTGCCATAGAAGCCGGGCACGCTCAGATCTGCGGCGGACATGTGAATTTCTTGAACATCTCTAGTGTGTAGGGGTTCTCGACGCTGGCCGCCTTGAGCTCGAAGTCGGCCCACATGCCCTTGGTGCCGAGCCGCAGGCTGTAGACGTCGGTGAGCTTGGTCGCGTTGAAGCGGCCGCCGCGCAGCATTCTGAGCCACGCCCAGCTGCCGGTTTCGTTGAGCATCACTTCGGGCGAGCCGTCGACCGGCTGGAAGGCGAGCGAAATCACGCCGGTGCCGTCCTTGCCGGGCCATGTCATCGGCTGCGGTCTCGTCGCGTTGTTGTAATAGACCATGTTCTGGCCATCGAGGTTGAGCGTCACCCGCGCCACGTTGGGCGACAGGTCCTTCGGCTCAAGCGTGAAATTCATCACCGGTCCTGTGCCGCCGGGGAACAGGTCGTCGCGGATATGACGTGCCTGCTCGAAGGCTGCCAGCGCCGCCGGATCGAGGCCGAAATCGGCGCGCCATTTCCATGGCTCGCTGGCGGTGTCGACATAGTTGATCAGATGGTCGTTGGTGAAGGCGTCGATCAGGCCGGTCGGCCCGAACAGGCGCTGGAAGTCGCGCACATTGACGTCGACTGCGCTGTCCGGGCTGAACGGATAGCGGTTGTTGAGCGCCGCCTGGCAGAAGGGCAGGATGTCGGCGCGCCAGATGGCGTTGAGCTCATTGGTGACCGCCTTCTGCGACAGGCCGCTCGTGTCGCCGGCAATGCCGCCCAGCCAGTCGTTGATCGGCGAGGGCAGGATCTGCGCCTGCCTCGCAACCGCGCCCGTCAGTTCGGCGAGGCCGCCCTGCTTCTTGATGGCGTCCTGCGGGTCGGGGTTGGCGGTCACGGTCTGCAGCACATTGGACAGCGCCGTCAGCGCCACGACGGCGGCGTCGAGCGCCGGCGGCTGGCCATCGACCTGGGCGATCGTGCCCTTGAGCGGCTTGAAATGGTCGGCGACCAGGCTGCCGGTCATATCGACCTGGTTGGCGGAGCCGGCGCGCGGCAGGAGCTTCGCGCCTGTGGTCACCACCTTGCCCAATTTGCCGAGCTTGCTGAGCAGCTTCGAGCCGGTCTTGGCGGCGCCGCCGCTCTTGTCGTCGGCTGGCGCCTCGTCGGAGCGGGTGAGGTCCGTCTCCTGCACCACGGCCGTCAACAGCCGCTTCAGCGCGGAGTCGGCGCTGGAGAGATCCTTGAGGTTCTCGCTTGCGACGTTGAGGTCCGTCAGCGGCGCGAGCCGCATGTCGCGCAGGAAGGAATCCCACTGCGCGATATAGTCGTCGTAATAGAGCTTCAGGATATCCTCGGAGAGCGCCGACACCGACGTCTCCGAATTCTCCGAGCAGCCGCCGGCAAACACGGCGCGGTCTAGCGCCGCCTGGCCGGCCACATCCTCGACCCGGTCGAGGATCGCATCATGGAAGCCGGCATAGGTGTAGGGGCCTGGAACGCCGACGCGCAGGGTCTTGTCGGAGCGGCGCGCGAATACTTTGGCGCCGTTCGGCCCGGCGAAATTCGCCGGCACCCATTCCTTGACCGCCGCCACTTCCGGGTCCGCCAGCAACTGCTTGTAGGCGCGCTCCGGCAGCGAGATCGTGCACACCGTCTTCAGCGCCTCGGCGACCAGTTCCTTGTCCGGGGCGATATAGCTGTCGTCGACCGCCATGCGGCGGATCGCGGCAAGCTGGTGCTCTTCCGCGTCCGCGGTCGGGAAGGGCGGCGCGGGCGCGAATTGCGGCAGGCTGTTCACCCACCAATTCTGCACGAAATCGGTGTCCATCTGCGACAGGCCGGTCATCATGCGGTAGGTCTTCAGCGCGCCGAGCATGAAATCCGGATCGCGGATCTGCCGCCACATCGTGGCTTCCAGCAGCGCGACCATATGCGGCTCGAGCACGTTGCGCAGGGCGTGGTCATAAGTGTCGGCCTGCGCGCGCACCAACTCCGCCGAAGCGGTCGGGCCGAGCAGATTGTGGACGGCATCCGGCGGCGCGGTGCGGGCCGCCGCCACCGCGTCCATCGCCGCCAGCGCGCCGTCCATCGTCGGCTGCTCGACCGCGGCCGGCATGGCGGCGACGTCGGTCAGAGGCTGCTGCAGCGCCTCGAACTGGCCGGCCTGCTCGGTGATCGCATTGCGGTTGTCGAGATAGGACCAGGTGAACAGTCCGCCGGCGAGCAGCGCCGCGATCGCGCAGGCCGCTGCCGCGCCGCGCCAGATCCAGGCGCGGCGGCGCTGCGCCAGCGGATCGAATGTGCCGAGGCCGGCCTCCTTGAAGATCACTTCGGTGAGCAGATTGCGCAGGAAGAAGCTGCGCTTCTCGACACGCGACGCCGGCATGGCGCGGCGCGGCGGCAGCCCGAAGGATGACGACAGCGCTGCGGTCAGCCGGTCGATCGGCGCGCCTTCCTGCGTCGCCGAGGTCAGATAGAGACCGCGCAGCCAAGCGGCTTCCTCATAGCGGCTTTCGCCGAACATCGCCTCGACCAGCACCTGGATAGGCTCGGAGAGGCTGGCGAGCTGCGCCGGGAAGCGAAAGATCTCGGCGCGCTGGCCGAGCTTGTCCTCGTCTTCCAGCCGCGGCACGAGCCGCCGCTCCAGCTCGGCGGCGAGCCTCGCAAGTTCCGTCTGGATCGTGCCGGCGTTGACGCGGGCATCGAGCGGAAAAGTCGTTCCCCACACCTGCTCGCGCGCGGTCGTCGACAGGCCGCCGAAGAAGGCTTCGAAGCCTTTGATCAGGTCGGCCTTGGTCAGCATCAGGTAGACAGGCAGGCGGATCTCGAGCCGATCGTTCAGCTCCGCCAGCCGGCGGCGGATTTTCCGGCCGTGCGCCTTGATCGCCTCGTCGCCTTCCGACAGCACGTCGATCGACAGCGCGACGATAACGCCGTTGAGCGCGCGGCGGCCCCGGTGCTTCTTCAACAGGTCGAGGAATCCCAGCCACTCCGCCGCGTCGACATCCGGCTGGCTTTCCTGCTGAACGTAGCGGCCTGCCGTGTCGATCAGCACCGCGTTCTCGGAGAAGAACCAGTCGCAATTGCGCGTGCCGCCGACACCTTGCAGGTCGTCGGTCAGGTCGATCGGGAAATTGAGACCGGACTGGCGCAGTGCCGTGGTCTTGCCGGTGGCCGGCGGCCCGACGATCACATACCACGGCATCTCGCGCAGGAATTTCCGGCCGCCGAGCTTGCGCCGCTTGAGCTCGGCCATCACCTCGCCGAACTTGGCGCCGACAGCCGCGACGCTCTCTTCGCCGGGCGTGAGCTGCTTTTCCTGAACAGGCGCCGCGATCTCGGCGACGAACATACGGTTGGCGCGGATCGCGCGGCGCTGAGCGATGATCAGCCAGATCAGCCACAGGATGATCAGCCCGGCGATGATGGCGATGCGCACATTGTCGGATTCGAACGGCGCGTAAGGGCCGACCTGCACGATCGGGCCGAACACCCAGATCAGCAGCGAGAGCAGCGCAATGCCGATCAGCGTCCACAGGAAACGCGAGGTGATGACGGCCCAGAGGAAGCGCAGGATGAACATCTCAGAGCCTCTTCTCGACCAGGACCTCGACGCGACGGTTGAGCGCGCGGCCTTCGCGCGTCGAATTGTCGGCTACCGGATCGGTTTCGGCACGGCCCTCGGAAGAGATGCTGTCCTGTGGCACGCCCGCCTGCACCAGAAGCTTGGCTATGGTTTCGGCGCGCGCTTCCGACAGGCGCTGGTTGCTGGCCAGCGGGTTCGACTTTTGCAGGCGCACATTGTCGGTATGGCCGACGACGGTGATTTTTCCGATCAGTTCCTTGTTGTCGAGGATAACCTTGGCGATCGACGCGATCAGCGGCTCGTAGCCCTCGGTCAGCGTCGGCCGCGACGACTGGAACAGCTCGGGATTGGAGGACTGGATGATGAGCTTCGCCAGCGAGACGCTCTCGGTGCCGCTGAGCGCGCCTTTGAGGTCGTCCGGTGCTTCAGCCTTGAACTCGGGCAGCAAAGCGAAATCGACCGGCTGCGGCGCTTCGGGTTCGGGCGCATCCTGCTTGGGCGCGGCGCGGGTGACGTCGCCGCGCGAGGCCGGCGGCAGCGTGCGCACCAGCGCGGAAAGCTCGACCGCCTGGCTGCTCAAGCCCATCGACAGGCCGACATAGGCAGCCGCGGCGACGACAATCGCGGCAAGCGCCATCACCCAGATCGGCACGATGAAGCGCTGCGGTTCATCGGAGGCGATCACGCCTTTCCAGTTCGGCGATAGCGGCGAATCCTCGGCGTCGGCGTTGCGCAGGAAGCGCGCCGCCGCGACGCGCACCGCATTGAGCGACCGGTCGCCGGCGCGGCCGGGCACCCGGTACTTGCCGCGGAAGCCGAGCGCCAGGCAGTAATATTGCAGCTCCAGCATCTCGCGGTCGCGATTGGGATGCCGCTCCAGCTCGTCGAGGCGGGTGAAGAACTGGGTGCCGGCATCGACGTCGCCGCGCAGCATGACCACAAGCGGCTGGCGCGGCCAGGCGCTGGCGCCGCCCCAGGGCGTGTTGAGCGCAAGGTCGTCGAGCAGCGCCGCCACCGCCCAGGCCGCCTGGTCGGCGCGCTCCAGCGAGGAGCCCGCGGCAACGGCGGCGTCGCGCGCCCGCACCAGCTCGTCGAGCAGGCGCGTGCGCATCACTTCCGGGTTCTCCGGTGCCAGCGCGCTTTCGAGCTCCGGCGCGAATTCGAGCAGCGGCGCGAAGATGTTGATGAGCGTGTTGGGATGGGCGCGCGCCCGCTTGACCGGCGCGCCCGGCGCCAGCGGCGCCATCGGTCGGGGCGCCGCACCGGTCAGCCGGATGCGTGTGCGCTCGCGATCCTCCGACAGTCCGAAGGGATCATCCCGGCTCATGGCCTCACCTGTTCACCGAATAGCAGTCGACCTGCGGCTCGCTCGGCAGCACGCCGGAAACACCGATGACGAAGCCCGGAGCGTCGAGCAGCGAGGCCCAATGCTCGCTCTTCTGGTCGAGCTCCAGGCACAGCCGGTCGCCGTCATAGGGGATCTCGCGCGGCTGCGAATGCAGCGGCTTCAGCGGAATGCCGGGCAGGCGCGATTTCCACAGGCCCTCGAACTGGTCCGCCGAGCCGACCGTCGCCTGGTTGACGAAGATCTTGCGCAGCGCGTCTTCTGACAGCTCGGAGCCGACGCGGATGACGATGCGGCTGGCGACCAGAAGCTTCGGGTTGTCAATCCGTACCTTCCAGACATTGGTGGCGTGCCGCATGACTGGAAGCGCGCGCGATTTCGGCTCGATGTAGCGCAGGCTGAGGATCAGCGAGCGCAAGGCGTCGGCCAGCGCCATATAGGCGGGGCCTGGCGCCATATGATCGTAGGCCGGCAACTCGCCGAGCCGCCGCGAGCTGGAGCCGTAGGTGGCCATCTCGCCGGCGAGGCCGGCAAGCTCGAGATAGAGCTCGGCCGGATGGAAGACGTCCTGCGCGAGCATATGCGCAAGCCGTGGCCGCGCGGCGTTGGCGAGGTGAAGCATCAGAAGATCCTCGACGCTGCGGCCGGCCCCGCCCATCACCATCTTGCCATGCGCTTCGGCGATCTGGTCGAGGCCGGTGACGACCTCCTGCAGCAATTGCCGGTACCAGTGCACGGCGCCGGTGATCAGCGTCGGCGGCAGGAACGTCTCGTCGAGCGAGACGCCGCCATCGGCGCGCACGCCCGTGATATCGGCGATCGGCAGTGCCGTGTAGCCACCGACCGATTTGCCGGGTGCCAGCAGTACCGCTTGCGGCCGGGCGATTTCGATCTCTTCCGGATCGGCGCCGCCCTGCACGGCGTCGCGCACCGGGACGATCTTGCCGTGGTAGCGCGCGCCGGTCGATTGGGCATGCGCAGGATCGAATCCGACGCCGCCGGGCGGCTCCAGCGGCAGCGCCACCAGCACCGGTCCGGCACCGGTGTCGGCCGTGACCGGCAGCGGTTTAGGCGCATCCATCAGCTCCGGGATGGAGAAGGGCGTGCCGTCCGGGAAGATGCCCCGGGCGGACACGATCGACACCTGGCCGGCGTCGAGCAGCGACTGGTCGAGCGTCAGCTGCTGGAAGCCGAACGTATGGAGCTGGCCGGCCTGCAAGGCGCCGCGCACCATCCCCTCGAAGAACCGGTCCTGCTGCTGAAAATGCTGGGTCCTCAAGAAGAGGCCCTCGGACCACAGCACCCTGTTTGCGTCGCTCATTCTGCCACTCTCTGCACTGCCGTGTTGACGCTTCGCTAGGCGGAGATGCCGCCCTTGCCGAGGCTGACATTGATGGTGAATTTCGACCCTGGCGAAACCGACTTGGTCGTGCGCCAGTTGCGTCCGCCGGGTTCCCGGATCAGCGCGACGAAGCCCAGCGCCGTCGCGTTCGGCTCGACCGTGATGGTCTTGGCTGCCGTCTTGCCCGGCGCCACCGAGATCGCGTCCGAGCCGATCAGGTCGGCGCCCAGCGCCGAGCCGGCATCGCCCTGCAGCGCGAAGTAATCGGCCGAGTTGAACTTGCCGGTGCTGGCAAGCCGCATCACCAACACCGTCACCGGCCGGTCGCCGCCACCTGGTCCCGGATTCATGCCGGCGCCGCCGGTCACGTTGACCGAGATCACCGATGGTTTCGGCGGGCCGCTCTGGCAAGCCGCGAGCAGCCCCGTGGCGCCGAGGGCAACGATGAATTCGCGTCTGTCGATCATGCTTCACTCCTCTTCATATGCATCCCTGAAGTCTGCGCCGATCTCGCCCAGGAAACTCGATTCCGCGCTCTGGGCGATGTCGCGATGGCGTTTCTGATAGAGTTCCCACAGCTTGGCGTTGCGCCCGCCGGCGAGCAGATTGCCGATCGCGGAATTGGACTTGAGCTCTTCCTCGATGGCGGCCGGATCGAAACGGTCGATCATGCGCCGAAGTGCTGCCTGCACGCCGCGCCAGGCGCGCACGTGATGCTGCGCGAGATCCTTGACAGCATCGCTGATCGCCGCCTCGCCGGAGAGAAAGCCGGGACTGCGTTCGGCGATGATGGTGACGATGACGTCCTCGACCGTCGGCAGGAATTTCAGCGGGTTGACTTCCGAAGACCCGACCACCGTCTGTGCGACGCGCGCGCTGCCCTTCTCTTCGGCGCGCTTGCGCAGGAGCTGCATCAGGCCGTCGAGCATCAGGCGGTACTCACGGCCGAATTTCTCCATCTCGGCGATCGCGTCGCGCCCGGGAAAATCGGCCTCCTCGACGCCCATGCCGCGCAGGAATGCCGCGCGCAGGGCCATGTCGCTCGGCGCGGGCTGCGTCGGATGCGATGGCCTCGGCGCGGGAGCAGGGCGAGATTGCGGGGGAGCGGACGCCTGCGCTGGTATCTCCCAGGGACGGGCCGCCTTCGGCTTCTCGGCCGGCCGCTCGTGGCGACCGGCCGCATCGGAGCTGGTGCTGGACGCAGGCGTCGCGGCTGGTCCGAAGCTGAAATCGTCGAAGCCGGGGGCTTTGGGCGCGGGCTCGGGCATGTCGTTGCGCGCTGGCATGTCGCTAAAGCCGAACGGGTCCGCTCGGCCGGTGGCGAGCTCGTCGTTCGAGCTCGGCGTCGCCACCGGATCGAGGCTGAACGGGTCGTCGAAAGCTGGCGAGCTGCGCTGGTTGGAAGCGCGATCGTAGGCTCCGGGCACAGGTTGCTCGAATGGATCGGGCAGTCCTGCCGGGCGCGGCCGCTGCGGCTCCTCCTCGGCCTTGGCCGAGAAGAAATCGTCGCCGCCGATACTGGCTGGCGTCCGCGATTGTGGCGACGACCATGCCGGCGCGGCGTTGGCGATCGGTGCCTGACCGATCGAGGTGTGGCCGGCGCCCGGCTGGATCTCGACATGGAGCACATAGTCGCCCATGCGCAGCCGCATCCCGCTTTGCAGGCGGGTCGACCTGCCGGTTCCGAGCGGGCTGTCTGAGTCGTCGATGAACAATCCGCTGCTCGACGTATCGGTGACATAATAGCCGTCGCGCCCGCCGCTGATCTTGCAATGGGCGCGCGAGACGAACATGTCCGGATCGTCGATCCGCCAGCCGGCATCGGCGCTGCGGCCGATCACCAACTCGCCCTCGTCCAGCCGGGTCT
Organism: Mesorhizobium sp. M2E.F.Ca.ET.219.01.1.1; assembly: GCF_004016445.2. Classification (GTDB taxonomy): domain Bacteria; phylum Pseudomonadota; class Alphaproteobacteria; order Rhizobiales; family Rhizobiaceae; genus Mesorhizobium. The sequence goes on from NZ_SADT02000007.1 coordinate 313,190, forward strand.
GCCTGACCACCTGCGAGCGCGGGCCTTGTTCCAGGGTCAGCAGCAGGCTCATGCGGCTGCCTCCGCCATGTCGGGCCGCCAGCCGACGATGGTGCGCAATCTCAGATCGTCGGCGTCCCCCTTTTCGGCGGGGCGTGAAAACCAGGAGGTCCGACCGAGCTGGATGGTTCCCATTTTAGGCGGTGGCACCGCCTCCCGCGCCAGCACGATCCTGAGATCGACGTCGAGCGCCTCGCCGATCATGTCGCGCACCGCCTGCTTGAACAGCGCAAGGCGCCGTTCTCCGGGCAGGAACGACTTGAAGTCGTCAAGGCTGAGCGGACCGACGCGCAACTCGATCCGGCTCTGCCGGCTGAAGACGCGCGGGCCGATTGTCGCGCCGCTGCCGAGCGAGGCATAGGCCTTGCCGATACGGCTCTGCAGCGCCACCGGTATGGCGATCCAGGCGGCGACGAATTCCTTGATCTCAACCGGTACCTTGAAGGCGGTGGCGAGGAACAGCGTCAGCCGCTCGGCGCCGTCGACCTGGTTGGCCAGCGATCCGGCCTGGCGCAGCCGCACCGTGTCGAGCTCGGGATCCTGCGTTCCGGGCAGGCCGATGCCGGCCATGGCTTCCAGCATGGCGCGCACGCGCCCGCCGACCGAACGTTCGACCTGCACCGCCGGATGCGCGTCTGCCCAGGCGCGATAGTAAAGTGCGATCATGCGGTGCTGCAGGATGTTGACGAAGTCGACGAAGGTCGTGTCGCTGGTCTGCTCGGCGTCGGCGCCGGTGAACCAGCGCTGCGACAGCCGGTCGAGCACCCAGCGCGTCAGATGCAGCGGCATTGGCCCTTCCGGCCCGAGCAGGCCGAGATTGGCGACGGTCACCCGCGCCGGAGCCTTGTCGCCCGCATCCTGGAATTTGACCACGTCCCTGGCCGAGAAGCTCAGGCGCACATGCTGGCCGAGCCTTGCCGGCTCCCGCTCCGCGGTTCCGGAATGGCCGAACAGCCCCCGCCGCTGCTCCAGGCGGCGCAGCAGCTCGAAGAAATCATACCCGTCCGACAGCGGCTCCGCTTCCGTTGGGGCCGGTTGCGCTAGATCAGGTAGCGATTGCCGGGCGTCATCGGCCATGGCACATCCTCCTGCTTCTGCAGCAACCGCGTGCGGGTCCGCACGAAACCGTTTATGCCCGCATGGCGGGCGAACAGCCGCGCCAGCAGGGCCGAAAGCAGCAGTGTGCTCTGGCCCGCCAGCACCGACTGGTCGACATGCAGCGTCACCTCAGTGCCGCGGCCGAAACACATCGGCCCGTCGATCTGCAGCCGCTCAATCACCGGGCGCGAGTCGATGCGGGTGATCGAATGCACGTTGCGGGCAAGGCCAGGATCGCCGCGGTCGGCATAAAGGTCGAGCAGCGCGTGCAGCGGATCGACGCCGCGGCCTTCCTTGGCGAGGCTGAGGAAGTTGAGCGAGAGCTGCGCCACCAGCCGCCAGGCGAGATTGTCGGCGCGGGATTCGCCTTCGGCGCCTGCCGGCAGCGCTGCCGGGATCGCCGGCTGCGGTGGTCGCAGCGCGCCGAGCAGCCGCACTGCTTCCACCGGATCGGCGGTCTCCAGCGTCAGCGTCGGCGTGTCGTCGAGGATCGGCAGGTCGCGGTTGGTGCAGAGCGCCATCACGTCGAGCCGCTTCAGCGGCCGGTTCGCCGGGCTTCCCGCCGGGCGCGAGACCGCGAGAAAAACGTCGTCGCCGGTATAGGAGGTGCGGGTCAGGCCTTCGCGCCGTTCGTCCTCCGTCGCCCGGCGCGGCCGCCGCTCGGTCGAATAGACCCAGCCGCTGCCGCGGTTCTGCCCCAGGCTGAACAGTTCGGGAATGACCGCTTCGCTGCCTTCGGCGTCGGCGTCTTCCACTCGGGTGACCCGGAAGATCTCGAAGTCGCGCGCCCTGGTACGGTCGGCGTGCAGCACCTGACGCGTCCGGCGCGGATCGATCTCGACGACGTTGCATTCGCGTTCGAAGAGATTGATGATCGGCGTCGCGAACAGCTCGAAATCGGCCGCCGTCACATCGGCGAGCTCCGGTACCGGCCGCCGGAACAGGAAGATGATCTCCATTGCCCCGTCGCACTTGCGGATCACCGGCAGCAGGCCGGCGACCCGCACATAGTGGAAGCGCTCGGGGATCATGAAATACTCGCGCAGCAGCCGGTATCCCTCGAAGGTCGGGCGGGTGCGCGGCATCAGCGCTTCATCGTCGTGGATGCCGATCATTTCGGGCTCGGGCAGGGCGGTGAGCGGATTGGTCTTGCCTTCCGCCCGCGCGCCGACGGCCGAGCAGGCGCCGAAGATCGCGTCGAAGATGAGCGGCGCCTTGGCGCGTCCGGCGAAATAGAGGTCGAGGCGCTCGAGCGACAATTCGCTGAGCTTGCCTTTTCCGGTTCGGGCGAGGGCGATGCGGAACGCCGCCTCGCCGCGCGCGCCGCCGACCGGCGTGATGCCGGCGGCGGCCAGCGCGCTGCGATCCTGGAAATAGCCGACCGAATTGATCGCGATCGGCCACAGCGTGACCTCTTGCGCGGTGGTGAAGGTCGAGCGCGTCGAGAGTCCCGGATGCAGGCCCGAGACCAGCCGCGTGCCGCGCGCGACGGCGTGGCCGGCGATCATCGACTGCACCTGCTGGCCAGGCTTCAGCACGGCCATTGCCGTCGCCGGCGCCGGCGTCACCAGGTCCGGATAGAGCACGTCGAGCACGGCGCGCGAGAAGCGCGAGCGCTCCGCGTCGACCTTCAGCCGCGTGCGCGCCGCCAGAAAGGCCACGCCGTCGAGCAGCCTTTCCACATAGGGGTCGGGGCAGGGGACCGTATCGAGGGAAAGATTGCGGGCGACCGCCGGATGCATGTCGGCGAATTCCGCGGCCAGCGCCCGGATGTGGGTCAGTTCTTCTTCGTAATACTCTACGAAGACCCGATCCATCTCAGGTCTCCCGGAATTCGGTTCGCGCCAGGCCGTTGTCGAGATTGATCGTGGTGCGCAGCCGCATGCGTTCCGGCGTCGGCGTCATGATCAGCACCGCGTCGATCTCGATCTTGAGGCCGACGCTCTTGTCGCCGAGCGTGACGTTCACTGTCGTCGCGCTTTCCTTGAGACGCGGCTCGAAGGTGGCGAGCACCGCGCGTATCTCGCGCGCCAGCGTATCGCGGTCGAAATCCCGCGACGAGCGGCCGGAGAAGGAGGGCACGCCGTAATTGACGACGCTGCGGCGTACTTCCGGAAAATCGGCGAGCGGCGGCAGTTCGTCCAAGGATTGTTCGTGCTCTGCATCGGAAAGCATCGGCACGGACTCGAAGCGCTCGGTGTTGAACAGCGCCTCGATGTCGCGGCGCACGGCTTCGCGCAGCACGCGCGCCGACACCACCACGCCGCGGCTTTCGATTTCGGCGCGATGCTCGGTCTGGAAGACCAGCCTGTGCAATCGCCGTTTCTGCTCGGCCGTAAGCTCGGGATCGGCATCGATGCCCCGGGCGCTGCCGGCAAGAAGAGCCTCGACGCGCTCGGCGCCGAGTTCTTCATCCAGCAGGCGACGCAGCCCATCGATCTCCGACGTCAGCCCGGGCAAATCGTTGACAAGGCGGTCCCAGAGGGAGGGCTGGACCGCCTCGCGCTTTGCCCGGGAGCTGCCGGCGAGCTGCGCCTTCGCGCCGGGCCGCTTGACCTCACTTGCCGACATAGACGTCCATTTCGATCTCGTCGTCCTTGTTGTAGACGAACTTGATCTTCTTGTAGGCGAAGCTGACCTCTTCCTCGATCAGGTCTGGCTCGTCGGGCGCCTGCCGCATGTCGTATTCCATGATCGAGGCGTCGGTCAGCGTCACCACCAGATAGTCGCTGGTTTCGCCATCGATCGTGCGGCGCGCCGAAAACACCACCTCGTCGAGCGCCTTGTTCTCGAACAGTGCCTTCTTCAGATAGGGCGACGACTTGTCGTAGTGCTTGACGAATTTGATCATGCCCATCGATACGCGGCCGCGCCGCGACAGCGAGTTCGGGTCGTAGGGCGCGATCATCTTGTAATCGACGCCGTGGATCTCGATCTCGTCTTCATGGCCGTCGCGTTTGCTCGGGCCCTTGATGTCCGGGACTTTCAGGAAGCCGTCGATTTTCGTCGAGGGCGCATCGGTTCTGTCTGGCATTGTCTTTCTCCACCGCTACGAAACAAGATGACTTTGCTTAACGATTTCAGCCCTTCACCGACGGCAGTTCCGACACCAGCCGGAGCGAGGCGTTGATGCCTTCCAGCTGGTAGTGCGGACGCAGATAGAAACGGGCATTGTAGTAGCCGGGCCGGCCTTCGACGCTGTCGACCTGGACCTCGGCCGCGGCAAGCGGGCGTTTGGCGCGCGCCTTGTCGTCGGCAAAGGCAGGGTTGGCCAGCACGTACCGGTTGATCCATTCGGTCAACCAGATCTCCATGTCGGTGCGTTCCTTGAACGAGCCGATCTTGTCGCGCGCGATCGCCTTGAGATAATGCGCGAAGCGCGAGACCGGGAACAGGTAGGGCAGGTTGGCGGAAAGCCGCTCGTTCGACTGCGCGTCGGGATCGACCAGGCGCCCGGCGCGCGTCTCGTCGTCCTGCAGCGAATGCGCGCCGATGAAGGCCGCAAGATCGGTGTTCTTGCGGTGCAGGATCGGCATCAGGCCGAGCTTCGCCAGCTCCGCCTCGCGCCGGTCGTCGATGGCGACCTCCGTCGGGCACTTCATCGCGATCGAGCCGTCATCGGTCGGGAAGGCGTGCACCGGCAGGTTGATCACCGTGCCGCCATTCTCGACGCCGCGGATCTGCGTGCCCCAGCCATAGAGCTTGTGGCTGCGGTTGATGTTAACCCCCATCGGGAAGGCGGCATTCATCCAGACATATTTGTTGTGGTCGCCGCCCACCTCCTCCTCGAAGGTGAAGCCCTTCACCGGAACGGTCTCCGAACCATAGGGCAGGCGCGCCAGCACGCGCGGCATGGTGAGCCCGATATAGCGGGCGTCCTCGCTTTCGCGCAGCGACTGCCAGGAGGCATAGGCCGGGTTGTTGACGATCATCTGCAGGTCCTGCGGGTTGGGCAGTTCCTGCCAGCTGTCCATGCGGAACAGCCGCGGCGAGGCAGCGGCGATGAACGGCGTATGGGCCGAGGCGCAGACGCCGGAAATGTTGCGCAGCAGCCCGACGTCGCGCGGATGGTTGGAGAATTCGTAGGCGCCGATGATGCAGCCGATCGGCTCGCCGCCCAGCATCGAATACTCGTCCGTGTAGACCTTCTTGAAGATCGGGCTCTGGTCCCACATCTGGCCTTCATAGTCCTCCAGCGTGTCGGCCAGCTGCTCCTTGGAGATGTTCATCACGCGGATCTTCAGCTTGGTATCCGTCTCGGTGTTGTTGATCAGGTACCAGAGGCCGCGCCAGGTGCCTTCCATCTCGCGCACTTCGGGCGCATGCAGGATCTCGTTGACCTGCGTGGTTAGCATCTTGTCGATGCCTGCGATCAGCGACTTGATCGACTTGATCGCGTTGGACGAGATGGTTGTGGTCTCGGAGCGCGATTGGGCGGCCAATGCCAGATTGCGCACCAGCTGCTGCAGCTTCTCGCTGTCGTCCTTCTTGACCTTGAAATCCTTTTCAAGGAGTCCGCTGAATTCGCCGAGATCGATGGCTTCCGCCTCGGCGGTGGCGGCTGCGGTCTTTTGCTGTTCGGCCATGACTTACTCCTCGCCCTTGCCGTCATCCATCGCCTGGCTGGCGATCTTGCTCAGCAGCGGCTCGTTGTTCAGAAGCTGCGCAATGCGCTTTTCCGCGTCGACGCGGCCGTCCATGAAGCCCAGCAGCTCCTCTAGCTGGCGGCGCATCTTCAGGATCTCGGCCAGCTGCGGGACCTGCGCGGCGATCTTGTCTGGCGCGAAGTCGCCCATCTTGGAGAAGGTGAGGTCGATGGCGAGCTCTTCGTCCCGCTCCTGCCCCTCGGCCTGCGGCAGCGTGTTCTTCACCCGCGCCTTCACGCGCGGCCCCATCGCTTCCATGAATTTCGGGAAGCGGTTGGCGTCGGTTTCGACGAAGTTGCGGTCGAGGACCGATTTCGACGCTTCCTTGGTCTGTGAAGCGCCGGAAAGGTCGGCCATCACGGCCATGACGAACGGCAGTTCTATCGTCGTTGGGCTGCCGTAGGTTTCGACGTCGTAGGCGATCTGCACGCGCGGCGCGCGGTTTCTTTCGATGACCTTCGCTTTGCTCTCTGCTGGCATGCTGGTTACCTTTCATCCTTCTGGGCCGGCTTCTTGAGATCCGGGACACCGGCAAGCAGCCGGAATTCCTTCAGCCCCGACGGGGCGAGATCTTCCATCAGTTCCACGAAATCCATGTGCACCATCCGGCGCACCCGCCGGGCGAGATGCGGGATGGGGCTGGACGGCTCGGTGCGGTCGTAGAAGGCGACGACGAGGTCCAGGCATTTGACGACTTCGTCGCGCGAGTTGATCCGGTCCGGCAGGCCGGCGCTCGCTTCCACTGGGCTTGCCACACTTGCCATCGGCTCGGCTCCATGACCGTTTCGGGCGGGCGTCGATGCCGGCTGCGCCGGCTGTGGGGAGGTTTTCGCGGCACCATTCGCCACTTGGGTGCCCGCGCTGGAATTCCGCTCCAGCGTTGTCAGCAAACGCTGCAGGAACTTCTTCAATTCCGGGACGGTGGCGCCATTGCCTTCGATGCGGGCGTTGAGCGCGACGTCCACCGCCTCGAGAGCGGCGATCGCGGCACGCGCGTCGGCCAAAAGCGACGTCATCGCGTCCGCTGCTTGATCGATCTGCGCCGCGCATCCGGTCCGCACGCGGTTCAGCAACTGGTTGTGGGCGCTCGTCAGCGCCGCCTTTTCGGCGGTCCCGAGACCGGAGGCTGCCTCCTGGAGCATGACGCGTTCGTCGAGCGCTGCCTGTTCCAGGTCCCGGCCACTGATCGGCCCGATCGCGCGCGGGGAGAAGAACACCGCCTGCCTGAGGTTCGCCAGCAGGCCCTCCTGGCCGTTTTGCAGATCGAGCAGCGCATTGATGCGGCGCAAGGCGGCGTCGCGTGGGGACGCGCCCGGCCGCAGCGCAGGGTGCATCGTGTCCCAGTACTGTTCGAAGGTCTTGGCGATGAGCGTCAGGCCCTGGGCGAGGCCGGCCAGCCCTTCCTCGTTGGCCAAGGCCCGCGCAACGATGACCAGCAGCCGCAAATCCCGGCCGCGCGGCCGCAATTCCTCGGCTTTTTCCAGTACGGCCGTCCAGTCGACCGGACTGGATTGCGAGGTGGGCTTGCTGTTGCCGTCATGAACGACTTTGACCTGTGGCTCGGTCAGGCGCTCCAGCTCATGAAAGGCCGGGTCGTTGCGCAAGTCCTCTCCCGACGGATTCGCACCGTTCAGAGGATTCAGCCAGAGTGCGAGATCAATCACACTAACCCCCAGCCAGCGGCCCTGAGACCCTATGTGACGTAACGTTATCACCGGCCTCGCGCGACGACAATTGAGCACCTGCGCAAAAACTAACGGAAGCTAAACGCAGCCGTTTTCTAGGCGAAACCCATTGCGCGATTGTCGGACCCGGTATGTGAAATGGCTCGCATAGTCCGGACGGCAATCCATGTTTGTTGCCAGGAGTTTGCAAGGCTTGTGTAACCGGGCGGTGCCGCCCGGATGGATTCAGAGGCCCTATCCGCCACGCGGCTTTGTCAAGCAGCCGCTTATATGGCAGGGTATGGTCGGCAGATCGCGGGAGCAGGTTCGATGGAACAGCGCCGGTCATCGCAGAGCTTCAAGCGTAAGGAATTGGTAGCCAAGCTCAATGCCACGGGGGTGCGCGCCTTCAAGGCCGCGGCCGACACGGCCAAGTTGCGCGGCAATCCCTATGTCGAGCTCGCCCATTTCATCCAGCAACTGGTGCTGTCCGAGCGCTCGGATGTGCAGATGATCGTCGCCGACGCCGGACTGGATGTCAGCCGGCTGACGGCCGACATGACCCGCGCCATCGACAAGCTACCCTACGGCGCGACCTCGGTGGAGGAATTCTCCGACCACATCTTCCACGCCATCCAGGAGGGTTGGAACCTGGCGACGCTGGAGTTCGGGGTTGAGGAGGTGCGCAGCGCCCATATCCTGCTCGCTTGTCTGAGGACGCCCGCGCTCGAAGGCCTGGTGTCGAAGATCAGCGCCGAATTCGACAAGATCGATGCCGACGGGGTCATTTCCCGCTTCGCCGATGTCACGGAGGGCTCGCTCGAAGCCGGCTCACCTCCTGTCGCGGCCGCCGCGGAGACACCGGTCAAGCGCGGCCCGGGCGGGGATTCGGCCTTGGCCAAATACGCCACCGACCTCACCCAGCGCGCCCGCGACGGCAAGATCGATCCGGTCGTCGGCCGCGATCCCGAAATACGGCAGATCGTCGACATCCTGATGCGGCGCCGGCAAAATAATCCGATCCTGACCGGCGAGGCGGGCGTCGGCAAGACGGCGGTGGTCGAGGGATTTGCGCTGCGCATCGCCCAGGGCGACGTGCCGCCGACATTGCAGAATGTCTCGGTGCGTATGCTCGATGTCGGGCTGATGCAGGCCGGCGCCAGCGTCAAGGGCGAGTTCGAGAAGCGCCTGAAGGCCGTCATCGACGAGGTCCAGGCCTCCGAGGTGCCGATCATCCTGTTCATCGACGAGGCGCACACGCTGATCGGCGCCGGCGGCGCGGCGGGAACCGGAGACGCGGCCAATCTCCTGAAGCCGGCGCTGGCGCGCGGCGAGCTGCGCACCATCGCCGCCACCACCTGGGCCGAATACAAGCAGCACATCGAGAAGGATCCGGCGCTCACCCGGCGCTTCCAGGTGGTCAAGATCGACGAGCCGTCGGAAGCGGTGGCCGTGCTGATGCTGCGCGGCGTCGCCGGCGTGCTGGAACAGCACCACAAGGTGCAGATCCTGGACGAGGCGATCGAAGCGGCGGTCTCGCTTTCGCATCGCTATATCCCGGCCAGGCAATTGCCGGACAAGGCGGTCAGCCTACTCGACACCGCCTGCGCCCGCGTCGCGATCTCGCAGCATGCGACGCCGGCCGAGGTCGAGGATATCCTGCGCCGCCGCCAGGCGCTGGAAGTGGAGAGCGGCATCATCGGCCGCGAGGCGGCGATCGGCATCGACGTGGCCGACCGGCAGGCCCGTGTCGACGCGGGGCTGGCGGAGGCCGAGACCGCTTTGGCGGCTGCCCAGGCGCGCTGGGATCGGGAAAAGGCTTTGGTGGCAGAAATCCTTGACCTGCGTGCAAAATTGCGCGGCGAGGGTGTGCCGCTCGACGAGGCGGCGGCTGAGGAGGCTGCTGCCGGGACCGAGGGCGGGGAGGGCGCGGCAAAGGCGCCCGAGCAAAAGCCGACTGAGAGCAAGCCCGCAGAGAGTAAGGCTGCCGAGACCAAGAAAACCAAGGCTTCGAAAACCAAAGGGGCCAAGGCCGCGAAGGCCGAAGCGGCTTCCGCCGAGCCGGCGGATGAAGCAACCGACATGGCGCGGCTGCGCGAGCTGATGGCGGAACTTGCGGCCGCGCAAGGCGAGACGCCGCTCATCCTGCCGTCGGTCGACCGCAATGCGGTCGCGGCCGTGGTGCAGGACTGGACCGGCATCCCGACCGGACGGATGCTCTCCAGCCAGACCGAGAAGGCGCTTAGGCTCGCCGCCACCCTGTCCGAGCGCGTGGTCGGCCAGGATCACGCCATGGAAATGATCGCCCGGCGCGTGCAGACCAGCCGCGCCGGCCTCGGCGCGCCGGAAAAACCGGTCGGGGTGTTCCTGCTCTGCGGGCCTTCCGGCGTCGGCAAGACCGAGACCGCGCTGGCGCTCGCCGAGACGCTCTATGGCGGCGAGCAGAACCTGATCTCGATCAACATGTCGGAATTCCAGGAAGCCCATACGGTCTCGACGCTGAAGGGCGCGCCGCCCGGCTATGTCGGTTACGGCAAGGGCGGCATCCTGACCGAGGCCGTGCGCAGGAAACCCTATTCCGTGATCCTGCTCGACGAGGTCGAGAAGGCGCATCCGGACGTGCATGAGATCTTCTTCCAGGTCTTCGACAAGGGCATGATGGACGACAGCGAGGGCCGTCGCATCGATTTCAAGAACACGCTGATCCTGCTCACCTCGAATGTCGGCTCCGATGTCATAATGGATCGGACGAAGAACGGCACCGTGCGCACCGGCATCGACGACCTAGATACCGCGCTACGCGCCCCGTTGCTGAAGGTGTTCCCGGCCGCTTTCCTCGGTCGGGTCGTCACCATCCCCTACTATCCGCTCTCGGACGCGATGATCGAGGCGATTGCCAGGCATCAGTTCGGCAAGATCGCGCGCCGCCTCAAGGCAACCAACGACGCTGAACTGGTGATCGGCGACGGCGTGATGGACCTGGTCAAGGCGCGCTGCACCGAGATCGAATCCGGCGGGCGCATGATCGACGCCATCCTCACCAACACGCTGCTGCCGGAACTAAGCCGCGGCGTGCTCAACCGCTCGCTCGAGGGCAAGAAGATGGCGAAAGTCATCGTGGGCGCCTCGGCGGAAGGATTCACCTACTCGTTCGAATAGGACCTTGCAGCGGGTCAGGGCTCGACCGCGCGACCGTCCTGCATGATGCGACGTTCGTCGGCTTTGATCCCCCGGTGTGATCTACGAGCCGGTCATTGCATGGCCTTGCCCGGCTTTGATCAAGGTCAAAGCGATGCGAGGCTATCCGGGCTTACCTGCCTGGCAACAGCAGTGAAATGATCGGACGGCGCCGGAGTGCTCGGCTGATCCGACCTCGGAGAAACACATGATCGTGAATAACGGCACCCTCGTCGCGGTTACGGATGGCGAGAGCCTGCGGCTGTTTCACAACAAGGGGCACGAACCTCACCTCGACCTGATCGAAGTTGAGGACGCGGTCCTTGAAGTGGCTCACGCCGGATCCGGCGGCAGGCACCGCAGTTCAACCGCCAGTCCGGACGAGTCCCGGCTGGGCGAGGACGACTTCGCCGCATCGATCGCGAGCTATCTCAATCATAAGGCCCGCGAGGAAGCCTGCGAGCATGTACTGGTGATCGCCGATCCGCGCACGCTCGGTGAGATGCGGAGGCATTATCAGCCGCCATTGAGCGCCAAACTCGTCGGCGAGATCGCCAAGGACTTCGTCAAGCACTCCGTGATGTCGATCAAGAGCGCCATAGAAGCCGCCTGACCCGATCGACACTCCGCCCGCCTTGATTGGCATAGGCGCGACCAACCGCTGGAAAGCTTTGCGGCGGCAGACCCGTTGGGCCGCGCTCGGTTGCGATACGCGACGATGTTCTCGCAGCTCGCGACCGCACTGGCTGGGCGAGCACGCCGCGGTTCGTCGCCGGGCGTGCTCGGTGTCGTCTTACTGAACCTTGATGGTGGCCCACATGCCGTTCATGAAATGATCGGGGATGTTGCAGAAGACCGCGTAGAAGCCCGGCTTGAGATCGAGCGTCAGCGAACCCGACTTGCCCGGATCGAGTTCCGAGACCTCGCCCAGATGGCCGGCCGCATCCTCATCGACACGGTTCTCGTTCGAAATATAGGGCAGCGTTGTCTTTTTCGGGTCCGCCACGGGCACGACAATCATTTCATGGACCGTGGCCTGGGAGGTGTTGGTCACATCGAAGGTCACCTTGCCAGCCGGCACGACTTTCTTGTCGACCTGAATCTTCATCATCGCCATGCTCATATTCGCCGGCATGCCCATCCCCATCTTGGCGTCGGCGTTCATGTCGCCGTTCTTGTCCCACAATTTCACGTTGACCGTGGAATCCGCGAAGGCCGGCGCCGCAACAGCCAACGTGGTCAACGCAAGTCCAATTCTCAAAAACTGCATCGTAAGTGCTCCTGTCCGCCGTCCGGCGACCACGAAAGCGGACTGCTTGGAAAGATGGATTGGTCGCAAGCGCTGTCTAGCAAGCACAGCCTGACAACCCGCTGACGACCTCGCTGCCGGTCCGGACGCCCGGTCGGTTGGCGATACCGCCCGGCGGCGGGGAGCTCACCACAGAGAAAAATGCGAGCCCAGGAACACGAGGACCTGGCCGGTGATCAAAGGAATCCTCAACAGGGGACCGTCCTCTCCGCTGTCCTGCACCGGCTGCCCGAGCACGCAGGGATGCGCCTTCAACACATCTCTCCAGATGGTTGGAAAGTCCGACCCCTTGCTTCTTTCAGCATTGCAGGTGTCGACAAGCTTCGCGACGGCGTTTCTCATTGAGCGGCGTAACCTTAAGTGCCTGATTACGCCACATATGAAGGATTTCGACGCGAAGAATTTGATTTCGGTCAATGCGCCGAAAAGAGTCGCTTACAGTGGCCCCCACGCATTCCCTTGCTTGTGGTAGCGATGTTTCACTGCGGTCCATGCGGCCCGGTGGGGCGATTTCCTCTCGCCTCTCGCCGCGGTCGAGATATTCGATGGCGACGGCGCTGCGGATCACCATGCTCTATCCCGCGGCTGCCGCCGTCATCATGCGCGTGCCCAGGCGACCTGCGTCAGCTCGACATCAGCCGGTTGAGCCACACCTCGTCCAGCAACGAGCGGGTAACGCCGCCGAACACCCATTCCCTCAACCGGCTATGCCCATAGGCGCCGGACACGATCAGCTCGGCCTTCACCGAAGCGAAGAAATCGACCAGGCGATTGCTTTCATCATCGGTCGTCTTGATGATCTCGGTGCGCGCCTTGAGGCCATGACCCGCCAGGAAGCTCGCTGCGTCCTTGACGCTGTCCCTGATCCAATCGTCCGGATTGCGATCGACCGCCACTATGGTGACTTCGTCGGCCATGGCCATGAGCGGCAAAGCGTCGGCCACCGCCCGCCTGGCCTCACGCGTGTCCTTCCAGGACACCACGATCCTGCGAGCCGGCAAATCCATAGCGCCCTGAGCCGCGATCAGGACCGGCCGGCCCGCGCGCAGCACCAGCGATCCTGGATCGACCGTGCGGTAGGAGTCGCCCGTCGACGCGCCCTGGGAGGCGCTGGTGACGACGATATCGGCCATGCGGGCTCTCCGGGCCACGGCGTGATCCGGGTTTTCGATCTCGCCGTGCCAGTCCGTCTTGACCGCTCCGGCCACCAGGCCGTCGAACTCGCCGCTCAGGCCGGGCAGGCGGCGTCGGATCTCATCCCGCGACTGTTCCCAGATATCGGCGGCGATCGCCGCGCCCTCCGGCGCCATCGTCACCGGCAACGGAGCATCCGCGGCGCAGAACCCTATCAAGCGGGCGTCAAAGCGCTTGGCAAGGTTCACGCCGATCCGCGTGATCGGTTCGATCGGACCGTCGATATTGAGGTTCAGGAGAATTGATTTGTAGCTCATCGCACGCGCTTTCGATCGAATCCTTTGATGAGCGGAACCCTATGCCGGAAGAGCATGGGCGCCTTGATGTGGATCAAAGTCGCATCCGAGCCGCCCCCGGCTTTCAAGGCATGCGGGATTCGAAATGGATGACCTCGCCATCGACCAGGAAGGTGCCGTTCCCGATGTGATGGATGGTTTTCGGCCTCGGCTGTTGCGGATCGATCCACGCCTTGACGACTTCCAGCACGAAGAGATTGTATCTGTTGACCAGGCGCGTATCGACCACACGGCACTCGAGGTTGGCGAAACACTCGGCCACCAGCGGCGCCGATACCTGTTCGGCGGGAAGCGGCGTGAACCATGCGGTCGCGAACTTGTCCGTGTCCCGGCCGGAACAATTGCCAACTTTCACGACCTTCTCCGCGAGGCCAACGGCTGGGATCGCGATCACGCATTCCCTCGTTTGACGCAAGGCGAAGAATGAGAGGTCATTGCTTGATACGATGCAGGCGATGGTTGGCGGCGCGACTTCCACCATCATGTGCCAGGACATCGTCATGACGTTCGAGCGGCCTTGCCTGGACCGCGTCGAAAGCAGGACGACCGGACGGGTTCAATGATCCGGTAGACCTCGGCAAGCGGCAATTCCTTCATATCCGTCCCTCGCTTTGCATCTGAGGATGGGCTTGTTGTCATGGACTTGTCGCGGGCATTGCCATCGTTCGCCTTGATCAGGGTCAAAGCCGGCATGCCGGGCCGGATTGATCATGATCAATGCCACCTTGCGCCGGACCTGCGATGTTCAAGCAGGACGACCAAAGGGGCTCGTCGATGGCGACTGAAGATTTCCTGCTGTGGGGCGCCGTGCCCTGCCTCGGCTTCATCGCCGGAGCCGCGATCTATTTCGAGCGGGCATCGTTCCGGCGAAGCAAAGGCTTGTCCGCAAGCCACGGCTTTGGACGCCACTCACGCCCGCATCAGCCAAAATCAAGAAATTGAAGCGAGAAGCGAAGGGAAAGACACCATGACGTGGAATTCGGAAGAGTTTCGTTCGCCCGAGCTGTTCCCTTTCGCCCAAACCGGGCAAAAATTCATAAGAGCGGCCGCCGCGATGCAGGCGCATTCGGTCCGCGCGCTGCTGCGCTACCAGATTGAAGGCGTATCCTTCCTCAAGCGGCGCTTCGAGGATGACCTGAAGCTTGTAGAGAAGCTGACCGGCGGCGACGAATTCGTCGATGCGTTCGACGTGTTCGTGAACTTCGTCCAGAACGCCACATCCGACTATGCGAAAGAGGCCGGCAAATTCGCTTCCATCGGCGCCAAACTGGCTTCGGAGACAGCCTGGCAAGTCCGCAAGGAGGCAGAAACGACGATGAACGACATGGCCGCGGCAACGCTTCCCGCCTGAAATGTCTTTGCCAGGGAAAAGCAGGCGCAAACCAGCCGCCGATCGGTCCTCCGTCTGGAGCAGTCATGACATGGTGGAAGATCCGGAGACACCGCAAGGCTCCAGGCGCAATGAGGTGGTGGCCGCGGTCGGCCCCCAAGTGCCGCAGTTGCCGGACGAAGGAACGCCAAGCGTCTATCGCGACGTCGACAGGCTCGCGCATGCCTTGGTGGGCGCCTTCACCGCGGGCGTCTCTCCGGTCAGCCTCCTGCAGGCCTGGCAGGACTGGCTGCTGCACCTGTCGACATCGCCGGGAAAGCAGGCGGAGGTCTCCACAAAGGCGGTCGAGAAGCTCGTCAGGTTCAATGATTTTCTTTTTCGCTGCGGGCTTGGAATGGGGACGGCTGCGCCAACCATCACGCCCTTGCCGCAAGACAGAAGGTTCCAGCACCATGCCTGGCAGACATTCCCCTTCAACGCCATGCAGCAAGCCTTCCTGCTCTCCCAGCAATGGTGGCACAACGCCACCAGCGGGCTTCCTGGAGTAACGAGAAGGCATGAGGGCCTCGTCGAGTTCTACAGCCGGCAGATACTGGATACCGTCTCTCCTTCCAATTTCCCGGCGCTCAACCCGGAGGTCATCGACAGGACCTTGCGGAAAAACGGCGCCAACTTCGTCAACGGCGCCAGCAATATGGTCGACGACCTGATGCGACTGGCCGACGGCAAGCCGCCGGCTGGCGTGGAGAACTTCCGGCCGGGCATCGAGGTCGCCGCAACCTCGGGCGAGGTGATCTTCCGCAATGAACTGATCGAGTTGATCCTTTATGCGCCGATGACGGACACCGTGAAGGAGGAGCCGATCCTCATCGTCCCCGCCTGGATCATGAAATACTACATCCTCGATCTTTCACCGGGGAACTCGCTGGTCCGCTATCTTGTCCAGAGCGGCTATACGGTCTTTTGCATCTCCTGGCGCAATCCGGGTAGCGACCAGGCCGGAGTCTCGCTGGACGACTATCGCCGGCTCGGCGCTATGGCGGCCATGAATGCGGTCGAGGCGGCGACGGGAAGCAGCCGGATCCACGGGGTGGGCTACTGCCTTGGCGGCACGCTGCTGTCGATAGCCGCGTCGGCCATGGCCCGCGACGGCGATCACCGCCTGGCCAGCCTGTCGCTTTTTGCGGCGCAGGTCGATTTCGAAGAACCGGGCGAACTCGGCCTGTTCATGGACGAGAGCCAGATCACGCTGCTCGAGGACGTGATGTGGGCCGAAGGCACGCTCGACCAGCGCCGCATGGCCGGCGCTTTCCAGATGCTTCGCTCGCAGGATCTGATCTGGTCACGCATGGTGCGCGAATATCTGCTCGGCGAGCGCGCTCCGATGAGCGACCTCATGGCCTGGAACGCCGATTCAACCCGCATGCCGTTTCGCATGCAGTCGGAATATCTGCGGCAGCTTTATCTGGACAACGATCTTGTCGAGGGCCGCTTTCGCGTCGAGGGAAGGCCTGTTCATCTGGAAGACATTCGAGCCCCGGTGTTCGCGGTCGGCACCGAGACGGACCATGTCGCGCCGTGGCGTTCGGTATTCAAGCTGACGTATCTCCTGGACACCGACATCGACTTCGTCCTGACCACCGGCGGACACAATGCGGGAATCGTGTCGGAGCCCGGACACTCGAACCGTTCCTACAGAAGGCTCAGTTGCCGCCATGCCGCCATTCGTCCCAGCCCGGACGAGTGGGCAAAAGAGGCGGCCGTGACATATGGCTCCTGGTGGCCGGCCTGGGTCGAATGGCTGGCCGGTCATTCCAGCGGCGAGGTCGCGGCCGACCGGGGCGATGCCTTGGGCACCTTGAAGACGGTTTGCGCCGCGCCCGGCACGTATGTCCTCGAGCGGTAGCTGCGTTCCAGCCGTTTGAGCGAGGTCAAGGCGCGGCGTCCGCTCAAGGCCTATTCAGCAGCCATGAAACGTCGAACAGCGCTCAAGGTTCTGCCGTTTGCAATCGCACTCGCGTCGCCGGTCTGGGCGGGTGACAATCTCCAGGTTGCCTATGGCAAAAGGCTGGTCGAAACAAACTGCGCGCGATGCCACGCAGTCGGCCGGACTGGCCAAAGCACCCATCCTGATGCCCCGCCTTTTCGTCTGTTGCACCGCCGCTATCCGATCGAGGACCTGCAAGAAGCCTTGGCCGAGGGAATCTCCACCGGGCATCCGGACATGCCCGAGTTCGTGGCCTCTCCAGATCAGATCGAGGCGATCATCGCCTATATCGGGAGCCTCGGCCGATAGCGGGGAGCCGCGGAAGAGAGCGCCGATGGCGCAAGAGGAGGTATCGGATGAAACGCGGAATCGGAAGTGAGGAGACAGAGGCCCCTGAGCTGGCAATCTCGACCGGGAAGGTCTGTTTCATAATCGCCAAGGCGCATGGATTCGATGTCAAGGTTGCCGTCACCGAGCCGGACGCGGGCTCCAATCCCACGGACGATGGTGAAATCGCGGTGCTTCAGGACTATGATGATGACCCCGTGCGCGAAGAGCTTGGGTCGCTGATCTCGGATCTCTCCGTCGACGAGCAGATCGACCTCGTGGCGTTGACATGGCTCGGCAGGGATGACGGCAAGGCGGCCGATTGGGACGAGGTTCGCCAACAGGCCGCCTACGCTCACAACAGGCATACGGCCGACTATCTTTGCGGCAACCCGCTGTTGGGCGATCACCTTGCGGCCGGACTGGATGCTCTCGGCCTGTCGTGCCCCGGCTGAACCGAAGTTGATGCACATCAAAGCGGGACGCTTTCGACCGTGCTGGTCGACCCGTCTCTGATGGAGTCCGGACATGAGGTACACGACGGTACTGGTCCGGCTCGATATCGACGGTCAGCCTGGATAGATGAACTTGCTTCCGAGCGAGGCAGGTCAATATCCGCTCACAGCTGGTGGAGCCCTCGCATGAGTCGTATCGGCGGTTTCTTGCTGGTCATGCTTATCGCCACGGTGACCGCGGCCGGTGTCGCTTTCGTGCTTTACAGGAACGAGCTTGGTCGCCTGCGCGACGCCGTCAGCCGAGGCAGCCTGGTCGCCAGGCTCGACATCGGGCCGGTTGAATACGCCGACCGCGGCGCGGGCATTCCACTGCTTTCGATCCACGGCGCCGGCGGCGGCTTTGACCAAGGCCTTGCCCTTGCTTCCGGTCTTGTGGGGGAGGGCTTCCGGATCATCGCGCCGTCGCGCTACGGCTATCTGCGCACACCTGTTCCGCAGGACCCCTCTCCAGCCGCGCAGGCCGATGCGTTCGCGGCGTTGCTCACTGAACTGGACGTTTCCAAAGCGGTGGTCGTCGGCGTTTCTGCCGGCGCGCGGTCCGCGGTCGAGCTGAGCCTGCGGCACCCGGACAAGGTCGCCGTTCTCATTCTGGTTGTCCCGGCCCTCTATTCGCCCACCAGCCCGGTCTCGATCGACGTGGGCCGGGGTAACAGGTTTGCGTTCTGGGCTGTCAACACCGGCGGCGATTTCGCCTGGTGGGCTGCCGAGAACATTGCGCCATCAGTACTCATTCGCTTCCTCGGCGTTCGGCCGGCGCTGGTAGCGGCCGCGCCCCAAGCCGAGACGGACCGTGTGATGAGCTTCGTCAGAGGCGTTGAACCATTGTCGCTGCGCTTCTCCGGCATCAATATCGACAGCGCCCCAGACCCGCATGAACGGCCGTTATCAGAAATCGCCGCGCCGACAATGATCGTCTCCGCGCGCGACGACCTGTTCAACACGCTGCCGGCAGCCGAGTTCGCGGCGGCCAGGATTCGCGGCGCCAAGCTGGTGGTCTACGATACCGGCGGGCATCTTCTTGTCGGGCGCATGCAGGAGGTTCGCACGGCTATCCGCGCCTTTCTGGCTGGCGCGGCTCTGATCCCGTCAACCGATAGCCGTCCGCCGAACCGGTGATTGTCGGCGTGAACGAACGCCGCAGGGGCGCAGCGTCCACCGCGATCAGCTGTTTTGCGCTCCTTGGCCGGGGGCCTCAAACCAGGTGCCGCGCTCGCCCCTGACAATTGCCAGGGCATCGTCGAGCTTGCCGATCGCGGCGGGCTTGCCCGTTGCTTCGGCGAACTCGGTCGCGGCACCGACCTTCGGCCCCATGGATCCGGCCGGAAAATTCTGTCCGGATATCTCTGTCGTGGCAACGTGCCGGAGCGCGCGCGCCTCCGGCGTGCCGAAGCCGGTATAGACCGCATCGACATCCGTCAGCATGAGCAGCATGTCGGCCTTCAATTGACGCGCCAGAAGCGAGCTTGCCAGGTCCTTGTCGATGACGGCTTCGACGCCGATCATGCTGCCATCGTCGCGGGCGATGACCGGGACACCACCGCCACCCGTGCAGATGACGACGACGCCATGTTCGACCAGATAGGAGATCACCGACACTTCCAGGATATCGAGAGGGCGCGGCGAGGGCACGACACGGCGCCATTTGTCTCCGTCGGGCGCAACGGTCCAACCGCGCGCGCCCGCGAGCCGCCGCGCTGTCGCCTCGTCATAGACGGGGCCGATCGGTTTTGTCGGATGGGCGAAGGCTGGGTCGCTCGGGTCCACCTTCACCTGGGTCAGCAATGTCGCGAACAGCCTCTGGCTGGTGAGGTTGCCGAGTTCCTGCTCGATCATGTAGCCGATCATGCCGGCGCTCTCGGCGCCGAGCACGTCGAGCGGGAAAGCGCCGTCGGCCGAGGCCGCCGACTGCAGCGCCAGCAGGCCGACCTGCGGGCCGTTGCCATGCGTGACGACGAGCGAATGGCCCTGGTCGATAAGCGCCGCCAGAGCGGATGCCGCGCGCTTGACATTGCCGCGCTGATTTTCGGCGGTCATGGGCTCGCCGCGCCGCAACAGCGCGTTCCCGCCGAGAGCAACGACGATCAGCATCTCAGTTGCCGATCGTGGCGACGAGCAGCGCCTTGATCGTATGCATGCGGTTCTCCGCCTGGTCGAACACGATCGACGCGCCCGATTCGAAGACCTGATCGGTGACCTCCATGCAGTCGATGCCAAATTCGCGCGCGACCGAGGCGCCGACCTCGGTCTCGGTATCGTGGAACGCCGGCAGGCAGTGCATGAATTTCACGTGCGGATTGCCGCTGGCCGACATCACCTCGCTCGTCACCCGATAGGGCGTCAGCAGGCGGATACGCTCAGGCCACGCCGACTTGTCCTCACCCATGGACAGCCAGACATCCGTGTAGATGAAGTCGGCGCCTTCGCAGCTCTTCACATCCTCGTCCAGCCTGAAGCGGCCGCCGCTGCGCTCCGCCAGGGTTCTGACATGGGCGCAGAACTCGTCGTCCGGCCAAAGCTCCTTGGGCGAAGCGATGCGCATGTCGATGCCGACCTTGGCGGCGCCAACGGCCAGGGATTGCGCGACATTGTCCCGACCCTCGCCGACGAAGGCGACCGTCATGTCGGACAAATGTTTGTGCGTGAATTCGCGCATGGTCATGAAATCGGCGAGGATCTGCGTCGGGTGCGCTTCATTGGTCAGGCCGTTGTAGACGGGCACGCCGGCATGCGTGGCAAGCAGTTCGGCCTGATGTTGCGCAAAGCCGCGATATTCGATCGCATCATACATGCGGCCGAGCACGCGCGCGGTGTCCTTCATGGACTCCTTGTGCCCGATATGGCTGCCGCTTGGGCCAAAATAGGTGACGTGGGCGCCCTGGTCGTAGGCGGCCACTTCGAATCCCGTCCGCGTGCGGGTCGAGTCCTTTTCGAAGATGAGCGCGATGTTCTTGCGGACGAGGCGCGGTATCTCGTGCCCGGCCTGCTTGGCTGCCTTCAGGTCGGCGGCCAGCTTCAGCAGGAAGCGGATCTCGTCCGCCGAAAGGTCGTCCAGCGAGAGCACCGAGCGTCCATGAAGGTTGATCGACATTGGGGGTCCTTTCAGAGCGGGTCTCGGGCGATGGGGCAGGTCATGCAATGGCCGCCGCCGCGGCCGCGGCTGAGCTCGGCGCCCTCGACGGTGATCACCTCGATACCCGCGCGGCGCAGAAGCGTGTTGGTGTAGACATTGCGGTCGTAGCCGATGACGACGCCCGGCTCGACGGCGACGACGTTGTTGCCGTCGTCCCACTGCTCGCGCTCGGCCTCGTAGCGGTCGCCGCCAGTGGCGATGATCCGCAGCGATTTCAGCCCGAGAGCCTCCGCGACCACTGATATGAAGGGCTCCTTCTCCTCCCTGACCTCGACCGCCGCATCGCCGTCTCCGGGCCGGATCGAGAAGGTGCGCAGCCTTTCGACCACGGGCGGATACATAGTCGCGAGGTCCCGGTCGCAGAAGGTGAAGACGGTGTCGAGATGCATGAAGGAACGGTCGCGCGGCATCAGAGCCGCGATCACGCGTGTAGCTTCTCCGGCGGCGAACAGGCTTCGCGCAAGATCGCCGACCGCTTGCGGCGTGGTGCGCTCGCCCATTCCGACCAGAACGACGCCTCCGCCGACAGGCATGACGTCGCCGCCTTCGAGGCTGACGCCTGTTCCGGCCTGGGGCGAGACGAACGGGATGCCGCTGTCGCGGAACCTTGGATGGAAGCGATAGACAGCCTCGACATTGGCCGCCTCGGGCCGCCTGGCGGGCCAATACATCGGGTTGGCCGACACGGAGCGGTAGATCCAGCACGAGCTGTCACGGGTGAACAGCTGGTTGGGCAGCGGCGGCAGCACGAAGTCCTGCGGCGCGAGCGTCCTCCCGGTCAGCCCCCTGGGCTCGAACGGCAGTTCGGCACGCGCAATGCCGCCGACGAGACAGGTTGCCAGCAGGCCGGCCGACATTTCGTTCAGCCAGCCGCGCATCTCGTCGACCATGTCGAGGCCGACCACGCCGGCATGCACCCGGCGGTCGAGAAGCCAGTCGCGGGCCTTGCCGATCCCCATGGTCTCGGCAAGCAGCTCGCCGAACGAATGCACCACCACGCCGCGCTCGCGCAAGGCATCGACGAAGACGTCGTGTTCCTGGCGCGCCCGCTTCACCCAGAGCACGTCGTCGAACAGCAGCGATTTGCAGTTGTCCGGCGTTAGCCTGCGCAGGCTGAGATCCGGTCTGTGGACCATGACCTCGCGCAGGCGACCGACTTCCGAATGCACTCCCAGATTTGTCATCGCATGGCCTCTCAAAGCGCGCTGACGGCGCCGGTCCACATCTCGTAGACGGCAAGGATTGCGACTGCGACGAGCGCGACTGCGATGACGGCTTCCACCGGGTGGAAGACGCGCTGGTTGCCCTCACGGCGAGCCCAGACGTAGAAGATGATGCCCGGGGCATAGAGGATCGCGCACATGAACAGGTACGCAGGCCCCGCCGCATAGACGAGCCACAGCCCGTAGATCGTTGCCAGCACGCCGGCGAGGAGCGGTCCGGTGCGCCCTTCGCCGCCCCGGTAGCTTTCTCCGGTCAATGCCAGTTTCGCGGCGAAGGCTCCGGAGAAGATGTAAGGCACGAGGATGGCGGTCGAAGCGATGTAGAAGAGCGCCTGGTAGGTGCTCTGGGCGAAGAGCGTGATCACCAGGAAGGCCTGCACGAGCAGGTTGGTGATCAGCAGCGACGTCGATGGGACGCCGCGCTCGCTTTCCCGGCAGAAGAACTTCGGCATTGTCCCGTCCTTTCCGGCGACATGCGGAACCTCCGCCGCAAGCAGCGTCCAGCTCAGGAAGGCGCCGACGACCGAGATGACGAGCGCGAGATTGATGAGCATGGCGCCCCAGGGCCCGACAACCGCCTCCAGCACGCCCGCCATCGACGGGTTCTTCAGGGCGGCAAGGTCAGGCTGGCTCAGGATGCCGAGCGAAAGCAGCGAGACCAGCGCATAGAGCGCGAGGCAGGTGAAGAAGCCGAGCACCGTCGCGGTCGCGATGTCCTTGCGGCGCTCCGCCCGGGCGGAGAAGACGCTGGCGCCTTCGATGCCGATGAACACCCACAGCGTCACCAGCATCGTGCTCTTGACCTGGGCGACGATGGTGCCGAGCGAGGTGTTGCCGAGCCCGGTGAAGTCGAGTGTCCAGACATTGAGCTTGAAGGCTACCGCGACGACGCCGACAAAGAGGACGACAGGCGCGATCTTGGCTACCGTCACGATGGTGTTGACGACCGCCGCCTGACGGATGCCCGCGAGGATCAGAAAGTGGATAAGCCACAGCAGGATCGATGCCCCGAGCACCGCCTGCCACGTATTTCCGTCACCGAAGGCGGGGAAGAAATAGGACAACGCGCTGAAGACGATCACCGCGTAGGAGACGTTGCCGACCCATGCGCTGATCCAATAGCCCCAGGCGCTGTTGAAGCCTACGAACGGACCGAAGCCGGCCTTGGCATAGGCATAGGGGCCGGCGTCGAGGTCGGGCCGGCGCACCGCCAGCGACTGGTAGACAAACACCAGCGCAAGCATGCCGACCGCCGTGATGGCCCAACCGATCAGGATCGCGAGCGGACCGGCGCCGGCTGCTATGTTCTGGGGCAGGCTGAAGACGCCCGAGCCCACCATGGAGCCGATGACAAGCGCGGTCAGCGATCCCAGCCGGAGCTTCGCCGAAGCCGGGGTCGCGGCTTCTTCCCGGATAGGGACATTGATGTCTGTTGTGGCCATGAGGCCCTCCCACCTTTGCAACGATGGGGGGAATTCAACAGGAAAGGGGACTGGCAGCTTTGACACCGGTCAAATCCCGGTCCCCGGTGCTGGCGGCGAGGCCCCGATGTGGCTGCATACGCTCCCCAGCCGCTTCGGCCCGCGGCCGGTTGGCGCGGCTTCCGCATGGCCTCGCCATGTAAGGCTAGCTCTCCAACGCTTCGCGGCCCGAAACGCCCGCGATGGAGATCCTGAAGAACACGTGGGGAAGATGCTCCGCGTCCGAGGTGCTGGCCGGCTTGAGCGCGCCTGGCTCCCACCAGTCGAAGTGCTTGCTCAGCACGAACCATGCATGGTCACACTGCGCTCCGATCCGATCGGGAAGTTCCTCATAACGGCCGGTGACGATGACGCTTTTCCAGCCGTGACCCGTGCCGGGTGCGTCGACCTGCACGGACACGAGCGGATTGGCGCGCATCCAGTCGATCTTCTTGCCCGGCATCGAGAAGGCATAGAGGTGGTTGTCCGCATGCGCGTAATGGAACGGAACCATATAGGGTCGCCCGTCCCTCGCGCAGGCCAGGCGGCCGACGCGATTGGCCGTCAGCAGTTTGGTGCATTCCAGGGTGGACAGTGGGCGGATCTGCATCGGCAAGACTCCTAAGTGCCGGTGTCGCGCCGCGATCTTTTCGCGGTGTGCTGGCCGGAGCGTCTCCTGTCGTCGGCATTCCCGCGGGCGAGGGCCATGATGTCCAGAACCTCGTTGTCGGAGAGCTGCGGGAAGTTGCCGTAGTAATAGCTCAGCGCCCGAAAACGTGCAGGCTGATTGAGGCAGATCAAATCCGCTTCCTGCGCAAGTTCGTCCGCGGTGTCCACCGGCGCCACGGGAAGCGCGACGATGATCTTCCGCGGCGAACGTCGCTTCAACGCGCGAATGGCGACCTTCATCGTCGTTCCGGTCGCCGCCCCGTCGTCAACGACGATCACCGTTTTGCCAGCCACCGACAAGGGCGGGTCTTTCCCACGATATGCCGCCCGCCGCCGTTCCAGTTCGGGGCGCTCCTGCGCGATCAGCACGCGAAGCGTGCTGTCATCGAGGGCGTATGCCTCCACGATCTCCCGGTTGAGAACGACGTCGGGAGGGTCTCCGTCCACGATGGCGGCCACCGCCAGTTCCGGATTGCCCGGCGCTCCGACCTTTCGAACGATCACCAGGTCCAGCGGCGCCTTGAGG
This sequence comes from Mesorhizobium sp. M2E.F.Ca.ET.219.01.1.1, assembly GCF_004016445.2. Taxonomy (GTDB): domain Bacteria; phylum Pseudomonadota; class Alphaproteobacteria; order Rhizobiales; family Rhizobiaceae; genus Mesorhizobium. The sequence continues at coordinate 337,780 of NZ_SADT02000007.1, forward strand.
GCCTTGGCCACCTCTGCAGCCACAGGGATGCCGCCTCGTGGCAAGGCGAGCACAATCGGGTCCTTCGGCTGAAGCAGGTCCAGCGATGCTCCGAGCTTCTGCCCCGCCTCCTGGCGATCGCGAAACATCGTCATTCCTCCGGCCACAGTTGGCGCAGCGACTTCTTCATCGAGTTCCGAACCTGGACGATCTCACCGTCGGAAATAGGCCGGTCGAGGAGTCTGAACACCGCTCCGATCGCCTTGTCGGTATCGATTTCCGGCTCGTGGCCAAAGCTGTTGTGGACGCAAATGACGAAGTCGCTCTTTTTGCGTTCCCATGCCGGTTCGTTCACCCGTTGCTGCGGGTGGTCGGCAGCATAGGTGATCGAAGTGTGTGAAACAGCGTGTGTCATCCTCGTTATCCTTCGACTGTCATTCTCCCCTGGGAGCCGCGCATGCAAGGCCAATACCCTGGATTCAGCCGCCTGACTTCGGCACCAGCAAGGGAATGATGCGGTCGGTCTTGGCGACGGCGGGGCGGCCTGAGCCGGCATAAGGGATGCCGAGCGCATCCCAGGTCTCGACCAGCGCGTCCTGCAACTCGGCGATCAGCGCGTCCGAATGGAACGGTGTGGGCGTGATGCGCAGCCGCTCGGTGCCGCGCGGCACCGTCGGATAGTTGATCGGCTGGATATAGATGCCGTGCACGCCAAGCAGCCGGTCGCTCGCCATCTTGCAAAGCTCGGGGTCGCCGACCAGCACCGGCACGATATGGGTGGCCGATTCCATCACCGGCAGGCCCGCCGCGGCAAGCACCTGCTTGGTGCGCGCCGCCTGGCGCTGCTGCGCGTCGCGCTCGGCCTGCGAGCGCTTGAGATGACGGATCGAGGTGGTGGCGGCGGCCGCGATCGCCGGCGGCAGCGCGGTGGTGAAGATGAAGCCCGGCGCATAGGAGCGCACCGCGTCGATCACGGCGCTGGTGCCGGTGATGTAGCCGCCCAGCGTCCCGAAGGCCTTGGCCAGCGTTCCCTCGATGATGTCGATGCGGTCGGCAAGGCCTTCACGCTCGGTGATGCCGCCGCCGCGCGGTCCGTACATGCCCACCGCATGCACCTCGTCGATATAGGTCATGGCGTTGTAGCGCTCGGCCAGCTCGACGATCTCTCTGATCGGCGCGATGTCGCCGTCCATCGAATAGACGCTCTCGAACACGATCAGCTTGGCGCGCTCGCGGCCCGCAG
>NZ_SADT02000007.1:339098-441490 GCF_004016445.2 Mesorhizobium sp. M2E.F.Ca.ET.219.01.1.1
ACCTCGTCGATATAGGTCATGGCGTTGTAGCGCTCGGCCAGCTCGACGATCTCTCTGATCGGCGCGATGTCGCCGTCCATCGAATAGACGCTCTCGAACACGATCAGCTTGGCGCGCTCGCGGCCCGCAGCCTGCAGCAGGCTTTCCAGATGCGCGACGTCGTTGTGGCGAAAAATCTTCTTCTCCGCGCCGGAGCGCCGCACGCCCTCGATCATCGAGGCATGGTTGAGCTCATCGGAGAGCACTAGGCAGTTGGGCAAAAACCTAGCGATGGTCGAGATCGAGGCCTCGTTGGAGACGAAGCCGGAGGTGAAGACGAGCCCGGCCTCCTTGTCATGCAGGTCGGCGAGCTCCTGCTCGAGCTCGACCAGCGGGTTGGAGGTGCCGGAGATGTTGCGGGTGCCGCCGGCACCCGAGCCCATCTTGCCGGCCGCTCTCTGGAAGGCGGCAATCACATCCTCGTTCTGGCCCATGCCGAGATAGTCGTTGGAGCACCATACGGTGATTTCCTGGGCACGGCCGTTGGACCGCCAGATGGCGCGCGGGAACTTGCCCACGATCCGCTCGAGGTCGGCGAAGACGCGGTAGCGCCGCTCCTCGTGGAGCTGGTCGATCGCATCCTCGAAGAACCGCTGGTAATTCATGTCGAGCTCCTGTGCAGCCGAAATTCGTTTTGGGTAGCGCGTTGATCTACCTGGCCGACACCATACGAGGCATGCGAAGATCTCACTTTGAGCTATGTCAATTCCGGGATGCCTCCCGCGGTCGAGACAATGCGACTGGAGGCGGCTTCAGCCAGCGGGCTTGTGTTTCACAAAAAAAGTGGATGACCGCGATATTTGGAGTAGGAATGATCAACAGCCTGCATTGAGGGTAGTCGTGGACCGGTTCATTGCACGGGCTAATATTGCCCATTTCGAAGACTTGCTTGCCGCGGAAACTGACCCGCAGAAGCGCCGGGTGATCGAGAACCTGCTTGCGCGTGAGAGACAGAAGCTCGAAATCGCGGAGCATCAAGCCGAGGCCGCAGGGAAACCTTCGGATCCAAAGAAATGAGGCTCCTCAGTGCACCGGCCCGATGCACTGAGGAAATGACGATCTGTGGCTTCAGGCAGCCTTGACGGTGATCTTCTTCTCGGCCTTCTGCGCTTCGGCCGTCTTGGGCAGCTTCACAGTCAGAATGCCCTTGGTGAAACTGGCGTCGATCTTGTCGGCGTTTACACCTTCGGGCAGCCGGAACGAGCGCTGGAAGGAGCCGTAGCGGCGCTCCGAGAGATAGTAGTCCTTCTCCTTTTCCTCTTTTTCTTCCTTCTTCTCGCCCTTGATCGTCAGCACGTTGTTGGCGAGCTTGATGTCGACGTTCTTTTCGTCGATGCCCGGCAGTTCCGCAGTGATCTCGTACTCGTTCGTCTTTTCCACCAGGTCCATCGCCGGCGCCACGGGCCATTCACCGCGCAACTTCGCGGGGAAGTCCCTGCCGAAGAGCGAACGGGTGGCGGGCAGATGGAAATCGAAGGGATGAAAGTCATCGAAAAGCCGGTCGATTTCGCGTCGCAGGCTCTCGAAAGGTCCCGCCCAGTTATCCGATCGGGCGGGAACGTTCTTCTCGGTTCTCACGGGCAGTTTGGTAGCGGCCTCAGCCATGGCTTTTCTCCTTAAAGATGGATTGGGCAACAAGTGCCGCCGCCTCCGCTCTTTCACCGCAGGTCTTCCAGCACGCGCCAGAGAGAGGTCGGCGGACCTGCTCGACAGGCATCCTCGCTGAACTGACCCATCCGCTTCGCGACGTCCGCGTTTGATACGAGTCGATCGCGACCGCATTGCAATTCATGCGCGACCTGTCGAGGCCGGCATCAAAGCACCGGCATGGGCGGCCATCGTTGATCCGCGTCAAACAAGCCGCAAGAAGGAACGATTGGTATCAAAGAGCCCGAACCACGCTCGTTCAAGGGACGCCGGTTCGCGCCAAGGGCCTCCTGGCCGGAAAAATGTGACTCAAATCAAAGCGCGAGGCGAATCTTCGATCACACTGGCCGAATGTGGAATCCGATCGCAAGCGCGCCATCCGGCCGCAACCTCGAACTGGCCGTCATCGACGACGATGGCGTGCACGCGCTTGTGTTCCCCTGCGAAAAGGCGCCGGTGGGCTGGAAGGATGTCGCAACCGGAGCGCGGGTCGACATTCGTCCGACCCACTGGCGCGTCTGGAATCCGGAGGAACATCAGCTTGGCTCCCTGCAGAAGCCGCATTGATGCGCGCCGCCCGCTGGCGCGTGGCGTCTGGGCGGCGCGCATTTTCAGCGCGACGCGCTTTAGCTCTTCGGATCGGCGATCAAGGCCATGCGCACCAGATGCGAGAGGCTGCTGGCGCCCATCTTGCTCATGACATTGGCGCGATGGATTTCAACGGTCCGCGGACTGATCCCTAGATCATAGGCAATCGTCTTGTTCGGCAGTCCCGAAACAAGCCCGTCGAGCACCTGGCGCTCCCGCTCCGACAGCGTCGCAAGGTTCTTTCGAATCTCGGCTGATTGCGGGTGCGCCGCAACGGGCTGACTTCGGTGATCCAGGGCGGAGCGAATGGCATCGATGAGCACTTGGTCGTCGAATGGCTTCTCGATGAAATCGGCAGCGCCCTCCTTCATCGCCTGCACGGCGAGCGCAACGTCGGCATGACCTGTCATCACGATCACCGGCGCATTCAGGCCGCGTGCCTTCAGCTGCCGCAGGAACTCGATGCCGTCAATGCCGGGCATACGCACATCGGTGACGATGCAGCCGTCGATCTCCTTCGGTTCCGGTGCCAGGAATGCGGTCGCCGAGTCATGCAGGCGCACAGCAAAGTCGGCTGTCGCAAGAAGAAAACCCAGCGACTTGCGAACATCGACGTCATCATCGACGACATGAACGACATCATTGGCCACGGGCAACCTCGTCCTTTTCTACGGCACGCAAGGTGAACCGAAATGCCGTTCCTCCGCCGGGCATCGACTCGGCCCAAATATGACCACCATGCGACTCGACGATAGTGCGACAAATGGACAGACCCACCCCCATTCCCTGCTTCTTGGTGGTGACGAAAGGCTGGAAAAGCTGGGCAGAAACCTCGGGCGCCAGCCCCGGGCCGGTGTCGATCACGCCGATCTCCACCATCGCGTCATGTCGCGCCTTGGTGACCACGTGCAATTCGCGGCGGGGTGCGCCTTGCATGGCCTCCACGGCGTTTCTCATCAGGTTCAGCAATACCTGCTCGATCTGAATCCGGTCGGTCAAGACCAGTTCGGCCGTCGGATCGAGATCGTAACTGACGCGTACATCCGCTTCCCTGGCGCCGACAAGGGCCAGTGATGAAGCATCGTCGATGAGCCCCGACAGGCGTTCCACCTGGCGCTCGCTTTCGCCCCTGGCGACAAAATCCCTGAGACGGCGGATGACGTCGCCGGCGCGCAACGCCTGTTCGGCGGCCCTCTCCACGGCTTCCCGCAACATTGCGGCATTCTCGTCCTTGCTCTTCTCGAGCAGCCGGCGGCTGCCTTTGAGATAGTTCGTGATCGCCGTCAGGGGCTGGTTTATCTCATGCGCCAATGTGGAGGCCATTTCGCCGAGCGCGGTGAAACGGGCCATGTGCAGCAATTCCTGCTGCTGCTCCTGCATCCTGGCTTCAGTGGTGTGGCGCTCCGTCAGGTCGCGGCAGAAGCCGGTGAAGAAACGGCCCGTTCCCGGATGCATTTCGCCGACGGAGAGCTCCATTGGAAAGGTCGATCCGTCCTTGCGCATCCCGGTTACCGTTCGGCCGAGCCCGATAATGCGGCGTTCTCCCGTTGTCAGGTAACGCTGCAGGTATGTGTCGTGCTCCTCCCGATACGGCGAGGGCATCAGCATCTTGACGTTTCGTCCGATGACCTCGCCGGCCTTGTAGCCGAACAATATCTCGGCCGCCGTGCTGAAGGATTGGATGTTGGCGCCTTCGTCGATGACGATCATCGCATCGGGTACTGTCGCCAGGATCGAACGCAGGTGATCCTCGCGCAGCTGCAGCGCGGCGTTGGCGAATGACAGATCGCTGACGTCGGTGCCCTGAATGAAGATTGCGGTGATCCGGCCATCCTTTGCCCTGACGGGCTGGTAGACGAAATCGAGGATACGCTCCTCCGCAAGGCCGGTTTCATCGTTGCGCAGGACGATTTTGGCGCTGCGGCCGACATAAGGCTCGCCGGTTTCGCAGACGCGATCGAGCAATTCGAAGAATCCCTGGCCCTCCAGCTCGGGCAAGGCCTCGCGAGCCGACTTGCCGATAACCTGCCGCTGGCCGATCAAGTGCTGAAACGCGGCATTGGTCAGCTGAAAGACGTGGTCCGGCTCGCTGAGCAAGGCTATGAAGCCCGGAGCCTGGTCGAACATCAGGGCGAGAAGATCGTGTTCCGGCAAGATATCGAGGGCGGCCAGCGGCGACGGCTTGGCTGCTTCTGGCCGGCCTTGTTCCGTCTTGCTCACGAGCGGTCTCCGGATCGAGAAACAGCAGCGGCCGCCGATTTAGCACGCATCATTCCGCCCGCCAAACAGCCGCGCCGCCGCGACGATTTGATCTGTATCAAGGCGCCCCAAGCTCGCACAATGCAAGTGACAGAGCATTCCGCGTTCCGAGCGAGGTGCCTGCATGTCCTATAAAACGATAATCGTCAATCTGGCCGTTGATACAGACCCCGCGCCGGTCGTGAAGCTGGCTGCGGAACTGGCGCAGCGCTTCGATGCCCACCTCGTCGGCCTTGCCGCCGCGGACGTCCCGCCTTTGGTGTCCACGGGCGAGGGCCTGGTCTACGAAGGCGAGGTCATGCAGGTCCAGCGCACCGAGATCGAGAAGCGCCTTGCCGAATTGCGCGATATCTTCGAGAAGCTCGTCCCTGGTTCGGTCAGCAGCGAATGGACGCAATACATTTGCGGACCGACCCGCGCCCTCGGCCTTGCGGCCCGCTCGGCCGATCTCATCGTGACCGCCGAGGGCGGCGAGGATGTCTTCCGTGCCGTCGATGTCGGTAGCCTCGTGCTTGGCGCCGGTCGCCCGGTGCTGGTCACGGCGGGCAATGCCGAGCATCTCCTGGGCAAGACCGTCCTTGTCGCCTGGAAGGACAGCCGGGAAGCGCGAAGGGCCTTGTCCGATTCCCTGCCGTTTCTGGCGAAAGCCAACGAAGTGGTCGTCGCCACGATGGAAACCGAGTCCGGGGAAGATGTGCGAAACAGCCTCGCCGACGTCGCGGTTTTTCTGGAGCAGCATGGCGTCATGGCGCGAACCGAAGTGATCGCCGGCGAAGCGGATGGCGACAGGCTGGTAGCGTTCGCGCGCTCAATCCACGCCGATCTGATCGTCTCCGGCGCCTATGGTCACAGCCGGCTGCGAGAATGGGCCTTCGGCGGCGTCACACGCACGCTCATCGGCGAGAGCAATATCAATCGCCTGTTGTCGAACTGATCGGTCGGCCATGGTGACCGGTGGAGCCGATCCGACGGAACGGGCGACGGTCCGGCCCACCGAACCGCAGTCGACCGGCCGCGCGCCCGACATCGCCAAGCAGGCCTACTGGTCGCTTGAAGCAGATCGGCTGGTCGGACAACTGGAGACCTCCACTTCCGGATTGCTGAGCGCGGATGCGGCGGCCCGCCTTGCCAAATTCGGACGAAACGCCTTGGTGCCTCGGTCGAACCGATCGGCGTTGGCTGTGCTCGCGCGCCAGTTTCGCAGCCCGCTGGTCCTGATCCTGGTCTTCGCCGCCACCGTGTCGGTGTTCGTCGGCGAAGGTCATGAAGCAGCGATCATCGGCGCGATTGTGCTTGCCAGCTGTATTCTCAGCTTCACCCAGGAATATGGCGCCTCTCGTGCCATGGAGGCGCTGCAGCAGCGCATCTCCCGCAAGGCCACCGTGCTTCGGGACAGCTTCGAACGGACTGTTGATGTCGAGAACATCGTTCCTGGCGACGTCATCTGCTTGTCGGCGGGAAATCTCATCCCCGTCGATGGTGTCGTCCTGGAGTCGCGGGATTTCAACGTCAGCGAATCCGTTCTGACCGGCGAAACCTTTCCCGTCGTGAAATCCGCCGGCCGCTCCGCGCCCGAAGCCGGCATCGCGCAACGGACCAATGCCGTGTTCACCGGCACCTCGGTTCGCAGCGGAACGGCGAAGGTGCTTGCCGTCGCCACGGGAGCGCGGACCGAGTTCGCGTCGATCGCCGAAGCCCTGGAGCGGCGGATCCCGGAAACCGAGTTCGCCCGAGGCATCAGAATGTTCGGTTTTCTGATGACCGAGATCATGCTCGCGATTGTCATCATGGTGTTCTTCGCCAATGTGATGCTCAACCGGCCGCTGATCGAATCCCTTTTGTTTTCGCTTGCCCTCGCTGTCGGCCTGACGCCTGAGCTGCTTCCCGCAATCATCAGCGTCACCCTGGCCAAAGGCGCGCGCACGATGGCCGCCAGCGGCGTCATCGTGCGTCGCCTCGACGCGATCGAGAACCTCGGCAGCATGGACCTGCTCTGCACCGACAAGACCGGAACACTGACGGAGGGGGTCATTCACCTCGATGGATCGTTCGATGTCGAGGGCACCGCTTCGAAGGACGTCCTGCTTTGGGCGCGGCTGAACGCGACCTTGCAGACAGGGCTGAAGAATCCCCTGGACGAGGCAATTGCAAGTGCTCCGCATGACCAGGAGGATCTGTCCGGTTTTACCAAGATCGACGAGATCCCTTACGATTTTGTCCGCAAGCGGCTGTCCGTCGCCGCGCGGGAAAGCTCGCGCGAACAGATCCTCATCACCAAGGGAGCCGTCCAGAACGTCGTCGAGGCTTGTGGCTTCGTTCAGGGTCCGCAAGGCTTGGCACCCCTTGGCGCGGCGGAGCGCCAGGCGATCGACGACAAGTTCAGGCGCTGGAGCGCGCAAGGATATCGCGTTCTCGGCCTGGCGATCCGGAGATTTCAGGACAAGGCGGGCTTCAGCCGTGACGACGAAACCGGAATGGCCTTCGCGGGCTTTCTGCTCTTCCTCGACCCCCCGAAGGAGGGGGTGCGGAAAACACTGTCGGCGCTTACCGAGCGCGGCATTGGCGTGAAGGTCATCTCCGGCGACAATCGCTATGTCGCCGCGCACCTGGCCGAGGCTGTAGGCCTTCGGTCCGACAGGATCATGACCGGCGAGGATCTGTCGAAACTGACGAAGAATGGGCTTCTCGCCAGTGTGCGCCACACCGATCTCTTCGTGGAGATCGATCCCAACCAGAAGGAGCGAATTGTCGAGGCGCTGCGCCGGAGCGGCCACGTCGTCGGCTATCTTGGCGACGGCATCAACGACGCGCCGGCGCTTCATGAAGCCGACATCGGCATTTCGGTCGACACCGCCGTGGATGTCGCGCGCGAGGCCGCGGACATCATCTTGCTGAAGCGCGACCTGGGTGTTTTGGTGCGGGGCGTCGATGACGGCCGAAAGACCTTCGCCAACACGATGAAATACATCTCCATCACGACCAGCGCCAATTTCGGCAACATGATCAGCATGGCCGCGGCCTCGCTCTATCTGCCGTTCCTGCCGCTGCTGGCCAAGCAGATCCTGCTGAACAATTTCCTCTCCGACATCCCGGCTCTGGCGATCGCGGGTGACAACGTCGATGCCGAGCAGGTCCGCGGGCCGCGTCACTGGGACATCCGTTTCGTCAGGCGTTTCATGGTCAGCTTCGGGCTGGTGAGTTCCCTGTTCGACTTCGCGACCTTCGCGTTCCTTCTACTGGCCGTTCATGCCACGGCAGCCACGTTTCAGACCGCGTGGTTCGTGGAATCCGTGCTCACCGAACTTGCCATCGTGCTCGTCGTGCGAACCCACAAAAGGCTGTGGCACAGCCGCCCCAGCCATTTGCTCGCGGGCCTGACCCTCGGCGTCGGCATCATCTCCATCGCCGTCCCCTTTGCCCCGTTCGCCAGCTGGTTCGGATTTGTGCCCCTGGCGGGACCGGTGCTGGCCGGGTTGCTCGCGATCACCGCGCTGTACGTGCTTGTTTCGGAGGTCACCAAGAGCTGGCTCTTCGCCCATGGCAGCCGCGGCAAGCGCAGACGAAAAGCGACCGGCCCGCATCTGGATCGAGCCACGACCAGACCGGGCCGCGCCGCGGGTTAAGCTGGGGGAGGCAGCTCGATGACCGCCCCTGGGCGCCACTCGCACCGGTCTAGAAGTAGAAGGGCTCGCTTCCCGGATGACGGCGGACCGAGGCCGAACATTGAAAAGTCACCCCCCAACCGCGGCTTTGGTGACGTTCACGCCAAGGTCGTAGACCAGCTGCCCGCCATAATAACCCGTCACGGTGACCAGCGCCGCGCCGGCAATTTCGATTGCGGGAATGGCCGGGGCCAGCGTGCTCAGCTCTCGATTTCGCACCCACAGGACAAGCCGCAGCAGGCCCCAGCCCAGAAAGGTCAGGGCGCTGATCCCGCCCAGGCCCTCATGGATTTCCGCTATCTCGCTGCTGAAGCCGGCGGCCTCCGCGTGGTTGAGGGCCATGCCGCCGAAGTACCAGGTGCAGACGGCAAACAGCCCTGCGCCGACGGCGGCAAAGGTGGAAATCGTCCCTATGCCCGAGCGCGTCGTCACGGCGTTGCGATTGGCGAGAGCAGCAAGGTCGACGATGACGAGCACGTACATGAGCACGATCGGAAAATGCACGAGCATGGGATGGATGTGCTGAATTTCGGGCATCGCGGATATTCTCCAGGGAGGTTGATGGTCGTTGGCCGCTCGATCGGCCCTCAGTCGTCGCTGTCGCCGATTTCCTCGTCTTCCCGATCACTGCGCGCGCCGGATACAGTCTTGCCGTCGCCGCATTCGTCGTCTCCGACACCTTTGACCGACTTGGGCCCGGTGACGCTCATCATGGGGATGGACTCGAGGTCGATTGTTGCGGAAGAAGCGGCGGGTGCGGCCGCGCATGATCCGTGGTCGGATTCCGCGGCGGCGGGTATGACAAGGGCGGCCAGGCCGCCAAGGGCGACAAGCAAGACAGGAAGATTGCGCATGGTTTCGTATCCTTCTCCGCGCGCCCGTCATCGGGCGCGATGGCCCTTGATAGAGATGTGGCCCTTGCCGCCGGCTGACGATGATTGACAGCGGTTTGACAGCTTCCGCATGCGACAGCTCCCTTCCATGAAAGCCGTATCGATGAGCCTGGCAGCTCTGGGCGTGGCCGCGCTTGTGATGGCCTTGCCGTCTGCCGTCAGAGCGCAGGATGACGACGATGATCATGATCGGGCGCGCGATCTCCATGAGCGCGGCGAAATCGAGGGCCTTGCCGATATCATGGCCATCGTGCGCACCAAGGCTCCCGGCGAGATTGTTTCGGTCGATCTCATTCGCGCCGGAGACAAGTGGATCTATCGGTTCCAGGTGGTCGCCGCCGACGGCCGGCGCCGGATCGTTGACGTCGATGCCGGCGCGGGCGGTGTCTTGGGCGATGAAGGCGGCCACAGATGAAGATCCTCGTGGCTGAAGACGAACCGCGCATCGCCGCCGACATCGCGGCGGTCCTGAAGGCCTCAGGCATGGCCGTCGACATCGTCGACAATGGTGAAGCGGCCTGGTTCGCAGGCGATGTCGAGAACTACGACGCGGCGATTCTCGACCTCGGCCTGCCGAAGCTCGACGGCCTCACGGTGCTGAAGCGCTGGCGCGCCAATGGCCGCCGCTTTCCCGTCCTCATCCTGACGGCGAGGGGGCTGTGGACCGAGCGCGTGGAAGGCATCAACGCCGGCGCCGACGACTATCTTCCGAAGCCTTTTGAAATGGAGGAACTGCTGGCGCGGCTGCGAGCCATCCTGCGCCGTTCGAGCGGGCAGGCGGCACCAGTGCTGAAATCCGGCCCCTTGCTGCTCGACACGCGCCAGATGCGCATCTCGCTTCGTGGCGTTCCGGTGGCGCTCTCGCCGCTGGAATATCGGCTTCTCGCGTTCCTGATGCATCATGCCGGCCGTGTGGTTGCGTCAACCGAGCTCGCCGAGCATCTGTACAGTTCCGACAATGAACGCGATCCCAACACGATCGAGGTCATCGTCGCGCGTCTGCGGCGCAAGCTTGGCAGCAAGATCATCGAGACGCGTCGCGGTTTCGGTTACTTTGTCCCCGACGGGCCGGATTGATGCGCAATTCGATCCGTTTCAGGCTCTGGTCGGCTGCGGCGATATCGATTGTCATCGCCCTTGCCATCGCCGGTGTCGGTCTTCGCTATCTGTTTGAACTGAACCTCGAGAGGCGTGTTGTCAGTGAGCTGACGGACGATCTCAATGAACTGATCGCCGCGACGAGCTTCACGGCCGATGGCCGTCTGTTGGTGGCGTCCACGCTGGCCGACCAACGCTTTTCCAGTCCGCTATCCGGGCACTATTGGCAAGTGGAGGATATGGCCACCCACAGCCTCGTCCGGTCGCGTTCCCTGTGGGATGCAACGCTGGCCCTGCCCAAACAAGCCGGCAATGGCGAGTTGCGGAAGGAAGAACTCAAGGGGCCGGGCGGCGAACTCACTGTCGCCGTCTTTCGCACGATCACCGATGCGGACGGGCGGGCCTTTCGCGCCGTGGTGGCGGAAGACCATCGCAATGTGGAGGTTTCCGTTGGCGAGTATGTCCGTGACCTTGCGCCGGCCCTCATTGTGCTGGCCTCCGCCCTGATGGGAGCTTTCTTCATCCAGATCACCGTCGGCCTGGCGCCGCTGGAAAGCCTGAGGATCGCCGTCAAGAACGTGATCGCGCAGCGGACGGCGCGGCTGGACGTGGCCGCGCCGAGCGAAGTGCAGCCGCTCGCCGACGAGATCAACCGTCTGCTCGACGCCCAGGAAAAGGCCCTCTCTCGGGCGCGCTCGCGTGCCACCGATCTTGCGCACGGCCTCAAGACGCCGCTGCAGGTCCTATCCGCCGACATCCGGACCCTGCGCAAGAAAGGCGAAAGCGAGCTTGCCGACGAAATCGAGAAGAGCGCGAGCGCGATTCGCCGTCACGTCGAGCGGGAGTTGGCACGCGCTCGTCTGGCGCCCGGCGTTTCCGGCGATGCCGCCTGCCTTGTCCGCGAGGTGGCGAGCGGCGTGGTTGCGGTCGTCAAGCGCACGCCGAGGGGCAAGCAGCTCTCATTCATCATCGATGCCGCCGAGGATCTCATGGCGCCGGTCGACGAGGGCGATCTATCCGAGATTCTCGGCAATCTGGTGGAGAACGCGACGCGTTTCGCGAGCTCCGTGGTTCAGGTGAGCGCATCGGCAAGCGCCGGCGAGGTGATCATCGAGGTCGTCGATGATGGGCCGGGCATTCCCGAGGCCGCCCTGAACGCCGCTCTGGTGCGGGGCGTTCAGCTCGACAGCAAGGGCGGCGGCAACGGCCTCGGCCTGGCGATCGTTTCGGATATCGTCGAAGCCTATGGCGGCCGTCTCGAAATGGCCAATGCCAATTCCGGTCTGGCGGTGACCATCCACCTGCCGCGGCATGCTTGAGCTGCTCTACGCAAATCCGGGGAAGTAATCGACCTTGATCCGGGAACGCCGAACGCCCATGGCCAGCAGCTTCCCGCGCAGCGCCTTGACCATGACCTGCGGGCCGGAGATGTAGAAGGTGCGTTCAAGGTAGTCGGGCATGGTGAGGCGCACCAGACGAGCGTCGATATAACCGGGATACTGGCCGCGCTCAGCACCCTTGGCTACCGCAAGGAACGTCTTTATTCCCAGTTCGCATCTCGCCCGGCCGAGCACGTCTCGATAGGCGATGTCGTCTTGTCCCTCCGTGCCATAGAGAACGACGATGGGCCGCATCTCCTTGCGATCGATGAGATATTGCAGCATCGAACGGAACGGCGTGATGCCGATGCCGCCGGCCAGGAAAGCGATCTTGGTGTTCGGATCGGATGGAAGCGTGAAATCGCCGGCCAGTTGCGACGCGTGGATCGTGGCGCCGGGTTTCATGCCGCCCAGCGTCCGCTTGAAGGCGCTCGACTGCCGATAGAACTTGACGCCCAGCCGCACCGATTGCTCGGTAGGCGATGAGGCGACCGTGAAGTAGCGGCGGTTGCCGCGATTGTCGGAGCGCTCGAGGCCAAGTGTCCATTCAAGGTACTGGCCCGCCTGGAAGGCGAGTTTCCGTTGCGACTTGAAGATGAAGTCGTAGCTGTCGATGGCGGTTTGCTCGATGCGTTCCAAAGTCAGCACGAACCGGCCCTTCGGGCTCACGGCGTAGGCGAAGAGGTTACCCGCCAGGAGAGCAAGCTCGGGTGTGAAATAGAACGAGCCGATATGGATGTTGGGCGCGAACAGAAAGCCGACGATGGCGGCAAAGGCGATACGCGGCCAGCGTGTCGTCGGGGCCGTCAGCGGCTCGGTCAGCATGACGAAGGCGAAGAACAGCAACGGCGACGAGCTGAAGGTCTCCGCAAGCGCGGTGCCATATTGGGATGGATCGGTGGTCGCCAGTATCGTTGCCAGCGCCGCTCCCAGGAACGTGGCCACGAGATCGAGCCGGCGCAGCTTGCGCACCACAAGAGCGCCGCCCGCAAGCACCAGGGGGAAGAGCCAGATGTTGCCCCCCACCCACCATGTGGCGGGATGATCGAGCAGGAGCGCTGTCAGCGCGACGCCAAGCGCGGCCGGATTGAACAGGTGCTTCCCGCCGACGGCCAGGACGTATTTCGACGACATCGCCCAGACCGAGGCGAACGCCACGGCGCCGATGGCCTTGGTATCGGTGGGGGCAATCGGATCGAGGATGAGCGCCAGGATCAGCGCGGTGATGTAGACGGACTCGCCGTTGGCCGGAACCCCGAAGATGCGCGCAAAAACCTTGTTGGTGATCCAGCACGTGGCCAGCACCAGGGCGGTCGTGAAGGCGAGCGCCGTTGGATCATGCGGCACAAGCTTCAGGAAGCCGAAGACGAAGGCGACGATCAGCAAGACCGCGAGGTAGTAGAGCACCAGCCGGTACATTGTGAGGTGGTCGAGAAGCCGGTCGAGGGTCTTTAACATGATTGGCAGAAGGCTCCGAATCCGCTTGTCGGCGTGGCACGGCGGTTGCTGTCGATGAGATATCCTTCGAGCCCCGGCGTCTGCTCGATAAAGAGGATGCCGTCCCGACCCATCGCAAAGGCGGCGGTGGCGAAGCGGTCGGCCTCCAGCACATCCGAGCCGATGACCGTCAGGCTGACGATATCGCTGATCGGGTCATGAACCGCGCGGGGATTGTAGATATGTTGCCCGCGCGCATAGGTGCCGGAAGTGGCCACGCCATGCCCATCCGGATAGACCACCTTGACGATCTCGTCCGTGTGGAAGGGATTACGGATGCCGACGCTCCAGTCTCGGCCGCAAGCATTCCTGCCGCAGGATTGGACGTCGCCGCCCGCTTCGATGAAGAAGTCGCCGACGTCCGCCCGACGGACGATTTCGGCCGCGTTGCGGATAGCCCAGCCCTTGACGATGCCGGAAGGGTCGAGCGCGCCGTCGGGCCTGTGGATATCGAAATAGCCGGCGGTTTCCCTTCTGGTTTGCTCGGCGATCCGCATCACGTCGATCATCTGGCCGCTCCAGTCGCAGACGGGAATGTCGCCCCGGTTTATGGCGGAGATCTCGCTGTCTGGGCGGTAGGTGCTGAAACGCCGGTCGACATCGTCGAAATAGTCGAAGACCTTCCCGACAAGATCGCCGGCCGCGCCGCCGAGGTCGACGGTGATGGGCATGCCCATCATGATCCGCGTCTCGCGCATGGAACTACGATGACGCCTTTTTCAGGGCGCCGCCCAGCGATTGGATAAAGGCCTTGCTCGTCAGCGTGGCGCCCGAGATGATGTCGACATCGGCGCTTTGCGCGCTGATCGCCTCGTCGCGCAGCATGGGCAACGCCTGCCGGTTGATGCTGACTGAAGTGCGGCGGTCATTGGGATATTTCAGGACCTTGAGCGCCGTCAGGCGGCCGCCTTGGACGAGCGCCTGGATCTGGATGATGCCGTAATAGGCGTCGGCGGCGGGGCCGGTATAGACTCCGTCGGCATAGCCGTGGGCCGCGAGCTTCATGCCGGTATGAATGACGCGCGCGGTGGCTTGCGGGTATACGGGTCGCGGCTGCGGGATCGGGATATACACCGCAGGCGTCACCGCGAATGTCGGCGCATTAGGCTTGGGTGCACTCGCGGCCGGCGGCGCGGGATTTTGTTTCGGCGGCGGAGGCGCCAGCTTCGCGGCTTGCGGCGGACTGACGATGGCCGGCGCCGGCCTTGGAGCGGTTGCGATCGACGCCGTGTTGTCCGCTTTGACTTCGACCGGCCTCTGTGGGGTCGGCTCGCGCTGCGCCTCTTGGGGAATTTTGCGCTGGGACTTCGCTGGCGCCATCACCGGATCGGCCGACGCCGATGGGACGAATGGCTGCGAGGTGTCCTGCGTTGGGGCATTGGCGGCGCCATCCATGTCGACCAGGTCGTTGGCCGGTGGTGTGCCTGCCTGATCCCAGACATAGGCGCCCGACGAGGCGATCACGAAGAGCGACAAGGCGATCTGTTTCATAAGCATTGCATCCTGGCTTCAGGGCGCGCAACGGCCGGACCGTCACATGCCTTCTCACCGCAATATCTCACGAGTTAGCTGACAGCTGGCTGTCAGCGCGGCTGGTCCGCGAAAAGTGCCGCACCGGCAAATCCATGCAGCCGTTTGACTTGGATCAGGGCATTTGCTCCGATCGCGAAGCAATGAAGTTGCATTCCTGCGCTGTCGAGGTGGAGCAATACAATGGCGATGTTCAACGGTTCATCACTGCGATCATGAGCCGCCTTCACGCCGAAAATCACCTTGTGTCGCGCATTGGCTGGCTGCGGGCCGCCGTGCTCGGAGCCAATGACGGCATCGTTTCGACGGCCAGCCTGATCATCGGGGTTGCGGCCGCCAACGCCACCACGACCAGTGTCCTCGTGGCGGGTGTCGCCGGCCTTGTGGCTGGCGCCATGTCGATGGCCGCCGGCGAATATGTATCCGTCAGTTCTCAGGCCGACACCGAGAAGGCGGATCTGTCCCGTGAGCGGGAGGAACTGGCGACCCAGCCGGAATTCGAGAGACAGGAGCTTGCGCAGATCTATATCGATCGCGGCGTGGAACCTCGCCTGGCGTTGCAGGTGGCTGACCAGTTGATGGCCAAGGACGCGCTCAGCGCCCATGCCCGTGACGAGCTTGGTATCTCCGAGGCAACCGCCGCGCGACCCATACTGGCGGCGTTGGCTTCCGCCGCGGCGTTTTCAATCGGTGCGGTCATGCCTCTGGCGATGGTGCTGATTTCGCCGCCCTCGAGACTTGTTGCCGTTGTCTCGATTGCATCGTTGCTGTTCCTGGCGGTGCTGGGCGCAATCGGTGCGAGGGCCGGTGGCGCCAATGTGTGGAATGCGACGGCTCGCGTCACCTTTTGGGGAGCGCTGGCGATGGCCCTGACGGCCGGCATTGGCGCGATGTTTGGTACCACGGGCTAGTCCGGCGGGTTCACCCGGGTTGATCGAGATCAATGCCGCGCGCTGCCTGGCATGGCAATTGTTTGGCCGTCTGAGGAGTGTGCTGGCATGAGCTTTCTCGAATATCTGATGGGCGCTGACGCCCGAACCGCCTTGATGGGACGCATGATGCAGAAAATGGGCGTCGACAGGCAACTGCGAGTCGTGGCGGACCACGTCGCCGTTACCAGTCGCGCCGTGGACCGGTGCCGCTCCTGCGGCCACCAGGATGAATGCGCGGCTTGGCTCGACGAGACCGAGCATGCGGATCACCCGCCGGCCTATTGCCGCAATGGCGACTTGATCGCGCGTCTGCAATCTATCCGTTGATCGAGCAACGACGCCGCAGCCTTGATAGGTTGCCGCTGTGAGCCGCCCGGGCTACCCCAGCCGACAACAGGCGGCTTCGCCCGTGTGACGAACACAGGATGCGTTGACGGCAGTCGGCGCCGGTGAGACGTCTGCAGTCGACAGGTTCGTGCACGAGGCAGGCAGTTTGGACAATCTGCATCTTCTGGAAGCATTTCTGCTCTTTGCCGCGCCAGGGCCGACCAACGCTCTTCTGGCGGCATGCGCCGTCAAGCGGCAGAACGCCACCACGCGCCTTGCCGCGCAAGCATGCGGATACGGGATCGCGGCGACCTTCTGGCTTTCGTTGCGTTCCCTGGTGCCGCCCGCCACTGTCCAGTTGGTTCAACTGGTTGCCGCCGCGTGGCTGGTGATCCTTGGCTTTCGCCTGATGGCCAGGCGCGCCGAGGCAACCGAAAACGGCGGTGGCATTTCCATCCTGGCGACCACCGCCCTCAATCCGAAGGCGTTCATCTATTGCGTGGCCATCGTGCCGATGGACATCGAGGCGGCCGCGCTGGGCATCGCCTGGATCGCGCTGCTCGTGACCACGGCAGTGACCGGATCGATGTGGCTGCTGCTCGGCGCGCGGCTGAGCGGCGGCAAGAGGATAGCCGACACGATCGCTGGCGCGGCGCTCATTGCCTTTGCGCTGCTGTTGGTTCGCCCCCTGATACCCTTGTCCGTGATATGAGTGCGTGCGCCGGGAGCGCGACGCGCTTCAAGAGACAAGCACCACCGAGAACGGCCCGGCGCAAAAGAGCTTATCCGTGACCTTCTTGACCCCGGCAACGTTCTCGGCCGCAACGACGGCAGCCTTTCGCTGACGTTCGTCGAAGATGGCGCCGCTCAGCTCAACGTTTCCCTTGTCGACGGTGACGCCGATAAGGTCGCCGCCGCTCCAGGACTGCCCCTGCAGCTCGGCAAGAATGCTCCTGCGGATGACCTCGTCGTCGACAGTCGCGGAGCCTGACTTGGGCAGAGTGCGAAGCAGGATGCGCATCAGATCGGAGCGGCTGACGATGCCGACGATCTTGCCCGCGTCGAGGATGGGCACGTTCTTGATGTCGTGGGTCGCCATGAGTTCGACGATCTCGGCAAGCGAAGCGCCGGGCGCTGCCGAAACGACGCCGGCGGTCATAACGTCGGCCACGCGGCGGCCGCTCGAACGGACATATTCGTCGGCGAGCTTGCCTGGACCGACAAGAAGCTCCAGCCAGCGAGGCCGCGCCCGCCTGGTGCCAAGTTCGCCTCGGCGCAGGAAATCGCCTTCGCTGATGACGCCAGCCAGCGATCCATCGTCTCCCACGACCGGCAGGCAGCGAATGTTCCTGGTCAGCATCAGATCGGCCGCTTCGGCGACCGAGGCAGAGGTGGCGATTGTGACCACCGGCGTCGTCATGATGTCCCGAGCCTGCATCGAAATCTCCCGCTTTCGTTAACCGCATTCTCGGACGTCGGGAGCAACGCCGCCTTGATCTACGTCAGTTTGATCGCCGGCCGTCGCCCTCTCGCTGATCAGGTTCGATCAATATCCGCTCGGCGGCTCCATCGAGATCCTCATACTGGCCGCTGCGCAAAGCCCACAGGAAGCCGGACAGACCGAGCGCGCCGAGGAACAGGGCAACGGGAATGAGATAGACGAGCGTGGTCATGGGTGCGCCGCTTCGATGACGTCGGTGCGGCGCCTGGCGGGAGCGGCTTCAGGGCCTGCTTTCGTCGTCGTCTGAAGCCGCATCGCATTTGCGATCACGATAAGCGAGGAAGCGCTCATCGCGATCGCCGCGATCAGCGGCGTCACATGTCCGAGGATGGCGATCGGCACGGCGAATGCATTGTAGACGATCGCGATTGCGATGTTCTGGCGGATGAGCCGGCCGGCCTTGCGTGAGACATCCAGGGCGAGCGGCACGGCCAGCAGGCTCTCGCGCAGGAAGACGAAATCCGCGGCCTGGCGACCGATATCGGCCGCGGTCGCCGGAGCCATCGAGACATGCGCGGCGCCGAGCGCCGGCGTGTCGTTGAGGCCGTCGCCCACCATCAGCACCTTGTGGCCGGCGCGGGCCAACGCCTCGATCCTCTCGACCTTGCCCGAGGGCAGCAGGGCCGGCACGAAATTCGCGATGCCCAAGGTTCCCGCCGCCTCGCCGCAGGCGCGCGCGGTGTCGCCGGAAAGCATCTCGACCGAGATGCCGGCGTCCTTCAGCCGTTCCACCGCCGCCTTGGCATCGGCGCGCGCGGCATCCTCGAAGGCGAAGCACGCGACGATCCTGCCATTCTTCGCGAGGACCGTGCCACCAAGGCCGCCATATCGCCCCTCGCCGCCGGTACGAGCCTTCCATCCGGCCCAGCCGCGCCGGCCTAGGCGCCAGATGTCCCCGCCGGCGGACGCTTCGATGCCGAAGCCGGGCTCCTCCTGCACGCGGTCGAATGGGGTTCGACCGCGAACGCTGCCATAGGGCGCCAGCGCCTTTGAGAACGGGTGCCGGGAATGCGCCGCCAGGTCGGCCGCGACCGCCAGCATGGCCGGATCGATCGATGCCGCGTTGACGAGCATGGGCAGCCCCAGCGTGAGCGTCCCGGTTTTGTCGAACACAGCCGCGTCGATCGCCGCGAGACGCTCCATCGCCGAACCATCCTTGACCATGACGCCGGCCTCGAACAGGTGCCGGGCCGCCACCACCTGGACGATCGGAACCGCGAGGCCGAGCGCGCACGGGCAGGTGATGATCAGCACGGCGATGGCGATGGTCATGGCGCGGTGCCAATCGCCGGACGCAACCATCCAGCCGAGGAAGGTGGCAAAGGCCGCTAGATGGACCACGGGCGCGTAGAGCGCCGATACGCGGTCGGCGATCCGCCTGTAGCGCGAGCGGCCACCCTCGGCGGCTTCCATCAGCCGGACCATTTCCGCCAGGAAGGAATCCTTCGCCGCGGCGGTTGCCTGCATCGTCAGCGGACCTGTCAGGTTCAGCGTGCCGGCCTGGACGTGCGTGCCGGCACTCACGGCTTTCGGCGCGCTCTCGCCGGAGACGATCGAGCAATCGAGGTCGGAATTCCCGCTGACGATATCGCCGTCGACCGGTATCCGCTCTCCGGCGGCAATGAGGAGGCGCATTCCCGGCGCGAGTTCGGCGACGGGCACGTATTCGCGTATTCCGTCGTTGCGCAGGACCACGGCCCCTCGCGCGGCAAGCCGCGACAGGCCATTGACCGCGGTTCGCGCCCGCTCGCGCATCACGTGATCCAGCGTGCGCCCGATCAGCAGGAAGAAAAGCAGCGACACCGAGGCGTCGAAATAGGCGTGCTCGCCGTGATTGATGGTCTCGTAGAGGCTCATCGCGTAGGCGAGCGAAACGCCCACCGCGATCGGCACGTCCATGTTCATGCGGCCATGGCGCAGCGCGTTCGCAGCGGAGCGGAAGTAGATACCGCCGGCGAAGGCGAGCGCCGGGATGGCGATCAGCGCGGACAGCCAATGAAACAGATCGCGTGTCGGGCCTTCCGCGCCGGACCAGACCGACACCGAGAGCAGCATGATATTGCCGGCCGCGAAGCCCGCCACGGCGACGGCGCGGATCAGCTCCGAGAGCGTCCTGTCCTTCTCGTGAATTTCCGGGTCAAACAGGTGCGCCTGATAGCCGAGCCGGCCGAGCACGGCAAAGAATGGCGGGACGATGTCCCCGCGCCAGCGGACCGACACACGCTTCGTCGACAGGTTGACGCGAGCAGACTCGACGTTCTCGACGGTGCCGAGCGCCGACTCGATCGCCTGGATGCAAGCCCCGCAGTGAACCGTCGGCACCGACAGGTCGGTCTGGTGGATGTCGCCGTCCAGGGAACGGCTGGCCAGCTTGATCTCCTCGCTCGACGGCGATGCGGACGCCGCGCCGGTGACCTCCAACGCCATTTCAGCCCCCGGCGCGCAGCAGCTCATTGCAGGGCTCCATTCGAGATCATGACGCGGCGGACATCGCGGAACGGCGACGTCAGCCCGGCATCCGCATCGATCTCCACGATCCAGACGCCATTCCTGGGCGTGTGCCGCACGGCAAACGCGTCCGCGTTTCCGGGAGTGCCGCCGGGCACCGCGGCAAGTGTCAGGGCTTCGTCCTCGGCCTCGTAGGCCGGGTGGCGGAACAGCACCTTGACGCCGCGCAGCGGCACCGGTTTGCCCTGGCTGTCGACAAGGCTGTAACGGACCTCGCCGGAAGCGACGGTCAGCCTGCCTGTCCAGCCCAGCGCCGCCTGCGCCCTTCCTTTCCTCGCTTCTTCGTTGAACTGCTGGCTTGCGACATAGGTGTTCTCGACGACAAGACCGGTCCAGCTCTTCTGGGCGAGCGTGGCCATGGTGACGTTGACCCCGATCACCACCGCGAAGAACGCCAGAATGGAGACCAGCATGTGCTTGCCGGTGAACTCGCGCGGCTTCCGCATTTCGGCGCTCATCTGCTGTTCTCCGGGGCGTTAAAGGTGGCGGTGTATTCGGCGGTTTCGGAACTTGCCGTGTCGTCGATGCGGAATTCGAAGCTCTGTGCCGGCTTCCTGATCTGCTCGACCGGTTGCCGCACGAAGACCTTCAGCATCTTCAGCCGGTCGGGTTCGACCGGGATGGAGAATGAGCGGCTTGCGGGCTGGTCGATGCCGACGATGCTCATCTCACCGCCGTCGAGATCGTGCAGCGAGATCTCGACCGTCCTCGGCTCGGGTATCATGTTGAGCAGCTTGACTGTGTAGCCGTTCCGGATCGAGCCATCCGAGAGCGTCACGAACTGCGGATTGCGATCATGCAGGACATTCAGCTCCAGCCGTTCGCGCGTCAGCAGCGAATAGACGAGCACCAGGCCGATCGCCGACCACACACCGAGATAGATGTAGGTGCGCAACCGGAAGATCTTGCCCAGATGGAAATGTGCCAGGCCGTCGGCGAAGCTGCCGCTCGGCGTCCTCACCAGCGCCGGGTTGACCGGGCCGGTGCCCCCGGATGTGGCCATCGCCATGTTGGCGTTGTAGTCCGCCAGCGTTGCGTAGGAGATCAGCCCGCGTTCCCGGCCGAGCTTGTCCATGATGCTGTCGCAGGCGTCGATGCACAGCGCGCAGGTGATGCATTCCAGCTGCTGGCCGTCGCGGATGTCGATTCCCATGGGGCACACGGCGACACAGGCGTTGCAGTCGACGCAGTCGCCGACCGATTGCCCGGCCGCCGAGGCCTTCTTGGCGTGGCGCGATCGCGGCTCGCCGCGCCAGTCGTTATACGTCACTGTCAGCGAGTTTTCGTCCAGCATGGCCGCTTGGATGCGCGGCCACGGGCACATATAGGTGCAGACCTGCTCGCGCATCAGCCCGCCTAACACATAGGTGGTGCCGGTGAGCACCGCGATCGTGGCATAGGCGATGGGCGCCGCCGTGCCGGTGACGACTTCGCTGAGCAGCTTCGGCGCATCGGCGAAGTAGAAAATCCAGGCGCCGCCCGTGGCCACTGCGATGACAAGCCAGATGGCGTGCTTGGATACGCGCAGGAAGAGCTTCCGGGCGCTCCAGGGAGCGGCATCCAGCTTCATGCGGGCATTGCGATCGCCTTCGATCGCCCGTTCCACCACAAGGAACAGGTCGACCCAGACGGTCTGCGGGCAGGTATAGCCGCACCAGGCTCGCCCGACCGTCGATGTGATCAGGAAAAGACCGACGCCCGCCATCATCAAAAGGCCGGCGACATAGTAGAATTCCTGCGGCCAGATCTCGATGAAGAAGAAGTAGAAACGGCGGTTCGCCAGGTCGATGAGAACGGCCTGGTCGGGAGCGAAGGGCCCGCGATCCCAGCGCAGCCAGGGGGTCAGGTAATAGATGCCGAGCGTGATCGCCATCACCAGCCATTTGAACTGGCGGAAACGGCCGGAGGCGCGCTTCGGAAAGATCTTCTTGCGCGCGGCGTAGAGCGGCTGTCGCGTCTTCGCGGAGTTGACCGCTTCGGCCTCGAGCCGTTCTACCTGCGACTGATCCAGCACGACGATCTCCAATCACGGCGAAATGACGCCCCCTTCTTTCCGGCAATCTCGCAATCGCGCGGGCGCGTCGCGTTGATGCAGGTCAAATTGAGTTATCAAAAAGCAAGTCGAGGCCCGGCATGGCCGGGCCTCGTCGCTTGAACGGCTGAGGGCCGAGAATAGGCCCCGTTCCTATTCTCCGCCGCCAAGCGAATGGACATAGACAGCCAGTTCCTTGACCGTCGTCTCGCCGAGGCGGCCGACCCAGGCAGGCATCACCCCGTTCTTCGGGGCTCGCACCTGGGCAGCAATCGCGGCCTCGCCGGAGCCGTGGAGCCAGATGGCATCCGTCAGATTGGGTGCTCCGAGGTCGCGGTTGCCCTTCGCGTTCTCGCCATGGCAGGCGGCGCAATTGTCAGCGAAAACCTTGGCGCCGGGCTCGATCAGGCTTTTGTCCTGCACCGGTCCGGAAAGGCTCGCCACATAGGCGCTGACCTGAGCGATCTGTTCCGGCTTGAGCACGTCGGCAAAAGCGGTCATCTCCGACTGACGTGTATCGGCGTCCGCCGCGAAGCGGATGCCATGCGTGATCGTCTGCTGGATCTGCTCCGCCTTGCCGCCCCAGAGCCAATCGTCATCGTTGAGGTTCGGAAAACCTGCCGATCCTTGCGCGCCCGAGCCGTGGCACTGCACGCAATTGACCTTGAATGCGGCGCCGCCGGCGGCGACGGCGAACTCGCGCAACGTGTCGTCAGCGGCGATTTCCGAAACGGTCTTGGACTGTATCGCCGTGACGTATTTGGCCTTGGCGGCGTCAGCCGCGGCCATCTCGTTCTTGACGTCGTTTCGGCTGGAGAAGCCCAGGACGCCCCTGGTGGCGGAACTCAGCATCGGCCAGGCGGGATAGGCAATCGTGTAAGCGAGCGCCCAGGCCACGGTGATGTAGAAGGTGATCACCCACCAGCGCGGCAGAGGATTGTTGAGCTCCTTGATACCGTCCCATTCATGGCCGGTCGTCGTGATGCCCGAGATTTCATCGATATGCTCGTTGCTCATGATCAATCGTCCTGGAGAGGAATTTTAGCGGCGTCGTCGGCATGCTTTCTGCCACCCGGACGCAGCGCGAAGACAATGCAGCCGACAAAGAACAAAGCCATGGCAAGCAGGCCCCAACTGTCGGCGAACTCCCGCATCAAGTTGTATTCCATCGGTTGCCCTCCTCAGCGGTAGCCGGCTGCTTCGTCGTAGTTCTTGAAATCGACCAGCGTGCCGAGCATCTGGAGATAGGCTACGAGAGCATCCATCTCGGTGACCTGCTGCGGGTTGCCGTCGAAGTCGCCGATCTTGGCCTTGGGGTAGCGTTTCTCCAGGCCGGCCGTGTCGGCATTGGGATCGGCCTGCGCCATCAGGTCGGCGTTGGCATTGGCGACCATGTCGTCGGAGTAGGGCACCCCGACGCGCCTGTTCGCAGTGAGATGCGTCGAGAAATCCTTCACCTCGATCGGCGTGTCTTTCAAGAAGGCGTAGTTCGGCATGACCGATTCCGGCACCACGGAGCGCGGGTCGGCAAGATGCTGAACTTGCCAGCTGTTGGAGTAACGATCGCCGACGCGGGCAAGATCCGGTCCGGTTCGCTTGGATCCCCACTGGAACGGGTGGTCGTACATCGACTCGGCCGCCAGGCTGTAATGGCCGTAGCGCTCCACCTCGTCGCGGAACGGCCGGATCATCTGGCTGTGGCAGAGGTAGCATCCCTCCCGCACATAGATGTTGCGTCCGGCGAGCTCCAGCGGGGTGTAGGGCCGCATGCCCTCGACCTTCTCGATCGTGTTGTCGAGATAGAAGAGCGGCGCGATCTCGACGATGCCGCCAACGGTCACGACCAGCAGGGATCCGACGAGAAGAAGCGTCGCGTTCTTCTCGATCAGCGCGTGTTTGTCTATCAGGCCCATGTCTGGCTCCTTATTCGGCAGGCTGGAGGGCGGGGGCGGAACCCGGCAAAGGCTGTTCTTTGCGCTGGTAGCCACGAATGGTCATGGTGACGTTCCAGGCCATGATCAGCATGCCGGCCAGGTACATGGCGCCGCCCGCGGCGCGCATGACATAGTAGGGATGCATGGCGGCGACCGTCTCGGCGAAGGAATAGACGAGGAACCCCTGCTCGTCGTATTCGCGCCACATGAGCCCTTGCATGATGCCCGAGACCCACATCACCGCCGCGTAGACAACGATGCCGAGCGTCGCCAGCCAGAAGTGCCAGGTGACGAGGCGCATCGAATAGAGCCGCTCGCGGTTCCAGAGCTTGGGCACCATGTAGTAGATCGCGCCGAAGCTGATCAGGCCGACCCAGCCGAGCGCGCCCGAATGGACGTGGCCGATCGTCCAATCCGTATAGTGCGACAGCGAGTTGACCGTCTTGATCGACATCATCGGCCCTTCGAAGGTCGACATGCCGTAGAAGGCGATGGCCGCCACCATCATGCGGACGATCGGGTCGGTGCGGATCTTGTCCCAGGCGCCGGAGAGGGTCATGAGGCCGTTAATCATGCCGCCCCAGGAAGGCATCCACAGCATGATCGAGAACACCATGCCGAGCGTCTGCGCCCAGTCGGGCAGGGCGGTGTAGTGGAGGTGGTGCGGCCCGGCCCAGATATAGAGGAAGATCAGCGCCCAGAAGTGGATGATCGACAGCCGGTAGGAATAGACCGGGCGGTTCACCTGCTTGGGCACGAAGTAATACATCATGCCGAGGAAGCCCGCCGTCAGGAAGAACCCGACCGCGTTATGGCCGTACCACCACTGCGTCAGCGCGTCCTGAACACCTGAGAATGCCGAGTAGCTCTTCGAGCCGAGGAACGAGACCGGCATCGACAGGTTGTTGACGACATGCAGCATCGCGATGGTGATGATGAAGGACAGGTAGAACCAGTTGGCGACGTAGATATGCGGTTCCTTGCGCTTCAGAATGGTGCCGAGGAAAAGGATCAGGTACGCGACCCAGACGACTGTCAGCCAGAGGTCGACATACCATTCCGGCTCGGCATATTCGCGGCCTTCGGTGATGCCCAGCAGATAGCCGGTCGCGGCCATGACGATGAACAGCTGGTAGCCCCAGAAGACGAACCAGGCGAGATTGCCGCCAAACAGCCTCGCGCGGGACGTGCGCTGCACGACATACATGGATGTGCAGAGAAGGGCGTTGCCGCCAAAGGCGAAGATCACACCGGAGGTATGAAGGGGCCGCAGCCGGCCGAAATTGAACCAAGGCCCGATGTTAAGCTGAGGGTACGCAAGCTCCAGCGCGATGACCAAGCCGACCAGCATGCCGACGACGCCCCAGAACACCGTTGCAATGGCGCCGTAGCGGATCGGACCATCCATATAGGCGGATGGGTCGACAGGCGCCGCGAGCTTGAAATCCGTCTTGCGCAGCAGGATCGCAGTGAAGCAAGCCACGGCGAAAAACAAAACCCACATGTGCTGGCGAAAAGGTTCATCCACCCCGAAGCCGGCGGCTACGAGGGCGCCAAAGGCAAACAGGCTTAGAAGGACGATCTCCGTGCCAAATCTCATCGCAAGTCCCCGATCTCGTCTCGAAAATTCCAGCGGAAAAACCCGCCCGAGGCACCTTTTCGAGATTTCCCGGCCCGGTGGCCTTGATCCAGGTCAAACGCGGACTGCTTTTATTTGGAGGGTGTCGGCGCCGAGCGCTGGGATCTGATCCCGCTCCAGGCAAGGGACGACCTGCAAGACCGAACCTTGACCTTGCTGAGGTCCAGCCAAGCGAGGTTTGCAGCATCTTCGCTGCTCAGTCCCCGCAGCGTTCCTCGATCTGAGCCATGCTTGCGAGGCTGATCTGCCGCTTGTTTACGATCCGGATCGTGCCGTCGGACCGCAATCTGGACAATTCCCGGCTGACCGTCTCGATGGTCAGCCCAAGAAAATCGGCGATATCGGTGCGTGTCAGCGGCAGGTCGAAGCTTATCGGGCTTGCCGGATGGTGTGCGGGATCGGTGTTTCTGGCGACCATGAGGAGGAAGCTTGCGAGCTTCTCCGACGCGGTCTTGCGCCCCAGCGCCGCCATCCAGTCGCGTGCTTCATCAAGCTCGTTCAGCGTATGTTTCAGCAGCAGACGTCCAAGCTCCGGCATCTCGTTTGCCATCCGGTCGATGATCACCTTGGGAAACGAGCACAGTGCCACATTCGTCAAGGCTTCTGCCCTGATCGGCTTTTTTGCCTCGAACGGTCGGCCCAGGAAATCGGGCGCGAAATGGAACCCGACAATCTGCTGACGACCATCCGAGAGATTTCTCGTGAGCTTGACCACGCCGGACAGAAGGTTGGAGTAGGTTCCGTCGTCGGGCAGTTCCGTGCCTGCCGGAACCTCATGCCTGGACGAGGCTTTGGCCAACTCGGCGAGTTGGCGGGCGTTGAAGGCGCCGCATAATCCATCCTGCCGCGCTTCGCAGGATTTGCAAATTGCGGGGACGTCGGCCTGTTGAACATCCTGTCTGGCGGTCATTGCGACGCCCGTGGTCAAATAGGAGCGGCAATCTGCCCGGGTTTTGACCTGAGTCGCCTTGATCGAGATCAAGGTTTTGCCGGCGTCGTTCGGGCAGTTTGATCGTCATGACCCCGCCCGCCGCCTCCATCGATCCGCCGCGCCCAGCTCAGACCGTGAGCCCTGGCGACAACGTGCCGCGTTACACGAGCTATCCCACGGCGCCGCATTTTCATCCGGGCGTTGACGCGGTCACGGTTCGCGGGTGGATGGACGCGCTCGAAGGCGATGACGAGATATCGCTGTATCTCCATATTCCCTATTGCGACCGGCTGTGCTGGTTCTGCGCCTGCCACACCAAGCAGACACGCCACTATGCACCCGTGGCCACCTTCCTGCGCTCGCTCCACCAGGAGATTGAAACGGTCGGCGGCCTTGTGAGCGGCCGTGGCAGGGTCCGCGCCGTTCATTTCGGTGGCGGCTCCCCGACAATGCTGAAGCCCGACGACATCCTCACGCTCGGAAAGGCGTTGCGGGATCAATTCGACTTCCTCGACGATGCCAGCCTCAGTATCGAGATCGACCCCAACGATATGGATGAGGGTCGGCTGGATGCGTTTGCCGCGATCGGCATGACAAGGGCGAGTCTCGGTGTCCAGGATTTCGATCCCAAGGTGCAGAAGGCGATCAATCGCGAGCAGAGTTTCGCGCTGACCAAGAGCATCGTCGATGCGGTGCGGGCGCGGGGCGTCACATCCGTCAACCTGGACCTGCTCTACGGCCTGCCGCATCAGACCGGCAAGAGCGTCGCGGCGACCGTTGCCCAGGCGCTGACATTGGCGCCGGACAGGCTTGCGCTGTTCGGCTACGCGCATGTGCCGTGGTTCAAGAAGCATCAGACGATGATCGACGAAGCCTGGCTGCCCGACTCCGTCGCGCGCCTGGCGCAGTCGCGGCTTGCCGCGCAGCTGATTGTCGATGCCGGCTACGAGGCATTGGGATTGGACCATTTCGCAAAGCCGGGCGACACGCTGGCGGTTGCCGCCCGCGCTGGCAAGATCCGGCGCAATTTCCAGGGCTACACCGAGGACCAGTGCGAAACCCTGATCGGTCTCGGCCCTTCGTCGATCAGCCGGTATCGCCAGGGTCATGCACAAAACATCGTTGCGACTGGCGAATACCAGAAAGCCGTGGATTCGGGAGAGCTGGCGATAGCCCGCGGCATAGAATTCAGCGTCGAAGATGAGGCGCGCGGCTGGGTCATCGAGCGCCTGATGTGCAGCTTCGCCTTCTCGGCGGTAGAGCTTGTCGAACGCTTTGGACATGTCGGCCAAAGGCTGCTTTGCGAAGCGAGCCGACTGGCCATCAGCGGCGCGGGCCAGCTTCTTCGGCTGGAAGGCGACAACTTCGTCGTGCCGCCTGCGAGCCGTCCGCTCGTCCGCACGGTGGCGGCGAAATTCGACAAATACCTCAGCAATGGAACCGGCAGGCATTCGGTAGCAGTTTGAATGGGCTTGAGGCCGCGGGTCAGAAATGCTCGCCCACCCTGAACGGCCCGACACGGGTGCCGGCCGCGATCAGATAGGCGGTCGACCAGCCGATCAGCAGAAAGCCGTTGATCCCTTCCAGGGCCGCCAGCACGCGCCAGCCATGAGCCGGCACGACATCGCCATATCCGACCGTCGAGAAGGTGATGGTCGAGAAGTAGAGCGCGGTCTCGAAATCGCTGAAGATTCCGAGCAGCCGGTAGATCCCGGCCCATAGCCAGACTTCCGCCGTCATAACCGCAAAAAGTCCCATCACGACCGTGATCATGGCGATGATCCGGCTGCGCCTCCCGTGCATCCGGAACAGCGCAACGAGTCGGGACATCACGTAAGTGATCGCGATAAGGCCGAAAGTGTGGATCAGGACCGTCAGGCTGATGACGATCGTGCCGACGAAAAGATTGAGGATCATTCGAAGACACTACGGCCCGAAGCACCCTGTTCCTTGCGCCAGATCAAACCTCCCGGTCAGGCTGTCCGTGAGACGCGCTTACTGGCCGCTCGTGGGCGCTTGCAGCGACGTGCCCAGTTTCAAGACGAAAATGGCCGGGTCAGACCTCTCCCAAGGTCCGCCCGGCCTGTGCTTCCGGCCCGCCATTGCCGGAAGCAGCCCCCCATTCTGTCGGATCAGTTCGAAGCGGTTTTGGTCGCCTCGGCGAATAGTTCGGCAAAGACGGGCTTTGCCTTGCCGACCTGCTTGACGGCTTCCGCCGCCGCCAGGTTGACCGGCTTGCCGACGACGATCAGCGCCACCATGCCCATGCCGTAGTGGGGAGCGCATCTCACGCCATAGACACCTTCCTTGGTGAGGGTGACCGTGATCTCCTCGCTCGGCTTGCCCTTGAAGGGCTCGGCGCCGTCCGGGAGCATTCCATTGATGATCTCGGCATTGTGGGTCTTGTCGGTCGGCACGAACTTGATCGTGTCGCCGGGCGCAGCCCGCACGAAGTTGGGCTGGAAGACCATCGCGCCCTTGTCACCCTTGTTCAGCATCTGGACGACATGTTCTTCGGCATTTGCAGCGCCTGCAATTGAAAGCAACGCGATCGCCGCGGCAATGAGGGGCAGTTTCATCGGAATAGTCCTTTCTTTGGTTCACCACGGCATCGACCGTTGCGCCCTTCTAGTTCGTCGGACGCCTCGGCGATTTGCGCTGGCGCAAATTGCAGGAGGAAAAGATCGACCGATGGACGGCGAACCGCAGGGGATGATGCGGATCGGTTCAGCTGCCGGTGGCAGGTCCTCCGGGACCAAGTCCTGTTGGGGCATGGGCGCGTTGCGCTTTTGAAGTCGGGAAGGCCGTTGGCAGGTCTTGATCGACCGTCGATTGCCGGCCTGTCCATTTCCGAGGGGATCGCTGAAGCCGCAGCTCCACCTCGCGTTCCGGTGTTTCCCTCATCCTGCCTCGCCATTTTGCGATGGATCAAAGCCCGCCGGCTCCTTGCCGGATAGATGGATAGCGCGCCCGGTCGTGACATGGACCGGTCATGAACCGGTGGCAGCCTTGACGCGTTGTGCTTCATCCGGATCGGTTCAACCCAGCGAAGGAGTCGGAAATGACCGAGCATCCCAGCACCAATCGCTTGTCCGCGCAGGAACTGCAAGACATCGATGCCTACTGGCGTGCCGCCAACTACCTGACCATCGGGCAGATCTACCTGCTCGACAATCCGCTGCTTCGCGAACCCCTTCGGCTGGAGCATGTCAAGCCAAGGCTGCTCGGCCACTGGGGGACCTCGCCGGGTCTCAGCTTCATCTATGCGCATCTCAACCGCGCCATCAGGCAGCGCGATGCCAATGTCATCTATGTCTGCGGTCCCGGCCATGGCGGGCCGGCGATGGTGGCGAACACCTATCTCGAGGGCACCTACAGCGAGACCAATCCGGACATCGCGCTGGGCGAGGCCGGAATGAAGAAGCTCTTCCGCCAGTTCTCGTTTCCTGGCGGCATCCCGAGCCATGCGGCGCCTGATGTGCCCGGCTCGATCCATGAAGGCGGGGAGCTTGGCTACGCGCTCTCGCACGCTTATGGCGCGGCCTTCGACAACCCGGACCTTGTCGTCGCCTGCGTCGTTGGCGACGGTGAGGCGGAAACCGGGCCGCTCGCCACCTCCTGGCATTCCAACAAGTTCCTCAACCCGGCGCTTGACGGCGCGGTGCTGCCGATCCTCCACCTCAACGGCTACAAGATCGCCAATCCTACCATTCTGGCTCGCATCCCCGAGGAAGAGCTGCGTGCGCTGTTCATCGGCTACGGTTACGAGCCGCTGTTCGTCGAAGGTGACGATCCAGCGTTGATGCATGAGCGGATGGCGGTCGTGCTCGACGATGCCCTGGACCGCATCAAGGCGATCCAGGATGCGGCCCGCAGCGGCGCGAAGACCGCGCAGCCGCGGCCGAAATGGCCGATGATCGTGCTGCGAAGCCCGAAGGGCTGGACCGGTCCCAAGGAGGTCGACGGGCTCAAGACCGAGGGATTCTGGCGCGCCCACCAGGTCCCGCTCTCCGGCCTCGCCGAAAACCCCGAGCATCTGAGGATGCTCGAGGAGTGGATGAGAAGCTACCGGCCCGAAGAGCTTTTCGATGCCGCCGGCGCGCCCGTGGCCGCGATCCGCGCCACCGCGCCGCAAGGCGACAGGCGCATGAGCGCCAATCCGCATGCCAATGGCGGTCTGTTACGGCGGTCTCTCGAGCTCCCAGGCCTGGATGAGCATGCCGTCCAGGTCGATCGGCCCGGCGGCGTCAAGGCAGAGTCGACCCGTGTCATGGGCCGCTTCCTGCGCGACGTCATGACGTTGAACAGGGCTGCCAGGAACTTCCGCATCGTCGGGCCCGACGAGACGGCCTCGAACCGGTGGCAGGATGTCTTCGAGGTCACGGAGCGCGCCTGGATGGAAAAGATCCTTCCCGAGGATGTCCATCTGGCGCGGGAGGGCAGGGTTATGGAGATTCTATCCGAGCATACGTGCCAGGGTTGGCTGGAAGGTTACCTGCTGACCGGGCGCCACGGCTTCTTCTCCTGCTACGAGGCCTTCACGCACATAGTCGATTCCATGTTCAACCAGCATGCGAAATGGCTGGACGCCTGCCGCAAGCTCGCCTGGCGGCGGCCGATCGCTTCGCTGAACTATCTGTTGTCCAGCCATGTCTGGCAGCAGGAGCACAATGGCTTCAGCCATCAGGATCCAGGCTTCATCGACGTGGCGCTGAACAAGAAGGCGGATGTCGTGCGCGTCTACCTGCCGGCGGACGCCAACAGCCTGCTTTGCGTGACCAACCATGTGCTTAAGACATGGAACCGCATCAATGTCATCGTCGCCGGCAAGGCAAATTCCTGGCAGTGGCTGTCCATTGACGAGGCGAAAGTCCACTGCGGCGCCGGCATCGGCATATGGCAATGGGCATCGACCGACGGCGGGGCCGAGCCGGATGTGGTGATGGCCTGCGCCGGCGACGTGCCGACGCTCGAAACGCTGGCCGCCGTTCAGATCTTGAGGCGCCACATTCCCAACCTCAAGGTCCGTGTGGTGAACATTGTCGATCTGATGACGCTGCAGCCGAAGGAACATCACCCGCACGGGCTGTCGGACCGCGAGTTCGACGCGTTGTTCACCAGGGATAAGCCTGTCATCTTCGCCTATCACGGCTATCCGTGGACCATCCACCGCCTCACCTACCGGCGGACCAATCACGACAACATCCATGTGCGCGGCTACAATGAGGAAGGGACGACGACGACGCCGTTCGATATGACCGTGCTGAACGGGCTCGACCGCTATCATCTTGTGCTGAGCGTGCTCGACCGCATTCCCGAGCCGGCCGGCGCGCACATCCAGCTGAGGCAGGCCATGGAAGGCAAGCTGATCGAGCACGGAGCCTATATCCGCAAGCACGGGCAGGACATGCCCGAGATACTCGGCTGGAAGTGGGAGCGGT
This sequence comes from Mesorhizobium sp. M2E.F.Ca.ET.219.01.1.1, assembly GCF_004016445.2. Classification (GTDB taxonomy): domain Bacteria; phylum Pseudomonadota; class Alphaproteobacteria; order Rhizobiales; family Rhizobiaceae; genus Mesorhizobium. The sequence continues at coordinate 370,936 of NZ_SADT02000007.1, forward strand.
AGTCGATGACGAGGCGCCGGGTTGAGAGGATCGGGCTTGCACAAGCGGCTGGGACCGGCCGGTCATGACCGATGCAATTCTCATCCTCAATGGCGGCTCATCAAGCCTGAAGTTCGCCGTCTTCCAATGGCGCGACGACCTCCATCTGCTGGTGCGGGGCAGCGTCTCGTCGATCGGCGAGCGGCCCCGGCTCCATGTCGCGCCCACGGCAATGACGCCGCCATTCGACAGGAGCCTTGGCGAACAGCCGATCTCCATCGGCACGGCGTTCGAAGCCGTTGCGTCCTATCTTGCGGACCGCGGCCTCCTTCGCCGGGTGCGCCGGGTCGGGCATCGCATCGTGCATGGCGGCCGGGAGTTTGCCCGCGCGACGCCGCTCGACGAGCGCACGCTGGGTGCCTTGCGCCGGCTCGAGCCGCTCGCCCCGATTCATCAGGCGATCAACCTGGAGCTCGTCGATCTGGCCAGCCGCTTCCTGCCTGGCACCATGCAGGTCGGCTGCTTCGATACTGCCTTCCACGCGGCGCGGCCCGAGCACGCAAGGCTTTATGGCCTGCCGCACGAGATGGCGGAGCAAGGCATCGTCTCCTACGGTTTCCATGGGCTCTCCTACAGCCATATCGCCAGCGAGCTGCACAACCGTTACGGCACCGCCGCCGGCGGCCGGACGATCGTTGCCCATCTCGGCAGCGGCGCAAGCCTGTGCGCGATGAAGGCAGGCGTAAGCCACGCCACCACGATGGGCTTCTCGACGCTTGACGGCCTTGTCATGAGCACGCGTTGCGGCGCGATCGATCCCGGTATCCTCCTGCACCTTCTGCAGGACCGGAAGCTGTCGTCGGACGAACTTGCCGAGCTGCTCTATCAGCGATCCGGTCTGCTGGGCGTATCCGGCATCTCGGGAAACATGCAGACGCTGCTTGCATCGAAAGACCCTGCGGCGATGCGCGCCGTCGATCTTTTCGTCTATCGTGTCGGGCGCGAGATTGGATCGCTTGCCGCGGCGATAGGCGGGCTCGACACCCTGGTGTTCACGGCGGGCATCGGCGAGCATGCGCCCGCGATCCGGCAGGGCATCTGCGAAGCCGCGGGATGGCTCGGCGTCTCGCTCGACAAGGAGTTGAACGCGCAGGGCGAGGAACTGGTCAGCGCCCCGGATTCCCTGGTCGACGTGCTTGTCATTCCCGCCGACGAGGAGCGTGCGGTGGCCGCTGAGTTGCTCGGCTTCGAAGGCAAAGACTAAATGATTTCGCCCGGAAGCGGGCGGCGTTTCCGGGCGATATCATCAAAACAAAGGCGAGGCGCCTTAGAACAGTTCAGCGTTTGATAGGGCCGCTGAACTGGCTCCAGCCTCTTGTTTTTACGCAATTCCGGACGGAAAACCGCTGCGCACTTTTCCTGGAATTGCCCTAGCCCGGCAGCGCGGCGCCGAGCTTCCGCTGAACCAGGACGAGCGTCGGGTCGTCGGGATCCGTCGTGACGATGAAGCCCATCTCGCGCTCGAGTTCGATCGCAGCGCGGTTTTCGCGGCTCTCGATCGACTCGATCGTCTCTACGCCATGATCGTCGGCATAACGCGCGACATAGCCGAGAAATTCCCAGCTGACGCCGAGATGCTTGCGATCCTCGCGGATGCAGATGGCGACTTCGCCACGCCGATCGGCCGGATCCGCGGCGAGGGTCGCCACCGCGATCAGCATTCCGTCGGTGGAGAAGGCGAGAAAATTATGGACATGCGGATCGTCGGAGCGGGTCATCGCCACCAGCCGCTCGTGCGAAACTTCCTTCACCGCTCCGAGGAAGCGGAAACGCAGATCCTCCGGTGTCACATGGGTGAAGAACTCAGCGAGGATCGGCTCATCGTCGGGACGCGCCCGACGCACTTCGAAGCGAAATCCGGTGTGGGTCGTAAGCATGGTTTTCATTTTCAACTCCTTTTCAGGATTGATGCGCGGATTGGCGCAATGGCCTCATTCACCCATTGCCAGCAGCGTGTCGCGTTTCAGGATTTCAATGCTGCGCAGGCTGAGCAGGCGGATCACGCCCTTCTCTTTCAGGCGGGTGAAGACCCGCGACACGGTTTCGATGGTGAGGCCCAGATAGTCGCCGATGTCGTTGCGCGACATTGGCAACTCCACCTGCCGCAACCCGCCCTGACGCTCCGACATTTCGACGAGGAACGCCGCGACGCGCTCGATCGCGTTCTGGCGGCCGAGCACCAGGAGATGCTCCTGTGCCCGGGTCAGGCCTTTGAGCGCCAGAGGCAGGAGCTGGCGCGACATGTCGGTGCCCGACGGAGCGCGGAAGACCCGGACACCAGTCGCGTTGATCGCCTCAGCGAAGAAGTGGTGGGTGGCGTCGGCCTCGAAACCGAAGGTTTCTCCCGCCAGGTGGAACGCGCTGATCTGCCTGCGACCATCGGCGAGCAGGCGGTAGATGCGGACCGCGCCGAATTCGACCTGATAGAGGGCGCCGGCCTTCTCGCCCTGGGCATAGATTTCGGCGCCGGCCGTGAAGAAGCTTACCGGCGTCGCCGGCCCTTCGAAGACGGGCGCGGGGCTCTGATGGGGAAGGTAGGACGGCAGTTCGATCTTGGCGGAGGCTTGAGCGTACATGGCTGTGGTCCCAGTGAATTTGTGACAACAGCAATCGCCCAAATCCCGCCATGCCGAAATTCGGTTATGTCCCTACGGGAAACTACTTAGTGCGACCCGGGACAGGCCGCCTGGTCCCTGCGTCAACTGGGTCCGCGATTGACCACGATCAAGGCTGGCATGATTTGACCCGGCATTGTTTGGTCGGAGCCAGCCAAGGGAAACCGACCATGACCTCCGATATGATTGAAATCTGGACCGGAATACTCGGCCTAGCCTATCTTGCCGCCGCAGGCCTTTATTTCGAAATGCTCCGTGCCAGGAAGCGCGTCCCGGCAAGGCATGGTCGTGCCCGGCGTACCCGGTAAGGATCAGAGGGCCAATCCGGTGCGTTTCCATTCTTGGTGCGGAACGGAAGCCTGTCTGTTCTCCTTCTATCTTTGAGAAACCTGGGGAAGCGTGATGAAGGCAATGGTGCTGGAAAAGCCCGGCACGCTTTTGAACCTCGTCGACCGCCCGGATCCCTTGCCGGCGGCGGGCGAGATCAGGCTCAAGGTGGAGGCATGCGCGGTATGCCGCACCGACCTGCACGTCGTGGACGGTGACTTGCCATGGCCGAAGCTGCCGCTCGTGCCGGGCCACGAAATCGTCGGCATCGTCGATCTTGTCGGTGAAGGCGTGTCGCGATCCCGGCTCGGGCAGAGGGTAGGCGTTCCATGGCTGGGGCACACGTGCGGACATTGCCCCTATTGCAACGCCGGCGCCGAGAACCTCTGCGACCAGCCGCTCTTCACCGGCTACACGCGCGACGGCGGCTTCGCCAGTCATGTCGTTGCCGATGAGCATTTCGCCTTCGAGCTCGATGCCGCCGCCGATCCGGTGTCGCTGGCACCGCTCCTGTGCGCTGGTCTGATCGGCTGGCGCTGCCTCAAAAAGGCCGGCGATGGCCGCCGACTGGGCATCTACGGCTTCGGCGCCGCCGCGCATATCATCACCCAGGTGGCGATCTGGCAGGGACGTGAGCTCTTTGCCTTCACCCGGCCTGGCGACATCCAGGCACAGGAATTCGCGCGCTCCTTGGGCGTCGCCTGGGCAGGCGCGTCCGATGAATTGCCTCCGGCCGAGCTTGACGCCGCGATCATTTTCGCTCCGGTCGGCGACCTTGTGCCGGCGGCGTTACGGGCTGTCCGCAAGGGCGGCCGGGTGGTCTGCGGCGGCATCCACATGAGCGACATTCCATCGATGCCCTACAAGCTTCTGTGGGAAGAAAGAGAATTGGTGTCGGTCGCCAACCTGACCCGTCGTGACGCCGAGGAATTCTTCCCGATAGCGAGGCAGGCCCGGGTGCGCACGCATACCAAAGTCTATCCGCTGGAACGGGCAAACCAGGCGCTGGATGATTTGCGCATGGGTAGGCTGAGTGGCGCCGCCGTCCTTAAGCCGTGACGGTCTTGGAGCGCGCGTTCGTACGGCCGTCTTATCTGCTTCAGCCTGTTCGTTCCTGGCCGGCAGAGTCGGTCAGGGTGGGTCGGGGTGACCGACGAGAACGAGGACGCGGCGCGACATGGCTTCCTCCGGTCACCTGCGGGGGCCGTGCTATGGCTGCTCGACGCGGGCCACCTGGTAGGTGTGCATGGCCCCATTGCGCTTGATCGAGACGTACTCGCCGGTGACGAAGCGCTCCTCGCCGAGATGAAAACCGACCTCGTCGTCACGATCGCCCTCGGCGTAGTCGAAATACCATTGGCCGCCTGGCTTGCGCCGCAAGCGGCCGACAAGATCGTCCTCGCCGGTGCGGAAGCGGCGGACGCGACAGAAGCCCTTGTGCGATTTCCACTCCTCCGCATCCAGCCGTCCTTCGTCGGTGAGCGGCGCCAGCACATCGTAGCCCTCTTCGCGGTCCCCTTCGGGATGACCTTTTTCGCGTGCGAGAAGCAGGCGGATGCACCTGAATCTGGGGGTGAGGTCGTGCAAGCTGGTCATGGCGAACTCCTTCGAGGCCATTCCTATCGCGGCGGCCGGATGTCACCTTGATCAGAGTCAAAACGGGCTTCGGCTCGCGGCTCAACTGGTGCCCGTCGGCACATGGCCGCGAACCCAATTGACGATCTGGCCGGTGCTCATTGCCCCCGATACGCGTGCGATTTCCCGTTGGCGGTGAAACAGGATCATGGTTGGAATGCCGCGAATGCCCAGCCTCGCCGCGACGGCCTGCTCCTTGTCGGAATTGAGCTTGACCAGACGGATGTGCGGCTCCAGCGCCTTGGCGGCAGCCTCATAGGCTGGCGCCATCATCTTGCAGGGACCGCACCATGGAGCCCAGACGTCGACGAGGACGGGCAAGCTGCCGCGGCCGATCTGACGGTCGAAGTTCGCAGCGTCGATGTCCTGCGGAACTCCGGAAAACAGCCGGGCGCCGCATTTTCCGCATTGCGCTTCGGCGCTGTTTCGGTTCGGCGGCAGGCGGTTGACCACGCCGCATTTGGTGCAAACCACCAGGTTCTCCTGCGTCATGACCTCCTCCTGGTTGGACTGTGCTCGAGACGCCCGTCGCCAAGGGCACGCAGCGCATTGACGATGACGGCGACATCTATGCCCTCTTGCAGCAGTGCTCCCGCCACCGGCGTTATATGCCCCATGGCGGCCGCGATCATCGCCGCGCCCGAGAGCGCCAGCCCGACGATGATGCTCTGCAGGGCGATCCCGCGCGTGCGCCTGGCGATACGCAATGCTTCGGCGACAGGTTGCAGCCTGTCGGTCAGCACAACCACGTCCGCTGCCTCCGACGAGGCTGTCCCGCCGCGGGCTCCCATGGCAACGCCTACGGTCGCCGCGGCAAGGGCAGGGGCATCGTTGATGCCGTCGCCGACCATCATCGTCGGCGCCGTCGCCTTCTCGGCCTCGACTGTTCCAACCTTGTCGGCCGGCGTGGCGTCGGCAAAGACGGCATCGAGATGGAGCGAAGCGGAGACCTTTTCGGCCGCCGCGCCGTCATCGCCGGTCAGCATGACTATCCGGGTGATGCCGGCCGAACGCAAAGCCTCGACAGTGCCGAGAGCATCCTCGCGTATGGCGTCTCCGAATGTGAAAACAGCGGCAAGCCGGCCATCGATGGTCACAAACACCCTGAGCACCTGCGTGTCGCGGTACCGGCTCTCTCCGCTCTCCGCCCAGTTGGGCAACGGCCCGTTTCCAAGAACAAGCGGCCTCGACCCGGCCACGACAGATATCCCGTCCACCTGACCTTCAAGGCCTTCTCCCCGATGCTCGCGGACGTCACAGGGTTGGGAAAGCAAAAGGTTCCCATGGCGGGCAATGCGAACAATCGAATCCGCAAGGACGTGATGCGAAGCCTGTTCAAGCGAGGCGAGCAGCCGCAGCGGTCCATCGGTTCCCTGGCCCGGAGCGACGTCGATCTCGATCAGCTCGGCCCCGCCGAGCGTCAGGGTCCCCGTCTTGTCGAAGATCGCGGTGCGTATCTGGGCGAGCGCCTCCAGCGCCGCGCTGCCCTTCATGAGGATGCCGGCGCGGGCGGCGCGCGACACGCCGCCGATGAATGCAACGGGCGCCGCGAGGATCAGCGGGCAGGGCGTCGCGACCACCAGGACGGCGAGGGCGCGGATCGGATCATCGGAAAGGTACCAGGCGATGCCGGCAATCAGCAGCGTGGCGGGAAGCAAGAGCAGGGCAAAACGGTCGGCAATGCGTATGAACGGCGCCTTGGCGGTCTGCGCGGCGGCGACCATGCGCACGATCGCGGCGTAGGTGCTTTTGTCGGCGACGGCGGAGGCTCGCATGACAAAGGCCTCGCCGGCATTGACGGTGCCGCTGCGCAATGCGTCGCCGGCGCCGCGCCGCTCCGGCAGGGGCTCTCCGGTGACGGTCGACTCATCGAGTTGGGCCGAGGCGTCGATCAGGATGCCGTCCACGGGCAGCAATTCGCCGGCGCGCACCAGAAGCTCGTCGCCGACGGCCACCTGGTCGATCGCGACGGTCTCGGTGCCATGTGCGGATTTCCGGTGCGCCACACGCGGCGCCCTGTCGGTCAGAGCCCTGAGATTCCGCTCCGCCCGGCCGCGCGCCAGATCTTCGAGCACCGTGCCGCCGGCATACATGATGGCGACGACCACCGCCGCCAAGGCCTGCCCAAGCAGCAGCGCCGCCGACATCGAAACCAGCGCGATGGCATCGACGCCGATCCGGCCGATCCAGAAATCCCGCAAGATCGAGATGGCAAGCGCCGCCACGACGGGCAGCGTCGCCGCTGTCCAGATCGCATCGGGCGAGGCGATGTCGATGCCATATCGCCAGACGCCCAGCCCGAGCGCCAGGCCGAGAACGGCGATGATCAGCAGCGCACGCCGCAGCACGGTTTCATTCATGGCGGCCGTCAAAGTTCCTCGATCATTTCCCGCAGCAGCAGCCGGACATCCTTTACCGTCTCGGCGAGTTGCGGGTTGTCGATCGCTCCCATCGCGGCCGTCGGATCGACCGCCGCTACCTCGGCCTTGCCGGGGGCGGCCTCGGTCACGATCACGTTGCAGGGCAGCACCGCGCCGATCTTGTCCTCGGCCTGCAGCGCGCGCCATGCGAAATGCGGATTGCAGGCGCCGAGGATCATGTATGGCTTGAAGTCGACGCCCAGCTTGACCTTCATCGTGTGCTGGACATCGATCCTCGTCAGGATGCCGAAGCCCTTGCCGGCAAGCTTTTTGGTGACGTGTTCGATCGCCGCGGCGAACGGCATGTCCAGGCTCTTGCTGAAATAATAGCTCATCGGATTCTCCTTCCATGGCGATCTTCGCCAGCAGGGACAGGTTGAGGGCAGTAGCTAGCCGCGGGGGTCGGATGACGCTTTGATCCAGCGCAATGAATGCCAGGCGCCTTCGGTGAATGTGGCGGCAAGGAGTTCTCCAGAATGACTATCCGAAATCTTGAATACGCGGTCTCACCGAAATCCGTCGTTGTCGTCGGCGCGACCGAGCGCGTTGGCTCGGTCGGCCGCGTTGTCTTCGACAACATCGTCGGCGGCGGCTTCGAGGGGGAGGTCTGGCCGGTCAATCCCAAATATGCGCAGGTTGCCGGCCACCGCTGCTACGGCAGGGTTGCCGATCTGCCAGGGGTTCCCGATCTTGCTGTGATCGTGACCCCTCCCGAGACTGTGCCCGGCATCGTGCGGGAACTGGGCGAAAAGGGGACGCGAGCTGCCGTCGTCATCACGGCGGGGCTCAATCACGCCAATGGTCTGCGCCAGGCGGTGCTCGATGCGGCCAGGCCCTCGCTCATGCGCATCATCGGCCCGAACACTGTCGGGCTGATGGTTCCCCCGGCGAAGCTCAACGCCGGTTTCGCCCATATGGCTGCGCGGCCCGGGAACATTGCGCTGATCTCGCAGTCCGGCGCCATCGCCACGTCGCTGATCGACTGGGCGGCCGAGAACAATGTCGGCTTTTCCCGGATCATCTCCCTCGGCGACATGGCGGACGTCGATGTCGGCGACTGCCTCGACATGTTGGCGGGCGATTTCCATACGCGCGCCATCGTGATGTATCTCGAAACCATACCCAACCCGCGCAAGTTCATGTCGGCCGCGCGGGCGGCGGCGCGCCTCAAGCCGGTCATCGCGATCAAGCCCGGCCGGCATGAGCAGGCGGCCAAGGCGGCCGCGACTCATACCGGCGCGCTTTCGGGCGCCGACAGGGTGGTCGACGCCGCCTTGCGCAGGGCAGGGGTGCTGCGTGTGGATGATCTCGCCGAATTGCTCGATGCCGCCGAGACGGTCGCCCGTCACGCTCCCCTCGAGCGGGCACGGGTCGGCATCGTCACCAACGGCGGCGGGGCCGGCGTGCTTGCCGTCGACAAGATCGTCGACCGTGGAGGCGAGCTGGCTGAACTTGCGCCCTCGACGATCGAGCGGCTCGACCGTGCGCTGCCGCCGACCTGGTCGCATGCGAACCCGATCGACATCGTCGGTGACGCCGCGCCGGAGCGCTACGGGGCGGCGCTCGAAGCCCTGGCGGCGGATCCGGGGACGGACGTTATCCTGGTCATGAATTGCCCCACCGGGCTCGGTTCCTCGCCGGACGCGGCCAGGAAGGTCGCCGAGCTTGGCGACGAGGGCGAGATCGGCGGAAAACCGCTTCTCGCGTGCTGGCTCGGCGAGCATACCGCGCGCGAAGGCCGGCGCGTCCTGACGGAAGCCGGCATCGCGAGCTTCGAGACGCCGGAGGACGCGGCGATCGCGGCGTCCTATCTCGGCGAATGGTCGCGAGCCCAGCGGGCGCTTCTGCGGACTCCCTCGAGCCAGGGTGGCGACCAGGCCGATGGCAAGGCATCGGCGCACGCCATCTTTAGGCAGGTGGCCGCCGAAGGGCGGCGCATGCTGACGGAACCGGAAGCAAAAGCCGCGATAGAAGCCTACGGCATCCCCGTGCCGCGAACCATCGTCGCCGGCTCCGTCGCGGAAGTGGCGCAGGCGGCCGGCGAGCTTCTCGAAGGCTCGCAGGCAGTGGTGGTCAAATTGTTGTCGAAGTTGGTCTCGCACAAGTCGGATGTCGGCGGCGTGGTCCTCGATATCACGACCGCCGACAAGGCCGCGGAGGCCGCCCGGTCGATCGAGACACGCCTGCGCACGCGGTCGCCGCAGGTGAAGGCGGACGGCTACACGGTGCAAGCCATGGTCGCGCGCAAGCACGCGCAGGAGCTCATCCTGGGCATGAACCTGGACCCGATGTTCGGCCCGGTCATTCTGTTTGGCGCCGGCGGCACGGCCGTCGAGGTTGTGAACGATACCGCGATCGCCCTGCCGCCGCTTGACGACGTGCTGGCCGCAGACGCGATCGACGCGACCAGGATAGGCCGCCTGCTTGCCGGCTATCGCGATCGCAAGCCGGCCAACCGGGGCGCGATCATCGCCGCGCTGAACGGCCTGTCGCAAATGATCGTCGACTTCCCCTGCCTTGTCTCCCTCGACATCAACCCGCTGCTGGCTGATGCCGAAGGCGTGGTTGCGCTTGATGCCCGTATCGAGATCGACCCGCGACGGGTGGATGAGCCGGCGCCGAACCCGGCACTTGCCATAAGGCCTTATCCATCGGGATGGAGCCGCGATTTCCAGTCGGACGGCATGACCTTTCACATCCGGCCGATCATGCCGGCGGACGTGGCGCTTTATCCCGCGTTCCTGGCGAGGATTTCCCCCGACGACCTCAGACTGCGCTTCCTGTCGCTGCGGAAGAACTTCCCCGACCAGATGCTCAAGCGGCTTACGCAGCTCGACTACGACCGCGACATCGCCTTTGTCGCGCTTGAAAAGGACACGGGAGCGCTGGCGGGTATCGGCCGGCTTTCCTGCGACCCCGATCACAGGAGCGGTGAATATGCGCTGCTCGTGCGATCGGACCTGCAAGGCCATGGCCTGGGATGGGATCTGCTGAAACAGGTCATCGACTATGCGAGGGCCGAACGCATAAGCCGCATCGAGGGCACGATCCTCAACGAAAACAGCAAGATGCTCACGATGTGCCGGGAGTTCGGATTCTCGGTCGCGCACCACCCGAGCGAGCCCGGCCTGTCCCTGGCGACGCTGGAAGTCAGCTAGAGCACTTCACCGTTTCACGGAAACGGCGAAACGCTCTATCTCCTTGTTTTGACGCAATTTCTGACGGAAAACCGCGCACACTTTTCCTGGAATTGCTCTTAAGCGGGTGACAGCTTTATGATCCGGTCTTCCTGAAGCCGAACGCGGATGAAGCAGCGCCCTCGATCGACGCCGCCATCTCGGCCGTGATTTCGGCCACCTCGCGGTTGGCCTCGATCTTGCGCCAGGTCATCGGACCGGCATCGCGCTGCAATTGCCGCGAAAGGATGTCGACCGTGGCATCGGAGGGGCTGCCCTTGCGCTCGCTGACCCGGCGCCAAAGCACCGACGGATCTGCCGCCAGCCAAAATCCGGCGAACGGGACCTTTGTCCCTTTCGCTGTGCGCTCAACCCTGTCGCGATCCTCCGGCCTGTCGAAGACCGCGTCGGCGACGACGCAGCCGCCTTCGACAAGGATAAGCTCCGCGAGCCAGGCTATCTGGCGGTAGACGCGTTCCGATACGCCGGGCCGGTAGGCCTTGTCCGGCAGCCTCGTTTCGGCCGCCACGCCATGCATGGCCTTGCGGATGCGGTCGCTCTCGACGATCCGGGCGCCGGGCGGCGCGCCGACCCGAGCGGCGAGCGCCTCGGCGACCGTCGTCTTGCCCGAGCCGCTCAAGCCGCCGATTGCCACGAGCCGAGGCGGCGTTTCGGCAAGCAGGGCTTGCGCGAGTTGGAAATAAGACCGCGCTTCGGCAATCAGCTTTGTCGAATCCTGGCTGCCCTCCTCGACCTGCGTCGCGGTGACGTGCGCGCGCACCGCCGCCCGCACCGCCATGAAGAAAGGCAGGAGCATGAAGCCGTCCTCGTCATCGGCGTCGTCGAGATAGCGGTTCATCACCAGATTGGCGAATTGCGGAAACCCGCGATGCCACAGATCCATCAGCAGGAATGCGAGATCGTAGAGGACATCGACGGTGGCGATCTGATCGTTGAACTCGATGCAGTCGAACAGGCGAGGCTCGCCATCGAAGACGCAGATGTTGCGCAGATGCAGGTCGCCATGGCAGCGGCGGACGCGGCCTGCCGCCTCGCGCCGGTCGAGCAGGCCGGCATGGCGGGCGAGGGCGTCGCGAAGCGCCGCGTTGAGCGTTTCGATCTCATTTCCGTCGAACACATGGCTTGTCGCAAATCCGGCCGCATTGATTTCGAGAACGCCGCCGATATTCGCCGACCCGCTGCCGGCATGGATCGCTTCGGCGCCGCGGTGATAGTGCGCGATCATGCGGGCCACGCCTGTCATCAGCGCGGATGTCAGCTCCCCCGCCGCGGCCATGCGATCGAGGAGCTTCGACTGGTCGAAGCGGACCATCTCGATGACGGCGTCGACCAGTTCCCCCGCCTCATCCAGGGCAAGCCGGGTTCCCGTGCGCGTGATGCGGTGGACATCGAGATAGAGGCCGGGCGCTGTTCTGGAGTTCAGCTCCACTTCCCTCTCGCACGCGGCGAGCCGCAACGCCGGCGTCGAAAAATCGACATAGGGCAGCTTGACCGCCCGCTTCATCTTGAACGCGCGCTGCCCGACGAGGAAGATCCGGGAAATGTGCGTTTCGATCGTCTCGACCGGACCAACCTCGCCATAGCTGGCAGGGTTCTTCAACATCTCGACCACGACATCCTGGTTATCGGTGATCATTGGGTATGTCCTTGGCCTTTGGTTGCATCCTCACTCGGCCCCGCCGACCGAAGTCTCGCGGGATCCGCTAACGCTGAAGCGTCTGGACATAACCTGTGAGGTTTTGAATGCGTTCCGTGGTCACGGCCTCCCCGCCATAGGGACCGTACTTCTTCACGTCGTCAGGCAGGAACTGGTTGCCCCACACCGGCATGTCGCGCTCGCCATGCGCCGGGACGAGACCGCGACCGTCGATCGTGGCGTAGACCCGCCAGTAGGGAAATTCCCCGCCATTGCGTTTCGTCAGCGTCGTCAGATCGGCGGGGCGCTTGCGCAGTTCATCAGCCAAGGGCCCGTCGCCCTTGCCGTCCACGCCGTGGCAGACCGCGCAGGAATTCAGATATTCCTGCTGTCCATTGCTCATCTCCTGCGCCGCCGCGACGCTCAGCGTCAGCGCGAAAAGACCAATCGTCGTCCGGAATCTCATTGATCAGCCTCCAGCCATCGATTTCAGGTTAAGCCATGCGATGCGCGCGCACGTTGACCGGGATCAATCCTGCGAGGGGCGATTTGATTTAGCGCAAGGAAGGATTCCAACCGGCTCGCTAAGGCTGCATTCCGTGTGAACCTTCCGAACCAAGGAGCGGCCGCCATGCCATTCAAGACGTTGCTCACGGTTACAGGGCCCGATCACGGAGACGGGGATCTGAGGCTCGCGGCCGGCCTGTGCGAGGAAATCGACGCGCATCTCTCCGTGCTTGTCGTGCTCATCGCGGCGCCTCCGTCAGGCGGAGAATACGCAGCGGTGGTCTCGCCGGCCTGGCTCGCAGAGCGCGAAGCCGAAATGGAAACCCTGGAGAAGCGCAGCTCGGTTGTATCCAAGATGCTGTCGGAAAGCTCCGTATCGGCCGACCTCAGCAGCGAATATCCGGAGCAGTCCTGGACGGATGAGATCATTGGTCGGCGAGCCCGCTATGCCGACCTAACCATCGTCGGACCGGAGATGCTCGCAAGCGGCTTGCTCAAGGATAAGGTCCTTGCGGGCAGCCTGTTCTCGTCCGGGAAGCCTATCCTGCTGGTCCCGGAGCGAGCGCGCGCGACATTGAAACCGAAACGCGTCCTTGTCGCGTGGGACGCCAGCCTGGAAGCCTCGCGCGCCGTGCGGGAGGCGCTCGACATCCTGTCATCCGCCGATGAGGTCCGCATCGCCATGATCGATCCGATCGAAGACGAACGGCATCATGGCGCGGAGCCGGGAGCGGATCTGGCGGCCTATCTCTCTCGACATGGCGTGAAGGTCGCGGTGGATCGCCTGCCGAGCTCGGGCCATTCTGTCGCCGACGTTCTTCGCCAGCATGCGACCGACACCGGCGCCGAGTTCGTGGTCATGGGGGCTTACGGTCATTCCCGGCTGCGCGAGCGGATTTTCGGCGGCGTGACCAAGTCCATGATCGAGGATCCGGGGCTGGCGGTTCTTATGGCTCGTTGAACGGCGAGTTCGACCGAAAGGCCAGATTGAACCCGCAAGCCTCGCCTGTCAGAGCTGCTTGTCGGGTTATGACGCGCTTGGACGGCGAGCGACACTATTGTTCGAAAGGCTCTCCGAGCGAAGCCACGCCGTTGAGCTTGAGCAGACGCCGGTTCGAAGAAATGATGCCCAGCACGACGATTGTCACGATATAGGGCAGGCTCGATAGAAGTTGCGAATTGACGTCCAATCCGGTCGCCTGGGCCGCCAGGCTTGCCAGGGAGACGGCGCCGAAGAGGCAGGCGCCGAGAAAGATACGGCTGGTGAGCCAGGTGCCGAAAACGACAAGCGCGATCGCGATCCAGCCGCGCCCGGCAATCATGCCATCGGCCCACAGCGGCGTGTAGACCACGGCCGCGTAGGCGCCGGCGAAACCCGCCAACACGCCGCCGAAGGCGACAGCGGCGAAGCGCACGGCGATCACCGGATAGCCGAGCGCATGGGCCGCCTTGGGATTCTCGCCGACGGCGCGAACGACGAGGCCGGTCTTAGTGAAGGCGAATATTGCCCAGATGGCGACGGTGGCAGCCAGCGAGAGCCACACGACGACGTCCTGAGCGAACAGGCCGCCGATGACCGGGAGATCTGAAAGCCAGGGCAATGAAAGCTTCGGAAGGCCTTTGACCGTGAGGCTCTCATAGGTCTTGCCGAACAGTGCCGAGAGGCCCTGGCCGAGTATGCCGATGGCGAGTCCCACCGCGACCTGGTTCGCGCGGAACCCCAGCGCGATGACGGCAAAGACAAGGGAAAGAGCAGCACTTGCGAGGCCCGCGGCGAGGAAACCCAGGAGGTGGCCGCCGCCGTGATAGACGATGATGAAGGCGATGACCGCTCCCAAGGCCATCATTCCCTCCACGCCGAGATTGAGGACGCCGGCCCGCTCGGCCACCATTTCGCCGAGCGCCGCCAAAAGGAACGGCGTGGCCGCCGCCAGCATTCCGGCGATGATGAACTCGAGGGCATTCATGGAGCGCTTCCTTGGGCGGCATGGCGCCATTCGAGCCGGTAGCGGACGAAGGCGATGGCGACGAGATAGGCGAGCAGCAGGCTGCCCTGGAAGACCCGGACCGCGGCGACCGGCAGATTTGCCGACACCATGGCGTTGTCGCCGCCGATATAGAGGGCCGCCATGAGCAGCGCGGAAAAAACGATGCCTATCGGATGAAGTCCACCGAGATAAGCGACGATGATGGCCGCATAGCCGTAACCGGTTGAAATGGAGCGCTGCAACTGGCCGAGCGGCCCGGCCACCTCGGCCGCCCCGGCGAGGCCGGCCGCGAAGCCGCCGATGAGAAGGGAGATCCAGATTGCGCGGCCTTCGTTGAAGCCGGCGTATCCGGCCGCCCGTGGCGCGAGGCCGCCGACCTGCAGTTTGTAGCCCGCGAAACTCTTCTGCATGAACAGCCAGGCCGCGAGGGACAGCGCGCAGGCGATAAGCAGCGAGACATTGACGCGGGTGCCGGGGATCAGGATCGGCACCATCGCGTCGTACTGGAACATGACCGACTGCGGGAAGTTGAAGCCGGCGGGATCCTTCCACGGGCCGAGAAGCAGGTAGTTGAGCAGTTGCGCGGCAACGAGCGCCAGCATCAGCGATACGAGAATCTCGTTCGCATTGAGCCGCACGCGCCAGAACGCCGTGAGCGAAGCCCAAAACGCGCCGCCCAGCGCACCGAGGACGAGCATCGAAGGCCAGATCCACTGCCCCGTCGCCTGCGGGAGCCAGATGGGAATGGCCGACGCGAAGATCGCGCCGAGGATGAATTGGCCCTCGGCGCCGATGTTGAAGACCTTGGCGCGAAAGCCGATCGCAAGCCCCTGTGCGATGAGCAGCAGCGGCCCCATCTTCAGCAGGACCTCCGAGAACGAAGCCCAGGACAGGAAAGGTTCGAGCAGCATCGCGCGGAAAACGGCTGCCGGATCGCGGCCCATCAGCAGGTAGAGCCCGAGATTGAGCAGTGTCGCAAGGCCCAGCGCCACGGGCGGGGCAAGCAGCTTGATTGCAAGCGAGGCATGTTCGCGGCGAACCAGAACGGGAAGGAACCGCAGGGACAGAGCGCTCATGCGGGGACCTTTTCGGCGGTCGTATGCGCACCGATCATATAGCGGCCGATCTCCTCGGGTCTGGTGTCGCGCGTCACCAGCGGCGGACTGAGCCGGCCCTGATGGATCACCTGGATGGAATCGCAGAGCTCGAAAAGCTCCTCCAGTTCCTCCGAGATGACGAGAATGCCCATGCCTTCGTTGCGCAGGGCGACGAGGCGCCGGCGGATGGCGGCCGCGGCGCCGATGTCCACGCCCCATGTGGGCTGCGCCACGAACAGCAATTTCGGCGACAGCATGATCTCGCGGCCGACAATGAACTTTTGCAGATTGCCGCCCGAAAGCGCCCCAGCCTCCGTTTCGGAGCCCGGCGTGCGTACGTCATACTGCCGGATGCAGTCTTCGGTGAAAGCTTTCGCCCGGGGCGTGTCGACCAGCCCGCGTTTCAGGAGGCCGGAGGGATGGGCGGTCAGAAGGCTGTTGAGGACGAGCGACATTTCCGGCACCGCGCCGCGGCCCAGCCGTTCCTCGGGAACGAAGGCGAAACCCAGCCGGCGGCGGGCGGCCGCATCGAGCACGCCGACGTCCTTGCCCATCATGAAGATACGCTGGGACTTTTCCCGCGGCAGCACTGTCTCGCCCGAGATCAGCGCCGCGAGTTCGCTCTGGCCGTTGCCCGATATGCCGGCGATACCGAGGATCTCGCCTGCCCGGACCGTCAGGCTGACGTCGGAAAGCGTCACGGCGAAGGGATCGTCGGGCCGATGGTCGAGGCCGATGATTTCAAGGCGCTTCTCTCCGCCGGAATGGGCAACCGCCGGCATGGGCTGCGGCATGTCGCGGCCGATCATCATGCGGGCGAGGTCGTGCGCGTCGTGGTCGCGCGGATCCACGTGGCCGGTGATGCGCCCGCCGCGCAGGATGGTCGCACGGTCGCAGACCGCGCGGATCTCCTCTAGCTTGTGCGAGATGAACAGGATGGAGACGCCGCCGTCGCGCAGCCGCCGCAACGTCTCGAACAGCTTGTCCACGGATTGCGGCGGCAGGACGGAAGTCGGCTCGTCGAGGATCAGGAGCTCCGGTCGGGTCATCAGGCAGCGGATGATTTCCACCCGCTGCCGCTCTCCAACCGAAAGCGCATGCACATGGGCGAGCGGATCCACCTCCAGGCCGAAGTCGCGGCCGAGCTTGTGGATGCCTTGCGCAAGATCCGATTTGGCCCCTGGCACGACCAGCCGGATGTTCTCGACGACCGTCAGCGTCTCGAACAAGGAGAAATGCTGGAAGACCATGCCGATCCCCTTGCGCCTCGCATCCGCCGGAGACGCGAGGGCCAAGGGTTCTCCTTTCCAGCTCGCCGATCCCGCGTCGGGCTGCTCGACGCCGTAGATCAGCTTCATCAGCGTCGACTTGCCCGCCCCGTTCTCTCCGAGGATCGCATGGATCGAGCGCGGAGCCACGTCCAGATCGATGTCTCGATTGGCATGGATCTGGCCGTAGCTCTTGGAGATGCCGCGTAGCGACAGAAGCGGGGCGGTCATGGTTACTTGGGCAGCGGCGTGGTGACACCCTTGACGTGCCAGTCCATGGCGACGATCTCGGCCTCGGTCATCGTCTTGCCGGCAGGGACGCCCTCGCTGCCGTCGGCCTTGGCGATCGGACCGGTAAAGGGCGAGAAGCTGCCGTCGGCGATCTTGGCTTCAACCGCCTTGATCTTGGCCATCGTGTCGGCAGGGATGCCCGGGTTCCAGTCAACGACCTCGACAACCTTGTCGCCGACGCCCAGGAAAGCGTTGCCGCCCTTGAAGGTGCCGGCGAGGTGGGCGTCGACCGAGGCCTTGAAGAAGGGCGACCAGTCGGTCGCCACGCAGCCGAGATAGGTCTTGGGCGCATATTTCTTCATCGACGAGTTGAGGTTGAAGGCGGGGATGCCGGCCTCCTCGCAGGCCGAAACGACGGACGGCGTGTCCTGCGCGTTGGAGAAGATGACGTCGCATTTCTGCGCCAGCAGCGCCTTGGCGGCTTCCTGCTCCTTGGCCGGGTCGAACCAGGAGTTGACCCATACGACCGAAACCTCGACATCGGGCTTCACCGCCTGCGCGCCCAAGGTGAAGGCATTGATGGAGGTGATCAGCTCGGGAATGGCGAAGGCGGAGACGGAACCGAGCTTGCCGGTCTTCGAAAGCGCGGCTGCCGCCATGCCCATCAGATAGGTGCCCTGCGAATATTGGGCCGCGAAGGGCGAGAAGTTCGGCGCCACCTGGAAACCGGAAGCATGCAGCACGGTGACGTCGGGATTGCGCCTCGCGATCTGCAGGGCGCCATTCTGGTATCCGAAGGAGCCGGCGATGAGGAACTTGTTCCCGTCGGCGACCGCCTTGTTCATGATGCGGTCGGCGTCGGGTCCCTCCTGTATGTTCTCGATGATGGTGACCTTCACCTTGTCGCCATAAGCTGCCTTCACCGGCTCGAGCCCGTCGGCGAGCGCGCGGCCCCAGCCGACATCGCCGACCGGCGACGGGACCACCAACGCGATGCCCAGCGGCTCGTCGGCGGCAAGCGCGCGGCTGCCCACCGCGGCAACGAGGCCGGAAGCGGCGGCGCCCTTCATCAATGTTCTGCGGCTAAGATTTATCAGCATGTCGGTTCCCCTTGCTTTTGGTTTTGGTTGCTAGAATTGCACGGTCGCGAGCGCAGCCTCGGCTTGCGCGAACAGCCTGGCCTCGTCGAGCCCCGGGAATTCTCCCTTGGCCCAAACGACCCGGCCGTTGATCATGGTCATGTCGGTCGGCGCGCCGATGCCCACCTTGGCCAGCAGGCTCAGCGGATCATGCCGCGTGCCGACATAGTCCATGCGCCGGGTGTCGATGGCGAAGAGGTCGGCGGCCATGCCGGGCGCCAGCCTGCCGATGTCGCCGCGCCCGAGCAGCGCCGCGCCCCCGGTCGTCGCATAGCCGAGGAAGTCGGCCGGCGGCGGCACCGGATGGTCGCGCGTCGACGCCGCCAGGCATTGCAGCATGTAGGCGGAATGGATGCAGTGCATCAGGTTGGAATTGTCGTTCGAGGCGGCACCGTCGCAGCCCAGTCCGACACTGAGCCCAAGGGCCGACATCGCCGGTATGTCGGTGATCTCGGCGCCGACGAGGTAGACCGGCTCGGGGCAATGCGAGACGCCGGTGCCGCTCGCCATCTTGCGCAGCTCGTCGTGGGTCAGCTCCCAGCAATGGGCATAGAAGGCATCCGGCCCGCAGAAGCCGATCTCGGCGCAATAGTCGACCGTGCGCAGGCCGTGACGGGCCTGCATGACCGGGCTTTCGCCCTCGCCGACATGAGTGTGCATGCGCACGTTGCGGTCGCGCGCCAACGCCACCGATTCCACGAATGTGTCGCGATAGCAGTTGACCGGCTGGCAGGGCGCGACGACGACCTGGCGCATGCCGAAGCGACCGGCATCATGATAGGCGTCGATCAGCCGGGCGCAGTCGGCGATGAACTCGTCCGTCGTTTCCAGCATGGCGTCGGGGATGGTCGAGCCTTCCGATTTCGGCAGCGTGTTGCCGCCCCGTCCGGCATGGAAGCGCATGCCGAGCAGTTCGGCCGCTTCGAACTGCCGGTCGATCAGCCGTTTGCCGGCGTGCCGCGGAAAACAGTATTGGTGGTCGAAAGCCGTCGTGCAGCCGTGCTTTATCAACTCCGCCATCGCCGTGACCGACGCGTGGTAGAAGCATTCCTCGGTCAGCCGCGAGAAAATGGGGTAGATGCGGTCGAGCCATTCGATGACCGACAGCTTCGTCCAGTCCAGGTCGGCGCGGTTGCGCACGAAGCATTGAAAGAAGTGATGATGGGTGTTGACGAGGCCGGGATAGACGAACCAGCCGGTGGCGTCCTGCGCGACGGTGCCAACAGGCAGTTCCCCCTTGTCGAGGCCTTCGCCGATGGCCCGTATCGCCGGGCCGTCGGTCAAGACATCGACACTGCGACGGACGCGCGGACCGTGGCCATCGTCGACGATGACCGCAGCGCAATTCTTCAACAGATAACCCGCCATGTCAGGCTTCGCCGCCTTCAGGGACGGGCTCGGGTTTGAGCTCGTGCAGCCGGTGGATGCCGGGCATCTCGATGAAGCCGTCGATGGCGCGGATCGCCCGCGACCACAGCCGGATCGCGGGATAGGGATCGAGCGAAACGCCGCCGTCCGGCGCAAGCGCCACATAGGGAAAGCAGGCGATATCGGCGACCGTCGGCCGGTCCGATGCAAGGAAGCGCTGACCGCGGATGCGCTGTTCGACGAGGCCGGCTTCCAGTTCCCGTAGGGCCGCCGTGCCTTGCCGGCGAAGCGCATCGATATCGCCCGGACGCAGCAGCATCTCGTGCAGGCGCGCCGCTCCCAGGCTGGCGGTCAGCCGATGCGAGAAGGAAAGCCATTGCTGGACGCTCGCCGCCTGCCCGGCCGCATCGTTGCCCAGCCATTGCGGCGCCGCCGTCGCGGCCAGGTAGACCAGCATGGCCGAGGATTCGGTCAGCACGAGGTCGCCATCCTCCAGGATCGGGATCGAGCCCGCCGGGTTGAGCGCCAGGAGTTCGGGGCCGCGATGCTCGGCGCCGGGATGGAAGTCGACGGGGCGGATGTCGAGCGCCACACCGGTCAGCGCCGCCATCAGGCGCACCTTGTAGCAGCTCGGTGACAGCACGTAGTCGTAGAGCTTCATTGCGCCACCAGTTGCGCGCCGTAGGTGTAGCCGTGGCGTTTCAGCCAGCGCCTGTAGGCAACCGAGGTCAGGTCGGCCCGCGTGGGAATCTCCATGCCGGGATCGAGCGGCAGCAGCCCCGGGATCTGGTTTTCAAGGATCGACCGGTCCTGGACGAAGATCGTCTGCTGGAAATGGATCAGGTCGGTCATCGGCGTTTCGTCGTCGAACAGCGCCATCCATGGCCAGACGTCGCACAGGTCTTCGGCAAGCGGCTGCACGAAAAGGGTGATGACGTCCCATTCACCCGGGCGCGGCGGGCAGGTCTTGTAGAGGATCGAGCAGGTCGGCGCGGGCACGCGATACATGTATTGCGTGGTGATGCCGCCTTGCGCCGACTTGGCGGCCTGCGGCTGGTAGAACTGCACCTGGGTCGCCCATACCTCGTCGTCGTCCTCGCGGATCTCGACCTTGTAGTTCTGCACCTCCGTGTGCGGCTCGGCTCCCAATATGTCGGTATGGACGAACGGAAAATGCGCGATGTCCAGGAAGTTCTCCACCGCGCGCAGCGGCGAGCAGCGCACGCGCACCACCCCGACATCGACGAGCCGGCGGCCGGGCTGATCGGCCTCGGGGATCGCAAACAGCGGCTTTTGCGGATCGCCGAGCGACGCCCAGACATGGCCATAGCGGATACAGGCCGGCAGAACACGTCCATTGCCGCCGGTGACCTTGGCGTTCCCGTCCTCGCCGAGCCTCACCTCGATCGGCTCGCCCATGAGGGCGGTCTTGCGTCCATCCGCATCGCGCTGGCTGGCAAGGCCGACCGGATACCATTCGTCGATCATCGCGTTACGGGTCATCGGGCGGTCCCGCTGGCTGCAACATGCTCAGCCGCCCGCCGCAGCCCCTCGGCGGCCCTCGACGCGGCGATACGCTCGCTCGGATTGCTGTCCTCGTCCACCAGAACATGCATCAGCGTCCGCGCTTTCCCTTCGGAAGCAAGCAGCAGCCGTACGGTCCGACCATCATGCGTGTAGTCAAGCAGGCCTTCGCCGGCCTTCGTCCCTGCGGCCGACTCCAGCGCGGCGATGTCGGCCTCCACCACCATTGAGCGCAGGGGGATAACGCCGTCAAACCGTGGCGGCCCGGCGGCGGGTTCGCCAACCGGAATCCAGATGATGCCG
Organism: Mesorhizobium sp. M2E.F.Ca.ET.219.01.1.1; assembly: GCF_004016445.2. Classification (GTDB taxonomy): domain Bacteria; phylum Pseudomonadota; class Alphaproteobacteria; order Rhizobiales; family Rhizobiaceae; genus Mesorhizobium. Next base: position 392,230 of record NZ_SADT02000007.1, read on the forward strand.
CCGCCATCCTCGACGGGCTGCGTCGCGACACGGATCGTGTCAGGCGGCGTCAGCGCCGGATGGGCCGGAATGCGCAGGCAGTTTCCCGCCTGGACATAGCTCCAGCCGTGATAGATGCAGGACAGGGTCTCACCGCGCACGAAGCCGTGGGAGAGGCGCATGCCGCGATGAGGGCATCTGTCGGCAAAGGCCGCCACGCGGCCGGAGCGGCTTCGCCAAAGGGCAATCGGCCCCGCTGGGGATTGCGCTGGCATCACGGTTCCCGCCGGCAAGTCCGCGGAGAGGGCAACAGGCATCCAAGAGCCGGTCGGATAGGGTGGCATACATCAACTTTCAAACGACACCAGCATGTTCCCGGGCGCGGCTTAGCGGTCAAGGACATGCTAAAAGACCCGGTCACGTTTGCACAACATTTCCTCACTGGCAACAATGGCCCAAAAAAGGTGCATGGCACCCTGGTAGGGAGACCAGCGACTGGAAAACCTAGCCCGATTCGGCCTCTATCGGCGCCCGCCGGATGGCTTCGACCCAGACATCGATTGGTCCAAGAGAGCACCCCATCTCCATCATGTCGATGAGCTCGGCGGGACCGGCAATGTCGAGTTCGATGCGGTCGGGACCGGCAACGCATATTTCCTGCGCGAGCCCGAGCTTGGCGGCATGACGCTCGATCCACGGAAGGAAGGATGCCGCCTTGACATCGCCGAGGATCGTCATGCGCTCCCGCCGGGAATGGTGATTTTGCTCGCTCATCGAAACCTCGGCAATGAAACAGATAACCATCTGTCTGCCTTATGCTCAACCGCTGAAGCACCTGACAAAGCGCTATGAGCAGGCTGTGGTGCGTGGCCCGGCCACGGGTTGCGTGCCGAAAAGGTAAGTAAATTCACATATTTGCGAGACCGAAGCGTTGAGGCTTGGACGGAAGGCAATGACGGGAGAGGGGGGATGGTGCCCAGAGGCGGATTCGAACCACCGACACGCGGATTTTCAGTCCGCTGCTCTACCAACTGAGCTATCTGGGCCTGCGCCGGCTAACGGGAACCGCCCGCCGGATTTCAAGGAAGCGCCGCGGCGCCCCTGAAAGCGCGTGGGTTATAGCACGGGAATCTTGGCTGTCCAGCGCCTAAGGGGCGATTTTCCGGGGCAATTGTCGCAGGCGCGTGATGAGGCTCGAACGAAGCAATCGCGCTTGCCGGCAAAGCCGGGATCTGATTGTCCGAAACCGCCGTGGAGCGGCGGCTTGCGGCCAGCACTCAGCCCTCGTCCTTGGGTCCCGGCTTCGGGCTGTCCTCATCTTCCTCTTCGCCGTCACGGCCGGGAATGACATAGGCGCCCTTCAGCCAGCGATTGAGGTCGATGTCCTTGCAGCGCGCGGAGCAGAACGGATAGTGCTCGCGCGAGGAAGGTTTTCCGCATTCGGGGCAGGGCCGCTTCGGCCGAAGCGGTGTCACCTTGTCGTCCATGCTCATGAGCGTGCGGCGTGCCAGTTCTGGTGCGCCTTGAACCCTTCGCCCGAAAGCAGCGCGACACTTTCATAAAGCGGAAGGCCGACCACATTGGTGTAAGAGCCGACCAGCTTGACGACGAAGGAGCCGGCCAGGCCTTGCACGGCATAGCCGCCGGCCTTGCCGCGCCATTCGCCGGAGGCGACATAGGCGTCGATCTCCTCGCGCGGCAGCCGCTTGAAGCGCACCCTGGTTTCCACCAGTCGCTGGCGCAGCTTGCCGCCCGGCGTGATCAGGCAGACGCCGGAATAGACGCGGTGCGAACGGCCGGAGAGCAGGCCGAGGCAATTGATGGCGTCGTCGATCGTCTCGGCCTTGGGCAGGATGCGCCGCCCCACCGCCACCACCGTGTCGGCGGCGAGGATGAAGGCGGGCGCGTAATCTTCCTCGCTTTTCAGCGAGACCAGCGCCTTCTCGGCCTTGTCCTTGGACAGGCGCTTGGCCAGCGAACGCGGATGCTCGGCGCGCTGCGGCGTCTCGTCGACATCGGCGGGCAGCACCCGGTCCGGCTCGATGCCGGCCTGTTGCAAGAGTTCGATGCGGCGCGGCGAACCCGAGGCAAGCACGAGCTTCTGCAGGATGCTCATCGCGCTTGACGCCGATTTGCTACTTGAAACGGTAGGTGATGCGGCCCTTGGTCAGGTCGTAAGGCGTCATCTCGACCAGGACCTTGTCACCGGTCAGCACGCGAATGCGGTTCTTGCGCATGCGGCCGGCCGTGTGGGCGATGATTTCATGTTCGTTTTCGAGCTTCACGCGGAACATCGCATTGGGCAGCAGTTCGGTGACCACACCTGGAAACTCGAGGACTTCTTCCTTCGGCATTCGATACCTTTGCTTGGATGGGCGTTCCAGGACTCGGCTGGAAATTGCGGCGGAACCTATATGATAATCGTCCGCTTGTGAACACGCTTAATCCGTCGCGTTTTTAACCTCTGAAAGCAGGAAACGTCGGCTTATGCGCGCCTTCAGCCGCTCGCGCACATCGCGATAGGCCGCCATGATGTGCTCGCGGGTGCCGCCGGTGTCGGTCGGGTCGGGCATCGGCCAGTATTCGACCTCGACGGCGAGCGAGCGGGTGAGCTCGAGCGCGGCGTGGTGCGCCTCCGGCGCCAGCGTCACGATCAGGTCGAAATAATCATCCTCCAGATCCTCCAGCGTCCGGGGCTGGCGCTCGCCAAGCGAGAAGCCTTCCTCGGCCAGCACCGCGTCGACGAACGGGTCGCGCTCGCCGGCGCGCACGCCGGCCGAAGCGACGAAGGTGGTGGCGGGCAGCAAGCGGCGCGCCAGTTGCTCCGCGATCGGCGAGCGTACGGCGTTCATGCCGCACAAAAACAGGATCGAGTGGGGCAGGGCGGGCACTAGAGCATGATCCCAAAAAGTGGGACCCGGTTTTTGGAAAAGATCATGCTCCAACAAAAGAGCATGATCCCAAAAAGTGGGAACCGGTTTTTGGGAAAGATCATGCCCCTACGAAGAGCTGGATCAGGACGGTGTTTCAACGAAACATCATCCCGATCTAGCCGCGCCAGTGCAGCACGCAGACCAGCGTGAACAGCCGGCGCGCCGTGTCGAAATCGATCTCGATCTTGCCGGAGAGCCGGTCCATCAAGGTCTGCGAGCCCTCATTGTGCAGGCCTCGCCGGCCCATGTCGATCGCCTCGATATGACTGGGCGTCGAGGAGCGGATGGCCTCGTAATAGCTTTCGCAGATCAGATAATAGTCCTTGACGATGCGCCTGAGCGGCGTCAGCGACAGGATGTGGGTGACCACGTCAGCGCCGTTCTCGCGGCTGACGGCAAAGACCAGGCGCGACTCAGCCAGCGACAGCTTCAGCTTGTAGGGACCGGCGCCGTCGTCGTTGACCGGCTTGAAACTGTTTTCCTCGATGAGGTCGAAGATCGCCACCGCCCGCTCGTGCTCGACGTCGGGTGTCGAACGTCCGATCGTTTCGTCGAGCTCGACGTCGATCAGCCTGTCGCGGGTTTGGTCATGGCCCGACATCGCTACATGTTCAGCCTGATCGCGACGGAGCGGGCATGCGCCTCGAGCCCCTCCGCCTTGGCAAGCGCGATCGCGGCGGGCGCCAGCGCCTTGAGCTGTTCGGGCCCGAGCTTCAGGATCGAGCTGCGCTTGACGAAATCGAGCACGGACAGACCCGAGGAGAAACGCGCCGAGCGTGCTGTCGGCAACACGTGGTTGGAGCCGCCGACATAGTCGCCGATGACCTCAGGCGTATGCCGCCCGATAAACACGGCGCCCGCGTTGCGCATCCTGGAAAGAAAGCCCTCGGCATCGTCGAAAGCAAGCTCGACATGTTCTGCCGCGATCCTGTCGACCAGCGGCAGCGAGGCCTCCAGCGTCGGCACCAGAATCACCGCGCCGAAATCGCGCCAGCTGGCCGCCGCCGTCTCGGCGCGCGGCAGGACTTTCAGCTGGCGTTCGACCGCCTGCTCGACCGACTTGCCGAATTCGGCATTGTCGGTGATCAGGATCGACTGCGCCGAGACATCATGCTCGGCCTGCGCCAGAAGGTCGGCCGCGATCCAGTCCGGATCGTTGTCGGCGTCGGCCACCACCAGCACTTCCGATGGTCCGGCGATCATGTCGATGCCGACCGTGCCGAACACCTGGCGCTTCGCCGCCGCGACATAGGCATTGCCCGGCCCGACGATCTTGGCAACGGGCCTGATCGTCTCGGTGCCATAGGCAAGTGCCGCAACGGCCTGCGCGCCGCCGACGCGGTAGATCTCCGAGACGCCGGCAAGGTCGGCCGCCACCAGCACCAGCGGATTGATGACGCCGCCCGACGCCGGTACGACGATGACGATGCGCTCGACGCCGGCGACCTTGGCCGGCACGGCATTCATCAACACCGAGCTCGGATAGCTCGCCGTGCCGCCGGGCACATAAAGGCCGACGGCCTCGATCGCCGTCCAGCGCGAGCCGAGTTCTACGCCGGCGGCATCCGTGTAGCGGTCGTCCTTCGGCTTCTGCCGCTCGTGATGCGAACGGATACGGTCGCGCGCGAATTTGAGCGCCTCGACGGTCGCCGGGTCGGCCGCTTCGTAGGCCTTGGCGATGTCGCTTTTCGAGACGGCGATGCCGAGCGCGCCGAGATCGGCTCTGTCGAACTTCAGCGTGTAGTCGATCAGCGCCTTGTCGCCTTCAGCGCGCACGCGGGCGATGATGTCCCGCACCACGGCTTCGACATCGGCCGACACTTCCCGCTTGGTGGTGAGGAAGGCCGAAAAACGCTGTTCGAAATCGGTATCGGACTGGCGGAGCGTGATGGCCATCGTCAGCCTCTGTGCACAGGTCGCGAGGCGGCTTCCCAGGAGCCGCCGACATCGGCAAGCCTCGCCTCGATGCATTCGACGTCGAGCATGATGGTGCCGCCGCCCGAAAACACCAATTCGACGATGCCGGCCGGCTTGCTGATGGCAATGAAGCTGATCGCCAGCAGCGACAGCACTTCGGCGGGCTTGTCGCGTTGAATGCCGCTGGTCTTGACGCCGAGCACGCGGTCGAAATGCAGAACGCTCTGCCGCCGTTCATTGTGCTGGCGGAAGAGGCCCGATTTCGCTTCCCAGACGAAGCGGTTCATGGTCAGCACGAAACGCTTGGCCGCCGGCAGGTACTCCAGGTCGGAGACCTTCATCACGGCGTCCTGGACATGCGCCGAGACGATGCTCAGATCCTGGTCGTCGAACGCGATGAGCTTGAGGGCTGCCATGCGGGATGCGCACCTGAACGTTGACAATTCAGCGTTCTGTTAGAGCATGATCCCGAAAAGTGGAAACCGGTTTTCGGTAAGGATCATGCTCACACAAAAAGCGAGAGCGTGGTTGAACTCGGCTAGGTCGAGTTCAACCACGCTCTAGTGGGTCTTTCCGCTCGGCGCAACCGCCCGGAAAGAATGCCGCGGAACGTCAGCCCGAAATGCGCTCGATCACCGCGCCGCAGCCGGAGAGCTTCTCCTCCAGCCGCTCGAAGCCCCGGTCGAGGTGGTAGACGCGGTTGACCGTGGTCTCGCCTTCGGCGGCAAGGCCGGCGATCACCAGCGACACCGAGGCGCGCAGATCGGTCGCCATGACGGGAGCGCCCTTCAGCCTGGCAACGCCGTCGACGATCGCCGTCTGGCCGGAAAGCGTGATGTGGGCGCCGAGGCGCGCGAGTTCCTGCACATGCATGAAACGGTTCTCGAAGATCGTCTCGGTGATGCGCGACTTGCCCTTGGCCATCGTCATCAGGCCCATGAACTGCGCCTGCAGGTCGGTCGGGAACGCGGGGAAGGGGGCGGTGGTCACGTCGACCGGCGCAATGCCGGCGCCGTTGCGCTTGACGCGGATACCCTCGTTGGTGGGCGTGATCTCGGCGCCGGTTTCGACGAGAACATCGAGCGCCGTCTGCAACAGGTCGGGCCGCGCGCCTTCCAGCATCACATCGCCGCCGGTCATCGCCACCGCCATGGCATAGGTGCCGGTCTCGATGCGGTCGGGGATGACGCGGACACGGGCGCCGGACAGCGCCTCGACGCCCTGGATGGTGATGGTGGGGGTGCCGGCGCCGTGAATCTTGGCGCCCATGGCGATCAGGCATTCGGCGAGATTGACGATTTCCGGCTCGCAGGCGGCGTTTTCGAGCACTGTCTCGCCCTTGGCGAGCGAGGCCGCCATCATCAGCACGTGGGTGGCGCCGACCGACACTTTCGGGAACACGTAGCGATTGCCGTGGAGACGGCCGTTCCTGGTCTTGGCCACGACATAGCCATTGTCGACGTCGAGCTCGGCGTCCAGCGCCTGCAGACCTTCGAGGAACAGATCGACCGGGCGCGTGCCGATGGCGCAGCCGCCGGGCAGCGACACCTTGGCCTCGCCCATGCGGGCAAGCAGCGGGCCGATCACCCAGAAGGAGGCGCGCATCTTCGACACCAGCTCGTAAGGCGCGGTGGTGTCGACGATGTTGCGGGCGGAAAAATTGATGGTGCGCGAATAGCCTTTCTGCTGGCTCTCGCGCCGGCCGTTGACGGAATAGTCGACGCCGTGATTGCCGAGGATGCGGATCAGCTGCTCGACATCGGCCAGATGCGGCACGTTTTCGAGTGTCAGCGTGTCGTCGGTGAGCAGCGAGGCGATCATCAGCGGCAGTGCCGCGTTCTTGGCGCCCGAGATCGGAATGGTGCCGGTAAGCTCATTGCCGCCGACAATTCTGATGCGATCCATAAGAAAACGTCCCCTCGGCCAGAATAGGCCGCTTCAATCGGTTGAGTGTGCCCGGCTTAGACCATTGGCCGGCTTGGTTCAAGAAATAGGATTTTCCTAAAACCGGACCGACTATGGCCGGGCAGTATGGCTGATTTGGTCAGTCCTTGTGCATTTTTCCAGCAGCCGGCAAGCCTTCAGACCGCCGATCGGCATCGCGGGCGCGCTGCTTGTCAGCGTCGCCGGCGCGCCGGGAACGCGTCTGCGCCTTGCGTTTCTGCAGATTGGCGCGCAACGCCTCGGCCAGCCGTTCTTTGCGCTCGGCTTCGTCCTTTTTCGGTGGATTTGTCTTCTCGCCCATCGTCCAATCCCCGACCGGTGGTCAGCCGGCTGCGATTCCGCAATAGGTAGCATTTTGGCCCAGGGATGTCATGAAAGCAGGCGGCCGGGCGGGTTTAAAGCTTGTCTCCCGAAAGTGGGAACCGGTTTTGGGATAAAGACATGCGTAAAATCAAAAACCTAAAGCGCATGGAGCGCACCTGAAAGATCGCGACGCGCGTTAGGGCTGTGGATCAGCCGCGCATCCCGCTTCGAGCCGCCATAATTGTTGGCAAGAATCGCATGCGACGCTTTGGGTTTTTCTTGGCCTTGCGCTTGCCGGTTCGATATGGCAGAAGCGCCGCCATCGCAGGCTGCGGTAGCTCAGTGGTAGAGCACTCCCTTGGTAAGGGAGAGGTCGAGAGTTCAATCCTCTCTCGCAGCACCAGCACTTCCCTTTGAACGCGCTGACGCTTTTGGCAGGCGAAGGCCGGCGCTCATTTGTTCAAGCCGACTTCAGAACATGGGTGTCGTCGAAGTCCGCCAGCTTCGGATATGCGATCGTAGGAGCGTGTGCGAGCCCGAGGACGCGTTCACGGTAACGATCGAGGAAAATCCGGCGTTCACCGTCGCTGATGCGCGCCGGCGCGTGCACGAGGAAAGGCTCGATAACCGTGAAGCCGACGAAGTAGAGCATCCCATGGTTGATCGGGAACAGGATCTCAGAGATCGGGCCGTTCAGCCCTCGATCGGAATAGATCGGCGGCGGCCCGCCGATCGTGACGGAGCACATCGCGCGCTTTCCTGAGAACACGCCGCGATCATACCATTTGCCGCCGCCATAGATTCGGCCACCCGATGCGAAGACCCGGTCAACCCAGCCCTTGAGGATCGCCGGCAGCCCGAACCACCAGAGCGGAAACTGCAGGATCAAGGCGTCGCACCAGAAGAGCTTGTCCATCTCCGCCTGGATGTCGGGAGCAAATCCGTCCTGGGCCGCAGCATTCGCCTCCTCAGCCTGCTGGCGATAGTAGTTCGGGTCGCCCACGGTCGTGAAGTTGCGACGATCCGACACCGGATTGAAGCCCATCGCATAAAGGTCGGAGATAACGACCTCGTGCCCAGCCGCAGCCAGCGCTTGCTCGGCCGCTCGGGTCAGGGCGCCGTTGAAACTGTCTGGCTCAGGGTGAGCGTGAACGATGAAGATGCGCACCGTGCGTTTCCACTTGGCCGAAATGCCTATCTCCTGGGTGCCGAAAGGATTCGCTCGGCGATCTGGTCGAGCGAGAAAGCACCTGCGCCGCGTGTCAGCACCAGAAGCAGCAACGAGGCCCACAGCAGATGCTCGGCCCAGTTTTCCGGATAGACGAAGAACTGGATGACGGAGACGACACCGAGCAGCATCAGCGCGGCCAGCCGCGAAAACAGCCCGAAGAAGACCAGCACCGAGCCCGTCAGCTCCGCGGTCGTCGCAAGCGGCGCCGCGATCGAAGGGTCGATGAACGGCAGATTGTATTCGTTGGCGAACAACTGCAGCGTCACTGGCCAGGACGCCAGCTTGCTCTGGGCCGATTGCCAGAAGACATGTGCCACCGCCACGCGCGCGGCGAGTTGGACCAGCGAAAAAGGAATGTGTTCGGGCAGCTTGATGATACGCTTGTAGAGGCCGACAAAGCCGGCCGGGTTGGACGAGGATTGCTCCGATATTGCGGTCATGACCGTCTCCGTCAGTTTGAGGGGGAATTCGCGGCGACCCGCACGTCGGTGACGAGCCTATCGCGGAACAGACGCACAAGGGCCGAAACCAGGTCGAAGGCCGGGTCGAGCGCCAAGGCGCGGCCAGTGGCATGCTCGAGGCCGAAACCATGCTTCAGTGAATGCCAGAAGGCGAAGCTCGCGCGGTCGAGCAGAAAAAGCCGCACGTAGTTGCCCGATCGCCACAACGCCACGCGTTCGGGGCGCCTTGTCCAGGTGATGTTTTCGTCGACCGTCGTCTCCTGTTGATGCGCCATCCATACCGACAGGATCGACCAGTGCGAGACGATCAACCGCAGCGAGGGCTGGAGCTGGATATCCGGCGACAGTCCAAGATCGGTGTGGTCATATTCTGCCAGGCTGCGAGGCGGCAGCGACGCCGTGTCGAGCGCCTCCGCTATGGCCCATTCGAGACGCGCCGTCTCGGCGACGATCGGCATGTCGGACAGCGTGTCAATCGTTTTCAGGAAGCGTGGAAAGCCGGCGCCGTAACGTGCCAGCCGCGACTCCACTGGCGGATGCCGCCGAATGAATTCGCTCGCCGCAAAGCGGAAGAAGCGTTCGTCGACGAGGCGGACGGTCACGGGAAACACCGCCATCAGCGCTGCGGTGAGGGAACTGCGCGTGTTGTTCTGGTAAATACGCAGGCGCGCCAATGGATCTGCCTTGCCGGCGGTCAGCATATTTGCGGCTACCACCGGCTCCATGGCCAGCACCGACCGCGCCATGGTGGTCTGCAAGTGTTCAAGCGGCAGCATGGTATTCCTCCTCGATTGAGACAAGCGCCGCGGACATGCACGGCCTGGCGCACCTGGCAGCGGCAAACGCCGCAAGGACGGGCATGCCGGTCGTCGTTTCGCTTTGGACAGAAAGATGGATCGGCGTCGCTCGCGTTTTGGTCGTTTGCTCGCGCCGTATGGCTTGCTTGCGATTGAACATGATCGAAGCGGTCAGCATGTCGGCCCACATCGCTTCGCCAAGCAGCACGTCGAGGATGGGAACGTCGGTGTCCCACTCGATCAAGGTCGGGCGCGGCCCGAGCCGGTCTATGGCATGCTGATAGAGCGCCCAGACGACGGGTGGCACGCGCGAGCCATGGTCGTCGATCAGCACAGTGTCGGCGCCGACGTGGTTGGTCGCATGGCCGGCAAGGTGGATCTCGCCGATCGCCTCCGCCGGCAGCGCATCGATGAAGGCCTTGGCGTCGTATTGCAGATTGTGCGCGGAAACATGGACGTTGTTGACGTCGAGCAGCAGGCCGCAGCCGGTCCGAACCACGAGCTCGGCGAGGAACTCGGCCTCGGTCATCGAGGAGTCCGCAAAGGCGACGTAAGCAGACAGATTCTCGATCAGCACCTGCCGCTTCAGCGTTTCCTGGACGGTCTCGACGTTGCGCGCGACGATCGCCAGCGCTTCTTCGTCGTAGCGCAGGGGTAAGAGATCGTTGAGATAGGCGCCGTCGGCGACGCTCCAGGCCAGATGCTCGGAAACGAGATCGGGCTGGAAGCGCTCACAGACCTTGCGTAGTCGCTCCAGATGATCGCGATCCAGGCCTCGCGCGCTGCCGAGCGACAAGCCGACGCCATGCACCGAAAGGGGATAGATCCCACGCAGTTTTTCCAGCGCCTCGACGCCGGCGCCGTCACCCATGTAGTTCTCGGCGTGGACCTCGAGCCAGCCTGCGGAAGGGCGCCGCGTCAGCATCTCCGCGATGTGAGGCGAGCGAAGACCGATGCCCGCCGATGCGGGGATTGCAAGAGGTGAAAACATGCTGGACATCGGTCTCCTCCATTCTGGTCTGGTTGGCTCGAGGTGGAAGTTGCTAGGCTTTCGGCTTGTCGCTGCCGCCGGTGATCTTGGCGCAGCTGCCGGCGGGCACGTAGAGCCAGGAATCCGGCTGGTTGTCGGCGGTCGCGGTGCCGGCGCAGGAATGCGTCGCGGTCTGGCAGTCGTTCTGGCCGGCCTTGACGACGCCGTAGCACTTCTCGAAGGCGAAGCCGGGCTTGGCGGCGGGGCCGCTGTAGGCCGCCGTCGCGGCAAGCGTGGTGGCAGCCGCGAGGGCCGATCCGATAAGGGTCTTGGTGTTGATCACAGGCTTGTCTCCTGGTTGGCGTTTCGAGGGAAAGACCGGCCTTAGGCCCGTCTGCAGATCAGTCTCTCCGATCGTGGCGCCGAGCTGAAATGCTGTCTCGGCATGGAATTGATACGCGGCCACTATGTTCAGGAGCTCGGCGCGAAAAAGCCCTCCGGCGGGGACACCGAAGGGCTTGGCACCTGCGTTCGGGAGTATGCGATGCAGGCGCGGCTAGGCGGGAGGGAGACGCCTAGATGTATTGGGTTCGACAGCCGATGGCCGGGCGTTCGTCGGTGCTGAAAAGATCAGTCGCAAGCCAGCCTTCGGCACATTGTCGACCTCTGTCACGCATGTCGGTCAGTTCGCCCCAGTCGATCCAGGGTCTGACGAAGAGTGCAGCCCCTGCTCGGTATTGACTGTCGAAGATGGTGTGAACCGGCGCGCATTTGGTCGCGCAATGGGTGGAGGAAAAGCTGCGATCCGGACATAGCGTCGTGAACAGCGAAGCCCTGCCTGCGATGATCAGGCGGTGACTCGTTTTCGGTGATCGAGCAGGCGGGAATTGCGAGATGTCGCCGTCCCCCCAATAGCTATCGCCGTCGATTTCCACAGGCGGGGAGAGGAACGGGACGGTGGCTGCCGCCACGATCGCGTTGATCGACAGCTGCTCACCGGAAAATATCTTCACAGCATCGGTGCGGGCATTGACCGCCAGGACGCCCAGTTTCACCGGGCAGTCTTCGTTACTGATCTGCTTGAGGTCGATAGACTGTTCCAGCATCGATCGCAGCAGGCTCGTTCTGTCGATGGCGAAGATGGAGGCATGGCTGACGCGCCGCCAGAAGTTGGCAAGTGCCGTACGCGCGCCGCGCCTGCCGCCGATGCTTAAGCCGTAGACAAAGACCGCTGCCTGCATTGCTGCAAAGCCCGATGCGGTAACGCCGCTCACGCTGCAGTTAGCCTCGTCCAGCAGCCGATCGAGCACACCCCAGACGAAGGCGCCATGCGCGTCATTCGCCAGGATGATGTCGATCGTCCGGCCTTCGACACCAAGATGCCCCACGGGCGCGGCGGCTTCGGCTGTTCCGACTACGGACTGGGCAAGCATGGTTTGGTCTCCATCCCCAAGGTCGCCAGCTAGGGCGATTGGAGAGAGACTGCCGCATCTTATTGTGCAGCCGAAATGCCAAGGTGGCATGAAGTCCATAGGCAGATTGCATTGGCTGCCGGTCGTCGCGCGCCGCACTTTTTATCCGACTAGGCAGCTGCTTTGGCACAGCTGATACCCCTCAGCGTTGTCGCATTACGAAACGCTATCGACTTTATAGCCCCCGCGCATTGGCGTGATCCGGTCCACTGCGGCAGTCTTCGAGCATGCAAATGCATCTATGCAGCTGAGGGACGATACGCATGGACATCCATCACATCCGCTACTTCCTGGCCGTTTGCGAGACTCGGAATTTCACGCGCGCCGGCGAGAAGTGCAATGTCACCCAGCCGGCGCTGTCGCGCGCGATCCAGCAGCTCGAGGATGAGGTCGGCGGCCTGTTGTTTCGCCGCGAGCGGAATCTGACCCATCTCACGGATCTCGGTGCCTTGTTGCGCCCGCGGTTCCAGCAAATTCTCGATGAGGTGAGCGGCGTGCGTCAGGAAGCGTCGAAATTCCTCTGCCTCGAGAATGCAAATCTCAAGGTTGGAGTGATGTGCACAATCGGTCCGCGGCGATTTACCGGTCTATTGACGGATTTCAACAGGCGCCAGCAGGGCATCCAACTGCAGCTTGTCGAGGGCGTTCCGGCCTCCCTTTCGCAACTGCTGGAAGCCGGCGAGATCGATGTCGCCATCATGGCGTCCAGCAACAGTTTCCCGGAGCGGTTCGATGTGACGCCGCTCTATCGCGAACGGTTCGTGCTTGCCTTTCCCAACGGCCATCGGCTGGCCCGCAACGACAATGTCGCCATCTCGGAACTCGACGGCGAGAACTATCTCAGACGGCTGAACTGCGAGTATCGCGATTACCTCGCCGGCCTCTGCAGCGAACGCGGCGTGAAGCTCAGGATCTCCTACGCCAGCGAACGCGAAGACTGGATTCAAAACATGGTCTCAGGCGGGCTGGGAATCTGCTTCATCCCGGAATTCAGCGCCGTCATCCCGGGATTACAGATCAGGCCGGTCGTCGATCCCGAAGTTTGGCGCGAAGTCTCGCTCGTAGTGGTAGCGGGGCGCCGCTTCTCGCCGGCAACATCGACCTTCGTGAACAGCGTCAAGGCGCATAGCTGGCCGGAAAGCGGCATCGACCTGTCGGCCAGAAAGACGGCTGCATAGCATTTCGAAATGAAGTCTAACGCCGCGATTGAATGTCGTGGCTGCATAGTCGCGCTGGCGCTGTCATCCACCATAGTTTTCAGGTATCGAATTAAGAGCCAGTCAGCATTTCTCTTTTTTCGAGGCTGCCGTCACTCTCCTCTCATGCCCCGCTTCCGCGATTGGGCACCGACAAAGGAGAAATAGACATGGCTTCCAAGACTATTGCATTGCGGGTGCCGCTGAAGCTGGCGTTGACACTCGGACTTCTCACCGCGACCGCCGCGTTTTCGGTGGCCCCGGTTTTCGCCGGCGACTGCCCTGCCGGCCAGGCCGCCACGACCGACATCCAGGAGCATCCCAGCAAGCCCGTCGGCGTGACGGACACGGTTCTTTCGGCGATCGATCTCAGCCCGAAGGGCGAAGCCTGGAAGGGCAATATGCTGCGTCTGCGCAAGCTTGTCGTTCAGCCGGGCGGCGTGGTGCCGTGGCATGAGCACACGGCTCGCCCCGCCAACATTATCGTCGTCGAAGGCTCCATCACCGAATACGCCAGCACCTGCAAGGTCGGCATCGAACATCCGGCCGGCGACGTGACGGCCGAGTTCGGCCAGCTCGCCCATTGGTGGAAGAACAACGGCAAGGTCCCGGCGGTGCTCTACTCAGCCGACGTTCTGCCGCCGGCGATGCACAACGACCACATGATGTGAGCCGCTCGTCGCGGCCAGCGGATCCCAGCAGCAGCAACCAACAGCGCGTCCTCGGGCGATCGCCTGAGGACGCATGCCAGGAGCTTGTGATGACGACCAGTGAACATTCCGAACCGACGCGGCTTCGCATGGTTGCCGCGGACAGCTGGCGCTTCGGGCTGATCGCCCTGATCGCGTTCCTGACGCTCGTCGACCTGTTCGCCACCCAGGCCATCCTGCCTTCGCTGGTGGTGAAATTCGGTGTCAGCCGTGCCACCATGGGCTTCGCCGTCAACGCGAGCACCTTCGGCATGGCGGTGGCCGGGATCGCCGTCGCGCTTTTCGGGCGCGGCATCGATCGCCGCAACGGCATCTGGATCAGCCTGGCCATCCTGGCGATCCCGACGACGCTGCTTTCGCAGACGGACAATATCGTCGTCTTCGCTCTGCTGCGCGTGGTGCAGGGACTTTGCATGTCGACCGCGTTCACGCTCACTATGGCCTATTTGGCCGAGCATTTTTCGGCGCGGCAGACCACGAGCGCGCTTGCTGCCTATGTGACGGGAAATGTCGCTAGCAACTTTTTCGGCCGGTTGATGTCGGCCGCTGTCGCCGACACCTTCGGCATCTCCACCAACTTCCTGACCTTCGCCGCACTTAATCTGCTCGGCGCGGCTCTTGTCTGGTTCACGCTGCAGAAGACCTCGGCAATGATGCGCGCAGACCTGGACGGCCAGCCTGTCCGCGCCGCCTGGAAAGCGCCGTTGCGGAACGTCGAACTGCGGGCCTGTTTCGCGATCGGCTTCCTGATCCTGTTCGTCTTCATCGGCACGTTCACCTACGTGAATTTCCAGCTCGTTGCGGTGCCGCTTTCGCTCACGCCGATGGCCTTGGGCGCCGTCTATTTCGTCTTCCTGCCATCGATGCTGACGACCCCGCTTGCCGGCCGAGTCGCAGCGAGCCTTGGCCCGAGGGGAGGGATCGGAGCGACGCTTGCGCTGGCAATCATCGGTTTGCTTCTGCTGCTCGCACCCAGTCTTCCGATCGTTCTCGCCGGGATGGCGCTCATTGCCGTCGGCACATTCCTGGCTCAGGCGATAGCCACGGGACATGTCAGCAGGACCGCGTCGCGCGACCGCGCTGCTGCGAGCGGCATCTATCTCGCGTCCTACTATGCGGGCGGGCTGGCCGGCAGCTTCCTCATCGGACAGATCTACGATCGGGTCGGCTGGACGGCCTGTGTGGCCGCGCTGGTCGCGGTTCTCGCGGTAGCGATCGCGGTAGCCCGAACGCTGAGGACGCCAGCCGCGTGACCGTTTGCGCCGGCAAGATCACCCCAAGAAACTCAATCCATAGCCAACCCAGCAACCAAGGAGAATGCGATGAGAGCCTACCTGAAAACCCTGATCACCGGGGCCGCCATGTTGATGACGGTCATCTTTCCTGCCGCCGCCTCGGACGGCGTCGTCACCGTGAAGAGCGACTACTCGGTCGCCGAGACCGTCGCCCGCATCAAGAAGGATGTGCTCAAGAAGGGCCTCATGTTCTTTGGCGTGATCGACCAGGCGAAGCTCGGCAACAAGGCCGGCAACGACGTCCGGCCGTCGCGGCTCGTCATGTTTGGCAATCCGGCGCTCGGCACGACGTTCATCACCTCAAATCCCGAGGCCGGCCTGGACTGGCCGGTGCGCGTGCTGGTTTACCAAACCGGAGATGGCACGGTTTACGCAGCCTACAGCGACTTCGACTGGATTGCGAAGCGGCACGGCATCACCGACCGGCAGGCACAGTTCAAGATGGCGACAGAGGTGATCCAGTCCGTCACATCGTCGGTCCGGAAGAACTGATCGGCGCGAAATGCCGAAATGCTTAGGCTCTCCGAGCCTGTAAGCCTCGCACAGACAGATCATTCGGCGGCGGACAACGCCTTCACCCGCTCGCCGAACCATTTCTTCTGCGTGGCCTCTCGCACCAATGCGCCGACCGCGGGCGAATGCCTGCGGCCGCGCACCGTGACCAGATTGACGTCACGCCAGAATTCCGGCTCCGTAATCGGCAATGCCGCCACACCTGGGTGCTTGGCGGTGTGCTCGGGCATGAATCCGAAACCGAGGCCGGCAGCGATCATGGCAAGCGTCCAGTCGTCGCGATCGCTCCAGTAGACCGGACTGACGGTAACGCCTTGTTGCGCAAGGATGGCATCCGCATAACCGGCAAATTCGCAGTTGTTGCGGTGAATGTAGCTTTCATTGCTCATGTCTTTGACCCGCACGACCTGCTGGTTCGCCAGCCGGTGCGACAGGTGAACCGCCATCACCATCTGCTCGCGAAACAGCGGCAGTGAGTGAACCTCCTCGTCGGGAACGTCCGACGGCAGCGCATAGATGGCGGCTTCAAGATCGCCTTCGAGCAGTCTCTTGCGAAGATTCACGGCGTCTGAATCGCAAAGGTGAAGCTCCACGCCAGGATGATGCCCGCGGACGGCCGCGATCAGCTCGATGATCTCGTCCGGAGCGATGGTGCTCATGATGCCGACCTTGAGCGGCATCTTCTTCAGGGTCACATACTGCTCGGCGATCTGCTTTGCCTGGCGAGAGTTCTCGAAGACTCCCTCGAGATAGGTCTCGACCATGCGGCCGAGCTCGGTGAGGTGAGTGAAACGCCGCTCGCGGTGGAAGAGGGGCCCGCCGAATTCATCCTCCAGCAGCTTGATCGCACGCGACAGCGCCGGCTGCGTGACGTTGCACTGCTCGGCCGCTCTGGTGAAATTCAACTCCTTGGCGACGGCCAAGAAGTATCGGACTTGGCTGATCTCCACTGCACGCTCCCCTCACTGGACGCGCATACGGCATGACCCGCGTAGCCACGCAATCTTACTAGCTGCCGTTACGTCAAACAACCCGACCGGTCGATCGAGGTCCCGGGCTTGGAGCCAACGATCTGACCGTCAGCTATCGAATCCATGTCTCAACGGCATTTCCGCAGCTTGCGGCGGTTCACCATACTAATCCTCAGATCCAGAGCCGGCCCGCGCCGTGGCTCGTAGCCGCGCAATCAGAAGGACAAGACGATGCTCAAAGGCAAGACAGCGCTCATCACCGGTTCGACCAGCGGCATCGGGCAAGGTATTGCCGAAGCCTTCGCGGCCAAGGGCTGCAACATCGTTCTGAACGGCTTTGGCGATGCCGCCGAGATCGAACGTCTGCGGGCAAAGCTCGCCGCCGATCATAAGGTCGCCGTCCGCTACGACAATGCCGACATGAGCAAGGGCGACGCAATCACTTCGATGATGGACAAGGCCATCGCCGAGTTCGGCGCCGTTGACATACTGGTCAACAATGCCGGCATTCAGCATGTCGCGCCAATCGATGACTTCCCGATCGAGAAATGGGAAGCGGTCGTGGCGATTGATCTGATGTCTTCGTTCTATACGATCCGGCGCGCTCTCCAGGCGATGAAGGCGCGCAAATGGGGTCGCATCATCAATGTCGCCTCGGCGCACGCCCTGGTCGCCTCGCCCTACAAGTCCGCCTATGTCGCGGCCAAGCACGGCGTCGCAGGCCTGACCAAGACCGTCGCGCTGGAGGTTGCCGAACTGGGTATCACGGTCAACGCCGTTTGCCCCGGCTATGTGCTCACGCCGCTTGTCGAGAAGCAGATACCCGACACGGCCAAGGCCCGCGGGATCACCGAGCAGCAGGTGATCAAGGATGTTCTGTTGGCCGCGCAGCCCACCAAGCAGTTTGTCACGGTCGAGCAGGTTGCCGCGCTGTGTCTGTTCCTGGCGTCGGACGAGGCGGCCTCGATCACCGGCGCCGTGATGCCGATCGAAGGCGGTTGGACCGCCCACTAGACCTGCATAGGGAGCGAAGGCCATGAACAAGATCGCGCAAAACCTGTCCGTTCCGGAAGCAGAACCGGCGACTGGACACCAGAGCGACGTCAAACGTCAGACCGTCCTTGTCCTTCAAGGCGGCGGCGCGCTCGGCGCCTATCAGGCCGGCGTCTACCAGGCGCTGGTCGAGGGCGGCATCGAACCGGATTGGGTCATAGGCACGTCCATCGGCGCCATCAACGCCGCGCTGATTGCCGGAAACCAGCCCGGCGATCGTCTGCCCAGGCTTCAGGAATTCTGGGATGGCGTCGGCCGGAGCAGTCCATTCGACGAGTTTTTCCGGATGATGGTTCCGAGCAACATCTTTGCCAATATGGGCACCGTGATGCGCGGCATCCCGGGATTCTTCGAACCGAACCCGAGCGCCATGTTTGGCGTGAATCGCGAGGTCGGTGTCGAGAATGCCTCCTACTACACGACCGATCCGCTCAAAAGGACGCTGAACAATCTGGTCGACTTCGACTACCTCAACGGCCGCCACACGCGGCTGACGGTCGGCGCGGTCAACGTCAACACCAGCGAGCTCAAATACTTCGATACGCGCGAGATGATCCTGTCGGCGGCGCACATCATGGCGTCGGGCGCCTTGCCGCCGGCGTTTCCCGCGGTGTGCATCGACGGCGAGCCTTATTGGGACGGCGGCATCTATTCTAACACGCCGATCGAGGTGGTGCTCGATGCGCGACCCAGGCGAGACGCGCTGATCTTTGCCGTCAACATGTGGCAGCCCCGCGCTACCGAACCCAAATCGATCTGGCAGGTCATGGGGCGGCAGAAGGACCTTCAATACGCCAGTCGCGGCCGGAGCCACGTTGCACGGCAGGAGCAGTTGCATCGGCTTCGGCATGTCGTGCGCGAAATGGGAAAGCTCGTGCCCGAGGAGCTTCGCGAGGATCCGATGTTCAAGGAACTCGCCTCCTATGGCTGCCCGTCGGTCATGCACCTCGTCCGCCTGCTGTCGCCGCGACTGGACGGTGAGGACCATACCAAGGACATCGACTTCAC
This sequence comes from Mesorhizobium sp. M2E.F.Ca.ET.219.01.1.1, assembly GCF_004016445.2. Taxonomy (GTDB): domain Bacteria; phylum Pseudomonadota; class Alphaproteobacteria; order Rhizobiales; family Rhizobiaceae; genus Mesorhizobium. The sequence continues at coordinate 410,983 of NZ_SADT02000007.1, forward strand.
CCGCTCGGGCATCCGCACCCGCTGGCAGGCAGGATACGAGCATGGGCAGCGCGTCCTCACCGACAAGCCCTGGGAATGCGGGGTCGACATGCTGCAGGGCATCGTGATCCACGAATCCCAAGAGTGATGGCCCGCGCCGAGAAGATTACGGAGACCACCGATGCAGATCATCACCCCCGGCATGCGGTTGATTCCGGAAGCCGTACTCGCCAACGACGCGGCGCTCTTCCGCACGATTGCGGAGACTCCCTCGCACGCGGACAAGTCACTGCATCGCGTGGTGATTGTGGGCGGCGGCGCGGGTGGCCTGGAGCTGGCGACGCGCCTCGGCCGCAAATTCGGCAACCGTCGGCTTTCCGTCACGCTCGTCGACCGAAACCGCACCCATATCTGGAAGCCGCTGTTGCATGAGGTGGCATCCGGCGCCTTGAGCGCATCGCACGACGCGGTTGAATACATCGCCCATGCCAGCCGCCACGGCTATCGATACCGCATTGGTGAGGTCGTCGGCATCGATCGCGCCAAGCGCCGGGTGTTCGTAGCGCCCAGCTTCGACGATGACGGTCGCCAGGTCATCCCGCCACGTGTCCTGGGCTACGACACGCTGGTCATCGCCGTCGGCAGCGTCAGCAATGACTTTGGCACCCCGGGTGCCGCGCGCCACGCCATTGCGCTCGACACCGCGGAGCAGGCGGCCCGGTTCAACAAGCGGATGATCGACGCATGCCTGCGCGCCAACGCGCAATACGAGCCGCTTTCGCCTGGCCAGCTTCATTGCGTCATCGTCGGCGCCGGCGCCACCGGCGTCGAACTGGCGGCGGAACTGCACAAGTCGATGCGGGAAATTGCATCGCATAATCTCGACAACATCGATTTCGAAAGGCTGATCCGCATCACCATCGTCGAAGCAGGGCCGCGCATTCTGCCCGCGCTGCCTGAGCAGATGGCAAGCGCAACTGCACGCTTGCTGATCAAGTTGGGCGTCCAGATACGTTGCGGCATCAAGGTCACCGAAGTGACCGAAGACGGCATTCGGCTGGGCGACAAGCTCTTTGTGCCTGCCGAATTGGTCGTCTGGGCGGCCGGCATCAAGGCGCCGGAGTTCCTGAAGGGCCTCGATGGTCTCGAAACCGACCGCATCAACCGCCTGATCGTCGGCGAAACCTTGCGGGCGGTCGGAGACGAGAATGTGTTCGCGATCGGCGACTGCGCGAACTGCGTGCTGCCGGGCGAAGAAGGCGCCTTGCCGCCGCGAGCCCAGACGGCCCATCAGCAGGCAGAGCACATGGCCAAGGTGATTGCAGCACGTCTCGCGGGGCACGCCGCGCCGGCGTATCGCTACCGCGACTATGGTTCCCTGGTTTCGCTCGCCGACTACGGGGCGTTCGGCAGCCTGATTGGAGGGCTGAAGATCGAAGGTCTCGTTGCGAGGCTCGTCTATCGCTCGCTGCACAAGATGCATCTCAAGGCGGTGCACGGACTGGCGAAGACCATGCTGGCTTCGATCGGCGAGATGATCGTCAGGCGCGCCAGACCGCGGATCAAGCTTCATTGAGCGCGGCGGAGGCGGTGCGATGGAAAAGTATGACGTCGTGATCCTGGGCGGCGGCAATGCCGGCATGGGCGCCACGGTCGCGACGCGCGCCGCCGGACTTTCGGTCGCCATGATCGAGGCTCGCGATCTCGGTGGAACCTGTCCCAATCGCGGCTGCACGCCGAAGAAGGTGCTGGTTGCGGCGGCCCACGCGCTCGACGAGATCGCAAGGGCCGGCACCCATGCAATCAAGATCGAACCGCCGAGGCTCGATTGGCGGGCCCTGATCGAGCGGGAAAAGGACATCATCGCGGATATCCCAGCCCGGCTGTCCGCATTGATGGCCAAGCGAGGCGTCGATGTCATCCACGGCGAAGCCGCATTTGTCGCCAGCAATGCCATCCGCGTCGGCGCCCGGGAGCTTGAGGCCAGGAACATCGTCATTGCCACCGGCTCGAAGCCGCGCCCGCTGTCGATCCCGGGGTCGGAATTTCTGACCACATCCGACGAAGTGCTGAACGATCCTGTGTTGCCTCGCGCCGTGGTATTCATCGGCGGCGGCGTTATCGCCTTCGAACTGGGTCACGTTTATGCGCGCGCCGGCGTCGAGGTCACCGTCCTCGAGGCACTGCCGCAACTCCTCCGAGGCTTCGACGAGGATGCCGTCGCCCAAATCCGTGCCGAGAGCGAGCGGCTGGGCATCAGGATCCATACCAAGGCTTGGGTCAAGAAGATCGAAACGACCGACGGGCGGCTGCGGGTGAGCTTCGCGAAGGATGGCGCCGAATGCTCGGTCAGCGCGGATCGGGCCGTCAATTGCGCGGGGCGCGTGGCCAATGTCGAGGGGCTCGATCTTGGGGCGGGTGTCATTGTGCATCGCGAAGGCCGCATCGAGATCGACGAGCATCTGCGCTCCCGTTCCAATCCAGACGTCTATGTCTGCGGCGATGCGGTGTGGAACTCTCCGCAGCTTTCGCCGGTAGCGACCTATGAAGGCGGGATCGTCGGCCGCAACATCGTCGACGGCCCGAAGCATCGGCCCGACTACAGTCACATACCTGCGTCCCTCTACAGCATTCCGGCCGTGGCTGCCGTCGGTTTGACCGAGACCCAGGCGAGGGAACGTGGCTTCATCGTCAACGTCCACCTGAACGACATGCAAGGCTGGCTCTCCGCCAGGACTTACGCGGAGCCGGTCGCGTTGTCGAAGATCATAGTCGAGGAAACGACAGGCAGGATCCTCGGAGCCCATCTGGTCGGCCATGCCGGGGAAGAACTGATCCACACCTTTGCGCTCGCGATGAAGCACGGCATCACGGCTCGAGAGCTGTCTGAGATGGTCTGCGCTTTCCCGACTTTCACAGCGGATATCAGGAACATGATGTAACGCGTCGGCCCAGGCCGGCGAAGTAGAGCGGAGGCCCGGCATGCGTCGATGCACGCAGGGCATCAAAACCATGCAGGAAAAACATGGCGATTGCCGAGGGGTTACGGTGGTAGGCTGTGCGGGACGCGTGAAAGTGCAGACATGGCCGCCGACGACCAGGCAATGACATTCGAGCAGTCCGTCCAGGCAGCCATCGAACTTGATGCGCCCCTCAATGAACGGCTGGCCGTGATTGCCGCGGCGGTTCGCCGTCTGAACGCAGAATTCGCCGACGCCGTCGAGCGACTGGTGGACCGCCTTGAGAAGCAAGGTGCCGGCACAATGGCGCCGGCTCCGGGCGAAGCCATGCCCGGTTTCCTGTTGCCTGATGACGATGGCAGGCTCGTCAGCCTCGCCGAAATCCTGGCCAAGGGGCCAGCCGTCATCACCTTTCAACGCGGTCACTGGTGCCCTTATTGCCGCTTGAACGCCATCGGGATTGTCGAGGTGCAGCGCGAGATCGAGGAATTGGGCGGACAGGTAATTGCGATCATGCCGGAGCGGCGCAAATTCGCGAAGGCCATGAAGGCTCTGGTCGGCGCGCAATTCCCGTTTCTGATCGACATGGACAATGGATATGCGTTGTCGCTCAACCTCGCGATCTGGGTCGGCGCCGAAATGGAGCGGCTCATGGGCCTGGGGTTCGATATCCCTAACTATCAGGGTAACAGCAGCTGGTTCATGCCTATTCCAGCCACCTTCATCGTCGGAACGGACGGGATCATTACGGATCGCTTCGTGGATCCGGACTACCGCCGTCGCATGGAAATCGACGACCTGATCGCGGCGCTCAGGCGGGCTCGCTGACGCCGAAGGATGACCAGTCGGCGGCCCTCAGCAGGTTGAGCAGCGTTGTCGCGACAGGCGAGCGATGCCTGCCGGCTACCGCATAGACGGCAACGATCCGAGAAACGTCCAGATCGCGAAGTTTGAGCCGGCGGGTGGTCGGGGATCGTGGAGCCGTAAGCGAGACAAAACCTACTCCGGCATTGGCCTCGAGCAATGCCAGTAGGTCCTGATCGGTCTCGACTTCATGCGCGGTTCGAGGCGTGAGACCCCTGGCGGACAGGGAGCGCGATAGCTCCTCGCCCGTCTCCCAATCGATCCGACTGAGCACGGGTTCGGCGGCAAGCTGAGCTAACGCAACGTCCGCCTCGTTGCGCCGGGCCAGCGGATGATCGGCATTTACAGCGAGTTCAATCTCTTCCCGAAACAGCGGCCATACGTCCAGGCGGTCCCAGGCCTGTCCCAGGGGGCCGGCAATTGCCAGCTCGACGTCGCCACTCTTCAACGCGTCGACGACAGCAGCGGGCGAGCCACGATTGATCTTGAGGTGGGCGCCGGGATAGGCCCGGAAAAGCTCCGTCAAGGGCGAAACCAGCAGCGCTATGTTGATGCTGTTGGATATGGTGACGTTGAGGGGTGCCACGTCACTGCTTTGCACGGCTTTGGCCAATGACTTGGCGGAAGTGGCCGCATCATAGCACTGTTGCAGCAACGGCAGCATGCGGCGCCCGAGTTCCGTGAGATGCGAGTGCTGACGCTCGCGCCGCAGGAGCTCCCCGCCAAGTTCCTCTTCAAGCGTCTTGATCGCGCGCGTAAGAGCCGGCTGAGTGACGTTGCATTCCTCGGCCGCCCTGGTGAAATTCAACGTATTAGACAGGGCCAAAAAATAGCGGACCTGCTGCATCTCCATGAAATCTCGCCCCCTCAGCGAAATGGTCTATCAGCGATGGCGCATATTGCGAGACTAACCCAATTGATAGCGTTGGGCAAAGTGGCGCCCATTACGGACTATGTGTGATACCGCCGGGCGGCGGCACCGACTTATTGTGACGAGCCAAGTGACTTGCTTAACCAGTCGGCAAATCCTCTGGCCCGCTTGCTCGGCTGACGCCCGGCCGGGAACAGAGCATGGATAGGTATGGTCGGCAGCGCAAAATCCGGCAGCAGCCGACACAGACGGCCGTCCTTCAGCTCGGCGTCGAACATCCATCCTGAACCGAATGCTACGCCAAGCCCAGCCACAACACACGCTGTAACGCCGGCCGAGCTCGAGACCCTGATGCGAGGACTTTCGGGCAGCACAAAGCGGACCTGTGGATCCGCCAGCTCCTGAAACGTCGCGCCGGAACTGTCGGAGGGCCCGAAGATCACCTGGTGCTTCGCCAGATCCGCAGGGCTGCTCGGCTGACCGTGCCGGGCAATGTATTCCGGCGCGGCAACGAGCAACCGAGGCGTCTGCCCGACCTTGCGCGCCATCATGCTGGAATTGTCGAGCAGGCCAAGCCGTATCGCAACATCGGCGCCCTCCTCAGCGAGACTGCGCCGGCGATCGTCCATCATCAACTCGACAGAGAGATCGGGATGCTCGGCGAGAAGGCTGGGCAAGCGAGGAATGACCGCGCGCACCCCGAATGTGACTGACAGCTCGACGCGCAGAACGCCCCGTAACTCCTCATTGCCTGCTGCGGTGTCGGCCGCTGCCCCAAGATCCGCCAGCAGCGGCCGGATCTGGTGGAGGTAGACTTGCCCGGCCTCGGTCAGCCCGACCTTGCGGCTGGTGCGGATGAGCAGGCGGGCACCGATGCGCGCCTCCAGATCGTTCAGAATCCGCGACACCGACGGCTGCGACAGACCGATCTCACGTGCGACTTGGGAGAGGTTTGCCCGTTCGGCCACCCGCACGAAAACCTCAAGTTCCTGCAGTCTGTCGGCCATTCGTTTTCCGGATGATTGCTATGCTCTTTGGCAAGCTACCCCCCTTTCTGGAAATAGGCGAGGACGTTGCGCCGCAAGCCGTGCGGTCAAGATTTGGAGTGTTTCATGTCTCTTCAGGAAAAGCTCGATGCCTTCAAAGCCGACTTTGAAAGCAAGGCTCCCAAGCAAGCGGTCGAGGTCATGCGCCGTGCGACCGCCGAACTCATAGCGTCGGGTCAGGCCGCCCAGGCCCTAAAGGCAGGCGCCGTTGCGCCAGCATTCACATTGCCGGAGGCTGATGGCGGGTCTGTCGCATCCAGCGATCTGCTTACCCGGGGTCCCTTGGTGCTCAGTTTTTATCGCGGGGTCTGGTGCCCCTACTGCAACATCGAGCTGGCAGCCTTGCAGGAAGCTTGGCCAGCAATCCAGGCTACCGGGGCACAACTGGTTTCCATATCCCCGCAGTCGCTGGCGAACGGCCGCAAGGCCAAGCTCGACAAGCAGATAGCATTCCCGATGCTGAGCGACGCCGGCGGTAGGGTCGCCGATGCCTTCGGCCTGCGGTTTCGCCTGCCCGACGATCTGATCGACTTGTATCGCGGCTTCGGCGTCGACCTGCCGCTTATCAATGAGGATCGTTCTTGGACCTTGCCGATGCCGGCTCGTTTCGTGGTCGGGCAAGACGGCATCATCGCCTATGCCGAGGTCAGCCCGGACTACACGCGCAGACCCGACCCGGCCGACCTTCTTCCGGTGCTCAAACGATTGCAGGGCTCCATCGCGGCCTGAGCCGACGGACATGGACCACATGACAGCCACGAATGTCACCGCAACCAGCGCCGCGCGGCGCTGGTTGATGCTAAGCGTGGTCTCAGTAGGCGCCTTCCTGCCGATGACGACATGGTTTTCCGCAACGGCGATTGCGCCGCAGCTGACCCGGCTGTGGGACCTTTCTCCGGCGCAGGGCGCGTGGATAACCGGTGCCGTGCAGATCGGCTTCGCCATAGGCGCGTTGGCCTCCAGCATGGCCGGCCTTCCGGATGTGTTTTCGCTTCGCAAGCTGATCGGCGTCAGCGCCTTGACGGCGGCGGCTGCCAACCTCTGTCTCTTGTTCGCGCCCTCCGTCGGCGTGCTGCTGGTCGCCCGTTTTGTCACCGGCCTGGCCCTGGCGGGCGTGTATCCACCAGCGGTGAAACTGGTATCGACATGGTTTAGTCGCGGACGGGGAACGGCGCTCGGCGCCCTCCTCGCTGCGCTGACGCTTGGTTCTGCTTTTCCTCATCTGGTATCAGCCCGAGTTGACGAATTGGCTTGGCAAAGCGTCATCGTGGCCACCTCTCTCGCAGCACTGGCTGGAGCTTTGTTGATCCTCTGGCTGGGCGAGGAAGGGCCTCATCCCTTCGCGAGATCGGCATTCGACCCTCGCCACATAAAAACGCTGGTGCGCAACCGCGCGCTGATGCTCGCCAATCTTGGCTATCTCGGTCACATGTGGGAGCTCTATGCCATGTGGGGCTGGATACTGGCCTACATCAGGGCAGGAGGCCCCGGCCTGGGCACTGGGGATCCGGGCGCCGCCTCCTTGCTGGCGTTCTTCGTCGTGGCATCGGGCGGGATCGGCTCGATTGCCGGCGGCATCGTGGCGGACCGCTTCGGCCGCACCGCCACGGCGGCTGCAATGATGGCTATGTCCGGTCTCTGCGCACTAACGATCGGCCTGACCTTCGCCGGTCCGTTCTGGTTGTTCGCCGTCGTTGCCATTCTGTGGGGAGCGACCGTCATCGGCGATTCCGCGCAGTTCTCGGCCATGGCAACCGAACTGAGCGATCAACGCTATGTGGGCACGGCGCTTTCCCTGCAGCTAAGCGTCGGCATCGCACTCACTTTTTGCTCCATCCATCTGGTGTCATTCATGGCGCAGATTGTAGGTTGGCGCTGGAGCTTCCTGGTCCTGGCGCCCGGCCCACTGCTTGGTGTTGTCGCGATGATAGTGCTTCGGCGCATGCCGACCGCGCGACTAATAGCGCATGGGCTGAGATAGAGGTTTCAATGGATGCTGGCCTTGAATGTGGTGCCGGCCTGGTATTCTGGGAGCTCCAGTCCCGGCGCCACCACAGCCCAGCCGCGTTCGCCAGTGCGACCAAGGAGCCGATCGCGCCGGTTCAGTTGGTGACGTGCGACAGCCGCAGGCCGGCTTCCTCCGGGGCCTCGGCCATGCCTTCCTCCGCGAAGCGGAACATGTCCTCGAAATCCAACTCGCGCTCGAAAATGACGCCGCAGACTTTGATCGCAAGCACGTCCTTGTCGCCTTTCGGCGCGAAATAGATCTCGCCGACCGCGCCGCGAACGCGTTCGCCGACGTCCTTGGCATCCTCTTCGCTCGCGCCCGGCAGGAAGACGCCGAACATCGAGGTTCCGAGCCGGCCGATCAGATCGTCCTTGCGCACCGCGGACCGGATGGCCGATGCGATCAGCCGCAAGGCCTCGTCGCCCCATTCCAGACCAAAGCGCAGGTTGATCGACGCCAGATGCTCCGGATGGATGACCAGAAAGGCGCCGGAGCGCGGACCGGCCGGTCTCGCTGCTCTCCTGTCGACCATCGATGTGAACACTTTGCCGTTCAGGCAGCCGGTCAGCTGGTCGTAGGTGCCGGATTTGGTAAGCTCCTGCCGGTAACGGCGGATCTCGATCTGTTGCCAGCCGAGTATCGCAAATAGCGGCAGACCGATGGCGATCGGCACGATGATGGCCGTGACGGCCCCTCGGGCGAACGGCGTCAGGCTGTCGCTGAAAAGCATCAGGTAGTTCAGCGCGAGCGAAAGGGCGACGCAGCCGGCGGTGCCAAGCACGGTCAGCAAGATGAGATGCTTCCACGTTTGAGCCGGCGCGGTCGGTGTTTTCGCGGTCAAGGGCCAATCTCCTGTTCGTCGCATTGGCTTACAGGAGTCCGTTGCAATTTCGGTTTCAGGAAAGCGTACAATTTGATGCAAAATCGGCTTCTTCTCCCATGGGGATCGCTGGATCCGGCCTGCGCATGCGACCGTGGCCCTGGGCTTGCGCGCTTGATCGGCCGGAGCAGTCCACGGTTTCTAGAATCGCTCGATCGCTCTGACCATTCTGCTTTCACGCAATTCCATGACGGAACCGGTCATGGGCTTCCCCGCGATTGCGCTATTGCGGCGGACCGAAAATGCCCATCCTGGATTCTCTCGCCACCGCTTCCGCCTTGCCGTAAATGCCGGTGGGAGCGGCCATCGCCCAGCCGTTGGAGACCAGCCACGCGCCGACATCCTGCTTGCCGAGTGCGCAGGGCGCGGCGATGGCGAAGCGGTCGGCATCCGGCGGCAGCAGGCATTTCAGCGCCCGGCCGCGCAGCCAGGTGTTGAAGGCGGCCCGCGCCCGCTGGCCGCACGGCCAGGCGGTGTTGTCGAACGTGCAGGTCCTGTCGGGGTCTATGTCGGCCGTCCCGCTGATGGCGACCGTGCGTCCCATGGCCTCGAAGACCGTCGAGGATGTCGCGACCGGGCGAAAAAGCAGCGTCTCGCGCCAATCCTGCGGCATCGGCGTTTTCGCTCGCGGCGCTAGCCCGAGTTCGCCGAGCGGAGGGCGCGGCTCGATGCGCTCGATCCCGGATGGGTCGAGCGGCGGCGGCGCTATGAGATCCTCGGCGATCTTGCGTGCAGGCTCGCCTGGCCGCGTGTCTTGAACCGGAGCCTGAGAGGCCGGCTTGAGGTCGCCGGCATCTTGGGCCGGCGTGACCGGAGGCGGGTCGGGCGGCAGCCAGCGCCTGCCCTCGGCGATCAGCAGCATGCCGGCGAGCAGCCCGAGACCACCGAGCATCGGCGCTAGCAGCGGGCGGCTGGGCGGTCGCGCCCGGCTCACGCTAGGGCCTCCGCGGGATCGCGCCGACAGCCGGTGATGCTGCTCGAGCCCAGCCCGTTAGCTCCTGTCGACACGGCGCCATCCCGACCGTTGAACCCGTCCACACATTAGACGTGCGCGACATTCCTTGAAAAGCAAGGCGTTGCGTTAAGTCTCGCGCAACCAATGCGGCCTAGAATCGGTTATCGGATGTCGAGGGGATGACATGATACGCAAGCCGGTACTGCTCTTTGCCTTTCCGGCCCTGATGCTGGTTCTGCTGGCGGCGGAGCGGTTGGCGGCGCTGCTTCTCGGCTTTTATCCGGCCAGCCCCGCCGTGTGGCGCGTCTGGCTGGAGTTGCGTCCTTACTCGACCATGTTCTGGCAGCAGGTGGATTTCTATCTCGGCGGATCGATGTCCCTTAATGTTGCCATCATCGTCGTCGCGTCGGCTGCCTGCTGGATGGCCTGCCGGGCGAAGCGGTCCGCAGGCTTCTTCCTCGCCAACCACCTCGCGCTGCTTTTCGCCGGGCTGATGATTATGGCCGGCAGCCATTCTGAAACCGCGAGCACGATCGCCTCGTTCACCGCGCCGCGCGGCGTGCAGTTTTCACTGGCGATCGATTTCAGTTTGAACAACAGCTTGCTGCTGTGCCTGGGTCTGGCGGCCTGCGCCTACTGCCATGTCGCCTTCCTGCGCGAAGCGAGGCAGCGCGCCGAGACCCGCGTGGTTCGCGTTCTGGCGCTGCAGCGCGATCTGTAATCGCCAGCGACAGTCCGCGCGCTCAGTTGATCTTCTTGTAATAGACCTTGCCGTCCGGCTGCTGGATGCGCTGGTAGGACGGGTTGGGGCCGGGAGGCGCGACCTTGCGCTTGAACAAGGGTTGCGCGGCGGGATCGGTGCCGCTTTCATCGGCCGCGGACGCATCCGCCACCGTGGTGTTGTCGAGCATCGCGGGCTCGGGCGCGCTGGGCGCCGGCTCGCTGGCCGCGACGGGCTGGCCTTGCTCCAGCCTGGCGATATTGCCGTTGATCTGGCCGAAATTCGCCTGCAACTGGCGGTCCAGCGTCTCGAACCGGCTCTGGAAACCGTTGTTGACGGTGTCGATGCGGGTACCGATCCGCTGCTCGAACTGGCCGAGCTCTCCCAGCCGCGCCTCAATCGTCTTGAGGTCGTTGACGCCGCGATAGAGATAGACCGCGGCCGTCACGTTGACGGCGGTGACAAGCAACGCGCCGACCGTCATGACGCCGATCATCCTGGCCCGGCTGGGCTTTTCCGGAACGGGTTCCCGGTGACCGAGTTCGATTGCCGGAACGTCCGGCTCGCTGATCATCGTCATTCAACCACCACCTTTGCGCCCACCGCGACGCGCTTGAAGAGATCGATCACGTCGGTGTTCGTCAGCCGGAAGCATCCGGACGTGCCGTCGAAACCGACGCCCTTGGGATCGTTGGTGCCATGGATGCGATAGAGCGTGTCGCGCCCGTCGCGCGAAAGATAAAGCGCCCTGGCGCCAAGCGGATTGTAGGGGCCGGCCGGCACCATCGCCGGCAGTTCCGGCTGGCGTGCGCGCATTTCCTTGGGTGGGCGCCATTCCGGCCATTCGGTCTTGGACGCGACCTTGACCGTTCCGGTCCAGCCGAAACCGTCGCGGCCGACGCTAATCTGGTAACGCAGCGCCTGGCCCTGGCCCGTCACCAGATAGAGCGCCTTCTCGTTTTTGCGGATGATGATCGTGCCCGGCTGTTCGCTCGTCTGGAAGGCGACCGCCCTGCGCAGGCTGGGACCCATGGCGGGCAGCGGCGGCAGGCCCGATGCGGCTTGCGCGAAACCGCAGGCCGACGTCGACGCCATGCCGATCAGGCAGGCAGCCGCGAGGCGCGCCGTCACGCGCCGCTTCGAGCTAGCGCTGGGCATTGTCCAGCCGTTCCTTGAACATGCGCTTGAGGTCCTTGTTGAAGCGCGCGCGTCCGTCCACCTCGGAGGGCAGAATGGCGCGATTCAGCGCGTCGGCCAAGAGCGCGTTGTCCAGCGCCAGCGACTTGATGTGCGGCGCCTTGAAGATCTTCTCCAGCTCGCTGCGCGAGAAATGGTTGCCGAACCATTTGCGCTTGTGCTTGTTGGCGACCAGCGTGATGCTGACCTTGTTGCCGCGCAACTCGCGGATCTTCTTGTAGAGCCGCTTGCCTTGTCTCAGCGAAGCGACGTTGAGCTCGAAGACGATGAAAATCTCGTCGCTCGTGCGCAGCACCGAATCGTGCCACGGCGTCTCGATGTTGGGCAGGTCGATGACGATGTCGTCGAAGCGGTAGGCAACGAGGTCGAGCAGCCGGAACACGAAGTCGGAACCGTGCGGCTCGAACGGCAGCTGCGGCCGCTCGAAGGAATAGAGCGTGAGGCCGGACGGCCGCGACAGCTTGATGACGTCCATCAGCTCGACATCGAGCCGGTCCGGCTGGCCGATGATGCCGGAGAGATCGAACTGGTTGAACTGGTTGAGATAGGCGCCGCAATTGGCGCTCTGGAAGTCGAGGTCGACGAGGCAGGTCGCGGCCGCCCGCTCGGCCGACTTCGAGGCGAGATGCTCCGCCGCCGAGATCGCCAGCGTGGTGGCGCCGGCGCCGCCGCTGGCGGCAATGAAGGTGATGATGCGGCTCTTGGTGCCCTGGTTGCCGGTGTCGTGGAAGGTGACGGCGTTGAGCAGCTCCTTGGCGTCGAGCGGCTTGTGCAGCCAGTCGGACGCGTTCATGCGCACCAGGACGCGCGTCTGCTCGGAGGTGAGCTCGTCGGAGATCGCGATCAGCGGCACCGACGCCCAGGCCGCGCGCGCCTCGACGATCGCTGGATTGCCGAGCAGCTCGCCATGGCCGAGATCGAGGATGATGATGCCGGGCCGGCTGTCGGCCGGCGGCCCCTTGAGGAACTCGGCCGTGTCCGAGACCTTGACGTCATAGATCGCCAGCGCGTCGAGCCGCGTGGTGACGTCGCGCTTGAAATTCGCATCGGCGGAAAACAGCGCCACCTGCTTGCGCTTGGTCGGCAGAACTCTGGTGTCGATAGCGTTCATGGCGAGGTACTCTTTAAATCTTCACCCGTTACTGTACTCAGCATGGAAGGCACTGTCATATTTCCGAACCCGAACCCGCCCAGGAAGAAGAACTGGAAGTTGATGTTCTGCAAGCCGACGGTGATCGTCGGCACCGGACCGCCCAGTCGCGTCTGGTAGCCGAGACCAGTGGCGGTGTAGGTCACCACGACGTTCCTGCGCAGCAGGCCCGGGAAGAAGTGACACATGCCCGGTCGCTGGTTGACGGTCGGGTCCGGGCAGGCATCGTCATTGGTATTTGCGGTGTCGCCGCGGAAGATGCGGCTGAATGCGGCTGCGGTGAAAGCGCCGCTGTTGGAACAGGTACCGGTGCCGCCGCTGGTATAGGTGCATGCAAACGGGCCGTAGGCGCCGGCGACCACCGGCGCGCCAGGGGTCGTGGTCGGCGCCGCGGTCATCAGGGCGCCCGCGACGGGGTCTGAAACGGCTGCGAGCCTTGCGCCGACCTGCACAGCCTTGGTCGCGGCATTCCATTGGTAGAAAGCATAGCCGAAGTCGACGAAGCCGAGAGTGAGCATAAGCAGCAGCGTCATGGAGATGGCCATTTCGACCATCGTCGCCCCGTCTTCCGACTTTATGAATTGCTTCAGCATCATCAAAACCGGATCAACCGCTCCTGATGACTAGCGGAAAGCGTGATGCTGGTGATGTTGAGCAGGGTCAGAAATCCGACGCTGTCGCGAGTGACATAGGGATAGGTTGAGGAAGCTGTGACGATACAGACCTGGGATGTCGTCGACAGATAGAGGACTGTACCGGTACTGGGGTCCACCGCATTTCTGCAAGTGGCCGGGTCGGCGATGTTGATCGTCACATCCGTTGTCCGCCAATCGCGGACACGTGCCGTTCCTGACCCCGCCACATTGCCGAAGATGGCTATCCTCTTGGCGGTGGTGGCGCAATCCATCGTGAGGCCGGCATCCGTGTAGAGCTGGCTGTTGCAGCGCGCGGCGAACCGCGCGCCATCTTCGAGGCCGGCTTCTATCAGAAGCTTGTCGTGGATTAAGTTGCCGAATTCGAAGACGCCTGCCGACAAGATGAACATCATCGGCGCGACGATCGCCATCTCGACCAGGACGGTGCCGCGCTCGTCGCGGCGGAAACGGCTGAGGACGCGGGACAGCGGGTTTCTCATGGCCGTCACCGATAGAGCTGCGGTTCGTCGCGCAGGAAATTGTCGAGCGTCCCCGCGCCGCCGCGACCGGTGATGTCGACGAGCTCGACGAAGACCGACCCGCCGGCATTGGAGCCCGGAACTGGCTCAGTCAGGAAGAAACTGGCAAAGGCCTCGACGGGAAGATTGCTGCTGTTGCCGTTAAGGTTGTTGCCGGCGGCCTGCAGCGCCTGGCAATTGAGTATTGCTCCATAAAGCAGCCTGCGATCGACGGAAGTGACCGCGGGTTGGCAGGCACTTGGTGGCGTTCCAACTTCTCCGCCCGTTGAAGCGTGGCTGATCAGGCTGTTCGCGTTTTCGTACTTATAGACCTGATAGCGGGTCGGCTTGGTCGTATCCCAGGAAGAAGGATAGCTCGTGCCGCCGAAATTGGTGCTCCAGTAATCGGAAAGGTTCCAGTTTCCGTCACCCATGCGTCCGCCCATATAGGGGGTCGTGGCATCGCGAGGCAGGCCCATGTTGCCTGGCGCGTTGAATGTCAGTTGGTTGTAGTTCGGGCACTGGTTGCCATTGCCATTCGTCGACCCACCCTTGCGAACATTCGCGGCCGGACCGTATTCGGGGCTGTTGAACGCATTGCCATTGGCATTGATTCCAAAACGCACGTTAAAGGCGTCCTGAACCGGACCTGTGTTCTGGCCGGTTTTGGTGCTCACGCCTTGTGCCGAATAACAGCCGAGCGGTGTCGATGTCGCGATGGTCTGGGCAAGTGCCTGGGCACCGTTGCCAACGCCGTCGGGCGGCGCCAGGAAGCCGAAATTGCCCGGGCCATAGGCGGCGTTGTTGCCCACCATGCGCAGCTCGATCAGGCGACGATGAATTGCCGGATCCGATACTGCCTGCTCGAGCGTTGCGCCCCCCGCGCTATTGGTGCCGTTCACCATCTCATAGGGATTGCACATGAAGACGGGCGTGTAGTTGCAGACGCCGGACGTGAAGCCGGCAACCGATTCCGTGCCGAGACGGTAGCGGCTGTTGGTTGAACTGCCGCCGGAGATGAACGATATCGGAAAGAGCGCGGTTACTGCTTCCGGTTGCGCATCAACCTGGATGAACCGGGTTACGGCCTCCGATGCCGCGTAGTTGGCCGCAGTGATCGGATCGGAGTCGTTGGCTGGTATCGTTGCAAGGAAGCACCACGATACCTGCCCTTTTGATCGGCAGGCGGCATAAGTCGGGTCTACGGTGACGCTCCCGTTTCCGGTGGTCAACGCAACGGTTCCGCCATCGGAGAACCGCGTGCTGTTGGCGAGGAGGTTGTCCAAGGCGTTTTGCGCACGCGTCCAGGCGCCCGTCCTGCCATTCAACTCGGCCGCGGCTGCCAAGGCGAGCGCGTCGGTGCCCTTCTGCAAGTCGTTGTGCAGGTTGTTGACCCTGCTCGAGTCAATCGCCAGCAAGGAAAAACCGATGATCGCTGGCAGCATGACGCTGACGAGGATCAGCGCTATGCCTCTCTCATCGCGCCAGAACTTGCGTATGGTCCCCAACATGACCTTACTCTCTGTTTTATACGCCGGCCCCCGCTGCCTGACGCGTCCTCCGCATGCTTGGTTTCAGTTCATGGAGACGTTGCAGTGGCCGAACCGACATTGATCGCCGTGGTCGTCGCCGGCGTCGACGCGGGTGAAGGTGGAATCTTGTATTTCTGCACGACACCGACAGACCGCGCCCCGTCGCCTTCGATCCTGGTGTTGTTCGAAGCTGGATTGTACGGATCGACCGTCTGCAGCAATTGGTTGGCTTTCTGCGAGTCGCCGGAAGCCAACGTCATCGTATCGTAATTGTGCAGATAGTCGGCGGCGCAGCCCGCAAGCAGGCTGCTGCCGAGCAGAACGAGCAGGAGCTTACTTTTTGACATAGAGCAGCTTGTCCTTCGATTTCACATCGAGCATGTGGCCATAGGGGCCGGTGACTCCCTCGCCATGCTCGTACATGCGGATCATGTCCTTGTTGACCTCGAGCTGGCCGAGCAACATCAGTTCCGGGTCATTGGCCGGCTTCGTCTTGTCGAAAGGCGTCGCGAGTTGCTCGCCCGGCCTCACCGGCCGCACGAGATGCGGCGTGACGATCACGACCAGCTCCGTCTCTTCTTTCTGGGTGCTTGAATTCCGGAACAGCACACCGACGACCGGCACCTGGCCAAGCCATGGCACCTGGTCTTGCTGTATTGTGTTCTTGCTCGAAAGCAGACCGCCGACCGCGAAGCTCTGACCGTCACGCAGGTCAACCACCGTTGATAGTTTGCGGTTGGTGAAGATCGGGTCGCCGGCGGCGGTGAAGCCGGTCAGGTCGCTGACTTCCGGCGCCAGCTTCATGTGAATCTTGCCGTCGTCGAGCACCACTGGCGTGAAGTTCAGATTGACGCCGAACTGCTTGAAGACAATCTCGACTTCGCCTTGCGCGTTGACACTGCGAACCGGCACTTCGCCGCCGGCATTGAAGCTGGCCGTCTCGCCGGAAACCGTGGTGAGGTTCGGTTCGGCCAGCGTACGGACGACGCCCTTTGCCTCCAACGCCTCGATGATCAGATCAACCTTGAGGTTGTTGTCGATTACCCTCGTTATCAGCGCTGCAAATGGGCTAGTGTTCGACAAAAGGCCAGAGAGGATATCTCCTGGGCCGAGCACCACATTGTCCTTATCGACTGCCGCATCGCCCGTACCGGTTCGAGTCGTGCCCCTGCTATTCGTGCTTCTGAACGACACCCCAAGATCTCGGCCAGCATTGCGCTTGGCTTCCAGGATGCGGACGGACAGATTGACCTGCTCGCTGTCGTCGATCGTCACCGCATTGATGATGGCATCCGGGCCGTATTGCTGGGTGACTTCGACGATGGATGCCAGCGTCGCGGCGTCCTTGACATGGCCGCTCAGCCGGATCTTGCCGTTGATCGAACCGATCTCGATGCGCGCCTTAGGCGCCACCTGGCGGATCGCGACCGCCATGTCGCTGACGTCCTGGCCGACCTCGATCTGGATGGCGCCAAGCGAGCGCTTGTCTTCGGAAAACAGGTTGACGGTCGTGGTGCCGACGGCTTTGCCGATGATGTAGAGCGTCTTGTCGGTCATCGGCTGCGCGTCGGCGATCTTCTCATCGCCTACCACGATATCGCCCAGCGTCGCGTTGACCGAGATCGTCGCGGACTGGGAAACCGGCACGAACACGCGATGCAGCGATGGGCTCGACACATCGATGAAGCGATCAGCCGCCGATGCTGAATGGTCCAAGATTGCCGATACGCTCAACAAGGATAGCGCGGCCGCCGCCATCCTCAACCAGAACCCCTTCATCCTCGTCTCCCACTTGCTGCCCTGTGGCAGCCCCTCGTTTTGCCGCCCGCCTCTTAGCGTTGCCGCGGCACGTCATAAGTCTCCAGCTTCACGCCGCGGAACACGCCGATCGTCGCCCGGGCCGGTGGCTCTGGTTGAACAATTTTGACGACTTCCTTCACTTCCGGTGCCGATGCCACGACCGGCGCCGCCTTGACCTTGCTCAGTTCGTCAATCTGGCTTCCGACCCGCTGCACGGCTTGAGCCAGCCCGTCGATCTTGTCGTCGGCACGTTTCCGCTCTGCGGCGGCAGCTTCCTCGGCGGCCTTTTGTCTGTCCAGTTCCGCCTGCCGCTTGGCGACATCTTCGGGAGTGTCGCCGGTCAGGTCCGAAACCGTGACCCGTTCGGTTGCTTCACCCTGGCTTGCCGCCGCTTGGCGCAACGCCAGCGACAACTGGCCGGCGCCTGCGGCAAGCGTCAGCTTCTGAGCGTCCTTTGTGCTGACTTCGACCGTCACCGCCTTCACGACCTGTGGGTTGTCCTTACTTTCGTCGGCGACCTGATCGATCGCGAGCACCTTGACGCTCTGCAAAAGCACATCGACGAAACTTCTGTCCGCACCTTGGTCGCCATGCACTGTGCGAGTAAGGAGAATGTCCACCCGGTCTCCGGGAAATACGAAGCCGGCGACACCCAGGACATCGTTGACCCGAATGGAAACGGCCTTCATGCCTTCGCTGAGCACGGCGGAAAGCGTGGCGCGTTGACCGGGCCCGGTAATCTTGGTTGTCAGAACCGGCTCGTTTGCGCCGATTGCTTGCAACGCCTGCCTTGTGCCGTTGCCGGCCAGGGCCTCTTTAGTCGTCTTGAACGCGCCGGTCGGAACCGCGCCCGCTGGCCACGCAATCTCGCGCAGCTTGTCCTCGCTCAAAGTGTCGCCGAATTTCAGCGGCACCGCTGCCACGACGATGGTGTCGTGAGGAATATTGCCCGCCTGTGCCATCGCGCTGCGCTGGTTTGCAAGCCAGATATTGGCAAGCACGACCGCCAGCACTCCGAAAATGCCGGCAAGAATGATCATTATGATTGTATTCGCGCGCATGAGCCTAACCCCAAAAAAGGCTTGTGAATCAGCTTCGCCCGCCCGACAGCTGATTCAGGCCCGGACCTGGGTCCGGGCCTGAAAGAGCGCAAAGCGATCAGCTACCCGTGCCAGTCACCGAGCAACTGCCAGGTCCTGAGTTCAGGCCGTTGCAGAGCGCGGTGAAGCGGCCGGTGACCCAAAGGCCGATGCCGACGATGATCAGAATTGACGCCGTGGCGATAATGCCAACCAGAATGGCATATTCGACCATGGCAGCGCCGTTTTCGTCGTCGCGGAACTGCCGGGCCATCGTCATGAGCTTCTTCATGCCAATTTCTCCCTTTGGAGGTTTGAACCCGACGAGACGAGCCTAAGGATGAACCCCATACCCAAGCATCCCCCGTCACGTTCAATCCTAGGTCGCGCAAAAAAGCCAAGTCAAACGGATTAACAGTCCCTTAACCTTTCAATACTCGATTCAAAGCCCTTTCGATTTTCACAAGAGCTTGATTCGTTTCGCTTTTCAAGCGATCTTAACCATTCATTCACAATTCCGCCGCAGTCGGGTCATCGCTGCGACATATTAGAGACAACACATAAGCATTTATATCTTTGGGTTTATGGGGATAATCACACGGGTTGCGACCAAGGTCCTAAGACTTTGGTGTGCCGCCTTGCGGTGCAAGGAAAATAAAACGTTTTCGCGATCTCCAATTCTTAACTATGTCGCAAGTAATAGATCAAGTGTGTCCTCCGCGCCGCTTGTGCCCCTCGTGGTTAACGCTTAGTTTCGACGTCGGGGAAACAGCTCGGGGTTCGGCGTCATGTTGGGTCGCTTCATCAAAGGGACGGGTGAGCACGCGTCGCAATCGGTGCCTGCGACCGTGGCAGCCAATGGCGCGCCGGCGCAGCCGGTCCAGTCCGAGCCGGCTTCCGACGATTTCCTGTCGCTGAAGGTCGATCTTCATCGCCATCTCATCGACAGGTTCAATCTCACCGCCCTTGAAAATGCTTCCAAGGACGAGATCCTGGACGAGATCCGGCCGATCGTGCGCGAATTCGTGCGCGACAAGAATGTGCCGTTGAACGCGCGCGAACTCGACCAGCTGACCAGCGACACGGCCGATGAGATGCTGGGGTTGGGTCCGATCGAACCGTTGCTCAAGGACGACTCGATTGCCGATATTCTGATCAACACCCACAAGCGTGTGTTTATCGAGCGCCGTGGCGTCATCGAGGAAACCGCGATCCGTTTTCGCGACGAGGCGCACCTGCTGCGCATCGTCAACAAGATTGTGTCGGCCATAGGCCGGCGTGTCGATGAATCATCGCCGATGGCCGATGCACGTCTCGAAGACGGCTCGCGTGTGAACATTGCCGTGCGGCCGATCTCGGTTGACGGTCCGCTGGTTTCGATCCGCAAATTCTCTAAAAATCCCTACTCCCTCGAACGTTTGATGGCATTCAACTCGATCCGCCAGCCGATGATCGATTTCCTGAGGATCGCGGTGCAGACACGCAAGTCTATCCTGGTTTCGGGGGGCACCGGCAGCGGCAAGACGACTTTGCTTAACGCGCTGTCGAGCTACATTCCTTCAAATGAGCGCCTGATAACCATCGAGGACGCGGCGGAGCTCCAACTGCAGCAGCCGCACGTCGGCCGGTTGGAAACTCGCCCGCCCAATGTTGAGGGCAAGGGCGAAGTCCGCCAGCGTGAATTGGTCAAGAACGCGCTGCGTATGCGTCCCGATCGCATCATTGTCGGCGAAGTGCGCGGCGAGGAAGCCTTCGACATGCTGCAGGCCATGAACACGGGCCACGAAGGTTCGATGACCACGATCCATGCCAACACGCCGCGCGATGCCATATCACGTATGGAGCAGATGGTTGGCATGGCGGGCATGCCTATGACCAATGAATCCATCCGGGCTCAGATTGCTTCGGCCATCGACATCATCGTCCAGACACAGCGTCTCTCGGATGGTGGCCGGCGCGTGATCTCGATCTCGGAGATTACCGGGATGGAAGGCAATGTCGTCCAGCTACAGGAGATCTATCATTTCGTTCGGCGCGATGTTGCCGCGGACGGCGCTATAGTTGGCGAGTTCCGAGCCACAGGGGTCCGTCCTCGTTTCGCCCCGGAGGCGGCCACTCAGGGGCATCATTTTGCCAAGGATGCCTTCAATCCGCAGGTTGCGCTGTAATGCTGACCGGACAGACTCTGCTTTATTTCATTTACGTGCTGGCAGGCGCCTCGGTCATTCTTGCGGTCGAGTCGTTCTACGTTTCTTACTCTGCTCGGCGCGTAAGACACGTCACCATCAATCGCCGGCTCAAGCGGCTCGGAGACGAAGGTGCGGCCGAGCAGACATTACAAGGCCTTTTGCGAGAAAGAGGCCTGAGCACCAGCGGCGACTATCTTTTCGGAATGGTAGGTCTCAACAGACTCTACACGCAATCAGGCACCACCGGAAACCCTATCCTCTTCGCAACGCTCTTCTTGCTTGCGGGCTTGGTCGTGGGGTTCGTTCTAACCCTGCTGCTCAACCTCCCGGTATTTGTGGGACTCCTCGCCTTTTTCGTCCTGGCCTTTGGGTTACCCTTGCTCGTTCTCCGGCGAGCCCGTAACAGACGAATCCTCAAATTCGCCCAGCAACTTCCCGATGCTCTTGACATGATCGTGCGCTCGCTCAGAGCGGGCCACCCGGCGTCGGTGGCAATCGGCTTGGTCGCCCGCGAGATGCCGGACCCATTAGGCACCGAATTCGGGATCGTGTCAGACGAGATCACTTTCGGTCTTAGTTTGGAGCAGGCGGTGCGAAAGCTGTCGGAGCGGGTTGGCTTCGAGGGGTTGCATTTGCTGTCGGTGTCGCTTTCCATCCAATCCAAAACCGGCGGCAACCTCACGGAAATCCTGTCCAATCTTTCAAAGGTCCTGCGCGAACGGCAGAAACTGAAAATGAAGATCAAGGCGCTCTCGGCAGAAGGTCGAGTGTCTGCCTGGATCATATCGTTGTTTCCCGTGTTGATGTTCCTGTTTCTCCTGGTCAGTGCGCCTTCCTACTATGGCACTGTCTGGCACAATCCGTTGATCTTGCCGGCTTTTACAATTTTCGGAACTTGGGCCCTGTTGGGCGACTACATTATGTATCGAATGGTTAACTTCGATATCTAGAGAGGCGGGCGCAGAGTTGTTTGCGAGTGGGCTGGATCTGAGTCTTTTGGTTTCCGTGGCCGTCTTCGCGGCCACGGTCGCCCTTTTCCTTTTTGGGGGGCTGATCATTCTGCCGGCGTTGCAGACGCGGAAACTGGTGACCCAGAGCCTTATCGCCGAAGGCGTTGGCGACCGCCGGTCTTTACTGGGACAGGAGAAGCTCGCGAAGATCGCTGCCCAGAGGCCAATCGATGCCTATTTCCGGACCCTCGAGAAGGAGCGCGGGGAGCCAAATGCGCTCGAAGCCAAGCTGTTCCGGGCGGGCTTTTACCAATCCAGCGCCCCGGTGGTCTACACCTTATGTCGACTTGGCGTCGTATGTCTGGGTTTCCTGGGTTCCTACGCGGTTCTGTCATGGATATTGCCGCCGAAATTGCCGGCTTTCATCCCTTATGGTGCTTCGGCTCTGTTCGCTCTCGCCTGCCTTGTGATCCCTAGCGTTTTGCTTGATCGCTTTGAGAATGCGCAAAAGCAGATCTATCGACGCGGCTTTCCCGATTTCATGGATATGATGATCACATGCGCCGACGCTGGCATGAGCCTGGAAGCAGCTGTGGAACGGGTCAGCACCGAACTGGCTGGGACGCATAAATGGCTAGGCATCCAGCTTGCGATCATGAGCCTCCAAATGCGAGCCGGCAAGCCGTTGCGGGAGGCGCTGCGCGAACTGGCCGATCGGCTGGGCCTGGACGAGGCACGCGCCTTGGCGGTGCTGTTCCGGCAGTCTGAAGAACTTGGCACCAGCCTCACCGACGCGCTAAGGGTCTATAGCGATGAGATGCGAAGCCAGCGCATCCTTCGCGCCGAGGAAAAGGCCAATGCGTTGCCTGTCAAAATGATGATCCCATTGGGACTCTGCGTGTTCCCGGTTGTGCTGATGGTGATCCTCCTGCCGGTGATCATTCGCATGAAAGGCGTTTTCTTCTGATCCGTCATATGATTAGGTTCTAAAATTGAGTCGGAGGGCTCCTTGGGGCAGAAAATGACAGGGTCGATACGCCTCGCCGCCGCAGCCGGTGCGCTGTTGGTCATGCTCACTGGTTGCCAGTCGACCGACACCACGGGCGGCGTCGTTCGTACCAACGAGCCCGCCAAGGGCGACTACACCGCCTTTGGCGATACCTTCGACGGGCTGAAGACCATCAGCGATGTCGACTATTATGCCTCCGACCAGGCGGTCACCGAGGCCAAGACCCAATTCCGCTCCGAGAACTACGGCAATGCCGGCGCGCTGTTCTACAAGGCGACTCGGCTTGCGCCGAATGACGGCGTCGCCTGGCTGGGCCTTGCCGCCTCCTGCGACCGCATTCGCCGCTTCGATCTCTCCGATTTGGCCTATAGCCGTGCCTTCAAGCTGCTCGGCGCGACGCCGGAATATTACAACAATCTCGGCTACTCCTATCTGCTGCGCGGCAAACTGCAGGAGGCGCGAACGAATTTCCTCAAGGCCTACGAGCTCGCGCCCAACGATCCGACCGTGGCCAACAATCTGAAGTTGCTGTCGTCAAGCGTGCGGAACATAGAACGGTCATGAGCCTGTTGCTCGCCGCGTCGCTGTTGCTCAGGGCGCTGGCCATCCCGCTCCTCGGTCGGATCGCCTGGACCGATTTCACGACGCAGAAGATTGCCAACCGCGACGTGCTGCTGCTGATATGCCTCGGTCTGGGCTCACTCCAGCTTGTATCCGTGCAGAGCGGATCATGGTGGGACATGGGCCTGAGCGTGATCGGCTGCGTGCTGCTGTTCGTGGCGCTGTTTCCATTCTGGGTCCTGCGCAAGCTCGGCGCCGGCGACGTGAAGCTGATGGCGGCGGTGCCGCTTCTGATTGGCGGAAACGGCCTTGTCGTGTTCACGATGTTCCTGCTGGTCTTCGCGCTGGCAACCGCGGCATTGGTCAAGAACCCCTTTCTCCTGCCGGCGGGCGCGTTCCGCCTCTATGTCCAGCACATGGACAGGAAAGGCGTGGTGCCGTTCGGCGTGCCGATCTCGGCCGCCGCGATCTGCGCAATACTGTTCCAGATTTATAGCGGTGTGATGCTGGCCACGAGCACCGGTATTCTCGGGCAGCTTGGTTAGAACTCCCTGGTTGGCTTCTAGGTCCTTTAGCAGCAGCCAGCGCCGCGATGAGACCAATCCATCGCTGGCCACACTCTGCCGCCGGCCCAGCAAAGGTTTGGCTACAAGGAACGTGAGGTAGGCGATACTCTACAGCATCGCCATATCACCACTATCGCGATGATCGAGAAGTAACCATCGATGGCATAATGCCAGCCGAAATACACCGAGCCGAAGAGGATCACGCCGGCATAGGTCCACGCCACGGCGCCGACCCGTCGATTGAGGCTTGAAAGGAAAAGGGCGTTCAGCACGGCAATAGCCACGTGGAAGCTGGGCATCGCCGAAATGCCTGTCCCTATCGAGGCTCTGTGGGTCGTATACGACGCATACAGGTAATCGGTGATCAGCAGGGTGTCCGGTCCGGAATCGCTTGCCTTGAGCGATCGGATAAGGTCCTCGAATCTGTCTGGATCGAACAGCCGATCATAGAAGATCGGTCCTGCCGATGAAGCGGCCAGTCTAGCGATCACACCCAGAACGACTGCCGTGGTGATAAGCGACAGGAAATAACGCAGGCGCTTCGACGCATCGTCCAGCCAGGCCGCCACGACGACGACGGTGGCAAGCACGACGAACCAAAGCTGAGAATACAGAATGTAGAGCGCTCGATCCGCAGTGCCTGGAACCGGCAGGGCGCGCACCCATCTCCAGGGATCGCCGAAATGCAGGTCAGCGTCGATCCTTGCCAGGAATTGATCGGCGAAGAACGGCACCATCTGCGAGAATTCATGCTTATACGCAGTGAATGCAGCCAGACAAAGGATGAAGATTCCAAGCGTTGATGTCGCTCCGACGCCTCGCGATACGAGTTTGCGCCGTAGCCAGCTGGCTGGAGCCCGTGGTTGGCTGATGACCGCCGCAACGATCAGCCCGACCAGGATCAGGACGGGCAGCAACAGATAAAGCAGCAGGAGCCTGAACGTGCCCAGCGCGGCGAAATAGGTATCGGGGTACAGATAGGCCGCGAGCCCGGCATAGCACAGGCAAACAACCGCGAGCTTTGCGGAGACCGAGAACCTTGATTGTTCGGCAGCTATGTCAGGCGCCATTTCCATTGGCGTACCGGCTTTTTCTTGATGAGGGGCAGAGGCGGCGGTTCACTGGAGACGGCTGGTCTCGGCGCCTCGAACATCAGGCGCTCGGTGAGGGCCACCGCGCCAGCCGCCACCGCGCCCACAACAGCCAAAATGAGAAGCTTTTTAAGAAAACCCAAAGGAGACCCCCCAGAGCCTGATTCTAGAGCGATTCAGCGTTTGATGGAATCGCCAACCCCCTCTAGCCCTTTGTTTTTAAGCAATCCGGACAGCAAACCGTTGCGCGCTTTCCTGGAATTGCTCTCAAAACCCCGCCGTCTGCTTCTCCACCAGCTTCAGCTGGCCCTTTTCCACCTTGAAGAACGGCATCGACCTTTGGCTCGAGCCGTCGCTGCGGAAGCGGAACAGGCCGGTCGAGCCGCGGAAGCCGGTCGCGTTCTCCAGCACCTGCTTGTTGAAGCCGTCGGGGCCGGCTGAGCTCGCTATGCCCGCGCTCAGCGCCACCATGTCGTAGGCATAGGCCACGTTGACGTCCGGCTGGTAGCTGTAGGTCGCCTTGAAGCGGTCGGCGATCGGCCCGGTCTCGCTCTGGTCGAGCGTCGCGATGTAAGCGCCCTCATAGAGCGGATCCATCGGGCGCTCAAGCCAGCGGTCGGTGCCGATCAGCGTCACCGTCCTGCTGGGAATGCCCTTCGCCTTCAGCGCCGCAAGCACCGCGGCCGGGCTGCTGTCGCCGCAGGCGACGACGACGGCATCCGGCGCCTCGACCAGCGAGCTCATGTCGGACACCACCTTGGCGCCACCGTCCGTCGGTGAAAAGGGCAGCGTCACCGCAAGCGTGGCGCCGTAGATGCTGAGCGCGTTGGCGACCCGGGATTCGACGGCGCTTGAATCCGCGCCCGCCGGCACCATCAGCACGAATTTCCTGGCGCCCTTGCTGGCGATTGCCGCCGCGCCCGCCGCCGCGCTGTCGGCTTCGCTCAGCCGCACGGAATAGACGCCAGGCCCACCGGCGAAATTGTCGGCCAGCGCCAGCACCGGCGGCCGCTTGGAGCCGGAGAGCTTGGCAAGGTGCTGCGCGGCCGCAAGCTCCGACGGGCCGACGACGACCTTGGCCGTGCCCGAGGTGATCGCCTTCACCGCGAGGTCCTTGGCGTAGCCGCTGTCGCCGCGCGTATCCTGGATCGTCAGCGTCAGAAGCTTGTCGCCGAGATCGGCCATTGCGAGCCGCGCGCCGTCATACATCTTTCGGCCGTTCTCGCCCGTGCTTCCGGGCGCCGAAAGCGGCAGCAGCATGGTCACCTTGGTCGACCCCGTGCCAAGCGTCAGGTTGGCCTTCGCTGCCGCGGTGGGGCCGCTCACAGTCGCGCTGTTCGCGGTTCCAGCGCCTTGAGCCGCTGGGACTTGGGCCGCGAGGGCCTGGGTCAGGCTGCTCTGGGTCGCGCTGCTTGCCTGCTGCGTCGCCGCGCTGCCCGCCTGGCCGGCGGGTGCCGCGATCGCCGATGGGTCGAGCACATCCGATGCGCCACTTTTCGACTGGCAGCCGGAGGCGGCCGCGGCAACCACAAAGGCGAGCGCCAGGGCTCGCCAACGCTTGCGTCGGAAATCAGCTGGCGGCGCCACGCGGGGAGCCGGCGCCGGGGTCGCGGAGGCGTCCGCCTCCGCCCGGGCTTTCATGGCCATCATCGCAACCGGTCGGCGCAGCGCTCGCCCGTCAACTCAGTGCATGTACTCGACCATACGGTCGTGGAAGCACTCGCATTTGTTGAGCGTGTCTTCGTCCTTGTAGTTCGTCTTGAGGTAGCCATAGGCCATGCCGCAGGCGACCTTGGCTTCCGAAGCCCAGACGAAGGCGGGACGCGACGAGTTGATCCATTCCGGGCTGTTGGCGACGGCGACCGACTCGTCCATCAGCTTCACCACATGGTCCTTGAGCTCGACCATGTTGTCGGTCAGCACCAGGTCCGAGGTGCCCACGGTGCGGCAATAATTCACCGCCGGCTCGCCGATGATATCGGCGGCAAAGCCCGTCGACCCGGCCAGCAGCAGCGCCGCGGCCGAAGCCAGCAATCTTGCGGAATGTTTCATGTAAGCCCCTCTCCAAACTGCGAATTCACGGTTCTCTAATGCATAGCATGGAAGCGTGGCTTTACGCCACGCCCCCAAGCCACCAAAGTTTGCGTCATCCAGACACCGTCAAGTCACGGTTTCCGTGTGGGTCGGCTGATTGTGATCGTAGAGGATGCTGATTACAGAGCCGCTTGCAACTCCCGTCAACGAGGCCACCTCGACCATGCTTCCGCCAGCCGCCGTGCCGTTGTTGTCAACCATTACGTGAGCCGCGCCGCCAGAGAAGGTAACATCGATCGAGGCGCCTGCCTGCGCATCGGTGGTCGGCGCGCCGGTCCCTAGCGATTTGAGAAGATCAGACAAGTCAATAACGTCCTGGCCGGGTGTGTAATCCGCGATTACATCGGTCAAGTGGACCGACAGCTTGGATGGATCGATCACAAACGTGTCGTTGCCGGCCCCACCGGTCATATGGTTTAGCCCAGAGCCGCCGACCAGCAGGTCGTTGCCGGCGCCGCCGATGAGAGTGTCGTCGCCGGAACCGCCATAGAGTTTGTCATTTCCGTCCATGCCGGTCAGCGTATCGTTGCCCTGTCCGCCAGCAAGGATGGTGTCGTGACCATTGATGCCGGTGAGCGTGTCGTTGCCGTCCTGGCCCATCACCGTCGTCTTGGTCGCTGTCGCGGTCAGCGAGTCGATGCCATTGGTGCCCTCCAGCGAGGAACTCGTCGGATAAAGGTGCGCGGTCAGGCTGCCGGCAGCCGTGTCGCCGTCACCATCGGTTCCGGTCACCGGGATCTTGATATCGAACGGATCCACGGCATTAGCGGTCGAGAAGCTGGCCGAGCCGAGCTTGAACGTTCCCGACGAAGCGCCATAGATCTCGACCGCGCTGAACGGATCAGAACTTGCCGTGACAGTGAAGGTGTCTCCTTGCGCCATCCCATGCAACGTGAAAGTGCCGTCGGCATTTGCCGTCACCGTCGGCGCGGCTCCGCCTGATCCGTTCACGACAGTAACCGTGATACCGGTGGCCGTGGTTTCCCCCGAAGCGTCGCCGATAAAGACCGAGTCATTGTCGGCATTCACTGCTCGGATCGTAAGGTCCACCGTGCCGCCGACCACTTTGGTTAGCCCCTGAGTGAAGCTCGCGACTTCATAGTGGTCGGTGTAGCTGGTGCCGGCCACTGTGCCGTTGGTCGATGTATTGGTCACGAAGTCGAAGCGGATCGCTTCACCATTCGTGATGCTTTGTCCGCTGCCGACACCAAAGTTGCCTGTGCTGGTGTTGACGTTGTTCGAACCATTCGCGGTCACCAGCAAATCGTTCGGAGTATCCGGACTCGTCAGCGTGGTGAACGCGTTCACCTGATTGTTGCCGCCGACCGCTATCGCGCCTTGCGTGGTGAATTCGGCCCCATTGAAGATCGTGCCGTTCAACGTGAAGGACCACGTGTCGGCTGCCGGGTCGAGCGTAGCGGTGAAGCCAAGATCAGAGCCGTTTGCAACGGATGTGAGTCCCTGCACCGTGTGGCCGTCTGGCGAGATGTGGTAGAAGAGTTGCTCGCCATTGAGGAAGACATTCGCACCATTGGCGTCAGTGACTGGAGCACCTTCGGTTACGCTGAACACGACATTGCCGACACCGTCGGCACCGGCGCCTGGGGCAAAATTGAGATGCTCCGTTAAGGTGGTGTGCAGCGAGTCGGGCAGATTGATTCCGTCGCCGATGAACGAGCGCGGGACATCGTCCAAGACCGTCAGATTGACGGCGCCGGAGACATGATCGCCGCTGGTGTCGGTTGCCACCACCTGCAGCCCGTTGATGGTAATATTTCCGGAGCCGGCGGTATGCTGCAGCTGGTCAGTCAGTGTCGCGGTGACCACCGGGGTCAAAGTGCTGTTCGGGCCGGCGCTGGTGTTCAACAGCGCCAGATATATGGACGCCCCAAGATTAGTGGCGCCTTGCATCAGAGTGCCGACCAATTGGCCGCCGACGAGGGACCAGCTGATTGAGTATCCTGCGGCAAGACCGGAGACGGTCGGTGCCACCCAGTTCGGATCCCCTGTCGGGTTGGCGAATGCGACGCTGATCGCTTCGCCAGTGGCAGTGAAGGTGATACCGCTGCTGGCTTGCGCAGTTTCCCCTCGGCTGCCTGGATCAGTGCCAGTCACTACGCCCGCTTGCAAGTCAGCAGGGGCCGCAAGGTCGAGCGTTGTATCGAGCGCCGCCTCATTCAGCGTCAGTGATGCAGTACCGCCGCCGGTCGGAACGGTATTGGTGTTGACGTTCACAGTGACGGTGGCCGTCGAGGTGTCGCCGTCGCCATCCTTGATGGTGTAGGTGAAGGTGTCGGACCCGACGTAGACGCCGGTCGGCGTGTAGGTGAACGTTCCGTCGTTGTTGTAGACGACCGTGCCATGAGCCCCGTTCGTGGTCGTTATCACGCCGGGCGTTGTTGTCGCCACGCCATCGGCACCGAAGACGTCGTTGCTCAGCAGACCAGTAAGGGTCGTCGGACCGGTGATGGGCGAACCCCAGGTGTCATTATGAGCCGTCGGCACGTCGTCGACGATGTTGATGACCAGGTTGCCGGCCGGCGCGCTGTCGCCGTCGCTGTCCGTCACGCCGACCGCGAAGCTGACGCTGGTGTTGTCGCCCGAGGTGTTGGTGGCGAGGGTGTAGGCGTAGCTGATGGTGCCGGCGCCGGTTGCCGCGTTGTAAGTGTAGCTTGCCGTCAGCGAGCCGGTGGCGTCGGTGAAGGTCTGCGGCACGCCGCTCAGCACATGGCCGCCGAGCGAGACGGTCTGGATGCCGTCGGGCGAGGTGAAGCCGATGGTGCCGGAAGTGGTCTCGGAGGTGTTGGAGTTGTTGTTGGGATTGCCGTCGGCGATCTCGCCGGAGCCGGCCGGCAGTCCGCCATGCGGCGGCAGGCCCGCTTCATAGACGGTGGTGGTCGGACCGCCGGGCGTCGGGATGGTGTCGCTCGGCGTGGAGTCGCCGATCGAGATGGTCAGCGTGGTGTGCGACAGGTCGCCGTCGCCGTCCTTGATGGTGTAGGTGAAGACGTCGTCATGGCCGCCCTGGGTGCCGGCGTCGCGCACATAGCTGTAGGAGCCGTCTGCATTGAGCGTCAGCTTGCCGTAGGTGCCCTGGATGACGGTGCCGACATTGGCGTCCTCGCCGCCGGCGGTCGTGCCGGCAACGACGCCGACGACGGTTGCGCCGTCGGCGCCGAGCACGTCGACGCCGGTGACCGGCGAGGTGGTGCCGACTGCCGTCAGCACGTTGCCGCCCTCGGCGCTGAACTGGTTGGCGGCGACGCTGTCGGTATCGGCATGCGCCGTGGGCACGTCGTCGACGATGTTGATGACCAGGTTGCCGGCCGGCGCGCTGTCGCCGTCGCTGTCCGTCACGCCGACCGCGAAGCTGACGCTGGTGTTGTCGCCCGAGGTGTTGGTGGCGAGGGTGTAGGCGTAGCTGATGGTGCCGGCGCCGGTTGCCGCGTTGTAAGTATAGCTTGCCGTCAGCGAGCCGGTGGCGTCGGTGAAGGTCTGCGGCACGCCGCTCAGCACATGGCCGCCGAGCGAGACGGTCTGGATGCCGTCGGGCGAGGTGAAGCCGATGGTACCGGAAGTGGTCTCGGAGGTGTTGGAGTTGTTGTTGGGATTGCCGTCGGCGATCTCGCCGGAGCCGGCCGGCAGTCCGCCATGCGGCGGCAGGCCCGCTTCATAGACGGTGGTGGTCGGACCGCCGGGGGTCGGGATGGTGTCGCTCGGCGTGGAGTCGCCGATCGAGATGGTCAGCGTGGTGTGCGACAGGTCGCCGTCGCCGTCCTTGATGGTGTAGGTGAAGACGTCGTCATGGCCGCCCTGGGTGCCGGCGTCGCGCACATAGCTGTAGGAGCCGTCG
>NZ_SADT02000007.1:441589-565957 GCF_004016445.2 Mesorhizobium sp. M2E.F.Ca.ET.219.01.1.1
AGTCGCCGATCGAGATGGTCAGCGTGGTGTGCGACAGGTCGCCGTCGCCGTCCTTGATGGTGTAGGTGAAGACGTCGTCATGGCCGCCCTGGGTGCCGGCGTCGCGCACATAGCTGTAGGAGCCGTCGGCGTTGAGCGTCAGCTTGCCGTAAGTGCCCTGGATGACCGTTCCCACGGTCGCGCTATTATCCAGCGACGCACCGGTATCGCCAACCACGACACCCACCACCGTCACGTCGTCCGCGCCCCTGACGTCCGCGCCCGCCGCATTGCCGTCGCTGCCCGTGCCGGTGATGACGTTGCCGTCGATCTCGGCGTGCGAACCCGCAGGCACTGCATCCGTATCGGCGACAGCCGTCGGGACATCATCGATGATGTTGATCACCAGCGTTCCGGGAGGTGCCGCATCGCCGTCGGAGTCCACGACCCCGACTCCGAGGCTGACACTCGTGTTGTCGCCCGAAGTGTTGTCGAGCAGAGTGTAGGTGTAGCTGATCGTGCCGGTACCGGTAGCCGAATTGAAGATATAGCTTGCGGTCAGCGAACCCGTGGCATCGGTAAAGGTTTGCGGTACTGTGGTCAGCACATGGCCGCCGAGCGTGACCTGCGACACGCCATCCGGCGAGGTGAAGGCGATGCTGCCGGAGGTGGTCTCGGAATTGGAAGCGGAATCCGAGCCGGCCGGTTCACCGTTACGGGCTGGCAGGCCGGCTTCGTTGACGCTCGCTGCTCCGATCACCCCGATCGAGGGCGTGGAGTCCGGTTGCACCAGCCCCGGGAACAGCTCGCGATGCTCCGGCTGGCCGAACGCCAGGTCCGTCGGCGGCAGAAGGGCGGTAAGGCCGAAGCCGTCGCCGATGCCGCCCGGAGGCTGTTCGAAATTGCCGCCCGCGCTGCTCGGCGAGCCGTTGCCGCCGGCGGAGATCGAGCCGTCGGCGCCGAAGGCGACATCGACATGGCTCGCCTCGAGGGCGGCGATGAGGGCCACGCGCGGCACCTCGACATCGCCGATGATGAAGGTCGGCACGTTGAGCGCGCCGTCCTTGATGACGATCTCGGATCCGTCGGGCTGCACCAGCACGAGGTTGTGCCCGTCGACCTTGATGTTGTCGATCGAGACGTTGGCCGGGAGCTTCACGACATTGCCGGTTTCGGCATGATACTCGTGCGGTACATTCTCAGCCGCGGTGTTCGCCGCCGGCGCGTTTGCGGCCGGTGCGTTTCCTTGGGCGGCATTGGAAGCCGGAGCGTTGGAGGCATTCGCATTGGCTGCCGGCTGGTTTGCAGCCGGCGTGTTGGCCGCGCCCTGTGCCGGCGCGCCGCTGCCGACGTCGACCGGCACGGGCTCGCTCGCCGCCTGGCCGGTGGTCGCCTGCGCGACCTGGACACCCGTCGGGTTATGGTTTTCAGCGGCGCTGGTGTGCTCGTCCCAGGAATTTGAAACGGCGTCGAATTCGATATTGGTCGTCATAGCTCAAGCCCCTCCGGCATTTCCCGGAAAGAGACATGTCAGGCCCGGACTTTGCAACAGACCTTTCATCTATTTCATATATTCAAATATGTAGAGAATCGCATTTTTTACACTTGGTAAATTGCGATGATATACTCCATTATGTATGATCTTAAGGGCCCCGGGATCGGCTGCTTGGCTCGGCGCCGGTTTGGTCAATGAAAGTATAAATTTGAATAAAATTTGATCGAAAATAGAATAGAGTGATTCGCGGAAATTTACCCACCTTCCTTTCCGATAATTTGAGACAAGATTGGTAGCGTCCACAGTCAAAGGTGGGCGTTATGAAAATACAAAAAGCGGCCCCGGGAATGACGGGGATCAAGGTTCTCTTGCTGGCTGTCGGCCTTGCCGGCCTGGCAAATCCATCATCCGCCAGCGTGGATTCGGGGCCGGATCCGGTGCTGCAAAAGGTGGTTGCGCCGGCGAGCCTCGGCGGCGTTTCGCTGGCCCGGCCGCAGTCCCGGCAGCCAGCCGCCGTATACCGCATCGCCGACATCTCTGCTGGCTACGCGCCGGCGGCCGAGGTTGAAGCGCTTTCCGGCGCCAAGGCCGATCCCGGCATCGACCCGATCCAGACCGCCTCGATCATTCCCGGTGTTTTCGGCTCCGTCGCCCTGTCGATGCGCAACTTCCCGGTCGCGTCGCGCTGGGCTCCCGTCTACAACGCCATCGTAGGCTGCACGGCGGGCAGCGCCTGCGATCGCGAGAGCCCGGCATTCTCCGAGATCATCGACATTGCCGCGGGCAAGGGCTTTCGCGACAAGCTATCCTTCGTCAACTCGAGCATCAACCGCCTGATCGCCTATCGCAAGGACAGCGTCGTTTACGGCAAGCTCGACTATTGGGCAAAGCCTTCGGAAATCCTTGAACATCGCGCCGGCGATTGCGAGGACTTCGCCATACTCAAGATGGCAGCGCTGCTCAGGGCCGGCATTCCGGCGCAGAGCATGTCGCTGGTGGTGCTCCAGGATCGCCGCCGCAAGTTCTTCCATGCAGTCCTGTCGGTCAGCACGGCAAGCGGCGCCTTCATCCTCGACAGCCTGGGCAACGCCGTCCTGCGCGACAGCGATCTGCCCGACTATGTTCCGCTCTATTCCTTCAGCACCGATCGCGCCTGGATCCACGGGTCGAAGTCCGGCGCGCAGATCGCCGACATCGCTGGCGGCTTTGCGACGGTGGCGCCCGGCGAAGGCTCGCCGGAACCAACTGTCGCATCGAAGCACTAGGCCGACCGGCTCTAGCCGTTGAAGACGAAAGCCATCAGAAGTTCCGGTTCGGCGACAGGCGCGCGCACGGCGCTGAGCTGGCCACGATAGCGCCGCTCGCCGGCGCCGATGACGAAGCCGCTGGTCACCGGCGTTTCGCCATTGGCGTCGAGCCTGGCGAAGATGTCGGTGACGTTGAGATCGAGCGCCAGCTTCAAATCCTGCCGCCCATCCTCTCCGGGCGCGCTCGGCAACTGGCGCCTTACCAGTTGCTGGAACGGCGTGTTGAAGGCCAGGATCTTCTTGGACGACGAAAGCGCGAAGGCGGGCGAGGGGCATGCGACCAGGATCGCGTTGATCGTGCGGATCGAGGCGAGCTTGCGCAGCTCCATGCTTTCCTCGGCGAGGCCGCGCATGCAGGCGACCCGGATCGCCGAGGTGAGGTTGCCCTGGTCCGGATGATGTTCGGCGATCTCCTCGACCAGCATGCCGATCGTGCATTTGCGGCTTTCCGCCATGTGCTTCAGCGACACCCAGAAGGCGCGTTCCAGCCGGATGCCGCGACGTACGCCGCCGCGCGCCACGACGCGGAATTCCGGGCCGAAATCCTCGGCCACGAGCGCCGGCAGCAGCCGTTCGCGCGGAGTGCCGGAGCTGATGGCGCTATCTCTCACTCATCGCCTCCTGACGCGCCTTGTTGATCGGCTTCAAGAGATAATTGAGGATCGTCTTGCGTCCGGTCTTGATGTCGACCGAGCAGATCATGCCGGGGATGATCGAATAGGTCTTGCCGTTCCTTGTCAGCGTCGACTTCTCGGTGGCCACGCGCACCTGGTAGTAGGGTTCGCCCGTCTTCTGGTCGACGAGGCTGTCGGCGGTGATGTTGGAGACCTTGCCCTCGATGCCGCCGAAGATCGAGAAGTCATAGGCCGTGACCTTGATCAGCGCTTCCTGGTTCGGCTGGATGAAGGCGACGTCGCGCGGCGAAACCCGTGCCTCGACCAGCAGCGTCTCGGATGTCGGCACGATGCCGGCCACGACCGCGCCCGGCTGCACGAAGGCGCCGAGGGTGTTGACGTCGAGCGTGTTGACGATGCCGTCGACCGGCGAGCGTATATCGGTGCGCGCGACCTTGTCGGTGGCGCCGCGGATGGTTTCGTCGACGACGGAAAGATCGGCCAGCGCTTGCGTCAGGTCGCTCAGCGCTTCCTGCTGCAATTGCAGGCCGAGCTCGTTTACCTGAAGCTGCGCCTCGGTGATTGCCGCCTGGGTCTTCTTGATGGTCTCTCCGGCCAGCGTCAGCTGTCCGTGCAGGTCCGTCTGCTCGCGCTCGACGCGGATCTGCTCGGTCCTGGCCATCAAGCCCTTCTTGACCATGGGTTCCACCAGCGCCGCTTCCTGGTCGGTCACGGCCAGGCTTTTGGACAGGCGGTCGGAATTGGCGGTGGCCTCGTCCAGCTCCTTCTCGCGCTGGTCGAGGCGCGATTTGAGAACCGACAGCTTGACTTCGAAATTGTCGCGCCGCGCGACGAGCAGTTTTTGCTCGTTGTCGCAGATTTCCGGCGCGACCGTCTGGATCTCCGTGGGGCAGGGGAAGGACCCTTCGACATTGCCGCTCTGCTCGAACTGCAGCCGCGCGATGCGTGCCTGCAGCGCTCGCGCCTTGGCCTTCTCTTCGCCCAGGCTCGACGTGTTGCCCGAATTGTCGAGACGGATGATGAGGTCGTTCTTCTTGACGGTCTGTCCGATCTGGACGGCGATCTCCTGCACGACGCCGGCTTCGCTAGCCTGGATGACCTGCGTCTTCGAGGCGGGTATCACCTTGCCGTCGCCGCGCGCGATCTCGTCCACCTCGGCAAAGGATGCCCAGCCCGTGAAGCACACGAACAGGGCGCCGACGATGTAGACGGACGCCGAGGCGAAAAGAGGTGGCCGGTCTTCCCTTGCAAGCATGTTTGCGTTCCGGTCAGGCACTGCCTTTTTGCAGTGCCTGGATGACTTGTTCCTTTGGCCCGTCTGCGACGACGCGGCCTTGATCGATGACAATGAGGCGGTCGGCCAGCTCCAGCATGCTGTAGCGATGGGTCGATACGATCAGCGTCGTGTCGCGGTCGAATGCCACCTTGAGCTGCTTGATCAACTGCCGTTCCGAGGCGAGGTCCATCGAACCCGACGGCTCGTCAAGGAAGACGATCTTCGGCTTCGTCAAAAGCAGCCGGGCGATCGCCACCGACTGCCTTTGCCCGCCCGAGAGATTGGTGCCGCGCTCGCCGACATTCATATCGTAGCCGCGCGGATGCCGCGAGACGAAGTCGTCGACGCCCGCGGCCTTCGCCGCGTCGATGATCTCCTCGTCGGTCGCTTCCGGCGCCGCCATCAAGAGATTCTCCTTGATGGTTCCCGAAAACAGGTCGCCGGCCTGCGCGACGATGCCGACCGCGGCGCGAACCTCCGACGGATGGTATTGGCGGATGTCGATGCCGTCGATGAGCAACTCCCCCGACGTCGGCAGGAAAAGCCGGCCGATCAGCCGGCCCATCGTGGTCTTGCCGGAACCGATGCGGCCGATGATGCCGATCCGCTCGCCAGGCTTGACCGCGATGTTGAGGCCGCTCAGAACCTCGTTCTCGGTGCCGGGATAGGCGAAACCGACATTCTTGAAGACGAGCGCGCCGCTGCGGATCGGCCGGTTGACGAAACCGACCGTGTCGGGGCGGTCCTCAGGCTGCGACATGATCGTGTTGATGATCCTGAGCGACAGCATGGCCTGCCGGAAACGCGCAAGCGTGATCGCGATCTGGCCGAGCGGCGCCACGGCGCGGCCGGCCAGCATCACGGTGCCGATGATGGCGCCCGTCGAGACCTGTCCTTCGGAGAAGGCATATGCGCCGGCAACGACCAGGGCGACCGTCACGAATTGCTGGATGGCGCCGGTGATGTTGCCCGCAGCCGCCGAGAGCTCCTTGATCTTCTCCGACGTGTTGGCCGCATTCTTCGAGTGCTCGCCCCATTTGCGCAGCAGATAGGCCTCGGCGCGCAGCGACTTGATCGTCTCCAGCGTGGAAATGGATTCGACCAGCAGGGCCTGGCGCTGGGATGCCTCGTTCATCGAGGCCGCGACTCGCTTGCCGATCCGCCGCTGCGTTATCAGCCCGACGATGACGGAGATGACGAAAGCCAGCGCCGGTATGATCACCAGCCAGCCGCCAATGGCATAGATCACAGCCAGGAAGACGAACACGAAGACCGTGTCGATGAAGACGCTGATGGTGTTCGAGGTGAAGAACTCGCGCACGAACTCGTATTGCGTGACACGGTTTGCATATTCACCGGTCGACCCGGGCCGGGCCGAAAGCGAGGAATTCAACACCTTCTCGAACAGCAGATAGGATATCCGCAGGTCCGCCTTGCGTCCTGCATAGTCGATCAGCGACGCCCTGGCCGTCTTGAGCAGCAGGTCGAACAGGATGGCCGCGCCGATGCCGAGCGCCAGCACCCAAAGCGTGGAGATCGCCTTGTTCGGCAGGATGCGGTCATAGACATTCATGGTGAAGATCGGCGAGGCGATCGCCAGCAGATTGATGAAGACCGCCGACAGCACAACCTTGGAGTAGGTGCGCCAGAACGCCCCCATGGTGCCGGTCAGCCAGTGGCGTCTTTCGATCCGCGCGGCTGTGCCGACGGTCATCTCTTCGGCGGTGTTGGCATAGGTGATCGAAAAGGACGTGCCGCCGCTGATGTAGTTTTCGGCGAGTTCCGCCCTGTCGATCGTGGTGCGTCCGTTTTCCTGGGGCGCCGTCAGATATTGCCCGCCCTCGATTTCCGCCAGGAGCGCGACCGGCAATTGGCTGACGCGGAAGACGATCGCCGGAAGATCGAAGCGGCCGCGCAGGAAATCGCGATGGCTGAAATCCTGGACCTCCAGTCCGATGCGCTCGGCCAGATGGCGGATTTCGTCCGGCTCGATGCGCGTCTCCGAAATCGGCACGCCGGCAAACAGCACCGTTTCCGCGCTCGGCCTGCCGAGATAGGCCGCAACGGCGCAGAAGCAGGCTTTGAAAGCCTCCTTGGGCGACAGGATATGAGGTTGCTGGTTCACGATCCGCCCCGAAGGACTGAGGGATCGATGCTTACATCGGCTACTTTTTCCTGACCGGCGCGAGGATGTCGAACGGCAGATCGTTCTTCTGCTCCGACGGCGTCCGCGCATAAGTCTCGGTATCGGCCGTAGCCGGCACACCGAATTCCTCACGAGCGTAGGCCGCGGACTGCTTGGCCGGCTGGATGTTGAGTGTCTTCAGCAATTCCCCGGTTGCGGCCAGCAGCCGGTACTCCGCGAACAGCGACGCGTAGGACGACGTGTCGGCCAGCGTCGCGGTGTTGAAGCGCGTGTTCTGGGCATCGAGCACGTCGAGCAGCGAGCGCTGTCCGACCTTGAACTGCTCGCGATAGGAAGCCACGAGCTTTTCGTTGGTGGCCGCCTGCTGTCGCAGCGTCTGTGCCAGTTCCGCCTGGCGGAACCTGCGGTCCCATGAGGTGCGGACGGCTTCCTCGATCTCGCGCAGCACCTGATGCAGCGCCAGACGCTGCTCGCTGGTGCGGCGGATCTGTTCCTGCTCGTTGGCCTTGTCGATGCCGCCGCGGTACAGATTCCAGCGCAGCACCACCCGAGCCTGCAGGTCGCTGGTGTCGCCATTATCGCCATCGATATCGTACCCGCCGCGGGCAACACCCTCGGCGGTGATCGTCGGACCGTATTTCGCCCGCGCCGCGTCGACCAGCGAAGCCGCCGCGTCGATATCGCTGTTGGCCATGTGGACACGCGGATTGTTCTGCCTGGCAAGCCCGATCGCATCGTCCAGCGACCGCGGCAGGGCGGCTGAGACATCGGCCGGCCGCGATGGGCTGGTCAGCGGCTTGCCGACATTCTTGAAGAAGCGGATCTTGGCCGCCTCGAGTTCTTCGGTTGCCTCCTGCATCCGCGCCTTGGCGGCATAAAGGCGTTCCTCGGCCTGCTGCCGGTCGGCGTCGTTGAGCGCGCCGCCCGCGATGCCTTGCTTGATGTCGCTGAGAATGGACTGATGAAAGCCAAGGTTCTTCTTGGCCTCGAGCACGATCGAAGCCTGCAGCATGTATTCCAGATAGTCCTGGACGACCGCGAGCCCGATGAACTCCGACCGCTCCAGAACCCGGAAGGAAGCTCCGTCGACCCGCGAGGCCTGACGATTGAGTTCCGCCCGCCTCGCGCCGCTGTCGAAAAGTGTCTGCGAGACGGTAAGGTCGGCCTCGTTCGGATAGAGGGCTTTGTGATCCTCGTCGAGCGCGCGTCGCGTATCATTGTCCAGGCGGCGAACGCCTGTCGACGCTTCCAGATCGACGCTCGGAAGATAAAGGCCTTTCGCCTGGCGCAGCTCGAATTCGATCGCTTCGCGGTTTTCGATCGCCTGGCCAATCTCCGGATTGGATTCCACTGCGACGGCAACGGCTTCTTTGAGCGTGAGTGCGCTGGCGCTACCGCAAGCCAGCATCGACACCGTAATGGCAAGCGCGACGCGCCAGCCGACGGTAACCTTACCCGTCCTGGTCATTTCTACCCCGTGACTATCCCCGCGCCATCTATTTTTTTATCGGCGCTTATTGCCCAAGCCTGCCACCGGAGCCTGCGGGCAGTATCTATCAGATTTTTCGAGGATGTGAGTGCATAATGGATTAGACACGCTTTAAAAGTGCGATTCAGGGCATTAGGGCCAAAGCCTGTAGCAAAAATGGCACAGAAAATAGGCGCGCTGCGGCGGGGGATTTTTGATTCAAAGCGGGCTGCAATGGTTAATGGCCTGAAACAAATGGCGAATCGTGCGGCCGCTGGATACAAGCTCCCGGGAAATCTGCTGCGCCTTTGCAAACAATGCGCAAGAAATCGCCATGTCCGGCTGGTTTGGTTGGCAAACGGTGATCGTTCCCTGTATTGCGAGCCGGATCAAAAAGCAGTGGATCTTCTTGCATGACCAATGTCGTCCTGACCGGGCTTGCCCGTGATCTTGCCCGTCGCGCCGCCGAGGGCAGGCCCGTGCGCGTCGGCGTCATCGGCTCCGGCGAGATGGGGACCGATCTGGTGACGCAGGGCATGCTGATGCCGGGCATAACGATCGCGGCCATCTCCACGCGGCGCCCGCACACCGCCCGCGAGGCGATCCGCATCGCCTATGGCGACGAGGCGATGGCCGCCGAAGCCGAAACCGCCTCCAAGGTCACCCAGGCGATCGAGGGCGGCAGGATCGCCATCACCTCGAACGAGATGCTGGTCACCAATCCGCTGATCGACGTCGTCATAGACGCCACGGGCAAACCGGGCGTCGCCGCCGATTTCGACCTGATAGCCATGGAGCATGGCAAGCATCTGGTGATGATGAATGTCGAGGCCGACGTGACCATCGGCTGTTACCTGAAGCAGCAGGCCGACCGGCTGGGTGTGATCTATTCGGTCGGCGCGGGCGACGAGCCGTCAAGCTGCATGGAACTCATCGAATTCGCCTCGGCGCTTGGGTTAAGCGTCGTCGCGGCGGGCAAGGGCAAGAACAATCCGCTCAACCATGACGCCGTTCCGGACGACTACCGGGAAGAGGCGGCGCGCCGCAACATGAACCCGCGCATGCTGGTCGAATTCGTCGACGGCTCGAAGACCATGGTCGAGATGTGCGCCATCGCCAACGCCACCGGCCTGGTCCCGGATGTCCCGGGCATGCACGGCCCCAAGGCCGATCGCGATCAACTGGCCAAGGTGCTGATCCCGAAAGAGGACGGCGGCCTGCTCTCCCGGAAAGGCGTGGTCGACTACACGATCGGCAAGGGTGTGGCGCCTGGCGTGTTCGTCATCGTCGAGGCGATGCATCCGCGCGTCGTCGAGCGCATGGACGATCTCCATGTCGGCCGCGGCCCCTATTACGGCCTGTTCCGGCCCTATCATCTGACTTCGCTGGAGGTGCCGCTGACCGCCGCCCGCATCATGCTCTACGGCAAGCCCGACATGGTGCCCCTGCCGAGGCCGGTGGCGGAGGTCTGCTCGGTCGCCAAGCGCGACCTTGCCGCCGGGGAGACCTTCGATTCGATCGGCGAAACCTGCTACCGCTCCTGGACCATGACCATTGCCGATGCCCGGGCGAACCGCGCCGTCCCGGTCGGCTTGCTCGAAGGCGGCAAGGTGCTGAAGCCGGTCAGGAAAGGTGAGTTGCTGACGGCGGACAATGCAGCGCCGGACCAGACGACGAGACTCTACGCCCTGCGCAAGCTCCAGGACGAGATGCTGTATGGGGCGAAGATCACTTCCCCAGCTCTATCGACCTGAGCCGCGCCGCTTCCACGGCTTCGGTGACCAGCTTCGTCAGCCGGTCTTCGCCCATCAGCACCGCAAGCGCGGCGGCGGTGGTGCCGTTGGGGCTGGTCACCTGCTGGCGCAGCACGCCGGGCTCCTCGTCGCTTTCAGCGGCGAGCGAGGCGGCCCCGAAAACGGTCTGCATGGCGAGCAGCTTGGCTGTCTCGGCCGGCAGGCCGGCCTTCTCGGCCGCAACCGTCAGCGCTTCGATGAAGTGGAAGACATAGGCCGGACCGGAGCCGGAGACGGCCGTCACGGCATCCATCAGGCCCTCGTCGTCGATCGTCGTCACGACGCCGCTTGCCGAAAGCAGCTCAAGGACGAAGCGCCGCACGTCGTCGGAGACCAGCGGATTGGAAAACACCACCATCATGCCCTTGCCGATC
This sequence comes from Mesorhizobium sp. M2E.F.Ca.ET.219.01.1.1, assembly GCF_004016445.2. Classification (GTDB taxonomy): domain Bacteria; phylum Pseudomonadota; class Alphaproteobacteria; order Rhizobiales; family Rhizobiaceae; genus Mesorhizobium. The sequence continues at coordinate 452,063 of NZ_SADT02000007.1, forward strand.
GCAGCCGGCGTGTTCGGCATGCAGCGGACGATCGGTGCATGCTCGCCGAGGATAGTTTCGAACGTGGCGACCGGGGTGCCGGCGGCGACGCTGACGAAAGTCGTCCTGCCGTCGCCGAAGCGCTTGTAGTCAGCCGTCACCTCGCGGATCACCTGCGGCTTCACGGCGATGACGACCAGATCGGGAACGGCATCGGCCGGAATGCCCGCGGCCTCGGCGGCCGCGCGGCAGCCGAGATGCTCGGCACGCTGGCGCAGTTCCGCATTGGGCTCGACCACGAAAACCGCCGATGGTTCGAGCTTGGCGGATTTCAGCCAGCCCGAGAGCATGGCGTAACCCATATTGCCGCAACCGGCGAGAACGAGCCTGATCGTCATGAAAACCTCCGTAAAGGTTCTCCTTAGACGCTAGAGGGGCACCGGGAAAGTCCAGTTTGGCGCAGGCCGATCGGCCAGGATCAATGCGAGAGGCGAACCGGGATCGGCCGCAGCGAGACTTGTCTCAGGCCAAGCACGCCGAGCACGAAGAACAGCCACACCGGATCGCCGCGGTGGAAGAAGAAGCTTTCCAGGAAGCCGTTCAGCGCCGTGAACAGCACCACCATCATGAAGAAATCGCCGAGGAAGATGTTTTCCTTGCGCGCCGGGATGCGCATGTAGTCGCGCAACGGGGCGATCAGGAAGGTGTAGACGGCGACGCACAGCGCCGGGATGCCCATCAGCACGGCGATGTCGAGATAGCCGTCATGGCCATGCACGATGGTGCGGATATCCCAGGGCCGGTCGAAGGGCTGGTCCTGGTTGAGCAAAAGCGGCGTCCCCCAGAAGCTTTCGTAGCCGTAGCCGGTCCACGGCTTCTTCGCCAGCATCTCGCCGGCGAACTCCCAAAGGGTCGTGCGTCCCGTATAGGTGAGATCGGGGAAATAGATCGCCGCCAGATGCTTCACCGGCGGGATGAAGACGATGCCGAGCGTGCCGACCGCGGTCGCGACGATGGCCAGCGCGAACAGGATCGGCGTGCCGAGCCGCATGCCGATGAGGCTGGGCAGCACGACGATCATGATCGAGAACGGCACCAGTCCGGCGGTCGTCTTTGAGCCGGTGTGGAGCATGAAGATCATCGCCGCGCAGAAGATGCTGGCGCCCCACCAGCGCTGGCCGCGCCGGAACAGATAGAGCCCCGCGAAGCTGAAGCAGGCCATCACCGGGCCGGCGATGTTCTTATGGGTGAAGACGCCGCGCCACAGGCCGGCATGCTCCGGCTCCTGCGAATCGGCGGTGTGCAGCGCCTCATGCGGGAAGACGACCAGGCCGATATAGGAAAGGCCGATCACCACGACGGCGGTGAAGATGATCACGCGGGCGAAGGAAACGGCGTCGCGCGGCAGCACCAGGATCGTCGCCATGGTGATGATGCCGATCATGGTGAAGGAGGCGGCGCGCATCGCCGCGGGCGGATCGGTTGCCAGCACCACCGACAGGAAGAAGAAGCCCAGCATCAGCGCCCAGGATGGGCTGACCAGCGAGCGCACCACGCGCGGGTCGGCAAAGGCGAGCAGCGAGAAGATGGAGAGGGCGCCGAGCGAGCCGAAGCCAAGCTGGTTGACAATGTCGCCGCCGTCGCCGGTCAGTTCCGCGCCGGCCGGCTGGAACGGCCGAAACGAGACGATGATGACGGTGAACAGGAGCGCGGCGATAGCCGTCGCCACACCTTCCCTGGTGAAGGCGGCGCCGAGCGGCGCGCGCTCAATTCTTCTCAGGCTGCCGGTACTGCTCATTGGCATATCCGAATTCGGCAAGCACCCGGCCGAGCGCGACATAGACTGGATAGAGGCCGCTCGTCAGCGAGCCGGTTCGCGCCAGCCGGATGGCCCCGCGCAGCGGCGAGGCCGCGAGCAGCGCCAGGCTTTTGAGAAAAACTTTAACGCCGGCAAGCGGTGTGCCGGCGCGCTTCTTCCTTTCAACCAGCGTCGAGATCACGCCATTGCGCAGGCTGCGGGCGCGGATCCAATCGGCCTCGACGCGCCGCGCCGGCACGGTCTCGTTGACTTTTGCCTCGGCGCACCAGCCGAGCACGAAGCCTTTCTGCGCGGAACGGCTGAGGAAGTCGGAATCGCCGCCGCCCATGAAATTGAACCTGAGATCGAGGAAGGGCGGTCCCATGGCCTTGAGCACGTTGCGCCCCACCAGCAAATTGCCGGACGAATAGAGTGCCGGAACGCGACCGGTTTCCCGGTAGGGCGGCGCGAACACCGGGTGTTCCGCCCATCTGACGTGGCTCGGATCGGCGAAGACCGGCACTTGCGGGCCGCCGACGATGTCGGCGCGAAGCGTCTCGGCGGCCTTGCACATGCGCTCCAGCCAGTCCGGCTCGGCGATCTCGTCATCGTCGATGACAAGAAGGTACTTGAAGTTGGGAAATTGCAGGATCGCCGTCTGCCAGCCGGCATTGTAGGCGCTGCAATTGCCGCGCTCATGCGCGACGATTACAAGTCCCGGCATCTCGCTGCTTTCGAATAGCGGCAGCACTGCCTTGGCGCCCTCGCGCGCCTCGGCCTCGTTTTCCATGACGATGACGGCGAAGCGCCTTTCGGTCCGCTGCGCTTTGAGCGAAGCCAGGGTTTCCAGCACCTGCTGCGGCCGCTTGAAGGTGGGCAGCGTCACCACCACCTCGACGCTCTCGGCGGCGAGCCCCGGTGACCGTCCCGCGATCGATACAGAAGCGTCGGACGGCAAAGGGATCATCCGTTTTTGAGCAGCGTGGGTTTGCGCCCTCGATAGCATCGCGGTGATAACGTTTCGTTAATCACCTTCTCGCCCGGCTGTCGGAAAAGCCGGGTCTTTGGCCTTTGACGGTGCCATTTAATCAAGGCTTCACCGCGTTTTGCTACCGGCTGCACCTAAGGATAGGTGAGATGCATCTGCTGTTCGCCACATCGATCGTGCCCGATGGCGCGCTCGCCTCGGGCTACGAGATTGCCAATGCCGCGATCATCGATGCGCTGCAGCGCGCCGGCGTGCGCGTGACGGTCATCGGTTTCATCTGGCCGGGCAAGACCCCGTCCGATCCGCAAAACACCATCGTGCTCGACGCCGTCGAGGTCCGCACCGAAAGCGCTTCGCCGCTGCAAAAGCTTTCCTGGCTGGGCAAGGCGCTTTCCTCCGGCCTTACCTTCTCCTCGGTCAAGCTGCGCGTTGTCTCCGACGCTGAGCTGCGCGCCGCCATCGATCGCGCCGGTCCCTTCGACGGCTATGTCCTGAATTCGGTGCAGTTCGCCGGCGCCTTCGAGAAGGTTCTTGCCGACCGTCCATTCGTCTTCGTGGCGCACAATGTCGAGCATCGCTCGGCCGAGGAAAATGCGGCTGCGGCCGGCAGCGCGCTTCAGCGCTGGATGTTCCGCCGCGAGGCCAGGCTGCTCAAGATCATGGAGGAGCGCCTTTGCGGCGCGGCGCGCTTTGTCTTCACGCTGGCCGAGGAAGACCGCGCGGCACTCGGCGTCGCCTCCGACACACGCTCGGCGGTGCTGCCGTTGGTGACCCGCGCGCAGGCGCCGATAAAGGCGAAGCGACATATCGATTGCGACGCCGCGCTGATCGGCACCTGGACCTGGCAGCCCAACCGCATCGGGCTCGACTGGTTCCTGACCAAGGTCGTGCCGCATCTGAAGCCGGATTTCCGCATCAGGATCGCCGGCAACATGCCTTCCGGCGTGACATCCGCTCATCCCGGCGTTTCCTTCGTCGGCAGGGTCCCGGATGCGCGGGCCTTCGTGCGTGGCGGCGCCGTCGTTCCGTTGATCAGCACTGCCGGCAGCGGCGTGCAGCTGAAGACCATCGAGACCTTCGAGCTCGGCCTGCCATCCGTCGCCACCAGCCGCTCGCTGCGCGGCATCGGCTATCACCCCGACAATTGCGTGGTGACCGACGATCCGATCGCCTTCGCCGCCGCCCTCCAGGCGGCCGCCGCCAATGTCCGTGACGTCGATGGCAGCGCCTTCCACCGCCGCCAGTTGAAGGCGCTCGACGCCGCGATCGCGCTTGGCCTGGAGAAGCTCGGCGCCGTCAGGCAGGAGGTCGCCGCATGAACATGCACACCGCGCGCGCCGCCTTCGGCTTCGATACGCTCAAGACCATCCTGGGCATTCCTGTGCTGGCCATTCGCTGGGACGAGGCCATCGCCTTGCTCACCAGGCTGATCGACGAGCGCCGCTTCACCAAGGTGAGCTTCCTCAACGCCCACAACGCCAACTTGGCCTGCACCGACCTGGTCTTTGCCGAGGCGCTGGAAAACTTCCTCATCCTCCCCGATGGCGTCGGCGTCGATATGGCGGCGAAGCTGCTTTACGGCGAGCCATTCCCGAGCAACCTCAACGGCACCGATTTCATTCCGGCCTTCCTGCAGGCGTCGTCGCATCCGCTGACGGTGGCGCTGCTCGGCACGACGCGCGCCAACGCCGAAGCCGCATGCGCGAAGCTGTCGACGCTTGCCATGCAGCACAATTTCGTTGTCATCCATGAAGGCTTCTTCTCCGCCGCCGAGGAGCCGGCGATCCTCGAGCGCATCGCCAGGCTGCGGCCCGATATATTGCTCGTCGCCATGGGCGTTCCGCGCCAGGAATTGTGGATCGAGCGCCATATCGACAGCCGCCATTGCACGCTGCCGGTCGCCGTCGGCGCGCTGCTCGATTTCATGAGCGGCTCGGTGCCGCGCGCGCCGCTCTGGCTGCGCCGGCTGCGGCTTGAATGGCTGTTTCGCCTCTGGATCGAACCCGGCCGCCTGTGGCGCCGCTATATCGTCGGCAATCCCGTCTTCCTGTGGCGCGTCGTCAGGCAGAAGCTGTCGCTCGGACCGCGACCGCTGGAGGCGCGCCGGTGAACAGCCGCTTCGTGCCGGATACCGCGACCAAAATCGAACCGCTGCCGCGCACACCCTCGGCCGCGATCGTCACGGCGAGCTACGCGCCGGATTTCGAGCGCTGCCGGCTTTTGTGCGAAACCATCGATCGTCACGTCACCGGCATGGCGCATCATTACATCCTGACCGAGCATCACGACGTCGCGCTGTTTCGCCAGTTGGAGGGCAGCCGCCGCAGCGTCGTCGACGAGCGGGATCTGTTGCCGCGCTGGCTGCGCGTGTTCGATGATCCGCTGAGCGGCTTCCGCCGCCGCATCTGGCTGAGCTTCAAAACGCAGCCGCTGCGCGGCTGGCACGTGCAGCAGCTTCGCCGCATCGCCATTGCCGGGCAGGCGAAGGAAGACGTGCTGGTCTTTTGCGATTCCGACGTCGCCTTCCTGAAGCCATTCGATACCGGCGCCTTCTGGCGCGACGGCAAGGTGCGGCTGTTCCGTCGCGACGGCGTGCTGTCGAACAACGGACACGACGAGCATCGCATCTGGTCGCGCAATGCCGGCACGGCACTCGGCATCGATCCTGCTGTCGCGTCGAGCCACGACTACATCTCGACGCTGATCGCCTGGCGCCGCGAGACGGTCAACGCGATGTGCGAGCGCATTGAGAAGGTGCATGGCCGCGACTGGGTCGGCGTTCTCGGCTCGGCGCGAAAATTTTCCGAATGCATGATCTATGGCCGCTATGTCGACGACGTGCTCGTCGGCGCCGGCCATTTCCACGGTTCGGAGGAATTCTGCCGCGTCCACTGGAACGGCGAGCCGCTCTCGGATGACGAGTTCCGCCGCTTCGTCGACACCATGGCGCCCGAACAGGTGGCGATCGGCATGCAGTCCTTCATCGGCACCGACATCGGCCGCATCCGCCGCCTGATCGGGCTTTGATAGTTCTGATAGATCCGAGACGTTGGGAACTGGCGGAGACGATCCTCTCGTCGTCATTCCAGGGCGGAGCAAGGAGCGAAGCGACGCGCGCAGACCCTGGAATCCATGCCGTTACTTCGAAGTGTCATAACGGTACAGAATTCTGCTCCGCTGCATTCTTCGGCACTGGTCACGGAATGGATTCCAGGGTCTCCGCGACGGAGCTTCGCTCCTGCTCCGCCCTGGAATGACGACCTTGAGGACTTCGCCCCGATCCCAAACGTTTGCAAAAGGTCCGCCCGATCAAACGAACGGCAACCTTGGTTGCCAAAAAAGATACATCAGATCGCCTTGGCCGGTCGACGCATGGCCGAATAAGTCAAAAGCATCGAGGCGAGATAAAGCAGCAGGAAGACGATGTTGAGCGACAGCACCAGATTGGCCGTGTCGGGGATGGTCGTCAGCACATAGGTGAGCAGAACCGCCTTCAGGCCGGCGAGCAAGCCAAGATTGATCGCCCGCACCGCCGTCTGGCCGCGCGCGAAGAGCAGCTCGGCCTGATATTCGACGAGGTTGCGCAGTCCAGGCACGCAGACCGCCAGCGCCACCAGCGGCGCCGCCTCGGCGACGTTCTTGCCCAGCGCATTCGGGAAGAAGTGCAGGATTATGCCGATCGACGCCAGCGCCAGCGTCGAGACCAGGAACACGCCGCCTTCGATGCCGCTCTTGACCGCCAGCCGCGACAGGAGCTCAGGCGCCCGCATCATGCGCTGCACCAGCATCATCGAGAAGGTGCGGATCGGGATCGCGGTGAGATCGACCAGCCGCATGATGATGGCGTAGATGCCGGCGAGATGCGGCCCGCCGATCGACAGCACCAAGAGCTTGTCGAACTCCATCTGCAGATAGAACAGCACCTCGGACCCGGCGACATAGACGGAATCGGCGAGCCGCCGGAAATAGAGCTCGGCGCGCAGTCTCAGCCGCTGGCGCGGATAGAAGAAGACGAAGGCGACGACGAGCGAAGCGGCATTGGCGCCGATGTAGAATAGCGACCAGACGCCGATTGTATGCTGCGCGGCAAGCATGAACAGGATCGCGCCGACCGCCCGAAGCGCCGTCGCCAGGATGGCGAGCACCGCCGCGCGCCCGAACTTGCCAAGCCCGTTGTTGACGATCAGCGCTACTTCCACCGGCCGCCACAACAGCGCCTCGGCGAAGACGATCGCCGCGAAGGCTGACAGCGGCACGGTGTTGGCAAAGAAGATCAGGTAAACGATGTAGGAGGCGGCGGCGAGGAACGGCAGCGACAGGACGCCGAGAAGCAGGAAGCCGGCGGTGAATGTGCCGATCAGGTTGGGGCGGATCGTGGCGGTGCGATAAAGCGCCGAGATGAAGCCGAAGGCCAGGATGCGCGACAGCATGATGCCGGCGGCAGAGGCGGTCGCGAACATGCCGAATTCGGCGATCGAAAGCGTGTTGGCCAAGGCGATGAAATAGGCGAGCGAGAACACCAGCCGGCCGCCGGCGCCGCTGATGGCCGAGAGATAGTCGAATACCAGTTTCCGGCGGGTGGCCACGAAGGGGCCGATCCGCGCGAAACTCCGCCTTTGCGGCATGTCGCTGGCCTGGGTCATATCCGGGGCGATAGATAGGCTGGAAAGTTTAACGCGGCGTTCTGGCGACGGCTCCGGCGGTGCCGAAATGCCGCGAACAAGGCGAGAAACCCTGTGGGCCTGGGTGGAAAATTAACCGTTTGTTTCCTATGCCCGTTTAGCGTGGCTTAACGATTGGCCGATCCGCCGCGCCCAAGCTGTCAGAGAGCAAGTTCCAGGACAATGGTCGACAGGGATAACCGTGATGACTGGAGGCGCGAGCGTTCCCTGCTGGCGCTCGGTCAGGCCATGCGTGGCGAGGACAACACCGTTTCGATTGGCGACAGGGCCAACTCTTCCTGGCGCGAGGACGCCGCCGCGCGCCACCGCGCAGCGCGTTCCGAGCGCGAAGGAAAGTTGAATCCGCAGTCCAATGATACCGACGAATTTGGCCGTCATCAGGGACAAGCGCAATCCCAGCCGGTCGAGCCCGAACATGACTGGCGCGGAAAAAATCGGTCTGCGTCGCCCGAGCCGCTCCGTGAAGCTCCTGCGGAGAGCCAGCAGCCGCAAGCCGCGCCTGAATCGCGTCACACGAGCCGGCCACGAGCCGAGAACGATTCCGAGGAATGGAAGCCGTTGATCGACCCGATGCAGGTCGTGCACGGTATCACGCGATCCAAGGCGCTGATCCTGTCGACGACCATCCTGGGCGCCGCGCTCGGCGTCGCCATCGCCTTGTCGACGCCGAAGAAATATGAGGCTACCACCGACGTCATCGTCGATCCGCGCGACCTCAAGCTCACCGATCGCGACCTGACGCAGAACGTGGTCGCCTCGGATGCGACGCTCGCCATCGTCGAGAACCAGGTCCGCATCCTGACCTCTGGCACCGTCCTCAACAAGGTCGTCACCGATCTCAACCTTACCAATGATCCTGAGTTCAATGGCCAAGGCAATGGCGGCTTCGGCCTGATGTCGACGCTCCGCTCGATCCTGTCGCGGCAGGATGCAGGTGCTGCGGACGAAGCGCGCAAGCGCGCGTTGGCGGTCGCCAAACTGTACGACAGCCTCGACGTCGAGCGTGGTGGCAAGACCTTCGTGGTCTCGGTCAGCGCCACCACGCAGAACGCCGAGAAATCCGCCTTGATTGCCAACACCATGGTCAAGGCGTTCAAGCAGATCTCCAGCGAGATCCAGTCGAGCACCGCGGGCCGCGCCAATGACGAGCTCACCGCCAGGCTCGACGAACTACGCAAGGGCGTCGAGACGGCCGAACGCAATGTCGAGGATTTCAGGGCGACGCACGACCTCGTCGACGCGCAGGGCCACCTGATCAGCGACGATCAGATGCTGAAGCTCAACGAGCAGCTCTCCGTCGCCCGCGCCCGCACGCTGGAGCTCAATGCCCGCGCGGCCTCGGCGCGCTCGCTGAACGTCAATTCGGTCCTCAGCGGCACATTGCCCGAGGAGATCAACTCCAACATGATGAGCGAGCTGCGCTCGCAATATGCGGCACTGAAGCAGGAAGCCGACCGTGCCGAGGTCAAGCTCGGGCCGCGCCATCCGGAGATCGAGGCGTTGAATGCCCAGCTTGCCGGCGCGCGCGAGCGCATAGGCGCCGAGCTGCAGCGCATCGCGTCTTCGCTGCAGGTCGACCTGAAGCGCTCCGTCCAGCTCGAGCAGGACCTTTCCTCGCGCCTGGCGCAGGCCAAGGTGCAGAGCGGCGACGTCAACAACAACCTGGTCTCGCTGCGCGAGCTGGAGCGCGAGGCGGCCGCCAAGCGTTCCGTCTACGAGCAGTTCCTGCTGCGCGCCAAGGAGACCGGCGAGCAGAAGGACATCAACACCGCCAACATCAGCGTCATTTCGGAGGCCTATGCGCCGCTGCAGGCCAAGGGACCGTCGCGCGCCGTGATGGCCGTGGCCGGTCTGTTTGCCGGCCTGTTCGCCGGCATCGGCCTGGGCGCGCTGCGCGGCATCCTTGCCAGCCTGCGTGAGACGGCCGATGGCCGCTCGCGGCGCAGGGTCGACGAGCGCCTTCCAGTCGTGGAGAACAGTTCCAACCACGCCGCTCCACCGGTGCCGCCGCTCGTCACGCCGCCACCGGTCGTGACACCGCCGCCCGCCCGCCCGGTCGCCCCACCACCGGCCGCGTCCTTCACGCCGCAGCCTCCCGCTCCGTCTTTCACGCCGCCTACGGCTCCGGCATTCACGCCGTCGCCAGCCGCGTCTTTCACACCGCCGCCTGCCTCACCCCCGACACCTCCACCGGCGGCTGCTCCCGCGCCCGCCCAGCCCGTCGCGCCGCCATCGACATCGGACAACGATGCCGGCCGCCCGGGACTCTTCGGCTCGCTGGCCTCGGCGCTTCGCTATTTCGTGCGGCGCGAGCCGGCTGACACGGTCGACCTGGACACCGTTCCACCCGAAAGCGCCTGGCGCGCGCCCAGCCGGGAGGAACGCTATTCTCGGGCTGAAGCCCCGGCGCGGGAGAATGTCCAGCCGCCATACGAGCAGGGCTATTCCTATCGGCCGGACCATGCGCGGTCCGATCCCTACGAGGATCATTATCCGGCATCGCCGGCAGCCTATCATCCGCAACCGCCGGCCGTCGGCGACGCCCGCCGGCCGTCCGCCGACCAGCAGGGTGAGATCGACGAGATCCGCGCCAGCCTGCGCGAATTCCGCGAGGCGGTGCGCGAGCTGACCGAAAGCCGCTCGCGTCGCCGCTATTTCTAAGGCGCCGGTGTTCTTGGCCACCCATATTTCTTAGCCACTCGACCTTCGATAAAAGCGACCGGTTTCGGGTTTACGGCATCCGACGACGCTTTGACGGGATTGCCTTGGCGAATTTTCGTGAAAATGCCCCGCGGCATTTCGGCCGGCCGCGCCCTGCGTCGGCGGTTCGGGATGCCGGATTGAGGCATGGGGCATGCATCGATGCGGCCTCGAAACGGAGAGTTCGTGATGACCGAAGTGATTGACGGAAAGCGTGTCGCCGAGGATGTGGTTTCGAAGGTCAAGGCGCTGACGTCGGAGCTTTCGGCCAAGGGCGCCACCAAGCCCGGCCTTGCGGTGGTCATTGTCGGCGAGGATCCGGCAAGCCAGGTCTACGTCGCCTCGAAATCGCGCACCGCCAAGGAATGCGGCTTCCATTCGCTCCAGCATACGCTGCCGGCCGACACCACAGAGGAACAATTGCTGCAGATCATCGGCGATCTCAACGCCGACAAGTCGATCCACGGCATCCTCGTACAGTTGCCGCTTCCAGGCCATATCGACGCCGGCAAGGTGATCCAGACGATCGCGCCGGAGAAGGATGTCGACGGCTTCCACTTCATCAATGTCGGCAAGCTCGGCACCGGCGAGCTCGAGACGGCCTTCGTGCCCTGCACGCCGGCGGGCTCGATGCTTCTGATCGAGCGCGTGCGCGGCAAGGACCTTTCCGGCCTCAACGCCGTTGTCGTCGGCCGCTCCAACATCGTCGGCAAGCCGATGGCTAATCTGCTGCTCGCCGCCAACTGCACGGTCACCATTGCCCACAGCCGCACCAGGGACCTGCCGGCGCTGGCGCGTACCGCCGATATCCTGGTCGCCGCGGTCGGCCGTCCCGAGATGGTCAAGGGCGACTGGGTGAAGCCCGGCGCCACCGTCATCGACGTCGGCATCAACCGCATCCCGGCGCCGGAGAAGGGCGAAGGCAAGAGCCGCCTGGTCGGCGACGTCGCCTACGCCGAGGCGGCCAAGGTCGCCGGCGCCATCACGCCGGTCCCTGGCGGCGTCGGGCCGATGACCATTGCCATGCTGATGGCGAACACTGTAGCTTCCGCCTACCTCGCGGCCGGGCTGAAGCGGCCGTCCTTCTGATCGAAAGCAGATCCTTGCCGAACCTTACTGCTCCTATCGAACGGCCGATCACGAACGATCCCGTTCAGGGCGGCCGCCAGTTCGGCTTTCTGCTGGTCGACAAATTCTCGATGTTCTCGCTGGCGGCGGCCATCGACTGCTTCCGCTCGGCCAACCGCCTGCTCGGTCGCGACTTCTACGGCTGGACGACGATTTCGGCCGATGGCGACGCGGTCATGGCCTCCAACGGCCTGCCGCTCAAGATCGACTATTCGGTCGCCGACATGCCGCCGGTCGACATCCTGTTCGTCTCGGTCGGGCTCACCACCGAATTCCCCGGCAAGAGCAAGGTGCTGGCCGCGCTGCGCAGCTGGGGCCGGCGCGGCAATGCGCTGGGGGCGCTCTCGGTCGGCTCCTATCTTTTGGCCGAGGCCGGACAGCTCGACGGCTACCGCTGCACCATCCATTGGGAAAACCGCGCCGGCTTCATGGAGCGCTTTCCCGACATCAACTGCACCGGCAACGTCTTCGAGATCGACCGCAAGCGCTACACCTGCGCCGGCGGCACAACCTCGATCGACCTGATGCTGGAGATCGTGCGCGGCGATTTCGGCTCCAACCTCGCCAATGGCGTCGCCAACCAGTTCCAGCACGAGCGCATCCGTTCGGCCGGCGACCGCCAGCGCGTCGGACCTGAGCGCGACCTCACCGGCAAGTCGGAGAAGCTCAGGCGCATCGTCGAATTGATGGCCGACCATCTCGACGAACCACTGTCGGCCGTGCAGCTCGCCAAGTCAGCAGGGCTTTCGGTGCGGCAGGTCGAGCGCCTGTTCCTGCGCCACCTTAGCGTGACGCCCGGCCGCTATTACATGCGGCTGAGGCTCGAACGCGCGCGCGAGTTGCTGCGCCAGACCAACATGCCGATCCTCGACGTGGCGATCGCCACCGGCTTCACCTCGCATTCCTATTTCGCGCAGAGCTATCGGCTGCAGTTCGGCCGGCCGCCATCGGAAGAGCGGCGCACCACCTATTGATCTCGCAGAAAGATCGTCGGATCCGGCGGTGCCGGCACCTCACATTTTGGCCGGGTTGAAATCCTTGGCAAGCCAAGCAAGTCTGGCCGCCGGGGATGTGCCGTCGGTTGGCGTCGAGCCAGCGATGCCCGGATGCTAGACGAAGCCCGACCTGGGCGCGTGCGGCAAATGCGGGCAGATACGGGCACTAGGGGGCAGGCTTTGGCGAGCGGGCGCGACCGTCGGCTGAACGATTGGAAGGAAATCGCTGCCTTCTTCGGCCGCGACGAGCGCACCGTGCGGCGCTGGGAGCGCCAACGCGGCCTGCCGGTTCACCGGATTTCCGGCGGGGCGAGGAACCTCGTCTTTGCCTATGCCGATGAGCTGGAGCGATGGCTGCGGGGCGACGCGGCCGCACCGACTGAAGCGCCTGCGACCGAGACCGCCGCGGCGGCATTCGGTGAAATGCCGCAGGTTCCATCGGCCGACTCTGATCGGATCTCACGGGTGCCCGGCTCTTCCCGTTACCGGCCGGCTCTCCTCATCGCCAGCGCGATCACGCTCTTTGCCGTGGTCGCCGTCGCCGGAATCCTTTCGATGCGCGATGCTCCCATCTTGCCGGGTCGCGCTACCCACAGGCCGGACCCCAAGGTCCAGGATCTCTATCTCGATGCCGTCTATTACCTGGAGACAAGGCAGGCGAGCGGGCTGAACCGCGCCATGCAACTGCTCACCGAGGCGACCACGCTCGATCCCGAATATGCCGACGCCTATGCCAAGCTGGCCGACACCTACAACATGGTCAGCCAGTTCACCCTGATGCCGGCGAGGGACGCCTATCCGAAGGCGCAGGCGGCCGCCAACCGCGCCATCGCGCTCGACCCTGACAATGCCGGCGGCTATGCCGCGCTCGCCTTCGCGGCTTTCTACTGGGACAAGGACTTTGCCCGCTCGCGCGCGCTGTTCGAGCGGGCGATCCGGCTAGACCCGGGCTCGGCCCAGACCCATCACTGGTACGCGCTGACACTCATGGTCGCAGGCGAAACGGAACGGCCCCTGAGCGAGATCGGCAAGGCGCAGGAGCTCAACCCGCAGTCGCGCAGCATCCTTGCCAACAAGGCGCTCATCCTGTTCCATGCCGGCCGCGTCGACGAGGCCCTGGCGATCCTGCAGCCGCTTGCCGAGGCGGAGCCGAACCTGCGTTCGCCGCCCGAATATCTCGCCACCATCTACCTCGACCAGCATCGCTGGAGCGATTTCCTGCGTGAGTGTCGGCTTGCCGCCGTCATCTCCGGCAACGATGCCCGCCGGGCGATTGCCGATGCCGCCGAAAAGGGTCTGGATGAGGAGGGCGGCGATGGCCTGTTGAAGGCGATGTTTTCCGAGCAACTGCGGCAATACCAGCGCGACCGCGAACCTGCCTACAAGGTAGCCGCCACCGCCGCGATGCTCGGCTGCGGCGACGACGCGATCCGCTATCTTGAGGAATCGGCAAGGCGCAAGGAGGACGATCTGCTTGGCGTACGCATCGATCCGGCCTTCAGGGGACTGCGCAGCGATCCGCGCTACGGGGCGATCGTAGAGGCCGAGGGCTTTGTCCCGATACAGGCGCCGGGCTCCTGAGTGAAACGGGTCGCGCTGGACACAAACCCGGCCACACGTTTTGCGCGACATGCATCAGCTTTGCAGCTTGTCTCCGCAGGCCACCTAAAATAGCTTTCCGGGCGCGGACGAGGGAATAATCAGGAGACATCCATGGCGGGACTGATACGGAGCGTCGCTGCGGCGGCCCTCCTTTTGTCGATGACCAGTTTTGGCTTTGCCGCCAACAAGGTCATCATCATCCTTGATGCATCCGGCTCGATGTGGGCCCAGATCGACGGCAAGCCGAAGCTGGAGATCGCGCGTGAATCGCTGCGCACGGTGCTGCAGTCGGTGCCGGCCGACGACGAGATCGGCTTCATGGCCTATGGCCACCGCACCAAAGGCAGCTGCGACGACATCGAGCTGATCGTGCCGCCGCAGGCTGGCTCCGCCAGCGCCATTTCGGCGGCGGCCGACAGCATGAAATTCCTGGGCAAGACGCCGCTCACGGCCGCCGTCAAGCAGGCCGCCGAGGCGCTGAAATATACCGAGGACAAGGCAACAGTGGTGCTGATCACCGACGGGCTGGAGACCTGCGGCGGTGATCCCTGCGCGCTCGGCAAGGAGCTCAAGGAAAGCGGCGTCGATTTCACCGCCGATGTCGTCGGCTTCGGCCTGACCGCCGACGAGGGCAAGCAGATCGCCTGCCTTGCCGAGAACACCGGCGGCAAATACATCCAGGCCTCCGACGAGAAAGGGCTGCAGGACGCCCTGGTCGAGACCGTGGCGGCCCCGGCTCCGGCGCCTGAGCCGGCTCCGGCACCCGCGCCGGCGCCCGAGCCCGCCAAGCCTGAATTCAATTTCATGCCGAGCGTGGTCATGGCCGAGGGAGGTCCCGAGATATCCGACAACAGCAATGCCTGGGAAATCTACAAGGCCAATGCGGACGGCTCGCGCGGCGATCAGGTCATGACCGAGTATGGCGAGCTGAAAACCAATCTCGAACCGGGCGACTATATCGTCGTCGGCCGCGACGACGAGGCAAGAAGCGAGCAGAAGATCAGAATAGAGGCCGGCCAGGTTTACAAGCCGCTGTTCACGCTCAACGGCGGGACGCTGGTTATCCATCCGCATGCGAGCCAGGGATCGGAGATCAGCGGCGAGGCGCGTGTCGACTTCGCCTATCCCGGCGGCAGCACCACCCACTATGGCGACGCCAAGGCCACGGTGCCCGCCGGCGAGCAGAAGGTGACGGTGCAGATCGGCGCCGGCACGGTAACCGAGACCATCCAGCTTGCTGCAGGACAGACGGTCGAGAAGGACGTCGTCGTCGGCGTCGGTCACGCCGTGCTCAATGCCTTCTATACGGCAGGCGGTGACAAGGCCGACAATTCCGGCATTAGCTTCGAAATTGTAAAGGCTAAGAAGAAGATCGACGGTTCCCGCGAAAGCGTCGAGCACTCCTATGGTCCCGACAGCAAGTTCTGGCTGCCGCCAGACGACTATGTCGCGCTCACCACGCTTGATCTGGCCGTTGCCGAGCAGCCCTTCACCATCAAGGCCGGCGACAACCAGAACATCAAGGTCACGCTCGACGCCGGCGTGCTGGCGATGTCGGCGCCCGGCGCCTACTCGATCGAGGTGTTCTCGTCGAAGAAAGACATAGAGGGCAAGCGCAAGTCGCTGGGTTTGAGCTATGGCGACAGCTGGCAGCAGACGATTCCCGCCGGCGACTATGTGGTCGTGCGTCACGCCTCCGACCAGGGCCAGGACAAGGAAATGCCGGTGACCATCAAGGCCGGCGAGCGAACCGAGATCGCGGTTCAGTAGTCGTTTCGGCCGGAACAAAGAGAAAGGGCGGCGCGAGGCCGCCCTTTCTCTTTTGACACCGGAAACGTCAGGCGTTTCCGAACGCCGCCGCCCCATGGTCGGCGCGGCCGACCAGTTGCCGGAAGCCGGCGAACAGCTCGCGGCCGAAGCCGAATTCGTTGCCGATCAGGTCGGCGTCCGCCGTGCGGCGCAGCGCGAATTCCGTTCCCGGCACCAGAACCTCCAGCGTGCCGGCATCGGCGTCGAGGCGGATGACATCGCCGTCGTGGATTCTGGCGATCGGGCCGTCCTCGACCGCCTCCGGCGTCACGTGGATCGCCGCTGGCACCTTGCCGGAGGCGCCAGACATGCGCCCGTCGGTCACCAGCGCGACGCGCTGGCCGCGATCCTGCAGAATGCCGAGCACCGTGGTCAGCTTGTGCAGTTCCGGCATGCCGTTGGCCTTCGGGCCCTGGAAGCGGATGACCGCGATGAAGTCGCCGGTCAGCGTCCCGGCCTTGAAGGCGTCGTTCAGGCCTTGCTGGCTGTCGAACACCTTTGCCGGCGCCTCGATGACACGCCGGTCGGGCTTGACTGCCGAGGTCTTGATGACGGCGTGGCCAAGATTGCCGCCGAGCACCTTCAGTCCGCCGGTCGGCTGGAATGCCTTCTCCACTGGGGCCAGCACCTTTTCGTCGCCGCTGATGGCCGGTGCCGCTTCGCGCACCACGCTGCCGTCGTCGCCAAGCCGCGCCTCGACCGCGTAGGGCCGCAGGCCTTCGCCCCACACCGTCTGCACATCCTCATGCAGCAGGCCTTCGTCGAGCAGCTCGCGGATCAGGAAGCCGAGGCCGCCGGCGGCATGGAAATGGTTCACGTCGGCAAGCCCGTTCGGGTAGACGCGGGCGAGCAGCGGCACGGCCTCCGACAGGTCGGAAATGTCCTGCCAGGTGAGCGCGATGCCGCCGGCGGCGGCCATGGCGATCAGGTGGATCGTATGGTTGGTCGAGCCGCCGGTGGCGTGCAGACCGACCACGCCGTTGACGATCGAGCGCTCGTCGATCATGCGCCCAACCGGCGTGTAAGCATTGCCGAGCGCAGTGATCGCCAGCGCGCGCTTGGCCGCTTCCCTGGTCAGCGCGTCGCGCAGCGGCGTGCCTGGATTGACGAAGGAGGCGCCGGGCGTGTGCAGCCCCATGATCTCCATCAGCATCTGGTTGGAATTGGCGGTGCCGTAGAACGTGCAGGTGCCCGGCCCGTGATAGGATTTGGACTCCGCTTCCAGCAGTTCGGCGCGGCCGACCTTGCCTTCGGCATAGAGTTGGCGGACCTTGGCCTTCTCGTCGTTCGCGAGCCCGGTCGTCATCGGTCCGGCGGGGATGAAGACCGCCGGCAGGTGCCCGAAGGTAAGCGCGCCGATCACCAGCCCGGGCACGATCTTGTCGCAGACACCGAGGAAGACGGCGGCGTCGAACATGTTGTGCGACAGGCCGATCGCCGCCGCCATCGCGATCACGTCGCGCGAGAACAGCGACAGCTCCATGCCGGGCTGGCCCTGGGTGACGCCGTCGCACATCGCCGGCACGCCGCCGGCGACCTGAGCGATGCCGCCCGCCTCGCGCGCGGCTTCCTTGATCAGCGCCGGGAACGTCTCGAATGGCTGATGCGCCGACAGCATGTCATTGTAGGAGGTGATGATGCCGAGATTCGGCACGCGGTCCCCGCCAAGCGCGATCTTTTCCGACGGGCTGCACACGGCAAAACCGTGGGCGAGGTTGCCGCAGCCCAGCACCGCCCGATTGGCGGTATTGCTTGACGCTCCGGCGATGCGGCCGAGATAGGCTTCTCGCCCGGCTTTCGAACGTTGGCGGATGCGTTCCGTGATGGCTTCGATATCGCGTCTGGCTGTCATGGTCCGTCCTTTCGAGCCCGGTAAGCGTCCTCCCTTGCCACCGGGCTGTCCTCATATGAAATCAGGGTGCCCAGAACACCTCTGTCCGTCTCGGCGCCGCTTCGAGCACGCTGCGGATCGGCTTTTTAGCGCCTGGACCCATCGCGCCGTTGAACGCTGTGCGCTTGTCCTCGCCTTCGATATGCAGCGCGACGAAGCCGGCGGCGACGATGCGTGCCATTGACAGCGTCAGCCGCGGCTCGCCGCCGCTCGCCGCATGCACCGGCAGCACGATGCGCCGGGACGCCGGGTCGAGCAACTCCTCGAGGTTGCCGGCATCCGGAAAGAACGAAGCCGTATGGCCGTCGCCGCCCATGCCGAGGATCACCACGTCGAGCGGCCAGGGCAGCGACCGCAGCGCTTCGCTGTCCGCCGCCGCGGCCTCCTCGATGCTTGCCGCCTCATGGTAGAGCGGCACGAAACGCGCCGCCGCCGCCTTGTTCTGGAGCAGGTTTGCCGCCACCAGCCCGGCATTCGAGCGCGGCGAGGAGGGCGGCACGAAGCGCTCGTCGACCAGCGTCACGGTGACCTTGTCCCAGGCGATCTGCGTGGTCGATAGCGCGGCGAACAGCTTCGCCGGCGTGGTCCCGCCGGACACGGCGAGCAGCGCCGTGCCGCGTTCCGCAACGGCCCGGGTCAACCGGTCTGCGATCTCGCCGGCAAGCGCCGTCGCCAGGTCCTGCCGATCGGCAAAGCCGTTCCAGCCGTAGCTGACCTCGCTCAATTGCTCTCGTGCCATGTCCGTCCGTCACGTTCGATAAGCGCGATCGAGGCCGACGGCCCCCAGGTTCCGGCCGTATAGCCCTGGGCTTCCTGCCGGGCGCTTTCCCACGCGTTCTGGATCGGGTCGATCCATTTCCAGGCCGCCTCGACCTCGTCGCGGCGCATGAACAGCGTCTGGTTGCCGCGCACCACATCCATGATCAGCCGCTCATAGGCGTCCGGCGCGCGCGCGTCGAAGGACTGAGCGAAGCTCATATCGAGCGAGATCTGGCGCAGGCGCATGCCGCCCGGGCCGGGATCCTTGATCATGATGTATTGTTTGACGCCTTCGTTCGGCTGCAGCCGGATCACCAGCTGGTTGGCGAAGATCGGTCCGGCGCTGTCGCCGAAGATCGAATAGGGGATCGGCTTGAACTCGATGACGATTTCCGAGACCCGGGTGGCAAGTCGCTTGCCGGTCCTCAGATAGAAGGGAACGCCGGCCCAGCGCCAGTTGCCGATCTCGGCCTTGACGGCGACGAAAGTCTCGGTGTTGCTGTCCTTGCCGAGTTCCTCGACATAGCCCTTGACGGGACCGCCCGCCGAGGCACCGGCGCGATACTGGCCGCGCACCGTATGCTTGGGCGCTTCGTTGCCGTTGATGCGCTTCAATGCCCGCAGCACCTTCAGCTTCTCGTCGCGCACCGCATCGGCGTCCATGGACGACGGCGTTTCCATGGCGACGAGGCAAAGCAGCTGCAGAATATGGTTCTGCACCATGTCGCGCAGCGCGCCGGCCTTGTCGTAATAGGTGACGCGGTCTTCGAGGCCGACGGTCTCGGCGACCGTGATCTGAACATGGTCGATATGCGCCGAATTCCACAGCGGCTCATAGAGCGCATTGGCAAAGCGCAGCGCCATCAGGTTCTGCACCGTTTCCTTGCCGAGATAGTGGTCGATGCGGAAGATCTGGCCTTCGTCGAAATCGTCGCCGACCGCGTCGTTGAGGGCGCGCGCCGAGCTGAGGTCGCGGCCGATCGGCTTTTCCAGCACGATGCGCGAATTCGGCGTGATCAGCTTGTTCTGCTTGAGCTGATGCGAGATATCGCCGAACAGCGCCGGCGCCACCGCGAGATAGAAGGCCCGGATGCGGTCGCTGTCGCCGATCGCCTTCTTCAGCTTGTCGAAGCCTGCGCCGCTGGTCGCGTCGGCCGAAACATAGGAAAGCCTGGCCAGGAAGACTTCCAGTTCCTTCTGGTCGATATCGGCCGGCTTGACGTGAGACGAAATCGCCTGCCTGGCGAAAGCCTGGAATTCGGCGTCGGTCATCTTGGCGCGCGAGGTGCCGATGATGCGCGTCGGCTCGGAGAACTGATGGTCGCGCTGGCGATAATAGAGCGAAGGCAGGAGCTTGCGTTCCGACAGGTCGCCGGTGCCGCCGAAGATGATGAAGTCGAAAGGATCGACAGGAATGATCTGGCTGGTCATGGTCAGTCCGATTTGATGCCTGATACCGGCAGCTTCGTTGGTATATTCTAATCGATTTAAATTTTCCAGTGCCATGGTGTCACAGGCAGGACCAATCGCTTGCACTTGCATCGGCCCACATGTTTCCCGACACTCGCGCGCTGCCGGCAAGCTTGTCGGCAAGCCATGGCTTCCGGCAACGTTCGCACCTGCACCATAGAACGCGAATGTGACGAAAGCTAAGGGAGATATTGCCGGGCCTAGGGCGGGCGGACGGCAGGTGGAAAAGTCACGTCAAAATCTGCGGGAATCCAATGAGCGGGAAGGCCATGCGTCTGGAAAACAAGGTCGCCATCATCACCGGTGCCGCGTCGGGCTTCGGCGCGGGCATGGCGAAGCGCTTTGCCGAAGAGGGCGCGCGCGTGGTCGTCGCGGATCTCAACGCCAAGGGCGCCGAGCGGGTGGCCGACGAGATCGGCAACAAGGCTATCTGGACCCAGACCGACGTGTCGCTGCGTTCTGAATTCGACGAGATGATCTACGCTGCCAAGAGCGCGTTCGGCCGCATCGACATCATGGTCAACAATGCCGGCTTCACCCACCGCAACGGCGATATGCTCGGCGTCGACGAGGAAACCTTCGACCTGATCACCGCGGTCAACATGAAGGCGATCTACCATGCGGCGCTCGCCGTCGTGCCGATCATGGACCGGCAGGGCGGCGGCGTCATCCTGACGACGGCCTCGACGGCCGGACTGCGGCCGCGGCCGGGACTGACCTGGTACAATGCTTCCAAGGGCTGGGCGATCACCGCCACCAAGTCGATGGCCATAGAGCTGGCGCCGAAGAACATCCGCGTCAACTGCCTTTGCCCGGTTGCCGGAGAGACCGGCATGCTGGAGAAATTCATGGGTGCCGACACGCCTGAAATCCGTGAAAAATTCCGCGCCTCGATCCCGCTCGGCCGGCTTTCGACACCGCTGGATATCGCCAATGCGGCGCTCTGGCTGGCCTCGGACGAAGCGGCCTTCATAACCGGGGTGGCGCTGGAGGTCGACGGCGGGCGCTGTATCTAGGTAATGGAGGTGCGGCCCGGTTTGACTCGACGATCCGGCGAAAGGCATAACGGTGCCCGGATGAGGCGAGTGCCATGAATGCCAGACTGCGAAAAATTCGCGAGGACCTGGGCCAGCGCCTCAAAATCTACAGGGCGAAGCGTGCGCGGGCGCGAAGCAAGGCCACTTTCATCGGCGTAACCGGCAGCTCCGGAAAGTCGACTGCGGCGAGCCTGCTCGGACACATCCTGGCCGGCCACCGGCGAGTCTACACGCGGGTCCTGGCCAATACGATAAAGTCGTTGGTCAGCACGCTTTACAAGCGCATGAACAAGGATGGCGAGGTCGACTACGTCGTCTTCGAGGCCGGCGCTTTCGGCGTCGATACGATCAGGCCCATGGCGCAGATGCTGAAGCCGCATGTGGCCGTCGTGACGATGGTGCGGCTCGAGCATCTTTCCAGCTTCAAGACGCTGGAGAACGTCGCTCGCGAAAAGCGCGCGCTGGTCGAGGCGTTGGGGCCTGGCGGTCTCGCGGTCCTCAATGCCAACGATCCCAATGTATTTGCCATGGCATCCGGCGATGCGCATCGCGTCGTCACGTTCGGCGAGTCGGAAACGGCGGATTATCGCGTCACCGACATCAGCGCCGCCTATCCACGCACGCTCGGCTTTATGCTCCATTGGCGGGGCGGGGCGCTGAAGCTCGAAACGCCGTTTCCGGGCGAGCATTTCTGGCTGCCGACGGCTGCCGCGGCCGCGACCGCGCTCGAGCTTGGCGTGCCTGCGCGAATGGTGGAGGAAAGGATCGCGACATTCGAGCCGTTGGCGAATCGCTGCCACGTTATGGTCGCCGACGGAGGACCGCATTTCGTCGTAGACACCGCCAAAGCGCCGTGGCATTCGCTGCCGCTCGCTTTCGACATGGTGGCGAAATCAGGGGCCGGGCGAAAGCGGATCGTGCTCGGCCAGCTATCCGACTTTGCCGGTTCGAACGCAAAATATGCGCGCGCCTATGACAGTGCGCGAGAGATTGCCGACCAGGTGATCTATGTCGGAGAACATGCGCATCGTTCGAAGGCCAGCCAGGCCGATCGCGACAGCGGCCGGTTCGTCGAGCTGCGCACGCCGAAAGAGGTTTCGGATCATCTCCGGCGCACGGCGGTGCCCGGCGAATTCATCCTGCTCAAGAGTTCTTCCAGTCTTCACCTGGAGCGTCTGGCGCTCGCCTGGACGCATGACGTCAAATGCTGGATCCCCGCTTGCGGGAAAAAGGAAGGTTGCCAGGATTGCGGCCTTTTCGAAGTGCCATTCGAGGAGCATCGGCAGTTCGTCAAAAAACGCAGGAATGATCGCCGGTGGCAGCGCCTGCGTCGCCTCTTCGGCGGCTGATGGCATCGCGGTTAGGACGCGGCGGCGTCGGCACAACGGCCTCACGCGCCCGTCTTGACGTAGCTCTTGTAGACCCAGCCGTGCTTGCCGTTATAGACGATCTCGCACCACTGCTTGCAGTTCATCACCTGCACCGATGCCTTGGCGGGCACGGTGACGATCGCGGCTGCGCCCTTCTTCGGCCCGGAGCGCATGGTGACGGCCCTCAAGATGCGTCCGTTGGCGGTCGCGCCGACCTTCTGGGGTTCCGGTTTGGGCTGCGCCGCGTTGTCCGTTGCTGCCGGATCGGCATCGGGAGCCTGCGGCTTGGCCTCGGGTATGGCGGCGGTCTGGGCGCCGTCCATCTTGTCGCCCGGCGTCTTCGCGGCCGTCTCGCTTGCCGGTGCGGGTGCGGCAACCTGCGCCAGCGCGTCCGAGGCGTCGTTCTCCGCGGTCGGTTCGGCGAAGGCCGTGTCGGTTGATTGCGTAGCGGTCGGCTTGGCGGCCTGCTCCGGTGGAACTGGTTTATCCGCTGCCTGCTCCGACGGGGATTTGGAGTCGGAAGCAGTCCAGCGGGGGTTATTCGACGCCAGCGCCGGAATGCTGGCTACGCGGGCCGCCGTCGTAGGCGTAACGGCATCCGCCTTGGGCGCGACCTGCGGTGCCGAGGCCACGGTCACCGCCGCCGCCACGGGAGCGATCTTCGTCGTCTTCACCGGGATTGTCGGCACGGTTTGCTCGGCGCTGGCCGCGGCAACCTGCCGGCCTCCGCCAGGAATGCACAACCAGAGCGCCACCGCGGCTACGCCGAGCAGCGCGACCGTGCCCACCGCTGCAATGACCAGATGCGCGTTCGACTGCATCTTCTGCCAGAAGGATGGCCGTACGTTATAGCCGAACTGCATTGTGAAGCGCTGCCGTTCAGGCGCGCCGAAACTGAAGGGCTCGTTCACTCAAACCACCTCCAACACGCGGGCCGACGTTCTTTCGATCACTGCCACAACGATTGGCTTCGATCAGCATCGGTCCCGAAAATCATTGCGGACAAGGTCCGCGAAATCCCCGGATTTTCGCCCATAATTGCATCTTTTACTGCTGATTATGGCATGAGTGAGCCAAATTGCGAAATTCTCGCCGTCCGTTAAGGCTTCCACAACCTGCCGCGTGCAAGCCGCCTGCGTCGAATCGATGGCTCCGGCTGGGCTGCCAGCCTTAAATCCTGTCGCGCAGGGCGAACCAGCTGAGCGCGAGAAACAAGAGCGGCGCGCGAAAGCGGCGGCCGCCGGGGAAGGCGGGGATATTCAGGTCCTCGATCGGTTTCAAGCGGTCGCGATTGCCGGCAATGGTCTCGGCATAGAGCTTGCCGAAGAAATTCGAAAGCATGACGCCGTGGCCGGAATAGCCGCCGATCGAAATCACATTCGGCATCACTTCGCGCACGAACGGCTTTCTCGGCATCGTGATGCCGACATAGCCGCCCCAGCCGTGCGTGATCTCGACCTCCTTGAGGTCCGGGTAGAGCTCGGCGATCTGCCTGCGGATGTGGATATGGATGTCCTTCGGATCGTTGACGGCATAGACCTCGCGGCCGCCGAACAACAGCCGGCCGTCTTTCGACTTGCGGAAATAGCGCACCACGAAACGGGAGTCGTCGACGGACTCGCCGCCCGGCAGCACTTTCGAAGCAGCGCCGAGCGGCACGGTCGCGCCGATGAAAGAGCCGATCGGCATGATATGCGCCGCGCTCACCGGCTCGAGATTGCCGCCATAGGCATTGACCCCGATCAGGCATTTGTCGGCCGTGATCGTGCCGCTGGGCGTCGTGACCTTCACCTTGCCGCCGCTGGAAGTTATGCCGGTGGACGGCGTCTGCTCGAAGAGATGCGCGCCGGCGGCGGTCGCCACTTTCGCCGTGCCGATCACCAGCTTCAGCGGATGGATGTGCCCGGTGCCGGTGTCGCGGGTGCCGCCGAAGTAGCGCGACGAGCCCAGCCGCTCCGCCGTCTCCACCGCGTCCATGAAGCTGACATGCGGATAGCCGAAGCGGCTCGCCATGATCTCGGCGTGGCGCTTGTAGTCGTCGACGTAACGTTTCTTGTGCGCTACGGAAAGCTGGCCCGGCATATAGTCGATGTCGATCGCGTTGCTGGCCGCGAAGCCCAGCAGATGCGCCTTGGCTTCCTCGGCCATGTCGAACAGCGCCTTGGCACGGGAAAGGCCATATTCGGCCTCCAGTTCCTCGGCCCATGCGCGCTGCCCGGTGCCGAGCTGGCCGCCATTGCGCCCCGATGCGCCGTCGCCGAAGCGATAAGCTTCGATCAGCACCACATCGGTGCCGGCCTTCGCCAAGTGCGCGGCTGCCGACAGCCCCGTAAAGCCGCCGCCTACAATGACGACGTCGCATTGGCGGTCACCATCTAGGGAAGGGTATTCGGGCCGAGGCCCGGCAGTATCCTCGTACCAGGACCGGCCGGGGGAAATGGGAGACTGATAGGGCATGATCGGTGCCCTATACGTTCAACAAGAGATATTCCCGCTCCCACGGGCTGATGACCTCCATGAAGGTCTCGAATTCGGCCCGTTTGATCGCTGCGTAGGTGGCGGCGAAGGATGTGCCGAGGATGGCCGCGAGTTCCTGATCGCCTTCGAACAGGTCAACCGCTTCGAGCAAGCTGCGTGGCAGGTCGATCTCATCGGCGTTGGCTGTGGTCAGCACCGGAGGCTCCGCGTTGACCTTCCTGGTCATGCCGATCAGCCCGCAGGCAAGCGATGCCGCCAGCGCCAGATAGGGGTTGGCGTCGGAAGACGGGATGCGGTTTTCGACGCGACGCGCCGCCGGATCCGAACGCGGCACGCGGAAGGCTGTGGTGCGGTTGTCGTAGCCCCATTTGTTGTTGACCGGGGCCGAGGCCTGTTGCGTCAGCCGGCGATAGGAATTGACGTAAGGCGCAAACATCACCAGCGCGTTAGGCACATGCTTCTGCATGCCGCCGATGAAGTGGAAGAAAGCGTCTGTCTCGGAGCCGTCCTCGGCCGAGAAGATGTTCTTGCCGGTCTTCTTGTCGATCACGGACTGGTGGATATGCATGGCGGAGCCCGGCTGCCCCTGGATCGGCTTTGCCATGAAGGTGGCGTAGATCTCGTGCTTCAGGGCCGCCTCGCGGATGGTGCGCTTGAACATGAACACCTGGTCGGCGAGCTCGATCGGGTTGCCGTGACGCAGATTGATCTCGAGCTGGCCGGCGCCCTCCTCATGGATCAGCGTGTCGATCTCCAGGCCCTGCCGCTCCGAGAAATGGTAGATGTCGTCGATCAACTCGTCGAACTCGTTGACGCCGGCGATCGAATAGCCCGCGCCGCCGCCGATCGGCCGCCCCGAGCGTCCGACGGGCGGCGTCAGCGGATAGTCCGGATCGGGGTTCTTGCGCACCAGATAGAATTCGATCTCTGGCGCCACCACCGGTTTGAGCCCACGCTCGTCATAGGCGGCAAGCACGCGCTTCAGCACGTTGCGCGGCGTGAATTCGACGGAGCGGCCGTCCTGGTGCACGAGGTCGCAGATCACCGCTGCCGTTGGGTCTTCTTCCCACGGCACGACCGTCAGCGTCGAGAGATCGGGAAGCAGCTTCAGGTCGCCGTCATCCTCGGGATAGTGGAAGCCGTTGCCGTCTTCCGGATAGCCGCCCGAGATCGTCGTCATGAACACCGCCGACGGCAGCGCCAGCGAGGTGTTGGAGGTGAATTTCTTCGACGGCATCATCTTGCCGCGGGCAACGCCCGCCTGGTCCGGCGTGATGCACTCGATATCCTCGATGCCGCGCCACTCCAGCCAGGCGCTGGCCTCCTTCCAGTTCTTCACACCGCGTTCGTTTTTCAGGAAGGCAGGCGTGCGAGCGCGTCCCCCCCGGCTTGACGGACGGACTTCCCTTTTTTCAGGCGGCATCATTCACCAGATTGTGTTGCGGATTTCAGACTATAGCCGGGCGCCACGGGGGAAGGGAAGGGGAGGCGGGAGAAGCAGGCATCCGTCTTCAGGCTCGCGGCGCGCCGCAACAACAGGTACACCGGCCGTCCATGAAGAACGGTGCCAACATATGCCTGCCTCTCATTTGACCACAATCGGCTTCGATGCCGACGACACGCTGTGGCAGAATGAGCAGTTCTTCCGCATGACCGAGAAACGCTTCGCCGAAATGCTGGCGGAGCACGGCGACCACGAGCATATCGCGGCAAGGCTGCTCGAAGCGGAAAGGCGCAACCTCGCTATCTACGGCTTCGGCATCAAGGGCTTTACCCTGTCGATGATCGAGACAGCGGTCGAGATCACCGGTGGTGAGGTGCTTGGTTCGATCATCGGCGAGATCCTGGCTGCCGGCCGCGAGATGCTCCGCCATCCGATCGAGCCGCTGCCGCATGCGCGCGAGACGGTCGAAAAGCTGGCGGGCTCCTACCATCTGGTGCTCATCACCAAGGGCGACCTCTTCGATCAGGAGCGCAAGCTTGCGCAGTCGGGAATGGGTGACCTCTTCGACGCGGTGGAGATCGTCAGCGACAAGAGCGCCGCCACCTATGCCCGCATCTTCAGTCGCCATGGCGACGGACCGCAAAAAAGCATGATGGTCGGCAATTCGCTGAAGTCGGATGTCGTGCCTGCCATCGAGGCCGGCGGTTGGGGCATCCATGTGCCGCACGAATTGACCTGGGCGGTCGAACATGCCGAGGCGCCGGTTGCGGCGCCGCGTTTCCGCCAGATTGCCGATCTCGGCGAGTTGCCGAGCCTGGTCGAAGCCATCGCAAAGGCCGGCTGAACGCCGTCCAATCTAACCGCGCCCTGTCAGGCGATCGACCACCGGTTGCAGCCTCTCGGGCGTGATCGGCTTGGCAACGACCGCATCGACCATGCTCGACAGGCCAAGGCTCTCCGGCGTGCCATTCCTGGTTGAGAGCAGGATAACCGCGGGCAGTGGCTTGCCGGAGACGCGCCGCAGCGCGTCGATGGCCGACATCAGCCGGTCGCAATCCTTGTCGTCGGGGCCGCCGTCCAGGATGACGGCGCCGGGCAGTTGGCGGGCCAGTGTCTTCTCGGCGGCTTCGGGCGGTTCCGAGATCGGCTTCAGGCCCGATTTCTCGACGATTTTCGACACCACGACCCGGTTGATCGATGATTTTCCGACGACCAGCACCTTGGAAAAATCCGCCGCCATCGCGCGGGCTGCCGGTCTCGGATGTTTTTCGGAGTGGTCGTCACGGTCGGCGGGACACATCGGCGGGCTGGCACTCTGGTTCAATGCAGGGTTGAAACCTGAGGCAGAATTGAGTGAGATCGCGGCCGGAGTCAAGCTGAAATGGCCGAGGCCGAAAATATAGCAAGAAAATCCTGAATTCAGCGCAAGTCGTGCCCCCAACGGCAAAGGCAAATCGAAAAAATGCGACAGTCTCCGAACGTATAACGCACGGAAGACTGTCGCCGAGACTGTTGACGTTACGTCAAGTATGGCTTTGATGGGTGACGATCACGGGGATCAGAAGGTCACCCCAGTTTCCGTCGCCGCCATGGTGCCTGGCCGAGCGCACCAGCTCCACCGAGACGCCGGCCTCGACTGCCTTCATGACCGACTGATTGAGCCTGTGCAGATCGTTGGCGAGCATGCGGATCGTCGCCTGCTGGTCGACGCTCATCGCGCTCGATTGCTCTTCCGCCCTTTCCTTGACGCGGCTTATCGATGCCATTGGTCTTCTCCTCGATTAAAATGCCCTGCGGGCGTTTCCTCTGGTTGTTATCCGTTACTCGGCCGCCGGCCTGAACTGGGCGTGCTCGGTCGATTCATGCATGGCGGTGGTCGAAGACTGGCCGCCGGTGATCGCCATCGACACGGCGTCGAAATAGCCGGTGCCGACCTCGCGCTGGTGCTTGGTCGCAGTGTAGCCGTTGGCTTCCGCCGCGAACTCGGCCTGCTGCAGTTCCGAATAGGCCGCCATCTGGCGGTCCTTGTAGCCGCGCGCCAGCTCGAACATGCCGAAGTTCAGCTGGTGGAAGCCGGCCAGCGTGATGAACTGGAACTTGTAGCCCATCGCGCCAAGCTCCTTCTGGAACTTCGCGATCGTTGCATCGTCGAGGTTCTTCTTCCAGTTGAACGACGGCGAGCAGTTGTAGGCGAGCAGCTTGCCCGGATGATGCTTGTGCACGCCCTCGGCGAAATTCCTGGCCTGCGCCAGATCCGGCTTTGAGGTCTCGCACCAGATCAGGTCGGCATGCGGCGCATAGGCCACGGCGCGCGCAATGCAAGGCTCGATGCCGTTCCTCACATTGTAGAAGCCCTCGACCGTGCGGCCTGCATCGTAGTCGACAAAAGCCCGGTCGCGCTCGTCGATGTCGGAAGTCAAGAGCTTCGCCGCTTCCGCGTCCGTGCGCGCCACGACCAGCGTCGGCGTGCCCATCACGTCGGCCGCCAGGCGCGCCGCGTTGAGGTTGCGGATATGCGCCGCGGTCGGGATCAGCACCTTGCCGCCGAGATGGCCGCACTTCTTTTCCGACGCCAACTGGTCTTCATAGTGCACGCCGGCGGCACCTGCCTCGATGAAGGCCTTCATGATCTCGAAGGCATTGAGCGGGCCGCCGAAGCCGGCTTCGGCATCGGCGACGATCGGCGCGAACCAGGTCTCGACCGAAAGCCCATTGCCTTCGGACGTCTCGATCTGGTCGGCGCGCTGCAGGGTGCGGTTGATGCGCTTGACGAGTTCCGGCGCCGCATTGGCCGGATAAAGCGACTGGTCCGGATACATGGCCGAAGCCGTGTTGGCGTCCGCGGCCACCTGCCAGCCCGAGAGATAAATCGCCTTCAGCCCGGCGCGAACCTGCTGCATGGCCTGGTTGCCGGACATCGCGCCGAGCGCGTTGACGAAATCCTCCTCGTGGATGAGCTTCCACAGCCGGTTCGCGCCCATCTCGGCCAGCGTCTGCCGGATTTGCACGGAGCCGCGCAGCCGCTTCACATCCTCTGGCGAGTAGGGGCGCTCGATGCCGTCAAAACGGCCTTCCGGCGCGGAGGGGACGAGGTTGTAAAAATCGGTCATTGGTCACTCCGGATCGTTTGAAATTGCTTCAGCGCCGCATCGCAATGGACATATCCCGCGACGTCTGCGTGTGACATCGTTTACATTGCGGCGCGAAATAGGCTAGGGAAACCGCCATTTAGCGCCAAAAATAAAGGAAAAGCTGTGTTGCCATTGACAAGTCAGCTCTGTAAATTTGTCACGATTGTAAAAACGGCAGGGCGAGCATCGGACTCGATGCGTATGTAAATTCTTGTCAAGGGCGGAACGGATGGCCGACCAGAAGATCTTTGCCGGGCCGCGGCTGCGCCGGCTGCGCAACGCCAGGGGGCTGACCCAGACGGCAATGGCCGAGGGACTGGGCATCTCGCCCTCCTACCTCAACCTCATCGAGCGCAACCAGCGGCCTCTGACGGTGCAGCTCATCCTCAAGCTGGCCTCCGTCTACAAGGTCGATCCGCATGAATTGCAGGGAGAGACAAAAGGCTCGATCGCGGCCTTGCGCGAAGCGTTCAGCGATCCGCTTCTTGCCGGCGAACTGCCCGGCGATCAGGAACTGATCGACCTCGCCGAGACGGCGCCCAATGCTTCGGCGGCGATGGTGAAGCTCTTTCGCGCCTATCGCGAGCAGGCCGAGCGCCTGTCCGATCTCAACCAACTGCTGGCCAAGGAGGGCAGGGCGACCGCGCTGTCCGGCGCGCGCCTGCCCGCCGACGAAGTCCACGAAGTGTTCGAGCGCCGGCCGAACCACTTTGCTGCGCTGGAGGAGGAGGCGGAGGCTTTCACATCGCTCCTCGAGCCCGGCGACGATCTGTTCGGCGCGCTCAATGCCTGGCTGAGGCGCGAGCATGGCATCGTCGTCAAGGTGCTGCCGGTCGCCACCATGCCCAACTGGCGCCGCCGCTATGACCGCCATTCGCAGCGCCTGTTCCTGTCGGAGCGGCTGTCGCCCTTCGATCAGCTGCGCGAAGTCGCCATGGAGGCGAGCCTGATGCGCATGTCGGTGGCCGTCGCGGGCGAGATCCAGGGGCTAAAGCTCGGCACGGACGAGGCCCGCCGGCTCGCCCGCTTCGAGCTTGGCCGCTATGCCGCGCATGCGCTGATGATGCCTTACCAGGCTTTCCATGCCGCCGCCGTTCGCGCCCGCTATGATATCGACGTCCTGCGTTCCCGCTTCGGCGTCTCTTTCGAACAGGCGGCCAATCGCCTGACCATGCTGCAGCGGCAGGGCGCGGCCGGCGTGCCGTTCTTCATGCTGGAAGTCGACAATGCCGGCAACCGCTTCCGCAAGGCCGGCAGCCAGGGTTATCCGCAAAGTCGCTTCGGCGGCGGCTGCCCCAAGCTCCCCATCCATGCGGCCTTCTCGCAGCCGGGCCAGATCCTGGTCGAGGCGGTGGAAATGCCCGATGGCGCTGAGTTCCTCTGCATCGCCCGCACGTTGGAAGGCCCGCAAGGCGCCTTCTCCGAACGGCCGCGTCGCACCGCGCTCCTGCTCGGCTGCGATATCGGTTTTCGCGACGAGATCGTCTATGGCGCGGCGCTGCCGGCTGGATCCCCCGGCAAGCCCGGGCAGGGCTTCGCCACCCCGGTCGGTCCCGCCTGCAGGCTTTGCGAGCGCGCCGGCTGCCTGGCGCGCGCCGAGCCGCCGGTGACGCGCCCGCTCGGCCTCGACGAGATGGTGACCGGCCTGAGCGCCTTTGATTTTCAGGGATGACGGGGCGGACGTGCCCCAAGCTTCGCCGGGCGCTGGATCACGCCGACCCGGCGTCTTTGCGCTAGGCGATTGCGGCGCAGTCCGGTCGTCCAAGCCGCGGTCTTGTCGTCTGAGACACGGTTCTGTCGTCCCTGGTGCATCGTAGAGCAAATAACTCGCTGACAGTCATGTCCATGACCGATACCGCTTCACCGCCCGCCGCCTTGCCTGCCGTCTCGCCGCGCGAGGAGCGGATCGGCATGCTGCTGGTCTTCCTTTCGGCGCTCATGTGGAGTTTCGGCGGCACCATCGCCCGCTTCATCCATGTCGACGACAGCTGGACCGTGGTGTTTTGGCGCTCCCTCTGGGCGGTGGCCTTCCTTATTGCCTTCATGGTCTGGCGCGACGGTTGGCGCGGCACGTTGAGGTTGTTCCGCGACATGGGGTTGCCCGGGCTTGGCGTCGCCCTCTGCTTCGCCACCGCCTCCACCAGCTTCGTCGTGGCGCTCGCCTACACCACGGTCGCCAACATCCTTTTGATGCAGGCCGGAGTGCCGCTGCTGGCGGCGCTGCTTGCGTGGCTCTTGTTTCGCGAGCGTGTCAGCCCGGCGACCTGGGTCGCCATTGCCGCAGTGATCACCGGCGTCGCGATCATGGTCTCCGAATCCCTCGACGGGGCCGTGTCCCCCATCGGTGACGGCCTGGCGCTGCTGATTGCGGTGATGTTTTCCGTCGCGACTGTGATCACCCGGCGCTTCGCCCATGTGCGCATGGTGCCGGCCAATTGCCTCGCGGCGCTGCTTGCTGGCGCGTTAGCGGCATCTCAAGCTTCGCAGTTTGCCGTGTCCGGGCGCGACATGGGCTTCCTCTTCGCCTTCGGCGTCATCAACCTCGGCGTCGGCCTCGCCTTTTTCGCCATGGGCGCCCGGCTCGTGCCGGCGGCGATCGCGGCGCTGCTCGGCACCTTCGAGCCGATCCTCGGGCCGATCTGGGTCTGGCTCGTCCATTCCGAGGTGCCGTCGGTGCGCACCATCATCGGTGGCGCGGTCGTGGTCACGGCGCTGCTCGTCCATATCGGCCTGGAGTTCAAACGTCAGGCGCGACCGGCACGTCCCGGCATCACCGGCCTGCCGTCACCCAATTGACGTTAGTGCATGTCGCCCAAAAGTGCGCAGCGGTTTTGGGAGACGACATGCATCAAAACAGAGAAATGCATGTCGCCCAGAAGTGTGCAGCGGTTTTGGGAGAACGACATGCATGTATCAAGACAACAGCATGTCGCCCAGAAGTGTGCAGCGGTTCTGGGACAACGACATGCATCAAAATAAAGACCTGAATCGCGTCGCCCGAATCCCACTCGGCGCGATGCGCTTTAGGCAGCCTTCCCCATTGACAACCCCGCTGCCGGGCGGGCAGGCTGCGACCACGGCAACAACAAGACAGGCGTATCTTGCCAAGTGTCTCTGCCGGCCTGACCAAGGCCGGACCACATCGTCGTATCTCTGCCCACGCCACGGCAAATGCCGCTGACGCCGCCCGGGTACCCTACAAGGGCACCCTGCGGAAGGTCTTCGACCACCGGCAGGCAACCCGGCGCAGTGCCGACAGGTCGCGCTTGTTGCCCTCCGGAAAGCCCAATAGCCTGAAATCAATGCCGCGCCGCCATATCGCGACGAGCCGGCAAGGGAACACTCACCAAAGGAGAACATCATGATCCGCAAAGCGCTCTGGCTTTCGGCGACGTCGGTATTTCTGACGCTTTTCACGGCAGGCGGCCATGCCGAGGACCGCGTCGTCAATGTCTACAACTGGTCGGACTATATCGATAGCTCGATCATCGACGACTTCACCAAGAAGACCGGCATCAAGGTCGTCTACGACACCTTCGATTCCAACGAGATCTTGGAGACCAAGCTGCTTGCCGGCGGCAGCGGCTATGACGTCGTCGTGCCCAGCGCCAACTTCCTGGCGCGCCAGATCCAGGCGGGCGTGTTCCAGAAGCTCGACAAGTCGAAGCTGCCGAACATCTCCAACATGTGGGATGTCATCTCCGAACGCACCGCCAAATACGATCCGGGCAACGAATACTCCGTCAACTATATGTGGGGCACGGTCGGCCTCGGCTATAACGTCAAGAAGGTGACGGCCGCGCTCGGTGCCGACAAGATCGACAGCTGGGATGTCTTCTTCAATCCGGACAAGCTGGCCAAGCTGAAGGATTGCGGCGTCTATGTGTTGGATTCTCCCGCCGACATCATTCCGGCGGCGCTGAAATATCTCGGCCTCGATCCCAACAGCACCTCGCCGGATGATATTGCCAAGGCCGAGGAAGCGTTGCTCAAGGTCCGCCCCTATATCCGCAAGTTCCATTCGTCCGAATACATCAACGCCTTGGCCAATGGCGACATCTGCCTGGCGATTGGCTGGTCGGGCGACGTCTTCCAGGCTCGCAACCGCGCCGAGGAAGCCAAGCAGGGCGTCGAGATCGGCTATTCGGTGCCGAAGGAAGGCGCGCAGATGTGGTTCGACCAGATGGCGATCCCGGCTGACGCGCCGCATGTCGCCGAAGCGCTCGAGTTCATCAACTACATGATGACGCCCGAAGTCATCGCCAAGTCGTCGAACTACGTGCTCTATGCCAACGGCAACAAGGCTTCGCAGCAGTTCGTCGACAAGGCGATCCTGGAAGATACTTCGGTCTATCCAGATGCCGAGACGATCAAGAAGCTCTATACCGTTAAGCCATACGATCCAAAGACACAGCGCGTCATCACGCGCACCTGGACCAAGATCGTCACCGGTCAGTAAGCATTGAGACACGACCCCGGCAGCCAGCTGCCGGGGTCGCTTTCTTTTGGGGAAATCAAAAAAGTAACGGAGTGGGGATCATGAAATCGCTTGGCAGCATCCGCAGGGATTTCGCGCCATGGAACGACCCGAACGCCAAGCCATATATCCAGTTCGACAAGGTCACCAAGAAGTTCGGTGAATTCACCGCCGTCAACAATTTGTCGCTGACCATCTTCGAGCGCGAATTCTTCGCGCTGCTCGGCGCCTCCGGTTGCGGCAAGTCGACCCTGCTCAGGATGCTCGCCGGCTTCGAGGAACCGACGGCGGGCCGCATCCTGCTTGACGGGCAGGACCTGCGCGGCATCCCGCCCTACAAGCGGCCGGTCAACATGATGTTTCAGTCCTACGCGCTGTTCCCGCATATGACTGTGGAGAAGAACATCGCCTTCGGCCTCAAGCAGGAAGGCATGCCGGGACCCGATATCGAAAGGCGCGTCGCCGAGATGCTGAAGCTGGTCAAGCTCGAGCAGTTCGCCAAGCGCAAGCCGCATCAGCTCTCGGGCGGTCAGCGCCAGCGCGTGGCGCTTGCGCGCTCGGTCGCCAAGCGGCCCAAGGTTCTGCTGCTCGACGAGCCGCTCGGCGCTTTGGACAAGAAGCTGCGCGAGGAAACGCAGTTCGAGCTGATGGACCTGCAGCAGGAGCTCGGCCTCACCTTCGTCGTCGTCACCCACGACCAGGAAGAAGCCATGACCATGGCCGATCGCATCGCCATCATGGACAAGGGCGAGGTCATGCAGGTCGCCACGCCAGCCGAGATCTACGAGGCGCCGACCTCGCGTTTCGTGGCGCATTTCGTCGGCAACGTGAACATGTTCGAGGGCAGGGTTGCCGAGCACACGGCAAACGCGACGCGCATCACCGGCGCGACCGGCGCCCAGATCGTCGTCGACAATGGCGGCAACGCCGCTGCCGGCTCCGACATCGTCTTCGCGATCCGGCCGGAAAAGATCAAGGTCTCCTCGAAAAAGCCCGCCGATGCCGTCAATGCGCTGGAAGGCGAGGTCTACGACGTCGCCTATCTCGGCGACATGACCGTCTTTCACATCAGGCTCGACGACGGGCAGATCGTGCGGGCAAGCGCCTTGAACGCCTCGCGCGTCACGGAGGATCCGCTGACCTGGAATGACCGCGCCTGGGTCTCCTTCCGGCCCGATGCCGGCGTCGTTTTGACCAGGTAGGAGGCTGAGATGGCCGATATCGCAGCGACCGCCGCCCCATCGACGCAAACCACAACACTGCCGGCGAGGCTGGCGAAGGGCTTCGTCAACCGCCTCGTCATCATCATCCCCTATCTCTGGCTGCTGTTCTTCTTCCTCGTTCCCTTCATCATCGTCTTCAAGATCTCGCTGTCGCAGACGGCGATCTCGATGCCGCCCTATACGCCGGTGCTTGACTTCAGCGACGGCATCTCGGGATTCCTCGCCGGCTTCCGCGAGCTCAACTTCGATAACTACACCTGGCTCACCCAGGATGCGCTCTATTTCAACGCCTATGTGACGAGCCTGGTCATCGCGGCGATATCGACGATGCTCACCCTGATCGTCGGCTATCCGATCGCCTATGGCATGGCGCGGGCGCCCGCGACGATCCGTCCGACCTTGCTGATGCTGGTGATCCTACCCTTCTGGACCTCGTTCCTGATCCGCGTCTATGCCTGGATCGGCATCCTCAAGCCCGAAGGGCTGCTCAATCAGTTGCTGATGTCGCTGCACATCATCAGCCAGCCGCTGGTGATCTTGAACACTTACACGGCGATCTTCATCGGCATCGTCTATTCCTACCTACCCTTCATGGTTCTGCCGCTCTATTCGTCGCTTGAGAAGATGGACTATTCGCTGGTCGAGGCCGCGGAGGATCTCGGCTGCCCGCCGATCGGCGCCTTCTGGAAGATCACCTTCCCGCTGTCGCTGCCCGGCGTCGTCGCCGGCTGCCTGCTGGTGTTCATCCCGGCCGTCGGCGAGTTCGTCATCCCCGACCTTCTCGGCGGCTCGCAGACGCTGATGATCGGCAAGACGCTGTGGAACGAATTCTTCTCCAACCGCGACTGGCCGGTCTCCTCGGCGGTGGCCGTCATCCTGCTTCTGGTTCTGACCATCCCGATCATGTTCTTCCAGCAGGCGCAGGCAAAGGCACAGGAGCAGGGCAGATGAACTCGACCTGGAGCCGCTTCAACATCACCTCGATCGCGCTGGGCTTTGCCTTCCTCTATTTGCCGATCGTGCTTCTGATCGTCTTTTCCTTCAACGAATCGAAGCTCGTCACCGTCTGGGGCGGCTTCTCGACCAAATGGTACGTGTCGCTGTTCCACAACCAGGGCCTGATGGACGCCACCTGGGTGACGGCGCGCGTCGGCGTCATCTCGGCGACGGTCGCGACCGTGCTCGGCACGCTCGCCGCCATCACGCTGACGCGCTACACGCGCTTCCGGGGGCGGGTGCTGTTCTCGGGCATGGTCTTCGCGCCGCTGGTCATGCCGGAGGTGATCACGGGCCTCTCGTTGCTCTTGCTCTTCGTCGCCGTTGGGCTCGACCGCGGCTTCTTCACGGTGACGCTCGCCCACATCACCTTCACCATGTGCTTCGTCGCCGTCGTCGTGCAGTCGCGGCTGGTCTCGTTCGACCGCTCGCTCGAGGAGGCCGCGATGGATCTCGGCGCGCCACCGGTGAAGACCTTCTTCCAGATCACCTTGCCGGTCATCCTGCCGGCGATCATCTCCGGCTGGATGCTGGCCTTCACGCTCTCGCTCGACGATCTGGTCATCGCGAGCTTCTCCTCGGGGCCGGGCGCCACCACGCTGCCGATGAAGATCTACAGCCAGGTGCGTCTCGGCGTGACGCCGGAAATCAACGCTGCCTGTACCATTCTGATCGCGGTCGTGGCGGTCGGCGTCATCATCGCCTCGATCGCCAACAAGCGTCGCGAAATCCAGCGCCAGCTCGACGAGCAGGCCGCGCAGCGCGGTTAAGTGGCGGGGCGCTTTTGCGCCCTCTAGAGCGGTTCACCGTCTCATGGAAACGGCGAACCGCTCTTCCTTTTGTTTCTACGCAATTCCGGACGGAAAACCGCCCACACTTTTCCTGGAATTGCTCTAATTTACTGGCCCGAGACGCCGGGAGCGATCGGCGAGATGAACGGCGCGCTCCAATTGCCACCGACGAAGAACAGCGACTGGTTCGGCTGAGCGGGAGGCGGACTGGCCGCCTGGCCGTTGGCCTGCTGAGGCTGCTGCGCCGGCTGTCCGGTCGGCACGACGCCGCCCGAGAGCGCCAGCCCGCGTCCGGCATAGGAGGCGATGCCCGACAGCCAGATCTTGTATTTCTGCGCATTGATCTCGGCCTTGTCGAGGCGCGCCACGCCTTTCGAGATGCTTGCCTTGATCTCGGCGCCGTCGATCGGCAGCGAACCGTTGGCGACGTCGTTGAGCGCGAAGAAGCCGCCTTGCTGGTTGCGCTTCAGGAAGGCCGGCAGGTCGAGCCCGTTGAGCGTGCCCGGCCCGAACGTCGCCGAGAACGACCCATCGGCATTCTCGAAAATCGAGTTCCACGCCTTGCCCGGCCCCTTGAGGATGACCGACACCGTACCGGTGCCGGCCGGCACCAGCCGCGTCATTCCCGCCGCCGTGCCAAAGGCGCCCGTGTCCACATCCGATGCCAAGAGCCGCATCTCGACCTGCGTGCCCTCGGGCTTGCGGTCGAGGCGGAGGCTGCTCTGAACGGTGCCGTTGAAGGCCGACGCGTCGGATATGTCGAAGACGGCAAGGCCGTTCTTGACCTGCGCGGTCGCCGCGACGTCGGCGAGCTGCACCGGTCCCGCCGTCGCGTGCGCCGCCGACAGCCTGAGATCGAGGTTGATGCGGTCGGCGAAGCTGGTGTCGATGTCGCCTGGGCCGGCCTCGCCGGTGGGCGCGACAGGCGAGAAGGCCGACAGGAACGATCTCAGATCCAGCGTATCGAAGGCGAGCGTGCCGGCGATCACCGGGCGCCCTTCGGCGAAGGAGAAATCCAGCGCTCCCATGCCCGGATTATTGTTCAGCGTGACGGTCGTGTTCTCGAATTTCGCGCGCCCCGCCGAGGCGTTCACCTTGCTGGTGACCGAGACCGAACCGATCGCGGCACCCGGCGCGAGGCCGGCCTGCGACCACTCCAGCACACGCCGCAGCGACGGCGCGGCGAACTTGGCCTGGCCGTCCAGATAGGCATTGTCCGACATCGAGGCCGTTCCGTCGAAGGAGAATGTCGCGGGCGCCGCCTTGAAGGAGAGGGTGATGGGGGCCGCGCCTCCGGCAAACAGCACCAGCGGCTTCGCCGAGGAGAAATCGAGCTGCACGGTCTCGCCGCGCCAGATTCCGGTCGCGGTCAGCGATGCATCGCTGTTCATCGCCTCCCAGTTCACCTGGCCGCTCAGGCTGCTCAGGATTTCGGTGTCCTTGCCGTCGGCCGTTGTCACGACGCGGCCATCGCGGAACTCGACGGTGCCGAACGGATCGGAAGGCAATCTGCCGAGATCGGGTTTCTGCGGGTTGGCGGTGACCACGCCGCGCGCGGTATCGATCGAGCGCGTGATACGCCCGCCGGTCGGAAGCGGTGGCAGATAGAAGCCGCTCGCCATGCGCTGGACCCTGATCGTCGGGCGCACCAGCCTTGCGGTCGAGAAGGCGACGTCGCCCTGCAGGGCGGCCATGGCCGAGAGATCGACTTCCACGCGATCGGCCTCGACAACCGGCGGCGCGTCGGTCTCTGTCCATTGCGACAGCGTCACGTCGCTGAGGATGGCCCGGAACTTCGGCCAGACCTCGATGCGCGGCGAGCCGTCGATCGTGACCCTAAAGCCGCTCCAGGCGCTCAATTCCCAGGCGATGCGGTCGCGCACAATGCGTGTCGAGGCAATCAGCGGCAGTGCCGCGACCGCAAGCGCGATGACGAGCACGACAACGCCGATCGCCCACACCCCGCGCCGGATCAATGATGATGGCATTTCGCCCCGTATGCTTCTATTGCCGACAAAATCGCCCGACGGGTGTAACCGAGCGCCGACGCTTTTCAAGTCTTTATGGCCCCGCGATGGCATTTGCGCACCGGCAACCATGGATCGCCCGAACAAAATCTTGCTCTGCTGCGCTGCAATATGCATAAGCGAACGGTACGACCCCGGTCCACGGTTGCGCGCCGTTTTTGGAACGATGGCATAGGCGACGTTGAGCTTAACTGGCTCGAACGCGACGCGCTTGGGAGGAGCGATCATGGCCGCCGATACACCTTTGTGGACCCCGACGCAGGAGCGGATCGATGCAGCGCCGCTAACCGCGTTCATGAAGGCCGCGGCAGCGAAGGCCGGGGAGGCTTTCTCCAGCTACGCGGAACTTCACCGCTGGTCGATCGAGGATCGCGGCGCCTTCTGGAGCCTGGTCTGGGATTTCTGCAATCTTGTCGGCGAAAAGGGTGAGCGGAACCTCATCGACGGCGAACGCATGCCCGGCGCCAGCTTCTTCCCCGACGCCAGGCTCAATTTCGCCGAGAACCTCTTGCAGAAGACCGGCGCCGGGGAGGCGATCGTCTTTCGCGGCGAGGACAAGGTCGAGCGCCGGCTGTCCTGGAACGAGCTTCACGCGCTGACCTCGCGGCTGCAGCAGCTCTTCCTGTCGCTCGGCGTCAAGGCCGGCGACCGCATCGCCGCCATGATGCCGAACATGCCCGAGACGATCGCGGCGATGCTGGCGGCAAGCTCGATCGGCGCAGTCTGGTCGTCATGCTCTCCCGATTTCGGCGAGCAGGGCGTGCTCGACCGCTTCGGCCAGATCGAGCCGGTCGTCTTCATCGCGCCGGACGGTTATTGGTACAACGGCAAGGCGATCGAAGTGGCCGACAAGGTCCGCGCGGTCGCGGCGAAGCTGGCGACCGTCCGCAAGGTGCTGATCGTCGACTATCTCGGCACCTCGGCCGACGTCGCCGCCACCATCGACAAGGCGACCGCGCTCGAAGAAGCGCTCTCGCCATTCGCCGCCAGGACGGTCAGCTTCGAGCGGCTGCCCTTCGCGCATCCGCTCTACATCCTGTTTTCCTCGGGCACGACCGGCATCCCGAAATGCATCGTCCACTCGGCCGGCGGCACGCTGATCCAGCACGTCAAGGAGCATCGGCTGCATGCCGGCCTGCTCGACGGCGATCGCCTGTTCTATTTCACCACCTGCGGCTGGATGATGTGGAACTGGCTGGTCTCGGGCCTCGCCTCGGGTGCGACGCTTTTGCTCTATGACGGTTCGCCTTTCTACCCCGACGGCAATGTGCTGTTCGATTTCGCCGATGCCGAGCAGATGACCTATTTCGGCACCTCGGCCAAGTTCATCGATTCGGTTCGCAAGGCCGGTCTGAAGCCGATCGCGAGCCACGACCTGTCGAGCGTGCGCACCATCTCCTCCACCGGCTCGCCGCTGTCGCCGGAGGATTTCCGCTTCGTCTATGACGGCATCAAGAAGGACGTGCATCTGGCCTCGATCTCGGGTGGCACCGACATCGTCTCCTGCTTTGTGCTCGGCGTGCCGACCGAGCCCGTCTGGAGCGGCGAGATCCAGGGTCCCGGCCTTGGCCTGGCTGTCGACGTCTGGGACGACGACGGCAAGCCGATCCGGCAGGAGAAGGGCGAGCTTGTCTGCACCAAGGCCTTCCCGTCGATGCCGATCGGCTTCTGGAACGATCCTGAAGGCAAGAAGTATCACGCCGCCTATTTCGAGCGTTTCGATAATGTCTGGTGCCATGGCGACTTCGCCGAATGGACGGCGCATGGCGGCATGATCATCCACGGCCGCTCGGATGCGACGCTCAATCCGGGCGGGGTCCGGATCGGCACGGCCGAAATCTACAACCAGGTCGAGCAGATGCCGGAAATCCTCGAGGCGCTCTGCATCGGCCAGGACTTCGACAATGATGTGCGCGTCGTGCTGTTCGTGCGGCTGGCCGCCGGCGTGAGCCTCAGCGAGGAGTTGGAAAAGCGCATCCGCGCCAGGATCCGCACCGGCGCCAGTCCGCGCCATGTGCCGGCCAAGATCGTCGCCGTCACCGACATCCCGCGCACCAAGTCCGGCAAGATCACCGAACTTGCGGTGCGCGACGTGGTTCACGGCCGCGCCGTGAAGAACAAGGAAGCGCTTGCCAATCCGGAAGCGCTGGAGCTGTTCCGCGACCTGCCGCAACTGGCAGGCTGACAGATGGCATGGTTAACGAAATCTATCTGCCGAATTTACCTAGATTTCACGGGTGGTACACATTCGTAAATTTTTCCGCCGCCCGGTAAGGACTTGTTAAGGGAGGACCCCGATAGTCGCGTGTAACTTGAGGGAGAAATCCCGTTCCTCGTCCCCTGAGGTTCAGCTCAAGCCCCCGTTGTGACAGCATCCCATTTCTCAAGGCGTCCTCCCGGACGCCTTTTTCTTTGGCCGAAACTGATCCAGGACGATCTTATTCGGCTAGCACGCGGGTCGAGGGGAAGGCGACCTCGACCAGGGTTCCTTCGCCTGGCGTCGAGGTGATGGCGAAGCGGGCGCGGTTTGCCTCCACCATGGCCTTGGTCAGCGGCAGGCCGAGGCCGGTGCCGTCGCCGCGTCCGCGCTTCAGCGCATTGATCTGCTTGAACGGCTTCAGCGCCTGCTCGATCTCGGCCGGGGTCATGCCGATGCCGGTATCGCGCACGCGCATGACGACATCGCCCGAGGCTTCGTAAGCGGTCGAGACGATCACCTGGCCGCCGGCCTGGGTGTAGCGGATGGCGTTGGACAGGATGTTGAGGGCGATCTGGCGCACGCTTCGCAAATCCGCCACCACTTCCGGCAGCCGCGAGGCGAAGCTGGAGCGAATGATGACGCGCTCGCGATTGGCCTGCGGCTGCATCATCGCCACCGTCTCGGCCAGCGTGTCGTTGAGCGACACCGCCTCGTAATCCATCTCCTGCTGGCCGGCCTCGATCTTGGAGATGTCGAGCAGGTCGTTGACGAGATCGAGCACATGATTGCCTGACCGGTTGATGTCGCGCAGGTAGTCGCGATAGCGGTCGTTGGCGATTGGACCGAATTTCTCGTCCACCATCAGCTCGGAAAAGCCGATGATGGCGTTGAGCGGCGTGCGGATCTCATGGCTGATGCGGGCCAGGAAATCCGTCTTCTGCGAAGAGGCGCGCTCGGCCACGGCGCGTGCCTGCGTCAGGTCCTCCTCGGCCCGCTTCCATTGCGTGATGTCGCGCACCACGGCGCAGAAGCCGCTGTCGTTCGGCAGCCTGCCGATGGTCATGAACAGCGGGATGAAACGTCCCTGCGCCTCGCGGCCGATGACCTCGCGGCCGTCATTCAAGACGCTCGCCACGCCCGGCTCCGAGAGGCCAGCGAGATAGTCGCGCGCCGCGCGCTGGCTTTCGATGGCGAACAGCGAGGCAAAGGGCTTGCCGGCGACTTCGTCGCTGTCGAAGCCGAAAAGGGCTTCCGCCGGCCGGCTGATCGAGCGGATATTGCCGTCGCGGCCGATCAGCACGACGCCGTCCGTGGCGGTGTCGATGATGGTGCGCATCTCGGCGATGCGCGATTTCAATTCCGGCACGTCCGGTTGCAGCGCCGGTTCGTCATTCGCGGCGATGAAATGCGCGGCATCGTCCTCGCCGGAGCGCCGCACCACCAGCATCAGCGCCTTGCCGCTCCGCCACGGCACCGAGCGAAGCAGGGCTTCGATCGGAAATTCCTGGCCCTGGCGGCTCTTGAGCTTCAGCGAGTGGTCGCTTTCGTCCGCGGCGGCATCCTCGGCATAGGGATCGGCAAACAGCGCGCCCAGGCCCCCCGCATCCGCTAGGTCTTCCAAAGCATCGTAGCCGGTGAGCTCGAGGAAGGCGTCGTTGGCGTAATGGAGCTCGTCGCCCGAATGGATCAGCAACGGCACCGGCAGCCTGGCGAGGATGGACGTATCGGGCGCCTTGGCTTCTTCTCCGGTCGAAAAAGCGGAGGGCACAAAGCCTGCGAGTTTGAGTGGCGGCGCGTCCAGGCGTGGCCGCGCCGGCGTTACCGTTTCCGGTTCTTCCGCGGCCGCCGTCGCGTCGGCGTCGGAGCCGGCCCAATCCTCGCTGTCTTGCGCATCGCGGAAATCGTCGGCGGTCATGCTGTCGTCGTTCGCCGTCGCATCGCGCGCCGGCTTTTCGGCGACCGGCTCGGTCGCTGGCCGTTCGACCGGCTGCCGCGCCTCGGAGTAGGCATGCTCGGCCGCCTGCTGGGTGGCCGCCGCCTGGCTGTCCTCGGAAGCAGGTTCGACGCCGGCTTCTTGCCCGGATTTCGCACCAGCGGCGTAGCTGAGCAGCGAGCCGGAAGCGGCCGGCGTCAACGTCTTGCCGGCGTCGTCCGTAGCGGCGGCGTCATCGATACCGTCGAGCCTCGCCAGGTCTTTCTGATCTTCCGCCTCGGTCTGTGCTTCCGCGGTCTCGGCATCGGCTTTCGCGTCCGCG
Organism: Mesorhizobium sp. M2E.F.Ca.ET.219.01.1.1; assembly: GCF_004016445.2. Taxonomy (GTDB): domain Bacteria; phylum Pseudomonadota; class Alphaproteobacteria; order Rhizobiales; family Rhizobiaceae; genus Mesorhizobium. The sequence continues at coordinate 495,293 of NZ_SADT02000007.1, forward strand.
GTTTCCGAGGCCGGCGGCGTCGTTTCCAGCGCGGGGTTCTCGTGCGCAGCCGCTTCAAGCGCCGTTGGCTGGTTTGCCTCGGCCTTCGTTTCGGCGGCAGGGTCGTTCGCCGTTGCCTCGTCCTTGCCGGCAACAACCGCATCGGCCTGCTTGCCGGCTTCGGCGGCGCCCGGCTCGGCGGGCAGGGAACTATCCTTGCGCAGCCGCTCGCCGATCTCGCGGAACGCGCTGCGCTCGAGGATCGACAGGCTCCTCTGACTTGCGGGCGTGTCGCTTTCCGGCTGCTTGTCGTTGGCCGGCTGGCGGTGCTCGGCCAGCCTTATCACCTTGTCGGCGAAGCGCCGCTCCGGCTTCGGCACGATGCTCAGCGCCGGCACTTCGCCCTGGAACGGATCTTCGGGCTTTGGCTGCTCGACCGGCGGCTCGCCCCCGGCAGGCGCGGCATTGGGCACCAGCGCCATGCCGAGCGCCTCAGGATCGATCACGGCGTCGGCGCTGCGCGCGACGCCGAAGCCGCGAAAACCCTCGAAGGCGCGGCTGCGGCCATAGACGGGCAGCGCCGCCAGATCGACCGGTATCTTCAGGTCGGTTCCGGCCACCGGCCACAGCACCGATCGGCCCGACCAGGTGTCGCGCCGTTCGAGCAGACCGGCGATCTCGCCCGAGGCGTCGAGGCCGAAAGTGGTGGCGACGTCCTTGAAGCGGCGGCCGATCACATCGGCGGCGGGCTGGCCGACGATGTCCGCGAATTCGGGCGACAACGCGCTGAATTTGCCTTCGGCGTCGGTGCGCCAGACGAAGCGCAAAGGTGGCGCCGAACGATCGATGCCGCGGGGCGGAGTGGGTTGCGCGGGCTTGATGGTTTCGCCGACATCCTGCCGCTGGCCTTCGGCTGCAATGGTCTCCTTCGGCCCGTCCGTCGCCGGCGCTGCCGGTTGAGCCGGCCTCACGTTCTCTTCGCCGGCGTTGAAGTACCAATGGTCATGCTGGCCGGCACCGGGGTCCGTGGCCTGTTGGCCGGGCTCGGCGGCATTAGCCTGATGATCGGTCTGGGCAGGCTGCTGGCCGGCCGTGACCCGGCTTCCGCCGTCAGTCTGCGCATCGCCTTCAGGGCGCTCCGGGACCGGCTCGGCCCGTTCACCAGCCGTCACGACCGGCGCGGGGTTATTGTCCTGGACCGGCCGGGGTTCGGGCTCGGCGGCCAGGCTTTCACCCGACAGCGTGGCGGCAACGGTGCCGGGCGTCGCGACTTGCTCACCATGGGACCGATCGCCCTGGCCAGCGGCCGGCTGTTCGCCTTGGTCTCCGTCGAGCTGGTCCTCATCGATCACCACCAGCAGATGCCGCGTGTCGGTGAGCCGCGCCAAACCGGCCGGGTAGGAAGTGCCGCTGCCAGGCACGAGGCGCTTGACGACACGGTCGCCGCTGCTTGCCACATCTGCAACCAGCGCAGCCAGGGTCCACTGCTCGATGCCGAGCGCGGCGAAGCCCTCCGAAGCCGCCTCGACATCGCCCTGCGCGTCGACGAAGGCGATGAAATGCCCTGCCTCGGTGAAGCCGCCGATGGCGCGGCTGGCGATCTCGCCGGCGCTGCGGGAGCTGATCTGCGCCGCCGGCACCGCCAGCATGATTGCCTTCTCGCCGTCCGGCATCGCCACGGCGCTGGCCAGGAAACCCACGGCACGGCTCACCATGCCTGTGGCCAGCCTCACCGTGATGGCGCGGTCGTTGCCAATCTCGGGAAAACCGCTGGTCGCCATGATCTGCCGCCTGGCGATCAGCGGCAGCCGCGCCGATGCGCCGATGATGGCCTCGATATCCGGATAGCCGAACACCGACGCCCCCGGTCCGTTCGCCCAGATCACCTGTTCGAGGTCGGCCGACAAAATGGCCAGGGCGTCGCCGGCGGCAAAGCGCTGGCGCACCGCGTCGAGCACGGCGACGTCAAGGAAGGAGTAGTTTTCAGGCGGCATGCGCTGGGCAACCCTCCGGAGCGGCCATTTCAGTTAACGCTTTGTTAATAAAAGCCCCCGGTCCGAAGGTCCACAAGCCCTGGCTTGCATAGGTCGAAATCTCTGGGCTCTTGGTTAACGGCCCGGCGGCTGACGCCACGGTTGCCGTGAGGGAAGATTCTTATGGTGCAGTGCAACAAAGATGTTGCAACGCACAAAAAAACCTCTATATTGCCACCATACATGAACGAGACGGCTTTCTGTCAAAGCCGCTATCCCGAAAGGTTGGAAAATGTCCAAGACCACCGCTAAGACCGCTGCCGAGACCATCGAAAACGTTGAATTCCCGAGCTTCGACGCTTCCAAGGCCACCGACCAGATCCGCGCCTTCGCCGAGAAGGGCGTCGAGCAGTCGAAAGAGGCCTATGCCAAGCTGAAGACCGGCGCCGAGGAGACCCAGAAGGTTCTGGAGTCGACCTACGAGACCGCCAAGGCCGTCTCCAGCGACGTCTCGCTCAAGGCGATCGCCGCGCTGCGCGCCAATGCCGAAGCCGGCTTCTCGCACCTTGAAGCCCTGGTCGGCGCCAAGACCCTTTCGGAAGTCGTCGAGCTGCAGACCGCTTTCCTGCGCAAGCGCGCCGAATTGGCGGTGGAGCAGGCCAAGGAGTTCCAGGCCGTTGCCACCAAGGCGGTCGAGGATGTTTCCAAGCCGGTCAAGAGCGCCTTCGAGAAGGCGATGAAGGACGCCAAGGCTGCCTAATTTTCGCGCACAACTGTGCGATGCATCAAAACGTCGCATTTCGTCAGACAAATAGTTATGCGATAGAGTTGAGTAACCAGATACCCGGAAGCGGAACCTCCTCCCTCTGTTTCCGGGGTGACCAGCCAGCACCTCCTCCCGCTGGCTCGGAACAGGAAAAGGCCGGCACCTCCTCCCGCCGGCCTTTTCTTTTGCCTGGATGCCGGCCTTTTCTTTTGCCTGGATGAAGGAGGGCGAGGAAACCGGTTCTTTGCCTTATCAAGGGCCTTGAATTAGAATCCGATAGCCCGTATTGGACGCATCGCCGAAAGACAGAGCGGATCACGGAGAGCAAGCTTTCACCTTGATCCAGTTCATGCGGGGCGTGCCGTTGTAGCTCAGTTGGTTAGAGCACCAGATTGTGGATCTGGGGGTCGCTGGTTCGAGCCCAGCCAACGGTACCATCGCCTTCTCGCGTAAATAGCTGATTTTTCGATTTAACTGGGCGGTTCGTTCGCAGGCTTCGCGTCTGCCTGCGATTTTGCGTCAGTCTCATTCGAGCTGTTTAGGCGGATCTCTATCAAGGCTGGGCACGATCGTCCGCAAGCCGCGTGACACCAGCCTCTCGCTCGTCTTGTCAATTTCGGACGACAGTTGCCGAGTCCGGATTTGGCTTCTCACACAGGGGGAGGCACGCAGAAGAAGCGCGTGCGGCTCTTCACGGAATTCGAATCCCGCAGGCTTGCCGCGTACGCTTCGCTTCTCGCCGGGCTGTCGCTATCGCGCGACTGACGCGCGGCGGGTCGCCGGCGCTACCAGCGCATGCTGAACCCCAGCTTGCCGCTGACGACATTGCTATCGCCGAAGCTCGTCAGGCTCGTCCTCGCTTCGAGGGAGTTCGATGTCACGTCCGAAGATAGACACGTGGTACAGGCTCACCCTCTGCTGCGCCGTCCCTACGCCGGGTGGCGTGGAGGTGGTCAAGGATCATGCGGCCCAAGCCATTTTTAGCTAAGATGATCGCGTGGACAGTTGGCATGCATACGCGAGAGGGTAACGCATGGGGCACAATCTTGGCTTGCTGTCCGAGTTGACGCCGACGCTCCTGTTCGCGACGACGTGATGCAAAGGCAGTGTCGGATCTTATGTCTTCGATAAATGTGACCGGCTCATCCCGCCCCGCGCGTTGGGGCTTGGCCGCAAAGCTGTTTACGACCCTCGTCCTTCTTGGTGCAATCGCGGTCCTGGTCACCGGGGCGCTCGGCTACTTCCGCGCCCGCGACGCTCTCGAAAAAACAGTCTTCGACCAACTCACGGCCTCTCGTCAGGCCAAGACGCGCCAGGTCGAAACCTACTTCCGCACGATCCAGGCAGAGCTGAGCCTGCTTGCCACTTCCAAGATGGTGGTCGATGCGACACGCGAGTTCCGGACTGCGGTCGACCAGCTCGACCAGGCAGGCGCGCCGCTCCAACTGCGGCAGAAGGTCGGCGATTGGTACGCTGAGAACTTCATGCCGGGCATGACGCGCATTCTGGGCAAGGAGCCAGCCCTGTCGGACTACCTGCCGGTCAGTGGGGCTCCCTACTATCTGCAATATCACTACATTGTCGACAATCCCAACCCCGCAGAGCGGCGCAAGCTTCTCGACGACCCCGACGACGGAAGCGAATACTCCAGGCTGCATGCCATATACCATCCATTGATGCGCGCGGCGGCTAGCAAGGTCGGCTTTTTCGATCTCATGATTGCCGATCCAAAATCAGGTCGCCTGATCTATACGGTCGAGAAGGAGGTGGATTTCACCACGTCTCTTCAGTTGGGACCATACCGCAGCGCCAACGTCGCGGCCGCCGTCGCCCGCTGCTCGCAGATCGCAGACCCATCAGCCAGCTGCCTGGAAGATTTCGCCTCTTATGCGCCATCAGGCGGCGCACCGATCGCCTTCATGGCAGCACCGGTGATTGCCCAGGGCGTCGTCATCGGCGTGCTCGTCGCGAAACTGTCGAATGATGAGATCGACAACGTTGTTACCGGCAACCGCCGCTGGCGGCAGGAAGGGTTCGGTGACACAGGTGGGGCCTATCTCGTCGGACCCGATTATCTGGCGCGCTCTGGGCCGCGGGCGTTCTACGAGAGCCGGGATAACTTCTTCGCCGACCTGAAATCCGTCGGCACCTCGGAAGAAGAGATCGCCGCCATTCAGCGTTACGGGACACCTGTGCTGCATCAGCGCATCGACACCAAGGCTTCCCATGCCGCGCTCGCCGGTGTCGAGGGCACAGGCGAGATCATCGGATACCGTGGCGTCCCGACGCTCGCTTCATGGGGACCGCTCGCGATTTCCGATGTCAAATGGGCGCTCGTCGCCAAGATCGACAGCGCCGAGGCCTTCGCACCGATCGCCGAGCTCCGCCGGGATCTGTTGCTCGTCGGAGGACTGGCGATGCTCGTTGTTGCCGCCACCGCCGCCTGGCTTTCGCGCGCGCTGCTCGGCCCGCTCCGCGATCTGACTGCCGGGGTGAAACGCTTCTCTGCTGGCGACTATGCGACCAGCGTGCCGGTCCGCACGCGCGACGAGATTGGCGAGCTCTGCACAGCCTTCAACGGAATGGTTGAGGATCTGCACCAGAAGAATGTCGTGATCGAGAACAAAATCCGCGAGAACGAGCTGCTGCTGCTCAACGTCCTGCCGGCACCGATCGCCAATCGGCTGCGCGCTGGCGAGGAGAGGATCGCCGACGGCTTCGCCGAGGTCACGGTCGCCTTCGCAGACCTGGTCGGGTTCACGACGCTAACATCGGAAATGCCGCCGCACGATGTCGTGATGTTTCTCAACGGACTCTTCACGCGCTTCGACGTTGCCGCCCATGATCTCGGCATCGAGAAGATCAAGACGGTGGGCGACGCCTATATGGCGGTATGCGGCCTACCCGTGCCGGTGGCCAACCACGCCGAACGCATGGTCCGGATGGCCATTCGCATGGTCCATATTACTCGCGAGCACGCGATGGAACACAATATCTCCATGAAGCTCAGGGTTGGCGTCAACAGCGGGCCAGTGGTCGCCGGCGTCATCGGGAAGAGCAAGTACATCTATGATTTATGGGGTGACACAGTGAATCTGGCGAGCCGCATGGAGTCTGGCGGAGTTCCCGACTCGATTCAGGTGACGCGCCCCGTCTACGAACAGCTCAAGGACCAATTTGTCTTCGAGCCTCGCGGTGCCATCGAAGTCAAAGGCAAGGGAAAAGTGGAAGCCTGGGTATTGAGATTTTGATGGCAGCTTGTCGCGCTTCGCACTGACGGCTCGGGCAAACTGCAGCATTTTCCACTTTGAGGCGAAGTAATTCTCAACTATGGTCAGCTAGGCTTAAGGCATGGGGGTTTGCCGATGGTTCTATCACGCAGGGGTGTCGTGATCGGCGGCCTGGCGCTGGTTGCGGTCGGTGCAACCGGCAATGTTCAAGCCGCGGCAAAATCCTATTTCGCCGGTACCGCCACCGACAACAATTTCGTTTATCGAAAGACCAACTTCGCCAAGATCGACAAGAGATGGCATCGCCAGATCGTTAAGTATTTCAGCAGCGAGCCGGTCGGCACCGTCGTGGTCGATACCCGCCACCACTTCCTCTACCTCATCATGGAAAACAAGACCGCCATCCGATACGGCGTCGGCGTCGGCAAGGAAGGCTTCAAATGGTACGGTCGCGCGACGATCGACCGCCGCGCGCTCTGGCCGCAATGGGTTCCGCCCCCAGAAATGCGTAAGCGCAGGCCGGAACTACCTGACATGATCGCAGGCGGTGCGCCCAACAATCCGCTCGGGCCACGCGCGCTCTATCTGTACCGCGACGGCGCCGACATAGGCTACCGCCTGCATGGCACGCTGGAACCATGGAGCATCGGCACCGACGCTTCCAGCGGCTGCATCCGCATGTTCCCGGAAGACATCATCGACCTCTACCAGCGGTGCCCGATCGGCACCGCGGTGGAGGTCCTGCCGCATATCGCCGACCAGGCGCCCGCTTCCACCTCTGTCGAATGATGGCGCCTCATGAACCGCATGATTGAAAACACGCGCCGGCTACTCGCCGCCGGCCTCCTGGTGCTGGCCGCATCCTGCTCGACCAGCAACACCCTGGCCCCTCCCACGCCCGACGTCACCAACGCCGAGATTGCCGGCTTCCAGAACGTACAGCCGGGCAGCGAGGAGGATTTTATCCTCAATGTCGGCCGCCGCACCTATTTCACGAAAGGTTCGGCCGAGCTCGATTCTGTCGCCAAGACCACCCTCGACACCCAGATCGCCTGGTTAGCAAAGTATCCGCGCTGGATGCTCAAGCTGCAGGGGTTCGCCGACGATCCCGGCGCAAACGAAACGGCTCTGTCGCAGCGGCGCGCCGATGCGGTGATGGACTACCTCGCCGCCGGCGGCATAGACCGCAACCGCATGTGGGCCAAGGGCTACGGCAAGGACCGGCTCGTCCGCGACTGCCCCGACACCGCCTGCAGGTCGCAGAATCGCCGCGTCGTGTCTAATTTGCGCGATGAGAGGGACGAGTCGTAGAGGACACTGTTTTGCTTGTCGGTGTCTCACAACGCGACGGCGGCATGTCCGCTTGGCGCCTCATCGGCCGCAGAGATTGGCTTGGCCGCTGCCTGAAAGCAGACGTGGCCAGCGACAGATCCGTCTTTGCGCTCCGATCTGTATCATCCGCCGCCGCCCGCTTCGGGCATAACTTGCAGCAACGGCTGCGGCGATACTGCGATCTCTCCCGTGAAGGGCCGATCGTGGGCGAGAATCAGGAGAACGGATGCCGCCACGCCGGTCGCAAAACTTCCAAGGGCGATCGCCGATGCCATTCGGTTGTCACTGTGAACGACCGCAATCGCGAGAAGAGCACAGAAGGCTTGCAGGACCAGGCAGGCCCACTTCGTGGGATTGACCTGTGCGGAGCTGACGAGAATCCGTTGGCGACGCGCTTCCAGGGCGTCTTCAAGCCATCTCGTCATCTCGCGCTGCGCGATCTCCTGGCCGGGATTGGTTGGCGTCAAAGCCAGCGTCGTCCGCAGCGCCTCGTTAAGCGCCGGCGGGACTATGGTGAGGGTCGCCGCTCCCTCGGCCATCAGCGGCCACTCCTGGCTCGTCGTTTCCTCGATATAGCTGCGCAGCAGCGTCCGTAAGCGCGCCTCGGGTTCCCCGGGAAAGCTGCCCGCCAGAACCATGACCGACCGCAACGCACTGGCCTCGCGATTGACTGCCGCACTGGCGTGATCGTTGTCGCTCCAGACCTGAGCCGCGGTGAACGCCACGAATAAGCCGAAGATGATACCGAGCGGCGGCAACATGCCAGGCGAAAGCGCCTTGAATGACCGCGCCGTGGAGCCCGCAGCAAGAGCGGCGATGCCCTGGTGCAAGATGAACGCGACGATATAGGTGGCCCCGAACACGACGAGAGCCATCCAAGCCAGTGGAAGAGTATGCAACCACCCACTCATAGTAGCGCCTTCCCTATGCTGAGAGTTCGCCGGCAGGCGTTTGTAGGGCCGTAGTTCCACTCGTGGCAATGCCACCGTGTTCCATCGTGTCAACAATCCTACGCACTGCTGCCAGCGCCGGTCGAAAGACCTGCTTTAACAACGGGGCGCTGGCTGTAAGGGGCTTCTTCTATACCCGCCTCGAGAACCTGATGACTCAACAGGCCCTCTGAGGTGACGGTAGCGGAATCTCCCGGGAAGGAGTCAGGATCTAAAGCTGTCTCGCAGTCCCGAGGGAAAATGGCTTTAAACTCCAGAAGGCCGTCCTTCGATTCCGCTTCCTGATTGGCCTTCTGCCTTCGCCAAACTGACCTCCAGGCGCTCGATCAGCGCCCGATAGCGCGGATGATCGCGCAGAGAATTCATATCCACATCCTGCGCCATCCAGTGCACCTGCTGCAATCCAAGCTGCGGCACGCAGTGCTCCAGCGTGTCGATCGCCTTTTCCACGGTGCCGATCGCCGCCAGGAAACACGCGACATTGTAATGGCTGTTATAGTCCTCCGGGTCGATGGCGATGGCGCGCTCGGCCCATTGGAGGGCGCGTTCGTCCAGGCCGAGATTGTGGAGGACGTAACAACCATAGGCATAGGCTGCGCCATCGTCCGGATAGAGCTGCATGGCCTTCTCGATGCGGGTAAGCAGCTCCCCTGAAAGCCTGTGGGCTTCCTCCTCCTCGCCCAGCGTCTTGCGGCAATCCCACAGCATGCACATCGCGCCATAGCTGTTGCGGTCAACCTCCGCCGCCTTCTCATAGGCGGCCGCGGCCTCTGCAAACTTGCGCTCCATGCGCAGCACGTCGCCCAAGGTCCTGTGCGCCTCGTAGAGATCGGGATCGAGCGCGATTGCTCGCCGGCAGGCGGCGCCTGCGAGCTCGATTTGCTCCTTCTGGAAATGCGCCATCGCGTGGGCCACATGAGCTTCCGCGAGCGTCGAGTCCAAGGCCAGCGCGCGCTCAGCCTCGGCGCTCAAGGTGACAAGCTTTGCGCTCGGATCTCCGGATCTCAGCAACATGCCCTCAGCTAACGCCAGCCCGGCCCGCGCCAGAGCGTATTCGGGATCGATCTCCAGCGCCCGCTGGTAGAGCCGTCGGGCTGAAAGGTGATTGCGACGGCCCAGGCGCAAGAAATGCTGCCGTCCCATGAGGTAATATTGATAGGCTTCTACGTTCTCCGTCGTGCGTTTGCCGATGGCAGCACGCTCGGCGGGCATCAGCCGGATCTTCAGGGCATCGACGATGGCCCGCGCGATCTCGTCTTGGAGCGCAAATATGTCGTCAAGATCACGGTCGTAGCGTTCGGCCCACACATGGTGCCCACTCTTCCCGTCGATCAGCTGCGCGGTGATGCGAACGCGACCACCCGCCTTGCGCACGCTGCCTTCCAGCACATGCGAAACGCGCAATTGCCGGGCCGCTTCGCTGACGTCCATCGACTTGCCTTTGAGGGCAAAGGTCGTGTTGCGCGCCGTGACTGCCAGCGCCCCGACCTTGCTGAGGTCCGTAATGATGTCCTCGGTAATGCCGTCAGAGAAGTATTCCTGCTCTGGGTCGCCGCTCATGTTGGTGAAAGGCAGCACGGCGATCGAATGTCCGTTGCGTAACGGAAGCGCATCCTTGACCGACGGCACGGACGAGCTGGTGGGGGATAGCTCAACGGACATGACACGGTAAGCGCGTACCGGCTCCGCAATGTTGTGAACCCGTTGTTCGCCGATATCCGTATAGACGTATTCGAGTTTGCCTTTTACTTGATCGTAAATGGCGCGCCCGATGCAAACGCCGCCAGGCTCCGCTAACTTTTCAAGCCGTGCCGCGATGTTCACACCGTCTCCGTATATCGTGTCGTCTTCGACGATCACGTCGCCGAGGTTTACGCCCATACGGAACGCCATACGCCGGTTTTCGGGGAGGCCCGCGTTCTCGCCGCCCAGTTCGCGCTGCAGTTCGATCGCACACTGCACGGCGTTAACCGCGCTCCCAAACTCGATCAGCAGGCTATCCCCGGCCGAGCCGACGATGCGTCCGTGGAACCGCGCGATTTTGGGCTCGAATACCTCAGCTCGGAGCCGCCTCAGCCGTCCCAGCGTTCCCGACTCGTCGGCTGCCATCAGCCGCGAGTAACCTGCCACGTCGGCGGCCAAGATCGCCGCAAGCCTGCGTTGCTCTTCTCGCAAGGAGGACCTCCCGCCAGTTCGAACAATCTTAGCCTAAGAAACGGCGCGAGCGAGCCCCTGTTCGGATGCGGAATCCGAAATTGGCTTAAGGAAGCATATCGCAGCGAAATTCGACTGCGCGGCAGGTCGCGTCCCGGTCTATGGAAGTCTGGTCGAGGAAGCGTCATAACGTTGACGAATAACGTTCGTCAGGCTCCCTTGCGCCGGATAGAGCGGTATCAGGCAGGCCTGCAGGGCGTGGTACAAGTCGGCTTTGCCGACAAACAGCGAATGCGCCGGGTGCAGGTCCTCATCCAGTTCTTCGAACCATCCGCCATGCTCGCGGTCGATATAGGCCTCGGCGATGGTATTCCAGATGCGCCGGTACCATTCTTCATGGAAGGCGCTTGGACAATGCTCGGCCAGGAATGAGGCAGCGCCCGCGGCCTCGGCGATCGGCCACCAGGGTTTGAAGCGGAACGCCGGCTTGTCGGCCCAGTCGAGGGTGTAGAAAAAGCCGCCTTTGGTTCCATCCCATGCCAGTTCCACGGAGCGCCGAAACAGCATCTCCGCGGCTGCCGGCATCCAGTCGTGCTTTTTGCCGCCAAGCACCCACAGCTGGAGGGTCAGCCTCGCCCACTCGAGCCAATGACCCGGCGTCGTCCCCGACGGACGGAACATCTCGTCGACCGCCCTATAGGAACGGTCGATCGCCCACTGCTCGTCGAAATGCTCGGCGACGCGAAAGTCGCACTCGCGGGCACGGCGGTTGATGATCAGGTCCGCAATGCGCTCCGCCTCGCGCAGGTATTCCTGATCGGCGGTCGCCTCATAGGCGGCCATCAATGCCTCGGTCAGGTGCATGTTGGAATTCTGGCCGCGATAGCCGCGCAACGGCGTCCAGTCGCACTCGAACTCCTCGGCGATGGCGCCGTGCTGCTCTTCCCAGAACCGGTCGTTCAGGATCGTCGTGACGTCTGCCAGCATCCCGTCGGCCAAAGGGTGGCCCACCAGCTTCGCGCTTGATGCCGCAAGCAGCACAAAGGCGTGGCCATAACCCTGTTTGCTGGCGTCCTTGGGCCCGTCGTCGTCGAGCGACCACATGTAGCCGCCATGCTTTGCATCACGATGGCAGTGCCAGAGATACTGCATTCCATGATCGATCATCCGGTCACTTCCAGGCCGCCCAAGCAGACTGGCGATGACGTAGCAATGGACGGCCCGGGCGGTGGTGTGGATTGGCCTGACCGCCTTTCCGGGCAGGGGCTTGCCAGTCGCATCGAGATCGAAGAAGCCGCCCCGCGGGTTGATGGCGACCGGATCGAAAAGGTCGAACAGGATATTTGCCTGCTTGGTGAGCCAGGCGCGGTGCCAAGGCGCATCACGCCAGGCGCCGGGACTGGACGAGGTAACGAAAATTCCGGCATTCAATGTTTCCTGGTGGGCGTGACAGGGTTGGCTGTTGGCGGCGCCGCGTTGGCGGCGCGTCCTTTATACAGACAACGAGCCGCGCGAATGAACCCGTCGAGGCGCCAATTTCGGTGCATGGTCCTTGAGAATGTTTGGAAAGGTCAAGGGCCAAGCCCATCGTGGATGGGCTGGAGGAGGGGGTCGAGTTGTAACGCTCGCGTCACTGACTGGCGAAGCACGGTCCGCGTGTTGGTCGTCACCGTGCGTTCGGACTTGAAGAGCTGAATTGGGCGAGCCGGCCTTTGTGCCCTTTCACGCGGTCAACAGACGGGCCAACAACGCCGAGGCTGGTGTCTCGGCCAAGCCAAGATCGCGGACGCTGCTCATGTGGTTGACCCCTGTAAGGCTCGTGAGGGAAACGACCAGCCCTTGCCGTTCGAGATTCTCTGCGAAAGCGGCGGCCTGGCTGTGGAAAGGCGGCGTTTCCTCGGCGCCGACGGCTACCGCGACCGCGACGCCCGGATCGAAGCTGTGATCGATCGGCGAGAGCCGCTCAACCTCGTCGTCGGTGATCGCGATCTCGGCAGCGAGAAACGACTCCTGCAACGGTGCCAGGTCGTAGATGCCGCCGAGCAGGAGCGCGGATTTGATGCCCGAAGGCCGGGTGTTGTCGTCAAAGAGCATGGTCGCGAGATGCGCCCCGGCGGAATGGCCGCTTACCGTCAGTTGGTCAGGATCGCCGCCATAGCTCGCGATGTGGTCATGTATCCATTGCCTGGCGCGGCGTATTTGATCGACGATCATCGCCATTCTCACGCTCGGCATCAATGCGTAGTCGACGATGACGGCAATCGCCCCGGCGTTGGTGACGGTGTCCGCTACGCAGGAATAGTCGCGCTTGGAGAACATGCGCCAGTAGCCGCCATGAATGAACATGTGCACCGGCAGGCGGTCGCGTTTGCCCTGCGGGAAGAACAGGTCGACGGTTTCCGTGCCGTCCGGTCCGTAAGGCACGTCGGTGGCCATCGGAACTCTCGCCCTGGTCGCGGCGCTGCGCCGGACGATCTCGGCGACGATGTCGTCGAACTCGGGGACATGGTCGCGAATGCGGAATGGATCTTTCGCCATCTGTCTCATCAGATCGTCACGGCGATGTATTTCGCCTCCATGAACTCGGCGATGCCGTGCTTCTGCCCGCCTTCGCGCCCAAGCCCGCTCTGCTTGACGCCGCCGAAGGGCGCGGCAGGGTCGGACATCAGGCCGCGATTGAGCGCGATCATGCCGGACTCGATCTTCGACGCCATGCGCATGCCCTTCACAAGGTCGCGCGTGTAGATATAGGCGGCAAGGCCGTACTCGGTATCATTCGCCTTGGCGATGACCTCCGCCTCGTCTTCGAAGCGGCTGATTGGCGCCACTGGACCGAATATCTCCTCGTGAGCCATGGCGGCGTCGGCCGGCACGTCGCTCAGCACCGTGGGCGGATAGAAAAATCCTCGGCCCGCGGCGATCGCGCCGCCGCACAGAACCTTCGCGCCGCGCGCGACCGCGTCCTGGACGAGCCGATCGATCTTGTCCACGGCCTTCCTGGTGATCATTGGTCCGCATTCGGTTTCCGTGTCCGTGCCCGGACCGATGGTCAGAGCCGCCATGCGTTTGCGCAGGCCTTCGGCGAACGCGTCATGGATGCCCGCCTGGACATAGAGCCTGTTGGCCGCCGTGCAGGCCTCGCCGGCGTTGCGCATCTTGGCGATCATCGCGCCATCGAGCGCCGCTTCCAGGTCGGCGTCGTCGAGCACGATGAACGGCGCATTGCCGCCAAGTTCCATCGAACAGGAAATGACGTGTTTCGCCGCCTCGGCGAGAAGCATGCGGCCGATGCCGGTCGAGCCGGTGAAGGAGAGCTTCCGCACCCGCGCGTCGGCCAGCATGGCCGCAGTCACGGACCCCGGATTCGAAGTGGTGATGACGTTGACGACGCCCGGCGGCACGCCGGCCTCCTCGTAGAGGGCAGCAAGCGCGTAGGCCGTCAGCGGCGTCTCGCTGGCCGGCTTCAGGATGACGGTGCAGCCGGCGGCAAGCGCCGGCGCGATCTTGCGTGTGGCCATCGCCGCCGGGAAGTTCCACGGCGTTATCAGCACGCAAATGCCGATCGGCTGGTAGTCGACCACGATCCGGTTCGCGCCGGACGGCGCAAGGCCGAACTCGCCGCTGATGCGAACCGCTTCCTCCGCGTTCCAGCGGAAGAACTCGGCCGCGTAGGCAACTTCGCCGCGCGCGTCGCGCAGGGCCTTGCCGTTCTCCAGGGAGATCAATACGGCCAAGGTCTCGGCGCGTTCGGTCATCAACTCGAAGCAGCGCCTCAGGATCTCGGACCGCTTGCGCGGCGGGGTCTCGCGCCAGCCGGCAGCTGCCTGTGCCGCCGCCTCGACCGTAGCCGCGGCATCGGCGAGCGTTGCGTCCGGAACCGCGGCGATCACGGCCTCGGTCGACGGGTCGACCACTTCGATGACGCGGCCGTCGGATGAGGGGCGCCATTTGCCGCCGATATAGAGTCCATGCGAAAACGCGGCATACTCAGACATGTCGGTGTCCTGATCGAATAGGTCTATCGAAATGTTCATAGGCTTGGGCTCCGTCTCTCACATCGTCACTGCGGACATATCGCCGCTGTAAGCGGCCCTAACCAGGCGCTGCATCGCGGGCAGGTCGAAGGTGCGGGGATTGTTCTTGATCAGCCGGTCGATGCCGAGGGCCTGTTCCGCGGTCCAGTCGATCTTGTCCGCAGGAAGGCCGAGATCAGCCAGCGTCCGGGTGATGCCGATGGCGTTGAACAGTCGCGCAACTTCCGTGATCGTGGCGTCGGCCAGCTGATCGGCGCCGCGGTCCTGGTGGGGCAGGCCGAGCGCAGTGCCGATTTCCGCGATCTCCGCGGTTGCCGCCGGCAGGTTGTAGCGCATCACATAAGGAAGCATCGTCGCGACGCCCAACCCATGCGGCGTGTGGGTGAGCGCGCCGACTGGATACTGCACCGCATGGGCGGCGGCGGTTCCCGCCGTGCCGAAGGCGCAGCCGGCGGCCAACGCTCCCATCATGACATCGGCGCGCGCACTCTCGTTCGACCCGTCGCGATAGGCTGCTTCGAGGCTGCGGCCGAGGAGCCTGATCGCCAGAAGGGCGAAATGGTCGGTCAGCGCGCTCTTGCCGACAAAGACATGGCGTTGCGCCAGATCGGCATCTGCGCCGCGTCTTGCCGCGGTGAAGGCCTCGATCGCATGCGTCAGCGCATCGGCGCCGGCGATGGCGGTCAGCGATGGGGGACAACTCGCCGTCAGGTCCGGATCGCACAGCGCAACCGCGGCGATGAGATGCGGGCTGGAGATGCCGACCTTCAGCGTCCGCTCCGGGTCGGAGATCACCGCGATGGGAGTGACTTCGGAACCGGTGCCGGCCGTGGTCGGCACCGCAATAAGGGGAAGGGTAGGGCCCGGCACCTTGAACTCACCATAATAGTACTGGAGCCTGCCGCCCTGGCTGATGAGCAGACCGGCGCATTTGGCCATGTCGAGGCAACTGCCGCCGCCGACGCCGATCACCATGTCCGGCTCGAATCCCTTCGCCTCCGCGATACAGGCGCCGACGCTGTCGCGCGGCACATCCGGCAAGGTGCGGTCGTAGACGAGCGTGTCGATCCCTGCAGCCTGCAGCCCCTCGAGCATCTCAATGAACTCGGACGTTCTGGCGAGCCGTTCGTCGGTGCAGATGAAGGCGCGCCGGCCATGTCGCCCGGCAATGGCGGGCAGCGCATGGCGCTGGCCTTTGCCGAAAAGAATTTCGCGCGGCAGGCGCGCGGCTGCAAAAAGGGTCATGAACTGAGATCTTTCGAAAGGGACTGGTGCGAAAACGCTGTGCATCGGTTGAGTGGCCTCTGGTTCGCAGGCCGGTGCTTTGTCGGCTTTGGTGCCCGCATCGTTGAATGCGGCGATACGGTTCCTGGCCCCATCCGTTCGTATCCTCTATAAAATCGTATAGGATATCCTATTGAATTGGCCGGAGCATCATGTTAGGGCTCGTTCCTGTCAAGAGGTAACCGATGGAAAATCCCGACCTGACGGTTGAAACCGAAGCTCGCTCAAGCGGTCGCATCCAGCGCGCCAACGGCTTGGCGGGCGATGTTTACGAAGCAATATTCGCGCAATTGATGTCGCTGAGGATTCCGCCGGGATCGCGCATCACCGTCGACAACCTCGTCAGGGAATTCGACGTTTCACACACGCCTATCCGTGAAGCGCTCGGGCGGTTGGAGGGCGAGGGGCTGGTGGTCAAGACCCACCTGATCGGCTATCGCGCCGCCCCGCAAATCACCCGGCGTCGGTTCGATGAGCTTTATGAACTGCGCCTTTTGTTGGAACCCGCTGCCGCAGCCAAGGCTACGGCAACGCTGGATGAAGAGCGCCTCGCGGTGTTGCGGGAAGCGGCAGGCGTGATGGCGCGGCGGGTGGGGAAGGACGAGCGCCTGCGCTATTCCAATTTCGCGCGGCAGGACGCGATCTTCCACGACAAGATCATGGAGTTCGCACAGAACGAGCTCATCCGCGAGACGCTGAACCACCAGCATACGCACTTCCACATCTTCCGCCTGATGTATCACTCGCGCGTCACCGAAGAAGCGCTGGATGAGCACGAAGCGATCCTCGCTGCTTTCGCTGCCGGCGACGCGCATGCCGCCGAGAAGGCGATGCAAGTGCACATTGAGAATTCGCGGGACCGCCTCCTGCCCGCCTTCGAGTAACCGAAAGGACAAGTCATGCCAGCCAAGAAGATATTGATGCTGACCGGTGAGTTCACCGAGGAATATGAAATCTTTGTCTATCAGCAGGCGATGGAGGCCGTCGGTCACACCGTCCACGTCGTTTGCCCCGACAAGAATGCGGGCGACGTGATCAAGACCTCGCTGCACGATTTCGAGGGCGACCAGACCTATACCGAGAAGCTCGGCCACTATGCTCTGATCAACAAGACGTTCGCCGACGCGGAGAAGCAGCTCGACCAGTATGACGCCGTCTATTGCGCCGGCGGCCGCGGACCCGAGTACATCCGCACCGACAAGCGCATTCAGGCGATGGTGCGCCATTTCCACGAAATGAAGAAACCGATCTTCACCATCTGCCACGGCGTGCAGATCCTGATTGCGGTCGATGGCGTCGTGCGCGGCAAGAAAGTAGGCGCGCTGGCGGCCTGCGAGCCGGAAGTAACGCTCGCCGGCGGCACCTATATCGACCTGTCTCCGACGGAGGCATATGTCGACGGCACGATGGTTTCGGCCAAAGGCTGGACGGCTCTCGCCGCCTTCATCCGGGAATGCCTGAAAGTGCTCGGCACGGAAATCCGGCACGGGTAAAGCATGTCTCCCGAAAGTGGGAACCGGTTTCGGGATTAAGACATGCGCAAAATTAAAAACCTAAAGCGCATAGAGCGAATCTGAAAGATCGCGACGCGCTTTAGGGTCTGGCGGAACGAAGGAAGACTTGGAGCGGGTGGCCGGTTCTGGTGGAAGGCGCACCGCTCCAAGTAGCCAACGATTGCAATCTTTCATCGTTCGAAGAGTGGCTATTCTTCGACACCAGGGAAAACCCGAGACTATCGAACCTGGAGCCTGGCCGGCTTTCCCGGCCGACTAAACCGATACTCGACCTGTCGCCGTTCTGAGCGGACAGATTTCTAGATCCCTGCGGCAAATCTCTCGCTTGCGACCCGGATATGCCGCTTCACGTCGCTCCATCGGATGACGGATTGGAGTAGGCGGAGACAGCTGCAGGGAAACGACGCCTCATGACATCAGCCAATATTCTGATCTGCGATTTTGTCGGCCTCCGCTTTGGCGCCGACGGCAATCCCGACCACAGCGAGGTCCAGGCCTACATCGAGGCCAAGGGTGGCGTGTTCCATCAGACAGGCGTCGCCAAGGCCGGCGCGCTTGACCCTGGCAAGCTGCATTTCTTCTACCAGCCGCAATTGAGCACGCGAGACGAATTGCTGGCCGAGGCCGGCGAGGGCCGCTACGACGCCGTCATCGCCGCCGCGACCTTCATTCCGGCCGAGACCAGGTTCCGGCTCGGCGGCGTGCGCATCGGTGCCGGCACCGGCAATATGGGGTCGGCATCCTGGGGCGGAGGCAGCGGAGAAGGCGGCGAAGCGCCTTTGATGAATACGCCCGGCATCAACAGCCGCGCCACCGCGCAAATGGCCATGAAGGCGCTGCTGAAAGTCAGGCCGGATCTTCCGGTGGACAGGCTCAACACCCTGGTCGCCGGCGGGCAGTTCGATACGGGAAAGGACCTGCGCCATTACCCGACCGAGAAGCTCGAAGGCAAAAGACTGGCGGTGATCGGCTATGGCAATATCGGTCGCGAGTTCGCCAGGCTCGGCCAGGCCTTCGGCATGCGGGTCGCCATCCATGCGCGGCCCCGTCACCAAAAATGGATCGAGCTGGAAGGCTTCGACTACGCCGCAACCATGGAAGACGCGGCGCGCGGCGCCGACGCGCTTTCGGTCCACCTTGGCCTCGGTGCTTTCGATCCCGGCGCGCAACGATACGCCAACGCCGGACTGATCGGAGATGAAGTCCTCTCCCTCCTCAACCACGGCGCCGTGCTTATCAACTATGATCGCGGCGAGCTGGTCGATGTCGCAGCGCTGGAGCGCGCGCTGGCGTCAGGATGCATTTCCCACGCGGCGATCGACGCGGACCTGTTCAAGGACGGCGGCACGCTTTCAGGCCCGATGCTGCCCTATCTCAAACTGGTCGAGGCCTATGCCGAACGCTTGGAACTTCTCCCCCATGCCGCGGCCGACACCGATCATCCCTCTCGCGTCGCCGGCGCCAAGCAAGCCGTCGATCAGATCCATGCGGCCATCACCGAGCATCGCGTCTCCAATCTGAAAGGATCGCTGCCTCCGGGTTTCGTCGACATGGGAGCGAAAGTCCCTCCCGGTATCGGCGGCATTACGCCTCGGCACCTGGCGGCGCTCGCCGCGGACCAGGCGGTTGCCGCCGACTTGGCCGGCGCGGGCGCTGTCGTGGCCGGATTCTGCGACCGTCTCCTGGCTGCATCCGCGCAAGAACGGCAGGCGCTAATCTTTTCGGAAGGCGAAGTCTTCGCCGAGGCAGCGAACCGGCTCTCCACCTTGCTGCGCAAACATCATCTTTCCGGACCGTTCACGTCAAAATAATCCTCCGGTTGCGCCCTCGATCTGGGGAGGTGGCCGTCCGGATGATGCAGTCCGAGTCGACATTGCATGAGGATGTCACTATATAGCGCCTGCCCCGGCTCGGGCCGGGACAGCGTTGACCGGGAAGCTGCGATACGGTTTGTGATGCAAATGCGCTGTCGAAGGTAGAAAAAGGCAAGCAAAAACAATATCGGTGGCCTTCTGTCGATCCCGGCCGACCATTCCATCATTTTCAATGATCTGAACGTGCACCTCGAACCCTTCCACTCCTGCGGCTCTGCGTCCCATGGACAAGCTCTCTTGCCCTATGCGCAAGATGTCTTGCCGGTCGGGAGCGACTCGGTTCGAATGGGATATGCATCCTTTGCGGGGTGCGGACGTTCATGGCTACCAACCGGCTTTGCCGCCAGGGAAGAAGCAGTATGAGTGAACATGCGATCGAGTTCTTGCGCGGATGGATTGGCGAGAAAGTCCAATGCCCGCATTCGCCGATCGAGATCGACCAGCAGGCCGAGACTCTCGCCAAGGAGTGCTGCGCCAAGGCCGCCGAGGCTGGCATTCTCCTGGAGGACATCCAGGAAGAGGTCGGCGACATCCAGGAACTGATAGCATCGCGCCTCGAGGAAGCCGCCGAAGAAGGCAGCGGCGAACCGAAGCCGGACAAGCCCGCGGAGTAAATACCCGCCCGCCAAAGCCCGGCGGTGGCGTCATCTCTCGCCGAATTTTTCCCTCAGCCAGTCTTTCGGCAGCGCCGGCACGAAATTGCCGTCGCGTCCCGTCATATCCTCATTGGTGACCAGCGCGTTGAGGATCGCCTCCTCGACACCTTGCACGACCGCGTCGAAGAACGGGTCGATGTCGACGTCCGGGATGAACTCGACGTGTCCGGTCCGGCCTGACGGAGCCAGCGCGGCCTCGGGATTGGCGGTCGAGAAGGCGAGAAAGATGTCGCCCGAGCTGTGATAGCCATAGCCGCCGGTCATGGCGATGCCGAGCGGCACGCGCCGGGCGAGCCGCTTCATCTGATGCGGCAGGAACGGCGCGTCGGTGGCGACGACGGCGATGATCGAACCCTTTTCGGCGCGTGAAGTCGCCTCGCGGATCGCCGGGTCGACAAGCTCCTGCCCGATGCGCCGGCCACGAATGGTGAAATTGCGCCGCTGGCCGAAATTCGCCTGCACGAACACGCCCAGCATGTAGCGCCTGTCCTGCCATTCGACGATGCGCGAGGCGGTACCGGATCCGGCCTTGAAGCCGAAGGTGATCATCCCGGTGCCGCCGCCGACACTGCCTTCCTCGATGGCGCCGCCGGTAGCATTGTCGAGCGCCGTCGCGACATGCTCGACGCTGACATGATGGCCGTTGATGTCGTTGAGGAAACCGTCATAGGTCTCGGCCGCCACCGGCAGGCCCCAGCCCGTGTCGAGCGCGGCCGGCAGCACCTTGTGCATCCAGCGCAGCGTGGCGTCGCGGGTGACGCCGCAGGAATGCGTGTTGGTGATGGTGACCGGGAAGTTGAAGGCGCCGGTTTCCTCGATGATATGCGTGCCCGTCAGCTCGCCATTGCCGTTCTGGCTGAACACGCCGGCGAAAACCGGCGTTGCGAGTTCCTGAACCGGCCTCGGCAGGATCGCGGTGACGCCGGTGCGGACCGGGCCGATGCCGACTTTCAGCGGACCGTCGCCGGAAATCAGCGTCGTGTAGCCCACCGACACGCCTGGAACGTCGGTGATGGCGTTGAAACGGCCTGGCGTGCCGTCGAGCGCGATGCCGAAGGAGCGCAGGCGCGGCTTGCCGGAAGGCGTGCGAAGATGCGGATCGTGGCTGCTCATGCGGTCCTCAGAACAACGAGCCCTGATTGCCCGGCTCCTTGGCTTTGGCGGGCGGCTTCGCGGCCAGCTTCGGCCGCGCGCCGCCGCTGGTGGCGATGGCCTCGGCAGTGCCGTCGGCGAATTCCAGCTGCAAGGCTGCGCCCGGCGCCACGTCTTCAACCCGCTTGATGACAGCCCCCTCGGCGTCCTTGACCAGCGCGAAGCCTCGCGCCAGCACGGCCTTGTGCGACAGCGTCGCAAGCAGCCGGTCGGCCTGTGTCAGCGCCGCGCGCAGCCGGTCGAGCCGCCGCGCCAGCGCCTGGTCCTGCCTGCGCGACAGTCCGGCCAAGGCATCGGCCTGCAGCTTCTGGCGCCGGACGATCGGCGCCGGCGACAGGCGCGTCGAGTTGCGCTGGAAGCGCCCGCGCCGCTCGCGCACGATGGCGAAGAATGCCGCGCGGGCACGCGCGATGTCGCGGCCGGTCAGCGTGTGGGCCTCGTTGAGGCGCCGCGACAGCGTCGCCGGCGTCAGCCTTTGCCGCTCCAGCGTCGCCCGCTTGCGCTCGATATTCACTGTCAGCCCGCGGCCGAGGCGGCTGGTCGCATCGTCGAAACGGCGGCGCGGCAACGCCAGCAGCTGGTCGGGCGAGGGGAGCGCGCGTGCCGCCGCGCGCACCGCCTGGCGCTTGCGCTCCAGATGCCGGGAGGCGCAGGCGTTGAGCCGCGCGCCGAGGCTGGCGAGCGTCGCCTCCAGGTCCGCCTTGACCGGCACGGCGATCTCGGCCGCGCCCGTCGGCGTCGGCGCCCGCATGTCAGCAACAAAGTCGATCAGAGTCGTATCGGTCTCGTGCCCGACGGCCGAGATCACGGGGATGGCCGACGCCGCGACGGCGCGTGCGAGCCCTTCGTCGTTGAAGCCCCAGAGGTCTTCGAGGCTGCCGCCGCCGCGCGCCACGATCAACAGATCGGGCTGGCGGATAGCCCCGTCCCAAGTCAACGCGTTGAAGCCGTTGACGGCAGCGGTCACTTCCCTGGCCGTCGTATCGCCCTGCACCCGCACCGGCCACACCAGCACATGCAGCGGAAACCGGTCCTTGATGCGGTGGATGATGTCGCGGATCACGGAGCCGGTCGGCGAGGTGACGACGCCGATGACTTTGGGCATGAACGGCAGCCGCCGCTTGCGGCTTGCATCGAACAGACCTTCGGCCTGCAGCCGGCGCTTGCGCTCTTCGAGCAGCGCCATCAGCGCGCCGGCGCCCGCCGGCTCCAGATTGTCGATGACGATCTGGTAATTGGATTTGCCGGGATAGGTCGTCAGCCTACCGCTGGCGATCACCTCCATGCCTTCCTCGGGGCGGAATTTCAGGCGCGCCATAGTGGTCTTCCAGACCACGGCATCGATCCGCGCCCGGTCGTCCTTCAGCGTGAAGTAAGCATGGCCGGACGAATGCGGGCCGCGATAGCCGGAAATCTCACCGCGAACCCGCACATTGCCGAAGGCATCCTCGACAGTGCGTTTCAACGCGCCGGAAATCTCGCTCACCGTGTATTCGGTGGCGTTGCTGCGTGATTCGGTTGCTGGTTCACTCATTGTGCGATTGGGGTACGCTTATCGGCCGGCGTCAAGCACCGAGAAACCCCGCTAATATTATAACGTGATTTTAAGCCCGATTTGCTTTGACTGACGGAAGAGAGCCGGCCGGGAACGCATGAGCGCACGCCACAACAGCAGCCCGTTGACGCACCAGGTCACGCTGACCGTGCTGACGCTCGCCGCTTTCACATTGGCGATTGTCGTCGGCTTCGGCTTCTACGCCGCCAATCAGGCCGACGAGGCTTCGCTCGAACGGCAGAAGATTTTCATCGCCGATGGGCTGAACGACCAGATTGCCACGGTCCAGCGCGAGCAGGAAAGCGTGACGGTCTGGGATGACTCGGTAACCAATGTGAGGGCGGGCGATCAGGCCTGGATCGAGGAAAACCTCAGCACCTGGATGTACACCTACTACGGTCACAACCGGATCTACATCCTCGACGCCGCCAACCATGCGATCCACGCCATGCGGGAAGGCAAGGTCGTCGCGGCGTCGGCTTTCGGCGAGGATGAGCCGGAACTGCGGCCGACCATCGAGAAGCTGCGCCACATGTTGGCAGAGCCGCCAAAGGCCGACGCCTCCAGCCAGCCGGCCAAGATGGTCGCGCAGGACCTTGTCTCGCTCCAGGGAAAGCCCGCGATCCTGAGCGTCATGCCGCTGGTGCCGAGCACGAATCGCGTCAGCCAAGAGCCTGGCACAGAATATCTGCACATCTCGGCCGAGTTCATCAACGATGCCGTCATCGGCAAGATCGCGGCCAAATACATGCTCGATGGCGCGCGCCTGGTGCCCTTGTCCGAGCCGGTTGGCCCGGCCGCCGTGCCGCTGGTCGATTCGCGCGGCGTCATCCTCGGTTACATCGGCTGGGACCAGTTGCGGCCTGGCCTCACCTTGGTGCGCAAGATCGCTCCGGCCTTGGCGATCGCGCTGCTCGTGGCGGGCGGCGTTCTGGTGTTCCTGCTGCGCCGATTGCGCCGCGCCTCGGCCGCGCTGCAGACCAGCCAGGACCATGCACAATATCTCGCCTTCCATGACACGCTCACCGGCCTGCCCAACCGGGCGCTGTTCGAGGACCGGCTGCGGCGCATGCTGCTGTTCGCCAGCCGGGACGGAACGCGCGTGGCGCTGCTTTACCTCGACCTCGATCGCTTCAAGCACATCAACGACACGCTCGGCCATCCGGCCGGCGACGAGCTCGTGCGCCAGACGGCGGCGCGGCTCAGGCACACGATCCGCGAAGTCGACACCGTCGCGCGGCTGGGCGGCGACGAGTTCGCTGTGATCCTGCTCGACATTCCCGACGCCGGAAGCGTTGAAGATATCGCCGAAAGGCTGCTTATGAAGCTGCGTGAGCCGTTCAGGCTGATCGGCGACCAGGTCTTCGTCGGCGCGAGCATCGGCATCGCGCTCTCGTCCGGATCGGAGACGGATGCCGACGACCTGCTGCGCAAGGCCGATATCGCTCTTTACGAGGCCAAGAAGAACCGTCGCGGCCGCTACGAGGTGTTCGCCGGCGACATGGACGATCTCTTGTTGCGCAAGCGCAAGGTCGAGTCGGAACTCCGCAAGGCCTTGGATGGCGACGGCGGCATAAAGCTCGCCTATCAGCCGGTTTTCGCGGCCGACGGCCGCCGGATTCTGGGAGCCGAAGCGTTGATCCGCTGGGGGCATGAGGTGCACGGCGCCTTGCCCGCGGCGCAATTCATCGCGATCGCCGAGGAGCGCGGCCTCATCGGTGAGCTGGGCAAATGGGCGCTGAGCGAAGCCTGCCGCTTTGCCGCCAGGACCGAACTGCCCTGGATCGCGATCAACATCTCGCCGATGCAGCTGCGCGATATCGGCTTTGCCGAACAGGTCGCCGCGATCCTGAAGGAAACCGGGCTCGCCCCATCCCGCTTGCAGCTCGAGACCACCGAGAGCGTTCTGCTCGAGCACAATGACACGATCGGCACCGTGATTGCCGCGCTGCGCCAGTCAGGCGTGCGCATCGTGCTCGACGATTTCGGCACCGGCTACTCTTCCCTCAGCTATCTGCGTCGCCAGGCGATCGACAAGTTGAAGATCGACCGCTCCTTCGTGCGTCTGCTCGACGAGGACGAAAGCGCCCGCGCAATCGCCAAGACGCTGATCGAGCTGGCGAGGACCCTGAGGGTCGAGGTGACCGCCGAAGGGGTCGAGACCGACGCGCAGAGGGCCTTGCTGGTCGCCATGGGTTGTCACCAGATGCAGGGCTATCTGCTGTCGCCGCCGCTGGAGCCCGGCCAGTTGCTTGCTCTGCCGGGGCTTTCGGCCGCCGACCAGGAACGTTCCGCCGTTCGTGCCTGACGTCTACCAGCCAGGCATGATCTGGTTTGCCTTGACCCGCTTCATCTTGGCAAAGGCGAGCGCCGCGAAGTCGAAGCTTCCCGCCTCTTCGCTCACCGGCACGGAAATATTGTCGAGGCTTTCGGCGATGTGACGGGCCAAAGCGTCGACGATCTCCGGCTGCGAGGTCTGGCCGCGCATGATGCCGATGCGGCAGTCCGGCAACTGGCCGAAGCCGTCGGCCTCGCCGAGCACGCGCATGCCGGGCCTCAGCGCGCATTCCGGCAGCACCGAGACCGCCAGGCCCGAGAGCACGGCCGCGGTGATCACCGTGGCCGAGAAGCTGGAGAACAGCACGCGATAGTCGCGGTTCTGCCGGTCGAGCACGTCGACCGCGGCGCGCCGCCAGATGCAGTTCGGACGGCCGAACGCCATCGGCAGGGTTTCCTGTTCATGCGTGGCATGGTTGGCCGAGGTGACCCATAAAAGCGGCTCGCGCCGCACCACTTCCGACTGCCCTCGCGTGTCGTTATGCGTGACCAGCGCGAGGTCGAGATTGCCGCGCTTGATGTGTTCGACCAGCCCCGGCGTCGGCTCGCAGACGACCGTTAGCTCGACGCGCGGGTTGGAGCGCGAGAAACGCGCCATGATCTCAGGCAGGAAGCGGTCGGCATAGTCGTCCGGCGTGCCGATGCGGATCGTGCCTTCGAGCCGCTGGTCGTCGAAGGCGGCGAGCGTCTCGCGGTTGAGGTAGATCAGCCGCCGCGCATAGGAAAGCAGCCTGTCGCCTTCCTCGGTCAGCTTGTTGGTGCGGCCGTCCTTTTCGAACAGCGGCTTGCCGATCCGCTCCTCCAGCCGCCGCATCTGCATCGACACCGCCGACTGTGTCCGGTGCACCTCCTCGGCCGCGCGGGTGAAGCTGCCGGTGTCGGCGATCGAGATGAAGGTTTGCAACTGATCGAGGTCAAGCGGCGCTTTCATCGGTCCAACCCATCATTGATGTTGATGCTACAGATTAAAAACATTCGTTGGATTAATCAATCGCGCGATGGCAAATTGTCATTGTCCACATGAAGACATGTGAATGGAAACCGGAACGGCGCTTCTCCCAAGGCGCCGATTGGCTGGTTTCGTCCGCTCGACTCCTGGAAGGAGAGACTGACATGACCACGATCGAATTCGCCTCCGAGACCCCGCGCATCACCACGCGTCCGGCTGTCGCGACGCTTGTGGTCAATGCCATCGCCAACAGCTACCGCGCCTGGAAAAACCGTCGCGCCTTCTATCGCCTTGGCGAGATGTCGGACGCCGAGCTGGCCGATATCGGCCTGACCCGTGCCGACCTTCACGTTGCCGTCGCCGTGCCCTTCGGCCGCGATCCGACGGCGAAGCTGCGCGCGATCGCCAGCGACCGCACCGACACGATCGAGGACCTTGCTCGTCAGGTAGGCTGAGGGGCGGCGTTTCCCTGGATTTCCGGTTGCGCTGAACCTTTTCGCCGTTCCGCGCGACCAAGCTTCATGCAGGCTCCCACACTCCCTGCCGGTTCCCCGCCGGCCAGCCTGCACATTGCCCGGTTCCCCCTCCAGGACCGGGCATTTTTCTTTTAGTTCGTCATTCTAGGGCGGAGCAAGGAGCGAAGCGACGCGCGCAGACCCTAGAATCCATGCCGTGACTTTGACGTGCTGCAACTGTGCAGAATTCTGCTCCGCTGCACCCTTCGGCGAAGGTAACGGCATGGATCCTCGGGTCTGCGCTCCGCTTCGCGTCGCTCCGCCCGTGGATGACGACCTCGCCCTCGGCGCGATACTCACCGCCGGTCCATATCGCGCTTGAACTGGTCGAAGATCGTCCCGACGCTCTTTTCATATTCGTCGCGCTGCTGCGCGCCGGTCTCGAACATCTTGCCGAAGATGTCGTCGAACGGATTTCGCGGACGGCCGCTCGGGTTGGTCTGCGGCTGTTGCGGCGTGCTCTGCTGCGGTTGGCGCTGTTGCGGCTGCGGCGCCGGCTGCCCGCCGGGCACGCCGAAGCTGCCGCCGCCCTGGCGGAGCGTCTCCTCGAAGATCTTGCCGAGCGGATTGTCGCCATAGGGGCTTTGCGTCTGCTGGGGCTGGCCTTGCGACTGCGCGCCGCCGCCGAACATATCCTGCAGCACTTTGCCGAGCGGGTTCTCGCCGTAGGGATTGGGCGCCTGCTGCGGCTGGCTCTGCGGCTGCGGAGCGCCGCCGCCGAACATGTCCTGCAGCACCTTGCCGAGCGGATTCTCGCCATAGGGATTGGGCGCCGGCGCCTGCCGCGTTTGCGGCGCCGGCGCGAGGCCGCCCTGCCGCATCATCTGCTCGATGATCTCGCCCAGCGGATTGCCACTGCCGCCGAAGGCCTGCATCTGCCCCCCGGTCAACTGGTTGTTGGTCTGCTTGAACAGTCCGCCCATCATCATCGAGGCCATGGCCGGCAGCATCTGCTGAAGCACCTGCTGGCTAAGCCCCGTCGCCTGCGCGGCCTGGTTCGCCACGGCGCGCGACAGGTCCTTCGAGCCGAACAGATGGCCGAGAATGCCGTTGCCCTCGTCGATGCCTTGCGGCGAAAAGGCCCTCGTCGCGTCCTCGAAATATTTGGCGTGCTGGCCGCTCGCCATCGCCGTCATGAAGGCGCCCATCCCGTAGGGATCGGCGGTGTTGCGCTGGAGCCCCTGCGAGAAGGCGGGCAGCAGCGCCTGCACCGCGGCCTGCGTCTGCTGCATCGAAAGCCCGTATTGCTGGGCAAGCGCCTGCATGCCGGCGCCATTCTGGGCTTGGGCAAAAATGTCGAACAGGGAAGGCATGGGGTCTCCTCCGGCAGTGTCCTCGCCGGAAAAGACTAGTTCGTTTCGATCACTGATTGAAGCGGCTTTTGCCAACCAACCGCGTAGCGGGCAGCGGACGGTTAATAGGCATATTCCATGAACACCGGCTCGATCGAGCCGCCCCAGCGCGTGTGGTAGGCCGACAGCATCTCCTCGGCGCTGGTCGTGCCGCGCGACACGACCTCGTCCAGCGTGTTGAGGAACGACGTCTCGTCGTAGCCGTCACGGTTCTTCTTGCCGCGGTTCTTCAGGCCCGCGCGCGAGATGGCGAGCACGTCGCGGGCGACGTCGCGCAAGGTGGCGTTGCGGAACGGCGCGGCAATGCCCAGCTCCGGCACGGCGTTGCGCATCGCCAGCGCTTCCTCATAGGTCCAGCTTGCGGTCAGCGCCTCGGCGGCGTCCAGCGCCTGCTCGTCGTAAAGCAGCCCGACCCAGAAGGCGGGCAGGGCGCAGATGCGCCGCCACGGGCCGCCATCGGCGCCGCGCATTTCGAGGAACCGCTTCAGGCGCACGTCGGGGAACAGCGTCGAGAGGTGATTTGCCCAGTCACCCATGGTCGGCAGGCCGTCGGGGATTTCATTGCGCGCCGAGCCCGCCATGAACTGGCGGAAGGTGTAGCGGGTCATGTCGTGATACTGGCCGTCGCGGATGACGAAATACATCGGCACGTCGAGCGCCCATTCGACATAGTCGGCGAAACCGAAATCGGGCGAGAAGCAGAATTCGAGCATGCCCGAGCGCTGGTTGTCGGTGTCGCGCCAGATGTCGCCGCGCCAGCTCTGCAGCCCGTTCGGCCGGCTCTCGGTGAAGGGCGAGTTGGCGAACAGCGCCGTCGACAGCGGCTGCAGCTTCAGCGACACCTGCATCTTGCGGCGCATGTCGGTCTCGCTCTCGAAGTCGAGATTCACCTGGATCGTGCATGTGCGGTACATCATGTCGAGGCCCTTGGTGCCGAC
This sequence comes from Mesorhizobium sp. M2E.F.Ca.ET.219.01.1.1, assembly GCF_004016445.2. Lineage (GTDB taxonomy): Bacteria > Pseudomonadota > Alphaproteobacteria > Rhizobiales > Rhizobiaceae > Mesorhizobium. Next base: position 523,837 of record NZ_SADT02000007.1, read on the forward strand.
CTTCGGCATGTAGCGCGTCATGATCTCGTAGCGCGACTTCGGCATTTTCGGCGTGTCGGCCAGCGACCATTTCGGGCTGCCGCCAAGGCCGAGGAAGCGGATACCGAGCGGCTCGGCGATCTCGCGCACCTGCGCCAGATGCGCATTGCCCTCGCGACAGGTCTGGTGGATCGATTCCAGCGGCGCGCCGGAAAGCTCGAACTGGCCGCCTGGCTCCAGCGAGATCGCGCCCTGTCCGGTCGGCTCGACAAGGCCGATGATGCGGCCGGCATCCATGATCGGATCCCAGCCAAGCTTTTGCTGCATGCCTTCGAGAATGGCGCGGATGCCGCGCTCGCCGCCATAGGGCACCGGCGCGTTGCCGTCGACATAGAAGGGGAATTTCTCGTGCTCGGTGCCGATCCGCCATTTGTCGCGCGGCTTGTTGCCGGCGGCCAGATAGCCGACCAGTTCGTCGATCCCTTCGATGGGCTGTGTATCGGTTGTGTCGCGCGCCATGAGAAAGCCCTCCGCAGCGGTCAGTTGGCCGCCGGGCGCTAGATGGACGAAATGTCAGTAGCCGATCAAGCGAAAAATCCTGAGCCACGGCTCAACTGGATTTGATCTGTATGGCTCGGCCTTTCCCTCTCCCCTCGTAGGCCCCTGGGGGAGAAGCGAAGATGCTACCAGTCGCCGATCGTCGCCTGGATCGCGGCAAGTGCCGCCACCGCCGCCGTGTCGGCGCGCAGGATGCGTGGCCCAAGCGGGATGGCGGTCACGAAAGGCAGCGCCCGCAGCATCCTGCGCTCGTCGTCGGAAAATCCACCTTCCGGCCCGACCAGAAGCGCCAGCCTCTTTTCCTTGATCGCCTGCAAGGCCGGCAGCGGATTGTTGGTCGAAGCGTCCTCGTCGCAGAAGATCAGCCGCCGCTCCTTGTCCCAACTGGCGAGCAACCTCTCCAGCTTCTCTGCTTCACGCACCTCCGGCACCGCCAGTATGCCGCATTGCTCGGCCGCTTCGACGACATTGGCGCGCAGCCGCTCGATGCCGGGCTTCGCCACTTGCGTGTGCTGGGTGATGACCGGTTGAAGGATGCCGGCGCCCATCTCGACGGCCTTCTGCACCAGATAGTCGAGCCGGCCCTGTTTCAGCGGCGCGAAGCAATAGACGAGATCGGGCAGCGGCGGCTGCGGCCGCTGCAGTTCCAGCACTTTCAGCCGGACCGCCTTCTTGGATCGGGCGACGATCGCGGCTGACCATTCGCCGTGGCGGCCGTTGAACAAGAGAACCTCGGCGCCTTCGCCAAGCCGCAGCACATGGGCGAGATAATGGCTCTGCTGCTGTCCGGCATCGAATTCGAGGCCGGGCCCAAGATCGTCCGGCACGAACAGCCGCTGCATTTTGTAGTTGGCGCGCATGGCCGAGCAGGTTCCGCAAAAGTGTCCTCGCGGTTTTGCGATCAGAACCTGCGAAAAACAAGGGAATCTAGGCAGATATTTGCGGGCCATCCCGCGAATATCTGCCGACCAACGGGCGAGGCGATGGATATCGTCAAGTGTCGGCGGTCGGATGCCAGACCGGCACGAAGCCCTGCCGCAGCACAGCAATGGTGGTTACCGGCGTCAGCATGCGCAGCGGCCGGTCGTCCAGGCGATCGAAGGCAATTGGACTGGCGTATCCCGCGAACGACCATCGGCGCGCCGTACCGGCAAGCAGCGCGTAGGCAGCGTCGCCCTGCGCGATCATCGTTCCATCAGGCAGGGCGCCGAGCTCCGACACGGTGGCGCGAGGCGGCTGTCCGCCCGAAGCCAGCCGTTCCTTGTGCAGCCTTTTATCGACCATCGGCGCTCGCGGCTCGTCAACCCCGAAGGCCTCGCCGAAGCGGCCGACGAAATCGGTCGCCCGTTCGCGCCGGCAGAAGAAACAGGGCCGGTGGCCGGCAGCCAATGCCGTCACCTCGTCGAGGAAGAACAGTTCGGTCCAGCCTGCCTTTGCTCCCAAGTCACCATTGTCTTGGCGATTACGGCCCATCGGTTCGCGCCGCACATTTCGGAACTGGCACACGCAGATGATCCAGGCCTGCAAGGCCCAGCGCTTCTTCAACAGCGTTTTCGTCTCGGGGTCGTGGATGATGCCGCGATTGCCGGTGAACAGGCCGCGCTCCGCCACGGCATGGATGGCGCCGAAGGGATCGACCCGGTTCTGCAGTGGCATAGTTTTGTCTCTCGATCCGCATCTTGGCTGAAACACGGGCCGCATGATATCGCTCGCCCCAGCATTTTCATGTCAGCAGGATTCTAGATGCGCGTGCTGGTGGTCCAGAACTACGACAATACCGGCCTCGGCCAGGTCGGTGCCGCTCTGGCCGAAGCGGGCGCCGATCTCGACCTGCGGCGTCCATACCAGGGCGATCCGTTGCCGCAGGATGCAGGCGAGCATGATGCGATGGTCGTGCTGGGCGGCGGGCAGAATGCGCTGGCAGACGAGGAATATCCCTATTTCCCGGCGCTCCTTGAGCTGACGCGCGATTTCGCCGAGAAGGATCGCTCGGTGCTCGGCATCTGCCTCGGCAGCCAGCTCCTTGCCCGCGCATTTGGTGGCGACAACCACATCGGCGGCGCCACCGAGTTCGGCTGGCACAAGGTCTCGCTGACGCCCGCCGCGAAGTTGGATCCGGTGCTGGCGGCGCTGCCCGAACAATTCCCGATCTTCGAATGGCACGACGACACTTTTGCACTGCCTGAGAATGCCGTGCGGCTTGCGGGCAGTCCGGTGGCCGAGAACCAGGCCTTCCGCCTCGGCCGCGCCGTCTATGGCTTCCAGTTCCATTTCGAGGCGGACACGCCGATGGTGCGCGACTGGAGCACCTCCTTCGCGGCAACGATCGCCGAGCGTCACCCCGACTGGAACGACCGGCTCGACAATGAGTTGGCCGGCAATGGCCCCGAAGCCGATGCCGCCGGGCTGGCGATTGCCCGCGCCTGGGTGGCTACCATCTGAGCATCCAACCCCCTCATCGGCCGAAGCGTGGCATAATTGGCACGCCTCGGCGCCTGCGCCTGGGGATAACGCTCTTCTTCCTTGGTTTGTGTCCGGCCGCTCCCCTAAGAGGGCGCGCTTTGTATCGCCGGTGCAACCGCCATGAACCTTTTGTGTGATCCAGCCGACACACCGGCGAAACAGAATCTGCTTAGAAGCGCGAAATCGTCGAAACATTGAGACGCATTTTATCGTTTCAACGCATTGGTAACCGCCTCGTGCCCAGATGCAGAAAGCTTAACCAGAGATGACGTCCGTGAAAGCAGCTCTCCTGTCTTTTGTCATGCTGTCTGCAATCGTGCTCTGCGGCCTGGGCATTTATGCCGCCGACGCAGCGACCAACCACCGGGCCGTCGACGGCTACGGCGTCACCGCCTCGCTGAACTAAGCCTCGACAAAAATCGCAAGCACGCCCGCGCCGGGATTGCGCCAAAAGCGTGTTGAGACCCAGGTCAGGCCAGCCTCACCTGAATATCAGCACGCCTTAGAGCGCCTTGCCTTGCACGTCGATAATCTGCTTGTCGCCGTCGTTGACGGAGAGCGCGCTCAGCGTTCCCGATTTCCACGCGAGCGTGTCGACATTGACCCGATTGGCCTTCACCTCGGCCTCGGGCACCGGCGTGTGCCCGTGCACGATCACCTTTGAAAAAAGCTCCTGGTGATCGTGGAAGGCATCGCGGATCCAGATCAGGTCCTGCTGGTTCTGATGGTCGAGCGGCACGCCCGGCCTTATCCCGGCATGGCAGAAGAAGAAGTCGCCGAAACTGACCGAAAACGTCAGCGATTGGAGGAAGTCGACATGGCTGCGCGGCACCGCTTTCACCAGCGCGGCGTGTCCTCTCGCGATGGCCTCCGCCTTGCCGAACCAATGCATGTCCCGTGTAAAATCCACGCCATAGGACTGCGCCGTCTGGACGCCGCCGTAATTCATGAACAGGCCGTCAGGCTCGCCATTGGCCAGGAATTCGAGCATGCCGACATCATGGTTGCCGGCGAGCATGATGTTGCGCGGATCGCGCTTGCGCGCCTCGATCAGGAAGTCGATGACGCTCTTTGAATCCGGGCCGCGGTCGACATAGTCGCCGAGATGGATGATGCGCCAGTCGGAGCCGGGCGCATGTTCCAGTTCGCTTGCGATGCGCCGGTGCATGGCGGCGAGCAGGTCATGACGCCCATGCACATCGCCGATGGCGTAGAGCCGCATGCCTTCCGGCCCGCGCGCGTCGAGATAGTGGATGCCAGTCTCGCTCAAGGAACCTGTCTTTCGCGTTGGTCGCCGCGCGCAAGCTAGGACCAATCGATGAACAACGCCCTAGCGGCGCAACTGCTCCTTGCCCATATCGGCCACGAGGCGCTTGCCGCACAGCGCCATCGTGACATCCATTTCCTTGCGGATGATTTCCAGCGCCTTGGTGACGCCGTCCTTGCCCATCGCGCCGAGGCCATAGAGGAAGGGCCTGCCGATATAGGTGCCCTTGGCGCCGAGGCAGAGCGCCTTGAGCACGTCTTGGCCGGAACGGATGCCGCCGTCCATATGGACTTCGATCCTGTCGCCGACCGCATCGGCGATTTCTTCCAGCACCGAGATCGAGGACGGCGCGCCGTCGAGCTGCCGCCCGCCGTGGTTGGAGACCACGATCGCATCGGCGCCGGTCTCGGCGGCCATCAGCGCGTCCTCCTTGTCGAGGATGCCCTTCAGGATCAGCTTGCCGCCCCAGCGCTCCTTGATCCAGGCGACGTCCTTCCACGACAGGTGCGGATCGAACTGTTCATTCGTCCAGGACGACAGCGAAGACACGTCGCCGACCCCCTTGGCGTGGCCGACGATGTTGCGGAAGGTGCGGCGCGGCGTGCCGGCGATGCCCAGGCACCAGCGCGGCTTCAGCGCAAGGTCGATGATGTTGGCAAGCGTCATCTTGGGCGGCGCCGAAAGCCCGTTGCGGACGTCCTTGTGGCGCTGTCCCAGGATCTGCAGGTCGAGTGTCAGCACCAGCGCCGAGCACTTTGCCGCCTTGGCGCGGTCGATCAGGTTGAGCACGAAATCCTTGTCGCGCAGCACATAGAGCTGGAACCAGAACGGCTTCTTCGTCGCCGAGGCGACATCCTCGATCGAGCAGATGCTCATGGTGGACAGCGTGAACGGCACCCCGAACGTTTCCGCCGCCTGTGCCGCCAGCATCTCGCCGTCGGCATGCTGCATGCCGGTCAGCCCGGTCGGCGCGAGCGCCACAGGCATCGCCACCTTCTGGCCGATCATGGTCGATTCCAGCGAGCGGTTGCTCATGTCGACCAGCACGCGCTGGCGGAATTTTATCTTGCCGAAATCCTCTTCGTTGGCGCGGTAGGTGCTCTCGGTCCATGCGCCGGAATCGGCATAGTCGAAGAACATCTTCGGCACCCTGCGGCGCGCCAGGTCCTTGAGGTCGGCGATGGTGAGGATTTCGCTCATGGTGGTCCCCGCTAAATCTGTGGTTAGGAGCGTTTGCGTGTGGGTTCGATATCGCCGGCATCGGAGCGCTGTCTCAGCCGCAGCCGGGAGACGCGCTGCCAGTCGCCGCTGCGCTCGGCTTCCGCCATCGAGCGCTCGACATAGGTGATGTGGTCCATCGCCGCCTTGCGCGCCGCGATCGGATCGCCGGCCTTGATCGCGCTATGGATCGCCCGGTGCTGCTCGAGCAGCGCCTCGCGCGCGCCGGGCACGCCGAACACCAGAAGCCGGTTCTGGAAAACGCCTTCCGACAGCAGCCGGTAGCAGGAGCGCAGTGTGTGCAGCAGGATGATGTTGTGCGCGCATTCGCACACCGCGTGATGGAACTCGACGTCGATCTCCGCCTCGTCGTCGAAGTCGCCGGTCCGGTGCGCCTCGTCCATGCGCGCCATGATGCGGTCGAGCAGGGCCAGATCCTCCGGCGTTGCCCGCCGCGCCGCATATTCGGCCGCCACCGCCTCGATCTCGCGCCGGTATTCCAGATAGTCGGTCACCGCCTTGCGGTGCGTGGAGATGAGGTCCGTCACCGGCTTGGTGAAGAGCTGGCCGATGACGTCGGCTACATGCGTGCCGCCGCCGGGGCGCGTCGTCAGCAGCCCGCGCCCTTCCAGCGCCTTCAGCGCATCGCGCAGGATCGGTCGCGACACGTCGAACTGGCGCGCCAGCTCGCGTTCGCCGGGGAGCCGGTCGCCAGTGCGCAGCACGCCTTCGAGGATCAGGCTCTCGATCTGCTGAACCACCTCGTCGGCGGTGCGCGAATGCTCGATCCTGGAGAAAATGTCGCTCAAAGGGGCGCCTGGAGAACGGAACGGATGTCGCCCAGATTAATGCGTCTTTCGCCAACTGGTCAAATTATTTATCCAATTCGCCCAATGCGGTCGGATCGCTTGCCGCGCGCCGCTATCGCCGGATGCTAATATTTGCTGTTTACGCGTCTCGCCGATTGCCGCAAGACGACCGGGTTGCACGAAGGGTCGAAAACAGGGGGACCAGCCGTGTCCGACGAGATGTCCAGTCTCGAATTCCAGCCGCGCGCGCAAGGCAGCGTCCTGGGCTTGCCGGCGCATGAGGGGCGGCCCGGCGCGATTGGCGAGGTCCATGCCCGTCCGCACCCGCTGATAGAAAAGCCGCGCGTGCTGATCCAGCTTTCTTTCATGACCGAGGCCGGCGCCGCGGTCGACCATGCCGTGCTCTCGGAGCTTTCGCGGCGGCTGGGCATCGCCGCGCCGGAGCGCAACGCGCGCCACCACGCCATGAAATGGGGCAAGGGCTCGCTGCGTTGGGAGCGGCATACGGAATTCTCGACTTATCTGTGGGAGGGGCCATTGGCCGAGAATGGCCGGGGGCAGGAGGATTCGCCCTTCGGCAACGGCTTCTCGCCTCCGGGCACGGTGATTTCCGGCATCCGCCTCGAAATTCGCAAATGGACGCAGGCGAGCGAAAGGCTGATCGCCGGCTTCGATCCGACCAGTCTGTGCTATTCGCTGGTCGAGCGGGGCGCCGCCGCCATCATCACCGATTTCCGCCAGGACGGCGACGGCCTGACCCGCATGCTGGTGCTCGACCGCGGCTTGACGCCGGCCAGCACCGGCGCCTTGTCGCAGCGGCTGATCGACATCGAGACCTACCGCACGCTCGCCATGTTCGGCCTGCCGCTGGCGTTGACGCTGTCCGGCCGTGCCCGCCGTATCGAGGACCGCCTGGCCCAGACCACGCTGGAAATGAAGGCCGTCGAGACCCGCGACAGCCAGACGCTTCTCGCAGACCTCACCGAGCTCGCCGCCGAGCTCGAGGCAGACGCCGCGTCCAGCCTTTACCGCTTCGGCGCCAGCCGTGCCTATGACGGCATCGTTACCGAAAGGCTGGGGGCGCTGGATGAAGAGCCGGTGCAGGGTTTCGACACCTGGGCGGGCTTCCTGCTGCGGCGCATGGCGCCGGCCATGCGCACCTGCCGCTCGGTCGAGGAGCGCCAGGCCAACCTGTCGCGAAAGCTCACCCGCGCGACCACGCTCTTACGCACCTGGGTCGATGTCGAAGTCGAGAAGCAGAACCGCGACCTGCTGGCGTCGATGAACAACCGCGCCCGGCTGCAACTGCGCCTGCAGCAGACGGTCGAAGGCCTGTCCGTGGCCGCCGTGTCGTACTACGTCGTCGGTCTCATCGGCTATGTCGCCAAGGGCGCCTCGGTCTTCGGCCATGCCTTCGCGCCCGAGGTCGTCACCGCCGCCTCCGTGCCGGTCGCCATCCTGCTCGTCTGGTGGGGCGTGCGCCGCGTTCGCAGGATGCATTCCGAGCCGGCGAAGCAGCCGGGCGAGTAGGCACCTCTTTTACCCTCCCCCTTGTGGGGAGGGTCGATCCGCGCAGCGGATCGGGGAGGGGGCTCGCCTCGCCAACGCGGCCCCCGCCCCGCTCACTTCGTTCGCGACCCTCCCCACAAGGGGGACGGTAGAGCGCCAGCGGCAGATTGCCGCTGCGGAAGCTGGGCACTACGCTCGCCACCGTATGTAACCAAAGCAGCGTTTGCAACAAAACCGTCGAGCTGGTAAAAGATTTTGACCAGTCAAGCGAGATGACCGATGTCCGGCCTAGCCATGCCCAAGCCAGATGCCGAAACGCTGCGTCGGCGCGCCGAGATCGTCGCCGACATGCGCATCATCGTGCCGGGCGAGGGGGTTGTCGACGCGGCCAATGAAATGCGCGCCTTCGAGAGCGACGGCCTGACCGCCTACCGGCAGCTGCCGCTGGTCGTTGTGCTGCCGGAAACGGTGGCGCAGGTGTCGCGCGTGCTCAAATACTGCAACGAGCGCAACATCCGCGTCGTGCCGCGCGGGTCCGGCACCTCGCTCTCGGGCGGCGCGCTGCCGCTGGAAGACGCGGTGCTCCTGGTGATGAGCCGTTTCAACCGCATCCTGGCGATCGACTATCCCAACCGCATCGTCGTCGCGCAGCCGGGCGTCACCAATCTCGGCATCACCACCGCCGTCGAGCAGGAGGGCTTCTACTATGCCCCCGATCCATCCTCCCAGATCGCCTGCTCGATCGGCGGCAATGTCGCGGAAAATTCCGGCGGCGTGCATTGCCTGAAATACGGGCTTACCGCCAACAATGTGCTGGGCATCGAGATGGTGCTGATGAATGGCGAGGTGGTCCGCCTCGGCGGCAGTCATCTCGACCAGGAAGGCTATGACCTGCTCGGCGTCATGACCGGCTCGGAAGGCCTGCTCGGCGTCGTCACTGAGGTGACCGTCCGCATTTTGAAGAAGCCGGAGACGGCGCGCGCGCTGCTGATCGGCTTCCCGACCAGCGAAGAGGGCGGCCAATGCGTCGCCGACATCATCGGCGCCGGCATCATTCCAGGCGGCATGGAGATGATGGACCGCCCTGCGATCCATGCGGCGGAGGATTTCGTCCATGCCGGTTACCCGCTCGACGTCGAGGCGCTGCTCATCGTCGAGCTCGACGGGCCGAGCGTCGAAGTCGACCATTTGATCGGCCTCGTCGAGGCGATCGCCTACCGCAACGGCTCGACCACCTGCCGCATCTCGCAGTCAGAGCAGGAGCGGCTGAGTTTCTGGGCCGGCCGCAAGGCGGCTTTCCCGGCGGTCGGCCGCATCTCGCCCGACTATTACTGCATGGACGGCACCATCCCGCGCAAGGAACTGCCGCGCGTGCTCGCCGGCATGCGCGAACTTTCCGAGAAATACGGGCTTGGCGTCGCCAATGTCTTCCACGCCGGCGACGGCAATCTGCACCCGCTGATCCTCTACGACGCCAATGTGCCGGGCGAGCTCGACAAGGCCGAAAGCTTCGGCGCCGACATTTTGCGGCTTTGCGTCGAGGTCGGCGGCGTGTTGACCGGCGAGCACGGCGTCGGCGTCGAGAAGCGCGACCTCATGCCGGAAATGTTCAACCAGATCGATCTCGACCAGCAGATGCGCGTCAAATGCGCCTTCGACCCCAATCACCTGCTCAACCCGGGGAAAGTGTTTCCGCAGCTGCGCCGGTGCGCGGAGCTGGGAAGGATGCATGTGCATCGCGGGCAAGTGGCGTTTCCGGATATACCGAGGTTTTGATGGGGGCTCAGGATCAAAGTTCCTCGCCCCCGCAAAGCGGGGGAGAGGTGGCTCGGGCGAAGCCCGAGACGGAGAGGGGGACGCCCTATCAGCCAAGCCGCCGTTCGCCAGAAAAGATCGCCCGAGCGCGCGAGCTGCGTCACGGTGAAAATCAGGCTGAGGCAACTCTCTGGAACGAATTGAAAGCCAAGAAGCTGGGTGGGTATAAATTCGTTCGCCAGATGCCCATCGGTCCGTATTTCGCGGATTTCGCCTGCAGGAGCCAAAAGCTGATCGTGGAGCTAGATGGCAGCCAGCACGCGGACAGTTCATACGACAGGCGGCGGGATGAATTCATGCGGGGCGAGGGCTTCTCGGTTTTGCGGTTTTGGAGCTTCGATGTTTTGAAGAACAGGAGGAGCGTTTGCGAGACGATCCTCGCAGCGCTGGAAGGGCGGCTTGTTGAAGATGTAGTTGCTGTCGATCTCAGGTTTGTTTTCGCAACCAGGCTGACGGGAGACGGCGCTCTATGACGGCCCCCTCTCCGTCTCGGGCTTTGCCCGAGCCACCTCTCCCCCGCTTTGCGGGGGCGAGGAACCCAGGCTTTTCAAGGCCGCGACGTCGGCGATTAGCGTTTCCTCGCCCCCATGGAATGGGGGAGGGGTGTCCGCGTAGCGGACGGAGAGGGGGCAGCGCTGCCACATGCCATTGCCCCCGCCTTGCGGAGACGAGGAAAGGCGCGCGCTCATGACCACCTTTACCCCATCGTCACCCACCGAAACCCTCTCCACCATCCAATGGGCGGCAGCTGAAGAGACGCCCCTCGAAATCCTCGGTCACGGCTCCAAGCGCGGCATCGGCCGTCCGCTGCAGACCGAGCATACGCTCGACCTCTCCAAGCTCGCCGGCATAACCCTTTACGAGCCCGCCGAGCTGGTGCTCTCGGCCAAGGCAGGCACGCCGCTCGCCGAGATCGAACAACTGCTTGCCGAAAACGGCCAGCAATTCGCCTTCGAGCCGATGGACCATGGCCCGTTGCTCGGTGGCGAGCCAGGCAGAGGCACCATCGGCGGCGTGCTGGCCTCGAACCTGTCCGGCCCGCGCCGGCTGAAGGCCGGAGCCGCGCGCGACCATATCCTTGGTGTCGCCGCGGTCTCCGGCCGTGGCGAGGCCTTCAACTCGGGCGGGCGCGTCGTCAAGAACGTCACCGGCTACGATCTGTCCAAGCTGATGGCGAACAGCTGGGGCACGCTGGCGGTGCTCACCGATGTCACCTTCAAGGTTCTGCCGGCCGCCGAAACGGAAGTGACCTTGGCCATCCGCGGTCTGCTCGACGAGGCCGCCGTCGCCGCCATGGCGCTGGCGCTGGGCTCCAGCGCCGAGGTGTCGAGCGCGGCACATCTGCCGGAGCGCATCGCCGCGCGCGTCGCCGGGGGCAAGCACGGCAGCGACGCCGCAACGCTGCTGCGCGTCGAGGGGTTTGGCCCCTCGGTCGTCTATCGCATCGAAGCGCTCAAGCAGCTGCTCGGCAAGGCCGGGCCGCTGGAAGAGATCGCCGGCGAAGCGTCGAAAACCATCTGGCGCGACATCCGCGATTGCCGGCCCTTCGCCGACGGCGGCGCGCGAGCGGTCTGGCGCGTCTCGATGGCGCCATCCGAGGCGCATCACATGGTGATGGCGCTGCGCATGCAGGCGGCGGTCGATGCGTTCTACGATTGGCAGGGCGGCCTGGTGTGGCTGTCGATGCGCGAAGACGATCCGGAGGCCGACCTCTTACGCGGCTTGATCCGCAAGCATGGCGGCGGCCATGCAACGTTGGTGCGCGCTTCGCCCCCGCACCGCGCGGCTCTGCCGGTGTTCGAACCGCAGCCGCCGCATCTGGCGGCGCTGTCGGCGCGGCTCAAGGCCGAATTCGACCCGAAGAATATCCTCAACCCCGGCCGCATGGCGCCGGGCGCCGGCTCTGCTACTCTTGCCCGATCAACGGAGGGAGCAGCATCATGACCAATACCGATCCAGGACCGAGCAGCGCGCCGCGCCAGACCGATCGCTGGCTGGAGCCGGGCCAGACCAACGCGCTGGTCATCTACATTCTCTACCTCGCCAGCCTCGTCATCGGCGTCACCGGCATTGTCGGCATCGTGCTTGCCTACATCAACCGCGGCAAGGCCGGCGGCTTCGTCGAAAGCCACTACACGTTCCTGATCAGGACGTTCTGGATCGGCCTTCTCTACGCGCTGATCTCGGTGGTCCTGATGATGCTTGTGATCGGCTTCGTGCTGATGTTGGCCGTCGCCGTCTGGTTTATCGCCCGCTGCATTCTGGGCATCCAGGCGCTGCAGCGCGGCGAGCCCGTCAGGACCCCGCAAAGCTGGCTTCTGGGACAGTAAGGATTCTTGCGTGCAGACCAATTTCTCCCTTGCCCAGCTCGCCGATCCGCATGTCGCGGAATCGGAGAAGATCCTGCGCAAATGCGTGCATTGCGGCTTCTGCACCGCCACTTGTCCGACCTATGTGACGCTTGGCAACGAACTGGATTCGCCGCGCGGCCGCATCTACCTCATCAAGGACATGCTGGAGAACGGCCGCCCGGCGGATAAGGAGATCGTCACCCATATCGACCGGTGTCTCTCCTGCCTTGCCTGCATGACGACATGTCCGTCGGGCGTGAACTACATGCATCTGGTCGACCACGCCCGCGCCCACATCCAGGAGACCTACAAGCGGCCGCTGCTCGACCGGCTGACCCGGGCCGTGCTGGCCTTCGTGCTGCCTTATCCCAGCCGCTTCCGCGCCGCGCTGAAACTGGCCGGTCTCGGCCGGCCTTTCATAGGCCTGTTCGAAAAACTGCCGGCCTTGAAGCCGGTCGCAGCCATGCTGAAGCTCGCCCCATCGTCACTTCCGCCTGTGTCGCCAAAGGCCTCGCCTGGTGTGCATGCCGGGCAGGGAACAAAGCGCGGCCGCGTCGCCATCCTCACCGGTTGCGCGCAATCGGTGCTCGATCCCGCCATCAACGACACCACCATCTCGCTGCTGACCAGGCTGGGCGTCGAGGTCGTGGTGCCGGAAGGCGAGGGCTGCTGCGGCGCGCTCGTCCATCACATGGGCCGCGAGGATCAGGCCCTGGCCTCTGCCAGACGGAATGTCGACGCCTGGACGCGCGCTGTCGGGCAGGGTGGCCTCGACGCCATCATCATCACCGCGTCCGGTTGCGGCACCACGATCAAGGATTACGGCTTCATGCTGCGCCTTGATCCGGCCTATGCGGACAAGGCCGCGCGCGTCTCGGCGCTGGCCAAGGACGTCACGGAATATCTCGCCACGCTCGACCTGCCCGAGCCGGCGCGCAAGCCGGGCACTGTCGTCGCCTATCACTCCGCCTGCTCCATGCAGCATGGCCAGAAGATCACGCGCCAGCCGAAGGAGTTGCTCGCCAAGGCGGGCTTTGTCGTGCGCGAGCCGCGCGAAGGGCATCTGTGCTGCGGCTCGGCCGGCACCTACAACATCCTGCAGCCCGAGATCTCGGCGAAACTGCGCGACCGCAAGGTGAAAAATATCGAAGCGACCGGCGCCGAAATCGTCGCCACCGGCAACATCGGCTGCATCACCCAGATCGCCTCCGCCGCGAAGCTGCCGGTGGTGCACACGATCAAGCTGCTCGACTGGGCCTATGGCGGTCCCATGCCGGAGGGCGTTTCCGAACGAGAGCTTGCGGCGGCAGAGTGATCCTTGTCGTCGTCGCCCCTCATCCGGCCGCTTCGCGGCCACCTTCTCCCCGGCGGGGAGAGGAGGTTGGGGCCGGCGCCGACAATCTCCTCTCCCCTCGGGGGTCCGAAGGACGGGCGAGACCCGTGGCTCGCCCCGGAATGGTCACCCGAGCGAAGCGGAGGCTGGGTGAGGGGGAGTGCCGCCTACTCCGCCGCGAGCTGATCCGCCACGCCATACGTCGCGCGGTAAAGCGCGCGCTGGCGGTTGAGCGCCACCATGGTGTTGCGCAACAGGATCGCGACCGTGAGCGGGCCGACGCCGCCCGGCACCGGCGTGATCCAGGACGCCACTTCCTTGACGCTGTCGGTATCGACGTCGCCGACGATACGGGTTTCGCCGGCGGGTCCGACTTCCGAGTTGATGCCGATGTCGATGACGGCAGCGCCCGGCTTGACCATGTCGGCTTTGATCAACCGCGGCTTGCCGACCGCGACGAACAGCGCGTCGGCACGCCGTGCATGCGCGGCCACCGAGCGCGTCATGTGGTGGCAGACCGTCACTGTCGCCCCCTCGCTCATCAGCAGGAAGGCGATCGGCTTGCCGACGATCTCGGAATGGCCGACGACCACAACCTCCAGCCCTTTCAAATCGAGGCCGGTCTCCTTCAGCAACTCGACCGAAGCGGCCGCCGTGCAGGGCGCCAGATCGAGCTGGTTGTAGACGATGTTGCCGATCGAGGCCGGGTGCATGCCCTCGACATCCTTAAGCGGATGCACCGCTGCCTGCAGCGTCTTGATCGGGATATGCGCCGGGACCGGCCGCTGGATGATGATGCCGGTGACGCGCGGGTCGGCGTTGAGGCCGTGGATCGCCGCTTCCAACTCGCCGGCGGTGATGTCGGCGGCGAAGCGACGCTCCTCGAAGCCGATGCCGGCAAGAGCGGCCTTGGCGCGCTGGTTGCGCACATAGACGTCGACCGCTTCGGTATCCCCGACGGTGATCGAAACCAGCTTCGGCGGAAAGCCCTCGGCCGCAGCAATCGCTGCGTCCTCGCGCACCGAAGCGATGATGCGCTGGGCGACCGGGCCACCTTTCAGGTAGCGGCTGTCGTCGGTCCGGGTCATGGCTGGCACCTCTGCCTTCTGAAGCAATTCAAGGAAAAGCGCGTAAGCGGCGTTGCGTCCGGAATTGCGTGACTATCAGGATTTGTGCACTGCAATAGCAGAGGAGCGCCGGGAAATCAGCCCCGAAAGCGAAACCGCCTGCTTTTGGGGCGACCTAAAGCGCGTCGCGATCTTTCAGATTCGCTCCATGCGCTTTAGGTTTTTGGTTTTACGCATGTCTTTATCCCGAAACCGGTTCCCACTTTCGGGAGACATGCTCTAGCGCGCCATGCGTCAAAGAAAACGCAAAAACGAAAAGGGCAGCGCGGTTGCCCACGCTGCCCTTTCGTGACCGGCCGTATCCCCACACGGCCCGTCCCCCGTAAACTCTGACGCCGGTTTAAGCACATCCCGAAGGATCGCACTATGACTTGTCGGCAACAGCATCGAACCAAAAAGTGCTGCGCCGTCTAACCGGTCGATTCGCTGCGGCTATATCACCTCGACGGTGGTTCCGACATTCACGCGCTCGTAAAGGTCGACGACATCCTCATTGCGCATGCGGATGCAGCCGGAAGACACCGCGCCGCCGATCGTCCATGGCTGGTTGGTGCCGTGGATGCGATATTCAGTGGTGCCGAGATAGAGCGCGCGCGCGCCAAGCGGGTTCTCGATGCCGCCGGCGAGATAGGTCGGCAGGTAACGGCCCTTGGCCGCCTCGCGCTTGATCATCTCCGCCGGCGGCCGCCAATCCGGCCACTCGCGCTTGTTGGTGATCTTGTGCGTGCCCGACCATTCGAAGCCCGGCTTGCCGGTGCCCACGCCATAGCGCCGCGCCTTGCCGTTCTTCTCGACCAGGTAGAGGAAATTCTGGTGCGTATCGATGACGATGGTGCCCGGCTTCGCCGGCCCGTCATAGGCGACTTCCTGCGGCAGATAGATCGGGTTGATCTGCGGCCGCATCACCATGCGTCTGGCAGGCTGCTGCACGGCCGCCGTCTTCTGCCGGTCGGGCTGCGCCTGGAACAGGCGCTGCAGCGGCTGCTGCGTCGCCTGCCGGGCCGGCCGCACGATGCCCGGCGCATGGCCAAGCTGCAGCACCCAGGGCGCCGAAAGGTCGGGGCTCACCGTCACCGGCGGCATATCGGCATAGCGGTCATTGGCAAGGGTAGTCGTGGCGCCGGCGGCAAGGATCGCCGCGGCACCAAGCAGGGAACAGAACGCTGTCTTCATCGGAACGCACCTTGATCGTCAAACTCGTGCCGAGAGCGGAGGGCCCTTCGGTTGCGCGATCCTTGGCGCGTAGCGGCAAGCAAAACATGAATCGGAATGCGTAAAATGCCACTTTGTCAGTAAACCTTTTGGTGTGGTTACCGGCCGGTTCAGGAATCTGGTAAAGCCACGGTAAAACCAGCGCGGAAGCGCATTAACGAATGGATTTGGTAGCGATGGCGACTGAAAATGCCGGCATTCTCGACGGCCCTGACGGCAAGGCGCGCTGCTTCTGGCACGGCAATTTACCGGACTATCTCCACTATCACGACCAGGAATGGGGCCGCCCGGTAACGGATGATCGCCGGCTGTTCGAAAAGATCTGCCTCGAAGGCTTCCAGTCCGGCCTGTCGTGGCTCACCATCCTGCGCAAGCGCGAGAATTTTCGCGAGGCCTTCGCCGGTTTCGACTTCGACAAGGTGGCGGCGTTCACCGACGCGGATGTCGAGCGCCTGCTCGGCAATGCCGGCATCATCCGCCATCGAGGCAAGATCGTGTCGACCATCAACAACGCCAAACGCGCCCGCGAGATGGCCGACGAGTTCGGCTCTTTAGCCGCCTGGTTCTGGAAGTTTGAACCGGGCCCGGACGAGCGTCCGGAAATCGTCGACCTCGCGCATCTGCGCGCCAATCCGACGACGGCCGTGTCGGTCAGGATATCGAAGGAATTGAAGAAGCGCGGCTGGAGCTTTGTTGGCCCAACGACGGTCTACGCCTTCATGCAGGCGATGGGCCTAGTCAACGACCATCTCGAAGGCTGCTATTGCAGGGCGGAGGTGGAGAAAGAGCGCAAGAAGCTGAAAAGGCCGAGGTAGCACCTTTCCTTCTCCCCGTTCCACGGGGAGAAGGTGCCCGAAGGGCGGATGAGGGGCAGCGCCGGCCTTCGAGATTTCTCGGTAGACGTCGGCTCAAACGCTGCTGGCGCCTGCCAAAAACAGTCCGGCCAGGATTGCCGCCACCGCCGCGAAAGCCGGGTAGATCACCAGCAGGCCCGTCACCAGCGCGTCGCGCGCGCTCGGCTTGGCCGCAACCTCGAACGGCCCGGCCGGCTGCTGCGCCGGCTTGAGCGCCGGAACCCCGGCAGGCCTCAGCCTTGCGGTCTCGTTCTCGATGATGTCTTCAGCCGTCGTCATGGCCCCGAACCCCTTGTTTCGGCGGGCTTTATGGTCGCGGATTGTGTCGGCAGCATGCCGCGCTGGTGGCGGAATTGTTTCGTTTTTGGTGTGGTTTGTTTCGAGAGGTGGGCTGGAACCTCAAAATACCCGAAACCAAGACCGACGCTAATCTTCGCCGCTCGGCGCTGCCCCTCATCGCCCTGCCGGGCACTTCTCCCCGTATAGTAACGGGGAGAAGGACGCTGCCGCCGTGGTTTTCGCCAATCACCCGCGCCGGAGCTGTCGCGCCAGCGCCGAGGCTCCTCCTTCTCCCCGTTCCACGGGGAGAAGGTGCCCGAAGGGCGGATGAGGGGCAGCGCGGCGCTTGCGACTTAGGCTGCAAACCCTTGCCGCACCAAGCAGCATCGGTTAGGACACGCGCGCCTTGGAAATAGGAAATTTCCTATCCATAGCGAGCCACGAAACACTGAGTACCGATCCAATGGCCGACAAATCCGAAAAGACGAAAGCGCGTTTGCCGCGCGGTTTTGCCGACCGCAGCGCCGAAGACATCCGCGCCGTCGAGAAGATGATGGCGACCATCCGCTCGGTCTATGAGCTTTACGGCTTTGAGCCCGTCGACCAGCCGATGATCGAATACACCGATGCTTTGGGCAAATTCCTGCCCGACCAGGACCGGCCGAACGAAGGCGTGTTCTCCTTCCAGGACGACGACGACCAGTGGCTGTCGCTGCGCTACGACCTGACCGCACCGACGGCGCGCTTTGTCGCGGAAAATTTCGACAAGCTGCCGAAACCCTATCGTAGCTACCGTTCCGGCTGGGTGTTCCGCAACGAGAAGCCCGGCCCCGGCCGCTTCCGCCAGTTCATGCAGTTCGACGCCGACACGATCGGGACGCCGGGCGTCGCGGCTGACGCCGAGATGGCGATGATGATGGCCGACGTCATGGAAGCGCTCGGCATCAAGCGCGGCGACTATGTCATCCGCGTCAACAACCGCAAGGTGCTCGACGGCGTGCTCGAGGCGATAGGCCTCGGCGGCGACGAGAACATCGGGCGCAGATTGCAGGTGCTGCGGGCCATCGACAAGCTGGACAAGTTTGGACCGCAGGGTGTGAAACTCTTGCTTGGCAAGGGTCGTTGGGATGGCGGCAAGGAAGGCGAGGGTGATTTCACCAAGGGAGCTGGCCTAGACGATGTCCAAATTGAGGCCGTTCTTTTCGCGACTGCGAAGCCAGATCGGGCCAGCGAAGGCCATCAGGATTCGGCTGTTCGTGCGAGCCAATTCTTCAATGACGGTCTGGCTGAATTGTCGACAATTGAAGCTTTGGTTAGGGCCGCCGGCTACGGGGAAGATCGCATAGTGATGGACCGTTCCGTCGTCCGCGGCCTCGAATATTACACCGGCCCTGTCTTCGAGGCCGAGCTCCTGGCCGAGATCCCCAATGACGAAGGCCAGATCGTGCGCTTCGGCTCGGTCGGCGGCGGCGGGCGCTATGACGGGCTGGTCTCGCGCTTCCGCGGGGAGCCGGTGCCGGCGACCGGCTTCTCGATCGGCGTCTCGCGGCTGATGACGGCGCTGAAGAACCTCGGCAAGCTGGATACCTCTGATGTCATCGCGCCGGTCGTCGTGCTGGTCATGGACAGGGACACCGAAAGCCTCGGCCGCTACCAGAAGATGGTCGCCGACCTGCGCGCCGCCGGCATCCGCTCGGAAATGTATCTCGGCGGCGCCGGCATGAAGGCGCAGCTCAAATATGCCGACCGCCGCGGCAGCCCGGTGGCGATCATCCAGGGCGGCGACGAGCGCGCCAAGGGCGAGGTGCAGATCAAGGACCTCATCGAAGGCGCGCGCATGTCGGCCGAGATCACCGACAATGCCGAATGGCGCGCCGCAAGGCCGGCGCAGGTCACGGTGGCGGAGGGTGACCTGGTGGCTGAGGTGAAGAAGATTCTGGCGGCGCAGGCGGCCGACCGCACAAAGGGTGGCGCTTGAGCCCCCCTCTCTGGCCTGCCGGCCATCTCCCCCTCAAGGGGGGAGATTGGATGTCGCGACGGCTTTCGCCAATTTTCAACGTTGCAGGAGGAGGCGCGGCGCTCAAACTGCAAATCTCCCCCCTTGAGGGGGAGATGTCCGGCAGGACAGAGAGGGGGGCCTCGCGCCCAACCTATCCATGACCTCCCGCCCCGCCATCGCCGCCGACATTGCAAAACTCTTCGCCACCCGCGACACGCATCCCGTCGAGGTCGCCGTGCTGCAGCCGGCCGATCCGTTTCTCGACATGGCGGGCGAAGACCTGCGCCGACGCATCTTCCTCACCGAGAGCGAGACCGGCAAGACTTTGTGCCTGCGGCCCGAATTCACCATTCCCGTTTGCCTCGACCACATTACCAGCCAGGCCGGCACGCCGCGCCGCTATTCTTACCTGGGCGAAGTGTTCCGCCAGCGTCGCGAAGGCGGCAACGAGTTCTTCCAGGCCGGTATCGAGGACCTCGGCGATCGCGACACGGCCGCCACCGATGCCCGCTCGCTGGCCGACGCGCATGCGCTGCTGTCTTTGGTGCTGCCCGGAAAGGCGCTCGCCATCACGCTTGGCGACCAGACCCTGTTCGAGGCGGTGCTGGCGGCGCTCGGCCTGCCGCGCGGCTGGCGCATGCGCCTCGCCCGTGCCTTCGGCTCGGCGCCGACGCTGGAAGCGGCCCTTGCCGATCTCGCCAATCCGCCGCGCAACAGCCAGCTGTCCGGTCCGGTTGCCTTGCTGGTGCTCGACGGCGATGCGGAAGGCCTCGCCGCGCACATTGCCGAAGGCATGGAGGAGGCCGGTCTGTCGGCTTCCGGCGGCCGCGCGCCCGCCGACATTGCGCGCAGGCTGATCGAGAAGGCGCAGTTGCGCAGCGTGCGCCTGTCCGATGACGCCTTTTCGGCGCTGAAGGGTTTTCTCGAGATCGACGTCGCGCTCAGCGGCGCGACCGCGGCGCTGGAAAAATTCGCCGCCGGTGCCGGCCTGTCGCTAGGACCGGCGCTGGAGAATTTCGCCGCCCGCGCCAAGGCGATCGAGGCGCATGGCCTGCCTGCGGCGCAGATCCGTTACGACGCCGCCTTCGGCCGTCCGCTCGACTATTATACCGGCCTCGTCTTCGAGATCGCTGTCCAGGGAGGCGATCGCCCGCTGGCCGGCGGCGGCCGTTACGATCGGTTGCTGACGCTGCTCGGAGCAAAAAAGCCCATCCCCGGCGTCGGCTTCTCGGTCTGGCTCGACCGCATCGAAGCCTTGCGGGAGGCAGCGCAATGATCACGCTGGCGATCCCGTCAAAAGGCCGTCTCAAGGAACAGTCTCTCGAAGTGTTGGCCAAGGCTGGCCTTGCCGTCACCCTGCCGGAGGACAACCGCAAATACCGCGCCCGCATCGACGGGCTCGACAATGTCGAAGTGGCCTTTCTCTCGGCTTCCGAGATCGCCGGCGAGATCGGGCAAGGGTCGGTCGATCTCGGCATCACCGGCGAGGATCTGCTGCGCGAGAACCTCGCCGATTGGGAGGCCCGCGCCGAGATCGTCGCGCGCCTCGGCTTCGGCCATGCCGACGTCGTGGTCGCGGTGCCCGACATCTGGCTCGATGTCGATACCATGGCCGACCTCGATGACGTCGCCGCCGATTTCCGCCAGCGCCACGGCAGGCGGCTCAGGATCGCCACCAAATACTGGCGGCTGACGCAGCAGTTCTTTTCGCTCAAGCACGGCATCCAGGTCTATCGTATCGTCGAAAGTCTCGGCGCCACCGAAGGCGCGCCGGCGGCAGGGCTCGCGGACGTCATTGTCGACATCACCACCACCGGCTCGACGCTGCGCGCCAACCACCTCAAGGTGCTGGGCGACGGGGTGATCCTCAAGTCTCAGGCCTGTCTGGTCGCGTCCAGGAAGCAGCGTGATGCGGTGGATGAAGAGCAGGTGCGTGATATCGCCGCGAAGATGTCAGCGATAACGGAGTAGCGTCGGCGCTCCCCCTCATCCGACCGCTTCGCGGCCACCTTCTCCCCGACGGGGAGAAGAGGTAAGCGCCGGCGCCGACAGTCTCCTCTCCCATCGGGAAGAGGTCAGCCGAGCGAAGCGGAGGCTGGGCGAGGGTCAGTACCTTCGGCGGGTTTCCACCGCTCTTGCAGGCTGATAGTCTCAATCATCCCGGGGAGGAGACGGCGATGGCGATCAAACTCGACGAGCTTATGAACGCCAGCAATCTGCGCAAGACCCGCAACAGCTTCATTGCTCCGGTCGATGGCAAGGCGCATGTGTCTGGCGATCGCTCGGTGCCGCTGCTCGACAAGACCATTCCGGAGCTGTTCTCCGATACGGTGAGCAGATACGCCACGCTCGACGCCGCCGTCTTCGTCGGCCAGGACAAGCGCTTCACCTGGAGCGAGCTCTCGGATGCGGTCGACGCCCTGGCCGCCGGTTTCCTGGCGCTCGGGCTGGAAAAGGGCGACCGCGTCGGCATCTGGTCGCCGAACCGCTGGGAATGGCTGGTGACGCAGTTCGCCACCGCCCGCATCGGCCTGATCCTGGTCAACATCAACCCGGCCTATCGACTGACCGAGCTGGAATATGCGCTCAACAAGGTCGGCTGCAAGGCACTGGTCACGGCGGCCCAGTTCAAGACATCCGACTATCTCGGCATGATCGAGACGCTGGCGCCGGAGATCGCCGAGGCGGAGCCCGGCAAGCTCAAGGCGAAAAAGCTGCCGGCGCTGAAGATCGTCATCCGCATGGGCGACGACAACTCGCCCGGCATGTTCAATTTCGGCGATGTGCTGGCCATGGGCGGCCGCGACGAGCACGACAGTCTCGACCGCATCTCGGAGAGCCTGAAACCCGCAGATGCCATCAACATCCAGTTCACCTCCGGCACGACCGGCGCGCCTAAGGGCGCGACGCTGACCCACGCGAACATCGTCAACAACGGCAATTTCGTCACCTCGGCGATAAAACTAACCGTCGACGACCGGCTCTGCATCCCGGTGCCGCTCTACCATTGCTTCGGCATGTCGATGGGCACGATGGGCTGCGTCTCCAAGGGCGCGACCATGGTTTTCCCTGGCGAAGGGTTTGACGCCGGCGCGACGCTGAAAGCGGTCGCGCAGGAACGCTGCACCGGCCTCTATGGTGTGCCGACCATGTTTGTCGCCATGCTCGACCACGCAGAATTTGCCGGCTTCGACCTCTCCAGCCTGCGCACTGGCATCATGGCCGGCTCGCCATGCCCGATCGAGGTGATGAAGAAGGTCGTCTCGCTGATGCATATGAGCCAGGTGACGATCGCCTATGGCATGACGGAGACCAGTCCTGTCTCCTTCCAGAGCAGCGTCGACGACCCGCTGGAAAAGCGTGTCTCCACGGTCGGGCGCATCCACCCGCATGTTGAGGTGAAGGCGATCGGCGCCGACGGCGCCACCGTCGCGGTCGGCGAGCCGGGTGAGCTCTGCACGCGCGGCTATTCGGTGATGAAGGGCTATTGGGACGACGCGGAGAAGACCCGCGAGGCGATCGATGCAGACGGCTGGATGCACACCGGCGACCTCGCCACCATCGATGCCGAGGGCTATTGCAACATCGTCGGCCGGGTGAAGGACATGGTCATCCGCGGCGGCGAGAACGTCTATCCGCGCGAGGTCGAGGAATTCCTCTATCGCCATCCAAAGGTCAAGGAAGTGCAGGTCTTCGGCATTCCGGATGACAAATATGGCGAGGAGCTCTGCGCCTGGATCGTGCTGAAGCCCGGCCAGATCGCGACCGCCGAGGAAATCAAGGCCTTCTGCGCCGGCCAGATCGCGCACTACAAGGTGCCGCGCCACATCCGTTTCCGCACCGAACTGCCGATGACCGTGACCGGCAAGCCGCAGAAATTCCTGATGCGCGAGGCGATGGTGGAGGAATTGGGGCTGGTGGCGCAGAAGACGGCTTGAAACGGCACTTATGGACAACGAGTTTCCCAATTTCGCGGCGCTGAAAGCCGCCAAAATCGAAAACGTGGATTATCGCATCGTCGTCCGCCGTGGCGCGCGAACCGGCGGTGCCCTCGTCATGGCCCCGCATGGCGGCAAGATCGAGCCCCGCACTTCCCTGATCACCGAGACGATAGCCGGCGGCGATCTCGACATATATTGCTTTGAAGGGCTGATGCCGGAAAGCAACCGGGAGCTGCACATAACGTCCAGGAACTTCGACGAGGAGTCGGCGCTCAACCTGTTGCGGACGAAATCCACTGTCGTTGCCATTCACGGCCGCCAGGATCGGGAGGATCCGTCGACGGTCTATCTGGGCGGCAAGGACGCTGCATTGGTGTCAGAGATAGCCTGGCGTCTGCAGGAGGCCGGCTTCCAGACGCAAAAGGACAACCATCCGTTTCCGGGCATCCAGGATTCGAATATCGTCAATCGCGGACTGACGGGAAAAGGAGCACAGCTGGAAGTGCCTTTCTCGCTGCGTCGCCGGCTGGGCAATGAGCCGGAACTTCTGGAAAAATTCTGCGGGGCGGTTCGCAAGGCCATCGACATAGTCGACGCCAGAAACGATGCCCGGTCCCCAATCATGTTTTGAATGGTGCGCTAGGCGGCAAACATGCCCGTGAGACGTGCTCCTCACGTGTTTTTCCGCTAAGTTTGCGAAAACGCGTGGCGTTTGGGGGGCTCGGATGACCAGTTACGCCCGGTCGGTGACGTCCTACACGATGCCGTTGGCCGCCTTGGCGATGGCGCTCGCGGTCAGGGCCAGCGGCCTTTCGGTTGACGAAGGGTCGCTGAACGGCAGGATACTCGTCGGAGCGCTGTCGAGCGCCATCATGTTCGTCACCATCTTCGTCGTGCTCGACCATGCCGAGGCGCTCGCCCGGCGCGTGGGCGAGCCCTACGGAACGCTGGTGCTGACCTTTGCGGTGACGGCAATAGAAGTGTCGATCATCGTCTCCATGATGCTGCATGGAGCAAACAATCCGACACTGGCGCGCGAGTCCGTCTTCTCGACGGTGATGATCACCTCCACCGGTGTCGTCGGCATATGTCTCACGCTTGGCGGCTGGCGCTATCGCAAGCAGGCGATCCTTCGGCAAGGCACCAGCGCTTACCTGTCGGTTCTGATCGCGCTGACCGTGATGACGCTTATTTTGCCGACCTACACAAAAGCCACGGATCCCGGCACGTTTTCGGCGGCTCAGCTTGGTTTCGTCAGCGTTCTTTCGGTGCTGCTCTATGCGAGCTTCGTGTTCGCCCAGACCGTCCGTCACCGGGAGGACTTCGTTCAGGGACAGGCGCACGACGCGCCGATGCGAACTGCCTCCCACGACAGCATTTCCGTCAGCGCCCTGCTGCTGGTGAGCGGGCTCATCGGCATAGTCCTGCTCGCCGAGCAGGTGGCAGCAAGCGTGGAGGACGCGCTCGCCGCTTATCAGGTGACCCAGGCCGACAGCATTGTGGGGGCGTTGATCGCGGCACTGGTTTTGATGCCGGAGGCCATCTCGGCGATCCGCGCCTCGTTCAAGAATGAGCTGCAGCGAAGCCTGAACGTCGCGATGGGCTCGGCCTGCGCCACGATCGGCTTGACGATACCGGCCGTCGCCGCCGCCAGCCTGCTGACGGGCAGAGGACTGACGCTCGGGCTTCCGGCCTCCGATGCCGTGCTTTTGGCCCTGGCCCTTTTCATATGCAGCGTCAGCTTCAGCACCGAAAGAACGACATTCCTGACGGGAATGGTCCATATCGTGGTGTTTTTCACCTATGTGTTTCTGATCTTTGTGCCGTGAAGCGTGTCGCTCAGGCGCGGAATGGAGACACCTCGAAAGGCGCTTCACGCCGCCAGCACCGCCCGGTCCAGCCCGCGTATGATCCGCGCCAGTTCCACGCACTCGTCCTGCCGCACCTTGTTCTTCCGCCAGGCCATGCAGATCATGCGCTGCGGCATCGGCTCCTGGAACGGCACGATCCTCAGATCCGGCATGACGCCGGCGGCACTTGCCGCCATTTCCGGCACCAGGGTGACGCCGAGCCCATGCGCCACCATCTGCAGGAGCGTGGTGAGGCTGGTCGCGCCATAGCTTGCCATCGCCACTGGCCGCACATTGCCGCAGACGGCCAAGGCCTGCTCGCGCAGGCAGTGGCCTTCCTCCAAGAGCATCAGCCGCTCCAGCGCCGGGCTTTCGGGCGGCACCGGCGGCGAGGCGAAGGCTGGGTCGCCGGCGGGAACGGCGAGGAAGAAGCGGTCGGGAAAAAGCCCTTCGGTGACGATCGCCGGCTGATCGAGCGGCAACGCCGCGATGAAGGCGTCGAGCCGGCCGGACGTCGCGTCCTCGACCAGCGACGCGGTCACCGCCTCGCGCAGCTCGAGTTGGAGGGAAGGGTAGTGCCTTTTCAGCTCCGGGAGCACATGCGGCAGCAGGTAGGGCGCGACGGTCGGGATGATGCCCAGCCGGAAACGTCCTTCCATGCTCGGGCGGCCGCGCCGGGCAGTCGTCTCGACATCACGTATGTCGGCCAGAATGCGCTCGATACGCGGCTGCAGGGCAAGCGCCTCGTCGGTCATGCGCACCGTCTTGCCGCCGCGCTCGAACAACAGGCAGTTCAGCCGCTCTTCCATTTCGGCGATCTGCGCGGAAAGCGCCGGCTGGCTGACGCCGGCAAGCTTCGCGGCGCGGCCGAAATGCAGCGTCTGCGCCAGAGCGTCGAAATATTGCATTTGCCGGACAGTGAGGCCAATCATAAGGAAATCCTATCAAATGAAACAGGAAAGGCAATTTGTCTTTATCGGCTGGCCGGCCTAGTCTGGAATCATTCCAGGTTGGCGCGGCCAATGGCTGCCCCCGGAAATTCCGGGAAAATCAACCTCGGCAAAATTCAACCACGGCAAAACCTCGGCAGAATCGGGAGACCCAAGATGGACGCGAAAACCGACGACAACAGCGCTGGCAAATGCCCGGTGGCGCATGGATCCGCACGGACCAACCGCGACTGGTGGCCGAACCAGCTCGACCTTTCCGTGCTCCACCAGCAGTCGAATCTGTCGGACCCGATGGGTGAAGATTTCGACTACGCCAAGGAGTTCGCGAGCCTCGACCTCGATGCGGTGATCAAGGACCTGCACAAGGTCATGACGGATTCGCAGGACTGGTGGCCGGCCGACTTCGGCCATTACGGGCCGCTCTTCATCCGCATGGCCTGGCACAGCGCCGGCACCTATCGCATCGGCGACGGCCGCGGCGGCGCCGGCGCCGGTCAGCAGCGCTTCGCGCCGCTGAACAGCTGGCCGGACAATGCCAATCTCGACAAGGCGCGCCGGCTGCTGTGGCCGGTCAAGCAGAAATACGGCCGCAAGATCTCCTGGGCCGACCTTCTGATCCTCACCGGCAACGTCGCGCTGGAATCGATGGGCTTCAAGACCTTCGGCTTCGCCGGCGGCCGCGCCGACGTGTGGGAGCCGGAGCAGGACGTGGACTGGGGCTCCGAGGCAAAGTGGCTCGGCGACGAGCGCTATTCGGGCGACCGTGAGCTTCGCGGCCACCTCGGCGCTGTGCAGATGGGCCTCATCTACGTCAATCCGGAAGGCCCGAACGGCAAGCCCGACCCGATCGCCGCCGCCCGCGACATCCGCGAGACTTTCGGCCGCATGGCGATGAACGATGAGGAGACTGTGGCGCTGATCGCCGGCGGCCACACCTTCGGCAAGACGCATGGCGCGGGCGACGCCTCGCTGGTGGGCGCCGAGCCGGAAGGCGCGGGCATCGAGGCGCAGGGCCTCGGCTGGTCGAGCAAATATGCCTCCGGCATTGCCGGCGACGCCATCACCTCGGGTCTCGAAGTGACCTGGACGACGACGCCGACCAAGTGGAGCAACAATTTCTTCGACAACCTCTTCAACTATGAATGGGAGCTGACGAAGAGCCCGGCCGGCGCCCACCAGTGGACGCCGAAGGGTGGCGCCGGTGCCGGCACGGTTCCGGACGCGCACAATGCCTCCAAGCGCCACGCGCCGGCCATGCTCACCACCGATCTCGCGCTGCGTTTCGATCCGGCCTATGAGAAGATCTCGCGCCGGTTCCACCAGAACCCGGACCAGTTCGCCGATGCCTTCGCCCGCGCCTGGTTCAAGCTCACCCACCGCGACATGGGCCCGGTCGTGCGCTATCTCGGCCCGCTCGTGCCGAAGGAAGAACTGATCTGGCAGGATCCGATTCCGGCCATCGATCATGAGCTGGTCAGCGAGACCGACATTGCTTCGCTAAAGGCGAAGATCCTGGCTTCCGGCCTCTCGGTCTCCGAGCTGGTCTCGACCGCCTGGGCTTCGGCCTCGACCTTCCGCGGCTCCGACAAGCGCGGCGGCGCCAATGGCGGCCGTATCCGTCTGGCGCCGCAGAAGGACTGGGAGGTCAACGAGCCGGCTCAGCTCGCTAAGGTGCTGGGCAAGCTCGAAACGATCCAGAAGGAGTTCAATGCGGCTCAGAGCGGCGATAAGAAGGTCTCGCTGGCCGACCTCATCGTGCTCGGCGGCGCCGCCGCGGTCGAGAAGGCGACGAAAGACGGCGGCACCGAGGTGAAGGTGCCGTTCACGCCGGGCCGTATGGACGCTTCTCAGGAGCAGACGGACGTCCACTCCTTCGCACCGCTGGAGCCGAAAGTCGACGGCTTCCGCAATTACAGCCGGGGCAAGCTGCCGATGTCGGTCGAAGCGATGCTGGTCGACCGCGCCCAGCTGTTGACGCTGACCGCGCCGGAAATGACTGTGCTGGTCGGCGGCTTGCGCGTGCTCGGCGCCAATGCCGGCGGCTCGAAGCACGGCGTCTTCACCGACAGGCCGGGCCAGCTCACCAATGACTTCTTCGTCAACCTGCTATCGATGGCGACCGTCTGGGATCCGGCGGCCGGCTCCGAGCCGGATTCCGATGAGGTCTACGAAGCGCGCGACCGCAAGACCAGGGAAGTGAAGTGGACCGGCACCCGCGCCGACCTCATCTTCGGCTCGCACGCGCAGCTGCGCGCGCTCTCCGAGGTCTATGGTTCAAGCGACGCCAAGGCGAAATTCGTCAAGGACTTCGTCAAGGCATGGACGAAGGTGATGAACGCCGACCGCTTCGACATCGCGAAGTAAGGTCGTACCTCCCAAGAAAAAGGCGCGGGTCATGCCCGCGCCTTTTTTGCGTCTCTCCGGAGCTGTCAGTCTTTTTCGAAGATGCCGGCCTTGGCCACGACGCCGGCAATCGCCCCGCCGATCAGCGGCGCGACGATGAACAGCCAGAGTTGGCTGAGCGCAGCACCCCCCGAAAACAGCGCCGGGCCGATCGAGCGCGCCGGGTTGAGCGAGGTGCCGGTGACCGGAATGATGGCGAAGTGCAGGCCGGCCAGCGTCAGGCCGATCACCAGGCCGGCGAAGGCGGTGGTGTGCTTGGCGTTGGTGACGCCGAGGATCACGGTGACGAAGGTGAAGGTGCCGATCAACTCCCACAGGAAGGCCGAGCTCATGCCCCATTTCGCCTCATCCCAGCCATTGGCGCCGAAGCCGCCGGTGTGGCCGCCGGCCTGGCCGGAAACGATGATCCACAGCGCCAGCGACGCGATGATGGCGCCGATGATCTGCGCGATCCAATAGGGAACGACGTCCTTGGCCGGCATCCGCCCCGCCAGGAACACGCCGAGCGTCACCGCCGGATTGAGATGCGCACCCGAGATCGGGCCGATCGCATAGGCCGCGGCGATCAGGCCGATGCCGAACGCCAGGCCGATGCCTTCCTGTCCGAGCGGCAGCGCGCCGCCGAAACCGCCCGTGACCACGGAGGCCGTGCCGATGAACACCAACAAAAACGTGCCGAGAACTTCCGCCAGATAAGTCTTCATTGCCCTCTCCTCATAGGATCCGTCGAAACCGCGTTAACCGCGTCGCGAATCACTGTCGGAAGAGTATTCCTGCCGGAAACACTTGGAAAGCTGAGAGGTCAAGCCGGCAGGCTTGCTTGTGCATGTCACTTAAAGACATTAGAGACCTTTCATATTCTGATCGGTTGTTCTTGTTTTTCCCGCGGCGCCGCTTGCGATGGGAAAATCGTTTGGGGAAATTGCGTGGCGCTGAAACCCTGTTTCACCGGCAAGCCGAATAGAATTGTTTCAATCCCGGCCTGAAAGGCTTTAAGAGCGGCTGGAACCGATTTGCAGGAGCTACGGAAACCGGGATGCGATTGGGCGGAAGGCTGGCGGCGGCCATAGAGGTTCTTGAAGACATCGGCCGGCGCCATCGGCCGGTGGCCGATGCCTTGCGCGACTGGGGCCTGTCGCATCGCTTTGCCGGCGGCGGCGATCGCGCGGCGATCGGCAACATCGTCTATGACGCGCTGCGCCGCAAACGCTCGGCCGGCTGGCTGTTCGGCGAGGACACGCCGCGCGCCATCGGGTTCGGCGCGCTGCTGCTGGAGTGGGGGCAAACGGCGCAGTCGCTCAACGAAGCGCTGAACGGCGACAAGTTCGCACCGCCGCTGCTCAACGCCGCCGAGTTGAAGGTCGCGGCCGAGCGCCGGCTTGCCGATGCGCCCGAGGCCGTGCGGGCGGATGTCCCGGACTGGTGCGCGCCGCTGCTCGGGCAAGCCTTTGGCGACGCCTGGGTCGAGGAAGGCGCGGCGCTCGCCCAGCGTCCGCCGCTGGATCTCAGGGTCAACACCCTCCAGGCCGATCGCGCCAAGGTGCTGGCCGAACTCCAGGGTACGGGCGCGGCGCCGGCGGCGATCGCGCCGCATGGCATCCGCATCCCACCCATCGACGGCGACGGCAGGCACCCGAACGTGCAGGCCGAACCGGCCTTCCAGAAAGGCTGGTTCGAAGTGCAGGACGAGGGCTCGCAGCTCGCCGCCGCGCTTGCGGGTGCTGCGCCCGGCATGCAGGTGCTCGACTATTGCGCCGGCGCCGGTGGCAAGACGCTGGCGCTGTCGGCCGAGATGGACAATCGGGGCCAGCTCTTTGCCCATGATGCGGAGAAGGTTCGGCTGGCGCCGATCTTCGAACGCATCCGCCGCTCGCACAACCGCAACATCCAGGTCGTCAGCAAGCCCGCGGAGCTTGAGCCGCTTACCAGGCATATGGACCTCGTGCTGATCGACGCGCCCTGCACCGGCAGCGGCACCTGGCGTCGCCGCCCGGACGCCAAATGGCGGCTGACCGAGCGGCAGCTCGACGCCCGAAAGGGAGAGCAGCAGGCGATCCTCGATACGGCCCAGGCCTTCGTCAAGCCGGGCGGCTTGCTGGTCTACATCACCTGCTCGGTGTTCGACGCCGAAAACGGCGAGCAGGTCGCGGCGTTCCGCGAACGCCATGAAGGCTTTGCGCCGGTCGACCATCGCCAGCTCTGGGACAGCCGCTTCCCCGGCCATGAAGGAGCCGCGCGCATTGCCGGCAACGGTGGCATCTCGCTGTCGCCGGCGCTGAGTGGCACCGACGGGTTTTATTTCCACGCCTTGCGCAGGGCGGCCTGAGCGCCGCGCGACTTTGCTGCGCTGCAACATAAAAGATTGCCTGTGCTGCCTGCCTCTGCAATAAGCTTCGCCAGCAAAACGTGAGGCGGAGACCATGGCAGCCAAGATCGTACCCGCTCCCGACTTCGAGGAACGCGTGAGGACGTCCTTTGCCCGGCAGAAAGCCATGGCCACCATCGGCGCCGAGCTGACCCTGGTGACGCCCGGTATCATCGAGATCGAGATGCCTTATTCCGCTTCGCTCACCCAGCAGCACGGTTTCCTGCATGCCGGCGTCATCTCCACCGCCTTGGATTCCGCCTGCGGCTACGCGGCCTTTTCGTTGATGCCGGAAAATTCCGGCGTGCTGACCATCGAGTTCAAGGTGAACCTTCTGGCGCCGGGCAGGGGCGAGCGCTTCCTGTTTCGCGGCTCGGTGACCAAGCCCGGCCGCACCATCATCGTTGCCGACGGACAGGCCTACGCCTTCGCCGCCGACGGCGAGGCTAAGCTGATCGCCACCATGACCGGCACCATGATGACGGTTGTCGGCCGCGACGGAATAGAAGGGTGATCCCATGGCGGGCGCGGTCCAGATTGCGGGCAAGTCCGTTCTCTTCGTCATGGCGGCGGAGGCCGAATACGGCCCGCATCTGAAAAACCTGTTCACGCCGCTGATGACCGGCGTCGGTCCGGTCGAGGCTGCTGTGCGGCTGAGCGCGGAACTCGCGGCCTTGAAAGCCGAGGGAGCGCTTCCGGACCTGATCGTCTCGCTGGGCTCAGCCGGCAGCCGCAAGCTGGAGCAGGCCGAAATCTACCAGGCCGTGTCGGTCAGCTATCGCGACATGGACGCTTCGCCGCTCGGCTTCGAGAAGGGCGCGACGCCCTTCCTCGACCTGCCGGTGACGGTGCCGCTGCCGTTCGTCATCCCGGGCATCAAGACCGCTACGCTGTCCACCGGCGGCGCGATCATCACCGGCGCTGCCTATGACGCCATCGATGCCGACATGGTCGACATGGAGACCTTCGCCTGCCTGCGCGCCTGCCAGCTCTTTGGCGTGCCGCTGATCGGCTTGCGTGGCATTTCCGACGGCGCGGCCGATCTCAGGCATGTCAACGACTGGACGGAATATCTGCACATCATCGATGAGAAGCTGGCCGCGGCCATCGGCTTGCTGGAACAGGCGATCGAATCCGGCGCGATCCGACTGGCATAGGCGCAAAAGGACGGAAAGCCGCAGCGCGCAGCCCATTGCGCCGACTCGTTTCTTTCTCTAAAGGCTCGCCATGACGACAGCCAATCATCCCGACACCGTACTGCCCGACACTGTGCTGATCATCGATTTCGGCAGCCAGTTCACGCAGCTCATCGCCCGCCGCATCCGTGAGGCCGGCGTCTTTTCCGAGATCGTGCCGTTCCAATCGGCTGAAGCGGCCTTCAAGCGGATCAACCCGAAAGCGGTGATCCTGTCGGGCGGCCCGGCCTCGACCACCGACATCGGCAGCCCGCGCGCGCCGCAGATCGTCTTCGACGCCGGCGTGCCGGTGCTGGGCATCTGCTACGGCCAGATGGCGCTCTGCGTCCAGATGGGCGGCGTCGCCGAAAGCTCCAACCATCGCGAGTTCGGCCGCGCCTTCGTCGAGATCGAGAAGGAAAGCCCGCTGTTCGAAGGCTTGTGGGCGCCCGGCCAGCGCCACCAGGTGTGGATGAGCCATGGCGACCGCGTCATCGAACTGCCGCCGGGCTTCCAAGTGCTCGGCAAGTCGGAAAGCTCGCCCTTCGCCATCTTCGGCGATATCGAGCGCAAGATGTACGGCATCATGTTCCATCCGGAAGTGGTGCACACGCCGGACGGCGCCAGGCTGCTCAGGAACTTCGTCCACAACATCGCCGGCATCGAGGGCGACTGGACGATGCGCGCCTATCGCGAGCATGCGGTGGAATTGATCCGCAAGCAGGTCGGCAAGGGCAAGGTCATCTGCGCGCTGTCGGGCGGCGTCGACTCCTCGGTCGCCGCACTTCTGATCCACGAGGCGATCGGCGACCAGCTGACCTGCATCCTCGTCGACCACGGCCTGATGCGCAAGGACGAGGCCCAAAGCGTGGTGGAGATGTTCCGCCAGCACTACAATTTGCCGCTGATCCTGGTCGATGCGTCCGACCGCTTCATCTCGGCGCTGGAAGGCGAGGCCGATCCGGAGAAGAAGCGCAAGACCATCGGCCGCTTGTTCATCGAGGTGTTCGAGGAAGAGGCGAAGAAGCTCGGCGGCGCCGATTTCCTGGCGCAGGGCACGCTCTATCCCGATGTCATCGAAAGCGTCTCCTTCTCCGGCGGCCCGTCGGTGACGATCAAGTCGCACCACAATGTCGGCGGCCTGCCCGAGCGCATGAACATGAAGCTGGTCGAGCCGCTGCGCGAACTGTTCAAGGACGAGGTGAGGGCGCTGGGCAAGGAGCTCGGGCTGCCCGAGAGCTTCATCGGCCGCCATCCCTTCCCCGGCCCAGGCCTCGCCATCCGCTGCCCGGGCGGCATCACGCGCGAGAAGCTGGAAATCCTGCGCGAGGCCGACGCCATCTATCTCGACGAGATCCGCAAGGCCGGCCTCTACGACGCCATCTGGCAGGCCTTTGCCGTGCTTCTGCCGGTACAGACCGTCGGCGTGATGGGCGATGGCCGCACCTACGAGTTCGTCTGCGCGCTACGCGCCGTGACCTCGGTCGACGGTATGACGGCCGACTTCTACCACTACGACATGAACTTCCTGGGTGCGGCCGCCACCCGCATCATCAATGAGGTCAAGGGCATCAATCGCGTGGTCTACGACGTGACCTCGAAGCCGCCGGGTACGATTGAGTGGGAATAAAGCTCGGTCGTTCGCCAGCATTTGGTGGCTATCGGCGCCAGCCACTTAACATGTTGAAATGTAATCTTTTTCATCTCTTTTCCTATCGCTGACTATCGCCCGCAAGCGGAATCATTTGGCGGTAGACCTGACGGTATCGCTTTCCTCATCATTCTCGCTCGAGACCGATACCGTCACCGCCTGATTTCCTAGAAGGCTAGCTAAAATTTAGGTAAGCTATTGAACTACAAGAGAAATTTTCAAACCTTGACGGTACAATCGATGACGGTAAAATCGGGCGCTGAATATGCGGCCACGCGCTCGGATTGCCCTCGCCATGCTCACCGACATTGCACTTAAGAAGCTGAAACCTAAAAACAAAATATACAAAGTTGCTGATCGTGACGGTATGTACGCCACCGTGTCCACGGCCGGGCAGATCTCGTTCCGCTACGACTACCGAATGAATGGAA
Source organism: Mesorhizobium sp. M2E.F.Ca.ET.219.01.1.1 (assembly GCF_004016445.2). GTDB lineage: Bacteria > Pseudomonadota > Alphaproteobacteria > Rhizobiales > Rhizobiaceae > Mesorhizobium. Next base: position 557,376 of record NZ_SADT02000007.1, read on the forward strand.
GGCGAGAGACAGTCACGCTGGGCCGCTATGGTGAGGGTGGCATCTCGCTAGCAGAGGCGCGTGACCGCTGCATTGCGGCCCGAAAAATGGTGGCAACCGGACAATCGCCGGCGCATGAAAAGCAGCGTAAAAAGCGGCGCCTATCTGCAATGGCCACCTTCGGCGATGCCGGCCGGGCCTGGTTTAAGGAGGCCAAGATGGCGGATAGCACGCGCTCAATGCGCAAGGCCATCTTCGATCGAGACATCTTGCCAATCTGGGACAAAAGGCTCCTCACAGAAGTAACAGCTGGCGACTTGCGGGCGCTCTGCGCAAAGGTGCGGGACCGTGGCGCGCCGGCAACAGCCATTCACGTCCGGGATATTGTTAAGCAAATCTATGGCCATGCCATTCTGCACGGCGAGAAGATTGCCAATCCAGCGGACGAGGTAGGACCGGCTTCGATCGCCACGTTCGAGGCAAAAGACCGAGCATTGTCCCCAGCAGAAATCCGCATCGTGCTGACTGAGTTGGAACATGTGCCAACATTGCCGACGATACGGCTGGGCCTAAAGCTGATCCTGCTCACGATGGTTCGGAAGGGTGAGCTGCTGGACGCGACTTGGGACGAGGTCGATTTTGAGAACGCTGTGTGGAGCATTCCCAAAGAGCGAATGAAACGGAAAAAGCCGCATAACGTCTACCTGTCCCGCCAATCCCTCGATATCCTGATTGCGCTCAAGACTTGCGCAGCGAACTCCCGATATGTGCTGCCATCTCGCTATGACGCCGACGAACCCATGTCGCGCGCCACCTTCAATCGTGTCACAATGGCCATTGTCGACCGCGCAAAAAGACAAGAAATGCCGCTTGCGCCCTTTACAGTGCACGACCTACGGCGGACTGGCTCGACAATCCTAAACGAGATCGGATTCAATCGCGACTGGATCGAGAAATGCCTTGCTCACGAAGACAGCCGCACTTCGCGCGGTGTCTATAACAAGGCTGAATATGAGCCGCAGCGCCGTCATATGCTCCAGGAATGGGCCGACATGGTTGAGGCCTGGGCAGCGGGCAAGAAGCACACCCCCGTACTCCAGCCGGCTGCCGGGGCGGCAATCATTCTCGATCCGATTTGACAGGCCTCGTCTTGCGCGACCGGACGTCTGGACCTGGGGCGGTTTCGAGAGTCCCGGCAGACGAGGCGTTTCGCCTTGCCTGAACCCAGGCCTCGACCTCTGCTAGATCCCAAACAACACAGCGGGGAGTCAGATTGAAGCGTCGTGGGAACTCGCCGCGTTGCTCCATTTCGTAGATGGTCGTGTCCGATAAAGGGACGATTTCTCGCAATTGTGACCGGCGCACAGTTCGCACAACGTGTCGCGCCTGAATGTGCGGCAAAACCGGAAGAGATTGCTCTTCCATTATGCGTTGGCAGCTTTCAGGTTGAGTAGGGTTGCGCAATTTGACCATGCTTATGACCGGAAAGGCTCCGTGGGAGCGCATGGTCGCGTGTCTGCCCCATTTCCGATATAGCCCCCAATTGCGACCACATCGCCGTCCTTGACCAGCAGGCGGTCCTCGGGAGCAGCACTAGGGCCGTTTAGACATCGAGGCTATGCAATGTTCGAGGCGCTCCAACCGAGCCTTCTGCGAACGAAGCTCATGCCCTGCGTTCAGCAAATTGGATTTGCCTCTGGAGGAGGCAGCAATGATCAGTTCGCATTCTAACAGAGCGATACGATCTCGCATCTGCTGAGCTTCATCCTGCCGTATCCTTCTAATCCAACCCAGGCCGCGCATATTCTACCACCACCGTCCATGCAGCACGGGTAGCATTTGAAAACTAACGCCCGTCAATTCGAAAAACTCGTATTTTAACCGTCGCTAAATTCACCGGCTAATGACAACCTTGCTGGTGAAGTCAGGCCAAACCCGGTGACTTGCTCGCTCGCTTGCACGGACAATTTTAATCGATGCGGTGACGACGCAATTGCCGTAAACGACAGGCCGAAGGTCGCGGACGACTGCAATGATCGTCACGACTAGAGATTTACCCACAAGACGCTTGGAGCGCGGCGTCATGCAGTTTCTTTAGAGACGGGCGCTGAACAGGCCGAGGCAGTGCCTTTCAAGGCCGCGTGAACGCGCCCTATCTTGTCAAGCGCGTTCGGCCCGCGGCAGTGATCGGCGGCCCCTCGAACCGGCGGGAAGGCTCGCGCATGCGTCGGCAGAAAAATAGCGTCGGAGACCAAGGAGGCGAGCATATTGGCTGCGTACGGCTGCTACCATGTCGAGCCGCACGTGGCGCCCAACCTTCATTCTGCTCTCAGCCGAAATCGCTCGAAAGCGACTGTGAGGGGCAATTGGGTAACGCGCCATGCTCTTCGGCTTCGATCCTGCCCAACGGCTTCGCAAGACCATTGAGCGCATCAGCCGCGATCATGCCGACGCCGAGCTTTGCGTCGTGACTGGCGATCTCACCGACGAGGGCGATTTCGCCTCCTACGTCCTGTTGCGCGAGGCGCTGCAGGAACTGCGGGTGCCCGCCCGCCTTCTGCTCGGCAATCACGACAGGCGCGAGAATTTTATTCGCGCATTTCCTGAAGAGCCACGCGATGCGAATGGCTTCATTCAGTCGGTCCAAGACGGGACTGCCGGGCGCCTCATTTTTCTCGATACATTGGTGGAAGGCTTCGGTCATGGTGCTTTGGATCAGGGCCGGCTCGAATGGCTGCTGGCGCGCTTGGCCGAGGAACAGAAAACGCCTGCCTATCTCTTCGCCCATCATCCGCTGCAGCCGATCGGCCTGCCGCATTTCGAGCCTTGGAACATGCAGAACTGGCAAGAGCTCATGCGGGCGATCGCCGCCGCCGGCAATGTCCGGCACATTTTTCACGGCCATGTGCACGTTGATGTTGGCGGCACCTGGAGCGGCATTCCCTTCAGCGCCATCCGCGGCGTTGCGCATCAAATCATTCCGCACTTCGCGCGCAGGGACGCAGACTTTGTCGAGGATGCGCCGGCTTTTGACGTCGCGCTGATCGACGACGATGGCGTGCTCGTGCACCGTTTCGAGGTCAGCGACAGGAATGTGGTTGAAATCTCGCCCGCAGGTCCTTTCCCGGGGGTGACCAATGAAGCAGCAGAAATCTCATGAACTGGTCATTTTCGATTGTGACGGCGTCGTCGCATCGACGCCGAGGAACTGACCCGTATTGGCTCGTTGACCTTGGCTCCCGAACTGCCTGGAGTTGGCAGAGATAGCTGCGGAAACAGCTAAACCGATTTGATTGGTTCTGACGATGAATGTCGGCGCGTCATCTTCTCGCAATCGCGAATTTACTCTTCGCACCTGCACAAAAATGTGCCAAACGCGGCACCCATAGTTGGTAACGTTGGGGAAGGAGCCCTTGTTGAGTGCGGTTGCTAACACCAAGGCGATCACACCGCCGGATATTCGTTCCCGGAAGGGTGGCACTCCGCTCGTCTGCCTGACGGCCTATACCACGCGATCGCAAAGCTCGTTGATCAGCATTGTGACATTGTTCTCGTCGGCGACAGCGTCGGCATGGTGCTGCACGGCTTCCCGTCGACGCTGGGCGTGACGCTTGAGATGATGATCATGCACGGCCAGGCCGTGCGCCGCGGCCTCGAGCAGGCGCTGATGCTCGTCGACATGCCGTTCGGCTCCTACGAGGAAGGCCCCGAGCAAGCCTTCCGCAATGCTGCACGTGTCATGACGGAAACCGGCTGCGCGGCGGTCAAGCTCGAAGGTGGCGAGGCAATGGCCGAGACGATCCGCTTCCTGGCTGCACGCGGCGTGCCAGTCATGGGCCATGTCGGCTTGACGCCTCAGGCGGTCAATACCTTCGGCGGCTACCGCGTGCAGGGCAGAGGCGGTGATGCCGAGCGCGTCGCGGCCGACGCGCTTGCCGTGAGCGAAGCGGGGGCATTCGCGCTGGTGCTGGAGAAGGTCCCGGAGGTGCTCGCCGGCCGGATCACCGCAGAGGTAGCGATCCCGACGATCGGTATCGGCGCCTCGGCGGCCTGTGACGGGCAGATTCTCGTCGTCGACGACATGTTGGGCATCTTCGGCGACTTCCGGCCCAAATTCGTCAAGCGCTATGCCGAACTCAGTGAGATCGCCGGGGAGGCGATTGCGGTCTATGCGCAGGAAGTGCGCGACCGCCGCTTTCCAGCCGCCGAGCATCTGTTCGGCGATGCGCCAAGGACGGTCAATGGTGGAGAAGGCGCATGAGCATTCCGATCGCACGAACCGTCGCCGAGTTGCGCATGGCTGTGGCCGCATGGCGGCAGAATGGCCTCAAGGTCGCTGTCGTGCCGACCATGGGTGCCTTGCATGAAGGCCATCTGAGCCTGGTGCGTGCCGCGCTCGCCAAGGCGGACCGGGTTATCGTGACGCTCTTCGTCAACCCGAAACAGTTTAACAGCGCGGCCGATCTCGTGGCCTACCCGCGCACTGAGCATGACGATGCCGCCAAGCTTGCGCCGCTCGGCGCTCATCTGCTCTACGCGCCAAATGCAGCGGACATGTATCCGGAAGATTTCGCCACCACGATCTCAGTCAGTGGGGTGAGCGATGGCCTGTGCGGCGCGTTCCGTCCGGGCCATTTCGACGGCGTGGCAACCGTCGTCGCCAAGCTCTTTCTACAGACGCGTGCTGATCTCGCCTTCTTCGGCGAGAAGGATTTCCAGCAACTGCACGTCGTTCGCCGGCTCGTCCGCGATCTCGACATTCCAATCGAGATTGTAGCATGTCCAACGGTCCGTGAAGCCGACGGCCTGGCAATGTCGTCGCGCAATGTCAGGCTTTCGGCCGAACAGCGCTTAGCAGCGCCAAGGCTCGCCGAAGTCCTGTCGGCTTCGGCCGGGCGATTGTCGGCAGGATTGCCAGCCGAGCTTGTGCTTGCCGAGGCCAGGCAAGCGATCCTCGCTGCCGGTTACGACGAGGTCGAGTATCTCGAGCTACGGGCAGACCATGACCTGTCACCGCTTTCCGCCGCGGATCGACCGGCCCACCTAATCGTCGCCGCCTGGCTTGGCGGGACGCGGCTTATCGATAACGTTGGAGTTCTGCCCGGGCAGCGCCAAGGCGAGCTGCTCGCGGCAGCCAATGCCGCATGATTGAGAATGCCGCAAGGCTTGTACAAAGGTGCGTCGTCAAAATGACCCAGACAAATGGCCGGAGCAGGGAGTGGATATGGTGTTTCGATTGAAGGAGCGCCTCGGCAGGAAGTTCGAAGAAGAAGTGCAATTCTTCAAGGGCTGGCAGAAGGACAAGAAACGAGTGGGCGCGCTGATGCCAACGTCCGTTCATGCCGCGCGTCGTATGGCAAGCGTCATCGATCCGGCATCCGGATTGCCGGTTCTTGAACTTGGCGCCGGAACCGGCGTCATTACCAAGGCAATCCTGGAAAGAGGCATCAAGCCGCAACAACTGGTTTCGGTCGAGTATTCCAAGGATTTCTATGAGCGCCTGACGCGAGCCTTTCCGGGCGTGGATTTTCGATTGGGCGATGCGTTCGCGTTGGAGGAAGTGCTTGCCGAGCGGCGCGGGGAGCAATTCGACTGTGTGATAAGTGCGGTGCCGCTGTTGAGCTTTCCAATGGAACAGCGTGTCGGCCTGCTTGAGGATTTGCTGGCCCGCATTCCTGCTGGAAGACCTGTGATTCAGATCACTTACGGACCGTTGTCGCCGGTGATCAAAATGCCCGACCGCTATGTCGTGTCCCACTATGATTTCGTCGTCCGCAACATCCCGCCCGCACAGCTGTGGACTTACCGACGAGCAGTCTGACGGAGCGGGACGCGCGAGGACGGCGGGCCGTTCGCAAAATCGTCAGGACAGGCGGTGGTCGTGACGAAATTCGCATCGAGTGCGCTTTTTATAGCCGCCGCCGTTTTGCGGAGGCCGCTATGCCCTTTCGCTGGCAGGCGCACACTCATCTGCTACACCCATCGCCCTGCGGTCGACAGACGGCGAAGCCACCACGGCCGCGAAAATCTCGAGACGGCGTCTCGGTACCGGGACCGGCCTGCCATTTTTGGGAGGCGATCCGTGCAGGTGCCTGGCCCGGATCGTGCCATCTATCTCCTGAGCGAGTCATAGCCGTCGTCCATTCACCCGGCCGAACCTCCCGATTGCCGGACCCCTGATGAAGATTCCCCTGGAAAGTGACGTCTTCTTTAGAGCGTGACGGTCTGCGCCGTCTTGTGGTGCCTCAGCTTGTACGATGGCCGGCTGCCCTTCCCGTGCCACGAATGCGATGAAGTCCAGTCACTCTACCGTGCAATGGCATTCAGAAATACGACAGGAAGACCATAATAGTCGGGTTTGGCTGAAAGACTTTTCCGCAGATGCCGAAAAAAGGGGACAGCTCTTCCGGTCCTTGCAAAGCTCCTGAACTCGTTTTCGTTGGACAAGCGTGGTCGCCAGTCCAGCTCTTGCGAGTGATCGGCGCAAAAGCGATCACTCACATGGCTGCATTCTTCTGCAGTTTCCCGAAAACAAACAGCTTGCCTTCGCGCACGCCGTCTTCGAGTGGGCTCGCATTCGCCATATGCGCCGCAATCGCACTGGCCAGCATGCATCCCGTCCCGCGCATCGACGTAGCCAGACGCGGTGTGTCGAAGCGGATTGGTTCTTGATCGTGGCGCAACAGAATATCGGTTGATCGAGGTCCCGATGCATGGCCGCCCTTGATCAGCAGGGCCTGCGCTCCGGCCGCCAGCAATTCGTGGCCTTGCAACAGTGCGCCGTCGTCATCCACTGCCAGTTCCGAGCCAACCAGGAGCGCCAGCTCGATGAGGTTGGGTGTGACCAGGCGGCAAAGCGGCATCAGATTCCGCTTCATGACGGCGGTGGCGCCGGCTTCCAGAAGCGTCCGGCCTGATGTCGAGGCCAGCACCGGGTCCAGTATCGCCGGCACCTGCGGATTCTCGCGCAGCACTGCGGCAACGGCAACGATGATCTCGGCCGTCGCCAGCATGCCGATCTTGACGGCAGCCACCTCGTTGGCTTGCAGCGCGGCGCGCATCTGATCGGCCACCAGGCGGGGTTGCGAAGGATGGATTTCCATGACGGCTTCGTGCGTCTGCACCGTCAGCGCGGTGACCGCAAGGCATGTCCGCACGCCAATCGAAGAGATCGTTTCGATGTCGCGCGCAATTCCGGCTCCGCCGCTGGAGTCGGATCCGCCGACGACAAGCACATGCGGTTCTCGCCTCAGCGCCATCGATCTGTCTTTTCGATCCATTCTCGCGTGCGCGCTTGGGGATCGGCATTCAATGTGATGTCGGTGACCACCGCCGCGCTGTCCGCACCGGCCGCAAAGACACCGTCGAGTCGGTCAGGGTTGAGGCCACCAATGGCGACCAAAGGAACCGGTGCGACCCGGCGCTTCCATCCGCTGATCCGTTCGACCCCTTGCGGCGCCCATTTCATCTTCTTCAGAATGGTTGGATAGATGGGGCCGAGCGCGATATAGTCGGGCCTGGCGGCCATAGCCGTTTCCAGTTCGATATCATCATGGGTGCTCAGTCCGAGCCTTACACCGGCCGCCCTTATCCGCGAGAGGTCGGCGGTCTGCAAATCCTCTTGGCCGAGATGAACGAAGTCGCAGCCTTCCTCGATCGCCAGCCGCCAATGATCATTGATGATGAGCTGGCTTTTGTGTTGGACACACAAGGCCTTCGACCTGCGGATCTCCGCGCGCAGCCCGGTTTCATCCATCGTTTTGATGCGAAGCTGAACCAGCTTGACGCCGAGCGGCGCCAACCTTTCGATCCAGGTGGCGCTGTCGACGATTAGGTAGAAGGGATCGAGATTCATGAAAGAACGGCCCTGCCGATCGTCGGCGTCGATGGCACGGCGACGTCGCGCGGCTCGAGAAGACCCGATGCGTGGGCTTCACGACCGGCTTCGACCGCCTTACCGAAAGCACGCGCCATGCCGACCGGATATGCCGCCTTGGCGACTGCTGTGTTCAGGAGCACGGCGTCAAAGCCGAGTTCCATGACGGTGGCCGCGTGCGACGGCCGTCCGAGCCCCGCATCCACAATCAGCGGGACGCCAGGGAAATATCCGCGCATCGAGCGCAGCGCCATGATGTTGATCGGCCCGAGGGCGGAACCGATCGGTGCGCACCAGGGCATCAAGACCTTGCAGCCCGCCGCAAGCAGCCGCTCTGCGACAATAAGGTCGTCGGTGGTGTAAGGGAATACCGCAAAACCGTCTTCGCACAGGATGCGGGCGGCTTCAACCAGACCGAACACATCCGGCTGTAGCGTGTCGTGATTGCCAATCACTTCGAGCTTGATCCAGTTGGTGCCGAAGACCTCGCGCGCCATTTTCGCGGTGGTGACGGCTTCCTTGACGGAAAGGCAGCCGGCGGTATTGGGCAGGATTCTGGCGCCCAGCGAGCGGATCAACGACCAGAATTGTTCGCCGGCCCTACCGCCCGCCATCTCACGCCGCAACGAGACGGTCACCACCGACGTGCCCGATGCCTTGACTGCATCGGCAAGGATGGCCGGCGAAGGATACTGAGCCGTGCCGAGAAGCAGGCGCGACGAAAGCT
>NZ_SADT02000079.1 GCF_004016445.2 Mesorhizobium sp. M2E.F.Ca.ET.219.01.1.1
GACGGAATGGCGCGCGATCGACCTTGCGGTCGTTCCCGGCGTCACCGCCATGCTTGCCGTCGCCGCCCGCATCGGCGCCCCGCTCGGCCACGACTTTTGCGCCATCTCGCTCTCCGACAATCTGAAGCCCTGGGATCTGATCGAGCTGCGCCTGCTGGCCGCCGCCGGCGCCGGCTTCGTCGTCATCCCCGCCCGTCAGGACCTGCCGATCGGCGTCGTGGTCGCGGACTTCAACGCGGCGCAGCTGCGGACCTCGGCGCCCGAAATGGTTGTGCGTTCGCACCCGATCTGGATCGAATCCGCGCCGGTCGAGACAGTGCCTCACAGCCTTCCTCTGGCGGAGCGTATCGAGGCTGGCCTGGCTTCGCTCGACCGCGCGCCGGATTTCTCG
>NZ_SADT02000080.1 GCF_004016445.2 Mesorhizobium sp. M2E.F.Ca.ET.219.01.1.1
TTTTTCGAAACGTTTATCGAATAGGCAACGCTCAACGCCTGGCGCCTGTCAGTAGCGGAAATCCCTCCGGCACAGCGCGCATCGCGCCCGAGCCCAGGGAGGCAGAAACGTGTCCGCCAACGCCTATATCAACCGGATCGCGACGGCGGTGCCGCAGCACGACGTCCACCAGTTCTACCTGCGCTACGCAGCCTCGATGCTGGCCTCCGATCGCAGGAGAATATTCGAACGCATGGCCGGCCTCGCCGGCATCGAGCACCGCTTTTCATGCTTTGCGCCCGCCCTCGAACCCGAAGGGCCGTCGGCCGATTTCGCCGGGACCTTCAGGCGCGGCGCGTTTCCCGGAACGGCCGTGAGAATGGCGATGTTCAGCGAAGCCGCCCCCGTCCT
>NZ_SADT02000081.1 GCF_004016445.2 Mesorhizobium sp. M2E.F.Ca.ET.219.01.1.1
CATAGGGAAGCTGCCTGCCGCGGCTGAGGTCGTAGACTTCCTGTTGCACGAGCGTCAGCACCGAGCGGATTTCGAGCCCGTCGGTGCCGAGATATTTCGTCAGCGCCGCGGTGAAGGGCGAGTTCTGGCCGGTTCCGTCGGCGGCCGTCTCGCCGGGGGCGGCGGCAAAGGCGAACAGGATGTTCTCCGCCCGGCCGACGCGGCCGAGGCCCGGCCGGACCTTGTCGGCTGCGTCCTTGGCCAGCGACGTCGCGCCACGCCCCTCGCTGCCCGCGCCTGCGAAGGGATCGCTGCGGCAGGCGTCGAGCACGATCAGCCCGACCTTGGCCGTGGCGGCGACCGCTTCGCGCACCTCCTCCAGCGGCAGGCTGGTCTTCTCCAGCGCGTC
>NZ_SADT02000082.1 GCF_004016445.2 Mesorhizobium sp. M2E.F.Ca.ET.219.01.1.1
GATGGTGATCGAAATTCCTTATGAGTCAGCGAGATAGGACGAGCTGTTCAGAAGCGCGTTCCGCTCTATGGCTCGATTGTGTTAACGTCGCGACTTTCAGAGGAGAAGGCATCATGGCAGCCTATCTGATTGCTGAGCACAAGATCGCGGATCCAGCGGCATACGAGGAATATCGCATAAAGGCCTTGGCTGCCGTCGATCGCTTCGGAGGCAAGTTGCTGTTGCGTGCTCGAAGCGTTGAGGCCCTTGCGGGCTCGTGGCAGCCGGACCGGCTCGTCGTGCTTGAGTTTGCCGATATGGCGTCTCTCAAGGCCATGCATGATTCACCTGACTACCAAGCCCTCATCGGAATCCGCAACGTTGCGGCCGCCAATGTGCTGCTTGCAAT
>NZ_SADT02000083.1 GCF_004016445.2 Mesorhizobium sp. M2E.F.Ca.ET.219.01.1.1
GGGAGAGGTCGGCACTGGATCACTTCGAGTGAGTGTAATCAAGCTACAGCTAATATAGCTCGCTACGCAGCCTCGCCGGGTGTAGGGTGCCTCGTCGTCCGACCTAAGGCCACGGACGATGGAGCATGCACGGAGCATAGCTATGCGTGGTTTGATCCTTGGCCTGGCTGCCCTCGTGGTCAACTCATCATTTGCGCAGGCAGCAGGCGACAGCATCGCCGGCCGGAAAGTCATGGTGCAATGCCAAATGTGCCACGGCACGGATGGCCTCGGCAAAATGTCTTACACGCCCAATATCGCCGGGCAGAAGTACGACTATCTGGTCCACGCGCTGATGGCTTACAAGGCCGGAGAGCGCAAGAGTTCAATGATGTCGCTGGTCGTCAA
>NZ_SADT02000084.1 GCF_004016445.2 Mesorhizobium sp. M2E.F.Ca.ET.219.01.1.1
CTGCTGGATGGCGGCCTGGGTGTTGTCGGCGGTGTAGGTCCAGCTGCCGTCGGCGGCGAGGGTGAAGGTGCCATAGCCGTTGCTGCCGGCGGTGGCGGCCTGGGTGGTGAAATTGGCCTCGCCGGCGTCAACGTCGGTGATGGTCAGCAGTCCGTCGGCTGTCAGGTTGCCGGCAACGATGCCGTCGGCGCCATTGTCCTCGGTGACGTCGTCGGTCGAGACGCCGCCGATCACCGCGCTGTCGTTGGTGCCATGGATGGTGACGGTGACGAGCTGGCTGTCGCTGCCGTCGGAGGAGACGGCGGTGAAGCTGTCGGTGATGGTGTCGCCGGCGCCGAGCTGCTGGATGGCGGCCTGGGTGTTGTCGGCGGTGTAGGTCCAGCT
>NZ_SADT02000085.1 GCF_004016445.2 Mesorhizobium sp. M2E.F.Ca.ET.219.01.1.1
CTCGCGTCGCCCAGCAGTACCGGCTGAACGTCGGCACCATCATCGAGGTGCCGGCGCTCAACGTGCGCTACGTGCAGGCCGGCAGCAAAGGGTCGGCTTCGCGCGGCGGCCGGGTCCTCGGCAAGATCGAGGAGGCGTTCCTGGAGACGCTGACCCATGGCGATACCTTCATGTTTGCCGGGAAGGTGCTGCGCTTCGAAGGCATTCGCGAGAATGAATGCTTCGTGTCGAACGCGCCCGGCAGCGATGCCAAGGTGCCCTACTATGGCGGCGGCAAGTTTCCGCTTTCGACCTATCTCGCCGAGCAGGTGCGCGCCATGCTGGACGATCCGCAGCGTTGGAAGAAGCTGCCGGAGCAGGTCGCCGACTGGCTGCGCTTCCAG
>NZ_SADT02000086.1 GCF_004016445.2 Mesorhizobium sp. M2E.F.Ca.ET.219.01.1.1
AAGATGTCGTCGGGGCGCAGGCCGATCGCATCGCGCATAGGCGCCGAACGCCATCAGAGCGCTGAGCGGCACCGGCACGCCCTTGGGCAGGCCCGTCGTTCCGGAAGTCGACATCATCATGAACAGGTCTTGGCCCCGGCGCATCACCGGTTCGCAGGCCGGCGAAGCGGCGGCCAGGGCGGCGCGGAAATCGATGTCGCCCTGACGCAAGGCATCGTCCGCACCGAGGATGGTGGCGATCCGTGGAAGGTTGGCGACCTCGTCGAGCTTGCCGCGATTGGCCGGATTGGTCACCACCACCTTGGCCGCGCTGTATTCCAGGCGGTGCTCGATGGCCTTCGGGCCGAAGGCGGTGAACAGCGGCTGGTAGACGGCGCCGATG
>NZ_SADT02000087.1 GCF_004016445.2 Mesorhizobium sp. M2E.F.Ca.ET.219.01.1.1
GAAACAACTCTAAAATCCGGCTGACATTTGGAGGGTGACCGTCATGGCTACTCAGCAGACCCGTTCGCTTGCCCGCTTCATGATGGCGCCATCGGTGATCCTACTGTTCGTCTGGATGATCGTGCCGCTTGCCTTCACGCTCTGGTTCTCGTTCCTGCAATACAATCCGCTGAACCCGATCCGCGACGGTTTTGTCTGGTTCTCCAACTACAAGCTGTTCTACTCCAACCCGGCATTCTTTGCGGCCATTCTCAACACGCTGACCATCGTCGTCAGCGTGCTGGTGATCACGGTGGTCGGCGGCATCCTCCTGGCGATGCTCATCGACCAGCCGATGTGGGGACAAGGCATCGTCCGCATCCTCGTCATCTCGCCGTTCT
>NZ_SADT02000088.1 GCF_004016445.2 Mesorhizobium sp. M2E.F.Ca.ET.219.01.1.1
GTCGCCGTCATCGGCTGGAAGCTTGCCGACATGGACGGCGCCGACATTCTCGCCGAAATCCAGAGCCGCAAGCTGGATGTGCGCATCACGGTCTTCTCCAACGACCATGACATCGGCATCCTGAAACAGTGCGTGCGGCTCGGCGCCCAGGGCTACTGCTTCCAGTTCGACGACCCGCCGATCATCTTCGAGACGATCCTGGCGGTCGCATCGGGCCATGCCGGCGCCAATCTCGACCAGATCAAGCAGGCCGGCGTCATCAAGGTCGGTACGGAAGGCACTTACGCGCCTTTCACCTACCATGATGCATCCGGAGCGCTGGTCGGCTTCGACGTCGAAATCGCCAAGGCGATCGCCGACAAGCTTGGCGTCAAGGCGCA
>NZ_SADT02000008.1 GCF_004016445.2 Mesorhizobium sp. M2E.F.Ca.ET.219.01.1.1
CGCAGCGGTGTGAGACGGGCATTCTTATGGATGTTCATTCGGATCCTCCGATGGATGCTGAAGCGTGGTAACTCCAGTCTCCTCGGTCCGGTCCGAATGGACAACCTCCCGAAAGCTCACAGCTAGCTATTCCGGGCCACGTGCTCTACGGCGTGCATACCCGCCGGGCAGAACAGAACTTCGACGTCTCCGGACTGCGGCTCAAGGATTTTCCCGAGCTCATCCAGTCGATGGCGATGGTGAAAAAGGCTGCTGGTCTTGCAAACATGGAACTCGGATTGCTCTCGGCTGAAAAGGCGCAGGCCATCTCAGACGCTTGCGACGAGCTCATCGAACTGAGGGGGATCGACGAGAACTTCCCCGTCGACATGATGCAGGGCGGAGCCGGTACGTCGACTAACATGAATATTAACGAGGTCGTGACGAACCTGGCCCTGATCAAGCTCGGCGCCAAAGTTGGCGACTACGCAAAGCTGCACCCCAACGATGACGTAAACCTCTCCCAGTCGACCAACGATGTATATCCCACCGCGATCCGCCTGACGGTTTTGCGAGCCTGCGACGGGCTCGTCTCGGCACAAGCCAACTTGCGCGATGCCTTTCGCGCGAAGGCGCTCCAACACGCCAACGCGCTTAAGGTCGGCCGGACCCAGCTTCAGGATGCTGTGCCCATGAGGGTCGGGCAAGAGTTCGAAGCTTTTGCGGAACTCATTGACGAGGACATTGTCCAACTCCAGTCGGCCGCGAGATTGTTGCTGGAAATCAACCTCGGGGGGTCGGCGATCGGCACCTCGATCAACGTGCCGCGCGAGTTCCCCGACATCGCTTGCACTCATCTGTCCCAGATATCAGGCATTCAGCTTATTGCTGCCCGCAACTTCATCGAGGCGACGTCGGACACAGGCGGCTTCGTTTCCTTTTCAGGTATGCTGAAGCGCATTGCGGTCAAGCTGACCAAGATCTGCAACGATCTGCGTCTTCTGAGCAGCGGACCCCTTGGCGGCCTCGGAGAGATTCGCTTGCCTCCGGTACAGGCCGGCTCTTCCATCATGCCGGGCAAGATCAATCCCGTCATTCCTGAGATGATGAACCAGCTCAGTTTCCAGGTCATTGGAAATGATCTTGCCGTGACGCTCGCTGCAAGCGCCGGGCAGCTCCAGTTGAATGCAATGGAGCCGGTGATCGTATTGAACATCCTACAATCCATGCGGTTGTTGACAAGAGGAATGCGGATTTTCAAAGAGCGCTGCGTGAACGGGATCGAAGTCGACGAGGATCGCTGCAAAGCCTTGCTGAACCAATCCCTTGCCTTGGCCACGCCGTTGGCGAAGCTCATCGGCTACAGCAAGGCTGCGGAACTGTCAAAACGCGCTTTGGCAGGCAAGAGAAATTTGCGTCAGGTCGTTGAAGACGAGGGTGTTCTGCTCCCGGAGCAGATTGAGCAAATCTTCGGCAACAGTGCCGAGTTCGCGGGTCTCTCGAACGCTGTCTCGGCTTGAAGCGCTAACGGCCGCGCTGCGATAACCGATAGAGAGGCACAGGCCTGCGCCCGGCGCCTCGGGTGGCGGTCAGGCGATCGTGGACCTCGTTTGTCTGTGTTGCCCCATGTTTCGGTGGGTGATATCGTTGTTTGGCAGGTGTAAAATACGAGTCGCTTGACCCACTGTCGGTGCCTTCCGCCCTGTGCATTGCGGGCAGCGGGAATGCTTCAGCACTGAACATCTCTGATTAAGCGCTTGCTGGCATTGGCTCTGGCCAGTTTTGTTTGCTGGCATCTGCACATGCGCCTCATTCGGAGTTTGCTAGTTGACAGAACCATCACAAAATCTGACCGAGAAAGTCCGTTTCGACGCGGTCGATCGGACTATGGCGATACTGCGCGTCCTGGAGAAGGCGGAAGGACCGCTGTCTTTATCCGCGATCGCAAGGGAGGTTGACCTCGGTAAACCAACGACGTTGCGATACCTGGCAAGCCTGGTCGGCCATGGGGTCATCGAGCGTGTGGATGGGAACGGCTACACGTTGGGTATCGACCTGTTCATGCTGGGACAGAAGGCCCTGCATCGCCGTGACATTCGCGCCGTGGCGCGCCCTTATCTGCAGAAATTGTATGAACATTTCAACGAAACCATCAACTTGGCACTGCTTGTCCGGCAGGAAGTCGTCGTCGTGGACAGCATTGAGACAACCCAGATGCTGAGGCAGGGCGGGGCGGTCGGTTCCGTAAATCCATGGCATGCATCATCCCTGTCCAAAAGCATATTGGCCTGGCTCGATCGCGACGAGGCCAGCCGATTGCTGCAGCGATGCAGTTTTGACCGTTACACCCCGCGGACATTGACCAGTGCAGCCAAGGTTCTGGCCGAGTTGCCGGAGATCGTCGAACTGGGTTACTCCGTGGACAATGAAGAGGCAACGATCGGAAGCAGGTGTGTCGGGGCAGCGATATTCGATGCCTCCGGTCGCCCGATCGGAGCAATCAGTATCTCCGGTCCGACGACCCGCATTGTTGACGATGCGATTTCGTCCGTTGGGACTCATCTGGTCGAGGTTACCGGGCAGCTGTCGCGGGCAATTGGATTCGCCGGCAAAAGAGATGCCGGCCCTCGCCCTTAAGGGTCGGACCCCATCGCGAGTGAAAAGTGCAGACTTTGGCGAAGCGGGACCATCTACCTCCCCCGCCAGCAAAAATGGCTACCGCAATCCGGCGACCATGAGAGCGTCCTCGATAGCCGCTTTATCAGCTTCGCCAATCCGGTCCAGCGGACGGATGGGCGTCCCGACATCCCGGCCAAGCAGGCTGATCGCATATTTTATGCGGGTGGGAAAATTGGTCGCCTGACTGACTTCTCGGCAGATCGGGCCGATGGCTTTGGTCAACTGCATGGCTTCGGCGATATTGCCATCTTTGAACGCCCGATAGATTTCGACATTCTGCTTCGGCAATACGGCGTGAATACCGCAGATCGAAGCCTCCGCGCCCATCACATAGCCAGCAAGTGTGATCGGATCGTAACCGGCAGCTACCGTCACGTGATCGCCGACAGTCTGCACAAGCTCTCCAATGTTGTGGAAGACGCACTTTATAGCAATTACTTCGGGCAATCGAGCGACCTTCTTCAAGAGTTCGACGGAGTAATTGAAGTGATCGTAAAAGACTATTGGCAGCTCGGATGCGGCTGCCACATCTGTGATAAAGGCAAGCGCCGACTCGTCTGTCATGCCATTGTAAGTCGGCGGGCAGAGCAGCAACGCGGCGGCCCCCGCCTGTTTTGCAAGCAGAGCCCGGTGAATGGCGTCCTTGGTCGCGTCCGGGATGATGCCGGCGATGACGCGCAGATTGCTCTTGCTCGTCGCCGTGCCGGTCAAGGACGCCAGTTCCTCGGCGCTCAGCTCGTTACCGGATCCAGTGCTGCCGCCAATGATGATCACCTCGATGCCAGATGCCTCCATGAACGAAAGTTCGCGTGCAAAGCAATCGAGATCGATTGTCTCATCGCGACTAAACGGCGTCACGATTGGTGTAATGACGCCTCGAACTTCTTCGCGCCTTAGTGCTTCAACCATTTTTTGCAGTTCCTGGTGAGAGGGGTTGTTGCGAAACAAGCTGGGACCACTCGTTCCCCGTATCGATGACGGGCTTGAGCACGGGCGCTGTTTCATTCAGTGAAATACGATATCGACTGTCGCAAAATCGCGCGACCGTAGACGCCTTGTCAAGGGGAATCTCGATGAGCGGTCCCGGCTGAGATTTGGGGCATCGCAGCACCAACGGCCTTTGTGCATCACATAGCGTCAGTTTCTTGCAAAGTGCGCAATTGCTGGCGTTGTTTCGTTGTATGAACCTCGGTACCGGTGAGCGGAAAACGCGATGCGAGATCACCGGGCGGAAGCTGGGACACAGGGCCTGAGCGCCAGTACGCATCGCAATTCGGAGATAATGGGAGAGGAAATGCGTAGTCGGTTTTTGTTACTGGGCGCAGCCATGTGCAGCATGGTTTCTGCGGCAGCCCACGCTGAGGACAAGTCTATCGAGGTCATTCACCATTGGGTGTCTGACAGTGAGGTGGCTGCCGTAAACACGATCAAGCAAGAGCTAGAAAAGCGCGGCGTCGTCTGGAAGGACACCGCCATAGGAGGTGCAAATGGCGCGAACGCCGAGCAGTCGCTCCGCGCTCGCATCGTGGCTGGCAACCCGCCTGGGGCAATGCAGATGCTTGGGTTCGACGCAGCGACCTGGGCTAAGGAAGGCGTCTTGAGGGACCTGACCGATCTGGAGACCGCGAGCGGTGGCGTTCAGTCGCTTCCGGCCGACTACAGGCGCCTGGCGGCCCCCGGCGGCAAGTGGGTCGAGGTGCCGATCGATTTGCTTCGTTCGAACTGGATCTGGGCCAATAAAAAGGCGTTCGACGCAGCAGGCGTTTCAGTTCCCAAGACCTGGGACGAACTGATTGCGGCGGGCGAGAAACTCCGCAAGGCTGGGATCATCCCTCTGGCGGCCAGCGACGAGCCATGGCAGATCGCCAAAATCTTCGACAGCCTGATCGTGGATTTGAATGGACCGGAATTCTACACGCAAGTCGCGCTCAAGGTGGACGACAAGGCCATTCGCAGCCCCGAAATGGTCAAGGTGTTCGAAAAGCTGCGCCAGGTGAGAGGGCTGGTCGATGACAACTTCGTGGGTCGCGACTGGGCCGTGGCGACGGAGATGGTCGCGAGTGGCAAGGCCGGTATGCAGGTTATGGGCGACTGGGCAAAAGGCGAATTCCTGGCCAAGGGTCTGAAGCCCGGTGTCGACTTCCTCTGTTTCCCGACCCCAACGTCGACGCCGAATTTCCTTTGGGCGATGGACTCGTTCAGCATGTTCGAAACCACCGATCCGAGCCTGCGAGCCGCGCAGGACGAACTGGTCAAGGTGCTTCTCGATCCGGAAGTGCAGATCAAGTTCAACCTGATCAAAGGATCCATTCCACCTCGGCTTGATGTCGACATGTCGAAGTTCGACGACTGCGCCAAGCAGGCTGCCGTGGACCTCAAGGCCTCGATCGAGCACAAATCGTTCCTTGGCACTCTGTCCGGCGGCTATGCTGCCGAACCCCAGTTCGCCTCGATTTTCAAGGAAGTCGCAGCGAAGTTCTTCGTGTCGGACATGAGCGCCCAGGACGCAGTGACCCTCCTTGCGGACGAGATCAACAACGCGCGCTAAGTGCTAGCCACGATGACCGGAAGGCTGTCGTTGGGCCTTCCGGGCCCGCCTGCTGCCTGAGCAACTATTGGCTTGGCAGATCCAGGAGACGAATGATTCCGATGACTGCGATAAAGCGATACCTTGCCGCCCAGTTGCCCAAGCTCGTGCTGGCTCCGAGCGGCATGGTTATCCTTGTAGCGATCTACGGTTTCATCGCCTGGACCGCCAGTGTCTCGTTCAGTTCATCCAAGGTGATGCCGATCTACGACTTTGTGGGGCTGGAGCAATATATCCGCCTTTGGTCGACGCCCAGATGGCACGTAGCCGTTGAGAACTTGTTTGTCTTCTCGGCACTCTACCTTTCGATCGCCACCCTCTTTGGTCTCTTTATCGCAATTCTCCTCGATCAGCGCATCCGCGCGGAGGGCTTTCTGAGAACTGTCTTCTTGTATCCGATGGCGCTGTCCTTCATCGTTTCCGGCGTTGCCTGGAAGTGGGTTCTCAACCCGGGTCTCGGCCTTCAGAAATTGGTTCGTGATTGGGGATGGACCTCCTTCACCTTCGACTGGCTGGTGAACCCGAATTATGCGCTCTACACCATTGTCATCGCCGCGGTATGGCAGTCGTCGGGCTTTGCGATGGCCATCTTTCTCGCCGGCCTCAGAGGCATCGACAACTCGATAATAAAAGCCGCTCAGATGGAGGGGGCTTCTCAGGTCCGTATCTATGTCAGCGTTGTCGTGCCGATGCTTCGCCCGGCTTTTCTAAGCGTGATCGTCTTGCTTGGACAGATAGCTATCAAAACGTTCGACCTGACGTTCGCCTTGACGAATGGAGGGCCTGGCGGAGCAACGGAGATGCCGTCAATGTTCATGTTTTCGGCAACGTTCGAAAGGAACCAGATGGCGGTCGGCGCAGCCAGCGCGATGATGATGCTGGCCGCGGTGGTGGCGATCATGGTCCCGTATCTTTACACCGAACTTCGGAAGCCCAGCAATGAGCACTAGAATGCGCAAGCTGGAGCGCCACGGCGGCAGGCTGTTTGTGTATGGGTGCCTGGCTGTTCTGGCCACGCTCTATCTGGTTCCGCTCTGGGTTATGTTGATCACATCCTTCAAGCCGTTGGACGAGATCTATTCTGGCTCGCTTATCGGGCTGCCTAAACAGATAACGTTTGAAGCGTGGTCGAAGGCCTGGAGCACGGCTTGCATCGGCACCAACTGCGTCGGGCTTTCACCCTTCTTTCTGAACTCGCTGATCATCACGATCCCCGCGGTTTTCGTATCCACCGCAATCGGCGCGATCAACGGTTACACGCTGACGAAGTGGAAATTCCGCGGAGCGGATCTCTTTTTCGCCGTCATGTTGTTCGGCTGCTTTCTCCCGCTGCAGGCCGTGTTGCTGCCTATCGCGCGAGTGCTTGGAATGTTGCGGCTATCAGGGTCCACCGCCGGCCTCATACTGGTTCACTCGGTCTATGGGATCGCATTCACGACGATGTTTTTCAGAAACTATTTTGTCTCGTTCCCTGATGAACTGACCAAGGCGGCCTTGGTCGACGGCGCCGGTTTCTTCAGGATATTCTTCAGCATTGCCCTGCCTACGGCCATTCCTATCGCTGTCGTGTGCTGCATCTGGCAGTTCACGTCGATATGGAACGATTTTCTGTTTGGCGTGTCGTTTTCGGCTGGGGGAAGTTCACCGATCACCGTCGCGTTGAACAACGTTGTGAACGTAACCCTTGGGCGCAAGCAGTATAACGTCGACATGGCGGCGGCACTCATAGCGGCGCTTCCCACGCTGATCGTCTATGTCCTGTCTGGAAGGTACTTCGTCCGGGGCCTGACCGCCGGCGCGGTCAAAGGATAATCGCGCCGCAACAGCGAGCCGGCCGGTCACGTCAACCGGCCAAATGAGCAGGACAGACATACACAGTCGATGGGATTTTCCAATGTCAGTGTCGAAGCATCCGCTGCCGACTGCCTTTCTCCACGAGGTCACAAAGCTGCTTGGCGACCGCTTCACGACCAACACAGCGATCCGGCAGCAGCACTGCGGTGGAGAGGGGTTCCACGCGGTGGAAGAACCAGACGCCGTCTGCTTTGCCGAGAGCGAAGCCGAGGTCGCGGCGATTCTCGAGAACGCCAATGCTCACGGGGTAGCGGTCATTCCTTTCGGAGCGGGAAGCTCGTTGGAAGGTCATTTGAGCGCCGTGCAGGGCGGCGTCAGCCTGGATGTCAGCCGCATGAATCGAATACTTGCGGTGCATCCTGATGATCTGGACGTGGTCATCGAACCGGGCGTCACGCGACAGGCGCTTGATAGGCATCTGAAGGATGTGGGATTGTTTTTCCCGGTGGATCCTGGTGCTGAGGCAACGATTGGCGGGATGGCCGCTACGCGTGCTTCCGGCACCAATGCCGTGCGATACGGCACGATCCGCGAGAACGTGCTGTCCTTGCGTGTGGTATTGCCCGATGGCCGGGTCATCAAGACAGGGAGTCGGGCGCGAAAATCGTCGACTGGCTACGACCTGACCAAACTCTTCATCGGTTCGGAAGGCACTCTCGGCGTAATCACGCAACTCACCATCCGCGTGCATGGCATTCCAGAAGAGACGGTGGCGGCGGTGTGTGGCTATCCCTCGCTGAAAGCTGCGGTCGACACGGTGACTCAAATTATTCAGCTGGGCTTGCCGATTGCTCGAGCAGAGCTGATGGACGAGCCCGCGATGCGGGCATGCGTCGATTTCTTCAAGCTCGACTATGGAATTCAGCCCACCTTGTTTTTTGAATTCGCCGGTGCGCCACAAGCTGTTGCTGAACAAATAGCCACGGTCCGGGCAATATCTGCCGAAATGGGAGGAGGCGAATTTCGCTGGGCGAAAGATCAGGAGAGCCGGACGGCCCTGTGGCGCGCGCGCCATCGCATGCACAATGCGTTGTTGGCCAGCCGGCCCGGCGCGAAGGTGATGCCCACGGATGCTTGTGTGCCGATCTCCCGACTAACGGAATGTGTGGTGGAGACAAAGGCTGACATCGAAAAGGCCCCATTCTTTGTGTGTCTGAACGGACACGCGGGAGACGGAAACTTCCATCTCGGTCTGGTCATCGATCCCGATAGCCAGGAAGAATACGAGATCGCGAGCGGCATCAGTTCCCGCTTGGCCTATCGTGCCTTGGCAATGGAAGGAACCTGCTCCGGGGAACATGGCATAGGATTGGGAAAACTTAGATACATGGAAGCCGAACATGGGACCGCCTTAGATATTATGCGGGATATCAAGGGTCTTTTTGACCCGAACGGCATCATGAATCCCGGCAAACTCATTCCCGGCCAGCTTCCCCCAGGGCTTTCGGGACCGCCGTGAACGGGTCGACGGGATGTAAGCTGTGGTAGTGTGACTGGGCATGCAGACAACTGAGGACTATGACACTCAGGGAGCCAAGCTTGTCGTTGACTGCGACCGCCCGCAAAACTGCATTGAACGATGTCAGCCCTCGCGCTGAACGGCTATGACAGCCTTGATCAATCCGGCTTTATGGTGTGCCCAATGAGCGATGTCGCGCGGGCTATCGGCCAGCGTCGTACGATGCGTGACGAGCTTGGCTATCGGTATGGCGCCGTCCCGGATCGAAGCGATCACCTGATCGAAGTCCTTCCTGGCAGCGTTGCGGCTGCCTATCAGCGTCATCTCGCGCTTGTGGAACTCGGGATCCGAGAAGGAGATCTCGTCCTTCACCACGCTGACCATGACTAGGGCGCCACCATGCGCCACATGTGCGAAGGCGGCCCGGATCGACGCGCTGTTGCCGGTGGCGTCAAAGACAACGTCAAAAGCCTCGCCGGCGGTGCGGCTTCGAAGCGCTTCAGCGGCTGTTGCCACAGTGCCGTCGACGACCACGAAGCCCAGGCCTTGCTCGGCGAAATCCAGCCTTTCACGATCGATATCGAGGAGAGTGACCTCCTGCCCGGCTATCGCGGCGAACAGGGCCGTGCCCAGACCGATGGGGCCGGCGCCAATGACCAGGGCCCTCTTGCCCTTGCCAGCCGTGGAACGGCGAACCGCATGCGCGCCGATGGCCAGGAATTCCACGGCAGCGGCGTCGCCCAGGGAAAGCCCTTCGGTGGGATAGAGGTTGGCGGCAGGCACCAGAATCTGCTCGCACATGGCGCCATCACGATGGACACCCAGCACCTCGATGGCCACGCAGCAGTTTGGCTTGTGGTGGCGGCAGGCAATGCAGCGGCCGCAGGCCAGATAGGGGTTGACGATTACCGCCTGGCCGGTTGCCAGGTCGGCACCTTCACCGGCCGCCGCCACGGTGCCGGAAATCTCGTGGCCCATCACGCGAGGATAGGTCAGAAAGGGATGCTTGCCTTCGAAGATGTGATAGTCGGTGCCGCAGATCCCGACATGGCTCACGCTCAGCAATACCCAGCCGGCCGGTGGCGATACGGGCCAGGCTAGATCCCTGAGAACCAGCTCGCCAGGCGCAAGACAAACGACGGCTTTCATGGCCAGGATACTCCTTGTGCAGGCGAGCGCGGAGGAGCGACGGCGGCGCTTTTTAGCCGCGCCGGCTCGCCGCTATGGGTCGGGACCTCCCGGCGGCCGCTTCTGCGGGCCGCCGGGCAAAGGCTCGGCTATTCGAAGTCCTTAACGTTGGCGAGCGTCACCAAACCTGCGCCGGTGTCGACATTGGCTTCGACCTTCTCTCCGCGTATCGCCTTCACCACGGTGTCGAGGCCGAGTTCACCCATCTTGGCAGGGAACTGGGCGACGCTGGCGTCTTCCGCTCCGGACTTGATCGCCTCGATTTCCCCGCAGCATGCATCGAAGCCGACGAGGATGAACTTGTCGTTGGTGATCCCGGCATTGGCGATCGCCTTTGCCGCGCCTGGGATGGGCGGTCCACAAGCGGCGTAGATCGCCTTCAGGTCAGGGTTGGCGGTGAGAATGTCCTCGGCGACCGAAGTTCCCAATTCCAGGGTGCAGTTGGTTGCTCCCTTGCCGACCACCTCCACCTTGAGGTCGCCCAGGCCCTGCATCATGCCGGTGACGCGATCATCGAGCGCGGGCACGCCCGGCACCCCTTGCAGGATGCCGATCTTGTCGCCCGCCTTGAGAACCGTCTTGAGGTATTCGCCTGCGATCTTGCCGCCGTTGAGATTGTTGGTGGAGACAAGCGCGCTCGATCCCTTCCAATTGGGTATGCTGTTGTCGACCAGCACCACCTTGATGCCGGCGGCCACGGCCTTGTCGAGAGCCGGCGCCACGGTCGGATCGACAGGCGTAATTGCCAGGCCCTTGACGCCTTGGGTTATCATCGACTCGATCAGGGCGATCTGGCCTTCGATGTCCGTCGCCGATTGCCCCTGTCCGGTCACCAGTTCGACCTCGGGATGGGCTGCCACATATTTCTTGGCGGCCTCTTCCATCGTGGAATAGAACGGGACGGGGAACTTGGTGATCAGGCCGACCTTGATCTTGTCGGCCGCGTGGGACGGCATCGCGAACGCCAATGCGATCGCCAGCCCTCCCCACAGTTTTCCTTCAAGTCGCATGCTCGTGTCCTCCCTTGTTTGGGTACCTTCCGGAGGAAGGTTCACCCTATTTGCGGACTGCCCCTGCAGCCGGCAAAATCCTTGTCAGGCCCCGACGATCATGGAGACCAACTGCTGCTTGTTGTCCGCGCTCGGGACCAGTTCGCCTACCTTGCGTCCCTGGCGCAGCACGATGGCCCTGTCCGCGAGCTCGACGACATGTTCCATGTTGTGGGTGATCAGGATGACGGCATTGCCCTGGTAGCGAAGCCTCGCCACCAGGTCCAGCACCTGCCGGGATTCGCGCAGGCCGAGTGCCGCGGTTGGCTCGTCTAGGATGACGACCTTGCGAGCGAAGACCGTCGATCGCGCAACGGCGATGGCCTGCCGCTGCCCTCCCGACATCATTGCGACGACGGCGTCGTTCCTGGGCAAGGTCACCTTGAGGTTAGCAAGCAGGGACTGCGCCTCGGCGTCCATGCGCCGCTGCCTGAGAAAGCGCAAACCTCGCGGCAGCCATTGCGGCCCCGCGATCTCACGTCCGGCGAAGAAGTTCTGCGCCGGGGTCAAATTGTCAAACAAGGCGAGGTCCTGGTAGACCGTTTCTATTCCAGCGGCGCGCGCCTCGGCTGGGGATCGGA
Source organism: Mesorhizobium sp. M2E.F.Ca.ET.219.01.1.1 (assembly GCF_004016445.2). Classification (GTDB taxonomy): domain Bacteria; phylum Pseudomonadota; class Alphaproteobacteria; order Rhizobiales; family Rhizobiaceae; genus Mesorhizobium. Next base: position 11,377 of record NZ_SADT02000008.1, read on the forward strand.
TGGGTGTGACCCGTCCGTCGATCATGATCGAGCCGGAGTCCAGGCGATGCACACCGCTGATACACTTGATCAGGGTCGACTTGCCGGCGCCATTGTCGCCCAGAAGGCACAGGATCTCTGCGCGTCGCACCGAGATGCTGATCTCGCTCAATGCGAGCACGGAGCCGAACCGTTTGCTCGCGCCTTCGACCGACAGCACCGGTGGATCGTTGGTCCTTGTGCGCTCTTGGGGGTCGAGGGAAGCCGCGCTCATGACTGCTTGCCCGCCTGCATCACGCGAACCCGTCCCTCGAGATAGTTGCGAAGGACGTCGCCTTCGACGGCGATGACAATGACCACGCCAATGACGATCAGTTGGAAGAAGATGTTGACGTTGAGCAGGTTGAGCGCGTTGCGGATGACGCCGATCATCAAGGCGCCGATAAGCGCGTTGCCGAGATGTCCGCGGCCGCCCAGGAAGCTTGCTCCGCCTATGATGACGGCAGCGATCGTGTCGAGTTCGAGCAGGTTGCCGAAGAGCGGCGAGCCGGCATCGGTCCTTCCGGCCAGGATCACGGCGCCGATCCCCGCGCAGGTACCCGACACGACATAGGTGGAGACCAGCACCCAGGATACGGGAATGCCCATGCGCAGGGCGGCATCCGGCCGACCGCCCACGGCGTAGATCCAGCGGCCCCAGACCATCGTCCTGGTCACCACGAAAAACACCGCGGCGACAGCGAGCACCACGAAGACCGATCCCGGCAACCCGCCGAGCGCATCGGTGCCGAGGGCGCTGATGGCCGGTGGCATACCTGGAATTGCGCGTCCGTCGGCAAGCTGCAGGGCAAGCCCCTTGGCTATGCTCAAGGTGGCAAGGGTGATGATGAACGGATGCGGGAGGCGCCCGAAGACATAGAAGCCGCCGTTGATGGCTCCGACGGCGGCGCCCGACAGGACCATGACCGCGATCACCAGCGCGGCTGGCGCTCCCGCGTGGAATGCCAGGGCGCCCAGGACGGACGCCAAGGCTAGGTTCGAGCCGACGGACAGGTCGATGCCGCGCGTCAGGATCACCAATTGCTGCCCCATGGCGACGACCGAGATGACTGCCGTCTGTGCCAGTATGTTGCTGATGTTGCGCGCCGTAAGAAAGTAAGGAGACGATATGCTCAATACGGCGATCAGTAACACAAGGATGAGTGCCGGCCCGAAATTCAGAATGGTCAAGCCGATCGATAACGTGCTCGTGCGCGCGTCGAGGGCGCCGGCCACACCGCCGATGATATTTTCTTCAGGTTCATTCGCAAGCTCAGGCAAATAGTCCCTCGCCATCGGAGTGACCTGCACTCCGACCTGAAAGTTCGTTTTTGTATTTTGCTCTTCCTCTTATCGATAAAAAACAATACTATCCGCGACCGCGCAACTTGTTTTTTATGGATAAAATTCCACCAAAAAGGACAAGCCTGGGGAGGATTGGCCTTCATGAAAACCGACACCGTCTTCAAAAAGGCATTCAATCGAACTCTCGATCTCATGGTTCGAAGCGAGATGGAGGATCCGCTGCCCTCGGAAAACGCACTGAGGCGTCGGCTGGGCGTGAGCCGCACCACAATTCGCAAAGTGTTGGGCGAACTAGATCAGCGGGGCGTCATTGTCGCTGCCACGAGGTCACAGGTCCAAGACCGGCAAGTCCTGCCAAACGACTATTTCCCAGATGTCGAAACAATGCCGCGCAATCTTCATATTGAACGGCATTTCATGGAATGGATGCTACGCGGCGACACGAAGCCGGGCACATCGATTAACGAACTCGAACTGGCCCGTCACTTCGGTGTGGCCACCAGTGGCATACGGGAGTTCCTCATCCGCTTCAGCCGCTTTGGCCTACTTGAAAAGCGGCCGAATTCAGGGTGGATATTTGAGGGTTTCACCGAGGAGTTCGCGCTCGATCTGTTCGAGATTCGCGTCATGTTCGAGCTGCGATCAGCGCGACTGTTTGCAAAGCAGTCGGACCACTCGCCGCTGTGGGAAAAGCTTGAGACGCTGAAGCGCGCACATCTCGATCTGCTTGAGGAGATCGATTATCGATTCCATGACTTCTCCAGTCTCGACAACCGGTTCCATCGACTTGTCAACGAGGCCTCGCCCAATCGCTTCATTGACGACTTCTACGACATCATCACTTTCATCTTCCATTACCACTATCAGTGGAACAAGCGCGACGAGAAGCAGCGCAACCACGCGGCATTGGTCGAGCATTTGGGATATATTGACGCTTTGCTGAGTCACGATCTTTCGCGCGTCGAGGTGGCGGCCGGCGCCCACCTGTCATCTGCCAAAGAAACGCTTTTGCGCTCCCTTGTCACGATTGCGTGAGAACGGTTGCTGCTTCCGAATTTCGGCGGCCGAACGATCGCCAGTTCGGCGTCTAACACTCGGAGGTTGTTCGTTCGAGAGCGGAAGCACCGTGCTGATCATCTCGGTCTGGAGTTTGTCGGCTGAACGAACGACCGCTAATTTGGCTGGTGCGCACCCCTCGCCTTGGGACACTCGTGAGAACTATCGTGTCGAAAAATGGACGATGACACCGTCACGCCACTTATGATGTCTGGGCCTTGAAAACCGTTCCTGCAGCGGCCACAAGCGCCAGGACAGCCAGGGAAGCTTCGGGGCGACGCGCACCAATTGGTTGGCGTAACCTAATCATCGGCGGGAATCGCCAACTCGGGTCCGGCCCGAGTGGTTGGGTATCGTGCGTTCAGGGCCGCCCGCTATCGTCAACGCCCTCCCATGCGAGGAGAGGGAAGAACACCGTGGCCAGGGCGAGGCTGCTGACGAAGTCCGGCCGAGCAAATGCGAGACCGCGCGCCACGGTTCAGAAACCCAGAACCGGGACGCCTCGGCGCTCCAGATAATGGAGAGGAACGCCTGAGTCAGCTTGCCTCGAAACACTGACCCTTACGACAATCAGAACCCACGTCCCTTGACGTATTTCGCACGCAAATCACCGAGATATGCGGGGACGGTGATATCCCACCATCCAGTAACGTGCATGTTTGAATAGGGGCGCTCGATAGCGCATATCGCGTCGATCACGTAAGGCTTGCCGGATGCCAACGCACGCTCGATCGCCGGACCGATCTCGGCTGCATCGACAACACGCTCCCCTTCGCATCCAAGGGATTTTGCCACGCCGGCGATATCCGCCATCCATTTCTCGCCGTCCGGCGTTTTGAAGTTGGTGATAATCTCACGATCTTCCCCAAACATATTGAGCTGCAGGTTGCGGATCGCGCCCCAGCCGCCATTGTTGATGACAAGGAAGATTACCGGCGTGCCCAGCATCGCTGCGGTTGCCAACTCAGTGCCCGTTTGCAGGAAAGCGCCGTCGCCGAAAACCGCGCAGACCGGGGCTTCAGGCTTGCCGAGCTTGGCTCCAATGGCGGCGGGAAGTGCAAAGCCAATGCCTGACATGCCACCCGGCGTAATGTGCTGGCGCGGACCGTAAACCGGAAATTCGTTGAAGACCTGGTTCTGCGGATTTGAGGAATCAGTAACGACAATAGTGTCGCGGGGCAGCGCCTTGCGCGCCTCGACCAGTACTTGCGAGGCCGTCATCGGCTGAACGTTCGCGGTCCGCAGCGGCTTTAGGTACTCTTCCCACTCTACCTTGCGTTGTTCAAGTTCCTTGAACTGTTGGCCGGACCTATAATCGCGCTGCTGCCCCTTGGCCTTGAGTTCCGCCAGGATGGCGCCGAGCACCGCCTTGGCGTCGCCGAGGATCCCCACCTCCACCGGATAGTTCTTGCCGATCTCAAAGCCGTCCAAATCGACCTGGATCAGCTTGGTTTTCGGAATGTCGAACGTGATCCCTTGCTTATAAGAGGAGGTGATGCGGTCCGAGAAGCGACAACCGACCGCCAGGAGCACGTCGGCCGATCGTGTCATGGCATTTCCAGGTATCGAGCCCAGATCACCGCAGGCGCACGCGAACAACTCATGATCCTCCGGGAACGCACCCTTTCCCATGAAGGATGTCGTAACCGGCGCGCCCAAAAATTCCGCGATTGCCCTGAGCTCTTCCGTTGCCTCGGCCTGAATAACGCCGCCGCCGGCCAGCAATACCGGGCGTTCGGCCGCCAACAGCAGTTCCACCGCTCGCGTGATATACGCCGGGTCACCAAACAGACGCGCGCCAGTCCGACGCTTGGTTCCGTCGTCGAGCGTGACGTTGGCGGTTTCGGCCTGGACATCCTGGGGTACGTTCAGCAACACCGGGCCCTTTCGACCCTCAAGCATGGCGTTGAACGCCTGTTCCATCATGTTCGGAATCTGCTCGACATGGCTTGGATTGAACCAGCGTTTCACGACAGGCTCAGCCATTCTTGGGAAATTGTCGGAGTGCGGGCGATCAAGTTCCTGCAGCACACCTCTGCCCATCATGTAGGTATGGACACCGCCTGTGATGACAAGCTGCGGCAGCGAATCGGCAAAGGCAGTGGCGATACCAGTCAGCGTGTTGGTGGCACCTGGCCCGATCGAGGTCACGACAGCTGCTACTTTGCCGGACGAGCGATAGAATCCGTCCGCCATGTGCGAGGCATTTTGCTCGTGCATGGCCGGCAACAGCTGAATCTCTTCCTTCCGGTCCACAAAGGCGTCCATAAGTGCCGTGTCGCCGTGGCCCGGTATTCCAAAGACGTGCGTCACGCCTTCGCGGATCAGATGGTCGACAACGATCTCGCCGCCAGTCATTTCGCGTGCGACGGGTTTGCCGTTAACATTTTTGTCGTGCTTCATTGGTTCCTCCAATTACTTGGCGTCCAGCAGCGGGTGAGCTGCCGTCGCAATTCATGTTCCGCTGGCGTTTGGGGCGTAACCGCACGTCCGGCTGCTCAGCGCGGCCCGAGAACTTTCCATGGTGCAGGCCGAGAAGCATACCTCTCAAGAGTGGCGGGTGCCGTGTCGGCTAAGAGCTTCGAAACGGTGCAAGGCTAGATGAATCTTGCCCGCCCACAACACGCCAGCGTAGCGAGTGGACAGCATCGCTGGCAGCGCTTGGTCTGTGCCCATCATCTGTCCCCGTAAGGAGACCTGCGCCTCCGCTGACTTGATATCTCTGCTCATTCACGGCTCCGCATATGCCCGGCGGCTTGCAAGCTCTTAGCAGGCGGCCCGCTACCAAGGCTTCTGCACACTGGGCCAGCGCCTCTCGCAGGACAATTTCGCAGGACCCCGATACTAGACGCAGACTGACGCATCCGGCTGCTTCTTATCGAGACGCGCGTTTGAGGCGAGCGCAAAAGGCCGTCCTATTGCTGCAGGAGCCGCGAGCGTTTGGGAGCAATTCAAACCAGGTTGGCTGCTAGGCTAAGTCGGTGGCCAGGATATGATCTGCGGCACGCAGCGCTTGCGCGGCAATGGTTAGGGCAGGGTTCACTGCGGCCGACGACGGGAAGAAAGAGGCATCAACGACAAAAAGGTTCCGCTGATCCCAGGCTCGACAATACGGATCAAGCGCCGAGCTGCCAGGATCATCTCCCATCCGCACCGTGCCGCATTGGTGGCCGGTCGCATGTTTGACCAACGATTTCGTCACGACGATTGGGTAGCCCGCGCCCTGAAGGGCCTTCTTCATGCGGTGAACCAGTTCCCTATGGCCATCCAAGTTGTTGAGCGTGACAGATAGTTTGATCTGACCATCTACGATGGTCACGCGGTTGTCGGGGTCCGGTAGGTCTTCCGAAAGGCCGATCCAGTCCATGCCGTGCCGAGCGATACGGTCGCCCAGCGCACGGGGCAGATAGGGAACGTTTGCGGTCAACATGCCGCCTTGCAGCTTTCCAAGCATCTGCATTTGCCCCATGGGCCACCGAAATGCCTCATCGCCGAAGTACCAGTCGTTGATGGCCAGAGTTTTCTGAAACACGGTTTCGTTTATGCGATGCGACAATGCCATCAGAGCCGTCTGGTTGTGAACCATGTAGTGGCGACCAACGACGCCGGAGCGGTTGGCCACGCCTGCTACTGCCGCGGAATCGGCCGATCTAAGCAGAAGTGCTGCGCTGTTGACGGCGTTGCAGGAAATCACAAACAACGGAGCTGACAGCTGCTTGCGTTCGCCGGCGTGATCGATTTCGATGTGGGAGATCCGCTTCCCATCTGGGGTGAGTAGAAGGCGCCGGGCAAACGCTCGCGTCATCAGATCGACGCAGCCAGTCTTCAGGGCCGGCTCGACGCCGCACGTTTCAGCGTCGTTCTTCTGAGCAATCTTGCAGGGAAACCCGTCACAGGTATTGCACAAGATACAGCTGCCCGCCGCGCCTGAATTTACGGCCAATGGCAATGACGATGGCGACAGGCCCTGGCCACGAAAAGACTCGGCCATCCTTTCGACCGCTGGCTCGGATCGCACGGCGGCATAAGGGAACGGAGCGGCGCCTCGCGGCGAGGTGCGATCGAAGCGATCGTCACCGTGGACCCGGAAGATGCGCTCAGCCTCGTCGTAGTACGGCGCCAAGTCACCGTAACGGTAGGGCCATGCCGGCGATACGCCGCGACGATGCTCGATTGCCTCGAAATCGCGCTCCCGCAGGCGGAACATTGCGCCGCCGTAGAATTTCGTCGAGCCGCCGACATTGTAATACATGCCAGGATCGAATGGCTTTCCGCGTTTATCAAACCAGGTGTCTTTTGCTTTGTACTTCTTGCGAAAGAAGACTGCGTCGACACTCCAGTTGTCGGTTTCGCGCGGCACGAAGTCGCCGCGTTCCAGCATCAGAACGCGAGCGCCTTTCTCCGACAGTCGGCGCGCGACGACGCCACCGCCAACTCCACTGCCAACAATGATAGCATCATAATCCTTCATGATCCGTCCAATCCTTGATGGGTGGAGACCTAGATTGATCGTTGCGGCCACAGCATTTCGGTACCAGACGGTCAGCCAGAATCGGGCTGCCTAACCTTTTCCTGGAGCAGCTTAAGCTCGATCGCGAATAGGCTTGCCAGCGCCAAAATCGGCGACCGCTATATGTTCCGCAACCCGCAGGGCCTGCGCCGCAATCGTAAGCGCGGGATTGACTGCCCCGGAGCTTGGCATGAACGAGGCATCGACTACGAACAGATTGCTGTGATCCCAAGACCGGCAATGAGGGTCCAGCGCCGAAGTGGCTGGATCAGCGCCCATGCGGATCGTGCCGCATTGTGCCGCCGTGAAGTTGACGGGAAGCGTCTTTGCCAAGATCAGGGGAAAGCCAACATCGCGAAGGATGGATTTGACCCGTCTGTTGAGACGGCGATGGCATTCCATGTTGCTGGCCTGCACGGAAATCTGCACACCACCATTCCTCAGCATGACGCGGTTGCCCGGCTGTGGCAGGTCTTCTGATGTGGTCAGTATGTCGAAACTGCGCCGGGTCAAGGCCCGTGCCACCGGCGATGGCAAAAACTTGGTGCCGGCGACGAGCATGCCGGATTGTAGTTTGCCCAGTGTCTGCACATTGCCCATCGGGTATGGATAACCCGGCTCTCCATCGTAGAAATCATTGAAAGCGAGCGTCTTCTGGAATTTCGTTGGATTGAGCCGGCTTGAGATAGCCATCATGGTTGTCAGGTTGTGGGTCATATAGTGACGCCCAACCACATCCGAACTGTTGGCAAGTCCGTTCGGGAAAGACTCCGTCGCGGAACGCATCAGGATCAACGCCGAATTGACCGCACCGGCCGACAGCACAACGGTTCGTGCCGTGACGACCTTGATCTCTCCCTCATGATACACCTCAACGGCATTAACGGTGCGGCCGTCGGCCGCAAGCAGAAGACGCCTGACGAACGCATCAGTCCACAGCTCCACGCGACCGGTTCCGATAGCCGGTTCCACACAACGAGTTTCGGCGTCATTCTTGCCCCCGACTGAGCAGGGGAAACCATCGCACGTCGCGCAGCGCACGCATTTGCCACCGGGGTGCAAGTCGACAGCCACGGGCAATGGGAACGGATGGACGCCAGTGCCCCTCAATCTCTTCTCAACGCTGGCGACATATGGCTCAGATCCGACGGCGGGATATGGTAGCGGCGCGGAGCGCGGCGGCTCCCAAGGATCTTGCGAGGGGTCACCATGAACGCCGAAAAGCCTCTCGGCGTCGGCATAGAAGGGCTCAAGCTCCTTGTAAGGGAAAGGCCAAGCCGGTGACAGGCCTTCTTCGTGCTCGACGGCCTCGAAATCGCGGCTGCGGAGCCTCATCATCACTGTGCCGAAGAACTTGGTAGAACCACCCACATTATACCAACTGGACGGGCGGAACGTCTTGCCACTCCGATCCTGCCAAACCTCTAGCGGGCTGTACTTCTTCTGGCGAAAGACCTTTTCCACGTCCCAGTTATCAGGCTCGCGTGGCAGCGAACCACCGCGCTCCAGCAAGAGCACCCTGAGACCGATATCGGCTAGCCGCTTCGTCAGCGAACCACCGCCAGCCCCACTGCCGATCACGATGACATCCGGTAAAATCCGACTCATCTGCATTGTCTCGATTCAATCCTGCGCGGCGTCAGAAGCCACGAGCGAGCTCCCGCTGTGGCTTTGAACCCACCGCGCGGGAGGTGTGGTGGCCGACTGGTGCTCCCCGGCGTTGCTAAGATGGTTTCCACCCCGCGGCTTCACCAGCAACTTCGCATTGGCAAGATCTCTGGCGCCACGTGATGCACGCTTCGATAGCTCGACTGGACGCGTCGAATTTGATTTTGGCCGCAGGACATCTGTTGATCGTGCTACCCAAGGACGCCGCCCGCCTGGTTCAGGATAATGTCGGCACCTTTCATCGCAATCATGGCGGTCGGCGTGTTGGTGTTTCCAGAAACGATCAACGGCATGATCGAGGCGTCGATGACCCGCAGGCCATCAAGACCGATGACGCGCAGCGAAGCGTCAACAACCGCATCATGATCAGAGGTCCTCCCCATCTTGGCAGTCCCGACCGGGTGAAAGATCGTGGTGCCGATGTCGCCGGCCGCTTTGGCCAACGCCTGCGCCTCGTCGCTGACGGAGGGGCCAGGCAGGTATTCTTCCGGCTGGAGATGGCGCAGGGCATTTTGTTTCATCAGGCGTCGCGTCACGCGGATAGCATCCGCGGCGACCTGGCGGTCCTCCTCGGTGCTCAGATATTTAGGCCTGATCACCGGCGCCGCTGTCGGATCGGCTGAGCTCACCACGACAGTTCCTCGAGAGGTCGGGCGCAGGTTGCAGGCTGCCACGGTGATCGCCGAGAAGCGATGCAGGGGCTCGCCGAATTTGTCCAAGGAGAGCGGCTGGACGTGGAATTCGATGTTGGCGCGCTGCTGTGTCGGATCGGATTGCGTGAAGATGCCGAGCTGCGATGGCGCCATGGTAAGCGGTCCACGGCGGCGGATGGCGTAATCGAGACCCATCAATCCCCGGCGAAACAACGAGGGGTAGATGTCGTTCAGCGTTTGGGCACCCTTGACCTTGTATATTGCCCGTTGCTGTAGATGGTCTTGGAGGTTGCGGCCAACGCCTTGGCGATCGACAACACAATCGATGCCGGCCTTCTGCAGCCATTCCCCGGGGCCTATGCCTGAGCGATGCAGTATCTGCACGGAACCGATGGCGCCAGCGCTGAGGATGACCTCGCCCTTTGCGCGCGCGGTTTCGACGGTGCCGTTTTCCCTTCTAAATATGACCCCTGTGACGCGCTTAGCCGAGATCTCCAGCTTGTCGACGACTACGCCCGTAACAACGGTAAGGTTGGACCTGTCGAGCACCGGTTTGAGGAAACCCCTTGCCGAGGACCAGCGGCGGCCGCGCCTCTGGTTGACATGGAAATAACCGGTGCCAACATTGTCACCGGTGTTAAAATCGTCAGTACGTGGTACGCCCATTTCGACAGCCGCCTGGCGGACAGCGTCAAGGATCGGCCATGATATCCGCGGCGCTTCGACCCGAAAGCCGCCGCCGGTGCCGTGGTATGGTCCCGCACCCAAAAAATGGTCCTCGATACGGCGAAACACCGGGAGGACATCGCTCCATCCCCATCCCGGGAGGCCGAGATCGCGCCAGCCATCATAATCAGCGGCTTGGCCGCGCATGGCAATCATCGCGTTGATCGCCGAAGACCCACCAATCACTTTGCCGCGCGGATACGCGAGGCTTCGGCCGTTCAGCCCGGCTTCCGCCTCGGTCCGGAACATCCAGTCGGAGCGTGGGTTTCCGATCGCAAAGAGATACCCCACGGGAATATGGAACCAGATCCAGTTATCGCGCCCGCCGGCCTCCAGCAAAAGCACCCGGTTTGATGGATTCGCCGATAAGCGGTTGGCAAGGATGCAACCGGCCGTGCCTGCGCCGACAACCACGTAGTCATAGGCTTCTTGCAACTGATTTTTCTCCTATTCGGCAGTTTGAAGCCTGTTTCAAGCGGTCTTCGGGTGCAGTTCGATCGCCATCCAGACGCAGTCCTCGTCTGTCCAGCCGCGGTGCCAGGGATAGGTGTAGTGTCGTGTATCAGCGACCCTCACGATCGGATCGTGTGTGTCGCCCGGCGCCGTCGAAATCTCGCGATAGAGATTTTCGCCCGCCTGGTCGTGAAAAATCTGGATCCTTCCAAGCCCGAAGATCTGGGTGTGAATTTCCAGGAACGAATGGGTGTTGTGGATGACGGCATCGGTCTTGGCCGGTGCCCACCAGAGATTGAGCTGGATGTCATAATGTACCGTCTCGTCACGCGGTTCCGGGTGATTGGAAAATCGCCATGGGTTGAGAGCTACCTGGCCGACCACATCGTGCTTGGAGATAAAAAGTGGCGTAGTGCGCGGGAATTCGGTCAGGCGATTGCCGAACCAGTCCCAGCCATCGAACATGATACCGCCGAGGTTCGTCGCGTCCGGCACATCGACGATTGATACTCTTTCCGCCCTCGCAATCGTGCCGCCTCGCAGAATGGTCGATTTCCACGGCGGAACCACACCGGAGACCCCGCCATCGACGATCATCGCTTCATTGGACAGGTTCGTCACGACGCCGTTCGCGTCGTAATCCCGTACTGTCTCGACGAGGGAGGCCTGAATATACTTGCCGTCGAAGGACAAACGGCGGCTTCGATTCTCTTCAGTCATGTCATGCTCCAGGAGGCGAGAGTGGCTGATGACTCAAACACCGAAATTGCGCACCGGTGTCAGCAAGCCGATAGGCCGCGCTGCGGCCAGTAACGATTTGGTCGGTCCGTGTTGAATCGAAGCTCCGGTCAGACTGCTTCACCTACACCTCGACCTCAATTTCGCAGTTTGGCAATACATGGCGCAACCTGACGCGTTTGCCGCTTGATCCTGATGCGGCCGCCATCAACCGCGTTCAGCGCAGGTCTTCCGTGTATTAGCTGCCGTGGAGATGCCCAGGTAGCTCGGGCCCGCCACTTCAGCGGCAACCAACGTCTAACTGCGTCAGAAAGAGTGGAAGTGCGAAATTGCCAATGAGGGGAATGCCCGATGACCTTGCCACACCGATGCGGTTCCGATCAGCCGCTAAGCATTGGGGGATTTTGCCGTGACCTCACTTCGAAAGATTTCGTTCTCAGGATGGCGGCGAAGCAGGCGATCTTGGGATCGAGGCCAATGTAGCGGATGCTGTGAGGTTTACCACGCTGGAGACCGCCGGCAAGCTCTGAGGCTATCTGCGCCGAGCATCTGTTCCGACCTCAAACTAATCTAGCAACTGCCATTGGAATCGAGAGGCACGGCGAGCAATCAACCGGCCCTGATGACTGCCTGGTCCAATAGCCGCTCAACCGTCGTGAAGTTGCTCGCATCGACGGGAAAGCTTTCTTGGGCGGACAATATATACGGCCTCACCGCGGCAACCTTGCTCGCTGGCCAAGATGGCCAAGGAGTAACGCGGTGGGCCCTGTGTCGCAGACCTTTCTGCATGGGAGTTCCTTATTGGCAATGCAACGCACAGCTGATTTCATCATCGTGGGCGGCGGGTCCTCGGGCTGCGTCTTGGCTTCACGCCTCAGCGAAGACCCTAATGTCTCGGTGCTGCTTCTCGAGGAGGGGCCTAGCGACCGCAGCCCCTGGATCCATCTACCCGTCACCTACTACAAGACTGGCCAGGGTAGCTTGGTCGGGCGCTATCAATGGACGCCGAAGATTGGTCACACGGGCGATCCGAACCCCACAATGGTGCAGGCTCGGGTCCTGGGTGGCGGCAGCTCCGTTAACGCCATGGTCTATCTGCGGGGTCAGCCGCGAGACTATGACCAGTGGCAAGCGGCAGGGGCCGACAACTGGGGTTGGAAGGACGTTCTTCCCTATTTCAAAAAATGCGAATCCAACGACCGGTTCGCCAACGAACTGCATGGCACCGAAGGCCCGCTGCCGGTATCCGACCAAGAATATACGCATCCAATGAGCCGCATCTGGGTGCAGGCATGCCAGCAGGCGGGTTTGCCCTACAACCCCGACTTCAACTCTGGAGAGCAGGAGGGGTGTGGCTTCTATCAAATCAATTCGCGGAACGGCCGCCGCGGCAGCACAGCCGTCAGTTACCTGAAACCAGCCCGCAAGCGCAAAAATCTCCAAGTGCAAACCAATGCGAAGGTGCTTCGGATCGTTTTCAACGGCCACCGCGCCGTGGGGATAGAGGTCCAGTTCAAGCGCAGCCGGGCTGTATTATATGCTGCTCGTGAGATCATCGTAACGGCGGGCGCAATAAACACTCCGAAACTGCTGATGCTTTCTGGGCTGGGCAATGCCGATGATCTCAAGCGGCATGACGTCGATTTGGTCAAGCATTTGCCGGGCGTCGGGCAAAATCTGCAGGATCACATCGAGGTTTCTATTATTCACGAGGTGAATGGCCCCTTCAGCTATGACAAATACAAAAAACCACATTGGCAGGCGATCGCCGGGTTGGAGTACCTGCTTTTTCGGAGGGGGCCCTGCACTGCCAATGTCGTTGAGGGTGGCGCCTTCTTCCGCTCTTCTTTGAATGAGGACCGACCGGACCTGCAGTGCTGTTTCATGCCCGGCGCGGGCGTCGAAGAAGGAGTCGATACTGTCCCAGGAGGCAATGGAACGACACTCAATATCTGTCAGACAAGGCCAAAGTCGGTTGGATGGATCGGACTCCGCAACAACAATCCCGCCAGCCCACCTTACATTATGCCAAACTACCTTCTGGAAGACTACGATGTCGAGGTGATGTGCGAGGGTGTTGAATTCGGCCGAGATATAATGTCACAGCCAGCAATATCAAAGTATTTGAGGCGAGAGTACGCGCCTGGAACGTCCCGAACGCGAAAGGATGTGGAGGCCTACGTTCGCAAGCAGGCCCACGCGGCTCTACATCCAATGGGAACCTGCAAGATCGGCCGCGACGAGATGGCCGTCGTCGATAGCGACTTGAAGGTACACGGGATTGAGGGCCTAAGGGTGTGCGACAATTCCGTCGGGCCCAACCTGGTGTCAAGTAACACCAACGGCGTCGCGATTATGATCGCCGAAAAGGGAGCGGACCACATTCGGAGAGACCACGGCCTCACGTCGAGCGGCTAGTTGGCGGTCCTGGGCGGCGTGTCAGAAATCTCCCGTCCTCGGGCCAATTTCACTGAATGCTGATTTGCCGGTTGTTCCGCAGGACAGTCGATTGTGCCCATTCAGCCGAGATGCCGTCAAAAAAAGAGATAGAGCGGTTCGCCGTTTCCGTGAAACGCTGTTCTAGAGAGGAATGCCTTTAGCATTTTGGGCGCTTAGAAGTGACGCAATTCCAGACGGAAACCGCTCACACTTTTCCTGGAATTGCTCTATTCGATCCGGTCGGTTCCAATGAGCACGCAACCATAGGCCTCAAGCTGCAATGTTCCCGAAACCTTTTTGCCTGTCAGCAGATCGACACCCGCGGGGACGTTCGCCACAGTCTTAGGAGTTTCCGTGGTGTTGAGCACGAACATCAACCGGCGGTCCTCGGCCGCTCGGATAGAAACCTCCACTCCGGCGGGCAGGTCGGGCAGCAAAGGCACGATACCGGCTTTGGTCAGCACGACATCGACGAGCTTCTCAACCAGCTGCGGCGTAAGATATGTGCCGAGATAGACGACCTGACCTTGCCCCACCTTGCGGGCCGTGATGGCCGGAGAACCGGCGGCGAAGCGGTTCGACCAGGCACCGAGCACCTCTACGTCAGGCGCTACCTCGAGCAACTCGTACAAATGCGAAGCCTGGAATTCTTCATTGCCCAAGGTGAACAGGTATTTGCGTTCGACCGATGAGGCCGGCAGCGGCGGCGGCGCATAGGCACCCATGGCGGCCGGACGGAACAGGGGGAAGAGGCCGCTGCCGCCTTCGGCAACGACACGGCCGAACTCTGTCACCTTGACGCCGCTCAGTGCCGACAGGGCGTTGCCGGGAGCCTGCTCACGGATGATGTGATTGTTCTCGTCCCTTGTTCCGCTCAATGCCGACAGGATCAGCGTGCCTCCATTGCGCACGAACGTCTCGACAGCCTTGTCCCATTGATCCTTCCACATCACCCAATGCGGAACGTAGAGCGCTTTGAGCCGCGAAAGATCGTCTTCGGGATGAATGAACCCACATGCGATACCATTGTGGTAGCAGTGGCGATGGAGCAGCGTCGCGTCCTGAAGCGGGCTGGGAAGCCCGATGGGATAGGTCTTGTGGGCCTCCTGGTTGTCGAAGTCCGCGCCGGCAATGCCGAGATCCATGCGCACCGCCGTGCCTAGGATCTGGTCTTTGACGGCGGCAATTTCGTGGAAGAAGCGGCTTGCCTCGTCATAGCGGCGGCGCGGTACGTCGTCGTGATCGATGACGCCCATCCAGTAGATCTCGGCGCCAAAATGCGCAGGACGCCAACGAAAGAACATGACACCGTCGGCGCCGCGCGCCACCGAGCTCATGGCCATGCGGCGCATTTCGCCCGGCTCCGGCGTCATCGTCGAGAATCCGGGCTGACTGCCGAGGCTTGAGGCCTGCTCCGGAACGATAAAGTTGCCGGAATAGGCGCGGCAGATATCGAGATGGAGGGCTTGGGTCGCCGCGTGCCCACCGGTCCGGCGCATTTCGTCATAGAGCATCGGATAAATATCGAAGCCGATGAAATCGAGGTCCTGTCCGAACTGGCCGCGCAAATCGATGTCGGCGAGCTGGCCGAGATTGTGAAAGATGAACCAGTCCGGATTGGCGGCGCGCAGGATCTCCACCTGGTCGCGCTGGAAGGCGGCTGTCGCTGCGGCCAGAAAGCGATGGTAGTCCTGCACATGGCCGGGGCTCGGGTAGGACGGCATGAGTGGTCTCGGCAGGTCGATCTGCGAGAAATCGTCGTAGGCCGTCGCCCAAAAGTGGCCGCCCCAGGCGAAGTTCAGCGCCTCGATGGTGCCATAGGCATTCTGCAGATACTTCTGGAACTCCAGTCGGGTCGACGGCGCAAACGATTCCGACACGGTGGTGTTGAGCTCATTGTCCGTCTGCCAGCCGATCACACGCGGGTTGTCCCGGTAGTGCTCGGCCATGGCGCGGGTGATGCGGCGGCTGTGGGCGCGGAATACCGGACTTGAGGTGTCGGCATGCTGGCGCGATCCGTGGCTCGATGCCCGCCCGTGGATGTCGACGCGCAGCACTTCGGGGTAGTTGACAGTGAGCCAGCGGGGAGGGGTCGCAGTCGGCGTGCACATGATCGTGTCGATCCCCGCCTGGTCGAGAATTTTGATCGCGCGATCGAACAGGCCGAACTCGAACCTGCCTTCGCGGGGCTCGAAAATGTGCCAGGCGAACTCCCCCATCCGCACGGTGTTGACGCCGGCGGCAGCCATGCGCTCGGCGTCACGCTGCCAGCAGCCCTCGTTGACATGTTCGGGGTAGTGCGGCGCTCCGAGCAGAAAGCGGTCGAGATGAAGGGGCCGCCATACGGATAGCGGGGCTGGCTTCTTGCGGTTCATGCGTATGGGACTTTCGAAATTTCGGGGTTCAAGTTGAAGCGACGGGTTTTCGTGGCGTGAGCGTGCGGCCATCAGGGCCGAAGAGATAGGCGTCGCCGATTTCGAAGCCCACCTGCAACGTGGCGCCAACACCGATCGCGGAAACCTTGTTGAGCTGGAGCGTGAAATTGCCGGTGCCGCTGTCGGAATTGGTCGCCTGAAGCGGGGAGGCGTCGACGTAGAGAACGGTTTCGCGCCCCAACTGCTCAACCAGCCGCACCCGACTGGAGAACACCGGCATTGCGCGGTTGCTTGGCTCAACATGTAGCGCCTCCGGCCTGATGCCGATGGTCAGGGTGTCGCCAGCCGAAAAGCCGCCCACGTCGATGCCGCCGAAGCTCAGTGCCGGCAGGCCGGCAGCCGCTACCGAGACGGCGGATTCCTCGACGCTCACCGCCTTCGCTTCGATGAAATTCATGCGTGGCGCGCCGAGGAAGCCCGCGACGAAGATGTTCGCGGGGTTGGCGTAGAGCTCCAGCGGGGAGCCGACTTGTTCGATCCGGCCTTTGTTGAGGATCACGATCCGGTCGGCCATGGTCATGGCCTCGACCTGGTCGTGGGTGACGTAAATCATCGTCGATCCGAGCTGCGCGTGCAGGCCAGAAAGCTCGACCCGCATCTGGGTGCGCAGCGCGGCGTCGAGGTTCGACAGCGGCTCATCGAACAGGAACACCTCGGGCGAGCGTGTGATGGCGCGACCGATCGCGACGCGCTGGCGCTGTCCTCCCGACAGTTGTTTCGGGCGCTTGTCGAGTTGCTCCTCCAGACGCAGGATCCGTGCCGCGCGTTTGACGGCAGCCTCGATTTCAGTCCTGGGCCGCTTGGCCATCCTGAGGCCGAAGCCCATGTTCTCGGCGACGGTCATATGCGGGTAAAGCGCATAGGACTGGAAGACCATTGCGATGCCGCGGTCGCCGGGCTCTTCCCTGGTGACGTCGCGCCCGTTGATCACGATCTGGCCGGAGTTGATCGCTTCCAGCCCGGCGATCGTCTTCAGCAATGTTGACTTTCCGCAGCCGGACGGGCCGACCATGACGACGAACTCACCCTTTTCGATCTTCAAGTCGACTGTCTTGAGGGCATGGTAGCTGCCATAATGCTTGTCGACTTTTCGCAATTCCACGCTGCTCATATCGGGGCGCCTTTCCGTGCGTGTCGGGTGCGGCAGGGTTCGCGGCGGATCATCCCTTGACGGCCCCCATGGTTAGGCCGGCGACAAAGTGTTTTTGCATCATGAAGAACATCACGACCGGCGGCAGGGCGACGAAGATCGTGGCCGCCGAAACGATGTTCCAGGCCGATGTCCATTCGCCGCGCAGATTGTTCAGGCCCGCGGTGACCGGTTTGACCGCATCGCTCTGGGTAAGGACGATTGCCCAGAAATAGTCGTTCCAGACGAAGGTGAAGGTGAGGATGGCGAGTGCCGCCAGTGCCGGCCGCACCAGAGGAAGAACCACGTGGCGCAATGTCTGGAATGGCGAGGCGCCTTCGGCTCGCGCCGCCTGGAACAACTCGCCCGGCAACGCAGCGATGAAGTTGCGCATGAAAAGCGTGGCAAAACCGGTCTGGAACGCGATGTGAAAAATGATCAGCGCATAGACGGTGTCATAGAGGCCGAGCCGTACCATCAGGTCGCGGACCGGGATCATCATGATCTGCGCCGGCAGGAAATTGCCGCCGACGAAGAGCGCGAAGATCAGGTTGGAGCCGCAGAACGGGTAGCGCGACAAGACGAAGCCGGTAAGCGTCGACAGGATGAGGACGCCGATGACGGAGGGTATGGTGATCAGCAGGCTGTTGAGGAAAAAGCGCAGCATGGCGGTCTGCTCGAAAACCGCCTTGTAGTTCTCGATCAGGCTGAATTTCTGCGGCCAGCCCCAGTAGTTGCCGGCCATCAGCTCCTCGTTGGAGCGGATCGAGGTCAGCATGACGGCAAGCAGCGGCAGCAGCCACAGGATCACGACCAGGGCAACGCCGCCCAGATAGAGGGCTCGCTGGACCCTGGCATCTTCGGGAATGGGGCGCGGATACATCAGACGTTGCTCCGCTCAGCCTTGATGAGGCCATTGAGATACCAGGCGATGAAGACGATCATGATCACGAACAGCACCGTGGCGATCGCGGCGCCGTAGCCGAAGCGATAGGAAAAGATCGATTCCTGGTACATCTGGTAGGCGAGCACGGTGGATGAGCCGTAGGGGCCGCCGCTGGTCATAACCGCGATCATGTCGAAGGAGCGCAGCGCGCCAATCACCGTCACCGCGATGGCGATGAAGCCGACCTGCGACAGTTGCGGCAGGACGACATGGCGCAGCATGCGCCAGCCGCGCGCGCCGTCGACGCGCCCGGCGGCGATCAGATCGTCGTTGAGACTGTTCAGCCCCGCCAGGAACAGGATCATGCAGAAGGCGATCTGTGGCCACAGAGCGGCGGCGGCAACCGCGAAGGTGACGAAGGTCTCGTCTGAAAGCAGCGCCGGGGCGGTCGCTCCAAAGGCGCTGAAAACAAGCTGCAGCAAACCGAAGTTCGGATCGTAGACCCAGCCGAACACGACACCAACGGTAACGGTTGCCAGAACCAGGGGCACGAAGAACAGCGATTTGAGAAAACGCATGCCGCGGATCCGCTGGTTCACGATCAGGGCAAGCGCGAGGCCAATCGGCGGCGCCAGCATGAAGATCAGCAGCCAGATGACGTTGTTCTTGAGCGAGACGTAGAACTGCGGGTCGTCGACCAGCTCGACATAGTTAGCGAGCCCGACCCAGGCCTTGGCACCGATGCCATCCCAGTCATGCAGCGAAATCCAGACCGTCTCGATTGAGGCGGCAAGGATCACCGTCCCAAACAGGATGAGTCCCGGCAGCAGGAACAGGGCAGGGGTCACCCAATGACGATTTCTGCGCCATAGACGAGACATGGCAGTCTATCCCAAAGAGACTGGGTTATCCGAACGACCGATCACCCGAAAAAGAGGCGGGAGCCGCCGAAAGACGGCGCCCGCCAGCCAGGGAGGATCAGCCAAAGATTCTCTTGCGGGTTTTTTCGAGGCGCCCCAGGATCTGTTCGCGCCGCTCGGGCTTCACCATGAATTCCTGAAGCCCAGTCATGCCTTCCTGTGCCATATCCGGATCGGTGTCGCGGTCGTAATATTGCGACGTCGCGACCACCTTCTTAAGCTCCTCGACAGCCGTGTTGACCAGCGGGTCGTGACTTGGCGGGCAGTCATTGCGAGGCGGAATGGCGCCTTCGGCGGCAAGGAAGGCCCCGAGATTTTCCGGCTTGTAGAAATAAGCCAGGAAGTCGCGCGCGCCCTGCTTGTTCTTTGCATTCGCAGGTACATGGATGGAGTTGACCGAGAAATCCTCGTAGCGGGCGACGCCGGGCTCGATCTCGGGAAAAGGTGCATAGGCCAGTTGCGGCAAGTCCGCCTCCGGGAAGGCGGACCTGACGAAGCCGCCAAGGTCCATCATGGCCGCCTTCTTCTGTGCCAGGGCAGCACCGGCCTGTTCCCAGCCGAAGGAACTGTGGCTCGGCGAAAAGAAACCGGCCTTGAGCAGGTCGTTCCATTTGTCGAAGACGGGCGTCAGCATTGGATCGGTATACTGAACCTTGCCGTCCATCAGAGCGATGTGCTTGTCGAGGCCGTTGATGCGCAGATTCATATGGTCGAACCAGCCGCCTGCGGGCCACAGTTCCTTGGTGCCCATGCTGATCGGAACAAGGTTCGCGGACTTCGCCGCCTCGCCAAAGGCCAGGAACTCCTTCCAGTCCTTAGGGGGGGTCCAGTTGTGCTGCGCAAACACGTCCTTGCGGTAGAACAGACCCCAAAGGATGCCGCCCATCGGCAGGCCATATTGCTTGTCGCCAACCGTGACGGCACTCGTCGTCGCGCCGAGCACGCTCTTGTAGTTCTCCCGGGCGAACAGATCGGAGATGTCGTCGAAAAGACCCTTGGCGACAAACGCCTTCATGCGGTTGCCGGAGAACCAGAAGCAGATGTCAGGGGCGCCGACGACAAGATAGGAGCGGATGGCCGTCTTGTGAGCCTCGTGATCCATGTTGTTTATGACGATCTTGCCGCCGGACTTCGCCTCGAATTCGGTCGCCAGCCGCTGAAGGATCTGACGCTGCTCGACATTGCTGAGATTGGAGATAATCGTGATGTCCTGCGGCTGCGCCAAAGCAGGCAGGCAAAGCCCTCCAGTGGCGGACGCGACAAGCGCCGCGCCGGTGCCTTTCAGGAAACGGCGCCTTGTCGTCGACAACGCGGCGAGCTTGGTTGTCATGGCTTTTATCTCCTCCCTGAGAATAGCCGGATTCCAATTGAACCGAGGCAATGCGTATCGTATGTAGGCAGGATCGGTCAATAGTTAATTTACAAAATTAATAAATGGAGCAGATATGAGGCTCAAGGGCGACCAGCAGACGTCACGCGCCATAAACCGGCGGCTGATCCTCAACCTACTGCGCCGGGAGGGGGCGATCAGCCGCGCCGAGATCGCAGCAATCACTGGGCTCAGCCCGGCGGCTGTGACGTTCGTTGTCACCGAACTGCTGAAGGAGAAAATCCTGGTCGAGGGAGAGGCGAGCCCCGGGGCGCCGGGGCGCCGGCCCATCCCGATCGACATAAATTATGCCGGTCGGCTGGTTGTCGGACTCCAATTGAAGGTCGGCGCGATCGATTGCGTGCTGACCGATCTCGCCACCACCCCGCTTGTAACAAAGCAGGTAACCGTTCCCGATCGGTCACCGCAAAGCGCGGTGGAAGCCTGTGCCAAGGCGGTCAAAGAGCTGATCTCCGATCGCGGAGCCCCGACGACTGCGCAACTCAGCGGCATCGGCATCGCGATACCCGGCGTCATCGAGAACGGCGTCTGTCGCCTGAGCCACCGGTTCAACTGGGCCGACGTGCCGTTCGCGGCGATGCTTGCCGAACTCGTGCATGTTCCCGTTTGGGCGGACGACGACACCAATGCTTTTGCGCTTGCACAGCAACTGTTCGGCCTTGGGCGGCATCACCGCACCGTCGGCGCCCTGGCCATCGGCGCCGGGATCAGCTGCGCGGTCGTGATCGACGGCTCTGTCCATCACGGCGCGAATGGAGCCGCGGGCAAGATGGGTCACTCGATATACGATCACGATGGTCCGCTGTGCGAATGCGGCCGACGCGGCTGCCTGCAAACCTTTTTCTCGGAGCCGGCCTTGGTGCGGCGATGGAAAGAGGCCCGTCGCCTATCCGGGGAAGTCACACGCCACGACATGCTGAGCGCGGCTCAGGCCGGCGATAGCACAGCGATCGATCTGTTGCGGGAGGCGGGCCTCGGAATAGGAAGATTCCTTGGCGGCTTCTGCAACATCGTCGATCCGGAAGTGATTGTCGGCGGCGGCGAAGCCGTCACCTTTGGCGATTTTCTGTTCGAGCCGATGCGCGACGCACTGAAGCGTTATGCATTGTGGAGCCCGCCACCAATCACGCCAGACTGGGCAGACGATTCCTGGGCGCGTGGCGCGGCGGCGCTTGCGACCCAAAGGCTCTTCGACTTTGAAAGCAACCCAGGCGAGGTCGCAGGCGTGGGACTGCAGATATCAGGTGTCTAGGCTTGTTGATGAGCGAAGAGGGCGATGCGGTCACCTACTTTGTCCATTCACGAACACGGCGCGCGACCTCAGCTGTCGATATCCCATAGCGATCGTGAAGCGTCGGCAGAGCCCCGGCATCGAGAAACTCGTCGGGGAGCGCGATCTGCCGGAAGACAGGGCTCATACCCTCGCGCATCAGCAGGGCGGCCACACCTTCGCCCAGCCCGCCGATCAAGGTGTGGTTTTCCGCAACCACCACCATTCGCCCGGTCCGGCGCGCCGCGGTAAGTATCGTTTCTGCGTCGAGCGGCTTAATTGTTGGAACGTGCAGCACAGCGCAGCCGATGCGGTCCGATTCAAGAGCTTTTGCGGCCTCCAGCACACGCATGGTCATCAGGCCGCTGGAGATGAACAGCACGTCGGCCCCTTCGCGCAGCAGCCGCGCCTTGCCGATCTCGAACCGGTAGTCGTACCCGTCGAGGACCACCGGCACCTTGCCGCGCAGGAGCCGCATATAGACCGGCCCTTTGTGGTCAGCGATTGCCTCGGTGGCCTGCTCGATATCGATCGCGTCGCATGGATCGATGATCGTCAGGTTAGGCATGCCGCGGAAGATGGCGATGTCTTCCGTCGCCTGATGGCTGGGGCCGTAACCAGTGGTCAGTCCCGGGAGAGCGCAGACAATCTTCACGTCGAGCTTTTCCTCCGCGATAGCCATGCAGATGAAGTCGTAGGCGCGACGTGAGGCAAAGACGGCGTAAGTCGTTGCAAATGGCGTAAACCCTTCCCGGGCCATCCCCGCAGCCGCGCTCATCAACACCTGCTCGGCCATGCCCATCTGGTAGAAGCGATCCGGATGTTCCTGGGCGAAGACATGAAGGTCGGTGTATTTGGCAAGATCGGCGGTGAGCCCGACGATCCCGTTCCGGTGATGTGCCAGCCTGGCGAGCGTGTGTCCGAAAGGGGCGCTGCGCGTCGGAATGCCGTCCGGGGCGATCGAGGCGATCATCGCCGAGGTGGTCTTGCGCTCTCCGGCAATGACAGCCTGACGTGGCTCGAATTTTGACAACCTCACTGCGGACGTCCCTTCTCCAGAGCCTCGAGCGCCAGCGTCCATTCATCCGGCTCGACACGGATGAAATGCGTGATTTCGCGGGCCTCCAGGAAAGGCACACCCTTTGCCATGCGCGTGTCGCAGACGATGATGCGTGGGCGCGTTTCCTTGAGGTCCCTGGCAATATCGAATGCGGCGCGGACCGCCTCGATGTCGTTGCCGTCGACACGCTGTGCGTGCCAGCCGAAGGCCTCAAACTTGCCGGTCACCGGCTCGGAAGATAGCGTCGCCGTCGATGGCCCGTCGGCCTGCTGGTTGTTGAAGTCGACGATGGCGATGAGATTGTCGAGCTTGTGGTGGGCGGCTGACATCGCCGCTTCCCAGGTCGAGCCCTCGCCGAGCTCGCCGTCCGACAAGAGATTGTATACGAAACTGTCGCTCCGCTTGCGCTTCAGCCCCAGGCACATGCCGACGGCGATGCCGAGCCCTTGGCCGAGGGAGCCGCCGGTGATCTCCATTCCAGGCGTGTAGGCAGCCATGCCGGACATCGGCATGCGGCTGTCGTCAGTGCCATAGGTTTCGAGTTCTTCCTCCGGCAGCACGCCTGCTTCGATCAATGCCGCGTAGAGCGCGATGGCGTAATGTCCGATCGACAGAAGAAAGCGATCGCGCTTTTCCCATAGCGTCTCATCTGGCCGATAGCGAAGCGCATGGAAATAGGCGACCGCGAGCACGTCGGCGATGCCGAGCGCCTGGCCCACATAGCCCTGGCCCTGGACTTCGCCCATGCGCACGGCATGCCGCCGGATGCGATAGGCCCGTTCGGCTAGGCTGACATTGCTGCCCGAGCGCGGCATCTCGAATTCCGTCGTTCCGTCAGCCATGGATCAGCATCCCGCCATTGACGTCGATCACGGCGCCGGTGATGTAGCTGGCCAGATCCGACGCGAGAAACAGATAGGCGCCGGCCACGTCGCGCGCGTCGCCCAACCGACTGAGCGGAATCCCCTTGATGATGTCGGCGCGCATGGCCTCGGTCAGCTTGCCGCCGGTGATGTCGGTCTGGATCAGGCCTGGCGTGACGCAGTTGACGCGGATGCGGTCGGGTCCGAATTCGCGCGCCATCGCCTTTGCCAAGCCGAGCACGCCCGCCTTGGCGGCGGAGTAATGCGGGCCGCCGAAGATGCCGCCGCCGCGTTGCGCGGAAACCGATGACATGCAGATGATCGAGCCGCCGCCATTTTCGCGCATGTGTGGAATGAAGGCCTGGCTGAGATAGAGCACGCCGCGCAGATTGACGTCGAGGATGCGATCCCAGTCGGCCGGGCTGATCTCCAGTGTCTTGACCGGCTGGGTGATGCCCGCATTGTTGCAAAGCACATCGATCTTGCCCAAGGCTTCGGTGACTTTCACAGCCGCCCTCTTGCAAGCGTCGCGGTCGGCGACATTGCATGCAAGGCCGATATGGTCGCCTCCGAGCGAAGCGGCGGCGTCACGCGCTTGCCCCTCATCGAGGTCAAGAATCGCGACGCGCGCCCCATGCTCGGCCATCAGCGTTGCCGTGGAGCGGCCGATCCCGCGTGGGCTCGCGGCGCCTGAAATGACCACAGCCTTGCCCTTCAGCAACATGTCGAACTCTCCTGCTATTTCCAATCTCTTGGCGGATGATCTAGAGCCGGTAGAACCGGGCGGCGTTGTCGTGGAACAGCGCGAGCCGCTCTTCACGCGGATAATGTCGCGTGATCTCCTTGAAGGCGTTCACGATGGCATCGAAGCTCGAGAACAGCTTGTCGACCGGGAAGTTCGTCGCAAACATCGATCGGTGGATGCCGAAGGCGGCGATCGCCTCCTCGACGTAGGGACGGATCGACGCCGTCGTCCATGTCCAGTCGCCCATGCCGAGACCCGAGATCTTGCAGGCGACGTTCGGCGCCTGCGCCAGCTGGCGCATGCCCTTCTTCCAGGCGTCGAAATGCTCGGGTCCGTCGACCTGCATGCCGGTATGGTTGAGAATGATCTGCACGTCGGGAAAGGCGCGCGCCAATTCAAGAAATTCGCCCATCTGCGGATAATAGAGCTGCAGGTCAAAACTCAGCCCGCGCTTCGCCAGCTCTCGGAAGCCACGCCGCCATTCGGGTGTCCGGCTGACCTCCGGCCGCGCCAGATAGGTCTTTGCGGGATCGGCATGATAATTCATCGACTGCCGGATGCCGCGGAAGTTCCGATATTCCATGTGCCGGTCGAGAAGGTCGCCGACATCGGGTTTGGACAGGTCGGCGTAGCCGACGATGCCATGAGGAAAGCCCCGCTGGTCGGCGATGCCTTGCAGCCAGCGCGTCTCCCCGACCGGATCGGCCGGATTGAACCCGACGTCCAGGTGCACCGATTTCACCAGGTTCTGGTTCCTGGCGTCTTCCAGATAATCGTCGATCAGATAGCTCTTGCGGATCGCCTCATAGTCGCCGAAGGCGGCTGGCTTAACGCCATCGGTCAGCCATGGATAATAGTGGGTCTCCAGATCCCAAAGGTGATGATGCGGATCGATGAAAGGCAGTTCGGCCACGGTCGGGGTCCCTCGCTTGCTGCTGGACCCGCCGGCCTCGCCGGCGGGTCCGTTCGAAGGCGGTCAGTTGCTCGGGGGGAAAACGCGGGCGATAACCTTCTTCGCCTCGGGACTGTCGACCTTGTCGGCGGTGACCAATGGCATCACCAGGGCCATATCCTGGGTCACCTTGCCTCCCGTCAGGGCGTTGTAGACTTGCTGGGTGCCATCGATGCCTTGGCCGACCGCTTCCTGGAAGAAGATGCCCTGGATCGCCCCCTTCTTCAGCAGCGCAATGGTGGTGGGCGAGCCATCGGCGACGGTGATGCCAACTTTGCCGGTGAGGCCTCGGGTCTCGACCACCTTTGCGGCACCGCTCCCGGCCTCATCATACATGCCGTAGATAGCCTTGATGTCGGGATGTGCAGTCAGCAGGTCGTTTGCCTGGGTGACAGCCTCATTGATGGTGAGGCCCCGGGTTTCAAGCATCTGGACCAAGTCGCAGCCGTCCGCCGCGAACGCCTCCTTGGCGCCCTTGAGATACTTCTGCGCATTCTCCCGGTCCTGCGGCAGCGACAGCATGCCTACCTTGTTGCCGCCGCGCTCCTTGGCGAGATCGCAGGTGAATTTCCCTTGCGCCTTGCCGGTCTCATAATTGTTTGCGGTGACAGAAGATGTGTAGTTGGTTAGTCCCGGCTGCGGACCGATGCCGGCGAAGGCGATCGGCACCTTCTGCTTTTCCAGATAATCGAGCAGCGGCGGCGTCGATGTCGAACTGACCGGACCGATCACGATTGCCGCGACCCCCTTTGTCACGGCCGTCCGTGCATTGTCCATCTGCTTGGCGGGTGAGTTCTCAGAGGTGTACTCGACATAGTCCATGCCGAGCTCCTTGGCCTTCTCCTTCACGCCGTAGCCGACCCATTGCCAGTAGGAGATGTCCAGCGAGGGCGCGATATAGGCGACGGTCTTCTTGTCCTCGGCATATGATGCGCTGGACAAGGCGGACGCCGCGAGTGCTGCAATCAGGATGCTCTTCAACTTCATCTTGGTTCCTCCCATTGATGATCTAGAGTCGGTTCTTGTTGCTGAAGCGGTCGATCAGGACCGCAAGCAGGATCGCGGCGCCGGTGACGGAGCCTTGCCAGAAGCTGTTGACGCCGATGAGGTTCACGCCGTTCTGGATGCAGGTGATCATCAGCGCGCCGAGCACCGCGCCGATCGCGCTGCCGGTTCCGCCAAAGAGGCTGGCACCGCCGATGACGACCGCGGCAATCGCCTGCAGCATCAGGCTGGCGCCGGCCGTTGCCTCGGCATTGAGGATGTAGCTCGCCGTCAGCAGCCCGGCGAACGAGGCGAGCAGGCCGGAAATGACATAGGCGGCGAATTTGATGCGAAGCACGGGAATGCCGAGCAGCCGGGCTGCGGTCGCCGACGACCCGACGGCATAGAACCAGCGACCCAGCACGACCTTGCGCAGCACATATTCCAGCAAGACCATCAGGACGATGCAGAACAGAAGATGATTGGGGATGCCGGGGACGATCTCGCCGGAATTCAGCAGCCAGAAATCCGGCGCGCTGATCGGCATCGAGCGACCGTTGGTGACGATGAAGGCCAGGCTGCCCGCCACCGCGTAAGTGATGAGGGTGACGACGAAAGGAGCAAGCCTGACGACAGTGACGAGAAACCCGTTGATCGCTCCGAATACCAGCCCCACGGCCAAGCCTGCCAGGCTGGCGGTAAGATCGTCCGCTCCATTGGCCATTGCCAGCGCCGTGACCATTCCAGTCAGCGAGAACACCGAGCCGACCGAAAGATCGATGCCGCCGGTGACCACGACCAAGAAGACGCCGAGCGACATGATGATGAGCGGCGCGGCGGCCTGGATGATGTTTTGGACGTTGCCCATGCTCAGCGCCGCGGGGACGAATATGCCCACCGCCAGCAACAGGACGACAATCGCGCCGGCGATTGCGGCCTCGGTGCGGTAGGACAGAAGAATCCCGGGAGCGCGGGTCCTGGCGGCCCGAGCCTTCTTGGCCGTCGCGGCGCCGTTGGTTGCGTCGGTCATGCTGCCATCCCCGTCAGCTCGGCGAGCCCGTCTTCGGTGAAGCGCTCGTCCGGCAGAAACCCCTTCGGGCGCCCCTCGGTGTCGAAGGCGAAGATCACATCGCACAGCTCGAGCAGTTCAACGTTCTCGGTCGACCACCAGACGATGATCGCTCCGGCATCCGCCATCTCGCGGATCAGCGCGTAGATATCGTGCTTGGTGCCGATGTCGACGCCGCGCGTCGGCTCTTCCAGCACCACCATGCGCAGCGGCAACCCGAGCCAGCGCGCAACGATCAGCTTCTGCTGATTGCCGCCGGACAGCGACGCCGGAAGGTCCCAGATCGAACCCGCCTTCAACTTGAGAGCCGAAACCAGGTCGGAGCATTCCTGCCGTTCGGCTGGGCCGACGATCCGTCGGTTGTCGCGAACCCTGCGCGCGGCAAGCACGTTGTCGACGATCGGAAGCTGCGAAAGGATGCCCTTCGCTGCCCGGTCACCCGAGACGAAGCCGATGCCCGCGCGTGCAGCCGCGGCCGGGGAGGGGAAGCCATCTGCGAGACCCTCGCCGGAGAGGCGCCAGCCGGCGCCCTTTCCCGCGCCGACGAGGGGATCGATCAGGCCCGTCGGACCCGCCGGTGCGCCGGCCAGCCCCAGGATGGTGCCGGGCCAAATTTCCAAACTGGCGCCGTCAGGCCCCAGCAGTTCCACCGGCGTACCCCCTCGGCTGCGCTCCCGTCGATTCAGCTGCGCGCCGGAACGTTGCGTCGACTGCCCCATCTGCTGGACGATCTCGGCGTCGCTCAGTGAGGCAAGCGGCGTCCCATTCGCCACAGTGATGCCATCCCGCAGGATGGTGCAGACGTCGCAGAGCTCGCGGATTTCCCGCATCCTGTGCGAGACGAACACGATGCCGATACCCTCGTCGCGCGCCAAACGCTTCAGCACCGAGAAAAGCTTGGCCGTCTCGCCTGCGGTCAGGTTGGCGGTGGGTTCGTCGAGAAGCAGCACTTCGGCGCCCGTTGAAAGCGCGCGGGCGATCTCCACGATCTGCCCTTCATGCAGGGACAATTTGCCCGCCGGCAGATCCACGATCTCCTCGCCGATCGCCGCATCTATCAGGCGCAGCGCATTGAGCGCGATGTCGCGCATGCGGCGGCGGCTGCTCTGCGACAGGCCGGACTTCGCATGCACGATACCGATGTTTTCCGCGACCGACAGTTCGGGCAGCAGCGCCAGCTCCTGATGCACCACCGCTATGATCGGGCAGCCGCCCCGGCCGAGCTTCGCCGACGTGAAGGCGACCTCGCCGGCATCGCGGGAGGTAAGGCCTGTGATGATGCGGATGAGGGTACTCTTGCCGGCGCCGTTGCCGCCCAGCAGCGCATGTATTTCGCCTGCCCGGACCTGGAAGCTCACACCGCGCAAGACGCGGGTTGCGCCGTAGCTCTTCTCGACATTGGCAGCGTCGATCAGAGGCGTCGTGGTCGATGCCTGTGCGGCCGCGCTCACATTGCCGGCGACGCCCAGGCCCTGGGCCGTTTCCATCCTGAATCTCCTCCCGAGATCGCAGGGATGATGCGACCGATTGACATTCGGCTCAATTCTCGTTTCTTAACATTCTGTGTAGCTGAACTTAACTGACGATCACGATATGTCGGACATCAAGTTCAAGTCGATGGCGCATTTCGAAGCCGTAGCGCGCCTCGGCGGCGTGGCGAAGGCGGCGCAGGAATTGCAGGTGACGCCCTCGGCCGTCAGCCAGCAACTGCGCTTGCTCGAGCACCAGCTCGGCGTGCGGCTGTTCCAGCGCGAAAAGCGCCATCTCTCGCTCACAATCGACGGCGAGCGGCTTTACCAGACCACCACGCAGGCCTTTGAATCCATACGCGAGGTGCGAAACGCCATTGTGCGGCAGCGTGAGAGCTTTCAGCTCAGCCTGCGCGTCAGCCCCTCCTTTGGCGAGAAATGGCTGGCGCCACGTTTGGCCGAATTCAGCAAGGACTACCCGACCTGGAACCTGCGCGTCGACGCGACACCCAATTTCTCGGATTTCGAAACCGAGGTCATCGATCTCGATCTTCGCTACGGCGACGGGGGTTGGGCCGGCCTTTATTCGGATTGCGTGGTCAACGACCTGATCCTGCCGATGTGCTCGCCTTCGTATCTCACCGAACTGCAGAGGCTTTCATCCGATCCCCGCGAGCAGTTGCGCCAGGCAAGACTGATCGACAGCGTGAAGGCCTATTTCCGCTGGGATTACTGGCTGCCGCGTAACGGTGTCCAGGGCGCGCGCATGACCTATCCCTATCGTTTCGACCGCTCCTCGATGTCGGTTCAGCTGGCGAAGGATGGAGCAGGCGTGGTTCTGGAAAGCACGTCGATTGCATTCGAGGATCTTGTCTCGGGCGCTTTGGTGCCCGTCTCGACGGCGTTCGACGTCATAGAGTTTCCAGGCTATTGGCTGGTCTGTCCTTCACGGCACATGAACCGGCGCGCCGTTCGGCTGTTTTCAGAATGGGTGTCGCGGGTCGGCAGGCGCGACACAGACCGCGCCCGGGATTTTATGTCCGAGTTGGGGCTGCGCATATCGTTCGAACGACGGCCTCATTTCGGATTGCGCGATGACAGGCCAGCCGCCATGGCTTGAACAAAGAATGTCTCGCACTCTTGCTGGATGTCGCGCCAAGCAAGCCGGTTCGCGACACAGATGGGGTGAAGTTCCCGGGCAGTGGAAGCGCCGATGACGCTTGTCTCGCTTCCGGCTAGGCCATGTGACCGAGCTGTTTCCTCCGATGTGAGCAACTCGGCTCATTGCGACGCGCCATCCGTTGTCAGCTTTGAAACCCCTTCTCGGCGTTCGGCAACCCGTCAAGCTCACACCTACAGATCCCTTGCTGCACAATTTGCGGCACTTCGTCCACAACGCAAAGCAAGCCCCCAAAGACCTCACCAGGTTTGGCCAAGGAACATGGGTTGCATAGCCATGTGCGATAGTGTATGCAGAATGCAGTACGCACGAAGAGGGCTAGCACATGGGCGTGACACCTCAGACGGTCTCCTCAGCTTCGAAAGATCAGCAGGAGCCAGGAGACCGGACAGGTGTGGACGCCGAGACCTTTCGCGGCATATTCGGTGGCTTTCCCAGTGGCGTGACCATCGTTTCGGCAACCGACGCCGATGGAGCACCGGTCGGGTTGACTGTCAGTGCGGTGATGTCCCTGTCGCTGAGCCCCCCGCAACTGGTCATATGTCTGCAATCGTCAAAATACACGCTTCAGGTCATCCGGGCTCAGAAGCGTTTCGCGGTCAATTTTCTGGCCAGTGATCAGTCGTGGATCTCAGATCAGTTCGCGTTTGGGCAAGGCGATAAGTTCGGCGGCATAGATTGGGCTTTTGGCGAAACCACGGGTGCTCCCGTGATCAAGGACGTTCGGGCATTTGCGGAATGTCAGGTGGATTCCCTGATTGAATCTGGGGACCATACGATTGTTGTTGGACGCCTGGTCGCCGGCGCCACAGCCGATGCTTCTCCTTTGGTTTATCACGCTCGCAATTACGCTTTGCTTTCGGCCCATCCTGGAAGCGCTCGCAGGGCACCTTCTGACCGGCCCAACACCAAGTAGGCGCATACCGGCGCCTTGCATCGAAACTGAGGGCACAATTTGTGCCGAACCACAGATTTGAAAAGCCGTCGGCTTTCATGACGAACATGGCGCCGCCGTATTCTAGGTAGGGAGCACAGTTTGACCGTGCAGGAACTCGAAGAGAATGCAGCGATTGGCGTACAGGCTTACGGGTCGGTCAAGAAGCTGATCATCGAGAACAATTTACGACCGGGTGAACTTGTCTCCGAAAGCGACCTTGCAGCACGTCTGGACATCGGCGGACCGCTGATCAGGGCGGCGTTGGAGAGATTGGTTGAAGATGGCCTGCTCAATCAGGTGGACGCAAAATTCCTGCAGGTGGCTGCGCTCGACAGAAAATACATCGACGATGTCTACCAGGTAAGCAAGGCACTCGAGATACAAGTCGCAATACAGTCGATAGACCACATACCGGCAGACGCGATCGAGGCGTTCGCGATGGTGCTCGAAACTATCCGGCCGGACGTAGAAGCGGGCAAGCCGTATCCGGTTCGCGAGGCCTATGAGCATCTGCAGCGCATGTTCCTGACATACTGCGAGAACGATCTTATCTGCTTGATACTGGCTCGGCTGCAGGATCATCTGACCCGCGTCAGGCTGGCCAGTCGCGCCACCGATGACCGCCAATGGCTGCACATAGAATATTGGATCATGAAGGACGAGCTCGATGCGCTTCGGGCCCGCGACGTCAACAGGCTGACCACGACACTTTCCGCGCACATGGACATGTTCCGGCGCTGGATACTTCAAAGCTGGATATCGCCCGATCAAGCCGAGAAAGGCTGACAGTTTCTTCGCACGGCAAAAAACCACGCTGCCGGCAACACACTGGTCCGGCAGGTCCCGAATCCCTCCTCGCTTATGATATCCTCGACGTAGCCTTCCTGGTTCACAGGATGGAGCTCTAAGGGATCTCCATCGAACGCCGCGGAGCGAAGTTCATTGCTGGCTGTTGAGAACCGATGCCGCCTGCTGGCGTACAAACAACGCTCATGACGAACGAGGCTCCTTAAGAGGCCAGCCTTCTTGGAAACGGCAGACCCTATGCTCGATCCGTCGCCGGTCACGATCGCGACCTTGTGATGTGGTTCGTTGCGATGTCTTGTGTCGATGTCGCCTGGTCCACAAGCGGCTCTTGGGGAAACGCTCACAACTCGAATGGAACGAACACGCTTCCGGCCCCGGCTGACCGCAGCGCAGTGAACATGAAGCCAACGCCCCTTGCTCCGTCGTGAACGGTGGGGAAGTCTCCATTGTCGGGCGTGTTTCGACCTTCCGAAATTGCCCGCGCCACGGCTGAATAAATGTTGGCGAACGCTTCGAGATAGCCTTCCGGATGGCCGGCGGGAACTCTGGAGGCAGCTTTCGCTCCGGCGCTGACGCCCGCGCCGCCGCGGGCAAAGACAACCGGCTGCTGCCCGGATTCCGTAAAGGTGAGTTGTTCTGGGTGCTCTTGGTGCCAGGTGATCGCGGCATCGGAGCCGAACACACGCAGTGCAAGCCCATTTGGACAGCCGTGAGCTATCGAGGTGGTCCAAAGCGCTCCACGGGCGCCACCTTCGAAGCGCAGCAACATGTTGACATGGTCGTCGAGTGGATTGCGCAAGCTGGCCAAATCCGCAGCGAGCGCATCTACACGCAGCCCGCTGACATATTCGGCCAGATGGAATGCATGCGTCCCAAGCGACGCCACGACGCCGAGCGCCCCTGCCTTGGCCTGGTCGTGCTGCCATTCCTTCTTGCCAAAGGCCTGCGTCTGGTACTGATGCGCATATTCGACCTGCACGGATAGGACTTGGCCCAGTCTGCCCCCGGCGATCATGTCCCTTGCCATCCGCACCATGGGATAGCCCGAATAGGTGTATGTTACGGCAAGCAATCGGCCAGTCTCGGCCACCCTTGCGCTCAGGGCGCTGGCATGCTCGCGGCTCACTACTAGCGGCTTGTCGCAGATTACGTGGATGCCCTTTGCAAGGAACGCATCGGCAATTTCGTAGTGGGTTTCGTTGAACGTACAGATCGTAACGGCGTCGATGCCGTCCGGGCGCTCAGCCTCGCGCGCAGCCATTTCGGTGTGGTCCGCATAGGCTCTTTGGGGATCGATGAAGAGGTCTCGCGCGACCTGTCTGGTGCGTTCCGGGTTGCGGGAGAACACGCCGGCGACCAGCTCCCAACGACCGTCCAGGCGCGCTGCCGAGGCGTGGCTGGGGCCGATCGAACTGCTGCCGCCTCCACCCACCATGCCCAGCCGCAGCCTTCGGCCGAATGTATTTATGTCCGTCATCGGAGCCTCTCCAGTTGGATTTGCAATCGCGATCGATCGAGAGCAGGCCCCCGCACCTGGGTAACTGCCAGACCGCTTTAACCAGTCGGGGACAGGGGCTCAGCATCTATCGAGCCGGGTTGCTCAGATCTGCCCGGAAAGCGCTTGGGATGCTGGCGAAATGCGCGGCCAAGGCGATGTTCCGACAGCCCAAGCTCATACCACCGGCCGCATCGGAGAGCCGGACTCCAGCCTGGCAGGTGGCATCGTTGGCCACACAGGCCGTATTCCAAACCTGCGGCACTCGAAGCGCTGGAGCATGTGCTCTCCCTCATCAGGCTGTGGCATTACGAAGTGAGCTGCGGTGGTCATCCAGGGGGAGTATTTGTGTATTCAGTATACAATCCTAACAGACCCTCGTGTCAAGAGAAACATTGCCACCGCTCCCGCCCATGGGGACCAGTCAGCGGGGCGTTTGCCGCCACTTCGCGTATCGAGCAGGAGAGCGTTGACAGTCTGAATCGCCGACTGCATACTGAATGCGATCTCTGATTGACCACGCGGCCTGCGGGTGTCGCGTGAGGCTGGTTATTGGCAATATTCTTGAGTTCACGGTCGCGACATGGCTGAAAAGAAGAACAGGCTGATCCTGCATTCCTCCGTGGCTTGGAGCGTGCCCCTTGTCATGGATATCGATGTGGCGCGAACGGTTGGTTTCGACGGCATAGATCCATCTTCTAGGAAGTTGCGGGGCTTCCTGGATGCCGGGTTCACCGAAGAGGAACTGGTCGCCAAGCTCGACAGCATCGACATACCGGGTTTCGGCGCCGTCTTCGATATTGAGAGGCGAGGCGCGTCAGAAGCCGATTTGATGATGGAGGCGGAGTCTATCTTCAGATTGGCACACCTCGTCGGGGCAAGGGGCATACAGGTGATGACGGGCCCAGTGGATGTCCGGGCGGTGGTTGCGCATGCCAAGGGTGAGCACACCGATCTCTACAAAGGGATGCTCGGCTTTCCTCGCCACGAGCAGATCGCGGTCACCGTCAAGAACCTCTCTCGCATCGCTGACCTGGCCGCGCAGTTCGATCTGCTTCTCTATCTCGAGCCGATGTCGTGGACGCCGTTGAACAAGATTGCCGACAATGTGGAGATCATCGAGAGATCCGGCCGCGACAATATCCGATTGATTGTCGATTATTGGCATTGCTTCACAGCTGGTGACACCCCCGACGTGGTCGCCAGTCTGAGCAAGAATCTGCTCTACGGCGTTCACATAAGCGACTCGCGTCCTTTTGCCGCTGGCATCCCGATAGAGGATGATTTGCGCGACATCGAAATGGGATCTGGTGTCATCGATCTGAAATTGTGGACGGACGCTGTCAAGGCCACAGGATATGACGACTGGTGGAGTTGCGAGTCCTTCAGTCGGAAATGGCATCAGGAAAATGCCTACGAGATCGGACGAGAAGTGCACAGGCAGATGAAACAACTGGTGCAGGGCTAGCGGTTTTCTCGATCGTCGTTCCGGGGCCGCGCTGCCTGGCGGTGGCGCAGCCGCAATCATTGTTACCGCAAATTTTCGCTGGGCGACTCTCATCAGGCAGCGGGTCCCGTAGTAGAAACACCCGTTCGATCAGACTGCCAGGTCTTTCAGCAGTAAAGCGTCAGGAACATTCTGGAAGCATACCGACCGCCGGAAACGCGAATTGAAAGCGGGCCGGCCGAGGTCATTCCCAAAATTCGTCGATGATAAGAGCCGCCATGCACCCATGCTGTCGCAGATCTCCGTGCAGGTGTGGAACCCGTTGACCAGCACCTGGCCCGCCTGCGCTCAAGAAGTGCATCAGCTTGCGACCAAGCAGGTTGTCCAGCTTAGTTTGGCACTGTGATTTCTCATCCCGTTGGGTGGAGGCGGTCCAAAACTAGAGCCGCCGCTGACCAGAGCCGGCGAGCGCGCGCAGCAGGCCAAATTCTGCATTCTGTCGTCTGGATGCAATATGATCTAGGTGCTAATATGAACTCGATTAGTGTCGGAGGTCAGGAAAATGTCGAGGCTTCTGGTGGCAATGACCTTCGTCCCAAGCTCATGCGACTTTGGGCCTTACGGTCACGAGCGGCTGTGGGATGAAGTTCCTGAGCGTTGGAAAGCCACTTTGGCAACGTTTTTCGTGTTGTTCCGACAGTTCCGTGGGTAGACGCAAAACGACGCCAAGTCGACTTGTTGAACGGCCACTTCTCAACCGCTCGCGGATTGCACCTGCCAAGCCAACAGTCAACAAGTGCATCCAGCAGCACCCTTGCCAGTATTCAGCAGCCTCCCCATTATTCTTCAAGCGATTCGAGGCTACAACCGAAAAGGAAAATCATGCAGGAGGTTGAGCGCAACATACCGTTGGGCGAGCGGGTCTACGACATCATCAAGAAGATGATCACCGATGGCGAATTGCCCCCCAACCAGGTGGTGCCTGAGAGTGTTTTGGCCAAGCAACTCGGAGTGAGTCGCTCCCCCGTCAAGGCAGCACTGACCCGCCTGCAGGAAGACGGGCTGGTTGTAGGAGAAGCATGGAAGGTTCCCTACGTCGCTCCGCTTGACGCGAAATATGTCAGCAACGCTTATCAAGTCCGCAAAGCCTTGGATTCGCAGTGCGCGATTCTGGCAATTGGCAATATACCGGCCGCGCGGATTGAGGAATTCGGCGTTTTGCTCGACAAAGCCCAGCAATCATTAGACGCCAACGATCCTTCGCCAGTGAGGGACGCGTTTTTCTTTCTTCAGAGCATGCTGCGTGAATACTGCGACAACGATCTGCTCCGAAGCATGCAGGGCAAGTTGAACGATCATCTGATCCGCATTCGCAAGGTCATCCATTCCACAAACGATGGCGAATGGCTGAAGATGGAATACTGGATGCTCAAGGATCAGCTCGAGGCATTGAGATCCCGCGACTCTGCTCGTCTCGTAGCAGCCTTGAACAATCAGCACGATCAATTCGTACGGTGGCTTTTCAAAAACTGGAGCCTCTAGAAGAAGTGTATGGCGATCGGTTGGCATACCCAAATCGCCTCCGACATCTTTATGGCGGCTGTGCCGCCCCCTGATGTGCCCTTCACTGTGGCGAGCTCGCAATCACAATCAGCTGCCCCTGGCCTTGGGTGCGGTCACGAACGGCTGGATTGCGAGCTCGTGGGGCGGGAGCACCGCCCACAGAATGAGCCGGCGGTGCCGTGCGCTGGCCGCGACGGTTAGATGTTAGGCTTGCTTCCGCCGATCCCGCCGCGACTTGGAAACGGCTGGGCTATTTGCGGCGCTACAGTAGGCGAGTTCGGCTCTACTCACCTTGCCCAATATCGCTATAACTCGAAGCATAGGAGAATATTGCAGGCAATCCTCCCGTGTGCAGGAAAACGGCCCGGTCAGATTGGTTGACCCGCCCGCTTTGAATATCGGCTACCAAACCGGAAAAGCCCTTTCCCGAATAGACGGGGTCGACAAGAATACCTTCGGTTCGGGCGAGCCGCGCGGCAGCCTCTTGCGCGGCTGCCGCGGGTTTGCCGTAGTCCTCTCCGACGAATTCTGTAGAGTTGTTGATGCGCTCGGGACCGAGGTCCAGCCTGAAGCCGAGCAGTTCGGCAGCCGCGCGGCATCTGCTGGCGATTTCGTCAGGGGCCTCATAGGCCTCGTTACGTGCATCCATCGGATTGATGCCGCAGATCTTTACCGCATGACCCAGCAATTCGGCCGCGGCCTGAAGGCCAGCCTGGGTACTGACTTGGGAAGTGACGTATATGTGGGTGGGCAAAGGTTCGCCCAGAGTTTCGAACTGCTCCACGAGCTCAAGGTAGGCTCCGATATATGCGACCGCCGCAAGGGTGAGTGCGCGCTCGGCACCCATGCCGAGAACCATCGGCCTGCGGCCGCCGGCCTCAAGCCGTGCGGCCATATCCTGCTTAGCCTGCTTTACCGACGCGCTGGCTTCGATCGGGACAATCTTTGCTCCGAACCGACGCGCGATCAACTGATTGCCCTGCACATGCTCGAATTGCGCGTCTTTGCGCGGCATTAAGATACACTCAATTCCAAGCCGGGCCGCGGCGGCAGCCAGTTGGCGCGACTGGTTCGATTGCGAGGCAGCCCCCTGGATCACCACGTCCACGCCTCGGCTCAGCGCATCGCCCAGAATGTATTCGTGCTGACGGACCTTGTTGCCGCCAAAGGCCAGGCCAGTGCAGTCATCCCGCTTGAACCAGATTTTCGGGCCGCCCAACTCGGCCGCCAGTCTGGGGCAGGGATCAAGCGGTGTCGGGAGATGTGCGAGGCTGGCGCGCGGCAGTTGCGCCAGTGCTCGGGCGATATCGGCTCTTGAGACGGGTGACACGGGATGCGACATCGGTTGAAGCCCAATCGAGAAAGAGAAATAAGCGGACTTTCATCTGGTTATGAAAGCCGAACGCCGGTTGCGCGGTCAAAAAGGCTCAAGCGCGACGCATCGATGCGCAGGCGCGCCGGACCAGCTTGCGAGATCGAGCCCGCGCTGAGCAGCGCCGACTGCTCGATGCCACTATGGTGGAAGATCACCACATCATGGGCGCCGGTGGGCTCGATCAGAGCGACATCGACCTCTATGTCGACCTCTGCGTCCCCTGGCTCACCCACCGCCAGTGCAATGTGCTCGGGCCGGAACCCGACGGTCACCTGACGTTCTTGCGCGTTGGCCGCTGTGCGGAATTCTTCGGGAGCGGGAAGCTGGGAATTGGCGCCGTCGAGCAGAATCCGTCCGCCGCGCATGACGGCCGGCGCCAGGTTGATTTTTGGACTGCCAATGAAGCTGGCAACGAAAAGGTTTGCGGGTTTGTTGTAGACCTGGCTGGGAGTGCCAAGCTGCTGCAGCGCCCCTTTCTCCAGTATCGCAATCCGCGTGGCCAGCGTCATCGCCTCTATTTGATCGTGCGTTACATAGACAGTGGTCCGACCCATGCGCTGGTGCAGCTTCTTCAGCTCAGTTCGCATCTCCACCCGCAAAAGTGCATCGAGGTTGGACAACGGCTCATCGAACAGGAACAGCGCCGGTTCGCGGACCAGCGCGCGGCCAATTGCAACGCGTTGGCGCTGACCGCCCGACAGTTGTCCTGGTTTGCGATCGAGCAAGTGTCCTATCTGGAGCAGACGAGCGACTTGCTCCACCGCCTCCTCGCGCTGCGGGCGAGGCAGCTTGCGCATCTCCAGGGGGAAGGCGATGTTCTGGCGTACGGTCATCGACGGATAGAGCGCGTAGGATTGAAACACCATTGCGATGTCACGGCTCTGACACGGCACGTCATTGAGGACGCGGGAGCCAAGCCTGATCTCGCCTGAGTTGATTTTGTGCAGTCCGGCGATGGCATGCAGCAAAGTCGACTTGCCGCAACCCGATGGTCCAAGCAGGACCAGGAACTCGCCAGAGGCTACCTCGATGTTGATATCCCGCAGGACATGCAACTGGGCGCCATAGTGCTTGTTTACGTTGTCGAGTGTGAGCGAAGACATCGGCCGTTCCTTGAATTGGGCCATGACGATGAGAAGGCCGGGGTTCAGCGTGAAGTAGGATGCGCCCGCTCAGGCGGGCGCCACTCCCTCTTCAGGCTGCAATGAGCCGATATTCACAGGGACAGCGCCAGCGGTGGATCGTTTCTTGTCACGCATCCTTTTCCGGTTTCGTTATTGCAGGGTCTGTCTGGCGATGAGCAATGCGAGCATGTCTTGCTCTTCGGCGGACAAATCCGTCAGCGGCGGGCGAACCGCCCCTGCATCAAAACCTTTCAACCGGACACCGGCCTTGATCGCTGCCACCGCGTAGCCCTTGACGCGATTACGGATTGCCATGAACGGATAGTAGAAGTCGTTGAGCAGGGCTTCGCAGCGCGCGCGTTCGCCGGCTCGAAGGGCGCGGTAGAACTCCTGCGCCAGGGCCGGAACGAAATTGAACACCGCGGACGAGTACGTCGTGAAGCCCGCGCCCAGATAGGCCTCCGCAAAGAGCTCTGCCGTGGGCATCCCGCCAAGGTAAGTGAGCCTGTCACCCAGCTTTGCGGTGATTTGCCGGATTGCGCCGATATCACCGGTGCCATCCTTGAAGCCGATCAGGTTGGGACAGGCATCGCATAGCCGCGCCAGCGTGTCGGCCTGGATGACGGAGTTGTCACGATTATAGACCATGACGCCGATATCGATCGACTGACAGACCCTGCGAACGTGCTCGTAGAGTCCTTGCTGCGGAGCATCGATCAGATAGTGCGGCAAAAGCAGGATGCCGTCGGCGCCCGCCTTCTGCGCGGCCTCGGCGATGGTGACGGCGATCTCCGTGCCATAGCCGCATCCTGAAACGATTGCGGTGTCGCCCGCCGCCTCCTTGGCTGCTCGGACGACTTGCGGGACCTCTTCAGGCGTCAACGAGAAGAACTCGCCGGTGCCACCGGCCGCGAAGAGCACCGGCGCCTTGAAGCTCGAGAGCCAGGAAACATGCGATTTGTAGCTTTCGGGAGCGAAGCGGCCCTGAGCGTCGAAGTGAGTTACTGGAAAGGACAGCAAACCTGATCCCAGAGCAGCTTTTATATCGGTTGGCGTCATTGCATTCCTCTTTTATTTGCCTTGCGTTCGAAGAAGGTGGTCAGGGGAGCGGCCATGGCGCTGCATGGGCGAATCCGGTCACATCGAGCACGGCCTTGCCGCGGAAGCCGGACTGCAAAACGGCGGCGGCCGCAGCAGGCAAGGTCTCCCATGGTTGACGCGTCTGGATGCAGGTCTTGAGCGCGCCGCGCTGCAGAAGCCCGAGCAATTGTGTGAGCAGCATCCCGACATGACGTTTGCCGATGGCGAAGCCCTGTATCGTGCCGCCGGTTTTCATCAGATGGTCGAAATCGGCGAAGACCGCGTCTTGACCTGCGCTCCAGCCCAAGGACTGCAAACTGCCACCAGCATTGAGCAGGCCCGCGGCCTGCACGAGGGATGGGCCGCCCAAGGTTTCGATGACGAGATCTGCGCCCTTGACGCTGCCAAGGTCGGTGAAAACGTCATGAGCGCCCAGCGAGACAAGAAGCTCGCGATCGCCTTCAGCGCGCGTTACGGCGCTGACCCTGGCGCCTCCTAGGCGCGCCAGTTGAATAGCAAACTGTCCTACACTGCCCGATGCGCCGGTAATCAGCACCGTTCGGCCCAAGAGGGGACCGCCGCGCGTGAGAACGGCCAGAGCGGTCGTGGCGGCGGTGCCCAGCGTTGCGGCACGGCCGAGATCGACGTCCGCGGGAACGACGGCGACATCCCTGCAATCAGCAATACGACATTGCGCCCAGCCGCCGGAAAGAGCACGTGCAACCACTCGCGTTCCAAGTGGCAGCCCCCGTGCCCCGGATCCGACCTGGCTGATCACACCTGCCGTGTCCCAGCCGGGGACAAAGCCTTCGGGAAATCCCCCACGAATCGCGCGACGCGATTCGCCGCGATTGAGCGCGATTGCGCCAACATCGATCGCGACTTCGCCCGGACCCGGGCTAGGACGGGTTCGTTCCGACAGTCTCAACCCAGCTGAGGTCGCTTCATAGGCAAGCATGGCGCCATCACTCCGACAGGATGGCCCGGGGTAGCCGGGAGAGGCGCTCAGAGCCGGTTTTGGTCACAACGACTGTCTCGCTGAAGGCCAACTGCGGCGTATGCAGGACGACATGAAAGACCATGTTGGGCTCGAATGACCAGGTTTGGCCCGGCGCCATGATCCGGGTGTGGTCGCTGACGCGGGGCACAGCCTGGTAGCCAAGCGTGTAGCCCGTGATCTGAGTAAAGACTGACTTCAGCCCTTGGCGCAGCACCTCGCCGCGGCAAATGGCGTCGACGTCGCCCCCCTTGGCGCCCGGAACCATCGCGGCAATCTGGCGGTCCTGGATCGCGACCATTTGCCGGGCGAGTTCCACGTCCGCGGCGGTCGTCTTGCCAAGAATGACTGGCCGAACAAGGCGTGCGCTATAGCCACGATATTGCGGGGTGGCTTCTACAAACACCCGCTCACCCTGCGCCCACCGCGCTCCCGTCACTCCGCCTATCAAGGCGTCCACTCCGGTCATGCGCCCTAGGATGGCGGCCCGGCTGTTGTCTGCCCCGTGACGGATGGAGGCCTCATACATCGCGGCAAGACCGTCGCGGTCGCTTACTCCCGATTTGATCGCGCCGGCGCCGGCGGTCACACTGTAGTCGGCGATCTCGGCGGCGCGGCGGATATAGGCCAATTCAGCGGGCGACTTGATCAGTCGGTGTTCCCAGATCACGCCTGAGAAGTCGACTACCTCCATACCCGGATTGCCGACGCGGATCTGGTTCAGCCGCGCGATCGTCAGGATGTTGCTGTCTTTCTCTATGGCCAGGCTCTTCGGGGCCAGTCGCGCGATGGCGCTGGTCACCCGAGCGTACGAATCCTCGTCGTCGGCAAATGTCTCAAAAGA
Source organism: Mesorhizobium sp. M2E.F.Ca.ET.219.01.1.1 (assembly GCF_004016445.2). GTDB lineage: Bacteria > Pseudomonadota > Alphaproteobacteria > Rhizobiales > Rhizobiaceae > Mesorhizobium. Next base: position 52,964 of record NZ_SADT02000008.1, read on the forward strand.
CCTCGACCAGGACTGGTCGAGGAAGGTGCCAAGATCGAGTTCGCGAACGATCAGCCAGGGTTCCCCCTCCACGGGGATCAGGGCAGCCTGGTAGCGGGCCGCAGTCGCGAGATAGCCGAAAAGGTAGGCCAGATGATCTATCTGGTCGACAAGGAGCATCTCTGCCCCGCGCAGTTCCATCTCGGACCGTATCGCGCGAAGGCGGGCCTGGTACTCGGCCTGCTCAAAATCCAGGGGGCCGCACGTTGAATAGCGATCCCCGGCCGCCTGGTTGTTCATGCGGGCTCCTGTCCAGCTTGATGCTCAGCTCGATAGTTCACGTCCAGACTGATGGGCCACATCGACCGTTGCAAACGTCGGCGATGCAACTTGCTTACGTCGACGGGCGAGAGCCCCGGCGGGTCTGTGGTGACGATGCGGGCGTAGCGCGGCTCGAACCAGGCCTTGAAATGCTGGCTCGATTTCAGCGCCACGATCGGAAATTGGGTGATATCGATTCCGGCCTTGATGAAGGGCCCATCGTCAAGTGTCTGTCGGCGCCCACTGGACACGACCACGTCGACGCCGCCGATGCGCAATGTCGCCAGAAGACCCAGGTCGATCATCTCGCCAGTTCCCATCGGGCTCTTGACCCGGAAGAGCCCGTCGTTGAGACCAAGAACCTCTGCGTCGGCTTGGATGGGAGGGCCGAGAAGGGCATCGCTGCGCCCGCCTAGGTCGACATTGATGTGTGCGCCGACCCCGGCAGCGGCCGCCTGCGCTACTGTCACGGGGTCGAAGATGTGTGAAAAGCAGGACCGTGCGCCCGCCGCGATGAGAGCCGACAAGAGATGGGTCCCATCCCCGGGGCTGCCGGCGCCGGTGTTGTCGGAAAACTCATTGATGACGATGGTGCGTCCATCTTGCATTGCCTCTTGGATCGCACCTTCAGGCGGTAGGCTCTGCACCTTGATCTGGTCCCGTCGCTCCCAAAGGGCGGCGGCGATACGCCGCGCCAGTCGCCGGGCATCATCGGTTCCATTGCGGCGGGCCACGACGACCACCGATGCACCAATGCAAGGCACGTCTACATAGGGAAAGCCGTGCATGACGCGCGCGCACGCGACGTCTTCCTGCTTTTCGATCTCGGTACAGAGGCCATCGAGCTCGACAAATGCCGGCATGCTGGTCGGAACGGGTGGGAACAGCATCGGGACCTGTTCGATCGCCGTATCGAAATCGGCTTTCGAAAGCACGATTTCGCAAAGACATCGAGCCGCTTCCACCCCGCGCTCATACTGGTCGATGTGGGGATTGAGCCGCACCGGGAACAGTGCCGAGCAAAGATCGCCCAGGCGCTGACGGATGTTGCCGTGAAGATCCAAGGTAGCCACCATCGGGATCTTGTCGCCCAGACGTTGACGCAGCGCGGCACACAAATCCTCCTCGAGGCTGTCAATGTCCTCCACGACGCCCGCACCGTGAATTGACAAAAGAAGTGCATCCAGATCCGAAGCAGCGGCCTGCTCAACCAACTCCTCGCGTAGCGCGACGTAAATCTCGCGCCGGACGGTGCCGGATGGTGTGGCTTCAGCGTACAGCAACGGGACGGCATCGAAGCCGAGCGCGCCGGTCTCATCGATCAGACCACCAAGATAGGTGCGCGCACCGCGGCTGAACGAAGAGATCTCAACGCCGCGCAGGACCTTAAAATCAGCAAGCCCTGTCGGGGCAGCAAATGTATTGGTTTCGTGGAAAATCCCGCCGATGCCGACCCGAGCCATGCTGGCCAAACCCTCGTTGCGACCGATCACTGGCGAGTTTGTAAACGAGGTTGATGTACCTCCGGCTGCTGTAGATCAGCGGACGATGGTTACCGCGCCCGCCATGGGCCGTAGTGTATACTGCATACAATAACTCAAAATAGTCGGTTTGCCAACAGCCTTTCGGCGGGGCTCGAAATGACGCCAGCGCATGGAAGAGCTTGGCGGTTTCGCCGCAGAAGCGGCCTTTTATAGCGAAATCGGGCATGTCTCCCCGGAAAATGGGCAAGAAAGGCCCTTGACAACGTCCCAGCTAGCTCCACAAAGTGTCGCCTGAACGCTGTCGACACTTTGACCGGATCAGCGCGCAGACTCACTCGAAGCAAAAGCAAAAAGGGGAATGCAATGACAAAAAACTGGCAGGGTTACATGGTGCGTGCGCTTCTGGCCGCAACGGTGTTTTCATACGCGGCGACAGCAAGCGTCGCGGAGGAAAAGAAGCTGGAGGTGCTGCATTTCTTCACGGCAGGCTCGGAGGCCGCGGCCATCGGCGTCATCAAGGATGCCTTCACTGCCAAGGGTTATGGCTGGGTCGACCTGCCCGCGACGGGAACCGACACCCTCAACCAGGTACTGCGCTCTCGCGTTACGGCCGGCTCGCCGCCTAACGCAGTGCTGATGCACTCAAACGAGGTCAAGCAATGGGTGGACCAAGGCGCCCTCGTCGATCTGTCGCCAATCGCTACCAAGGGCAACTGGGACGAGGTGATGTCAAAGGGCCTCATTCCCCATCTGAAGCTCAACGGCTCATATTATGGCGTGCCGACCACCGTGGAGCGCACAAACTGGCTTTGGTACAACAAGAAGGTGTTCGACAAGCTCGGTCTCCAGCCACCGACCACACTCGATGAGTTCCACGCGGTGGCCGACAAGCTCAAGGCTGCCGGCGTGATCCCGTTGGCGATCGGCGGCGTCAACTGGCAGGAGGCCACCCTCTTCGAAACGGTGCTGGTGGCTGTCGGCGGCCCCGACTTCTACCGCAAGGCGATCGTGGAGCAGAACGAAGAAGCGCTCAAAAGCGAAACAATGATCAAGGTCTTCGATGAATTCCGCAATATGAACAAGTATGTCGACCCGAACTATCCGGGCCGCGACTGGAACATCGCTGCCAAGATGGTGATGACTGGCGAGGCCGGCATGCAGGTCCTTGGCGACTACGTCAAAGGCGAGATGGTGCTGGCAAATCTAAAGCCGAACGTCGACTATGGCTGCGCGCCGCCTCCCGGCAACGCCCAGACCTATCTCAGCGTCTCCACCGCGTTCGTCTTCTTCAAAAGCAAGGACGCCTCCGTCGAGGCCGCGCAGGATGCGTTGGCCGAGACCACGTTCGATTCTACGGTCCAATTGGGGTTCAATCTGAAGAAGGGAGCCACGCCGGCACGCACCGACGTCGACTCCGCCGCGCTCGATTTTTGCGCGCAGGCCTCTTACAAGGCCCAGGTGGATGCAGCCTCTCACGGCCAGGCATTCCCGGCCATCTCGCATTTCGAGGCGTGGAGCCCGGCCAAGAGCGGCATCTTCATGGACGTGGTATCGACCTTCTTCGAGCAGCCTTCGATGACCTCGAAGGCTGCAGTTGATCAGCTCGTGACCGGACTGAAGACGATCTCTGAATAATCGACACGCTCCCAAGCGGTCGTGCCGCGGGTGGTCGCCTCACGGGGCCAGCCGCGGCATGGCCGTCGACCAGGGACAAAACTTCCTCATCCGTTGGCGGCAAAGCGAATGGAAATGCTATCGCTGAAGTCCGAAATCTTGACGGTGCGTCCGTCTCTGGAGACCGGGCGTGTGCGGACTTTCGTCGGCAGATACACATCGCAAATCGCGCTTGCGCCTTCGGTCGCGATTGCCTCGATATTCGTCTACGGCTTCATGCTCTGGACAGCCTACATATCGTTCAGCGCTTCAGGGATGTTGCCGGACTATCATTGGGTCGGGCTGCGGCAGTACTACAATTTGTGGTCCAACCCGATCTGGGTGCAATCGGCGAAGAATATCGTCGTTTTCACATTTTTGTACATTCTGCTGACGACCGTGGTCGGTCTGTTTCTTGCCATACTTCTCGACCAGAAAATAAGGGCGGAAGGGGCCTTGCGGCTCATCTACCTCTACCCGATGGCACTTTCATTCGTCGTCACCGGAACGGCGTGGAAGTGGATCCTCAACCCCGGCCTTGGCATGGAACGTGTCTTGCGCAATTGGGGTTGGGAGGATTTTCGGTTTGACTGGCTGGTCAACCCGCGCTTTGCCCTCTACACCGTCGTGCTGGCGGGTGTCTGGCAGGCCTCCGGCTTCGTCATGGCTCTGTTCCTTGCTGGGTTGCGCGGCATTGACGAGGATCTGATAAAAGCCGCGCGACTTGATGGGGCAGGTGGCCCCTCGATCTATCGGCGCATAATCATCCCGCTTCTTGGCCCGACCTTCGTGACCGTTGCTGTGGTGCTGGTCCAGCAGGCGTTGCGAACCTTCGACCTTGTCGTCGCCCTGACCAACGGCGGCCCCGCCAACAGCACACAGGTGCCGGCGACCTTCATGTACAAGCAGACTTTCGAACGCTCGCAGCTTGGCGTCGGGGCGGCGAGTGCCGTCATGATCTTCATGACAATCCTGGCGATCGTCGTGCCCTATCTCTATACCTCAACAAGGAAGGCCTCCGATGAGCACGCATGAAGTGGTGCTGGGGACCGGCCTGGCGCACAGGGTCACGCGGGTCGTCATCTATAGCGCGCTTCTGTTCATGGCCGTCATCTATGTCTTTCCCCTTCTCGTCGTGGTGCTGACTTCGCTGAAATCGCTGGAGGAATTGCGCGTCGGCACAATCATCGACTTACCCGCCGCCCCGACGATGCAGCCCTGGTACCAGGCCATGTTCACCGCCTGCATAGGAACAAGTTGCAACGGACTGGCACCATATTTCGTGAACTCGGTGATGATGGTCGTCCCGGCTGTCCTGCTGTCGACCCCGATCGGGGCGGTCAACGGCTTCGCCCTCACGCATTTCAAGTTCCCGGGCCACAATTGGGTCTTTGCGTTTCTCTTGTTCGGCGTCTTCATTCCGCTGCAGATCGTGCTCATCCCGTTGGCCTATGTGATGGGTTCGCTTGGTGTCGCCAACAGCGTCGTGGGTCTGATCCTGGTTCATGTGATCTATGGCATTGCCTTCACGACTTTGTTCTTTCGCAACTTCTTCGTCACAGTGCCGCACGAGATCGTCGATGCAGCCCGCATGGATGGCGCCAGGTTCCTGCAGATTTTCCGTCGCATCGTGCTTCCCATCGCAATCCCAACGGTGGTGGTGTCGGTCATCTGGCAATTCACCCACATCTGGAACGACTATCTTTTGGCCACCACCTACACCTCCGGCCTGACATCGCCCGTGACCGTCGGGCTCTACAACATGGTGGCGTCAACCACCGGAACGAAAGAATACAACGTCAACATGGCCGCGGTGTTCTTGACAGCTCTGCCTACCCTTTTGGTCTATGTCTTTGCCGGACGTTATTTCCTGCGCGGGCTGGTCGCGGGATCAGTCAAGGGTTGAGCCGGGCCTGACCATCCGAGAACGACCATCGTGAACTTGAAGCCGCCGGACATTAGATCTGCTTGCCGTGAGAAATGTCGTGACTGGAATTTTTGATTTTATCATTGTCGGTGCGGGATCGGCCGGTTGTGTGCTGGCAAACCGATTGAGCGCCGATCCGGCAGTCAAGGTGCTGCTGCTGGAAGCCGGACCCAGGGACTGGAATCCCCTAATCCGTATACCGATTGGCGTGAACTATACGGTGGGCGGTCATCTGGATTGGCGGCTGACGAGCGAGCCGGAGCCAGGCGTCGACAACCGGCGCATCAAGCTTCCACGCGGCAAGGTCCTCGGTGGATCGTCGGCGATCAACGGCATGATCTTTGTCCGGGGACATGCCGAGGACTTCAATGACTGGCAGCGGGCAGGCGCCACGGGCTGGGACTGGAATGGTGTCCTGCCCTACTTCAAACGCATGGAGACCTGGCAGGGGCCGGCCTCCCAGGATCGAGGCTCATTTGGGCCGATAACCGTCAGCTACGGCAACTACCGCACGCCTTTGTTCGAAGCCTTCCTCGAGGCCGGGCGGCAAATGGGCATGCCGGTTGTCGAGGACTACAACGCCGGAAACCCCGAAGGCTTCGACTGGGTCCAGTACAACATCGACAAGAAGCGCGGCGTTCGCTGTTCGGCCGCGCAAGGCTATTTGCAGCCGATCCGCCACCGCAAGAACCTGACGGTGGCCACGAATGCCCATGTCACCGGCCTCCTTCTGCAAGGACCGCGCTGTACTGGCGTGCGCTACACCATCAAGGGCGTCGAGCACTCGGCTGCCGCCGCCGAGACGATACTGTCTGCCGGTGCCTATATGTCTCCCCATCTCCTGATGCTGGCGGGAATCGGCCCCGCCGAACAGTTGCGCGCTGCCGGCGTCGACCCGATCCTGGACCTTCCAGGCGTGGGCGAGAACCTTCAGGACCACTGCGGCAGTCTTGTGCAGTTCGCCTGCACCAAGCCCCTGACCTACTACTCGTTGAAGCACCCTGTCCGTGGCCTCAAGGCGGCTGCCGAATATGCTTTCAGGCGGACGGGCCCGATAGCCGTCTTCCCGATGTCGGTTCAGGCGTTCCTGCGCAGCAACCCTGCCGAGGAGCGACCCAACCTGCAGGTCCAATTTTATCCCGTGAGCCGCGACCTGAAATCTCCCAAGGGCGAGATCGCGACATTTAATGCCTACACGCTGCAGTTTGGCCTTATGCGGCCGAAGTCGCGGGGCCGGCTCCTGCTGCAATCAAGCGACCCCTTCACCGCGCCCAGGATCCAGCACAACCTTCTTACCGATCCGGCTGACATCCAGGTCCTGACCGAAGGTCTGCGGCTGGCGCGTGAAATCAATGCCCAGGAAGCCTTCCGCGCCTTCACCGGTGAAGAGCTTGACCCGGGCCGGCACATCCAAAGCGACCGCGATATCCAGGCCTATAATCGCCGCAACCTGTTGAACGAGTATCACCCATCCGGCACCTGCAGAATGGGAACCGATGACATGGCGGTCGTCGACCCCGAATTGCGCGTGCGCGGCATAGCGGGCCTGAGAGTGGCGGATGCCTCGGTGATGCCCGTGGTGACCTCAGGAAATACCAACGCTCCAGCGATGATGATTGGAGAAAAGGCTGCGGCAATGGTTATAGGCGAGGATTAACTGCATGCGATTTGCGCCGGGACCGGCCGCCTGGAAGAACCTGAGGCAGTAAGCCGAAAAGGCTTCAAGACATTGGAATATATAAGGAAGATCGTGGCCGATACGGCTGCGTTCGATGCCGGTTTGCGCCGCGTGTGTACAAACCACGTGCATACAACACAAAGGTTTGAGGATTGGACCCATGGATGAAATTCGAGACCAGATCAAGGACCTTCAAAGAGAGACGGAGAGGCATGCTTTCTCGGCGTTCAGCCCGGCCGACGCGCTGGGCATTGGCAAGACGTTGCTTGGTCTGGCGGAGGAGGAGGGGCTGCGCGTTGCGATCGGCGTCGACCTCGGGGAACAGGTGATCTTTCGCGCGGCGCTGCCTGGCACCAGCGCTGACTATCAGCATTGGATTGAAAGGAAATTCGCCGCGGTAAGACGTTTTGCCAAGGCTTCCATGCAGCTTGAGCTGCAAGCCAGGCTGGAGCCCGATTTCGCCACCGAACGCGCGCTCGATCCCAGCCGCTACGTGCTGTGCGGAGGCGCGGTGCCGATCTGCGTGGGGACCGCCATGGTCGGTGCCATTGGCTGTGCCGGCCTTGCTTCCATCGACGACCACCGGCTGGTCGTTCGTGCCATCGAAACGTATCGAAAGGCCATTGACGGAAGCTGAGCAGAACTGCATACTGCATGCAGTACAAAATTCCGGCCGGCAAGAAGGAAAGGGATGGGATGTATCCGTTCAAGACAAGCCCCGAGGACGCCCAATGGATCGAAAAGGCCAGAGCCCTCAAGGAGGTCTTTGCCGGACGCGCAAGGCAGGTCGACGCGGCCGGCGGCTGGCCGCATGAGAACTGGCAAGACATCATCGACGGCGGCTTCCTGAAGCTTGGCGTGCCGAAGGAATATGGAGGGTACGCCAACCAGGATGCTGGCTTCAGCAATCTGTGCCACGCCGTGGTCGAGATATTCGCCTCGGCCTGCGGCAGCACCGGCTGGATCATCCAGAACCAGTATCACTGCTTTGGACTGGTCGCCGGGCTCGGCAATGAGGAGCAGAAGCGGCGCATCTTCACTGATGTGGCACAAAACGGAGCGGGCGTGGCGTCGGTCGGTAGCGAGGTCCAGCCGGGTCGCTCACAAGTGGTGCCGCACAAGGATGGCAAGATCTCGTTCGCTTCGGATTTGACGCCCACCGAGGGCGGTTTCCTCGCGAACGGCTTCAAGGGTTTCACCAGCGGTGGCGCGGCGTCGAAATACCTGCTGTTTTGGGCATTGGCCCCCGGGACCGATGACCCCGATGTTGGTGCGAGCGTCTTCGTCATCGAGTTGCCTAACCCCGGGGTCGAGTTCGTCTCCGGTTGGGAAGAGGCCATCGGCATCCGCGCATCGCTGTCGGGCGGTGCCAAGTTCACCAACGTCTTCATTCCGTGGAAGAACGTTCTTGGCGAGCCGGGGGATTTCAACCAGAGCCATCCCTACACCTTCGAGCTTGCCTATGCGGCGCATTCGCTTGGTTCGGCGCAAGGCATCTACGAGGAAGTGCGCGATGCGGTCGCGGCGCGACCGTTCCTTCAGCAAGACGACGTCAACATGTACTCGCTCGGCGAGATGGCCTCCGCGATCGCAGCGACGCGTTCACAACTGTGGTACGCGCAATATCTCTACGACCAGAAGATGTGGGGCGAAGCCTCGCACGCCACTCTCATGGGCCTGCATATGGCCAAGACGACTGTTGCGATGGTCTCGACCAAGGCCTTCGAGATCGTCGGCACGAGGGCGGTGTTCCGGTGGAGCTCCATCCCGCGGCTGATGCGCGATGCACGCGTCGCCACGCTGCATACGCGTGAAAGCATGATCATGAAGACGGTCGCCAAGACCGAACTGTCGCGGGACTATCACCCCAAGGCGAAATATGGTCGTCGGCTCCCCGAGACCGAGCGCAAGACCTGGGCCGATCTGGGCTTCCATTTCAACCGGGATGCAGCATGACGGGCGGTACCGCCAAGGCCGATAGCCCGCTGGCCGTGCTGCCTTTCGACCGGGCGGAATTGAAGCGACGGGTCAGCCGTGTTCTTGCGGAGATGGCTGATCGCGGCGCCGACCTGTTGCTCGTCGATCAGATCGACAGTCTGGCTTACCTGACGGGCTACGCCCACTCCGGTGCCCGCTACCAGGGTGCGCTGATCTCACCCTTAGGTGATGTGACCCTGCTGATCCGCTCGGCCGATCAGTTCGGGGCCCAGCGACAGGCCACGGTGGATGCGTTTGTCACCTTTGACGATCACAAAGACGAGATCGCGCTCCTGGCGGGCCTCATCCGCGACAGCGGCGCGAAAACGCTGGCCATCGAGACGGACAGCCATTTCCTCACCATCGAGCGATATGAGCGTCTCCAGACAGAAAATCCCGGACTGAAATTCATCGATTTCGGCAAGGTGATTTGGGAACACCGTTTGATCAAGTCGCCGGCCGAGATCGAGGCGTTGCGCCGCGCCTGCGCGATAGCCGACGCCGCGATCCAGGCCGGAACCGACGCAATTGCCGTGGGCCGTTCAGAACGCGAACCCGCCATCGCAACATACCGCAAGGCAATCAGCCTGGGAGCCGACAACGGTCGCGTCGCCGTGTTCGGATACGGCAGCACAGTCGCCAACATGCACGGCCGGCTGGGCGAGCGGATCATGCAGACGGGCGAGCTTTATTTCATTGAGGCTGTTCCGCAGGTTTACGGCTATTCGGGACGCATTGCCCGGCCGATGGCTGTTGGACATGTCTCTGATCGTCAGCGCGCGATTGCGCAGCGTGTCGTCGAGATCCAGGATGAGTTCATCGCCGCCATGGTTCCCGGCGCGATTTCGGGCGAGATTGACCGCGTAGCCCGCGAGACCATGCTTCGCGAAGGCCTGAAGAAGACCTACCCACAGGTCTCGGCTTACACGCTCGGCTATCACGCCGTGCCTCGCACGTCCGATCATACCCGCATCTTCATGCCCAACGAGACGTGGGCACTCGAGCCGAACATGGTTTTCCACGTCATCCATTATTGCGAGGGCATGCCCTTCAGCGAAACGGTTCTGGTCACGCAAAACGGGCCGGTCCGTCTCACTCAGACCGCCAGGGAGATTGCCGTCAGATGAGCCAAGTCGGACAGCGTGTTCTGGTCGTCGGTGGTTCCAGCGGTATGGGCGAGGCTGGCGTGCGGGCTCTCGCCGCCTCCGGCGCGCGCGTAGTCATGGCCGACAGGAAAAAAGCGCCTGGCGACCTGGGCGCCGAGCGGGTTCTCGAAATCGACATCGGCGACGACGCCCTTATTGCCTCTGTGGTGAGCGAGGCGGGCGAAATCCTCGGCGGCCTGGATGCTGTCTGGAACAATGCCGGTGTTTGCCATGTCGGCACGCTCGAAAGCATGGAATTGGACGACTTCGATCTCAGCTTCGCGCTGAACGTTCGCGCCAATGCTGTGCTGGCACGTACTGCGCTTCCGCTGCTGCGTCAGGCCGGAGGCGGCAGCTTGCTTTTCACGGCATCGGCAGCGTCGATCATGGTCGCCAAGGGTTCGTTGCCATACATCGCCTCGAAGTCGGCATTGCTGACGATGACCCGGCAACTCGCGCTGGAATATGCCGGCGACAACATCCGCGTGAACGCTCTTTGCCCTGGTTGGGTGGACACGCCCTTCAACGCACCTGCCTGGGAGATGTTTGGCGGAAGGGAATCCTTCCTCCACAAGGTGCCGGAGCTTGTACCGCTGCATCGCATGGGAACCGTCGAGGAATTCGGCGCCATCGTCCGCTTCATCCTCTCGGCCGATGCACGCTTCATGACCGGCCAGGCGGTTGTGGTCGACGGCGGGGAGTCTTTGATAAAGGGCCCGACCCGCTGATGGGTGATGGCCGGCCACACATGTAGGAACAGCCATGAGCGATATCGTCATCACCAACGCCAGCCTGCTTGATCCACGGGACGCAAGGTTGCGTTCAGGCCAGCAGATCCGGATCGAGGGCCAAAAGATTGTCGAGGTCGCCGGCTCGGTTGGCACGCCCCAGGGAGCGACTAGGATTGATGCCGGCGGTCGTGTCGTGATGCCCGGCCTTATCGATGCACATGTCCACGCGATGGCCTTTGTCAATAATCAGGTGACGCTGGCCAACACCGCACCGTACCTCGTCGCGGCGCACGCCTCGAAGATCCTTGCCGACTATCTGCGGCGGGGCTTTACCACCGTGCGCGATTCCGGCGGTGCGGATGCGGCACTCGCCGATGCCACACGCCTCAACCTGTTTCCTGGTCCGCGCCTTTTCGTGCCGGGCCTGGCGCTGGCGGTCACCGGAGGACTGGGCGATTTCCGGGTGAGGACCGAACATGATCAAGGGTGCCCGCATTGTCGCAGCACGCGCAACATCAGCCGTGTCGTGGATGGCGTGGATGCAGTCCGCCGGGCCGTGCGCGAGGAGATCGCCGCCGGTGCTCATCAGATCAAGTTGATGGCTGGGGGAGGCAACTCCGGGAAATCCTCGATCTACTCGCCGCATTTCTCACTGGAAGAACAGCGGGTCGCCGTGCAGGAGGCGGCCGATTTCGGCACCTATGTGATGGCGCACTGTTATGGCGTCGATGTCATCCGCCGCGCGCTCGAGGCCGGCGTGCGTACGATCGAACACGCGAACCTAATAGACGAAGCTACCGCGCGTCTGGTGGCGGAGAAAAGCGCCTATGTCGTGCCTACGCTGTCGACCTTCGAGGCCAGCATCTTCTACGCCGATCGATTGGGCACGCCCGCGCATATCGTCGAACAGGTCAAGATGATGCTGCGCCGCGGCGTCGAAGCAGTAAAGATCTGCCGCGACGCCGGTGTCAAACTCGGGTTTGGTACCGACCTGGAAGGCGTCATGCATCATTATCAATTGCATGAGTTCAAGATCCGCTCCGCGGTCGAAACGCCTGCCCAGACCTTGCATTCGGCCACAATCGTCAACGCCGAGATCGTGCGGCACGAGGGCAAGCTCGGAGAACTCATCCCCGGCGCCTTCGCCGATATCCTGATCGTCGACGGCAATCCGCTCGAAGACATCGGCGTCTTCCAGGAGGACGGCAGCGGCATTCGCGTCACGATCAAGGACGGCCATCTCCACAAACGTGAAATCTGAGCGGCATCGGCGCGCCCAAGGCACAATGACGACCTCTCGTCCCTCTTCGGCGCCCCTGTCTGTTCCCGATGAAGCGAAGCTGCGCCTTCAACATTGAGCGCCAGACGGTTCCTTGTACTTCTGTTCACGCCGGGAACGGTCTGGCGCATGGCCAACTGCAACATTGTCGCGCGACCTCGTCTCACACTTGCTCGATGAGAACGGTCTGACCTGTAGCGGCCGATTGCGCCACCGCCTTTGCCAATTTCACACACCAAACACCGTCCTCACCCGTCGAGGAGGGGCTACCCTTCCCTTGAACGGCGGCTATGAAATCGGAAACACCGCGGTCATAAGTGACTCTGAGTTCAAGAGGTATGTCTCGCTCACCGTCGGATGTTCGCAAAACGACGCTGCCGCCAGGGGCCTGTGACATGACGTCGATGCCAAGAATGCTGCCGGCGGAGCCATGAATTTCGACGCCGCGCGGGCCATAGCCGACGACGAAACTGTCATGGCATTGCACCAAGATGTCGCCTGGAAATTCCCACACCGACATGACGCTGTCCTCGATGCCGTTCGCCCCTTCGCCGGACGCAGTCGCCAGCGCGGTGATCCTGGTGGGGTTGGTCTCCAGATAGAATCGAAGGAGATCTCCATTGTGCACGGTGATGTCGTAAATAACCCCCGCGCCCGCACTTTTCTCGAAAAGCCTCCAAGTCTTTAGGCTCTGGGGTAACGATCCTGCATGGAAGATGCGAATGGAGTTGACTTTTCCTATCGCTCCTTCTCGCAGGAGCCGCTTTATCGCTCGGTGGCTCTCCATGTTGCGCAGATGGTGGTTCGTAGCGAGTACCACGCCTTTGCGTTCGGCTGCCTCAACGATCGATTGCGCTTCTTTCGGCTCCAAAGCGAGCGGTTTTTCGCAAAGCACGTGCTTGCCGGCTTCGATGGCGGCTAGCGCCTGCGACAGGTGCTGATCGTTCTTGGTGCTTATGTAGACTGCGTCGATTTCTCGATCGCTCAACATCGGCACAAGCGAGTCATAGGCGTCGGGAATACCCATCTGGTCCGAGAAGGCTTGGGCTCGGCTCAAATCACTGCTCACGATGGCCTTGACCCTGCCCAGAGGGTGCTTTCGTATGGAGCCTACCATCCACTCGCGCGCGATGGTGCTGGCGCCGATCAGGCCCCAGGAAACCACTTTCTCGGTCATTGCGATGCACTCCATTCACTCCCGCAGGGATGCGGGATCCTCATGTCGACCATAATTTGTCTGACTAAAATGTCATTTGTCAACATGCTGGCAATTGGAAACTGCGAATGACCCCGGTCTGACTTTCAATTTTATCCTGCAAAAACGGTGGCTTATAGGACATTGCGCGCGCTGTTGCGCGCATACCGAAGGCCTCCCCAGGGGCATGCGCCCGATTTGTGATTGACATATATGTAATAAAAGCTAACGATAAGTCGGACATTCGAAGCCGGCGACCTGAGACGGCGACTCTGAACGACAGGCAAGGCGGCAGTGTCAGCGTCGGGGTGGGGTGGCGCGCGTGTTGTCAAGAAGAGGCGAAAGAAACGCCCGGAAGACCGCAACGAACAACCTTCTATCGCAACCGTATTTTCACCAAGGGGAATGAGAAATGCTTAATCGGAATCTGGTTCTCGCGACGGCCTTGTTGCTGTCCGGTTCGACATCGATGGCGCTGGCGGGCGGGCCGAACGTGGAGGTCATGCACTACTGGACCAGCGGCAGCGAGGCAGCCGGACTGAATGTGCTCAAGAAACTCCTCGAGGAGCGTGGCGTCACTTGGAGCGACTCGCCGGTGGCTGGTGGCACCGGAATGAACATGGTGCAGGTGCTGCGCGCCCGCATCGCATCCGATACCGCGCCCGCCGCAGCGCAGATGCATGCTCAGCAGGTCCAGGCCTGGGCATCCGAGGAGGTGCTAACCGACCTGACGGACCTCGCCAAGAAGGACGACTGGGCCAAGGTGATTGCTCCGGAACTTGTTCCTCTGATTTCTCATGACGGTTCGTATGTCGCGGTTCCGGTGAACGTGCACCGTTCCAACTGGCTCTGGTACAACAAGAAAGTCTTCGATTCCGCCGGTCTGCAGCCGCCGACAACCTGGGACGAATTCAACGAAGTTTCCGAAAAGCTTCTCGCCAAGGGCGTGACGCCGCTGGCCCTGGGAGGTCAGCCCTGGCAGGAGTTGGATCTCTTCGAGAATGCTGTTCTTGGCATCGGGGGCGCCGACTTCTACCGCAAGGCTGTCATCGATGAGGACGAAGCCGCGCTTCGCAGCGACACGATGGTCAAGGTTTTCGACCAGTTGCGCAAGATGAACAAATATATCGATTCCAATTATCCCGGCCGCGACTGGAACCTTGCTACCCAGATGGTGATCAAGGGCGAGGCTGGAATGCAGATCATGGGAGACTGGGCGAAAGGGGAGTTGTCGCTCGCCAACCTGCAGCCCAACGTCGACTACGGCTGTGTGCCCGCCCCCGGCACCAAGGGAAGTTACGTCTGGCTGACCGACAATTTCGGCTTCTTCAAGACCAAGGACAAGGACAAACAGGCCGGCCAGCTCGCCATGGCGTCGGCGATCCTGGACAAAGGGTTCCAGGAGGCCTTCAACATCAAGAAGGGCTCGATCCCTTCGCGGATCGACGTCTCCATGGACAAGTTCGATTTCTGCGGCAAGGCCGCGTTTGCGGATCGCGCGGAAGCCCAAAAGAGCCAGAAATCGCTGCCGTCACTGGCGCACAATGCCGCGGCCGGGGCAACGAAAACGGGCGTCTTCACCGACGTCGTCTCAACTTTCTTCGAAACGCCCAGCGTGACCTCGCAGCAGGCGATCGAGCAACTCGTAACCGGCCTTAAATCCGCGCAGTAGTGGACCGGGTCGAGGTCAGGCGACGATCGCAGCCGCTCAACGAAGCTGCGATCGTCGGCTTTTGCGATACGAAAGGATTCCTGGGTGTCAACGACTTTCCCGGTCCAGCAAACCGCGAAGCGCGGGCAATGGCGTGAAGGCTCCGGCGCCAAGCTCTGGCTTGCCCGCAACGCATCCCAACTGGCATTGGCCCCATCGGTCGCTATCATCCTTCTGGCGGTCTACGGCTTCATGGTGTGGACAGGGGTGGTGTCGTTCACAGCATCCAAGATGCTTCCGACCTACGAATTTGTCGGCTTCGATCAGTACTGGCGCCTCTGGAGCAATCCAATATGGCGCATCGCGGTCGACAATATCTTCATTTTCGCGATCCTGTTTATCGCGATTGCATCCATTATCGGAATGGCGCTGGCGATCCTGGTCGACCAGAAGATCCGCGCCGAGGGCTTCTTTCGAACGATATATCTCTACCCGATGGCGCTGTCGTTCATCGTGACGGGAACCGCCTGGAAGTGGATCCTCAACCCGGGCCTCGGCATCGAGCGCATGGTGCGGCTATGGGGCTGGGATAGCTTCCGGTTCGACTGGTTGGTGGACCCTCGGTTCGCCATCTACACGCTCGTCATCGCAGGCGTGTGGCAGTCGTCCGGATTCGTCATGGCCCTGTTCCTGGCGGCGCTGCGGGGAATCGACGAGGATATCACCAAGGCCGCGAGGCTTGACGGGGCCGGCAGCTTTCAAATCTATCGGCGCATCATCATACCGCAGCTTGGGCCAGCCTTCTTGACTGTGTTCGTCATCCTGACGCAGCAGGCAGTTAAAAGCTTCGACTTGGTGGTCGCTCTAACCGCCGGGGGCCCTGGAAACAGCACACATCTTCCTGCGACATTCATGTACATGCAGACGTTTGGTCGAGACCAGATGGCAGTGGGCGCCGCCAGTGCCATGATGATTTTCATGACAGTCACCGCAGTCGTGGCACCATACCTTTATTCCGACGTGAGGAAACAACGCGATGACACATGACGGCATCGTTCTCGAAAGGGGAGGGCGCTATCATCTCAGGCGCGTATTCATCTATTGCTGCCTGATGTTCATCGCGGCCGTCTATCTGCTGCCGCTCGTGGTCGTGGTATTTACGTCTCTCAAGAATATCGACGAGATACGCAACGGCTCCTTGCTTTCGCTGCCGAAGGCGCCAACCCTGGAAGCTTGGCAGCAAGCCTGGTCCGACGCTTGCATTGGTCTTCAATGTTCAGGTTTGAAGGGCTTCTTTCTCAATTCAATGATCCTGATCGTCCCCGCTGTAGGTCTGTCAACTGCAATCGGAGCCATAAACGGTTTTGCGCTCACGCATTGGAAATTTCGCGGCTCCAACGTTATATTCGCCCTGCTCCTTTTTGGCGTATTCATTCCATTCCAGATCATCCTCATTCCAATGGCTCGTTCGCTCGGCACGGTTGGCCTGGCGAACACTATGCCCGGCCTCATATTGGTTCACGTGGTATATGGGATCCCTTTCACAACGCTGTTCTTCAGGAATTATTTCGTCTCTTTGCCTGCCGAATTGGTCAAGGCCGCAAAGGTAGATGGCGCGGGTTTTTACCAAACCTTCTTTAGGGTCATCCTGCCCATTTCAATCCCTTGTATCGTCGTCGCGGTGATCTGGCAGTTCACTAATATCTGGAATGACTTCCTCTTCGGCACAACATTTACATCCGGCGACAACGTTCCGGTCACCGTAGCTCTGAACAATATTGTCAACACGACCACCGGCGTGAAGCGCTACAACGTGGACATGGCGGCAGTCGTACTGACCGCGCTGCCCACGATTGCCATCTACGTTCTCGCTGGGAAGTACTTCCTTCGCGGGCTGATGGCCGGATCCGTGAAGGGGTAGGGAGAGCCGGCCAGTTTATTGGAATCCTGGCTCCTGGCGCGTCAGCAATGGCGCCCAGGTGGCACAATGGATCTGCGCGCCAGACGGATGAGCAACACATGGACGCTCCTACCACTTTGCAATTGCCATTTGGCTTCGCACTTCAGGCGCATTGGGAATATCACGCCTGGCTGATGTTCACGATCTGGATCGTTCTGGTTCCCGGCATTGTTCTTCTCACCCGGTACGGCAAGCCGCCGCCCTCTCGCGAAGGCATACCGAAGGGAAGTCCTAAACTTGGTCGCAAGCTCTATTGGTTCACCGTTCATCGCCTGGGACTTTCCTTGCTTGGCTTCTGCAGCCTTTGTGGAGGGGCGATCGCCTTGCTGGCGAACGGAGGCTTGAGTGCCACGATCCACGCAGTATTTGGCATTGCAACCGTAGTCCTCGGCATCCTCCAGCTTGTGAGCGCGCGCCTTCGCGGGACCCATGGCGGCCCCGATGCATCCACCCAGAGCGCCATGACCGCGACCGTCGGTCGGGGCGACCATTATGATATGAGCCCACAACGCCGATGGTTTGAGGCCTACCATAAGATTGTCGGGTACTTCACGGTGGCCCTGGCGTTGGGCGCAGTGGTGACAGGCCTGTCGCAATACTGGATCTCTAGCCTAGCTGTCGGCCTCGGCCTCACCGTTATCATGTGGGTGGTGACTATGATCGTCCTGGAGGCAAAGGGATTCCACCACGATACATATCTGTCGAACTTCGGCACCGGAGCTCGTCACCCGTTCAACAAGCTTCGCATCGATCAGTTGAATGGTGACTAGGTACGCTGCTGCCCACTCTCGGCCGTTGGCCGTCTCTGGAGCGTTTTCGCCGGCGGAGCGGCGAACCGCTCTATGTCTTGTTTAAGCAATTCCGGACGGAAAACCGCCCCACTTTTCCTAGGATTGCTCTAAACCGCGCTGTCCTTGACGCTTTCTGGCGCCTTACGCTTCGCGCCAAAGCTGAGCAAGGCGGTGCGTTCGCGCTCCTCCGCCTGCTTTTTCGACCTGACCCGCATCATGTCTTTCCAGCCGATATAGCCGACGAGCCGTTCGTCCTCGCGTGAGACGACCGGCAAATGCGAGATGTTGGCGTTGAGCAGCTTGTCCGAAAGCGCCTCTAGATACTCGTCCGGATAAGCGAGCGTGATCTTGCTGCCGGCGAGCAGCTCGCCGAGGGTCGCGTTGCGGTGCTTGCCGTTACGACGCCAGCGCAGGATCGCCGGCGGATCGATCACGCCGAGCACATGGCCCGCCTCGTCGATCACCGGAAAGCTCGGATGCCGCGTGTCCGGCGCGGTCAGGAAGGTCGCCGCGCCATGTAGCGTCATCGTCGCCGGCACGCTCTCGACCTTGGTCGTCATCACTTCCTTGACCCTGGTTAAGGCGAACGGATCGACGCGGTATTCGCGCACGAGATGGTGCCCGCGCCGCGCCACCTTCTCGGTCAGGATCGAGCGCTTCATCAATAGCACGGTGACCGCGTGCGCGGTCGCGCAGGCCGCGATCAGCGGCACCAGCACATGCGTGTTGCCGGTGAGCTCGGTGGCGAAGAAGGTCGCCGTCAGCGGCGCGCGCATGGTGCCGCCCATCGTCGCCGCCATCGCCAGCAGAGGCCAGAAGCCGGGGCTTGCCTCGGGCAGGATGCCCGACAGCACCGCGCCCATCGTGCCGCCCATGATGAGCAGCGGCGCCAGCACGCCGCCCGATGTCCCGGATCCCAGCGCAACCGACCAGATGACGGCCTTCACCACCAAAAGCAGCAGCGCGGCAGTCGCGACCATGCGGCCGTCGAGCATGTTGGCGATGTTATCGTAGCCGACGCCAAGCGCGTGCGGCTCGACCAGCCCGCCGATGCCGACCACAAGGCCGCCGATCATCGGCCACCACATCCAGTGTATCGGCAGTTTCTGGAAGGCGTCCTCGCAGGCATAGACCAGTTGCGTCAGCAGGCCTGAAAGCAAGCCGGCGCAGATACCGATAAGCATCCAGCCGCCCAGCCCGGTGGCAGATGCCTCCATGGTCCCTGAGAACGGAAAGATCGGTCCTGGCAGGTGCAGCAAAGTGCGCTCGACTTCCGCGACGATCGCCGCGACCGCGACCGGGATGAAGCTGCGCGGCGTCCATTCGAACAAGAGCAGTTCGACGGCAAGCATGATTGCCGCGATCGGCGTGCCGAACACCGTCGTCATGCCGGCGGCCGCGCCCGCGACCAGCAGCGTTTTGCGCTCATTGTCGCTGACCGGCAGCATCTGCGCGATCAGCGAGCCGATGGCGCCGCCGGTCATGATGATCGGGCCCTCTGCGCCGAACGGTCCGCCCGAGCCGATCGAGATCGCCGACGACAGCGGCTTCAGCACCGCGACCTTGGCGTCGAGCCGCGAGCGTCCGAGCAGGATCGCCTCAATGGCTTCGGGGATGCCATGGCCGCGAATCTTCTCGCTGCCGAAGCGCGCCATCAGGCCGATGATCAGCGCGCCGATCACCGGAACGATCACCGCGGCTAACTCAAGCGGCGTGTCCTCGAGCCTCAGTTCGGCCAGCGAGAACTGGCCGAAATAGGCAATGTTGGTGGCGAGCCGGATGAGCTTCAGGAGCACGATACCGGCAAACAGCCCGGCGGTCGCCACCAACACGGCAATGGCCGCGATGATCAGCACGCGAGGGTCGGTCGTGAAGTCGCGAAGATGGCCGTTGCCGGCGTGAGCGGATTTCATTGTGGGAGCCCGAGCTTTCTGGCGGCGCAAAAGGCCGTCCGGTTTTCGGCGCCTTCATATCGTAATACGATATAATTCCTCAAGGCCGTTTTCGATCATCGATCCGCGTCATTTTGGACAAGGATCGCGTCAGGCACCGAACTTTGAAAAGAGTTTGAGCTTTGACGGAAAACAGCCATAAGTCGAAAAATGACGTCTCCGCCGAAACCACGCCCCGCCATCAGCCAGGCCGATTACCAGCGGCTATCCCAGTTCCGTTATCTGATCCGCCGCTTCCTCGAATTCAGCCAGATCCAGGCGAATGACGCGGGCCTGACGCCGCGCCAGCACCAGGCGCTGCTGGCGATCAAGGGATTTCCCGACGGCGGACCGGTGGCGGTCGGCGATCTCGCCGAGCGGCTACGCATTCGCCACCACAGCGCGGTGGAATTGGTGAACCGCCTTGCCGAGGCAGGCCTGGTGATGCGCGATCACGACAAGGGCGATCACCGCCGCGTCCTGCTGCAGCTCACCCCTTTGGCCGACGATCGCCTGGCCGAATTGTCGGCCGCGCATCTGGACGAGCTTTCGCGCATCGAGCCCATGCTGCGGCGTCTGCTCTCGCGCCAGGAAGAGACGTAGATCAAGGGGAAGTAGCGGGCTGCGAAGGGAGGATCGCAGCCCGCCAGGCCGGCCTCGGGAGGACGAGGCCGGCTAGGTCTAGCGTCCCGCCTTTTTGCGCCAAGCCTCATATTTTTCCTGGTTTTCTGGTTTCGTGCAGGGATAGAGCCCTATGATCGACGCGCCGCCACGAACCTCCTCCAGGACGAAGTCCTCGAAGCATTCCATTCCGGTGCATTCCTCCGCAATCTCGTCGGCGAGGTGAGCCGGGACCACCATCACGCCGTCCTTGTCCCCGACGAGGACATCGCCTGGGAAGATCGGCGCATCCCCGCACGAAATGGGCACGTTGATGTCCAGCGCTTCATGATGTGTCAGGTTGGTTGGCGCAGACGGCCTGGCGTAGTAGGCGGGCATGTCCAGCGCGCCTATGCCTTCCGCGTCGCGGAAGCCGCCATCCGAGACCACGCCCGCCGCGCCGCGCAACGCCAGCCTCGTGATCAAAATAGAGCCCGCGGTCGCAGCCCTGGCGTCCTTGCGCGCGTCCATTACGAGGACATGGCCGGGTGGGCAAGTCTCCATCGCAACGCGCTGTGGATGTTCCGGATTCCGGAAAACGGTGATCGGATTGCGATCTTCGCGCGCGGGAATGTAGCGCAGTGTGAATGCCGGGCCGACCATGTTGTCCTGTTTGGGCGCAACCGGAACGACGCCCTGAATGAACTGGTTGCGCAGCCCTCGCTTGTAGAGCGCCGTGGCGATGGATGCGGTGGATATCTTCTTCAGCTTCGCTCGCGTTTCGTCAGATAAGTTATGTTCACTCATGCTTTCCTCGAGTTCACTTGGTTAGACCGTTTTGGCGATCGGCCGTGACGCTGCCGGCATCGCGGTCCGCGGCGGAGCCATAGCCGCCCCCACCGGGCGTTTCGACGACAAGCCTGTCGCCCGCGGGCACCAGCTGCTTGCCTTTGCCCTTGAGGGATCTGCCTGACTTCAGCGCGACTTTCCCCGGAGCACCGTTTTCGCCGCCGAAGCGGCCGCGTGCGGGGTTCTCGATGCGGTCGAGGGCTGCGTAGATGTAGAACGGATGGCCTTCGCGATGACCGATCTCGATGCTTTGACCGAGACCGCCACGAAATTTACCAGCTCCGCCCGAACCGGCACGCAATTCCTTGCGCCAGAAAATGAGCGGGGTCAGGGTCTCGAGGATCTCGACAGGAACACCAGATACCCCCGACGGGAAGGCCGTGGCGTTGAGCCCATCCAGCCGCGAGCGGGCTCCGGTGCCGCCGGTCTGAACCGACAGCGCCGAGAAGCGTCGCGTCCCTGCGATGCCTTGTGTGAGGCAAGCGTCATGCGCGTCTTCAAGGATGAGGTTCCACAGAGCTGACGCGCCCTCGGCCAAAACGTTCTCGGGAACCAGTTGCGCAAGACAGCCATAGACCACATCGGGCAGCATCTGGCCGATGACGTGTCGCGACGATACCGGGGCAGGACGTTGGGCGTTGACGATTGTCTCTTCGGGAGCCGTGACCGTCACGACAGATAGCGAGCCCGAATTGTTCGGGACCTCAGGGAACAGCGCGCAGGCGACGGCATAGGTCGAATAGGCCTGGGCATAGCTGATGGGCACGTTGATGCCGCGCGCTGAAAGGCCCGATGTGCCAGAAAAATCCACCGTGATGTGGTCGTCCGCAATCCGGGTCGTTGCCTTCAAGGTGACCGGCCGGTCATAACCGTCGATCACCATTTCGGCCTCGGCTGTGCCTTTCGGAATTGCGGCGATCGCCTTCAGGGCTGCGTCGCGTGAGCGCCTGACAATCTGGTCGCAGAGGGCGGTCAGATCGGTAAGATGAAACTCATCCAGCATGTCCGCCAGCCGGCTCACTCCGATCTGATTGCAGGCGGCGAGGGACATCAGATCGCCTTCGAGTTCAGCCGGGTAGCGCGAATTCGAGCGCGCGAGGGTTATCAGGGTTTGATCGATCTCGCCCGCCGTGATCATTGCAAGTGGGGGGACATAAAAACCCTCCTCGAAGACATCGCGGCCGTCCGGGCCAAAGCCAATGCCTCCGACGTCCATGAAATGACAAGTTGATGCAAAAAGCCCAACCAGATGCCCCTTATGGAAGGCGGGCGTCACCGCGACGAAGTCATGCAGATGGCCCGTCCCCATCCAAGGGTCGTTGGTGACATAGACGTCACCCTCGCGCATCGTGCCTGCGGGATAGCGGTTCAGGAAGTGCAGCACCGAGGCGGCCATCGTATTGACATGTCCGGGCGTGCCTGTCACCGCCTGCGCGATCATGCGGCCGTCGGGGTGGAAGTAGCCCGCAGAAAGATCGCCCGATTCGCGCACGATCGGGCTGAACGCCGTGCGGCGTAAGGCCTGGGCCTGTTCCTCGACAACGGCGATAAGGCGGTTCCACATGATCTGGAACTCGATCTCGCCAATCTGCTGGATTTCAGGGCTGACGGTCATTTGCCGCTCCTTTGCGATCGGACTGTCGGGCCGCTTGGACGACAAGATTGGTCAGGACCAGGTGGCCGAACGCATTGCATTCGACACAGAAGTCCCTCGGAACGACTGTGTTGGTTTCCCGCTCGGTGATGACGAGCGGCCCGGTCAGGACGGTCCCCGGGCCAAGCTCGGAGCGCTCATAAACCGGAGCGTGGACCGTGCTGCCATCGATTTCGGTGAAGGGCGTCTCGCCCGACGGTTCGATCTTCCCGAGGCTGCCATTTGACGCCTCATCTGCCACCAGTGCAGGTTGCGCAGCAGATGCGGTGACCGCCCACGTGAGAACCTCAATTTCGTGATTGGGCAGAAAGCGACCGAAGACCTCTTTGTAGCGCCGATCGAATGCCTCCTTCAAAGCCGCGCCGTCGATCCCGCCATCCGCCGCGAATGGCAGATCGACCTCGAGCTCGTGGCCCTGCCCGACATAGCGTAGGAACGCTGAGACATGCGCTTTGATGGGTTGGTCGCCCGCTGCCGGAGCAACCACGGCGTTGGCCTCCTGTTTCATCTGCGCAATGAGGTCGGCAGTGGCGGCATTGTTGACGCGTTCCAGCCGGCTATGGCGGCTTCGCACGACCTCGTAGGCCAAAGGGGCCTCCAGAAAGCCGATGGCCGATCCAACGCCGGCTCCCTTGGGCACGATCACATTTACCAATGACAATTTCCTTGCCAGTTGCGCTGCGTGCATCGGCGCGGCGCCGCCAAAGGCGATCATTGCGCGGCGGCGAAGATCCTTGCCGTGCTCGGCGGCATGGACCCGGCTGGCGTTTGACATGTTCTCCTCGACAATTGCAGTGACCGCGGCGGCGGCCTGAACAGGCGTCAACCGCAACTTGTCCCCTACGTCGCTGGACAGCGCTTGCTCTGCCAGATCGCGCCGCAAGACCATGCGGCCGTCGGCGAATTTTCGGGTGTCGATCCTCCCCAGCACGAAATCACCGTCAGTGACAGTCGGCCGACGGCCGCCGAGTCCGTAACAAGCTGGCCCCGGCTCCGAAGAAGCACTCTCAGGACCGACCGTGAGGCGCCCCATGCTGTCGACCTGGGCGATCGAGCCGCCTCCAGCGCCGATTTCGACCATTTCGATCACGGGTATCCGGACCGGCAGGCCCGAACCCTTGAGGAACCGTTCGGTCCGATCCACCTCGAAGCTGCGCGATTTCAGCGGCTGGCCATGGTCAATCAAACAGATCTTGGCGGTCGTCCCCCCCATGTCGAATGAGATGATGGCGTCAAGATCGCATTCCTTTGCGATCTTGGCTGCAAGGATTGCCCCACCAGCCGGGCCGGATTCGACCAAACGGATCGGGTAATCAGCGGCCTGGTCGACGGTCGTGAGCCCTCCTCCCGAGGTCATAAGCAGGATTGGCGCGTTGAGCCCCTTTTGCGCCAACTCAGCTTTCAGCCGGCCGAGATAACCGGCCATGATTGGACGGATATAGGCGTTAGCAACCGTGGTTGAGGTGCGCTCGTACTCGCGAACCTCGGGGCACGTCTCGGACGAGATGCAAAAATAGACGTCGGGCAGCATGGCCGACAGGATTTCCCGCACGCGCAGCTCATGCGATGGATTCGCATAGGCATGGATCAATGAGACGGCGATCGATTGAACGCCTTGCTCCTTCAAGGAATGCGCAAGGGCGACGACATGTGTGTCATCGAGCTCGAGCAGCACGCTTCCATCGGAGGCGATCCGCTCTGGTATGGTCAAGCGCAAGCCGCGGCCCACCAACGGCGGTGGCTTCTTAATGAAGATGTCGTACTGGTCGTGGCGGCTTTCCGAACCAATTTCGATGGTGTCGCGGAAGCCTTGTGTGGTGATCAGAGCTGTCTTGGCACCACGGCGTTCGATGATTGCGTTCGTCGCCAAAGTCGTGCCGTGCAGGAAGACGTCAAGGTCATCGAATCCAAGCCCTCGCGTTTCCAGCAGGCCCTGCACGCCATCGATAACGGCGCGTTCGGGCGCCTGATGGGTCGTCAGAATTTTGGTCGAGGCGCGGACGCCGGCGATCTCGATGACGATATCGGTGAAAGTGCCGCCGATGTCGGCAGACGCTCTGTTGACGCGGGAAACCATCAGTGCTCCATTATCGGCAGGCAGTTTCCATATTTGTAATTTTTCTGAATTGTTGTCAATCAATCTTGCGTGCAGACTGACGCAACTCATCCGTCCGGCCCGGCCTTGGGGAGCCGGCTTATAGCGATTTGACTGCCACTGCAGCAATTGCGAACCCATGAAAAGTGCGGATGCCCATTTGCAGTCAGCTAAATCTTGGAGTATGTGCCGCGCGAAAGGCGGTTGACAAATATGTAATTTTGTTGCCCGCTTTGCGCAGAGTTTCAGGTGCGCTTCGGCAACGTTTGCCAAGCGCACGCAGACCGGAATGCTGGGATTTGGAATGACTTCTGGTTTTATTACGCCGAAAGCGGTCAGACAATTTGGCAGCTGGATTGACGGCGCGTGGTCGTTTAGCCAAGGCGCGCAGAGTGTGTCGGTCAACCCGGCCAATGGCGCGCCGGTTTCGCTGTTGCATGAGGCGGGGGAGGGCTTGGTCGACCAGGCCTGTGTGCGCGCCCACGCTGCCTTCGAGGCCGAATGGCGCCTGTCAAGCGGGGAGCAACGCTCCAACGTGTTGCTGCGAACCGCCAGTCTTATTCGCGAAAATGTGGATGAACTGGCCTGGTTCGAAATGGCCGAAAGCGGCAAGCCGCACAAGCAGGCGAGGCTCGAGATCGAGCGGTCGGCTATGCTGTGGGAATTTGCCGCCACGCAGGCCCGCTCGCTGACAGGCGACAGTTTTGGCGGCCTGGGCAAGGACTATTTGGCCTTGACACTGCGCGTCCCGGTCGGCGTGGCCGGCGTCGTGACGCCCTGGAACTTTCCGTTCTTGATCATCAGCCAGAAGCTGCCATTTGCCCTTGCAGCCGGCTGTGCGGCTGTCGTGAAGCCATCGGAACTGACTTCCGCCACGACACTGCTCTTGGGTCCTATCCTCAAGCAGGCGGGTCTGCCCGATGGGGTGTGCAACATAGTGACGGGCAGCGGCAGGCTGACCGGGGAGGCTTTGCTTAAGCATCCGCTGGTTCGAATGATCTCCTTCACCGGATCGACAGCGGTGGGCAAACACGCCATGGAGATCGGCGCTCGGATGTTGAAGAAGGTTTCACTCGAGCTAGGCGGCAAGAACGCCCACATCGTCATGAATGATGCCGATCTGGGAGCCGCGCTCGACGCCACCTTGCATGGAGCCTTTCTCAACGCCGGCCAATCGTGCAATCAAGGCGGTCGTATCCTGCTTCAGAACGGCATCGCCAAGGATTTCACGCGTAAGTTCATCGAGGCCGCACGGTCCATCCCCGTCGGCGACACGCTGCGTGACGACGTGCTGATGGGTCCGATCATCAGCGAAGCGCAATATCGAAAGATTCTAAGCTACATCGAGATCGGCAAAGCCGAAGGCGCCACGCTTGCCCTTGGCGGCACGTGTCGTGAAGAGGCCGGGGCGCGCTTCATCGATCCGACCGTTTTCACCGAGGTCGCATCCAGCATGCGGATTGCCCAGGAGGAAATATTCGGTCCAGTTTGCACCATCCAGACTTTCGAGGCGCTGGACGAGGCCTTCGCCATCGCCAATGGCACCGACTACGGTTTGTCGGCCGGCATATGGACGGGAGACACAGCCGCGGCGCTGAGGGCTGCACGCGAGCTGGAGGCCGGAACCGTTTGG
The DNA here is from genome assembly GCF_004016445.2 of Mesorhizobium sp. M2E.F.Ca.ET.219.01.1.1. Lineage (GTDB taxonomy): Bacteria > Pseudomonadota > Alphaproteobacteria > Rhizobiales > Rhizobiaceae > Mesorhizobium. The sequence goes on from NZ_SADT02000008.1 coordinate 79,497, forward strand.
GTCAACACCTATCTCGACGGACCCGCTGAATTGCCGTTTGGCGGCCTCGGCGCGAGCGGGATCGGGCGCGAGGTTGGTCGCGTCGGTTGCGAAGAGTTCATGGACATCAAAACTGTCCAACTGCGCAGCGGCGGATATCAGCCGCGCTGGATCGGAAAGGCCATCTGAGGGGAGGGTGACGATGGACAAGGAATATGACTTTATCGTTGTGGGGGGCGGCTCGGCCGGCTGCGTCGTGGCTTCGCGCCTGAGCGAGGATGCCGGCTCACGCGTGCTTCTTGTCGAGTTCGGCAAGAAGAACGACGGTCCTCTGGTTCGCTGGCCAGCGGGCTACGCCAAACTGCAAGGCCCGAGATTTCGCTACGAGTGGGAAACGGTTCCGCAGCCGGCGCTCAACAACAGGCGCATGCTTTTCCCCCAGGGCAAGGTTCTGGGGGGCGGCTCCTCGGTCAATTCGATGGTCTACATCCGAGGCAACCGTCGCGACTACGATCAGTGGCGCGACTTGGGCAACGAGGGGTGGGGCTATGACGATCTGTTGCCCTATTTCCGCAAATCCGAGGACAATGAGCGATACCTTGATGACTACCATGGTCAGGGCGGGCCGCTTGGCGTATCCGACCAGCGTTCGCCGATCGACCTGACGAGGGTCTATATCCGCGCGGCGCAACAGGCTGGCTACCCCTACAACACCGATTTCAACGGCGCGCAACAACATGGGGTCGGTTATTATCAGGTCACTCAGCGCGCGGCACGTCGCTCGAGCGCCGCGCAGGCCTTTATCTACCCCAATGCCAATCGCAAGAACCTGACCGTGCAAACCGAGGCCCGCGTGCTTCGGGTGTTCGTGGAGAACGGCCGCGCGAGAGGCATCGAGGTCGCAATAAAGGGACAGACAAGCCGGATCGAGGCCAGGTCCGAGGTCATCGTGTGCGCGGGCGCAATCAATTCTCCGAAAATCCTGCTGCTTTCAGGCGTCGGACCAGCCGCCGAACTCAAGCGCGCGGGCGTGAGGGCGATTCATGATTTGCCAGGCGTCGGCAAGAATTTGCAGGATCATCTGGACGTCTATTGCTGTGCCAGCCTCAGGGAACCGGTATCGTATAACGGTCACGACAAGGGCCTGATGGCGGCTTGGCACACGCTGCAATTTCTGGCCTTCGGCACTGGCCCCCTCACGTCGAATGTCTGCGAGGGTGGAGGCTTCGTATCGACTGATGGGAACACCGATTGGCCCGACATCCAGATGCACTTCCTTCCCGCCTACGTCATCGATCATGGCCGCGTGCAGGTCAAGGGCCACGGAATGACCCTCAACACCGCCTATCTTCGACCCGAAAGCCGCGGAGAGGTGATGCTGGCGTCCGCGGATCCGGCGGCCGAGCCGATCATTGATCCGAAATACATGACGCATGAGCGCGACTGGGCGCACACCGTCAACGGGTTCAAGATTGCTCGTGACATCCTGTCACAGCCCGCTTTCGCCAAGATCTACAAGGCCGAACACTTGCCTGGCGCGCAACGAACGAGCGAGGAGGATTTGCGTGCCTATGTTCGAGAATGGAGCAAGACCGACTTTCATCCTGCAGGGACCTGCAAGATGGGTTCCGACGAAATGGCTGTTGTGGACACCGACCTCAAGGTCCGCGGCATCGACGGACTACGGGTGATCGATGCCTCTATCATGCCGACGCTGGTCTCAGGCAACACCAATGCGCCAGCGATCATGATCGGCGAGCGTGGCGCCGATGCGGTGAAAGGGCGCAAGTTGCCGCAGCAGCACACGCTCGCTCGAGAGGTGCAGCAAAAGCTTCCGGCCCACCCGGCTACTTGACGGCAGCGACAAGCTCGATCTCAACGCTGGAGTTGCGCGGCAGTTCGGCAACGCCAACCGCGGAGCGCGCGTGATTGCCGCGTTCGCCCAGCACCTCACGCAACAAAAGGGTTGCAGCGTCGGCCACGCGGGGCTGGAGATTGAATCCCGGTGCCGACGCGACGAATACTGTCATCTTCAGGATCTGGACGACATTGTCCAGACCGCCGACGGCATGCGCGAGAGAGGCAAGCGCGTTGCGCATCGCAAGGTCAGCCGCTTCCTTTGCCTGTTCGAGCGTGACATCCGATCCGACCTTGCCCGGGTGGAGATCCTCATCGCCGGTCTTGGGCACATTACCGCTGACCCAGGCCTGGCCGTCGTGCACGAGAACCGAAGTGTAGCCATAAGCGGGCGGTTGGTAGGCCGGGATCTCGTATCCGTTGTAGGTGAAAGCACCTGTCATTGTTGTCATTCCTCCTATGGGCCCCGCGGTGCTTCTGGCGGGCCGCGTCTCTCGTGAGCACCGCTAAGATTTGCAACTGGGGGCGAGTTGCTGGACTTATCGCTGATATGTCGGACATGTGTCATAAAAACAGCTTGCTGTAAAACAAATTAGCTGACAGATTACAAATATGTGCAAACTCCAAGCCCCGGCAGAGCGATGAAGCTCAAACTGGCAGACCAGGTCTATGGCGCCCTTCGGCAATTCGTCGAAGGCGGTGAGTGGCCAGAGGGTACGCGCATACCTCCGGAGACCGAGCTTGCTAAGAACTATGGCGTCTCGCGGCCCGTCGTAAGGGAGGCTTTGATCCGGCTCAAAATGGAGGGCTTGATCGGATCCCGCAAAGGATCCGGGAGCTTTGTGATCGGCAAAAATGGCCTGGACCTGGGGGGCTACCGGCCAATCGAGAACATAGCCGACCTCATCCAGGCGTTTGAATTTCGATTCTCCGTCGAATGCGATGTCGCCGCTTTCGCGGCGCTGAGGCGGACCGACGAGGAGTTGGAGCAAATTCGTATTGCCTCCGCCGTTGTCAAGAACCAGTCGAACGAGGAGACCTTCGGCGATGCCGATTTCGGGTTCCACCTGGCGCTGTCCCGAGCAAGTCGAAACGCAATGTATGAAACCACGCTCAGCATGCTGCGCACGCAGATCGTCTTCGGGATGCGGCTCGTCGGAGAATTCTCTCAACAACAAGCGGCAACCCGGTCGGAGGCGATCTTCGAAGAACACGAGATGATCGTCGACGCCGTTGAGGCTCGAGATGCCGACAAAGCCCAGTCGGCAATGGGTCGGCATCTCATGAACTCACGACGAAGGATCCTCGGCTTCGAAATCGCAAGTGATTGGCAACCCACATTGGGCACCGGACCGTCGATCCGAAGGGGGCAGAATTGAAGCGGCCCCTCGGTCCGCCGCACTTGCGTTCTTGCCGACCGCGATCGCTCGGGCGTAGCGCCCCCTCGATCGCAGATCTGTGCACCCAGCCCGCGTTTTCCAGCGCGATTTCGGTCGCCGCCCGGTCCGGCGGCCCTGTGAGAGGTTAGTTTATGTCTTCGTTGTCCATCGATAGTGTTTACAAATATTACGGCCCCAACCTGTGCGTCTTGAAAAACATCAACATTGACGTCGCATCCGGCGAATTTCTCGTTCTTCTCGGACCATCAGGATGTGGCAAGTCGACGTTGCTCCATGCAATCGCCGGCCTTCATAGAATCAACGCTGGCGAAATCCGCCTTGGGGAGCGCGTCCTCAACGAAGTGCCCTGTCAGCACCGCGACATCGCGATGGTGTTCCAGTCCTATGCGCTTTATCCCTCGATGACCGTCAGGCAGAACATCGCTTTTCCGCTGGAAATGCGAAAACTGCCGAAGCCGGAACGTGACAAGGCGGTCTCCGACGTCGCCAACCTGCTCCAAATCAGCCATTTGCTTGATCGAAAGCCAGGGCAATTGTCTGGCGGGCAGCGGCAGCGGGTAGCAATTGGCCGCGCATTGGTGCGAGAGCCAAGCCTTTTCCTTTTCGACGAACCACTATCGAACCTCGATGCTCTTCTGCGTGTCGAAATGCGCACCGAGCTAAAGAAGCTGCACCACCGGATGGGTCGAACCACCGTCTACGTGACGCATGACCAGATCGAGGCCATGACGCTGGCAAACCGCATCGCCATCCTGGACAAAGGTGTCGTTCAGCAACTGGGAACCCCAGGCGAGGTCTACAATCGACCTGCCAATCTCTTTGTTGCAACTTTCATCGGCAGCCCGCGCATCAACCTTTTGCCCGCGGTCAGCAAGGGGGGGAGGGTGGTGCTGGAGGGGTCAGGAACAATCCTGCCGGTCCCGCAGGAATTCGCCTCGGCCTTGCGCCAGGATGGTCGCAGGGTCACGGTCGGAATTCGTCCGGAGCACTATGGCCTGGCAGAGGGTAACGCCGCGAGCGAGAAGACCGTCGACATCGAGGCCGACGTCAATCTCATTGAGCCGACGGGATCAGACGATGTCATTTTGTTTCAGCATTCCGGCGTGGAACAGTTGGCCCTGCTGCGGGCAGGGCATGTGAGCCAGAGCGGCAGGGCGCGGCTGCGTGTCGATACGTCACGGATCAGCGTCTTCGACAGCGGGTCCGGCGAGCGCCTTCAATGAGCCTGGATGCAGATATCTGCATGGCAGCTTCCTGGCTTGGAGACGCATCCGTCGCCCTGTCACCATGGCGGCAAATCATGCGCGGCACCGGGTGCCCATCGGCACCTGCCCACGCGATCGGCGTTACAGGTGTCTGGCGCCAAGGCGCAACTGTGCCGGCCAGCCAGCCCGAAGGTTTTGTGCCCGTATTCAGCATGCGCAAAGCGCAGCACTTCCAAAGCCTCCATGCTGCTGACGGATCCTTGTTTTCGCCTTCAGGTGCCGTCGATCCCGCGTTGACGATAGCAGCCCAAGCCGTGCTGGTAGGCGATCGGCTGACATCCATCCTCATTCATCAGGAACCCGTGCAATGACAAAGCAACTTCGATGGGGACTTGTCGGCGCAAGCCGCATAGCCGCTGAGTGGATCATCCCGGCGATCAGGGCGACACCAGGAAACGAAGTGGTTGCCGTCCAGGGCAGCAACGCGGCACGTGTGAGCGAATATGCCCGGACCAATGACATCCCGCTTACCTGCGAGTCGCTTGATGAGCTGCTCTCGGCCGGTGTCGATGCGGTCTACATCTCCAACACCAACGAAAAGCACGCGCGCGCCGCCATAGCGGCGCTCAATGCTGGCAAGCATGTGTTGGGTGAGAAGCCGATGGCCATGGCCGAACAGGACGCCCGGGAAATGGTTTCGTTGGCAAAACACAAAAATCTTGTCTTGGCGATCAACCATCATTTGCGCGGCATGAATAGCCACCGAAAGCTACGTGAACTTGTCGAAAGTGGCGTGCTCGGCGACCTTGTCGCGGTTCGCGCCATGTTCGGCGTTCTGCTGCCCCACGACAATCGCGGATGGCGCACCGATAGCGCTTCGGCCGGAGCAGGCGTCTTCTTTGACCTGACCGTTCATGACGCAGATACCCTGCACTTCATACTGGGTGAGAAATTTGTGCGCGTTGCTGCTTTTACTTCCAACAACGGCATCTCTGCCAAAGGGATTGAAGACGGCGTAGCCACAATAGCCCAAACGGCGTCTGGGCTCACAGTCCAGATCACGGAGAGCTTCGCGATCGAGCATGCTCGAACAACCCTCGAACTGCACGGCACCAAGGCTTCTGTCTTTGCCGATGACGTGCTGCTGCAGCGGCCCGGCGGCAGGCTGGAGCTAAGCGTGCGAGGCAACCGCCAAGAAATTCCGATCGAGCATGAAAACGCCTACCCCCGTGTCATAGCGGCCTTTGCCGATGCCGTCAGGGGCATCGGCGGCCCGCTTGTCTCCGGCGAGGACGGTCTCGCTTCGCTTCGATTTGCACTTGCCGCGCGGACCGCGGCCGCAACAGGCCGAGTGATCGAAATCTGACCGCGTCACGTGTGCGGATCGCGCCACCGGATCGCGCCGGGAGCATCATCCAAAGGATACAATCCGAATGACGATTGTTTCACAGGTCGAACTGAGCTCTGCGCTCGCAGCGCTCCCGCGTGTGCGGCTGGCGCATCTTCCGACGCCCATCGACTACTGCCCCACGCTGACAAAGCGGCTCGAAGGACCGAGGATCTGGATCAAGAGGGATGACTGCACCGGTGTCGCCTTCGGCGGCAACAAGGTCCGGCAACATGAATTCATCCTCGGTGACGCGGTTAGTCGCGGGGTCGACGTGGTGATCCAAGGCGCCGCGTCTCAATCAAATCAATCGCGCCAACTCGCCGCAGCTGCTGCGCGGCTTGGCCTAGACTGTATCCTGATGCCTCGCAAGGACGCCCACTACGATCATGTTCAAGGCAATCAGCTTATCGCCAGGCTTTTCGGCGCCAAGATCGTGCCCGTGGACGCAACGGCTTCGCTGAAGCAGGCCAAGGAAGATATGGCGGCAAGGCTGAAACGCGAAGGCCGAAACCCGGCTATCCTCGGTATGGGAGCGCAATCCGCGCTGAGCTTGGCGGCGGTCGCCTATGTCAACGCGTATCTGGAGATATCTTCTCAGTTCGAAGCGCTGCGCGAAGCGGAGCCCACTCACATCTATGCGACCTCTCAGGGAAGCACGCAGGCCGGCTTGCAGGCGGCGGCAATGCTGCTTGGGCACACCACTCAAATCCGCGGCATCAACCCGATGGACAGCCGCAACGAGGCCTATGAGTTTCCTTCCGCGATTGCCGGTCAGTGCGAAGCGGCGGCGCGTATCCTCGGGTTCGATTTGTCGGTCCCAGTGGAAGCAATCAGCAACTCCACCGATTGGGTCGGCGCCGGCTACGGCCTCCCCTCTGCGGATGCCCAAGAGGCGTCTGCCCTGCTGGCCCGAACCGAGGGTATCCTTGTCGACCCGGTGTACTCAGGAAAAGGGCTCTCCGGCTTGCTTGGTGATATAAGGTCTGGCCTTCTGACGGCGAAGGACCGCGTGGTGTTCATCCATACAGGCGGACTGCCAGCCATTTTTTCCTACGCCGACGCCATTCTGGCTTGTACCTAGATATGACCGTCACGAAGCTGACGAGCTGGTGTTGACCGGCCCCAGCCTTTGCCAATTCGGTGGGACATCAAATCCCAGGATACGATGGCGCGACTGAAGCAGATGGTTCCGCATCGCGTCAAAAGCCGCTTGCGCGTCACCCGACTTGATTGCATCGACGATCAAGGCGTGTTCGCGATAAACGGTCTGAGCTCTTGTGGTGCTGCCGATCAGCGAGAATTCGCCCACCAGGCGCATACCCAAAAGTATCTGGGGATTGAGCATCGACAGCGTCGCTTCGAAGAGCTTGTTCCCAGTGCCCTTGGCAATCGCGATGTGGAATGCCAGGTCAAGATCGCCGAAATCACTCTCGCTCAGATCGCTTTTGAACTTCTCATGCGCGGAGATAATTTCAGCCAGATCCTGCGGTTTGCCCCGCAACGCGGTGAATGCCGCAGCATCGCACTCAATCGTCAATCGGAACTCGAACGCGCTGATAAGGTCGGCAACATTCTCGATAGGGCTGTAACTTCGCCTAGGTGCCCCGTTGGCGGCAATGACCACGCTGCCTGAACCGCGACGGGAGTCGATGATCCCCTCGCTGCGCAGCTGCACCAGGGCCTCGCGCACGACGGGGCGTGAAACACCGAAGCTTGCCGCCAGTTCGGTCTCGGTAGGCATGCGTGTGCCTTCGCGCCACTCACCCTCGTCGATCTGACGACGCAAACCGTCATAGACGCGCTTCGAGAGCTTGATGCGCTCATCATTTGGAGCACCCATTCGCAAAATCCGCGTGATTCTCGCAGTTGTCTTACAAATCTACTCAAGCAAACACGGAAAATCCATAACGTGAGCATCGGGCCGGACGTCGTCCGCGGCAAATCAGCGGATGCTGGCGATCGACGGCCGCCATCTTCCGCAATCGAAACTAGAGCACCGTCCCCGCGCCAAACATTGTCAGCAGTTTGTCGGCTACCGCTTTTCCGAGAACAGCATGTTGTTGGACCTCCAGGTGGATACCATCCACCGGACTGACGCTAATGAACTGCGCGGCGTTCAGATATTCGGCGCCAAAATGGGATGCGACATCCTTGTATTTTCCAGCCAGTTGGCCCGATTTGATGCGTCCGCCAGAAAAAATCTCGCCGAGGAATCCGACTTCCTCGATTGGGGCGGGAGCGATGACCAAGATGTGTGGATCGGATCCTCCGGGACCCGATTTGCCGGACAAGATCAGCTCGATCAACGCGACCAAACCCCGAGCGATGTCTTCCGAAGTAAGGCTGAAGCGTGTCTTCAGATCGTTGGTGCCGAGCATCAACACGATTGCGTCCAACGGACGGTGGGTATCGATGCATGGCTTGAGGTAGGTAAGTCCGTTGCGCGAGGCGCCTTCGATAGGATCATCAAGAGTTGTCGTTCGACCGGGAAGGCCCTCCTCGATTATGCGAAAGCCCTTTCCCAAGGCTTCCGCCAGAACGCCTGTCCAGCGTGCCGTCTCATCAAATCGCTGACTGTCGAACCAACTCTTGGCTGGGGCAGAGCCATGGGTGTTGCTGTCGCCGTAGCACAGAATGCGCCTCAATTTTGTCATCGATGTCGGACCATTTGCTGCGGCGGCAGTTTTCACATGACGAGCCCGTCGCATCACGCGATGCGACCAGCCGATGTCATGGCGTCGCCTTGACTTGGTTCCAAAGGTCAGTGCGCTTGGTGGGATCTTCGTCCGGCTGCATCCAGAAGATCTTGGTGCCCGCCGGTATGGTATCAGTGGACGTGACCGAATTCGCGTAGCCGGATTTCTCCGTTAGCTCTGCGGCGATCTTCTTGCTGATTACGAAGTTGATCCACTTCAAAGCCAGATCATAGGAGTCGCCCTTGGCCCCGCTCGTAACCGCCCATGTATCCACCCAAGCGATGACGCCTTCCTTTGGATAAGCTTGCTTATAGTTCAGGCCGCCGCCTGCGAGGGCCTTAATCTGCTGATCCGCGTAAGCACCGAAAATGATCGGCGCATCATTGTTTTGCGCCAACTGAACCGAATCTTGCACGAACGTGTAGAAGCTCGCGGAGTTATGCTTCAGGTCTACCAGCTTCGGCATGGCATCCTTAAACTGCTGATCAGTCAGATGAAAAGGCGTCTGCACGCCGTTCATGATTGCCGCTGTGGCGAACGCACTTTCGCCGTCGTCATAGAGCAGCACCTTGCCCTTGTACTGAGGATCCCACATCACCGACCACGAGGTGGGCGCCGGATTCACCTTTGCGGGGTCATAGATCAGCGTCATCGGGCTGAAGGCATAGGGAATAAGATAGGTCTTGCCGTCGTGAACCGCGCCGGCGATCTTGGAAAGATCCTGGAACTGGGGTAATTGGCCGGCATGATTCGGGATCTTGGACAGATCGATCGGCTGGAGCAGTCCCGCTTCGTAGTATCTCTGCATGCCAGCTGCAGCTGTCGCAAAGATGTCAAAGTCCTTGCCTTGGCTACCCTGGATCTTGGCCCACATCTCATCGTTGGACCCTGCAAAAACCACTTCAACGGTGGCGTTGTTGTCCTTCTCGAACTGCGCGACCCATTCCTTGTCGGCGTAACCGTCCCACGTCAGTATGCGTAGCTTGCCCCCGGCGTTTGCCGGTCCGGCAATGGCAAGTGCAAGGACGGTCGATACCGCCAGCAGCTTCCCGATTTCGCCGAACAACTTTTTGTACATTCTCATCTCCTCTGGAAGGTGTTCCCACATCGTTGATCACTTGAGGCTGCCGCATTTTGGTCCGTGCGCGGTTCTGGTTCTTCTCGGCTAAGGGCGTCCTTGTGACAGGTGCTCCCGCCGAGCGGCTCGCTTTTGCTCCGGCACTCTAGCTCTCTCACACCTTGCGAACGCATCGCTCGGCTAACGTAGTGCATGCAGCGTGCAGTCGGCAGTCCGAAGAGTCAAGGGGTGGCGGTGGTTTTTTGAGCCGGGCCTTCATTAGCGGATCTCGCAACTTTTCGTGAACAGCCCCGTCGGCAACAACGCAATCCAAAATTTGGCAAGCGCCAGAAAAGGCCAGCTCAGCGGCAGAAACCTGGTGGTCGCGAAGCCTCTGTCAATTGCGATGAGCAAGCTTCTTTCGGGGCTTGGCGGTGCCAGCGCGGTAGCGTTTTAACGGCACGACTCCGGGGGGCGCAAAGCGAATTTGCAGTATTGCGTTCTGCATGCAATTTAGTATAGGTGCGGCTCATGATTGGCGGCGGTGGCATCGCCGACGCGATCCGCCAGGATAACGGGTTGCGGAGCCTAACCGGCTAATTGGGAAATGCTTATGAGCGACCAGCCTCTTATCGAAATGAGAGATATCGGCAAGATCTATGGCAGCCACACGGTCTTGCGCAATGTCAACCTTGACATCGGCCAAAACGAGTTTCTTGTGGTAGTGGGACCCTCGGGCTCCGGCAAAACGACAATCCTTCGCATGATTGGCGGATTTGTCGAACCAACAAGCGGGGACATCCTTCTCAACGGATCCCGGATTAACGGCATCCCGGTCAATCGCAGGCCGTTCAACACTGTCTTCCAGGACTATGCCCTTTTCCCGCACATGACGGTTGCTGCCAATGTCGGCTATGGGCTCCGGGTCAAAGGGCTGGCAGCCGACGAGATCAAGAAGCTGGTTGCGCAGACGCTAGACCTGGTAGGGCTGGGCCAGCTCGGGTCGCGCTATCCTGCGCAGATGTCTGGCGGACAGCGGCAACGAGTGGCCTTGGCGCGCGCCCTTATTTGCAAGCCGCGATTGGTCCTGCTGGACGAGCCGCTCGCCGCGTTGGACGCCGGCCTTCGCCACCAGATGCAGACGTTCCTGAAATCCATTCAGCGCGAAATCCAAACCTCATTCCTGTTCATCACCCACGACCAGGAAGAGGCCATCAGTCTGGCCGATCGCATTTGCGTCATGGATCACGGGGAGGTTGTGCAGGTCGGCCGGCCGGAAGAGGTCTACTATAGACCTTGCAATCGCTATGTCGCGGATTTCTTCGGTGACAACAATCTCGTTGACGCGCAGGTGAAGACAGTCAACGGCGATGGCGTCGCTGTGGAGACGCCTTTTGGGATGGCGGTGGCCCGGGGCGATCAAGGGATGCATTTCAACGCCGGCGAGGCGGTGACGCTTGCGGTGAGACCCGAGAACGTTGAGCTTCTCGGAGCAAACGGATCCGCACCGGCCGGGCACGTCAAATCAGTTTCCTTCGTCGGGCCGTTGTCGCTTGTAGAAGTTGAATCGACCAAGTCGCCCGGTGCGACCCTGCACGTTAAACAACTCAGCAGCCAATTGGCTGCGCCGTTTAAAATAGGCGCCGGCGTGACGGTCTCTTGGAAGGGTAAAGAGACGTGGGTCATCCGCAAGTGAACTTCAGGAAAACCCCAGAGCTTGGATCCGCCCGAGAGGCCCGGCTGATCAATAGCCTCGTTGTCATCGCCTATATCTTGCCGATCGCTTTGATCCTGGGGCCATTTTGTATTTTCTTCGTCGTCAGCTTCGGACGAGTTGAGGCCTCCGCCGTCGTTATCGACTTCAACCTGTCGAACTACGTTCGGATTTTGGCCGACTCTACCGTCCGCATGGTCATTGGACGGACCCTCGTAATAGGCATTGCGACAGCCCTTGTATGCACACTGGTCGGTTTTCCGGCCGCCTATTTGATGAAGATTCTTGGCCCGACGCGGCGCTCTCTTTTAATGGTGGCGTTTGCTGTGCCTTTGTTGATGAGCTACGTCATCAAGATCTATACAGTTCGCAATCTGCTTGGCACAAATGGCGTCATCAACCATTTCCTTATGGCCTCGGGCCTTGTCTCCCAACCGCTCGAATTCTTCACGCTAAGCTACTACGGGGTCTTCTTGACATTGACCTCTGTGTTGCTGCCGTTTGCCGTTTTTCCGATTTTCCTGTCCCTTGATCGCATTCCGGCAAGCTTGGTCGAAGCGGCCGCCGACCTGGGCGCCAGTCGCACGCGCATTTTCTGGACGGTGATATTTCCATTGAGCCTGTCGGGGGTGGCAGTTTCGCTGACATTCACGTTTGTGCTGGCGATCGGTGATTTCATCACCCCGGAACTGGTTGGCGGGCCCAACGGATTCACACTTGGCCGCATCATCTTCAGTCAGTTCGGTCTCGGCTTCAACTGGCCGTTCGGTGCCGCGCTCTCAATTTTCATGATGATGATTGTCACAGTGGCTCTGGCATTGGCTACTCGCATCCGTCCACCTGGAAAGGTGACATTTTGAAGTCCGCACGCTCCACGGTCGTCGTCCTTTGCGCAGTGACGGCGCTGATCTTGGCTGTCCTTTACGGGCCGATTCTCATGGCCATTGTTACCGCCTTCGTGCCGATGCGCGGCGGCGTGTTCCAATGGGATCAAGTCTCCATCGTGGCGTTTGAGAGCATCAACGGCGACATTGTCGATGCCCTGAAATTGACCCTGATCGTCGGGTTTGTCGCTTCCACGATCGCACTGGCGATCAGCACCGGAATTGCTCTTTACTGCGCACCAGGAGCTGGCTTGGGCAGAAAGTTCATTGAGTTCCTGATCTTCCTCCCGTTTGTAATGCCTCCTATCATTACAGGGCTCGCGCTCCTTATCTCTTTTCGAGAGGCCGACGTCCCGAGGTCGCTTTTGACTGTGTTGGTTGGCCATGTCACGATCTTGCTGGCGATCGCCTATCGGACCATCGTGACGCGGCTGCGTGAAATGGGCGCCTCTCTGGTCGAGGCGTCGCTCGATCTGGGTGCCAGCCGGCTTCAGACTTTCTGGTGGGTTGTGCTACCCAATCTCAGACCGGCTCTGATGGCGTCATTCGTCCTATGCTTTGCGTTATCGTTCGACGAGACCATGGTCACTCTGCTTCTGACCGGTGGCCAAAGCACTTTCCCAGTTCGGCTTTGGGGCATGATGCGCCTTGGCTTCTCGCCCTCGATCAGCGCGCTGGTCGTCTACATCCTCGCCGTCAGCACGGTATTGAGCCTCTTCCTCATTAGGCTTTTTGTCCCCGCGCGCTCCAAGGCAGTCGCGTAGAAACGAAGGGTTGCCACTGCGACGCTGGTCATTCTCCGCTCAATGACCTCGACAGCACGTCGATGCGGTCCAGCTCACGTTCGCTCATTAAACCAGTTCCAATTGGTCCAGAGCTTTCAAACGCGGGCAGATTAGCAAGGCAGGATGCGGCAGAACTGGCGAGCAGCCGTCTGGAACGTCAGGGACCTTGTGGAGCCGTGCTCCTGGTCCCACGTCACCATAGTGAAGGTGGCGCCGGATCTATTTGAACCTGAAATACACGGGACGTTACCCGACGAGGTGTTCGCCAACGGCGCGGTGCCGGCACCTCAGATTCCAGCTGTGCACGGCTTATCCCGAGCAATACCGCCGCTAAGGCGACGATATGGCGGGCAATCGCGACGAATACCTTGCCTTGCGAGCGACCGAGGCTCTGACTTTGCCGACAGGGTGAAGCCGCGGGCGCCGGTACGCAATGGCCACTGATCAATGTCGATCTGCCTCTCGCTACTGGCAATCCAGCCCGATATCCAGGATCGGCGCGCTGTGCGTGATCCAGCCGACCGAGATCAGATCGACGCCGGTCGCGGCGATCGCAGGTGCCGTCTGCACGGCCACCCGGCCGGACGCCTCGGTGATCGCGCGGCCGTCAACCATCGCCACGGCCTCGGTCAGCTGCTCGATGGACATGTTGTCCAGCAGCACGGCGTCGACGCCCACCGCCAGCGCGACATGGAGCTGTGCAAGCGTGTCGATCTCGACCTCGATCTTGACCATGTGGCCTGCGGCCGCCCGGGCGCGCTCGATGGCCGTGCGGATGTCGCCGGCGATCGCGATGTGGTTGTCCTTAATGAGAGCGGCGTCATCGAGGCCGAAGCGGTGATTGCCGCCGCCACCGGCGCGCACGGCGTATTTCTCCAGGGCGCGCAGACCGGGTGTGGTCTTTCGCGTGCACACGATCTTGGCCTTGTGGCCGCCCACAGCATCGGCGATCGCCGCGGTTTGTGTCGAGATGCCGCTCAGATGACAGAGCAGGTTGAGCGCCGTCCGCTCGGCCGTGAGCAGCGCGCGGGCAGGTCCGCGCACCGACGCTATGATGTCTCCCGCGGAGACGACGCTGCCGTCGGCGTGGATTATGGTGACTTCGGTTCGTGGATCGATCAGCTCGAAGGCGAGGGCGGCGACAGCGAGGCCGGCGATCACGCCTGGCTGTCTTGCGGCTAGCACCATCGTAGCGGTGGCGTCTGGAGGAACGATCGCGTCGGTGGTGAGGTCGCCGGCGCGGCCAAGATCCTCGAGCAGGGCGGCGCGCACCAGCGGCTCGACCATCACGCGCGGCAGAGGCGTCAGAGTCATGGTCAAGCCCTCCTGTCGAGCAGCGTTGCAGTGTCGGGTATTCCGTCGGAAAGGATCGCCGCTGCTTCGAGCGTCTCGTTCATGGACAACCGCAGCGATCGTGACCGAGCATCGCGCCGTGGAAAATCGATGCGGAAGTGCGATCCCCGGCTCTCCTCCCGACGAAGGGCGGCGATAGTGATCATCAGCGCGACCAGCGCGGGATCTGACGCGGCATCGCGACCGGCGACAATCGGCGCCAAGGCCTTTGCAGCTTCGCGCAGCATTTGGGCGTCGCGCTCAATGCCGAGCGCGTGCGAAGCGATCGGGCGGATGCGTGAGGCGTCCGGTCGCGGCGGCACGATAGCCGGCTTCAGCCGTCTGTTCGCGGGAGGCGAGGCGGCGGCGACGCTTGCCGCGACCGAGGCAGCGCACACCACTGCTTCAATGAGCGAGTTGCTTGCGAGACGGTTGGCGCCGTGCAGCCCGGTCCGGGCGACCTCGCCACAGGCCCACAGGCCGCGAAGCGAGCTGCGGCCTTCCGCGTCCACGGCCACCCCGCCCATGTGGTAGTGAACCGCTGGCCGGACGGGGATCGGGTCCAAGGCGGGGTCGATCCCGGCCTCCCGGCAGAGCGATGCGATCGCGGGGAAGCGCCGGGCGAACCTCGCCCCGAGACACCGCCGGGCGTCGAGAAACACGCGATGCCCGGCGCGAAGCTCACGCCACACGCCGCGCGCCACCACGTCGCGCGGCGCGAGTTCTTCACCTGGCGTGTCGGCGAGGAAGCGGCTGCCGCGCTCGTCGACGAGAACCGCGCCTTCGCCGCGCACCGCTTCGCTTATCAACAGCATCGGGCGCCGCGGACCGTCGAGCGCGGTGGGGTGGAACTGCACGAATTCGAGATCGGCGAGTTCAGCACCGGCACGTGCCGCAAGCGCCAGGCCCTGGCCGAACGAGCCGAGCGGGTTCGTCGTATGGTCGAACAGGCCGCCTATGCCGCCGGTCGCAAGCACCACGCGTCCCGTCGAGAGCGTTATTGCCTCGCCGTTTCCGACGGCAAGCACGCCGGCGATTTCGCCGTCCTCGACGGTCAGGCGCCGCACCTCGACGCCCTCGAGGACGGTGATCGAAGGCGTCCGCCACACGGCGTCGGCGAGCGCGCGAACCAGTTCACGGCCGGTCGCATCGCCGCCGGCATGCACGATCCGCCGGCGCGAATGCGCGGCTTCGAGTCCGAGCAGCAACGTGCCGTCGGAAGCACGGTCGAAAGCAGCGCCCAGCCGCGCGAGATGCTCGATCGCTTGCGGCGCCGCCTCGACGACGCGCCGCACTGCCTTCTCATCGCAAAGCCCGTCGCCGGCCGCGAGCGTGTCGGCCAGGTGCAGGTCCGGACTGTCGTCGCCGCCAAGGCTTGCCGCAATCCCGCCTTGGGCGAGCACGCTGGAGGCTTCTTGTCCCAAGGAGGTTTTGGAGGTGAGGACGACCGGCTCCGATGCGAGATGCAGCGCGGTCATCAGCCCCGCGATGCCGCCGCCGATGATGACCGGCCGGCCGTGGAGGTTTTGCATGGTCATATGGCGAGCATCCGCTCCACCGCCCGGCGCGCCGGGTCCGCGACACCCGGATCGATGGTCACGATGTGGCGGTTCTCCTCGAGCGCCGCGCGGATGTTGGCGAGCGTGATGCGCTTCATGTGCGGGCAGAGATTGCAGGGGCGCACGAAGTCGACCTCAGGATGCTCGACCGCGACGTTGTCGCTCATCGAGCATTCGGTCATCAGCACGACCCGCGCCGGCTTGTGCCGGCCGACATAGTCGGACATCGCCGCCGTGGAGCCTGCGAAATCCGCCTCCGCGACGACGTCCGGCGGGCATTCGGGATGGGCAAGCACCGTTACGCCGGGATGTGCCTCGCGCAGTTCGCGTATGTCGGCGGAGCTGAAGCGCTCATGCACTTCGCAATGCCCTTTCCAGGCGACGATCTCGACCTTCGTCTGTGAAGCGATGTTCTTCGCAAGATATTCGTCTGGCAGCATGATCACCCGCGGCGCGCCGAGCGATTCCACCACTTGAAGCGCATTGCCCGAGGTGCAGCAGATATCGGACGCTGCCTTCACGGCGGCGGAGGTGTTGACGTAGGTCACAACCGGAACGCCGGGATAGCGCTGCCGCATCAGCCGCACATCCGAAGCCGTGATCGAGTCGGCAAGGGAGCAACCAGCGGCAAGATCCGGAATGAGCACGGTCTTGCCGCGATTGAGGAGCTTCGCCGTCTCGGCCATGAAATGCACACCCGCCAGCACGATGACGTCCGCATCGACCGACATCGCCTTGCGGGCGAGCGCCAGGCTGTCGCCGACGACGTCGGCCACGCAGTGGAATATCTCGGGTGTCTGGTAGTTGTGCGCGAGGATGACGGCGTTGCGCTTGCGCTTGAGCGCCAGGATGGCGTCGATGTCGCCGGTGAAGGCCGGCCATTCGATCGGCGGGATCACTCGCCGGACGCGATCGTAGAGGGATGCGGCGGTCGAAGGCGAAGTAGGCATCGGCGCTCCAATTATTCTCTAGATGAGTATAATCCGGACATATTCTTATTATGAGAATAAGAACTGTCAAGCGCGCGATAGTGGCAATTTCGTCCCTGCGGCAACCCGTTCGTCGAGAACGGCGTGGCGGAAGCGGAAGAGCTTCGCCGGCCGCCCGACGGTGTCGGCGGTCGTCTCGCCGGTTTCCTCGACCAGTTCCTGCTGCTCGATGAGGCGCCGGAAGTTCGGCTTGTGGACCAGCCTCCCGGAGAGCGCTTCCACGGTGCGCTGCAACTGGAGGAGGGTGAAGACCGGCGGCATCAATTCGAAGACCACCGGCCGGTATTTGATCTTGGAACGCAGCCGCGCGATCGCCGTTGCCAGGATGCGCCGATGGTCGGCTATCATCGTGGCGCCGGGTACCGGTCGCGGCGATGCGCTTCGCTCTGACACGCGCGTCGCCTCCTCGATCAGACCTGCCTCGTAGAGAAGTTCGTAGCGTTGCAGGACGAGTTCCTCGTTCCAGTGGCGGCCGTCAAAGCCAAAGGCGATTGCGGCCCGCTGCCGGCGCTCGCGCCTGATATGGTCTTGGCCAACGCCGTCCGCCCAAGCCAGCAACCGTGGCTGCAGTATATCGGCGACCATCGAGGGGATGTCGGAACGGTGGTCTTCCCAGGGGAAATAATCGTACCAGCTCCGCCAGGCGCGCTTGCCCGGGCCGGCGGCGTGCTCTGCGCGCGTCAGGGCGAGATAGCTGATCGAGATCACTCGCTGTTGGCGCTCTTTACCGATCCGGTCACGGTCGGCAAACGTGTAGAGTTGCTCGATGTAGCCGAGCTGGTGGCCGGTCTGATGTTCCACCCATCCTCGCAGCCCGGACTGCAGCGAGCGATGGCCATGCTCGAAGGGACCCGACGGCAAGGCATCGCCAGCCCCAACGGCAAGGACGCTTGGACCATGCTCGGTCATCGCCACAACGACAGCGATCAAGTCCACGCTAGCATTGTGGGCCTTGCTCGAACGCTTAGCCTTGCTGCCTGTCGCTGCCTGGTCCTGCATGATCTCCCGCGCGTCAGTCAGCACTGGTCGAGAAGTTGAATCGGTTCGATACGAAGGTGGACTGCGACCGGGGCGCGGTCAACGGGCCTGGATCGGTCTTCATCGGCCGCAGCCGGTGCCTAGCAACGTCTCGGTGCTGACTGCGATCTGGTGCCATTCAAGCAGCTTCTCGCGGGCAAGCGTGGGGCCGAAGTACCGGTAGCGAGCGCGCACCAGATCCGACGGGCGCAATGCGCTCGGTCCGCGCCGGCGTTGCGAGCCGTCAGCCTTCCTTTTCAGTTTCGTGTTGGCAAGCCGTCTGAGATGTGAAGTCGCGGACTGTCGCATCTCTAAATTGCTCAAGTGTCGCATCGCTATATAGATGCTACGAGCGGAAATTGCATAATCAACATTATGGAACTTGCGGTGACCGGTCCGGTACACTTGTGCGTTATTCGATTGACAGTTAGCGTTACCATTTGCACTGGTCATTCAATTGAGGAGCTTGCGAACCATTGCAATACGGACAGCGTGTGGCAGGTTTATCGCCCCGAGCTTTTCTCGCACATTGTCGAGATGATATTGCACGGTTCTGTGCTCTATTCCGAGAATGGCAGCAATCTCCGGCATATATTTTCCCAGAGACGACCACGTGAGGCATGCAGCCTCCTGCGTTGTTAGCCGCGTTTCCGTCCTCTCACACTCAGCCGCGCTTAGTATGCTCAGCTTGATGTGGACGAAAGCCACCGCCGTCGCTGTCCGGTGACTGTCTTGTAGGGGCGAGATTTCAGTGGACTGACGGGAGGACGCCAAGGTGAGCATCGCCACGGTTCCAAAACTCACTTGCAGGGGAATTGTCAGTCCTGACCGAATACCAAAGTCGGTCGCCTCTGAAACGAAACGCCGCTCTTCCGGCGATCGTCGCCTTGGATGTAGATCCTCGGTCGACCAAGAGAAAGGTGCATTGAGTCGTTTCGCTTTCGTCACCACGGGATCGATGCTGGAGTACCGTTTGCGAAAATAGGTCTCTCGCCATTCGGGTGGATAATCGCTCGATACCCCGGCGCCAGTCAGACCGGAATGGAGATATGCGTACCGCTCAAAGCCACAATCCACTACAAACTTCTTCAGAGCGTTTCGCACCGCGCGTTCGTCGCGAGCAAGATCGATGGCGTCGATCAAAGCGTGAACTTGTTCGTCCAACGAGGCACCCCTGTTTAGCCTGACTCTATCTTGTCCCTACCTAAATCGTCGTATTCCAGCCGATTGCGTGGCCCGGCTCGGGAGCTTGTTCGATGTCAATCTGCACCGCGGCGAGTTGCATGCCGGCCACCTGGACAAACGACCCGAGCAGTCCATAGCGAAAACTCGCGGCATCGAACCGCGTCAGCCAATCAGGCTCTATCACGCTTGTTAGTCTCGATATGCCCAGAAGCCTGCACACGCTGGGAACTGAGCTCATCAACTGCCGGAAGAGCTTCCCTCCGCGACGATCCCTTCTTATGAAAAATCGGGACCATTCATGGATCTCACGCCCATGCGGTACCGGTCCATCGACCAGGTGCGAATAACGATCTTGGAGAAGATGAGGGGCACTCGTCGGCAGAAACCTGTACCCTCCGACCACATGGTCATCCTCGAGGGCGAGCACATAAACTGCCTCGGGTGTATCATAGCCGTCCACCTCGCGCCCGTCGGGTCGGGCAAGCGCCGCCCACCCGCGCTCGCCGACAAAAATGTCGTGACGCAACCTGTAGTGTTCCTCCAGAAGATCTTGGTGGCGAGGGTCAGCGCTACCGGTGATGAGACGAATCATGAAATGCGGCCACTCCTCTTTGGAGCGACATTCTTAGGAGGAACTCGCGCCGGCTATTGCCATCTTTAGCCATTGACGCGCGGCATCCTTCAGCCGGCGATCTCCATCGAGCTCATAGCTTTTGCGACGGCCTGCGTGCGCGTGACGGAGCCAGTCTTCCGCATAGCCCCAGCAATATGCTTGTTCACCGTGGAGTCGGATATGCCGAGTATCTGCGAGATCTCCCACGCTGTTTTGCCCTCCGCCACCCAGGTTAGCACCTCGCGTTCCCGATCAGAGAGCGTCAGGCCTTTGGGACGGCTACGGTCGACGAGCAATTGAAGCCTGCTCGCGAAAGTAAGCGACAGGACATTCACGGATTCTAGGGCCTCCTTGCGCGTGATAGGCGTCTCGCCGGCAAGCGAAATGCAGCCGGCGAGCGCGTTGCGGACGGGAATGGGAATACATACGCCGTCCTTCAGGCCGGCATCGGCCCCTTCCCTCATGATGCGATCGCCAGCGGATCCCAACGCGCTGGCGCGCATACTGGCCTCTTTCCAGGTGAAGGGCGTCCTAAGGACAAGGGAGGCCATCGCAACCGGATCGCGCTTGATGTAGTCGCGCGATAGATAGTGGGACATCCAGTCTTCGGGCCAGAACCGTTCAAGGACCAGATTTTCGAAGCGCTGGCCGTGGCTTGGCAATCCCGTGACGATGAAGTGGCTAAACCCGAACTGGCGGATAGCGGCGCGATAGAGTCCGATGAGCGCCCCGACGGTTGGGGCATTTGCCAACTGTAAGGCGTCCTGAAGTATGTGCATGGTATTCATCCGGCGCTTCCTTTCGCGTGAATGCCACGGACACGGTCAGAGTTTAATGATGCATTGAGGCTATTGAAACCGTTTTCAATCATCGGAAGCTACAAAACAAGCCCAGGCAGAGATATTAGCACTGCCGCAAATTCAGCCTAGCAGCGCTCTCGCTTGACCTTCAAATGTGCTATCAGCCGGACGGCTTCTGTTCGTCCGGCAAGGTTTTCCGTGCTGGCGGTTCTTTTCTATCACTGCGCCTCAGTTGCGAAAACACAGTGAACCAAAACCGAAAATCATCTTCGCGGCCGGCATAGCGGGCAGTGAAGGCTGCGGACGCAGCTGCGAGCGATGCCCCTGAACCGTAAAGGGCGACTGCGGCGTCAGCAGCCTCCGAAGGATTTGCAAAATGCCATAGTGTTAAGCGATTTCCGCCAGCCAGTATGTCTTCGTTATCATGTTGTTCCACGCCAAAATCTCCCGCGGGTTGCGTCCGGCGCGGGGCTGACGAAGCCATTAGACCGGACGTTGATCACCCACAGAAGTGAGCCACGGTCTCGGGCATCTGCCCGGACACATTCGTGCCGTCCCTGGTCTTGCGGTCAAGGTGCGCGTTGAGCGGCTCTGGGCAAGGTAGTAATTCTACTACCTATTTCGCTAGGATCGATTGCGATAGCGGTCAGCGTTGATTGTGTCACCTTCGAGGTCGGAATCCAGCGGGTGCTGGCATTGCGGCGAGAGGAGAACGACCGCGCGCGATCTCGTATTTCGGCTCGCCTTCGACCGGGAGCAGAGCTGCCGATGGAGCCAGTGGCAATTATCTGCTCGCAAGACGCAGAACTCTACATCATCCTCGAATACATTCTTGGCTTGGAAGGATACAAGGCCCTGCTCGCGGGCAACGTCGAGGATGCGGTGGAACGGGCGAGGGAAATATCTCCCGCCGTAGTCATCCTGGACTGTCGTCCCGGCGGCCTCCCGATCGCCACGCTGTGTGCCCAGCTGAAGCAGGAGCCGACAACTCGAGCTGCCCTGCTTGTCGCGCTGATTGCACCAGGCGCGGAAGACCAGCATATCGAACTTTTGAAGGCAGGTGTTGACGATAGCCTCGTCCGGCCTCTGGTACCAGCGAAGCTGTTAGCTTCCTTGCGATCTAAGCGGACGACAGGCGCGCGCAGCAATATTCACGGCCACCACGTTCTTGGCTTCGGCAACATAGAACTGCGGCCCGACAGTTTGCGCGCGCGAAGTGGCGATAGGGAATTCCAACTAGGGGCGATTGAATTCCGCATGCTACGGCACCTGCTCGAAAATCCGCGCCAGGTTTTCAGCCGCCAGGACCTAATCGCGATCGCTTGGCCAAAAAACATCCATGTCGACGACCGCACGGTGGACGTACATGTCAGTCGTCTACGCAAGTCGCTGCACAAGCTCCGAACGGGAATCTCGATCCGAACGGTCCGATCCGCCGGCTACATGCTTGATGATACGGACAATTCCTGATCGGCAGAACTGTTGCCTGCACCAACATCTCCACCACTTGCGGCATGCCGTGAACTTACCACAAAGCTGATTGTCCCTCGCCGGCGTGGTCAGCCGGATCCGGATGCGAGTTCCGCCCCATCTTGTTACAGAACCGTGAAGGTTGGTTTGATTATTAACTTGCTTGTCAAAAGAAATTAACAACAATTCACCCGCAAGCACAATGTTCTTCTTTATATCCATCCTCTCTTTTGGAAGATGCTTACCCGCGAAAGAAGGATGGGCTTATGTGCCACATCTGCTCGATCCTTTATTCGCGAAAGGAGGTTCAGATGTCGGCAGCAGAATCTCCAGCAAGGGCTGGCCGCGCTGCTCGCTTCCGCAACACTGCCTCGGTCATCGACCGGACTCGAACGTTTTTCGAGGAGGCTCACCGCCGCGGCCTGATGGCCGTCTACGGGCGCTGCGGACTGGGAAGGACCGTCTCACTCACGGCAGGAGACCGCCGAGGCAATACGATCACAGACTATGTGCGCTGTTCCTACCTTGGCCTCGACAATCATCCGGCTATCGTTGCCGGCGCCATCACGGCAGTCGAAGAATATGGCTCGCTTCACTGGTCCTGTGCGCGCACTCGGTTGAATTTTGGGCTCATAGGCGATCTTGAGGGCACCCTCTCCCAACTCTTTGGCGCACGCGTCATTGCGTATTCAACGGTTATGGTTGCCAACATGGGCGCACTGCCGATCATTGCCTCTGGACATCTGACGGAAGGACAGAAACCAGTGATGGTTTTCGACCGTCTGGCCCATGCCTCGCTCGCCTTTCACAGGCCGGTCGTGGCGCAAGAGACCCAGGTCGAGACTATTCCTCACAGCGACCTCGATGCCTTGGAGCAGATTTGCCGGAAGCATCCGGTCGTCGCCTATGTGTGCGATGGTGTTTATTCGATGGGCGGCTTTGCGCCGATCAAAGAACTTCTGAGGTTGCAGGACAAGTATGGTCTCTTTCTCTACATCGACGATGCGCACGGCATTTCGATCTTTGGTGACAACGGCGAAGGCTTTGTGCGCTCGCAATTGCCCCCTGACCTTGGCGAGCGCACGATCGTTGCGGCTTCGCTCGGCAAGGGTTTCGGCGCTTCTGGCGGCATGCTCATGCTGGGAACAAAGC
This sequence comes from Mesorhizobium sp. M2E.F.Ca.ET.219.01.1.1, assembly GCF_004016445.2. Classification (GTDB taxonomy): domain Bacteria; phylum Pseudomonadota; class Alphaproteobacteria; order Rhizobiales; family Rhizobiaceae; genus Mesorhizobium. The sequence continues at coordinate 102,581 of NZ_SADT02000008.1, forward strand.
ATCAGGAAGTGCTGTTTCGCTACTACTCCCTTCCTCATGCATTCTCTGCTTCACCGAATGTCGCGGCCGTTGGCGCCGCCCTCGCATCGGCGAAGATTCACCAAACAGCCGAGCTCAAGCTTCGCCAGGAACGCTTGGCCGATCGGATTGCCTTTTTCGACAAGCACATCGAGACTGACCAGCGCGGCGCCCTGCTGCCGATCCGCATGATCAAGGTGGGTGACGAATTCGCGGCCATCAAATTCGCGGAGCGCCTGCTCGACGAAGGCTTTTACACATCCGTGACGTTCTTTCCTACGGTTGCTCAGGGCCGGTCAGGCATACGCATCTGCCTGACGGCAAGTCACGAGCTTTCGGACCTCGGGCAGCTCTGCGCCAAGATCGCTTGCTATGAGCAAGAAGCACTGACGGCGGCCTGATGCCTACGCGGCAATCAGGTCGGCTTCGTCGCGGCCTGTAGGGCCCAGGTGCCCACTCAATCAAGTCGCATCTGGACAAAGCGGCTTATCGGAGTTTCGGAACATGACCAGCCACGAGCAAATGAGGATCTCTCGCCTGGCCCATGAGCGTGCGAAAAAGGTCATGCCTGGAGGCAACACTCGCAGCAGCGTCTACGAGGCGCCCTTTCCGCTTTATCTGAAATCCGGAAAGGGAGCCTATGTGACAGATGTCGACGACAACGCCTATCTGGATTTCCAGAATAATTTCACGGCCCTGATCCATGGCTATGACCACCCTGACGTGAACTCGGCGCTGGTCACACAAATCGCCCGGGGACTGAGTTTTGCTAATCCCACCGAGAGTGAGATCGATCTCGCCGAGATTCTTTGCGAAAGGGTGCCCTTTTTCGAGCAGGTGCGCTTCACAAATACAGGATCGGAAGCGGTGATGATGGCCATCAAGGCCGCGCGTGCCATCACCGGGCGCCCGCAAATAGCAAAGTGCGAAGGCGCCTATCACGGCAACTACGACTATGTGGAAGCAAGTTTCGATCCCGTTCCTTCCGACTGGCAAACGGGGACCGCAGAGGCCCAGGCGTATAACCACGGAACCCCGGCCTCAGTCCTGGCCGAGGTGGTCGTCATTCCTTTCAACAACGTCGCTGCGACTGAGCGGGTGCTGGAGCGGCGCAAGCGGACGCTGGCCTGCGTTGTCATCGACCCCCTTCCATCGCGCGCGGGGCTGGTGCCCGTCGATCCCTCGTATCTCCGTTTCCTGCGAGAGTTCACTGGTCGCCATGGAATTCTGCTGATCTCGGATGAAGTTCTGAGCTTCCGGCTGAGCTATCGCGGCGCGATTGCCACCTACGGGATTGAACCGGACCTGTGCACTTTCGGCAAGATCGTCGGCGGCGGACTGCCAATCGGGGCTGTTGCCGGTCGAGCCGAAACCATGCGTGTCTTTGATCCAAGCCGCGGCAAACCGCCCGTCTCCCAGGCCGGGACCTTCACCGCCAATCCACTGAGCATGGTTGCAGGCGCTGCCGCCATGCGCGCCCTGACCGAGCTGGAGATCGAGCGGCTCACCGCCCTTGGAGCGCAAGTTCGATCGGAACTTGGCGCAACACTGGCTGCCTCAGATATAGGAGGGCATGTCACTGGCGCCGGCTCCCTATTTTGCGTGTTCATTGGCGACGGAGAAGTAAAGGACTACGCTAGCGCCTATCATTCGTGGCAGCAAAGACAGCGCCTTTCGCGGTTGATCTCACTCTGCCGCGACGAAGGGATTCTCCTATCGCGCATCGGTCTTGGGGCTCTTTCAACCCCAATGGCAACGGCCGAGATCGCCACGCTCGCCGTGCGGTTCGGTCGAGCATTGGCCAAGCTGGCCGCCACGACACCGTCCGCCGCTGTTGCGTGAGGCAGGAGAATGACTGTCATGAAAGGCGCCTTTGCAGTCGCGAACGATCGGCTATCGCTCCTCGCCTACCTCCTGCTCGCCGCCGTCTCAATTTGGTGGGCGGGCTCTTATATTCTCATCAAGATCGCGGTTCTTGATGTGCCCCCGGCGACCCTTGCGACGGCGAGGCTGCTGATCGCTGCAACTGTGCTGCTTGTGTGGTTGAGGTTCGGCCATGCAGAATCCCTTCCCGCAAGCTTCGATGCCTGGGCCAGATACGCGCAGATCGCGTTGTTCGGCCACGCTCTGCCTCTCTATCTGATCGCGTGGGCCTCCATGACCGTGCCGGTGAGCGAAATGGCGATCCTGGTCGCCACGACGCCTCTCTTCGCGGTGCTTCTCGCCTGTCTTGCCCTTCGTGAGAAGCCATCGCGAGCAACCATCTTCGGTCTGTTGCTGGGCTTTATCAGCCTGGCCGGGTTCTTGAGCCCTTCCGCGGTATCGACGTTGTATTCAAGCAGAAGTGCCGCACCGCTTGCGGCCCTTTTGGGAGCAGCTGCAAGCTATGCGCTGTCCGGTCGCGCGGTGGCCCGACTACAGGACAAAAATGCGCTTGTGACTGGAACGGCGGTCATGATCTGCGCAATTCCAATGTTGCTGCCGCTGAGCCTCGCCTTCGAACGCCCTTGGGCGATCACCCCGACAGCGCAGGCTCTTGTCGCACTGCTGCTACTCGGCGTCGTGTCCACAGCCGTGATGTACGTCGTTTACTATCGCTTGATCAGGTTGAGTGGGCCAGCCTTTGCCAGCACGCACCACTACTTGGTCCCTGCTTTGAGTATCGCCTTCGGCGCCGGGTTTCTCGGCGAAAGGCCAACTCCAATCCAAATGATGCTCGTGATGCCGATAATCGCGAGCGTTTTCATCGTTCGCGGGCTGATCTCCCGAAAATTGTGAAACGCGCCTTTCGGAGGAGAACGATCGTGCTTACTCTTCAGACGCCGCGACTTTTTATGCGCCCGCTGGCCAAGTCCGACCTCGAAGACGTTCATCGCCTGCACACCGATCCGTTGGTCGTACGATCGCTGTTTTCAGGCGAGCCTCCGTCCCGCCAGAACACCGAGGAAAAGCTGGACCAGTATGTCCAGGCTTGGCGGCAGAACGGCTTTGGCTTCTTCGGCGTGTTCCTCAAAGGAAATTCGCGGGCAGGAAGCGAATTCGCGGGCCGCGCGGGCCTGCGCCGCTTCGAGGATACGGCGGATGTCGAGTACGGCCTTTGCTTGTTCGGGCACGCTGCTGGCCACGGGATCGGTCCCGAACTCGGCGGGGAGATCCTGCGCTATGCCTTCGAGGAACTTGGCCTGGAGCGGGTGGTCGCGCTGATCCGGCCCGAGAACGAACGCGCTGTTCGCGCGGCCGAAAAGATCGGATTCAAACATATCGAAGACAGACCATACGGCGATCGCGTGAAGGGTTTTTACCAGGCGCGCCGGAGCCCGTAACGCGATCGAGAAGAAATGCGAGCTAACGGCTCGCGTCAAGCCCCTCAGCAGGGAGAGAAATCATGGAAGTCTTGACGGCGAAGACGATGGGTCCGTCGAAGAATGAGAGGCCCATGTATGACCTTGTCGTTCACAATGCGGTGCTTCTGACGGTCGATGAAAAAGACCATGTGATCGCGAATGGCGCCATCGCAATCCACGACGGGCTGATTGTTGCGGTCGGATACAGTCGGGACATCCTTTCTCGCCATGATTTCCGCGAGGTGATCGACGCAGGCGGAGGAATACTCCATCCCGGCTTCATCGACGCCCATGTCCATATTTCCCAATACACCTCGCGCAGCGTTCTTTCCTGCATGGACGGGACAAGTGTCACCATGGGCGACTGGAAAGCCGCGCTTACGCCGGATGATGAGCATGCGAGCGCGGCCTTGGCGGCCGTCGACTATTTAAGAAGCGGCTACACTGGCTTCGTCGACCCGGGCACCATCTTCTCGCCTGACGCGGTCGCCCCGGTCGCGGATGAATTCGGCATTCGCATATGGCTTACCGATCCGTATGTCGCCGACGCCGGCACCGAACTCCAGAAACACTTCCCGGAACTTGTCAGCGAGTCCTTTCTTGCCCTTTGGCCAAAAAATCGGGACGAAGCCTTTCGCCGCCTGGGATCACAATTATTCCGCAACAAGGACCGGAACAGTCTCGTCAGAGCATTTGTCGGCCTCTATGGCGAAGGCACGGACTCTCAAGCTCTTTTCCGCGCCGCCTTCGATCTGGCCCGTGAGCATGGCGTGCAGATGCAGGAACATTTGGGCTACGCGCCCCTCCTTTACCGTCAACGGGAATACGCGCTCGGGGCTAGCATGATGCAGCACATGAGCGAAGAGGGTCTCCTCGGCAGCCACGTCACCTTTGTGCACATGAATGCCGTTCATCCTGGGGACGTCCAGATCCTCAAGGCGCGGGACGTCGGCATAGTATGGTGTCCCTACGGGCAGTTGCAGATGCTTGGCCGGGGCGGCGCCGAAGGCCGGATGGTGGAGCTGCACCGGGCCAGCGTAAAGGTCGGGATCGCAAGCGACATTCCTCGCGCTGTGCATTTTGGCGGGCTCGGTACATTGGCAACGGTAACGGCGGCGGCAACGGGGCTGGCCGCGTCGGGCCCCGAAATCCTGCGCATGCGCACAATCGGATCAGCTGCCACGGTAGGCGCGGCTTCGGAGCTTGGCAGTCTCGAGGTCGGCAAGCGGGCCGACTTCGTAGTGCGTAGGCCGGATGTATCCGAAAACCTTGGGCTTGATCCGGCGCTGGAATTCGCGGTAATTGCCGACGCTGGCACAATCGACTCCGTGTTCGTCGACGGCAAGTGCGTTCTAAAGCATGGAGAGGTGCTGAAGGCCGACAGGCCCGCCGTGATCGCTCGCGCCCGCCGTTCAGTGCGCGGCCTTGCGGCCCGCCTTCACCTTGCCTGATCGGCCTTAGGTTTCTTGCCCTGCGCAGTGTGATTGTAGGTGCGCACGAAGCCTTCTATGGGCCGGCACCACATCTTCGAATGCGCCGAACGGAGCCACCGCCCTGCCGATAGCCTCCTGCTTCTTGCTCATTCGGTTCCCTTGTGGCTTCAACCGGCGAAGGACACACCTCGATAACGCATGCCTATCTGGACCACTCGCACGATCAGCCTTGACAGCATCTCCATGTCGACCGGCATGTTTGGACGCCAGACATCAAGAAGAAGCGCGACGCGAGGCTGATCGGACTTATTCATCACTTCGTGCTCGAAGGTATCGTCCCAGAGCATGCATTCGCCATCTGCAATGCGCCTTTCCTGATGATTGATCATCATGATTGTCGCCGGGCGACCGTCCGGCTGGCGTGGGATCACCAAGCCAAGATGAAACCGCATAACACCGCGGAATGGCCCGCGATGAGCTGGAATGTGCTTGTGCGGCGCCAGGAACGAGATTGCCGCTGATTTGACTTCCGGGCTCTCATTTAGCAGCCGGCTGAGGACCGGCATCCGCGACAGGTTTTCCGGTATCGTCATGTCATAGGCTTTGAGCACGAACATCCGCCAATCAAGGCCGTCATTGGCCGAGATTTCTGCCTGCTCGGGCATGATGTCATGAAACCGGGGAACCTTGGTCAACCGAACCGCGAGCGCCTCGTCACGGATATCCTTCCATGCGCCGACAAACTTCGCAGCGTTGGGGAATTGAGTTTCGGCCTCCAGGATCGCCGGAGCTCGTATGCGCCTTTCATAAATCCGGCGCACGAAATTGGTTGCGAAATCATAGATGCGTGACATTCATTCCTCAATAGGGTTACCTGATGCCTGCGAGTGAGGTCCAGCGGCCCTTGGGTCACGCTAGCCGCGCATCGGCATTTCCACTTAGCTATTCCGGCTTCCGGTTTTCTTCTGTTTATTTCTGTTGAGAATTATGTACGAGGCGACGCGGCGAAGCACACCAGGTGGTCCAATGGCGATGAGGACAACTCATCGCAGCCCGTCGGCCAGCACCTCGCCAAGCGGGCGGGTCGGCCGTCCGATGAGCACGCTCAGTTGGCGGCTGCAATCCTCGAGAGCGCCTTTTGCAGCGCAAGCGTCAGAGTCGACCAAAAGGTCTGCCAGCTCATCGCGCAATCCTGCGGCACGCAGCTTGTCCCGGTACTCTGACGGGGAAAGGTCTCGATAAACAATGGGCTGCCCGCTAATCGAGGCAGCCTGCGACGCCAATTCGTCGAGAGTGAATGCCTCGTCGCCGGCCAGTTCGTAGACACGACCTACGTGATCGTCTGTACTCAAGACGATCGCAGCAGCTTCAGCATAGTCAGCACGAGCTGCCGAGCAAATCCGGCCGTCTCGCGCACATCCGAACAGTACCCCTCGATCGAGGGCTGACCGCAACGACGCTAGGTAGTTTTCAGTATACCAGCCATTTCGAAGTATTGCATGAGGAACCCTGGATGCGACGAGGTCCGCTTCCGTTTGCCTATGGTCTTGCGCTACCGCGAGAGCTGACTCCGGCGCGCGAAGAACGCTTGTGTAGACGATCAGTTCGATGCCCGCCTGTTCGACTGCGGTGATCGCGTTCCGGTGCTGCTGAACCCGTGCATGAGCATCTGTCCCAGATATAAGGAGCAATCGCTCCATCCCCTCAAAGGCAGCCGCGACGAGCTCAGGTTCCCTGTAGTCGACCACCCGTACATCGACGCCCTTTGACCGCAAGCGCTGCGCCTCAATGCTCAAAGGGGAGCGTGTAGCCGCAACGATCCTGTCAGCAGAAAGTCGCCCCAGGAGAGCATCTATGACAAGCTCTCCCAACTGCCCAGTGGCACCCGTCACCAGAAATTTCCCACGCAATGGAGTTCCCATAAAAAATCCTTTTTGAGGAGAAATCCCGGACTATCCCACTGCACGCCGGCTCGCAGCAGGATGGCTCTGTCCCTTCCGCCGTCGCCTCCCCGTGGAGCCCGTCGCCCCCGGGGGTGGTAGTGGCGACGGGCAGGCAAATGGCTACACCGGGTAGAATTGGATCGACCAAAGGCCCGATCTTACTTGATTGGAAAAGCTATTTAAGTCAATTCAACAACCAATCTGAAATATAACAAAATATACATTCGCTATGGATCATTCAGATAGCAGAATACGAACCAGCATATTATTTGCTGCAGGCGAAACAGGCCGGCGTTTAACTCAGATATTGCCAACCTAAAAAGCCCGCCGAGCCGCGGCCATCACCTCAGTGACCAGATCTCGCCTCAGGAGGTCAATAGGAAGATCGCCGCCCAGATGCGGCGAAGGGTGGACCAACCACGACCATGCAAGCCGTGGGTTCTTTGCCAGGGCAAAAACGTCCGGAATTCCTGGAACAGGCCTTCCGTCCACGAATTGCGCCAGTGGGAAAACGTGCCTGCCAAGGCCTTTGCGCAATGCAATGACCTGATTGCGCTTTTGCCAGCGGTGCAACGTCGACCGGGGAATCTGAAAGTTCAATTCCAGATAGGTGGGTCCGGCAACGGCGCCCGCCCAATCTTCAAGTCGCATCGAGGTCACATCGGCTGGACGCCAACGCGTCAAATTTGGTTCAGCCACCCGCTTGGAGTTGCCAGGTGTCAGCCGGGCCTTCGTGCCTGCCAGTGCCGAATTACCGTTGATGGCATCCTGGGGCTGCGGCTCAACTGGTTCGAAGCACGCAACGCTGTCCATTTCGTGAGCGCCAAGCCATCCTACCTCGTTCAGCCGGGTTGTCACCCCCGCGACGATCAGGCCGACGTCTGTGGCCGCGTTGTCATACGTGACCAGATATCCCCACCCGTAAGGGCCCGATGTTTTAATATTTAGAAATATGTACAAACATATGCGATGAACAAATTATTTCATACCAACCCCCGGCTGCCCGCCAGAGCTAACCGGGGCATCTCCTACAAAGAAAAATGGTCCGCGGCTGGGGGCCGCGGACCAGGATGGCAAAAGCTACTGATGCTAGAATGACCGCTGGAAGCGGAGGATGCCGCCGACGCCATCGTCCTTGACGAGGCGGAAGTCACTCTTTGCCCTGTTGTAGTAGTCGACCTCTGCCGTGACCGTGAAACCGGGGACGACATCATAAGCGACGTTCGCGGCCAGACCGAGGGTTTTGCCTTCGTCATAGGAAACCTGGACGTTGAACGAAGTCTTGTCGTTGAACTTGTAGGTGCCGCCGCCCCAAATTGCCCAGCTGCCGTCCCAAAGCTTGTAGAAGTTGTGTCCGGTGTTCGGCTCCGTCACCTCATCCTTGTTGCCGTAGCCAACCATGGCGAACAGGGACAACTCGTTGGTCGCGTTGACGTCCAAGCGAACCTTCCCGGAGATCGCTTCGTAATTGCTGTCATAAGCGAGTACGCCGGTAACGGCACCCCAGCCCTGTGTGTACTTCACGCCGCCGACCACATGCGGGACGTAGCTGTCGATGGTGTTGACGCCCGACCCTTCTTCCAGCGAGACAACTGCCGAGAAGCCGTTGCCGGCGTCGAAGTAGTACTGGATAACGTTGGTGTCGAACTCGCCATAAGGGACGATCGTATCGTCAATGACATTACCGGCGTAGCCGATGAAGGTGTCGAAGGCCGATTCGTCTTTACCGACGCGAAGACCGCCCAGTTGGATCCAGGCGAAGTTCAACGACACATCCTTGTTGCCGGCCTGCCAGTGATTCCGCTTTGTGTTGCTCCCGCTTTGATCGGTGTAATCCCCGGCGTTGTTGCCGTAATTGAAGCGGACTTCGGTGTAGGTCTTCAGCGTGCCGAGTTCGGTTTCTTCGCCAGTCCATGTTTTCAAAGTGAAGCGGGCTTGCTTGAAATAGGTGTCGTTCCTCTTGCCGCTCTTGAGATGGTCCGGGACGTTCTGCACCCCCTCACGATCGCCCATGCCGATGTCGTAGCGGACAAAGCCGCCAATGCGCAGGCAGGTCTGAGTGCCGGGGATATAGAAGTAGCCGGCACCATAGACGTCGCAGATCTTGACGTATTGCGCGGGTTCCGGTTCGGCGACGGTGATCGCGTCGGCGGCACGCGCTGCCGAAACTGCAATCAGCGCCGCAGTTGAGCCGAGAAGCAGGCTCTTGATGTTCATTGTCTGACCTCCAGTGACGTTGAGGGGCGGCTAAGACTTTAGCCTCGGTCCCCGTATCGAAACGGCAGATATCGCCGCCTCCTCGCAATGGATTATCGGTCGACTTCGATTCTTCAATGGTAATATGATAAAATCACTTGGTTCAATATCGCTATAAATGGCGATGTTGCTGAAATATCACGAAATATGATACGCATGATACTTATGAAACGTAATGAAACCTTTGGCACAGATGATACGAACAAGACAATAATTGGTGGCAACGCGACATTATCTGGGGCGCAATCTGCGAGAGCAGATTTTCCGACGCAGCCGGCTCGCAAGCCAAGCGGTCGCCTAAACGAGTATGGTTGTTCCGTCGAGATTGCGCGGAAGGGGCCTTTGCTTCCCGGTGCTTAGCAAATCTTAACAACACAAAATCCACGGCAACAGCAGGACGAGGTTTCAGTGCCATCCGTGCGCGAGCGCGGAGGTCCGCTGAGATAATGCCCCGGGTTGGAAGCTTAGTTTTGCGGCTCAGCAGCATGCATGGCGCTTACGCGCCACCTGGCCACAGCCGGATCGAAAATCATGGCTGACGGCTTTTCAGTTGTGTTGGGCAAGGAACGGCATGCTCGGCCGATCGTGGCATCCATCCTAGTCATCCAGACCAAATATATTGGCGATATGGTGCTGACGTCCGCGGTGGTGCGGAATCTTCGCCTCAGCTTTCCAGGCGCTAGAATAACAATACTTTGTACGCCTGGACTCTGCAGCTTCGTGGTTGCGCAAAAAATCGCCGATGATGCACTGGGGTTCGACAGGCGAGGCAAGGGTAAGGGCCTGCTCGCGCGATTGAGCGAATACTACGATTTGATCGGGGAGCTGCGCCGGCGAAGGTTTGACCTCACAATCGATCTGAGCGACTCCAGAACGTCCCGGCTCCTGCATGGATTGGTCGGCGCCCCCCTGCGGGTCGGATTCGAGCCCCCCGAAAACCCTTTGCGCTTCTGGGAAAGGCAGCCAGCCAACATCTTTGCTGAGCCCTCTGGCCCAGAAGGACCCCATTATCTGCACCGATATCTGTCGCCTCTGCGCGCTCTCAATATCAATGTGACGGATGCCACGCCCAGGCTTGAGCCGACAGCTGGAGCTCGAGAAGAGGCCAAGGAACTCTTGGCGGTGAATGAGCTGATCGGAAACGCATACATTGCCGTGCATGCCGGCGCCAGATTTGAAGGGCGGTGCTGGCAGCCGCAACATTTCGCCACGGTGATCGACGAGATCTTTGCCGCCAGAGGTCTTCGCACCCTCCTGATTGGCGGTCCCGATGAGACAGAGTCAGAGAAAACCATACTCGCATCAACTGTGTCACCGGCTGTGAGCCTGGTGGGGAGAGTGTCGCTTGAGACACTGGTCGCGCTGCTTTCGAACGCGTTGATTTTCTTGGGGAACGAAAGCGGTCCGATGCATCTGGCGGCGTCCACCGGAACGCCGGTTGTTGGCTTGTACGGCCTCACGCCCCCCGACGTCTGGTCCCCAGTGGGGGTGCCGCATCGAACCTTGGCGCCGCCCCTGCCCTGCCAGTGTGTTGCCGCCGGCATGTGCATGCCAAACAATCCCGGCCGGGTCTATTGCGTTCATCGCTTGCGCGTCGACGACGTGGTAGCAGCGACGCTCGATTTGATCGACGTTGCGCAAAATAGAGGGCTAAGAGCGGAGGCGACGCGCCCTTAGGGCGAATTCCCGCTCCGGCGTTTCGCCAGATTTTTGACTGTGGTGACTTCGCGGAACCATTCCCGCAACGGTTTCGCCGGCATCCCGCCCCACCGTTCACCCGCTGGAATGTCTCGCATCAACCTGGAGGCTGCCGCGAGTTGAGCGCCGCGACCGACAAGCAAATGGCCAGCAATAGCGCTCTGGCCGCCTATGCCGACCTCATCCTCCACCGTCGTCGATCCCGCGATCCCGACCTGAGCCGCCAGGACGCAGCGCTGCCCGATTCTGACATTGTGAGCGATCTGCACCAGATTATCGACCTTGGTCCCGTCACCGATAACGGTGTCACGGCCGCTGCCCCTATCGACCGTGGTGTTGGCGCCGATCTCCACATCGTTGCCAAGTACGACCCGACCGAGATGAACGAGCTTGAAATGTCCCGAACGGCTCGTCGCAAACCCGAAGCCATCCTGCCCCAGACATGCCCCCGGCTTTATCACCGCCCGTTCCCCGATGCTGCAGTGGGCGATAGTCACATTGGCCCCTATGGAACAATCCGCGCCGATCACGACGTCAGGACCCAATATAGCGTGGGCGCCGATGGAGGTCGCATTACCGATGACAACCCCTTCCCCGATGACGATCCCCGGGTCGAGCACCACACCGGCTCCAATGCGAGCTGTCGGATGCACGAAACACCCAGAAATCACGCCGGCGCTGCCAAAGAGTGAGGGGGCCCGGACGGCCTCGGGATGCATTCGCGCCAGAATTCTCGCATAGGCCAGTCGCGGATGCTGGACGATAATGGGAATTGTGCCCTCGGGCACCAGATGGGCAAAACGCTCAGCGACCAGGCAAGCGCCGGCGCAGGTGGCACGTAGCGCCTCCACATGACGGGCATCGTCAAAATAGGCTATGTGCCATGGCCGCGCGGTATCGAGATTGGCGCCGCTGTGCAGGCGCATCGTTGGATCGGCATCGTTTGGCAGCTGAGCCCCGGCGTCCTGAGCAATTTCCGCCAAGGCTATGCCCCGGCTGGTGTCGGTCTGGGCCGTGCGCAAATCGTTGTTGTGAGCCGGTTGATCAGGGTCGGTCGGCCTGCCAGGGGGGCGGGGATTGCAGGCCGACCGACTGACCGCGGGCCCGCTGGCGAGCGACGCGGTTTCGGGAGGCAGGCCCTCGGTGTGGAGGAGCGGAAAGAGTTGATGAGGCTGCGTATCGGCCGACCCAGGTACCAGGCTGTCGCGCAGGCGGCGTGAGGCCCATTTCGTCAGATGGAACAGCACGAGGACGGCCATCACCGTCGTCACCAGGCCGTCGATGCCGAAGTCGATCAGGCGATCTGTGAGTCTCTGGAGCAGGGCCAAGGCCCGAGCGGCAAAAGATCGACGGCCGGCATGTTTGGCCGTCGGTCGCAGCTTGCCACCGGGTCGTGCCATTTGAACGCCCCCTGGCTCGGCTCTTACAAACTTCCGCTGTTCACCGCGCGCGGCGGCTTATCCGTCCAGGACGGCGGGAGACCAATTTGGGAGCCGGCAAAATCCTTCAGACCGGGATCCCGGCCGAACCTTTCGCAGGCGTGGTATTTCGGTTTGCCGCCGAGATTGGACTTCAGCTTCTGAAAGGATGGAAGTTTTGGCAGACCCTTGAACGGCGTCTTGCCTGTGACGAGCATCTTTGAGAAGTCATTGCCGAAGCTGGAAGCCAGGGAATAGGCATCTCCGACTTGTGACATTCTCGCGCTGGTGGTGATGAAATTCGCCCCCTTGGACCACACCATCGCGGCGGCCTGTTCCCCATCCCTCGTGGTTGCCTCGGCTTCAACGCCAAGGCCGCCAAGGCCCAAAGGCAATCTGGGAACGGGCACGGGCGAGACGAAGGATGCTCCGAGCGACGTTGCGGTCGACACGCCGGCCATCGTGGCGTTGGTCGGCACAATGCGCGTCACGGTGGCGTGTACTATGAGGTCGGCATCCTTCATGCTGTCGACCACTTGGAAACGATCACTGACGCCGACACAGAGTGCACGGTTGATGGCGTTGGCGACTAACGCGCTGTCCGAGGGCTTCTTAACCGATTGCTCCGCATAGGCAGAGACCATGGTGGGTTCGATGTATACCGTCTTGGTCTGGTTTAGATCTTGCGGAACGGCTTTGTATTCGGCTTTCTTGATCCGTCCGTCGACCTTGGCCATATCGTCATAAGAGGCCAAGGAGCCGCCGGGCTGTAGGGGCACCGATGTGCAGCCGGCAATTGCCGATACGGCGAGGGCGGGAACCAGCGCTTGGCCAAGCCGGCGCGGATTTGGCCAGTTCCGAGCTCTACCTGATCGAGAATTTGGCAATTCATTTCTCCTTGCTGACGTGAACGTGGTTGCCGGACGCTATGGATTTTGTTCATCTGGCATTGCTGCGACGCGCTTTTCAGCGAACAACGGCGTATCTTGCCAGAGATGTCCGCTGGCCATCTTGGCGTAGCCGAGGCTGTAGAGCGCGCGCATGTAGTGGGTGTTGAACGGATCGGTCATCTTGTACGGGACCTGCATGTCGATGACGCCGACATGGAACCGGATGCCCTTCTTCTGGGCGTAGAGATATGTCGCCAGCAAAGCACCGCGTGTTTGCGACTTGATGAGCGTGGCGTTTGCCCTGGCCATGACGACAAAGGTGTTGTTGGTCGTGGTGGAGAACTCGGGCATCAGCGCGTTGTTGATCAGAATGAACATGTTGAAGCGGCGGCCCTTGCGCCACGCATCCTTATCGCGCCCGGCCATCCAGCCTTCAGGGATGGTCAAAATCTGCGACACCGAACCGCCATCGGAATGCATCTCTTCGAAGGACTGAGCCCCGGACTTCGCTTTGATCAGCACCGCGGGATACATGCCCGGTATGCTGGCGGAGGCGATGATGACGTCCTGGAAGAGTTTGAGCGCGTCGGGTCGGCCGCTGTCAGCGATCGCCCCCATGTTCCAGATGACCGCCCGCTGGGAATCGAGATTCGAGGTCAGCACGAGCAGTCGCCGGCCTTTGCGGTGTTCAGCGGCGATCTTGGCTAACACTTTGGCGGTGAGGTATTTTTCGACCATCCGGCGTAGTGGCTGCTGCTTGAGCAGACTCGGCCCAAATAGCCCCTTGGGCAGAAAATCGGCGTCGACCAGGGTTTCTGCGATGCCGCTCGTGTAAAGGTCGACGAGGGCCTGGTCATAGTTGGCACCGAGGAAAGCGTAGGGTGCGATCAACGCACCGGTGCTGACGCCGCTGACGATATCGAATTGAGGGCGGGTACCGATTTCTGACCACGCCTTCAGGGCACCGACGCTGAAAGCGCCTGCGCCCCCGCCGCTCGACAATACAAGGTAATTGATTTCCTTGTTCTTCGCGATCGGCAGCCAAGCCCGTTGATCGGCCTGCCCCTTGGCCAGATCCGCGTAGGTGCGGATATCCTCGAAGCCGTCAATGGTGGCAACGCTTGCGACCTTGGCGCCGTAGTCGATCCGATCTGGCGCCAGACAGCCGGTCAGGAACGCCAGCAATAAAATGACCATCAATCGATGCACGTTTACCGCCTGCGCCGGGCTGCCGGTGAAGCGCTGGGAGTCGCTCCAGTCCTTCAGCACAATTGGCGAGCCCCTCACGAGCCGCCTTGCGCGGCACTAGCGCCGATTCACGATTGTCTTGGGTTTTGAGTTGTTAAGAATTGTTACGGCCCGGAAGGCAGCGGATCTTAGGCTTTACCAACGGGCTGGCCTGACGGTAGCGTCGCTGACGCGAGCGGGGAGGTTCAGACTATGGCGGTGATACTTGTTACCTACGATTTGAAACAGCCAAGCGTAACTATGACCCAGTCCACAAAAACCTCAAGGATAACTACATGTGGTGCAAGGGACTGGGAATCGGTGTTGTTGCTTGATACAGAATTCGCCCCCGACCAAAAATCCGCAATGATTTGAGATCGTTGGTTGATCCCAACCATGTCATCTTTGTAGGCCGAATTGTTCGCGAATCGGGGTCCTTCAACTACTGTTGACAGATTGGTTGAACAACCCAGAACGAAATTGGTGAGGCGCCTGCAGGCGGCGCTTCGCCTTGTAAGGACCTCGTCAACCCGCCAAAGCGCTTGCCTGTGCGTCCGCCAATTTGACCGTCGGGCTCGCGACAATCTGGGCCTGCGGCAGCGAGACTTTCACGCGCAGGCCGTGGGGAACGATGTTCTCCAAGGTCAGCGAGCCGCCATGGCCTTTCACAATCTCGTCCGCTATCGATAGACCAAGGCCAAAACCGCTGTTGGTCGTCGAGGTGCGGGCCTCATCCGCCTTGAAAAATGGCTCCAAGGCCTTTTCGTGCAGGCCCTGAGCAAGACCGGGACCATTGTCCCTGACCACAATGGACAGTTCGCCCCGTGAAGAGTTGGATAATTGGACATGGACGATGGTGCCGAACCTGACGGCGTTTTCCACAATGTTGGTTATGGCGCGTGTCAGGCCTTTCTGTTTGCAGGAGTACCCGAAGCGCTCGGGACCGACATAGATAACCGTGTGGCCCAGGTCGCAGAATCCGGCGACGATGGTCTTCAGCAAGGCCGCGATGTCTACCTTGCGCAGCGGCTCGTCCCGGGCGGTGCTGCTCAGATATTGCAGGCTGTCCTCGATCATCGCAGTCAAGGTGGTGATGTCATCAAGCATCAACTGCTTGGCGGGGATGTCCTTCGACCGCTCCACGCGCATGCGTAGCCGTGTCAGGGGTGTCCTGAGGTCATGGCTCACGGCGGTCAACATGCGTGTACGGTCATCAAGCATCTTATGGATGCGACGCCGCATGTCGTTAAGCGCCGTCGCAAGGGTGCGGAGCTCTTTGGCGCCAGCGACCGTGAAAAGTTCGTCCTCTTTGCTGTCAAGCCGCAGGCTCTTTGCCGCCTCGGCAAAGCGGACAAGCGGCGACGTGATCAGGCCGCCGATGTAAAGCACCAAAAGCAACATTGGGAGGATCAAGATAAGGATCTTTGCGATGAGTTCGACAATCGCGCTCAAGAATGCCGGATAGGTGTCCGCGTCGGAGAAGCGCACCAGAAGACCACGCTTGGCGTCGACGCGCACCACCAGAGCATTGTGCTCCTCGTCCTGGGGCACAACCACGGCCTCGAAGTCCTTCGGGAGCACGTCGCGCAGCTCGTCGGCGACGAACTGCAAATGCTCTCTTTGGCTGCTGACTAAGCTGAAATCCGCCCAAGGCAGGAGCTGCATATCGAGCCCAATCGGAGCTGTCGCGCGCAGCAGCTTCTCAACGTCGGCCTCGCTGGAGCTGTTTCTGACCTGTTCTACGATCAACTCGATTTGTGTGCTTCTGACGGTCACCAACGTCTGAGCGGGGCCGTTCTTGAAGATGTATGGTTCCGGCAGAAGTGCAATGACGCTCAGCAGCACCGCCGGGATGGGGATCGCGGCAAGCACGATGAACTGCAGGCGGATCGGGGCCTGTCTGAACCAGCCGATCATGCGGCGACCGTAACCTCCGGCGTGAAGATATAGCCCCCCAGTCGCACCGTCTTGATGAAGGTGGGTTCCTTGTAATTCGGCTCAATCTTCTGGCGGATCCGACTGACATGCACATCGATGCTGCGGTCCACCGGTCCCGCCGACCCCGCATGGGTGCAAGAGAGGATTTCTTGCCGGTTCATCACCTGCCGCGGGTTCTGACAAAACACCAGGAGCACGTCAAACTCGGCCGTGGTGAGTGGCACATGGACACCCTCGCTATCGGTTAGCTCACGCGCGACCGGATCTATCTTCCAGCCCGCGAAGGTCAGCGGTTCCTGGCTCGGTTTGGACTGGCTGGCATAGGCCGATCGGCGCAGAAGCGCCTTCACCCGCGCCAGCAATTCCCGGGAACTGAAGGGCTTCGTCACATAGTCGTCTGCCCCCAACTCAAGCCCCACCACCCTGTCGACCTCCTTCGTCAGCGCGGTCAGCATGAGGATAGGCGTGGTGTCGGCCGATCGGATTCTGCGGCAAATGCTGAACCCATCTTCCCCCGGCAGCATCCCGTCGAGCACAATGAGGTTGAAGTCCTTTTTCCGCAGCAGCCGATCCATTTCGGTGCCTGAACCGACGGCCTCGGCCAGGTAGCCCGCATCTTTCATCAACTCGATCAGCATGCCCGCGATATCCCGATCGTCCTCAACGACAAGGATGCGCGGCGATCCCTGCGAGGGAACGGTGTATGCGAAATTGTCCATAGGTCCAGCCATCGGATCGTCTCTAGACTAGGCAATACCCCCCCTGCTCCGGAGCTGTCAGCAATAATTGTGTTTATTTTTGTTGCTGCCGCGCAGCTCGCCTGTCGACCAAGGCGAAACAAATCCGAGCACAGCTTAACAACACTTAAACCTCTCCGATGAGCCGGGACGCTACCAGCAGTCCGGACAACAGACGCTGACGGCCATTGCCCGGAGAGCTTCATGCATTCACGTGTCGGATCGAACCTGGCAGAGGCGAGCTCGAAGTCGAGGCCTGGCGACGCGACAGTTGGCGCCGTTCATCCATCTGTGTCCATTATCGTGCCCACCCTCAACGAAGTCGGCAATGTCGACCGTACCCTGCGTGCGATCCTCGCCCAGGTTTCCCGGCATTGCGAGTTCGAGATCATCGTTACCGATGGTGGCTCGGCCGACGGCACATGCGCGAAAGTCACCGATTGGCAAGAAAGTCATCCGGTTCGCCTCTTGAGGAATGGAAGCGGGCGCGGATTGGCGGCCGACGTCTTATGGGCTGCTTCGAACGCCAGGTTTTCGATCCTTGTGGTGCTGGACGCAGATGGCAGCCATCCGGCAACATCGATCATGGATCTGGTCCGGCCCATCGCGGCGGGCCACTTCGACATGGTCATCGGCAGTCGCTATTGCGAGGGTGGGGCGAGCGTCGGCTGGCCGCTGCATCGGCGCATCCTGTCACGTATCGGCGCGTCATTTGCTGCACCCTTCACCGATGTCGAGGACCCGTTGTCGGGCTTCTTCGCGATCCGCCGCGAATGCTTGCTCAGGGGCGCCGATCAGGCGGAAGGCTTCAAGATCGGTCTGGAGGCGTTGCACGCTGGTGGCGGCGACCTCAGGGTCGCTGAAAAGCCCATCACCTTCTGCGATCGGCATGCGGGGAAATCCAAAATTGGCGCCCGGCAGTTCATCGCCTATCTCGCGCAGTTGGTCAGGTTTTCCCGCGGAACAACCTCTTCGGACGCCGTGCAGCGTTTTCTGGCGGTGGGCATGGTCGGCTTTCTTCTCGACTTGTGTGCCGTCTCGATCCTGTTGGCCGCCGGGGCCGGTCTAGCTGTGGCTCACATCTGCGGTTTTTGCTTTGCCGCTGCATTCAACTACATCGGCCATGCGCGATGGTCGTTTGAGGGACGGGCGAGCGGTCGCGCTGGAAGCACACGTTTCCTGGTTATCTCCATCCTGGCCCTGGCGATACGTGGCGGATTGATCGCGGCGGGATCCGGCGCACTCGGCCTGCCGCTCTATTGGGCACTGCTGGGCGGTATCGTCGGCGGCGGCGTGGTGAGCTATCTCGGCAATGAATTCTATGTCTTTCGGCCCAATGCGTCGCTGTCCGCCCCGGCTCGTTGGAATATGGCCGCCTTGGCCATCACGGCCTATGTGGTCGTCCTGAGGCTCGTTTATCAAGGCGACATGGACCTCATTCCGCAGGAAGCCTATTACTGGAACTACGCACAGCATCCAGCCTGGGGCTATCTCGACCATCCACCCATGGTGGCTTGGCTCATTCGGCTCGGGAGCGCGATTTTCGGCGACTCCGAATTCGGCGTTCGAATAATGGCGACGGGATGCTGGCTTGTGACCGCGTTCTTCAGCTTTCGGCTCGCCCACAACCTCTTTGGGCGCAGGGACGAAGCCTTCATCGCCCTGATGCTTCTGTCGGTTTTGCCCTTTTTCATGGGCGTCGGACTACTAGCCACGCCGGATGCACCCCTCACGGCAGCATGGGCCGGGGCGCTCTATTTCCTGGAACGTGCAACAATCGGATTACGCCCCACGGCCTGGCTCGGAGCGGGGCTTTGCGTTGGACTGGGCATGCTGTCGAAATATACAATTGCGCTGCTGGGGCCCGCGACGCTTGTGTTCCTGCTGATCCACCCTCAGACCCGGCTCTGGTTTTCAACCAGATGGCCTTATCTCGCAGCCATCCTCGCGCTGGCCGTTTTTTCGCCGGTGATCGCCTGGAATGGCCTGAATGGCTGGGCCTCATTCGAATTTCAGGGCAGCAGACGGTGGTCGGGAGAGGAAATGCAATTCTCCGTCCACAGCCTCATCGGCTATATTGCGGTCTTGTTGGGTCCGATTGGGATCTGGCTCGGCATTGCGGCAGCTTCCAAGCTTGTCTGGCGTCCCGACCGTTTCCACGCCAGAGCGGCCACCACTTTCGTCCTCATCTTTACGCTGGTGCCGCTCTCGGTTTTCGCTGCGTTTAGTATCCTGCATGCGGTGAAAATGAACTGGACGGGCCCCATCTGGCTCGCATTGTTGCCAGCTATGGCTAACGTTGTTGCGACGGCTGTCCGCAGCGGAAGCATGCCGCGCATGATCATCTTTTTGAAAATGGGCACGGTAGCGAGCGTGCTTGTTTTTGCGGTGTTGCTCCACTACGTCGCGCTCGGCCTGCCCTTCGTTGGCTACTCCGGAAGCTTGCGCGGTCTGCCCGTTGCCTGGGAAGAATTCTCCCTCCGGGCGGAGCAGATCGGGGCCGCCGTCAAGGCAGATACCGGCTACTCGCCCCTCCTGGTCGGGATGGACAAATACAACATCGCCAGCGAACTTGCTTTCTACGGCAGGGGGCGAACCGGTCTGGAAAACATCACCAGTCAAAACGTCTTCGGCGAAGAGGGGTTGATGTTCGGCGTGTGGAATGCCCCCTCTCTGTCGCGGCGTGGCGCGGTCATCTTGTTCGGTGTGAAGGAGGACAGCGTCTCCTCCAATCGTCTCGCAAGGTGGTTTGAGCATATCGGGTCCGTCAGGACCGAGACCGTGTGGAAAAACCATGCCGTGGTTGGGCGCTTCTTCTATAGGGTCGGATACAATTACCGGCGCCCGACGGACGTCGCTCCACAGTGATATCCAAGCGATCCGCGCTTTGAGCGTCGGGCAGCATTCACGAGCGCGCAGCAACATTTCTTAACATCACAAAATCCAAATCAACCGCGTCCTCTCAGAGAGTGCAGCCGCTGGAGGTGCGACTGCGTCGGGCTTCCCGAGGCCATCAACACCCAGGAGCCGACCGAATGCCATCGACGAAGTCTTTCTCAGCGCGCTCGCGGCACGCCGCCGTCGTCACGAGCCTTTCGGCGCTTGCCTTGCTCCCTTCGAAAGCAGGCGCGGCTGAGCCCTTCGACAATGAACCGGGCGCTGCTTCACCGCAGGAGGCGAATGTGGATCAGCGCCGGTATGGCCCTATCCGTCAGAAGCTTGCGGATTGGAACGTCATGGTCGCCGGCGGAGCGATGTATGCGCCGAAGTACGAAGGCTCGGATGAATTCGAAGTCGTCCCGATTCCGATGGTCTCGGCAACGATCGGCCGGTTCACGATCTCTCCCGGCGGGATAGACGTCGATGTATGGGAATCGAGCGGCTTTAAGGTCACCGTGAAGGGCGGCTACGATCTCGGCGGAGGCCGCAAGGAGAAGGATTCAATTCACCTCAAGGGTCTCGGCGACATTAAAGGCGGAGCACTCCTCGGAGCCCAGATTTCGTATGAGACGGGGCCTTTGGAATTCTATGCTTCTGTCGACAAGACGTTTGGCGGCAGCGACGGGCTGCAAGCTGTTGTGGGAGCAAACATCTCACACAACTATAACAACTTCCTCTTCGCCGCGGGCGCTTCAGCGACATTTGCGGACGACAAGTACATGCAGACCTACTTCGGCGTCACCGCTCTTCAATCCGCTCGATCAGGCCTTAGTCGGTATGAGGCCGGCGCGGGGCTCAAGCGGTTCGACATCGAAGGGTCGGTAACTTACATGGCGACCGAAAACTGGCTTGTTCGCGGTCAGGTCGGGGTAGGCTTCCTCACCGGAGATGCAAAGAACAGCCCGATCACACGAAAAGACACGCAACCGTCCGGGATGCTCCTTGTCGGTTATAGGTTCTAGGAACTCAAGGCCCAGCCCCTGCGACGCCCACGCTTGCGACATGATCAGGCCGCTGAGACTCACATAGGCGGCCACCCATCGGCACCGTGTTTTCCGCAGTCTGTATGCAGGCGAAGGGGATCATCGTGTTCTGGAACACGGTAGCCTGGAAATGGCCGAGGGCACAGTAGCGGATCAGAACGAAAAACGGGCGCCGGTATCTTCGGCCGCGTCGCCGCGACGATACAAGCCGCCAACCATTCTCCGAGCTGCAAAGCTTTCCGACGTGACGCCCGCCCCGGTCGCAGAAAGTCCTTCGCCGTACGCGGAAAATCACACAACATGTCCCGACTAAGCTTATCCTGTTTTAAAATCGTCAGCCTCAATGTCGCAGCGGCATCCTGCCTGCTCGTGACAGGCTGCACGACCAACTTCGCGCTGCAACCGCCTGGGGTAAAAGTCGCCAAGGTCTGGCATGCCACCGTCCCTCACGGCGGTCGGACCGGCGACTTGCTGTCGTGGTGGTCGACATTTTCCGACAGATCCCTGAGGGGACTTCTCGCTGCATCGCAAAGCTCCAGTCCCAGTCTTGAGTCTGCCTTGGCAGAGATCGAGAGCGCGCGCGCCACTTTGGTCACCGCTCAGGCAAGTCTGTCTCCGGCTCTGACTGGCGCGGGGGCAATCACACGCTCGGCGACCGGCGGCTCAGAAGCCAACAAAGTCCCGCCGGCCACAACAGCCAGCGCAAGCCTGGATGCATCGTGGGAGATCGATCTGTTTGGCAAGGCCCGGCAGAAGAGCGAGGCTGCGCGCCTACGCGTTGAGCAGCGAGTGGCCGACTGGCATGGTGCACGCGTTTCGCTCGCGGCCGAAGTAGCTGACTATTACATCCAGTATCGGGCCTGCCGTGAATTGGAGCGGACGTATGCCGCAGAGCTCGTCTCACAACGCGAGACCATCCGAGCAATGCAAACGGCAGAAAGTTCCGGTTTTGCATCGAGCGCCGATCTAGCGCTCGCCGGGGCTGGGGCCGCCACATCGGCCGCCACGTTGACTGCTCAGCGGGCCGAATGTGAAGTTCTCATCAAGTCGATCGCACGCCTGGCCGGGGGTGACGAGCCGCGCGCCCGCAGCCTTTTGGCGATGGGGAAGCCAGGCATTCCGACGCCCAAGGCCTTCCGAATAGCTGCGGTCCCGGCAGAGGCCTTGCGTCAGCGTCCCGATATCAACGCGCTGGAACTTGAGGTCGCCGCATCGCTGGCAGAAATCGGTGCTGCCAAAGCCGACCTCTATCCAAGCCTCAGCCTTGGCGGCTCGCTAACGATCGGATCTTCGTCACTCACCGGGGCCGCGGTTCCCTGGTCCTTTGGTCCGGCGCTTTCCATTCCGCTCTTCGATGGCGGGACACGCCGCGCCGCGGTTGGCAGTGCCGCAGCAGCCCACAATGCAGCGGTGGCTACTTACAAATCGGGCGTCTTGAGTGCCATAGCCGAGGTGGAGACTGTGCTCGTGCGGATCGAAAGTACACGGCGCCAGATCGGCGACGCCGCCACTGCTGCCCGCAGCTATCGTGCGTATTTCAAAGCCGTTGATGCTAACTGGCGGGCAGGCGGTGTCAGCCTGCTCGATCGCGAGGAAGCGCGCCGTTCGGCCCAGGCTGCAGAAGTTTCACTCATCGAGACTCGCCGGGACGCGGCACGCTACTGGATCGCCCTTTACAAAGCGCTCGGCGGCGGTTGGAACGACCCGAGGTCCGTTGAAGCAACTCCCGAAGAAAAGCCGCACTGATGCGACCGACATTCATTCTCCTTGCCCTCCTCCTGGGAGGCACCTCGTTTTCGAGCGTGAAGCTCGCCTTTGCCCAGCAAACCGAAGCGCCGGCACTTACCGTTGCTGTCGTGAAGCCCGCAGAGCGGCAATGGCCAGAAACAGTCCCGGCCAGCGGCTGGTTGAAGCCATGGCATGAGGCGGTCATATCGGCGGAAATCGGAGATCTGCGCGTCACCGACGTCCTTGTCGATGTCGGGTCGATTGTGTCGAAAGGTCAGCCGCTTGTCAGGCTTGCTGATGAAAGTGCGCGCGCGGAGCTGCGCAAGGCCCAAGCTGCGCTGGCAACCGCCAAGGTCGACCTTGCCAAAGCGGACGCAAATGCAGAACGCGCTCGCAAGGTGCAGGGAAGTGGCGCGCTATCTGATGAGAAGATATCCGACTATCTTATTGCCGAGCAGACGGCGCAAGCGGCTGTCGAGTCGGCCGAAGCCTCGTTGGAAAGCCAGAAAATCAAGCTCGACCAGACAGTGATCTCCGCGCCGGATGACGGGCTGATCACGTCCCGCTCGGCACAGCTCGGTGCCGTTGTCTCGCCTGGAACAGAGCTGTATCGCCTCGTGCGTCAGCAACGTATCGAATGGCAGGCCGAAGTTTCTGCACGTTATCTGTCCCGCATCAAGCAAGGTCAAATGGCTAGCATCGTCAGTCCGAGCGGCCGTCAGTTTAAAGGGACTGTTCGCCTGGTCGGACCGACGGTAAGCACGGACACTGGTCGGGCTCTGGCCTATGTTGCGCTGCCGCCCCAGGCTCATCCGCCAATTGGGCTTTATGTCACCGGCCAGGTCGAGCTTGAGACAACTTCGGCGCTCACAGTGCCGGAAACAGCGCTCGTGATGCGAGACGGCAACGCTTACGTCTTCACAGTTGATGCCGGCAAACGAGCGACCCGGGTCGGTGTCGACATCGGCCGCCGCCGAGGCAGCGAAGTCGAAATCCTGTCAGGCGTCGACCCCTCCGCAGACGTGGTGGCGACCGGCGGCGCCTTCTTGTCAGACAAGGCGCTCGTCAGGGTGGAGGGAGAGGCGCGATGAACTTTTCCACCTGGTCAATCCGCAATCCAGTTCCCTCGATCCTGCTGTTCGTCCTGCTTGCCGCCTGCGGTCTGCTCGCTTTCAATCGACTGCCGGTTCAGAATTTTCCCGACATGGATTTGCCTACGATCCATGTCAGCGCCAGCCTCGAGGGCGCCGCGCCGGCACAACTTGAAACGGAAGTTGCGCGCAAAATCGAGGACAAGCTCGCGTCGCTGACACTCCTTGACCACGTCTCGACGACGATCACGGATGGCTCAGTTAGCATCAACGTCTCATTCCACCTGGGAAAGGATAGTGAGGCCGCCCTCAATGAGGTGCGCAACGCCGTGGACGGTGCAGCAGGTGACCTGCCTGCCGGAATGCAGACGCCGAGCGTGACGAAGGTGAGCGTGCAGGGTACGCCTTTGCGCACTTATTTGGTCCGCTCCGCCCGTCTCAACGAGACGGAACTGTCTTGGTTCATCGACAACGAAATGACGAAGGCTCTTTTGTCCGTGGCCGGCGTCGGTGAAGTCAGCCGGATCGGCGGCGTCAACCGTGAAGTTCATATCGATCTCAATCCGCAGCTCATGACTTCGCTTGGCCTCAGCGCCGCGACCGTCTCTTCACAGCTCAAGGCCATGCAGTCGGACGCGTCGGGCGGCCGGGCCGAGGTCGGCGGCAGCAAACAGTCAATCCGCACGCTTGGCGCCGTCTCTTCCATCGAAGAACTGAAGGCGCTCGCAATCCCGCTCCCAAGCGGATCATTGGTACGGCTCGATGAAATCGGCACCGTGATGGACGGCTTCGCCGAGCGGTCCTCAATGGCCTACCTCGATGGCAAACCAGGGATTGCTGTTCAAGTCAAACGATCGAATGGTTTCTCGGACACGGGCGTCGCGTCCGCCATCCAGGCGGCGGTTGAAAACTTTGCCGCCGCCAACCCGGATGTCGAAATCGCCGAGGCATACAACACGATTGGGCCGATCATCGAAAACTATGACGGCTCGATGCACATGCTCTACGAAGGCGCCATCCTGGCGGTCATCGTCGTCTGGCTCTTCCTGCGCGACTGGCGCGCGACCTTCCTTTCAGCGGTTGCGCTGCCGCTGTCGGTCATTCCGACCTTCCTGGTGCTCTACCTTTCTGATTTCAGCCTGAACACGGTGACGCTGCTGGCGCTCTCGCTTGTCGTTGGCATCCTCGTCGACGATGCAATCGTCGAGATCGAAAACATTGCGCGTCACATGCAAATGGGAAAACCACCAATGGAGGCCGCCCTCGAGGCCGCAGACGAAATCGGACTTGCCGTTATCGCCACGACTTTTACGCTCGTTGCGGTTTTCCTGCCGACTGCCTTCATGAGCGGAATTCCAGGCCTGGTTTTCCGCCAATTCGGTGTCACCGCGGCCGTAGCGGTTCTCGCCTCGCTGCTTGTGGCGCGCCTGCTGACACCGATGATGGCCGCTTACATGATGAAGGCGCATCCTGCCAGGCAAAGAGATGGCTGGACCATGCGGGCATACTTGGCTTTCGTGAAGACCAGCCTTCGTCACCGTGCACTCACTGTACTTGGCGTGTGCCTGTTTCTGGGCCTCTCGCTTTCGACGATCCCTTTCCTCAGCGCCGGCTTCATGCCTCCCTCGGACGACGCCCAGGCGCAGGTGACCCTGACCCTGCAGCCGGGCAGTACAATCGAACAGACCAACGCTCTAACTCGGCAGGCAGCGCATATCGTTTCCGGCCTGCCTGAAGTGCGGCAGATATTTTCCGCCGTGGGCACTGCCTCTTCGAGTGACCTGCTGGAATCTTCGACCACTCTCGACACGTCCACCTCTTCCCTTGTCGTCGACCTCAAAAAGATCGGCGAGCGCAGCAAGACACAGACCGAAATCGAAAACGACATTCGACAAGCGCTCGCCGTCCTGCCCGGCGTCAGGACAGCAGTGGGATCAGGCGGCAACGGCACGACATTGACGATCGCTCTCGCCAGCGACAACTCCGACGCTCTCGAGCAGGCTGCCTGGGCATTGGAAGAGCAGTTACGCACGCTCAAGGGGATCGGCGCAGTCACCTCGAGCGCCTCTCTGCAGGCACCCGAAATCCAGATCATCCCGGATTTTGATCACGCCGCCGCATTTGGCGTCACGGCCGAGGCGATCTCCGAGGCTGTACGCGTGGCGACGAGCGGCGATTATTCCTCGTCGCTCGCAAAACTCAATCTGCCACAGCGTCAGATCCCCATTCGTGTTCGCTTCGACCCCGAAAGCCGCAAGACACTCGGCGATATCGCAAGTCTGCGTGTTGCCGGTGTCCGCGGTAATGTCGACTTAGGTTCAGTCGCCGAGATTCGTGTCGGCGGCAGCCCTTCTGAGATCAGCCGTATCGACCGCTCACGCAACATCACGCTTTCCGTCGAGCTCAACGGCCGGATCCTTGGCGATGTGTATAGCGAGGCGAAATCGCTGCCTGCGCTCCAGAACCTGCCCGAAGGCGTCAAGCTCGTCGAGCAGGGCGAATTGGAGCGCAGCTCAGAGCTCTTCGACAACTTCGCGATCGCAATGGCTATTGGGGTCTTTTGTATCTACGCCGTGCTCGTCTTGCTGTTTCACGACTTTCTGCAGCCGATCACCATACTCATGGCCCTGCCTTTGTCGCTTGGGGGAGCGCTGTTGCCAATTGTGCTGACTGGCACCAGCTTCTCAATGCCTGTGGTTATCGGCCTGCTGATGCTGATGGGCGTTGTGACCAAGAACTCCATTCTTCTCGTCGAGTATGCCATCATGTTGCGGCGCACGGGGCTCACGCGTTTGGACGCGCTCATCGACGCTTGTCACAAGCGCGCCCGTCCGATCGTGATGACCACTGTCGCCATGGGGTGCGGAATGCTTCCTGTCGCGCTCAGTCTGAGCGGCGGCGACTCGAGCTTCCGCCAACCCATGGCGATCGTGGTGATCGGCGGCCTGATAACTTCGACCGTCCTCAGCCTTGTCGTTATTCCCGTGGTATTTACTTTCACCGATGATCTATTGGAGATCCTCAAGCGTCTTGTGCGGCGGCGAACTGGATCACGGAAAATGGACCTGGTCGCAGCTGATAACTAGTCACCAGCCATCCTGATTGTACCGATGACTGGTGCCGCGACCGACAAAAGCTTCTTCGAGGCATATCTGCAGCAATTTCCGGACGGCGTCTTTGCCGCCCTTGCGAGGTTGAAGATCGACGCAATCAAGAAGCGCATGGAAACCGAACGGCACGCGCAGCTGCCAGAGGCGGAGCGCGCCACTAACGCAAACGACGGCGCCAAAGGGACCGAACTAGCAAGCCTTGAATGTCGCGACCGGCTCGTCCAGTCATCGGCTCCCACGCCAGACGCAAGCGAACTTGTGCGCGCCACCCAAGGGGAACTCTTGCGCATAGGATGCCTTTGGAGCCGGGCTAACGGAGAGTGGGCGGCCAGCAGCCGCAAAGCCTAGGCGGATCGGCAAGGTGTCAGCCTGGCATCGCTGGAACCAACGGCGGAAATTCTGGAAAGGCTGAGGGCGGTCGGAGGCCGTGTCTGCCCGCTTACTTGCGACAACGGAATTGGAGTGCAGGGCGATCATTGTGTGCCGCAGGCAAGTGGCCTGAGCGCGTTTAATGGCACATGGAGATTAATCAGACGAGCAACAACGGACTACGGCGATTGGCGAGAACTCTCAACGCCCGTCAGGCCCGCCGTGATAGCTCGCGCCCGCCAGTCAGTGCGAGGCCTTGCGGCCCGCCGTCACCTTGCCTGATCGGCCTCAGGCGCGAAGGCCTGTCCTGGATGCAAGCGCGCGCGCCGAGCGATGCGCTGCGGCAATGACCGCGTCTTCATCCAGCGTGACGACCTTCCCGCCATCGACGACCTGACGACCGCCCACGTACACCGCTTTCACGGTGTGACGGCCGCCGATCACTCCCAGCTCTAGGCCCGGATCGAAGCCGAAATTCACAGAAGCGTTCGGACACCGCACCACGAAGTCGGCGCGCTTGCCGACCTCGAGACTGCCTAGCTCTCCGTCGGCACCGATCGTCGCCGCGGCGCCAAGCGTGCGCATGCGCAGAATCTCACGCGGCATTGCCGACCGTCCCGAGGCGGCGGCAGCCGAGGCGGCCAGGCTTCCAAGGACATCGAAGTCGGCAACACGAGGAATGTCGCTTGCAATTCCAACCTTTACGCCGGCCCGGTGCAGCTCCACCATGCGCGGCTGCGCCCCGTCTTTGCCGAACATCTGCAACTGGCCCCAAGGGCACCAGACGACTCGCAGCCCATATTTGCCAAAAAGCGAAATCTCGTCTTCGCGCACCAGGTTCATGTGAGTGAACGTGACATGAGAATCCAGGAACCCACGTTCCTCGAACCACCTCAGCAGTGGCTGCCCAAGCGCCTTCTCTCGTTTCAGCTGAAAGGCCGGAAGATATCCAAGATGCTCTTGAAATCTCACATCGCGATCGCGGGCTAGGCTCAGGGCGGCTTGGTAGAGTTCGGGTGAATCGGTCGCCTCGCCGTAGAGTCCGACGAAGGCTTTCACCAGGCTGTTCGGGTTGCGATTGCGAAACAGCTGGCCCCCCAGTCTCTTCAGCGCTTCATCAGTGTTTCGCGGCCAGCGGGCGAGAAAGTTCTCGCTGACCAGTTCAGGCAAATCAGCGGCCAGCGCCTCGCCACCATCGGCGACGTAAGGGTCAGTGAGCCAGATGCGGACACAGGCTTCATCAGCAACGGCCGCGACTGCATCAGGGTCAAAGACAGTTCCAGGATCGACAAAGCCGGTATAGCCACATTGCAAGTAATCGAGAGCAGCCAAACGGGCGCTTGCATACTCATCTTCTGGGGTCAGCCCGCCTTTCCAGTGCCCCATGGTAACGGAGGTCCCTTCCATCAGGGGCAAAACGCTGCGCGCCGTGTACTGGGAGACATGAACGTGGGCGTCGATGAACCCCGGATGGACCGCGCCTCCTGCCGCATCGAACAACTGGTCCGAGGCATAGCTGGCGAAAATCTTCTCTTGCCGGTCAAGCGCGACGATGCGTCCGTCTCGGACGGCAAGCGCGCCGGTCCGAACAACGCGATCATTAGCGTCCACCGTGAGGATTGTTGCATTGTGGACGATGAGATCACAGCGTTGCGGCTCATTCGAGCCGCCTGGCACCCCTGAGGCGTTCGTTGCAAAGGGCATGGTAATCATCCCAATTTTGTGGCTGGCTCGACAAGCGCTGAAGGATTCATGGGGGCGTGAATTCGCCTCCATTGATGTCGAGTACCGCGCCGTTCAGGAAGTCGGCGTCCGGCGCGACCAGGAAAGCAACTGCACGGGCGATGTCCTCTGCTCGACCGAGCCTGCCGATGGGAATGCGTGTAAGGGCCTCCTTGTTGACGAGCGAATCCGTGGGACCCGTCATGTCCGTCACGATGCGACCGGGGGTGATCGTGTTGGCGGTGATGCCGAACGGGGAATATTCGCTGACGATTGATCGCGCGAGACCGGCAAGCCCGCTCTTGGATGCGGTATAGGCAGCACCAGCTATCCTTGGCATCGTACGACCAGCGAGCGAACCGATGAAGACGATGCGTCCGTATCGGCGCTCGGCCATCGCCGGCAGAACGCATTGGCAGCAAACCAGCGCACCGGTCAGATTGATCCCCAACACTTCATTCCAGTCGGCAAGGTCGATTTCAGCAATCGGGATTCGGCCGCCATTGCGTTTGGGCGAGTAGCCGGCATTGCAGACAAGGACGGATGGAGTCGGCCAATGGGCGGCGAGGTCGCCGAAGAACCGTCGCACTGCCTCTGGGTCTCGCAGGTCGACCACCGCCGACCTTATTCGCTCTATCCCGTAGGAGGCGGACAGCGCGCGAGCGGCAGCCTGAACCCGTTCCGGCTGATGACTGAAGAAGGCGACACGATAACCTGCCCGCAAGAGCGCGTCGGCAGTTGCAAGGCCGATACCGCTCGAGGCGCCAGTGATCACCGCAACCGGTATCTCTTCGCCAAGTTCCGCCATCAGACAGCCTCCGCAAAAGCAGGAGACGGCTCAGCCGCATCAAGCGTCCCGTCATACAAAGATAGAGGCGGATGGGCATCGGGATCGGTAATGATCTCGATCAAGCACGGTTCGTCGGCAGCAAGGGCCGTCTGCAGCGCTGGCAGGACCTCTTCCTGGTTCTCGACCCGGACGGCGCTGCAGCCGCAAGCCCTGGCAAGCCCCGAATGGTCGACGGGCGCAAAATGGCAAGCACTGGTGTAGCGGCCAAACTTCACCGTCTCAGCATCTTTTTGGTAGCCGAGCACGCCGTTGTTCAGGACGATCACCTTAACGGCGATGCCCAGGCGCATCATTGTTTCGAGTTCGGCCCAGGAGTGGGCAAAACCGCCATCGCCGACGAGGGCGACAACAGGAGCATCAGGATTGGCCAATTTGGCGCCAATGGCCATAGGTAGCCCCCAGCCAAGACCAGCGAGACCGCGCGGCGTGAGGAAACGCTGGCCGACGGCAAGGGCCCTTAGTTGACCGGCCACCCACATGGAGGAGTAGCTGGCATCGGCAACCACCGTCATGGTCGGCGTGAGGCAGTGCTGCAGATCCATCATCACTCGCTCGGGTCGAAGCGAGCTCGGATGGCGCGCCAAAATCCGCCCGCGCTCCGACTCGAACGCTGCCTGCATCCCGGCAATCTTTCGCTCCAATTGATTGCGTCCCGCCAAGCGCCGCGACAGGTCACAAAGGCTGAGCGTGTCGGTGAGAGCGGTGAGCGTTTCGGCTGCATCACCGACAAGGCGGAGCGCCTCATAGTTGCGACCAATTTCCGCAGGATCGACATCGACATGAATGAGGCGCGCTGACTTCGGAATGGAGCGCCAGCTGTCAGTCCCGTTTTGATTTGTCCGCGTCCCGATAAGGAGGATAACATCAGCCTGTTGGAGAAGGCCCCTCGAGTGCCGCCCGATCGATCCCGGACCAGTAAGTGGACCGAGGACGCCAAGGGAAAGCGGGTGCGTTTCGTTCACCGCGCCCTTGCCCATGGGAGTCGTCATCACCGGCAAGTGCGCGACTTCCTGCAAGCGAGCAAGCGCCTGCGGCGCGCCGGTTGTCAGAGCCCCGCCGCCGGCCATGACGACCGGCTGGCGTGCCTGTGCCAGCAATAGGGCGGCAGCAGAAATCGCCTCGTCGCTCGGTCGCGATCTGTCAATCGGCCAAGCGCCGAGCGTCGCGGTGCGTGGATGTCCGGATTCGACGGCCACCTCCCGCAACAGATCCGCCGGCAGCAACAGCACCGCGGGGCCAGGTCTGCCGCTTCCAGCCGCGGTAAAGGCCGCGTCGACGTAATCATCCACGCGGTCCGCGGTGATGAGACGCCTGACCCACTTGGCGCAAGGCTGGAACAGGGCGATATGGTCAAGCTCCTGGAAGGCATTGCGATCGAAATTGGGCCGCTCCACTTCCTGGACAAGCGCCACGATCGGCACACTGGCCTTCAGCGCTTCGGCGAGCGGGGCGACCAGCAATGTTGCAGCCGGGCCATTTTGGGCGGCAACGACCGAGATACGGCCCGACCGCCGCGCATATCCGTCAGCCATGGCGCCGCCCATATTTTCCTGGCGATAGGCGATCTGTCGAATGCCGATCGCCTCGCATGCGAGAACGACGGCTGAGGGAAGGCTTTGTGCAAAAATGAGCTCGACGCCGTGGCGCTTTAATGCAAGGGCGATACGCTCGGCGACGGTTTCGCGAGATGCCGACATCACGCAATCTCCTCGAGGAGGGCGGAATTTTCAGAAAGGAATGCTTCAAAGACGCCGGAGATCGTCTCGATTTCCGCCTCCCCCATGGTCGTCGAAAGACAGGCCGCTGCGCCAAGTGGAAGAACGATGCCGTTTCCCGCGAAAAAGCGGGACATCTCTTTCATGACTTTGGTTTCGGCCGGGTTCCAATGCGCTTCCCGGAACTCGCGTGGACGCGTTGGCTTCGGGTGGATGCGGAAGAGCGAAGCCGCCCCGGTAATGCTAAGCGGCGCATTTGCACGTGCGATAATGTCCTCCAAGCGGTTCCGCAGTTGGTTACCCAGCCGTTCAAGCCGGGCAAAGGCGATTTCATCGAGGGCCTTCATTGCGGCCTGGCCTGCCACCATGGAGATCGGATTCGCCGAAAACGTCCCGCCTTGCGGAAGCAATGGCCGGCCGCGGCTGCCGTCGAACACGCTCATGATTTCGCCCAGACCTCCGACCGCTCCAATCGGAAAACCGCCTCCAATAATCTTGCCCAAAGCAAACAGGTCCGGCTGGAGGCCATAGCGTGCCGAAGCGCCGTGATAGTCCTGACGAAAATTGAGGACCTCGTCGCTGATGACGAGAATCCCATGCTCGCGCGCCGTCTCCTGGAGAGCGGCAACGAATTCCGGTTCGGGAGCGATGAGCCCAGCCCGGCTGGGCATCGGATCGATAACCACCGCCGCGATTTCGCTGGCGCGGCGGTTCAGTAATTCGCGCGTTCCAGCCGCATCGTTGAACCGTAGCACCACCACATCGTCCAGCACCGAAGCCGGCATGCCGCGGTAATAGGGCGTCGCCGCCGGGCTGTCCGGGAGGCCCCAGTTTTCCGGTACGCTTGCCTGAGCCACTTCCACCCAGTCATAGGCTCCATGATAGGCGCCTTCGATCTTGGCGATCCGGGATCGTCCCGTGAACGCGCGGGCTGCCTTGACGGCGAACATGACGGCTTCCGTGCCTGTATTGACGAAGCGGATGCGCTCGAGCCGAGGCACCCGGGCGCACAAGAGCGAGGCGAGCTCGACTTCGGCCTCCGTGGGGTTGGCGAAACAGGTGCCGGCCCTCATCTGGCTCTCGACGGCCGCTCGCACCGGTTCGCAAGCGTGCCCGTGAATGAGCGTAGTGAAATTCAGGTTGAGGTCGAGGAAGCGCCTACCGTCGACGTCGGTCAAATACGCTCCCTCTGCGCGGGCAATGTAGCGAGGAACCGGGTCGCGTTCGACCGTGACGCGCGTCGTTCCGTCCGGGAAGACGGCATGCGCGCGCTCAAACAAAGCGCTCGAATGCGGCCCAGGCGGAAAGGCCGCTGCTTTAGACGTCTGTAAACTGGCCGAAACAGGCATCACACCTCACCTCCATGGTCGCCACATCAAAGGGCGCGTCCTCAGGACACGGCGGAGGAGAAGCAGATTTTGATATTTGATGCAACAAAAAAGTTTAAGTGACCGGCTCTCCTTGTTGATCGCCAGCGGCACCGAGTTGCGACGACAGGCGGCGGTAGCCGCTGCGAATGTCGTTTTCGATTGCCGCTCGCACCGCTGCGGGATCCCGGTCCTGCAATCCACGCAGAGCCCACAAGTGGTTGGAAACGCCAGTGCGCGACTGCGCGAACTCCGGATAGAGGCCGTTGAACGCCGGGCCCATGCGAAGCCACAATGATTCAATGATGGTTACAAGCCGGCGCATGCCGGAACGGCGATAGATCAGGAAATGAAAATCCTTATTGGCATCGAGCACATCCGTGTATCGGCCCTCGTCCAGACCACGATTGATGCGCTGCTGTAACTCTTCCAGTTCATGGATATCCGCCTCGGTCACGTGGTTGGTCGACTGCTCGGCCGCCAAGCCCTCCAGGGACAGGCGAATTGCAGTGATCTCATCGAGGTCTGGAAGGCTGAGATAGGGCACAATGACCGTTTTGGGGCCGGCATTGATCAGCCCTCCCTCCCCGATCAGCCGTGTGATGGCATCCCGTGCCGGGGTGGTGCTGACCTCGAGGACTTGGGCGACCGAACGAAGCGTAAGCTTGGTGCCTGGCTGCAGTGCCCCTCGAATAAGCGAGTCCTTCAAAGCCGCGTAGGCACTCTCGCCGAGGCTGCTGTGCCGCCCAATCGGGGCAAGATCGCCAGGAAGCGCTTCCTTGCCCTTTTTTGACGCAGCAAACATCGCCAACCATCCTGTCCTGCGTGCGATCGCGGGAGATGCTCCCGCCGACTCGCTGTGAAACACGTTTGGAACCCTAGTCTTGGCCTGTGGCCCGCGCCAGAGGGTCAAAATGGTGTTCGGTGACTTGACAGAAATATGAAGCGTTTGTTACACCAAATTTCATATTTTAAAAAGGCGTGCGGACGACCTGCAGCCGGGAGGATGAACGGATGGACAAATTGGGAGTCGCGGAAGGGCTGATAAACAGGCGCAAACTGCTTGGCCTGGCCTCTGGTGCGGCGGCGGCGGGCATTGGCCTGGCCTTGCCTGAGCTCGTCATGGCGGCCCCCTTCGAAGGGCTCGTCGAACGCGCGCGCCAGGCGGGCGAGCGACAAGTCGTGGTCGCGGGCGGCACCGGCGCCTACGGTGACCTGGTCAAGAAGCACTTCTATCTCCCGTTTACCGAAGCCACGGGCATAGAGGTCGTCCCGACCGGCGGTGGCTATGGCGAGAAGCTCGCCAAGCTGAAGGCCATGACATCTGTTGGAAAGGTTGAATGGGACGTCATCACCCTTTCGATCGACTCGCTGACCCCCGACGTCACGAGCCTGCTTCGTGATCTTGGTGATTGCGCCGGCTTGCCGGACGTGGCCAGCCAGGGTGTCGACGGTTCATGTCTGCGCGAGGGCGTGATGTTTGATATAGGAGGCGGCGTTCTTGCCTTCGACAAACGCAGCTTTCCCGAAGGCCAGGCACAGCCGGCCGGCTGGGCGGATTTTTGGAACGTGAAGGCCTTCCCTGGGCCGAGGGCGCTACCCAACATCGGCAATCCGTGGTGGGCATTAATTGCGGCGCTCGAGGCGGATGGCGTCAGCCGAGATGCGCTGTTCCCACTGGACATCGATCGCGCCTTTCGCAAGCTGGACGAGATCAAGCCGCATGTGACGGTATGGTGGAAGAGCGGCGACCAGAGCCAGCAGATCTTTCGTACGGGCGAAGTGGTGATGGCTATGCTGTTTTCGGGCCGCGCCTTCCGGCTGCGCGGCGAGGGAATTCCGCTCGGCATCAGCTGGAACGGTGCGCCGCTGGATGCAGCATTTTGGGCTGTGACCAAAGCGGCTCAGCATCCAAACGCCGCGCTTGCGCTGCTCGATTTCATCTACACGCGCCCGAAGGCGCATGCCGAATTCGCGGCGGAGTCTTTCGGCTCGACGGCTCAGCGCGGAGCCCTCGATTTCTTGACGGCCGATGCCAAGGCCTCAAGTGTGCTGCAGCCCGCCAACTGGTCAAACATCGTTCGTGTCGACCGCGAATGGCTTGCCGCAAACCGCGAGAAGGTTTTGCAGCGTTGGAGCATGTGGATCGCGAGCTGAACTGATTTCCGAACGCCAGGGCTGCCAAAGCCATCAGGCTTGGCGATCCTGAAATGTTGTCCCTCAACTTTCGACTTTTTTGGAGGTAGCCGAGCAGTGGATGGAGCAAGCGTTTCGGTTCGGGGGCTAGGCAAGCGTTACGGCGCGGTTCGCGCCGTGAAGGAGGTGGGCATCGAGGTTCGTTCCGGCGAGTTCCTCTCGCTTCTGGGACCGTCAGGGTCCGGCAAGACGACGCTCCTTATGATGATTGCCGGCTTCGAGATGCCAAGCGAAGGCGCGATCCGGATTGGCGATCGCGACGTGACCTATGTTGCGCCGAACCGGCGCAATATCGGTATGGTGTTTCAGCGATACGCGCTGTTTCCCCACATGACGGTTGCGGACAACGTCGCCTTTCCGCTGCGTATGCGCAAAGTTGTGAAAGCCGAGATTGCGCGTCGGGTCACCGACGCCCTCGCGCTGGTGCAACTCCAAGACTTTGGCAAACGTCTGCCGGCCGAGCTGTCGGGCGGGCAACAACAGCGCGTGGCGGTGGCGCGCGCTTTGGTGTTCGAGCCGCCCGTCCTCCTTATGGACGAGCCACTTGGCGCGCTCGACAAGAAGCTGCGTGAGCAGATGCAAATCGAGATAAAGCGCCTGCAGCAGCGGTTGGGCGTGACCGTCATTTATGTGACTCACGACCAGGAGGAGGCGCTCACCATGTCAGACCGGATCGCGGTCATGCGCAACGGCTCGCTGGAGCAGATCGGTTCACCGACCGAGCTCTATGACAATCCCGCCACGCCATTTGTCGCCGATTTCGTCGGTAAGACGAACTTCCTGGAAGCTGTCTGTCAAAGCTGCAACGGAACCGGTCTCGAATTCGGCCTTGGCCAAAGCGGCTTCATTCACCTGAAAGAATGCCCACCCAATCTGCCCTCGCCGCCCCGGCCTGGCGACAAAATGCGTGTGGCCGTGCGACCGGAGCAGATACGAATCTTGCGCCCAGAAGATAGCGATAGCCCGCCTCTCAACGGCGTCGTTGAAGCCGTGATCTTTGTCGGCTCGTTCCGGACGTTCCTGGTACGCCTTGCCGGAGGCGAGCTCGTCCATGTTCAGGCCAGTACGGATCATGGCATTGCGCACCCGCAAGAAGGCGATCGCGTCGGCCTGACCATACCAAGCCAGGCAGTGCAGGTCTTTCCGGAGCGGAGGCCGTGACGATGCGCGCCAAACCCTTGGCGGGGAGTCCTTTTGGGGGCCGCCCAACTTCGGCGCAGGAATATGGGCCGGGTCTGTCGCTGCTTCTCGTAACCCCGCTTGTCCTGCTTCTCGTTGGGGGCTTCCTCTACCCGGTCGGAAAGCTCTTTTGGGGCAGTGTCTTCGTACCGGAAGCGACGTTTGCGAACTACGCGCGCATCCTGCAGGAGCCGCTATTCTTGCTTGTTCTGTGCCGCACGTTCGAGATCGCCTTCGTCGTTACCGCTCTCGCCTTGCTGCTTGGCTACCCGGTGGCTATGGCGATGGCCCGCGTCTCTGGGCGCACAGCAATGCTGATTGCCGCCTGCGTGCTCATCCCCTTGTGGACGAGCGTCCTCGTTCGCTCCTACGCCTGGATAGTGCTCCTCCAGCGAAACGGTGTTGTCAACAACGCGCTGATCGAGACAGGGCTGACAGGGACGCCGTTGCGGCTCCTCTATACACAGGGCGCCGTGATCGCGGCGATGACGCAGGTCCTGCTACCCTTCATGATTTTGCCGATCTATTCGGTTGTCCGCAACATTCCCGATGACTTTGTGAGAGCGGCGCGCAATCTTGGCGCCGGCAGCCTCCAGGCTTTCTTTCGCGTCACGTTGCCGCTCAGCCTTCCCGGCGTGACGGCAGGGGTGCTCATCACCTTCATTCTGTCGCTTGGGTTCTACATCACGCCGGCGCTCGTCGGCGGACCAGGCACTCTCATGATGTCGACCCTGATCGGTCAGCAGACGACGGAACTCCTTGACTGGCCATTCGCAGGAGCGCTTGCCGCGGTTCTGCTCGCCGCCACGCTTTTGCTCGTCATTGTTTTCCGGCGCGCGCTCGCGCTTAACAAGGGGTTCAAACTTGGCTAACGCTGACCTGGTTCTTGCTGAACGAGCCGTTCGAGAAAAAGGCCATATCGCCAGAAATACGGCGGCACTTCTTGCCGCGGTGCCGATCGGGTTGATCCTGTTTTTCCTTCTGCTGCCGACGCTCATCGTCATCCCGATGTCTGTCGGCACCTCACCCTACATTGAGTTCCCGCCCCGGGGGCTCACATTCAAGTGGTACGAGGCGTATTTCAGCGACCCGGATTGGATGGCCGCGACCTGGTTCAGCTTTCGTATCGCTGTTGCGACGACGTTCACGGCCACGGTCATCGGCACGCTTGCCGCTGTTGCATTGATCCGAGGCCGACTGCCTGCCAAAGAGTACCTCCAGGCGCTGACGCTGGCTCCGCTTATCGTCCCCCATATCGTCATCGCCGTCTCGCTCTATCTTTTCTTTGCCCCCCTCGGCCTGGTGGGCAACTTCTACGGGTTCGTCATTGCCCACTCGATGCTGGCGGTGCCCTACGTGGTGATCACAGTAAGTGCCGCTCTGCAGCGCTTTGATCCGAACCTCGAGCTTGCGGCACTCAATTGCGGCGCCACGCGCCTGCAGGCGTTTTTTCACATCGTGCTGCCGAACATCCGGCCCGGCGTTGCCGCCGGCGCGGTCTTCGCGTTCTTGGCCTCGTTCGATGAGGCGACAGTCGCCTTCTTCATCTCCGGCATCGAGGGCAAGACGATCACGCGCAAGATGTTCGAGGACATTGATTTCAATCTTACGCCGGTGATCGCCGCCGTTTCGACTGTCCTGACGCTGGTCTCGCTGGTGCTCATGAGCAGGATCGAGATTGCGCGGCGGCGGAGCGACCATGGCCGGCGGGAATGAAGCTTGGGTCCTGGCTAGCGCCACGCGCCAACAAAGGGAGAAATCTTGTGCATGGAGCAGTGCCATCAGGCGGAGCCGAACCTCGGCGCCGGCTTGACGAAAAGCCGTCGTCCCGCAGACGCATCCTCGTTGGGCGCCTGTTTCATGAATCGCACAGTTTCAGCACGCAGATCACCTCTGGCGAAGCGTTCGAAATCAAGCGGGGTGAGGAGTTGCTCGCTAACGCGCGACAGTCCGGGACGACCCTTGGTGGCATGGTCAATCGGGCGACCGCTTTTGGCTATCAGGTGGTGCCGGCCGTCTCGGCCGTTGCTCCCCCTGGCGGCCTAGTTGACCAGGATTTTTATGTTCAGATGCGGGACGCGCTGATCGCCCTGGCTCGCCATGAGCGATACGACGCCATCGCGCTCGAATTGCACGGTGCCATGGCCACGACTGAGCTCCCGGATGCGGACGGCGATCTTCTTGTACGCTTGCGCGAGGCTGTTGGGCCGGATGTCCCGATTGGCATCGGTCTCGACCTGCATGCCCATGTTACGCCGGCCACGCTTCGTTCGGTCGATATCTGCATCGCATGCAAGGAGAACCCGCATTCCGACGTGATTTTATGCGGCGAGCGGGTAGTTGAATGCCTGGCGGCAGTGCTGGACGGAACGCTCGACCCGGTCCTCACCATGGCCAAGGTGCCCATGATTTTGCCCGGAGCCGCCGAGACCGGTAGCGGCCCTCTTGCCGAACTTCATGCACGTGCACGTGTGCTCGCCGCGGCGCACCCGGAAATCTGGGACGTCTCCCTGTTCAATGTCTATCCCTACGCTGATGACCGGGGCATGGGACAGGCAGTAGTCGTGCTGACGCATGGCCTCAGCCGGCTTGCGCAAACTGCGGCAATCGAGCTCGCTGAGCTTTTCTGGGCATGGCGCGAGCGCTTCCAGGATGACCTTCTGACTATCGATCAAGCGTTCGAGCTCATCGCTCGCGAGCCCAATCGGCGCCCATACATCCTCGCCGACATGGGAGACAGGGTCCTGGCAGGAGCGCCCGGCGACAGCACCGCAATCATCGAACGTGCGTTGGTCGGGCCCAGCAGCTTGCGTGGTGCCGTTCCGGTCACCGAT
The DNA here is from genome assembly GCF_004016445.2 of Mesorhizobium sp. M2E.F.Ca.ET.219.01.1.1. Classification (GTDB taxonomy): domain Bacteria; phylum Pseudomonadota; class Alphaproteobacteria; order Rhizobiales; family Rhizobiaceae; genus Mesorhizobium. The sequence goes on from NZ_SADT02000008.1 coordinate 141,567, forward strand.
CCCGAAAGCGTTGAGGCCGCCGCATTGGCCGGCGTCGACGCTCGGGTCACGCTTGCCATCGGCGGACGCTTGACCCCCAGTTTCGCACCTCTCACGGTTTCCGGTATGGTCGCCGCAATCAGCGACGGTCGCTTTGTGATCACCGGACCGTTCGGTGCGGGCGAGGAAACGTCGCTCGGCCGCACCGCGGTGCTGGTGGTCGATGACCGGCTGACCATCATGCTGACGAGCAAGCCGGGCTTCACGCATGACCCCGCGGCTTTTGCCAGCCAAGGCATCGATGTCGCGACCCAGGATTTCGTCGTCGTGAAATCCGGATATCACTACAAGCTGAATTTCGCTGGGATCGGCACGCCGCTTGGCGTTGCGACGCCGGGAATTGGCTACTACACGCCAGGACTGCTGCAGTGGAGGAGAGCGCGATTCTGGCCTGAGCACGAAGTCCATCAGCCTGAAATCAGGGCTTATGTGAATGCCAAATCCGCCAAGACGCCGGCTGATTGAACGATCGAGGCAAGGGCGTCAGCCGACCACGGCTTCCTTCAACCGCCGCAGGTGGCCACGGCAGATTTCTTCGACCACCCTCTGCAATTCTGCGGTGCGCTCACCGAGCCAAGCAAGCGCCTCGTCGCTGATGTCGTAATGCTTCGAGTACCGTGCTTTCACATAGGCCTCGTTCAAAGTGTTGAACCATGCCCGGTAACGCTGCTGGTCACGTGGCCAGACTTCGGCGATCCGCCGGTCCTGCTCCTCAGCAAGCGCACGGAGAAAGGTCAACTTATGCGAAGGCGGGCTGTAATTTGTGAGCACCAAGAGAAGTGCCGAATAGGTGTTTTCAATTGCCTGATGTAGCTGGAAAGACGCGTTCTTCAGACGTCCTTTCGTCAGCGCAAACCGAAAGGCGTCGAGAAAATCCCGAGCGCTCGGCAAACGATCATCGAAATACTCCTCAGCGAGCTTATAGGCCGCCCCGGGCGCAAGTGTCCTTGGCTCAGCGAGCGGCTCATCATCCAACTCGTAAAGCACGATCCCGTCGCGGCGCATATCGGTGAAGAAATATTGCCCTTCACGCAGCGCTGTATTCACCTCACGCCGCGAATGCACAATGAAGTTTGTTGGCGTTTCTAAACCTCGATCGCGGATAAGGCGGTCCTTTGCCTTGTACCAATAAGCGAAATCGGCGAGCTTGCGATTGTTGACGACTATCAGCAGGTCGTAGTCCGATCGGTAGCCTTTCATAGTATGCGGCTCGTCGACCCAGTCTCCACGTGCGTAGGAGCCGAACAAGATCATCTTGAGGATCCGGCCCTTCTTCTTGAATTCGGTCGTGCCATCTGCAATGGCGTCGTCGAATTCTTCATGGATGAGTTCCATGATCCGGGCAAGCTCGCGCTGCTTTTTCTCCGGCAGATGATCAATGCTGGTCTTCATCATCGGTAGGCGTTGCAATCCGGATCAAACGTCACAAGGTCGGCTGCATGGGTTCTGCCATCGCTAGGCAGTCAACGGAAGGCGCCAACGGATGTGGTGCCGAGCTTCGCGTCGCGACAATGCCTGCTTGGTTTTGTCTCGCAATTTTTCCCATTGCAATAGCAAGAATTTCCCACGCTCGGACAGCAAGGCTACTCGGAAACTATGCTGCCTCGGTCGCTCGGCCGGTAAGCGAAGGAAAACTTCGGCGACCAAGAACCACAGTATAATCTAGGGGAGGCGAATGGTCTGAACCTCAAGACCCTTCTTGCCCTGCCCGCTTTCAAAGAGAACCTTTTGCCCTTCCGCAAGTCCGCCGAGCCCCGAGCGGGCCAGCGCGGTCGCATGAACAAAAATGTCCCTACCGCCATCAGAGGGCGCGATGAAGCCAAAACCTTTATCTGGATTGTACCACTTCACCATTCCCTCGCTTGTCGTCCCCGAACCGCTTCCGGAGGGCGCTCCGGCGTGCCCGCTATGGACAGAAGGCTTGGAGACGGCCTCGCCAACCTCCAGCACCTGCGCCACCTGCCGTCCTCTTGGAGTTTCTTCAATCGTAACTTTCAGGCGAGTCCCATCGGAGACGCCTCCGCTCCCCGCGGCCTCCAGAACTCGTATGTGCAGGTAGGCCTCAGCACCGTCAGCGAGCTTCACGAAGCCGAAGCCCTTGTTGGCGTTGAACCAGACCACCTCAGCGGTCGTAGGATCAGCAGCTACCACGGGCCGACGCTGAAAATAGCTGGGTTCCGACGTTCGATCGGAAGATCGACCGTCCTCCCCATAATCCCGTCGCCGCCCTTGATCGCGATGGTCTCTATATTTGCTCATGGTCTTCTCAATTGATCCCGCTGCGTACGCCGAGCCGGCCGTCAGTGTCACTGCCTAGGACATAGCGCTTGAGTCAAACTGCAATTCCGGCATTTCGACAAAATCGGCAATCATGCGCAACCGTCCCAGGTCAAAATTATCTGGAGTGCAACCGCGGAAATACGATGTCTTGGTCGACGAGAATGTTGAACCTGTAACCCGGCCGAACTTGGAGCGTCGGCTGCACGTCCATGTTCCGCTGGATGGTCCGGTCGGCGACACGCCCGAAGGTTTCCGCAAAGTTCCGCCTTGCCGCGTCGGATGCCGTGTCCTGCGCCGCGAGCGTCGAACTCTCCGGAACGGCCATGTCGATTCCTGTCCCGATCACCGCAATCAGAATCGCCGATCCGAAGGTCTGGAGCCACTTGCGATCGACCTTGTCACGAAACCCGCCATAGCCTTGGGCGTCGGTTCCCGCCATGCCGCCGATCTGGATCGTCGATCCATCCGGGAAGATGATGTCGGTCCAGACCATGAGAACGCGACTCTGCCCGAATGACACCTTGCTATCGTAACGGCCAAATAGCTTTGTACCCTGAGGAATGAGAACGTAATGCCCCGTGGCGCTGTCGTAGACGTTCTGGGAGGCCTGTGCGGTGATGCGGCCGGGAAGATCGGAGTTGATACCAGTGATTAGGGTGGCCGGGATGACGGAACCACGTTTCAGCTCATAGGGAGATTGCTGCGGAATCACACGGCTTGGAAGGTAGCCGAGCTCCTTCAGATCTGTGTTGAAAAAGTCCTCCTTGCTACGCTGGCCATTGGGATCGACGTTGGCGTCGCCAAGCCCGGCGCGCATGGCCGCCGCGTAGAGGTCGGACGCCGGCCCGATTGTTGATGCATTGGAAGAGCCCGGACCGGCGCCATGAGCGACTGGCGAGCCGGGTTCGCTCTCCCGCCCCAGCTTGCCTCCGTCGACAGCGATCGGCGCATCATAGGCTGCATCACTGGCTTGCAACCGCGCCATCCGCTGGCGCTGACGCTCACGCAGATATTGCTCCTTCTGCTCGCGTTCCAAACGGGCTCGCCAGATTTCTTCGGGCTCCAGTTCCCGAGACCTACTCGCCTCCTCTAGGTGCAACGGCTGAGCCGACACGACGTCGGTTGCCGGCCCCGTCGGCTTATTTTCGACAGGCGTCGGTTGGAACGTGGTTTGCTGCGGCTCCCCGATGATGCCGTCCGAAACCCCGCGCTTGATCTGGTCGGCGAAAGTGGATGCCGGATTGCCGGACGTTTCAACGATGCCGGAATCCTTCCGAAAGTAGAGCCCGCGGGAGGTCAGCCCGTAGAGAATGACGGCAAGAAAGGCTACCACCAGTACGATGACGACGATGACCGGCAGCCGATTGAGCCGTCTCATGCCGGAGCCCTGTTCCGCCTCCGGCGTGCCGCCGAGCTTGAGGGATTGGACCATGGCAGCGCCTCCCTAGCCTCGCTTCATGACCGAGAGCGCACTGGAGGGCTGCGCACCGCTGGGCTTCACCGTGTAGGCGCGGCCTAGTTCAAGCTCGTCCGTTGATAGGTGGGCGAGGACTTGGCCGTCATACGGCACGATCTGATAGACGAGCGGGACGGTTCGCGCGCCCTTCTCGGTTTTCTGATCGGTTATGATGGCGTAGCCCCAACTGCGCAGGGAAGATTCGAGCGCCTGTCCGAAGGGCGAACCGTCCTGCTTGAGGTAGACCGTCGCCTTTCCGGGCCCAACTTGTTCGGCCAGCCGGCTAACCATGTCGCCGGCGATCGCGCTTGCAGCCGGTCCAGAAATCTCGGCCGGGGCATCGCTAGCGCCAAGACCATCCGTTCCGGCTGACTGGCACCCGGAAAGAAGAACAGTGAGCAGCGCGGCGGCGGCGATGGTGCGGATGGGGCGAGCTGCCATCACCGCCCTCCCCGCCGGATCGTCACCTTTTCCTGACGCCAGCCGACGCCGGAGACGAGAACCGCGCGGTCGACATGATAGTCGACCACCATCATGTCGCCCTTCATTCTGTAGTTGACGATCCTGTTCTGCCCGCCCGAGATCACGAAGAGAACCGGCGCGTCCTGTCCGGAGATTGAGCGCGGGAACTGGATGTAGGTCTTTTGCCCGTCCGAATAGACCCGGGTAGGCCGCCAGCCGGCGTTGCCCGACACAGAATAGGAGAAGTTGAGCTGTTCGGCCGGCACGCCGGCACCGGGGATCGTGCTTGCCTCGATGCGCGCATTGATGTCGGCGAGTTTGTCCGACACGTCGTCCGGATACTCGAAGCCAACTCGAGCCATGTACTCGGTCTGGTGCGATTTGAGCTGGAAGTGATAGGTCCGCCGCGAGGTCGTCACCACCATCGATGTCACCAGGCCCGGCTCGGAAGGCTTGACGACCAGATGGATGGACTGGCCGCCGGCAGCGCCCGACGTCGCCGGCTCAACCTTCCAGCGAACGGTGTCGCCGACGAGGACGTCACGCACGACCTCCCCCTGCTGAAGCTCGATGTCGCAAACCTGGAGCGGTGAGCAGACCACGGATGGCTGGACCTCGCCGTAGAGGAAGATGACCTTTCCGTCGGCGCCCTTGGTCACGAGCCCGCGGCTGCCGCGCCACTGGCCCGAGATCCCGATGCCTTTCGCCTCATTGGCCGAGACGACATCGGCAAAAGACGCGGTCAGGATCGAAGATGCGGCGGTGAACACGAACACGAACACCGAGATGGGCACGGCTTTGTATTTGAGGATCGGGGAAATCATAGGCGGGCGGGGCCTTTCAAAGCTGCGCGGTCCAGTCGAAATCGCTGAGATAAAGTCCGATCGGATTGAGGCGGATCACGCCCTCATCCTGAGGTGGCGTCACCGTGACGGTGGCGATGCCGCGAAACCGGCGCACGGCCGTCTCTCGGCCGCGGCGGTCGCGCTCGAACTCGGTCCAGTCGATCTGATAGCTCTGGTTCGAGAGCGCGACGACGTTGTTTACCTCGACCGCGATCGTGGCGTTCTTGGCCTTTTCGAACGGGGAGTTCGAGCGGAACCAGGCGTTGACTTTCTCCGTAGCCGGGTCGGAGGTGCGCAGCAGCGCATAGGTGCGGTCGATGTACTGCTTTTGCACGACCGCATCCGGCGTCACCGACCGGAAGTTTGAGACGAAGCCGCCAAGCGTGGCTCGCACGACCCGCGGATCCGCGTATTCGATCTGCTGCGGAAAGCCCGCGTTGACGGCGGTGCCGAGCTTGTCGACCTCGACGATGTAAGGGACCAGCTTGACCTGCGTGCTCTGGTAGATCGAGTAGCCAAAGCCCAAGACGGCCATCGCCATGCCGGTGATGCCGACGATGCGCCAGGCCGAAGCGGCCTTCACGTATGAGCCATAGCGTTCGTTCCATTCGTTGCGCGCAGCAAGATAGGGATTGTCGGGCGGGGTGCGTCCGGCCATGCTTCACCAGTTCTCGGTTACTTGTTCTCGTTGAGGGGCGGAGGCGTCGGAAGCTTCGCCGACATGCCGGGGCTACGCGCGTGGTCGAGCTTGGCGTTGGCGAGGCCGAGCAGCGAGCCGGCATAGGCGCCAGGCGAAGCGATCGCCTTTTCCTTGGCTGCGGATCCTGCCGCCCATCCGGCGTTTCCGATCCCTGACGCCATGCCACGGAGCGCGGCACCCGCCATAGACGAGCCCCCTGCCCTCGCCGCGCTTGCCGCCTGAGCGCCAGTCCTCGCAGCGCTTGCGCCCAGAAAGGCGCCGCCGGCAGCGAAGGTCGCTGTCTGCCCGCCGTGGCGGATCGCTTCCATGCCACCCGAGACCGATGCGCCCTGGACGACGCCCTGGATGATGTTTGGTACGTAGATAGCGATGATGAAGATCACAACGGCTATGCCGGCGATCGCAAGCGCCGTTTGAAATTGATTTCCGACTTCGGGCTCGTTAGCCAAACCGATCAGGACTTCCGAACCGATGCGCGCAATCATCACAAGCGCCATGAGTTTCATGCCGACAGAGAACGCATAGACGAGGTAACGGACAGCAAAATCCTTTGTGTAAGAGGATCCTCCGAGCCCGAGCATGATCATGCCGGCAAGCAGGCCGAGATACATTTCCACCATCACCGAGACGAAGATTGCCGCGACAAGGGAAAAACAGATGACGACGACGACCATGGCGAATGCCGCCGAGATCGCGAGCGCATTGTCGTCGAAGAGCCCGAACTGAATTTTCTCCGACATCTTCGTAGCGACGGCGAGACCGGCATTGAAGACGTCCGCGGGCGAGGCGGTGCCGCCGCCGGCGCCAATCTGGAACAGGCTGTCCACGACCGCCTTGGCGAAGGTGGGGCCTTGCGCCAACACGAAGGCGAAGAAGCCTACGAACATGACCCTCCGGACAAGCTCGGCAAACCAGCTGTCGAGAGAGGCGGCCTGAAGGGCAAGCCAGACAGCCGCAATGCCGATCTCGATGGAGGCAAGAATCCAGAACAGCGACTTGGCCGCATCCATGACGGTGGTCTCCCACCCTTTCGCGGCCGCGGTGATTTGGTTCTGCAGAGAGCTCAGTACTGACCCCTCCTGTGCGAGTGCCGGTTCTGCTGCCATCACAGCCATGGCGACAAACAGCATTGTTGTCCGCAAGGCGCGGCGTTGTTTCGGGTCGAGGGGGCTCACCATTCCACCTTCATCTTCTCGCCGCCCGAAGTGGGATATTCCTTCGCGGATCCGAAGAACTTCGCTCTGTTGCCCTGGGCGGTCTCTTCCTTGGAGATGAGGAACCATATGCCGGCACTGAAGAGCGTGACCACGATTGCGATCAGGGTCAGTTTGGTTTTCACCACTCCACCTTCATCTTTTCGCCGCCGGAGGTGGAAGGAGCGGTCGAGTTGAAGAATTTTTCGCGACGGGCCTGGGCGAGATCCTTCTGCGCCTGCTCGGACTGGTACCAGGTGCCCATCATGGTCATCTGTTGCGAGACGAGACCGCGCAGTTTCTGGAGCTGCGCGACTTCCTGCGCCGCGATCTGATGCCCGACCTGCAACGCCTTCATCTGGCCGTCTGCGCTCTCGGACATTGAGCGAAGCGAAGCCATGGTCGACTCCTCGCTGGAAAACTGCTCGGCCGTCAGGTTCGCTGCCTTCAGCGTGCCTCCGATCGTGTCCCGATTGGTGTCGGACCAGCTTTGGTAGATGGACGAGAAGGCCTCTCCGTTTGGCAGGTTGGTTTTCAGATCGGCGAAGCTCTGGAAGCGCTGCTTCAGCACGTCGTCGATATTGCCCATCGAGAAGGCGACGCCGTTCCCCTGCGCAACGATGCCCTGCAGGCGGTTGAGGTCGTTTTCGACCTGACCCCAAATGTGATCGGGCAACTGCGCCGTGTTCTGGAGCATGTTCTGATAGATGTTCAGCTGATTTTGGATCTGCTCGGCGAGTTGAGCGATCTGCTTGACCTGGTTTTCAACCTGCACCCCCGAGCTCTCGAGGAGCTTGACCAGTTCGGCATTGTTGGCGAGTTGCGTCCATTCGGTCGCTTGACCAGTTACGCCGCCGGCGAGAGCCAAATGAGGAGCGGCGAAGGACAGCATTGACACGGCGATGACGGCGCCGCGCGCCGCCTCAAGCCGCCGGGAAAAGCGAGTCGGCATGGGTTATCCCCCTCTGCTGGAGCCAGTGATGGGGCCAGTCGGCCCCATGTTCGAGATGAAGGGCGCGGATGCGCTTGAGGTCTTCCTTGCCCGATGCCCCGACGAAGGAGAGTGTGACCGGACCGAGGGCCATGTCGAACAGCCGACGGCCGTCCGGCGATGCGACGTAATATTCGCGCTTGGGCAGCGCAGTCGCGACGATCTCGATCTGGCGCTCATTGAAGCCAATACGCTCGTAGAACTCCCGCGTGCCGGGTTCACGCGCTGCGCCATTCGGCAGGCAGATCTTCGTGGGACAGCTCTCCTTCAGGACATCGATGATGCCGGAGCGCTCGGCATCGGATATCGATTGCGTGGCGAGCACGACGGCGCAGTTAGCCTTGCGTAGAACCTTCAGCCATTCGCGGATCTTGTCGCGGAAGGTCGGATGGCCCAGCATAAGCCAGGCTTCGTCGAGGATGATGAGGCTTGGACTGCCGGTCAGGCGCTTCTCGACCCTGCGGAAAAGATATGTCAGTACGGGGACGAGATTGCGCTCGCCCATGTTCATCAGCTCCTCGATCTCGAAGCACTGGAACGCGCCAAGTGCGAGACCGTCCTTCTCCGCGTCGAGAAGCTGCCCCATCGGCCCGTCGACGGTGTAGTGATGCAACGCGTCCTTGATCCCGCGCATCTGCACGCCGCTCACGAAGTCCGACAGCGAGCGGCCGCGCGATTCCGCCATGAGGCTGATCTGCCGTGAGATCGCGTTGCGATGATCCGGGGTCACGGTCACGCCTTGCAGCGCAACCAGTGTCTCGATCCACTCCGACGTCCAAGCGCGATCGCCATCCGTCGACAGCTCCGCGAGCGGACAGAAGGCGAGACCAGGCGATCTCCGCTCCCCCTCTCCGGACGCGTCGCCACCGATCTCGTAGTGATCCCCACCGATGGCCAAGGTCAGCGGCAGCATCGAGCGGCCTTTGTCGAAGGCGAAGACCTGCGCGTCTGGGTAGCGCCGGAATTGGGCCGCGATCAGTGAAAGCAGCGTCGACTTGCCCGAGCCGGTCGGACCGAAGACAAGTGTGTGGCCGACGTCGTCGACATGCAGGTTCAACCGGAATGGCGTCGAGCCGGTGGCGACTTGGCAGAGCGGCGGCGAACCCGGGGGATAGAACGGGCATGGCGCCACCGGATTTCCGGACCAGACGGAGTTCAGCGGCACCAGGTCGGCAAGGTTACGGGTGTTGATCAGGGGCTCGCGGATGTTCGCGTAGGACACCCCCGGCAGGCTGCCGAGAAAGGCATCGGTCGCATTGAGCGTCTCGATCCGCGCCCCAAAACCTTCCGCCTGGATGAGGCGCCGGACCGCCTCGCATTTCTCCTGAAGCCGCTCATTCCCGTCGTCAAAGAGCACGATGACCGGGGTGTAGTAGCCATAGGCGACGAGTTGGGAAGCGGCTTCGGCAATGGCGTCCTCACTCTCGGCCACCATGGACATTGCGTCCTGGTCGAGCGACCGGCTCTGCGTCTGGAAAAGCTGGTCAAAGAATGGGCGAACCTTCTGTTGCCACTTCTTTCGTGTGCGCTCCAGCTTGGCACGCGCTTCCTGCTCGTCGAGAAAGACGAAACGGCTCGACCAGCGATAGGTGATCGGCATCAGATCCAGCGCATTCAGGATACCGGGCCAGCTTTCGGCTGGCAGGCCGTCGATCGCGACGACACCGAGAAAGCGGTTCTCCACCTTTGGCGTCAGGCCGTGCTGGAGCTCGGCCGTTACCAGCCAGTCGAGATACATCGGAATATCCGGCAATCGGACCGGATGGTTCTCCCCGGTGATGCAGAAGCGGATGAACTGGAACAGCTCGTCGTAGCGCGCCATGCGATGGCCGCCGCGCTCCTCGGTCTCCCGGGTCACCATCCGACGTATCGAGACGACATTCGCAAGATACTGTTCGACCTCGCGGGTGGAGGTGCGGAACTTGTCGAGAATGGTGTCGGCGTAGGTCGCGGAGCGGCTCGCGCTGTCGGAGTAGACATAGCGCGTCAGGCCGGAGCGGCGCGGTTCAGGCGGCCGCCAGGTCAGGATCAAGGCATGCCGGCTCTCGAAATGCCCCCTCTCCCGCTCGAAATGAGCTCGTCGCTCAGCATCGATGGCGCGCGTCACCGGATCAGGGAAGTGGCAGGCTTCTTCAGAAGGATAGTCGGTCGTCGGCACGCGGACGGCCTCGACCTGGATCATCCACCCCGAGCCCAGCTTCGAGAGGATCGCATTTATCTGCCGGCTGACTTCGTTGCGCTCGGCATCCGTCGAGCTCTCGCTGTCCGGCCCAGCGAAATACCAGCCGGCCATGAGCGAGCCGTCCTTGAGCAGCATCACTCCATTGTCGACCAAGCCCGCATAGGGAATGAGATCGGCAAAGGCGGGGCCCGAGACCCTGAATTGCTTCAATGCGACCATGAGCGGACCTCAGTACCGCCGCCATGGCGTCGAGGTCGCGCGGTAGTAAGGTCTGAAGGAGATGTGGCGAAGATAGACCCGGCGCATCAGTGGATCGGACTGTGCCATCATGCGAAGTGCTGCCACCGCCACGAGCCAGATGGCGACGCCGAAGAGCGCTGCATACCAGGTGAGCACCACAAAGATCAGGATCACGGCCGCGAGGCCTGTAAGCAACACCAGCTCGCGATCGGCGCCCATCAGCAGGTTCGGGCGAGAGAGCGCGCGATGAATACGGGAGCGCACCAGGCTGGAGTCGGAATCACTCACGAGTCCCCTCCCCGATCGCTTGAAGGCTCGACGATTGTGCCGCGGTCGACCGTTTCAGCTCCTGGCCGTTCCTCGCCGATCGTCGCGCCAGTCGCGCCGAAGAGGCCCACGATCTGGGTGGCGCCAAGTAGGACACCGCCGACAAGGGCAATGTAGCAAAGCCGTCTCGCGAAATCGTTGAGTTCGCCGCCGAAGATGAGCATGCCGCCGGCGATTGCGACGGCGGCGAGCGCGATGAAGCCGGCCACCGGCCCGGTGATCGATTGCTGGATCTGCTGAAGCGGCGCTTCCCACGGCAACCCGCCGCCACCCGATGAGGCCAGCGCCGGACTCGCGAGCGCAAGCGAGGTCAGGACCAGCAGTCCGCAGGCCACACGAGTCCGGCGGTCACGCTGCATGGCTGTCCTCGTCAGGCTGGGCGTAATGTTCGGTCTGATAATGCGAGCCGTCGAATCCCTCGACGTGGATGATATCAAGGACGCGCCGCCCTCTTCCGGTCCTTTCGATCGAGACGATGAGATCGACTGCTTCACCGATGACCTCTCGCATCGACTGCTGGCTCGCCTCCGAGGTCAGTTGCTCAAGGCGCCTGAGCGCTGACATTGCCGTATTGGAATGAACGGTCGTGACTCCGCCGGGATGGCCGGTGTTCCAGGCTTTCAGGAGTGTGAGTGCTGCGCCATCGCGGACCTCGCCTACGATGATCCGGTCAGGGCGAAGCCGCATCGTGCTCTTCAGGAGGCGCGCCATATCGACCGTGTCGCTTGTATGCAGGCAGACGGCGTTCTCGGCCGCGCACCGGATCTCCGTTGTATCCTCGAGGATGACGACCCGGTCGTCGGGCGAATGCTGGACAATCTCGGCGATGACCGCATTGGCGAGCGTCGTCTTTCCGGAGCCCGTGCCGCCGGAGATGACGATGTTCAAGCGAGACGCGATTGCGTTGCGAAGCACAGACGCCTGCTTTTCGGTCATGACCCGCTTCGTGACATAGTCGTCGAGCGGGATAAGCCGAGAGGCACGCCGGCGAATTGTGAAGGCCGGCGCCGACACGACTGGCGGCAACAGTCCCTCGAAGCGGTGGCCGCCGATCGGCAGCTCGCCGGAGATGATTGGTTGCTCGTCATCTGCTTCGGACTGGAGAGCGTGCGCTACACTTCCGATGACGATCTCCGCGGCCGCCGGCGTCATCTCCCCGGCTGGTGCAACGCCCTGCCCGAGCCGTTCGATGAACAGCTTGCCGTCTGGATTCAGCATGATCTCGACAACCGTGGCGTCATCGAGTGCCAGGCACAGATGGTCGCCCAATGCATCCTGAAGCTTGCGGACAAGCCGCGAGTGCGATCGAAGAAGGGTCACCGATGGCCTCAAGCTGCCTGCCGCCGCGTGGCCTGAAACGCCGACCTGTAGCCTGGCGGACAAACCTGGATAAAACTCGCCCGGTCAGCCGGCAGTATCCCGGCGATGGCGATCGTGCTGCCGATGCGGCAGGGCTTTCCCAACCGCTTCATCGGCCAGCCGGCCCGATTGAGGATCCGTTCGAACCTGAGATCTGTCGCGGTGGCGATCTCCGTATATCCGTTCAGCATCGACCATTCGATGATGGCCGCGAACATGGTGAGCGTTGCCTGATGCAGCGGCCCTCCCCTGCCCTCGCTGAATGTGGTGTCGACACAAAAACGCGAGCTTTCGATCAATCTGGCATGCGCATTGAGACGGCCGACCGCGAGCAATTGCGGAAACGTCCGCTCCAGCATTGTGTCCCCAAGTGCGGGAAGCAGGCGCGCACCCCCTATGATGGCGCCGTCGTCCGATGTCACCACGATGTAAGTCGGATCGAGCAGGTCAAACTCGTCGGTTTCCCGGTTGTTGCGGACATGCACGTTCCACTCCAATCGGTCAGCAAATATGACCGCTCGCAGTCGACAATAGGCATCGATGAGTTCTCGGTCTCTCTTCCCCGAGCCATTGCGTATTGCGCGTGCCAGCATTCGCCGAAGCCCCTCACTGATTGCGATGAGGCTTCATTAATCACAGATGGCCACGCTGCTGGAGCTGTAGAATTCTACAGTCCCTGAGTCGGGTCTACGGAGGGGTTGGCGCGTCTCGAATTGGCGGAGGCCTCCAACTTCCAGGTGGTCTACCCCCGAGAATTAACGGGGGTGCTTGCGAAGGCTTTGAGAATGCAACGGCTTGGCTAAATACCGGAAACAAAAGGAGAAATCGGAATCCTGAGTCTGCCGGATCGGGAGTTCTTGGGAGTGGCGTTAACTACTTGTTAACTCTATTCTCCTTGCCAGGAGGGGGGAATCGGACATACTGGCGCCAAATTGGCCGGATCACCGCATTCTGGCGCTATTTTCTTCCCGGAGCCGGTCCGAATGAGTGCGCTTCCACCTTTCGAATTTGACGAAAAGATCCTGGCGCAAGGCGCCGAGATTTCCCGTAAACTCGACCAGCTGCGACTGGAGAAGTTTCCGCCAAACGCGAAGAAGACGCTGCGCCGCTTCCCCATGTCGGAGGTCGCACATTACCTCGGAATCAGCCCGAACAATCTCAAGCGTCTCCACCTCGAAGGGAAAGGCCCTGAGCCACTTATAGCGGCTGGCGGACGGCGCTTCTATACCGCCGAGCAGATGATCGAGCTGCGGCACTATCTCGACAAGAACGGTCGCTCTGACGCCAAGAAGTATGTCCCTTCCCGGAAGCCTGGCGAGAAGCTTCAAGTCATCGCAGTTGTGAACTTCAAAGGCGGCTCTGGAAAGACCACGACAGCTGCGCATCTCGCGCAGCATCTCGCACTTACCGGGCACCGGGTTTTGGCGATCGACCTCGATCCGCAAGCGTCCCTGTCGGCATTGCACGGGTTCCAACCAGAACTCGACGGCAATCCGTCGCTCTACGATGCAATCCGATATGATGAGAAGCGCCGATCCATAGCGGACGTGATTCTGCCCACAAACTTTCCCCTGCTCGACATCATTCCAGCCAATCTTGAATTGCAGGAGTACGAGTTCGACACGCCCCTCTCCATGCAGAGTTCGAACGAAGGCAAGAGGTTCTACAGCCGGCTTGGGCGGTCACTAGAAGAAGTGGATGACCGGTTCGATGTCGTTGTCATCGACTGCCCGCCGCAGCTCGGCTTCCTGACTTTGACGGCGCTCACCGCGTCCACATCGGTCCTCGTTACGGTGCATCCGCAGATGCTGGACCTGATGTCGATGAGCCAATTCCTGCTCATGCTGGGCAATTTCGTCGCCTCCATCCGTGAGAAAGGTGCGCCAGTAAAGATCGACTGGCTCCGCTACTTGATCACTCGCTTTGAGCCGACTGATGTCCCCCAGACGCAGATGCTGGGGTTCATGCAATCCATCCTGGCCGAGGAGATCCTGAAGAGTCCCATGGTCAAGTCGACAGCAATTTCCGACGCCGGCTTGACCAAGCAAACGCTGTACGAAGTCGAGCGTGCGAACTTCAATCGCGACACCTACGACCGTGCGATTGAAGCGCTGGATGCAGTAAATTTCGAAATACAAGGTCTGGTTCATAAGGCTTGGGGCCGGCTGTGATGTTGACTGCCGTCAAAACGGTCAAAAATTACGGTGTTTTCAACAGCATAAGAGATCTTTGAGACCGCGCGATGGCTCGTAAAAACCCCTTCGCTAACATTCTGGAAGGCGACGAGAGACCCGTCGAGCGTTCGGTCGTCGAATATGCGGCGAGGGGCGCGTCTCGATCGATTCTAAGCACGCTGGACGAAATGGCGTCGCGCGCGGACAAGCTCGCCTCGGGAGAGACCATTGTCGAGCTCGAGCCTGACGTGGTCGATGTCTCCTTCGTCCGCGACAGGCGTGCCGACAATGAACAGGAGTTCAGCGAGCTCCTCGAGGCAATTCGAGAGAACGGCCAGAATTCCCCTATCCTGGTCAGACCGCATCCAAAGGCAACCGGGCGCTACATGGTTGTTTTTGGACACCGGCGCGTTCAGGTCGCCAAGGCGCTTGGTCGAAAGGTGCGAGCCGTCATCAAGCAGATGGAGGATCGTGAACACGTCCTCACGCTCGGGCAAGAGAACTCGGCTCGCGCTAACGTGCCTTTCGTCGAACGCGCGCTCTTTGCCGCGGATCTGGCTCGGCTCCGCTACGACGAGGACAATGCAACCATCCTCAAGGCGCTTTCGATCGACCGCACGACCCTGTCGAAGATGCTGTCGGTGGCAGCCCTCCCCGCAGACATTCTCGCGGCGATTGGCGAGGCCAAGGGTATTGGTCGCGATCGCTGGTATGAGCTCAAGCTGCTCATGGACAAGCCATCGAACCACGATATTGCTTCAGAGGTGGTCAATGAGGATGGCTTTTCGGCCCTTCCGAGCGATGCTCGCTTCGATCTTCTCGTGCGGCGGCTGAAAACAGCCTCTTCTCGAAAGCGCACCCAGTCCGGCCCGCAAAAGCGAAGCTGGGCGCCGAAGGGGGGATCCCTTTCGGCTGACATAACCACAGACGCGAAACGCTTCACTTTGGCGATCAAGGCCAAGAGCTCCGAAGCGCGTGCGTTTGGCGACTATTTGTCGGAGAACCTTGATCGTCTCTACGAGACGTTTCGGCGGGATTCGACGCAACCGAGAGAGGAACCGTAACCGCAAAGGAAAAAGGCCCCCGAAACGAGTTCCGGAAGCCCTTCTCAAGATTGAACACCTAGAGAATCGCATTTCCCGGAATCACAGTCAAGAGTCCCGTGAGGGGCAAACGCCGTTTTCGGCGGGCCTAATTCTTTTGCCTAGCGATAGGTGAAGGAAGATGGGGACGCATATTGCAACGACGCCCTTTGGGCGGCGGCCGATGACACTTGGCCTGATTTCAAGCCAGGTTTCGGCGAAGATTGTAGATCAAGACGCTAAGGTCTCGAAGTGGCAGGTTTTCCGCGACATACGCGAGGCTAAGGAAGCGCTTGGGGCAACGGATCGCGCTCTGGCCGTCCTCAACGCCTTGCTGACGTTCCATCGCGGCGAGGAACTGGCTGGAGACGAGAACCTGGTCGTCTTTCCGTCGAATGAGCAGCTCATCCGTCGCGCCAACGGCATGCCGGCAACCACGCTGCGGCGTCATATCGCCGTCCTGGTGGATTGCGGCCTGATCATCCGCCGCGACAGCCCGAACGGCAAGCGTTTCGCCAGGAAGGGGCAGAGCGGTGCAATCGAGCAGGCTTACGGCTTCGATCTGTCGCCGATCTTGACGCGCGCCGAAGAGTTTAGGGAACTCGCGGAGGCAGTTGCGATCGAGCGCAAGGCGTTCCGCCGGGTCAAGGAGAGGCTGACCATCTGTCGGCGCGACGTGGTCAAGCTGATTGACGTTGGCATCAACGAGAGCGTTCCCGGCAACTGGAGCAGCTTTCAGCGTCGCTACGAAGCGATCATAGGGGGGCTCCCGCGCACGGCGCCGCGGCAGGTTCTGGAGACCATAGCAGGGGAACTCGAAGACCTCTGGGCCGACGTGCATCAGACATTGGAATTGTTCGTAGAATCGCAGAATCCGGACGCCAATGAGTCCCGTTCTGGACGCCACATACAAATTTCAAACCCAAATCATAATCCTACCGGTGAATCTGAAAATAGCTCAGGAAATAACATTGAAGCCGGCCGCGACGCCGAGCATAACGACAACGTGCGCAGCCTGCCACAACGGGATGTGCCCTTGGGAATGGTGCTGAGCGCCTGCCCTGACATCGCCAACTACACGAAGGGGACGCAAATCCGGACCTGGCGAGACTTTGCAGCGGCCGCCGACAGGGCGCGGCCAACGATCGGGGTCAGCCCAGGCGCCTGGCAGGAGGCGGTAGAGGTCATGGGCTCCCAAAATGCGTCGATTACCCTGGCTGCGATTCTGCAACGGGCCGAACATATTCGTAGTTGCGGCGGCTATCTGCGGGATCTCACAGAGAAGGCGCGGGCGCAGAAATTCTCGGTGTGGCCCATGATCACCGCGTTGCTCAATGCCAGGGTCGGGGCGCTTGAGAAGGCTGCTGCCGGGAAAGGGGCGGAGGAACCTCCGATAGGCCAAGGGAGCGGGGTGAATGCCGTGGGCAGCTCGCTGGATATCAGCGATGCACTGCGCGACAGCATGAAGAAAAAGGGCTGGTAGCCATGTCCCGATCATTTCGCCCTGTATCGGCCAGCGTGGCTGTGCTGGCAATGAGATCGGATCGGCGCGCGATCGATACGTTGGCTGCCCGTCTGTCATTGACTTTCGCCCTCTCCCGCTCAATTTGGTAACCCATTGGGTTATATGGACTGCATGCAGACAGTTGCCGAGACACCACTGTTCATCAAGCAGGCAGCTGAGCTGTTCAATGAGGGGATGAGTGAAATGACGAAATTAGGCGCCGATCTGGTCCAGGCGATGTCGGAAGCTTTGGCTCATGCGCAAGGCAAGGACGTTCGCGGCATCAAGGTGCACAGTGTGGAAGTTGGCGGCGCGGATGCAAAAGCGATCCGCATGAGGCTCGACCTGACCCAGGACGAGATGGCAACCGTGCTGGGGACCAGCCCGTCCGGCTACAAGAAATGGGAGCAGGGGAAAAGGCAGCCGAGCGGCGCCGCGCGCACCTTGCTTCGCATCATGGAGAAAGAGCCTGAGGCCGTGTTGCGAGCCCTGTTGTCCGAGAGGGAGACGGCCAAAGAACCTGCCGGTGCATCGCATTGAGCAGGGGAGGGGGCTTTTCTATAATCCCGACGCCTTGGTGAGATTGACCCGGAAACGATCGCGCCTCCGCTGGTATTTGCGGGTCATTTCCGCGCTCGCGTGGCCGAGCTGTTTCTGGACATAGCGTTCGTCGACCTCGGCCGAGGAGGCCAAGCCGGCCCGGAGCGAATGGCCGGCAAACATCATGCCGCGTTCGCCCTCGGGCAGGTCGCCGCGCACACCGGCCGCCAGCGCGGTCCGCTTGACGAGCCGGGCGACCTCCTGGTCGTTAAGCCGCTCGGACCCGACCGCCTTGCCTTGACCGGTCACGCGGCGGAATAGCGGTCCGTGTGCGATGCGCGCGAGCTTGAGCCAGGTCTCCAGCGCCACCACGGGGCAGGTTAGATCGGACGACCCACGGCCGATCTCGACCTCCCGCCAGCCCGTCTTGCCGCGTAGGGTTATCAGGAGGCCCTTCTCTAGGATCTCGATCCAGCCGCGGCCATCTTCGGTCTGGTCGCGGCCGACATCCAGCGCCACGATCTCGGAGCGACGAAGAGCGCCGGCAAAGCCGATGAGCAGCATGGCGCGGTCGCGCAAGCCGCGTAAGCTTCCGCGGTCGAGTGTTTCCAGCATGTCAATCAGATCCTCCGGCAGGATCGCCTCCTTCTGCCGAGGCGGGGCTGCGTGTTTGTTGCGAATGCCGGCCATCACGGTTGCTATGTGGCGGTCCTTGCGGTCCAGCGGCCGGCCGCGCTGGGCGTAATTCCAGGCCAGCGAGGAGAGCCGGCGTTCGATCGTCGACACCGAGCTCGGCTTCTTGTCGCCGGTCGCCGTGCCCGAGGCTTGAGCCGTGATGTAGAGGCCGACCACCTGTGGATCGGGCGGAAACATCTCGACGCCTTGCCGCCGGCACCAGCTGGAAAAATGCTTCCAGTCCGATGCATAGGCCCGCTGTGTGTTGGCCGAGCTCGCCGCCTCGACATAGTCGCGTGCGCGGCCGGCGAGGTCCTCCAGATGGCTGGGAAGGCGCTCGATGACACGCGTCGCTGCTGGAAGGGGAGGGGAGGGGACTGCCGGTGGCTCTTCTTCTGCGCGCCCCATCTCCACAACCATATCGATGATGTCGGGAAGGTCGTCCTCGTCAGGACTCATGAGACGCCTCCATTCTGTACACATTCAATGCGTACGTAGTTGCAATCGCGATCCGGCAGATGTATCTATGCTGTTCAAGTAACGTGGGAATCCAAGCGATGGCCCGGGCAGCCCTTGATGATACTGATCGGATGAACATCCGGGTAAGGCCGGAGGTGAAGGCGCGCCTCTTGCGCGCCGCAGCGCTTCGCCATACCGATCTCACCAGCTTCGTCACCCAATCCGCGCTGCGCGAAGCCGAAACCGTAATCGCCGAAGCTGACACCATAAAGGTATCCGAGCGGGATTTTGGCCGCATCCTTGAGCTTCTGGACAATCCTCCGAAGCCGAACGCGAAGTTGCGTGCGGCGGCGGCCGCGCTTCCGAAGACCCTGTGAGCCTTCCGCCCTGGCATGAGGAGGCGATCGCCCGGTCGCACGACCGGAAAGCCTTTGACTGTGGCGATGTCGAGATGAATGCCTTCCTGCAGCGGTTCGCACGGCAAGGGCATGAGCAGAACGCTGTGAAGTCGTTCTGTGCGGTTCCCGACGATGCACCGGAAAAAATCCTTGGCTTCTACAGTCTGGCTCCGGCCTCGGTCGAACACCACGCGGTTCCTCCCCCGATGACGAAGGGTCTGGCGCGACACGATGTGCCGGGCTTTCTGCTGGCGCGGCTTGCTGTCGACAAATCGGTGGCGGGCAGGGGGCTTGGTGGTCAGCTTCTGCTCGCCGCCGCGCTGCGCTGCATCCGCGTTACTGAGGAAGTCGGCGGTGTGCTGATGATCATCGACGCCAAAAGCAGTCGAGCCGCGAGCTGGTACGCGAGCTATGGCGCCGAGCCGCTGAATGACCGTCCAATGACGCTTGTCGTTCCGCTCAAGACTTTTGCCGAAACCTTGAAGGCCAGCGGGCACCTCTGAGGGCGCGCCGTTGGCCGACAGCCGCGCGGCCGAAACATCGTCATCCGCCCCCGTGCTGTGGGACGGTCCGGAGGCGCGCGCGGCGCTATTTTCGGGCTTCAGCTCGCTGAAAACGGCCATTTCCTCTATAAAGACGAAAACGAATGATAAGGCAATATTATCATTCGTTTTGTGTTGCCGACAAGCTGTGCGTTTATGGCCGAAATTGATGGTGTAAAGCGCACAGGCATTTTACCCTCGCAACCATGATTCGCCTCGATCCCGCGACCGCCAGTTCCGCGGCGCCGCCGACTGTCCCCTCCTGGGTGCTGGCCGGCGGCGGTGGGCCGAGCGACGCCGACGCCGCCTTCCAGGCCGGCGCCGCCTTGGGCGCGCTTGACACGCTTGCCCGGGCGCAGCCCGCCTGGGCCGGCGCCTGGCGCCAGCGCCTGGCGCTCAAATGCGCCGCCGCCAGCATGCGGCTCGCCGGCCGCGCCGAGGATGCAGCCGCCTTGCGCGACGCCTGGCAGCTTTGCCCCGCCGGCGCCGACCCCGGTCCCGCCGGCGCCATCCTTGGCGCCTGGCGGCAGCTGGCGCTGCAGCCGCCGGCGGTCAGCGCCGATCGGCTGGCAAAAGTGGCCGAGCTGCTCGGCCTCCATTGGGACGACGAGGCGCTCGCCGACCTCTGCATGCAGATCGAAGAAGTGACGGCCTCGCAGCGGCCGGCGCCATTCGCCGCCGCCGCGATCGCCGCCCACGTGGTCGCCATGCGGCCCGATGCTGAACTGTTCGCCTGGTGGTTGGCCGACCTAGTGCTGGCGCAAAGCCTGCGCTGGCCGCGGCCGCTGCCGCTGCTGATGGCGCAGGCCTTTGGCCCGGCCTTCCGCTTCGAGGCCGACGGCGGCAAGTGCATCCGAACTGGGCAAAAAGGTTTCGAGCGCGCGGTCTGCCTGGCGCTGGTTCAAGCGGCGACCGAGGCCTGCCGGCTGGCGGCCGAGCTGTCGCGCCGCGCCGAAAAGCTCTTGGCAGTGGCGCCAAAACTGCGCGCCAAGGGAGCCGGCGACGTGATTTTTTTGCTCCTGAATGAAGATGCCGTCCCGGGCTCGCTGACGACCAAGAACCTGTCACGTTTTGCGGCGCGACGCCTGTTCGAGCGCCTCCAGCAACTGGAGGGCGTGCGCGAGCTGTCGGGCCGCACCACCTTCCGGCTGTTTGGGCTCTAGCGATGAACCAAGCGTCCGCCCGCCGCAAGCCGAACGATCAGCCGGCGCTGCTGGACACCGAGCTCGAGCACCTGCCGCCGGAACTGCGCTGGCGCGAGTGGATGGGCCGCGTTGAAGCCGTGATCTTTGCCGCCAGCGAACCCGTGCCGCGCGAGGTGCTGACGCGCGTAGTCGGCAAGAACTGCAATCTGGATCTGGTCATCGACGACATCCGCGCGGAGCTCGCTGGCCGCCCTTATGAGCTGGTGTCGGTCGGCGGCGGCTGGCAGCACCGCACCAAAAAGGTTTTTGGCGATGTCATCCATGCTGCCTTCGGCACGGCCCCGGGGCAGGGGTCGAAAGAGCTGACGCAGTCGGAGGCGCTTGTCCTGATGTGCATCGCCTATTTCCAGCCGATCACCCGCGGCGAGCTGTCTTCCTTCTTCGGCAAGGAGATTTCGCGCGATCTGATCGGCGTGCTGCGCGGGCAGGATCTGATCGCCTCGGGGCCGCGCAGCCCACAGCCGGGCGCGCCCTACACCTATGTGACGACCAAAAACTTCCTGTCGCAGTTCGGGCTCGACACGCTGCGCCAGCTGCCGGATTTCGAGGCGCTCGAGGACGCCGGGCTGTTGTCGAAGAAGAAGCTGCTGGCCGGCGACATCATGCCCGAGTTTTCAGATCGGGATGAGGATCGGGCTGGGTAAGGATGGCGCGCGAAGCGCCTTTGCGGTGGGTATCTCGACGGTCCACCGGAGATCACCTCGAGCGTCCAGCGCGACGGAGGGCTAAAAGTTCACTGTCCACGACCGCTGCCGTGCACGTTGTCGCGGGGAGCAGCATTGCTTCCTATGCTTTCCCGCGCGCATCCTGCTAAATTCGACTCGTTGGGGAGCAATGCGATCCGAGCGATCGCACTCCTGGAGCAACGTCACCTCTCGGTGAGCTGACGAGGGCGGGCCGAGCGACTGTTCAACCAGCCCCGTCGAGATGATCGAGATCGTCGAAGCCGGCGACGATATCGGCATTGCGGATGCGCTCCAGCGTGTCCTCAAAGCTCTCGTTGGGACTGCCCGGCTGAATGTGCTGGCGAATAGCATCGTAACGTTTGCGGGCAGCAACGCGCGACACCGAACGTGTCAAATGGAGGCGTACTGCCAAACTGTCGGGACTATCACAGCCTTCGCGTACGACCCCGCTTAATGTAGCCAAGACGGTGGAGACGGGTGTCTCGTCTCCGGCGGCGCGTAACCGCGCTGCGAGCAGGCGTCCAGGAAGGCCCGCTAAAAACGCAAGATCGGGTACGAGCCGTGACGCAAACTGGCGGGCATTCTTGCACTGCTTGAGATTTGTGCTGCGTCCGAGAAATGCCTTTTCGAGCTCGCATAGTGGCGCCCCTGACATCCAAATCGGCCAAAGTTTACGCAGCAAGAACAAAGCATATTTTCCGCGCGCCTCGTCATCGGCTAGTTTTTTATAGGGCGTGCCGAACATCTCTTCTAGGCTCTCAGGTCGCACGAGACTGAGCAACTGGCTCGGATGCGCGTCGAGCCAATCGAGCAGCGCCACCACTGCCTCGAGAGCCGTTCCGGAAAAGGCGCCGGCATCGAGCCGTTCGACGATCTGCTGAAGCAACTCGATAGAGAGTCCGGTTGCGCCAGATACCTGTTTGATCCAGCGGTCAGATTCAGGCAGCTCGAGAGTGGCTCGTGCGGCTAGAGCCGAGGCAACCCTTGTGCTCAGCCATTCGGCATCAGCGGCAACTAGGGCGCGGTAGGCGCCGAAGCTCCTGTTGAGCAACACCACAGCGGGATCGCCTTCGGCCCCGGCGATTGCCAGCGGCAGCTTGCTCAAGAGATAGGCTGAGGCGCCGGTCTGAGTGATGCCGTCGTGAATGCGGTCGAGCACCACCTTCAGCGGATCATCAATGACGAGACATTGGTCGGCCTGCTCGAAGATTGCCTGCAGCTCCATCCAATGCCCATTAATCTGGTTATTCTGATCGTCGAAGTCGATGACCTTGCTGGGCACAAGCAAGACGAAACCCTGCGCACCTTCGCCGGCGCGTCCTGCACGTCCTGCGGCGTTCAATAGCTCATGTGCCTCAAGCTTCTGCATCTTGTCGGCCTGTGGATCGAACCGGCTGTCCCCCGAGATAATGACAACTTCGCTCGGCAGGTTCATGCCCTGAGCAAGCGTCGAGGTCGCGAAAAGCACCTTGATCCCGTCCGGACGGCGAAAGAGGCTTTCGTGCAGTTCGCGTTCCTCGCGCAGTAGCAGCGCATGATGGCTGGCGGTCCCAGTCCTAAGCGTGCCATCAGCGGCAAGCTTCATGTAGCAGTAACCAGCTCCGCCCATCTCCTCTTCGGCAAGGGTGCGCCATTTTTGCTCTTCCTCTGTAAGCGTGATCTGGCTAGCGGCGACGCGGGCCGGGTAATCCTTGACACAGCTCTCACAAAAGACAGTGGTCTGGACAAACACCAATGTCTTCATGCCCGCAATCGCTGCAGCGGCGGCAATTGCGCCACTTGTCTGGTTGCCGTTGGGGGTGAGGTACCAGTTACCGCGCTTAGACCGGCCGGCCGACAGTAAGCGGCCGTCGCCGAGGAGCTGCAGCAGAGCATAGTCGCTGCGGTCGGTGGTCGACCAGGTCTGCAGGAGGCTGAACAAACCGAAGGGCTGCGCCAGCAACGCATCATTTACAGAGACAGGCGGCTTGTCGTGATCGGGATAGTCGATGCGGGCCTGAGCCAGGATAGCTTTGAGCGTTTTAATCTGCTCGGCGGGATAAACGACGCAACCCCGCACCTGCCGCGTTGGCTTCCAGCTCAGGTCCAGTGTCAGGCATTGGCGGCCGGTTATGTACTGAATCCAGCCGGCAATCTCCTGCGTGTTCTTCATCATAGCAGAAAGCAGCAGCAAATCGGCGTGAGGGGCGAGGCGCGTAAGGTTGAGCACGGCGAGCATCGCATCAAGCCCGCGCCTGCTTCGATCATCGTCGCGCGAATGAAGCAAATGGCATTCGTCGAAGACGATCAGACCGAGATCCGTGAACGCATCGGGATCGACCGACAGCAGCATCAGGCAGCGCTCGGGGGTCATGACGGTGACTTCGCCGAGCACGACGACATCACCAATGCCGACATCCTCGTCGACGTCGGCAAGAATACTGTAGTCCTGGAACGTGCCCTTCAGTGATCGCTGGGTCTGCCCAACGAGCGCATGTGTGGGCGCGAGGAAGATTACGCGCTCGCCGCGCAGCAACGCGGTGGCGATCTTAAGCTCGGCGAGCGTCGACTTGCCGCCACCGGTCGGAAAGCTGATTGCCGATGAGACGCCCTGTTCTAAATAGCCTTTCGCAACCGCTTCGCGGTGGTTGCGCCAGAGATAGGGTCGCTGCCGGGCCATGCGGCGGAGCGTTTGCCACCAGCCGTTGTCATCGACCCCGCCCGGCGTCGGAATACGACTCAGAGCAGTTCCGAGCAGGTCGCCCTCTAGCCCGAGCAGTAGGTTGGCGAGGTGCAAAGGACCGGGATAGAGGCTGAGCAGCGTCTCGCCGGCCACGCCGGCGCCATCGATCGGTTCGCTTGCTAGGGCGCGCACCTGCACAAACAGCTCGCTCGCGGGCACCACGCCGCCCACCTCGGGCGCGACGTCGACGCGCAGGCGCAGCTGCCGCGCGAGACTGGTGATGCCGCGCAGAAGCAGCAGGCGGAGCGCATCGAGAGCGCGGAAGCCGAGATCGTCGCCATTGACATCAATCTCAGGCTCGTCGGTATCGACGATCTCGCCGAGCCGACCTTGGGCAAGATTGCGGATCGCGCGCAACAGGTCTTGCTCGATCGGCCCGGCGTCCGGTGCAGGCACAATGCGCTTGGCGGCTTCGGCCGCATCGGCATGCGCTTCCGCCAGAAGAAAAAGCAATGTGGCGCAAACGTCAGAGCTGACCAACGCCGTGTCGACTTGGCTGGGGGTGTGGTCTCCGCGTAGCGATAGGGAGACGGCTTGGTGTGCTGAAGCCGCGACGAAGGCCGCCGAGGCACGGTTTTCGCGGTCGGGCAGCAAGGCGGCATAGGTCTCGTGGGCGGCAGCGATGCGGCGAAGCTCGGCGACGGTTGCCAGAAACGCTTCATCGTCCGCTTCGGCGGTAGCGCCGCGCAAGCGAATGCGCGCCGAGACTATGTCGGCAAATGCCTCTGTCAGCCGCTTCGGCAGATTTTCGAGATCGAGCCCCTCGAGTGGAGGCGCCGCCCGGATCAGTGCCGCGGTCGTCGGATCAAACATTGGCGATGGCCTTAATCTTGACGATCACGCGCGCGGCGAAGCTTGCCATCCAGCTGCGCATCGCGGGAAGGTATATGGTGTCGGCTCGGCGGCGGGCGGCAGCGCCCGGCGCGGAGTCGTCGAAGCCCTTGAACAGCTTCGCGCGGGCGTCGGCATTGTTATGGGTGTCACCAATGGTGATGCTGACGCGATAGCGCCTGGCATCGTGCCAAAGTGTGTTGGCGATCGCTGTATCGAGGTCGAACTCGGGATCGGCGGCGGCACGCGCGTCGAGCATCGCGCTCACTTCCTGGCTGAGTTCATTCAACCGCTCGCCCTTTTCGAGCGCGACAATGCCCGGCCAGACATCATCGCGGATGGTGTCTCTGGCCTTGTCTGTTGCCTTGTCCTCGAAGACGACAACCGCCGTGACCGCAGTGCCAGCTTCGTTCAATTCTAGCTGCATCCCGTCGAAGCCTTTGTCGGCCTTACGAATATGCGGCATCCGGGTGAGCGAGGCAGAAGGCTGCTGGTGCGCGGCGATCCACGATATCGCTTGGAACAGCCAGCCGTCCCTGTGCCAGGGATCTTCGCCCTCGGCCAAGGTCAGCTGCTTGATCGCTGCATACGCCTGCTCGGCATTGGCAGCGGGACCTGGCACGCCCGCACCGCTCAGGATCTTGGCGACGTGGCGATACTGGCCGAGCACGATGCGTGCGACACGCTCGGCGAGCACGTCTTCATCGTCGATGGTCCAAGCCCAGCCGTAGCAGAGTTCTCCATGATCTATTGGGACGAGCGTCAGGGTCATGGCGTGCTCGCCAGTGGCGCCGCACACTGCTTAGTCTCGCGTCGGATCATTCGTTGCCGGCAGCCTTTGTTCCCGAAGCCACGCCCTTGAAGACAGAGAGCGAAGACACTTGGTCAAGCATCGAGCACATGTTGTTTGGACTATCGAAATTGAAGCCCATGCATTTCTGGTCCACGGCGCAAGCGGTCACGCAACTGGCATAATTACTGGGCTCGTTCGAATAGGAATCGCCCACGACAACCGTATTCTTGTAGAAGACGAGGCTGGAATATTGGACCTTGCTCGCGACCGCGGGCTTTGCCGCCATGGCAGCGTCCGGAGCTCTTACCAGGATCGAGGCATCGCCTTTTAGGAAGCACGCGGAGTGCTTCTTGTCATAGGTGATGGCCTGACATTGATCGTCACCTTCGCATCTGGTCTGGCATTGGTCGAATGAGAGGTTCATGAGCGGCATTCCTGGAAGGTCGAAGCCCATCGCGTCCCAACCATCTTGCGCGATGAGCTTCTTGGCCGCTTCGGCTCGTCCAGATGGGGGCTCGAAGTCTGCGGGGTTGAAAGCCTTGCCGTCGAGCCACGCACATTTCGATGCAAGTTCCCTGGCGGAATCGTCGTCCAATCCAACTGATGCGAGTGTCGCTGGTGGCGCGATGGGAGCTTGGGGCGTGGCTGTTGGCGTCACCCGGTTTACAAGGTCTGTGTTGACATCAACGCCGTTGACGAGCCGACGGGTGTAGCACCACGCCCGATCCCAAGTGGGATCGTTCTCTTCGGTGAAATAGTGCCCCGATGTAAGCGTCCAGTGAGCACCCCGGAAGTCGACCTCCTTCGTGAGGAACTTGTTGAAATCCTCAGTCACCTTATCAGGCTTGTTGGGCAGCGGTGCCGATGGAGGATCGGCCGGCTTTGCTTCCTTAGGTGGATTGGTTCGCTCCGACTTGGGTTGTGTGGTCGTGTCGGACGGATCGAGTCTGTCGGTGCGCTTCTCGATCGCCTTATTAGGCGCGACAGGCGGTCTGATCTCACGCCCGAAGAACAATGCTGCTCCGTAACCAATGCCGACAGCAGCAACCGCCACGGCTGCGCCCGTCATCATCCTGCGGAAGGCATTAGCACGGGCCATCCTGTCGTAGGCTGCAGCTTCAGCCTCCAAAGTGGGAATGGCCGCTTGCTTGACGACCAGGTCGACCGCCTTTTCGAGGAGTGCAGTATTATGCCGGACCAGCACGTTTGCGACCGCCCTTAGCTGCTACCTTGACGAGACCCACGACCTCGGCCGGCAAATCCTCGTTCAGTGCTTTGCGCAGCGCGTCTGGATCGTCGGTGAGGACTGGAACATAGAGGATCTCCTTCACCACTTTTTCGACGGGGACCTCGACGCGCTTTTCCACCTCCCTGTCCACGGGCACTTCGACCGGCACTTTGACCGTTCGCACTCGCTGCCAGCGCCATCTTAGAAGCAGGCGCCTGATCAGACGTGATAACGGGTTCTCGGAACGAGATTCAGCCTGTGCAGCGATGCGCTGCAGACCGAGAGCCACCATCGCGGTGATCGGTCCGGCAAGGCCGGCGATGACCGCAAGCGAACCAAACCAAATGGCCGCTATCTTTCCTGCCTCGCCCTCGCTTACCTGTTCAGGCTTCTCGCCGTACCATCGCGCTGCAATTCGCCGGATCTGATCAGTCCGAGCCAGCGGGATTCGCCTCTTCTCAAGCTCGTTAAGCTGCTTTGCTATCTCGTCGCGTCTCGCCTGATTTGCTGCCACTACCTTTCCTTCGGCCGCTTCGGCGCTCTGCGCCGCGGACAGGTCTTCTCGCGCTTGAGAAAGCCGCCGCTCCCAATCGGTCGAAATCTCGTCCAGTGACTTCTCCAGATCCGCACGCCGATTTTGCAGCACCTGCTTCTGTCCATCGGTCATCTTGGGGCTTTGCAGCCTCAGCCGGTCGAACTCAACGCGCGTTGCGGCGATCTGCTGATCAAGGTCCTGGATCTGTGGCTCGTACTTTGCCTCCGTCTTCGTGCGTGGATTGGCGAGCTTTCCGATCTCGTCTTCCCAGTGCTTTGCCGATGCCGTGTCGCCGCTTTCCCTGGCGTCTTTGATCCGTTCGACGTAACTGTCCCTTTGTCGCTCAAATTCCTCGACCGCTTGCTTGACCCTGGTGTCTCTTTCAGCGACCAGGTCCGTGCGCCTTTGCTCCTGGTCCTTAAGCTGTTCCCTTGCCTTTGCCGCCTCGGGCGTCAGTGCCGTTGTTGCCTGCAGTTCCGCGTCGACATCGCCGATGCGCGCTTGAGTTTCCTTTCGCGCATTGTCGGCAAGCGTGCCAACCTCCTCGAGATCGGCCTTTGCTTTGGCAACCTGATCCGTCTGTTTTGCCGCTTCGTCCGAGGCGGTCAGCTTTGCGTTTTCCCGGGTGAGAGTGTCAATCTCGTCAGCGATCTCCTCGTATTGCAGTTCACGAAGGGTGCCTGCCCGCTCCAGGCCAAGCAGCACGGTTTCGAAAGTGATACCAGCAAGCAGGAGCAGGAAGATCAACAGCACAGGCTTCCAGAACCAGGAGGCGCTGTACAGAAGCGTTGCGATCGGGATTTTGGTGAGTTCGGCAATCGAAACAATGAAGAACGGAGCGCTCGCCAGAACCAAGTCCATTGCCGTGGCGGATTGGCTGGCTTCGAAAGCTTGGACTCCCAAAGCCAAGCCAGTGGCCAATCCGATGATAGATGCTGTAATCTCAAGCGCCCAGGCACCACGGTATGTCCACTGGCCGTAACTGGCCAGTTTTTGGCTCATGCTTGCGTTCACCCGGCGCCCCCGCCTTTTTACTTTCCCATTTTACCCTGCCACCTATTTGCTGCGCTTGCATCAGGAAATTTCTGAAATGGGACGAGACGGTCAAGAAGTTAGGAATATCGTTACTATCCTCCAAGGGGCTTTGTTCCCATCGAATAAGTCGGAAGCAGCGCCATGAAACATGGCACCTCCCAGCCGCTTTTCACCTACCAAGACCGTCTAGCAGCTTGACGGTGCGTCCTAGCTTAGGCAGCACGATAAATCATGGCCAAGAAATCAATTTCTGCTGCCCGCCAGCTTTTCCCCGCAATTGCCAATGCCTTGCTTGACCTCCCTCCAACTCGCGCAGGGTTCGAGGGCTTTGTCGCTGCGCTGATCGATGCCGCGACAGGCGGTCGTCTCGCTCTAATGTCGTCGGGCGACCAAGCTGGCGTGGACGGAGTGACACTCTCTCCGGGGTTCGCGCCGCGCCGGGCAATGCAAGCAAAAAGGTATGCAGAAGGCACTGCTTTGGATCAAAGTCATCTACTCGGCGAGATGGATCGGGCGGAGCAGCGGTTTGCAGGCTTGGACTGCTGGGTGCTCGCCTCAACAAAGACAATTCACGGGAAAGAACAAGAGGAACTGAAGAGCCATGCCGAGCGCAAGGGCTGGGGGCTGGTCGTCCTTGACTGGTCGTTGTTAGCCGGCCTCCCGCGTCTTGCTATTTTGTGCGCCGCACATAGGAAAATCACTGATTGCTACCTAACCGACGTGGCTGCTCGGGCGGAGCTCTCGGCGCTGACCAAAACCAACGGATATCAAGGCGCATTAAAGGCGTTAGTGCGTGACCTGGCTGCTGCTGACGTGGGGTTTGAGCCTGCGCGTGAGGCTGCCGCTTCCCAGATGGATGCCATATTCTCGGATCGTTTTACAGCTCGGAAGCTGGCTGGCGCTTCTCCCACGTTCCTCTCCCAGGCCCCGCCCGTTGTTCGTGCTAACGTGGATCGAGTCATTTCCGAGTGGTGGAGCAATGGCCGAACTGCTCTCGCACTTCTTGGCGATGAAGGAGCTGGCAAGACCTGGGCCGCTCTGATGGCCATGCGCACTCTCGGCGCCATCGCTGGCGGACCTATAACAGTCGTCATCCCGTCCGATACGGCTGCAAAAGCAAATGACGGATTGACTGCAGTAATCGAAGCCCTCGCGGAAATCGCAAAGAGGGCCGGCTCGTGGATCCAGGATCCGCTGGGGTTTTGGAGCAGACGGCTCCGCCTGTGGACGCAAGGGCGGACTGATGGCGGCCCTCAGCCTAGACTTTTGGTATTGGTTGATGGTCTCGACGAACTGGACCCGTTCAACTGGGATAGATGGTTTGCGTCGCTGCTGGAAGCGAGGATGGCGGGACTTGTCCGCATCATCGTCGCCTGCCGACGCGACGATTGGCAACGCTGGGCCAAACTCAATGATCTTCAGACGGATCAATTGCACGAATTTTCGGTTCCGCATTTCCAACCCGGCGAACGGGACGAGTTTCTTAGAAACCATAAAGTTGATATCAGCCAGGTCTCTAAACAGGTTTTGGAAGCCGCACTCCATCCCCGCACCGCCTTTCATGTGACTAGACTCGGTACTGAGATCGGCGATTTCAAGCGTATTACCCGTGAATTGATCCTCTTGCGAGATTTCCAAAACCGATACGAATTGAAGCGCGGGCCGCTCGATCCGGATGCATTCAAGAACATCGTAATTCGGATGGCTCGCGAAGCCGAAGCTGCAGTTCTCGCGCACAAACCGTTTACCGCAAGTGCAAGGAACGTGATCGACCACGCGGTCGAGGTCACAGGTCACGAGCCGGAAACGATGCGTCGAGTACTTAGCGAGCTGATCTCTGGCGGGTGGGTCCAACGGAGCCCAGGGTCGCCGCACGACCTAACCTTCACTGATAAGGCTCTGCCACTCGCTGTGGGCCTTGCACTGGCTAACGAAATCCAGTCGAGGCCGGTCGAGGTGGCACTGGGAGAAGTAAGCCGCCTGCTCCAACCTTGGGAAGCTGACGATCTCATCGAGCCGGTCCTCAGGACATGTGCGACTGTCTTGATTACACAGGGCGCCTCCCTTGATCTTTGTCGCGACATCCTTCGACGTTGGGGCAGCCGTCAGTTCCACAGTCTTGCAGCGCAGGACTTCTGGCGCCGTCTACATGTCTTCAGGCCAGAGCTCTTCCTCGAATTGCTCGAGACGGGGGCGACTGGATCGGGCTGGCTTGGTGAATGGGGCGTGGCCTCGCTGTGGGAGGATCAGCCCGAGTGCGTCGACTTGGTGGAAGCCCGTCTCCAACAATGGCTGACGCGGATCGGTTTGCCGCGGCATCGGACTCATTCCGATGCCAAGTTCGAAGCGTTCACAAATCGCGAGCGCTCGCGTCAGCTTCGCCGACTGAAGGCATTAGAGAGACGCGGTGAGGATGGATGGCTTGATCTACTGGGAACAGAGGTCGAGCCGAAAGTCGCGCCCTTCTACCGCGCCGTTCGCACGATTGGCTTTCTACCCCGTGCCTCTTTCGTCCCAAGCATCGTCGCTTGGGCAATCTCCGTGGCTGTCTCGGGACGACCTTACGGAGTTCGGGAGATCGCAGCGCTATTGCGCGATAACCCCTTCGATTGGAAGACTACGGTGGACGCAATCGCCAATACAGCAGGCGCCCTGATCGCTCTGAATAGCGGACTTGGCCGATCGGCGGCGGCTTTGTTGCTTGAAGCGACAGGTCGTCCGGAAGACGCAATCAGGGCAACCGAACTCCGACCTGGATTAGCGGCCCAGTTACCGAAGCCTCTGCTCTTGATCGACGGCGGTGAACTGTTTTTTGGGCCCGCTGCGCGCGGAAGTGATCGAGCACTTGCTGCCAGTCTCGTGGACTTCGCGGCTAATCCGGATCTTGCTCTGTCCGGTACTGTTCGTGCGGAGTTCGACCGGATTCTTTCAAACCTCGATGCAGGCGACATCGGAGGCTGGCTCGACGGCGAACGCCCCTTGATTGTAGCGCCTCTGCGATGGGCGCAGGACGAAGCGCTGGCCAAAATCAAAGCTTTCATCGACGCGGGGCCTCCAGAGACAGGCGCCACCGCTGGGCTGGATTTCGCGACAGTAGCGCAAAAAGTCTTTCCAGTTCTCTCATCGTCTCAGACGTCCCAGGCTGCGGATCGCATCGAGTCCCAAGGAACAGAGCGCGGCAACGCGAATCTAATCGCTCTTCGAATGCTGCCTCTCTCCTTTTCCAATCAGCTAGCTTTGCTGACCACACAGGACATGGCCTCATGGCCACACGGCGTCGACACGCTCCTTCGAGAACCTACTGTCGAAGAATATCTAGAACAGATCGACACCCTGGATTTCGCGGGCCCTACCGAGCCGTTGAAAACCAAGCTGCATCTTTTGTCGAAGATCAATGAGCGCTACAGGCCAGAGTGCGAGGCAAGGAAGGTTGACTGGTCACAGGCGTTCACGCATGCGGACAATGATATAAGGACACTCTCGCTCGATTTGGCTGACGCCATCGGGGGCCAGCGGGCCTCGCGGCAGCTAGCCGCCACTGGGTGGAGTTCTCAAGACCTCCCCCCCATCCCAGCTTATGAGGGCTCCTCCGTCCTCGGAGCGCTACCCGACGTCGAACTCCTGCCGCTAGGCTCTCGCCTGAACGGAGAGTACTGCTTGCGTCTCCTCCACCAACGGCCAGGCCTTCGCGCCGCTGCCGAAGCAGGTATCTGGCGCTGGATTGCGGCCACCCTCGAGACAGCCCGCACGAGTCATTCGATTGGCGGCACTTGGTGCCACTACGGCAAACGCGATGAAGCCTTTGCCGAATTCGTCGCCCACGACGGCGAAAAAGTATATCAAGTCCTTGCTAAGGTCTGGGCGGACCATAGCCTCAGAAACAACTTGCTTTACGGAGACTGGGACGGGCCGGGCTGGCCGCTCCTGAAGGCATTAGCTCCTCAACAGCCTAACTTCGTGAAACAGATCTGGCGAGAAGCGGTCACACATGGGCGCGGCTTCTCCTCCTCTTTGACCAGCAGCTTTCCAACTGACCTCCCACCCGGCCCGGATTTTGACGATGTGAGGCTGGAAATGTTGGAGGCGGTCCATACGGACGAGGGGTTGTTTGGGTACGTGCGCGCACTTCAACGCAAAGGCCATCTTGGCTTTGTGAAGGATCTAGTCGCCGAACGGTTTAATGGCGAGAAGCCCTATGATCGCGCTTGGGCCATGACGCTGGCGGGCTTTTTAATTCCCACGGATGGGGCTGAGGCGATATGGCGCGAGCATCTGTCGCGATCGCCCGCCGGAGGCTGGCTTGCCCAAGTCTACGAGACCTCGCGCAGATCATTCGACTCGGCGCTACACATGCGCCATTGGTGTTCAAAGCTTGTAGAGGCCGTCTCCGAGGAGGACGCCTGGTGCGCTTTCCGTTTGGCTCAACTCAATGCAGATGATCGCTATGCCGACTTGATGGGGGGGCCGCCGTTTTTATTCAAGAACAAGGATAGTCGGGTCAGTTGGTTGAACTTTCTTGCGTCGGAAGGACACGACGCACGAAAAAAGGTTCGGCAGGCCCTTGGGAATACATGGCTCAGAGGCCCTCGCTATCAGGATACGATTAACGGGCGTTGATACGAATTTGTCGCCTCTTCTAGCCTCTACTCAACAGGCCAACGGGTCTGCCGTGATGTGGCGAGACCTCGGCTCAGCGGCAGCGAACTGGACGGAAACCAATTTGGCTCACAGCGCCACGGTGACCCTTTCGTTTTGACCGGGAACGAACGGCAGCTTTGCGTCCAAGAGCTGCCGTTTCTGAATTTGCCCATCGTACCGACGCAAGTATTCATGTTGGCGTTCTCGTCGTGTGTGGCATCGGTTAAATGGCATTCATCGGAAATTCCTAAGCAAGCCCACCATTGTGATAAC
This sequence comes from Mesorhizobium sp. M2E.F.Ca.ET.219.01.1.1, assembly GCF_004016445.2. Lineage (GTDB taxonomy): Bacteria > Pseudomonadota > Alphaproteobacteria > Rhizobiales > Rhizobiaceae > Mesorhizobium. The sequence goes on from NZ_SADT02000008.1 coordinate 174,961, forward strand.
CCTTTCAAAACGCTGATTCTGAGCCGAGCGACGTCAATGACCGTATTTGAAGTCACCAAGGAGATGATTGTAAGGCTTGAGGACGAGCAGTTGCGTCAACTGCTCTGTCGATTGCTTGAAGCCGAGGCACGAGCCCGCAGTATTCCGCTATCAGCTATCGCAGTAGGAGGGAACCAAACCGCAGGCGACGGTGGCGTTGACGGTTCCATCGCTTGGAATGGACCACCTAACCCTGAAGGTTGGCTTCCACAGCGCATGATTTACTTCCAGTCTAAGGCCGAGGTGATGGGCCCGGCAAAGCTTACCAAGGAGATGCGCCCCGGTGGCGTAGTACGTTCAATCTTCACCGAACTGGCCGCTGTCAGAGGTGCGTATATCGTATTCTCCAGCGATGACCCTTCCAAGTCTAGCCGTGACGCGCGGCTTACCGCCATGCGCGCCGCATTAGCCGATGTTGCGGGTTCAGATCAAATTGCGCTCGACTTCTACGGCGCTGACAAGATCGCGCGTTGGTCCAACGAGCATCTGGGCGTCGCGTTGTGGTTACTCGAGGAGACCGGTCGACCGCTAGCAGGATGGCGCAGGTATGGCGCCTGGTCAGCTCCGGACAACCCGGGCCAACTCTACCTTGTGGACGACACTGCACGAGCGACGATCCACGATCGCGAGTTGCCGATGCGCGACGCCGTTGCAGCGATGCGCGAGATACTCGCCCGCCCTGGTGGGGTTGTGCGTCTGATCGGTCTGTCGGGCATGGGCAAGACACGCCTTGCGGAAGCCCTTTTCGACGATCGCCTCGAGGCGGGTGCGGCGCTACCAAAGGAGCGAGCGGTCTATGGCGATACCGGCCTCGACCTCTCCGTGAGCGCGGCCCTGATGGCGGAACAGATCGCAGTGGCCGGCATCGAAGCCGTAATGGTGGTCGACAACTGTACGCAGCGTACCCACGACCAACTCGCTGAAATCGTGCGGCGTGGAAATAGTCGGGTGAGCCTACTGACAATCGACTATGATGTCCTGAGCGAGCAGCCCGCCGGTACGCTTGTGACACTCGGCTGCAATAGCGAGGAAATCCTGGAAGGAGTGCTCAAGCAGCGCTTTCCAAAGTTAAGCAATACAGAGCACCGGCACCTCGCTGAATTTTCCGGCGGCAATGCCCGGATCGCACTTAAGATCGCAGAGGCTGGCGGGGAGGACATTGACCTCTCTAAACTGAAGGACAGCCAGTTGCTTGAGCGGCTCTTTCAGGGCGGACGCCAAGAACGCGACTCCAGGATGCTTGACTGTGCGGAGGCAGCCTCGCTCGTCCACGCCTTCTATGTCGCCGATGGCGACGGGCACGTTGTCGAGTATCCAGTGCTGGCGAGCTTGGCGGACATTAACCCTCAGCGTTTCTTTCGTGCGATCGCCACATTCCTCGACTGGGGCGTCGTGCAGCAGCGAGGGCCACAGCGCGCGGTGATGCCCCCGCCACTCGCCAATATGCTGGCTGGACCATGCATTCGCCGTAGCGATCCCGATACGCTCGTTGCGACGTTTTCCGGAGGCCCAGTAAGGTTGTTCGCCTCATTTGCGCGACGCATTGGACAATTGCACGATGAGCGTGCCGCGATCGCCATTGCTGAGCGCTTCTTCGCTGCAGGGGGACCGCTCGGACATCCGGTCGAGTTCGATCCGCTTATGCATCGCGCCTTCATCCAAGCTGCCCCTGCAGCCCCCGAGGCAGCGCTGGGTGCGATCGAGCGGGCATTGGCGAGTGGCGACCGGGACCGATTGCTCGTACCCAACGAGCATCGCCGGGACCTGTGCCAATTGCTGGTCCACCTTGCCCATGAACAGCGCCTGTTCGGACGCGCTATAGACGTGCTCATAGACTTCACGCTGGCCGATCGGGACACCCGCGATGAGTTTAAGGCGCGGCCGCACCTCCTCGAGCGCTTCTGGCCGATCTTGTCCCTAACTCTCGCCGATCAGGACACCCGACTTCTCAGAATCGACCGAATGTTGAGCAATCCCGATGACCGCGTCCGCGCGCTAGGCGTTGAAGCGCTTGATCACATGCTCGACGCCAATCACTTCAGCTCGTCGCTCAGTCTTGAGTTCGGCGCTAAGGCTAGACTCAAGGAATGGCGACCAAACAACGGCGCAGGGTATCGGCCCTGGTTCGATGCAGCCTATGACCGTTTGGTTATGATCGCCAAGGGTGAGCACGCTGATACCGGGCGAGCGCGAGAGGTGATCGCGGAGCATTTTCGCGAACACTACGACAGCTCGATCGATGACAAGACGCTCGACGCTATGCGCGCGGTACGTGGTGCCGGCTATTGGGAGCGTGGCTGGCGAGCGATCAATGACACGCTCCACTTGATGCGGAGCCGCCCTGCACCGGAGAATCCAGCGGCCGTAAACAAGCTTGAGGCATTGGTCGCACTGGAGCGTGATTTTCGTCCCAAATCGCTCGACGACTTCTTCGTCACTTTCGTTTTAGGCGAGCCGTGGCGACACTGGCACCCAAATGGAAACGATCGCAAGATGTTACGCAACGCGAGCACGCTTTCCCGAGCAGTTGGGCGCGTGATGATGCGTAGGAATGTGCCATTGGCACCCTATCTCTCCCGTGCCGCTGTTGCTCATGGCGCAAACAGTGTGTGGTCGTTCCTGGCTGGCCTTGCTCGATCAGCGAACGATCTCGACGAACTTTGGGACATGTCATACGAGCTATTCGCCGTCACCGATCATGGCCATCCGGGACAGTTGGGCGGGCTGCTTGAGGGCGCTAGATTTCGGCATCGCGACTGGGTTGAGCGCAAGCTCGACGCAATCGTGACCGATCCAACGTTGGGTGAGCATCTCATTACCTTGCAACATGCCGTTCCGCTCGACGCGGCTGCGGTCGGGCGGTTCAGCACCGCGCTTTCCCGAGGTCTTATTTCGGTCGATCGCTTTTCACAGCTCATGGCGGGCAGTGTGACGAAACCACTGCCCGGAACCGTCCTTGCGCAATTCCTGCGGGAATTGTTCGCCCATCAGGACGGACTCGTCCCCGCGGCCCAGATACTGCACATGCGATTGTTTGGCGATCGCAGTGACAAGATGCTGATCGATCCTGCCTTAGTCGAGGTCGGCCGCGAGATGTTGGATGACGCTCGTATCTACACGCATGAATTTCGCCAGCACGATCACGACATCACCGAAATCGCCAAAGTCGTGTTCATGGCTGGCGACAATTCGGAACTCGCCCGAGCGATCTGCGTCGCGATGCGCGAGAATGCTGGCAACAATTATGTCAGTGATCGCGAGTTTAGGGAGTTGGCTGCACTGATCATGACGCGATACCCGTTAATCGTCTACGAGGAGATTGTCGAGAAATCGGCCAATATGCATCTCATTGAGCGCTTCTTCGGCGAACTTGCCGACGACGATGATGACAAAATGCCCGAGTCCGAGACCAGTCTCGAAACGCTGCTTGAGTGGGTGGCCCAGGACCCTCAAGCGCGCGCGCTCAAAGTAGGCCACGTCGTTCGATACACGGTCAAAGATGGCGATAGCGGAGAACTGCGCTGGTCCGCACTCGCTCTGGCATTGATCGACATCGCCGTCGATCCTGGTGCAGTACTACGTGTGTTCGAGAACCGATTCTTCACCGGCGCCGGCTGGGGACCATTCTCACTCAGATTCGTGCGGCGTCGGCCACTCGTTGCCGCCATGCTCCAGAGCAGCCATCCGCGCGCTCGGGCCTGGGCGCGCGAGGCCGGCCCTCGGATCGAGGAAAGTATCAGACAATGGGATGAAATGGATCGCGATCGCGACAGTCGGTTCGAATGAAAACCAACCACTCGAACCACCGTATATAAGCCAGCTTAGCGACCGACACGCCCATATTGGCTCCAATGCATCCAAACCGCTTCCCGCCCCTTTCAGTCACCAACAAGTTGGCCGGTCGCCGAAATGAGCCAGAGCTGATGACGTTGAAGACAAATAAGCCGCTACAGGTTCGCCTTTTGTGCTTCGAAAGTCGCATAAAGGGCAGTCTGGAATTTTTCGGGGACTGGCCTGACACGGTGACTTTCAAAGGAGCATTATCTTCGAGTAGCGGACAACAATTTTGTCCTGCCGGAAGCGGCGCTCCAAGTCGCCCCGCCGGCGCTGCCAATCTGAAATGTCCACTGTTGGCGTCATCACCTCGAAGACGACAATTTCGTCGCTTTCTGTTTCTCCGCCGTCCTTCCAAAGACCTTGCGCAGGTGCCTGTAGATAGGCGGTCACGCCTTCGAAACGAGCCGCTAGCTCTTCTTTCAGCCGGTCGAATTCTCTCCCGGGGAAGGGTTGACCCTGGTTGTCTGAACGGGGCAAGAGGATTTGGACGAGATACATAGCAATGGCCGCCGTGCTGCGGCTCTCAGTTGGATTTGCTTACGAGGAGTGTGATCTGTGGACCGGCTCGATAAAGGAAACGGGCGACGCTCGCCCGTTGTTGTCACACTTAGCGATGTCGGGGTCCAAAATACGGTTCAGCCGTTGGACCGAGCCGCTACCTATTTCAACTCCCTAGGCGCGTTTCACTCCCTCGCATGAGTCAAGATTCGGAATAGCACCCACTGAGAGATCGCTTCGCGCAACCTGGTGAAAAGGTTGCCTTCTTTGTCGATGGCGGACCGAACTTGAACAGCAGCCCATCCGGCTTTCATCGTCCCGCCGACATGGCAATGGCAAACAACAGCGTGCAACTGCCAATCTGTTAGCTCGAAGAAGCGCTTGGCTTCGCCATATGTGTCGGTTTTCAGCCCCTCCGCGCGCAACATCGGATCGGCGAAAGCGATGCTGAGCGCGGAGCCCAGCGACTGGGCTTTGTCGCGCACATCCAAGGTCATGTATTCCGTGCCGGGGAAAGCGGCGAGGCACTGTTCGGGATTTTGCTCGAGCAGCCTTGCCCAATGTTCCAGGCGCTGATTGCGTGTCATAGCCGGAAGTGATGCCGCGACTTCCGCGACCTCATGCAGTTCTTCGATGGTCTGATGTTTCATGGCCGTCTCCTGTTGGCGAGGCGCTCTGCCTGCATGTTGCACAGGTCGGAATGGGCCTCAGTCGTCCCTATGCATGCGAACCTGCAATGGGGCGGGAAGTTCCGTGGCCGGAAAAATTTGCCGCCGCCCCTACATTGCCCCCAATGTCCCGGCGGCTCAGGCCACCCAGCAGCGTGCTAGTGCGGTGCTTGGACTAGTCGTTGGAGCAAGGGTAATGCTTCAGATCTTTGTAAGGGGTGATGTCCAGATCCCCGGGCACGCGGCGAAGCTGTTCGGCTGCGACTACTCAAAGCAAACGGCACTCGTCCGTTCCGGCTTACACAACCGCTGTCACCCATAGCGCGGTCTTCTAAACTGGAACCAATTGCCGATTAGCAGATTCTCTTGCGGAGTGAGTGCCTGATCCAAGAAGGAGCTCGTCATGGGAAGCACGTCAGACAAGGTTAAGGGCAAGGGTAACGAGGTCGCTGGAAAGGCGCGCCAGGCCGTGGGCAAGGCCGTGGACAACCACGAGGAACAGGCCAAGGGCAAGGTCCAGGAAACCAAGGGCAAGGCCCAGGTTGCGAAGGGTCAGGTCAAAGACGCGGTGAAGAACTTCGTCGACAAAGCCTGATTGTCGATATCCAGCTATCAGTTAGCCTGCGGCGACGCGGCTTTTCCTTAGAAGGGAGAAATCCGCCTCGGGACGGCGTATTCCCCAGTCGGGAGGCTCCAACAGGCAGGCGGCTGTTCTGCCGACAGAAACTCAAGCCTCATGCGGCAGCTTTCCGCGCAGGCGAGCGGCGCTTGCCGCCGGTCCTTGACGTAAACTTGCGCTTTGAAAGGTGCGCAAGCAGGGCCGCCAGACACATCGCGTTGAGGACTCGGTCTCTTGGGACGCCTCCCTTGCGCGCCATCTCGACACCCCAATGCATGTGGTCGAGTTCGCGGATTGAATGCGCGTCTGGATTGATGCTGAAGATGCATCCGTAGTCGAGTGCCTTTTGATGCCACCGCCAGTCGAGGTCCAGCCGCCACGGATGCGCGTTGATTTCGACCGCGACGCCATTTTTCGCGCACGCTTTGAGGACCTTATCGACGTCGAGATCGTAGCCGGGACGACGCAACAACTGGCGACCGGTCATGTGCCCGATGATTGTCGTGAGGGGGTTCGCGATTGCCGCAATGATACGTTCCGTCTGCTCTTTCTCAGGCAACCTGAAACGGCTGTGCACACTTGCGACAACGAAATCGAACTGCTTCAAGATGTGGTCCGGATAGTCAAGCGAACCGTCGGCCAGGATATCTGCCTCAATGCCCTTGAGGATGCGGAATTTTCCATCATACTTCTTGTTCAGCCGATCGGCTTCGCGGTGTTGTTCAGCAATCTCCTGCAACGTGAGCCCACCCGCATAGTGGGCGGACTGCGAATGGTCTGCGACGCCATAATACTCGAACCCGCGCCTACGGGTCGCTTCAGCCATTGCCTCAAGCGTCTCGGTTCCGTCGGATGCGGTCGTGTGAGAATGCAGGATCCCATGGAGATCTTCGTCCCGGACGAGGGTAGGGAGTTGCCGCCTCGCTGCCCGCTCAATCTCGTCCCTGCCTTCGCGCAGTTCAGGCTCGATGAACTGCAGGCCCAACGCTTCGTAGATTTGGGCCTCTGTCGCTGACGCGACGAGCTTCCTGCCGCGGTAGAGCCCTTCGGGTTTGAGGGCGAACCCCCTCTCGGCCGCGTACCGCCTCAACTGCTCAAGATGGGCCTCCGAACCGGTGGCTTCGAGGAGGCTCGCGCCAAAGCGCTTGTTGTCCGTGACGACAAGCCTGAGGGTGGACTGCTCGATTTCGGTCCGCCTCTTCCCAAGCGCTACCAGCGCGAGGTCGGCAACAAGTTCGCAACCGCGTCGGAAATCACCGGCGATTTCTACCCGCGAAAACTCGGGATGCTCTTGCTTCAAAGATATGACCGCATGTTCAAGGAGGGCCGCGGCCTTGTGCAGGTGAAGCTGTGTCTCGCCGCTTCGAGCGATGGTCAAGTTCTGCAGGATCTTTGTCTGAAGCGAAGCACCGAGGCCTTTGACTGGCCGAATGCGATCTGCCTTTGCTGCCGCTTCGAGTTCAGCAATCGAGTTCACGCCGAGCGCGTGATGAAGCTTCAGGATCTTGTCGGGCCGAAGCCCCGGTATGGCAAACAGCTCCAAAACCCCCGCCGGCACTTCCTCGCGTAGCTTCTCAAGGCTTGGATGCGTGCCTGTTTCATAGAGCTTGCGCACCATGTCCGCGATCGCTTCGCCGATGCCTGGCATTCTGGTGAGGGTGCCCGCGGCGATGATCCGATCAAGTGGTTGCGACAACGCAGCCAAGCTATCGGCAGCGCGCAAGTAAGCTTTGGCGCGATAGGGATTGCCTCCGCGAAGCGATGTGCGATGTGCATATTCCCTCAAGAGTCTGGCGACTGTCCGTGGATCGGTTTTTGCCATGGTTGAGGCAAACGGGACCGATATCCCCGGGTTCCAATCAGGCGAACGAGGCGAAGCCTTGATCCAGTCTTTCTGCCGTCGAGGAATGGGCTACAGATTTGGCAATAATTGGTCGGCTCGGCCCCATCCCACCAGGGATTTGCTGGCTGCGCGTTTCTTCAGTTCACCAGCATCGCCGATGTGGAAATGCGAGGGCGCATCAATCGTCTTCATTTCCGCCCAGGTGATGGGCGCGGCCACCGGAGCGCCCGGTCGGGACCTCGCGCTGTAGGGCATGATTGCGGTCGCCCCTCGCTGGTTGCGCAGATAGTCGACAAAGATACGGCCCTTCCGCTTCGCCTTCGACAACACGGCCGTAAAGTGAGAGGGATCGGTCTGGGCGACCGCCTGCGCCAGCCCGGAGGCGAAGGCCTTCACCTCGGGCCATTCGGCCTGGGGTGTGAGCGGGGCGATCACATGGACACCCTTGCCGCCCGTCAACATCGGGAAGGTGGTTAGCCCAAGCGATTTTAGAATGTCCCGGAACTGGAACGCGGCGGCACGCACCGCCTCGAAATCGAGACCCTCGTCAGGGTCGAGGTCGAAGACGAGGCGGTCGGCCTTTTCAACGTCCTCGATCCGAGCGCCCCACCCGTGCAGCTCGATCGTTCCCATCTGCACGCAGGTCATCAGCCCATCGGCATCGTCGACATAAAGGTACGGCTCCTCGTGGCCATCCTTTTCCGCGATACCGACGTGGTGAACTTTGTCGCCAAAGCTGCCGGCATCATGTTTCTGGAAAAAGCACTTCTTGGCTCGGCCCTGGTGGCACCGAACAAGGCTTATCGGCCGGCTGCCGACCCAAGGGAGCATGATCTCCGCGACGGCTGCGTAGTGGTCGGCGAGCTGGCCCTTGGTGATGTTGGATTCGGGATAGATCACCCGGCCGCGGTTGCTGATGGCGATCGTGCTTGCCGCCGGAGGCGGCAGGGTTGCTGTACGTTGCGCCGTCTCAAGCGCAACGGCTTCCGGCTTCTTGTCCTCGCGCAGGCCGAGATAGCTTGGATGGCGCAATGTCCCTTCATTGGTCATCTCGGTGTAGGCGATCTCGGCAACAAGCTTCGGTCGCAGCCAGTGCGCGCCGCGAACCTCCGCGCGCGGTGCTTCGACCGTGGCGGCGCTCTGCTCGAGCGGGGCCATGGTCTTCATCAGCCGCGCCATCTCGGCGGTATCGAAACCGGTTCCGACCTTACCGGCATAGCGCAGCTTTCCGCCCTCATGGACACCGAGGATCAGCGATCGAAACGCGCGGTCCTTGTCTGACGGCGTCCAGCCGACGAGCACGAATTCCTGGCGTTTGATGCACTTGATTTTCAGCCAGCTTCCGTCGCGAGCGCCGACATAGTCCGAATCGGCCAGTTTCGAGATTACCCCCTCGAGCCCGGCGTCGCAGAAGCGGTTCAGCAACTCGTCGCCCCGGCCCTGGATATGGTCGGAGTAGCGAAGGATAGGGTTCTTCGCCGGCAGAATTTCCTCCAGTTTCGCCTTGCGCTCCAGGAGGGGAAGCCTCGTCAGGTCTTCGCCGTCGAGTTGGAGCAGGTCGAAGGCATAAAAATCGATGCTGGCGGGATCGCCCTTCAAGGCGTTCTGGAGCGCCTGGAAACTCGATCGCCCCTCGGCGTCGATGACAACGGCCTCACCATCGATGAGCGCGGATCGAACCTTAAGCTTGCCTGCCTCCGAAAGGATAGAGGGGAAGCGCCCGGACCAGTCCAGGCCGGAACGTGTGTAGGCACGCGCCTCTCCGCCACCCACCGCGACGAGAATGCGGTAGCCATCGTATTTCATCTCGTGGATCCAGCGATCGCCGGCAGGGACAGTGTCCACCAGCTTTGCGAGCTGGACGGGCCTAAAACTGGGCGGCCTTAATGTGGCTAGCTCAAGCGGAGGCGACTCCGTTTGACGAGCGCGCACCCCATCGACTGCCTTTCGCTTGCTCACTTTCACCGCCCCACACTCAAGAGCAATGGCTCAATCGCGTCCAACGCAGGACTGCTTCTTTGGTTTCGACGCTCAGTGGGGTGGGTGCAGTTCTCCCTACCTGAACCGCAGAAAGGGCAGAGCTATCTTGCCGTCAGAAGGATACGAGGTGCCCTCGACGTCTGCCCGTTTGCTCCGGAAGTCGCATAGAAGGCATTGTTGAATTCTTCACTCGGCGCGTTTCAAGAAGTCTACTTGAGGTTATTGGTCGTGCGCGGATGCGTTGATTCAGCAGGTGCGTCCCGGACTGGCCTGCGAACGCCCTGAGCCAGCGCGTTAGCCGCTACTTAGATCGTGAATGGCCGGCTGTAGACCGTCAGGCGTGATATCAACCGTCGCAAGCGTGATCGGTAGCTTAAAACGACGGTGACCGGCGCTGCCTGGATTAAGATATAGCACGCCGTCAACGGTTTTGAGTTTTGGCACATGGGAGTGACCCGACACGACCATGTCGATGCCAAGCGCCGCTGGTGAGACCTGAAGCGCCTTGAGATCATGAAGGACGTAGAAGGTTCTGCCTGCCAGCCGCACCAGCGCGGTGTCAGCGTATTTCGAAGCCCACCCGGCCCTGTCCACGTTGCCTCTGATCGCGGTAACCGGCGCGATCTGCTGAAGCGCGGCAATAATGTCAGGACTGCCAATGTCTCCGCCATGGATGATGTGGTTTACCCGGGCCAGGCGCAGTTCCGCCTCAGGTCTCAGCAGGCCGTGGGTGTCAGAGATGATGCCTATCCTGAATGTCATTGTCGGTCGTTATATGGTGAGCACATCGAGATCAGCCGCAATACGGCTGTTCGGAAATGCCCGCACGGCTTCCGCGAGGATTTCTTCGTCGGCATAGCGGCCAGAGATATGCGTAAGAACGAGCTGCTTCACGTTGCTCGTCGCTGCCAGAGATGCCGCCCGCGCAGCCGTGAGATGACCATAGTCGCGCGCCATGGCCGCATCTCGTTCCAAGAAGGTGGCCTCGATCACCAGAAGATCGGCGCCGCGGACATGTTCCGCGAGATCATCGGTCGACTCGGTATCGCCGATGATGACCAGCTTCTTGCCTGCTTCCAGCGGCCCCAACACGTCTTCGGAAGCAACTGTTCGGCCATTCGCGAGCGTGATTGAGCGGCCCTCCACCAGTTCCTTCCTGATTGGACCGTCTGGCACGCCTAGAGATGTGAGGTGCTCGGCGCGAAGGTGGCGGCGCGGTGGTGTCTCGATCACGAAGCCATAGCTATCGGTGTCGCGGTGACGAACCTGAAAGCAGTCGATCATGAATTCGTCCGCGTCAAAAAACCGGCCGGGCGTCAGCGGCTCAAGCGTTAGTGGGATCGGCGCTCGTCCTTCACCCCACAGACCAGCGAGCATGCGCACAATGACATCGAGGGTATCCGAGCCTCCATGGACGGTCAGGAGATCGTCGCTTTGCCGCAACCGGAGTGTCGAGAACAGGCCGGGAATTCCAAGGATATGGTCGAAATGCGCATGGGTGAGCAACAGGCGATGAAGCCGCCTGAAGCCAGCGCCGCTGCGCAGCAGCTGGCGCTGCGTGCCTTCCCCGCAGTCGACTAGAATTCGGTGGCCTCCAGCCTCGACAAGCAGGGCAGGGTGATTTCGCTCGGCAGAGGGTACGCTGGCCGAGGTGCCAAGAAATGTCAGTCTGAAAATCATGGGAATAGTCTATCCCGCGAGCGGTGACGCCTCAAAGCGGGCAAACAACGCTTTCGCGCGGCCAGTCTGCCGTGGCCTTCTTTGACTATTTTTAGGCCACGCCCTGCTCAGACTTTATCCCGAGGTATGACCATCACTGGGGCCTACCGAAGTCTAACCAAATGCGGCTTTCCGAGTGGAACCGTGGATGCTAAGGCCCCCTGGTCGAACACTGGATCGAGCTGTACTCGCCCGAGAGCGGTCGCTTTACCTCCTTGGGCCGTGTCGTCTCGAACGCTAGGGCGTTAAGCGCTATGGTGCAGCCCCCAATTGCTTCAAGGCCTGCTTAGCCTGGGCGTATTCGACAGAAGTGACGGGGCAGCTTTCAGCGGCGGCCCGACACTGACTCGTTGCTCGGCTGTTCGACTCGACACCTGATCAAAGACGCCGACGTAAAAGTCAGCCTCGCACTTCTCGACCGAGCTGGACGCCGTTGCGGTGCGGCACGCCTTGCCGGGGGCGGTCTGCCCCGCGTCCCGCCTGCGGCGGCGCTATGCTGACGCTCCTTAGGCCGCCCTATTGAACCGGTCTCGTTGTCACGAACCGGCTCGACGATGAAATGACATTGTCCGTCCGGCGGACATTTCATCGTCTGCGCTTTGTACGCCCTCATTTTGTTTTGGCCGCTTCGCGGCACGGCTGACGCCGGAACGGATGGAGACTTCTCCCTGTGAGGAGAGGGACGGCGTTGACGTCTCGAAAGTGCTGCTGTTGGCGGACGGAAGTTGTTGCCGGTCAAGACAGCGCAACTCGATGGGAGTCTATACAGTGTTGTGTATCGGATCAGCGGTACGATCATTATGCTATATCGACTGGTTTGACAGAGGACGCTCTGCGCGCTAGATATAATATCCTGATCTTTGGCCTTTTTGATACGGATTATATATCATGGCCTACCAGAGCGAAAACCTGATCGCGCAAGCTCGCGAGGTCCGCGAGGCCTCCGGTGTTAGCCAGCGCGCGCTAAGCGAGCGGGCCGGGCTGACGCAGAGCCATATCTCGCAAATCGAGAGCGGCAAGATGGAGCCGGGACTGTCGAGCTTCATAGACCTGACACGGGCGCTCGATCTGGAGGTCATGCTCGTACCGAAGAAGCTCGTGCCGGCGGTACTCGGCCTGGTCAAGGCCCAGGCGACGCCTGACATGCATATCCATGCCGGTCAACCAAACGACAAGCGTTTTGCCCGTGCCGAGCGGCTGGTAAAGAAAATGAAGCGCCTTTACGGCAGCTCAGCCGACCTTGATCGGATCGAGGATACGCTTCGGTTTCTGCGGCGGGTGAATCTCGGCGATCAAGAAATGCAGTTCGTGCGCGAACTGATCGCCCGCCTCGAGCGCTATCAGGCGAGCGCGCAGGCAGCACCCATAGTGCGTGACATCGCGCAGAACCTGCAGCGCCTTCGCAACTCGATCGCCCATCCCGTTCCGTCGGAGCCGCGACCTGCCTATTCGCTGGACGATGGAGATGCGGATGCCTGACGTCTCGGTTCTCGACGTACGGCTCTACGACGAGCCTATTGGCACACTTACCCATCTGCAGGGCGATCGAACGATATTTGCTTTCAACGAAGATTACGTCGATAACCCCGATCGGCCGACCCTCAGCCTGTCGTTCAAGGACGACCTTGGCGGCCTCATCACCAGGATCCGCCCGACACAAAGGGTCGTGCCGCCATTCTTCTCCAACCTTTTGCCAGAGGGCGGCTTGCGTCGCTATCTCGCCGAGCGGGCCGGGGTAAATCAGCAGCGCGAATTCTTCCTGCTCTGGGTGCTGGGGCTCGACCTGCCCGGAGCACTCTCGATCCATCCTGGGGTAGGTGACGGCCTTCCTCCTGGTGATGACGAGGACCTTCCGAAGAACGCCAAACCCAATGCGCTGCGCTTCTCGCTCGCCGGCGTTCAGCTCAAGTTCTCCGCGTTTCAGAACGCAGGGAAGGGCGGCGGCCTGACCATTCCCGCCGAGGGCGTCGGCGGATCGTGGATTGTGAAGCTGCCGTCGCAGCAGTTCGCCGGCGTTCCGGAAAACGAGTTTTCGATGATGACGATCGCCGGGATGATCGGCATGGAGGTGCCCATCATCAACCTGGTCGATCTCGATGCAATCGCCGGTATCCCCGAAGGAGTGGGTGAATTGAAAGGCCAGGCGCTTGCTGTCAGCCGCTTCGACCGAGCCGGTGACGGTCCTGTCCACACCGAAGATTTCGCGCAGGTGTTCGGGGTCTTCCCGGACGACAAGTACAAGCGTGCAAGTTATGCCAACATCGCGCGCGTTATCGGCACCGAGGCGGGCGATGTCGGCGCGGCCGAGTTCATTCGCCGCCTCGTGTTCAGTGCGCTGATCGGCAATGGCGACATGCACCTCAAAAACTGGTCCCTGATCTATCCGGACCGGCGCTCGGCCGCGCTCTCGCCGGCCTACGATCTTGTGTCGACCATTCCCTATATGAAGGGCGAGGACACGGCTGCGCTTAATTACTCTCGGACGAAAAAGATGGCCAAGCTCGATACCGATGAGCTTCGGCATCTGGCGGCCAAGGCTCTTCTGCCGGAAAAGCTTGTCGTCGACACCGCTGCGGAAACCGTCCAACGATTTCGGCAAGTCTGGGAGGCTGAGAAAACGCATCTTCCTCTCGCCGCTACCGTCGTGAAGGCAATCGACGCGCACGCTCCGAGGGTGCCACTATTTATCGAACTCGCATGATCAGGACTCGGCTCGCCGTCGCCTTGAGAACATTCGATCTGGCCCATCCGATCGAGTCTCGGCGGGCTTTGGTATAGCCGCGGATGGCGCGGCCCTCAGGCCGCGCTCGCGATGCCGGTCGCAAAGCCGCGATAGGTGTGCAAGGGGCGGCCCAAAATAGTGGTCAGCCGTACAACGTCATCGGCCTCCGGGATCATACCATCGCTGACATAGCGCTCGGCCATCAGGCGCATCTCGTAGGCCGTCCATTTCGGCATGAAGCTCGCCATGTTCTGCTCGAACGCGCCGGGATCGTCGCCCCCATAGACCACCTGGCGACCCAGAAGGTCCGACCAGATCTTAGCCACCTCCGGGCCGGTCAGCGTGTCGGGTCCCACCACGTTGATGGTCTCGATCGGCAGCTTGCCGGGCGCGGAGTCGCGGCGGATCAGCTCGATCGCGGCCACTTCGGCGATGTCACGAGCGTCGACCATGGCTACGCCTTTGCTGCCAATCGGCATCGGATAGACGCCGTGCTCCATAATGACGTCCTTTACCATCGACTCGTTGTCGATGAAGTAGGTCGGACGCAAGATCGTGGCGCTGAAGTCCATCTGCACCAGCATGCGCTCGGCGCCGAACTTCACGGCGAAATGCGGAACGTTCACTGCCCGATCGGCTTCGAAAACCGAGAGATAGACGATACGGTCGACGCCCGCTTCGCGAGCAACGTTGAGCGTGATGATCGCCTGGGCGAATTCGTCACCCGTAACGGCATTGAGCAGGAAGAGCGTGGTCACGTCCTTGAAGGCGCTGCGCAGCGCATCGATGTCGAGGAGATCGCCCTTGGCGACGTCGACACCGGCCGGAAAGCTGGCTTTCGTGGGGTCGCGGGTGAGCACACGCACCGTCGCGCCGCGCTGAAGGAGTTGATCGACGACGTGGCGGCCGACGCGGCCGGTGGCACCTGTAACGAGGATGGTCATTGGGGTTCACTTTCTGTTTGAGTTAAAAGGCACGCTCAAAATGAGTGATCCACATTCATCCCGATAGATGGTATATTTGGACAGGTCGTCTCATTGGTGGAACAGAAAAGAACAAAATCGTGGATCTTCTCGCTCTTGCCGACTTCAACCTGGTGGCCCGCCACGGCGGGTTCGGAAAGGCCTCGCGTGCAGCCGGCCGGCCAAAAGCTACTCTTTCCAGACGCGTGGCCGATCTCGAGGCAAGTCTTGATCTGCGCCTGTTCGAACGTGGTTCGCGGACGCTCAAGCTCACGGAGGAGGGACGAGCCCTGTTTGAACGAACGGGCTTTCTGCTCACAGAACTGGATGAGACGGCGAAGGCGATCGCTTCGGGCGGCCATAGCCCGCGTGGCCGGCTACGCGTCAGCGCGCCACTGCTCTTTTCTCAGACCGCGGTCGGAAAGCTCGCGGCCGGCTTCGTCCTCAGATACCCGGAGGTTCGGTTGGAAATAACCACGGAAGACAGGGCCGTGGACATGATCGAAGAAGCCTACGACCTCGTCATCCGGGTCAACCCGGAGCCGGATGCCACCCTTGTTGGACGAGTGTTCCTGCGCGATCGGCTGGTGGCGGTGGCAAGTCCCCACCTGACGCCCCCGGCCTCTGGGCGCCCTGTTCCCGCGATCTGTCGAGGGTCGTTGAACGAGTCCGAAGCCTGGCAAGTCACGACCTCGTCCGGCAAGTCGACGATTAAGGCCAAGCCAGTGCTCAGCCTGGCGTCGTTCGTCATGGTCCGGGATGCGGTGCGCATGGGGCTCGGCGCCGCGCGCCTCCCGTTGTCGCTTGCCAGCGGCGATCTGGCTGCCGGCACGCTGGTGCATTGGGGTGATGTGTCAGGGCCCGAAACGGCGCTTTGGGCCCTCTATCCTTCGAGGCGTCTGCTCAGTCCCCGCGTGTCAGCGTTTCTCGACTACTTGAAGGAAGCCTTTCCGCAGGGGACGGCTGATGAATTGGCAGCCTATGTAGCGGGCTGAACATGCGGCCGCCCGTTCCCGCGAGCAAGGTGAGGTGGCGCCCGTCAACCGCAGCGAAATTCGAATGAGAACGTGAGTTTGATCGCCTTCTTGATGGAATGGTCGCGTTCAAGTGGCTTAAGCTGACAAACGGCTTGCAAAAGTGACCCCGGATTGGCGTTCAATTTTCCCCTTTGTAATGCACGGAAATGTCAACCAGCAGCCGATAACGCCGACTACCGGGGGCCGCATTTGGGCACCGTTCCGTGGGCATTCCAGCAGGTTGACTTACCTCGCTCTTCATAGTACCAAGAGAAACGACGTTTTGTGATACGAAACGCAGTGCGCCGACCGCACTCGCCAATGCGCGGAGACTTGGACGCATCAACGAAGGATCGCGGGCCAAGTGACCATAGTGCCCGACTGTACGCGGAAGCGCTGAGCAGAATGTACATTGACTACCAGCATTTGCTCTCAGCCAGCGCGCCGTCGCTTCGCTTTGGGCCGGCAACCGCTTCCTGCATTGACGGCCTCCTCGCGGAGGCAAAAGGCTGCGTGGTGGGTCGGCAGCGCGGTCGGCCTTTTGTCGACATCAATGTCGATGGCGCACCACATCGCGTCGAGTTCGATCGCGACGCGGATCTGGGGCTGCTCCTCGCCAGAATAAAGGCACGCGGAATCCCGCTGCATCGCGATCGCGAAGTTATCTCAGCGGTGCTCGGCATGGGCGCTGTCTTGATCCTGGCGATCGCGCTCGCCGTCTGGCTGAGACCCTGACTCTCGATAAACCCGCAGTCAGGAAGCGGCCGGTTGCATCCGCTTGCGCGCCTCGACGGCGCCGCGATCATAGCCGAGATTCCAGGAGATGCGCAGACTGGCCTTGAGCAGGGCCTCGATCTGCGCCTGATCCGGAATGGGCTTAATGTTCTGAACCGAGCCGACGATAGCAACCGTGCCCGCAACATCCCCCATGCGATCGAAGATCGGAGCCGCCACCGCATTGATGCCGAACGTCTCCTCGTTGGGCGCGGTGATGAACCCCTGCGCCCGCGCTTGCTCCAGCTCAGCTTCCAGTTTCGAGGCATCGACGATGGTGTGATCGGTCAGGCGGGTGAGGCCCTGGCGCAGCACATGTTGGAGCAGCGAACGATTGCTGAAGGCGAGCGCCACCTTGCCCTGAGCGGTGCCATGCAGGATCAACTCGCTGCCCTGCCTGACGCCGATCTCAAGGTTGGATTTGCCGAAGACAGTGCGCAGGACGACCAGCGACCGATTGCGTAATGCCGAGACGACGACCGTCTCGCCGATTTCGTCGCGCAACGCGGCGACCGCGTCTGACGAAGCGGTCAGCAATTCGATGCGGCCGGCGGCGACCTGGCCGATGAGGTAGGAACGGGTTCCAAGCTTGTAGCGGGCCGAAACCGCGTTCTGGTCTACGTAGCCACGCTCCACCAGCGTCTGCAGATGGCGAAAGACCGTCCCCTTGGTCGTGCCAAGCAGGGCTGCCAGCTCGCTCACCCCAACCTCGCCAGGCGCCGCGGCGACCGCCTCGAGCACGTCGAAGGCAAGCTGGACCGATTTCACGCCGCTGTCAGACCGTTCCGTGCCCATTTCTCTTTTCTTCTCTCCTCGCGTCCGTGCGCACCGGCCATGCCGCGTGAAGCACTTCCTCCGTGCTACCCCGACGTGTCCTCCAATACAAGATTCCCTCAGATCGCCACCGGACGACCGAAATCTATCTCCGCAGCGGTTAACTCGACGTCGCGATCGCAGCGAAGACGGACAATACCGAGCGCAGCACATGGCCCACCTCCGAGACGGTGTAGCCGCCTTCCTGCACGAGCACCGTCGGCAGCCGCAGCGCGGCCAGACGGCGAGCGACCTCGACGAACCCTTCCGAGGTGACGTTGAGCGAGCCCAGCAGGTCGCTCTCATGCGCGTCGAGCCCGAGCGAGACGACCAGGAAGCCCGGATCGAACCGCCTTATGCGCTCGATGGCGATGTCGAGCGCAGTCAGATAGGCCGCGTCGCCGGAGCCGACTTTGAGCGGCAGGTTCAGGTTGAAACCCTCGCCCCTGCCGGTCCCAACCTCGTCGGCATGGCCAACGAAGAAGGGATAGGTCATGTCGGGATCGCTGTGCAGCGACGCGAAGAAGACATCGTCGCGATCGTAGAAGATGTGCTGCGTGCCGTTGCCGTGGTGGACGTCGATGTCGATGACTGCAACGCGGGCGTGGCGTGTTCGCGCCACCGTGGCGGCGATAGCCGCGTTGTTCAGGAAACAGAAGCCCTGGCCCATATCGGCATGGGCGTGGTGACCGGACGGGCGGCAGAGCGCGTAAGCGACGGGCTCGCCCGCGAGCACCAGGCTCGCGGCATGGGCCGCGCTCGAGGCGGACCCGAGCGCTGCTCCCCAGGTCTGCGCCGTCAACGGCGAGACCATGTCGCCCAGGTAATATCCAGCCTGGCCGAGGTAGTGCAGGGGCCGGCGCACCGGAAAGTGCCGTGTCGGGTAGATATTGGGCATCAAGGACGTCAGGCCCGGCATCACGTCTGGCCAACGGCCGGGCGCTTCGGCGAGGAATTCCAGATAGCCGGGATCATGGACGCCTTTGAGGAGAGCGTCGGCGATGACCGGGGGTTCGATCAGATCGAGGTTCATCTCCCGAACGACCGCTATGAAGGCCTCCAAACGCTCCGGCGTGTCCTGGCTTTCGACGAGTTTGCCGCGGAAGAAGACCGGCGCGGATTTGTATCCGCGCTGCAGTGAAGAAACGACGGCGCGCATGAACTAGCTCTCCGGCAAAACTGGGGACCTTTAGGGGTGGTCAGTCGTTCTTCGGCACTGGCGCGTATTGAGGCCGCGCGGGCGTGAAAACGTCGATGTTGATGACCTCTTCGTCGCCGACGACGACGGCGTGGTGCATCACGTTCGGGGGAACGACGATCAGGCTGCCCGGACCCAGGCGCCGGACCTCGTCGCCGACATGGAAATCGACCGTTCCGGAGACGATATAGGCGATCTGCTCGTAGACATGCTTGTGCGGCCTCGGCTCGTGGTCAGGCTGAAGCCGGTGCATCGCAATGGTGGCGCTGTTGCCGGAGAAGGCCTTCTGGTCCACGCCGCTGCGTATCGTCTTCCATTCGATCGCGTTCCAATCGATGCCATGAATGGTCATGTCAGGATCCTCTTTGTTGTTGTCCGTCGATGGGAAGGGCCTGGGCCGCGGCCGCGATGGCGCGGCCGCCCGCCATCAGGATGCTCTGGTCGGAGCCACAAATGAACACGGACACGCCGTGATCGACCCAGCGGGCGATATGCGACGGATCGCCGACGAAAAGGCCGGCAGTCTTGCCAGCCTTGCGAGCGGCGGCAGAGACGCTAACGATCGCGGCGTCCAGCTCGATCGATCCGGGTTCAACCTGCATCGACAGGCTAAGGTCGACCGGGCCGACGAAAAGCACGTCGATCTCGGGCACCGCCGCGATGTCATCGAGATGCTCGAGGGCCTCACGATCCTCGATCTGGGCCATGATGATAGATCGCCGGTCGGCGTCGGTGCGATAGCCGGGACCGGCGGTGCCATAGTCGCCACCTCTGACCGAGGGTGAGAAGCCGCGTTTGCCGCGATCGTATTTGACCGCGTCGGCAATGTCCTCGGCATCTTGCGACCCGCACACATGCGGCACCACGATGCCGGCGCAGCCGATGTCGAGAACGCTGCCGATCCCCTCCGGCCGCCTGGAAGGCACTCTTACCAGCACCGGCATTTGCGCGGCTTTCGCGGCCAGCGCGATCAGGTCCAGCGTCCCGATCCCCAGGGGGGCATGCTCCTGGTCGGCGACGACGAAGGCCAATCCCGCGAGCCCGAGAATCTCGACCTGGCGCGGATCCGGCGTTTTCAAGAATGTTCCTGCCAGCACTTCGCCAGCTAGAAGGCGCTGACGCAGTCCGCTCATGCGTCGAGGCCGACGAACCGGGCCGCGTTGTCGGCCGTCATCTTGCGCACCTCGGCCTCGGTGTAGCCGAGCTTGAGCAGCAGCGCCACGACCTGGCGCATGCCCTCGACCGGGGTCGGGTTGTTGTTCTGGCCGAGATCGGACCCGAAGAAGGTGTTGTCCACGCCGGCGGCGGCGATCACCTGCTTCAGATGATCCTCGTCGAACATATAGAAGGTCGACGGGACGAACATGCAGATTGAGTGCTCGATCATCACACCCATCGCCACGAGGGCGCTGACCTGGTCCATAGATGCGCCGTTCACATAGGTCGGGTGGTTCAGAAAAAGGCGCTTGACGCCGCGCTTCCTCGCCTCCTCGTAGAAGGGAAAGGCCTCGTCGATATGATGATGGCCGGCCGATACGCAGGCGTCCGCTTCTGCGATGAGGTCGAGAATGGCCTTGACCTCGTCCAGCACGACGCCTTGCCCGTCGACAAGTCGCAGGCCTTCGGCCTCGACGGTCTTCTTGGTGTTCTCCGGGAACTTGCCCTTCAGTTCCTTGGCCGTCTTGATGATATGGTTCTCGGCGTGCGCCGTCGGCATCCAGACGATGCGCGCGCCCTGCTTCAACGCATAGTCGACCGCCGACGGGTTGAAACCGCCCAGCGGGTGGTTGAGGACGATGGCGCTCAGCACCTTGGTGTTCTTGCCCATATTGTTGTTGAGCAATGTCGCGACCGGCATGGTCGGATAGTAGTGATCCTTGAGCAGGATCGCGCGCATGCCGGCTTCGTCGGCGGCACGCAGCGCCTCGATGTGGTCGATCTTGCGCGGGTGCAGCGAGGGACCGGAATGGATGTGAAGGTCCACGGCACCCTTGATGAGCGTGTCGATCCGCGTCTGGTCAATCTCTGCGGTCATGTCATGGCTCCTGTGTCATTCGCTCGCGAGCGGAGCGGGTATATAATCGCGCCAGCGCTCGTCGAGTTCTGGCATGTCGGCAAAGCGCTTGCGGGCGTCGGCGGCACGGCCGACAAGGTCGCGGGCCGATTGCGATTTTGCGTTGCAATAGGCGCCGAGATCGGCGATGGCCCGGGACAGCACGCCCCAGCCGCGCAGCATCACTTCCGAGGCCATGCCCACCGCCGAGGCGCCGGCAAGCATCATGCGCGCCACGTCGCGGCCATTGGTGGCGCCATTGATGCCGATCAGGTCGCGTCCGGCGCCGAGCACGGCGCGCGAGTTGGCAAGCCAATGGCAGGTGAGGGGCAGATTCCAGGAGCCGCCGATGCCGCCGCTGGTAGAGAGGACGGGAGCCTGGGTCTCGAGG
Source organism: Mesorhizobium sp. M2E.F.Ca.ET.219.01.1.1 (assembly GCF_004016445.2). GTDB lineage: Bacteria > Pseudomonadota > Alphaproteobacteria > Rhizobiales > Rhizobiaceae > Mesorhizobium. The sequence continues at coordinate 196,093 of NZ_SADT02000008.1, forward strand.
TCGGGCAGCATGCCAAGCGCGCGCCCCGCCATGATCACGCTTTCGGCCCCGTTCGCGAAGGCGGCGGCGGCGAGGTCCGGCACGCGTTCGCTCTGACCGGTGATCTTGATCCAGACCGGAATGCCCAGAGTATCGGTCATCATGCGGGTCAGCGCTCCCACTGGCTCCGGCGAAAGCACGGTGGAGACCGCGCCTTTCGCGGCCTCGCTCGCGTAGGGCGTTCCGATGTTGAACTCGAGCACGCGCAGCCCCGCGGCTTCGATGCGGCGAGCCATGTCGAGCGCCGGCTCCTCCGCGGCGAGTATAATCGAAGGCACGAACAGGCAGTCGTGCTCGCGGGCGAAGATGTCCATGGCCACGGCCTGTACGAGCCAGGCGTCGAAGCCCATCGGCGGCAGTCCCGAGCGCGACAGAATAGTCGTGCCCGCCGGCGCCGCGAGCCCCCAGGGCACCTCTGTCCAATCCGGGCCGAGGGCAACGTATTCGGCGCGCCGCAACTGCGACTTCGCCACCTGCGATTCGTTGATCGACTTGCCGACCACCGCGCCTGCTCCGGCCAGGATCGCGGAGCGGATTCCCGCCGCATCGATAAGGTGCTCGCCCGGCGCCGCGATGACCGGGTTTTTCAGCGTGGTCCTGCCGACCTGAACGCGAAGGTCCGCCACCGTGTCACCTCGTCCGGCAAGATGCGGGGGCGCGGCGCTGGCTACGCCTGTCGGCCGGTCCGTCCGTCATCACGCCAGCTCCGGTTCGGCAATTCGGGTCAGCGTCGTTTCCAGCGCGTCCAACACCTGCGCAAGTTCGTCCTCGCTGACGACAAGTGGTGGGGCGACGACGAGCGTGTCGCCCAGCGCGCGCAGCAGGATTCCCTGAGCCTGGAGATCGGCGGCAATCCTGGCGCCAAGCCGGCCGGGTTTCTCGAATGGCGTTTTGGTCGTCTTGTCGGCGACGAACTCCAGCGCGCCCATCAGCCCGACGCCTCGAACATCACCGACCAGCGGATGGTCGGCGAAGCGACGCAAGCCGTCCTGCAACTGCCCCTGGCGAGCGCGGACCAGGCCGACAATGTCGATCTCGTCATAGATGGCCAGCGTCTCCAGCGCGACCGCCGCGCCGACCGGATGACCGCCATAGGTGTAGCCGTGGCCGAAACCGCCGAACTCGGCGGTGCGGTCGGCCAGCACCTGATAGATCCGGTCGCTGAGCATCAGAGCGGAGATCGGGAAATAGGAGGCCGACAGGCCCTTGGCGCAGGTGAGCATGTCGGGCTTCATGCCGACGGTCTGGGACCCCCAGTAGTTGCCGGTGCGGCCGAAGCCGCAGATCACTTCGTCGGCGACCAGCAGGATGTCATGCTTCGCCAGAACCGGCTGGAGGAGCTCGAAATAACCCACCGGCGGCGCGACGACGCCGCCGGTGCCCATGACCGGTTCGGCGAAGAAAGCCGCGATCGTGTCGGCGCCCTCGCGTTCGATCGTCGCTTCGATCTCGGCCACGAGGCGGGCCGCGAAATCCCGCTCGCTTTCTCCAGCGAGGCCACCGCGCCAGTGGTGCGGCCGCGAAACATGGATGAAGGTGTCGATCGGCAGGCCGAAACCGCGGTGCATGTTGGGCAGGCCGGTCAGGCTGGCCGAGGCGATCGTGCTGCCGTGATAGCTGCCCTGCCGTGACAGGATCTTGCGGCGCCGTTCGTTGCCCTTGGCCGCATGGTAATACCAGGAGAGCTTGATCGCCGTATCGACGGCCTCCGAGCCCGATGTCTGGAAGATCACCTTTGACATCGGGGAGGGCGCCTTCTCGATCAGGCGGCTGGCCAGTTCAATGACCGGCGGCGTCGAGCGATGCGCGAAGGTCTGCTGGTAGGGCATGGTCAGGAGCTGCCGATGCGCCGCATCTGCGAGCCGCCGGTTCGAGAAACCGAGGGATGCGCACCATAGTCCCGAGACACCCTCGATATACCAGCGGCCATCGGTGTCCTGGACCCGGACGCCATCGCCCTGTTGAATGATCAGCGGCCCGAATTCCTCGTGCCGCCGGAAGTTCGTCTGCGGATGCAGGTGGGTGGCAATGTCACGATCGCGGAGCAGGTTTGTCATTGTCTTCCGTTCTGTATCATAAAACGATGTTACATAATACGAAACGACATGCCGCTGCAACCGTTTCCAGATCTCCGCCGGCCGATGCGCGGCCTGCGCGCGCTTCAAGCATTCAACTGGCTGACGAATTTCGGCGTGAGATAAGCCTGGATGCCTTCCGATCCCCCCTCGCTGCCATGGCCGGACTCCTTGATGCCGCCGAACGGAGTCTCCGGTGCTGCGAGCCCGAAATGATTGATCGAGACCATTCCGGCCTCGATGCCGCGCATCAGCCGGTCGGTGCGATCTACTCGCCGTGAGAAGGCGAATGCGGCAAGGCCGAAGGGCAGGCGGTTGGACTCCGCAATCGCATCGTCGACCTCGGAGAAGCGGTTGACGATCGCGATGGGACCGAACGGCTCGTCGTTCATGATCCGTGCCGAAAGCGGGACATTGGTCAGCACGGTAGGCTCGAAGAAGAAGCCCTCATTGCCGATGCGCTTGCCGCCGAAGCGGAGTTCGCCACCCGCCTCGACCGCATCGCGCACGAAGCCGGCCATCGCGTCGAGCCGGCGTGCGTGGGCGAGCGGCCCCAACTGGGTTCCTTCAGCCGCTCCGTCGCCGACGTTCAGCTTGTTGGCGCCGGCGACGAAGGACTCGACAAACGCATCGAAAACGCCGTCCTGCACCAGGAAGCGGGTGGGTGCTGCGCAGACCTGTCCGGCGTTGCGGAACTTGAGCGCGACCCCGATTGCGCTGACGGCGGTCGGATCGGCGTCATCGCAGACGATGAAAGGGGCATGGCCGCCCAACTCCATGGTCGTGCGCTTGAGATGGCGCGCCGACAGTTCGCCAAGGTGGCGGCCGACCGGCACCGAGCCGGTGAAGGAAACCTTGCGGATCACGCTCGACGCGATCAGATGCTGCGATATCTCGGCGGGAACGCCGAACACGAGGTTGAGCGCACCGGCTGGCACGCCGGCCTCCTCGAAACACTTCACCAACTCTATGATGCAACTCGGCGTCTCTTCGGGCGCCTTCGCGATGATGGAGCAGCCCGCCGCCAGGGCGCCCGCGATCTTGCGCACGATCTGCCCGATGGGAAAGTTCCACGGCGAGAAGGCCGCCACCGGTCCGACAGGCTCCGGCAGCACCATCTGTAACGTGCTCGGCGCGCGCGCCGGGATTACGCGGCCATAAGCGCGGCGTCCTTCTTCGGCATACCAGTCGATGTGATCACCGGCGCCACGCGCCTCCATCAGCGCTTCCGACAACGGTTTGCCCTGCTCACGCGTGATGGCATGGGCGATGGCATCGGCGCGCTCCCGGGTCAGGTTCGCGGCCAGGCGCAGGATGTTGGCGCGCTCATACGCCGAAACGCGGCTCCAACTGCGAAAGCCCTGCTCGGCCGCAGCCAGCGCCGCGTCGAGATCCGCCGTCTCGGCAAAGGCGATCTCGCCGATCGTCTCGCCCGTGGCCGGGTTGAGGACACGCCCCCGGCGAGTGCCGGAGCCTGCGGACCATTTTCCGTTGATGAAGAGATTTGCCGACATGCGATCCGTTCCGTTCGAGGTGACGTCTCCCGTGCACACCCAAATGCCGCCGCATAGGCGGCCGGATACCTCGCCGGTTCCTTTCGGGTGTGCAGGAATAGCGGCGCATGGGGCCGCCAATGACCGGGTGGAACACTAGCCGCGATCAGGCGCTTCGTCAATCCTTTTGGTTCGCGATACAAAACATCGTTTTGTAATAAGAAATAGAATTCAGCCGGTGCCGTTTTGCTATCCCGCCGACTTCTTCGCCGGCACGCGCCCATTGCGGGGCTCGAAAGGAAGGTGGCCGACATAGCCGAGATTCCACGAAACCCTTTGCGCCGCGCGCAGCACCGCCTCGATCTGCTCGGGCGCCGGCTGGCGGCCAATGTTCTGGATCGACCCAACGATTGCGATCGAGCCCGCGGTCTTGCCGGAGCCGTCCATGACCGGCGCGGCAAGCGCGCTGATGCCGAGCAGCATTTCTTCCGCCGCGGTGGCATAACCTTGCGCACGCACCGCTTCCAACTGCCGCTCGAGCACGTCGATGTCCGTCACGGTGTGAGGCGTCAGCCCCGTAAGGCCCCTGCGCCGCAATTGCTTTATGAGCCCCTGGGTATCGAATGCGAGAACGGCCTTGCCCTGCGCGGTCGCATGCGGTTCGAGCACACTGCCCACCCTGACCCCGATCTCAAGCGGCGACTTTCCGATCAACGTGTTCATGACGATGTTGCCGCGGTTGCTGAGGCTGGAAACGACCACCGTCTCGCCGGTTTCGTCACGAAGCGAGCGCATCGCATCCTGCGAGCCGGCAATGATGTCCACGCGTTCGGCCGCCGCGCGGCCAATCAGGTAGGCCCGCGCTCCGACCCGGTAGCGTTGGGTCGAGGCGTTCTGGATGAGATAGCCCCGATCCACCAGCGTCTGCAGATGACGAAATACCGTCCCCTTCGTTGTCTGCAACTTGTTGGCAAGTTCGCTGACGCCGATCTCGCCGGGTTCGAAAGCGACCGCTTCAAGCACTTCGAATGCCAGATGGACAGATTTCACGCCAAGCCTCTGATCGTCCGACTGGGTCACGGTCTGCCTCCCACTTCAGGGCGCCGCTCAGACTGGGGTTCGGCTGTTGACCCGGTGTTCTTTTGTATCATAATTCGGAACATAGTTTTCTTAGACGGAACAAATTGAGGTGGGAGAGCTGCGGAAGACCGAGCCGGGTTCATGATATCGATCGTCTTATTATGAGGTACGCTGTTTCTCTTGACAATACGATATTGACGATCGTAGATAGGCTCAAACTGGACTGAAACGACCCGTCAGGGAGATTTTTGCCTTGATCCCAATGCTTCGCCATGAGCAGAGCGGGTTGCTCTCCAAAGGTGCCGGCAAATTTGCCGCCAACCGAGCGGGAGTACGTGACTTCGAAAACGGAGGCGTAAGAGTGGTACATGCCCGCGGCGGTGCCGTTCCGCAGAATAAATTCGTCGAATTCGCGGGCGTCCAGAAGAGCTACGGCAGTGTCAATGTCGTGCGCGACCTCAACCTCGGAATCGAGCGCGGCGAGTTCATCACCCTGCTTGGGCCGTCGGGTTCTGGCAAGACCACATGCCTGATGATGCTCGCCGGTTTCGAGAACCTGTCGGCCGGCGATATCCTGCTCGACGGCGTCTCGATCGGTTCGATGCCGCCGCAAAAGCGCAACATCGGCATGGTTTTCCAGAGCTATGCGCTGTTCCCTCACATGACGATCGCGGAGAACATCGCATTCCCGCTTCAGGCTCGCCGCATCGGCAAGTCCGATACGGCCGAGCGGGTGGCCAAGGCGCTGGCGATGATACGCCTGGACGGCCTTGGCGGGCGCCTGCCGGGGCAGCTTTCGGGCGGCCAGCAGCAGCGGGTGGCCCTTGCCCGTGCGCTGGTGTTCGAGCCCTCGCTGGTGCTGATGGACGAGCCGCTCGGCGCGCTCGACAAGCAGCTTCGCGAGGAGATGCAGTACGAAATCATGCACATCCAGCAGCGCCTCGGCGTCACCGTGGTCTATGTGACCCACGACCAGACCGAAGCGCTGACCATGTCCAGCCGCGTAGCGGTTTTCAATCGCGGCAAGATCGAGCAGTTGGGACCGCCGAAGCAGATCTACGAGGAGCCGGTCAACAGTTTCGTCGCCCGCTTCATCGGCGAGAACAACAGGCTGAACGGCACCGTGCGGACCATCGACGGGGACGATTGTACGATCGACGTCGGCGGCGACCAGAGCATTCGCGCCGCCGCAATAAACGTCTCGGCGGCGGGGGAACGGACCACGCTGTCCATCAGGCCCGAGCGCGTCGTTATCGGCGCCGCCGCCGCGAATGCGCAGAACTGCTTCGAGGCAACCATCGACGAGGTCGTCTTCCACGGCGACCATCTGCGCATGTCGGCGACGCTGTGCGGACAGCCCGGCTTCATCGTCAAGATCCCAAACAGCGCCGGCGTCGGCATGGGTTCGCCAGGCGATCGCATCAGGATCGGCTGGGCGGCACGCGACTGCCGCGCCCTCGATCATGGCTGACGGCAGGGTCGGCCTGACATCAATCTCAAACGAAAACGAAAAGGGGAGCAGGAAATGAAGAAATCAAGTCTGGCGGGCGGACTGCTGGCCGCCTTGATCCTGGGCGGCGGCATAGGCCACGCCTTCGCCGAGGACGTCACCGTCGCCACGTGGGGCGGCACTTATACCGAGAAGCAGCGCAAGTCGATCTTCGACCCGTATACGGCCAAATCGGGCAGCGCTGTGCTCGATGCCGTCTACACTGGCGGGCTTGGCCAGATCCAGGCGATGATCGAGTCCGGCAACACCACCTGGGACGTCATCCAGATGGGGGCACCTGAGATGTTAAACGCCTGCGCCCAAGGCCTTATCGAGGAGCTCGACACCAGCAAGCTCTCCTCGGCTGCCGACTTCAAGGATCCCGGCATCACCAAATGCGGCATCGGCGCCATCGGGTGGGGCATGGTCATCGCCTACAACACCAAGGCCACCGGCGACCAGCCCAAGAGCTGGAGCGATTTCTGGGACCTGAAGAAATATCCGGGCAAGCGCGCCATGAAGCGCGAGCCCCAGAACAATCTCGAGGGAGCTTTGCTCGCCGACGGGGTCGCCCCCGCCGACGTCTACAAGGTCCTGTCGACACCGGAAGGCGTCGATCGCGCTTTCAAGAAGCTGGATGAGATCAAGGCCGACATCCAGTGGTGGGAGGCCGGCGCGCAGCCGCCCGAATGGCTCGCCAATGGCAGCGTGGCCATGTCGACGACCTTCGTCGGCCGCATTCTGGAAGCGCAGGCAGAAGGTGCCGCCATCAAGTTCGGCTGGCCGGGCTCCCTCTACAATGTCGACTACTGGGCCATCGTCAGCGGCACCAAGAAGAAGGATGCCGCCTATGCCTTCCTGAGCTATGCGACCTCGCCTGAGGCGCAGGCGGAGTTTTCCAAGATCCAGCCGGTAGCGCCGGTCAATCTCAAGGCGTCGGCGCTGCTGCCAGCAGAGCGGATCGCGATCATGCCGGTGGGCGACAATCTCAAGGAAGCGGTTCCGACCGACAGCAATTTCTGGAACGACAATCTGGAAGCTTTGACCGAAAGGTTCAACGCCTGGGCCTCGAAATGAAGAAGGCCGTTCCCGGCGCGGTTCGCCAAGCCGGGGACGCCGGCCGTCTGCAGCGATAGTCGAGTGAGCAAAAACCAAGCATGGCAAGCATATCGATTCCCGTGGAGCAAAGTGGTTGGGCAGGCCTGATGAAGGTCTGTCGGCCGCTGATGCGCCACGGGCTCCTGTTGCCCTGCCTGCTGTTCATGGCCTTCATCTTCGTCTGGCCGATCCTTTCGCTGCTGGCCAAGGGCGTCTACAGCCCGGAAGTACGCGATACCTTGCCGCAGACTGCCGCGGCGGTGCTTGCATGGGATGGCGCCGGCGATCCGCCGGACGCGGTCTACGCCGCGCTGGTGGCGGATCTGCGCGTCGCCGATCGCCGCGTCGTCGCCAATGCCGGCCGCCGCCTCAACTACGAAATCCCGAGCTATCGCAGCCTGCTCATCAAGACGGCGTCCGCCCTGCAGAACAGCTCGACCGAGCCGCCGCGCCAGCAACTGACGACGATCGACGCCAAATGGCAGGACAGGACCTTCTGGACGGCGATGAGGCGGGCTGCCCCGGCCGTCACGCCTTACTATATCCTCAAGGCCCTGGACCTTGAGCAGAAGGATGGTGGCGGCATCGGCAAGGTCAAGCCGGAGGAAGCCACCTTCGTCGACGTGCTGGGTCGCTCGCTTTCGATATCGGCTGTAGTGACGGGCATCTGCCTCGTGCTTGCCTTCCCGGTCGCCTTCAGGATTTCAGCCGCTTCGCCTCGCTGGCGCGGCCTGCTGCTGCTTCTGGTGCTGCTGCCCTTCTGGACCTCACTGCTGGTGCGCACCAGCGCCTGGGTGGTGCTCCTGCAGGACAATGGGATAGTCAATTCGCTGCTGTTGTGGAGCGGCATCGTCGACCAGCCGGTCCACCTGATCTTCAACCGCATCGGTGTCTACATCGCCTTCGTCCATGTCATGCTGCCGTTCATGATCCTGCCGATCTACAGCGTCATGGTCGGCATCTCGAAGGACTATACGCGTGCCGCCTATAGCCTCGGCGCCAGCGGGCCGCGCACTTTCTACAAGGTGTATCTGCCGCTGGTTTGGCCCGGCCTATGGTCCGGCTGCCTGCTCACCTACGTCATCGTCGTCGGCTACTACATCACCCCGCTGCTCGTCGGCGGCAGCCAGGACCAGATGCTCAGCTACTTCATCGCGTTCTACACGAAGCAGACGGTGAACTGGGGCCTGGCCTCCGCGCTGGCGATCCTCCTGACGACCTGCGTGCTGGTGCTGGTAGGCCTCTACGGCCTGCTCGGCCGCAAATCCCAAATCGTGGTGAAGGCCTGAGCGCGATGCCCGCTTCCTCAACGCACAAGCCGAGACCCGATATTTGGCGCATGCTGGCAAGCGTGGTGACCGTGCTGGTCTTCCTGTTCCTGCTGGTGCCGATCGCGGCCGTGCTGCCGCTTTCCTTCAGTTCAGGCTCGTTCCTCTCGTATCCAATGCCCGGACTGTCGCTGCGCTGGTATGAGGAACTTTTGACCAACTACAAATGGCTGCTCGCGCTGAAGAACAGCGCGGTCGTTGGCGTCGGTGCAGCGGCGCTGTCCACCGTGCTCGGCCTGTCCGCGGCTATCGCCATGAACGGGCTTGGTCCGCGAGCCCGTAGCATCGTCAACGGCTTCCTGATCGCGCCGCTGGTCATGCCGGTCATCATCATGGCTGTCGGCCTGTATCTATTCCTCTCCGATCTCGGCCTCGCCGGGACGATTGTCGGCATGATCCTGGCTCACACCGTGATCGGAACGCCCTATGTGGTGATCTCCGCCACCGCGGCGCTTCAGAATTTCGACATGCAGTTGATCCGGGCTGCCAAGAGCCTGGGCGCGTCGCCGTGGATGGCGTATCGGCGCGTGATGCTGCCGGCAATTCGCCCGGCGATAGTCGCGGGATCGCTTTTCGCCTTCGTCGCCTCGTTCGACGAGGTCGTGATCGTGCTCTTCCTCGCCGGTCCTGGTCAGGTGACGCTACCGGTGCGCCTATTCGAGGGTATCCGCGACGAGCTTACGCCCGTGGTCATCGCCGCCGCCGTGGTGATGATCTCGATCTCGATCGGCCTGATGGCGATCATCGAGATCCTGCGTCGCAAGTCGGTTGCCCGGCGCGGTATGGAACAAGGATGAAATCCGCTGAGGGCGAGCCTCCTGCTGCCTTGCGGTCAATCTTACTATTCGAAGAAATCAAGCTAAATAGGCATGTCAGCTGTACAGAGCTAAGCGACAAACTATCACGACGAATGCTGTAAAAATGGGTGGCGCATTTCTTGCAAATTCGCGCCACCAACCGGACCGTCTGTTCCGGCCCAATCCAGACACGGCAGACTGCCGGCTGGATATCCCTTTGCTCATGCTCTGTGGTTCGAAAGTCGCATAAAAGGCATTGTCGAATTCTCGCCTTACGTCGTCTAACCAGGCGCCTCAATTCAATCCGATCATGAAGCGCCTCAACAGCGGTCTGGGCCAATCCAAAGTTCGACCGACTGGAATGACGACTTCCACCGCCCTGCAACCCCATCTCTGAAGCGTTGCCAACCCAAATTGGTCGGCGTTCATCGGCCCCCATTGCGCGCGCTCATTTTGTCGCTATGATAAAAAGCGCCATCGATGGAATTGATATGAAAAAAAACTTCACAACCGACATTGCGACCACCAAGGATGTCGCCGACGTAGCCAGTCTGCTGAGTTGGGCCTTCGGTTTCAGCAAGGCGCGGTCGCACGAATACATCGCCAATATCGGGATCGAGACGCTGCGGCTCATGCGCGGCGAGGGCGGCCGTCCGGTCGTGTGCGCGGGTCTGCTTCAGACGGCGCATATCTTCCACGGCAAGGCCGTGCAGGCGGCAAACATCGTGCATGTGGCGATCGCGCCGGAGCGGCGCGGCCAGGGCGTTGCCGTGCCTTTTGTCGATGCTCTCTGCGATGAGGCGAGGAGCAAGGGCGCCGCGATAGCCACGCTGTTTGCCTCGACGCGGCCGGTCTACCGCAAGGCCGGTTTCGAGCTTGCCGGGCACGAGATCGTCTATGAGGCGGCAACAGCGGCACTGCCTTCGTCGAGCCGGCTCGCCTTCGATCGCGTCGAGCTCGACGATCCGCGCATGGCCCGCGCCTATGACGCCAAGACGCGTGGCGAATCGGGCTTGCTCGCACGCGCCGCCGCCCACTGGAACGAGTTGCGGCGCGCTCCGACCGATGCTCTCGCAGCCTATCTTGCGGAAGGCGAGGTCGCCTATCTGATACTCGACATGGGCGACAAAACCTGCCTGGTGGTACGGGACTGGTTTGCCGCGTCGCCCGAGGCGGCGCAAGGCTTGCTTTCCTTTCTTGCCCGCTTTCGCTCGGTCTATCCTGCGGTGCGCTGGCATGGCGCCCCGCAGGACGATCTGGTGGCGGCGATGCCGGACAAGGGCTGGCGGCTTGCGCGCCAGGAGGAATGGCTGTTGCGAGTGCTCCATCCAGCGACGGCGCTGCGCCAGCGCGGCTACCATGTCGACCAGGCAAAACTCGCGCTGCGCATCGGCGATGCAGCGCTCGAAATCGAAATTCGCCAAGGCGCCGCCGAGGTGCGCGAGGCGGGTAATGCGTCCGGTCCGGCCGTGCGTGTGGACGCGCCGGCCTTCGTCCAGCTTTTCACGGGCTTTCGCAGCGCCTCGAAACTGGCGCAGTATGGCCTCGTTGCCGGCGACTCGGCTGACATACGCCGCTGTGACCAGCTGTTCGCCGGACCGCCGCCCTGGGTGGCGGAGCATTTTTGAGCACGGTTTGGACAGGATCCATACTCTTACCGGAAATCATCTGAGGGGTCTTGCATGACACACGCGCTGATAGCCTCCCTGAGAGCAGCGGCGGGCGATATGACGCCGGCGCTGGCGCGCGTCGCCGAGACGGTGCTGGCGCAGCCCGACGCCACATTGCGCCAGAGCATCACCGAGCTTGCCGAGACATCCGGATCGTCCGAAGCGAGCGTCATGCGCTTCTGCCGCGACCAGGGCTTTTCCGGTTTTCAGGACTTCAAGCTGGCGCTGGCGAAGGAACTCGCGACCGACGAGCGGGCGAGGGACAACGGCCTGCCTTCCGACGACATCCAGCGGCTGGTGGAGACCGCAATCACCTCGCTGCGAGAAACCGAGCAGCTCATCGTCCGGGAAGATATCGCCACCGCCTCGCGCAAGCTGCTGGGCGCGACAACGGTCGAGTGTTTCGGCATCGCCGCCTCCGCCGTCACGGCGCAGTATCTCGCCTACAAGATGACCCGCATCGGCAAATTCAGCCGCGCGCTCGGCGATGCGCATCTGGCCGTGATGGCGGCGGGAACCGCGCAGCCGGGAACGGTGCAGGTGGTGATTTCGAGTTCCGGCTCGACGATTGATGCCGTGCGCGTGGCAGAGCTTGCGCGCGCCAAGGGCGCCTTTGTGATCGGTATCTCGAACCGCTCGAAGAGCCCACTGATCGCCGTCTGCGACCTAGCTTTGATCGCATCCTGGCCGGAGACGCCGCTCACGGGCGGCGCCTTCCCCTCGAAGATCAGCCAGTTGCTCATCGTCGATGCGCTGGTGGCCGAGATGACCAGACAGGATCCGAAGCGGCTGGTCGAGCTCAGCCGCACGGCGGAGGTCGTGAGTGACCGCAGCTTCTGATTTGCCTGTGCTCGCCATCGATATTGGCGGCACCAAGATCGCGACAGCCGAAGTGAGTGGCCGCAGGATCGCAAACCGCCGCCAGGCGCCGACGCCACGCACCGGCAAAGGCGACGATCTGATCGCGGCCATTGCCGAGCTTGCGCCGAAAAGTGGTTTTGGCGCGGTCGCCGTCGCTACCACCGGCATCGTGCGCGACGGCGCGCTGACGGCGCTGAACCCCGAAACCCTGCCGATCGAGGACGGCTATCCGATTGCCTCGGCGATCGGAGAGGCCTTCGGGATGCCGCCTCTGGTCGTCAACGACGCACAGGCCGCCGCCTGGGCGGAATTTAGGCTCGGTGCCGGCCAGGGTTTTCGAAACTTCGCCTTCTTCACCGTCTCGACCGGCATCGGCTCCGGGCTGGTGATAGACTGCCGGCTGGAAAGCGGCGCGACCGGGCTTGCCGGCCATGTCGGGCACACGCGCTCCGAGCCGGGCGGCATCTTGTGCGGCTGCGGCCGGCGCGGCTGCCTGGAGACGGTCGCCTCTGGCACTGCTCTGGCGCGGTTGGGCAGTGAGCGCCTCGGCCGGAAAGTTGCGGCACCGGAGCTGTTCGCGGCGGCGGAACAAGGCGACCGCGTTGCCGGGGAAATCATCGCCGGCGCGGTCGTCGCGCTGGTTGACGCTTTTGCCGACTTGGCGGCTTCGGTCGATGTCGACTGCTTCGCCGTCGGCGGCGGCGTCGGCCTCGCCAACGGCTTCATCGAGGCGCTGCAGACGCGCTCGCTCGACCTGCCGCGCGTCTACCGGCGTCCCATTGTCGCCGCGCGTGCGGGCGCCGATGCAGGCCTGCTTGGCGCGGCGATGCTGGCGCGTTCGAAAAGCTATGACGGAAATTTTCATCGAACATAACTTATTGACAAAAACTTTTATCTGCGCTTGGTTAGAGGGGTAGTGCTCTTCCAGGAGATGCTCCGGTGCAGGCCATGCAGGGCGATTTGCTCGCCACACTCGATGGAACGCTGGTCGTGTCGTGCCAGGCCGAGTCCGGCCTGCCGCTCGACGCTCCCGACCACATCGCCGCGATGGCGCGCTCCGTCGTGTTGGGCGGCGCCACTGGCGTGCGCATCGAAGGCGCGGCCAACATCGCCGCCGTCCGCGCCGCGGTCGAGGTGCCGCTCATAGGCCTCATCAAGGTCAGGCGTGACGACACCGAGGTCTACATCACGCCGACGCTCGACGAAGTCGCCGCCGTCATCGAAGCCGGCGCCGATATCGTCGCTATCGACGCCACCAGCCGGCCGCATCCGGCTGCGTTGAAGGCGATGTTCGCCAGCATCGCGGCGAAGGGGCGGCTCTCCATGGGCGATGTCGCCACGCTCGATGAAGGCAAGCGCGCGCTCGACGCCGGCGCTGACCTCATCAGCACCACCATGGCCGGCTACACGGACTACTCCAACGATCAGCGCGGCCCCGCCTTCGCCCTGATGGAGGAATTTGCCCGCGCCGGCCTGCCTTTCGTCGCCGAGGGGCGCATATGGTCGCCGGACGAGGCCGTCCGCTGCTTCGAGCTCGGCGCCCGCTTCATCGTCGTCGGCGGCGCGATCACGCGGCCCGATGCCATTACTCGCCGCTTCGCCGACGAGGTCGCCGCCTGGGGCGCCCGTCCGCAACTGAGAAGGAATCCGACATGATCAAACGTCGCCGCGTTGCCGTCATCGGCGCAGGCTTCATGGGCTCCATGCATGCCGGCATCTTCGCCGGCATGATGGGTGCGGAGCTCGCGGCCATCGTCGACCCCAACCGTGCGCTGGCCGAGGCGGTGGCGGCAAAGGCGACGGGCTGCAAAGTCTATGACAGCCACCAGGCGCTGCTGGCGGCCGAACGCGATCTTGACCTCGTCTCGATCTGCACGCCCGACAACCTGCATCTGGCGCCGGCGGTCGCGGTTGCCGAAGCCGGCATCAACGTCTTCGTCGAAAAGCCGATCTCCTCCAAGGTCGACGACGCCCGGGCCATCATCGCTGCCTGCGAGGCGGCGGGCGTAAAGCTCGGCGTCGGCTACCTGCTGCGCTTCGATCCGCGCTACGCTGCCGCCAAGGAGCTGATGACATCGGGCAAGATCGGCGAGCCGATCCACATCTATGCCCGCCGCAACAGCGCTCGCACCGAAGGCCCGAAGCGCTATGGCGGCAAGCTGCCGCTGGCGCTGCATGTCACCGTCCACGACGTCGACATGGTGCTGTGGATGCTGGAAGGCCAACAGCCGGTGTCGGTCTACGCGCAGCAGACCGACAAGCTGCTGGGTAGCTCCGGCACGCAGGACAGCATCGCGGCAATCGTGCGCTTTTCCGGCGGCACGGTCGTCAATTTCGAGAGCGCCTGGTCGCTACCGTCCGGCGCGCGCCACATGATCGACGCGCGCATGGAGCTCATCGGCACCGACGGATCCTTCGAAGTCCAGTGCGGCGACAGCGGGCTCTATTTCGCCAGCAATGAGGGGTCTCGCGAGATCGACACCCAGCACTGGCCCCTCATCAACGGCCGCTTCGACGGCGACCTCGCGCGCCAGCTCGGCGGCCTTATCGACTGGCTGGACGGCGCGGCCCTGCCGATCGCCACGGGCCGGGAAGCCCTTCGTTCGCTCGAACTCACCCTTGCCATGATGCAGTCGGCGCAGAGCGGCGAAATCGTGCGCCTCGGTTGAGCTCAATCAAACGAACGGCGCTGTTGCAACGAGGCCCGACGGCCCAAGAATGGGAGACGAAACATGCTGAACAGACGCAATCTACTGATGCTTGGCGCGGCCGCCGCCGCGCTGTCGCTGGCCGCGCCGGCGTCCGCTGAGGACAAGCCGTTCAATGGCGTGCAGATATCGGTGCTGCTCGAGGGCCACCCGACCACCGACGCCATCCAGAAGATGGTGCCGGAATTCAAGGAGAAGACCGGCATCGACGTTGCGATCGAAGTGGTGCCCGAGGCGGACATCACCGCCAAGGAATTGCTTGAATTCTCATCCAAGTCCGGCCGCTACGATGTCGTCCAGAACAACATCATCTACCTGCCGGGCTTCGTGAAGTCCGGCTACATCGTGCCGCTCGACGATTTCCTGACCAAGCACAAGGAGAATTTCGACAAGGCCGATTTCGTGCCCGGCTATTTCAACACCAATGTCCTCGACGGTAAGGTCTACGGCCTGCCGGTCTATGGCGAGAGCACCTTCGTCATGTACCGCAAGGACCTGTTCGAACAGTACGGGCTGGCCGCGCCGAAGTCCTTCGAGGACATCGAGAACGCGGCGAAAACCATCTCGGAAAAAACCAACAAGCAGATCGCCGGCATCACCATGCGCGGCCAGCAGGGCATCCAGGGTGTCTATGTCTGGGCGGCCTATCTGTGGGGCTTCGGCGGCTCCTTCTTCGATGCCGGCGGCAAGTCGGCGCTGGCGACGCCTGAAGGTATCGCCGCGCTCGACGCTTTCACCAAGGTGCTCAAGGACTACGGCCCGGTCGGCGTCGCCAATTTCGGTTGGGAGGAAAACCGGCTGCTCTTCCAGCAGGGCAAGGCGGCAATCACGCTCGATGCGACCGTCAACGGCGCCTACAATGAAGACCCGGCCGTCTCGACGGTGGTCGGCAAGGTCGGCTATGTGCCGGTGCCGATGAAGTCGGCTTCGCCCAAGGGCGGCTCGTCCTCGCTAGCCGTGCATTCCATGTATGTCTCGGCCGAATCGAAAAACCAGGAAGCGGCGGCCCTCTTCGCCGCTTGGGCGACCGCCAAGGAACAGCAGCTGAAGTCGATCGAGACCGACCCCAACTCCGGCGTGACCTCGCTCTCGGCGCTCAACAGCGACAGCTTCGGCAAACGCTACGGCGCCTTCAAGGAAGGCATGATCGCCGCCATCAACGCCGGCAACCCGCAATATCTGCCGACAGTCGAGCAGGCGAACGAGATCATCAACAACACAGGCATCGCCGTCTCCAAGGCGCTCGCCGGAACCGCAAGCGCCGCCGACGCGCTGAAGGAAGCTGACGAAGCCAACAACGCTGCGCTCGCCCGCTAAGGGTCGAGTGGCGTGCCCTGCCGCGTGCGCTCCCTGTGCGCGGCAGGGTGAAATTCTCAGGTTGATCCGATGAGACCCGTGGCCGCAGCGTCCGATCCCACAAAGCACTTCTTCCAGCCGATCATCGTCTGCCTGACGATGGCGTCGGTGGCGCTAACGCTGTTCGTCATCTGGATCTCGCTGCACGATCTTTCGCTGATGCGGGCAGGGCGGGAAAAGTTCGTCGGGCTCGACAACTACATCCGCTTCCTTGGCGATCCGCGCGCCATGGCCGCGCTCTGGCGCTCGGTGCTCTTCACCACATTGGCGACGGTGATCGAGATCGCGCTTGGTCTTGCGGTGGTGCTCTTCCTAGACCGCGACTTCGCGATGAAGCGGCTGGTGCGCACGCTGCTGCTTGTGCCGATCATTATGACGCCGGTTGTCGTCGGCCTCACCTGGCGCTTCCTGTTCGACCCTGCCACCGGCATGGCGAACTATCTTCTGTCGTTGGGCGGCATTTCCCTGGTCGACTGGTTGGGCAGCCCTCAGATCGCTCTCTTTTCGGTGCTGATCGCCGACATCTGGCAGTGGACGCCCTTCGTCATCCTGCTGGTGATGGCCGCGCTGGAGTCGGCGCCCACCGATCCGCTCAACGCCGCCCGCGTCGACGGCGCGCGCGAATGGCAGGTCACCTGGTATGTGCTTCTTCCCATGCTGCGCCGCGCGCTCGCCATCGTCGCCTTGATCAGGGCGATCGACAGCATCAAGGCGTTCGATCTGTTTTACATCATGACGCGCGGCGGGCCGGCGCTGTCGACCGAGACGCTGAACTATTACGGCTACATCGTCGCCTTCACCAATTTCGACATCTCCTACGCATTGGCCATCGCCATCATCCTGACGGTGTTCACCAATGTCGCGCTGCTCACCATGTACAGCGTGCTCTTTCCGAAGACAGGGGACCGCTGATGGGCAGGCGCACTCTGTTCTATCTCGGGCTGGTCCTGCTTCTCTTGGCGGTGCTGTTCCCGCTCTACTGGGTCATCGTCACCTCCTTCAAAACGACGCGCGATGCCTTCGCCATTCCGCCTGTCTGGCTGTTCAGCCCGACGCTCGACAACTACCGCACGGTGTTCGCCAATCGCGGCTTCCTTAGCGCCTTCGCCAATTCCTTCATCGTGTCGATCCTCTCCAGCGCGCTCGCCGTCGCCGTCGGGTCGGTCGCGGCTTATGGGCTGGCGCAGCAGCCGGCGGAGCTGCGC
This sequence comes from Mesorhizobium sp. M2E.F.Ca.ET.219.01.1.1, assembly GCF_004016445.2. Lineage (GTDB taxonomy): Bacteria > Pseudomonadota > Alphaproteobacteria > Rhizobiales > Rhizobiaceae > Mesorhizobium. The sequence continues at coordinate 213,292 of NZ_SADT02000008.1, forward strand.
CGCGCACGGGAGAAATTCATTCTCAGCCTGCGCATCGCGCCGGCGCTGCTCTTCGTTATCCCGATGTACTACCTGGCGACCCGCATCGGCGCGCTGAACAAGCACTGGCTGCTGATCGCCGCCTATGCTTTCGTCAACGTGCCCTTCGCCATCTCGCTGCTCATCACCTTCTTCGACGACATTCCGAAGGAGCTGCGCGATGCAGCGCGCGTCGACGGCGCGCGCGAGTTTTCGATCTTCTGGCACGTCTATCTGCCGGCGGCGCGCGGCGGCATCATAGCCACGCTGATCCTGTGCGTTCTGTTCACCTGGAACGAGTTCTTCGTGGCGCTCGTGCTCACCGGCCGCGACACCCAGACACTGCCGGTCTCGATCACCTCGTTCCTGACTTTCCAGGGTATCCAGTGGGGCGCGCTCACCGCCGCCGCCACCCTCATCATGCTGCCGATGATCGTGCTCGGCATCCTGGTGCAAGGGCAGGTCGTGCGCGGCATGACGCTCGGCAGCGTGAAGGGCTGAATTTCAGATGGCGCAACTTTCGATAAGATCGGTCTCGAAATCCTATGGCGCGGTCCAGGTGCTGGACGACGTCTCGGTCGAGGTGGAGGAGGGGTCCTTCGTCGTGCTGCTCGGCCCGTCCGGCTGCGGGAAGTCGACGCTGCTCCACGCGGTGGCCGGCCTCAACCCGATCGACTCCGGCACGATCGTCATCGGCGACCGCAACGTCACCAACTTGCCGGCGCGGGACCGCGACGTGGCAATGGTCTTCCAGTCCTATGCCCTTTACCCGACCATGACGGTGGCGCAGAACATCGCCTTCCCGTTGAAGATGCGTGGCCTCGATCGCAGGACATCCGATGAGAAGGTCGCGGGCGTCGCGCGCCTGCTGCAGATCGAGCCGCTGCTGGCGCGGCTGCCGCGCGAGCTGTCCGGCGGCCAGCGCCAGCGCGTCGCCATCGGCCGGGCGCTGGTGCGCGATCCGCGTCTTTTCCTCTTCGACGAGCCACTGTCGAACCTCGACGCGGCACTTCGCACCGAGCTTCGGGCCGAGATCAAGCGCCTGCATCAGTCGATCCGCCGCACCATGGTCTATGTCACGCATGACCAGACCGAGGCGCTGACGCTCGCCGATAAGATCGTCGTCCTGAAGGCCGGCCGCATTGAGCAGACCGGTACGCCGCTGTCGCTTTATGACGATCCCGACAACGCCTTCGTCGCCGGCTTCATCGGCACGCCGCGCATGAACTTCCTCAAGGCGGTCGTCGTGGACGACGGCAAGGCGCTGACAACCGGCGAGGCGAGAGTGGACATCTCGCATCTCAAAACAAAGCTGGAGAACGGCAAAACGGTGACTCTGGGCATCAGGCCGGAACATCTCGACGAAAAGCAGGGCGTTGCGCTGCCGCTTGCCGTGGACGTCACCGAGCGCCTGGGCTCGACCTCCTATGTGCATGGCGCGCTGCCGAGTGGCGAGACCGTCGTCGCTGAACGCCGCGAGGACCAGCCCCGCTTCGGCGAGACCATCACGCTGCGCTTTAAGCCCGGGCTCGCCCGCGTCTTCGATGGAGACGGAAACCGTATTCGCTGACGCCCCTGCCCCAGCTTGCACACAGTTAAGTTCCCAAGGGAAAGGGGCGGGTTTTCTGGTCTACGCCACCCGAAACCGGACTGTCTGTTCACGGCCCCAGAGCACGCATGAGAGCTTTGCGCCTCATGCGCGAACCCGCATCGTGGAAGGGACGCCTCGTTCTGAGATGGCGCGACAGGCATTGGTCTGAGCAGGTAACTGCAGCCGCCTACGCTCTGAAAAGCCCGTCGCCTTCCAAGCGCCTGCTGGAATTTACTCGAAACATTCGGAACAGGGCTGTCAGGGAGCTTAAGAGCCACGGCCGGCGAGGTTTTGCAAATCGGCGAGGAGGCTTGTAGGAGCCCCGGCGGCTCACCAGCCGTCCGGGGCTTTGGCATGTACGCTGTACCAGGCATGTCCAATATGAGCCTGCGCTAATATCGTGAACGAATAGTGAATTCGGACCTCACACCTTGCCGCTTGCGCGCTGCGGCCGGCAAGGGGGAGCTACGCCGCGGCTCGAGTCCGACGATGCTGTATGATTCATCAGTTGTCAGCCGCGCCCTTGCCCGCCTTGCTCTTCGCGGCCTCCGGTTGCTGCCCCGCAATCTGGGTCGGGAACGAAAGAGAAGGAGCGCGACAGTGCGCGATGGCGAAACATGGAAAAAGCAGAACTGGAAGAGCTGAAAGAGAAGGTGCCCTGCGCCGCGGTGCTTGAGCATCTAGGATTCGCGCCGGACCGCAAGGAGAGCACGCGCAAGGCAAGGAAATATCGCCGCGAGGCGGCGATCATCATCGTCATTCATGACGGCAAGGGCTGGTTCGACCCGCTCTCCGACGGCAAGGGCGATGTCTTCCGCCTCGTAGAGCATCTCGAAGGCGTGCCTTTCGTCGAGGCCATGAATGAAGTCGCCGGCCTCGTCGGATTTGTGCCGGCCGAGAATGTCCGGGATCGGGAAACCCGCGACCGGCAGCCCGATCTTTCGGTTCCGGAACGCTGGCGGGCGAGGCGCAAGCCGTGGCGCAGCTCGGCGACTTGGCGCTATCTTAGTGACACCCGCCATCTTCCCGAATCCGTTCTCCGGGCTGCGATCGCTGCGGACATCCTGCGTGAAGGCCCGCATGGCAGCATGTGGGCAGCACATGTCGATGCCGACGGCGCCGTTGCCGGATGGGAGGAGCGCGGCCCGGACTGGCGCGGCTTCGCCACCGGCGGCGCCAAGGTGCTGTTTAGGCTCGGCCATGACGGGGCGCTTCGCCTCTGCGTGACCGAGGCGGCGATAGACGCCATGAGCCTCGCCGCGTTCGAGGGCCTTCGCCCCGACACGCTCTATCTCAGCACCGGAGGCGGCTGGTCGCCGGCGACGGACGCGGCGATCCGGGCGCTCGCCGTCAGGCCCGGAGGCCAGCTTGTCGCCGCCACTGACAACAACAAGCAGGGCGACGTTTATGCTTGCAGGCTTCTCGCCCTTGCCGAGGAGGCCGGATGCCGCGGTGAGCGATTGCACCCTGTTGCCGAGGATTGGAACGCCGATCTGAAAGCAATGGAGGAAGCCAGAGGAAAGGAGGAGAGAGGCCGACTGCCGCATGCCCGACGGCCGCGTCAAGGGTGACGCTCCGCCCGGCTGCGCCGGCCCTTGACCCGCCCGGTCGGAGAGGCGGCTGCAGGGAGGGGTCCGGAAGGGCTGAAGATGATGGTGATCCGCGAGGGACCAACCGCGCTCCGGCCCGCAACTGGCCAAGGAGCCTCCCATGACCCTTCAGTCCTCCATCCGCAAGATCTACCAGGGCGTCGCCGACCGTCGGCAGATGTATCGCCTGTTCGATCGCCATGCCCAGCGGCCCAATCGCTGGGAGAATGACGACAGCGCGCTGTTCATCGGCGAATGGTTCGAGATAGCTCGCGCCGAGCACGATTACATGCTCGACATCCTGCCGCCGCTCTGGATGTGCGGGGACATGTTCGCGCTGCGTGAGTTCCTTACCGAGAGCGTCACCAGCGTGTTCTACACGATGCGCATCGACGGCAGGGCGCGCTATTTCCATGCCTATTGCGACCTATCTCAGGCCTGCTCCCGGGTCGAGACGCGCGACGTCATCGTCGAGCGCGAGTCCTGGCCGGTTAAGGCGATGACGCGTGAGGAGCGTCTCGAGCACATCTGGAGCGCCACGCACGATGAGTATCGGGGCTATGCCGGTGAGCGCTTTGTGCCCGAGCACCGCGGCAAACGAACCCTCCTCGTCTATGGCCCGGCGCGGACCGAGCTCAAGCTGCTTGAGGATCTCACCGACGACGAGATTGCAGCCAAGCTGCCGGTGCATCTCAGGCACCTTCCCGCGAAGACCGCGGCGTGAGGGGAGCGGCGATGTTTACCTTTCCCATTGTCGCCGTCCGCAAAGTCATCGACCGCGGCATTGCCGATGCCGCCGTCAATCGCGGCTTCCGAAATCCCTACTACGGCACGCGCCCCGGCGAGGGCGAGAAGTCGGGCCTGTGGCTGGTCGGCGACCAGGGCGTCTACATCATGTCCAACGGCAAGCTCGCGGAAGGCTCCCGCGCGCTCGTCGTCTATGCCGAGCAGTGCCATCCCAAGGGCGACTTCGACTGGTGGGACTACAAACGCCGCCACTTCGGCGCGGATGACGGCATCGAGTTCATCGAAGCCGAGCGGCTGATCCCGCTCGTCGACCGCAACTATGGTGCCACCCACCTAAACGTTGAGCTCACCGAGACCGACATCGCGCTCTCGCTGATCACCCGCTGACCTTCCCAAACCCCCACCGCGACCACCGGCCGATCCTGCTCGGCCGGGCTCACGCGCGACCTCACCCAAGGAGAATTCCCATGCCCAGCGACGATCCCTTCACGCTCGATCTTCTCGGCAATACTGCATTGTCGTCTGGTCTCGGCCTCGGCGTCACCGCCTTCGGCAGCGCCGACGAGCCGGAGAACGGGCAAAGCGCGGTCCTAGCAGAGACGGCTCGACCAGCGGGGCTCGGCCCGGATACCGCCGCCACCCCGCGCCCGCCCCATGCTAAAGATGGCCGCAGGGAGAACTTCATTCTCGCCGGCGACCGAGGCCTCGCCAAAGGTTGGAAGCGGCGGGCCCAGGACAACATCGACGCCATTCGCCTTGCCGCCGAGATTGAGGCCGCCAATCGGCCGGCGACGCCAGAGGAACAGGCGCGGCTCATCCGCTTCACAGGCTTCGGTGCCTCCGAGCTTGCCAATGCCGTGTTCCGGCGCGCCGGCCAAGACGGCCTCCGATCCGGCTGGGATGAAATCGGCGCCGAACTTGAAGTGACGGTGCCGCGCCATGAATACGCCTCGCTCGCCCGCTGCACTCAGTATGCGCACTTCACGCCGGAGTTCATTGTAAAAGCGATGTGGTGGGGCCTGCAGCGCCTAGGCTGGCGTGGAGGCAAGGTGCTTGAACCCGGCATCGGCACCGGCCTGTTTCCGGCACTCATGCCCGCGACCCTGCGCGCTGCGTCCCACGTCACCGGTGTCGAGCTCGATCCGGTGACGGCGCGCATCGCCCGCCTGCTGCAGCCGCGCGCACGTATCGTCAATGCGGACTTCGCCCGCGCCGACCTTCCGGCCTCATTCGACCTTGCCATCGGCAATCCGCCCTTCTCAGATCGCACTGTGCGCTCGGACCGCATGTATCGGTCGATGGGGTTGCGCCTGCACGACTATTTCATCGCGCGATCCATTGACCTTCTGAAGTCTGGCGGTCTCGCGGCGTTCGTGACCAGCGCGGGCACGATGGATAAGGCGGACAGCTCGGCGCGCGAGCATATCGCGAAGTCCGCCGATCTCGTCGCCGCCATCCGCCTGCCGGAGGGCAGCTTGCGGCAGGACGCCGGCACCGACGTCGTGGTCGACATTCTCTTTTTCCGCAAGCGCAAGCCCGGCGAGGCCGAAGGCGATGCCGGCTGGCTCGAAATCGACGAGGTCCGCCCAGCCGATCGCGACGATAGCGCGATCCGCGTGAACCGCTGGTTCGCGAGGCACTCCGATTTCGTGCTCGGCAGCCACGCCACGAAGTCCGGTCCCTTCGGCGATACTTACACCTGTCTGCCGCGCCAAGGCGCCGATCTCGGGCAGACTCTTTCCGAAGCGATCTCTCTTCTTCCGGAAGCGATCTATGACGGCGAGCCCGAGGTCATTGATCGCGACGCCGACGACAGCGTCGATGCCATCGACGCGCTTCGTCCTGACGAGATCGCTATCCGCGAGGGCAGCTACTTCATCGCCAAGAACACGGCCCTGATGCAGATGGTCGACGGCGCGCCTGTGACCATCACTGTGCGCAAGGGGCGCGGCGCCCACGGCGTGCCGGACAAGCACGCCCGCATCATCCGCAAGCTGATCCCGATCCGCGACGCTGTGCGCGAGGTTCTCAAGTCGCAGGAATTCGATCGGCCGTGGAAGTCGGCGCAGGTCAAGCTGCGGATCGCCTGGTCGAACTTCGTGCGCGCCTTCGGGCCCATCAACACCACGGCGGTGTCGACCAGCGAGGACCCGGAGACCGGTGAGATGCGCGAGACGCATCGCCGGCCGAACCTGCAGCCCTTCCTCGACGATCCCGATTGCTGGCTGGTCGCCTCGATCGAGGACTACGATATCGAGACCAATACGGCGCGGCCCGGGCCGATCTTCACCGAGCGGGTCATCGCCCCACCATCGGCGCCGATCATCACTTGCGCCGCCGATGCATTGGCCGTGGTGCTCAACGAGCGCGGCCATGTCGACATCGAACACATAGCCGAGCTGCTTCATGACGATGTGGATTCCGTCATCACCGAACTGGGCGACGCCATCTTCAGCGATCCCGAGAGCGGCGGATGGCAGACGGCCGACGCCTATCTTTCCGGTCAGGTCCGCGACAAGCTCAAGGTGGCGCAAGCCGCCGCCGCTCTCGATTCCCTCTTCGAGCGCAATGTCCGAGCGCTCGTCGCCGTCCAGCCGGCCGACCTCGGCCCCTCTGACATCACCGCCCGTCTTGGCGCGCCGTGGATTTCGGCTGCCGACGTCGTCGCCTTCGTGAAAGAAACCATGGGCGCCGAGATCCGCATCCATCACATGCCCGAGCTCGCCTCGTGGACGGTCGAGGCCCGGCAGCTCGGCTACATGGCGGCCGGCACGTCGGAATGGGGCACTGGGCGCCGTCATGCCGGCGAGCTCATTGCCGATGCACTGAACAGCCGCGTGCCGCAGATCTTCGACACCATCAAAGACGGGGACAGCGAACGGCGAGTGCTCAACGTCGTCGATACGGAGGCAGCCAAGGAGAAGCTCGCCAAGATCAAGACGGCGTTCCAGACCTGGATCTGGTCCGATGCCGATCGGACCGACCGGCTGGCGCGGGTCTATAATGACCGCTTCAACAATATCGCGCCCCGGCACTTCAACGGGGACCACCTGCAGCTTCCGGGCGCCTCTGGCGCCTTTTCTCTTTATCGACACCAGAAGCGCGGCGTCTGGCGCATTGTCTCGGCGGGCTCGACCTACCTCGCCCATGCGGTCGGCGCGGGCAAGACGATGACTGTTGCCGCCGCCGTCATGGAGCAGAAACGGCTCGGCCTGATTGCCAAGGCAATGTTGGTCGTGCCCGGCCATTGCCTTGCGCAGGCGGCCCGCGAGTTCCTGGCGCTTTATCCGACGGCGCGAATCCTGGTCGCTGACGAGATCAACTTCACCAAAGACAAGCGGCACCGATTCGTGTCGCGGGCCGCGACCGCGACTTGGGACGCCATCATCATCACTCATTCGGCTTTCCGCTTCATCGGCGTGCCGTCCGCCTTCGAGCAGCAGATGATTCACGACGAGCTGGAGCTCTATGAATCGTTGCTCACCAAGGTCGAGAGCGGTGACCGCGTATCGCGCAAGCGCCTCGAGCGGCTGAAGGAAGGCCTCCAGGAACGGCTGGAGTCGTTGGCGACCCGCAAGGATGACCTGCTGACGATCTCCGAGATCGGCGTCGATCAGATCATCGTCGACGAGGCGCAGGAGTTCCGCAAGCTCTCCTTCGCCACGAACATGTCGACGCTCAAGGGCATCGATCCGAACGGCTCGCAGCGCGCCTGGGACCTCTATGTAAAATCGTGTTTCACTGAGACCAAGAACCCGGGTCGTGCGCTCGTACTCGCTTCCGGCACCCCGATCACAAACACGCTCGGCGAAATGTTCTCGGTGCAGCGATATCTCGGCTATGCCGCGCTCGCCGACCGGGGCCTGCACGAGTTCGACGCCTGGGCATCGACCTTCGGCGATGTCACCACCGAGCTCGAGCTGCAGCCCAACGGCAAGTACAAGCCGGTCACGCGCTTCGCGACCTTCGTCAACGTCCCCGAGCTCATCGCCATGTTCCGCTCCTTCGCGGACGTGGTTATGCCCGAGGATTTGCGCGACTACGTCAGGGTGCCGGCGCTATCGACCGGCGCGCGGCAGATCAGGACCTCGAGGCCCTCCGCTGCCTTCAAGCGCTACCAGGTCCTGCTCGATGCCCGGATCAAGGCGATCGAGCAACGCGATCGGCCGCCCGAACCCGGCGACGACATCCTGCTCTCTGTCATCACCGACGGCCGCCACGCGGCGATCGACCTGCGCCTCGTCGATCTCGACAGTGACAACGAGCCGGACAACAAGCTCAACGAGCTCATCGGCAACGCCTTCCGCATATGGCAGGAGACTGCCGGCAACGCCTATGTCCGTCCTGATGGCAAGCGCTTCGAGCTGACGGGTGCTGTCCAAATGATCTTCTCCGATCTCGGCACGGTCAGCGTCGAGAAGACGCGCGGCTTCTCCGCCTATCGCTGGATCCGCGACGAGCTGGTTCGTCTCGGCGTGCCGGCGTCGGAAATCGCCTTCATGCAGGATTTCAAGAAGTCGGAGGCCAAGCAGCGGCTGTTCGGCGATGTTCGCGCTGGCAAGGTCCGTTTCCTGATCGGCTCGTCCGACACGATGGGCACCGGCGTCAATGCGCAGCTCCGCCTCAAGGCCTTGCACCATCTCGACGTGCCCTGGCTCCCCTCACAGATCGAGCAGCGGGAAGGTCGCATCCTGCGGCAGGGCAACCAGCATGATGCCGTCGACATCTTCGCCTATGCCACCGAAGGCTCGATGGACGCGCAGATGTGGCAGAACAACGAACGCAAGGCCCGCTTCATTGCCGCAGCTCTGTCGGGCGACACCTCGATCCGCCGGCTCGAGGACCTCGGTGAAGGGCAGGCCAATCAGTTCGCCATGGCCAAGGCAATTGCCTCGGGGGACCCGCGCCTGATGCAGAAGGCTGGCCTCGAAGGCGACATCGCCCGGCTCGAACGCCTGCGCGCCGCGCATCAGGACGATCAGTTCGCCATCCGCCGGCAGATCCGCGACGCCGAACGCGACATCGAATATTCGACTCGACGTAGCGGCGAGATCGGTCAAGACCTGGACCGTCTGACCCCGACGACGGGCGAGGCGTTCCGCATGACCGTGGGGGACGAGACTTTCGCCGAGCGCAAGCTGGCCGGGCGTGCGCTGATGAAGGAGATCCTAACGCTGGTCCAGCTCCAACACCCCGGCGACTCCATCATCGCGACGATCGGCGGCTTCGAGCTGAAACTTTCCGGGGAGCGCTTTGGCCAGAACGGTTATCGCTATTCCACTGTGTGGCTGCGCGCCGGCGCCGAGACCGAGATCGAACTACCGGTCACCACCACGCCGCTCGGCGCGATCGCCCGGCTGGAACATGTTCTCGGCGCCTTCGAAGATGAACGGGCGCGCTATCGACATCACCTCTCTGACGCGCAGCAGCGCCTGGCGTCCTATCGTATGCGCGAGGGTGGCACGTTCGCCTTCTCGGATGAGCTGGCCGAGAAGCGCCGGCAGCTTGCCGAGATCGAGAAGTCGCTTGCCGCCGACGTCGATGGTGCGAGGCCCGAGGATACGCGGGCGACAGCCGCGTAGATCAACCGAGCCGGTGCTCGTCGTCGATCAGCTCGAGTCTCGAAGGAGCAGCGTCACCCCATCGCCACAGAACGAGATTCGAATCGCCGGCTACGGCGCCCTTGGCGAAGCTCGGTACGAGCAGGCCATTATAGCTTTGCGCGACGAGCTCACGGGCAAATCGCTGTGTATGCGCCTCGCCATGGTCTCTCATCTGATCGCGCCATTTCGGGTCGGCGAGGGCCGCCGCATCGAGGCCCATTGCGGCAAGAGAAGTGGCGTCGCCCGCATCGAATACGGCCTCGATCTCGGCGCGATAGGCGACAAGCGTCGTCGGTTGCAGATCGCCCACCTGGTTGGCTTCGCGCAAAGCTGTCAGGATCGACGTCGACGCATAGAGCGCCGGCATCCCTTTGGGGTTGAAACGCCCTCCATAAAGCTCGGCACCACGTCCCGACATAGGCTCGCGGGCATACACCGGGTTGAGAGCGCGGTAGAGCCGGCCCGAATAGGTGATGGCGGCGACAGTCAGGCGTAGACCCCTGCATCGACCGCGTCGATGAAGTCGAGGACCTCGTCTGCCCGGCCCTCCCGAACGAGCTGCATGGCCGTTCGTCCCGAAAATCCCGGCAGCGGCTCGGAGCGGTACCAGGCATAGGCCATGAGGGCGGAGCCAAATCGCGACTCGACCTTGTTCACGATCTCCACCATCTCGCGCAGGCGGCGCTGCGTCTTGTCCGAACGCACCCGCTCCCGGCGCTGAACGGCGTCTTTACCCAGACCAGCGGTACGCGCGATCTCCTCGCTCGTGGTGCGGAAGGCGTCCGCAATCTTCTTGGGCGCGAACAACCCGTCGTCCGCATATTGTGCCAGGCCCATCACAGCACCTCCGTAGCCAACAATTATGACGCAATATAGCGTCAGGATTGGCGGCGTTCAAGGCTGCCAGGCATCTGCGCGTCACAATGGCTGTTCAAGCGGCCAAACTCGACGGCAGCGTGGGCGACTTCGCAGGCATGTGTGAAACCATGTGGATAGCATCGGCGGGATCAACCCAACCCGCCTCCTGTCGCAAGGCGACCTCGGCGTCGCTCCGTGGCGCGACATTCCAGAGGGGAAGTGAGGGGTGACGGAAAAGAGGAAGGACTGCTCGCAGATCGGGCGGACCGCTGACGCCGACCGCTCAATCGCTCCCGTCGCGATCCCGGCCCGTCATCCTGCGCAGGGCTGAAGGAGCCCCGCTTGGCTAGCCGGACAGGGATGCTCGTTCGCAATTGCACCGGCCTGCCCGCTCCGCGGGCCGGGGGGTGTCTTCGGGAAGAAGACGAAAAAGGGACCGGTGAACAGGCCGCGTCCGCAATCCCCAAAGGAGCATCTCCATGGAACTGAAATTTGTCGATCCACGCTCGCTCAAGGACAATCCCGACAGGGCGCGCCGTTCCAAGTCCAGCCCGCAGGCCGACGCCCTGCTGCTGGCGACGATCAAGGCTGTCGGCATCGTGCAGCCGCCTGTCGTCGCCGCCGAGACCGATGGCGGCAACGGCTTCGTCATCGACGAGGGCCACCGTCGCGTCAAGCAGGCGATCGCCGCCGGTCTGGACGAGATCGCAGTTCTGGTGGTTCCCGGGGCCGAGGACGGTGGCGCTATGCGTTCGCTGGTTACGACGATCGCGCACGAGCAGCTCAACCCCGTCGACCAGTGGCGCGCCATCGAGCGTCTCGTTGCGCTCGGCTGGACCGAGGAGGCGATTGGCATCGCACTCGCCCAGTCAATACGTCAGATCAAGAAGCTGAGGCTGCTCGCCAACGTGCTGCCGGCGATGCTGGACCATATGGCCAAGGGCGACATGCCCGACGAGCGCCAGCTCCGCACGATCGCGGCCGCCTCACTCGACGAGCAGAAGGAGGTTTGGAAGGCGCACAAGCCGACCAAGGGAGACCCGCAGGTCTCGTGGTGGGCCGTCGCAAATGGCCTTGCCAAGACCCGCATGTACGCGCGCGATGCCAGCTTCGGCGACGATCTGCGAGAGGCCTATGGCATCGCCTGGGTCGAGGACCTATTCGCCCCGGCCGACCAGGACAGCCGCTACACCACCGACGTCGACGCATTCCTCGGCGCTCAGCAGGAGTGGATGACGCAGAACCTCCCGAAAAAGGGAGTCATCACCGAAACCAACACCTGGGGCGAGGTGAAGCTGCCGCCCAAGGCCGAACGCGTCTACGGCACACCGAAGAAGTCGGACCACACCGCGATGTATCTCGATCGCGAGGGCAAGGTGAAGACGGTCCACTTCCGCATGCCCGAAGCAAAGAAGGCCAAGGGCAAGGATGCGGAGGACGCCGGCGGCGTCGACGAGCCGATCGTCGTCTCCAAGCCGCGTCCCGACGTGACGCGCAAAGGCATCGAGATGATCGGCGACCTGCGCACCGATGCCCTGCATGAGGCGCTCTCGCGCGCGCCCATCGAAGACGACACGCTGCTCGCGCTGCTCGTTCTTGCCTTCGCGGGCCAGAACGTGCGCGTCGACTCCGGGGCCGGCGGCGATTTCCGCTTCGGCAGACGCTTCGGCCGCCATGCCGCAAGCCTGTTCGATGCCGAAGGCAAGTTCGCCTTCGACATGGACGCGCTGCGCGTCGCTGCCCGCGGCGTGCTGATCGATGTGCTCTCGTGCCGGGAAAACATCAGCAAGTCGGGCATCCTGGCGCTCGTCGCCGGCAAGGCCATCGGCGCCGACGGCTTCCTGGGCAACATGGGCACAGAGGACTTCCTCTCCTGCTTGTCGCGTCCCGCGCTCGAGGCCTCGTGCGCCGACACGCCGGTATTGCCGCGGGCGCGGGTCAAGGACACCAGGGCCGCGCTCGTCGAGCACTTCAGGGAGGGCCACTTCGTCCATCCCGGGGCTCTGTTCGCGCCGAACGGCGCCGGCCTTGCCGAGTGGCTGGCCAAGAGCGCCGACACCCAGGTCGAGGATGAGGATGTTCCTGACGCCGGGGGTGTCGCCGGTGAGGACCACGTGGCTGCGGGCGATGCGACGGACGAGTTCGACGAGAGCTACCGCGAGGCGGCCGAGTAGAGCGTCGCTTCCGCTTTTCGCAGGCATTGCCGCCGCCGGTCATCCCGGCGGCGGTTTCGTTTCAGCTCAAGTTGGCCACAATGATGTGATCAGCTAACGCAAAGTTGATCTCCATCTTGGATTGACTTCAAACAGGCGAAGCAAGTTCCTTCCAATCACGAGAATGGAGGAAGGAATGGCTGAAGAGGTCAGTCCGAATAACCCTGACGCTGTGGCCCAAGTTACCAAGACCGACGTCATGGCGCAGGAATCCATTACCATCGGTCAATTCTGGGATCAAAATCCGTTAATTATGCCTTGGATGGGGGAATATCTACCACGAAATCCTATGTGGAAAGATGGCACATTCATACTATATAACTGCGTTTTTTCTATTGTCATAATTGTACTATTTTCCAACGTACTCATCTTACCGGACAAGCTTGTTTTGGTTCCCGCAATTATTCTGATCGTTTTCGATTCATATCTTTTGGCCGCGTTTAATACCAGAATGGCCCGTGCACAGGGAAAATTTATCAGAGCTAAGCTGCATGCCAGACCCTTTTCCGAAAGGATACGGAGCGGAGTGCAGGGTATCAAAGAATGGTTGAATCCTTAGATCGGTGGCTACCATGCGAAGGTTGTCGCAGTTGCTTTGTTTCGTTTCTGGCGTTCTAGCGACCGGCCTCGCCCATGCTGGGCAGGCGGAAGACGCTTATAAAAGAGGAGATTACTCAACGGCCGTGGAGTTGTGGAGCGTCATGGCTAACATCGGTGATGCCCGGGCAGAGGACAACCTTGGGACCGCTTATGCCGACGGGCACGGTGTCAGACAGGATTACATTCGAGCTGCCGCTTGGTTCCGTCTGGCAGCGGACCAGGGTGACGCCCAAGCAGAGCACAATCTCGGCTCTATTTACGACCGGGGGTTAGGGGTCAAGCAGGACTTTGCCGAAGCTGCAATTTGGTTTCGCAAAGCTGCCGATCAAGGATTGGCGGTCGCTCAAACCAATCTCGGGTTGCTGTACAGAGATGGAAGAGGCGTGCCGCAGGACTACATACAATCTGCCGCATGGTTCCGTAAGGCCGCCGATCAAGGAACGGCCATTGCCCAATATTTTCTGGGTTTGGCTTATGCCAAAGGTCAAGGTGTCACCCAGGATTATCCTGAGGCAATCGCGTGGTATCGCAAGGCAGCGGAGCAGGGAAACGCCCTGGCCGAGCATGATCTTGGCCTGGTTTATGCGGAGGGCCTAGGCGTTACGATTAACTACGTCCAGGCCGTCTCCTGGTTCCAGAAAGCTGCGGACCAGGGAGATGCAGGTGCCGAGTACGACCTTGGTCTTTCGTACTACAGCGGGTTAGGGGTCCCTTTAGACTATGCGGAGGCCGTCGCGTGGCTGCGCAAGTCTGCCGACCAGGGGTACGCTAAAGCTGAGAATAGCCTCGGGGTGGCATACCTCGATGGCCATGGAGTGAGGCAGGACACTGCCCAAGCTCTGATTTTGATACGCAAAGCCGCTGATCAAGGAGATCCCACTGCCAAGGCTAACCTTATCAAGTTGGAGCCGCCCGCAAAAAAGGCCTAAGATCTGCTGTCTCCAAGAGTTTCGGAACTCAAAACTGGTGGGCCTGCTGAGTTTATCCCTAGTTGTAATTCACGTCGGAGCAGGAGAACGGTGCGTCGAGTGCATCGCCACACCCGGCGGAAGGCGCGGCGCCGGCACCGAGAAAAGCCACTTCCTCTTTCCCGCCGGCGAGTACGCAACCGGCCGGTTCGGTTCCGTCATCGACCCCGACCGTCATGCGTCGCCTATCGCGGAAGCTGACGGGGCAGGATCAAGGCGCTCGCCAGATTCTCGATCGGCACGGCGGTGAAACGGCTCACATGAGCGAGTGAGCCTAGCGGTGCCGCTATTCGGTGGGACGCCGGCTAGCTCGAGTGGTCAGCGGAATCATTGGAGGTGACCATTGCGGCGATTGTTGTTGGGTGATGACACGCCAGCATTCGATCGTTGAATTGGCAGATGGTCATGACCACTCGTCCTTCTGTTCCCATGTCGAAATCGAGGCCCGTGCCGGCCTCCCTCGGTCTTGCTGCGGTCCTGAACCGGCCGCCGTTCGCTTCAAGGCCGCGTTCCGCGCCGCCGGCGGCCGGATCGTTCCGGGCTCGGCATGGCAGGTCCGCGTCCCGCGCGAGGGCTGAGGAAGGCCCTGCTTGGCCGCAAACCTTCCATGCTCGCCTCAGTCCGCCCAGGCCCTGAAGCGCCCGTCATTCCTCCGGTTCTTTTTGGTCCGCGCCCGAGGGAGGGCCGGCACGGAGCCGGTCCGAGCTTCGGGAAGCTGAAGAAAGGACATGCCATGACCAAGAAAGCCGCCAATTCCCGCGCAACCGCCCGGGCGGTTCCGCTCCGCAAGGGCACTACCCTCCAAATGGTCCGGCTCGCCTGTCCCGATGCCGCACAGTGCTCGCTCATCTCCGAGAGCTTTGGCCTCCCGGTGCTCGACAGCGACGGAATCCGCGACCAGCACGAAAGGCTCATCGTCGACACGGCCGCCGCGCTCGATGAAGGGCTTGGTGAACGCGCCATGCAGATCCACCTGCAGCGTATTGTCGGCGCATTCGTCGGCTCCGCCTACGGCGCGGGCCAGTTCTACAGCCGCGCGGTGAGCGACGCGCGCGACGCCACGGCGAAATCCGCCTGCGACGACCGGGACGAAGATGTCGATGGACCCGTCGGCTTCGACAGCGCCGCCCAGCGCAAGCGGGAATTCGCCGCGGACATGGCGCTTCAGTCCCATGCCCTGCGCATGGCCGCCGAGGGCGCCGTCGCTGCATACGAGCAGGTCGTCGGCGAAGCCTGGAAGCCCTTCGAGCGCGCGACCGAGAATCCAGGCAAGACGGTGGATCGCAAGGCGGCCGAGCTGCAGATGGCGGCTCTCGGATGAGCCGCCGAGGGCGGGGCTCAGGCCCCGCCTCTCGCCAACGGATGCTCCGTCCCATGAGAGGCAATTTCCGCTCCTCCCCTTGTCATTGAGAAAATCATTCCTGTCTAATTCTATAAATTCAGTCGACTATGAGCCAACGCTCTGTATGGAGCGGTCAACCGAGGGGTGGCCCCTCCACTCAAAGGATCGATCTCATGCGAAAATTGATTTCCGCCGCCTTGGTCGCGCTCGCCGCAGCGGCCACCTCTGGAATGGCTCATGCTGACGACAAAAAGGTCGTCATTGCTTACCAGACCGGAGCTAATCCCTACAATCTCGGCATCGCCAATGGCGACCTTGCCAAGAAAACCGGCTGGAATATCGAATTCCGTCGCTTCAATTCCGGCGCCGACATCTTCGCCGCCATCGCGTCCGGCGACGTCCAGATCGGCGATGTCGGGTCGAGCCCGTTCTCGGCTGCTGTCAGTAAGGGCATCGACGTGAAGGCGTTCTACATCTCGTCGGTCTCGCGTGACGGCGAAGCCCTGGTGGTGCGGCCCGAAATCAAGTCGCCGGCGGATCTGCGCGGCAAGAAACTCGCCGCGGCGCCCGTCTCGACCGACCATTACCAGCTTCTGGCCGTGCTCAAGCAGGAAGGCATTTCCGAGAAGGAAACCCAGGTCATCGCCATTCCGCAGCCCGAGATCGTGGCGGCCTGGAAGCGGGGCGACATCGACGGCGGCTTCGTCTGGGATCCGGCGCTGTCCGAGCTCAAGAAGAACGGGAAGGTTCTGCTCACGGCCGGCCAGGTCGCCGATCGCGGCGCCCCGACCTTCAGCGCGCTGGTCGTCACCGGCGCGTTCGCCAAGGCCAATCCGGAGTTCCTCGCACAGTATGTCCGGCTGATCGACGGCTACAACCAGGCCTATCTGGGCAACCCGGCCGCCTGGGGCCCGGACTCCGAGAGCGCCAAGGCGATCGCGAAATTGCAGGGCGGCACGGCGGCCGAGAATTCGGAGCAGTTGAAGACGACGGTGGTCCCACCGCTCGACGAACAGGTCTCCGACAAATGGCTGGGCGGCGGCGAGAAGAGCGCGGTCGCGAAAATCCTCAAGGACACTGCGAGCTTCCTGAAGGACCAGCACAAGATCACCTCGATCAAGGACAGCTACGCCGCCTTCGCCGATCCGCAATACGCGCAAGTGGCCAAGGCCTCGAACTAGCAATCCTTGAAGGAAACGCGATTTGGCCGGCGCGCCGGGCAAATCGCCCGGAGGCCACCATGCTTCGAATCCGCGACGCCAGCGTTACCTTTCCGGCTTCCGACGGCCAGGACGTGCATGCGCTCGATCACGTCTCGCTCGATATTGCTCCCGCTTCCATTGTTGTCGCGGTCGGTGCTTCCGGCTGCGGCAAGTCGACATTGCTGAACGCGATCGCCGGCTTCCTGCCGCTCACCGAAGGCACCATCACGCTGGACGGACAGGAGATCGTGGCGCCGGGCGGCGATCGCGGCGTCGTGTTCCAGAAGGACACCCTGCTGCCGTGGGCCAATGTGCTGGACAACGTTGCGCTCGGCCTGAAGTACCGGGGCGTATCGCGCGGCGAACGCCATGAGCGATCGAGGCACCTTTTGGAACTAGTCGGCCTCGCCGATTTCGCCGAAAAGCCGCCCTACGAACTGTCCGGCGGCATGCGCCAGCGCGTCGGCATCGCCCGGGCGCTGGCCACCGATCCGAAAATCCTCTTGATGGACGAGCCGTTCGGCGCCCTCGACAGTCTGACGCGCGAGACGATGCAGCAGCTCCTGGCCTCGGTCTGGGCCAAGACCGGCAAGCAGATCCTGTTCATTACCCATTCGATTGAGGAAGCGCTTACGCTCGGCACGACCATCGTCGTGATGTCGCCGCGGCCTGGTCGGATCGTTGCCCGCTTCGACGCCGACTTCGTGCGCGATTTCGCCGAAAGCGGTGACATCGGGCCGATCCAGTCCCACCGGCGTTTCATCGAACTGCGGCAGGAAATCCGCTCGCTCATCCACCAGCCGGAAGGCGCCCGCACAGGAACCTTGCAATGACGCTTGCCGCCAATTCCCCAACCTCGTTCCCGCCCGCGAAGGCTCAGCGGAAGGCCTCTCTCCGACCGCGCCGGCCCGCATCGACAAGCACGTTCGGTATCAGTCTCGTCACGCTGACGGGGCTTATCGCTTTGTGGTTCCTCGCCGCGCGCTTCGGCTGGGCGTCGCCGCTTTTCCTGCCGTCGCCGGCCGACGTGCTGACCCAGTTCGGCGCCGTCGCGGCCGATGGCTATGCCAACGGCACGCTGCTCGACCACGCGCTGGCAAGCCTCGGCCGCATTGCCGCGGCGCTTGGCGTCGGCATTTTTGTGGGCATTCCGCTCGGCCTGCTCATGGGACTCAACCGCTGGGTCAAAGGCATCTTCAGTGTGCCGATCGATCTCTATTGGGGCCTGCCGCCGCTGGCCTATTTGCCTCTGCTGATCATCTGGCTCGGCATCGGCGAAACCTCCAAGATCGTTCTCCTGTCGCTGTCGACCTTCGCGCCCATCTGCTTTGCGGCACAGGCGGGGGTTCGTTCCGTGCCGGTCGAACGCATCAACGCGGCGCTGTCCCTCGGCGCCAGCCGGCTGCAACTGTTCACCAGCATCGTCCTGCCGTCCGCTTTGCCGGAAATCCTCACCGGGCTGAAGATCGCCATCGGTGCCGGATTGTCGACGCTGGTCGCGGCCGAGCTGATCGCTGCCCAGTCCGGGCTCGGCTACATGATCATGTCGGCGGCCAATTTCCTCGCGACCGACGTCGTGTTCGTCGGGCTCATCGTCATCGCCGTCCTCGCCTTCGCCTTCACCAGCGGCATGCGCTGGCTGGAGCACCGCCTCATCCCCTGGAAAGGCAAGCTCTGAGGCTTGCTCCCACAGATTCCGCAATCGCTGTAGGAAACAATCCGATGTCCGGCAACACCCATCCGCTCGATCTCTACTGGTATCTACCGACCCATGGCGACGGCCCCTATCTCGGCACGGACGAGCGGCACCGGCCGGCAACCTTCGGCTATCTCAAGGAGATCGCGCAGGCCGCCGACCGGCTTGGCTTCAAGGGCGTGCTCCTGCCCACGGGGACGCGGTGCGAGGACGCCTGGATCGTGTCCGCCGGGCTGATCCCGCTCACCGAGCGGCTGAAGTTCCTCGTGGCGTTGCGGCCAGGCAGCGGGACGCCGGCGCTGTTCGCGCGCCATGCGGCCACGCTGGACCGCATTTCCGGCGGCCGGGTGCTGCTCAACGTCGTCACCGGCGCGGATCCGGCCGACCTCGCCGGCGACGGCAACAAGCTCAGCCATGACGAGCGCTATGCGCAGACCGACGAATTCCTGACCATCTGGCGGCGCATCCTGTCAGGCGAGCCGGCGGATTTCGACGGCAAGTACCTGTCAGCTCACGGCACCGACATTTCTTTTCCCCCCGTCCAGCAACCTTATCCGCCGCTGTGGTTCGGAGGCTCGTCTGAGGCCGGAATCGACGTCGCCGCTAAACACACGGACGTCTATCTAAGCTGGGGTGAGCCCGTCGAGCAGGTGAAGGAGAAGTTCGATAACGTCAGGGCGCGGGCGGCGGCTCACGGTCGCAAAATCCGCTTCGGATTGCGCATAAACCTGATCGTTCGTGAAACGGAGGAAGAGGCCTGGTCGGCGGCGGAGCGACTGATCAGCCGGGTCACAGACGATGTGATCGCTGAGGCTCAGGATCAATTTACCAAGGTCTCAGAGTCGGTCGGGCAGAAGCGCATATCCGCTCTGCATCAGGGACGTCGTGACAAGCTGGTTATTGCACCCAACCTATGGGCTGGATTGGGTCTCGTCCGAGGGGGCGCCGGCACCGCGCTTGTCGGGAGTGCGGAAAGCGTAGCCGCTCGCATTCGCGAATATCAGGAAATCGGCGTGGAGACGATCATCGCCTCCGCTTACCCGCATTTGGAGGAAGCGTTCAATGTTGCCGAACTGCTTTTTCCGCGACTCGGATTACAAGGTGAACTGCCCCTCAAGGAACGCGGCTGGGATCTTGAGTTCGGACGTGGCAGGGGCGCGGGCGCCCGAGTAGCGGCGTCCTAGGCAGGTCGATTTTAGCGGAAGGAGGACACGGTCCGCGCAGCACCCACATGCCGCTGGCCACCTCTATTATCAGATTTCCAAGCCAGGCCTCAGAATAGCCGCCGAATAGGTCTCTATGCTGCGGTGCTCCAGCTGGAAGTGCGGCTTCTCGCCGATCATCCGAAATACCGACTTCTGCTTCCGGTCCCAAGGCTGTCGCCAGCTTGGCATGTAAGGTGGCCGCTCAAGGCGTGCACGGTGTCTCCGGTCGCCTCGACACTGCTCATCGGGCCTATGAGGACGCTGCCTTTACGAAGCCATTGGTAAACAACGATGCTGCAGTTGCGCTGCGCAGAAAACCGGCTATGAGGTTTCATCTATTGTTGCTGCGAAATGGAGGTTACTGCATGCCGGAAGAGAATGAGAACAGCCGAAGCCATTTGATCGAGCTCACCGCAGATATTGTGTCTGCCTACGTCAGCAAAAACCCAGTGCCGGTTGCGTCTCTTCCAGAGTTGATCGAAAGCGTGAATTCGTCGCTGTCGAAAATCGGACAACCGGCAGAGCCCGAGAAGCCGGCTCAGGCGCCGGCGGTCAATCCGAAGCGGTCGGTGTTCCCGGACTACATCATTTGCCTTGAGGACGGGAAAAAGTTCAAATCTCTCAGGCGCCATCTCGACGTGCATTTCGGAATGACACCCGACGAGTACCGGGAGAAGTGGGGCTTGAAGTCGGACTATCCGATGGTAGCGCCGAACTACGCGGCTCAACGGTCCGCATTGGCAAAATCCAGCGGGCTTGGCCGGAAGCCCACGGCAAAGCCGGCGAAAAGCACAGGCAAAAAGCGTTCTCCGCGATGAACGAGGAGCCTTGCCCGTTCTGCACAGGCACCGATGTGAGGCCCTACGTGACAGGCGAGGCCCGCGGTGTGATAGATGCGACGACCGCATCCGGCGCGGTCTGCATTGGCGAACTGAACGCCGTTAGAAGTTGGAATCGCCGTCCCGCGACACCTGATCAGGATTGGGACTGAGGGTCGGTTATCCAGCCTCATCTCAGCCAAGGTCACAGAATACCCGACCGCTGGGGCTTCGATAGCGGTGTTTTTGATGATCCGGATTCTTGTCGCAGCCGGCGTGATTGCGACGGAGATAGCCGATCTTTCAACGAAGGCTGCCAAGCCTACGTTGAAGAGCAAGCGGATAAAGCAGGTCAGAACAGCCAATCTGACGACGGAAACAATAGCGAGGACAGCGACGAACAGGAAACTCGGCCGGGTCGCGGACGGTTGCCCACTCGTTTCCAGCGGATTTCCACCAGGGCCTGCATCGGATCATGCGCGTCTGCGCGCTCTTGGCTACTCGCGGCTCCGCCTTGTGGATGTGCGCCGATCATTTCGGCACAAGCATATATTTGTTCAGCCGGTGCCGTGGCTCGCCCCCGAGCCCCAGCGGTTAGGCCGGCATTTGCTGGCCTACCCCGCCAGCCTGCCGGCCACTTCCGCGGTTCATCTATTCATCGCGCCAGATCACGCGCTTCTCCCAACGGATCTGCACCAGACGCCGGAACCGGATCGTGTGGGCCTGCTCTCCGGTCGGGTGGAATAGCTGCGCGCTCATCCACTCCCGGCTCTTGCACTGCTGGCAGCGGACCTTGTCTCTAACCTCATCGATCGTGACGTTGCCGATCACCTCCCGCAGCTCGAGCGGCTTGTAGTAGCGCGTGACGTTGCAGCGGGCGCAACGGATGCCCGCCGCCTGCCCTGCGTCGTGGGCATGCATCAGGGTCCAGACGGCGCCGCGCGGCCACTTCTCTGGTTGTTCCGGCATATTCTGAAATGAGGAACATATTCCTGTGCGGTCAAGAGGCGCTTGACTCTTTTGTTCTCATTTTGTTCACTTCGGAAAAATGGAGACAGCGCCTATGAAACCGATGCGTAACACCGAAGCTGACATCGGAAATTTACGCCACAGTGAAGCGCGAAATGCCCGACATTCATCGCGCCATCGCGAAGAAGGACGCCGGTTGGGGTTTCTCGCGACCAAGGCAGCTGTCGCATTGGTTCTGTTTTGAGCACCGTGGCGAGGGAGAGAAGTTCCTATGATCAGCCCGCCTAGACGATCGGCGAGCACGGCAACGACCGCAAGACGTTGGAGCGCGAGGCAAGGAAGTTGCGCGGGTGACAAAGCTGTCGGACCTTGAGCCGCCGATCGTCGGGCGACGACATGGGCGCGACCCTCCCAGCGAACAGGATCACTTCTACAGTTGCAGGAAATGCGGCCAGCCGGTCGACCGGCGTGATCTGCGGCAAGCCATCTGGCATGAACAACCGGACCATCAGCCACTTGACCTGGACGGTTGATCGCGGATTGTTTTGGAAGACGCGGAACCAATTTCGCGCGGCGAAGTTAGCAAGCGCTCTTCGGGGGGACTCACGCGATGCTACTTGCGTTGAACGATGCGATCTCGACGGCCGTTTTGGCCGCCAGAGGCGCAGACGCGGAAATCTTTGGAGTGATAGACCTCACCAGTAAAAATGAAGCCCGGATCGGCGCAATAAGCTTAGGGCGCGCCATTCAGTTCGTGGCCAATGCGTCGGTGCTTGGATATGACGTTCGCGGTGCGATGGTTCTCTATGGGGAACCAGGAACGCCAAGCTTACGGGTGTGGGACTGCGAACATCTTTGGGCGCAATACGGTGGCGCTCTGCTCCTGCCATAGTGGACTTCGGCCTTATTTGAGAGCATCCTTCCGAGCGGGGGAAAGGCTTGGACAGGTCTCGTCACGACAATCGGTCTGATCAATGGCGCAAGCGCGCAGGCGCGAGGCGCTCGCGCGCCCTGCGGTGGGCGAGCGTGCCACGGCGTCTCATTTTCGTGACTGTCGCGGCGGCCGCTGCCTTGGCTGCACACGCCGCCATGCAGCATAGCGACAGCTTGCCCGCAATCAATCTGCAGAACTTGATCGGCCCCAAGCCGCAGCCGATCACCGGTGTTGCATCCGTCATCGACGGCGACACGATCGAGGTCCATGGACAGCGGATTCGCTTCAACGGCATCGACGCGCCGGAGAGCCGCCAATATTGCGACGACGCCAAGGGGTTTGAATATCCCTGCGGCCGGCGATCGGCCGAAGCGTTGGACACCTTCCTGGCCGAATCGAGGCCGGTTCAGTGCACCTTCGTGAAATGGGATCGCTATCACCGCTTTGTTGGCGAATGCCGGCGCGCAGATGGCGCCAGTGTGGCCGGCTGGATGGTCGAGCACGGCCAGGCGCTCGATTGGCCCCGCTACAGCCATGGCGCCTACGCGACACAACAGGCGGAAGCAGAAGCCGCGAAGGTCGGCCTGTGGGTCGGCAAGTTCCAGGCGCCCTGGGACTGGCGCGCGTCGCATGCCGACGGTGCGGCACCATCGAGCCAGCCGCTCGGCGTCGTCAGCCGCAAGCTGATCGCGCAAAGCGGCAGCTATTCGTGCGAGCCGCGTCGCTATTGTTCCCAGATCAGCTCGTGCGACGAAGCACAGTGGTATCTGCACAACTGCTCGTGGGGCCGGAAGCTTGATCGGGACGGCGACGGCGTGGCGTGCGAAACGCTTTGCTGAACCCGGAACGAGCGTCGCACCCGCTCTTCGTTTAGCCTCAAGCAAGCCGATCGGACGCAGTTGTCTCCACGCTGCCCGCGACCCAATCCCGCTCTCTCGTGATGGCTTTCCTGGTGCGGCTGCGGATCTTCCACGATCAACCCGCAAGGGGTCCGCTAGCAAGCTGCGGCCGCTCGGCTGACGCCTTCGGGTGATCGCGCCCGCCGCCGCACACTGACGGAGCCATCGAGCGGGAATTGGCCCGCTCCAAGATGGAGCCTCAGATGTCCCACGATCTCACTCTCGCTCAGAAGGCCGCCTGGTCACTCGCCCGAACCCTCATGGCCCCCGTCGTCCTCTTCCAGGTCGACGACGAATTCGGCGTCCTGCCAGCCGACGAGCTCGATGGCGCCGACGTCGACATCCTCTTCGAATATGATCCCTACAGCGGCGGCCGGTCCGTTCATTGAACCGACATTGCTCCCCCATGCATCCACGCGGCGCCCACCGCCGCATTCTCTTTCTGGCGACCGTTCGCGGCCCCGTCCTTCGCCGTGGTCCTGGCGGAGCCAGGCAGTCAGCGCAACGGCTGCGCCGTCCTTCGCTGCCGCTGCGGCCATGACCACCCCATCGTGAAAGCACGATGGGGACCCCGGTCGGGTGCGCGGCCCGCCTTCCTGCTCCGCCCAACCGGACCCCGTGACGGGGCCGCGATCGGCGCGGCCTCCAGAACTGGAGGTTCATGAAATGAGCAGGAAAGACAAAGCACCGCGCATCGATATATATGCGCGCATCACCGACCGCATCGTGGCTGAGCTGGAGAAGGGTGTCCGCCCCTGGATGCAGCCGTGGCATTCGAGCAATGCCATCGGCCGCGTGACCCGGCCGCTCAGGCACAACGGACTGCCCTATAACGGCATGAACGTGCTGTTGCTTTGGTCGGAGGCTATCGCACGCGGCTTTTCCAGCCCGATGTGGATGACGTTCAAGCAGGCGCTCGAACTCGGCGGCGCGGTCCGCAAGGGGGAGACCGGCTCCATGGTGGTCTTCGCCAGCCGATTTACCAGGACGGAAACGGGCGCCGCGGGCGAGGAAATCGACCGCGAGATCCCGTTCCTCAAGGCCTATTCCGTTTTCAACGTGGCGCAAATCGATGGCCTGCCGGACCACTTTTATGGCCAGCAGGCAGAGCCGGTGCGCGATCCGATCGCCCGCATTACGCATGCCGACCAGTTCTTTGCCAATACGGGCGCTGTGATCCGACACGGCGGTGATCGCGCCTATTTTGCGCCGGCGACCGACCACATCCAGATGCCACCGTTCCAGACCTTCCGGGACGCTGCGTCATACGTGGCAACGCTCAGCCACGAGGCCACCCATTGGACTTCGGCGCCGAACCGCGCGAATCGCGACCTCAGCCGCTACGCCAGGGACCGAAGCGAACGCGCACGCGAAGAGCTGATCGCAGAGCTCGGAAGCTGCTTCCTCTGCGCCGATCTTGGTATCGTGCCGGAGCTCGAGCCACGCCCGGACCACGCGAGCTATCTCGACTCATGGCTCAAGGTGCTCGCCGACGACAAGCGGGCGATCTTCTCCGCCGCGGCCCATGCGCAGCGCGCCGTCGCCTTCCTGCACGGTCTCCAGCCGGCGGCTGCCGAAGAACGCGAAGCCGCCTGATGTCCATGCATCATCGAAGGGGGAAGGCTGCGTGCCTTCCCCTTCGGCATCGCTTGGCCGTGCCGCTTGATGAGGCGGATCTGTCGGCACCGGCAAATCATGGCCAGCTCGATTTCTGGATCGACCAATGCAAGGCATGTACGGTGTCTGACAGGCCTAAGCCAAGCAGCATCTCCTTTCGAAGCGTCCTGTCTGCTCGAGGGTTTCGTGATTGGGTCGGATATTGCGAATGCGTGCGACCAGGAGGTGCAAAGGATCCTTGCTGCCATCTCGAGCGAACGGCACGCGAGCCTGGTGGAACAGCCGAGCGGCTCCAGATCGACGGCAAGTTCGGCCACGGGATCTCGCGGTACTCAAGGACCTGGCAGATCATTTCCACGGTCGTCGGAGATGGAGTTATCGGGCTTCATCGAGGAAGCCGATCACAGCCAACGGCGCATCCTGATAGCGGTTAGCGTCGGCCTTCCCACCAGCGAGGCCATAGGTGCCGAATACCGATAAGTGGGCCAGCTCGTTCCTTCCGCCCCTCGCAACAGGCCAGCCCCTCAGCGGCTCGATGAGGCATGTCTGACCGGAAAGCGGCTGCGCCTCGATCGTTCTCCCGCAACGGCCATACGCAACTTTCTTCCCCTGCCGGACCCCACCCCACTCGGCTTGCCGAGCGGGGCCCCGAGGCGCCGCCATTCCTCGCGCTACCCAAGAAAGCCGCTCCAGGCCGCCCTCCATTGCATTCCGGCCCTTTGGGGTGCGGTCCGATCGTCTCCGGTCTGTCGACTGCCATCGAGGCCGCGAAGGGCGCGGCCCGAAACCAGAAGGAAAGGAACTTCACCATGGCCACCATCGGCACTTTCATCAGCACCGCCAACGGCTTCACCGGCACGATCAAAACCCTCAACCTCAACGTCAAGGCGCGCATCGAGCGGGTCGAGACCCCCTCCGACAAGGGCCCGCACTTCCGCATCTACTCTGCAGCCGTGGAACTGGGCGCCGCCTGGCAGAAGACCGCCAAGGAAACCGAGCGCGACTACCTCTCGGTCAAGCTGGACGATCCGAGCTTCCCGGCCCCGATCTACGCCACTCTGATCGAGGTGGACGGACAGGAAGGCTTCCAGCTCATCTGGTCCCGCCCGAACCGCGACTGAACGGCCCTGGCAAGCGACCCCGTCAAGCAGACGGGGTCGCTTCGGCATGTCGAGCGGCAGATCTTGGCCGATAACCTCGCAGCTTCTTGGCGCGCAACAATGCAAGGAAGAAACCTACGGCCTCACCCTCGTTGTCGAAGGAATGCTGGACGGTGCGGCCGCTAGTTCCGATCCGTCCCCATCGGCGGACAACGCAGGTTTGGCCGAACAGCGTCGCTTCGATCGACAACGCGTAGAACCGGGCCATGTTGAGGTCCGGGTCACGCCGTTCGATGTGGAGCCGATAGTGCAGCGCGTTCATGGCGAACAGAATCGCGCAGTCCAAATCCGGCGTCCAATGATAGGTTTGAATCACTGGGCGCGGTTCGATTCATTCGTGTGATGGATCGCGTGGCCGATCAACCGGCTTTTCCGCAACCGTGCTGCGTGGGTCCTGGCAAGCCAGCAGAAGCCCGATGGCGCTGCTCCAACCCCGCGTGCGGTTTAGGCGCATGGGGCGGGCGCCGATGACAGCCAGGGCGGAACAGAGCAAGGTCATGTCGCCTCCTTCCGGTGGAATCTGTTGTCACCTACGATCGAAGTCATGTCGCTACGCCGGAACCAGATCGCGCGCCCGCATCTCAGCGGCGGATTGCCGGCCGTGAACACGATCTGCTCGTCCATGCGCATCCGCATGACCTCATGCGGCTGGATCAGCCGGCGGCTGGCGAGCTGCTTCGAACGCGAGAGGGACGATCCCCGCATTCCGGTTGAGCGGTTGGTCTGGTCCACCTCGACCGTAGTCTCGCCGCAGCGCTTCGAAATATACTCGGCCGTGTCGGGATCGTTGATGGCGGCGAATGAAATCCAGGACGCCGATTCGAACCATTTCGAGGTGGCATCGCGGCCGCCATAGGTCTCGCGCATCTGGCCGATCGACTGGAAGATCAGCGTCAGTGTGATGCCGTATTTGCGGCCTGCATCGCGTGCGGTTTCGAGGATACGCATATAGCCGACCCGCGCCACCTCATCGAGCAGGAAGAGCGTGCGTCCCGTCACCTTGCCGTCGCGGTTATAGATGGCGTTGAGCAGGGAGCCGACGATCACGCGCGCGAGGCCGGGATGCGCCTCGAGCACCTTGAGGTTGAGCGCGATGAAGATGTCGGTTCCGCCGTTGGCGAGATCGTCGGTCGAGAAGGCGTCGCCAGAGATGAGGCGGGCATAGTTCGGATAGGAGAGCCAGTGGGTCTCCTTCACCGCATTGGCGTAGACGCCGGAAAACGTCTCGGGCGTCATGTTCACAAACACGGCGACGTTCTCGCGCACGAACTCCGAACCCGACTGCTCATAGATCTTCGTCAGCCGCTCGCGCAGCTTCGGCTCCGGCTCGGAGAGGTTCGCCCGCACCCGGCGCAGCGTCTGTTCTTTCTCCTGCGTATGGCCGGACAGGCAGACGTCTGCGATCAGGGCGGTCAGAAGCTGCAAGGCCGACGCCCGAAAGAAGTCGTCGCGCGCAGAAGCTGTCCGCGCGCTGTCGGTCATGATCCAGGTCGCGACCGCGACGATGTCCTCCTCCTTCGTGCTGCCGAACCTGCCGATCCAGTCGAGCGCGTTGAAGCCGTTCTCAGGCTCGGATGGATCCAGGACCATGGTGGTGTGGCCAGCCTTGCGCCGATGCTTGATCACCATCGGCGCGACCTCGCTCGACGGATCGAGCACGACAAGGCTGCCGCCCCATTTGAGCGCGGTCGGGATCGTCACCGATGTCGTCTTGAAGCCGCCGGAGCCGGCGAAGACGATACCATGCGACGATCCGAAACTGCCGTCGAAGCAGAGCAGGGGCCTCTTGCCGCCAGCTCCCCATGTCTCTCGGTCGTCGGCGCGGAACGACCGGGCAGCGACATGATCTCGATCAACGCGATAACGTTCGCCGATCACAATGCCGCCGTAGTCCGGAAAGAGCTTCGCCGCGTCACGCAAGCTCATCCAGACGGACTCGCCATGGATCGCCCGCGCGCCGTGCACACGGCGCGGCGTGGGTTTCGCGAAGGCGGCATTGCCCTTGACTGCGACACGCAGGGCAAAGACGCCGGCGAGGAATACGCCGGCAGCACCTATCGCCGTCGCCGGGTCGACATAGGCGAGGGCGGATTGCCCAGTCGGGACGCTGCCTGCGATCCCGACAAGCCGGGTCGCCTCGCGCGTTGCTGCGACCAGAACAACCGCGGCGCTGCCGGCGACGACGCTCCAGCCCGCCGGCCTGATGTTCGCCGAGCCGTTGGCCGCGAACAAAGCGGTCACGCCGATTGCACCTGCCGCGGCGTAGGGAAGGGCGAGACCGACGCGCCCGAGCATCATCTTCGCGTGTGCAGTCGCTCCGAACGCCGCCAGCCAGTGCTCGACGCCTGGGAGAAGAACCGTCGCCGCCAACATGATTGCACCGGGTACTGTCGCGAGCAGAACCTTATTCGCTGTCATGGCCGAAAGCCTCCGCGCCAAGCGCGGCAAGACGCGCACGCTCCGCGTCGTCGCCTTGTATGCGTCGGCTGGCGTCGATCAGCAGTCCGAGCAACAAGGCGCGCTTCTCGTAGCGAAGCCCGGCCTTCACGATCAGGCCGCCGAGCTCGATCTTCTCGCGCGTGTCCTTCTTGCGCGCATCGGTGATTGCGGAGCGGTGCATGCGTTCAAGCCTTGCCAGCGCCGCGCGCAGCCGCGCCAGCTTCGACCGCCGCGGTTGCGGCGCCGGCGCTCCGTCCATCGCCTGCGTTCTTCCTTCCGGTCGCTTCGCCCTTGCCGCCGCGAAAGCGCTTCGCGGTCTCCTCGAATGCCGCCTGAAGCGCGGCCTCCTCGATCTCAAGCTCGCCGAGACCGGCCTTCAGCGCGATCCGGCCGATGCGCTCGGCCTCGCGAGTCTCGGCCAGCCGAAGCTGTTCCTGCAAACGCGCGATTTCTTCCCTGATTTTCGATGAAGGCTTTTTCATTCCGGTCGGCCCTCCTTGGTGCTTGAAGCGAAGCTGCAAGGCCAAGGATCAACGAGGGAGGCGCGGAGCGCAGCCCCGTTTATTCTACAGTCGGCAAAGCCGACGCTTTTGGAGATCATCCCGGCCGTTCCGAAGGAGCGGCTCCAAGGGCGCAATTATACGTCGCTGACGCGACGTCCTGTGTTGCAAGCACGAACCGCCCGCCGATCCCGACGAACAGGTTTTCAAACGGGAGCATTCGTCGCCTTGGCCATCGCTCACTTCTCCGTCAGCATCGTTAGCCGCGGCGACGGCCGCAGCGCCGTGCTGTCGGCGGCGTATCGCCACTGCGCCAGGATGGAGTTCGACCGCGAGGCCCGCACCGTCGACTACACGCGGAAGGAAAGGGTCCTGCACGAAGAGTTCCTGCTCCCGGGGGACGCGCCGCAATGGCTGCGTAGCCTGATCGCGGATCGCTCGATCGCCGGCTCATCCGAAGCCTTCTGGAACACGGTCGAGGCCTTCGAAAAACGCGCCGATGCGCAGCTCGCCAAGGACCTCACCATGGCCCTGCCGCTGGAGCTGTCGGCCCAGCAGAATATCGCGCTCGTGCGCGATTTCGTGGAGCGGCACATTCTGTCAAAGGGCATGGTCGCCGATTGGGTCTATCACGACAATCCCGGCAATCCGCACGTCCACCTGATGACGACATTGCGGCCGCTGACGGAGGATGGTTTCGGCGCGAAGAAGGTCGCGGTGCTGGGCGAGGAAGGACAGCCCCTCCGGACGAAAGGCGGGAAGATCGTCTACGAGCTATGGGCCGGAGGAGGCGACGACTTCAACGCTTTTCGCGATGCGTGGTTCGAGCGGCTGAATCATCATCTTGCCCTCAACGGCATCGACCTTCGCGTCGATGGGCGATCCTACGAGAAGCAGGGCATCGATCTCGTTCCGACCGTCCACGTCGGCGTCGGCGCCAAGGCGATCGAGCGCAAAGCTCAGGTGGAAGGCCGCAAGCCGGAGCTGGAGCGCCTCGAACTCAAGCAGGAGCGGCGCGAGGAGAACGCCCGACGTATTCAGCAGAATCCGACGCTCGTGCTGGATCTCATCACGCGCGAGAAGAGCGTTTTCGACGAGCGCGACATTGCCCGTGTGCTTCACCGCTATATCGACGATGCCGGCCTGTTTCGGAACCTGATGGTGCGCCTTCTCCAAGACCAACAAATCCTGCGTCTGGAGCGCGAACGCATCTCGCTTGCTACCGGCGTCAGAGAACCGGCGAAATACACGACGCACGAACTGATCCGGTTGGAAGCTCAAATGGCAAGCCGTGCGATCTGGCTCTCGCGTCGCTCCTCGCATGGCGTCGGAAAGCGCATCCTCGAGCAGACATTTTCGCGACACGAGGGGCTATCGCAGGAGCAGCGTGCCGCGATCGAGCATGTCGCCGGCGGCGCATGGATTGCGGCGGTCGTGGGCCGCGCCGGTGCGGGCAAGACCACCATGATGAAGGCCGCGCGCGAGGCGTGGGAAGCGGCCGGCTATCGTGTCGTCGGCGCAGCGCTTGCCGGCAAGGCCGCCGAAGGACTGGAGAAGGAAGCCGGCATCGCCTCACGCACGCTTTCGTCATGGGAACTGCGTTGGAAACAACAGCGTGATCGCCTCGACGAGAAGACCGTCTTCCTTCTGGATGAGGCCGGCATGGTGTCGTCGCGGCAGATGGCTACGCTCGTCGAAGCCGTTACCAGCGCCGGCGCCAAGCTGGTGCTGGTTGGCGACCCCGATCAGCTTCAGCCGATCGAAGCGGGCGCGGCGTTCCGGGCGATTGCCCATCGGATAGGCTATGCCGAACTTGGAACGATCTTCCGCCAGCGCGAAGTCTGGATGCGCACCGCATCGGGAGATCTTGCACGCGGTGATGTCGGCGCGGCTCTCGCCGCATACGACAATGCCGGCATGGTCCGCTCCGCGTGGAGCAGGGACGAGGCTGTCGGCTCGCTGATCGACGACTGGAACAGCGAATACGATCCGGCCAGGACCTCGCTCATCCTCGCTCACCGCCGGCGCGACGTGCGCACTCTGAACGAACTGGCGCGCGAGAAGCTGGTCGAGCGCGGCTTCGTCGGCGAGGGTTTTGCGTTCCGGACGGAAGACGGCGCCCGTCAGTTCGCGGCCGGCGACAGGGTCGTGTTCCTGAAGAACGAGGGGTCGCTCGGCGTCAAGAACGGCATGCTGGCGACCGTCGTCGAGGCCGCGCCTGGCCGGATCGTCGCCGCGGTCGGGAAGGGCGATGATCGCCGTGAGGTCGTCATCGAACAGCGCTTTTATGCCAACGTCGATCACGGCTATGCCACGACGGTCCATAAGTCCCAGGGCGCCACCGTCGACGATGTCAAGGTGCTCGCCTCCGGCACCATGGACCGCCACCTCACCTATGTCGCGCTCACGCGTCATCGTGATGCCGCGCGGCTCTATGTCGGCCTCGACGAGTTCGCCAATCGCGGCGGCTTGCTCGTCGATCACGACGCAGCACCCTTCGAGCACAACCCCGAGAACCAAGAGAGCTACTTCGTCACGCTCGAGACCGCCGAGGGGAAGCGGGACACGATCTGGGGTGTCGACCTCAAGCGCGCGATGGCCGAGGCGGCCCCGCGGATTGGCGACCGTATCGGTCTGGACCATCAGGGCTCCCAGACGGTCCGCCTACCCGACGGAAACAAAGTCAAGCGCCATTTGTGGAAGGTCGTCGACGTCAGGGAGCTTGCGCTCTCCAGGATGACGGAGCGTCTGTCGGCTGACGGGTCCAAGGAAACGACGCTGGACTATGAGCGGGCACCGTCCTATCGCGCCGCTTTGCGCTTCGCCGAAACGCGTGGCCTCAATCTCATGAAGGTCGCTCGGACCATCGTGCGTGACCGTCTCGAATGGACGGTCCGGCAGAGGCAGCGCCTTGCCGATCTCGGCTCAAAGCTGCTGGCGATCGGCGCACGGCTCGGTCTCGTTTCCGGCCTGCGGACAGAATCCCAATCCAACAGCATGAAGGAGGCGAGGCCGATGGTTGCCGGCGTCACGATTCATCCGAAATCCCTCGAACAGGCTGTCGAAGACAAGCTCGCCTCCGATCCTGCGTTGAAGAAGCAATGGGAGGACGTCTCCACCCGCTTCCGGCTGGTCTTCGCGGATCCCGAAACCGCCTTCCGAGTCGTCGATGTCGAGGCCATGCTGAAGGACAGCGCCGCCGCGAAATCCACGCTGGCGACGATCGGAAACAGGCCAGAGGGCTTCGGTGCGCTCAAGGGCAAGACCGGCATTTTCGCCAGCCGCGCCGACAAGGAGGATAGGGAAACGGCGACAGTAAATGCGCCGGCGCTCGCTCGCGATCTCGCACGCTATCTCGAAATGCGAGAGGCCGCCGCACAGCGCCTTAAGACGGAGGAGAGGGCGCTCAGGCATCGTATCTCGATCGACATCCCGGCGCTGTCGCCGGCCGCCTGTGCGGTGCTCGAGCGAGTCCGCGATGCGATCGACAGAAACGATCTGCCCGCCGCCCTCGGATACGCGCTCGCGGATCGCGAGGCGAAGCAGGAGATCGATGGCTTCAACAAGGCCGTCGCCGAACGGTTCGGCGAACGGACGCTGTTGAGCGACGCCGCGCGCGAGTCATCCGGGAGACTCTTTGAGTCGCTTGCCAAGGGTCTGCAACTACAGGAGAGGGAACAACTGAAGGAGGCCTGGCCGGTAATGCGGGCCGCGCAGCAGCTCGCCGCCCAGGTGCGCACGGTCGCAACGCTGAAGCAGGCTGAAGACATGAAGCTTTCGCAGAGCCAAACTCCCGTCATGAAGCAATGACCAGGTCTCGCGCCATCGCGCTAATCGGCGTTCCGGCCGCCCTTGTACTCGTCGGGTCCGCGATCGCATTGACCGGCGGGTATCGGCTCAACCTGACGCCGAGCGAACCGCTCGGACTCTGGCGGATCGAGACGCCTGATCGCGATGTCGCGGTCGGCGATCTGGTATTAATCTGCCCACCGGCGGCAGTGTCGTTCCTTCAGGCACGCGAGCGCGGGTATCTGCGCCGAGGTCTCTGTGCCGGCGGCTTCGCGCCTCTGATCAAAACGGTCACGGCGCTTGCTGGCCAGCGCATCGACGTCGGTGAAAATGTCGCCATAGACGGCAGGCCGATCCCTTCATCCCGCATCCGCACTATCGATGGCGATGGCAGGGCGATCGAGTCCTATCCCGGCGGCATCGTGCCGGCCGGATTTCTGTTTCTCCACTCTTCCTATGCGAGTTCCTATGATTCCCGATATTTTGGCCCGATCCCGGATTCTGGCCTTCTCGGCATTGCGCGGCCAGTCCTTACCTTCGATCCCCGCTAGCCTCCGCTCGCTGCTCCTGATCGCCGTCGCGATCGTTGTCGGCACGGTCGGATGGAGCGGCCATGTGCTCGCCCTTCCCATCGCCATCATTTTTCCGGCGCTTTGGGCGCTGACGCCCGCGCGTGTGGTCGCAGGCATGGTGTCGGCTGGATATTTCCTCGCCGCCTCGCGCGGCCTGCCACAAGGGGTGGCGAAGTTCTACGCAGCCGATTTCTGGCCCGGCCTTCTGCTCTGGATAGCCGCGTCGCTTGCCTTCGTCGCTGTGCATACGATGCTCTGGGCAGGGCCACCGGAAATGGGCTGCCCGGAAAGGAGGGCGCTGCGATATCTGGCGGCGATGGTGCTGATGGG
The DNA here is from genome assembly GCF_004016445.2 of Mesorhizobium sp. M2E.F.Ca.ET.219.01.1.1. Taxonomy (GTDB): domain Bacteria; phylum Pseudomonadota; class Alphaproteobacteria; order Rhizobiales; family Rhizobiaceae; genus Mesorhizobium. The sequence goes on from NZ_SADT02000008.1 coordinate 246,951, forward strand.
GCTGCCGCCCTTCGGCATAACCGGCTGGGCGCACACGCTTACGGCGGCCGGCGTGCTATTCCCGGGGTGGGGATGGTGGGGGCTCGCAACGACTGCCGCCGGCCTCGCAATGATGACATCGCGATTTTGGCCGGCTGCAGTTCTCACCTTGGCAGGCTTTTGGCTCTGGTCCGCCGCAACGTGGACGCAACCCGATCTACCGCAGGGATGGAAAAGCGTCGACCTCAAATACGGAGCGAGCCTCGGTCGTGACGGTTCGCTCGATCATCACCGTGATATGATCGCCACAGTTCGAGCGCTGGCTGGTGACGGAACGCGCTTCGTGGTGCTCCCCGAAAGCGCGCTCGGCTTCTGGACGCCGACTGTCGCGCGCCTCTGGCAGCAGGGCTTGCACGGGCTTGACGTCACCGTTGTCGCCGGCGCGGCTGTCATTGACGAGCGCGGCTACGACAATGTCATGGTCGCGATCTCCTCCGACGAGGCCCGTGTCCTCTATCGCGAGCGCTTGCCGGTTCCGGTTTCCATGTGGCAGCCCTGGCGCGCTTGGTTTGGGCGAGACGGCGGAGCCCGCGCCGATCTCTTTGCGAACCCGGTGGTCGACCTCTCCGAAACGAGGATCGCACCGCTTATCTGCTACGAGCAACTCATCGTCTGGCCTGTCCTCCAGTCGATGCTGCATTCGCCCGAGATCGTCGTCGCCACCGGCAATGGATGGTGGACCGCCGGCACCTCAATCGTCGCCATCCAGCGAGCCAGCGCGATCGCCTGGGCGAAACTCTTTGCTGTACCGATCGTCACAGCTTTCAACATATAGGTACAGGAGGAGCCGGGGGGTCGATGCCGCCCTCATCCAGCACATACCTTGTTCGATTGGTTCACTGTTATTCTTCGGGATGTCCTAACGCGCTATTTCTTGTATATTGCGGCGACCGAGCGTTCGAGCGCAAAGGCGAACCCCGCATCGGGATGCCCTTTGACAAGCGCTGCCTTCAGCTCATCGGCCGATTTGCTCGCTAGCAAGGCCTTTTCCCAGCTGTCGAGATAGGCTCTCGTATAGGTGAATATGGAATTGTCCGACCGGCTTTCCGGCTTTCGATGTCCAGGGATCACCGTTTTTGCGCCGATCGCCTCCAGCCTCCTGGTGCTCTCGCGCCACTTGCCGATCTGGTCGGGAGTTGTGGTTTCCTCCAGCCAGAGATGCGTATCGGTGTACCCGACATCCGCTGCTATGAGGGTGTTCAGGGAAGGTATGTGAACCGGTGTGACGAATTCCGTGTCGCCATGCATCGGGTCCAGAATGTCGATGCGTTCGCCCTCCAGCAGCAGATGGTCCCGGGTCAAGACGTCGGGCACGATGAGCTTGTCCGTGAAGACGCCCGGCGGCGCGTGTTCGTTCAACGCCTTGAGGGTCGGAGCGGATGCTTTGTTGATCATCGCAAGGACCTTCGGATGGGTCAGAGGCTTCGCTTCCGGGAAACGCTCCAACAGCACTGACAGGCCAAGCAAATGGTCTGGATGGTAGTGGGTGACCAGGATTGTCTCGATCTTCCTTGCTGTCGCCTGGATGACGTCGGCGAGTGCTTTGGCGTTCGCGACCGTAAACTGGGCGTCGATGACGACGGCGGATTTCTCGCCGACAATTACCGTGCTGTCGACCATCACGCCGGCTTCATCAGCTGTGAACACCTTGGCCTCTGAGACAGCGGCGAGGGAAAGCCTGCTTGCCATCGCCGTGGCGGCACCAGCTGCACCGAGCGCCAGAAAATTTCGTCTGTCGAGAACGAACATGGATAGATCTCCGCGTTTCTGGCGGGGTTGCTTCGCGCGCCAGGCAGGGTTTCGATGAGTTGTTTGCGTCGAGTAATAAAGTTCGGAGCGTGCCCGTCTGAGGGCCAACCGTGGCGCGGCACGGACATCAGCCCTGCCGCGGGGCGCTGCCTGCGAAATCAAGCCGCCATTCTGGCCACCAGCGGGGAGACGGCCTCAAGAGCACTGTTCATGGAGTTGGCGCGAGCATCGTTGCCGCGTGACATGTTCTCCGCCCGGATGAAATCGAGGTCCTTGATGCCGATGAAGCCAAAAGCCGTTCTGAGGTAGCTCTCCTGGAAATCCATGGTGGCCAGCGGGCCGGAAAGATAAGAACCTCCGCGCGTCGAAACGATGAACACCTTCTTGCCGGCGGCAAGGCCGATCGGACCATTCTCGGTATATCTGAAAGTCTTGCCGGGCTGGATGACGCGATCGAGCCACGCCTTGAGCTGGCTGGCCACGGAGAAATTGTACATCGGAGCGCCGACGACAATGATATCGCTTGCCATCAACTCTCCGACAAGCGCGTCAGACCGGGCGTGCTCACGGCGTGTCGCCTCATCCGATACGTCGAATGCGAGCGGGCGAAATCCTGCTCCGATCGGCCCGTCAAGATGGGGGACCGCTTCTTCCACCAGATCGTGATAGGTCACCGCAGCGCCGGGATGCTGATCGAGCAGGTTCGCCACCACAGCTTTCGTTAGCGTTCGAGAAGCGGACCCCGCGCCCTGGATGCTCGAGTCGAGATGAAGAATGCGCATGGCGTTTGGCTCCGTTGTAGTGTGTGAACCATACTTATGCCAACGCACTAGCGTTGCACTAGAAGGCCAAATGGCACAGATTGTTCTACTAGTGAGACAATCCAAGGCCGGAGATTTCCATGGATGACCTGAACGAGCTGACGATGTTTGCTTCCGTCGCGCGTCACGGCAGCTTTTCGTCGGCGGCCCTCGCTCTCGGAATTCCCAAGTCGCGCGTCAGCCGGCGTATAGCAGCCCTGGAGGCCCGTCTCGGGGTTCGGCTGCTGCAGCGGTCGACTCGCTCGGTCAATCTCACCTCCGTGGGGCAGGAATTCCTGAAGCATTGCAATGAAATGATCGATGCTGCCCGCCTGGCCTTCGAGATCGCTGAGCAGGCGGGTGAGGCGCCGGCGGGCCGCCTGCGGGTAAGTTGCCCGGTTGGGCTTGCTCACGTTTTTGTCGCGCCCGTACTTTGGAAATTCATGCGGGCTCACCCGGCCGTGCGACTGGACCTCGATCTGACCAACCGGCGGGTCGACCTTATCGCGGAAGGCTATGACATCGCATTGCGAGTCCGCTCGACCATCGAGGATTCTCAGTTGATGATCAGGCGGTTGGGGATCAGTGAGCAGTGGCTCGTGGCGGGTCCTGAATTCGTCTCATCCCACGGTCCTTTCGATGCGCCCCAGTCCTTGCACCTGCAAAAAGGACTTGGTCCGGCTGGGGTGAGGGGTGAACGGAATCTGTGGCATCTGATGGCGCCGGACGGCCAGGCCACCGACATCGAATATGTCCCGGCACTCGCCACCGATGATATCCATATGCTCGGCCAGGCGGCTCTCGCGGGAATGGGCATTGCTCAATTGCCACGCAACCTCTGCGGAGATGCCGTCCGCAAAGGCCGACTGGTCAGGCTGTTGCCGGACCACACATTGCCTCCGCATCAGTTGCACGCCGTATTTCCTTCACGGCGCGGGCTTGTGCCGGCCGTTCGCGCCTTTCTCGATTTCCTGGGCCACGAATTGCCGCAGCTGACCGCCAAAATCGAGGACGGCTACGCTACCGGTTCCAGAGACGGTGGTTTGCTGACATTGTGAGGTAAATTCAGCTGCGCGTCCGTGTTGATTAGATCGACCGACCGTGATCCCATCGTGAAAACGTGCTGCAAATCCATCGGTATTTCTCTCGAGCGCGCCAAATGTCCTCGCACCAGCCACTGGCGACGGCGCGTCCAGGTTCGTAACTGGGCCGCGGCTGAACTGTCTGACAGGGCGATCAGGTTGCTATCTCAAACATAGGCTCGATTTTGAGCATCCCCGCGGCAGGTTTGGCTGTCAGCAGATGGAATTGGCCGGGATGGAGGACACCGTCGCCGACGTTTTCGTGGGTGTTCAGACCAATATCGCCGGGTGCGCTGGCTTCCGGAGCGATCTTGTCACTCCGGCATGGAAGCGACGGCAAAATGTACGCGGCAAGTCCGGCCCTTCGACCCGTCCGGCTGATTGCGTCCGCGAGGGAACCGATGAACATCCCCGGTCTAACAACGCCTGATCACGACATCCACCAAGGTGCCTAATCTTGCGGCTCTCTTCCCATATAGGCCTGCGCCATGGCCGCAGGTGCGCATAGGAAGTTCGCGAGGCAAAGTGCGGCTTCCGGTCTGAACCATCGCGAAGCTGTCCGTTCGCCGCCCCCGAAGCAGGCACCCAATCAGTTTCGGCAAACGAGGCTTCTACGGCGGTACCAAGGCGTCGAAGTCCCTAGCGCCTCACGGGAGCGGTGGTTTCCCTGACGATCAGCCGGATTGCCAGTTCGCGTCGCCTCAAATGCAGTCGTTGCGACGGCGATGCCAGGATGTAGTCCGCAGCGATGCGGCCCATGTCTCGCGCCGGCACCTCGAGCGTGGTCAATTCCGGCGAGGTGAGTTCCGCGATTTCCAGATTGTCGAAGCCAACAATCGAAACTTCTCCGGGGACCGCGATCCCGGCGGCGTGACAGTATTTGATGGCGCCCGCCGCCAGGATATCGCTGCCGCAAAACACCGCCGTCGGCCTTGTGCCTTCTTCCATCAGCCGCTGCATGCACCGCCGACCGTCGTCCAGCCTGTAGGCTCCTTCGACAACCGGAACTTTTGCACGCTCCATGCCGGACCGCTCGAGTTCATTCAGGAAGCCGTCGCGACGGCCTGCTGCACGATCATTGTCTTGGGTGATGCCGGCGATCATCCCGAATCGGGAGTGGCCGAGGTCCAGCAAGTAGCGCGCTGCCGTGCGCCCAGCCTTCTCGTTGTCGAACCCTACCGCCGCGCCCGACTCGGGGGCCCTCGAGGTGTACGTATAGACATAGTCGATACGCTTCTGCTCAAGCATTGCGAGCGTTGCCGGCAGGTGCGTGGACCCTACCAGCACTACCGACTCGACGCCGCGCTCGACCAGCAGGCGAGCCTGCTCATACTCGAGGTTGATATCGTAGCCCGAGGTGTTGATGATCAACGAAACGTCTTTTTCGGACAGCCGGGCCTGAAGCGCGTCGACCATTGTGGCGTAGATCGTGTGGTCCAAGGTCGGAATGATGGCGCCAACCAGTCTTGTTCGCGTGGACCGCAGCGCCCGGGCCGAGCCATTGGGTACATAGCCAAGCTCCCGGGTGGCTCGCACCACGCGATCGCGGACGACCTCATTGACCTTTGGATTGCCATTCAGGACGCGCGAAACAGTGGCCGGCGAGCAGTTCGCAAGCCGGGCCACGTCAACAAGTTTGGCGCCGCCGTCTTCGATATCCATTGAGTATGGCCAGGCGCGCTTTTCGAGAAACCGTTTTCTAGATCGCATAACTTCTTTCAGGCCACCACATAGCTCGGACCTCGTTCAAGAGCTTTCTCATTTCCTAGAAAACGTTTACATTTGCATCGGTGTACATCGCTATATCAGATGGAGAGAGAGAAATGCAGCTCGATGCCGTGACTGTGCTTGGCATGGGCAATATGGGGTGCGCTCTCATCCGGGCTCTAACAAAGGGCGGTCATCGGGTAACGGCCTGGAATCGGAGCGATCGCTCGCAGCAGGCCGCAAAACTCGGTATTGCGCTGGCGAAGAATACCATCACCGCCATCGAGGCCTCGGAAGTGATCATCGCTTGCCTCTCGAGCTACGAGGCAACGCACCAAGTGCTTGAATCAGAGGAAGCACGACGAGCATTGGAGGGCAAGACACTCATCCAGCTGTCGACCGGGCTTCCCGAGGAAGCGATGGCGTTGGCGCAGTGGGCGGCTGAAAATCGAGTGCCGTATCTGGACGGGAAGATCGCTGTCGTGCCCGAATCGATCGGTCTTGAATCAGCAGTGATATTCTGGGCGGGAAAAAAGACTGTCTTTCGGCGCCACGTCGCTACTTTGCGCAGCCTAGCCGGCAATCCCGTTTATGTGGGTGCGGATGTTACGGCAGCATCCAAGGGCGACTTCGCCTTCCTGTGCTATTTTTTTCTATCCACCATCGGAATCCTTTATGGGACTGCGTTTTGGCAGGCAAGCGGGCTGGATCAGAAGCAATACCTTTCTCTGATACCGAACTTTGCGGCCGACATTTTAGGTCGCCTGCCATCATTTAGGAGGGCGCTGAGCTCGGGCGATTTCACTTCAGAGATACAGTCAACCCTCAAGGTGGATCTCAACGGCGCGAAGCTGCTGGCGATGTCGGCTCAAAGGCTCGGTCTGTTGTGGGATCCCGCTAACTTCATGGTTGATTGCTTCCGGCGGGGAGTCGATAGCGGACTCGCTGAGAAGGACACCGCTGCTTTGGCCACGGTTTTTCGAGGCAGCTGATTGTCCGTAAATCACCCCCCCAGGAATTTTCGCAGCACGTTGGTTGTCAGCCCCGCAATGTCGTTGTCGTAGTTGTTGGTACCCAGACTACCCGCCCAACAAATCGACCCCGTCGAGAACACCCTTCCGCCGCCTGGGTGATCGACAAGAACCACGTCGGCGCGCACATGCGGGTTTTTGGAACCTTGCTGGTTCGGCGCCACTTCGGTGACGCTGTCGAGGCTGGGGAAGTACAGATCGTTATGCCTGGACGACATCAACACGACCGTGCTGTCGGGCGTCCCGCGCGCTGGATCTGCATGATCAAGCTCATCGCCGGCCGCGCCACCCAACAAATAGCCGTGCTCGCCCAGCGTTTCGCTAGCGATGCCCTCGAAAACCCACGCCACGGCTTCGGCATAGCTTTCAGGGGTGCGTGTGAAGCCCGAGGCGGGTCCCCATCCGGCGGCCGCCATGCCAACCCCAAGGAAAGGATTTTGGTCATGGCCGCGGTGCCTGTAGGCGCCCCCCATCTCGCCGGTCGAACTGTGATAGAGCTCAGCCGCATGGGAGGTCCAGTTACGCTGCGCCGCATAGCCCCGCCGCACCTCGATGGCTGTGCGGAGCTTGTTGACGTAACTTGTGGCCCAGAAAAATCCGTTGGCGCCGAGATACATCAGCTTGCCGCCGCCCTTGACGTAATTTTCGAAAGCGTCGAATTCGGCTGCAGTGGGGTATTCCGGATGACTCCCGGTGAGGACCACATCATAGCTGTCGAGCAGGTCCTTGCCCAGGCTGTCGACGTCCTCATCGGTCGCCACATCGAATTCGACGCCGATGCTGTCCAGCCAACCTGTGATGAAGAAGTCCCCGGAGAAATGTCTTGGACCCCCGGCCAGCCAGTTGATGTAGTTCGGCTGCATGTTGGTCAGGGGGCGCAACCGCGAAGCATAGATCACCCCGCTATCGTCCGAATGCCGATCGTACAGCGATCTGCCGAGTGAAGGCATCTGCTGAAGAATGGTTTCCGCCTTGTCCAGCACGATCGGAAAACTCATCATCTTTTGATGGGCGACTCCGCGCTCGCCCTCCCAAAGATGCTCGTTGCCATAGGCCAGATAAGTGTTCGTGGGAGCGACGAACAGGACCCGTTTCCTGACCGCGGCCGGGCGAACGTAGAAGGGAATGTAGTAGGTGGTTTCACCCTGGTTCAGGCGAACGGCATATATCCCGCTTTCGGCGGGAGCTTCGACCTCGAAGTCCGTTCTCCATTGCGCGTCATCCAGATCGTCATCGTGCAGATGCAATGCATTCCACTGCGGCGGGTCGTCGTTCCAGCGGATGGTTTTCTTGTCCCATGCAGGACCGAGAACCGCTCGAGCCGGCCGGTTGAGTAGCCGTCCGTGCCGCCCGGCCCCAGAGACGTCCACCGCGATGTCACTGTCCATTTGCCTGGAGAAGTCCCATTGCAGGATAGGCAGCTTCGGCGAAGCTCCGAATACATTGACCTCGGATACGCATCCGTTGAAGCAGTCCGTCGCGCGATCGTCTTCGGCATGCGCCGCGCCGACACGAAAACGTGCGGCGGATCCTTCCGCTACGATGACCGGTGTGGACCAGCGGTGTGCGCCGGTCTGTTCCTCCGCGGTCAGGCGCAGTTCCGCTTCGCCGGGGTCGTAGACAGCCTTCAAGAACACCCAACGCCCCTTCGGCAGCGGATCGGGTGAGGACACTGTCGTGACCGCGCCGTTCGACGACCGAAGATACATCGCCGGCCGGCCGGCCCGATCGAGTTCAAGCATCATGCGAGTGACAGAGCTATCGTCCGATAGGCTGAACAGTGTCTGGCAAAGACGACCTGGGGCGGTCGGTTTCACCCACAGGCTGACCCCGACCCCCTTTGCGAAATCGACCCTCGGCAAGGCAACATCGATGAACGATCCCGGATGAAGTGCCTGCACCCGGCCGGTGTGCTGACCATTGCTCTTGGATGACAACGATTCTTTGGCAACCGAGAGACCGGCGGCGCCTTCTTTCATGCCTCGCAGGCGCACCAGTTGCGATCTGTAGATGCCCGCAGCGCTGACTTTGATATCGACATGGTCGCCAGCATCGACGGAAAGCTTATCGGCATAGCCGATCAACATCTTGATCTTCTCCCAACTTGGTTACGGCAGTCGGACGGCCAAGTCTTACCGCGACGACGAAGATCCGCTCCGGGCAATGAGCGCGTCCGCTATGACCGCGGCTACGAGCACGCCGCCCTGAACGAGCAAGCGCAATTGCGTGCTGGCGTTGATCAGGAACATTCCGTTGGCGATCGAGCCGATGACGAGGGCGCCAAGAATAGCTGCCCAGACGCTGCCGCGACCGCCAAAAAGGCTCGTCCCGCCGATGACCGCCGCCGCGATTGCCTCCAGCAAGAGACTTTGGTCAGCCGATGCCGGGGAGACGCCCAGCACCCGGGCCGCAGCCACGACTCCGCCGAGCGCCGTCAACATGCCGAGAATTGAAAAGGCCGCCATCTTCATCCAGTTCACAGGGATGCCGGCGCGGCGTGCCGCCTCGCGATTGCCGCCGATGGCGTACAGCCAAATGCCGAACGGAGTTTGGGTTGTGGCGTAGGACAAGATTGCGATCAGACCCGCAAGCACGGCAACGGTCAGAGGCACGCCTCGGTAAGCATTGAAAATGGCGACAACCGCCAGACTGGCAAAAATGATGGCGACGCCAATGGCCATGGAGCGCATCAAATTCGATGGCAAACCGTAGGCCACTCTTTGGCGGTGATCGTTCAATCGCATGGCAAGGCCTATCAGCCCGACGGCCGCGGGCAAGGCATAGCTGAGGGTCGTTGGCAGACGATAAGCGGCCAGGAACTGCAAATCGGTCCCGGCGAGAGGAACAAGGCCGCTTTCCGCCGGAAGCAAAATCAGCAAGACACCTTGCAGCATGAGCGAGAAGCCGAGTGTCACGATGAAGGCCGGTGCGCCGCTATAGACGATCATCGAACCCTGCAGCAAACCGTAGAGGCCGCCGACGGTAATCGCGATGATCAGCGCGATCGACAGGCTGACGTCCATGTTGACGACGAGCACGCCGACAATGCCGGCGCACACGGCCGCGAGACCGGCAACCGAAAGATCGATCTCGGCAACGACCAGTACGAGGACAAGCCCGAGCGCCACGATGCTTGTGGTCGCGATCTGATCGGCAAGGTTGGTCAGGTTGCGCGCTGAGAGAAACACTGGGGATTGCGAGGCAAAGATCGCCCAGATGAGAGCCAGCGACAGCAGGACCGGTACGACACGCCATTTTGTCGATAGCGCCTCAAGCAGGTTCTGCCTGAAACTGATTTTTGCAGGCGCCGTTGTGACAGAAACTTGTTGTCTCGTGGTGTTCATAGCCTGCATCCCTTCAATGGTCTGTGCCGGTTATGGCTGCGACCAGGCTGCTCCTCGTCCATTCCGCGACTGGCCGCTCGGCGGCTTTGCGCCCCAGGCGCAGGACGACGATCCTATCGGCAATGTCCAACACATCACCCAGGTCGTGAGAGACGAGGATCACGCCCAGACCCTGCTCGCGAAGGCGTGCGATGAGTGCCATGACCTCCGCCCGTTGCGCCACGCCAAGCGCGGCGGTTGGCTCGTCGAGCAGAATCACTCGCGGTTTCGACAGAACCGCGCGTGCGATGGCCACAGACTGGCGCTGGCCGCCAGAAAGCCGTCCCACGGAGACACTGTAGTCCCTGATCTTCACGTTGAGACTGGACAGGGCCGCATGGGCTCGAGATTCCATCAGCGGTCGCGAGAGCTTTGCACCCCGAAGCAGCCCTGAATGCATTTCCCTTCCCAGGAAAAGGTTTTGAACGGTATCAAGATTGTCGCAAAGCGCGAGGTCCTGATAGACCGTCTGAATGCCCAGCTCCGCCGCATCCTGCGGCTTCCTCAGCGATACCTCTTGGCCGTTGAACAGAATCCTGCCCTCGTCGGAGGAAACGATCCCGCTGATGATCTTGACGAGGGTCGACTTTCCGGCGCCGTTATCTCCGGCCAGCGCCACGACCTCTCCCTCCCGGACGTCGAAATCGACGCCCGAAAGGGCGGTGATGCCGCCGTAGTGCTTCCCAATTCCCGCCAGGGACAGGATTGGAGCGTCGTCGTTCATGGCGACCATCTTGTTGTTACCGCTTCTCTGCATCAGCCGCGACAGAAGGCGGAGTCGGCGGCCACGCCTTTGGCGCAGATCTGCTCCTTGGTATAAAGACCGGTGTCGACCACCGATTTCTGAATGTTGTCCTTGGTGATGACGCTATTTGGCGCGTCCACCTCGGGAATGCCTCCCTTGTAGCCGTTGTCGAACGTGGTTGCGACGAGATCAGCCGGTATCTTGTCGCCCTTCATCGCGTGCACGGCCAACTGGACGGCCAGCTTGTTCATCGCGACGTAGTCCACAGTCATGTCCATCTCCTGCAGGCCGGCAGCAACGCGCTGCACTCCGGCAAGAGTGGCGTCGTACCCGCCAAACAGCTTGATCCCCTTGAGCCCGGCAGCTTCCACCGCAGCCAGCGCCGCACCGCCGGTGTCGTCATTCATCGAGAAGATCGCATCGACCCCATTGTGGGTCTTGGTCAGGCACTGATCCATTGCAGTCTGAGCATTGGCTGGGAGCCAAAGCAGCGCATCCGCCTGACAAACGACTTCCAATTTGCCGGCCTTGATCAGCGGATCCAGATATTCGCCGATGCCCTTCACCTGGTCGCCGTAGAAGGGAAACTTGGGGTCGCCGTAGATCTTCGCCAGCCGGACAGGCTTGCCGGTCTTGGCGTTCATCTCCTCGATTACCTTAGCTGCCGCCTGCGCCTGCTTCTGGCCGATTTCAACGAACGGGGCGGTGAGGTAAGCGTAGGCAGGCCCGCCGGTGCAAGCGTGAATGGTGCAAATAAGCGGGATCCCGGCTTGCTCGGCAAGGGCCAAGGTGCCCGCGGTCTGCATTGGATCGACGGCAACCATGACGATTGCTTTGGCATCGTTGGCGATAGCGGCCTGAACCTGCGAGGTCTGTTGCTGCACGTTGTTTTCGGAGTTGAGAATCTCGACTGACATGTTCGGCACCAGTTCCTTGGCGGCCTTCAAGAAGGCCGGCTTGTCGAACTGCTCGAAGCGGACTGTCGTGAAGTCCGGCAGGATAAAATAGATCTTGCCGGTGAGATCTTCTGCGGCGGCGGGAGGCGTGAGTGCCATGCATGCCGCGAACCCGCACATCAGCGCTGGCATGCGAATTTTCCCAACGAATTTCCTAAGCATTACGAGATCCTTCCATTTTCGCTGTTCTCTCTCTGGTCCGCCGCATCATCCGAGTTTCGGAACATCACAGGGCTTGGAGCATGGCTTCGGCCGCGCTCCGTCATTTTGGGAGATTGCTATTTTGAAAGTTCCGGCCTCCGCCCTTGGACGCGCTCCCATCGCCTTACGCATCGATATCAGCCGTTTCTGCGACGGTCTTCGGTGGATGCGTGTAAACGTTTTCAAAATGGCGCGCTGGAGCGACGGTGTCAAGCGCAAAGAGGTTGGAGTGTTTCAGGCCATGTAGGCTTCGTCCGCGAGAACACATACCGGTCGGCGAACGACCATCGCACGTGTGCTGCAGTGCTGATTGGCATATCAGTGTGCGGCGTCCGGCGGATCAGCGGGCTCGCGTACCAACCGTCCATCCGATCACGGCTTGCGCAATAACGTCCGCAACGTCGGCATGGCTCGCATCGTTGATGAGATCGTGATGGGTATTGGCGAACAGGTGATGCCTTGCGCCTGGAATTCGTGACGCCCAGCGCCGCGCGAGATCAGGAGGGCAAAACATGTCCTTGTCCCCGCTGATCAAGAGCGCGGGAAGGCTGAGTTCAAGCAATCCGGCCTGTATCTGTTCACAGACCGGCGCCGAGAGGACGCTTCTTAGATGGACGAAGGCCATCGTTGCATCGAACTTGAGTGGGTCGAATTCCAGTTCGTCTAGATAGAAGGGGTCAAGCGACATCACGCCTTGCTCAGCCTGGCGCTCTTGCTCTTGGCTGATCCCCTCGACAGGCATGCCGCCGAGCACCACCCCACGGAAGGGGCCAGCGCCGGCAATGACCACCGCAGCTGCCGTCATCGCGCCCATCGAATGTCCTACCAGGGCCATTGGAAGCCCGGGGTCTTCCCGCTGCGCTATCCCTGTCAGGCGCTCGGCATTCGTTCTCAGATAGGCCATGGAGCCGGGATTGCCCCGCTCGCCATCCGAGAGCCCGTGTCCGATTGCATCAAGCGCCCAGACGCCGATTCCCTGTGCATTCAAGGAGTTCGCGAAGCGATGGTAGAGGCCGCTATGTTCGCCATATCCATGCAGAAAGACGATCTGCGCAGTGGGCTTCAGCGGAGCCCAGTGGCGGTAGTAGACCTGTCCGGAAGCGCCCTCAAACCTTGGCATCGACCACCTGTGACGGGTTACTTCGTTTTCGGGCCAAGCCCGTTGAGGATCATGTCCATAGGAATGTCTGCGCTTGGATAGCCGCCGACAAGGATCACATTGGCATGCACGCGATAGTCGCCCGTCTGGACAAACAGCTTGCACCGATCGCGCAGGTCGTAATAATCCGGGATGTAAGGCACTTCGTAGATGTGTTTCTCATCGAAGAGCCTGGACAGCATGGCGAAGCCCTCAGGATTTGCGCCGCGCATGTCCTTGGTGACGATGCAGGCCTCGATGTCGCCGACGTCGCAGATCACGGGAACGAGATCGTCGATCGACGGCACGCCGGTAACAACTTCCAGGTCGAGGATCTCCACATCAGGCGCCAACGAACGCAGCGCCTTGGCTGACGTGCCACTGCCGGCATCGGCAATGAATATCAACTCGCCATGGCGCAGGTCGGCCAGCGCCGCTGCCAACCTTTGGTTCAGTATTCTCGGCCTCAGAAGCTTCGTGGTCATCGTGCGTTCTCGCGGGTTCGATCGTCGTCGGCGATTGAAATCGTTTACACAAAAATTCGGTTTTGTCGATATCCTTGGCAGGAACTCTTATAACTTGCAGGCGGAAGTCTGGGGGCATGGCCGGCTTGACCCAAGTGGCGGGAGGACGTCTTTCCATGCGCGATTGCGATCTGATTGATCTTACGTGCAAGATGCCGTCGATTCTGGCGATCTTGCCGGCTCAACGCTATGACATGGTCACGGTGTGTCGCATCGCCCGCAACTCTGATGGATTGTCATGAGAACTGCAAAGAATGAAGATCTCACCGAACCAGGCGGCCATGGCGGCCAATGGCAGGCCGTCTATGAGGGGCTTCAAAAGGGCATTATCTCCGGAAAGTATCGTTCCGGCGTGCGGCTCATCGAAGACGACATTATTGAAGCCACCGGGGCAACCCGCCATGCAGTCCGCAAGGCATTCGACGAACTTGTTCGCCTCGGCCTCGCCGTCCGCTACCCGCATCGCGGCGTGCAGGTGCGGAGCTTCAGCGAATCCGAGATCTGGCAAATCTACGAAGTCCGTGAGTGTCTCGAGCTGAAGGCAATAAGCTACTATACCGAGCCGGCGGCAAAGGAGCTCGTGCGAAAATTGAAGGCCGTTGTCTCGGATCACGAGAGGGCGATCGCGAACAACGATCTTGCTGAAATGTATCTTCAGAACAATCTTTTGCACGAGGCTATATATCAACGGTGCGAGAACCAGTTCCTACTCGAAGCCATTAAGCATCATTCGCTTCTCTCGCACCTGATTCATACTAATTCGGTGCAAAGCAAGGATTTGCGCTCCAAAGGCGCCAAGGATCACTTGACTATGATTCAAGCGATAGAGAAGGGCGACCAGAAAACATTGGCTCGAACGCTTCGAAACCATATCCGGACCTTCCGGGACTATTACCTTCAGCATCTGACCTCTTAAAGCGCGTCGCGCTGAAACGAATCCGGGCGACGCGCTTCAGGTCCTCATGTCGCTCGCAAGAGCGGCCGCGCAATTCTAGGCGCCGCGCCATAGGAGCACGCCGGCTGGCCGGCCTTGGCTTGTCGGTTGACATTATCGATAAAACAGGCGGATAATATTATCGATGAAAAGGGGGAGCACGAAATGCAATACGGCGCGGACAACCGCATCATCAACGGCACGATCGCGGCGGCTCTGGCCACGCTCCGCCATGGTGAGGTGATCTTCATTGCCGACGCGGGCGGCGTAATCGCTTCATCCGTGCAGGTGCCGATCGTGGACCTTGGAATTGCCCCAGGTCTGGTCTCGATCGAGCAGCTGCTGCCGCTGCTGCGCGACAATGGTGACATCGAGCGGGCTGTCGTTGCCGAGCCGATGGAGGCACAGAGTCCCCAGAAATACAAATTCGTCGTCGACACTTTCGGGAAGGAGCGGGTCACTACCGTTCCATACCGGCCCTCGATGTATGCGATCCGCAACGCCAGCAAGTTGATTATCCGCACAGGAGATTACAGCGTCCACGGCAATATCGCCCTGGTCGGAGGCTATGCCAGCGCCGACGTCAAGTTCATTCGGAACACGGAAGTCGGGGACATCAGGATACTGCCGGACTGACATGACACACGGCCGATGTTCTCGAGCGTCGGCTCTCCAGTCGAGAGAACCGTTCTGGTCAAAATTTGCCGAAGGGCCGTTCAGATGCCGTTCTTCGAAACCGCGCATGGGAAAAGCTACTACCGGTGCTGGGATGCGCGGAAGGCGGTCGGCGGTGTCGTGTTTCTCCATGGTTTTGGTGAGCACAGCGGCCACTACCATCGCCTTGCGGGCGCCTTCAACGCCAGTGGCCTCGCCATGTGGGCGCTCGATCAGCAAGGACACGGCCTTTCCTATGGCGAACGTGGCGCGGTGGCGTCGATGGATCCCCTCGTCGACAATGCCGAGCGTCTGATCTCGATCGCCGCCAGCGAAGCTCCCGGCCTGCCGCTGGTTCTCGTCGGCCATTCTCTCGGCGGCATTGCCGCTGCGCTGTTGATCGCTCGTGGCGAGCGCCGGTGCCTGGGGCTGGCCGTCACGGGCACGCTGATCCAGCCGGAGACCGTTGCCATACCCGCGCCGCCGGAAGTCACCCGCGACCCATTCTATCTAGACATGCTGGCGACCGATCCATTCGCCTTCAGCGTAACGCCAGAAAGCACGGCGGCGCGGCGGGCGGCCATGCACAAGGCGCGCGGGGAGCTGGCCGCGACTCTCCCCAAGGTCGACCTTCCCGTGCTGCTGATCAATGGCGACCAGGATGTGATTGCCCCCGCCAGGTATGCCCGTGCGGTCCGCTCGCAACTCAAGAACGCCACGGTGCTCATCGTGAAAGACGGCTTCCACGACATCATCAACGACGTGCCCCACTTCGCCGTCGAGAGGCGCCTCGTCGCCTTCGCGAGGGCGGCGACCAACGGCCGAGGGCGGTAGAAGGAAAGACCTCTTTCAAGGTTTGGTAAGGCGCGGCTTGCAAGCCGCCAGCAAAAAAGGGAGCAGCAAATGGGTGGATTTCGAAACGAACTGCATTCGCTCGCCGTCTTGGTCGCAGGCTTGATAGGGATGGCGATGTCGGCCGGAACCGCGCAGGCCACAGATACCGTGACCATCGCGACATCGATCGAAACACTCGACGCTTTCGTGCCTCAGTTCGGCTCGCAGGTCGGCATCTTCGCCAGGCATGACCTCGACATCAACTACGTCAAGGGCGCCAACGGGTCAGCCATGGTAGCCGCGGTGGTTGGAGGCTCGGCCGACATCACGCATGTCGGCGCGGCTCTGATCTTTCCGGCCATCCAAAAGGGTGCGGCGCTGACGGTCCTGTTGGGCAACTACGACATCGACTACACCTTCATCGCGCACAAGGACGCCGGAGTCGACGTCAAGAAGGGATATCCGGCTTTTCTCAAAGATCTCAAGGGCAAGCTGATCGGCGTCGCCGGTCGCGGGGGCGCAACCGAGCTCTACGTGCGCAAGATGTTCACGGACGCGGGCATGAATCCCGACAAGGACATCACCTTCATCGCGATCGGCACGGGCTATGGCGCGGCGGGCGCCTTCACCAACCGCCAGGTCGATGCGATGGCCAGCATTCCGCCGAGCTCGACCTTGATCGGTCCGGACAATCTCGATGTGCTGGTCGATCTCAATGCCACACGCAAACAGGTGTTCGATCCCGAGTATCTCTTCACGGTTTTCACCGCCAATTCGGATTTCATCAAAAACCGCCCGCAGGTTGCCCAGAATTTCTGCAAGGCGGTCATCGAGACGATCAACTACATGAAAGACCCTGCGAACGAACAGAAACTGGTCGATTTCACCGCAAAGACGCTCAAGCTCGATGCAGGCAAGGCCAAGGCGTTGATCGACGTCTACAAATCGGGCTTCAATGCCAAGCTCACCAAGGAGCGCTGGGAAGGCATGAAGAAATATGCCGCTTTTGTTCCAGACTGGACGATGAACGCGTATGAGCCCTGCGCCAGCCTGACTTCGGGCTGAGGTGGCCGAGTTGGTCGCCGCGGCAGGTTCATCGGGCTTAAAAGGGAAGGCCGGTCGGCCTTCCCACCGGAATGTCGCGCGGCTCAAGCGACTTGCTGGACAAATCGGCGTCGGAATAGCCTTTCTGGCGTTGTGGCAACTCGTCTACATGTCCGGCGTCGTCAAGCCGCTGATTTCGCGAAGTCCCGGGCAGGTGTTCTGGTTTTTCGTCCAGATCGCCACCGATGGCACGCTTCTGCCAGCGCTCTATTCCACGGTCGAGGCAACAGTGGTCGCTTTCGTGCTGGCCTCATTCGTTGGAGTAGTCATCGGCATCGGCCTTGGTCTGTTTCCCAAAGTTGAGGAACTGCTGGACCCCTATATCAGTGCGTTCAACGCGATGCCGCGGACCGCCTTCGCGCCGGTATTCATACTGCTTTTCGGCGTCAGCCAGGCAGCCAAGATCGCGCTTGCCTTCAGCGTCGTGGTTTTCATCCTGATGGTCAACGCGCGCGCCGGCATTCGCACCGTCGACCGCGATATCAGACTGATGGTGACGGTCATGAATATTTCCAAGCGGGATATGTTCATGAAGATCCTGCTGCCCAGCGCCGTGCCCTCCATTTTCGCCGGACTGCGCCTTGGCATCATCTATTCGCTTCTCGGCGTCGTGACCTCCGAGATATTGGCGTCGCGGGTAGGCCTCGGCCAACTCATCGCGGGATATGCCGGTACTTTTCAGCTCGAAGGGGTCTACGCCGTCTGCATCGTGCTGGCCGTGATCGCTTCCTTGCTCAATGCCGGGATGGCTCTGCTCGAACGCTATCTGCTCGGTGCGCGAGCGCTCTAAACCGCGAGGACCAGGGACGATGGCACCAAGCATATCGCCTGCCGCGGGAACCGACGGTGTCGCCGCCAGGATTTCCGACGTCGTGATGGAGTTCCAGACCACGTCGGGACCAGTGCGCGGGCTGGATGATGTGTCGTTGGAACTGCGAGAGGGAGAGTTCCTGGTTCTCGTCGGACGTAGCGGTTCCGGCAAGACCACTGCGCTCAATGTCCTGGCCGGGCTCCACACTGCAACGATCGGCGAGGTGAGCGTACTTGCCCAACCGCCCGTCGCCGCGCGTCCACAGCTCGGCTACATGTTCGCGCGCGATGCTTTGCTGCCATGGCGAACTGCACTCAAGAACGTAGAGTTCGGGCTGGAAGTGCGCGGTTTCGCAAAAAGCGAAAGACGGGCCCTGGCCCGAGACTATCTGGGCCTCGTCGGTTTGAAGCGCTTTGCCGATAATTATCCAAGTCAGCTCTCCCAGGGCCAGCGGCAGCGTGTGGCGCTCGCTCGCACCTGGGCGCCTTCGCCGAAGATACTGTTGATGGACGAGCCTTTTTCGGCGCTCGACGCACAGACGCGTGAATCGCTTCACGAGGAGTTCGTGCGCATGTGGGCCGCTGACAAGAAGAGCGTTGTCTTCGTCACCCACGATCTGAACGAGGCGATCACCTTGGCCGACCGGATCCTTGTTTTCAAAGACGGCAAGATCGCCAAGGAATTCTCGATCCCTTTCGCTCGACCTCGGGACCTCGTCGATATCACCGCGGACCGGACGGCACGCGACATCTATCATGAGATCAGGCAACTGCTTTATCAGCATTAGCCGGCCGATAGCCGTCCCCGGGGTGGGCGGCGTGCACTGGTCAGCAGCTAACCCGGTGGATGCGTGGCCATGTAAACGTTTACGCCATTGGCGGATTGGGTCAATGCGGAGTCTCTGCCGGGACCCCATTTCCGGATTGCCGCGTCGACCGTTCGGACCAAGCGCGCCCTCGGTAATACGAGTTCAGTCGAGGCGCATTAAGATTGTCGATTCGGGAATGTATGTGCCTTCCAGTACCGGTGCACCATTTCTCGGCGGCAGCACCTCGGCCACGCGGACGGTGGTCAGCTTGGGGGCAGGCTGCCGAAGCCGAGCAGGTTGCTTGCATCGCGCAGGTCCGGGAGCGTTACGATACCTTCCGGAAAGACGGCTGGCGAGGGCCCGCCTCGAATTCCGAGGAATGCGATTCCCAGCTCACAGGCAGCGGAACATTCCGTGGTTGAATCGCCGACCGCCACCACGGTTTCGCGCTCTAGTCCCATGTGCAAGATTCGCGCAAAGGCCTCGCGCTTCTTCGTTGGCGCGCCGATGACCAGCTCAAAATAGTGATCAAGGGTTCGCTGACGGATGACCTCGATCAATTCTTGCTGCGGGGTTCCAGAAACGACGAAAAGCCTGGAGCGACCAGATGCGTTTTCAAGCAGTTCCCGCGCGCCGGGAATGAAAGGCGCGGCGAGGATCTTCTCAAAAACGATGTCGGTGAACCTCTTCGACAGCAGCGCCAATCGCTCCTCGTTCGGGGCGCGACCCACTATCTGTCTGTCGAAATGGTCGAACTTCTCCCGGCGTGAAATACCGCCATGCAGCCGCTGGTAGCGGAGGATGGGTTCCCTCCACTGCCGCCCATAGCCGGAATAGATTTCAGCGAACGCCTCTGCTTTGATCTCGGCAGAGTCAAGGATGACGCCATCGAAATCGAATATGATAGCGGCGGGTCGAGAGGGCAGAAGCGGCTGACGGGGCATGACGGTGCCTATGTGCACACTCGACTTCGCGGGTGTGAAGCGCCCGCGGACCTGGATTTAGACGGCCGCGGCCAAGCGCAACTGTTTTAGAGCGCGCGGCGGGCACGCGGATTTTCTTACGATCAGGTGCGAATCGAGCCTGACGAAGCGAGGGGGCTCGCCGTTCGACAGCGAGCTGTGGAGCATTTCGGCCGCCAGCCTGCCCATTTCCTCGGCAGGCACGGCTATGGTCGTCAACGGAGGCTCCAACTGGGCTGCATATTCTGCATCATCGAACCCGACGATCGAGATATCCTGGGGAACCCGGATTCCGAGCCGCCGACTTTCACTTAAGGCTCCAAACGCCATGACGTCGGTGTTGCAGACCACCGCCGTGGTTTCCGGATATTTGTCCAGGATGGCGCGTATTGCCTCGGTTCCGTCCCGGATGGTGAAATTGCGAATGATTATATTCGCTGCCCCATGGAGATTTCTCGATCCGACGAAATCCTTGTAGGCGGCAATTCGAGCGCGCTGGCGATCGCTACCCTTCGGGCTGCCGGCAATCATGGCGAAATTTCTATGCCCCAGATCGGCAAGGTATTCCATCGCGCTTTCCGTAGCCGCGTAATTGTCGAACCCTATGCAGGGTACGATCTCGTCGGGCAGGTATGAGTAGGTCGTCACCACTGGGATATGCGGTCGCTTAAGATAGCTCACGAGCGCCGGGTCCTCGATCGCGCCAACCAGAAGAAGCGCCTCGGCGCCGCGATCCACCAATGTCTTGACCTTCTCAAAAACATTGGCGTGTTCGAAGCCAGTTGTGGCAACGATCGTCATGTAGCCGTGCTGCGCGAAGCTATCCTGAAAATGGTTGATCATCTTCGCAAAGATCGCATAGTCGAGCGTCGGGATAGCCGCTCCCACGATATGGGTCTTGCGGGATCGCAATGCTTTTGCCGCCGGGTTGGCCGCGTAGCCCAGATTCTGCGCAGTCGCCAGGACCCGTCGGCGAACGTCCTCGCTGACGATGTCAGGCAGATTGAACGCCCGCGATACGGTGGCTACCGAAACCCCCGCCTCGCGGGCAACGTCGAAGACGCCTGCCTTTTTCTTCAACTTGGGCTGTTTGGCTCTTTTGCCCGGCATAAGCCGCACCATCTTCGTTGGCTTTTGTTCACCGGTGGCTTTTGTCCTCGACTTCACCGCGCTTGACAAGCCATAAAACGTCCCCACATGTAATCGTTTACAGAAATTTCTATGTTGACGCGGGTTTGGGCTTGACATCACCGTTTAGCTCGCAAAGAATGAAAACGTTTACATAAGTTGGGAGCGCGAGGCCGGCTTTTGCCGCGCCTCGCATAAAAAACGGAGGATCAACAATTTGACCGCGTCGATCAGACTGCCAGTGTCTCGTCGCAACTTCCTCAAGGCCTCTGCCGGCCTTGCTGCCGCCGTGGCCGCCTATCGCGCCTCGTCGGCATATGCGGAGGAAGTGACGCTCAATATCCTCAATAGCAATTCAGTCTGGGCAGGGGCCCTCACCGATCAGGTGGCGAAGGCATATACAGCCGCGAAGATCACCGGGGAATCCAACCCTTACGAATCTCACTACGAAAAGATGCTGATCGAACTCTCACAGGGTTCGGAAACGTTCGACATCATCACCACCGACAGCCTGTGGGTCCGGCAGCCGCAGCGCAACAAATGGGCGCCCACGATGGAGGACATCAAAGCCGCCAACCCTGACCTTCCCGAGATCAAGTATGGGAACGTCACCGAGGGATCGCTGCAATACTCCATCTACCAGGGCAAGCACTACGGCCTGCCGCTCGCCATGACGATTCCGGTCTTCATCTATCGCAAGGACCTATTCGAGAAAGCCGGTATCGATAAGGTGCCCGTCACCTGGGACGAGTATGTCGCGGCCGCCAAGAAGCTGCACAGCTCAGACGTCGCCGGAAACACGCTTTGCCTGGGAGGGCAGGACGCCCACATGTCCGGCGACTGGATGACGCGCGTCATGGGAATGACGAAGCTCGCGCCTACCGACGACGGCTGCTTCAACGATGCCAATGAGCCCGTCTTCAATTCGGAAGGACAGGGCGAGCATGCCATCGAAAGGTTGAAGGAGGTCTTGCAGTATTGCCCTCAAGGCGTCTCCGGGTTCGACTACCCGGAAGGTCAGTCCGCGATCGGTCAGGGAACCGCGGCCATGATCATTTCATGGTCGGACGCGCTCTCCGGCATTGAGGGCGGGCCGCATGCCGGCAAGTTCGGCTATGCGGTGGCGCCGACCGAGAAGTTCCAGCAGTCGATGATTGGCGGCTGGACCGTGGTGCTTAACGCCGCCAGCAAAAAGCAGGCCGACGGCTACAGGTTTTTGGCCTGGCTCGCCGACGGCGGCTACAAGTATTTCTCGGAAGCGGGTGAAACCTCGATCTGCTACAAGCCGGATCTCGAAAATCCGGACATGGTCAAGAAGATTCCCGGCCTTCATGTCTTTGAGGATTTCAAGACCCGCGGGACGCAGCCGATCGCGATCCCGCCTTATCGCCTGACCAATGCGGTGGAAGTGCAGCGGGCAATCTACGAGGAAGTCCTCGCCGGCGTGACTGGGCGAAAGACCCCCAAGACCGCGATGGTCGATGCCGTCGATCGGGTGGGAAAGCTCGTCAAGGGCTGAAGTCGCCGCCCGCAAGCGCCTGGATATTCCAGCGCTCGTAGAACAGGAACGCGCTGTGCGGGCAGATGCCCGCTCGGCGCCTTCGGGATCAAGGACCATGACAGTCAGCTTAGAGGGTTTGCCCGTCGCGACCGACCGGGCCAAGCGTGCCGGAGAGCGTTACACCGGCATGATCCTGCTCGCGCCGACCATGATCATCATGACGGTTGTCGGTCTCTTTCCGCTCCTGCACTCGCTCTATATGAGCCTCACCGGCTATCGCCCCTCGGATCCGGACAAGTTCCAGGGATTTGTCGGCCTCGCCAACTATGCCGATGCGGTGTCGGACGCCCAGTTCCTGCATTCGATCCTGCTGACGCTGCTATTCACCGTCTTGTCCGTGGGGCTGTCTCTCACCTTGGCCGTGCTGCTGGCCCTCCTCTTCAACGTCAGGCTCCCCGGTTTCACGCTGCTAAGGACCATCATCATCGTCCCCATGCTGATCACACCGATCGCGGTCGGCATCACCTGGCGCATCATGATGATGCCCGACCTTGGCGTGCTCAATTACGTTTTGAGCCTCGTCGGCATTCCGCCGCAGCCATGGGCCGGCGAGAAGGCCAGCGCCATGGCCTCGATGCTGCTTGTAGATGTCTGGCAGTGGACCCCGTTCATGTTCCTGATCATCTTCGCCGGCCTTTCGGCCCTGCCCAAGAGCCCCTTCGAGGCGGCGGCGATCGACGGCGCCTCGCCGATCCAGACCTTCTTCATGGTCACGCTGCCGATGCTGAAACCCGTGATCGTGATCGCGAGCCTGCTCAGGATCGTCGATGCCATCCGCACCTACGACACGGTCTACATCATTACGCGTGGCGGTCCCGATTTCGCCACCGACCTGCTCAGCATCTACCTGGCAAGGGTAAATTTCCGCTTCTTCAGCCTCGGCTATGGTGCTGCGCTATCCTGGCTGACGCTCCTCATCATCCTCGCCGTGGTTCTCATCTTCGTGAAATACACGGGCTTCATGCGCATGGTGAACGAAAAGGAGGCCCGCTGATGTCAAGCTCGATCACGCGACGCGGGTCCATCCTCAGCGGCATCGGCTACTATGCGCTGGCCCTGATGGCGACCGCCTTCTTTGCTTTCCCCATCGTCTGGATGACGCTTTCTTCGTTGAAGTCGGATGCAGACATATCGGCATATCCGCCGAGGTGGGTTTTTGCTCCGACATTGGAGAGCTACCGCAAGCTTTTCACAGAGTTGAATGCGATGGATGCCTTGATCAACAGCGCATTCATCGTCTGCCTGGCCACGCTGTTTGCAATGATCGCAGGCACGCTCGCCGCCTACGGACTGGCGCGTTTCGACGTCAAGAACAAGAACTTCATCGCCTTTGAGGTTCTGTCGATCCGCATGCTGCCGCCGATGGTGAGCGTCATCCCGCTGTTCATCATCGCCAAGCAACTGGGGATCTTCGACACGCCGTGGCTGCTGATCGCCGTCTACACGCTGAACGGATTGCCGTTCGTGGTGTGGGTAATGCGGGTGTTCATCCAGGAAATTCCGCAGTCGATCGAAGAGGCTGCCCTGATAGACGGCTGCAGTCGGTTCGAGTGCTTCTGGCGCGTGACCTTGCCGCTGCTCTTGCCCGGGCTCGCGGCGACGATGGTGATCATATTCATGTTCGCCTGGAATGAGTTCCTGCTGGCCAGCATTCTGACCTCTTCGGAGGCGCGGACGCTGCCAGTGATCGCGGCGAGCTCGATCAAGGCCAAGGCGATCTCGTGGGGATTGGGCTCGGCCGCCGGTGTGTTGATGTCGTTGCCGATCGTCGTGCTCGTCCTGTTGATGCAAAAATATCTTGTCAGGGGCCTGACGCTTGGCGCCGTGAAGGGATGAGGAACGACGATGGGTATTGAAGTCAGATCAGTCTACAAGCGCTTTGGCGCCTTCACTGCCGTGAACGGCGTGTCGGTCGACATCAAGGACGGCGAATTCTTCGTCATGCTGGGTCCCTCCGGTTGCGGCAAGACGACGACATTGCGCATGATTGCCGGACTGGAGCTTCCCAGCGACGGCCAGATCAAGATCAACGGCCGCGACGTGACATATGAGGAGCCTCGTCACCGCGATATCGCGATGGCGTTCCAGGACTATGGTCTTTATCCGCACCTGTCCGTGTTCCAGAACATCGAGTTCCCTCTCAAGGTGCGCAAGATCGCCGAGGGCGAGCGCAGAAAGAAAGTGCATGCAACCGCGGAAAAACTCGGAATTGCCGAGTATCTGAATCGCAAACCTGCGCAGATCTCCGGCGGGCAACGGCAGCGCGTCTCCCTGGCGCGGGCTTTGGTGCGCAATCCCCGCGTCTTCCTGATGGACGAGCCGCTGTCGAACCTCGATGCGAAGCTGCGTGCCACAATGCGCACCGAGATCAAGAAGCTGGTCACCAGCCTCGGCATCACCACTGTCTACGTGACCCATGACCAGATCGAAGCGATGTCGATGGCCGACCGGATCGCCGTCATGCGTAAAGGTGACATGGTCCAGGTGGCAACGCCGCTGGAGATCTACGACAGGCCAAGAACCGAGTTTGTGGCCGACTTCATCGGTTCTCCGCCCATGAATCTGTTCCCCGCCCATTTCGACCGCAAGAAGGGACTTGCCGCCTCCGTCCAGCCCTTTGCCGACAGTTTGTCAGGAGAAGTCGCCGACAAGGCAAGCAGCTTTGCCGACGCCCAGGGACAATTCTTCGTTGGAGTCCGCCCTGAGCATCTCTTGATCGTTGGTGACGGCGCCGAGGGCGCCGCGTCGGCAAGCGTCGATTTCGTCGAGCCGCTTGGGCAGACCACCAATGTGTATGTCGACTGCGGTGGCCATAAGTTCATCGTCGTTACCGATCGAACAGAGGCGAGGGTCGGCGACGTCGTCGGCGTGCTCGTTGCGCCAGGCAAGAGCCGGCTTGTTGCGCCAAACTGACCGAAGGAAATGGATCGATGGACGTGCGTGAATACGACAATTGGATCGACGGCGGTTGGGCAGGCGCCGATCGAAAGGTGGAACGCAAATCGCCAGCTCATGGCAGGCTATTGGCCCGTTTCGCGCAAAGCGACGAGCACGCGGTGATGGCTGCTGTCGGGGTCGCCCGCAAAGCCTTCGACACGAGATCTGTCTGGTCATCGCTGCCTGGCGCCGAAAGAGCCAAGGCACTCGGACGCTGGATCGACTTGATGATCCGTGACACCGACCGGCTGGCCCTTATTGAGGCGGAAGAGGTTGGCAAGCCGATCCGCTTCGCCAAGGCTGAGATCGAGTGGTCCATTGAGCTCGCGCGCTACGCGGCAGCGCTTGCCTGGCAAATCCCAGGAGACCTGGTCTCAAATGTCGGTGACGCAAATCTGGGTCTTGTGACCCGTGAGCCGCGCGGTGTGATCGCAATGATCACACCGTGGAATTTCCCTATGGTGACCCTGTTCCAGAAGCTGCCCTTCGCGCTCGCGGCCGGCTGTACGGTGGTGATCAAGCCGTCGGAACTGACCTCTGGTTCGACGCTCGAAATCGCCAAGCTGGCGACGGAGGCTGGCATTCCAAATGGCGTCATCAATGTGGTAACCGGCTCGGGCCGCACCGTCGGCGAGATCCTGACCGGGCACAGAGATGTCGACATGATCTCGTTTACCGGATCGACATCAGTCGGGATCAGGATCGCGCAGCGCGCGGCCGAGCAGGTCAAGCGCGTTGGCCTCGAGCTAGGCGGAAAGGCGGCGAATATCGTCTTTGCCGATGCCGATATCGACGCGGCGCTGGATGGCATCCTGCTCGGCTACATCCTCAACCAGGGCGAAGAATGCGTCCAGGGCACCAGGCTTCTCGTTGAGGATAGCATTGCGGACAGCTTCCTGGAGAAGCTTGTAGAGCGTTCGAAGAAGATCCGCCTCGGCCTGCCGACCGATGAGCAGGCAGACGTCGGAGCGCTGATCCATGAAAAACACATGGATCAGGTGCTGGCATACATCAAGAGCGGGATAGACGAGGGCGCGACGCTTCTCCTCGGTGGCAACCGTGTCACCGAAAACGGCCTCGGCATGGGCTATTATGTTGCCCCTACCATCTTTTCCAACGTCACCCCCGACATGACAATCTTTCGCGAAGAGATTTTCGGCCCCGTGCTTGCGGTCACGCGTTTCCGCAGCGTCGAGGAAGCAATCGCGCTCGCCAATGACACGAACTATGGTCTGGGCAACGGGCTATGGACGAAGGACATCGACAAGGCGATACGCGTTTCGCGCGAACTTCGCAGCGGAACGGTCTACGTGAACACATTTCTCGAGACCGCGGTCCAGATGCCCTTCGGCGGCTTCAAGCAAAGCGGGATCGGTCGTGAAAATGGGTTGGACGGCTTGCTCGAGTTCACCGAGGTGAAGTCGACCTTCATCAAGCTTGGGAAACGCACCCACGCCCTGCCGCACACCCTGACAGCCTCGGCAAGATCGTAAGGAGTGCTCCGGTGACGGATAAGAAGGCGTTTGACTATATCGTCATAGGTTCCGGCTCGGCAGGCTCCGTGATCGCGTCCCGGCTGGCCGAGGACCCGTCGACCACGGTTCTGCTCCTGGAAGCGGGGCCGTCCGATCAGCACATCTATGTCCGGATGCCGGCGGCCCTTGGTTTTCCGCTGATGAACGACCGCTTCAACTGGTTCTACAATTCGGAGCCGGAACCGCACTTGCAGGGGCGGGTCATACATGAGGCGAGAGGGCGCGTGCTGGGCGGCTCGTCCTCAATCAATGGCATGAATTGGGTCCGCGGCAATCCTTGGGACTATGACAACTGGGCAAGCATCGGAGCTGACGGATGGTCCTATGCACAATGTCTGCCCTATTTCAAGAAAGCCGAGACATTCGACAAGGGAGCGAACGCTTATCGCGGCGGCTCCGGGCCGATGCGGATCGAGACCTGCAAGGCGGAAAATCCTCTCTACCACGCCTTCCTGCGGGCGGGGGTGGAGAGCGGTCTAAAGCATGTTGCTGACCACAATGCGTATCAGCAGGAAGGTGTTCACATCACCCAGCGCAACGTCCATGACGGCATTCGCTGGAGCACCTCGCAGGCCTATATTCATGCCCGGCCCCGCAAGCCCAACCTCACCGTACTCACCGGCGCGAGGGTCACGGGCATCGAAACGAGCAATAAGCGCGTCGTTCGGGTTGCTGTGACCACAAAAGCCGGCGCCCAGCAATTTGAGCCGGAACGCGAAACAATCCTGTGCGGGGGAGCGCTGAATTCCCCGCAACTGCTGCTGCTGTCCGGCATTGGTCCTGCCGATGACCTCAGGAAGGCTGGGATTGCGCTCAAACATCATCTGCCCGGCGTCGGACGCGGGCTGAAGGACCATGTCGCGGCCCCTGTCATGTACCGTGCGACCAAGAACGTGTCGGCCGCAAAGGAACTCTCCACCTTCGGCAAGGCGAAGCTCGGACTCCAGTGGCTCCTCTTCAAGAAGGGACTTGGCGCGACCAATTTCTTCGAGGTGGGTACCTTCATGCGCACGAGGGAAGAGGAGACGATACCCAACGTCCAGTTCGAGTTCGTGCCAATGCTGGGTGAATTCCAGCACGGCAATGTCAAGCTCGAGAATGGCTTCCAGTATTTCCTAAGTCTGATGAGGCCCAAAAGCGAGGGACGCGTCTGGGTCGAGTCGGCCGATCCAAGGGCGGCGCCGAAATTTGTGTTCAACTATCTCGAGCACCCTGACGACATGCTGCAGGCGGTTCAGGCTGTGAAGGCGATCCGCAACGTGGTCCGTCAGAAGGCATGGGACGAGTTTCGCGGCGTGGAAGAAACGCCTGGCCCTTCGATCGCCACCGACGACGATATTGCCAATTGGCTGCGCGGTATTGCCGGCACCAACTACCATCCATGCTGCACCTGCAGAATGGGCGAGGGGGACGACGCGGTCGTCGACAAGGAAGCAAAGGTACATGGCATTGAGGGCCTGAGGGTGGTCGATGCCTCGATCATGCCCGAGATCGTCAGCGGCAACCTCAACGCCCCGGTCATCATGATGGCTGAAAAAGTCGCGGACGCCATTCGCGGGATAGCGCCGTTGCCCGCCGACCCGCAGCCTTACCACACCGCCTGAGGAGCACGAGCATCAAATGCAGCAAGCCCTTGATCTATAGCATGAAAACGATTACAACTATGGAAACCCATAGTTGGCAATGTGGTTCCGGATCGCTGGTTGCTAACAGGAAGTATACAGCGAAATCTATAGCTTATGGCGTCAAGTCATTCCCAGGCGGAATGAGGTAGCGCCGCAAGTTCAACGGTCAAATCAGTCGCGCTAAAGGAGCAAAGACGTGAGTGAACTAAAAGGCATCTGCGTGCCGATCTGCACGCCATTCAAGGACAATGGCGCTGCGCTCGACGAGGGCGCATTGGCGGCAAATATAGACTCGCTGATCGACGCGGGGATTCACATCATCGCCGTGAATGGCGGGACCGGAGAGTTTCCTTTCCTCACCGAGACCGAGAAGCGGCGCATCGCCGAAATCGCGGGCAAGCGGATCAATGGCCGGGCCAAGCTTATTGTCCAGACGTCTGCCCTGCGCACCGAAGACGCGATCGACAATTCGAAGCACGCGCGGGACGCTGGCGCGGACGCGTTACTCATCCTGCCGCCCTTCTTCGAGGGGCCAGGCGAACCGGGAGTGCGCTACCACTACGAGCAGATTTCCAAGGCCGTCGCGACCCCCATCATGGTCTACAACATTCCCCAGTACACCGGCTTCGACATCACGCCTGATGTCTTCAAGCGCTTCAGCGAGATCGACAACGTCAAATACATCAAGGACAGCACGTCGAACATGATGCGCATCGATCAACTCTCGGCCCAGGGCGCCAAGGTGTTCAATGGTTGCGACTATCTGAATTTCTACAGCCTTGTCAGCGGCGCGCCCGGCGTCTTCACCGGATCCGGCAACGCCGTCCCGAAGCAGCTGGTCAAGCTCTACGATCTCGTTCAAGCCAGGAACCTCGCCGAGGCGGCGGCTCTTTGGCTGAAGCTGCGCCCGCTGTCGCTGCTGCTTTGGACGTCTCCTTTCAACCCCGTCGCCAAGGCAGCGAGCACCAAGACGGGACGCCCCGTCGGCGAGTGCCGGCTTCCTGTCCTGCCGCTCACCGAGGCGGAGGTGAAGCTGGTCGACGAAGCCCTCGGCGCCGCCGCCTGAGGC
This sequence comes from Mesorhizobium sp. M2E.F.Ca.ET.219.01.1.1, assembly GCF_004016445.2. GTDB lineage: Bacteria > Pseudomonadota > Alphaproteobacteria > Rhizobiales > Rhizobiaceae > Mesorhizobium. Next base: position 276,268 of record NZ_SADT02000008.1, read on the forward strand.
GAGCGCCCTTGTCCCGGGGACACCGTCTCCCCGGGGCAGGCCTGGATGCCGTCGGCCGGCTGCGGCATGCTTGGGATTTACCGGCCGTCATTCGGCTGCACTCTCGGATCGCCTCGCACCGACTGAACAAGGAGGATGACACATGCGGTTATCGCGGATGATCAACGTTGTCGGCGCCCATGCTGAAGGCGAGCCCAACGACGTCATCACCGGTGGCGTCATTGACGTTCCTGGCAAGACGATGTTCGAAAAGGCGCGCTGGCTGGAGACAAAGGGCGACGATCTTCGCGCGTTCCTTCTCCACGAGCCGCGCGGCAAAGTCACGCTGTGCACCAACCTCGTCCTGCCCTCGTCTAACCCTGACGCCCAGATGGGGTACGTGATCATCGAGCCGGCGTCCTATCCGCCGATGTCGGGGACAAATACCATCTGCACGGTGACCGTGCTGCTTGAGACGGGCGTCATCGCCATGCAGGAGCCCGTCACCAAATTGGCGCTCGAGGCGCCGGCGGGGCTGATCGAGGTCGAAGCGCAATGCCGCAACGGAAAATGCGAAAGCGTGAAGTTCCGTAACCAGCCGTCCTTCGTCATGCATCGCGACCGGATGATCGAGGTCGCTGGCATTGGCTCTCTTCGCGTCGACGTCTCCTATGGCGGGATGATCTACGTGATCGTCGATGCCCGCGACTGCGGCTTCGCGATTGAGCCGTCGGAAGCGCGCGACCTGTCCGACGTCGGGGAAAAGATCAAGCGCGCGGCGGCCGAGCAGCTGCCTTCCATCCATCCTGAAAACCCGGCAATTCACACCATAAACCAGACACTTTTCGCCGGCCCGCTCACGGTCAGCGACGGGGTAAAGACATCGCGCAACGGCGTGATCGTCTCGCCTGGCCGCCTCGACCGCTCGCCCTGTGGCACCGGGACTTGCGCGCGGCTGGCGCTCCTCCATGCCCGCGGCGAGATCGCGCCCGGCGAAAAATTCATCCACGAATCGATCATCGGGACAAAGTTCGAGGGCGAGATATTTCAGACTTCTAAGGTGGGCGACCTCGATGCCGTCTCCGTCGCGATCAGCGGGCGGGCCTGGATCACCGGCTTCCACCAGTTTGTGCTCGATCCGAGCGATCCATTCCCCACCGGGTACACGCTTTCCGACACCTGGCCCAGCGCCTGATCAACACCCTTCAATGCGATCTGCAGGAGTTTAACATGAATGTCCACACAGACTTCCACGCTGAAGCCAAGACACTGAAATTCGAGACCAGGGCCTTCATTGATGGCGCCTATGTCGCGGCCAAATCGGGCGAGACCTTCGAGACGGTGAATCCGGCAACAGGCAAGTTGCTGGCCAACGTGGCTGCCGGCGGGGCGGAGGACGTCGATCTCGCGGTCAAGGCGGCGCGCCGCAGCTTCGAAGCCGGCACCTGGTCGGGCCTGCCGCCGCGAGAACGCAAGAAAGTCCTGCTGCGCTTTGCGGATCTGATCGAGAAACACAGCGCCGAGCTGGCGCTCATCGAAACGCTCGACTGCGGGAAGCCTATCAACGATTCCATCAATGTCGACTTGCCCGACTCCATCGAGACATTGCGCTGGCATGCGGAGGCGACCGACAAGATCTACGACCAGGTGTCTCCGGCGCCACGCGACGTCGTGTCGATGATCGTGCGCGAGCCGATCGGCGTCGTCGGCGGCGTGATCCCCTGGAACTTCCCGCTATTCGTCGCCATGTGGAAGCTGGCGCCCGCCCTGGCCGGGGGCAACTCCCTGGTCCTGAAGCCGGCCGAGCAGACATCCCTGTCATTGATCAGGCTGGCGGCGCTGGCATCCGAGGCAGGCATACCTGATGGCGTGTTCAACGTCGTTCCTGGCCTGGGACCGACTGCCGGTCAGGCCATAGGCCTCCACAGAGACATCGATTGCGTCAGCTTCACGGGATCGGGAGAGGTGGGTCGGCTATTCCTCAAATATTCGGCAGACTCAAACATGAAGCGCATCATCCTCGAATGCGGCGGCAAGAGCCCTGCCATCGTGATGGGCGATGTCAGGAATTTCGCTCCGATAGTCGAGAACGTCGCGACCGGGATTCTTTTCTGCCAGGGCGAGAACTGCTCGGCCGGCTCGCGCCTCATCGTCCATGAGAGCATCAAGGACCGCCTGCTCGAGGAATTGAAGCCAGTCTTCCAATCCTGGACTGTTGGCGACCCGCTCGAGCGCACAACGCGCATTGGAGCCATGATCGAGCAGGAGCATCTTGCCAAGGTGCTCTCCTACATCGAAACCGGACGCAAGGAAGGCGCCAGGATCGCCCTGGGCGGAAGCCAGATACTGGCGGGTACGGGCGGCAGCTTCGTCGAGCCGACCATTTTCGATGGTGTTTCCAACAATATGAAGATCGCCCGTGAGGAAATCTTCGGCCCGGTGCTGTCGGTGATCACTTTCAAGGATGAGGCTGAGGCGGTGCGCCTGGCAAACGACACCAACTACGGCCTCGCCGCGTCCCTCTATACCGACGATCTCAACACCGCCCACCGCGTCGCCAAGCAAATCCGCGCAGGAACTGTTTCGGTGAACTGCTATTCGGAAGGCGACTTTGCCGTGCCGTTTGGCGGCTACAAGGAGTCCGGCTTCGGCGGCAAGGACAAGGGCCTGGCCGCGCACGATCAGTACACGGAGACGAAAGCCGTGTGGATCCAACTGCGCTGACGACATCGCCTGGCCAGCGTCTGTGCTGGCCAGCACATTCCCGATCGGGAACTGAACGCGCCTGCGGCTTCGCAGGTAGATCCCCATTGCTTTGAGGTAGGCTGATGACGTCCAAAGAAACGCTAAGGGCAGAGCGGCTTGCCGCGCTGCGGCTGACGGCCGCCGGGCGCCCAAGACGAACCGCCAACCCATTTTTTGGCGTCGGCCCCATCACCGACCTCACCGCCGACGAGGTTGATGCGCGGCTCCTGCGTTTCGAGTTCGATGCCTGGCTGGAACGCAACTACAGGAAGCTCGACGACAGAGGCAACGATATCGGCCCCTTCACCACCGCGGAGATCGGCCGCAGCATGCATCGCGGCTATCCGGCCGACAAGATCCTGCTCGACATGATGCGCGAGATAAATCGCTACTTCGGGTTCCCCAAGTCGAACCAGATGGCGGTCGGACTTGGAGGAGGACATAGCGGCTTCACCGCTTGCGTCATGCACCTGATGAACGCGAGCAACGACAAGCAAGGGGTCTACGTCGATACGCCAGCGCCGGAATCGGAAGCGGCAGGCTCCGGCGGCTTCTTCCGCCAGTCTTGGGGTGCCCAGCTTGTCGAACTGCATCGCTATTCAAAGCGAGGCGACGAACGGCGCGTACACTTCTCGCCAACAGAAGGGACCATTCCATCCGCCGGCTATCTGCGCGGCTTGGGGATCGAACTCTTCATCGGCGTCGGCCATGAAACGACTGGCGCCACCACCTATACGGCGCAGGATATCTCCAACCTCCTGGAATGGCTCCGCAGCGATCCTGACAACCATCACGCCGTTCTGGACGCCACATCGCTGCTTGGAGCAATGCCTTGGGGTGACGACGTCGTGCGGGAACTGCTGGCAAGGACCTGCATGTTCATGCCGTTCCAGAAGGCGATCGGCGGCGTCTCCGGTTACTTCGTCGCGACGTTCACGCCGCAAGCGCTGCGGCTTATCGAGCGCAACCAGCGGGATCCTTCATGGGCAATTCCCCGCCAGCTCAAAATCGCTGTGCCAGCGGACCCCAAACGGCCTTTGAGCGGCGATCGCTCGGTCGCGATCGGACCGCTTTACGATCCGCAGGGCGACAAGATGCTGGGCGGCGTTATCAATACCTACTCCGCGCTCGCATTCGCAGAGACGACTTTCGGCCTACTGCGCTCCGAGAGGCGGCTCGGCTCGGTGGAGAATCTCAATCGACGCTCAACAGCCAATCGGGACGCCATCAACGAGTGGGTGTCGCGCAGTCCGGTGCTTCGGCTCAGCGTCACCGAGCCTGAACGCCGCGGCGCCGCGGTGACGCTGTTGAAGGTGGTGGACCCAGCCTTGGAGAGTTCGGGTCTGCACGCACGCATCATTGCGCGCTCCAAGCAACTGCTTGGCTACGAAGGGATCACCCATCCTGACGGAAATCACGAGCCCGGGCTGGACGTCGCCCGTTACGTCAACGCGTTCCCGGGCACGCCGGGCGACTATCGCGCCTGGATCGGCGGGGTTCGCGCCCCAGACGATGTCGTCGCGCTGCTGGACAATCTGCAATATGCCTATCTCAGGGCCAAGGTCGCGGTGATCGAGGAGGAACTCGCCAAGCTCGGAGAACGCTTTCCTTCGTCACCGAGCACAATCGAGAGCGGCCGCAACGGCGATGCCAGCCGAACCTATACCGTGCTTGTCGCTGATCCGATCGGATTGCGATTTGGGCCAGAGGGCACGCTTGACCATAGCGAGGTGCGCGCGCACATGGAGGCAAGGGGAGGCGTCTTCCACCTTGGGGCTGTCTGCCGTGAAGCGCTTGAGCCGGGCCGCGTCCATTTCTCCTATCAGCCGGACCTAAGCACCGCCGACGAGATCCTGCAGCAGACCGACAAAGGTCAGTACGATGCCGTCATTGCGGCAGCTACGGCAATCCCGGAAGAAGCGGTCTTTTCAGAGGGCGGCGTGCGCATCGGCGCGGGCACCGGCAACATGCAGTCCAGGTCCTGGGGAGGACCCAACGGCGGCGGCCCTGCGCCTTTGATGAACACGCCAAGCTTCAACAGCCGGGCCACGGCGCAGATGGCGCTCAAGGCGATGCTGAAGGTGGTTCCCGATCTTCCCGTCGATGAATTGCATCAAAGGGTAGTCGACGGGCATTTCGACACCGCGAGGAACCTCCGCGAATTCCCTACCGAAAAGATCGAAGGCAAGAAGGTCGCCATCATTGGATATGGCAATATCGGCAGGGAGTTGGCCAAGCTTTGCAAGGCGTTGCGCATGCGTGTGTGTGTGCATGCCCGCGCAATTCACCGCGAGTGGATAGAGGCCGAGGGCCTCAAATATGCACCGACGCTTCAGGACGCCGCGCGTGGCGCCGACTTCATAAGCCCCCACACCGGCCTCGGCGCATTCGACCAAGCTCGAGGACGCTTCGCAAATGTGGGACTGATCGACGGCGAGATACTCTCACTTCTCAACGATGGTGCCGTGGTCATAAATTACGACCGCGGAGAGATCATCGATGCTTCGGCGCTGGCAGCCGCCCTTGATTGCGGAAAGGTCCGCCATGTCGCGGTCGACGCCGACATCTTCTTCGACGGCCAGACATCCTCCTTCGTCGGCCCGCTGGTGGCGTATCGTCACCTGGCTCTCAAGTTTCCAGGCAAGCTGGAGCTTCTGCCGCACGCGGCCGCCGACACCGATCACCCCTCTCGAGTGGCCGGCGCCAAACAGGCCGTGGATCAGATTCTCGACGCTATTCTCAACCGTCGGATTGTCAACCGCAAGGGCGAACTGCCCTCAGGCTACATCGACGGTGGATCCCGCACGGTTCCCGGCATCGGAAAGCCTTCGCGCGATCAGCTTGCCGCCGTCATTGCCGACCGGCCAACGCTGGAGGAAGGCAGGGCACTGAGCGAGAGACTTGCCGCGATATTCGGTGCCTTGTCATGTGCCGGAACAGAGGCGCAGCAATCCCTTCTCACGCAATACGGCAGTCAGCTGGTGGAAACCGGCGCGCGCCTCAATAGCCTTCTTGAGGAGAGGGGGCTCTGATGCAGGCGCGCCTCTCGCTTGGCGCTGCCCGTCGAGGGGACGACGAGGCGCTGCCGGACTTCGAATTGTTCCGCAGGCTGGCCGATGCGGCTGCCGCCGAGACGCTGCCGAGATTTCGCACAAGAGGGTCGCATAATGCCAAGAACACGACCGACATCGCATATGGGCCCGTGAGCGAGGCGGCTCGCGCGGCCGAAAAAGCCATTCGGGGGATCATAGCCGCCGACTATCCAATGCACGCAATGCTGGGCGACCAATTCGGGCCCTCAGGATCAGGGCCGGTACAGTGGGTCATCGATCCGATCAATGGAGCAAAAGCTTTCCTGTGTGGGCTTCCGGTCTGGGGGACCCTGATAGGTCTCACGATAAATGGCCGCCCCACGATGGGCATGATGAGCCATCCCGATACCGGGGAATGCTTCTGGTCCGATGGCACTAGATCGGTGTGTCGCTCTGCCCAGGGCGAGACGGTTTTGAAAACAAGTGGCGTCCAGCTTCTCTCGGAGTCGATTTGCCACACGAATTCTCCTGAACCGTTCGCACGCCGTCCGGGCAGGGGCTTTGCTCGGCTCGCCTCGTCGGTCAAATTCACGCGGTACGGCGGCGACTGCTACGCATTCGCCATGCTGGCAGCCGGCCAGATCGACCTTTGCGTGGAACTTTCCTTGCAAGCCTGCAATATCGCAGCGCTGATCCCGGTCATCGAGGCCGCCGGCGGTGTGGTCACCCGCTTCGACGGGGGCCGCGCGGAGCGAGGTGGAAACATCCTGGCATCGGCAAACGCCATCCTGCATGAGGCAGCGCTGCGGGTGCTCAATGACATCTGAACGACGGCCACCAGATTTGGGAATGTGTGGCAACGACGAGGTGCCAAAAAAAAGGAAGGGCAGCCGAACCGAAGGGGGATCCCGCCTATGGGGCTGGTTCTGGGTGGTTGTCGCGACAGCAGCCATGTATCTGCTTGTCTGGGTGACCCGGTAACCGGAACGGCTGTCGTGCGATTGGCCGCTCGCTTTAGAGGGCCATCAGCTGCTTCCACATCGCGGGCGCAATGGCGATGCCGCGTTCGGCTGCCAACTTGCGGGCGGCAAGCCGGCGTTCGCCTGGAAGGCGCGTCTGTCCGGCGTCGACCATCGCTGCGAGCAGATCCTCGATCCGCTGCGTGAACATCCCAAGCGAGCCGGTTCCCCTGGTCGGATCGATCAGGATAACGGTTTCGCCCGTGTGAGCCGATTCCGCGCCGGGATGGGCCGACCAGTCGACCTGATGGGAAAAGTTGCTACCGGTCAACGCCCCGGCAAGAACGTCGATCATCATGGCGATGGACGAACCCTTGTGCCCGCCGAAGGGCAGCAGCGCTCCGCCCTCCAGTATCGCCTTTGGGCTGCGGGTCGGCAGCCCTGCGGCGTCGAGGCCGATGCCCTCCGGAAGAAGCTTGTTCTCGCGCGCCGCAACCGCCACCTCGCCATGAGCCATCGCTGCTGTCGCCTGGTCGAACAGCAGCACCTGCCCATCCATCCGCGGCACGGCAAAGGCCATCGGATTTGTGCCATAGAGCCGCTTGCGACCCCCATGAGGGACGACATAAGTGACGCTGTTGACGACGCCGAGCGCGACCAGTCCCACCTCCGCGAATGGCTCGACATCAAGCCACAGCGGCCCGTTATGGTGGGCATTGCCGATGGCCAGCACGCACGCGCCGGCCGATCGGGCTTTTTCGATGGCTCGCGGCATGGCCGCTTCCAGCGCCGGTCTGGCATACCCGTTGCCGGCGTCCACGTGCAGGTAGGCGGTTCCTGCGTCACGAATGTGCGGGACGGCGCGACCGTCGACAAAGCCGCTCCTGAGATTCTTCACATAACCCGGCATCCTGAACAGGCCGTGGCTTTGCGAGCCATCGCGTTCGGCGCTCGCACAGTTCGTGGCCAGCACGCGAGCGACGTCATCCGACGTTCCGTTGTGCAACAGAATGGGTTCGAGTGTTGCGACAAGATCGGGGAAGCTGCGGTAGATTGGGGGTTCGTCCGAGGGCGGGTCTGTCATGATGATCGCGGATTGGCAGCAACCCGACCCGCTGCCTGTGATTTCGGGGCCGCCAACGAGCACGTCAGGTGCCCATTGGCGGCCGAGTGCCTGGCACAGCCTGGGAGCGGGTCCATGCCAGGTCACCCAACACGATGGCGCGAGCTATTCATTGACGTAACGGCGTGCACAACCACGGCCAAGTGAGATCAAGACCTCGTGCTCAATCGTCCCGCAGGCCTCCGCGAGGTCGTGGTCGCGAACATTCGGGCCAAGAATTTCAACTGGGCTCCCCGGCACCAGCGCCCAGTCTGGAACGGCCGAGACATCCACTGTCAGAAGATCCATCGAGACGCGCCCGACAACCTGGGCTGCGAAACCTTGAACAAAGACGGTGGCGCGGCTTGAACCGGCTCTGCAGTAGCCGTTGGCATAGCCGATCGCGACGGTCGCGATCTTAGCCTGCTCGACCAGCCGATATGTCGAGCTGTAGCCGACCGGCGAACCTCGCTTCATCGTCTTGACCTGGATGATCGGGGCTATCACGCTGGCCGGTTGCAACATTGGGTTTTTGCGGCCGGTCAGCGGATTGATCCCGAACGTTGCTTTGCCGGGGCGCACCATGTCGAACAGATAGTTCTCTCCCAGAAAGACGCCAGCCGAATTGGCCAGCGACAGCTTCGCGGCAGGCAGCCCGCTGACTGCTTTGAGGAAAGCGTTCCGCTGGAATTCGCACCGCTCGAAATCGAGATCGTCGGCAGCCGAGAGGTGCGACATATAGAGGAGGGGAGGGATTCTGGACAGGAGCGACAAGTTCTCGCGAAGCCATGCGGTATCGTCCGCAAGCAGCCCAAGCCGGTTCATGCCGGTGTCGAAATGGATGATTGAGCCGAGGGGACGCCCAATCCTATTCGCCGCCTTGTGCCATTCCTCGATCTGGTTGCGGCTGTTGAGGACGGGAAGCAGGTTCGAACCGGCAAATGCCTCCGTTTCCTCAGGCAGAAAACCGCCCAGAACACAGATTTTTGCCCCCTGGAGCACGGTTCGAAGCGCCACGCCGTCATTGGCGGTTGCGACAAAAAAGGTCCTGGCTCCCGCTTGCCAAAGCGCGAGCGCGCACGCGACCATGCCATGCCCATAGGCGTCGCCCTTCACGACGGCCGCGCAATCGGCATCTCCAGCAATGGCGCTCAAGCGCCTGTAGTTCTCTCGCACCGCTTCCAGATCGACGACCATCTCGGCCTGGTTGATCAGGCTGTGAAGGCCTTGCCCGGTGGGTGAGGATTGACTTCCATTCATGATCGGCGAGCCCGTTCCAGTATAGGAGTCTTGTAAACGTTTACATGCCCCGGCTCAATGGGAATTATGATTTTGAGCTGCTGAAAATCCTCTTAGTCCTTTTAGGCCCTGCTACGGTCACGGCCGTTGTGGCGCAGGGTTCGCTAGTCATTGTGGATGTCGCAGTCAGCTGGCCCAGGTCTCGACGAAGCCCAACACGCTCAAGCCTTCACGCACCTCAGGCGCGCTCATGAAGAGTTCCCAGATCAGCCCGCTGCGGTGGTTCTCGATCATCGCTATGATCGGCCCCTGATTAATCGCCAGATAGGTTCGAGCGAACCAACTCAGGTTCTCGCTGAAGCTGTCGACAAATCCAAAATTTCCCCAGATGCGATGAAGCGGCTTTGTGAGGAAGTATCTCAACGCCCGCATGGATTCCACCGGCGCGTAGGGAAGGCTGGACAAGGCTGCGCTTGGGGTAATAACGCCCCTGTCATGGTCTGGCGCGTGCGCAACGTAGCCGTAGGGCCCATGGCCTGACGTTAGTCCCCAGCAATTGGCGCCATAGCCGGAATGCCCGTGCGGGTTGCGAGCGCAATGTTCGTAATTGATGCGCGTGTGGGCTACATTCTGTTGCCAGTAACACGCATATCGATCCCTCAGGCGCCGAGGGTCCAGCCCGCAGAACGAATACTGGGCCAAAAACAGGGGCCCACCGTAGTCCGGCCCAAGTGGAAGCACTGTGCCGTAGAAACTCTTCCCGTTGGACATCTGGCCTTCGCGGGCGAACCCCCTGTGATAGGCGCTGGCCCTGATCGGATGGGTGTCGGAACCAGCTGCCAGCACATAAGACAGCAGTCCTTCGTTCCATCCCGACACGGGGCAATTCATCGCCCATCCGCAGCCAGGACTCCAGTGCCAGTAGAGCATTTCTTCGTCGCGGCAGTACCAATTCCATTCGATTGATAGCCATAATCGATCTATCCGCTCACGCAGGCGCACTTCAGCAAAGGATCTTCGGCTAAAGTACTGGCGCGCGCAAAGAAGGCCCTGGAACAACAAAGCGGTCTCCACGCAATCGCCGCCGTCGTCGTTGCGAGCAAATCGAATAGTTCTCCCGCTCCGACCATCGACGAAGTGCGGAAACATCCCGTGATGTCGGCTGACCTTTTCCAGGAAACAGGTTATCCGGCTGAGATGCTCCACCGCGTCATCGCGAGCGATCCAACTGCGTTCGACAGCCACGATGATCGCCATCACCCCGAAACCTGTGCCGCCTATCGCCACGAGATCATTGTCGGACCGGGGAGCAAGCCGCTGTCGGTCGCGCGCCATGCCGCTTGCGGGGTGGGCGCCGTCCCAGAAATATCTGAACGTCTGGCGTTGGACAGCTTCTATCAGCGCTTCGTCTGCCAGGTCCCTGAGGTATTTCATCTGTCACGGCTGCGGGGAAGAACGTTAACACGGCGACGTGCCGGTAGAAGCGGCCTCGTCGAGGATGCGAGTCTGGTAGATGAATTGATGCAAAGCGACCTGACCAAAGCTGGACGTCTTTATCGCGGGGTGCCAGTCGGCGGAAGGCCCGGCCTGGAAAACCTGCCGGCTTAAGCGAAAAATCGGGATCGTCGGTCCGCTATTTATTCTTGTCGAGCAGGACCGCGAGATAGTGCTCAGCCGCTGAGGACTGCGCCTGAGCAATCATGCCGCGTTCAGCGCTTTGTTCGGCAAGCATCGACATCGTGGTTGGAAACAGTTTTGCAAAGATGAGAAGGGCGAGGAAAGGCCAGGAAAATTTCGCAACGCGCAAGAATACAGTGAGCGTACGATTGTGTGCGTTCATGGCGCGCCTTTGAGAACCGGGAAAGCGGTTGTATTCGCGATCGTCGACGTGAATAGTAAACGTTTACACGTCTCTGTCAACGACTCCCCGGATGATGCCGGGTTGCGGCCGCAAGCGGCCAAACGTGAGTTGCCGCCAAAAGAGGGCTGCGGCATCCGATCTCTTGCATTAGAAATCGACCGGCGCGCACTCCCGACAGGCTTGGAGGAAGCCGTAGGCAGGTAAATCTATCCGACATTGGTGGCCGAAATTATCGGCGGTCGCGCTAGCTTTTGATTTTTGCACTTTGCTCGGCAGCCGTCTCGACTTCGCCGCGGCCTCCAACTTCGACCGAAGGCTCAACCTTCAAGGGGGCTCTCACCCTACGACCCGCTTCAGCAAATGCCGGAACTGAACACTAGCGTCCTCCGTCCCTGCCGACGACTTCGTCGTTGAATTGCAGACGTTCGGTGAGGCACACTGATAGCATCACTGCATCGTCCTCGCTCCTGGACACGAACGCATGTCCCATCGTGCTATCGATGTAAGCGCTGTCTCCAGCTTTGAGCACGAGAGGAGAGTAGAGGCTGGTGTGCAGTTCTAGTTCCCCGCTCACGACGAAGATGAATTCTTCGCCGTCGTGTACTGACCAATTAGCCCGCGGTGGAACCTCACGCGTGCGAATTGTCATAACCAACGGGATCATGCCTTTGTGAAGAAGTTCGGACGAATGGACTTCATAATCATAGTAGTCCGACGCAAACGGCTGCCCTTCACCGCGGCGGGTGGAGACCCTCCTTGCAGTATAGTGTCTCGGCGCTTCCACACCTGGAGCTGAATTATGCTCTGTACTCTCGAAAAGCTCCGCAACAGGCATTCCAAGTCCGTGAGCGATCTTCACCACGGTGTCGAATGATGTCGACACCTGCGCGTTTTCGATCTTCGAAAGAGCGGATATGGACAGCCCCGAAGCTTCACCCAATGTCTCAAGTGTCCAGCGCTTCTTCCGGCGCAGGTGTTTGATATGGGCCCCGAGATTGAACTCGCTACCGTCCTGTTCCATAGGTTTTTTCATTACTTGCTCCGCTTTGCCTTGCGGCCGAAAAGATAGTTCTCACACGAAAAATCGTTTTACTATAATCAAATTTGGTTCGCTAGGGGCAGACGACACCTGCGGTATGCGTTTGAGCCACTTTCCCTGGCCGCAGCGCGGCAAACAAACTACCGCGAGAAGGCTCTTCCGTCCGCAGAATCCTTGGGAATTGGCGTTGGCGAACCGCAAACGGGGACATAACGCACTCGACGCAAATGCGGGTGCGCACGTTACCCAGTTTCGCTCCTTTCGGTCCACCGCAACCGGGACGAAGGGAAAATTTGCCCTCTACGTTTTCCGATAGGAGAAATCCTTGACATTTTTCCCATAGGAATGTTCAGTCTGCAAACCATGGGTGCGAGGCGGTGGCATGCGTGGGTAGGAAACGAGAGCTAACTCAACCAAAGGGGACTGCGATGATCATGCAAAAAAATAGACTGAAAATGAGCCGACGCGATATGCTCAAGGCTGGTGCGGGCCTGGCGGCCGCTGCGACCCTTGGCGCCCCCAGCATTGTTCGAGCGCAATCCAAAACGATCACCGTTGCAAACAGCGGTGGCGCGCTCGAAGCCGCGTTCAAGGCTGCATATTTCGACACCTTCGAGCAGAAGACCGGGATCAAAGTCATCAGCGCGCCCTACCTGGACTCGGCAAAGCTCAAAGCAATGGTCGACGCGAAGTCAGTCGATATCGACGTTTCGGATCTCGATGCCGCGGAGGCTGCCCCCGCCGCCGGGTTGGGACTTCTTGAAGAAATTGACTATAAGATCGTTCCGACCAAAGGTCTTCAGAATGGCTCTGCAAACCCATACTGGACCAACATCTACATTGCTGCTTCGGTGATCGCCTGGAACGTCGACGCCGCGAAGAGTATGGCAATACCGAAGAATTGGAAGGAGTTCTTCGATCCGAAAATGAAGGGTCAGCGAACGCTCTGGAAGAGCGCGAACCAGACTCTAGAGCTTGCGGCGTTGGGATCCGGTGTCGACCCCAAGAAGCTCTATCCGATCGACCTCGATGCGGCCTTCAAGGCTTTAGACGGAATTCGTTCGGACATTTCGTGGTTCGAGTCCGGCGCGCAGGCAGCGCAGCTCGTAAGCGACAACCAAGTCGATTTTGGCATGGTCTGGAACGGCCGTATCCAGCCGCTGAAGGCCAAGGGTGCGCCCGTCGATTACACTTTCAATAATGCACTGTTCACCTACGGAGACCTTTGCGTCCCTAAAGGCGTCCGAGATAAGGCGCTCTCCATGGAATTTGTCGCCCACTGCGTCGATCCCAAGAATCAGGCGATCTTTGCCGAAAACATCGCCTACGGCCCGACAAACCAGGAAGCGTTCGCCCAGCTGTCCCCTGCTCGACTGGCGGAAATCCCTAACTCGCCGGAGAATTTCCCCAAGGGAACGATGATCGACATCGACTACTGGGTCAAGAACGGCAAGGAGGTCTTCGACCGGTTCAACAACTGGGTGGTCGGCTAGAGATTGCTAACTGAACGTATCCCGCCGCAGTGTGGAAACCTGCGGCGGGAAGAGGTGGTCATAATTTCGAACAGAATGCCAACAGCTGGGTTAGGCATTCGCTACTGTCGTGAACGTATTTTCGACCACAACTGCCCAAACAAAGGCGCGGACCCATCGGCCAGCGCCTTCCATCGTTGCTATCGATCGCTCGCAGTGGACTACGTCTCTGCAGACACCGTGCGCAGCGTCCTGAACGGCGTGCCGATCGCCGCGCGCTTTAGCAGCTCGTCTTCTTTCAGCGCGATCCCGATGCCCGGCCGTTCGGGCAAGTCGATGAAGCCGTTCACGGGAATGAGTGGCACATCGCAAATCTCGCAACCGACCTTATCGAAACTTAGGAAATACTCGGTCAGCAGGAAGTTCGGCATTCCCGCGCTCGCCTGCATGGTGGCGGCAAGTGAGACCGTCGTCGAATTGTAGTTGTGCGGGCTGACACCGACATGGTGCGATTCCGCGGTAGCTGCGATCTCCTTCAGCTCCAGAAGGCCTCCGCACACCGAGATGTCGGGATTGATGATGTCTGCGCCGCGAGCTGCGAAAAGTGAGCGAAAGTCGTCCTTGGTGTATAGGGTCTCGCCCGCCACAATCGGAGAATCCGAAACCTGCCGCACTTCTTGCAGTCCCTCCAGATCGAACGCAGGTACAGGCTCCTCGATCCAATAAGGGTGCAGTTGCGCGATTGCCTTGGCGAAACGGGAAGCGATGTTGGGGCTGAAACGTCGGCTGCATTCAATGAGCATTTCTACGTCGTCGCCGACGGCGTCGCGTACCGCCGACACCATTGACACGGCATGCCGCTCGACATCCTTGTCGATGTAGGTGCGCACGGGCAGGGGAAATGGATCAAACTTTAGAGCCGTGAACCCCCGGCTGACGACAGCCTCGGCCGCCTTCGCTATGTCAAAGGGCGTTTTTGCCTCGTAAGCCCAGCCATTCGCATAGACCCTGATCCTGTCGCGGTATCGTCCTCCGAGAAGGTTGTGAACAGGCTGATTGCAGGCCTGCCCGACGATATCCCAAAGCGCTATCTCGAGCCCGGAGAGCGCACTGTAGAACTCCATCGATCCGCGGCGATGCACGTAATCGTCGCGCAGCATGGTCACTGCGTACTTGATCTGAAACGGATCGCGGCCGACCAGGTATCGGCCGAATTGGACGAGGTGACTGACAATGGCATTTTCTCTGTCCGATTGCGAATACGCTTCGCCCCAGCCAACAATGCCGGCGTCCGTCTCGATACGAACAAATATCCAGTGTTTCTTCGTTCCGTTATCTACAACGTAGGACCTGATACTCTTGATCTTCACACTGTAGTCTCCGTGTTTGCCCACTCGGGAGCATGGAGCCTTGAGGCCCATGGGGTCGGCAACTCAGTCCGACGGCGCAATCCAGACCGATTTGACATTTGTGTATTCTTCAACGTGCTGACGACCCGACTCCCGCCCGAAGCCGCTCATTTTGTATCCCCCAAAGGGAACCGCCGGATCGGCAAGTTGGTATGAGTTCGCCCAGACAACTCCGGACTTGATACGTCTTGCCAATGCATGCACGGTGTCAAGCCGGCTAGACCAGACGCCCGCGCCAAGGCCAAAAACGGTGTTGTTCGCCAAAGCGACGACCTCTTCCAGGCTGTCGAAAGGAAAGACGGTCAGCACAGGACCGAATATTTCTTCCCGCCCGATGGCCGCGTCGGGGCTAACGTCCGCGAATACCGTTGGAGCGACAAAATTTCCCCCAGATAATTCGCCGTCGATAAGGCGGCATCCTCCCGAGACAAGTCGCGCTCCTTCGCTGATACCGCTTTCAAAGAAGCCACAGACGCGGTCCAGTTGTTTCATCGAAACGAGCGGACCGATTTGCGTAGAGGGATGAAGGCCGTTTCCGATCTTGAGATTCCTGCCGTATTCGGCAACGCCATCGACCACCTGGTCGTAAACCGACCGTTCGGCAAAGAGGCGCGAACCGGCACTGCAAATCTGTCCACTATTGTTGAAGATGGCCTGCGCAGCCCCTGGTATCGCTCTACCCAGATTGGCGTCGGCGAAGACGATGTTCGGCGACTTGCCGCCGAGTTCCATGGTCAGTCGCTTCATCGTTGGCGCGGCAGCCTTCATTATCCGTTGACCAGTCACATGGCTTCCGGTGAACGCGATCTTGTCGACTGCCGGATGTTCCACGAGCCTTGCGCCCGCTACCGTTCCGGACCCGGTGACAATATTGAACACGCCCTTCGGTATTCCTGCCTCCAGGGTCAGTTCACCCAATCGCAACGGCACAAGGGGAGCCTCTTCCGCGGGCTTCAGCACCATGGTGCAGCCGGTTGCCAGCACGGGGCCCAGCTTCCAGATGGTTGAGGGGATCGGACCATTCCAGGGGGTTATCGCTCCGACGACGCCGATGGGTTCACGAAGCGAATAGGAAAAAATGTCGCCGCCATGGGAATTCTGGATTGTTTCGCCGTGTATGGATACCGCCATCGCCGCGTAGTACCGAAGCAGACCGACCGCGCGTTTACAAAATCCCATCTGACGTGAGATCGGCGCGCCCATGTCGATCGTCGCAAGTACAGCGAGTTCCTCGAAGTTCGCATCCACGAGATCGGCAAGCCTCAAGAGGAGGTTCTGGCGATCGTATGGTGTCATCGTGGTCCACGGACCTGTCTCGAAGGCGCGACGCGCCGCCGCGACAGCGCGATTGATGTCCTCCTCGTCGCCCATGGCAACATCGACAATGGTTGTCCGGGTCGCGGGGTTGATAGAGGGATAGGTGCCGCCAGATGCTGGTTCGACCCACTCTCCGTCTATGAGAAGTTTTTTGGTTCCCCGTAGGAACGAGTAGTCGGTTCGCACGGACGGATCTTGAGGCACTTCACTTCTCCTTTTCCCCGCTCGCAATTGTTCCCGACGCCGGCCCCGCGCGCAGTGCGCGCCTTCAGTTTCATTCTTCGTCGGAGGGTTCGGTCTTGCGCTTTTCGAATGGGGCGAACTGCTGCTTGCGCCATTCCAACGCGGCTTGAAGACTTACATTCGTCCGAAGCTCGTCGAAGGCGTCGCGTTCGGGCGACCCGGCGGTCCGCATCATGGCGGCCATATCCGCGCCGTGGCGCAAGGCCGTGAACAGGCCCATAGTCTCAAAGCTTTGATTGATCGAGCGCTTGTTCCACCGTTGGCAATTCGCGGCGACACGTGACATCCGCTTTGCAATAAGCAAAGTCTCTTCAAAGAGCGAGGCCGCTGGAAAAACGCGCTCGACCAGGCCCACTTCCAAAGCTTCGTGCGCATCCAGGACGTCGCCGGTATAGATAAGCTCGCGGCATCTGCTCCCGAGTATCCAGGGAGCCATCATCGTGCCGATCGCGCCCGCGAACCGAGCCTCCAAGACGCCGATTCGGGATCGGTCGGAGCAATATCTAATGTCGCAACACAACGCCAACTCAAGGCCGCCCGCCAAACAAAACCCGTCGATCATGGCAATCACAGGTTTACTGCAGCGCCAGTTCGACAGAAGGAATTGCTGCTGATCCAGATACCGATCATTGATCTGTTCGATGTTCCGTTTGGCCCCGGGATACTCCTTTAAATCGTATCCGGCCGAGAATGCGCGGCCTCCGGCGCCCCTCAAAATGATCACCCGGACATCCTCGTTGCGATCGAGGTCAGCGATCAGTTGCCGGTATTCGACCGTCAACTGATCATTGATCGCGTTCATTCGGTCCGAGCGGTTGATGGTGATCACGGCGACACGATCATCGACTTCGACAAGAAGCGTTTCGTACATTGGGGGCCCCATTTTTCGGATCGCACTTTTACCGAATTTGTTCTGGGCGTCTAGTTTTTTTCTTATGGGAAAGATATTTCTTGACACGCAATGTTCCGAAAGCTTTGAATGCCCTTCATCAAGGACGCTAAAAGCGCCGAAAATGAAAACGGGGAGGGTCTGTGTGATCGTTAGTCTGGGCAGGGACCTGACAGCTGCGCTGTTAGCTCCAGACGATTTCAAGGCACTTTCCCTAAGGCTGGATGCGAGCTGGCCCGCGGGCTTATCGGATGAGGATATCCGATCCGGCCTGTCTGAGTGGGGTAGCCTCGAAGACCTCAGTCACGTCTGGGTGCCAGTCCAGCAGTTGCGACGACTCGGCCCTCAAGATGTCAACTGGCTCACCCGTTTCGACGCGATGATCGAAAGGGCCGCCCAATACGGCTGGACCCGCAAGCAGGCGGCCGAGGTCCGCATGCATATTGACCCATACTCAAGAAAATAAAGTGACGAAGGAAAAACGCATGTCTCACCTGCCTTTAAAGCACGGGCTCTTCCTACCGCCGTTCCACAAGGTAACCGAAAGCCCGACAATCTCGCTGCACCGAGACATGGAGATCATTCGCTGGGCGGATGAGCTTGGCTTTGACGAAGCTTGGGTCGGAGAGCACCATTCGGGAGGATTCGAGATCATCTCGTCACCGGAAATTCTGCTGGCCGCCGTCGCGGAGCGGACTCGCAGGATCCGGCTCGGAACGGGCGTGGTATCGCTGCCCTACCATAACCCCTTGATGGTCGCGAACCGGATCGTCCAACTCGACCACATGACGCAGGGACGGGTCATCTTTGGCGTTGGCCCTGGGCTGCTTGTCACGGATGCGAGGATGCTCGGCATCGACCCTCAGCACACTCGCGACCGGATGGCGGAAGCACTCGAAGTCATCGTGCGTCTTTTCCGGGGCGAGACCGTTAGCCACACCTCCGACTGGTTCGTCCTGAAGGACGCACGGCTGCATTTTGCACCATTCCAGCTCCAACACCCTGAAATAGCCCTCGCCAGCTCGATTTCACCGTCTGGTGCGAAGGCAGCTGGAAAATTCGGGTTTTCCATGCTTTGCGTGGCCGCGGCTGATCGCGCCGGCTTTGACGCCCTTAAGACGAACTGGGAAATCGCCAACCAGGTCGCGGAAGCCAATGGCAAGAAAATGGACCCGCGAGGGCTTCGTCTCGTCGCACCCATTCACATCGCCGAGACCCGCGAGCAGGCGGCCAAGAACGTTCAGTTCGGCCTTCGCGACTACATGGACTACTCGAACAGCGTCGCGCCGGGCCGTTTCCCCGTCGACGGCGATCCGGTCGCCTACATGAACGGAATCGGCGGCGCCGCAATCGGCACGCCCGACGATGCGATTGCTTTGATCGAGCGCCTGATCGGCCGCCAGGGAGATTTCGGAGTCTTCCTTCAGATGGCACACAATTGGGCGGATTGGGATCAGACGCGTCGATCCTACGAACTCTACGCGCGCTATGTCATTCCACACTTCACGAAGGTGAATGCCAATCGCAACGCCTCGCTGAGCGAGATGGCGCGTAATGCCTCGAACAACGAAGCCGAACGTAGGCGAGCGGTCGACGCCCAGATCACTAAGTACGCGACAGAATCGAAGAAGGGCTAGCCTCTATTGAGGTGTCATGAGTGAAGCTCCGCGCGGCCCAAGTTTGCTGGCGCGATCAACAAGGAGCCGTTCAGGCAAATCGGCAAGGCTTTGGGAATTAGCTATGGGTGGACATCTGGAAAAGCGACGTTCCCGCGGTTTGAACGGCCATCTATGGCTACTGTTGCCCGCCGCGTTTCTAATCCTGCCGTTCTTTGTTTGGCCTTCCGTGCTAATTATCGGCAAGAGTTTTTCCGGCGATACGGGGCCGTTAGAGCAGTACAGGATCGTGTTCGCGAGCCCCGGCATCAGAACCGTGATGGCCTACACCTTCTATGTTTCCGCTGTAGTCACGGGGATCACTCTCGTTATCGGGTATCCGGTTGCCTTTGTCGTGACCCATCTACCCAAGAAGATCGCTGCTATCTGTGTTGCTTTGATATTCCTTCCATTCTGGGTCAGCACAGTCATCCGGACTTTTGCCTGGATGATCATTCTGGCGCGTAAAGGTCCGCTCAATGAAAGTCTGCTGGCGATTGGGATCCTCAGCCAGCCACTGCGCCTGCTCGATAACGGAGTGGGGATGATCCTCGCGATGGTCTATATCCAGATACCTTTCATGGTGATCCCCCTCATCAACACGATGAGGACTATCGACCCGAGTTACATGCGAGCGGCAGCCATATTGGGAGCCAACCCATTCTGGCAAATCGTCCGGGTCTATTTTCCGCTGTCTCTGCCCGGCGCAATGGTCGGATCGATACTGGTCTTTATCTCCTCCCTGGGCTTCTTTGTCACTCCCTCGCTTCTCGGAGGGTCTCGAACGATGTTGTCCATCCTCATCAACCAGCAGGCATCTCGACTTCTGAACTGGCCTCTTGCGTCCGCCCTGGCGACGGTCGCGCTCGTTCTAACCGCAGCATTGTTCCTTATTTACAAAATGGTGCGCCGCGCCGCCGCAACCAGCGGAGGCATCGCATGAAGAACGAAGGTGTCCTGTGGAAGATCTTACGGTTATCCGTTCGCGCCATGACGATGCTGCTGTTGCTTGCGATGCTCGTGCCTCTGGCGATCATCGTCATACTGTCGCTATCGGATCAGTCGTATCTTTCGTTTCCACCAACCGCCTATTCATTCCGTTGGTATCGGTCGTTCCTCGCGAATTCGGACTACCAGAGCGCGATCATAAACAGCCTGACCATCGGCGTGTCGGCGGCATTTTTGGCTACCGTCGCCGGAACACTGGTGGCGATAGCCGTTATTCGTGGAGCAATCCCAGGCAAGGACCTCCTGTCGACCTTGATGATGGCTCCGGCGATCTTGCCACAGATCATCCTGGCGATCGGTCTTTATCCCATCAGCGTGCTGCTGTCGTTGAACGGCACGTACTGGGCGGTAATCCTGGCGCACGCTGCGGTATCGATACCCTTTCCATTCATCGCTGTGTGCGGGGCGTTGCAGGGATATTCTGATCGCATCGAGTACGCGGCGATGAGCCTCGGGGCTTCCCCTCGCCAGACTTTCCGGCACATCACCCTGCCTATGATCGGCCCTAGCGTTTTCTCGGGCTTCGTCTTCGCGTTGGCTTTCTCGATCGACGAACTCGTCCTCGCAATTTTCCTGACAAGTCCGTCGACCAGAACGCTACCACTGCTCCTGTGGCAGCAGTTGAATTATCAAGTGACGCCCGAAATCGCAGCCGCGGCCACTGCCCTTCTCACGTTTACGCTGTTGCTGATCCTTAGCGCCACGATTGTGCGACGGTTCAGCCAACAGAAATACAAGGTCTCAGGCGCATGATGATGGGTATTGGAAAAATCAAGGCTGGTTGCGCTGTTGCCATCAGAGAACTCACCAAAGAATATTATCCCATTGTCGCCGTGGCCCCGACCAGCGTCGATGTGGCGTCGGGCGGGTTCTTTGCGATCATTGGTCCGAGCGGTTCTGGAAAATCCACGTTGTTGGGCATTTTGGCGGGATACGTGCAGCCCACAGCCGGCAGAGTCGAGGTCAATGGGAAGGACATCCTTTCCGAGCCGATGTATCGACGCAACATCGGCATGGTCTTCCAGAACTACGCGCTCTTCCCCCACATGACCGTTGCGGAGAATATTGCGTTCCCCTTGAAGATGCGCGGCCTGCAAAAGTCAGAGGTCACCGAACGAGTTAGACATTCGCTGGCGATGGTGCGGTTGGAACAGTACCGTGATCGCAAACCCGGGATGCTATCGGGTGGACAACAGCAGCGTGTCGCGCTCGCGAGAGCGGCAATCTACCAGCCCTCGCTACTGTTGATGGATGAGCCGCTCGGCGCCTTGGACAAGAACCTGCGAGACGAAATGCAGGAAGAAATCAAACGCTTCCAGCAGGAACTCGGCATAACGGTCATCTACGTCACGCATGATCAGCAGGAAGCTGCGTTTCTGGCGGACCGTATCGGCATAATGAAGGATGGAGCCATGGTGCAGATCGGCACTCCGCGAGAGCTTTATGAGCGTCCGACAAGCCGATTTGTCGCGGGCTTTCTCGGTGAAGCCTCTGTGTTTGCGATTACCGGCTTGTCGGCAGGCTCCGAGGCTTCAGCTACCATCGAAGGAGGCCTTTCGATGAGGATCAATCCGGCCAACGCCGCCCGCGGCGGAAAATATGTCTGTATTCGCCCGGAAAATGTGATGATCGGCCAGGAAGCGGCCCGGTTGCCCAACGTCTACGAGGGCGTCATTACCGAATCCTTATACACCGCCGGGAGCGTTAGGTATCGCATCACTGCACCGGCTGGACAGAGCCTCGTTTCGCGAGCGCTGCCCCACACTGGGTTTCAGCTTTACGAGACGGGCCGGACGGTCAAGTTCGGCTGGTCGCCCGACGACGTCTGCGTCATCAACTAACAAGCTGCGTGCTTGCCCTTTCCCCGGAGAAAATGCGGTGTCGCATTCAAAGACTTTTGATTTCATCGTGGTGGGCGCAGGTTCGGGCGGCGCGGTCGTGGCGGCCAGACTCAGTGAGTCGGGTAAATACAGCGTACTTCTGCTCGAAGCCGGACCCGAAGATAGGAGCCCACTGATCAAGATACCTCTCGGTCACCCGCTCCTTTACAACAATCCGAAGTATAACTGGAACCTGGAGAGCGAGCCGGAGCCCGAGCTCAACAACCGGACCTCCTTCCAGCCTCGGGGCCGTGTACTTGGTGGCACCAGCAGCATCAACGGCATGATCTATGTCCGTGGTAATCGCCTTGACTATGATGACTGGCGCCAGATGGGATGCATCGGCTGGTCGTACGACGACGTCCTTCCATTCTTCAGGAAGGCAGAATCCAACATGAGGATATTCGACGAATATCACGGGAACGAAGGTCCGCTGACGGTGTCCGATCAGTCGCCACCGAACCCGCTGGTCAGGGCGGCACTTAAGGCGTACGGAGAATCCGGCATCCCACATAATCCGGATTTCAACGGAGCCGTGCAGGATGGTTATGGACTTTATCAATTCGCCATCAACAACGGGCGCCGAGCAAATACCTCGGCAGCTTACCTGCGCCCGGCTCGGTCGAGGAAGAACCTCGTTGTCCAGACCAATTCCAACGTGAAGCGGATCTTGTTTAAAAATCACCGCGCCGTAGCAGTGGAAGTGTTTCGGGAGGGCGGGACTGAGACGGTATTCGTCCGCCGTGAAATCGTCGTCTCCGGGGGTGCGTTTCACAGCCCGCATATCCTCCAGCTCTCCGGCATCGGCCCGGGCGACCTCCTTCGACGCCACGGGCTGGCGATCGAGGTCGACCTGCCCGGCGTTGGTGAGAACCTGCAGGATCACTTCTGGACGTCGATCATCTACAGGTCTTCCGCGGCGATGACCCTGAACGACATCGCAAACAGCTATCTTAGGCGCGGTGTAGCCGCGCTCCAGTACCTATTTGGCCGGGGGCCGATGCGCGGTACCGGAATGCACATCGGCGGCTTTGTGCGAAGCGACGAGCGATTGGACCGCCCAGATCTCCAAATCCACATGGGGACCTGGGGGGCGAAATCACGAACGGCCGCCGGCGTCGTCCCGCATCCGTTTTCGGCGTTCTCTTTAAGCCCTGTGCATCTGGCGCCCCAAAGCCGCGGCATGGTGCGGATCAGAAGTTCGAACTTCCAGGACAAGCCGGAAATACGCTTTAATTTCCTCAAGCACGACGAAGATATGGAGACGCTGAAGCGCGGCATCAAACTGTCCCGCAAAATCGCGCGTCAGGCTGCATTGAGAGAATTCATCGTCGAAGAGGTGCTGCCCGGCCCGACGGTGAACACCGATGACGAGATTGAGGCCGACATCCGCAATCGGGGTATGTCGAACCTGCATCCGACCAGCTCATGCAAGATGGGCGTCGATAACGCAGCCGTAGTCGATCCTCGCCTTAAAGTGAGGGGGGTCGAGGGACTTCGCGTCGCCGACGCGTCGATCATGCCGCGGATTATCGTCGGAAACACAAATGCACCCACGATAATGATCGGGGAAAAGGCCGCCGCAATGGTACTGGAAGACGCACGTTGACCATGCAGGCCTAGCTTCAGTCTCGTCCACGAAGGGCCGGTCGCAATTATTTTCTGTGGCTCTAAATTTTCCTATAGGCAATAATTTTCTAGATATGTCCGTGGTTGTCAGATATGTTTGGCTTTAGGAAAACCACCAACTCTCTCGTCAAAAACGAGGAACGAACCATGCAGGAAATTTTGCCGCAGTTCGCGGGAGCAGGGTCGTCTTTAACGGTGGTGCAGGACGAACTGAACTCGCTGAAGGCCGGCTACCCGATGGTGTGGCAGAATGGTCGTTGGCGGCCCTTTGTAGAAGCGGTCACGCACGCTTCGATTACGGCGACGGATTTGGAGGCCGCCGCAGCATCCTGGAAAAGCTACCGGGCGGTGCTTGCGGCTCTATTCCCTGGAGAAGTCCCGGAGTCGGGCGTAGTCGACTCGGAACTTGCGGACATCAGCTCAATTGCGGGCCGGAAAAACACCTTTCTCAAAGCGGATCATGACTTGGCGATAGGTTCGTCTATTAAGGCGCGTGGGGGTGTGTTCGAAGTATTGCAGCACGCCGACGATCGTGCAGCCATAGATGGCATTCCGTTTGACCCCGCAACGCCCGACTGGGCGCTGCTGCGTTCAAATCTTCGGACGCGAAGAATTGTCGTTGGAAGCACGGGCAACCTTGCCTACAGCGTGGCGCGCACGGCGCAAGCGTTGGGTTTTCAAGCCGAAGTCCACATTTCCGTAGACGCCACACCTTTCAAGAAGGGTAGGCTCCTCGAGCTGGGTGTCGAAGTAGTCGAGCATAGCGGCGACTATAGGCAGGCGGTAGCGGCCGCCCGGAAGTCGGCGGCGCATGACGACGCGGCCTATCTGATTGACGACGAGAGTTCCTCGCGCCTGTTTCTAGGCTATTCGTACGGCGCGCGGCTTCTCGCCGACCAATTGGCGTCGCGCGGGATCAGCATCGACGAAACCCGTCCCCTCGTGGTTTATCTGCCGTGTGGCGTAGGCGGCGCTCCGGGCGGATTGACGTTCGGGCTCAAGGCGATTTTCGGGGACAACTGCGCTTGCGTTTTTGTAGAGCCCACTCAGTCGCCATGTTTTCTTGTCCAGTTGATGTCGGGCAAAAATAACCCGACCTCTGTCTACGATATCGGGCTCAACAACAAGACCATCGCAGACGGCTTGGCGGTGCCTTCGGCGTCGCTCTTCGCGGTCGCTCAGGTCGCTGAGATGGTCGAAGCCTGCGTCACTGTCGCAGACGTCGATATGCTGGAACTTTCGGCCAAGCTCGGCAAGCACGGATACCCGGTCGAGCCATCGGCAGCGTCAGCGCTCGGCGCGTTGGAGCCCTTTACCCAAGCCTGTGGCGAGCATTTGGACGAACGGAAAAGGCGCTTCGCCAGCGCTAGTTCCACTCATGTCGTCTGGAGCACGGGCAAGAGCACTCCGGATACCCTCAAGCTTCTATCGCAGGTCGCAAATCAGAATAGAGTCGGAGCATAGAAGTTATGACCCCGCGCGAGGAAATCGAGCTTATTGAAAATGGTCGGCGAGTTATCGAAGCCGGAACCCTCGCGGCCAGTCTGAGCGAACTGCTCAGGCTTAATGCCGACAGGTATCCTCAGCAGACGGCGTTAAGGGAGATCGACGGGCAGGGGAGGGTCCTTACGTATCGTGGTCTCAACGGCCTCGTCTGGCGGGTAGTGGCGTTGCTCTCCTCGCTCGGAGTTAAGAGAGGCACGCATGTTGCCATCGCGTTGTCGAACTGCGTCGAAATCATTGCTATCTGGATCGCCCTCTCCCGTATCGGGGCGGTTGCGGTCGGCGTCAATCCAAGCCTGACTGAAAAAGAGCTCGAGTACATCCTGGATACGTCGGACTCGGAATTCCTCGTCCTTGATGAAGGGCGGCGGGATTGGGTGTCCGATTGGAAGCGCTTTCTACTCCCCTCGGAGCGGATAATAGTGGTCGGGACCGGGGCCGGGCAGGAGGTCGGCCGATCCTTCAACGCCGACCTAGCTGGGCAGGGGTACCGAGAAACTCCGGTCGCAAGCCCCGATATCGATGCGCCGGCGAGCATTCTCTACACCTCAGGTTCAAGCGGTCGCCCCAAGCCCGCGCTCTTGCCGCATCGTTGGCACACCATGATGGGACACGTGCGTTCTCTGCAAGGCCCCCGAGTTACAAACGTTCTGATCGAAAATCCCATCTATTACATGGGCGGGCAATGGCGACTGGCAATGGCCCTGACACAAGCCGCCACAGTGCTGGTGGCCAGCAAGCCTACGCTCAATCATTTTGCAGAACGAGTTGCTGGTTACGAAGTCGAGTTTTCCTCCCTGTCAAACTTGATCGCCAAACGACCGGACTTCTCACTCGATGTCCAGTCTCGGTTGAAATGGATGGCGTGCTGCGCCCTTCCCAAAGAGTTGCATGCGGAAGCCGAGAGAAAAATCCGAGCCCCAATCCGCGAAATCTACGGCTCGACGGAGATGGGTTCGACGATCGTGATGCCGACGCAGGCGACAACCATGGTTGGATCCGGCTCAGTTGGCCTTCCCGCAGCCTTTCGGTCCTGCCGTATCGTGGACGCGCTTGGCAACGAAGTTTCGCGGGGAAGTGTCGGCGAGCTACAAGTTCGAGGGTCGGGAATGCTGACGGGCTATTACAAATTGCCTGAGGCCTCCGCCGATGCCTTCGACATGGGATGGTTCAAGACCGGCGATCTGTTCCGTCAAGACAGTGACGGTTACTACTTCTGGGTTGCCCGTGCCAAAGACGTCATCAGGCGAAGCAATGAAAACATCTCGGCGACCGAGTTGGAGGAGGAAGTCGGTAAACTCGCCGGCATACTGGAGGTCGCGGCACTTCCCGTGCCCGATGATTACCGTGGGGAAGAGGTAAAACTATACATCCGCCTACAGCCCGGGTTTTCGAACAGCGAGGTATCGCCAAAAGCGATCCTTGAGCACTGCCGCAGTCGACTGGCTACTTATAAGCTGCCGAGATACATCGAGTACGTCGACGAGTTTCCGCTCACTGTCTCCCTCAAGATTTCGAAGCCCGACCTGAAAAAGGCAAAACCCGATCTGCGAGTGGGCAGTTTCGATCTGGCTGAGAACCTGTGGCGATGACAATGCCCCCAAGGCCAGACACACGAGGGCTCATCGAACGAATAGGTGCGAGCGATCGCCATGAATTCGGGGACTTCTTCATTTCAAGGCTTCTCGGGCTAAGGATCGAATACCCAACCGAGGGATGCGACGTCACGTTCGAAGTAGTGCCGGAGCTAACCAATCCCGTGGGCACTCTCCACGGAGGAATTATGGCAACGGCGATCGACGTATCCATGGGCCATCTTCTCTTCAAAACCCACGCGTCTCCGGCGGCCACTCTCGAAATGAAGATTCAGTATCTAGCCCCGGCGTTAGTGGGCGAGATGGTGGTATGTCGGGCGTCATTTCTCAGGGCAGGCAAGTCGATCAATTACGTCAGATCGGAGGCGCGCAACGCCTCCACGGAGGCACTCTACGCCTTTGCAACCGCGACATGGAAGGCAACAAAACCGTCAGGCAATGAGGGAAGACAGTCATGAATGCATGCCCTTCGAATGCACATCCGCTAACAGGATCGTCAAATCTCATGAACAACCCGGAAGTTGCGCGTGACGTTTTCCGTTCGATCGCCGGGCATTGGCCGAGTGGCGTCGCAGTGATTACGAGTGTCAGTGAATCGGATGAGCCGGTGGGGCTGACGATGAGCGCCGTCATGTCGCTTTCGGTTGAGCCGCTTCAGTTTCTTATCAGCGTCGACAACAAATCGAACACGCTGCCTTCGATCATTTCCAGCGGCCGCTTTTGCATCAATTTCATGGCGCAAGGTCAGGAAGCTATCGCGATGCGTTTTGCCAGCAAGAAGGGCGAGAAGTTCGAGGGCCTTGCCTCAAGGCGGCTCGAGAGCGGATCAATCTTGATTGAGGGCGTCCTCGCTTATGCCGATTGCGAGGTGGGCGCGGTCTACGACGGAGGTGATCATCGTATTCTGGTCGGGAGGGTGAAAGACATGGCGCTGCTTGGAAGTGTGCCGCTGGCATACTTCGCAGGAAAATTTCGAAGGGTAACGGATGCCTGAGAGTCAGGATCTCACCTGGGATTGCCATGTCCATGTCTTTGGCGACCCGCGGCAATTTCCCTTCGACCCCTCAAGGACATATACGCCGGGGCTGGCGGACGCAGATGCCCTCAAGAGTTTCAGGCTACGCCACGGCATCGACCGTACAGTAATTGTCCAGCCGAGTGTGTACGGCAACGACAACAGCTGCCTGATAGATGCGCTCCAGCGTTTCGACGGAAGCGCGCGGGGAATTGTGTCGCTCAATCCGGAGACGAACATCTCCACCCTTCGCGATTACCACTCCGCGGGCGTTCGAGGTGTGCGTCTCAACCTTGAAACAACTGCGCTCAGAGACCATCCCGCGCTAGCGCGTAAAAGGCTGCAGGATGCTGCCAGGCAGATCGACGGGTTGGGGTGGCACATACAGATATACACCAACCTCGCAGTGATAGCCGCTGTTGGCAAAGTAGTCGCCAGTCTGCCGGTGCCAGTTGTCGTCGATCATTTTGGCCTTGCCCGAGCCGAATACGGTCTCGATCAACGGGGCTTCGCCGAGCTTACCGACATGGTCAGCCGTGGCTCCTATGTGAAGCTGTCGCTCGCGGATCGGCTGGCCAAGTCTCCAGATGAGATGATCCCTTTTGCAAAGCGACTCATCGATGCCAATCCAGAAAGGGTGCTTTGGGGATCGGACTGGCCGCACTCCAGGCGGGGAGCCCGTGTAGACGAACCAGCGCCGTTCGGAGCCGTCGACGATGCGCTTTCAATGCGGCTGGTCCGAGATTGGTGTGAGACCGAAGAGCGACTCAGGCTGACGATGAGTACCAACCCGGCCCGTCTTTTTGCGTAAAGGCGAAGCCATGCCAACTTTCGAAGATATCCAGTGTCATGATAAATTTCGTCTTCGTTCCACCTCAGTCAGATGTGTCGCGAGCTTTCGGAGCGCAGTTGCGGCGTGACGTCGAGGGTATGGTCGTTCATGTCCCCGAGACAGAAGCGGAAGCGATCGCGTACCTGGCGGATGCTGACGCAGCTTTTGGAGCGCTCTCTCCGGAACTGCTTCAACATGCCCGGAAACTGCGCTGGCTTCACTCCCGGCAGATCGCTCCGCCGCCTGGCTATTTCCACGAGGCTCTCATAGAGCATCCGGTGATCGTAACCAACACGCGGGAAGTCTATAATGACCATATTGGCGCGCACATCCTGGCTTTCGTTCTCTCGCTTTCGCGGGATCTGCCTTACTATCACACTGAGCAACTGAAGGGTCGATGGGCTCCCAAGCCTTTGAATAGCGGGGTCGTGTTCCTTCCGGAAGCGACGGCCCTCATCGTTGGCGTGGGCGGCATCGGGGCAGAAGCTGGACGCATGCTTTCGGCTTTCGGCACGCGAATTGTCGGGATCGATGCACGACGCACCTCGGTGCCGCCTGGCTTTGCCGAAATTCACGGCGTCGAAGCTTTGAATGATTTGCTTCCGTCTGCGGATTTCGTGATCCTTACTGTACCTCATACTCCGCATACCGAAGGCATGATGAACCTCGATCGGTTTCGACGTATGAAAACGTCGGGCTTTTTCATCAATATCGGCAGGGGGTTGACCACCCGACTTGACGATCTGGTCGTCGCGCTCGAGGAGGGAAGCCTGGCAGGAGCGGCGCTTGACGTGTTCGATCAGGAGCCACTTCCGGAAGGCCATGCGCTTTGGGGCATACCAAACGTGCTGATCACGCCTCACATGGCAGGGTTCGGCCCGTATCTTGAGAAGCGTCGGTACACAATACTGCGTGACAACTGCTTGGCCTTTGTCCAGGGCAGGCCCCTCGCAAACATCGTTCAGAAGCAGTCCTGGTTCTGATTGAAGAAATCCCATGCCGGGTGGCGGTGAACAAGAAAGTGTTCACGTAAAGACGTCAAGCGCAAGCGTCTGTAATCATTCGACAGCGATCCTCATCATTGGATGAAAAGTGACAGCGACCGAAACAGCTTACCTTTCTTAGAGTCAAATCCGCATTCAGAATCGGTTGGCGACACGAATTGAAGCGGCTCCAGCTAACGCAAACATAGCTGCCAGCAGAAGGTAGATGTTGGCCAGGGAGGTTGCCTCGGCCAATGTCCCGAAGCTGGGCGCCGCGGCCAGTGCAATTGCATACCCGGTCGCGAACACGACCACGATGCCTGATGCGTCGCCGCGCCGTCCTGCCATGCTCAGCAATGTGGGGAAGATGTTGGCCACCCCGATGCCGAGCAAGACAAAGCCGGATAGCGCCATTGCCGCGAGGTTGGCAAAGGCGACGATCGCAAGGCCGATGATTGCTAGGGATACCGAGATCGCGAGAAGTTGCTTTTCCCCAACCGAGGTCCTTACGCGATCGCCAGCCAGCCGGCAGATTGCCATCGAACTTGCAAATGCGCCGTAGCCAAGCCCCGAGTAGCCGAGATCGAGCGCAAAATTGCCAGTGAGGTAAAGAGGGCTCCAGTCACGGACCGCTGCGTCTGTCGACATACAGACGCCAGCAAGCAGGCCCGCGACAATGAGCAACCACTTGGCACTGAGTGGCCGGGCTGCCGTTCCCTCCTGACGTGGTCCTGCGGCAAGTAGCTTGCCCTGGTTCATCGCAAAAAGCACCGAGAGCAACAAAGCGGCAATCAGGGCGCCGAAGGAGCTTCCTGCGTTCTTGACAAGCAGGCCTCCCAAAACCGCTCCAGTAAGGCCGCCGAGGCTCCACATGGCATGGAATGAGGACATAAGGGCTTTTTCGGAGGAGCGCTCAGCCTCGACGGCCTGCGCGTTCATGGCGACGTCCATGGAATTGCCCGCAAGTCCGAGGACCAGCAAGACGAGGGCGAATACCAAAGGGACATGTGTGAATGTGGCCAGGACGACCGTCGTCAGGAGGAGCGGGCTTGCGACGCGAACCACTTGTCTGCTGCCAAAACGCGCAATCAAGGACCGACTGGCCAGCATTGCAAAAAGCGAACCGACGACAATCATGAACAGAGACCAGCCGAATTCACTATCGGATATCGAAAGGCGCACCCTGATCGCCGGTATGAGCGAAGACCATGTGCCGAAAGCGCTGCCGTGTACGAAAAAAGTGGAGAAGATCGCCGTGCGGATCTTGCGGGCCTCTGTAGACGTGACGGCAGGCTGCCCCGCGGAGCGCTTCGGACTTCCGAACAAGATTTGGTCTCCGGTGACGTGTCGCGCCTTTCGGCGACACCATCCGATCGGTTAGAATGGGCGTGATCGACCCTTCTTGGAACGGGTCTCGCTCGTGTGGACCTACCTTGGATAGAGCTAATTTGTAAAGGTTTTCAGAATTGCGCGAACCGAAATGAAGCTATCGATCCGTTAGGTGGTTTTCCAAGCGTCTGAATCGACTACGAGACAAATTGCTCGGCTTTCGCCGACGGCCGGTGGCATATCCCCGCTTTTTTAGAAACGCTGCAGTTGGTGCAACTGCCTTCGGAGCCTCGATGTCGATCTCGTTCTGTTTTGCGATGTGAACAGGACGCTGCTGACTCACGACTATAAGCTTCACCACCGCGTCGTGGCTGCGCTTGCTATGGCCCACGATGCGGGTCTGCGCATAGTGCTTGCCACAGCGCGCTCGCCTCGCGGCGTTCGGGGGGACGTCCAAGCAACTAGCCGCGGACATGGTTGCCAAAACGCTTGGCGTGCCAGCCGAGCGCTGTGCCGCCGCAGGAGATGCGGCCAATGACTTGTCTCTTCTGCGTTGGGCAAAGGTGCGGCTGACGGTCGCCAACGCAATCGCTCCAATTCGCGACATGGGGACACTTTTGTGGAGACACCTGCGATGAGGGCGGCTTGGCGGAGGCCATCGAATGGCTATTGCAGTAGAGGAGAGATTGGCACCGAAGTCGATTATCGTTCGCTCTCGCGCTGGTTCCATTAACGCAGCACCCACTCATTACAGAAAACCCAGTGCATGAAAGGAAACCAGGCCCTGCATCCAGACGGCAATCTGGCTCAGTTGCTCTGAAGCTGCTCGGCTTGAGACCACCGGGCCTTGGAGGACGGCTCCAAAGGGTTAAGCGCTCGCTAGAAGCGGCTGGAGCGTTCTTCTGGCTGAGGCGACTTCAGACCCTGGCATGAGCATTCCGGGTAAGCCGGCAGTCTGGCGGCGGTCTCCAAAGCGATCCGCGAGGCCTTCATGGAGAGGGTAGGCAGAACGTCCTCCTGCAGGAGTTTTTGACGGTTTCGATCCATGTAGTCGTTGAACCCAGCCGTGACGAATGCACAAGGTACGAAACAAGCGCCGATTTCGCGCGACAGGGTGGCCTCGGGGGCGATCGAGTGGTTGAGTACGTCTGCCCCCATGCTGCGAAACGCCAGGGCTTCGGCCGGGCTTGTCAGTCGCGGCCCGTAGCAGTGGGCAGCCACCAATTGCTGTTCGATGCCATGAACGCGGCATTCGGGCGGCCAATGACGGCGGGCGGTCTCGACCAGAACCGCCGCGCATCTTGGGCAAACGATCTGCTTGCCCGAGCAGTCGAAGGTTTGACGACCGGGCAGCAGTGAAAACGGCGTTTGCGTGAGTTCGATGATATCGGCGTTGATCACCATATCACCGGGCTGGATCGCTTTGTTCACCGCGCCGATGGTCGAGCACGCCAGGACCTGACGCACACCCGCGGCCATCAATACCCAAAAGGCGCGACGGTGGCAGGAATGGTCGATATGGCTCCGCGGATTGCCATGCGAATACATGCACAAGGCGCGTTTCGGCTTGCCTTCGGCGGTGATGGAGGCGTCGAACTCGAGCAGCTTCCAGTTGTCGGTGCGGCCAAAGGGCGTTTCAAAGCTGATATCCCTTTCTAGGGTCCGAACGCCCTCGACGCCGATATCTTCCGGAAAGGCCAGCCCCCAGTTTGCCGATCCCGTGATAATCCCCAGCCCTACCTGGGGTATATCCATTACTCGATCCGCCTGGTCATCGGCGGCCTGAAGGTCAGCAGTCATATTCGATTCTCGGTCAAGATTTTTGGCGAAGGGTCACGAAGAGGACGACGATCACGACGATGGCGGTCCACAATGTCGAGATCGCCGCGATGGTCGGATCGATCTGGTCGCGCAGCGACAGGAACATTAGCTTCGGGAGCGTGCTGTTTTGGCCACTGGCGACGAAGATCGAAATGACCGACTCGTCGAGCGACGTCAGGAACGCCATCAATATCGCCGACAGCAGGCTGATCCTGAGTTGCGGAACGATTATGCCGCCGATCGCGCGTGCCCAACTGGCTCCCAGGCTACGCGCCGCCTGGACCTGGTTCCAGTCAAAGCGGGCCAGAGCAGGCAACAGGACGATGCACGCGACCGGAATGGCCAAGACGACATGTCCGACCAGCACACCGAACAGCGTTCCGACCAGATGCTGCACCGCCAGCACAATGAAGAGACCGATCGCCAATAGGATGCCCGGCGTGACCGATGGAGTGAGCAGGATGCCCTGAAGGGTCACTGCGGTCTTTCCGCCGAGACGATTCATGGAGATGCAGGCGAGCAACGCCGAAGGCACCGCGATCAGCGCCGTCAACGTTCCCAGCGTGATGCTGGTCCTGAGCGCGGCCATCCATGTCGCTGAACCGAAGAAGTTCTCGTACCAGCGCAAAGAGTATGCACGGGGAGGAAATTCGAGAAGATCGGACGCTGAGAACGAAAGCGGCACCACTACGATGGTGGGCAGGATCAGGAATGCCAACACGAGCGCGGAAAAGGCCCAAAGAAGGGCGAGCGCCAGCCTGTTCTCCGGATAGGCGTCAAGCATGAGCCACACCGAGTTTGTTCTGCGTCAGCAGGAGACGCGCTGCCCAGAACGTCACGCCCACCAGCGCCAGGAGAACGAGTAGGAGAAGGCCTAGCACGCTCGCCGCACCCCAGTCCTGAAAAGTCGACAGCGTTCGCTCGATCCGGATCGAGATCGGATTGACCTTGCCGCCGCCAAGAACCGCCGGCGTGATGAAGAAGCCGAGCGTGTAGATGAAGACGATCATCGAGCCCGAGACGATGCCCCCCGCCGAAAGGGGCAGGATGACCGTGCGGATCGCCAGGCCAAGACCGGCTCCCATGCTCGCGGCGGCGCGGGTGAGGTTGGGGTCGATATCGCGCATCGCGGCATAAACAGGCAGCACAAAAAGCGGCAGCATGTAGTGCACCATGCCGATCAGCGTCCCCGTGAAATTGTAGACCAGCGGCAGCGGCTCCGTCGTCAGGCCCGAACCTGTCAATACCGCGTTGACAAGGCCGTCGCGGCGCAGGAGCACGAGCCAGCCATAGGTGCGCACCAGGATCGAGGTCCACAGCGGCAGCATGATGAATGCCATCAACAGGTTGGCTACTCTTGGTCTGGCGCTGGCGAGCGCAAGCGCCAGGGGGAGACCGAGAAGCATGCAGACCGCCAGCGTCCCTATCGAGAGCTCGAGAGTGGTCAGGAGAGCCGACCAGGTCAGTCCACTTGAAAGCACCTTCTCGTAATTTCCGACGCTGTATTCGCCCGCGGTGGTCAGGAATGATTGCCGGACAATCCAAAGGATCGGCAGGATCGCCGCTGACCCAACGATAACCAGAGCCGGTAACGAAAGAGAAAGGAAGAACCGGCGCTCTCTGCGCGCATCGGCTGCCAGTGCCGGATCCATGGCGACTTTCACACCTTCGCCCCCGCTATTGCGTGAACTTTGGCCGCCGGTGCGAACGCGGCCACTCGCTGACCTGGAGCAAGGTCGGCGCAGCCCGCGGCGAGGGTTGCCGGAACGCTTATCAAAACCTCTTGCCTGGTGTCGAGCTCGAGCGTCAAAAGCCAGTTCTCGCCCCGGAACGACTTGGCCCGCAGCACGCCTTCGAGCGCCACTCCGTCTGGCCCGGCAAACGCTGGATCTAGATGGAAGCTCTCTGCGCGGATCATCAATGTTTCTCGTAACGCATCAACGCCGTCGATCCTGCGGACTGAGCCCGGTGGAACAATATTGGCCTCGCCCATGAACTCCGCAACGAAGCGGGTGAGCGGGCGGTGATAGACGCGCTCAGGCGTATCGATCTGCTCGATGCGGCCGGAATTCATCACCGCAATACGATCTGACATCGTCAGCGCTTCCCGCTGATCGTGGGTCACATAGATCGTCGTGATGCCCAGGTCGTCGTGCAGGCGCCGGATCTCATATTGCATGGCTTCGCGCAGGTTCTTGTCGAGCGCCGACAGCGGCTCGTCCATCAGCATCACGCGTGGTTTGAACACGATCGCCCTCGCCAGCGCCACCCTTTGACGCTGGCCTCCCGACAGAGCAGCGATGTCTCGTTGCGCAAAGCCTTCCAACTTTACGCGGGCCAGGGCGTCAAGCGCCCGCCGGCGAGCGTCCACTCGCGGGATCTTCCTCAATGCTAGTGGATACTCAACGTTGGCGAGCACGTTCATGTGCGGAAACAAGGCATAGTTCTGAAAAACGATGCCGAGCTCCCTTTTGTTAGGGGGCAAACGGGTGATGTCGCGACCTCCCAACAAGATCTTGCCATTGTCGAGCAGGACAAAACCCGCGACCGCCATGAGCAAGGTGGTCTTGCCGGATCCGGATGGCCCCAGCAGCGTCAGGAATTCGCCCGCCTCAATTTCGAGCGAGACGTCATCCAGCGCCAGGTAGGAGCCGTACGCCTTGCGCACGCTTTCGACGGTGATGGGAAACGATTTCATCTTCCTGGTCCCCCTCCCAGACGGCAGATTCGAACTCAGCGGCTCATCATCTCGTCGAAGGCCTTCTGGGCAGCCTCGCCGTTCTTGAGCCACCAATCGGGATTCGAGAAGACGGAAGTGCCCGCGTTCTCAGGAGCGGTCGCCAATGTCTTCAGTCGCTCGTCAGGGATGAGCCCCGCCTTGTAAGCTGCCGGGTTGACCGGGCCATAGGCGATGAAGTCGGTCAGCTTGGCCACGCGTGCCGGCTGCGTCATCGCGGCGATCAGCTTCATGGCCGCTTCCTTGTTCGGGGCACCCTTCGGCACGGCAAGGCAGTCCGTACCGATTACCGAACCTTTGAAGGAATAATCCACCATGCCGCCATCGGCTTTCACGGTTTGAGCCCGACCGTTCCAGGTAACGACCAGATCCGCTTCGGCATCCTTCAGCAGTTGGGCAGACTGGGCGCCGGAAGTCCACCAAACCGCAACGCTTGGCTTGATTGCCTCGAGCCGCTTGATCGCGCGCTGCAAACCCTCAGGCGTGCTGAGCACCGAGTAAACGTCCGCCGGGGCCACGCCGTCGGAAAGCAGCGCGATTTCGATCAAGTCCTGCGCGTTGGAGCGCAGGGCTCGGCGGCCTGGGAATTTGCCGACGTCCCAGAACTCGGCCCATGTCTTCGGCGGATTGGTGCCATAAGTTTTCGTGTTCCACGACATGACCGTGCCGTAAGAGTCGAACGGGTAGCAGTAGTCGGATCTTGCGCCGGCCGGCACCGCGTTGAGATCGATTATATTGCCGTCGAGCGGCTCCAGCAGAGACTGCGCGGCTGCCTGCGCGCCTTCCGGGGAACCGAGGTGAATGATGTCTGTCGTGACGGCTCCAGACGTGACTTGCATCTTGAGTGCGGCAAAACCATCGCTTTGCGTTTCCTCCCTCACGTCGTAGCCCAGCTCCTTTGCCGCGGGAGCCCACATGGCCTCCTGCATGGCTTTGCCATAGTCGCCGCCAGCGGTCGTGATCGTGACGGATTGGGCATAGACGGGCAATGCGGCCGACACTGCAATGACGGCCACTGAAATTCGAAGTTTAAAAGACATGGTTTCTCCTCCTCCGGATTTGCCGAAGCCGACGGAAATAGGCCCTTTTTCGCAAATCGTAACGTTACGGTTACCGTGAAAACACCGAGAGTCAAGTGGCTCGGCTGGAACGCGGTCAGCTTTGTTTGAACGTTTGATCGAATCCGGTAACGTTACGGTGTTCAGCAAATCAGCCGACACGTTCGGAGTGGAAGACGGGCGAAATGGCCAACCTGAAACAGATCGCGGCGGAGCTTTCCCTTTCGGTGACGACAGTAGCGCGCGCTCTGAAGGATGGGCCGGAAGTGCATCCCTCGACCGTCGCCCGCGTCAAGGACGAGGCGGCGCGAGTGGGCTACGTGCCGAACCAGCACGGTCGCGCGCTAAAAACCGGGCGGACCTCGACACTGACCGCGGTGCTGCCGATGGAGACACGCGATTATCTGTCGGATTTGGCGAAGCTCCCTTTGATCGAAGGCATGACACTGGCGGCGAGACAGTTGGGCTACAGTCTCAGCGTCTATTCCACCACACCGGAGGAAGACCCCGTCGAAACCTTGCGGCGCCTCCTTCGGGCGCGCAGTGCGGATGGCCTGATCATCACCCGAATGGTCTCGGCCGATCCCCGAATTAAGCTGCTGCTCGACGAGGATGTACCTTTCGTCACTTTTGGAAGGACTGACCTGGACCTAGCTTACCCATACGTCGACGTCGATAATGAGCAGATTGCCTATGACGCAACTCGGCGCCTCACGAAGAAAGGTTGTCGTCGAATTGCCTTGCAGTTGCTGGTTCCTGAGGATCAGGCAAGCACAATGCGTCTCTTGGGCTATGAGAGGGCCATGAATGAGGCGGGCAACGTGATTGACCCTGAGCTGATCGGCCATGCGACATTCACGATGGAAGCAAGCACTGACTGGTTCGATCGCGTGCTCGGATCGCCTGATCCGCCAACTGGCTTGGCCTGTGCCAACGAACTCGGCCTTCTCGGAGCATTGCGGGCTCTTGGTAGACGAGGCTTGGTGCCGGGCCGCGATGTCCATATCGTGACGCGCGACAACACGCATCTTTCGCGCTTTCTCCCGGCGAAGATCGGAATTCATTCAGTGGATATGGCGGACGTCGGACGAAAACTAGTCGAAATATTGGAACGGCAAATCGCCAATCCGACTGGCCAGGCGGCGACAATATTGTTGAAGGGTAGATTCGAGACCCTCGGGTAGCCGCGAAAGAAGATCGTTGGGCCTCCACCCTCGACACCAACGCGGTCGGAAATCGTCATCTTCCGACTTCGTGGGCCAAATTTGAGATTTTCTCCGTCCTGGCTGATTCCGTCGTCCCGTCTTGCATGTTTGTCGCGACCGTCCTTTCATTCCGGCCGGTCGCTCGTCTGGACTGACCTTGCAGCGGAAAGTGAGCGCAAGTGCGTTTTTTCCTCAACGAACACATCGCTGAGAGTGGTGGGCTGCCTCTCCTTGGGCTTCCGCTCGAGCAAACTTGTCGAAAACATATTGCTTGGCACCACGAACGCTCTCTTCCAGTGAAGCGCCGAGGGCAAGAAAGGCTGCGACAGCGGTGGAGAGCATGCAACCCGTGCCCCGCATGCTGCACTTCAGGCGCGTCGAGACGAACCGAATGGCCGGGCCGTCCGGTGGAACAAGCAGGTCAGCGGCTTGCCTTCCCTGCGCATGTCCGCCTTTTACCAGCACGGCGGTTCCCACAGCGCCCGATAATTGCTTGCCCTGCTGGCAGGCCGCTTCGTCGTTTGACGCCAAGACCGACCCTGTCAGCGCCGCCAGCTCGAGTAGATTGGGTGTAACCAGCCGGCATACCGGCATGAGATCGCGACGCATCGCGTCGACGGCGTCCTCCTCTAAGAGCGCTCGCCCCGACGTGGAGGCCAGCACAGGGTCGAGCACGACAGGCACGTGGCGGTTGCGCGCCAAAATCGAGGCGACGGCCTCGATCGCCGCGGCTCTGCCCAGCATGCCAACCTTGACCGCAGCGATTTGGTTGGCCGCAAAGGCAGCGCCCATCTGGGCGGCGATGAGGTCCGGCGAAATGTATTCGATGCGCTCGACGTCCTCGTGCGTCTGTACCGTGACGGCCGTGACGGCGAGGCAGCTGCGCTGTCCAAGCGCAGATAAGGTCTCGACGTCGCGGGCTAGTCCGGCGCCGCCGCTCGAATCTGAACCAGCTACGACGAGCACGTGCGGCGTCATCGCCATTGGGCTGTCGCCGCCAGCCATTCGGCCGTGCGTGCCTCGGGGCGCATGTTGCGAGTGATGTCGGTGACGACCGCCGCACTTTGCGCGCCGTGCGCGAAGACATTTGCAATTCGCTCGGCGGTGAGTCCGCCGATGGCTACGAGCGGGATGTTGCCTACGCGCTGCTTCCACAAAGCGATGCGCTCAAGCCCCTGCGGTGCCCATTTCATCGCCTTGAGGATGGTTGGGTAGATCGGGCCAAGCGCGACATAGTCGGGCTCGGCCTGCAGCGCGGTCTCAAGTTCGGCGTCGTCGTGGGTGCTCAGGCCAAGCCTCACACCCGCCCTGCGGATGGCCTTCACATCGGCGGCGGCCAGATCTTCCTGGCCGAGATGGACGAAATCGCAATCCTCCTCGATCGCGATACGCCAGTAGTCGTTTACGATGAGCTGACAGCCGCGGCGGTCGCATACCGCCTTCGAAGCGCGGATCTCGCGGCGCAGCGAAGCTTCGTCCAGGTCCTTGATGCGCAGTTGCACAAGCTTCACGCCAAGCGGCACGAGACGTTGGACCCAGGCGGCGGAATCGACGATCAGGTAGAACGGATCGAGCTTCATGACAATGCTGC
The DNA here is from genome assembly GCF_004016445.2 of Mesorhizobium sp. M2E.F.Ca.ET.219.01.1.1. Classification (GTDB taxonomy): domain Bacteria; phylum Pseudomonadota; class Alphaproteobacteria; order Rhizobiales; family Rhizobiaceae; genus Mesorhizobium. The sequence continues at coordinate 315,395 of NZ_SADT02000008.1, forward strand.
CATGCCGATGACTGGGGTAGAGGGGACGGCCATGTCGCGCGGCTCGAGCAGGCCGGCGCAATGGGCCCCCCAGCCAGCTTCGATCGCCTTGCCAAACGCCGCGGCCATGGCCACGGGATCGCCGGCCTTGGCCACGGCCGTGTTGAGCAGCACTGCGTCGTAGCCGAGCTCCATAACGGCTGCGGCGTGCGAAGGGCGGCCGATGCCAGCGTCGACGATCAGCGGCACGTTGGGGAAATGGCCGCGCAGGCTTCTAAGCGCATCGGGGTTTTGCGCCCCGCGCGCGGAGCCGATCGGCGCGCACCAGGGCATCAGCAGCCGGCAGCCGGCCTCAAGCAGCCGCTCGGCAACGACGAGATCGTCGGTCGTGTATGGGAAGACCTCGAAGCCTTCCGAGGCAAGGATCCTTGCCGCTTCGACCAGCCCGAAGACATCAGGCTGCAGCGTATCGTGGTTGCCGATCACTTCGAGCTTGATCCAGTTGGTGCCGAACACCTCACGCGCCATCTGTGCCGTCGTGACTGCCTCCCGCACCGAATGGCAGCCGGCGGTGTTGGGCAGGACGCGAACGCCCAGCGACTGGACCAGCGACCAGAACTGACCGCCGGCCTTGCCGCCGGAGGTCTCGCGGCGAAGCGACACGGTGACGATCTCTGCGCCGGACGCCTTGACAGCCTCGGCCATGACGGCAGGTGAGGGGTAGAGCGCCGTGCCAAGCAGAAGGCGCGATGAGAATTTTTGTCCGTAGAGTTCGATCATTTGGATCAACCTCCCTGCATCGGAGAGAGGATCTCGATGCGATCGCCCTCAGTGAGCCGGCAGCGGTCGCGTTCCTTTGCCGGCACGACCTCGCCGTTCAGCGCCGTGGCGAGCCAGCCACCTTCAAAATCGAGTTCGGTCAGCAGGGCGGCAAGCGTCTCGGCCGCGACGTCGTGGCTCTTGCTGTTAACGATGAGCTTCAAGAGCGGACTCCTTTGCTGCTGGATTTCCCAGGATGATGTTGGCGGCCTGCCGCGCCATGGCCGGCGCCAGCAGGAAGCCATGGCGGTAGAGACCGTTGATGCGAAAGTTGCTTCCGTCGCGCTCGACGCTCGGCAGGTTGTCAGCGAATGCGGGGCGCACGCCCGCACCCGTTTCAACCAGCTCGGCTTCGCCAAAGGCCGGGTGCAGAGCGTATGCGGCACTGAGCAACTCCATGGTGGAACGCGCGGTGATTGGACCCGTGGCATCGCATTCGATCATCGTCGCGCCGACCATGAAGAGGTTTTCCGAACGCGGCACCACGTAGATCGGGATCCGAGGATGAAGCAGGCGTACTGGCCGGGCTAGCGAGATCTCCGCTGTTCGCAGGATGAGCATCTCGCCGCGGACACCGCGCAAATCCGGGCGTTTGTCGGCGATGCCGGTGCAGTCCACCTCGATATCCGCGATAGCCGACACGATGCTGCGGCCGAATTCGAAACGCGCGCCCAAGCCGAGCAACTTGTCGCCCAGCGCAAGCAACGCCTTGCGCGGGTCGAGATGCGCTTCGTCAGCAAAGAACAGCCCGCGCCCGAACCGGCCGGCGAGGGCTGGTTCGAAGGCCGCGATCTCACCGGCGTCGAGCTGTCTGAAGCCGGATGTGCGGCGGCCGAACCGGTCCAGCTCGCCGACATCGCGGGCAGGCGCCAGCACCAATGTCCCGTTTCGCGAGACATGGCCGGGCAATGCCGCGTCCCACCAGTCGGCCGCGTCGCGTCCGAGTGTGAGCACCGCCTCATCAGCGCTCTCGCGCTCGCACCAAGGCGCGAGCATTCCGCCGGCCTGCCAGGAGGCATTGCCGGCGATCTCCTCGCGCTTTTCGACCAGGGTCACATCGGCACCGCGCGTTGCCAGCTCGTGCGCGAGCGTCAATCCGGCGACGCCAGCGCCGCGAATGAGCACCTTCATGGCGTATCCGTGCGCTCCAAGGTGCCGTCCACGGGCATGTAAAGATCGCCGCCATCCCGGTACTTGGCCGCCATAGCCGCGAGCCCTTCCTTCTGCGCTTCCGCCCTTATGTCGTGCGAGATCCGCATCGAGCAGAATTTGGGGCCGCACATGGAGCAGAAATGCGCCACCTTGTGCGCCTCTTTCGGCAGGGTTTCGTCGTGGAAGGCGCGCGCCGTCTGGGGATCGAGCGACAGGTTGAACTGGTCCTCCCACCGGAACTCGAAGCGCGCCCTGGACAGCGCATCGTCCCTGACCTTAGCGGCTGGATGGCCCTTGGCGAGGTCTGCAGCATGTGCGGCGATCTTGTAGGTGATGACGCCGGTCTTGACGTCGTCGCGGTCGGGCAGGCCGAGATGCTCCTTCGGCGTGACATAGCAAAGCATCGCCGTTCCGAACCAGCCGATCATCGCCGCGCCGATGCCTGACGTGATGTGGTCATAGCCTGGCGCGATGTCGGTGGTGAGCGGCCCAAGCGTGTAGAAGGGCGCTTCGCCACAGACCGCGAGCTGCTTGTCCATGTTCTGCTTGATCTTGTGCATGGGAACATGGCCGGGGCCCTCGATCATCACCTGGCAGTCCTTGGCCCAGGCGATCTTGGTGAGCTCTCCAAGCGTTTCCAATTCGGCGAACTGGGCGGCGTCGTTGGCATCGGCGATGGAGCCGGGGCGAAGGCCGTCGCCGAGCGAAAACGCCACGTCATAGGCCCTGGCGATGTCGCAGATCTCCTCGAAATGCTCGTAGAGGAAACTCTCTTTATGGTGATGCAGACACCACTTGGCCATGATCGAGCCGCCGCGCGACACGATGCCGGTGACACGGTCGACGGTCAGCGGAATGTAGGGCAGGCGCACGCCGGCATGGATCGTGAAATAATCCACGCCCTGTTCGGCCTGCTCGACCAGTGTATCGCGGAAAAGCTCCCAGGTCAGCGCCTCGGCGATCCCGCCGACCTTCTCCAGCGCCTGGTAGATCGGCACCGTGCCGATCGGCACCGGCGAATTGCGCACGATCCATTCGCGGATGTTGTGGATGTTGCGCCCGGTCGAGAGGTCCATCACCGTATCGGCTCCCCAGCGGATGGCCCACACCATCTTCTCGACCTCCTCGGCCATCGACGAGGTGACGGCGGAGTTGCCGATATTGGCGTTGATCTTCACCAGGAAATTGCGGCCGATGATCATCGGCTCGCTTTCGGGGTGGTTGATGTTGGACGGGATGATGGCGCGGCCGCGCGACACCTCGTCGCGAACGAATTCCGGCGTCACGAAATCCGGGATCGCGGCGCCGAAGCTCTCGCCATCACGTTGAAGTTTCGAACGTAACTGCTCGCGGCCGAGGTTTTCGCGGATGGCGACGAACTCCATTTCGGGCGTGATGATGCCGGCGCGCGCATAGGCAAGCTGGGTGACGGCACGGCCGCCGGTGGCGCGCAATGGCCTGTTACGCACCGGGAACTCCGGCGTCAGCCGATCGGCGGAGACGAAGCCGTTGTCCTCGGGCCTGATCGTGCGGCCCTCGTAGCGTTCGACATCGCAGCGCGCCTCTATCCATGCCTCGCGCAGCCGCGGCAAGCCGCGCTCGATCTCGGTCTTCACCGTCGTGTCGGTATAGGGACCGGACGCGTCGTAGACCGTGACCGGCGGCTCGCCGGCGCTCGGGTGAACCGAGATCTCGCGCATCGGGACACGCAGGCCCGGGTGAAGTTGGCCAGGTTTGTGGACCTTCTTCGAAGCGGGCAATTCGCCGACGGTGACGGTCGGGGTGTGGGCATTCATGAGTGAGCCTCCTTGCTCAAGTGCAACGGAGACCCAGTCCACGCGATGAGGAGGAAGTGACGCTTCGCGCAGGACGCGGGCACTGCCCGAATACCGAAGCCGGATTGCCGACCCGCGAAACCTCGCACCGTCCCTACGCCAGTATGAACTGGATCAGGTTCAACGGGTCACTGCGCGCGATAGCAGTATCTCAGCCCCTTGCCGGGACTCCCCTGGTGAGGCGCATACGTTGGACGATGAGGAGTGGCTGTGTCAACTCTTTACGGCGTACGCGGACTAGACCGATCTTCAAAGTGACGGTCGGTGTAGTCAGCTTCTGTGCATCAGAGATCGCGCCAACAAAGAAATTGCGACAAATGCAAGCGCGATGACGCCGAAGCTGGCCGCGAGCGAGGAGATTTGAGCGATCAGCCCTAGCAATCCTGGCCCCAACAGCAGTCCAGCATATCCGATTGTCGTCACAGTTGACATGGCACGAGCAGCAGACTTGCCGCCCACACGGCCTGCGGCCGCAAAAAGGGTGGGCACGATGTTGGCGAGGCCAAGACCACAAACTGTGAGCGCCACGAAAACAATAATAAGATTGCCGCCCATGAGGACCATTGCGAGCACTGAACATGCGCAAACGACCGCGCAGTAGCGCAGTGTTCGCACCTGGCCGATTGTGTTGGCGATGGCGTCGCCGAACAGGCGCCCGATTGCCATCATCGTCGAGAACGCTGCGAAGCCGTAAGCTCCCGCGCTTTCCGATCCACCCGATTGCGTCACGATATAGATCGCGCTCCAATCGATCATTCCTCCCTCGGCCAGCATTGCTAAAAATGCTAGACCGCCCAGGAGATAAAGATGCTTGTTGAAGGAACTTTGGGATCGAGCGTCCCCAGCCTCGAAAGCGGCGGCAGGGGCGTGGATCCAGCTGAACTGGTTCCATCCAGCCCAGGCGAAGAGCGCAACCGTCGCAACTCCAATTCCGGTAACCCCAAGGCAACGGCTTAAATCGCCGCCACCTGACAGTATCCGCCCCACAACCACAGCGCCGGCCAAGCTTCCAAAACTAAACATGGCATGGAATGAGGACATCACCTGCCGGCGCATAAGACGCTCCAAGGCCGAGGCGTCTGTGTTCATCGACACGTCCAGCGTTCCAAATCCGGCACCGGCAAGGAACACAATCATTGCCATGGAAAGGGCTCCTCCGGCCCAAGGAAGAGCCAACAGCGCGAAGCCGAATGTGAGCGAACCCATTAGGCTGAGTAGACCGCTCGGAACAATCACCACCAAGCGGCCGACGTTTGTCATCATCGCGATCGCGCCCAGAGCGAAGCAAATCAGGACGAGTCCAAGTTGACCCTTGGCGAGGTTCATCTGAACGCTGAGCACTGGTAGGGAGGATGCCCAGGCACCAATGCCGACGCCGCCACCCAGGAAAAAGAGACTGCAAAAGAAGCGGCTGATTCGGATGGCCGAGGGGATGGTCGAGCTTTCCTTCACTTTCGACGACCTCCGCCCGCTATCCTCATCTTCGTCAACCGCCGCTGCCCGTGCGAAGCAAAGCTTTGCCTCTCCAGCGGGAAAGCCAATGAGAACTGGTAACCTTCGCTCTAATGTCACCAGTCATCGGCAAGAGCGGATACTCGAGCAATTTCGCAAGTCACCGATAGCCGACGCATAGCGACGCGGTAAGGATCCTGGCTTGCCGATAGGCGATCCAGTTCCGCACCTGCCGACCATTTGGAACTTAAGACTCGTTCACCTAAATGTGATAACGTAGGAAAGCGTCAGCTGGGCGCAAAATCCCCGAATTGACCGCTTTCTTTAGCAGGGTGACGCACTCCCCGCGTCTTGCTGCAACAACATTCGCCCCCCTGCGAAATTGCTGTTCGAGCGGAAACGGCGGCAAATACCGGGCAAGTCGGGTCGCTCCGGTGTTACGAAAACAACAACATGATCCCTGCCTCGCGCAGAACCGGACACCAAAGAATGCGATCGACAAGGGAGGTTTTGACCACACAGGGTCGGCCGTCTTGCCATGGCTCGCGCCGTCCAGTGCGTTCTAGATCGCAGTAAAAGAACGTTGCCCGCACCTGTCGAATAAAGGAGTGCGCCCTCATGCCTTGCGTGTGGACGACCGATTTCTCTTGGCCTTCGGAATCGCAGCCATGATCCGCTTCGAGAACGTATGGAAGGTCTACGGCAACTATGCCGCCATATACGACCTTCAGCTTGAAGTCAGGGACGGCGAGTTCATGGTCTTCGTCGGGCCTTCCGGTTGTGGCAAAACCACGACGCTGAAGATGCTTGCCGGGCTTGAGTTGCCTTCCTTCGGTCGGATCTGGTCGGACGACAAGGACATCACGCTCCTGCCATCTGGCCAACGCGACGTCGCGATGGTTTTCCAAAGCTACGCTCTTTATCCTCATATGACTGTTGAGCGGAACCTCGCTTTCGGACCGACGGTTCGGGGCGAGCCCAAGGCAGAGATAGCCGAGCGCGTCAAGCATGTAGCCTCTCTCGTAGGACTGGAATCCCTGCTTCGGCGACGTCCGGATGAACTATCCGGTGGCCAACGTCAGCGAGTGGCGCTTGGGCGTGCGATGATCCGCCAGCCACGAATCTTCCTGCTCGATGAACCGCTCTCGAACCTGGACGCCGGTTTGCGCACGCGGATGAGGACGGAGATTGCTGAGCTTCAGCGCCGCGTAGGGGTGACCACGGTCTATGTGACCCATGACCAAGTCGAAGCGATGACGATGGGTCACCGCATCGCAGTGTTCAACCAGGGACGCATTCTGCAAGTTGATACGCCAGCCAACCTCTACCGAGCACCCGCCAACAAATTTGTCGGAACGTTCATCGGGTCACCCAAGATGAATATCCTCCCCGCCGCGCTTTCGGCGACCGGCGGTTCGGTGGACGTCAAATGCCTTGGAACAGAGTTTTCCGTGTCTGGGCAATATCTCGCCGGCAAGGATCTTCCCTCGTCCGTCGAGCTTGGAATTCGCCCAGACGACATACACTGGACGAAGGACGCCCCGTCGAGATGCACTCAGAAGATGCAGGGCATCGTCGGCGGAGTTGAAACGACCGGCTCGGAGACCTTCGTCCTCGTGAACGTCCGAGGAACCGAAGTAAATTCCAAGTTCCCGAGCTTCGCACCTATCCGGATCGGTCAGACGGTCGACCTCGTATTCGATCCGGTGGACTTGCATTTCTTCGATGCAGTAACCGGAAACACGCTGCGAAAAGACCCCCCGGGACAATCGGAAAGATCCGAATTTCGTCCCGCTCAGCCAATCAACTGAAGAATGGAAGGAACCTTTGCCATGAAGACCAAAATGCTTTCTGGGTTTCGATCTGCGCTGCTTAGCGCGACGGTCATGCTCGGCGCAACGATTGCTGCCGGCAGTTCGGCAATGGCCGGTGACACTTTGAAGGTCGCCTACAGCCAGGATTACTTCATGAGTTCCCCGAAATTGGCCAAGAAATGGTTCGGTGAGATGAAAACCCAGTTCGAGGCCGCCAACCCCGGTGCCACCCTGGAACCAATCCCGATTCCTGGCAGCTTCGATGATTTCAACACCAAGCTCAGCCTTCTTATGAATTCACCGGCTACCGCTCCCGACGTGATCCAGATTGCGGCGCAAAGCGCCGGTCAATGGTCCGGCAGCGGGCTCCTGGCACCGTTGGATGATGAGTTGAAGTCTCGCGACTGGTGGCAGTCCTATCCCGAACCCATCAAGCAGGAAGGGACCATTGACGGCAAGGTCTATGCCGTGAGCGAAGGCGTCAACACCTTCGGCCTGCTCTATGATCGTGAGAATTTCGCCAAGGCGGGCCTGCCAAAGGACTGGAGCCCGAAATCGTGGAAAGACATCCTCGACGCCGCCCGAGCCATCAAGAAGAGCGCCCCCTCCGTATGGCCGATATGGCTCATGACCGGAACGGCGCAGGGTTCGGAGGGTACGCTCATGGGCGCCGGCCTGCTCATCTCGGCTTCCAGCGACCCGACCATCTTCGACGAAAAGACCAAGAAGTGGGTGGTGGACAGCAAGGGCATGCGCGAGATGCTGAGCTTCTACCGCGATGCCGCTGCCGAGGGATTGCTGGCGCCCGCCTCCCAGATCTTGGATGCCAACGCTCCAAACAACGGCGCCCAGCATATGCCAAAGCACGAGCTCGGCATCGGATTTGCCGGCAACTATTGGCCGACCATGTGGAACAAGACGATCTGCACGCCCTGCTGGGATGATCCCGACAACTCGATCGCACTCGCTCCTTTGCCAACATCGCTTGGCCAGGCGCCGGGCTTCGCCGCGTCCTTCGGTGGGTGGAGCCTGTCGGTCAACAGCAAGGCCTCGAACATGAAGTTGGCCTGGTCCCTGATCGACATCATGCAGAAGAAGGCCAACATGGTTGAGCTCGACCAATATGGCGGCCTTGTGCCCCCAGTGCCGGCGTATGCCGAGGATCCTGGCTATGTGGCCTTTGCCAAGAAGCCGTTTCAGGTGGAGTATTCAAAACTGATCGCGAACGCACACAGCATGCCGGCCAGCACTGAATACAGCGTTTGGAGCTTTGCTGTAGCGCAGGCTACGGAAACTCTGGTTCTCAAGCCCGAGACGTCTATCGATGACGTCGTGAAGACGATGCGGGAATACGTCGTCAACCAACTCGGCGACGATCGCGTCGAGCCGTAGAGGAATGCGCAGATGTCGGTAACCCAAAACGCGCCCGCAAATACCTTAGGGTTGCCCGAAAAATTGCGCCTTGAAGCGCGCCTTGACAAGGCGCGCTTCAACCCGGCGAGCCTCGTGCTGCTCGCGCCGGCCACCGTGCTGCTGCTTGGTTTGTTTCTGGTGCCCGTCGTGTATGCGATTTATCTGGGCTTTACAAACCTTCAGCTCATTGGGCTGCACGCCGTGAACTACCGCTTCACGGGATGGGCAAATGTAAATACCCTGGTTCACGACGCGACTTTTTATCAATCGATCTGGCTAACTGTCTTGTTTGTGGTCGGGTCGGGAGCAGTGGGCGCGACCCTGCTCGGCCTTGTCATGGCAATTGCCATGCAGGATTGTTTGCGATTGATCCGCCAGATTGCAGGCGCCTTGGCAATTGTCGCATGGACATTGCCGCCTACGACAATTGCCATTGTTTGGAAAGCAAGCAGCACCGAGTCCGGAATTATTCCGACCCTGCTGGGAAACCCAAACTATGATTTGCTGTATGACCAAGCCATGCTGATTGTTTGCCTGGCGAATTCTTGGTCGCTCGCGGGGCTCGCGATGATTATGTTCTCGGCCGCGCTTCGCAACGTACCCGAGGAGATACTGGCTGCCGCCAGGCTGGAAGGAGCGTCTCGCGCCCAGACGTTGTTCAAGGTGACCTTGCCGATGCTTAGATCCACGATCGTCACATCCGCACTTCTAATGACACTTCTCACCTTTGGCAATTTTACGCTTGTCTACCTGATGACCGCCGGAGGCCCTGGAAATCAGACAAATATCTTGCCGGTCTATTCTTATCTGCAAGGCTTCAAGTTCTTCAACTTGGGTTATTCAGCCTTGCTCGGCAACGTGATTGTCCTGATCTCGGCCGTCCTGGGAGGGCTATTCGTCCTTCTCGGGAAACAGCGCCGATGAGATACCTCTATCCCGCCGCGGCAAGCGTGCCACGGCGGGGCGAGATGCGGACGCGGGAAATGGCAACGCAAACGCTCACCGGCTGGCCCGCCGCCGACAATAGTGCGCCCGCCGGTGAGCCTGATACAAATCGCGCAAGTGGGACTGACTTAAATGACTCGAGAAATTCAGCCTAGCAGATCGACCGAGTTGCCGCCCTGGTCTCATCTGACACCCAATAAGGTCAATCGCTGGAGCTTTTCCAAGGTTTTCAGCAACATCGTAATTTCTGCACTCTCAATTTTCTTTGCGGTGCCCATGTTATGGCTTGCACTGGCTTCGGTTGATAAGAACGCAACTTTTCAGACGAAGCTGCCAGTCCTTACCGCAGAGCATTACATCGTCTCTCTTGAGTCAGGAAACCTGGCCGCGCTGCGCAACAGCCTGGTGATATCCCTCGTCGCGTCGACCATTGGTACGGTTGCGGCCTTCTTTGCCGCCTACTCCTTTTCACGTCATCACATCGTTTGGAAAGGCCCGATCCTGCTGGGCATTCTGTTTCTATCGGGCGTTCCGATCACGATCCTCATAGTGCCAATGTATGAGATGTTTAGCTCCGCCGGGCTTCTGACGATGTTCCCGACGGCGGTGCTGCTCGGGGTTACCGCACTCCCCTTCCAGATCTATCTCATAAAGAACTTCATCGATGCCATACCGCGCGATCTGGAAGAGGCCGCCTATATCGAGCGGGCAAAGACATGGCACGTATTGTGGTCGGTGATACTTCCACTGACAATGCCTGGTCTCGCGTCGGCAGCTCTGTTTGGTTTCGTAAACGCTTGGGGGAGCTTCCTGATACCGCTTGTGCTGATCAGTTCCGACAATCAGCAAGCTGCTCCGGTCAGGCTCTTTGGTTTCGTCAATGCCACGTCCATCGACTACGGCGCGATCGCGGCTTACTCCATTATCTATTCACTGCCTGTCGTGGTCCTCTATCTGGCACTCTCGAGGCAGTTCAAAGCCGGTTTCGTTCTGGGCGGCGCAGTGCGCTAGCAAGAACCGCTACCATGCCTCGCAAGGTGCGGCATGGCTCGAGCGCGGGTGTGGCGAACTCGCTCGCTGGTAATCCGCGTCCTCGGTGTTGTCCAATGCAGGCTGTCGCTTGGCTTCTGCCGCTGCCTGGATAGCTGGACTAAAGAATCGACCATGCGATAGCATACGATACTTCTCGACTGCTTTGAAGAGCTTCGCAGCTGCTAACGCACGGGAACGGAATGTGGCTCTCAGGGGGGCCAAATGCTTGCGAATTGAGGCGCAGGTCACCGAGGGCACTGAGCGACGATCGTCGGCCCTTATCTTCACGGCTATCAAGGTCAGGCGATCCTACTTTCCTTGCTTGATGAAATCCGCTGTTCTTTCGCCGATCATGATGCAAACGGCGTTGGTATTGCCCGAGACGATGGTTGGCATGACGGATGCGTCGGCCACGCGAAGACCTTCGACACCGTGAACGCGGAGCCTCGGGTCGACGACCGCCATATCGTCATGGCCCATGCGGCAGGTACCGACGGGATGAAGCGCTGCATGCGCTACCTCTTGGCAAAACCTTCTTACCTGGATTGGCGTCGTTGTTGCGGGGGAGGGGACTTGCCTTGATGCTATGTAGCGCCGGATGGCCGGCTGCTCCATGATTTCGAAGGCTCCCATGGTCCCTTCAACCACCGCATCGAGATCATAGGGATCGGAAAAGTACCGTGGCGCCACGCGTGGATTGGCATAAGGATCGGCGCTTTTGAGCGTCACTTCCCCTCGAGACCGAGGCCGGATTTGTCCCAGATTTATCGTGCAGCCGTTTCCGCCGGGGACGGCGTCAATCCCTTCCTCAATGCCCGCACCCACGACCATGAAATATTGCACATCCGGGATCGGTTCGCTTGCGTTGCCCCACCAGAACGCGCCTCCCTCGATCAGGTTCGAAGAAGCCGGGCCATCCCTGAACAGCAGATAATTCAGGCCAGCCGCGGCTTTCCAAAGCGGCTTCTTGTATTTGTCGTAGCTGTGGGGTCCGTTCAACTGATAGACGAGTGAAACTTCGATGTGGTCCTGCAGGTTCTGTCCGACCCCCGGCAGATCGGCAACGACAGGAATGCCATGGCCGCGCAAAGCGTCGGCCGGGCCGATTCCCGACAACATCAGCAATTTCGGCGAGGCAATCGCACCTGCCGACAAAATCACTTCGCGACTGGCCATGAGCACCCATTTGCGGCCCTTCGCCACATACTCCACCCCGACAGCACGCCCCTTCTCTACAATAATCCGCGTGACCGTGGATCCCGTTCGAACCTGGAGATTGGGTCGGTGGCGAGCGGGTTTGATGAACGCCGTCGCGGCACTGCTGCGCCGCCTGTTCTTGGCAGTGATCTGGTAAAGACCGCAGCCGGCCTGGTCGCCCGAATTGAAATCAGGATTATAGGGCAGCCCAGCCTGCTGGCACGCCTGCAGCCAGGCGCGCGTGAGGGGGTGGATGTGATCGATGTCGGAAACGCCCAGCGGTCCCCCTACGCCGTGGGTCTGGTTGCAGAACCGGTTGTTGTCTTCCGACCGCAGAAAGTAGGGCAGCACATCATCATAATTCCAGCCATCGGCGCCGAGTGCTTGCCAGCGCGCATAGTCGGATGGAGCGCCGCGTATATAGATCATTGCGTTAACTGAACTGCCACCGCCGAGCACTCGGGCCTGGACCATGGTCGGCTGTTCCGTGCGCGACTGGGCTGCGGTCGGCTCCCAGACAATCCGTTTCAAGAGGGACCCTTGAGCGGTCTTGTAGTAGGCACCGGGTATATGGATGTAGGGGTTGAAGTCGCGCGGGCCTTCCTCCAACAGGAAGACAGAGGCATCAGGATCTTCGGAAAGCCGCGCGGCAATCACGCATCCGGCGGAGCCACCGCCAACGACAATATAGTCACAGGTGGTCTGCATGATTTCATCTCGTGGTCGAATCCCCAGGAGCGCCGATCCATACCTTGTCATGGGTTCGATATCCTCTGATCGAATTCCAGCCTGAGCTCCGCGGCAGAGTCGCGCCAGATTCTGGCCCGACGGATCTCCGTCCTGTCCGATCATCTGTAGAACGCATGTCGAAGCTGGCCCTGCCGATCTTCCACAGTAGGCAAACATCGCGAGCACATGACAAGTTCGCAAACCATGGAACGTCGAAGCAGGGTGACGCGCTAGGAGAGAAAGTTTGCGGTGGTTTAGGCATTCGATGCTGGCCCGGACCGAGGGCTCAGACACCGAGCCGCCAAGCTCGGCTTGGCCGCGCGGGATGCGGCGTCCTTTCGCGAAATGACGCAGAAGCGGCGTCAACTTACGACAAGAATCGTCCAGACGCGCACTTCTTTTGGCTCCCGCATTGTGGTGTGGTCTGGCGCAGGTAGACCTTGATGATGGACGACAAAGCCGTGCCGAACCAGACGAGAGACCTTTCGTTTGCCGACGACTTCATCTTCGCCAAGCTCGTCGAAGATGTCCGCGACTATCCAGTTGAAGATGCCGTCGTTGTAAACATCAGTCCCAGCGCGATGATCACCGGCGATGAGCACCCGGCGATCGTGCCAGCCTGGAAGTCGACATGGCTGAAGGGCGGGCAGATCAAGTCCGCGGAACGGGCAGCGCTTCTGAAGGTGCGAAAAGCCACCAATCTGGGCGGTTGCATGTTCCGCGGCTGGGACTGGCTTGGCAATCGAATAAAGAGTTTCCCACGCGACACGCCGCTGTTCATTTCCCCGCAGGATGAGATCGGCACGGTCAGCACCGATCCTCTGGTATTCACCAATGAGCGCGCATCACCCGGCTCTCCACAGACGTTCACGCTCAAGCTGAACCTTTGGTGGTCGCCGGGCGACACTGACTGCTTCATCCACAATGAGCACCGCTTCCTCGAAACACACACACAAATCCATGGCTCGGGACGGATGCAGAAATTTCGACTGCGCGACGAAACCACAATTTATGAAGACGTGGTGATGCCAGTCGGTTACTCGCACGACCCGTTTTGCAGGGTTACCGGCAAGAATGAGTGGACCTACCCCTGGCACCGCTACTACGCGGATACCGATTCGGTGTGGCTGGCCGTAGAACTCCATCCCTGATGACTTTTCGACCGGTCTCTGGCGATCGTCAGTGCCTCGCGTCAGCCGGCGATCAAGTGTCGGCGCCAAGGGCCCGGTTCCGAGCATTGTTCGAGCTGGTTAAGCCGGCGGTTTCCCGGCGGAGCTGTTAGATTGAAAGATTGAAAGGAAGAACATGAAGCTCAACGGCATGCGCGTTGAAGGAGCCGACAACGGTATCGCGGTAATTGAGGACGATCTGGTTCGGCTGCGGGCCAATGCTCGCACGGACTGGTTCTTCGCCCCAAGCGGCAAAAGCCGTGTCGCGAATGTCACGCGAGTGGTGCGCGAGATCGACGAGCAGCATTTTGCACTGTCTGCCAGGGTCTCTGTCGAATTCGCGTCTCCATACGACGCCGGCGCGATCTTCATCGAGTGCGATGACGACAACTGGGCGAAGATCGCCTTCGAATTTTCCGCCGCGCGCAAGCCCACCATTGTCAGCGTGGTGACTCGCGGTACATCCGATGACTCGGACGGGCCCCGTCACTCGGGCGACCATGTGTGGCTGCGTGCCTATTGCGACGGAGAAACGATCGCGTTCCATTTTTCCGAAGACGGCAAATACTGGAATTTCCTGCGCTGGTTCACTCTGCCCGGCGTCGAAAGGCGGCCGGTGCGTGTAGGACTCGGCGTTCAATCGCCGACGGGCGAGGGGACGACCGCTGTTTTCTCGGACGTCCGGCTTTCTGTGGCCAAGATCAGCGATCTGCGCAACGGACAATAGCTGACGGCAATTGGCCGTTGACGACAGCGGCTCAGCCCGCTTGGTCCCTCATCATCGATTTCGATTGGGGCCAACGGCGACCGGCTTTATGGCCTCCCCGCGTTTCCTGCCAAGGCGCCAGTAATGCCACGTGGCGGGACACTGGAAATCGTGATCCGAGTGACGGATGCAACGGATAGCGTTTTCGGGATGATCCGTTCCGCAAGATCACGATCTTTAAGGATCGACTGAGGCGTTGGCGCGCCTTGAGTACAGGCGCGGTCGCCCCACCAATGCAAGGTATTGGCGTCTTGGCCGCGCACCTGGCTCGATGCCAACTCGCAGCCGCGAGCTGCGGGCTTCGCCACAACGATCGTCATCTGACGGCGCTTGTAGCCCATGGGTTTTTTAGCCCCACGCAATGAATGAGTTCTGACGCTCACCGGGTCCTGCCGCCTGAAAACCAGGAGCGGCACGTCGCTCTTGTTCATTCGGAGCCACGGCCGCGAAACCTCTTGACAACCTCGGCACTTCGCGGGATGTTCATCCAGTAATAGTTACTTTCACTGAGTGAAATAAGGATTGGCAATGGCGACTGTGCTTCAAAAAGACGAGATCAAGGGGATCATCCCGCCACTCGTCTCGACCTTCAGACCCGATGGTGATCTCGACCTGGAGCTGTTCAAGGGTGAGCTTCGGTTCATGGAAGGCGCTGGCATTCGCCTTGCCGTGGTCGGCGGAAGCACCGGTTCCGGGGATGAGCTTTCCGCCGAAGAACTTGGACTCTTGGTCGAAACAGCCACGGCAAACAGCAAGCTGCGCGTGATCGCCGGGATAATCACGACCACCACTCGCGACGCGATAAAGCGTGGTCTGCTCGCCCAGCAGGCCGGCGCCTGCGCGCTGATGCTTGGCCCCCCAATCTACAATACCCCCTCGGGGGATGGGCTGGACAAGTTCATCCAGGACGTCGGGAGGGCGACATCTTTGCCCATCATCTACTACAACCATTTCTTCAACCCGCCGTCCGTCATGCAGCGCATTGCTCAGCTGCCGGAGGTCATCTGCGTGAAGGAAGTGGCGCTGGAGCCGGTGACGGAGCTGGTCCAGACGGTGGGCGACCGCGTCGCCATCGCTGCCGGCGCCGATAGCGTGAACATTGCGAGCTTTCTTTTCGGCGCGCAGGCTTCGATCTCCGGCATCAACACGGTCATTCCAAAGCAGTACGGGGCGATCTTTGCCGCGCACACCGCCGGTGATTACGTCCTCGGACGCAAGCTGACGGACAAGATCGCACCGCTGGCACGGGAGATGACCAAGAGCGTCAATTTCCCCGCCCGCATTAAGTTCGCGATCAACGCCCAGGGCCGCAAGGTAGGTGAACCGCGCAAGCCCAATGGCGACTTGGCCAAGGAGGATCAGGAAAACATCCTGAAGGCTCTCAAGCATGCCGGACTGCTTGCCTGAGACGTGACAGGCGTTGCCCGTCCGTTCGTTGAGTTAATGAGCCAAAACAAACCATCAAAACAGAGGGAATGAGGAAATGAGGAAGGACGTGTATCCCCCCAAGGCAGATTCGACGCTTATCGGGCGGCGCGATGTGCTGAAGACAGGCTTGTTGTTGGGCACCGGCATGATGCTTGCCGGGGCGGGGCTTCGCCCCGCCCTGGCCGACGAACCGAAGCGGGGAGGGACGCTCCGCGTCGGCCTTGGAGCTGCCGGGGCGAAATCGTCGCTCAACCCCTTCATCTCGACAGGTGATATGGATTTCG
This sequence comes from Mesorhizobium sp. M2E.F.Ca.ET.219.01.1.1, assembly GCF_004016445.2. GTDB lineage: Bacteria > Pseudomonadota > Alphaproteobacteria > Rhizobiales > Rhizobiaceae > Mesorhizobium. The sequence goes on from NZ_SADT02000008.1 coordinate 331,409, forward strand.
CCGTCGCCCAGTCGGTCTTCGACCGGCTCACGGACTTCGACAAGGATGGTAATCTCTACAACAAGTTGGCGGATGACTTCACTCACAACGCCGAGGGCAACGTTTGGAAAATCAAGCTCAAGAAAGGTGTGGTCTGGCATGATGGCGCACCTTTCACGGCAAAGGATGTGGTCTATACCATTCAGTACATCCTCAATTCCGACAACAAGGCCGATGCCTATCCCAACCTGGCGCCGCTCCTGGAGCCGAAAGGTGTGCGTGCGCTCGATGCCAATACCGTCGAAGTGGCGTTGAAACAGCCCTATGCGCTGCTGCCGCAAGTGCTGGGCAGCAAGGTCATGTTCCTCATGAAGGACGGCACGACAGATTTCGACAAGCCGATCGGGACCGGGCCCTTCAAGTTCGTGTCGTGGTCCCGCGGCCAGCGGGTGACGCTCGCGCGCAGCGATAACTATCGCACGCCCGGCCAGCCTTATCTCGATGGGGTCGAATTCATCGCGATCAACGACCCGACCGCCCGCATGAATGCGCTGGTGGCCGGCCAGGTCGATGCCGTGGCTCAGCTCGATGGAAGTCTTGCGCGCCTGATTGAAGCAAATCCAGCTCTCACCCTGCTGCGCTCCAAGAGCGGAGCCACGACCGATCAATTCATGATGACGAACCTGAAGCCCTTTACCGACGTGCGCGTCCGCCAGGCGTTCAGGCTCATGATCGACCGCCAGCAACTGCTCGACAACGCACTGTCGGGATATGGCAGGATTGGTAACGACCTGCACTGCATCACCGATCCAGACTATGCTTCCGAGCTGCCGCAACGCGCTTACGACCCCGACCAGGCGAAATCGCTGCTCAAGCAAGCGGGCTTTGACAACAGCCAGGCGATCACCCTCTACACCTCGGATGCCGCTCCAGGCATGCAGGCGTCGGCAACCCTCATCGCCAACCAGGCGAAGAAGATCGGCGTCGACATCGAGCTCCTCGTCGTGCCGCCCGACAGCTACTATTCCGGCCCGAACTTCAAAAAGACGCAGATGGGCAGTTCGGATTGGGGACAGCACACTCTCGAATCCCAATTCGGGCAAGGCTATGCGCGGGGGGCTTACTGGAACGAACCGGATTGGACCAGCGACGAGTTCGATAAGTGGGTAAGCAAGGCAAGGACCACATTCGACGGTCCCAAACGCCGCGAATATTACGTTGAGGCTCAGAAGGTCCTCTGGAATGAGGGAGCTTACATCATCTGGGGCTTCCGTGATCTTCTCGACGCCTCCAGTGCCAAGGTCAAGAACATCGTTCCCTCCACCCAGAGAAATCTTGGCTATTATCAGTTCGAAAGCGTCTATTTCGCGTAGGCTGCAAACCGCCGTGGCCGACCAGGCTGCGGCGGCACCCCCTTTTTTGTGAAGAGTGAGCTCCTTGAACAAGCCTTTGCTCCAGCTTCTTTTGACAAGAATAACCCTGGCTGCCGTCACGCTTTTTGCCGTCTCCATCGTCGTTTTTGCCGCCACCCAGTATCTGCCAGGAGATCCGGCCCGGGCTGCGCTTGGTGCCAAAGCTGATCCTTCGGCGGTTGAGGCGCTCAGGCGCGAGTTCGGCATGGACCGTCCCGCAGTCGTGCAATATGCGAGCTGGATCGGAGGCGCACTCACCGGCGACTTCGGTCGGTCGATACCGTCCGGGCGGTCGGTCTGGGAGGCGATTGGGCCAAGGGCCGTCAACACCCTGATACTGACGGTCACATCGCTGCTTCTGCTAATACCACTGTCCTTCGTGCTCGGCATTGCAGCGGCGATCTACAAAGACAGATTGGCTGACCACCTGATATCGGTTCCGACGATCGTGACCGTTGCCCTGCCTGAGTTCGTCATCGGCACGGTGTTGATCGTACTTTTCGCAGTTTATCTTCGTTGGTTGCCGCCGGTATCGCTGATCAACGACAGCCTCCCCCTCTCATCCCAAACCAGCCTGTTCATATTGCCGGTTCTGACGCTGCTCGGCACAACACTGGCCCAGGTCGTTCGAATGGTTCGAGCGGTGGCCCTGGAAGTGCTGAGCGCCGAATACATTTATATGGTGCGGCTGAGGGGCATAAGCCCCGCGCGGGTATTGCTGCGCCACGTTCTTCCCAACACCATCACACCGACCATCCAGACGATCGCGTTGAACGCGGCTTGGTTGGCTGGTGGAGTGGTGGTCACCGAGTCCGTCTTTCAACTGCCGGGCATCGGCAGCGCGCTCTCAGAGGCTGTCATCAACCGTGACATGCCGACGGTGCTCGCCATCACGCTGATCATCACGGCTACCTATGTGCTGATCAACCTGGTGTCCGAAGCGCTGATCCTTCTTCTTAATCCAAGGCTGCGCGTGGCGCGCGGTACGACCTAGCCGAAGGGATTGACCGTATGCGCCGCTCCGTCCTGCGCCTGACCTTGGCGAAGCCAGCAGCTCGTATCGCTCTGGTCCTGGTCGTCATCATAGTCGCCCTTGCCTCGCTCGGGCCATTTTTCAGTCCCTACGCCTTCGATGAAATCGTCGGCGCTCCATTCGCGCCGATAACCCACGAGCATTGGCTTGGAACCGACTTCCTGGGGCGCGACACTTTCAGTCGCTTCCTCTATGGCGGAAGGACTGTGCTCGTCGTCGCGCTTTGCGCAACAATGGCGGCCTATGTTGTGGCGGTGCCACTTGGCATCTACTCGGGCCTGCGGCGAGGCGCGCTCGATATCCTTCTGATTGCCATTTCCGATGTGATCTATGCGCTGCCGCCGGCAATCTTTCTTCTCGTCCTTCTCGCCTCGACGGGGCCAAGCCTGCCCACAGTCATCATAGGGATCGTGATCCTGCATTCGCCCCGCATCTTCCGTATCGTGCGACTGATCACCATGGATATCTCAAAGAACGAATACGTCGAAGCTGCCTTCGCGCGCGGGGAAAGCTGGGCTGCAATCTGCTTCCTCGACATCCTGCCCAACGTGCTGACACCGGTCCTGGCCGACTTCGGAGTGCGACTTTGCGGGTCGATCATTCTCTACGCTTCCCTAAGCTACCTGGGCTTGGGCCTGCCACCGCCGGCGGCCGATTGGGGTCTGATGATCAGCGAAAACCGCATTGGCATCACGATCTCGCCATGGATCGCACTCGCGCCAGCTCTGTCAATTGCTGCCTTCTCCGTTGCCGTCAACGTGCTTGCCGACAGCTTCGCGCGCTCGGTCGGTCGGTCGAAAGAGATCTGAAATGACCGAAGCAATCCCGCTCGTTGTGCAATCGCTTTACATGCATGATCTGAACGGCCGCGAAATCGTCAGTGACGTCTCCCTTCACGTGAAGCGGGGTGAAGTCCTGGCCATCATCGGTGAATCGGGATCTGGAAAGACGTCGGTCGCCTTGAGTTTGCTAGGCTTTGCGCGGCCCGGAATGCGTATTTCGTCCGGCAAGATTTTTATCGGCGGCACCGACATCCTCTCGCTCTCGGGCCGGGGGAAACGTGCCTTTCAGGGCGGCAAAGTATCGCTGGTTCCGCAAAATCCGACGACGAGCTTCAGCCCCCGCATGTCCGTCGGCAAGCAAATGGCCGAGCTTCTTGCGGCGCACGGCCATTCGGGCACCGGCATGAAGCAACTGATGCGTGATGCTTTGCGGAGCGTCGATCTCCCGGACGATGAAAAGTTTTTGAGACGCTATCCCTTCGAGCTGAGCGGCGGTCAACTGCAACGCATCGCAATTGCCATGGCCTTCATCACGTCTCCGCAGGTCATCGTGATGGATGAGCCGACCACCGGCCTGGATGTATCCACCCAGCAGACGATCCTCGAGCTGATAGCGAGGCTGGTCAAGTCCAGCAGCGCCAGCGTGGTCTACGTCACCCATGACCTTGCGGTCGTGAACGTCGTGGCCGACAGGGTGGCCGTCATGCTTTCTGGAAGAATGGTCGAGCAAGGGAGCCGCAAGCAGGTCTTCGCCGCACCGAGCGACGACTATACGCGCATGCTGCTCGACGCTATTCCACGACTGGTAACCGATGGTCCAGCGGCGGCGCCCGAGGCCGAGGGTGCAATTGAATTTCAGAACATTCTCGAGGTGAAGAACCTGCGCGCGGCTCATGGTCAGGTCGAGGTCGTGCATGGCGTTTCATTCTCGGTTGGCAAAGGCGAGTGCGTGGGTCTGGTCGGTGGAAGCGGCAGCGGCAAAACCACAACAGGCCGATGCGTGACAGGTTTGCACAGCAACGCCTCGGGCAGCTTGTCGTTCGAGGGCCATTCGATGCCATTCGCTGTCTCAAGCCGCTCCAAGGCAGATCTCAGCGCCATGCAGATCGTGTTCCAAAATCCCGATCGCTCTCTCAACCCGAAGGAATCTGTCGCCCAGAGCATCGCTCGTGCTGTTCGCCTGACGGGACTGGCTGATAGAGCACGGGTCGGCGCCGAAGTCCGGTCGCTTCTCGACCGCGTGCGGTTACCGCAACGCGTTGCCGACCTTTACCCGGCAGATTTATCCGGAGGTGAGCGTCAACGCGTAGCCGTGGCCCGCGCGCTCGCGGTCAAACCGAAGCTTCTGGTGTGTGACGAAATCACTTCGGCTCTCGACGTGTCAGTGCAAGCGGCCGTGGTCGAGCTTCTGCTCGATTTGAAGAGGGACGGCCTAGCGATGCTGTTCATAACGCACAACCTGCCGCTGGTCTCCGAAATTGCACAATCCATCATAATCATGAAGGACGGAAGCATCGTTGAGGCGGGACGAACGAATGACGTCCTGCGTTCGCCAAACCACTCTTACACAAGAATGTTGCTGGATGCCGCGCCGCGACTTAATTGACGGCCGGCTCGACTTGGAGCACCAAGGGACGATTGCTACGGGATTTTGCTGGGACGATCTTGCCAAACGACCTGTTCACCGATGAGGAAAAAGGTGCCCGCTTCGACGCTGTCGATCGGGCGGTTGCAGTGTTGCGCGTTCTTGAGCGGTCTGACCAGCCCATGTCGCTGTCGATGATCGCACGAGAGGTGGGGCTGGGACAGCCAACCACGTCACGTTATGTGGCCAGTCTCGTCGGGCATGGGCTCATCGAAAAGGTGAATGGAAATCGCTATGTCCTTGGCATTGGGCTTTATATTCTTGGGCAGAAATCACTCCACCGCAGGGACGTTCGAACGGTAGCCCATCCCTATCTGGAAACCTTGCACGAGCAGTTCAATGAGACCGTCAGCTTCGCCCTTTGGCTGCGCCACGAGGTTGTCGTCGTGGACTGTATCGAGGCCATGCAGACGCTGCGTCAGGGAGCATCCGTGGGAGTAGTCAACCCATGGCACGCCACTTCTCTCGGCAAGTCGATTCTCGCATGGCTTGATGCGGATGAAGTGGACGTTCTGCTGAAGGAGCCGGGGCTGCCCCGTTACACGTATAACACCCTCACCACCGTCGACCAGCTGCGTGCGGAATTTCCCCTTATCCGGGAGCGGGGCTATTCGGTCGACAACGAGGAGTCCGCAATTGGAGGGCGCTGCATCGGCGCGCCCGTCTTCGACCAATCGGGGCGCCCGCTCGGCGCAATCAGCATCAGCGGACCAGTCGCGCGCGTTACTGACGAGGATGTCCCGTCGACCGGAGGGCGAATTGCCGAGATCGCGGGTCAGATATCCCGCGCAATGGGGTATTCGGGAAAGCCATCCCGTGAGACCAGGCAATCCTGATCCGGTCCTGCTCATGCCTTCTGAAGCCATAGCCGCCTGTTCCGCAATAAAAGATTCGCTCGGAACACGACGGACCCAGCCGGTGCATTTCACTGGCCCGCAGCATCCTGTGCAGATTGCTCTCGCTTGAGGAGGCCGCTCGTTTGCTGCCCTCCTTGAACTGTGGCGGTGCGGCGCCTCGAGGCGGCCTTGGCCACAGCCTCCGCGGCGCGAAGGGCGGCCACATTATCTGACCCCCGTGCCAGCCAGGTCAGCCTTCGCTCCCCGGCGCTGACAAAGTCCTCGACTGCAGCAACATGCGAATCTCCGTCGCGAACCGGCACGAGCTCGTTCTTGGCTGCATGCCGACGCATGAGCGTACCCGAAGCCTTGCCGTTCAGCGTACCGTGGGCGATCAGCGTGCCCCGATCTCCAGCCACCACAACCGTGCTTTCCAGGTCGGCGATCGCAAAACTCTCGAACGCATGAAACAGGCTGCCATCGTTCAGTTCAAACGAATAGGAAATCTGGTTGGGTCTGCCATTGGCAATAGTGCAAATGGCCGAAACTTCACGCGGTTCTCCACCCGTCAGGAACCTGGCAAGGTCGATGTCATCGACGGACATGTCGAGATAGATGTCGCCTTCGCTGTCGAGATCGTCCTTTCTGCGCTTGGCCGCGGGCTTGTACGGTCCCTCGCGGGTAAGAAGGATCGATTGCACCTTGCCGATGTCGCCATCCAGGATCAGTCTGCGCATGGTCTGGTGGATGGCCGATGCACGGAACGGATGATGTACCGCAAGCACAATCCCGGCGCTGTCGCACAGACGCACAAGCTCAGCGGCTACTTTGCTGTTTTCGGAGATAGGTCCATCACAAAGGACGTTCTTGCGAGCTTTGGCCGCAGCGGTGATGTAATGGGCCCGCCGCTTCAGACGGGCACTGACATAGGTGAACTGGACGTTAGGATCGCCGAGAGCATCCGACAGGTTGGTCGTCCATTGCGGAATGTCGAGATCCTGAGCGAAATGAGCTGCATCCATCTTTCGGCGGCTGACCACCCACAACGGAGCATGCCCCTGCGCTCTGATGCCCGCGACCATCTGCTCCGTGGCAATTGTCCCGGTCCCCATAACTGACCACCCCGTCTTGCCGTGAGTTGCCATGCCGGGCGCTCCTGATCTGGCCCTGAGTATGGGCGCATTCGCCTCTTGCAGCCAACTTCGCATCTCGTTGAAGTCTGCATTAAAGTGACGTACAGATAGCGTCTGTTCGCGTCATAGGGGAGGCGATCAAGGTGAACCACATCGCAGGGGATACCGCGGCGCTCGCGGCAAATTTGAGGACCTTGTGCGATCGCCACGGGTCTGTCGCCGCTGTTTGTCGCAAATTAAACGTCAACCGGCAACAGTTTAACAAATATCTGTCAGGCGCCCATGTGCCGTCCAGTGCCAATCTGCGCACGATCGCGAATTTCTTCGGGCTGAGCGTGCCGATCCTTTTCTCCAACCCTGAGGAGTTCAGGACGCTCATTGACGGCAACTTTTTTCATGCGATGTCAACCGCGCGCCATTTGCCGGAGTTTGTCAACTTCCTGTCGAATATTGTCTTCGACGGAAGCGTGCAGGATTCGGAAATCCTGGGTGTCTATGACCGGTATCAGTTTTCGTCGATCTACAAAGGTTTCATTCTAAAGTCGGCATTTTGCCTTTATCGGAATAACAATTTTCTCCAGCATTACTATATCGAGAGGTTCCCGAGCTTCGACCGGCCGGGAAGAACGGAATACGTCTTCAAGTACTACGGGTTCAGCTTCCCAGTTGCGGACCGGCTGTTTACGGCTGATTTCGAAGGCATCCAGAGCAATGAGCTCACCTTCGGTGTCTATGCCCAGGTTAAACGAAACGCGAAGCGTTTCATGTTCGGCATCGCCAGCGGCATTGCCGCCAACGCCTTCCGACAGCCCTATGCTACTAAGGTTGCCTTGCACTACAAGGGGCCGGGCCTGCTCCAACGCAGTCACCTCAAGGAGCTTACCGTGATTGACAGGAGCGATCCGGGCATCCCCAGGGAAGTGCTGCAGTATTTGGGTGACGGGTCGGACATGATCCAGATGTGACATGCGCACGAAGTGCATTGCTCGTCAGCTTTATGCTCGGCCGGTGGCCCTGCCGGTTCAATCGCTTCCCGAAATCGCCAACAAACCGACCACGCCACCTTCCGCTGGTCCGTCACGGATCTGATGGCGCCCTAGACGTACTAGGATCACAGCAAAGAGAAGGCGGGCAACGTGGTTGCCCGCCCTTCAATGTGACGAGAAGTCCTGGGAGGACGTCAGACAAGCCTCAGATTCGACTGGCCGATGGAGGCCGAAGCCCAATTCGTTGCTGTTCTGTTGTATGCGCGAGTTAACCCCTGACCCTGTGGGGGCGCAACTTCGCACGGACAAGGTTTGTGAAGCGACATTATGCATGACGGGCGCCTTCTAACGTCAGCTGGATCGGACTTCCACGTTCGAGGTTGTTGACATCATCGCAACTCAGCGCCGGCAGGTGAGGCTGATCGCCAGACCGCCCAAAGCCTGCATGAGCAATCACAGGCTATTGTATCCACCGTGAAAGTGGCCGGTAAGCTGTCGGTTCTTGACGTCAGTTTCTTGCGCTTTAGGCGTTCAGGATAAGCTCATTCAGAGCCAACCGATGCAGCGACGGCGTCGCCGCGGCAAGAACGGGGCCTCCTTCCTCAGCTCGCCCGCCATCGAGACGCGTGATCACGCCCCCGGCCTTCTCGATGATCGGGATAAGGGCCACGATGTCGTAGGGCTGCAGGGAAGGTTCAAGCGCTAAGTCGATCCGGCCCGCCGCCAGCATGGCGAAGGCATAACATTCGCCTCCGTAGCGGGTCATCTTGACGGCGCTGTTCAGCCGCTCGAAGCCAGCTTTGAGATCGCCGTGAAAATGTTCGGGCGAGTTGGTGTGGAGAATGGCGTCGGAAAGGGTGTCGATGCTACGCGTCCTGAGTCGCTGGGGTTCGCCGGCGCGCTGGCGCCAAGCCCCGGTCGTGTCGGCCCAGAACCGCTCGCCAATGTAGGGCTGGCTAAGCATGCCCATTTCGGCGTGGCCGCGATTGGTCAAACCGATGAGTGTCCCCCAGACGGGAATCCCGCAAATGAAAGGCCGCGTTCCATCTACGGGATCAAGCACCCAACGCCAGTCGCTGCCGCCGCCGGTTTCGCCGAATTCCTCACCGAGTACGGCGTGGTCGGGAAACTCCGCTATTATGGCTGAACGCAACGCAATTTCTGCTTCTCGATCCGCCTCGGTCACCGGATCAAATCTATATCCGGGCTTAGGCTTGGTCTCGACGGCTAGCTCGACCAGATAGCGGGGCAGAGTTTCAGCATCCGCCAGATCAGCAAGACGGTGCAAGAATGTTGAGTCCGGTAGCTTCGACATGATTTCCTTCCGATTATGCCATGCAGCTGCTTTTAGGGGCGGGCGCTCCGTCCAATTCTATATTCTCGCATCTGCGGTTTGGCGGAAATAAAGCCGTGTTTGGCCGTGATGAGAGGCGGCTGCCGCTCCGCGACCATAACGGCGATGCCGTTGGTGTTGCCGGAAACAGGAATTGGCCCGGCTGAATTGTCGCGACGCGAAGCTCATCGATCCCGTGAACGCGCAGTTCCGAGTGCGGTGCTCCTCCGGCGGCGGCCGCGTGCGTTGATCCTATGGCGCTCATGGGATGAGTAGACTGCTGGTCCGAAACGGGGAGAGGCCCTCGGTGCCATGCAAGTCATTGGCGAAGCGGCCGTGGGATTCGCAGCGCTTATACTAGGGACAGATGTCATTCCAGCCCCAAACCTTGGCGCCCGCGCATGCCAAAATCTAGTCTCCAAAATGTGAGTAACCACAAGCCCGGTCACCATGACAGCATCTGCGCTGTCTCCGCTTCCGAACCCCGCTCAGGCTGCCTGAAGGCAGTGTCCCGCTTCCGAAGCCAGCCGACGAACTGCGCTCGCTGCTCGCGCGACCACCTCTCGTCGGAGATTGCCGGTCTGGACACTCGCGATGATGCAATTCGCCACCTCGTCGACCTGGGGACCGGAAGCCAACAAAAGAAGCTCGACGCCAGCTTCCAGCGACGCTACCGCGGTTTCCGGGACGGTCCGGCCACGCAATGTCCCAGGCAGATCAAGATCGTCCGAAACGATCAGGCCCTGAAACCGGTGGGTCTCGCGAAGCAATGCCACCACCTTCGCTGAAGTCGAGGAAGGCTCGCCCGGGTCGATCGCATCGACGGGTATTGGTCCGGTCATGATGGCGCGCACACCCGCCGCAATGGCCGCGTCAAAGCATGTAAGATTGGGTCTGAGATCATGCAGCGCGGCAGTGACCGTAACGGCGGCGCTGTCATGGGGATCCTCGGGAACATGGGGATGGCCGGGAAAGTGCTTCGCCGTTGCCGCGACACCCTGGCTTTGTACTCCGCGAATGAACGCAGAGGCGGCGCGACTGACGAGGTCGGCGTCCGCAGAGAAGGTGCGGTCACGCAGCCATGGGTTGCTCCCCGTCACCAGGTCGAGGACTGGTGCCAGGAAGAAGTTGACGCCGCATGCCCTTGCTGCGTGGGCAGCCTCGATTCCAAAATGCTCTATTTCGGCCTCCTTCATTTCCAGGACCTCGCGCGGGTGAGGAAGCTGGGGGGCAAGCTTGTGGAGGCGATGGACCCCTCCCAGCTCGTAGTCGATCGCGATCAGCACGTCACCAGCAAGCGACCGGGCGCGGTTGTGATAGTCAAAGAGAAGCTCTCGCGTCTCTGTTTGCTGCCTCTCTCTAGACATGCGACGCGCCACATATTCCTCGCGCGTTGATCCGAGCAGCGAAGCGACGCCGCCGGCATCGAAGAAAGACCTCGAGGCTTCCGTGAAATCAGCCCTTTCAAAGGCGGGCAGAAGTACTGCATAAGCGTCGCGTGCGATCTCATCCACGTTGTGCATTCCTTATTGTTTCCGCCCTCAAGGCTTCGTCCGAACGAGACAGCTCAAACGACATCGGACATTCATTCATAGTTATTTACGGCATGTCTGCTCAGGAGCGGGGGAACGAAACCCATGACTTCGAAGCTGAAGATCCGACGCTGATCTCGGACAGCAGAACGCCCCGCAGCCCTTCGTACACATCCTGGATCGGCACGGGGAGCGCTTCTCGCCAGTTTCGGCCGGCTTCGAGCGCCGTTGCATAGTCGCTGTAAAGGACCGCAAGAGCTTCGAGGTAGCCTTCGGGGGACCCCGCCGGCAGGCTCGTCGCAAGCTTCGCGTCTGAGGTGATGTCGGCCTGGCCTCGACGGTAGGTAAGATCGCTTTGGCCGAGCCGAGACATAGTCAGCGTTTCCGGTGCCTCCTGACGCCACTCGAGAGTGGCCTTGGAGCCCACGATCTTGAAACGCAGCCCGTTGCGGTGGCCTGGCGCGGCAAGAGAGGACCACAACACACCATTGGCGCCTCCCTCGAATTCGAGCTGAACAACATCGGTGTCGTCCAGTCCGAAGGAATCGACCGTTTGCATCAAATTGGCGCTGAGCGCGGTGCACCGAAGCCCCGAAACGAATTCGAGGATGTTAAAGGCGTGTGTTCCGATGTCCCCAAGCGCGCCGGTCGGTCCCGCCTTTGCGGGGTCGCCGCGCCATGTCCCGCCTTTGCCCAGCTTCGAGGGGTCGTTTACCAGCCATTCCAGGAGATACTCCACATGCATGAAGCGAACCTGTCCGATGTCGCCCGCGCGGATGCGGGCGCGAGCATCTCGAACCATCGGATAGCCTGTGTACGTATATGTCACGGCAAAAAACGTCTCGTTTGCCGCCGCGATCCGCTGGAGCTCGCGCGCCTGCTCCGATGAGTGGACCAGCGGCTTTTCGCAGATGACAGGGATGCCCGCTTCGAGAAAGGACTTGCATGGCTCGAAATGGAGATGGTTAGGGGTAACGACTATCGCGACTTCTATGCCATCATCGCGTGCCGCTTCAGCGGTAGCCATGTCAGTGAAGCTGGCGTAGATGCGGTCCCGAGCCACCCCAAGCGCCTCGCCGGCTTCAATGCTGGTTTGTCGGTCGGACGAGAACGAGCCTGCGACCAATTCGAAGCGATTGGTTAGCCGCATGGCAGTTCTATGCCGGCTTGCAAAGAAAGAACCTCGCCCTCCTCCCAACATGCCCGCGCGAAGGCGACGTCTGCCCGGGATGTCATCTGTCAGAAGATTCATGGATCCCCTTGCGTAATTGGCCCGGCTCTTATCGGGCCTGGAAAGACAGGTGTCGCACGTCGCTCAATCCGGCAGCGGCAGCGTCATGATTAAAGTCATCCTTCCACTCGCTGAATCGAGCGACAAGTTCGCACGGCGCCAATCAGTGACGCACAGTGATGCGATCGGTGACGCCGTTCGGTCGACCGAATGAGACGCGAGCGCTCCATTGCGATCGCCGCAACCACATCATAGGGCTCAACAATGCGCCAAACGCAGGCATCTCCTGGAGGAGCAACGGCGTCCACGCGATGAGCTAAGAATCGGTCCTGCCGGGGTTGAAGTGCATTCCAAACCTCGTCGGCAGGATCAACTGCCGAGTCGCCCGCAGGCACGCGGTCCTGTCGTTCAAGGGGGGTGTCGGTTAACGATGACGTTGCAGGGTGAGGCGCTTGGGATTTATATCCGCTGGGCACGACCCGAAGAGACAACCGGCTAGGGTCGCCGTAGGGACTTCTGGACAATGCTTGCAGAAGAACGCCAAGAGATCATTCGCGACAGATTGGCCGAGCATGGCAAAGTCCTGGCCAACGCGCTTGCGCTCGAGTTCCGCGTCTCTGAAGACACTGTGCGGCGCGATCTGCGCGATCTTGCCAGGGCCGGACTTTGCCGCAGGGTCTATGGCGGAGCCTTGGCCAGGGCGTCGGAGGCCAAAGCCGGGCCTGAGCGGTCGAGGACCTCGACCACGGATCTGGCGCCGCTGGCTGCCGCCGCAGCGAAGCTCGTTCAACCAGGCGCGACGATCATGACCGACCACGCAGCGCTTAGCGTTGCTTTTGCCGCCGCTTTACCTCGGCACCTGTCTTTGACGATCGTAACAAATTCCCCACATGTCGCGAGTGCCCTGGAGGGGCACCGTCAAGCCAGCGTCGTTCTTGTGGGCGGGCTTTATGACCAAGGCAAAGGATGCTGTCTTGGAACCGCCGCCATTTTGCAATTGGAGCAGTTCAACGCCGACATCTTTCTTGTCAGCGATTGCGCGGTCCACGCTTCCGTCGGATTGACCGCATTCGATCTTGCCGACGCCGAAATCAAACGGGTCATGTGTCGCCGAAGCGCCGTGCGGATTGTTGTCGCTACGGCCGACCGTATGGCGAAAATCGCTCCCTTTCAGGTTTCGGGACCTGATGCGATCGATCATATACTCGCAGCCCGCCAGCTTGATGCCGAGACCCTCGAACCGTTTCGCCGCCAAGGCACGCTTATCGACCACATAGGCTGAAGGCTGCGACAGATCCTTCGGGCCTTCCCTCCATCCCGCCGGATCATTAACCAGCGACAAGATCCTGCATCAGGATTTTCAGATCGCGCGCCACTTCGTAGCTGTCCATCTGATGCTGCTTGTTGCAAAACAGCTCGCAGCTCCACCAGCTATCGTAACCGGTCGCTTTCACGGCAGCCACCCATTCTCTAAGGTTCAATACGCCCTTGCCCGTTTCGACATCGCGGAGAATAGGCTCGTTGGGGATGCCGCCGGTGAACGCAAGAGAGTCACAGATGTGCACTCCGTAGATGAGGTCTTTGTCCAAGCGCGAAATGCGTTCCGGGCCGTCGCCGGAGGTGTAGCAGTGCCAGAAATCGACGACGAGGCGTATGTTGTCGCGTGCCGCCTTCCTTATGGTGAGAAGCTGCCTGTCAATCGTGTTGAGTGGGGTCCAGGACAGCGCCTCATGGTAGATGACCAGGTTGCGTTGGGCGGCGATGTCGGCGACGGCTGCCAGCCCTGACGCCGTGATGTCGATCTGCTCCTCGAGCGGCAACCCGACGACGCCTCGGTATAGATCCGGGTGCCTGGTGCTGGCCTCGGGACCGAGAGCCGCGAGACTGACTGGACCGGTGATGACCTGAATGCCCTTCGCTCCAACCGACACGGCAAGTTCCGTCAATTCTTCCGCGTCCCTCAACAATGCTTTGCGGGCATTGCCGTGGCGTTCCACATCGAGAAGAAATCCGATGCCTGGAATGAACGTGTCACCGATCAAGCGACGCAGCTCCTGGACAGTGAAGCCGGCGTCCAGAAAAGCACGGATCTTGGCCCCGGAGGCTTCCAGCCCGTCAAAACCAAGCTCGCTCGCAATATCCACATCAAGGGCCAGCGTGCCGTGTCGCGCTACGAGAGCATGCAGGATAATCTGGTTCCGCTTCATCGTCATTTTGTGCCCGTCACTTCGTATTCACGACCGGGTTGTGCCGAATGCCAAGTCCCTGCCGGATCACCACGGCCGGCATAAAGCCTCGTCATTGCCAAGGCTTCTTCCGCGCCAGGTTGCTATGGTTGCTCATGGCTTCGGCGGTCGCAAGCCGACTACCTGCGCGATCAAGACATATCGCCTCCCCAGGGGGAACTGCGCGGCAGTCCGAATTCGTGCGCGACGTATGATTCCAATCGCGTCACATTGCGCCAAAATGGCTGCCAAGGAAGGCAAAATGGCTGCCGATCAAAAAGCGCCTGCCATGCGGCCGCCTTCGCGGCCTACGGAAGCTGCCCCATCCTATCTGTCGCAATGCTTCTTTCTCGGCGCGTCACATCGCGTCTATTAAAGCTACCCTGCGAACTTGTCGCACAGCCACAGATGACTGCTTACTAGGCGCATGGACGAGGATCATATCCACAATCGCCTCGCCAACAAAAGACGAGAGGGTCGAACAATGAAACTGACCGGCGGGCAGATCGTCGCGAAAGCGCTCAAGGAATATGGCGTCGAATACGTGGCCGGTGTTCCCGGCCATGGCATCTGGTCTCTGTTCGATGCCTTCTTGGAGGAAGGCTCGCAATTGCCTTTCATCCAGGTCATGCACGAACAAAGCGCTGTCCACATGGCGGACGGTTATTTCCGTGCCAGCGGCAAGCCCATGGCATGTTCCACTTCGGTCGGACCAGGTGCGACGAACACAATTATTGGCCTCGCCACGGCCTATTGCGATTCCACCTCGCTGTTTTACGTCTCCGGCTCGCCGCAGACCTACATGCATGGCCATGGCACCATGCAGGAGATCGAGCGCCAACAGGACAATGCTTTCCCGCGCATCACCGAGCAGGTGACAAAACGGGCATGGCAAGCCCAGTCCGTGCAAGTCCTGCCGAGCATCATGCATCGCGCCTTCAACGCCATGCTCACCGGCCGCCCTGGTCCCGTGCATGTCGAGGTGCCGATGGACGTTCAGGTCGAAGCGGCCGATGTCACCATTCATCCGCTGGAAAAGCGCCTTCCCATTGGTGTGGCCTATCCCGATCCGAGCGCGATCGAGGCGGCGGTCAAGGTCCTGTTGAGTGCCGAACGCCCGGTCATCGTCGCCGGTGGCGGCGCTATCACGGCCAACGCTTCGAACGAACTGACGCGTTTGGCCGAGCGGGTCGGCGCGGCGGTTTCGATCACCTGGAACGGCAAGGGCGCCATCTCGGAAGATCACGAACTCTTCATCGGAGCGGTCGGGCAGACCGGTACGACCTGCGGCAACAAGATCACCGCGTCCGCAGATGTCGTCGTTTCGGTCGGCTGCCGCTTCACCGACTGGTCGGCATCTTCCTATGCCAAGGGCGTCTCGTTCTCGATCCCCCCGGGGAAGCTCATCCATATCGACCTCGACCCGCGCGAGATCGGCAAGACCTATCCCACCGAGGTGGGGATCGTATCAGACGCAAAGGTAGCCTTGGAGGCGATCCTGGCGCTCATTTCTGATGGCGATGCCAAGAAGGCGCTGGCCAAACGCGAGAAGTTTCTGGCTGACGTTCAGAAGGCCAAGGCGGACTGGATCGCCCAGGTGTCGCCGCGCGAAAATAGCCGCGAAACGCCCTTCACCTCTCAGCGACCACTGGTCGCTTTGCGCAAGGTTCTCGATCGCAATGGTGTTGTGGTTGTCGGCTCGGGCAACACCCAGGGTTCGGTCAAGCAAAGCTTCCCAGTCTACGAGCCGCGCACCCATCTGACCTCCGGCTCCTATTCGCCGATGGGCTGGGCAGTGCCGGCCGCGTTGGGCGCCAAGCTTGCATGCCCGGACCGTCAGGTCGTGGCGATCGTCGGCGACGGCGACTTCATGATGTCGCTGCCCGAGATGGGAACTGCCGCGATGAACGGCATCAATGTGGTGTTCCTGGTGCTGAACAATTCTGGGTACATGTCGATCCGCGGTGGCCAGCGCAAGTTCATGGGTCGTCACATTGCTTCCGAATTCAATCATCACTCGGGCAATGGCCAGCCTTATTCGGCCGATATCACGGCTTCGGCCCGCGCATTCGGGCTCGAGGCCTGGAAGGTCGAGAAGGATGAAGATCTCGAAACCAGCCTGAAGGCAGCCTTGGAATGCGGCGGGCCTGCTCTCGTTGAAGTCATCGTGTCACGCGATGCCGCGGGGCCGTTCGCCACCGGCTGGTGGGATTTCCCGTCGCCAGCCTACTACGAGAAAGAGCAGGCCGCATACGCGCAGATGCGCGCACGCGAGCAACACCTCTAGCACGGTTGGAGGGCGCAAAGCGCCCTCCCGCATCGCCAGCAATCACATTCGGTAGTGCGGCGCGCACGCGCGCACGCAAAGCAAGAGATATTGCCATGATACGCACCTTCAAGCCCGCCCAAGGCAGTGTCGCTGACGATGGCCAGCAGGCCGTCACCGCGACGGTCCAGGCATTGCTGGCGCAAGTCGAGAAAGGCGGCGACGCGGCGGTCCGAGAATTGTCTAACCGCTTCGACAAGTTCGACCGGGAGAGCTATCGCCTGACCAAGTCGGAGATCGAGGGGTGCATCGCCGCGTTGAGCAAGCGCGAGCGCGAAGATCTCGATTTCGCTCAGGACCAGATACGCAAGTTCGCCGAAGCCCAGCGCGCCACGCTTCGCGATCTAGAGATCGAGACGCTGCCAGGCGTGATTTTGGGGCATAAGAACATACCGATCCAGAATGTCGGATGTTATGTCCCGGGTGGCAAATATCCGCTCCTCGCCTCCGCTCACATGACGGTCTTGACCGCTCGGGTGGCAGGCTGCGAACGCGTGATCACTTGCGCGCCGCCATTTCGCGGCAGGATCGCCGACAAGATCGTCGCTGCCCAGGCCCTTGCCGGCGCGGACGAGATTTACTGTCTTGGTGGCGTCCAAGCCATCGCGGCCATGGCCTATGGCACCGAGACGATCGCTCCCGTGGACATCCTGGCCGGTCCCGGAAACGCTTACGTCGCCGAGGCCAAGCGGCTCTTGTTCGGCAAGGTCGGCATTGATCTCTTCGCAGGTCCGACTGAGACCTTGGTGATTGCCGACGACAGCGTCGACGGCGAGATCGTGGCGACGGACCTGCTTGGCCAGGCGGAGCATGGTGTCAACTCTCCCGCACTGCTGATCACCAATTCTGAGAAACTTGCCCGCGACACCCTCGACGAGATCGAGCGGCTGCTCAAGATCCTGCCAACGGCGGCAGTCGCAGCCAAGGCATGGGAAGACCACGGCGAGATCATCCTGTGCGACACCCTCGATGAGATGGTGGCGGAGGCGGACCGTATCGCTTCCGAGCATGTCCAGGTCATGACACGCGATCCGGACTATTTCCTGGACAGAATGAGGAACTATGGCGCTCTATTTCTGGGCGCCCGCACCAACGTGTCTTTCGGCGACAAAGTTATCGGGACCAACCACACGCTGCCCACGAACAAGGCGGCTCGCTACACAGGCGGGTTGTGGGTCGGCAAGTTCCTCAAAACCTGCACCTACCAGCGCATTGAGACCGACGAAGCATCCGCCCTGGTCGGCCAGTACAGCTCACGTCTCTGCATCATGGAGGGTTTTGCCGGCCACGCCGAGCAGTCCAACATCCGCGTCCGCCGTTACGGCGGGCGCAACGTTCCATACGCATCGGCAGCCGAACCGTTCTGATGCGTAACCGCCCCGGTACGGGCCGCACTGGGTCGCGCCGGATCATCAAGCCACCAACGCAAGCAACAAAGGGGAACTACAATGAAGCTCACCACTATTCTGGCCGCCTCGATCGCCTTCATGCCCGTCGCGGCGTTGGCCGAAAGCAAGGGCAAGGTCGAAGGCATTCATCACTGGGTATCCGAAAGCGAGGTCAAGGCGCTAAAGGTCGTCACGGACAAGCTGGCTTCCAAGGGCTACACTTGGCAGGATAGCGCGGTCGGCGGCCTCAGCGGCGCCAACGCGCTGCAGGCGCTGCGCACGCGTCTTGCGGCTGGGAACCCGCCGGCGACGATGCAGTTTTTGGGGTATGAGGGCCTCGACTGGGGTAAGCAGGGCGTCCTGCGCTCCCTCAACGAGCTCTATACCAAGAACGGCTGGGATAAGGCACTCGCCCCGCAGTTGCTTTCCTTTGTCAAAAACGGCGACGACTTTATTTCCGTTCCGATCAACATGCATCGGCAGAACTGGCTGTGGGCGAACAAGGCCGCTTTCGACAAGGCCGGCGTCAAAGAACCGAAGTCTTGGGACGAGTTGATCGCCAACGGCGATAAGCTCCGGGCCGCCGGTGTGATCCCGCTGGCCATGGGGGACGAGAGTTGGCAGATCCTCGAAGTCTTCGAGGCGATCCTGGTGGATGTGAACGGGCCAGAATTCTACAAGAAGGCCGTTGTCGACCTGGACGAGGGCACTCTTTCGAGCCCCGAGATGATCGCCACGTTCGACAAGCTTAGGAAGGTCCGCGCGCTTGTCGATGACGGCTTCACCGGACGTGACTGGGCAGTGGCAACGGGGATGGTCGCGGATGGCAAGGCTGCCATGCAGGTCATGGGTGACTGGGCCAAGGGTGAGTTCCTCGCCAAAGGCTTGAAGCCGGGCGTCGACTTCCTTTGTTTCCCCACGCCGACCGACAAGCCCAACTTCAAGTTCGTGATCGATGCCTTCGGCATGTTCAAAGTCGATGATGCTGTGACCACGGCTGGCCAGGACGCTTGGGCGGAATCGATCATGGATCCCGAGGTGCAGAAGCAGTTCAACCTGTTCAAGGGTTCGATCCCTGCTCGCTCCGACGTTCCGGTCGACAGTTTCGATGACTGCGCGAAGCGCAGCTATGCCGATCGCGAGGCGGCAGTGAAGAACGGCGCGATGCTCGGCGGTCTGACGGACGGCTTTGCCGCTCAGCCTCAATTCGCCGGCGTCTTCACCGACGTCGTCGGCAAGTTCTTCGTCACCGACATGTCGTCCAAGGACGCTGTTCAGGCCTTGGTCGACGGGATCAACAACGCCCGCTAATCCAAGCCATCAAAGCCCTGCCGGCAACCGTGCCGGCGGGGACACCGTCCGCAACAATGCTCGGCAATAGCGAGGTTGGTTAGTCCCATGTCGCTCAAAAACAAATTGGACCTATGGCTGCCGCGGCTCGTGCTGTCGCCCAGCCTGCTGGCCGTTCTGATTGCCGTCTATCTCTTCATCGTCTGGACGGCCTGGATCTCGCTATCTTCGTCCCAGATGGTGCCGAAGTTCGACTTCGTCGGGCTCGAGCAATATGTGCGTTTGTGGTCCACCCCGCGCTGGCACACTGCAGTCGCCAACCTCTTCATATTTACGACGTTGTTCCTGGCGATCACCATCTCGCTCGGCTTGTTCCTCGCGATTCTGCTCGACCAGAAGGTGAGGGCGGAGGGCTTCCTGCGAGCCGTCTACCTCTATCCCATGGCCTTGTCGTTCATTGTCACGGGCACCGCGTGGAAATGGATCTTGAATCCGACCCTGGGCTTGCAGAAGGTCGTCAACGAGCTCGGCTGGACCGGCTTCGTCTTCGACTGGATCACACAGCCGAGCTTTGCGATCTACTGCGTGGTAATCGCAGCAGTCTGGCAATCGACGGGGTTCGCGATGGCCATTTTCCTGGCCGGGCTGCGGGCGATCGACACTTCGATAATAAAGGCCGCGCAGATCGAGGGAGCCAGCCTGCCGAGAATTTATGTCAGCGTCATCGTACCGATGCTGCGCCCGGCATTTCTGAGCGTCATCGTCCTACTGAGCTATATCTCGATCAAGAGCTTCGACCTGGTTCTGGCCCTCACAAACGCCGGGCCTGGCAGCGCCACCGAAATGCCCTCGACCTTCATGTTCGCCGCGACCTTCCGGCGCAATCAGATGGGCGTTGGCGCCGCCAGCGCCATCATGATGTTGATGACGGTGGCCGCGATCATCGTTCCCTACCTCTATTCGGAACTGAGGGAGGATCGCAATGCACACTGAAGCACGCTCGGCCCGCCGTTCGAACCAGATTGGCCGTTTGTTTATCTACGGCTCACTGATAGCGCTTGCCGCCTTCTACCTGATGCCGCTGTGGGTGATGATAGTCACATCGCTCAAGTCGCTGGACGAGATTTATGGCGGCTCCTTCATCGGTGTGCCCCAGGCAATCACCTTCGAGGCCTGGAACAAGGCATGGCAGGAGGCCTGCATCGGCACGGCCTGCACGGGACTGCGCCCATATTTCATCAATTCCATCCTCATGGTCGTGCCCGCCGTCATCCTGTCCACGGGGATAGGCGCAATAAACGGCTATATTCTCACGAAGTGGCGTTTCACCGGCGCGAACGCCATATTCGGATTGTTGCTCTTCGGCTGCTTTTTGCCGTTCCAGGCCGTCATCCTGCCCATGGCGCAAGTGCTTGGTCGGCTGCACCTTTCGGGCACCATTCCGGGTCTCGTGCTGGTTCACACGGTCTACGGCATCAGCTTTACGACCCTGTTCTTCCGCAACTATTTCATCACGATTCCGGACGAGCTGACCCGCGCGGCGCAGATCGACGGAGCCGGGTTCTTCCGGATCTTCTTTTCAGTCATGTTGCCGACCGCGCTTCCCATCATCGTGGTCTCCTGCATCTGGCAATTCACGCAGATCTGGAACGACTTTCTTTTCGGCGTGTCGTTCACGGCAGGGCAATCATCGCCGATCACCGTGGCGCTGAACAACATCGTCAACGTGACGATGGGGCGCAAGCAATACAATGTCGACATGGCGGCCGCCATGATTGCCGCCATCCCCACTCTCTTCGTCTACGTCGTCGCTGGACGCTACTTCGTGCGCGGTCTGACCGCCGGCGCCGTGAAAGGCTGATGCCATGTCAACGCTTGAAATCGATCAGGCTCGCAAGCTCTACGGTGACCTCGAGGTCCTGAAAGGAGTCAGTATCTCCATCGGCACCGGCGACTTCCTGGTGCTGCTCGGCCCATCGGGCTGCGGGAAGTCAACGCTGCTCAACATGATCGCGGGCCTCGAGAGCATTTCAGGGGGAGAAATCCGCATCGCCGGCAAGGTGGTCAACGATCTGTCACCGAAAGACCGGGATATCGCGATGGTGTTCCAGTCCTACGCGCTTTATCCCACGATGACCGTGCGCCAGAACATCGAGTTCGGCATGAAGATCCGCGGAGTGTCGCAAGCAGAGCGGGACAAGGCGGTCAAGACAGCGGCCGACCTCCTCCAGATGACGCATCTTCTGGACAGGAAGCCCTCGCAGCTTTCCGGCGGCCAGCGCCAGCGCGTGGCAATGGGGCGCGCGATCGTTCGCCAACCCAAGCTGTTCCTTTTCGACGAACCTTTATCCAACTTGGACGCAAAGTTGCGCGTCGACATGCGAACCGAGATCAAGCGTCTTCATGCACGATTGGGAACCACGATCGTATACGTCACTCACGACCAGATCGAGGCCATGACACTCGCCACTCGAGTGGCCGTAATGAAGGACGGCGTTGTTCAGCACCTCGACGACCCGCAGTCTGTCTACGACCGGCCGGCCAACGTATATGTGGCCAGATTCGTTGGGTCGCCTTCCATGAACATCATTCCGGCGAGACTTGACGTGGAAGACGGCCGGCCAATCGCTGTGATCGATATCCCAGGTGGAGCGGCGGCCCGCCTGTCGGGCATCCCTTTGTCTTCACAAGCTGCAACCAAATACGCTGGGCACAATATCCTGGTCGGCATCCGTCCGGAGTTGTTCAGTGTCGCCGGCGCACAAGCCACGCAAACGGTCACGGTAAATATCGACGTGGTCGAGCCTACAGGCCCCGATACGCTTGCGCTGTTCCAGGCGGGCGGGGTCGAGGTCACGGCTCGTGTGCCGCCACGGGCTGTGGCAGCCCGCGCTTCGGCGACCCTCGCGGTCGATACCGGCAAGATCGTAATGTTCGATGCCGACAATGAGCAACGCATAGACTGAGGCATCGACTTGGATCAAACAGCTGACATCGTCATCATCGGGTCGGGCATCGGCGGCGCTTCCCTGGCCTACAGCCTGGCCGGCAGTGGCAGGCGCATCGTGATTCTGGAACGCGGCGAGCATTTGCGCGACGCGCCCCAGGCGCGCGATGACCGGGCGATATTTCTCGAGGGCTTCTACCGTTCGACCGAAGAGTGGCTCGGCGACGATGGGCAGGCATTCCTGCCCGGCAATTACTACTATGTCGGAGGCAATTCCAAATTCTTCGGCGCTGTGATGTACCGCTACAGGTTGGAGGATTTCTCGCCCCGCCCCCACATGGACGGCGGCTCGCCTGGATGGCCGATCACCTATGAGGAGCTCGAGCCATGGTATGAGCGAGCCGAGGCGGTTTTCAAGGTGCGGGGTGACCCATCGCAGGATCCCACCGAGCCCCCGCGGACCAGTCCTTACCGTTTTCCGCCGGTACCCGACGAGCCGGCCATAGCGGCCGTGCGCGCTCGCTTGAAAAAGGCTGGGATCCACCCATCCAGCCTTCCCCTGGCTATCGACATCAATGAGTGGCTTCGCCGCGCCAAGACCGGCTGGGATGCCTTTCCCAATACGGGTTCCGGCAAGATCGACGCCGAGGTTGGACCACTGACTGCCGCTTTGAATAGCAGCGACGTTAGTCTCGTGACCGGGGCCAATGTCGTGCGGCTGGAAACCGATCCGACGGGTCGCACGGTGACAGCTGCAGTGTTTTTGAAGGATGGTGTTGAGCGGCGAATCAGCGCTGGCATATTCGCCGTTGCGGCTGGCGCGGTCCAGAGCGCGGCACTCTTGCTGCGGTCGGCGAATGCCGCGCATCCGCGCGGGCTGGCCAACGGCTCCGACCAACTCGGTCGCAACTTCATGAACCACAACACCACTGCAATGCTGGCGATCGATCCGCGGTCGGCCAATACGTCGGTTTACCAGAAGACCCTGGCATTTAACGACTTCTACAATGCCGATCCGGAGACGGGTTTCCCGCTTGGCAACGTGCAATTGCTTGGACATATCACGGGCAACATCCTCAAGGCGAACGCGCCCCTGCTGCCACGCTGGCTGGCGGGGCTGATAGCCCGCAACTGCTATGGTTGGTTCTTGACCAGCGAGGACCTGCCTAATCCAGAGAGCCGGGTCACAGTGCAGAATGACCGCATCGTCATGCATTGGGTCCGCAGCAACATGCGAGCGCACGAGCTGCTGATCCGTAGGACGCGAGGCGTGATGCGAAGGGCGGGCTTCCCAATCGTTCTTACGCGAACCTTCGGCAGAAAGACGACCTCTCACCAATGCGGCACTGCCCGACTTGGAAGCAGTCCACAGACATCGGTTGTGTCGCCTGAGTGCCGCTCTCACGAAATCGAAAACCTCTATGTAGCGGATGCTTCGATCCTTCCGACATCGGCGGCTGTTAACCCGGCACTCACGATCGCAGCGCTCGCCATCAAGGCTGGAGCCGCCATCAGCCGGTCGTGAGGGATTGAATCTCACGGGCCTTGTCGAACACTCGGGTCTGCTTTCGTGACGCCAAGGGTTTTGTCTGAGGGAACTTTACCATGCTTGCTGACCGTATCGAATCGGATCTGATCGGTCCGCTAGCTGTGGAGCCTCAACAGGTTGTCCTCGGTTAGAGCGAGGCGACTGATAGGTGTTTTGGACTTTAGGCTCCCGTGGGGACGGTGCCAATTGTATCTGTGCAGCCAGACCGGCAACTCTGCGGC
>NZ_SADT02000089.1 GCF_004016445.2 Mesorhizobium sp. M2E.F.Ca.ET.219.01.1.1
CGACCGGTCCTTCAAATTGCTGATCCTGGTTCGAGAAAGGAGGCTGCGCCCCGGTCATGTACCACAAGACCGTACCAACGCCGCTTGCACATAGGAAAACTGTGAGAGCAATTTTCCACACTGAGCTCGCCATGACGTGCCGCAAGCTGTTGGACGACCATGCCTTGCCCTTGCCGTCAATTCCCGCCTTCATATGAGAAAGTTGCTCGAGGGTGCATCGCAGCCGAGGTCTGGTTGGATCGGAGATATCGAGCTTCTCCCAGGGAATGCGGTACAGGCAGTCGCGGTGGCGCAAGCCAAACAAGTCCAGCATCGCGACGCCAATTGCCGAGGCAGAGAGGCGCTCGAAAGCAGCGAAAATGCCGACGTGGAATTCGG
>NZ_SADT02000090.1 GCF_004016445.2 Mesorhizobium sp. M2E.F.Ca.ET.219.01.1.1
GACGTGGCGCCCTGTGCGACGGTCGCTAGGCTGGCCCTTCCAGGACTGCCGCATGCGCCAAGCAGCGCGAAGCAATGCTGCTGCCTCGTCACGGGTAAGCCAGCGGTCCCTTGGCGCGGACTTCGGCGGCAGCACGATCGCCGGCGTCGAGGTCACATAGCCTTCTCGGTGATAGTGGTTCAGCGCCGCCCGCAGGTCCTCCAACTGTCGCCTGGCGGCGGCACCGCCCCCGTGCGCTTTTGCATAGTCACGGCAGATCTTGCCGTGGATGTCACCAATTATCATATCGCCGAACCAGTTCATCTCCGCGACCATGCGGCCAGAAGTGTTTTTGGGCTTGGCGTGACAGGGCGCGACAGCTGTTAGGTAAACACTAAC
>NZ_SADT02000091.1 GCF_004016445.2 Mesorhizobium sp. M2E.F.Ca.ET.219.01.1.1
CGATCGGATCGCGCGCCACCTTGTCGTAGAAGGTTTGCGTCAGGCGGCTGAGCACCTCGGCGCCGCCGGCCCATTCGAACAGCGTCGGAATATCCTCGTCCATCATCGATCCTCGCCTGTCGCTTGCCGCGGACGATAGCGGAAAGATCGAAGACGGCTCAACCTGCCTCGATGGCCAGTTCACGCCTACAATTTGGCGGGCGCCTCGGCCTGGGCGTTTGGCGAGGGTGCCACGCGGCAGTTGTCAGGCTTCGGTATGACGCCGCAGATGGTGGCGCCGGTCAGCGCGTCGACCGATTGCGGTCCAGTCGTCAGCCCGAGCTTCAACATCATGTCCGGCTCAAACTGGCGATGGCTCGAATACGACTGTATTGCCG
>NZ_SADT02000092.1 GCF_004016445.2 Mesorhizobium sp. M2E.F.Ca.ET.219.01.1.1
GACGACGGTATGGCCGAAGGCGAGTTGCGCGAGGGCGAGGCGTTCGGTCCAGTGCTCGAGCTTGCCGGCGAGGGGCGTGTGCGGTTGGGGCTGTCCACCGGCGGTGAGCCGGACACGATGCCGTCGGTGGAAGAACGTGCCGCCGACCGCGA
The DNA here is from genome assembly GCF_004016445.2 of Mesorhizobium sp. M2E.F.Ca.ET.219.01.1.1. Taxonomy (GTDB): domain Bacteria; phylum Pseudomonadota; class Alphaproteobacteria; order Rhizobiales; family Rhizobiaceae; genus Mesorhizobium. Next base: position 153 of record NZ_SADT02000092.1, read on the forward strand.
TATCATGCGGCGGGGACTTGCCTGGTGCGCACGCCACGGCATCACCTCCATCCACAACATGGATGGCAACCTCTACCAGCTCGAACTGCTGGCCGAGATCGAGGCCGAGGAAGGCCTGCCATGCCGCGTGCAGATGCCTTTCCACTACAAGAATTTCATGACGCTCGACATGCTCGACAAGGCGTCCGTCATGGCCGAACGCTACGACAGCGAGTGGCTGTCATC
>NZ_SADT02000093.1 GCF_004016445.2 Mesorhizobium sp. M2E.F.Ca.ET.219.01.1.1
GCTCTTCCGATCTCGCACCGAGCGCCCTTGCTGGACGATCCGGGCGCAAGGATGGAGGTGGCCTGATATCTCGCCCTCCACGCGCACCTTGGACGGCTCGTGCCTGAAGAGCAGAGACCCGATGGCAAGCTCGCGCACGGTCTCGCCGGGCAGGTCGGCCGGCGCGTCCGGATCGTGGTTGCCGGCGATCCAGAACCAGTCGCGGCCCGCGATCAGGCTTTCCAGTCGCTCGCGGAAGCTTTCGTGCATACGCGCCGCGCCGCCGCCGTGGTGGAAAGAATCGCGAAGGCTGATGACGAGCGCCGGCTGGTAATCGGCGATCACCGCGTGCAGCCTGAGCAGCGTCGAACAGGTATCGAAGGGTGGGTTCAGCGCGC
>NZ_SADT02000094.1 GCF_004016445.2 Mesorhizobium sp. M2E.F.Ca.ET.219.01.1.1
ATAAGTCGGGGACAGCCTCTGGACATCTTCGACCAGAACTCGGGGAGGCTGCATAGACCGGAAAAGCGAGGTTGCCGAAGACCTGGCCATTAACCTGATCGCACATTAAGGGTTACGTGGTGAAGCATTGATCGTAAGCGGTGTTTTCAGGCCACGGCCTTGAGTTCGTGCGCGGTGATGTAAGCCCAGGGCAGCAACTCGTCGATTTGGCTGTTGGGGTGTCCGCTGACGATCCTGGTGAGGACGTCGGCAATATAGCCGAGCGGGTCGACGCCGTTGAGCTTGCAGGTTTCGATCAGTGAGGCGACGACAGCCCAGTGCTCGGCGCCGCCATCGGAGCCGGCGAAGAGCGCATTCTTGCGATTGAGCGCGATCG
>NZ_SADT02000095.1 GCF_004016445.2 Mesorhizobium sp. M2E.F.Ca.ET.219.01.1.1
GACCCTTGCCGCGCTTGTCCGGCTCGGTGTCGAATGTCACTTTCTGCCCATCCTCAAGACCGGGAAGACCCGACGCCTGCACGGCCGAAATATGGACGAAGACATCCTTCGCGCCATCGTCCGGCGTGATGAAGCCGAAGCCTTTGGCATGATTGAAGAACTTGACGGTGCCGGTCTGCGGCATGGGAAGCTCCTTATGATCCCATAAAGTCCAGTTTCGGGTCGTGAAATGCCCGAGTGGAAATTTGTCCTTTATTTTAGCGCTATCGGCAAGAGAAAGTTTTTGCCCCGCCCGGCAGGCATTTTGGCAGCGCTTTGCGTCCGCCGCGCTTCGCGTGCCGTGATCCAAATTGTCGTTTTGGTGCACGCCGTTAG
>NZ_SADT02000096.1 GCF_004016445.2 Mesorhizobium sp. M2E.F.Ca.ET.219.01.1.1
GGCGCGACCACAGACGTGTTGCCGTGATAGCTGTTCTCTGTGACGATCACGCCTTCGTTGCCGGTAACCGACCGGGCAATGCGAACCGCCAGGTCGTTGGCTTCCGAGCCGGTACAGACGAAGATCCAGGTATCCAGGCCTTCGGGGAGGGTCGCCGTCAGCCGCTCTCCGAGCCGCAGGATCTCGCGGTGAAGATAGCGGGAGTTCGTGTTGAGCGTAGCCGCCTGCTGTGCGAGCGCCTCAACCACATAGGGATGGCAATGCCCCACATCAGCGACGTTGTTGTAGCAATCCAGGTACTCCGTCCCGGAGGCGTCGAAGAGTTTGGTGCCACGACCGCGTACGAG
>NZ_SADT02000097.1 GCF_004016445.2 Mesorhizobium sp. M2E.F.Ca.ET.219.01.1.1
GCAGCAGCGATGGGCGCCACGTGAGCGCGATACTCTGGTCCGCGATCTGAAGAGTGAGATCGAAATCCTGTGGATGACCGGCGAGCTAAGGCTGGAGCGCCCTTCCGTCGAGCGAGAGATTGCCTGGGGATTGCATTTTTTTCGTGAGGTGATTTTTGAGGCGACGACGCAGCTCTATGAGACCTTGGAGGGAGCATTGCGCCGGCACTATCCGCAGCATGATCTCAAGACGCCGTCGTTCATGCGCTATGGTTCCTGGATTGGGGGCGATCGCGATGGCAACCCCTATGTGACGGCAAAGATCACTGCATTTGCCTTGTCTGAGTGTCGCAACGCGGCCATCGAATGGTATCGGGAAAAGGTACGGCGGCTG
>NZ_SADT02000098.1 GCF_004016445.2 Mesorhizobium sp. M2E.F.Ca.ET.219.01.1.1
GTTGCCGTGGCAGGGATTGTAGTCGCTGGCGGTGTCGACGATGCCGACGATCGGCCGCTCCAGCGCATCGTCCGAATAGCCGGCCGCCTTGATGAAGGCCTTGCGCAGGAACAGCGAGAAGGCCGCGTCGCCGTAGCTGGTCACTCTCTTCCTGAGGCCGCGATACGGCAATCGGCACCTTTGGGCTGAATCTCACGCTGACTGCGGACGCCCGGGTGGGTCGCCGCTGACCGGAACCATAGGCGAACCGCTCATATTGTCAATAATCACGATCTATATTCCGGCGACAATACCCAAGATTCGGCGATTTCGACTTACAATGCGTGTAGTATTATCAATTATCGTGACCATTCGCTCCAGTTGCGGAAAGGC
>NZ_SADT02000009.1 GCF_004016445.2 Mesorhizobium sp. M2E.F.Ca.ET.219.01.1.1
CTTCGCTCTTCAACCACCGTATGAGTTTTCGCCCATCCAATACTCCCTGCCTTACAGATTGAATTGTTCGCCCGATATTCGGGCTAAGCATATAATCTGCATGCAGGGAGCCGGGACGGCTGCGCTCGAAGTGATATGGCATGGCAATCTCGACAACCGTGATGCCACGCCGCGAGAAAAAGTTGGCAATCTGACGGTTCCGCGCGCTTGCATTCCAATGGTGAAAGATCACCATCGCCTGATCGAACGACCCGCTTTCTGTGATTTTCGCCCAGACGACATTGTTCTCTTCAATGTCAGTAGAAATATCCGATGGAAATTTGAGCCACCCATCTTTCCTTTCAAAACCCTGATCGCTCTCACTCGGCTCACCGAAAAAGGCTGGATCAGCCGCGGCCTGGTCCGCAAGGACACAAAACTCCTCGATACTTGCTACATTCTTCGCGCCTGGAAAGGCGCGTTCCGCGTCAAGGACGAAATCCGTTGTTTTCTTTCCTTCCTCACCGCGTCGCGCCCGCTGCTCATCCCAACGATCAAGCCAACTATGATACACTATGATTGTTTCCTAACTTACCCGCTCGCCATTCCCCAAATCCGGGATCAATTAGCCCGTATATCGCGAGCAGCGCTCCAACGCCCAGAAGGATCGAAAAGCCAGCAAATGCATCGATCAGCAAGTAGCTAGCAACGAGTAACACCACGACCGCAGACATCTTCCACAAAGGCACATGAAACCGACTTCCGACACCCAAACGGATGGACCCATACAGAAAAACAAAACAGGTAGAAATAACGATAAGAAGGCTGCTATAATGCGTCGGCATTCTATAACCGAACCCGTCGCTCACATTATTGCCCCCATACAAGGCTGAAGACATATCGCCGATCAACCAAGCCACAATATTTTCTCCACGCGATGTCAGGTATGAGCTTTGGGCCTTCATGCATATGGCGATCAGAACCCCCAAAACAGTGCATCGAAAAATCCCACGCATCACCCTGAGGCCGACTTCATTGACCTCATGTTGATAATCCATCTCCGGTCGACTCTTCGATGCCTCACCAATTCTCCGAAGGTCATAGACCACCGTATAAAGCAAAATGAGACCGACAAAGAAAAGATAAAAGCACAGGCACATGTATAGGTAAGCGAGACCGGTGAACACGACCGCCTCCGGTACCGATATGACCTCAGGGCGCACAATCGCTAACTTTCCCCAATCCGTCGCATAGTTGCCACCGCCTTTCATCAGCGGGAGCAAACACACGCCGATCCACTGAAAAAGACCGGCGAACACCACACAAATCAAAAAAACCGCCCAATATGTATACGACGAAGCTTCTACGCTGCGTGTCCAGGCATAGTCGCTTTCCATCCGGTCGCCCTGCGATACAAGTTTTATGCGACCATCGCCTTTCCAAAAGGCCAACAATTCTATCACGAAGGCAAAAAACAACGGCAAAAACACCATAAAGTCGAGCATCCAATTTGGCGCCCAAAGAAAGCCAACCTGCTTAACGAGGCCATCCGACCGTACGTAAGTAGCGTTGTGGATACCCGTAATATACGACAAGAACCCAAGGGCAGTGATGCCCGCAAACACCGACGCCGGTAAATTCAAGGGAGATCCGCGACTAAAAATCGCCTCCGACGCCCTCGCCAGACTAAAACGCCGGCTCGGCCCCTTGGCGTCAGTGCCCCGTGCGAGCTCTGCCGGGGAGTCTAACTCATCATCGAAAGTCGCAGCCCGCGCCTTATCTGGAACCTCCGGCGCAACGGTGTTTCCCGCTCTCTTCCATTCTCGCCTCTTGGCCGTTAACCGCGATTGCGCCGCACTCAGCTCCATCTGCCATTCGCTAGTTGCCACCGGATCATCGCACCCAAAAACCCTCGCCAGCCAACGAATGTTGGCAGCGCTAATCCCCTTCTCATTCTCTTGAAACCAAAGCTGCACCGTTCGCAGATCGACCCCAATCCGGTTGGAATCAATCTGTGAGATCGCCTCTGCAAGAAGCTCGGGCGTCCATGGGCCTGCAGGAAACCCGTCTTTGCCCAATGGCCGACCCGCACCCGCCGCCACTAATCCTTTGAATAATTCTTTGAAATCACTCCCGTCTCTTGGCGGAGGGAGAAATAACTTTCCGTTCTTAAACAATGACTTACAGGCTCAGGTTTCATTTCGTTTCGCTAGGCTTCGTATCCTATCGTGCCCTCTTCCCTGATCAAGGTTTTTATCGACCCGATGCAACTAGCGGTTTGTCTCAATGAAAGGGGAGAAAGGGCTCTGCCCTCTCTCCCCAGCAAGCTGAAAACCGGTCTTCCCCATGCTTCTGCCTTTGGCCCGCAGCACCAGCCGGGAATCCGCGGACGAATCCCCGGCTGGCCCTTCGGGTTGGGCGATCGCCCTTCCGGTTTTCTGCTTGCCCCCCTCTCTCCCGCTGCTCCGCGCGAGCTCGGGGAGCAGGAGCGGGGCTCCTGCCCCTTTCGGGCAGAAGACCGCTTCGCGGGTAAGGGAAAGGCAGCTTGGAAGGAGCTGAGGCGAAATGTTTGAAACTCGGACAGAGAAGGGGCGACGTACCCTTTCGGAGCTGAAGTTGGCTGACGTGACCGAGCGTCACATGGCGACACAAAAGGCATCTGCCATCGTTCCCGACGGGGAAGGGCGACGGGTGTCCGAAGAGGCGATGGCGCGCCGCGAGGTGACCATGTATCGGCCGGCCGATCACAAGGAGTCGATCGGCAAGCTCGTGTATATCGCGGCGTACCTCATCGCCCAGCGCAAGCGCCTCGAAGAGGAGGAGCTGGCGACCATTCTGAAAATGGCTGCGCCCGTCGGGTGAGCTTTCGACCATGGGGAAAGTCCGCCGCCCAGGCGAGATTAAGCGCAGGCGTTTCCGTGAAGGACTGTCACAGTAGATCAGTCCTTCCATGGACTAGTGGTGGAAATCTGACGCTTGGTACCGGAGTCGAAATACCGGTTTCGTCCCCTTGCAGACCTTCCCTGAAGGCGGGCCGAGGGAGTGTCGTGACCCGAAGCCGCCGCTCCCGCCACGCTTCAAGAACGACTGCTGTGCGCCCCATAACGGTCATCGAGCCCCGGTCGCTGTTGCGGCAAAGCGGACATGACGCAGTGACAACAAGGGGCCTAGTTGCCCTGGTTGCACGCGAGGCCGCCATTGTGCTTTAACTCGCTCAATGGAATGGTATAGGGGCGGGTCTTGGGGCGGAACACATGTATCCGAGCGGTCCGTTTCGCCGCTCGCTGGCCTTGGCGATGACGGTCATCGCGTCGGCCTTTCTGGCAGCGGGCGTTCTCCCCGCCGCCGAAATGGAGCGCGTGCCTGCGGGCAAGGTCGACTTCATCTTCATCAAGGGCGCGATCACCGAAGGCGACGGCCATAAATTCGGACAGCTTGCGACTGAGACCGACCAGCACAAGCTCCAGATGATGAAGCTCATCGGCGATGTGGCAATTGCCCCGGAATCGATCGCTCGCGGCGTCGCCTATGCGATCGAGCAACCGGACGATGTCGATGTCGGCAGCATCGTCATAAGGCCCACCGCTCAGGGCTGAAGTCCTGGCTGCCTATGACTCGACCGTATGAGCTTCGGAATTGATCATCATTCCACCAATGCGCTTGAGCCTGTCGCTTGCTCCGGCCATAAGGACATGGATCGCCGGAACGACGATGAGCGACAGCATCGTCGATGCCACCAGTCCTCCGATGACCGCGACCGCCATCGGCGCTCGGAATTCGCCGCCGATCTCGTGACCGAGCGCGGCCGGCACCATGCCCGCGGCCATCGCCAGAGTCGTCATGGTGATCGGCCGCAATCGCTCGGTGCATGCCTCGATGGTTGCCTGGATGCGCGGCAGGCCCGACCGTTCCAGTTCGATGGCGAAATCGACGAGCATGATCGAATTCTTCACCACGATCCCCATCAGCATCAGGATCCCGATGACGACAGGCAGCGACACCGGATAGCCCGTCACGACCAGGGAAGCGATCACCCCTCCGACCGCCAGCGGAAGAGGCGTGATGATCGTCAACGGCGTCAGCGGGCTTCCGAACAGCAAGATCAGCACGATCATCACCAGGCTCAGCCCGCCGATCATCGCGAATGCGAAGCTGGTGAAGACGTTGTCCTTCGAATCGGAGTCGCCGGTCGCCTGCATCTCGACGCCCACCGGCAAGGATTTGACGGAAGGGAGCTTCTTCAGCAGGGCAATGCCGTCGCCCTGCGTAACGCCCGGCTGAAGATCCGCGCCAATCTCGATCCGCCGCTGGCGTTCCATGCGCTGAATGACCGAAACGCTTTCCCCCTCCTCGAAACGCGCGGCCTCCTCCAGCGGCACCATTGCGCCCGAAGCCGTCGTTATCCGCAGCTGCTTCAGTTTCTCCACGCTGTCCACCCCATCGTCCGCGACGAGGGTCCGGATCGGGATCAGCCTTCCCTTGTCGTTGAAGCTCGGAAGCTTCGAGTCGGAATCCCCTATCGTCGCGACCTTTATCGCCTCGGCGATCTGCGAGGCGCTTATGCCGAGATCGGCAGCCCGGCCTGGCGATACGTCCATGCGGATTTCGGGCTGCCGCGACGACTCGGACGATGTCGGATTGACGTAGACCGGGTTGGAACGCATCTCCCTGAGGATCGCCTGTGCCGTCCGCGACGCCTCCTCGCCATTGGTGCTAAGGATCGCAAACGAGACAGCCCGGCCGCCGCGGTCGTTGATGAATTCAAAGCGAAGATCGGCAATCATTTTCAGCTCGGCATCGACCTTCTTTTCTATGTCGTCGGGCCTGAGCTTCCTGTGTCCCCTGTCCCCGACAGAGATTGTGATGACCGACTTGCGGATATCCCGCACGCCATCCGCCCCGGCCCCGGCGCGCACGAAGACAGTCTTCACATCCTCGATCTTTCTGAGCCGCTGGGCGATGACATCCGAAGCCGTCTCGTTTTCTGCCAGTGTCGATCCGGGCGCAAGCTCGATCGAGACCGTTATCCGACCGGTATCCTGCGCCGGCAGAAACTCGGTCGGCAAGCGGGTGGCAAACATGATCGACAGCGCGAACAGGCCGGCAGCAAGGCCCGTCGTCGCCCATCGCGATCGGATCACCGTCGCCAGCAGCATCCGGTAGTATTTCATCACGGCGCCCTCCCTCTCCTCATGCGGGGCGCCCGAAGACTTCAGGAAATAGGCGGCCATGAGCGGCGTCACCAGCCGCGCCACAAGCAGCGAGAAGAAGACGGCGATGGCGACCGTCAGGCCGAACTGCCGGAAATACTGCCCGATCTCCCCGCCCATCAATCCGACGGGTGCGAACACTGCGATGATGGCGGCAGAGATCGCGATGACGGCCAGCCCAATTTCATCCGAAGCGTCGAGAGCGGCCCTGAAGGCAGTTTTCCCTAAGCTCCTATGGCGAACGATGTTCTCGATCTCGACGATGGAATCGTCGACGAGGATGCCGGTCACCAGCGTGATCGCAAGCAGGCTCAGCATGTTCAGCGAGAAACCCGCCAGCTCGATCGCCCAGAAGGTCGGGATCGCCGAAAGGGGAAGGCTGATGGCGGCAATGGCGGTCGCCCGCCAGTCGCGCAGGAACAAGAAGACGACGACCACGGCGAGGATCGCGCCCTCGACCAATGTGCTGCGGGCGGAGAGGAAATTCGCCATCGTCTGCGTGACGCTGTCATCGACGACCCGGAACACGGTCCCCGGCATCGTCGCCGTGATCCCGTCAAGCGCGGCAGCGACCTTCTGCGCGACGTCCACATCCCCCGCCCCGATCGTCTTGTAGACGGTAAACCCTATCGCCGGCTCGCCATCCAGCTGCGCAAAGTCCTCCCGCTTCTGGATCGTATCCGCCACGGTCGCCACATCGGCAACCGCCACCGTCTTTCCCTGCGGCAGGGTCAGGCGGATCGATCTCAGATCATCGAGAGACTTCACCGCCGCCGCGGTCGCCAGAGTCTTGTCCCGGGCATCGACGTTGGCGCGCCCGGACGGCAGGTTGAACTGGCTTGCCGCGATCTGGTCGCTGACGGAGGTCGCGGTGAGACGCAGCGCCGCGAGCCGGTCTCCATTCAACTGGACATGGATCTCCCGCTCGACGGTGCCGACCAGTTCGACGCGCCCCACGCCCGGCAGGCCCTGTAGCTTGCGGATGACGACGTCGTTGACGAAATAGGACAGCTCCTGGGCCGACATCGACGCATTCTTGACCGAATACACCACGACCGGCTGGTTTTCGGAATCGACCCGATCGATGATCGGTTCGTCAATCGCTGCAGGCAGGCGATCGCGGATCTTCGTCACGGCATCCCTGACATCGGACATGGCCCGGTCGATCGGTACGCCTATTTCGAATTTGACATTGGTCTCCGACCGGCCCTCCGATATCATCGACTTGATATGCTTGATCTTCGGCAGCACCGCGACGCTGTCCTCGACCAGCTTGGTGATCTGGACCTCCATTTCTTCCGGCGATGCCGCAGATTCCTCGATCGTCACCTTCACTTCAGGAACGTCGACCGTCGGAAAATAGGTGATGGGCAGCGTCTGGTAGCTTCTCAGGCCGAGACCCGTCAGCAGCAGGAACAGCAGGACCACCGGGACGGGCGTGCGGATCGCCCACGCTGAAATGTTCATGGATCGCACCGTCAGTTCTGGTTGATATTCGCCGAGGCATCCGCCTGCTCCATGACGGGGATCGCTTCGTCTCCCACATCCATGAAGCCGCCCGACTTCAGCACCACCAGGTCGCCTTCGTCGACGCCCGTCCGGACCTGGACAAGTCCGCCCCGGCGCACGCCGAGCGAGACCGCCTTCCGTTCGATGCGGTTGTCCTTGAGAATCGTGATCGATGGCGTCTCGCCGGTATTCGTGATCGCGGACGACGGAAGGAATATGCCGGCCCTGCTTCCGACATCGATCTGCGCCGAGGCGAAAGCGCCGACCGGCGCAGCTGCGCCGCCATGCGGCAGTGGGATACGCGCCCGCCCGAGGCGCGTACCGTCGGCAAGCGCCGGAGCGATGAATCGGACGGCGCTCTTCAAGGTCGAGGCTCCGTCATCCAGCGAAATGGTCGTGGATGCTCCCACGGAAATGGAATTGAACTGCGCCTGCGGAATTTCCGCTTCCAGCTCGAACTCATCGTTATTTGCGATCACGAAGAGCTGCTCGCTGGACGACGAGGTGACGCCGCCGACTTTCGCCGACCGCTTGACGATCCTGCCGGCCACGGGCGCGATGATCTTCGTGTAGCTGAGTCGCAATTCTATGTCCTTGCGCGCTGCCGCAGCGGTCTCGACCGCAGCCTGCGCCACCTTGACGGCCTGCCGGCTGGAATCGACGGTGACCTCCGCTCGCGCAAGCGCCTTCTGACGTTGTTCGAGAGCTTCCTGCGAAAGCACCCCCTTGGGGACGAGCTTCTCCGCACGCCGAAGATCGGCCTCCGCCTCGTCCCTGGAGATCATCGCGCTTTCCAGCGCGCTGAAGGCCTGTCCGAGCTGGGCGGGCATGCTGCTGCGCTGGGCATCGTTTTGCAGCAGCTCGATATCGAGCTTCGAGGCGTCGAGCGTCGCCAGCACCTGCCCCTGCGCCACCAGGTCGCCCTCCTCGGCACGGATGGAATTGATCTTGCTTCCTTCAAGGTCGGCGTTCACCAGCGTCGTCTCCCTGGGAACCACGGTTCCGACCGCCGACACGGTCTGCTCCAGGACCTTTTCGCTGGCGGCGACCACCGTTACGCGCGGCGCCTGCCCGTCGGCGGCAAGGCCGCGACCCGGAAGGCCCGATGCCGCAAGCACAAGGACGAGCGATATCCTCTGACCGACCTTCATGAACCGAAGGACCTGGCCTTCCTGCCGCTGGCAGGATGCGCTGTAGGCGGAGATGGGGAGCGTCATGCAGTATTCCTTGCCAATGATTGGTCTCATTGCCGCGTGGGCGGGATCGAGACGGCCCCGCCAGGGGAATGCGATTGTGTCGCGGCGGGACCGTTCGGGGGGTGTCAGAACCGGTAGCCGAGCACGAGCATCGTCTTGGACTGGACCTTCTCCTTGACGATCGGGCTATCCGCCGCATCGCCGACCAGGAAGCCGACGCTCTCCTGGCCTTTCACCACCCAATTCTTGTTGATGAGATACGTCGCCGAGGCCGAGACATCGACGCTCTTGATCCCCGCGCCGGCCTTGTACTGCGAATAGCCGGAGCGAGCCGATTGCCGGCTGTCGACGCCGAAATAGGCTTCCATGTAGTTGTCGTCCGCAAATGTGGCGGAGGCCTCGGCGCCCAAAATAAGGTGCTCGGTAATCGGCTGGGAGATGGACGCGCCGGCCTTTGCCAGCAGCCCATCGCTGCCGCCGATCGTCTTGTCGACCGACACGAAGAGGCTGGCCGGGCCAAAACTGTAGGTTGCCTTGCCGCCGACCGTCACGCCGAAATCGACGTCGCCCATGCCGCGCAATGCATCGGCATCGTCTTCCTTGCGGCCGCTGTCGTAACCAACATTCACGTCGAATCTCAAAGGCCCCTTCTGCAGCGCCTTCACGTCGATGCCGCTCGGATCGATGGTGATCCGGTCGAAGAACTCGGCCGAGATGAACGGGATCGGCGACACCTCGAACTCGTCGCTGCCTTCGTATTTCGGCTGGTAGGAGGCGCCGGCGCCGACGATCACATGCCAGTCATGCAGCGCCTGTCGAACCGGGCCGAAGCGCGCCGGGTCCGGAGGAGGCTGGGGAGAGGCATCCTGCTCGCTCGTGAAATCGGCCGCCGCAGCGGCGAACGGCGAGAGGAAAAGCGAGGCGATTGCCGCATAAAACAAGCGGGACCGGTCCGCAGTCTTCTGGATAGAGGCAGACATGAATGCTCCAAAGGTTCGATTGCGCGCCTTCCCCGAAGTCAGCAATTCGGAAGCGCGTTACGTCTCGAAGAAATGGCATGAGAACGGGAGACTGCGTGTTGGATAATGTTAAGAGTTATTGCTGATGGACGATGGCAGGCGGCGACCCGAAATATTTCTTAATATTGCAAGCCCGCGGCGGTGGCGGGGCCATGCTAAGGATACCGTATCTGAACGGAGGTTCTGTGTTTGGTGGACGACAATGCCCGCTCGGCATTCGAAAGGCCGAAAATCCTGATTGTGGAAGACGACCCCCCCATCGCCGAGATGCTGCGGGACAGCCTGATCGAGCAAGGAATGACTGTGGAGATCGCAGGCGACGGTATGGCCATGGATGCAAAGATGCGAATCATCGGATTCGATCTTGTCATACTGGACATCATGCTGCCTGGCGAAGACGGCCTGAGCCTCTGCCGCCGGCTTCGCGCGAATGGCAGTATACCCATCTTGATGCTGACCTCGGTGAGCAGCGACATCGACAGGATCATCGGCCTCGAAATCGGCGCGGATGACTATGTGACGAAGCCCTTCATCCTTAGAGAACTCATCGCCAGAATCAGAAGCCTGCTTCGCCGGTCGAGTTTCTCAGCCCGGCGGGATGTCGGGCATATGCCGAAATTGCTGCGCTTCGACGGCTGGAGGATCGATCCGCTGCGCCGTCAGGTTCATGATCCAAGCAATGCCAGGATCACCATGACCACGCACGAGTTCGATCTGCTGCTGGCATTCTGCCGCAACGCCGGTCGGGTTCTGACCCGCGAACAGCTGCTCGCGGTCACCCATGCCGGCCTTGCGGGACCGATCGAACGGAGCATCGACGTGCATATCAGCCGCCTTCGGCAAAAGATCGAGCTCGATCCACGCGATCCGGTTCTGGTCAAGACCGTCCGCCTCGGCGGATACATGTTCACCGCGCGGGTGGAAGAAATCGATGCTTAGCCGCCTGCGTCGTATCCCCACGACCATCCGGGGCCAGATCACCATCATCATCCTGATCGCGCTGGTGACCGCCATAACCATGGGCGGGGCGCTGGAGCACTGGGCCAAGAAAAGTTATACCGGCCCTGACCTCGAGGACATGGCGCGCAAGCTGGATGCGATCGCCGAACTCCTGCGATCCGCCTCGCCCGACGAGCGCCAGATAATTCTTGCCAATGTGCACCGGGCAGGTTGGGAAATATCGCTGGCACCGATATCGACGTTTGACCGGTTCACCCATTCGTCAAGCGTCCAAAGTATCGCGGATGCGATGGCGGACTGGTTTTTTCCGCCCGACAACGATCCACCGCCGCTTGGCGGCTGGCGGACATTCCTCGACGACCGGCGTGTGATCGCGGTAAAGATCGATGACGATACCATCCTCCTTACCTCCGATTTTCCCAACTCCCTGCTGACCAACGCGCTCCTAGCGCGCGGACCGTATTACTTCGTCGCCTTCGTTGTCCTGATTGTCTTCTTCTTCGTCTTTGCGATCAGGGCCATTACGGAGCCCATCCGGCGGATCGCCGACGCGGCGACGATGTCCGACGTCAGTATCGGCTCCCCGATCTTCGAGGAGAAAGGCACTGTCGAGATCGTCGCGCTCGCCCGGGCGTTGAATGGGATGAGGCGCCGGATCAGACAGATGATCGATGCCCGCACCCGAATGCTCCGCGGCATTGGCCACGATCTGCGCACTCCCCTCACCCGCATGAAGCTGCGGGTGGAACGCATGGCCGAAAGCGCGGAGAAGAACGCGCTTCTGACCGATATCGACCGCATTGAGAAGCTGCTTGTCGAGAGCCTGAGCTATCTGAGAAACGACTACGCGAACGAGGCTCCGGAGCTTGTCGATGTGGCCAGCATCCTGCAGACGGTCTGCAGCGAGTTTTCAGATGTCGGCGCCGCTGTCGCCTATATCGGCCCCAACAAGCTTGCCGCCAGATGCCGGCCGCTTTCAGTCACACGCGCCGTCACCAATCTCTGCGACAATGCGGCCAAGTTCGCTCACAAAGTGGAAGTCAGACTGACAGAGCAGCCGGACATGCTGATTATTTCGGTTGAAGACGATGGACCGGGCATTCCGAACGAACTCATCGAGCGAGTCGTGGAACCGTTCTACAGAGCGGACACATCACGCTCGGCGTCGCCAGGAGGCTTTGGGCTTGGCCTCTCCATCGTCGCCGATATCGCGCATTCCCATCATGGCTCGCTTCATCTGCGACAGCGCTTTCCGCACGGGCTGAGCGCTCTTTTGACGATCCCGCGTTGAGCTCTGCTGCGCGGATAAATAAACGATCTTCCCCTTGAATTGAAAGACCTTTCTGCTCGCCGCGGGCAGAATCCAAGTGTCCGGGGATGGTCAAACTTTGCATGACAACGACGTGATTTGAGGTCATAAAGGCATAGGCGGTGGCGTCGCCTTAACGGATTTTGCTGATCGAGGTGATATTCGACCAGCATGACCGAAGAACCGCTTACCCGTTACCACGTTTTCCAGCCGAGATTATCACCCATGCCGTGTGGCTTTATTACCAATTTCCGCTGAGCCTTCGCGATGTCGAAGACCTGCTTGCCGAACGCGGGATTGAAGTGTCGTTTCAGACACTGTCGGAATGGGTGGTGAAATTTGGCCTTAGGTTGGCATCGTCAACTTAACGGAATGTGGAACTCGATGTGCGATGACAGGCCATGACAGGCCCTGATACACTCTACCGCCGCCATCGCTTTCCCGGTGAAATCATTGCCCGCGCCGTGTGGCTGTATTTCCGCTTCCCTCTCAGCTTGCGAATGGTCGAGGACTTGCTGGCTGCCCGTGGGGTCGTGGTCTCGCATCAAACGGTCCGGCTTTGGGCGGAGAAATTCGGGCGTGCCTTCGCCAGCAAGATCCGCCGTCGTGCATCGGGTCGTCGCTGCCCTTATCGCAGCGACTAGCGTCGCGCTGTTCCACCCGCGTCGCTTCGGGGTGCAAAAACTAAGCCGCGCGATCAGTCGGTTGGATGTCGAAAGCGGATTGCTCCATGGCTGCTTCTCTGTCGGCCTTGCAGCAGGGCCGGGGCAAACCAACCGATCAAGTCGAGCACGTGCTTTCCCAAAATCCGTTATCTCTGGGTCGCCGTGCCGTCGTCGTCATCTTCGGCGGCTGCATAGCCCTTGAGGCAGCCTATGAACGAAACAAAGCTTAATAACACTTAACGATCCCCGTTCCCACCAGCAGCTATCCATTCGTTATCGCGCCAACCGACGCGATCGCGCATTTGCTGTCAATTGCTGGAGAACCTCTTGCTTCAAAATCGTATTCAAAGCCTAGTAACAGGGCAAGCTTACCCGTTTGATCCGGTGCCAATCAAACTCGAGGAACACCGTTGCTCGGTTTCAATCATTATCCCAACGCTGAATGAAATCGAAAATATCGACAACATCCTTGCCGATATCATCTCTCAAATGAGCGGTGACTACGATTTTGAGATCATCGTCGCTGACGGAGGATCAAGAGACGGCACAATCGACCAGGTAGTGAGATGGCAAACGGATGGGCCAATCTCGTTCGTGCAAGGCGGGGGATCAGGAGGTCTGGCTGCTGACGTCGTCGCGGCAGCGCATGTTGCGAAGTTTCCGATCCTCGTGGTGCTTGACGCTGACGGTAGCCACCCGGTGGCTGCGTTACCTGGCTTGATAGCACCAATTTATGTCAATGAATTCGATATGGTTATCGGTAGTCGCAATATGGAAGGCGGTTCGATGGATGGATGGCCGCTTCGCCGCCGCATCCTTTCCCGCGTCGGCGGGGCACTTGCCTGGCCGTTTACCGATGCCGCAGATCCGATGTCGGGATTTTTCGCAATCCGCCGCGAGTCCCTGCTTGCCGTCAGCGCGAAAGCCGAGGGATTCAAAATTGCGCTCGAAGCAATCAACGCTGGCGGCGATACGCTGAGAGTGACTGAAGTTCCTATTAGATTTACCGATCGCACAAGGGGGACTTCCAAGATTGGAATTCGGCAATTTGCTGCTTATCTACGGCGGCTCTATCAGTTCTCTGGAGGATCGGATCTTTCAAGAGGCACGAAACGGTTTGCAATCGTTGGCGCAATGGGTTTCCTGATCGATCTCCTCATTGTAACGGTCTTGCAGGATCTTGGTGCGAACCTGAGAATGGCCAATGTTTGCGGCTTTTGTTTCAGTGCGACTTTCAACTACCTGGCCAATGCGCGGTGGTCATTTCCAGATCGCCAACACTACGGACATGGGGTGATCCGCTACCTGCTGGTAGCAGCACTTGCGCTGGCGATCCGCACGGGTTTTTTGGTTGACGCGACTGCGTTTGCGGGCCTGCCGAAATGGATGGGTATTGTCGCAGGAATTCTCGGAGGCGGTATAGTAAGCTACATAGGGAGCGCGTTTTTCATCTTTCGCACAGGCGCCTATCGATCTGGTGCAACCTCTTGGAAACTCAAGGCAATAGCCATTTTTCTCTACGTTGTTGTGCTCCGGATTGTCTACCAAGGAAATATCGACCTTATTCCGGAAGAAGCTTACTACTGGAATTATGCGCAACATCTCGATTGGGGCTACCTAGATCATCCGCCAATGGTCGCGTGGCTTATGTGGATTGGCACGAAGCTTTTCGGCGCCTCCGAATTCGGTGTGCGAGCCGCTGCAACGGCATGCTGGATGGCGACCGCCTATTTTGGATTTCGCCTCGCACTCAATCTCTTCGGGCGAACAGAAGCATTTATCACAGTAATACTGATTTCCACTTTGCCGTTCTTCTTCGCGATTGGATTGGTGATAACGCCTGATGCGCCCCTTACGGCGGCCTGGGCGGGTGGATTGTTTTATCTTGAACGCGCCCTCATTGGAGAACGGCGCAAAGCCTGGATCGGCGCAGGGATCGTCGTCGGTTTGGGGATGCTTTCCAAATACACGATCGCGCTGCTTGTTCCGGCGAGTCTAGTCTTCCTAATTCTCCGGCCTGAGGCTCGTCGCTGGCTGCTGACGCCTTGGCCATATCTTTCGGCATTTATCGCAGCGCTGCTTTTTTCGCCTGTCATAGGTTGGAATGCAGCCCACGATTGGGCGTCGTTTGTATTCCAAGGCACTCGGAGATGGACGGCGGCCTTTCATTTCTCGTTCCATTCTCTTATCGGGTTTGTTACTCTTTTAATTGGCCCCGTAGGACTTTTTTCGGTGGTGATCACGCTGTGGAGATTGGCTCGTAGCCAAGATCGTCTCTCGCACTCGGTTAGATCAGCGTTCATTCTAACCTACACTCTTGTCCCTCTCGCCGTTTTCGTCATCTTCAGTCTCTTTCACGGAGTGAAGATGAATTGGACCGGCCCCCTCTGGCTCGCCGCTCTGCCGGCGATCGCCCATTTTATTTCGACGCATGTTCGCGACGCGCGGCCGACACGGCTTGTACGGTCCTGGAATTTCAGCACGGCCTTCAGTCTCATCTCATTTTCAGCCATCCTAACTTACGTGGCGATTGGCTTACCTCTGTTGAACTACTCGGGCAGCCTTCGCGGGCTGCCTGTCGCTTGGGAGGAATTCGCTGAGAAAGCAGAACAGATTGGCAACAAAGTCGCGGCAGATACCGGCAGTACACCGATGCTGATCGGGATGGATACTTACCATATCGCAAGCGAACTGGCCTTTTATCTTCGCCGCAATACCGCATTGGAAATGATCACAAGCCAAAATTTGCTTGGCGGAAACGGACTAATGTTCCGTGAATGGCTTCCTGACACCTCATTCGGTGAAGGGCGCGTGGTGGTTATGTTCGGTTTCAAAGCTTCAGATATCGCTGACGAAGTGGTTGCCGATCGCTTTGAAAGCACTGGGCCGGTCATCAAGAGTATTGTTATGAAAGGTGGTTCTATCGCGGGAGAATTTTTCTATCGCGTGGGATACGGCTTGCGCGTCCGTAGCGGGTCATCGTCAACAATGGCCGGCACCTTTGCGACAACGCCACCAAATTTGCCGCGCATGTGGAGGTGAGGCTCGCCGAACGCGCCAAGACGCTGGTCATTTCGGTCGAAGACGACGGCCCCGGCATTCCGGAAGATCTTGTCGAACGGGTTGTGGAACCCTTCTTCAAGGTCGACACGTCGCGCCCGGCCTCGGAAGCGGGTTTCGGTCTTGGCCTTTCCATCGTCTCCGACATAACGCGTTCCCATCACGGTTCGCTTCAACTGCAGCGGCGCACTTCACAAGGGCTAAAAGCCGTTTTGGAAATACCCAAGATAATACCTGCGCTCTAACCGCCGCGTACAGAACAAGGCTTTGCGCTTCAACATAAACTGCAACAAAACGAAGCCCTGGCGGGGCCGCGGCAGATGCTACCGATCAAACGTCTGGACAAACGGAGATCGGAAACATGTGGTGGCGTCGCCTTAACGGATTTTGCTGATCGAGGTGATATTCGACCAGCATGACCGAAGAACCGCTTACCCGTAACCACGTTTTCCAGCCGAGATTATCGCCCATGCCGTGTGGCTTTTTACCGATTTCCGCTGAGCCTTCGCGAAGTCGAAGACCTGCTTGCCGAACGCGGGATTGAAGGGGCGTTTCAGACACTGTCGGAATGGGTGGTGAAATTTGGCCTCAAGTTCGCTTATCAACCCGGCGGCGATCACGCGGCAACTTTGCCGACAAATGGCATCGTGATGAACTTGTCGTATCGATCAAGGGCAGGAAATACTGGCTGTGGCGTGCCGTCGATGCCGAAGGCTTTATTCTCGATGCGCTTTTACAAAGCCGTAGGAACAAGAGCGCTGCGCTGCGGCTGATGCGCAAGCTGCTCAAAAGCCAGGGTACCAAGCCGAGGGTGATGGTCACCGACAAGCCGCGCTCTTATGCTGCCGCGAAAGCTGAGTTGATGCCGGGTGTCGAGCATCGCTCACACAAGGGCTTGAAAAATCGGGCGGAAAATTCCCATCAGCCGATCCGGCGACGAGAGCAGATTATGAAGCGCTTCAAGCCACAGCGACATTTTCAACGCTTCGTCTCCATCCACGATCCCATCGCCAACCTGTTCCACATTCCCCGACACGACATCTCCTCCGGCCATCATCGCCAATTGCGTTCAGCGGCGATGAACCTGTGGGCGAAAATCGCCCGAGCGTGATAGACAAACTCGGCCGGCGTCATGGTCTGTCCTCGTTACCGTTAAGTTTACGATGCCGTTGGCGGCCTTGCTGCCGCGCTTCTGAAGAAAATTCGCGCGGCATTGACACTCTCCAGCGAGGTTGAGCGCGTCACTGCCGAACGGCGTGAAGCTGACGTTGGAATGCGGGTGACGTAGATGCATTGACGGCAATCATCGGAGCGCTTGGTCATGTTCAGACTTGGCGCTGATCTCAAGGTTTACCTTCATCGAGAGCCGATCGATTTTAGGGCCGGCATCAACAGCCTTGCGGTTCTGGTCCAGGAGACGATGGCATTGGACCCGTTTGCTCCAGCGGTTTTTGCATTTTGCAATCGCCGGCGTGAGCGGATGAAGCTGTTGTTCTTCGATCGCTCAGGCTTTGTGCTTGTCCTGAAGCGGTTGACGGAGGACAGGTTTAGATGGCCGCGCCGCGAGGTGCCGGTGGTCACGTTGACGATCGAACAGCTTCATTGGATCCTCGATGGCATCGATATCGACGCGATGGCGCACCGGGCGGGATTCGAACTTCTGAGGTCCGATGAACACGATCGCCATTGCCAGCCCGAGAACCGGTGTCTGAACGCAAGCCGCCCAACCAACAGGCAACAGGCGGCCTAAGCACTTGCTACACTTGCACGATCAGGCTTTTATGCTGCCCGACCTGAGAGATAGGTGACGTTTTGTACCGGAGACATGGGTAACACTTTCCGCTTTTTGGCGGGAGGTGTTGATGCCGTGGAGAGAGACTTCGGTGATGGAGGAACGTCTACGATTTGTCGCCCGCTTGCTTGAGGGCGAAGGCATGAGCGATGTGTGCCGGGAGTTCGGCATTTCGCGCAAGACCGGCTACAAGATCTTCAATCGCTACAAGGACGACGGCCTGGAGGCGCTGACGGACCGGTCGCGCCGACCGGTGCGCTATGCCAACCAGCTGCCCGAGCCGGTCGAAGCGATGATCGTGCGGCTGAAGAAGGACAAGCCGCATTGGGGTGCACGCAAGATCCGCGAACTGCTGGTGCGCAAGCTTGCCGGCGACGTGCGGGTGCCGTCGAAGAGTACTGTGCCTGCCGTTCTCGACCGGCATGGGCTGGTCGCCCATGGCGGGAACGTGATCATCAAGGCAGAAGTCGCCAGTGTTCTTTATGGCATCGCTGACTCCTATAAACGGGAGGCCCGGTGGCAGGATACGGACGCCAAAGTTCGGCGGCGATTGCGCGGCCGGTGACATTGACTTGGTGCTTCAAGATTGTTCTTAGCGTTGGTTGACGGCTTCGATTGGCTAACGCTAGCAAGCCGACAGTCCCCTTCCGGCCCCGTTCGAGACATTTAGAGTGCGACCCAGGGGAGGACTGCTCCTGGCGCATGGCCGTCATTCGTGCTGGTCCCAGCGGGTGACTGCTCACCGCCCAAAACGGAAGTCCGTGTCGGTTACCGAACGTCAGAATTTCACCACTAGGCGGATGAGTCCGGCCTGTGCCGCGCCGGTGACGATTCCAAAAAGCAACGCAGCGAGGAAGTTCCAGCCGAGGCAGAGTGAGATGACGAAGCAAACCACGGCTGTTGCAAAGACCGTCACGTAGTCGAGAAATTGATCTTCCATTACGAACACCTCATCGGCCTAGAAGATTGTGGCAACCCATTCGCCGTTTGCCGCCTTTGCGAAGCCTACAACACGATTGAGGGGCTGTGCCTCAGGCGACATCTTGACCGTGGTCATGCACGAA
This sequence comes from Mesorhizobium sp. M2E.F.Ca.ET.219.01.1.1, assembly GCF_004016445.2. Classification (GTDB taxonomy): domain Bacteria; phylum Pseudomonadota; class Alphaproteobacteria; order Rhizobiales; family Rhizobiaceae; genus Mesorhizobium. The sequence goes on from NZ_SADT02000009.1 coordinate 17,764, forward strand.
ACGCCGGGGCCGTTGTTGTTTTTGTCGCACTGGCCAAGGGCAAGTGAGATCTTCGGCATGTCGTTGCGATCCCAGGCCAACGGTGAGGTGGATTGCGCGTTCTGATAGGCGGCCAGTGCCTCACCCTCTGACGGTTTTTCCACGACTGGTAGAGGGCACAATGAGGGATCAGCGGTTATCGCCGCCGTGAGCTCGGCCTTGGGAATGGTCCTTGCCTCGACAGTCGGGTGTGGAATTGCCAGCCAGGTTCCGCCGGCGCCGACCACAAGGCCGGCGCCGGCTGCTATGGCGAGCAGGACGGCATTGTTCATCGCTCTGACCCACTAGAGATTCAGATTGAACCAGTGGCGTTGCTTGACGCCTTGGTCATTCGGAATGTCGAAGTACCAGGGGTCAGCGCGCCTCGGCCGCGGCGAGGAAATTTCCTTGATGCAAGAGTCTTCTCCGTCACGGGCCCGGCGATTCAAAATCACGCCGGCTTGATTGGCGGGACCGTTTAGACCGGGGTGCGTTTGACAGGTGTTGAGGGTCTTGACGCAACGATCCGGCACGCCGCGATTTCCGTCCCGGCCATATTGGCTGTAGCCGATCTTGGTGCCTTCGGGGCAACCGGCATAGTCCTCACGACCCGGTGCACCGGCGTTTGCTTCGTTGCAGATTGGCCACGAGAAGCCAGGGTTGGACATGGCAGCAATAAGTTTGATCATCGGCGGGATGCAGTATTGCACGCCATGCCAGGAAGGGTTTTGCGAGGCTGCGCAAAGCAGGACTTGGCAGCCCCAGGATGCGTCTTGTGCCTTGGCCGCTGCGGCGGGAAGGAGCACGGCGCCGGCGAGGCCGGCGGCATAAATCAGGTGTTTCATGTCGGGCGGTCCTCTCGATGATAATTGCGGGCATCGCCCACGACAGACGGTGTGCGGCTAGAGTGGAGCGGTTCGCTTCGAAGCGTCTGGCACGTAGACGAAGTCCGGCAGCTATCGGTCTGTCCTCAACGGTCGCTTGCGGGCATCGGCAAAAGGCGGGGATATTTCATTCTCGCGTTCGGCCAGCAGATTGAAATCAGCGATCGGCCGGCGCTCTAGCGTCTTGTCGACGGCCTTGCGGCGCCATTCATTCATGTCGAGCACGTAGGTTGCCCACATGCCGTAGCGCGCGGCCATGGCGTAACGCTGATAGGCGGCATATGGGCCATTGACCGGATAGGGAGAGGCAACCCGCGCCCAACCGACACGAAGCATTTCCAGGGCAAGATCTCGAGCGCCGGTCGTGCAACGCGCGATCGCCGTACCGTCGACGCTGTAGGAGACGACGTTGCAGGTCACCGACTTGTCGCCGACCGTTCGTTTGAGCCAAGCCTTGGCAAATGGTCCGCACGGAACGGGGAGGGGGGCCTTCACGCGCTCGCGGTCTTCCCATTTGGGATCGAGTGCCCATTGCGGAAGCTCGCACGCGTCGATGTCGGCCAGTTGGACGCTCAGTGCGTATTGGGGGTACCAAAGCGTCCGCCCGTCCATGACAGCGACCCGCCCCCTCAGAACGAGACGCACCCCGGTCACCTGGGCGGCGGACGGTTCTACGGCTGGCCGGTAGACCTTGAGGACAGGCTCATTCCTGATGACATCGGCCGCTTCGACGACCTCAGCGCTGAGGGCAAGCATTGCTGCCGACAGGAGGAGTTGGGCTTTCATTGCTTCGCCTCCTTCTTGGCGCGCTCGTTGGCTGTCTTGGCCAACAGGACTGCAGGGTGCACAACATCAGGGAACTGCCAGAGACCCGCCTTGCGTTCGCGGGCGTCCAGCTCGGCCACGGAGTACGGCGGATGAAGGGGCATGCCCTGATCATCGAGCGAAGCGAAGGCGTAGCCGCTCGAAATCATCATCGTGGCGAGGTCGAGGCGATCCTTGCCAACGGTGGCGTAGCAGATGACATAGGTCAGGTCCGCCGTCTTGGCGACCGGCGCGCAAACCGGCTTGGTGTCCTTGATATAGGCAGCAAAAATTGCCAGGGAGGCATCGCCACAGTCGCGCTCTTGCCCCTTCAAGTCGGTGTAGTTGGTGCCGCGAAGGCAGGATTGAACGCCAAAGAGGCGATAACGTTGACCGTCGGCGACCCAGGTATCGCCGGTTTCCAGTGTTATGCCCGGCTTCAGGTCGAAATAGCCATCCGGCGCACTAAGTGCCGTTGCGACACCGGCCGCGGTGAGCGCAAGGGCGAGTGGAAACCTCTTCATTGGGCTTTCACTCGCGGATCGGCCCACATGCCGTAGGACCCTTTCTTGCCGACATCTTCGGCCTGCGCGAGGTCCGGCCGGTCATAGGAGCCATCGGGCTTTTTTGTCAGGCGCAACGCGCCGAGAGACAAAAGCTGTTCCTCGAACATATCAACCGAATCGAGGCTGCCGGGATAGTTATAGTAGCCGTAGCAGGTAGCATTCTGCGTCGGAGACGACTGCTCGCTGACGAAGGCCCGGCAGAAGATGACCTTTGGGCTTTTCAGCATGATTTGCAGCTGCTGTTGCGCGAAGTCGGCGCAAGTGCCGGCAAAGCCTTCCTTCCTGTTGACCATTTCACCTTGGCACGGCTGGAGACCGTAAAGGTGAAGACTGGTCTTGCCATCGACCCGGAAATCCGTGGGCGATACCGCCACATATCCGGATGCTGACGCGTAGCCCTTCCGGTCCACGGCTTTGCCGCTGCCGTCATAGTACTCGACGACCAGCACCGTCTTGCCCGGTGCCGCCAGCGACTTGATGTAGTCCTTGTTGACGTTGTCCACAGACCAGGCCGACGTTGCGATAACGCAACCTGCGAATGCAGCAAAGATGGTCCGTTTCATTTCCATCCCTTTACCATATTGGCTCATGCCGATCCCACTTTTGGGGTTTAAGTGTAGCGCAAAAGATTGTATCGCTACACCAAATCGGTTCATACAATGGCGAACTTAATCGGTTTTCGCCACAATCTCAACACCGCAAATGAGGCGGGTCGCGATGACGAAAAGGGCTGGAGCGAGCAGCATTGGAGGCAATGGATCCCTGATTTGTTCGATCCTGCTTAATGTGCTCATCGCTGGCGCGGCAATAGCCCAGGAAGCGCAGAAATCCGCCAATTTTGTTAGCAATTTCGCGCAAGCTGAAAGCACCACTGATGCTGCCGTCAGTCAAATTTTCGATTCTAGATGGGGCACAAGCGGCGATCATTACGTGCTCAGTGAGGACGGCGTTATCGCGCCAGAGAAGACAGCTAAAGAGGACCAGCGGGCAGTTACTCATTTTGGGATACTGCAGCGGGCTTACACAACGGAGGACGAAACAGAAGATGATGCCATATTGGGTAAGCTGCCGGTAGGACAGACTACCCAAAATGTCGTGGCAAATGCAGCTCAAGACAGCACGCCAAGCGTGCAGGCATGCGGTCCGTCACCGCTGAGCCCTTCGGAAATCAAGCAATTGGTTGTCGATGCGGCGCGGCGTCACAAGGTCGACGAGGTTTTCGCCGCGGCGATTGCCTGGGCGGAAAGCGGCTTCGACCAAACTCGCAATTCGGACAAAGGCGCACGCGGCCCCATGCAGCTCATGCCTGCGATCGCCGAACGGTTCCAGGTCGAGGACATCTGCGATCCGGAGCAGAACATAGAAGGCGGCATGAAATACCTGCGGGTCCTGCTCGACCAGTTCCAAAATCCTCTGCTTGTCGCCGCTGCCTACAACAGCGGCGAGCAACGCATCTACGAGTACGGCGGCATCCCGCCGTTTCGGGAGACCGTCGGCTACGTCGCCAAGGTGGTCAATTACCAGATCGGTTTGCCCATGCCGGCGCCGAAGGCAAACCCCAAGGGTTCCGGGACCACGACAATCGCAGGCGGTGGTGAGGACGTCGGTGTCATCGCCGTGAGGAAGACCGGCAAGTTTGTCGGCGGAGTGATGCACTTTTGAAGGAGAGAACGCATGAAGTGCAATGCAATTGACGGGCCGAAGGTCAGCGCATGGAAGCTGGCAGCCGTTCTTGGATTGGCTGCGGCCGTGCACATGGCCGGCGTCGATCTAGCCTTGGCGCAAAGTGGCGGCGCCGGCGGCGCCTTCGCGCCACTGCAGACGGCCGTTCAAATGATCGTGGATTTCATCACAGGTCCGTTCGGCCGGCTGCTAGCGATCATTGCGGTGATCGGCCTCGGTTTCCTCGCCTTCGCCGGTCGGCTGTCGTGGTTCACGGCCGGCGCCGTCATCGTCGGCATCGGTTTGGTCTTCGGTGCACCAACCATCGTCGATGAAATGATTGCGGCTGTCGGCAAATAGCGATGGCTGAGTTCGAGGATGAAAAGCCTGCCCTGACGCCGTTGGTGATCGGTCTTACCCGTTCACCGACGCTTTGGGGTGTGCCGTACATGGCCGTCGTTATCGTCGTCGGTTTTACGATCATAGGCTGGTTGGGCTCCAACTCCCTGTGGGCACTGCTGACCGCACCAGTCGCCTACCTCGTCCTTTTCACTGTGTGCACCTGGGACAACAAGATCCTCGACGTAATGCAGGTTGCGTCGCGCAAGACGCCCCGCACGCGCAACAAGAGCTTTTGGGGCACCAACTCATACGGACCATAACCGATGCTGAAAGTCGTCACAGATGAGCTTGGGTTTGGGAAGGCCGCTCACAACGAGCGGCCAATGTCGACTCATATCCCCTATTTGCGCCATGCATCCGACATGGTGATCGGCTTGGAAAATGGCGCCTTGATCAGCGTCATCAAGCTCGATGGCCTGTTCTTCCAGACTGAGGACCAGGCCACGCTAAACATGCGCTCCGTCGTGCAAAACACGATGATCCGCGCGCTCGGTTCCAGCCGGTTTTCGCTATGGTCGACGGTCATTCGCCGCGCGGTTGAAACCGAGATCGGAGGCGCCATTGATGATCCGTTCTGCGACCTACTCAACAAGCGTTACATGGAGCAGTTGCGCCACAAGCGCATGTTCACGAACGAGATCTACCTGACCATCGTCAGGTCAGGAATGAGGGGTGCGCTCGGAATCGGTGACACCCTTAAGCGGATACTCAAAAACGCCAGCCGCGACGGCCGCTCTCGGCAGTCACGCGAGGACGTGACGGAACTGGAGGAGCTGGTCACCAACATCACGCGCGAGCTCGAGAAATACGGCGCGCGTGCGCTCGGCATCGCTCGCCGCGACGGCGAGCCATATTCCGAACCCTGCGAGTTCTTCAACACAATCCTGACCTGCGGCGTGCCACGTAAGATGCGGCTCCCGCGTATGGGCATCAGCAACTATGTCGGCACCTCTCGCCTGCATTTCAGCAAGCGGACCATGCAGGCACAAGCCGCAGTCGACGAGGACAGCCGTTTCGGCGCGCTTCTGTCGGTAAAGGAATATCCCCCCTTCACAGGGCCGGGAATGCTCGACGGCCTTTTGCAAGTCAATCACGAGTTCATTCTGACGCAATCGTTCACGATCGCGGACAAGCCCATTGCTCAAGAGCGAATTACCCGCCTGCAGCGCCAAATCCAGACCTCGGACGAAGCGGGTAGCTCGGTCGAACACGACATCGATTTCGCGGTTAACAGCCTGATGAACCAGGAAGCCGTTTTCGGCTTCCACCATCTGACATTGTTGTGCCTGTCGCGCGATCTGGAGGGCGTGAGCAAGGCGGTCTCCGAGCTTGGGGCATGCCTCACCGACATGAACATCAACTGGCTGCGCGAGGATATGAACCTCGAAGCAGCCTTTTGGGCGCAATTGCCGGGAAATCACAGTTACATCGCTCGCAAGGCGTTGCTGTCCAGCGGCAATTTTGCCGGTTTGTCGTCGATGCACAATTTCGCGACGGGACAATCCGACGGCGCGCATTGGGGCCTGCCGATCGCGATCCTCGAAACGACTTCGCAGACGCCGTACTGGTTCAACTTTCACCAACGCGACATTGGCCATTTCCTCGTCACCGGTCCAACCGGTTCGGGCAAAACGGTCGGCCTGACGTTCTTGCTTGCCCAGGCGATGCGTATCACTCCCGCGCCTAAGGCAGTTTTCTTTGACAAAGATCGCGGTGCGGAGATCTTCATTCGGGCGGTTGGCGGCACCTACGAGGTGCTGTCCCCGGAAACACCCACCGGCTTCAACCCTCTCCAGCTCGAGAACACCGGACCGAACCGGGAATTTCTCCTGCGGCTACTGAAGGCAATGCTTCGCGCCAGCGATCGTCGCGACTTTAGCCAGGAAGACGAAGATACACTCGAAAAGGCCTTGGCTCGGCTCATGCAAGAGCCCGCGGCTGAGCGTAACTTGGTGAACCTGTCGACCCTGCTCGTCGGTCGCTCTCGCGCAGACGCCAACGACCTTCATGCACGACTGCGGCCATGGATCGACGGCGAAAAGGCATGGCTGTTCAATGCTCAGCACGACGTTCTGTCGTTCTCAGGGCGTCGTGTCTTTGGCTTCGACATGACCAACATCCTCGCAAATGAGGAGTTGCGCACACCGGCGCTGATGTACCTCTACCATCGGCTGGATGAGCTGCTGAACGGCGATCCTGTCATGTTCTTCATGGATGAAGGCTGGCAGCTGCTCCAGGACGATACCTTTTCGGCGTTCATCGTCGACAAGATGAAAACCATCCGCAAGCTCAACGGCATTGTCGGTTTCGGAACGCAGTCGGCGGCCGACATCACCAAGGCCCGGGCATCTCACACGCTGATCGAGCAGTCGGCAACCAACATCCACTTCCCTAATCCGCGCGCGGACGAGGAAAGCTACATCAGCCGCTTTGGCCTGACGGTCAAAGAATTCAACTTCATCAAAAACACCCCGCCTGAGAAGCGCACTTTTCTCGTCAAGCACGGGAATGACTCGGTCATTGCCCGCCTCGATCTGTCGTCGATGCCCGACATTGTGAAGGTCCTGTCGGGCCGAAAGAAGACGATCGAGGAGTGCGCAGCACTTCGGAGAAAATACGGCGACGAGCCGGAAAAGTGGCTGGCTGAATTTTGCGGATGGGAGAAGGCCCAATGAGAAATCGTCTGGCCCTTGGCTTGCTGGTGTCAACACTCGCCACCCCCGTTCCGGCGATGGCGTCTGGTGTTCCCGTCATTGACGGAGCAAACCTCGGTACAAAAACGGATCGGAAGGACGAGGTCGGCGAAATCGAAAAGACCGACAAGGACCGGTATTCGATCAACAAAGGCGTGACCTGCTCCGTCTACAGGGAAGGTCGCAAGGACGATCCGACCGCGGCCGCGCAAGCCAACCCTGAAATCGTCGGCCTGGTCAAAAGGGTCGCGAGGGAAGAAGGCGTAGACGAGAACCTTTTTATGGCTCTCGTCTACCAGGAAAGCCGTTTCAATCCGTGCGCCCAATCCGGCGCCGGCGCATACGGCCTCACACAGCTGATGCCGGGGACCGCAAGCGATCTCGGGGCCAATCGCTACAATATCGAGTCAAATTTGCGTGGCGGCGCTCGCTATCTGAAACAGCAGCTCAAGCGGTTCGGCGGCAACGTGAATCTGGCACTTGCCGCCTACAATTCTGGTCACGGCAGCGTCCAGAAATACGGCGGCATCCCGCCGTTCAAGGAAACGCAGGGTTACGTCAAAAAGATCACCCAACAGTGGCTGCCGGCACTCGGTGGGGCGAATGGGGCGAACATCCCGATCAACTATAGCGGCGGCAGCACATCCTACACTGGCATGCGGGATTCGACGATCAACGCCATGGCGACGTCGCAAGCCACGCAGGAGAGCGGCGCCAACGTCGCGTCATGGCTGCAGCAGCTCGGCGGCCTGACCACTGGGACCATTCAGGACAGCTGGGACCACAATTCCGGTGCGCGAAACGCCAATCTCGAAATGATGAACCAGGTCATCCTGCTCGGGACGACAATGGCTGACCTGTTCAATTCAAGAAACGCGATGCAGCTGACTGAAACGTCGGGCTCATCTCAGTCCTCTGGAGACAAAAACAAAGGCGAGGTGCCGCGCGAAACCACTGGTCTGTGCGACCCGCGCGAAGGGTTCACCTGGAGCCCGGCGGACCAAGCCTGTGTCCAGAAGCGCGAGCGTGAATCCACCCTCAACCTGCAACTCAAGCTTCAATAAGGAGACCTCTATGAAGCGCTCTATCCTCACTGCGTGTTCGGTTCTCTTTGCTTCCGCGGCATGGGCATCAGGTGTGCCGGTCATCGACGGCGCCAATCTCAAGGTGGCCAAGGAAACGGCCATGACCACCGACAAGATCCTGAACACGAACAAGGACATCCTGTCGACTGTCGAGGACACGTTGAAGGCCGTCACCGGCGATCGCGGCGGTGACGCCAACCAGATGCAGAATCTGGCTGTTGGCAACGGTTTCAGCGTGTCCTCCATGCCGTCCTTCGACAGCATCATGTCAGGCGGTGTGCCAAATTTCGGCGGCATGGGTGGCGACATCAGCAAGATCGCGACCACCTTCATCAATGGCCTGCAGCTGGTGAAAAGCCTCTCTGGCAAGTCAAACAGCGGCTTTTCCAGCGACAAGTCCTATGAAGAGCTGATGAACACGGTGCTTGGCGTTTCGGCCCTTGTGACCGGATCGCAGAAGGCCGTGACGACGCGCCGGAGCGCCTTCGAACAAGCCGGACAGAGCATCGGCCAGGCTAAGGACATCAAGGGGTCGATCGATCAGAACACCCAATTGCAGGTCCAGGCCGGCCTCACCATCAACGAGCTCATCGGCGTGATGAACGGTGCTGTCGGCTCCCTGCAGGCCGATAACCAGCGCCGGCTCACCGACATTTCCAACTCGAAGAAGGCGTTGACCTACGGTGGTAACTAAGCCCGCACACTTAGGCAGAGCATTGTTCCTCGTCGTGATCGCGATCGGCGTTGCCGGCTGCGGCACGGTCAAAGAGAAAACGGCCCCCTGCAAGCGACCCGCAGATCTGACGTCCTACGCTGCCGACCCTCGCCAGGAATGCGGCCCGATGTCGTACGTCAACGGCGACCCAGCCACGGCCGCGGCCGCGATAAAGGCGATGGCAACTCCATAAGGACGATCGGCGGCAATGGAAGATTTCTTAGGCGACCTTCTCGACCGGATTGAAGACACCGGAAGGACCTTTTCGGAAAGGGCATATGGGATTGTCGGCAGCGAAATTACGCCGCTGCTCAACGTCCTGTTCCTGGCCTACGTCGCCTATTACGGCCTGCAGCTCTTCATGGGAACGTCCAGGGTCAGCGTTGCCGAAGTCGTCGGCCGCGTCGCCCGGATGGTGGTCATTTTGCTGATCGTCAGAGAATGGAGCAATTTCGACACGCTATTCTACAGTTGGCTGAACAACACGCCAGAGGATGTAGGGCGCGCGATCCTGACGGCCACGGGAACCGGCATCACCGAACCGACAAATGGCCTGTCGATGATCTGGAAGACCGCCAATGAAGCAGCGGCGGCGTTTGCGGAACAGTCGGGCTACTTTGCCATTCTGCCGTCGATGATCGGCTTTCTTATCATGCTTTGCGTGGCGGTCTTTATCGCCGTCGCGCTGGCGATCCTGTTGCTGGCGAAGGTGATGATGTGGGTGCTGGTCGGAACAGCCCCGATCTTCATAGCCTGCATGCTGTTCGAGCAGACGCGACGCCTCGGCGTGTCGTGGTTCCAACAGGTCCTGCTCTACGCGCTGATACCGCTTTTCATCTATGTGGTTGCCGCCTTCCTCATCGCCGCCATGGATCCCGAGCTAACCAAGGTGACGAATGCAGCGAACCAACGCCGGCTGCAGCTCAGCGACGTGTCGGCTTTCCTGCTGCTGTGTTTCGCAGGAGCATTCGTACTTTTCCATATCCAGGTGTTGGCCCAAAGCATCGTCGGCGGCGTCTCAGCGGGCATCGGCAACGTCGCGAGAGCTGTTGCGCAATACTCCGGCATGACGGCTCCAACGAAGGCACTCGACGCTGCACGCGGCGCGGCAGGCGTGGTCGGCAATGCCGGTATGCGAGCACGCAATCGTATCCAATCCGGCATGATTGCCAACATTCGCACGGCCAATGAGCGCACCGCCATGCAGAACAGAATCTCCAACAACAGCATGCCTCGCTGAGGCTGCTCGCCGGCAGGCAAAGTAAGGGCTGGATCAACATGGCAGATGAAGGTGCTCTGAGGAGCTATTTTCAGGACGGCGATCGATGGGAAAACGAGATTGTCAAAAAGGCGAAGCGCTCCCGCTCGCTTGCATGGTTCGTGGCGCTGCTTTTCGGCGTGATCACGTTGCTGGCGCTGGTCGCGCTCGTTCTCTTGGTCCCACTGAAAAGCTTCGAGCCGTATATCGTCGAGGTCGACAAGAACACCGGCTATATCGAGGTCAAGACAGGCCTGACCAAGCCGTTGACCCTGACAGAGACGCAGGCCATCACGCAAGCCAATGTGGTGCGCTATATCCGCCAGCGCGAGGGCTATGACCCGTTCGCCATCGAAGAAAACTTCGGCGTCGCCGCACTGCTGTCGACCGGAGATGCGGCACGCGAATTGGCAGAGCAGTACAGCGCAGCCAACCGAAACAATCCGACCAAAGTCTACGGCAAAAACAAGCGCGTGCTGGTCGACGTCAAGTCCGTGACGTTCTCGAATGCCAGCACAGCGCTGGTCCGGTTCTCGACAACGGAAAAGTCCGACACGGATTCGATCGTCCGGCACTACATTTCGGTTGTGCGCTACCGCTATACGGACACGCCGGAAACGAATGAATGGCGGTTTGAAAACCCTCTCGGATTCCAGGTCTACAACTACCGCCGCGACCAGGAAACGGTTACGCCGGGAGACGAGGGATGATGAGGCGCCTGCTGTTTTCGGCGGCGCTTTCCGTCGCCATCCTGACTCACGCCCATGGCGCGCAAACGCCTCGTCCGGGCAACCTCGACGGGCGCGTTACCAGTGTCGTCTATCAGCCGAACAACGTGGTCACGGTCAATGCCACCTACGGCATTTCGACCATGATCATTTTCGATGAAGACGAGAAATTCGAAACGATCTCGCTCGGCGATACGGAAAGCTGGCAGGTGGCGCCTTCCGAGAAGGGCAACATCCTGTTCGTCAAACCGGTCGCCAAGAACGTCACCACCAATATGAACGTGGTGACGACGAAACGAATTTATTTCATCGAGCTGCACGACTATGCGCCAGAGGCAGGCCACAAGGTCTTCGGCGTGCGCTTCGTCTATCCAGAGAAGGATCTGAACGCTGCCTTGCGCAAGGAGGCGGAATATAGGGCGGCAAACCCCAACGTCGCGAACATCGACAAGGCCAACGTCAACATTGACTACTCGTTCTCAGGCGACGCGGCCCTGAAACCGTCGATGGTCTTTGATGATGGCAAGAAGACCTTCTTCAAATTCGACGGCCGCGCGCCGGCGATCTTTGCCGTTCAATCGGATTTTTCCGAGACGCTGCGCAATTTCCGCAAGGAGGGCGAATATCTCGTCGTCGATGGCGTCGCCACTCAATACACGCTGCGCGACGGTGATCAGTGGACGTGCATTTTCAACCTTCGAAAGCCCGACTTCGGGACCCCAGACCCCGACGTCCGCGGCCCGGCTCCCGATCGCCAGGCTAAGAAGCGCTGGAGGAGCGGCAACTGATGAAGCAATCTCCAGAATTAGAGGCCATGCTTGCCGGCGACGATGCGGCCATCGCCAATAAGAATGCCAAACGCAATCAGCTGCTCGGCGGTGCTGCGCTGTTAATCGGTGGCGTTGTCGCCGCCTATTTCGTCCTCTCGCCCGCCAAGGAACCCTCTCATGACATCACCCAGGGCGACGAGGAGTTTCGGACCACGACGTTCCGTCCCCCGTCATTCGTGCGCGAGCAGGATAAGCCGGAGCCGCAACCCGACCCGGCGATCATCAATATTCCGCCACCGCCCGAACCGGTTAAACCCAAGATCGACACGACGGAATTCAACGTTCCACCGCCGCCGCCCCCGGTTGCTGAGCCGGCCGTCGCGCCGCCCCCCGCGGACGAACCGCCACCGGAAGAATTTCCGCAACGCTACAAATCAGGGCTGATCTCGCTCGACCAGGCCAAGGCTGAGGACGGCGCCAGCGGACTCGGCGGCGCCAATGGCAGCGGCTCTACGGTCGCAGGTGAGGACCGCAACAGCAAGTTCCTCGCTGCCGCATCGAGCCTGGCCGACCGTGGCGCGAAGGCCACCCAACTCAAGCGCATTGATGCCTTGATCCCGGAAGGCACTCTCATTCCCGGCATTCTCGAAACGGCGATCAACAGCGACCTACCGGGGCAGATTCGGGCGATCACCTCTCAGGATGTTTATTCGTTCGATGGCCGCCGCATCCTGATCCCGACGGGAACGCGACTGATCGGTGAGTATCAGTCCGATGTGACCAGGGGACAAAAACGTATCTTCGTCATTTGGACGCGGCTTATCCGTGATGATGGCGTGAGTGTCCGCCTGAACTCGATCGGAAGCGACAGTCTCGGCCGTTCCGGTCTCACCGGCCATGTCGACAACAAATGGCGCGAACGTTTCGGCTCGGCCATCGTCCTTTCCATCGTCGGCGCCGGCGCCAGCTACCTGACCGGCTTCGGAAGCGACCAAGCGTACGGCAAGAACAACGACGATGCCAAACGCGGCGAGGAACTGGCGCGCGATACGATTGCGCAAACCTTCAGCGACATGGCCAACCAGGCCTTGAGCGAAAATCTCCGCATCCCACCGACCATCAGCGTTAGCCAAGGCGAGCGCATCTTTGTTTATGTCCGGCAGGATCTCGATTTCAGCGCCATCTACGACGATCCCGTCACCGAAGCGATGAAGGAAATTCAACGTGAACGTCGCCGTCGGTAGAGCCCCGAACCCTTATCATTTTCTCGATCGCGCGCTGTCGCCGCTGAAATCATTCCTGGAAGACCCGAGCGTCGTCGAAATTTCGATCAACAAGCCGGGACACGTCTATGTCGAACGCCTCGGCGCCGATCATATGGAGCATCACGAGATCCATGAGCTGACGGCCACCGAAATCCAGAACATCGGTGAGCGCGTCGCCGGCGCGACAAGTCAGTTTATCAGCCGCTCCAAGCCCATTCTCAGCGCCGCGCTGCCGACAGGCGAACGCATTCAGGTCGTCCTGCCGCCGGCCGCTCCGGAAGGCGGCTCGATCTCAATCCGCAAGCAGGTGGTCAACAACTTCACGCTCGAGGAGTATCGCGACAGCGGCTCGCTCGACCAAGTATCGGTCGCCGTCGGCGGCCTAAGTGACATCGATCGCGACTTGATTGCCCATCTGCGCGCCGGCCGTATCTATGACTTCATCCATACGGCCATCACGAAACGGGTTTCGATCCTGATCAGCGGCGGCACTTCCTCCGGCAAAACGACATTTCTCAACGCATGCTTGAAAAGCATTGATGCCAATGAGCGCATTCTGACGCTGGAAGACACGCGCGAACTGTTTCCGTCCCAGGCCAACAAGGTGCACCTCCTCGCCTCAAAGGGCGATCAGGGTACGGCTGATGTGACGATTCAAAGCCTGCTTGAAGCATCGCTTCGCATGCGCCCCGATCGGCTGTTTGTCGGCGAGATCCGCGGCGCGGAAGCCTTCTCGTTTCTCCGCGCAATCAACACCGGCCACCCAGGCAGCATGTCCACTGTCCATGCCGACACGCCACTGGGTGCCTACGAGCAGCTCGCCATGATGATGCAACAGGCTGGCATGTCGTCAGGTTATTCCAAAGCCGATCTGATGTCGTACATTCAGATGGTCATCCCGATCGTCATCCAGCTCCGCCGCGACGGCGGCAAGCGCGGCGTGTCGGAAATCTTCTTTGCCCGAGATGAATCATGAGCCAGGGCAATAAGGCCTTTTACCTGCTCTTCTGCACCGGAATCGTGTTTGCAGTCTGGATTCTCGGCTATGGCCTCGGCCTGCAGATTTTTTTCCGTGACGGCCGAATTCTCGAAACGACGATCACCACCAACCCATTCGCCCCATTGCAACAATTCTGGCTCTACAAGAGCAACACCACATTGCAGATGGTGGCGATCTGGGCGCTCGTCCCTGCCCTCCTTGCCGGTGGCCTCGTCGCTTACATCGGCCTTCGGCCGCAAGGCAGCCCACTCGGTGATGCAGCTTTTCAGGACATCGCCTCTCTGCGCCGCGGCAAGTGGTTTCGCAAAGCCGGCCATGTCTTCGGTCGCGTCAGCCGCAAAATCCTGCGCACCAAGGATGATCGTCACCATCTGATCATCGGGCCGACACGATCGGGCAAAGGCGCCGGCTATGTCATCCCCAATGCTCTGATGCATGAAGGGTCGATGATCGTAACCGACCTCAAGGGAGAGATTTTCAAGGCGACGGCGGGCTATCGCCGGCGCAACGGCAGCCAGGTCTTCCTATTCGCGCCAGGCGCGGAGAGGACCAACCGCTACAATCCTCTCGACTTCATTCGCCAGGAACGCGGAAATCGCACGACCGACATCCAGAACACGGCGAGCATTCTCGTTCCCGAAAACACCGAATCCGAGAACTCTGTGTGGCAGGCGACCGCCCAACAGGTCATGGCAGGCGCTATCAGCTATGTGCTGGAAAGCCCGTTTTACAACGGCCGGCGCAATCTCGGGGAGGTCAACTCGTTCTTCAACAGCGGCGTCGACCTGCAGGCGTTGATGAAATCCATCAAGGCAAAAGAGCCGTACCTGTCCAAATTCACGTTGGAAAGCTTCAACGCCTACCTGGCGCTTTCCGAGCGCGCCGCCGCTTCGGCCTTGCTCGATATTCAGAAGGCAATGCGGCCGTTCAAGAACGAGCGTGTCGTCGCCGCGACGAACGTCACCGACATGGATCTCCGTGCGATGAAGCGTCGGCCGATTTCCGTCTACGTCGCGCCCAACATCACCGATATCACGCTGCTCAAGCCGCTCCTGACGCTGTTTGTGCAACAGACAATGGACATTCTTACCCTCGAGCACGATCCGAACTCGCTGCCGGTCTACTTCCTGCTCGACGAATTTCGGCAGCTCAAGAAGATGGACGAAATCATGACTAAGCTGCCCTATGTGGCAGGGTACAAGATCAAGCTCGCCATCATCATCCAGGACCTGAAGAATCTCGACGAGATTTACGGCGAAACCTCCCGGCATTCGCTGCTCGGCAATTGTGGCTATCAGCTCATTCTTGGCGCGAATGATCAGGCGACCGCCGACTATGCATCCCGTGCGCTCGGAAAGCGGACCATCCGCTACCAGTCGGAATCGCGCACGATCGAGCTCTTCGGCCTGCCAAGGCGCACGAAGGTCGAACAGATTCGCGAGCGTGACCTGATGATGCCGCAGGAAATCCGGCAGATGCCGGAGAGAAAGATGGTACTGCTTGTTGAAGGCCAGCGCCCGATCTTCGGCGACAAGCTGCGCTTTTTCGAGACACAGCCATTCAAGTCCGCGGAGGCATTTTCGCAGACTCACATGCCGGATGTGCCGCCGATCGAATATCTCCCGGTACAGCCGGTTCCGGCTTTGACCGACGATTATGACCGGGCAGGCCAGCCCGCCGAAGATGCCGGTGCCCCGACTACCGGGATGGCTGGTTTCGAAAAGAGAATGTCATCACCAGTTAATGGCGCTGAGGCGATGCCAACTATCGTTGCGACCGTGAAACCGGCGCCGGCAACAAAGGAGCCCGCAACCCGCACCGTGAATCGCAAAGTGAGCCTACCGAAACCGAAACGCGCTAAAGCGGCGTCGAGTGGCGGATCTGGAAACGAAGCGGAGGCGACACCGGACGCAGCGGCTATCGACGTGCGGATTAAGGTTGCCGAAGAAGGCCTGAAACCTAGCGCTGAACGCCTCAAGGAAACGGTTTTCCAGAAAGTCGAAAAGCTCGGCCAAGCTTCGCCCACGAAACGGCGAAACTATCTCGATATTTTCGCGACGACGGTCCCCGATCCCGTCGAACTCGGCTTGGAGGCCGTGGAAGCCCGCGCATAAAGAGCCACGAATTCCGGGTCTTTATGCGAATTCAGGAGCGAAGTGTAACGCTCAGAAGAAAAGTACAATGCCAGGGGCGACGGTGAGTGAAGTGAGCGGTCTGGACGCGCCAACGGCTGCAACGGGTCGAAAGCGGCATTCTCCTCCGCGGTAGCGCGCAGCTAGCTCCGGCTGATGGATGCTGTGAGGAATCGGACAAAGCCTTCGTGTGCCTGGCGGTGAAGCGGGCCACGCGGAATCGTAACCAGGAAATCCTCGGCGGTCATGCCTGCGACCGGATCGGGCTCCGACCCAGGCTTGGCGAAGGCGATGTAAAGATGGAGCTCCTCCGGTTCGAACGCCAGTTTCCATGCGCCTGTCTGGTCCTCGGCAAGGGTGTAGGTTGACAGCGGCATCGCACTTGCTCCTCTGTTCCCCGGATCGTCGCGACATAAGGGGCCGGTTCAATCGCAGGATATCGGTATTGACTTCTATGCCGCCAGTACGAGCGCCCGCACGCAACAGGCCGGCGAGGATGCAATGGTTGAGTGGGGTCCGCAATGGCCGCATCACTCTATGAACCGATCAACATCTACAAAGCCGTCGGGCCGAACATCGGCATCGTTGACGGACCTTTCGAGTACGTGATCATTGCCGGTGTCAGGCTTCCACTGCCGCACCCCACTCGGATGACGGTCGTCCGATTGTCCAACGGTGATCTGTTCCTTCATTCGCCCACTAAGTTCGATACCAAGCTGGCAACCGAGCTTGAGAGGCTTGGGAAGGTCCGCCACCTCATTTCTCCGAACCAGTTCCATTACGCTCACATAGGAGAGTGGGCGGAGGCGTTCCCCCAGGCACTCACGTGGGCGTCGCCGGGTGTGCGCAAACGAGCGAAAGCACGGCATATCCGCGTTCGATTTAACCGCGACCTCAGCCAGACCCCGCCGGAGGAGTGGCGCACGGACATAGACCAGATGCTGTTTCCCGGTGGGTATTTTAAGGAGTTCATCTTCTTCCACCGGGAAACCCGAAGCCTCATCCTCGCGGACACGATTATCAACCTGGAACTGGACAAAATGGATGAGCCTTGGAGGACGGCCACGAAGCTTTCCGGCATGGCTTACCCGCACGGCCGGACATTCTTTGGAATGCGTCTGCCGCTCCTCTTCCAGCGCCAAAGAGCGGCGGTCGTTGCCGAAAGAATTCGCTCTTGGCGCCCGAGGCGAGTCCTGTTGAGCCATGGGCGCTGCTTTGATGCAGATACCGACGAGATTATTCGCAGAATTTTTGATGAGCGCTCCTGATGAACAAAGGGCAGCTGTCGGGTATCGGCGCCGCCCCGACTCATAACGACAATTGGGCGTTGCTGACTGGCAGTTTGGGGCTGCGAGCGGACCGTCAGCTTCCGGTTCGCCGAACTCGAGAACCGCCTTACATTTTGCTCGATCGTGTTTCGTCTTGAGATCCTTAAAGTCGCGTTGCTGGCGCAGCAAAAATTTAGGGTTATCGAACTCGCTGGTCTAATAAGGGCGGCAGTTAATGGCTGTTTGCGCGATGGATAGGCGCCAAGGTCCGTCATTGAACCCGGTGCTGTGTAACCAACATCGGTGCGTTGCAGGCCGGCGTGGTGCCGACCCGCAACGTTTGTTCAAGCCAAAGCCAAGGATTTTCCGTGGCTCGGCGAGTTTGTCCATCCATCAACTGGACCTGGATGGCATCGTCTGGACTTGCCGTTAGGTCGCCCAGGTTGCGGTGCCTCAGAGCGGACCTACTCGCGACCTGGCCTTCAGCACATCGAGCCGATTGAACGCCTCCTCGGGCTCCAAATCGTGATACGCTATTCCCCCTGCCGTGCACTTTCGAGCAGCGTCATGCAGGCCTCGAGCCAGGCTGTGGCGATCGACGGCCCGAGGGGACTCTGTTTCTTGTTCAACAGCCGATGCATCACCACGCCGTGCAGCAACCTTCGGCGGGCTCGTTTTGGCGAGGGCGTTCGAAAACTCCGTCACGGCCGAGCTAAGCGGGGCTTTGGGTGACGGAGGCGTCCAGACTGGTTCGCGCGCGCGACTAGAAGAGAGCAACTTCTCCCAGTAGCAAGTTTCGCTTGAAGGTTGGGATCTGGAATCCACCGCTTTCTCTCGAGACGATCGCTTTCAATCCGAAAAACAACTCAGATGCATCAATGACCCCATCCCCATCAATGTCAAACCTCTCTCTATCTCTATCTATCACTCGGTCAAACGCCAGCGAAAATAGGCCACCACCATTTGCAGAAGATTCTATGCTTGTTTGCGCCCCCTGGGATGCAGAGAATATAACTACTGAAGCGCCGCTGTCTGTGACCAATTGGTCAGCTGCCTCTTGGTTGGTAGCAATACTCGCCACCCCAGACAATCCGGCATGGCAGACATCCAAAAGAACTACCACACGCGCCTTTGCCGATTTAATTACGTTTGAAATCCGCTCAAAGGGTAAGGAAGTGGCTTCGATAGCAAATTCCTCGGGTAAAGTGCTGGATAGCGCCAATATGAGGTGATCCCGAATGCGCAATCCGTGCCCGGCGAAACTCAGGACAATTGTGTCGTCCGGTTGCGCCGATTGAACAACCCTCTTTAATTCATCAAGAATCGTCTGCCGCGTAGCACCAGATCCCAGAAGAACCCTCGGGATTACGCGTTCATATACTTCCGATCTTTCGACCGCTGTTGATATTCGAATAGCGTCGGCTTCGGCGAGCGACAGATTGCAGCTTGCCTTGCCAGTATCTCCGCATTCCGCAGGCAGCAGTGGATAAGCGTTGACGCCGACTGAAACAACGTAAGCCATCCCGACGCGGCGGCCGCTCGGTACTCGGCGTAAGGACACCGGAGCACTGACCAATCCACTAGCGTCAATCGCGAACGCCGTCACGTTGCCTCTTACAAGGTCTTTTTCAGGTACATATATCTCGGCGGCGCTGCCAGACACATCTATTCTGTCAACTGGTTGTCCGTCAGCGTAAACCTGCACGAACTTTAGTCCACCGTCACTTGCCGCCGCCAATGTTTTTGACGCTCCATTGTCGCGCATCTCTAAGCGCGGGGGTGCGGTTATTTTGGGGGCCGCGAGTGTCGGTTTCCCTTCAAGTACCTGCTCCACAATGCCTCGTCTCCTGAGCACCCCCGCAAACTGTGACAGTATATGGCGCCCAGAAATCCCAGGAATTCGAACTTCAAGGTAATCTGCTGCCTCGTCCGACGCGTCATAATAGCCGTTTCGATCGAGTAAGACGAGTTCCCGATCATAGTTCGCTCCCCGAAGCGCCATCTGGCCATTGGCGCAATCATAGACCGCCAAGGTGCTATCCCTATTTTCCTGGATGACATGGGATACATCCTCAGTAACGGCCAACGCTTCAATATTTAAGCCATCCACCGGCGCCGGGATGCTGCAACGCACTCTCCACTCGGCTAAATCGAAAACAATGATGCTTGCAACAGGTTTCGTTGCTAGCAGTAGATATCGCCCGGCGGCCAAGAACACGAGCGACGACTCGGTGAGGGCTGCTTCAGGTTCTGTTCGAACGTCGCCTAACTCAAATTGCTCATCATGATCGCCAACATCTGCTCCGAGGCGAAAGCGCGTAGAATCTGCCTTAAGATCAGAATATTCGAGGCGGCCTGCCTCATCTCGCAGTATTCTAAAATCGAACGTATGACCGTTGCGACCTGCATCCACCGACTGAGTCAAGAAATACTGAGCTATACCTTGTTTCCACGTCCACACCAAACGCCCTGGCATCGTCAACTCGATCTTGTATGGTGTATCTTCAGTTCTCGCGTGTGGGTCGGGAAGCGCCGCAGTGCCATAGCCATCTTCCGATCCGAATTGGGCAATGTCGTTCGGGTAGATCTTGGAGAGTGTTTTCTGCAGCTGCGCGAGCTTGCGTCTGTCTCGAGGGGCTTTGAGGCCTGGAATCTGCTTATCTGCAAGTAAAGAGAGCACTTCGGTTACGTTTGAGAAATCGATCTCCGCCGTGGGATGCGACAAATCTACACTCGTTGCAGGGACTGATGGCTGCTTCTGGAGTGTTGAAATATTTCCCGACACCTCAAGCCTACTGAGGATTCCAAAGCCGTTGTTGTCTGTGTCTGGAGGCACCCCTTCGGAGATCGCAGTTAGGATTCCATCCTGAGCATCCCAGCCATCGATGCGGGGCCAGGGCATCCCAAAATCAGTCTCAAATTTTTCAATACCGGCTTGCGAGGTGCTATATTTCTGAGCATCGGAATGAGCGCCCAAGTCGTAAACAGTGATCTCATCCGATGCGTTCCCTCGGTTCGCCGCGTACGTTTCGTATACGGCGACCGTACCGTCGTCTATGGATAATTGAAACTCAACCTCATCTCTAGCGGAGCAATATAAGCACCCGGATACAGAGGGATTGATGTCTATTGTCGGAGCGAATTCGTCTGCATTATTATGGGCGGGGCCGGCGGCCGCGACAGGATTCAGGGGCGCAACATCGTCGATTTCATCTCGCGCACCGCGGAGAGTTTGGACTATTGTTAACTCATCATCCCGAGCTCCAAGTACGTACATGAAGCTATCTCCGTGAGTCCAGGATATTTCATGGGCATCGAACTTACCCAATGTTTTAGATGCGACCAGATCGATAACTTCAACTCTCTCTCGCTCAACGTTCCTTACAATTAGAAAACGCCCGGTCGGTGAAAACGTGGGATCGTAGCCCTGTCGTCGAAGAACAAACGCGTCAGTTTTTCCGTCTATTATTTCAAACCAAGACCCATAATCTAATGCCTTGTAAGGGGCGCTTACGGCCTGCACGATCTTCACGGGGGGCAATATTGAGAAATTATTTCTAGCGACGACCTGGACTCGATTGGCCGTAATAGTTATTTTATGCAGCGACCCTTGGGAAACGATTCTTTGACATTCCCCTCCTTGGACTAAAGCCCACTGAATTCTGGTTGTTCCGGCCGAATAGAGCATCACACTCAGGACACCAGAGTGCGCAGAGAAGGCTGTGCTAAGCGGAAAGATGGCTCGATTCTCACCAATCCCGTAGCTGACGCCTCTGGGATTGCCGGCACTGCTGTTGCTCAGTGCGTAGAAGCCTTCTCCCAAAAACCGCGTAGGCGACGACACCAAAACCACCAGATACAAAGGGCGATCCGTCTTTTCCTCAGAAACCTTCCAGTCGATCGCAACTGCCTCTCCAACGTTCGCAGTTGTTGCGTTCGCGGCCACGTATGCCGAATTTTGAGGGTTAGACCGATCTGCCGAACAGAAGTTGGCGACAACGGCTTCGGTGCTCGGGAATGGAATAAACGTCTGATAGATGGTCAATGCCACCGGATAATAATCGGGAACTTTTGAGTATACGATCTGCAGTACTTTTAGTGTGCCGCCCTTCCGATGTGCACTGAAATATATGGCTGAGCCGTCCTTATTGTCGGCATTTATGATGAATCTGTCTTTGTTTGGTTGAACCTGATTGATATTTGTAAGAAGTCGCCCTCGCACCGCAATGACCTCGGTATACAGTTGGACCAGTGACGTACCATCGCTGATAGACATAGTGTCTATTTTCAACTTCTGATCCGGAGTACTCCAATGGCTACCAAATTTAGTTCTCGTGCCTCGATCTACGATCTTGCGTGGAATGCCCAGTTTAGTCCCAGATGCTTGATCCGTAATGATTTGAAGATCAAGGTCGCTGGCATTCTCGGAATTGATAGAGACCGCCGACGCCTGCACTATCAATGTGAGCACTATGGCGGCGACAATCGTGAACATGGGCAAGATTTTCACCCTATTTCGCCTCCAAACCGCCTTCGCTCCCAAGTTCATTGAAAGAGGACAGCTTCCATCGAGCATCAGATGCACTCCAATAGAGGGCGTAGCGTTTACCAAGCAAGATATTTGTTACCTGAGCAACTGAGCCATCATGGTAGCTTATGGAGACTGTATCTTGGCTTGAATCACATTCTATCTGGACCGTCTCTCCTGATGATAACTTATAATTTTTCCAAGCACCGTTAAGATATACAGAAAATGAGAGTGTTGCGTCCCCCAAGTTACTAACAGAAACAGCCTCTTTTGCCAGAGTAATACTACGAAGTGCCGGAACTTGTCTTTCTGCCGTTCCGAGGGGTGGTCGCGATTGCGGTAGTGAATCTGCTCTAAGATTCGTTGGAAAAGCCATCGAACCGAGCACCAACCCAAAGAATGGGACGGCGACTGCCCCCTTATAGATGCGATAGCATCTAGCCCTCTGGGTCGGCGCTGTCATCTCTTTTACTCAATCGACCGAGTGTGTAACCGATGATGGTCCCAAATAACCCAAATGCTGGCGCAATCTGTTCGTTGCTATATCCCGCCGTGACAAGTATAAGTGCCGCAGTGACAACCATGATAACAACAACTGATCGGGTAAAATCTTCCGTACTTGATCGATTTGTGCGACGGAAATGCCATAAGAGAATTAGAATGACGGATAGACCAAAGGCTATGATTATCAGCGTCAGCCAAAATTCGTACGCTGTACGATTGCCGATTATAGTATCAGCAGCCGTAAACAAGTTTCGTCCAGCTGACGGATTAGCCTGGAGATTGGGGTCTGGAGCCACCTGCGCCATTGCGGTCCGCCTGAATACATGAATGAG
The DNA here is from genome assembly GCF_004016445.2 of Mesorhizobium sp. M2E.F.Ca.ET.219.01.1.1. Lineage (GTDB taxonomy): Bacteria > Pseudomonadota > Alphaproteobacteria > Rhizobiales > Rhizobiaceae > Mesorhizobium. The sequence continues at coordinate 40,378 of NZ_SADT02000009.1, forward strand.
TAGTATAAGGACAGGCTGCCGCAGCGCGCGCCTGTGAAAATTGGCACTATCATGAATTGCGGAGCCACGGAAGTGCCATCGATCTCACAAGAAGGCGACAAGCACAAGGAACGTCTGCTGCAAGCTTCCGTCTAGCTCATATCGATATCGTGAAATGGAAATCCTCAATCCGATTCCGTGTTCCCGGCCGAGGGTGGCGGCAACATTGAAATAGCCGCTATTCGGCGATCGCAACAGTCGCCCGAACGACCGAAGTGAGGCGCACAGCAGTCGTTCTCGAAGCGTGACGGGAGCGGCGGTTTCGGGTCACGACGTTCGCGTAACCCAGCTCGACATCCGCTGACAAACAGCTGCTTGGTCAAAGCACCGGAACCCATCAAGGAAGCCACAGAAACGGTTCAGTCACCCAGCGAACGGCAATTTCGCCGGACCCGCAAGCAACGACAACAGTACTGCGGTGCGGTGACGATTTTCTTATCCAAGCAGCCTCTAATGTGCTACCATTGATAACAGCCCGCAGTATCGACCTAACGTCCCCCAAACCCCTAATTCCCCGGGTCGCCTGCGAGTGTATTGGGGCCAGTCGCTCATGCTAACGGCTGGCCTCTTTCTGTGATACCGCTATCCTCTCCACCGCTGCCGCCTTGATTCCTCCTTGATTGGCGCGAGCCAGAGGGCTGATGCCGGGTAGACGCCGGCCCTCATCTTTTTTGGCCTGTTCCTAAGCATCTGCTAATGTGACCAACCTCGGAACCATGCGCACCCACGGGAGAGATGTGGGGCACGTAGAAGCAGGACCACAGAACAAAAAAACCGGCATCATCGGCCGGCGGCTGTGGATTAATGCAGAGTGTTGAAAACTTCTGCACCTGGAATTGTACACGCCTACATTGCTAGACGGCACACCTTCGTTCCGGCAAAGCTCCGAATCGCGGGGCCACTGGCAATCCGCAGGTCGGCGGGTTCAGGCAATGCCCATTGAAAGATGGGCCGCCGACTTTCCTTATGGCTGTAAAGCTCGGCGGGTTGTCGCTCTCGATTGCCGTCTCAAACGGCGGCACGTGAGGACGCGGATGGCTACCACACGGTCTATATTAGTGGAATTAGTGGATCCCTCCGGGAGGCTGTAGATCGAGCGGTCCGACGTTTATATGTTGCCCAGGCCTCGGCAGGCACTGCTGAATCCGCCCTGGCGAGCCAGTTTGCGCGCTCAGCATCGGTAGGCGAATTCCACCACTGTACCGGCGATTTCGTCAGCAGTCGGATTCCGGTTCGGTTCGTCTGCCATTTCTTCCTTGCATAAGACTTGAGCGCCAGCGGCCCGTAACTGTTAGAACGGCCAAAAGCCGGATAAAAAAGCCAGCAATTCGCTGCCCCACTGCATGAAGTTTTGGTACCAGCCAGACACCGTTTCATAAGCAACCTGCAGTGCACCCAGGAAGAAAACGAAACAGATGGCGATGGCAAATGCCTTGCCAAACCCTTCGTCACCCTTCGGGTCGCTGCTCTGGTAAACGTAGTCCTGTCGATCAAACATGGTCCTCTAACGGTCCCGGTCGTCGCGGTCGCGTTCCCTTCTTTCTAGTTCCTCCCGCTCCAACTGCTCGAGGCGAGGAATATGCTGTTGGGCCGGATCGGTCCGCGTCGTTTCACCGCCTCGTTGTGCGGCCTCCTTGTCCCTGGCTACCTTATCCTGCAGCCGATTTGTAACATCTACGGCCGACGCCAATCCGTGAGCCTGCTCGGCCGGTTCGTCCGGCCGATGCTCGGCCTCCTCGGGGCGAGGATCTCGCTGCTGTTCGGTCACGGTATCGACATTTGCAGGGGATTTGCCTTTGTCTTCCGCCGGCCGCTCTTGGGTCTGCTCTGCCGCCTCGATGGCGCGCTTGAGCTCCGGATCCTTCTCGGCTACCTCGCGCATATAGGTGTTGCCCTGGACGGCAAGCTCCGCCGCGCGAGCCAGTCCGCGCTCAATTTCAGCGCGGAATACCCTTGCGTCATTGGAAAGCTCACCGGCCCCGATTCTATCCAAGCCCTCGCGACTGGTTTCGATGTCCACAAGAACGTCATTGGCCGCCTCAACAACCGCCTCACCGTGTTTGGCGACTGCCGCATCCCACTGTTCATTCGCATCGTCTCGAAGCTCCTGGCCTTCGTCTCGCTCGGTCGCAGTCCCCTGCTTCTCCTGTGCCTGGCCCTTCATCTCGTAAAGCTCCATGAGCTCGCGCCGGCCGTTCACATGCTCGCGGGCGACAGACGCGACTTCATCAAAGTCGTCTCGCTCGTCCGGACCGACGCTCCGCTCCAGCCGGAACAAGGCCGTCTCGACCTTCTTTTCATAGGCTTCAAACTCTGCCCGCGTTGTCTCGCGCATTTCCTGACCCTCCAGAACGACTTCCTGCAAGGTTACCAGATTGGCGCGGAATTTGGACCCGAAATCTGCACGGACGACATTTATGCTCGCTTCCGCCTGACCTGCCGAAAGGCTTGCTGTCAAATGATCCCGCAGCTGTTCTGCATAAGCGACAACACGCCGATCACCGCTGGCGAGCGCAATTTTCTCCCAGCTCTGCGTTGCCTTTATGGCATACTCCCGGCTCCTTTCGGCCTTCGCCAAACTGCGCCGTCCGCCCCGCTTTGCGTCGTACCGTCCCTGTGCCGCCTCGCTGGTCCCGACGTGCTCGGTCCGCCCTTCCCTGCTCACCGGCCTCACCTGATTGCGGGTGAAGGCGGGCGGACTGGCGAACTCGCGACGATCGGTCATCTCCATCGCTATTCCATGCGCCCGGGCCATCTGCGCCATTGTGGCCCGCCACTCCCGAAACACCTGCGGGGTCGTGTCGATCCGATCACCCGATTCCGATCGCATGGTGATGATCGCGTGCGCATGGACATGCGGCCGCTTGCCCCCCTCCCCTTCTTCCTTCGGATCATTGGCCGGATCATGCATGGCAAACACGTAGCGATGGCCGGCGAACTGCTCGGCCAGGAAGTCGCGTGCAGCGTTTTCAAACGCCTCGGCATTCGTGCCGGCGCGGGCCGACATGATCAGGTGCATGACGTCGCGGCTTTTGCGGCTGTGCAGATCACCGCGCCATTCCTTTTGCACCAGGTCGCCAGCGAGCTTTTCGTCACCGACGATTTGGCCGCGGTCGTCACGAACGTCGCCGCCATGACGTTCAACCAGGCTTCGCAACGAGCTGGCGCCATACTCGACACCATTGCCGTAGCCCTGGAACCAGAACCGCGCAGCCACATCCTGCGCGGCCGCACTCGCGTCATATCGCGCCTGAACGATACTGGCGGCCTTGTCGTCGCCACTCAGCCGCTCGCTCTGCCCGCTTCTGAGCACAACCGCACCTTGAACCGTCAGCGCGCCGTTGCCCTGGCGCGTGACCGCGTAAGCATAGCGTCGATCGCCGAACGCGCTCGTCAAACTGTTCCTGACCAGCTCATGCATCGCCTCGTCTGACGAAACCACCGCAGTCGCAATCTCTGTGTTGAAGCTTCCAATATCGCGGCTCTCTGCGCGGTTTTGGAAAAGATGGTTCCAGTCTCCCCGCAACCGCGCCAGATCCTCGCGGCTGCTGATGCGCTCGCCGTTCTCGTTCTCGACGGCGAGCTCGCCACCGCGCGACACATAATTCAGCATCGCCCCTACCCTCGCGCCGGCGCCGTAGGATGCCATTTTGATAACCGCGGGCTGGCTGCCCTGGGCAACCGCCGTTAACCGCGCTTCGATTGGACGGGACGCCGCTGCCGCCCGCCTCTCGGCCGCGAAGATCGGCCCGGCGGCCGCCCGTTGCATTTTAGGCCGGCTGCCACCGCCACCGCCTGCACCAGAACCGCCGCCGCCTGGCTCGGCCATAGCTTTCAATCGGCGCTTCATTTCATCTTCGGCCGACGAACGACGTTTTGGCCCAAGCGATAGCTCATGCAGCAACGCCGCACGACGCTGCTCCCATTCGCTCGTGAAGGCGCCGAAGAAAATTTCCAAGACCTACCCCTCCCCACGCCGCTTATGGCCGGCACGTTTCGACAGCGATCGTAGCTCGACCATCACCGCCGCCTGGATGCGCTGCACATTGCCAAGATTGATGTCGAGCTCGCTCGGGTGAATGCTCTTGCCGCTGTTTATTGATCGCGCCACCTGGTTCAGGTTCACCCCGATAGCGCGCATGTCCTCAAGCAGCAGCGCCATGACGAGCCGATCATCCTTAGTCAGGATCGGTCGTACTCCGGCGCCTTCGAGGACTAGCGAGCGGAAAAATCCCGATACCGTCATGTCGGCCGCCTTCGCGGCCTTTTCGATTGCCGCATATTCGTCCGCGCTGACGCGGGCATGCACCATTCGACCCTTCCGGTCCGGCTCGAGCCGGACCTCGAATTTCGCGTCGTCCATTGGCCTTGGGCCCCTCTCTCTGGCGCTTGCGGCAGGCATCGAGGGCTTGTTCCTCGATCGTCAGGAAAATGTCGCACATTTTTCCGTATCCTGCCATCATCAATAGACATTGAATCAAAACTCAACCGAAGAAACTTTCGAGCAGACACAACTCTCGCTCGCCCTAATCGAAACGACCGGCAGGGTCTTCGCCCCTGCCGCTTCAAACGCTAAAACGCTCTCCAGGGTTCACCTCCAGGACCGCTTTGTCGGCCTTTGTGTGCCCCTCGTACTCGCCCGCAAGGGACGCTCCGCTCTTCGCCCTGGCGGACTGCGTGCGAGCGTCACAGACGGCCTTCGCGCGGCTCCGGGGTTCACCACAAAAGGAACGGGAAGGCCTGCGGCCGGCTTCATCGGTCAAGCACGGGAATTGGGCGACCGTGGAGACTCCAGGATCACTCAAGCGCTCGGCAACGCGCGGTTGATCCGATTTCACACGACTTGTTCACACGATGTGTTCACATGCCATGACGTTACGATGTGAAAGTAAGATGTGATTGAAGTATCACACGCTAGGATAGTGAGGCTTAATCGCATCGTGTAAACCGCCATGCGAACCCAGCATTCACTTCAGATGGAAATGCAGTTGCCCAAGAGGATACGTAAGCGTCCGGTGACGACCGCCTTCCGTGGCGAGGATCGGATCGGATAGGGGTCGGGCTCCGGACGCTGAAGATAGTGTCCACGAGCGGGGTTTAATGGACACGATCGCGACGGATGGAGTGGCAGGCCAAGATTCTCGCGGCGAGACGGCGCGCGCCCGCCGGCGCAAGTCATACACGCTCGAAGAGAAGCAGCGGCTGGTGGCCGAGAGCTGTGAGCCCGGGGCGTCGGTGTCGCTGGTGGCGCGGCGGCACGACATCAATGCGAACCTGTTGTTCACCTGGCGCCGGCAGATGCGCCCGCCGGCGTCGACGGCTTTGCCGCTGGAGTTGATCCCGGTCGAGGTCATCAGCAGCGTGCCAGCTGCTGCACCAGCCGCGGCGGGTGGGGCGGAACAGCGCGGTGTGATTGAGATCGTCCTGCTCGGCGGCGTGCGCGTGCGGGTGGACGCCGAGGTCAGCGAGGCGGCGCTGCGGCGGGTGCTGTCGGCTCTGAAGGCGGCGGCATGATCGCGCCCGGGTCTGGGGTGCGGGTCTATCTGGCGACGCAGCCATGCGATATGCGCAAAGGGATGGATGGCTTGGCCGCCCAGGTCCAGAACGTGCTGGCCACCGATCCCTTCTCCGGGGCGCTGTTTGTGTTCCGCGGGAAGCGCGGCGACATGTTGAAGATCCTGGCCTGGGACGGAAGTGGGCTGTGTCTGTTCGCCAAGCGCTTGGAGCAGGGAAAGTTCGTTTGGCCGCCGATCGTGGCAGGCCGGCTTCAACTGACACCGGCTCAGTTGGCCTTGCTCGTCGAAGGGATCGACTGGCGGCGGACAGTCGCGCCGGAACCGGTCACGCGCCCCGAAGCCATCTAAATAAGTTCCTGATTCCAAGGATTTATTCTCGCTCGCGAGTCATGACTTTGCTATAAGCCGGCATGTCTCTCGCCACTGCGGAATTGCCGTCGGATCCGGACGCGCTGCGCGCGTTCGCAGCGGCTTTGCAGGCTGAGCTCTACGCCAAGACGCTGCATATCGAGAAGCTGAAAGCCCAGTTGGCGACGCTGCGGCGCGCGCGCTTCGGCCAGTCGTCCGAGAAGCTCGATCGCCAGATCGATCTGCTCGAGCTGATCATCGGAGATCTCGAGGAGGCCGAGGCCGCCAGCGAAGCCGGCCAGGATGCGACTGCGGCGATGCCGGGCGCGATACCGGCGCCGACCAGGCCACAGCGCGTGGGCAATCGCCGGCCGCTACCCGATCACCTGCCGCGCGAGATTGTCACCCATGCCGGGGTTTGCGCCTGCCCGGCCTGTGGTTCCGAGCGGCTGCGCAGGATCAGCGACGATGAACGCGAGGTGCTGGAATATGTGCCGTCACACTTCAAAGTCATCGTGCATGTGCGGCCGAAACTGAGCTGCCGGGACTGCGAGGCCATCACCCAGCCGACGATGCCGAGCCTGCCGATCGAGCGCGGCAGACCCGGCCAGGGGCTGATCGCCCACGTACTGGTCTCCAAATATTGCGACCACCTGCCTTTGAACCGACAGTCCGGCATCTACGCCCGCGAGGGCGTCGACCTGGATCGATCGACCCTGGCCGACTGGGTCGGACGGGCCGCCTGGCTGGTGGCGCCGGTTGCCGACCGCATCGGCGACTACGCTCGCGCCGGCCCGGCCATCCATGCCGACGACACGCCGATCCCGGTTCAGGATCCCGGACGCGGGCGCACCAAGAGCGGCCGGCTATGGGTCGTTGTGCGCGACGAAGGCACCTGGGGCTCGCCCAATCCTCCGGCGGCTTTCTATCGCTACTCGCCTGACCGCAAGGGCGAGCACGCCCAAGCCCTGCTGGCGCCGGCATCCGGCTTCCTGCACGCCGACGGCTATGCCGGCTTTGACAAGCTCTACGAACCGGATCCGATCACCGGTCGGCCGCGCCTGGAGCCAGTCGCGTGTTGGGCCCATGCCAGGCGCGAACTGTTCGACGAGCACGCTAAGACCAAATCGCCGATCGCGCGTCAGGCGCTGGACAAGATCGGCGCGATCTTCACCGTCGAGCGCGAGATCAATGGCCGAAGCGCTGCTGTTCGTCTGGCTGCGCGCCAGGCTCAAAGCGTGCCACTGCTGGCCGACCTCAAGAATTACCTGGAGGCCAGCCTGGGCCGGATCAGCCGCAAGGGGGACCTCGCCAAGGCCATCCGCTACAGCCTCAATCGCTGGGAGGCGCTCTGCCGCTTCACCGAAGACGGCCGTCTCGAGATGACCAACAATGCCGCCGAACGGGCGATCCGCCCCCTGACGCTTGGACGACGCAACTGGACCTTCCTTGGCTCGGACTCCGGCGGCGAGCGCGCCGCGGTCTTCTACACCCTGATCCAGACCTGCAAGTTGAACGGCATCAATCCGGAGGCCTATCTCGCCGACCTGATCGGCCGCGTCAGCGACCATCCGGCCAATCGCATCGACGAGCTTCTCCCCTGGAACTGGCGCGCCCGATCCGGCACCAGACTGGCGGCCTGACCGTGGCTGCTATCACCCGGGTCTACACCCTCCCGCTCGCCGCCGAAATGCTCGGCCAGGATGCCGAACTGCTGTGGGAGGTCTATGTCGACATGGAACCGGAGGACGGTTGCCTCTGGGTCTACGGGCCCGACGATCAGCAGATCCCTGCCTTCACAGACTTCGGCCTCGAATGCCTGACCGACTTCATCCGCGAGCACAAAGCCAATCGCGGCAGCGGTCAAAACGATGGCCGGTAAGAGCCCTGGGTCATGACCGGGCGCTTACGAGGATACAGAGCGTGGCGACGGCCTGTCGTGTTCGGCTTTGGCATCAAAAGAGGGAGATCAAATATGCCTCAAAGGATTTGCGCGATCAGCGGCAAAGGCGGCGCCGGGAAGACGACGGTCATTATCCTCGTTGCCGGCGAGTACGCTATTCAGGGAAAGAGGGTTCTTCTGATCGACGCCGATCCGCGCCAGAACCTCGCCGAATGGTGGAAGCGATGTGAGGCCAAGGACAATCTTCCGGCCAACATCGAGCTGCACAGCGCGGCCACGCAGCGAAGCATTGAAACCGTGCTGGCCGAACAAGACGGCGTCTATGACGTAATCCTGATGGACTCTCCCGGTGTCGACAGCGTCATCCGCGACACGATCATCCGCAACTCTGACCTGGTGCTGACGCCTCTTCAGCCGAACCAGGATGAAATTAAGGCGGCCGGCGAAGCCGCCACCATCACGGCGGATATTGGCGACCGGGAGGGGCGCGCGATTCCCCACCTCAACGTGGTGACGCGCATCGCCCTGCCGGGACGCGTTCTCGAGGCCTACAGGCTGATCCGTCCGTTCATCGCCAACCTTCGCGACAATGGCTATGAATCGACGCTGATGGAAACCGAGCTCACCGAAAGAAATTGCTACCGCGAAATCCGCAACGGTCTCGGCACCTTGCAGATGCTCGAGCTCACTGATCCGGTCATGAAGGGTCGCGCGGAGATCGCGGCGTTTGTGGCTGAGCTCGATCACCATCTCGCGGCAACCCGGAAATAGGTGGGAAATGTCTAAACCAGGCAAACTGTCCGTCTCTGACTTTCCGATCGCTCCTCGGCGGCCGAAGCCAGCCACATCCAAAGCCACAATGAAACCAGCCTCTGTGTCGGAAGAGGAGGCCCGAATGACCGCACAGGGGCCAACAGTGCTGCCGGTTTCAGAAGCGGATGCGACAAGTGAGCGGCCTCGGCGCGGTCTGCCAAACCCGACCGGGGAAGAGCGCAAGAGCAAGGCGCTCGAACGTGCCCTGGCTCAGGAGGAGGGACGTTATCGCCTCCGCGACTTGAAGCGGGCGCACGCGCGGGAAGCCAAGCACTACGTCAATTGCCCGCTGGACTACGACACGAAGATGCGACTGCAAAAAGCCGCCTTCGACAACGACATCAAGATGACCGTGATCATCAAGGCGGCCATCGACCAGTTCCTTCGGGACAACGGCTATTGATCCGTGCCCGGTCGAAGCTTCCCGCTCGGGATCACGATCGGTATCCTTATTGGCATCTATGCCGCACCATGGGCCGGAAGCCAAGGCATCGACTTGGGTGAAGGCTCGAATGCTGCTTCCCCATTGAACGGGCTTATGGAATCCGCTCTCGATACGGCCATCCGGCCATCTGACGAAACCGCCAAAGGCGAGCTCTTTCGCTTATCCAATTGGGATATCTCAGTGCACGGGACTGGATCGACGGTTACCGTGAAGCGATGTATTAGGAATGGCAGAGATTCTATCGCGCGCGAACTCCTGGCGCATCGGGGGTGGGTCGATGGGGAAAAACTTGTCGAAGCTGTGTTCGAGGGAAACCCGGGTGCTTGGCGAATGGTTGCAGCAAAGGCCATCTAATTTTCTCTCAGTGGGAGGGAGGGGACGTGCCTAAGGATATGGATGCCTATAGAGACAAAATGGATTTGGTCGAGACGATTGATCCCGAGATCGATAAACCTGTTTTCCGCCGCCCGGGATACGACGGCATCAAAACCTTTGGCGAGATTGACGAAAGAATAGCTCAGTTCATCCGCAAGGCGCGCGAGGACAAGGATCTGACGCGCGCGGAGCTCGCGCCCTTGCTTGGCCTTTCGATGCAGGTTTATGGCCGTTATGAACGTGCCTTTTCAAAGATGCACGTAACCAGGATGATCCACCTGTGCGAAATCCTAGGATTTATGCCGATGGAAATGCTGTACAGCGCTGCCCCGCATCTATGGGGCCGCACGCCGGAAGAAGCGCGCGACAGCATGGAACTCGCGCGACAGGTCGTGTCTCTTCCGCACGGCACCAAGCGCGATCTGCTCGCCCTGGTCAAGAAAATGGCGGACTTGGAGCGTGCCGCCGGTGGCACGCCGGGGAGTGCACCAAAGGGCGATGGGGACCGCTAATCCCTGCCCCGCATTTGTCCTGACCAACTTGGCTTGTCGCCGTCGCCCGCCTTCGTGGGACGCCGAACGGCTTCAGACGAAAGCAGTCTTTGATTTTGCAGTTCCTGGAAACGAAAGAGGGCGCGAGGGGAAACTTGCCCATCGCTGTCGGACAACGCAATATCGGGGGCAACGGGGGATCGATGAGCCTAGACATCAACAAGAGCTACAAAGCTATTCTCGACGGTGCCAGGCAAGGCCGCTTTGTCTCGTACGGCGAAGTTGCTGCGGCGAGCGGTTTGGCGTGGAAAAAAGCCCGGCGTCCGTTGCCGCTGCAGCTCGACCAGCTCGTAGTGATCTCTCGCGAGCGCGGATGGCCGCTCATCTCGGCCATCGTCGTCAGCAAAGATAATGTCGAAACGGGTAGGCTGGAAGGCGAGTCCCTTTCAGGATTCATGGCGGCGGTGAAGAAGGTTGGCCTGACCGTCGATGACCCCCACAGATTTGTTCAGGAACAGCAACAGGCGGTCTTTGAATGGGCTAGGATAGCTCCCGACGAACTGGGGATGCCCTCCGATAATGATGACGATGACGCAGGAGGGCCGCGTTTCGTTCATTACTTCAATCCTGTGCTCGACGCGCTGCGCGCGCAGGGCGGTTCGGCAACACCTGACAAGGTATTCGCGTGGATCAAAGATCACCTCGACATTCCTGCCGCGGAAATCGAAGGGGTCAATAAAGGCGGGCAATCCAAGTTTAACAACAAAGTCGCCTGGGCGCGCTTCTATCTGGCGAAGGCCGGGTTGATCGACGCCGCGAAACGCGGCGTGTGGGCACTGACTTCGGAAGGCCTGAATACGTCGCTTACTCATGCGGGCGCGTTACAAATCTTTCGCGAGGTCCAATCGCAGTTCAAGACCGCCGAAGACGAGGAGGAGCCCGCGCCAGAGGTTGTGACAGGACAGGAGCTATTTGCCGATCCGGCACGCAGCTTCTGGTTTGTAGGAGCGGCCTGGGGAACGGATGATCAAACGCCGCGCTTTCTGTCAGAGGGCATTTGGCAGAATGGCTACCAAGACAAGTTCGGCGATGAAGTTCGCCGCATGAAGCGGGGAGACCGCATCGCCATCAAGGCGGCGTTCGTGCGCAAGCACAATCTGCCGTTCGATAACCGCGGACAGCCCGTGTCCTGTATGCGCATAAAGGCGATCGGAACGATCACTGAAAACCTTGGCGACGGCAGGACCGTCAAGGTGGAATGGGAAGTGCTAGACCCTCCCCGCGACTGGTTCTTCTACACGTACCGGGTCACCGTCGTTGAAGCCGATGCGAGTGATGAGCTCGCGCGAAGGCTGATCGTCTTCGCCTTTGCGGGAGCAAAACAGGATTACGATTTCTGGATCAGACAGCCCTATTTTGCCAAGAGGTACGGGCCAGAGCAAAAGGCGGCGAGCCTTGAAGAGTTTTTCGAGACGGATGCACTCGAAACCGAGGAAGAGGCGGCAGCCCCTTCATACACGGTCGACAACATCGCGGACGATGGCTGCTTCCTGGCCAAGGAAGAAATCAGCGGCATCCTGGCCCGCATCGACAGCAAGCGGAACATCGTCTTGCAAGGACCACCAGGAACGGGCAAGACGTGGCTCGCCAAGAGGCTTGCTTACGCGCTGATCGGATCAAAAGACCCGAAAGTCACGCGCGACCGTCTGCGCGTGATGCAGTTCCATCCTTCACTCTCATACGAAGATTTCGTGCGCGGCTGGCGACCCTCGGGTGACGGCAAGCTTGCGCTGGTCGACGGCGTGTTTCTGGAGATCGTCGAAGCCGCAAAGGCCGAGCCGGATCGGCCGTTCGTTCTCGTGATCGAGGAGATTAATCGCGGCAACCCGGCACAGATTTTCGGTGAGGCGCTGACACTCCTGGAGGACACAAAGCGCAGTCGCGAGGAAGCTATGGAGCTCGCCTATCGGAGGGAGCTCGGAGAGCGGGTTTACGTGCCGCGCAACCTCTATGTCATCGGCACTATGAATATCGCCGACCGCTCGCTGGCGCTTGTGGACCTGGCCCTTCGCCGTCGCTTCGCGTTCATCACCCTTGAGCCGCAGCTCAATGGCCTGTGGCGGGATTGGTGCGCTAACAAATGTGGACTTGCAGTGGATGCCATTTCACTCATCGAGCGGCGCATGAATGCGCTCAACGAGGAGATCGGCGAGGATCGCTCTCTTGGGCATCAGTACCGCATCGGTCATAGTTACGTGACGCCCGCCGGGGCCCTGGCCGGTGACGCGAAGGGATGGTTCGGCGACGTCGTTCGCACGGAAATTGTGCCGCTGCTTGAAGAATACTGGTTCGACGCGCCCGAAAAGGTGGCTGGAGCAAAGCAAAAGCTGCTCGAAGGGCTATAATGCAGGCCACGACGATTGACAGGCCCGGAGAAGACGCAAGCAGATTGATCGGCGGCATTCCAGTTCGCAATATCTGGCTGCTCTTTCTGTATGCCCACAACCTCGCGCAATTGCACGGCCAGCACGCAGCTGCGGTCGAAGACTCGCCGGACTTCCCGTCGTTGATTGGCAGAATCCTCTGTTATGCCGTCGATCGGCGGCTGCGGCGAAATCTTAGCAGAGGCTACCTGCAAAAGCGGGCTGTACTCGCCCGCGTTAGAGGGCGCATCGACATCCTCGATACCTTCGCAGGTGACCTGCTGAGCAAGGGCATGGTTGCATGCCGATTCGAGGAGTTCACGTTCGACACGCCGCGCAATCGTCTTGTCCGGGCTGCATTGGATTCTCTCGCAAACCGTCTCGACGACTGGACGCTGGCCCATGAATGCCGCCGTTTAGCCGGCGATCTGGGGCGCCAAGGCGTCGGGGGGATCAAGCCTTCGCGCGCCGAGCTGAGCGCAGATCGCATCGGGCGGCATGATGCCGACGACCTTTTGATGGTGACTCTCGCGCGGCTGGTGTTCGACCTCGTATTGCCAACCGAAGATTCCGGCGGGCACACACTGACACGCGTGGAGAAGGACATCGTGCTCGTCCGCCACCTGTTCGAGAAAGCTATTGGAAATTTCTACGCTGCCGAATTGCCGCACCTTGGATGGAAAGTCCATCAAGGCAAGTTTCTAAAATGGCAGATCGAATCCGAAACGCGTGGTATCGCCGCGATCATGCCGGGGATGATTTCTGACATCATTCTAGAGCACGCAGGGCAAGGGAAGCGTCTCATTATCGACACCAAATTCACGTCAGTCTTTGGACGCTCACAGCACCGCGCCGCTGTGCTGAAGAGCGGCTACATCTATCAACTGTACGCCTATCTCCGTAGCCAAGAACGGGCGGACAATGCGCTCTCGCTGACTGCCTCGGGAATGTTCATCCATCCGTCGATTGATACCGATGTCAACGAGTCGGTACGCATCCAGGGGCATGAGCTGCGTTTTGTCACGGTCGACCTCGCGCAATCGACCTCGGGGGTTATCCAGCGCCTGCGCGACATCGTTCTATCGCCCAGAACCGACTTGGTCAGCGCCTAAGATAATTGGGAAGCCGTGCCGATACCCTTTACGCGGTAGTCGTGTGGCGACCAGGGCGATCTGTTCCGCAATGTCGAGGATACTCTTAGGCGCTGGATCAGGTCTTTCGTCTTTTCAGCTAGTCCGGAACCGGAACCTCAACGGAACGATTACGAAGCGGCGTTTCGTAGAGGGACCGACGATTGACGGTTCAAATGGTGTGATCGCGGCGCTTGGGTGCCAAGTCATCTTTAGAGCGAAGCTCATCTCTGGCATGCCTTCACAAGCTCCTTCACGGCCTCGATCGCCGCCGTCACGTCAGCCTTTACGATAGGCTGCGTGGGATTGTGCGAGAGCGGATTGAGGATGAGCTTCTTGTATTTCTTCAATCCCTTGAAGGCTGCCTCGCGGCCGGTGTTCCCCTTCGCGTGGGCTTCGCCCTTGTTGAGCAGATCCTCGATTTTGATCTTCTGCGGATCATCCATGTAACCGAACGGGATGTTGTGCTTACGGCAGTAGCGGCGCAGCGTCAGTTCGCACGCCGTGCGGGCATAGTTCGCTGCGGCTGCGGGATGATTATCGTCGAGGAACCTGCCCGCCTGTTTCAAGGTCTCCGTGACCAGATCCTCCTGGCTCTCCCAGATCACTGGTCGCAACAGGCCATCGGCGTCGAGCTTCTCATATATCTCGATCGCCTTCCACGGCTCGCCCGACAGTTGCTCGCGCGCGAGTTCGAACCAGAAGCGGTCGTGGGTGAGCAGGATGATCTGCCACCCCTTGAACAATTCCCCGATCAGGTCCAGCACCGGCCGGCGATGCGAATAGTCGAGGCTGATCAGCAGATCGTCGAGCACTAGCAGCTTCAGCGCCTTGTCATTTTCCGGGACGCAGGCGAGGCGACCAGCAAGATATGTCGCGATCGCCAGCGCGGAAAGGCGCGCCTCATTCAGGAAATTGGGTGGCGCCGGCAGCGCATGATCCCGAAATTTTACGCTTGCGGTCAGCGTCTGGTTGACGAATTCGCGCTTCTTCTCGTCATAAGTCACGCCGAAGAAGGTGAAGCCTACCAGGTCGAGTGCATCCGGCTGAAAAACGTCGAGCAGCTTGCGGAGGACGGATTTGGCATGGGCTTCCAGCGCCTCTAGCGCCTGCTTCATTCCTTCATTGAACTGGTCGCAGGCTGCCTTAACCTTCTCCGCGAAATCCGACGGACGACGAGTTCCCCTCGTGTATTGTACGCGGCGCTCGAGGGCTGCGTCCACTTCCGCCCACAGTTCGCCGACTGTCCGTTTAAGTCCGCCTGCGACCGTCGCCTCGTAATCGGCGAGGAGCTTTTCCACCGCCACGGTGAACAGGTTCGGGGCGTCGTTCGCCGTCCGGCCCGTGTTCATTTCGATCAGCCGCGTATGGCTCAGAAAGGCCGACTTTCGCGCCGTATCCAGCACCGTTGCGGTCGGATGCACTGCCTGCGACCACAGCAGCTCGATCTTGTCGGTCAGTGTGGCCTTGACGCTCGGTTCAGCTGACTCGCTGAAAACATTGCGCATCGGCGAAATATCTTGCGCCTCAACCGAGAATAGACCACGAAGCGCACGGTAGATGGAGGACTTGCCCGATCCATTCTCGCCCCAGACCAACAGGTTCTTGCCATCGAGAAGGATGGAGGCCGGCGCCAATGAAGGAAAGGCACGGAAGTCGGAAATAGCGATGGACGCGATCCTCGCGGCGTCTCCCCCCGGCTTCGCCATGTCACGTCCGTCCTTCGATGATCCTGACCGCCTCGATGGATTGCAGGTCGAAGAGGGTGGCGTAGAGCGGATGGGCGGGGTCGGCGAGGCAGCGGGACCATTCGTCGGCGGCGCGAGCGAGCGCGGGGCCTTCGAGTTTCGCGAGGTTCATCAACCCCGCCTCGCGCGCGGCGGCGAAGGGGCGCAGGTTTCCCGCGTGCAACTCGTCAGCAAAAAAAAGTTCGTAAACGAAGGCGTTGATTAGCGCTTCGAGACGCAGGCGGTCGGCCCCGGCAACCAAAGCGCTCACAGCGGCCACCAGGAGTTCCTTTTCCTTCTCGCCGCAGAGAGGAATCGGAAGACTGAGGAGCGCCGCGGGCTGGACCTCATAAAATCCGCCTTCTTTGTCTGCGAAGACCCGCTTCGCTACGTAGTGTAGAGTACTGGAGTTTAGAACTCCTGTAACGAACTCTGTCTCTTTCGCCTCAAAACAGTATGCGGTGTTGGCAAGGTATGACTTCTCGAAATCAATTGAAAAATTCGGCTTGTCCGTAACTTTGTTGGAGACGATCTTCCTTTTCTCGAATATCGGCCAATATGCGACGTTGTCTTGTATCTCAAACCACTCGTAGCTTCCGGGCTTGCGGCCGGACCAAGCACCGACCCAGTCTTTTGGTTTCGGCATCAGCCGGTCCCGGAATTGAGAAAGATGTCGTTCGATCGCGGGATAGTCCCTGAGTCGAATACCCCGTCGAGTGAAGATTATCCACCTATTCGCCGTTGGAGTAGTCCAGCGCGACAGGTCCTTCCCTTTCAACAAGGGCTTTATGAGATCGCTTGAAGAGTCGTCCTCTTTGAGTAGGGCTAGTCGTTCCGCCTCATTTAGCTCGAAGGCGTCGTTATATCCGGTCGTAATTCCACGGTATACGGTATCGACTGTAAAGTCCTGGACCGTGAACGGATTTGTTCGAAGGCGTGCCAGAATTTTGCCGGACGAGCGCGGGATGAACTGCCAATCAGAACCATCAGCCAACTCGGTCTGAGGCACTTCAAAGGCTTCAGCCGTGAACCGTTCGGGGAAGCTCTTGACTGATTCCTTGGGGTCTTCGTCCTCGACCGGGGTCCAGTTGAGCGCCCGGACGCTTTCATTCGGGCTGGGCTTGCCCGGTGCGGCTTTCCGCGTGCCGATGAGGATGGTCGGATAGGCGATCGCCTCGAACACAGGCGCATCACCAAATTCGACGATCTTCAGAATACGCGCGTTGGTGGCAAGCCACTCACGAAGGCCCTTCCCATAAGGCAGTCGATACCACTTGTTCGAAGTGATAAAGGCGAGCGCTCCCTGGGGCTTGAGCAGCCGCAATGCACGTTCGTAGAAATAGACATAGATGTCGGCGGTGCCAGCGAAAGTCTTGTAATCGATCTTGAGCTGGGCCTTGGCGATGACGGGCCGATCGTTGATGCGAAAACTCTCGATCTTTTCCTGCCGGATATAGGGCGGATTAGCGAAGGCGATATCGAACCAGCCTTCGTTGGCCGTGGCATCGAGTCCGAACATCCATTCGCCATCGAAGAAGGGCGCGAAGGCGTTGGGATCGAACGGGTCCCAAGCCGCGAGTTTCCTGGCATCGTCGCCGACGAAGGCATGGTCTCGGGTCACCTCGTCGGCGATTTCCGCACGCAACAGCTTAATCCTGCGCTGCTCCCGCCGTTTGGCCGCTCCGTTGGCTGCGGCGAAGAAGGCGCGGTTGGCCTCGCGCAGCGCCCGCTGCTTCTTGAGCAAGTCCTGGCTCACCAGCCTCACCTGACCGTGACGGTGCAGCGGGGTCAACGCGTTGGCGGCGACGAACTTGGCTTCGAGGTTGGGCAATGGCGTGATGCCGCGATTTTGGCGGTCAGGATTCTCCTTCTGCTCGACCGCCAGGCTGATGAAGCAGCGCAGCTTGGCGATCTGCACGGCGATCGGCTGAATATCCACGCCATGCAGGCAGCGGTCGATCAGGAACAGCTTGCGGGTGTAATCGGGATAGTGGCCACTCTCGAATTTGGCGTCGAATTCGGCGAGAGCAGCTTCGGCCTTCTCGATCTCGGCGGCGCGTTCATTGGCGGCGGGAATGGCCTCGGCCTCGGCCAGACGGCGCTCGTAGTAGAGCCGGTTGCGCGCCTTCCATTTTTCTCCGCCGGGATCCAGCACGTCGAGCATGTGGACCAGCTTCTGTAGTAGGCCGAGCGGGAAGGCACCCGACCCTACGGCAGGATCGATTGCCTTGCAGCTTTCGATGGCAGCGATCAGGGCGTCCACTTGCGCGCGGCTCAAGTCGTGCGAGCGGCTGGCGAAGCTGAGCAGGGCGCGAAGGCGAGCCTCGTCTTTCCCTGAAAGTCCCGAGGATGGTGTGCGCGGAGGGCTCTTGAGGTCAAGCTCGCCCGGCATAGTACCGAAGTCGAGCCCCTGCGCACCCGGACGCGCGGCATTGAGGTCCAGTTCGCTCGGCAGCTTCGGCAGCAGCCAGGCGACCAGCGCCTCGTCAACCATGAAATCGACCACCTCACGAGGCGTGTAGAAGCTACCGGACTTGTTTCGGGCGGTGGTCTTGGTGTCCTCATTGTAGGAGGCGAGCAGGTTCTCGAACACCTTGCCCAGCAGCTCGGGATCGAGGGCGGCTTCCTCCTCAAGTGGTGTGTTCTCCTCAACGGTGAACTTGTAGCGCTCAAACAGGTCGATCAGGCCGGGCACGTCGCGCCGTGCCTTGGCCTTCTCGAACCATCCGGACAGGTCGACCCCTTTTGCCCCGCCGAAGAACAGGGCGTTAGGCAGTCGCGGCTGCTTGTCCGGCTGATCGGAAAACCCGTCGATGCGCAGAATCAGCCGTCCACGCTCTTGCTCAGCGTGACCCGCACGCGGATCGTCGCTGGCAATTTCGGTATCCAAGCATTCGAAAAGGCCGCCGTTGAGGAAGGGCACGCTATCGAATACTTCAAGCGCCTTGTCAGGTTCGGCGAATAGGGCGGCGTGGCGATAGACATGGTGGCCGAGGTAGTCCTTCGATTGCCCGCCCTCGTCCTGCCGCCAGCGCCGGTTATCCTTACCCATCTCGGTGTTGAGGGTGGCGAAGAACAGATTCTGGAGGATGGCGAGGTAATAACCATGGCCGGTGGGGCTGGCGGCGGGCGGCTCCTTCAGCAGCTTCGCCAACGCGCCAGCGTCGAACAGGGCCTCGGGAACTAGACCCTTCTCCTTGATGAACCAGACGAACATGAGCCTCGTGAGCAGGCGGATCAGCGCGATTTCCTTGGCGCCCTCGCCGGCGCCCTGTCCCTTGGAGAAGACGAGCGGGGCGCTGGTGCTCGCCCAGGCGAACCAGTCGGCCAGTTCCTCATAGAAGCGCTTATTGAGTTCGGCGGCCGACAGCGTCTCCAGCCATAGATCATAGAGCGCGCGGAAATCTGACGGAGCCCTACGCCGAGCGAGCGACGCGAGCGAGAGGTCGGCCAGGATTTCAATATGGGCGCGGTGGGGCTTGGCGATGTCGATGTCCTTGATCAGGCTGATCCGGCCGCCGACCACGTCGCGGGAAGCGTCGCGTCGGTTGGCGCGACGGTCAATCACGGTCAGCGTCGCTCGCTTGCCATGACGAAACAGCACGATCGCGGGCATAGCGAACCCGCGATTGAGCGCTCGCACTATCGCAACGAGCTGGCGACGCGACCAACCGCCATTATCGAGGTCGATGGCGAGGAAGACGAAGGAGTCGATCGCACTGCGCTGGAATCTCTCACCAGTGGCCGGATCGCCGCCTCGCGACAGCGCCGGCAGTTCGTCGCCGGTGAGTTGGAACAGGAAATGAACAGCGCGCCAACGGCCCGTCTCGAAACGCGCCGTGTCCATGCCGAGCGCGGCGAGGAACCGGGTCGGTGCAGCGGGCGCGTCAAGCGTCTTGGGGCTGCGATAGCCCATAGAGTCGAGCAGTGTCCGACCCGCGTCAGCGAGATCCGCGCCAGCCAGCCCGGAAACCGCGTGGCGGATCGCAGAGAGACGTTCAGGAGCGTGGCTCATGCTGCCCCCACCGCAGGCCGAACGATCAGCCAGGTGATGAGATCATACTCGAGGCTGGCGCGGGCTTGCCCACTCCCGTCTGGCACGCGCGCGCCGCGCGAGCCCGCGAGCGCTGCCAAGGTTCGCGCCGCCGAGGTTTCGCCAATCGAGGCGACGGCGGCGCGGATCAACCCATCATACCGTTCCATCTGCTCACCATGATTGGTCTCGTCGTCGAAGGCGTTGCACAGCGCTTCGAAAGGCTCGCCATGCCCCAGGCAGAGCGCTCGATACGCTTCCAGGATTGGCTTAGGCTGGCCGAAGCCGAGACGCACCGAGCCATCATCCTTCAGATGGACAAGATAGTGGGGATCGAGCGGGTTGATCTTCGCCTGTTCGGGGTTCGGGTCGGGTGGGCGACGACGGAGACAGAAGATCACGCCGGGATCGATGGCACCGTCGTCGACCTCATTGGGCACTAGCGCGTGCAGCCCTAGAGGCGCGTCGCGCAGCGCCTGCTCGTTGGCGCGCGCGAAGCCAAGCAGGTCGGCACGGAAGTCGTCGAGCGCGAAATCGGCGAGCGTCACGCCGCCTCCTGTTTCCTCCAGGTCGAATATTTCATCCTTCAGTCGTAGAAGTTGCTCGTCGCGCCAGCGCGCGTCGCCATCGGCCTGGGCACGTGCATTGAGCAGATCGTCGTCGCCCGTCGCTGAAAGATCGACCAGCGCCAAGCGGGCCTCCACTCGATCCTTGAGGCGCAGGTATTTGTTGAGGTCCTCGGTTGGCCAGAAATTGACCATGCGGATCGAAGCGTTGCGGCTGCCGATGCGGTCGATCCGCCCGAAGCGCTGGATGAGGCGCACGGGATTCCAATGGATATCCACATTCACCAATAGGTCGGCATCCTGGAGATTCTGGCCCTCAGAAATGCAGTCCGTGGCGATCAGCAAATCGATTTCGCCGTCAGTCTTAGCGCCTCGCATCGACGCGCGGCGCTTGGCGCGCGGCGCGAAGTTGACCAGCACGTCCTGAAAGCGCGCCCGGCCGAAGGTTGCCTTGCAGCCGTCTCCCGTCACAAGCGCCGCTTCCAGCCCACATTCACCCGCAAGCGGAAGCAGTTCCTGGTAGAGATAGCGGGCGGTGTCAGTGAAGGCCGTGAACAGAATGATCTTGTGGTTGGCTTCGCCATCGCGATTGGTGGTTGGCTTGGTGGACTTGGCGCGAATGATGTCCTTGAGCCGGTCCAGCTTCGCGTCGCGTTCGGGCGTGACCTTGCGCGCTTCGTCGGTGAGAGCGCAGATCCGCTCGCGGTCGCGCGTCAGTGCCGCTTTCCACGCCGCCCTATCGATGTGGGAGAGTTTGTATTTCAGCGCGCCGCCGACCTCGAAGGCTTCTTCCAACTCATCGTCCAGCTCGGTCTCTTCCGGCACCGGCGTGTCGATGGCCGCCGTCGCATCAAAATCATCGAGATCGTCGAGCCGCTGGTCGATGCGGTCGATCATGCGGTCCATCGTTTGACGGAACGAGCTCACGGAGCTTTCCAGTCGCTTGAGGAAGCCGACCTTCATCATCGCTATGAGGTATTTCTCGCGATTGGCCTGGTCGAAATTGCCGCCCTTGTCATAGAGGGCGCGATACTCTGGAAGCACGAAGGTCAGCGGGCCATAGAGCGCCAGTTCCAGCTTGCTGATTGCTGCATCTACCTCTTCGAACGCCGGAAAACCGCCTTGGCTGTCGATGCTAGCGAAGATGGATTCGGGCGTGGTCCGCTTCGGGAACCCGCCGATTTCCTCCATCGAGGCGGCGTAGTGGCGCTCGACGTGTTTGCGTGAGCGCGCAATCGTCACGCCATCCAGCAGGCCGAACAGGGCAGGTGGCAGCTTGTTCAGCAGTTCGCCGGCATCGCGGCTGCCGCTCTTCGCCCAGTCGGCAAAGCGTCGGCGCGCGCCGCCGATCAGCATGCCGAGGTTGGGCACGCCTAAGTCCGTAAAACCGTCACCCCTGTCGGCGGAGATTAAGTCGAGTTGTGCTTTGAGGTCGCTCAGATCGTTGTTCACCGGCGTAGCCGAGAGCAGCAGGACCTTGGTCCGGAGACCGGCCTTAATGACATCGTCCATCAGCCGCTCGTAGCGGCTGCGGCGTCCGCCTGCGGTCCTGTTCCGGGATGCGCTTCGGAAATTATGGGATTCGTCGATGACGACCAGATCGTAATTGCCCCACTCGATCCGCGCGAGGTCGATGTCGCCAACCTTACCCTTCTCCCGCGAAAGATCGGTATGGGACAGAACAGTGTAACCGAACCTGTCCTCGCGCAAAGCGTTCATCTCGCTGTTGTTAGTGGCGAGATAATCGGTCCAGTTTTCGCGTAGCTTCTTCGGACACAGCACGAGCACGTTCTTGTTGCGCTTCTCGAACCATTTGATGACAGCCAAGGCGGTGAAGGTTTTGCCCAAGCCTACGCTGTCGGCGAGGATGCAGCCGCCGTGTTTTTCGATCTTGGCGAGCACCGCGCGTAGGCCGTCGCGCTGAAAATCGAACAACGCGCGCCAGATTGCAGTTTGCTCGAATGCTGTTTGCTGGATTAGCGCTTCTTCCGCTGCCTGGTTGGTCAAAAAGTCGCCGAACAGATGGAGCAGCGTCTTGAAATAGACTAACTGGGGAGCGGCATGAGCATAGCTGGCTTCGAGCGCGCGCAGCACTTCCTCGCGCACGTCCTCGGTCAGGCCAGTGTCGCTCCAAAGCTCGTCGAACCAGGCCAGCAGATCCTCTCGGTCGCGATCGCTATCGACGATCAGATTGAGTTCGATGTTCGCCGAGTCGCTCAATCCGAGCCCGTTGATTGTGAAGTTCGAGCTGCCGAGCACGGCATGCGGGCGTCGTCCATCGTCGATGTGAATCAGCTTTCCGTGCAACAAGCCGGAACGCTTCACCGACCGTATTTCGACCCGGTCCCTGATCCATTGGGCGCAGCGCGATGCAGCGGCCCGCTGCCGGATTTGCTCGGTGAGATGCAGCCCAGACTCATCGAACGAGAAGGCGGGAGGGACGAGGCCTGCATTGTCCGCGTCCTTCAGGAATCTGGGCTCACCGAAGAGGAAACGCATCTGCCCAACGCTGTCTAACGTCGTCCGGAGACGATCATAAGCGAAGGTCGTAAAATAAGCTGAGACAACGGACAGGCGACTGTCCGGAACCGCGCGCTCAGTGATGAACTCGTGAACCTCTCCCCTTCCGCGGTTATCTCTGATGCCTGATCTACCTATCTTCACGCTGTCTCCTCATTTCAACGTCACTTTAATGCGACAGACGACGATAGTTCGAACATCGTGATGGACTTGAGTGAAGCAAGAACCCATCACTTTGCAACGAGTCCATAACACGGTGGAGTTTGCAAACCCCTAGGGGTTTTGGCATACCCTTGACTGGGTTCGCAACGACGATGATCGCGCAGGCATGTGCGTAACTTCTTTGCTAAAGGCGCTCGGCGCGAAGGGGCAGGAAGCAACGCAGAACATGGCGCCGGATTGGCGCGCCGAGATCACGTGGAAGGTGGCGGAAAAGATCGGCGATCATAGCTTGTGCATAAAAATCCTTGCATTTGGGAAATCGCCGTGCCAGCTTGACCGGCGATTAGCGGGGACGATTCGATGACCGAGCAGGAAACGGTTCGCACGATCCTTTCCAATTTCGAGTTCCGTTTGCACTCGATCCTGAAGAAAGCGTGGGACGAATGGTTGGAGATGCCTAAGAAGGGTGTTCTGTCCCCGCGGTCTCGCGCATCCATCCTGTTCGACTTCATTAAGAAGCTGGCTCTCGATGAGTTCGATGGCGATGCCGATATTCGCGTTCTGCCCAACGGGCAGACCGTGAAGTTCCTCTTCCACGATCAAGTTCTCATTCGCTTCAAGAAGGCCAACGCTAAGGGTATTGGTTCGAACATCGAGACCCAGGCGGTCCTTGAGTTTGTCGATCCCCAACTGGAAATCCCGAACCTGCTGCCTGAGATCTTCAAAGTGGAGGTTTGTTACACTCTCGACAAGCTCGCGACGAAGGTCGAAGCAGTGGCGGTGACCAAGCGCGACCGACATCGCAAGCTTTGGAGTTACCCGATTTCCGGTGGGGAAAGCGGCGTGGTCCTGCCGATGCCGACGCGCGCGCCGGACCCGGATACGCCCCCACTCGTCCGCCCCAGGAAGCCGACAGACAAACTCGAAACGGGCGATTAATCGCATGCCCGCCAACGGAGCAATGCTGCGCATCGCGCGGCAGCGAAAGGGATTCCAGCAGACCGAAGCCGCAGCTCGTCTCGGCATCGATCAATCGCTTTTGTCTCGGATCGAGAACGGCTTTGTCGAGCCGAGAGACGAAGTCGTATTGAGGGCCGAGACTGCATACGAACTGCCGAAGTCATTCTTCTTCCTGACCGATCCAGTCTATGGTGCGCCCGTAAGCGTCCATCCGATGTGGCGTCGGAAAGCGGATGTGACAGTTCGCGAGATGGACGCAATCGTTGCAGAACTGAACATCCGGATTATGCACCTGCGCCGCTTCCTCGACGGCGCTGAATATGCCCATGCCAATGATCTGCCACGTCTCGATATTGAGGACTATGGCGACCCTGAACACATAGCAGCGCTCGTACGCGCCCATTGGAAGGTTCCGCGTGGGCCAATCAAGGATTTGACGCTGCTTGTCGAGCGCGCCGGAGTGCTGGTCTCCCACTCTCAATTGGCCGGCGCCGCAGTCAGTGGGGTGACTTTTGCGACACCGGGTCTCCCGCCGCTGATTGTTCTAAATAGCGAACAGCCAGCGGATCGCCTTCGGTTCACGCTCGCTCATGAGCTTGGACATCTCGTCATGCACCGCTTTCCATCTCCCACAATGGAGGAGGAGGCCAACGTATTCGCGTCGGCACTCTTGATGCCGGCGTCGGACATTCGGCCGTATTTTGTGGGGCGGCGCGTCGACCTCGCGTTGTTGGCCGCCCTGAAGCCCGAATGGAAGGTGGCAATGCAGGCCCTGCTCATGCGCGCCAGTTCACTGAACCTCGTGACCAAGAACCAGGCACAGTATCTATGGAAACAAATCAGCGCGCGACGGCTGCGGCTTCGTGAGCCGCCCGAACTGGACTTTGAACCAGAACGCCCGACTGTTGTCGCAACGATGCTACGTGTTCATCTTGATGCGCTTGGCTATTCCCGCAAAGAGGTGGCCCAATTGCTTCATACGCGTGAAAATGGCCTGACTGAGTTCTACGATGCGCCGGACCCAGCGGAAACTCCAAAGCCCAAGTTCACCATTATGAGATGACCTTTCGTACTTGCCACGGTCGTGCGCCTGCGGTCTTCCCGGGCCGACGCTTGCGGCTTCCCGCCTGAGTCATGAGAAGTCTCAGAGACCTCATCCACTACTCGCCTTCCTCTAGCTGGGCCTCCCTCACGAACACCTGCGGACTACACAATCCCCCACGCGCGAAACCTTCCCCTGCCCGTCATCTCGCGCAGGCCGAGTTCGCTGACAAGGTTGAGCGCACCCTGCTTCGAGACTTTAAGGCGGTCCTGGATCATGCCCGTGGAGACGAGTGGACGCGACATGACGAGTTCGGCCAAGCCTGGCAATTTCGAGCTGACGCGGCGCTCACGCAGCCGCCGCTCCATCTGGCTTTTTGCCAACACCAGGCGATCATGCTCCTTCAATCCCGCCAGCGCGGCCTCGTGTACGGCGTCGATGCAGGCCAATAGTCGGTCGTCGCGATTGCGGGCCCGCCGACGCTCTCTTGGAATATTCTTGGCGCCGAGATGCAGTGAGGCGAGGTGGCAGCCGGCGAGCCCTTCCTGCCTCAGGAGTGCCGAAACCAGCAACGGCCCCAGCCACGACGCATGCTGCAGCACGTCGATGCTGGACCATGTGTCGAACAGAACCGCCGCGCGCAGGATCACCGGCAGTTGGCGCGTTTCGCCGAGCACACCCTGCCACTCGGCCAGCCGGGCATCTTCGTCCCAGTCAAGATCGTAGACCAGAGCTGGACGAACGGCTTTTGGCGCCGCCTCCTTGCGAGCCGCTGCCGTTCCGCCTTCCAGCACCTTGGTCGACCGTTCCAGCACGGCGTCGATCGCCGCCAACTCTTGCGCCAGCGGATCCGGCTCGTCCGTGTCGATCGGCTCGTCAGCGCCAAGCGCTGGCACAAAACTCCCCTCCCCTTCCCGGCCTCCTTCTGCCGGCTCCACCGCGCCGCGGCCGGTGAGCTGGCGAAGGCCCTCGCGGCTCAGCGCCCAGTCCGGAGCGCGGGAACTAATTTGCCGTCTGGCGCGCAAAACCGCATGCGCGCGGGTGAGCTCGTGGGTCGGCGCTCGGACATCCATGTGCGCGTCGTGCAGCACCAGGTCCTCGAGGTGGACGAGCTCGCCCTCGAGCCAAAGTGCAGCGGTAGCGTCGGCAAAATTCTGCCGCTCGATCCAGCCCTCACGAATGGGAGAGCGGAACAGCCGCTCGTCGAGACGCGCCAACAGCTCGGTGGCGCGGGCAACCGGCCCGATGAGGGTTTCCACAGGCAGCTTGGCGATGTCGTAAGTCATTGATTTCACGATAGCTGATTCGCGATAGTCCAGCTATCTGCCATTTAACTTGACTTGCAGGTGGTTTCCACAGGCGGCTATCTCGCTATCGATAAGTCCCTCTTATCGATAGTGATGGATTCCGAGGCTTGAAATCGCTAGGATCGGTGCAAATGACGGCCGCAACGGCCCCAGAAACCCGACAGGAAGACGCCTCGATGGAGACCGCCCCTGCCCTAACGGCGTCACGCCGTGCGCGACGTGCTCGTGTGGGCCTGGCCCGTCGCGATGGCGACAAACCGGCGCTTGACCGCGGCAAACAACGCCGGCGGCAGTGGCCCGTAATAGCCGCTCTCCGTCTCCAGCGGCCGGATGTCGGGGCCCGGCCAGGCGAACCGGTTGCTTTCCGTCAAAACGATCCACGACCGCTCGCCGTCGAGCCGCAAGCGCAGCTTGACCGCAGCCGGGATTTCGATGGCATCACCGGCATCGGAAGGCGGCGTGTGGGTGATCGGCAGGACACGGACGACCGGCGAGCCGTCCTCCTGCATGGCGACCAGCGCCAGCACCAGGCAGGGCCGGTCCTTGTCGCCTTCTTCGCGGCCCTCGCGGTGCTGCCAATGCCAGAGATAGGAATAACGGAAGACGTGGCCGACCTTGATTTCAGCCGGCAGCATTTTTTGCCGTCAGGCCTTTTGCCCTGGGGAGCTCGTCGTTGAGATGGTCGAGACCTGGCTCCATTTCAGAGGCTTCGACCGCGGCGGTTTCGTCGGCGCTGAGCTCCGCTGTCAGCTCGACCCGCCGGTCGCGCTTCGACAGCCGAACAAAATCCTCGTAGGCCAGCAGCACGGTGCGCGGACGGCCGTTCTTGGTGATGATGACCGGATCGCGGACGGCGGCATCCTGATAGGCGCCGAAGTTTTTCGAAACGGCGGCGGCGGTGACGGTGGTGGTCATCGGCGAGACTCCTTTGTTCCGGAATATACGGGCTTTCCGGGCTTTCCACAAGTATCGGGTGCCAGCCAAATGGAAACGAGCCAGTGACAGGGCAGCTTGCCAAAACCAAGAATGCTGAAACCGTCGCGAGACGGGCCGAAGCCCTCGACGCGCTCGATTCCGTGCTGCCGTTCGACCGCCGCGATTTTCTGGCCGGGTTGCTGACTGACGACGACATCGAAACCCTGCGCCACCTCGCAAAAGAAGGGATCGGCGAGAATTCCCTGCGCGCGCTCGCCTCCGACCTCGGCTATCTGGAAGCCTGGTCGCTCGCCGCCACCGGACAGCCTCTCCCCTGGCCGGCGCCGGAGGTACTGCTGATCAAGTTCGTCGCCCACCACCTCTGGGACCCGGCCAAGCGCGAAACCGATCTGGCGCACGGCATGCCGCAAGACGTGGCAGGTGCCCTAAAGGAGCAAGGCCTGCTGCGCAGCGACGGTCCGCATGCGCCCGCGACGGTGCGCCGGCGGCTCTCGAGCTGGTCGACGCTGACGAAATGGAGGGGGCTCAAGGGAAGATTCAACGCGCCGGGGCTCCAGAGCGCCATCAAGATCGCAGTGCGCGCAAGCGCCCGGCCGCGCGGCCGCAAGAGCCGCAAGGCAGTGACCGCCGATATTCTCGCCACCCTGCTCAAGGCCTGCGCGGGCGATCGTCTGGTCGACGTCCGCGACCGCGCCCTGCTGCTCACCGCCTTTGCCTCCGGCGGCCGTCGTCGCAGCGAGGTCGCCCGCCTGCGTGCCGAGCAGCTCAGGGACGAAGATCCGGTCCCCGTCGACCCGAAGGATCCGGACAGCGAGAAACTGCCGTGCCTGTCGATCCACCTCGGACGCACCAAGACGACCCAAGCCGATACCGACGCCTTCGTGCTGCTCATCGGCCGGCCGGTTTCGACCATGAAAGACTGGCTCGCGCGGGCCGGGATCACCGAAGGCGCAGTATTCCGGGGAATCGACCGCTGGGGCAATCTCGAGCCGCGCGCTCTCACCCCCCAGGCCGTCAACCTCATCCTGAAACGCCGCGCCGCCGCGGCAGGCCTCGATGCGCAGCTGTTTTCCGCGCACGGCCTGCGCGCCGGCTACCTGACCGAAACCGCCCGCCGTGGCATCCCCCTCGTCGAAGCCATGCAGCAGTCGCAGCACCGATCCGTCCAGCAGGCTTCGCGCTACTACAACGACGCGGAACGGCAGCTGGGACGCGCGGCAAGGCTGATTGTCTGACGCATCTTCAGCCGTTCCTCTCGGGAACATTGCTGCCCGCATAAAGACGGCCCTGTGAGGCCGATCAAGTTCAAGGACCCGACGCCTCCTGCCGGCTCGGGATCTGTTTCTATGGGACCGAGCGTCACCATCCTGCTTCCTTGATCCCTTGCCTTCCCTTACAATCTCTTCCGGACACAGAGGAGTTCCGCCATGAGCGAAGACGCCTTCAACATGTCGATCCGCAAGTTCCTGAAGGAAGTCGGCGTCACCTCCCAGCGCAAGATCGAGGAGATGGTGCGTGAAGGGCAAATCGGCGGCGATAAGAAGTTGAACGTCCGCATGACATTGACGGCGGAAGGCACCGGCCTCAACCACGTGGTGGACGGCGAGATCGAACTTCCATAAGCCGGGCGAAGCGACCTAGACTAAGTTTAAGGGATAAACGTGCTCCCCAGACTGAGCAGGAAGGCGAGGTCAGCGTTTTCGTATCGACGAAGGCACCGGTGAGCGGCTGATTCTGCGACTGGTCATTCGGCGCGAAAGGCTGAGCAAGCGCAAGCTGAGCAGGAGCGGCCGCTCAGAGGGGGGCGTCGGAGTCGCGGCTGGCCAAGTTTGGCTTTGGCCGGATGTGGTGCTGGCCTAGAATAAAGGTTTCAGCGATGTCCGACTTGGAACACAATCGTCATGCAAAACAGGCCGAACTCATCACTTGGCTGATCGGACCGGCGCGGCGGGATTGTCCCCCCGAAGCGATCGTCGGCGGACTGTCGGAACGGCTGGTCGCAGCCGGGGTCGCGCTCAAACGCGTGCGTATCGGTCAGCGCCTTTCCAATCCGATGATCGGTGTGTGGGGCGTGATCTGGACCCGCGGCGAAGGCGCACTGCTCTATACGCGGCCGCGCACAACGCTCTCCACGTCGTCCTACTACGGTAGCCCGTTCCACGTGGTGATAGAACAGCGCCGCAGTGTGCGGCACTCACTCGAACACCTCGGGACGGACGCGCACGAGGTCTATGTCGATCTCGCCGAGGCGGGCAATACCGACTACCTGGCGGTGCCGATCGAATATGGGGACGGCTCCGTGCAGGGCGGCGCCTTCACGACCGACCGGCCGGGCGGCTTTACGCAAGCCGAGATCGCCCTGATCGAGAGCCTGGCGCCCGCGATTTCGGCCGCACTCGAACCGGCCGCCATGCGGCATTCCATGGAGAGCCTGCTGGAGGTCTATCTCGGCGCCGGGCCGGCGGGCCGCGTCGTCGGCGGGGCATTCCACCGCGGCGCCACCACGGAGCTCGAGGCGGCGGTGCTTCTCACCGACATCCGCGGATTCACAGGCCTCTCCGAACGGTTCGCGCCCGATGCGCTGCTGGAGAAAATGGGGACGCATTTCGAGATCGTGGTCGACGCCGTGCGCGCCGAGGGCGGCGACGTGCTGAAGTTCATCGGCGACAGTGTGCTGTCGATCTTTCCGACCGAGCAGGACGGACGCGGCGGCGCCTGCGGGCGCGCGGTGCGCGGCATCGAGCGGGCCTTCGACAAGGCTAAGACGACCCTGCCCGACCTGCCGTTCGTCGCGGCGCTGCATATCGGGCCGGTGGTCTACGGCAACATCGGCAGCGTCGACCGGCTTGACTTCACGGTGGTCGGCCCGACCGTCAACTTCGCCAGCCGGCTGGAAGGGATCGCCAAGACGCTCGATCGGCGGGCCGTGTGCTCGGCCGAGGTCGCGCGCTCGATGCCGGCGGATGCGGTGCGCAGCCTGGGCAGGCACGTGCTGAAGGGCTTTGCCGAGACGCAAGAGGTGTTTGAGCTGGTCACGGCTTGAGGCATTGGCGGCCAAGAAGCCGGAACTCGCTCGCGCCTGGATCTACGCCAGGCTGATCATCTTCCTGATCGCCGAACGCAGCGCCGGGCAAGTCCCCGACTCTTCCCCCTCTGGGCGCCAGCCGAACACCGCGAGTGCGCCGCCCCCGAATAGCTAACCAAGACGCAATCGCCCAACTCACCGCCACTCGTCGTGGGCCTCCCGCAACTAGAAACGATGGCGGGCGTTGCTGTGTTGCCACCGGATATAAGGCTACTGTGGCAGCAAGCCTGGTTGAGGAAACCCCGACCGTCATGAAGCCAATGACCGAAGAGCATCTCGCGGTACTACGCAGGCACATGGTCGAGATGATTGCGATCCATGCCGAACTTGCAAGCGAAGAACTCGGCAAGGCAACGCTCGATGAGCGGGTGATGACAGCGATGAGGCGGATGCCGCGGCATCTCTTCGTGCCAGCTGCGGTCGCGGCTTATGCCTATCAGGATATGCCGCTGCCGATCGGCTTTGATAAGACCGTCTCGCAGCCCTTCATCGTCGCTCTGATGACCGATCTCCTTGCGCCGCAACCATACGAGGCGGTGCTCGAGATCGGCACCGGCCTAGGCTATCAAACTGCAATCCTCGCGGAACTCGCCGGACAGGTTTGGAGCGTAGAAATCATCGAGGAATTCGCAGGTCATGCCGAGGCACTCCTGCAGGGTCTCGGCTTCTCCAATGTCGGCATTCGTGTCGGAGACGGGTCTCGCGGCTGGCCCGAGCACGCCCCATTCGACAAGGTCCTGGTTAGCGTGGCGGCTGAGCGGACACCGCCGGCTTTATTGAAGCAACTCAAGCCGGGAGGACGCCTGGTCCTGCCTTTAGGATCTAAAAATGCACAGCTTCTGACTGTCATCGATAAGGATGCGGCAGGGCAGCTCGAGACTCGGCAGATTATCCCTGTTCGGTTCAGCCAACTCGAAACGGCCTAATAAAGGTAAAGGTGCAGACGGCCGCGACGGAAGGTTCCCATCGTCACGCTAGCCAGTTACCCGGCCATCCTGGTTGGTGGCCCATTAGCTTTCAAAGCAGCCATCAGCATCGGCCCAACCGAAAACTCCCCTGCCTTAGCCTTATCGGTCAGCACTCGCAGATAGCCGCCCGCTGAATTGATGTGCTGCGCCCGTTGCAGAATGCAGGCGATCACCATTGCCGCAGTTTCCTGCCCCATCACATGGCAGGCGTCCTCGTATGCGGAAGGCGACACGCCGAGATAACCGCGCACCTGGGCCGCGGTGATCATTAAATCGCGCCAGTTGCCAATCCCGTCGACGGCGTAATCCGCAATTTCCGGGCAGGCCTTCAGCACAATCCCTAGTGGGTATGTTTTCGGGGGCTCTGCGGTCCTTGTCCTTGGCTCGACCGTCGACCCGCTTTTTTCGAAAGCAGGTTCAAATTCAAAAATAGAGTCGGTATTTGAATCAGATTGCTGCCGCTCGCTTTGAGAGTCATTGCCGCTCGGATTCGTGGATTCCATATGAATTTCCAACAGCTTATCCACTTCGTCATGCAACGCGGCTAGATCGGCTACGATCGGTTCAAGTTCGGCAATGCATGCACGGCGCGGAATTGCCTCCACAACGCTGCGGAAACGCTTCCACAAGCCTCCCCAGTCGCCCGGCACGTCTTCGTCTACGGCCGCCTCGATCAGCTTGTGGATATCCCGGCGGTGTAGCGTAATGCGTTCCCTCATAAGCCTGAGCGCCCTGTTGTCGGCGCGAACACACTCGGCCGCCGCCTCGAACTCGCAGGCACGGGCCAGCAACGGCGCCAGGGAGAAGCCAAATGCTTCCTCAATCTCCCCTCCTCTGCCCTTCCGCGCATAACGCTTGCCGTTCGGGCTATCCCGTCGGATGACTAGCCCGCAGTCCACAAGAGCCGCCAGGTGGCGCCTCACTGTGGCATCGGGCATTCCGTGCGCCCTGAGGGACAGCTGTGCGTTTGAGGGAAAGACGATGAGGCCGTTTTCCTCACTCAACTCACTGTCCGGATAGAATGATAGCAACGCATTCAGGACGGCCAGAGCGCGATCGCCGATGCCGACAATGCTCTTGCCCTCGCAGAGGTTACGATAGATCTGCCACTTGTCGACCACCCTGCCCTTGGGGATCTCGCGTGACTCGTTTTGCGCTGCCAGCATGGCAAGCGACATCGGCCGCCGCCCAAAGGGCGTCGTTGCAATACCCGTCTCCATTTCTTCCTTCGCCTTCTAATTAGGCAAAAGAAACCTGCTCGCCAAAACGACGCCTAGGACTCTTGACAGTGATTCGCGGAAATGAGATTCTCGGATTGTCTAGATACGAGAAGGGCTTCCGCGACGGTGACGTTCGGGGGCCTTTTTCTTTTGCGGGTTCATTCTCCTGTGTTGCTCGCTTCCGATCGCCTGAACTCGCTGTAGAGCAGCTCCAGATTCTCGGAAATCCAGGTACCAAAGCGAACTCCGTCCCGTTCTTTCAAGGACAGCGTGAACGCCTTTCCGGTATCTTTCGCCGTGACGCGGACGGATTTGTCAGACGGAGCCCAAGCTGGAGCTAGGGCCCTCTTCGATCCCGTTGCCGCTTGGTGATCGGCGATTGCTTCGTCGCCGGGAAGGTGATTGAAAAGAAGGCTGAACCTCGTGTCGCTTTCAGCCTCTAGGAACTTCTGTTTTCCGACGAACCTCGTGGCCCTCTCGAGGTTACCTCTAACGCGACATTTGACCGACAGGTCGTACCATCGATCTCGCCCGGTTCCTCGCGCAGCACCGATTGCTTGAATAATTTCGACCGGAATCTGTTTTGTGACGGATGCCATTTTCGACACGACAGTCTTGTTCACCGACAAGGCCGACATGATCGTCTGGGTGTCGAACCCGCGTGCGGCAAGTTTAGCCGCAAACAGCGCGCGTTCGATGAACGAGAGGTCCGCTCGAGCAGTGTTCTCCTGCCCTTGGGCGACAACATGGTCACGATCAGACAACGGCTTGACGACCGCTCGGACATTTCTGCCAAGCGCCTTTGCGGCTTTTGCGCGCCGGTGGCCGAATACGATCTGGTAACGGCCTTCGGTGCTTGGATGCGGCCTGACAAGGATTGGCGAATCCTGTCCCCGCTCACCAATGGCTTGCACCAAGTCCTCGAAGCGACCCTCGTCCTGGTCCATTCGATCGATGACGAAAGAGCTGTCCAAATGGTCGGGATCAATCTCGATGACCGTCTCACCTGCGAGCAGCTTTCTCTCTATTTCCTGTGCGGCCTCGACCTTGGTCGCCATTTCGTCGGCGGCCCGGCTCATCATGCCGAAAGCACCCCTGCCGGATCGCGCTGCAAGCGGTGCAGCTGTCTCGGCCGAGTTTACGGCCGTAAACTCGTCCTCATCCAAGATGCCCGCCAACAGACCCTTACGTGCCATTTCGAAGCCCTCCGATGGGGTGTGCCACTTCAATCAGCGTCATGTCCGCCCCCATGCCTGGTGGACCAGCGAAGTGATCTCGCCGTTGACGCTATGGAGGGATTCCATGGCACGGTCGTACGTTGACCTTGTCAACTGGCTACGCTCGACCTCGTAGAGTGTCTGTTTGGTGATACCCGCGTCCGATATCGCGGTGCTCTTCAACATCTCGTTCTTGAGGACGAAGCCACCGAAAATCACGCGCATGAAGTCGACCATTTGCGCTTGCGGACCGTCGCCAGGCTCGAACCTCGTGACAAGATAACGAAACCAGTCGAGGTTCATATTGCCGCCGCCGCGTTTGATCGGATTGAGGATCTCGCCAAGCATCAATAGGAACTGACACATCGACATCACATCTAGCATTTGCGGATGCACCGTGATCAGGACCGCGGTAGCCGACGATAAAGCCGTCAGGGTCAGGTACCCGAGCTGCGGAGGGCAATCGAGGACCACGACATCATAGCGGTCCTGGACCTCTGCAAGCGCTGAGTCCAACCTCGTGAAAAACACCCGCCCAAGATCACGCGTTCCTTTTTCGGCGAGGATAAGGGGCGTGTCGTACTCGAACTCCTGCAACTCAAGCGCTGCCGGCACGATATCGAGCCCAGGTAAGTTCGTCGCCTTTATGAGCACGGACAGCGGCTTCCGCTGGCCGTCGTAACGAAGAGCTTCGTATAGGCTTTCGTCCTGATCGACTTCTGGCTGGAACCCATGCAGGGCAGAAAGTGATGCCTGCGGATCTAGATCGATCGCAAGCACCCGATGCCCTGTCAGAGCGAGGTGTTGTCCGAGATGGGCTGCCGTCGTTGTTTTGCCGGAGCCGCCTTTGAAATTCACAACAGCAATAATCTGAAGGTGTTCTGTTCCGCGGCGGTGGGGAACGTACTTCTTCACGTCCGACCGTCCGTTTCTGTCCAGCCAATGCCGCATCTCGAGCATTTGCGCGGCTGTATAGGAGCGGCGCCCCGTCGATGTGACCGCTGGCTGCGGCCCCTTGCCCTCCAGGGACAAGTTCTTCAGGTGCCCTGAACTAATGCCCAGATAGCTGGCGGCCTCCGAAAGCTGGAAGGCACGAAGGGTCTTCTTCGCGTCAGGCGGAAAGCTGTCGAGCCGATGCTTCTGCAGTCTCCTTGACAATTCGCCGCCCTGCTTCAGGATCAGTTCGTCGAAGTCGGCGAGAGCGCTTGTGAACGTGGGTGCGATATTCATCGTTGCGAATTCCAAAATGCGAATTTCCGTTGTATTCGCTTAGAAAGCGCATTTAGCTCTGATTCGAGCGGTACGACAAGGAATTTAATGTTAACAAAAGGTTAATGTCGATTCGCGCAATGCCGGTTTACTGCCGTAAACTTTCACGTGGAACACTTGGCGCCGCAGTTCTGCGACTCGTTCGCATGGGTTCTGGAGTTTACTTCAGTAAACCCGCGCCACTGATCACAAT
Source organism: Mesorhizobium sp. M2E.F.Ca.ET.219.01.1.1 (assembly GCF_004016445.2). Taxonomy (GTDB): domain Bacteria; phylum Pseudomonadota; class Alphaproteobacteria; order Rhizobiales; family Rhizobiaceae; genus Mesorhizobium. The sequence goes on from NZ_SADT02000009.1 coordinate 75,066, forward strand.
CGTGATGTGCCATGAGTTGCACAAATCAGGCGGCGCTTTGGGCGATCAATCGCGTCTTTGCCGACACTTCCCTTTAGGTCCGCAAAACCGGCCGTCGAGGCAACCGCTACACGGCGGCAAGCCGGTCTTGACCGGCGTCCCCGTGCCTTAAGATCATCGACGGGCAGCTCTGCCCGTCGATCGGTCAAACGAAAAGACTGGAGCCTACTGCACTAGGCAGCTGTCAGTCCGGCTCCCGGTTGGAGGGCCGTGAGATAGTCGGCGGCAGCCTGCGCCTTGGCAGCCGCCGTGATAATCGCGCGCTTATCATTTTTTAGCACGGCCACCCAGCTCGCCAAGTAGGCGGCGGTGTTGTCCCGCGGGTCATGGTCTACGCCAAGATCGGCGCATAAAAAGGCCGCGGTACATTCGGCTATGCACTCTTCCATCGCGTATGCTTCATTGCCGAACCGACCGGTCAGATCCCGGTCAAGGCGGTGCTTAGCCCCCGAAAAATGTGCAAGCTCGTGCAACAGGGTCGAATAAAGATGGACCTCGCTATCGAACCGCTCGCGGTCCGGCATGAGAATGTCGTCGATGGCAGGCCGATAGCAGGCTTTCGTGCCGCCATAACTGACCTTCGCTCGGGTATTTCTGACGAAGGCCTCGACGGTGTCGATGTGTGGAACCGAAGACGTCGGCAGCTCCTCGGCCGGGCTGAAAAACCGATCGGGAAGGCTGTCAATCTGGTCGACATTGAAGACGGTATAGCCCTTCAGATACGGAATGGCGCGGTCCTCATCGTCCTCGTGGTCCTTCGGGGTGAACGTGCCGTATTTGACGACGAGCGTGCCTTTCTCGCCCTTGCGGACCTGAGCGCCGAGATCCTGCGCTTGCCGGTAGGTCATCCAGGTATCTTCCTCGTAGCCGAACATCTGACCGGCGACCCACAGCATTAGGGTGTTGATGCCGCGGTAGACTTCGCCGGTTGCGCGGCGCGGGGCCAGTGAGCGGCGGGCATTGCCGCGCCAGGGGCGTATCCAGGGCTTGGTGCCGGCCTCAAGCTGCTCGACAATGGTATCCGTGATGCGCTGGTAGGTGTCCTTGATGCTCTGCATGGCCGTCTCCATCCGTTGGTTGACGGCAGGAAACGGAGATAGCCGAAACGAGCCCACGCACCCGAAGGGCCGAAACGGTAGAGGAGGACCGCGAAGCGGTTGCATGGGGGAGGGGCTATCGTAGCTTGCCCGTCAAATCACCCAACGGATGGAGACGGCCGGAGCATGGACACTGCGGCTGCTACGACGCCATGAGCAGCTTGTTGCCGGTGATGGCTGTCATCGCTCTCGGTCGTCGTCGCGCTCTCGCGCGCGCTGCGCTACCATATCCGCCTCGATAGCCTTCAACGCGGCGCTGGAATGCTGCTGTGGTGCTTCGGCCCTTTCCGGCTGCGGCTGCGCCTGAATGTCCTGCGGATCGCGATCGAGGCGAGAAAAGTCCGAGTTGGCGGTGAAGGTGATTTCCGCCTCGTCGTCCGGCAATCGTTCCGGCAGGTCAGCGCGATCGACTGCGACAATGCCCGCATCCGTGACGATGCTGGCAAAGCGATCGTCATGCCCGAGCACCTGGCCGGTGATTTCTTCGCCCGGGCGGGCTGTGCGGATGTTGTGCTCGTACGGGTTTTCGCCACGCTGCTCCAGGTCGGAAAACGCCGCGCGAAGAGCCTCCCGGCGGTTCGGATCGATCGCGTCCTCGATGACGTGCTTGATCGCCGGGCTGGACGGGTCGTTCGTGGTCTCGATCGACGCCTCGTTCATGCGCGGCTTGGTGATGACGGTAAAATCCACGTCGTGGCCGTATTCGCGGCCCAACTCGGTAATGAACGCTTCTTGGGCGCGACCGTTGCCCTCGCGGAAGGGATGCACATAATTGAGATCGGACATGACCTGGCCGGCACGTTCGGCAAGCTGCTCCTTCGTCGAACCTCGCAGAAGCTCTGGATCGCGGATCGGCTTCAGTGCCTCGTTGAGCCCATGTCGATGCGCGAACCAGGCAGGAAGGAGGTCCCGCCTTTGGAGAGACCCCCGATCGGCTCCATGCGCTCGCCGTCGACGATCGGACTCTCGTTGCGCGTATGTCCAGCCCATTCATAGACGTCTTGAAAGATGTGGGCGTGAACCGCCTTCAGGTGCTCCTCGTCGAAGCGACCTTGTGGTCCATCGCCTTCGGCGATCTCCGCCATGCGAAACGCGGTGGCGCGATATTCTTCGGTGCGCAGCTCGGAATGAGATCGGATTTCGAACTTGTTGCGCAGCACGTCGGTGCGATCGGGATCGTCCGACGTGTTGGGATAGAAGTACGATCCTTTCGGGGTATCGTCGGACATGGGCGCGCTCAATAAAAAAGCCGCCTGTAGATGACAGGCGGCTGATCGCCTCTATGAGGCAGAGTTCGTTAGGATCGCTGCGCCGGCCGCACGACGCGCGCGCGGTATTCGTCGCGGCTTATGTCGCCGGCGACATAAGCGGCTGTCGCCTCCTCGAGGAGGGGATCGTAGGTATAGCCCTGCCGGATATTGGCGGCGCGCGCCTGATCGGTCGCCTTCTTGCGCCTTGCGATGGCCTCCGGGGAACGATCCGGGCGAGCGGAATGAATGTTCATCGGCAATTCTCCAGTTACGACCCACCCTAGCAGAAAAGGCGCTGAAAATCGACCGCTTCGAGCGGCTTTCGGCATCGCGAGGAGAAAGCGCCCGGCCTTTCGCCGGGCGCTTCGCCACGATCAGTCGCGGGGTTCCCATTCGATGATCGACTGCAGTGTCGAGTCGTCCTGGCCCGGGAAGCGGCCGAGATTGGCGTTGTAGCCAAGGCGCTTGATCGAGAGCGTGTAGTAGGGCTTGCCCTCGGCGTTCTTCTTCTTCCAGATGCCGCCGACGTCGATGTCGTGGCCGCGCGGCGATTTGGCGTAGACGCGATGCGTCGGTGCCTTCTCATTATCCGAGCTGAAGGGCGTGACCTTGACGTCGAGGTCGCGGTCGATGGTGGAAATGAGGCCTGCGCCCGAGGCGGTATCCAGGTCGTCGCCGTTGAATTGGATGTAGTTGGTGATGTTCTTCATTTCAGTCACTCCTCTTTGGTGGTTGCGATGATCGTTCCAAGGCATGCCGGAAAGCGGTGCGCACCGCAGGCCGGAGCGAAGCGGAGGGGGCCGGAGGGCGGAGAAATTTGAGGCGCGAGGAAGCCGAAGGCGGGGAAATTTTTCCGCAATCCGGCTTTGCGCAAACCGCGTCGGCGTGCGAACGAGCGTCAAAAGCAACCGCCTTGGAGGGGTGATTGATGAACATCATTGGTAACATCACACTGGCCTCATGACGGCCTTATTCAACGAGAAAAGGCCTCATTTTATATAATTTTTGCGCTCAAGCAACGGGGTAGCGCCGTTTTTCTCGCTATATTATGAAGCAAATTGCTTCGCGGCTCTTGCCAATCCATTGCGCCAATATGGCTACACCGTCTAAGGCTTGGAAGACGACTCCCGCGCCGGTAAAGATGCGGGCTTTCGATCTCCGCCGACCAGATGCCTAAACGTCGATCCCGCGCCCTGTTCTCGGCCTCGCATGATAGAATGGGAACGGGGTAGGTATCGAAGCATCGACTCGGCGAGGCCGGCGTTGACCATGGCGAGGCCAATATCGGTATCGGCGATAAAGCACTGTCCGACCAATCGCCGGTATTGGTCCTTGTCGATGATCTCGCAGCGCACGTGCTTGCCGTCGATCATTTTCCGCAGATAGCTGCGGGCGACGGCGCCACAGGGCCAGACTTTTCCGTTCTGGATTCCGGTCTGCTTCAGCTCGCATGCATCGATCGCCGCAATTCGGATGCGTTGCCGCCTCACGCTGATCGTGTCGCCGTCGATCACACGCGCCGTTCCCGACCAGGTGGTGGGCTCGGCCGCGGCACTCCCCGCCGCGGCCAACAAAATCGCGGCGGCGACGGGCAGTATTCCTCGAAATCTCAATTCAGACCTCCATGGAATGGCGGGCGGCAAGCCCGAATACCGACCGGGCAAGGTGGAGCTCGCCGGCGGCGGCGCGGTCTGTCATGGCCCGCAAATAGCCGCCCGGCGACGAAACCTCCTGCCGGTCGAATTTCTGTAGCGTAACGGCAACCGCGACGGCGGCCTGCTGCTCGCCCATCTGCTCGACGGCGCGGCGGCGCGCATCGTCGGAAATACCGGCAAGCCGGCACATTTGCGGCACGAGCCGCGCCAGATCACCCCAGGTTCGGGGCAGGGCAAAGCCGTAGGTCTTTAGCGCGGGCAGTGCCCGCACCACGTCATGCAAGGCAACAACCGCCTGCGGCGGCCGCTGCGGTTTGTTGACTTGGCGCGAACCTCGCCCCAGGCTCTCTTCAAGAGCCCCTTTGCGGGCGGAGCCCGCCGCTAGCACACCGAGTTGTTCGGCGTCAGCCGAACGCCGATTCTCATTACTATCTTCAAGTGGATCGGGGCTTGTAATCTGTTTGTGCATGCCGTTTTCGGCATACGCGCATGTCGAATCTAGTGTTTCCGGCGCAGCTTCTGGGCGCCGTGGGAGTTGCATGACTCGCTCGAAGAGCCATTCGAAAAGGCCTGTCGCGCGCTGCAATAGCGCGCTCGGCGCCTTTGCTGCGACGCCGACCAGGGCGACGACCTTTTCAAGCCGCGCCTCGAGCCGCGTTCTAACGCGCTCGGAGAGACCCGAAACGGCCGCAAAGGCGTAGCGGAGATTGCGTAGTGCGCCACGATAGCGGCGCAGCGCGGCACTCGCGGCCGCCCGCTCAGCTCTCGCTTGCCTGACGAGCTCGTCAAGCTCGCGGTATCGAACGATGAGGATCCGCATGTCGATGCCACAGCCATCGACTACCGAACCGTCTGCGTTGCGAACCGGGTAGCGTTTGTAGTTGCCGCTGTCCTGCATTGTGATCAGGCCGGCGTCGAAGAGGCTGGACAGCAAACGGCTGACCCGGCCGGCTGAGCGATTGATCTCAAACGCAAGCTGCTGGTTCGATTTGAAGATTATCGGCCGGCCAGCCTTGTCGAAGGCATCGGCTGACGCAGTGTTGATCAGCGTGACCAGAAGATGGGCTTCGGTCGCATTGATCAGGCCTGTGCAGGGCAGGTTTTGCGCAAGCACGGCAAGCTGTCCGCGCGTTGCGGTCCCGAATTTGGCGGACTGTGCCAGTCGCCGGAACTCGGCACGCTGCGGCGTCACTCTACGGCCGATTGGCCGCAATTGCGGGTATGGTTCCCCCATTCCTCGTCTCCTTTCACTAGGGACCAGGCAAGGCTTCCCCGTTCACCGAACCGGTGTTTTGAGTTGACAAGGAAGGGAGGGTTTGAGAGAAACGTTTTGCTTAATTTATCAACTCGTACCCCCGCTTCCGGATTTCGTTCGGGAGCGGTTTTCTTTTTCTGGCCGGGTCGGTCTTCTCCGTCGTAACGCGTTAGGATGCAGGAATTCGGGAATCACACCGATTCCCGAATGATTTTGCGCCAACAATAACCTGAGTTACCTTTTTGGCGCAATAATTGTGCTACATGCGCAATCGAACTCACCGGGCCTAGGCTGCGTACACAGGCCAAAATGCTTGAGTTTCTGCTGTACTTGATGCTCCAGCCGCCTTCTTTGCCTGCGATTATCATGATGCCATTTTGGATACATGAGATAGCGCTAAACCGGCTTGGCGGTAGCCAAGCCGATGCGAATCGAGGGCGGGAAGGGGAGTTTGAGGGGAGGGGGCTCGGGCCTCCCCTCAAACTGAAAATAAGGCCGGTCGCGCGGGAGACACGCAACCGGCCTGCGGCTGATCTTTTATTCAGCCGCTTCGGGTAACTGCTCCTTGTCCGTTTCGTGCTCGACAGAACTCGCCTCGTCGGCGGCAGCTATCCGCACAGGGGCGGGTATCCAGCCGCTATCGGCAACAAGTCGCTCGGCGATCATGACGGCTTCGGTCTTTTTGGCCGCTGCCTTCACGGAAAGCTCCGCCTCCCGGCCCCTAGCTTCGGCCACGGCAAGCTCGATGGTGGTCCGGTTGACGTGCTTGAAATAGCTGTCGCCGGTCGTCTCGAACCACTCGGACATGTCGACATTGAGTGCTCGGCCTAGCTGACTGGCCTGCTCAATGCCCTTCTTGCGGTCGGTGAACTTCTTCTCCACCGCGTTGACCGCATGAGCGGCACCAAAGGCCAGCAGCGAAAGAAGCGTGTCCTGCGGCTGCTCTAGCAGCCAATCGAACAGATCGGCGGGATTACCCGGCAGGTGATGGCCGTAGTTTTCGGACAGGTCACTGAACGCCGCAAGTCCCTTGCAACTTTCGGCGTCCTTCATCGAAGACTTCAACCGCTCGTGGGTGATCGACAGTTGAAGTGCGCTTTGCTCCGAATTGTATGGATAGGCCACTTGCAACAGCATGGCATGCACGACGGCGACAAGGGCAACGTCAGGATTGTTCGCCAGTTCAATGCGCAGCGCTGCAGTTTTGTGGGCCGTCAGGTCCTCTATCAGAGCCGCCGAATGTGTGACGGTCGGAATTGCGGGCTTTGCTTCGCCTGCGATACTCGGCAAGCCCTCGTCGGCCTCGTCCTCGTCTGTTACCTCGGCATCGTCCGGCTTCACAAAACCGCGCTCGATGGAAAGCCTGCCGTAATAATCGAGCATGACGAAAGCGCCGCCGTTCGCCAGTGCCTCGGGGCAAAAGGCTTCCGTGCGGGCGGTCAGGGCGTCAATCCGCTTTTCGACTTCCTCAAGCTTTGCCTCGGCCTCGTCGTCGGCTGCACCGCTTTCGATCAGTTCGGCAAGCTCGTCATATTCTGCCTGCGCGGCGTCGAGCGCCGCCTGATCTTCCTCAGAAAGGCTCACGTCCTCGGGATAGTGGCGCTCCATGCTGTGAAGCCCTTCCGGCATCGAAGCGCGGCACTCCACCCATTTCCAGCCTTCGGCGCGCACCGCCTCGGCCGCCGCCTCAAGCTTCTCGGCCACCAGCTTTTCCAGCACCACCGTATCAGCGACATAACCGGCGTTGCGTTCATCGAACAGGTCGCGCCTTACGGCGCCGCCCGCCGCTTCATAGGCGGCCAGCCCGCCGATGAACTGGACACGCTTGTCAGTTGCGGCAACCAATTCCTCGGTGAGCGCACGCCGGATGGAAAAAGCATCACGGTTCCAAGAGGGCAGGGCACTCCATACCTCAACCTGCCGCTGGTGATCGTCGCTCACGGTGAAGGCCGATAACTGCGCAAAACTCATGTCCTCGTCGCGGAACATCTGCAACAGCACCGGCGACACGCGAGCGAGCGCCAGCCGCTTGCACACAATCGTTTCGGTCGTGCCAAAACGGGCGGCGATATCAGCGATTGCTTTGCCCTCTTGGGCAAGGGCGTTGAATGCCTCGAACTGGTCAGCCGGGTGCATGGGCTCATGCAGATTCTCGGTCAAGCTGATCGCCGTAGCGTCCTCGGCCTCACGCTGCTTACATTCAACGGGGAAGTCCTTCGCGATCTCACCCGCCTCGGCAAGAAGGAGGAGTGCGGCGCGGCGGCGGCCACCAGCCGTCACGAAATAGCGGCCCTTCTTGTCGCCCTTCCTGACGATGAGATTCTGCAACAGCCTGTAACCGTCGGCTCGGATGGTCGCGGCCAGTTCCTTGATTCCCTCGGCGCTATAGGTTTTGCGGACGTTCTTTGGGTCCACGTCCAGCTTGTTCAAGGGGATGGTGATGGTCTCGGTCATGATATTTCTCCTGATTTCCCTTTTCCCGCGAAGCGGTTTCCTGCCCGAAGGGGCAGGAGCCCCGCTCCTGCTCCCGAGCTCGTGCGGAACAGCGGGGGAGAGGGGGGCAAGGAGAGAAATCGGAGGGGGATCACCCGCCCGAAGGCGAAGCCGAAGGGGCGACGCTGATCCGCGGATGCGGATCAGCGTCGATCCTGCACGGAGCGCAGGCCGAAGGCCCAAGCGGAGGAAGGACGGGGAGACCGATTTTCTCCTTGCTGGGGAGAGGGGGCAGCGCTCCCTTTCCCCTCGAAACAAACAGTGAGCGTACAAAGCGAAGGCAACGCAGCGGCCGGAGCCAGTTTGTGCACCGCTTGACCGGTTAAAAGGGCAGCCGCAGGAGGTTTAGCATAGCGCCGCCTGGAGGGCGGAAACCGGGACCGACTGCCCCGCCAAGCGGTTTGTTGTAGTATTCGGAGTTAGCCAATTTACTCGATGTGGCCCGTTCGGCCGCGCCGCTCCGAGTATGGAGCGCTCCGCGTCACGGCCGAACTCCACTGGAGGCACGTCGGTAGCGAAGGCAAGCCGAAAGGGCTCGGCCGCCGCGGCACCGAGGGACGGCGCGCTGGCCGTGGCGAGGCTTCGTCCTAGGCGGACGTCGCTCTTGGCGAAGCCCCCTCCATTCGCCCGGCGGGTGTGGTCGGGAACGGCCGCGGCGGGTGCGGAGGCGGGTGCGATCACCCGAAGGCGTCGGCCGAGCGGCCGCAGCTTACTGGCGGACCCCTTGCGGGTTGATCGTGGAAGATCCGCAGCCGCACCAGGAAAGCCATCACGAGAGAGCGGGATTGGGTCGCGGGCAGTGCGGAGACAACTGCGTCCGATCGGCTTCCTTGAAGTCACGAAGCGGCTGCCACGCTCGTTTCTGGTTTCAGCACAGCGTCTCGCACGCCACGCCGTCGCCGTCACGATCAAGCTTCCGGCCCCATGAGCAGTTGTGCAGATACCACTGTGCCTCGTCGCACGAGCTAATCTGAGAACAGTAGCGGCGCGGCTCGCACGAATAGCTACCGCTCTGCGCAACCAGCTTGCGGTTGACGATGCCGAGCAGCTGGTTCGACGGCGCCGCGCCGTCGGCATGCGACGCGCGCCAGTCCCACGGTGCCTGGAAGTTGCCGACCCACAGACCGACCTTCGCCGCTTGTGCTTCCCCCTGCTGTCCTGCGTAGGCGCCATGGCTGTAGCGAGGCCAATCGAGCGCCTGACCGTGCCCGACCATCCACGCCGCCACGCTAGCGCCGTCTGCGCGCCGGCAGTCGCCGACATAGCGGTTATAGCGGTCCCAGGTCACGAACGTGCACTGCACCGGCCTCGATGCGGCTAGGAAGCTGTCTAACGCTTCGGCCGATCGCCGGCCGCAGGGATACTCGAACCCCTTGGCGTCGTCGCAATATTGGTGGCTCTCCGGCGCGTCGATGCCGTTGAAGCGGATCCGCTGTCCATGAACCTCTATCGTGTCGCCGTCGATGACGGATGCGACGCCGGCGATCGGCTGCGGCTTGGGGCCAATCAAGTTCTGCAGATTGATTTCGGGCAGGCTGTCGCTGTGCTTCATGGCCGTTTGGGCGGCCAGCGCGCCGGCCGCGGCGACGGTCACGAAAATCAGACGCCGTGGCACGCTTGCCCACCGCAGGGCGCGCGAGCGCCTGGCGCCAGTGCGCTTGCGCCATTGATCAGATTGATTGTCGTGCCGAGACCTATCCAAGCCCATTCCCCCGCTCGGGAGGATGCTCTTAAATACGCCTGAAGTCCAGCGGCGCCTCTAGGGGAACTCTATTACGCTGCACTGCAAATGCACGCGAAGATCCAAGATCAGTCGCCAGGACATCTCGCATTATGGTTCGAGAAGTGCGCCACCGTATTGCGCCCACAGATGTTCGCAGTCCCATATCCTCAAGCTTGGTGTTCCTGGTTCCCCATATAAGACCATTGCACCGCGAACGTCGTATCCAAGCACCGACGCATTGGCGACGAACTGGATGGCGCGCCCTAAGCTGATGGCGCCGATCCGGGCCTCAATCTTGCTGGTGAGATCGATAACTCCGAAGATTTCCGCGTCTGCGGCTCTGCCGGCCAAAACAGCCGACGAGATCGCATCGTCCAGAGCAAGCAGCATCGCGAGAGTCCCCCGTTAGCAGCGCCTGCTAACTTCGATGCTCGAAATTGGTTCCGCTGCTCCCCCGAAAGAATCTGGGATCAACTGTCCAGCTCAAGTCGCTCATGGTCCGGCCGTTCATGCCAAATGACTTGCCGGAGATCACGCCGGTCGATCGGCTGACCGCATTTCCTGCAACTTAAGAAGTGATCCTGCTCGCAGGCAGGATCGCCCCCATGTCGGCGCCCGGTGATGGGCGGCCCAAGCTCCGAAAGCTTCGTCACCCGCGCAATTTCCTGGCCTCGCGTTCCAAGGTCCTGCGGTCGTTGCCGTGCTGGCCGATTAACTCCCGAACTTGCTCGGGCGTGATATGGTGCTGCTTGGCGAAGTAGCGAACCTCATAATCCTCATCTGCTGACACACGGTCACGGTCCCGGAAATCGCGTTTCGTCCTGTCGTCTGCCATGCCCGTTCCTCCTGGTTGAGAAACAACCGCAGCAGGGCGGGAACGTTCCCGATTCTTTAGTAGATGCTAACGGAAAGCTTGCGGCCGTGCGATATTGAATCAAATTCGGGTATCGCGTGGGGTTCCAATGCGTAAGCCTGCCGGCAGCGCCCGGCTGTCCTTCATTCGTCCGATGGAGCCGGAGCTCGTCGAGCAGCCGCCCAAGGGCGACGAATGGAGCCACGAAGTCAAATTCGACGGCTACCGCACCCAGCTCGTCAAGGACGCAGGCGGCATCCGCCTCTACACGAAGACTGGGATCGACTGGACGGCTAAGTATCGGCCGCTGGCCGCGGAGGCGAAGAAGCTCGATGCGGAAAGTTTCATTATCGAAGGCGAGACGATCGTGACCAACGAAGCCGGGCTGTCCGACTTCCACGCGCTGCGCTCGGCCATCGCCAGGCGACCACAGGATCTCTATCTGGTCGCGTTCGATCTCCTGCACCTCAACGGACACGATCTGCGCGACATGGCGCTAAAAGACCGGCGGGAGGTGCTGCAGGCCCTTATCCCTGCCGGCGGGCGTATCCAGTTCAGCGAAGCGCTGCCTGGCGCCGGCGACGCCGTCTACCATTTGGCATGCGAGGCGGGCTTGGAAGGCATCGTCTCGAAGCGGCTGAACAGCGGCTATCGCAGCGGCTCGACGATGAACTGGCGTAAGGTGAAGTGTTACGTCGAGAAGGAAATGGACATCATCGGCGTGAAGCGCGAGACCGGAAAGCCTGCGATGGTGCTCATGGCCGATAATGGCCGCTATATGGGCGGCGCTTTCGTGACGTTCAAAGCCGACAAGCGGCAGGCCCTTTGGGATCGCGTGCAGCGCAGGGCCGGCGCGCCGCCGCCGAAGGGATTGGCGAAGGAAAAGGCCGAATGGCTGAACCCCGGCTTGGTCGGCCTGGTGAAATTCCTGAAGGGCGAGGAAAAGCTGCGTCACGCCACGCTGAAGGATTTTTGGGAGCAATAAGCCTTAGTCAAACAGCTGCTACCGCGCGCGGCGGCGCCAGTTTCTATTGTCAGCGTGGCGACCACTATTCTGACCCTCAGAGCGCGCTAATGATGGGGTCCCTTCAACGGTAAAGACAATTCCCGCGTCCTCCAAAGCCCGCCGCATTGCGAAGGCATTACGGGGATTCGGTTCCCTAAAGCCGTTCTCACATTCGCAGATCGTCGATTCGCTAAGATTCGCTTTGGCAGCCAGTCGCACTCGCGACCAGTTCAAGAGAGCTCGTGCGGCTCTCAATTGTTCTGCTGAGAGTTGGTCTCGGCTGTCCATAGATGTGGAACATTCAATGTCTCTAAAATGTTCCGGCTGCTACCACCGACGGCGTCGTACGCTGGGACCTCGTCGCCAACGTTGATGCCTGCCCTTTGCCATCAGCCATAAGGGTGGGGCGCGCGCCGGCTCAGTCAAGAAATCGCTAATAGACCATAGGCCGTGTTGTGCGGGCTCCAAAATGGCTGCAATCTAGCCGTGCCCTGGAACCCAGCTTCCGGACACGGCCCGGCCCGCGAAATCCTGTGTCACCATGATAAGCGAGCCGGGCTGTGGGTGTTCCCACCAGCCCGCTTTTGCCATTCAGATTTCGCAAAATTGTTCGGAACTGAATGCTAGCCCAGCCATTATTTCGAGTGGCGGTCGTCGTCCCCCTTAGGCCGCCAGCTCTTAAGCCCAAGCACAAGCCCGTCGTTCTTTCCCTGAGGCGGCGGGCTTTTAACGAGCGCTTTGCGTTATTGCCGTCGGTGCCTGGAGAGGGCGTGCAATAGGCCAGCTTCGTCGTTGGTGCCGTCATCGAAAACTTGGAACAATTCCATAGCCAGGAACTCCCGCAGCTCACGGTCTTTCTTGGCTAGGCGTCGTGCGTCGCATAGCCGATCAAATACCCGCTGGAGCATGGCCAGATCAGCGGGTTCGTAAACACCACTGTAGCGGGACAATGACATTGTCGACGCCCTCGACGCCGCTCCGAATTATCTCACACGGCAGGCCTGACGCGAAGAAAAATCGGGAGGTCCGTCGGCGGTGAGTCAGTCCCTTGCGTCTTCAGGCACGATCGCCGTCGGCCCGGGTCCGCGGATGATCCCGTGGCTCAGCCAACGCCGAATTTTTTTGCCTACCTGAACAGTCCGCCTTCTAGATCATTCTAGAGATTAGGAGGCCATATTTTCATGAGTGACGATGACAACAAATCAGGTTTGCAAAGTGGGGCGATGAAGGTTCTGGCCGATCGCCTGGTCAGAGAGGCAGACATTACCGAAGAGCAAGCCCGCGAGCTGATCACGTTGATCGGGACCGATTGGAATTCCCTACTTCGAGAGGCTCATTTCCTGAAGGCGCGGCACCGCCTATGAGCGAACGCGGGGCAGAATTCTTTGGGAAGTGGATCACCGACAACAACGTGATGCGCGGCAGCGTCGGCGCCGACATCATTTCTGTGGCGGAGCTGACGACCAAGCTGTTCGCCGATGCGAAGGCCGCAGGTATTTCCGAGGACGAGATCGAAGAGGAAATCGGCAGTGCCTATGAAGCGATACTTGCGGCGATAAATGGTCCGCCAGATTTCGAATCCGAGTGACTGCCGCGCGGGGCTTCACCCATTCTAAATTGCCATCCGTCCACAACGAAGGACACCTTGGCTCGCGCCGCGGAATTCGCTCTTCTACCTGTAGCTGGTCAAACTCGGATCGAGGTTCTGCTACAGTCCCGAATGGCCGTCCGAATCGTGGTTGTCCTGGCGCTTCTTTCCGCCTTCGCCTTGGGATTCGCAAAACTCGTGGAACGCTATGGCGGCGTTGGCGATCGGTCCTCTCCGTGTGAGCAATTGTCTGATTGCCCCGGCCCGAACACGCCGCCTCCGGAGCCCGAACCTAAGAAGGCCAACTGATCAGCGTATATCGCGTCCCATTTTGAAGGGCACCTGCCTGGCGAGTTTGCCGAGGGGAGGGCAACTGAGCTACAAGTGTTTCCCGGCGCGCATCATCGCCCGCGCCATTGCCAACTCGGTTTCAACCCTGGCGTTTTCCTTCTGCGTCATGTTGTCGGCGGCGATCAGACGCCGTAACGCCCGCATCACCTCGCCGCGCTGCCAGCCGGCATCGAGCATGCAGTCGACGATCGCCTGAAAGCCGGGCTCCATCGCTTCCTGACAATCGACCTCGCGGTCGGGGTAAGCAGTGGTGCGTCTAGGCGGGCTGATCACAGGAACCTCTCTCCCTCGCCGCGGTGCTCGAAGCAGAACCAATGCGACGGCTGCCTTGGCCGGGCGAAACCCCAACCGGCATCCTTGCGGCATCCGGCGTGCTCGCAAGCATGGCCAAGCGGTCCATGATCACGCGGCTGCACTAGCTCTCCGGGGCGGGACGGCTCGTCGCTCACTGGTTTTGCCGCCGCTTGAGCGCGTCGATCCGGTCCTGCAGGTGGCCGTTGAGAACGATCATTTCCTTCAGCGCCTTCATCGTGTCGCCCTTGTGCAGGGAGACGAACCTATCGCCGACCTTCTGCGACGCTGCTTCCTGGCGGCTGTCCAGGTTTATGACCTGATCCACGGCGATTTCTCTCTAGAACAAGGATGCCTGAGCGGGCGGCGCGGCGGGGAATTTGATCTGCGTTGCCGGCTTCTCGACGATCACCAGCGCATCGTCCGGCGCCGGCCGCTGCAGTTTCTTCGCCTCCGACCACGGCGCGGTGAGCCACAATTCAGTTTCCTCCGGCGTGGTCAGGACCACCGGCATCGCCTTTTCGTGGATCGGCGCGACTAACGCGTTGGGCCTGGTCGTCAGGAAGCCGTAGAGCTCGTGGTCGCCGGGGCCTTCCTTCACCTTGCGCACGCCGTGCCAGGGCGTCCACATGCCAGCGAAAAAGAACAGCGGCCGTTCCTCGCTGAGCGCGAACCAGAAGTTCTTCTGTACGCCGGTTTCGGCGTCCTTGTCGCCCGGTGTCGGCGACGGCTCGGCGAAGCTAGTCACCGGCACCACACAGCGGTTCTCGACGCCGAGATAGGGCTGCCAATGGGCATATTGCGGGTTGCGGACGTTGGTGGTGCCAGAATCGGCGTTGCCGCGCATCCGTTCAGGCGGCGTCGGCATGCCCCATCGCAGATTGGCGAGCTCGCGGCTGCCGTCGGCAGCATTGCGGACCACCGGGGCAAATTGGTTGGGGTAGATGTCAATCGACGGCTCGAGGTTGCCGGAGGTGTCTCGCAGCGCCCGCGTCCACTGGCGGATCGCCTCCTGGCTGGTCGTGATGTTGTAGAGATTGCACATGCTTAGCTCCGCAGGGCTTCGGGCACGCTGAGCGGCCCCATTTCCAGAATTCGCTCATAGGCGCCCTGGCGGCGCCAGACACCGCGAGCGCGCCCATTCTCCCTGTCTCGCTTCGGATCGAACACGATGCCGCCGAAGTGGTCAAGGAACGACGCCGCGGCCTCGCGATCGGTGAAGCAGTGCAGCCGCCATTGCTCCTGCTTGCCGTCGTTCCAAACCGCGATCACCGCCCTGGTCCTGTATGTCAGGCCGCGCTCCTCAAGAAAGCGCCTGATCAGCGTGAAGTTGCGGTCCGTGCAAAGATCGTCGGGCAGCGCGACCTGGTGCGGCATCTCGCGGTCGATGACCGAAGGCGTTGGTATTCCCCGGCTGCGCCTGACCATCAGTGCCGTGCACCGGTCCCCTTGCTTTCCTTGAGATAGATATCGGTCTGTTCGCGCATGGCGTCCGAAAGTGACAGCACCAGTTCCAAGTTTTCCGGGTAAACTGCCCTGATCCATGTGGCCGTCAATTCAGCAATGGCCTGCTTCTGACTGACGTCAGAGAGGTCGCGCATTTGCTTTGCCATTTTGCTGACGGCCCGGTGAATTGCGGGCCGCTCGCGCTTGACCGTGGCGTATATCTCGGGCTGTTCGGACTCGGTGACGATGATCGATTTCATGGTTTGTCTCCTAATTGCCGACAGTGAACAAAATGAGAACACTGGAGTCAATCCCCTTGACCAGTGAGGAATATGTTCCTCATTTCAGCGTATGCCCGAGCAACCCGAAAAGTGGCCGAGAGGCGCGGCCTGGACCCTGACGCATGCGCATGACGCCGGGCAGGTGGCGGGCATCCGCTGCGCGCGCTGCAACGTCACGCGCTACTACAAACCGCTCGAGCTGCGGGAGGTGATCGGCAACGTCACGATCGACGAGGTACGGGACAAGGTCCGCTGCCAGCAATGCAAGAGCCGGGAGTGGATGAGCGCGCAGCTATTCCACCCGACAGGAGAGCAGGCGCACACCATCCGCTTTCGGCGCTTAGTGGAGATTCGATGGGAGAAGCGGGTAGTCTGGCGCGATGAGTAGTGGGCCAACCATCACCGACGCCCGGGCCGAGTTCCTATTCGTCGCCGTCTTCGCTGTCGTTTTCGTCGTCGGATTGGCCGTTCCGACTTGCATCATCCGCTTGCTCTTCAACGTAGGCTTGGCAGCCTTCGTTGAAAGATCGGCTATCGCCATCGCAATCCCGCTCGTCGGTGATGTCGTTCCTCGCCGCCCAATCGTACCCGGCTTCGTGGCCCGAGCAGTCATCCGTGCAATCGTAGCCCTGGAAAGTCTCTTGCGCGTTTGCCGGGGCGGCAACAAAGCCGGCCAGCGCAAGGGCACCGGCCGCGACAAGAATCCGGATCATCACAAAACACTCCTATCGGCGCCCCGGCGGTCGGGTATTCTGTGACCTTGTCGAAGATGAGGCTGGTTAGCCAACCCTCAGTCCCAATCCTGATCAGGTGTAGCCGGACGGCGATTCCAGCTTCTAACGGCGTTCAATTCGTCGATGCAGACCGGGCCGGATGCGCCGCAGCCTTCGCACCGCGCCACAACTCGCGCCTCGCCTGTCACGTATGGCCTCACATCGGAGCTCGTGCAAAACGGGCAAGGCTCCGTGATCACCGCAGAGAACGCTTTTTGCCCGTGCTTTTCGACGACTTTGCCGCTGGCTTCCGGCCGAGCCCACTCGACTTCGCCAGCGCCGAACGTTGGGCCGCGTAGTTCGGCGCCACCATCGGATAGTCCGGCTTCAATCCCCACCTCTCCCGGTACTCGTCGGGTGTCAGTCCGAAATGCACGTCGAGATGGCGCCTGAGAGATTTGAACTTCTTCCCGTCCTCGAGGCAGATGATGTAGTCTGGGAACACCGACCGCTTCGGATTGACCGCAGGCGCCTGGGCCGGCTTCTCAGGCTCGGCCGGCTGTCCGATCCTCGACAGCGACGAATTCACGCTTTCGATCAACTCCGGAAGAGACGCAACCGGCACTGGGTTTTTGCTGACGTAGGCAGACACAATGTCCGCGGTGAGCTCGATCAACTGGCTTCGGCCGTTCTCAATATCTTCCGGCATGCAGTAACTCCGTTTCGCAGCAACAATAGATGAAACCTCTTAGCCAGTTTTCGGCGCAGCGCAACAGCGTGAAGACGCTACCTGAACGAAGTCATACTACACGACGATGCTGCCCCGATGAGCGGGGTCTCAATATGACCAGGCGGACCGTGGC
This sequence comes from Mesorhizobium sp. M2E.F.Ca.ET.219.01.1.1, assembly GCF_004016445.2. Classification (GTDB taxonomy): domain Bacteria; phylum Pseudomonadota; class Alphaproteobacteria; order Rhizobiales; family Rhizobiaceae; genus Mesorhizobium. The sequence goes on from NZ_SADT02000009.1 coordinate 91,970, forward strand.
TGCGAATTGCATCAAAGCGTCGTCAAACTGCGCGCAGCGGGATATTCGGTGTCGGGCGCATTTTCATGTCAGTTACATAAATCGGTTGCGACGGTTTCGTACATGAAGGAGGGGGGCATTGTTCGATGCCGCTCTCTGGAAAAGGATGGAAAAATGGCCAAGATCCCCGGCAAGACCGAAACGATCGAAAACGCGGAATCCGCTCCCTTCGAGCCGTCCAAGGCTACCGAGCAGATTCGCGCTGTCGCCGAACAGGGCGTTGAGCAGGCGAAGGAAGCATTTTCCAAACTGGAATCAAACGCCGAAACGACTCAAGAGGCTTTCGAGTCGACCCTGGAGGTGGCCAAGACCACCCGTAATGAGGTGTCCCTGAAGACGATTGCCGCTCTGCGCGCCAATGCCGAAGCCGGCTTCGCGCACCTCGGGAGCATGCGGGCTAGAATCCCCGAGCGGCCTTGCCATTGAACTGGTCAGGTGAACCGGGGCGTTGAAGCTTCACCCCAGGTTTCAATCAGCATCCGCATGAACCTTTCGGCGGGCGGCGAGAGCGATGCGCCGCGTCGACGCACGACCCCGATCGTGCGCGAGATTTCGGGATCGCGGATGGGCCTTGTGACCAGGAACGGATGGTCGCCCTGCGGGGTCGCCATGCGCGGCAGGACCGATATCCCGAGACCGGCTTCGACCAGACCGAGTGACGTCGAGAGATGCGTCACTTCATAGGACCAGCGCAGCGCGAGGTTCGACTTCGTCAGCGCGGCATCCAAGAGGATCCGGTTCGCGCTCGACCGATGGACGGTGATGAGCTGGTAGGGGACGAGATCCTGCCAGGTCAGGACATCCCTTGATGCCAGGGGGTGCTCCTTTCGTGCGGCGAGAACGAAGGGGTCCTCGATCAGACGATCGAAGGTCAGGTCGGGATCGGACGAACCCATGATGTTGACCCCGAATTCGACCTCCCGGCGCGCGACCGCCTGAAGCCCGTCGGTCGCCGGAAGGTCGAGAATCCGGAAGCGGATGTTGGGGTACTGCGCATCGAACTGCCGGATCACTGAGGGCAGGAAGTAATAAGCCGCCGTCGGCAAGCAGGCGATGGTAACAAGACCGCCTCGCCGCTCCCCCAGCTCGCGGAAGGCGAAGAGCGAACCGTCAAACTCCTCCAGCATCCGGCGCACTAGCGGGACCAGCTCCCCGCCGACGGCGGTGGGCGCCACATGGCGCGTCGTCCGCTCCAAGAGGGGGGCGCCGATGGAGCCTTCGAGTTTCTGAATGCGACGACTCAGCGCCGGCTGCGAGAGATTGAGCGACTCCGCTGCCCGGTGGAAGCTCGCGAGCTCCACGACGAGTAGAAAGGCGCGGAGGTCCAGGATTTCACAGTTGATGTTCATAGCGCATCAAAAGCTCCGATTTTAGCATTTCTCATATTAATCGGATTCACGTAACAAACAAGATGATTGAGCCACGGAGCGCATGAAAAGGGAGGATGTCGCACGATGAACGATCTGATCCGCATTCCGTGCGCTCTGATGCGCGGCGGCACGTCCAAGGGGCCCTTCTTCCTCTCCTCCGATCTACCGTCCGATCCGGCCCTTCGCGATCAGATCCTGCTCTCGGTCATGGGGTCAGGGCATCCGCTGCAGATCGACGGCATTGGCGGCGGCAATCCGGTCACAAGCAAGGTGGCCATCGTTGGTCCCGCAAGCATCAAGGGCGCGGACGTCGATTATCTTTTCGCACAGGTGCGCGTCGACCAGCAATTCGTCGATACGTCCCCCAACTGCGGCAACATGCTTGCCGCCGTCGGCCCCTTCGCCATCGAGGCGGGGCTTGTGCCGGTGCAGGGTCCTACGACGCTCGTCCGGATTCACAACGTCAACACCGGAAAGCTGATCGAGGCAGATGTCCCGACGCCCAACGGTAGCGTCTCCTATCTAGGCGACGCGGCGATCGACGGCGTTCCAGGCAGCGCGGCGCCGATTGCGCTTACCTTCATGGATGCAGCAGGCGCCCGTACGGGTCAGCTATTTCCCACAGGCAAACCGAACGAGGTCATCGACGGCGTCAGCGTCACTTGCATCGATTGCGCCATGCCAATGATACTCCTTGAGGCTGAGGCCATCGGCGTCGGCGGATTCGAGACAGCCGCCGAACTCAACGGAAACAAGGCGCTGTTGGAACGGCTCGAGAGCCTGCGCATTGCCGCCGGTAAGCGAATGGGTATGGGTGATGTCAGCAACCAGGTGACACCGAAGCCGGTGCTGATTTCCCGGCCAAGGGCAGACGGCGACATCAATGTGCGCTATTTCATGCCGCACCAGTGCCATCCCTCGCTTGCCACAACAGGTGCTGTCGGGATCGCGACGGCCTGCATCACCGAAAATACGGTGGCATCCCGCTTGATCGGCACTTGCAAACCACCGGTGGTCCTGTCGATCGAGCATCCGAGCGGCCATCTCGATGTCAAGCTTCAGGACAGGAACGGCAAGATCGTCGCGGGCATCCTGCGCACCGCCCGCCGCCTATTCGAAGGACATGTTTTCGCAAAGCCTGTCGCGCAGTTCGTCTGCGCGGCATAATGACCGTGGCCGCCGGGAGGGCGCCACATAACCTGGAGGAAAATCATGCGTAAGCTCATGCTTGCCCTTGCGGCAACCGTTGCCTTTGCAGGCTCCGCGTTCGCGGATCCGGTCCGCATCAGCGTCGGCTCTTACAATCTCAACAACCTTCCCTTTCCGGTCGCCCAGGGGCTTGGCCTTTATGAAAAGGAAGGCCTGGAGGTGACCGTCGAGAACTTCGCATCGGGTGGGTCGAAGACGCTTCAGGCCCTTGTCGCCGGCTCGACGGATATCGCCGTCGGGTTCTACGACCATACGATCCAGATGCAGGCGCAGAAGAAGGCTGTCGTGGCGTTCGTGCAGCTCGCCCGCAATTCCGGACTCGTGTTGGCTGGCGGCAAGAACAGCACTTTCGACCCGGCAAAACCGGAAACGATCAAAGGCGCAAAAATTGGGATCACCTCGCCAGGCTCGTCTTCCGATTTCTTCGTCCGCTATTACCTGCAGCGCAACGGCCTGTCGGGCGACGACGTGTCGCTGATCGGCGTCGGCTCCGGGTCTGCCGCCGTCGCGGCCCTTGAACAGGGCAAGGTCGACCTCCTCGTCAACTACGACCCGGCGGCAACCTTTATAGCGGCCAAGGGCGTCGGCAAGATCCTGATCGACGGTCGCAGCGACGAGGGAGCCAAGGCGATCTATGGTGGGATTTACCCAACCTCCGTCCTCTATGCCACACAGAGCTATATCGAGAAAAATCCGGAGACCGTCCAGAAGGTCACGAATGCGACGGTCAAGGCGCTCGAGTGGATGAATAGTCACTCCGCGGAAGAGATCGTCGACAAGCTGCCGAAGGAGTTCATCTCCGGCGATCGTGAAACCTACGTCAAGGCGGTAGAGAACGCGAAGGCGATCTTCTCGAAGGACGGCCGTATCAACGAGGAAGATATCAAGACTCCGCTCGCGGTCCTAAAGAGCTTCAATGAAAAAGTCGCTGCGGCTGAGATCGACCTTAAGAAAACCTACACGAACGAGTTCGTCGACAAAGTCCCGAACGTCGCCGCCAACTGACAGGAGGAGGTCATGGCATTGGCCGTAGTGAAAACCGTACCCCCGACGAACAGTCCGCATCATGCGAAGCCGATGGTTACCATCGACAACGTCACCATGTCCTTTGGCGCCTATGTGGCCGTGCAGGATGTGAACTTGGCTGTCGCCGATGGCGAGTTTCTCGCGATCGTTGGGCCGACCGGCTGCGGCAAGAGCACGATTCTTAACGCGATTGCCGGGCTGCTGAAGCCCTCGAGCGGTACTGTCGCGATTGAGGGTCAGCCGGTACGCGGGATCCAAAACGATATCGGCTATCTGTTCCAGCAGGATGCACTGCTTCCTTGGAAGACTGCGCTCGAGAATGTCGAACTTGGCCCTATGTTCAAGGGCACAGGCGCTGCCGAACGGCGCGAGCAGTCGATGAAGTGGCTGGCGAAGGTTGGCCTGAAGGGCTTTGAGCATCGGTACCCGCATCAGCTTTCCGGCGGACAGCGCAAGCGCGTGCAGATGGCGCAGGCACTGATTACTGGCCCCAAGGTCATCCTGATGGACGAGCCTTTTTCGGCACTCGACATCCATACCCGCCACCTGATGCAGAACGAGCTGTTGCGCCTTTGGCAGGAGGAACGGCGCGCCGTGGTGATGATCACGCACGACCTTGAGGAGGCGATCGCTCTCGGGGATCGGGTCGTGGTGCTTGCCGCCGGACCGCGCTCGCACGTGATCGACAGCTTCCCCGTCGATCTCCGACGCCCCCGCGATGTCGCTGAAATCAAGCTCGATCCGCGCTTCATGGATCTTTATCGCAACATCTGGTCATCGCTGCGCAGCGAAGTGGAGAAAAGCTATGAACGCCACGACTGAACGCCTCATCCAAGTCGTACTGCTGGTGGCAATTGTCGGCGGCTGGCAGCTCGGTGTCGCGGCGGGCATCATCGACGTCTTCTTCTTCCCGGCTCCGGTCGACATCCTCAAGCAGGTGGCGTCCTGGGTGGTGGACGCCAGCTTCTATAACCATGTGGCCATCACCCTGACGGAAACCGTGCTCGGCTATCTGGTCGGGACGGCACTCGGCGTGGCAGCAGGCGTCTGGCTCGGCCTCAGTCGTTCCGCCGCGCGCATTCTGGATCCTTTCATCAAAGGTTTGAACGCGATCCCTCGCGTCGTGCTTGCGCCGATATTCGTACTCTGGCTCGGCCTCGGTCTCTGGTCCAAGGTGGCGCTCGCCGTCACGCTGGTGTTCTTCGTCACTTTCTTCAACGCCATGCAGGGCGTCCGTGAAGTGAACCCGGTTGTGCTGTCGAACACCCGCATTCTCGGAGCCAAGCGGTCGGACCTGCTTCGCCACGTCTACTTCCCGGCAGCGGCAAGCTGGATTCTGTCCTCATTGCGCACTTCGGTCGGTTTTGCCGTCGTCGGGGCGATTATCGGCGAGTATCTCGGCTCATCCGCCGGGCTTGGCTATCTGATCGCTCAGGCGGAAGGCAATTTCGATGCGGTCGGTGTCTTCGCAGGGATCCTAATCCTCGCGATATTTGTCCTAATTATCGACAGCATCCTGGACGTCGCCGAGGCCCGGCTGATCAAGTGGAGCCCTCACTCGACCGAGAGCCGGGCCACCTGACGCGCGCCGACGGCTCCGGTCGGCAGCAATGCCGGCCGGCGACCAAGGCGAAAACAGAACTGAGGCTAGCCGGACGCTGTTGCGGCGAGCCTAACCTTTACTTCATCGACCTCGATAAATTCGTATGCTTGAGTGCCGATCAGGTCAACCGGCCGAACCATGCTACGATCAATTGGGAGAACCGCCATGCACCTCACCGGCATGCTCTACGGATCGAGGCTGCTCAGGCACGTCGACTTCCCCGCGTCCGAGGTGCTCGGACCTGACGCGAGCGAGGACGCGATCCAGGACCTGATCGCCCGCCATGGCCTGATCTTCGTCAAGCCGGTCTTCCGCGGCGGCGTCGGCAAGAAGGGCAAGGCGGGACTAATCGGCAAGGCTCGGGACCTCAAGACCGCGCTCGCCGAAAAGGAGCGGCTCTACTTCGCCGAGCACCGTCATGGCAACGCCTTCGCCAAGGCCAACGGCGTGACCTTCGAGGCCGGCATTCCCGCCGAGCACGAGGTCTATTTCGCCACCACCGACGACACGCATTTCCGCGCGCCGACCATGACGCTGACCCACCGCGGCGGCGTGGACATCGAGGATCTCGATAAGTCCGACATCGCCACCGTGCCCTTCGAGGCGCTCACGGGGCTCAAGGCCTTCGTGGTGGCGAACGCGCTGACGGACATTGGCGCGCCGCGGGAGATCATCTCGCCGCTGGTGCAGCACCTGCCGAAGCTCTGGGAGCTGATGCACCACTACGGCATGACGACGCTGGAGCTGAACCCGATCCGCATGCGTCCCGGGCGCGACGGGCGGTTGACGCCGGTGGCCTGCGACTTCAAGTGCGGCTTCGACCGCGACGATCCGCGTGTGGGTCGGCTCGGGCTGCCGGACCAGCTGTTCGCGGCAGACATCTCTGCATTCGAGCAGGAGGTGAACCAACTCCGCACCCACCAGGGCCAGTCGGATGTCTTCGTGATCAACGAGAGCGGCACCATCCTTGCCCCGACCTTCGGCGGCGGCGCCAACAGCCTCGTCACCGAGGTGCTGGGCGAGGCGGCGATCATCTCGTCCGACTTCGGCGGCAACCCGCCCTACGAGAAGATGAAGGCGGTGGCCTCGATCTGCTACCGGCACTTCCTCGCCCAGACCAACGTGCTCTTCATCATCGGCGGCAAGTCGAACAACACTGACATCCTCGAGACCTTCCGCGGCATGGGCGACGCGCTGCGCGAATATTTCGCCGCGCACGGGCCGACGCCGCTCTACGTCGTCGTAGGACGCGGCGGTCCGAACCTGGTGCGCGGTATGGGCAACCTCGCCGAGACGCTGGAGTCCCTCGGCCTGCCCTACCGCTTCTTCGGCTTCGACAGCGCGATCTCCGAGGTCGTGAACTACGCCAAGCGCGTCGACACGTGGATGCGCGCCGGCGGCCGCGACGAGATCGCCGCTACCCTGGGGCTCAAGGCCGCGGCGGCCTGAGGGAGGACGGACATGTATCACAAGGGCATCGAAGGCTTTCCCTATTTCCTCGGCCTCCGGTCACTGGCCGATATCGCGACCCGCGACGACCGGGTCTGCGTACTCAACATCCTCGGCGGCGAGTCGCGCACGGTCACGCCGACCAGCCACGCCTTCTCCGGCGGCAACGTGGTCTTCGGCACCTCGCCCGGCCGCGGCGGGCACGTGCTGAAGACGCCCGTGGGCGACATCCCGGTCTACAACAACGTGCGCGAGGGGCTCGACGCCGGCCACGCCTTCGACACCGGCGTCGTCTACCTGCCGCCGTCGGGTGTGCGCGACGGCGTGGCCGAGCTCGTGCGGGTGAACCCGGGCTTGCGCAAGATCGTCATCATCACCGAGAAGATCTCCGTGCACGACGCCCGCGAGATTCGGGCGATGGCTCAGGCGAACGGCATCGACATCATCGGCGGCAACTGCCTCGGCGTCGCCGATTCGTGGAACCGCGTGCGCATCGGCGGCGCGCTCGGCGGCGACAAGCCAGAGGAGTCGCTGCTCAAAGGCTCGGTTGCGATCTTCTCGAACTCCGGCGGCTTCACCACGACGATCGCCCAGTATCTCGGCACTGCGGGCTGGGGCACGACGACGCTCGTCTCCTCCGGCAAGGACGTCTACATCCACTACGCCGCGCCCGACTTCGCCCACGCCTTCGGCAACGACGACCGTTCCAAGGCGGCGGTGCTCTATGCCGAACCCGGCGGCTACTACGAGCAGGGCATCGACTGGACGAAGCCCGTCGTCGCCTGCGTCGTCGGCCGCTGGAAGTCGAAGCTGACCCGTGCCGTCGGGCATGCCGGCGCTATGGCCGGCTCGGGCGACAGCGCCGAGGACAAGGAGCGCTGGTTCATGGAGGCCTTCGGCGTGCCTGGCCGCTTCACGCCCGAGAACCCGGTCGTGTCCGCGAAGGGCGCCGTCGTCACCAACATCGCCGACATCCCCGCCGCCCTCACCGCGGTGATGGCGCTCAACGGCGCCGCGCCCGACTTCGCGCCGCGTGGGGACCTCGCGCTAAAGCCCTGGGTCGCCAACGACCAGGGCCTGCGGCTGCCGCCCGATCTCGCCATGCCGGCCGTCACCGCGCCCGAGCCCTACGCCGGCCAGATCGCCGCGCTCGGCGCCCAGGTCGGGGCGGTGGTCGCGCGGCAGAACATGAAGGACAAGTCCGGCGCGTCGGTCATGGACCCGAAAACCCAAGTGACGAGCGTGCACGGCCATTCAGTGCTCGATCTCGCGCTTGAGCCGCTGGAGGCGACCGTCGCCCTGCCGCTCGTGCACGAGATCGCCACCGAGAACGACCGAGCGATGCTCGACGTCGCGGTCGCAGCCGAGGTCAACCTCGTCGGCGACCCGATCCTCGTCGCCGCCGACGCGGCGCGGGAGGCCGGCAATGCTCCGAACGCGGTGATGGCAGCCGCCGCCGCCATCGTCGGGCCGAAGCGGGTGGAGCGGGCGCTCGGCTGCACCCGGGCGCTCATCGGGCTCTTCGCCCATTCGGGCCTTAGGGACGGGCGCGACGAGGAATTCGACGCCTCGGGGATTGTCTGTGACGACGCCACCCGGGCGCTGTTCCTGGCCACCGAGGCCGAGGCCGCCGACCCGCGTCCAGAGGCGATGCTCGCAGCGATCGCGGCTCGCGGCGGCAGGTCGGCGTTCCTGAAGTTCCTTGGAGGCCTCGGCGGCCGGTTGTCGCGGGACGCAATTCTCGCGGCCATCGCCACGACAATCGCCTGGGGGCCGCTGGTGCGCAAGCGCATCTCGCGCCTTACCGCCGAGACACTGCCCTGGTACCTGCGGCTCTATGGCGTCATGGTTGGCGCGACGATCCCCGGCGAGCACCACCGGTCGGGCTCGCTATGGGGCATCCGACGCGACGAGCGCTTTGGGCAATGGACGATGGCCGACCTCTGCTTCCTCGCCATGACTGGAAAGAAGCCCACCCCCGAGGAGGCGCTGCCGCTGCAGATGCTCGTCGGGCTCCTGATTTCGAACGGCCCTGGGTCGATCTCGGCTCAGGGTGCCAAGGGCGCGGTCTCGGCGGACGGGCCACAGACGCCGGCGCGCGTGCAGATCAACAAGGCGATGGTCGGCTTCCTTACCCATACCGGCTACAGCCACGGCGGCAACGGCTTCGAGGGCATGGCCTTTCTGCTCGAGCAATTCAAGGACGCCGGGCTGACCGACCCCTCCGACCCAGCCCACGGCCTCGACCTGAAGGCGATGGCGACGGCGTTCGCGCGCACGTACCGCCGTGAGAAGGCCCAGGCCAAGGAGCTCGGCACTGAGGTCCGCGCGCTCCCCGGCGTCCACCACCCGGTCTTCAAAGGCAAGCCCGTCAACCACGATCCGCGCGAGCGCTTCATCGCGGAATTCATGGCGCGGCAAGGAAAGTACAACGTCTTCCACGCCTTCTACCGCGAGCTCGTCCAGGCACTCCACAATCAGGGGGCCTCGCCTTACGTTTTCTGCGTCAACGTTGACGCGGTAATTGCGGCGCTGCTGCTGGCGCTGCTGTGGAAGGACTTCAAGTCCGGCACCCTGACCGAGCGCGACCTGGAGACCGCGGCCTTCACCGTCTTCCTATACGGTCGCATGATCGGCGCGGCCGCCGAGATCGACGACCACCTGAACCGCGGCCGCAACATGGACACCCGCACCCCCCCGCCCGCCTGCGGCTTCGTGGTCTGATGGCGACCCCGCCCGCCACCAGCCCGCGGTCCGCACCATCGCCGCCGCGGAATACTGAACTGATCCCACACCGGCTTTGGCTTTGACTTTAAAAATGACCGGAACCCACACCCTTAGCGGTCATTTGCTTCGCCCGAATGGATGTCCGGCTTGGGTCAGAACTTCCGGTTCAGGCTGTGCGGCGGAAAGGCAGAGAGGGGTCGAACCTTGCCGATCAGGCAGCGGCGAAACGCCTACCGTGAATCTGTGTCCCAATAATGCACAGGGGCCAGAGGGCAGCGCCCTCTTTCCTTCCTCAGGAATGGAAGTCGGCCGCGGAGAGCGGCCGGCAATAACTCTCGAACGGTTCCTTGAAAGCTTCCGGCCCGAACAGAAGCGGCCCGGCATAAGGCCGCACAAGAGAGAGGTCACGATCATCATCGATCGCGAACGCAACGTGAGGCTGATAGGTCGGGTGTTCCCACTTCGCCCCGTGCCGGCGGAACTGCGCATGACGTTGGCGCAGTTTCCGGCATCCGAAAATCAGGACAGCCACACCACCGAATTGGTGGACCAGCCGCCGGCGCCCTCGAGGCACGGACAGATGGCCGTCGCATGCCGGAATCTCTCGCCACGGCAACGGCTCGCGGCTGAGTGCGATCGTGACATGCAGCGCTGAGGCGCGGATCGGTCTTTGAAATCCTTCGCCCTGAGCCCATCCGAGCAAGTCATCCGGATTGAGAAGCGATCTGCTTACGAACAGGGGACGGCAGGCAGCAGATTTCTTCGTCATGATCGGTCACCGGATTCGAACAGAGCCGTCCCGGAATGCTCCAGGACGGCTCCCGTGGTTGATGACAAGAAGGGCTAGGGACTTGCCATCACCAACTCGTGATTGTCGTTGGCGTCGCGCACTATGCGGATTTCGTCCGCCGCTGTAAACTGCCGCATGCTGCCATTTTGGGTGTATCGATTTTGATTGTTGGCTGCGAAGCAGCCCGCACGAGCGATCGTCACCCGTATAGGCGGAGACCACGCGAAGCTCGGTTCCGTGCCGCATGCATAGAGCGCGGTCGCGAAGCGACGTGCCAGAATTCCGTGCCGCCGCACACCGTTCCAAGGTGCATCCGCGTATCCAATTCGGCTACACTGATTCGTGAGGCGCTTTTCAGCAATCAACTGGCAGGAGCAGGGGCAGAACCCTCTTTCGAGGAAAGGATCCAGAAACTCGGCTTGCGATCGACGATCCGCATTTCGACAGCCGGTTTGTCCATTTGATCTTCAGCGACAGGGCAGGCAATTGTGGCATCCGGCAGGGCGTACAGCAGGAGCAGCCGAACTATGAGGCTGAGCCGAACGAAGACCGATGGAAGGACACTGGAACCCCAGGTTTCTTTTTTGCAGAACTGGACGAGGTGCGGCAGGCCGTCATCGAGCTCCGCGACGAAGTCACTTCGAACGAGGACGATGAGCCTTCATGGAGTCCGGTACGCATCGAGCGGATTGAACTCCTCGCTCCGACGGCCCAGAACCTCCTGACCCTGCTCAACGAAGGAATTGGACCACTGGTCCAAAGCTATGAAATCGTGGAGACCATTGCCTGAGCCGGAGCTTACAGTCCGACGGCCAACGCCAAGCTCAGGATCGCCGGGCCGCCTCGTGAGCTCGCGACAGAAACCGCTTCAAGCTCAAACCGGCCAACAAAATGTAAGGCGGAATGGCGAGTGAATAGTGACCACAGTTTAATTCCACAATATTTGGCCTCGCTCCGGCGTCCTTCAGCCTCCGCATGAACCTCTTCGACAGCTCTGGCAACACCACTTTGTCTCTCTTAGCCAACACAACATGAAGATCGAGATCAGGCCGTGCCAAACTATGTGCGTAATTCTCCAAGTTAAGTGGCCCCCAGGCCCTTCTGAGATCGGTCAGTTCAATCTCAGGCTCAAGGCTGTCACGTATCAATCGTGTCGCGCGACCCGTCCAAACCATATCCGCAAGACTCCCCGCCGTCAGAAACAGCGCGGCTTTTGACACAGCCGAGTCGTGCGCAGCAATTAACCCCGCGACCCAGGAGCCTAAGCTCATACCGAGAACCGAAACCTTTCGATAACCTTCGCTCTTCAACCACCGTATGAGTTTTCGCCCATCCAATACTCCCTGCCTTACAGATTGAATTGTTCGCCCGATATTCGGGCTAAGCATATAATCTGCATGCAGGGAGCCGGGACGGCTGCGCTC